>JAYRLR010000011.1:0-4199 GCA_041905165.1 Mucilaginibacter sp.
TAAAGCCTTTACGACACTCTCCCGATACAATAAAATTCAAACATGGGCAGAAATGTCTGAATATCAATTCGAAGTATTTCAATACGAGACGCTTAACCCAAAAAAAATGTCACACACGCCTTATTTAAAGAGGCCACTGCCTAATGAAAAAGATATAAATTATGGGGTGGAAATAGAAATACCATCTGGTAAAAGAATTCGCTTATCAAATCATTACCAGAATATAATACCATAATATTGATTATTAGCACTTTATAATCATTGAATAAAAATAGATTTTATGTACTTTTAAAACAATGCACTATATTATGGGGTGATGGATATTCATGTCACGCCCCAAAATTAACTGAGTTCACCTAAACAGAAGGGATATAAACATCAGACAGGTTTACGTTACTATCAGGCATATCACCTCAGAATCAGATGAAAACTATAAAGAAATATCTATTATGGTTTTAATATTTGTTGATAAGGATAGTAACATGAACATGACAAAAGGTGCACTCATCCTCAGCCTTTCATTTTTGCTTGCCGCATGTAGTTCAATTCCGCAAAATATCAAAGGCAATAACCAACCTGATATTCAAAAAAGTTTTGTTGCTGTTCATAACCAGCCGGGGTTATATGTTGGTCAACAAGCGCGCTTTGGTGGGAAGGTTATCAACGTTATCAATGGCAAAACGGATACGTTGTTAGAAATCGCTGTATTACCGTTGGATAGCTATGCGAAGCCTGATATTGAAGCCAACTATCAGGGCCGACTGCTCGCCAGACAAAGCGGCTTCCTTGATCCAGTGAACTATCGTAATCACTTTGTTACCATCCTCGGCACCATTCAGGGTGAACAACCTGGCTTTATCAATAAAGTCCCGTATAACTTCCTGGAAGTGAATATGCAGGGCATCCAGGTGTGGCATTTGAGAGAAGTGGTTAATACCACCTATAACCTGTGGGATTACGGCTATGGTGCATTCTGGCCGGAACCGGGCTGGGGTGCGCCTTACTACACCAATGCGGTGAGTCAGGTAACACCTGAGCTGGTCAAATAACACCACCGAAAGATGCAGATGCTTTCTCAGCATCTGCATCATGCATTACATCAAATTAATACACAGTAAGCTAACTATTATTATTATAAGCCCTGTCCTGTTAATTACCTTTGGCAAACTGATTATAAAGTTAATGTCCGCACCAGGAGTCGGTTATGTTTCTTATAATTACCAGGGATACGATGTTCTTCACCGCGATGAAAAACATTCTGAGTAAAGGTAATGTCGTTCATATACAGAACGAAGAAGAGATCGACGTAATGTTGCATCAGAATGCCTTCGTCATTATTGATACATTAATGAATAATGTATTTCATTCTAATTTTCTCACTCAAATTGAACGATTAAAACCTGTCCATGTCATTATTTTCTCCCCCTTTAATATTAAACGCTGCCTGGGGAAAGTGCCGGTGACCTTTGTTCCGCGGACTATCACTATCATTGATTTTGTCGCACTCATCAATGGCAGTTACTGCTCTGTGCCTGAAGCGGCTGTGTCACTTTCGCGCAAGCAACATCAGGTTCTGAGCTGCATTGCGAATCAAATGACAACGGAAGATATTCTGGAGAAACTGAAAATATCGCTAAAAACGTTCTACTGCCATAAACACAATATCATGATGATCCTCAATCTTAAGCGGATCAATGAGCTGGTACGCCATCAGCATATTGATTATCTGGTGTGAATTTCAGGCTTACGGTGAGTCTGGCTACGCTGCCACACAGATTAGCTAATTGAAACGCCTTTCACCCCTGCCATACCTTTTAATAATCGCAACAGGTCTTCTATCGACGTTGTGGCATGAAGCTGGATATCAATGGCGACCACTTCATGATCTTCATTTTCCTGCAACGAAACTAAATCAGTTTTTATTTTTTGCTGCTTAAACCAGTCGAGCATTGATACCGTATTACCGTTCACTAATGTCAGCTGTAAATGGTAATTTTTGTTCATCAGGCGGAAGGTTAATTGATGGAAGACTTCCAGCACCAACAAGGTCATCACTGAACCATAAATACCCAGTTCGTACATACCGCTGCCAATAACCATACCTATGGCGGCGGTCACCCAGATATCCGCTGCCGTCGTCAGACCTACAATATTTTGGTTACGAACGAGAATGTTACCTGCACCGATAAACCCGACGCCCGTCACCACCTGAGCAGCAATACGGCTGGGGTCGAGTCCGACGTGATCTAAAGACAGCACATCAGCAAAACCATATTTCGAAACAATCATAAACAGGGCGCTTCCCATGCCAATTAATACATGTGTGCGTAACCCTGCTCCTTTGCCGCGCATTTGCCTTTCCATGCCAATAGCGCCACAGGCAATTGCCGCGAGTATAAGACGTATAATAAATTCTGCTGTCATATAAAAATGCAAAAAGGAGCAGCAAGATGGCTCAACTTGCTACTCCTTTTTACTTGTACCTCATTAATTCGGCAAGTCATTAGATGCTTGATTTTTGAAGGTATACAAATTTTTCTGCGGGTTTTTCTTACAGTATTCGATCACTTTAGGAATTTGAGTGAGATCGGTTTCATTTAAAGTAACGGTATCGCCACCTTTATATACTGTTTCTTCATGCAGCATCCACCATGCAACCGGGGTCATTGCTTTTGGATTCAGATCAATAAATTCCTGGCAGGTCATATCTTTAGCGGATTCATTGGCTGCCAGCGCAGATTGTGCGTTCACCAGTGACAAAGCCGCTACAGCGCCCATAAAAATAAACGCTTTACGGAGAGATGAAATATTCATTTTGTAACCCATTCAATATAGAGATTATATATGAACAGGAGGAATAGCTGCTTTTAAAGAAGATATTCCGGCCTGTTCAATATGCAAGGAAGTACGATGTAACGCATTCCCGGAATTACATATCTTTCTTAATTTTGTCCCATTCGCCTTTAACTTTATCTTTAAAGTTGGCTTGTTTATCCTGAGTACAAGCCTGAACGATAGCTGGGGTTACGGTTGCAATACCCTGAACATCTAAAACCGCATCTTCTGGTTTATCTTTGTTGTTCAGCGCTTCAGCAAAACCAACTGCAGTTGGCTGGAAGGATTCGTCCACAGCCAGGAAATCTTCACAGGTCCAGGAGTTGACCGGTTTTTTGTTATCAGCTGCTTTTTGCGCATCCGCTGCATTGCTCACAACTGGCAGAAGAAGCAGACCACCAAGAATAACGCCTAATACTTTTTTCATCGTAATATCCTCAACTATAAAGTGAAAGAGCCGTCACGAATCAATTTCGACACTGAGGTTATAACCTGGTTTTCTGTATATGTCATGTTGATGGAAAATATCAAAATCAGATATTTTTATTTCAATACAATGAGTTACAGATGCATCAGATACTGCAATTAGGAAATTTTTATTAAATCGACTGCATTCTTAGACGCGTTTTTGGCATAGATTGATAGCAGGGGATTTTCTTCTTAATTTTATAGGGTGGTTCTATGTTATATATAGATAAGGCAACAATTTTGAAGTTTGATCTGGAGATGCTTAAAAAACATCGCAGAGCAATCCAGTTTATTGCCGTGCTGCTGTTTATCGTCGGGTTGCTGTGTATCAGTTTCCCGTTCGTCTCTGGCGATATTTTAAGCACAGTAGTGGGTGCATTATTAATCTGCTCGGGTATTGCGCTTATTGTCGGGTTATTCAGCAACCGCAGTCATAATTTCTGGCCGGTATTATCCGGTTTCCTCGTCGCAGTCGCCTATTTATTGATCGGCTATTTCTTCATCCGCGCACCGGAGCTGGGCATTTTTGCCATTGCGGCATTTATTGCCGGTTTGTTCTGTGTTGCAGGGGTTATTCGCCTGATGAGTTGGTATCGTCAGCGTTCAATGAAAGGCAGCTGGCTACAGCTCGTTATTGGTGTGCTGGATATCGTCATTGCCTGGATATTCCTTGGTGCAACGCCGATGGTGTCTGTAACGCTGGTTTCCACACTGGTGGGAATTGAACTGATATTTAGCGCCGCCAGCCTGTTCAGCTTCGCCAGTTTGTTCGTTAAGCAGCAATAATTACCCCGGTTGTCACCCGGATCATAGTCACTTGATGTGACTATGATCCGATTAATACTCTCTCCGCTACGCAGTGTTGTAGATCAATTGCGCACTATCATTGAAATAAT
>JAYRLR010000004.1:0-506714 GCA_041905165.1 Mucilaginibacter sp.
CCTGCCATGCTATATGCTTATGTAGTTGTTAGTTTGTGTATTGTAGAACCGTCCCTGGCTATCTGTGAGGTAGATGATTCTTTCTCCGCCTCCATTCTTAAACGGCACCTCCTGCAGCACTTCATCAAACTGAAATTCCACATCAACGATGATCTTACTGTCCGTAAGGTTTGTGCGGCGGCTCCAGGTGTTAGCGCCATTCTTCAGCCTTGCGTTGGCTTTAATGCCAAGGTCGACCTGCTCAAGCGTTACGTAGTTTTGAAATAGCAGGAAGTTGAGCGTATCTCTGCCCAGCTTATAGCTTTCTATGCTATCCGCAATCAGCCGGCCTTTGATGATGAATAGCCGCGGCTTATACTTTACCGGTGCGCTCAGGTCATACTCAATAAAACCGTCATCCCATTCGTGCGAAAATACATCCGCCATGTCGGCTGGTTTTTCAAAGCTGTTGGCCGTTGTCCGGTCTGAGTCAGGGATTATACCTGCGCCCAGATAGAGCCCATAACCATTTATTCTATATTCAGCCATTACTGCGAAATTACTTCACAAAGGGCTTGGCAATAAATGAGTTGCCTTTCTATAATAATTTGGTAAGTACTACCCTAATCCCGCCCCTCTTATCGTTGGTCCGGGCTTGGTGTTTTTTACAATTTCGGTCAATGCTGTATTGCAATCCACAATAGATCTGTTGGTTATCTTCAGTTCTTCAACGGTGTTATAGGTATTTATTTCGATAGCTTCCAGATGCGCAATTTTCTGCATTCCGATGTCCATCCATTTATCCCAGTTGGCGTTGGACGTGGTAAGCAGGATGGTCTGCTGCTTCAGCTGGTCGTACTGCCCGCGCATCAACCCTTCCAATGCGCTGGCCTGGGTGGACTTGATGCCTTCGATATCCTTTTTAACGGCACTGTCGCCTGATGACTCGTCGGTTTTGAAATATTCCTTACTGGCCTCTAAGCCGGCATTGAAATTATCCGCATCCACTTTAAATTTTGCCCGCCACAGATCAAAGTTGAAGCCAACCACACTGTTGCCATTTTCTTTTGCATAAGCGGTTAAATCCTCCGTGAACAACTTTATATCCTTATCAAAAAAGGCAAGCTTCAGGCTGTTCTTAATAGCGTTTGCAATGAACTGGTCGAACGACTTATCCAGTGCGGCCAGTCCGTCCTCCCCGGCCTGCCATGCGCTTGTAAGTGCATCGGCCAAACTGTTAGACAGTTCACGGAATGTACCCTGGATAAGGTTAGCAGAGATAGCCTTGTTAACGTCTTCGATCTGATTCGGGATATCGGCTATCTGGTTGTTGTATTCATCAATTTTGCCCTGATCTTTTTTCTTCTTTTCGTCTTCCGCGTCGCGCATTTCAATAAGCTTGGCCTGCTGTGCCTTCAAATTGGCGATCTGCTCATACTGTTTCTCATAAATATCAAAACCTGCAGCGTTTTGCACGGCCCTGTCAAGCTGTTTGTAGGATTGCTGCAAGGCATCCAACTGCTTTTTGTAGCCATCTATCTGCTTTTGCAATTTTTTGTCCTTATTGTTGAACAGGGAGATAGCGGATGAAAGGAGGTTGATAGAACCGGTTACAATATCAACCGGGTTACCACTGGCAATACCTTTGGCAAGTGTGCCGGCGCCGCTTACAACGCCCATTACATTTTTGAGCGTATTCTGCAGCTCCTCGCCGCCTATGCCTGCGGCTCCTAAGGCTTCCCCTATTTTGCTGATATCGCTGTTGATCTCTCCTGACACGTCTGAAAACCCATTGAGCATATCCCTGAAAGAAGCTTTGGTTTCTCCGTTCTTGCCACCTTTAGTTTTAAATAAGTCGAAAAACTTGTTCGTCTTGTCAATTACATTTTTAAAGCTTGCATTACCGTCGAGCTGAGCGATTGCTTCGTCGATCTGTTTGATTTTGTCAGCGTCCTGGCTTGAGGTGGTGTTACCGGCAGCTACATCGTTCTGAATGTCTTTTTTTGCCTTTCTGAGCTTCTCCAGGATCTCTTTGCGGCTCATCTTATCAAAGTTTTCGAACAAATGCTTCCATCCTATTTTTGTTTCCAAGTTGGCCTCATTCTCCGTACGTATTTTCTCATCTCTGAGCCGTTTAAGGTTGTCCAGCTGCTCTTGCGTGGCATTTTTTCCCAGGGCCTTAACATCGCGCTGATAATCTGCCTCTATATCCGCCATTTTCTGCGCATGCGTCATCGCCGCCTTGTAAGCATTGGCGTATATAGCGTCGTCCTTCTTTTTATTGGCAGCTTCCTCAGCAGCAATCTGTTCGCCGACATATTTAAGCTGGAGCTGGTACCGGCCTTTTTCGGCAGGATTGCCATCCTGTTCGTTGAGGATATCTTTCCGCCTGGCTTTCAACGCCTCCAGGTAGGTGGTATTTGAGTCCAGTTCGCCGGCAAACCGCTTTTTAGCTTCATCCTCACCCAAATCGGTTTTGTAAGTTTCATAATCGGCATAAAGCTGCTTTTGCTTATCGAGCGACTCCTTAAGTTTTTCTGTGTCTTGTTTATCTTTTACAGCGTCGGTTTCTACTTTTTCGTCGGCGTTTAATCTTGATCCGTCAACCCTGTATCCTTTCTGTTTATTTTTTGGATCATTGTTAAACGCTTTGACCTCATTGCGCATGGCTTCATATTTGAGCTTCACGCTGTTTAGTTCCTGCTCGTCGCTGCTCTGCTGTTTTTTTACGGACTCTGCATGCAAATCGTCAATACGCTTTTGTAAAGCATTGCGAGCCTGAAGTTCAGTGTCTTTGGCAGGAGTCTTATTCAACTCTTTTAGCCTTGCCTTGAGTGCTTCAATTCTCCTGTTGACCTCTGAACCTTCAGTTGCTGAAGCGGGCAGCTTAGATAATTCTCCGATGCGTTTACGGATCGCTTCATAGGAAGTGAGTTGCGCATCAGTTAATTCATTTACGGCTTTCTTAGCCGGTTTAAAAGCTTCGGGAAATTGTTTTTTATAAAGGTCAATATACTTCTTAATTTCAATGATGTTGGCGCCAACAACTTTAGTATTAAAAAATTCGTCTTTTGCCAGGGTGCCATCTTTTTGCATTTTCACTATCCGCTTATAAGCATCCCGGTTTTGCTCTAGCATGCTATTGAGCACGGCAACTTGTTGCACAGCTTCGTCTGCTGTACCGGCTGTTTTGTCGGCAGTTTTTGACATAACATCATGTAAAGCCGACTGAGTATTTGATATCACCTTTTCGAGTTTATGCAATACATCTGCCCGGTCTAAACTTTTCTGACCATCCAACGCTAGGAACCTATCCCAAAACTCCGTCGAACTGGTAGAGTTGAATGTATCTATAAATGAAGAGGCAATAGTGTCCCAGCCTTTAACTACCGTGCTAAAGAACTCACTAATACGGCTTTTTTCATTTATCAGGTCAGTGAAAGTATTTTTAAGTTTATTAACTGACCCCTGCAAGCTATCAACCTCACCTGGTGCATCTTTGCCAAAAGTTTTTTCGAGTTCCACGGCTAATTTCGGCAATAATTCCGAGGCGAGGACTTCGTTATTCTTAAGCATTTCGCGCATTTTGTCGTCGTTAACGCCCATGGCACGTGCGGCAATAGAGAGTGCGTTTGGTATATTCTCACCTATTTGGGACTGAAACGCGTCGTACTGTACTGTGCCACCGGCTATCATTTGTTGAACTGAGAGTAACGAGCCGGAAATTTCATCGGTTGATAGTTTCAGCCGGGAACCGGCTAAGGTAACCGCGTTAAAAATTTTGTTGGCTTCTGCCAAATCCATCCCTGACGATTTTGTGCTACTTATGAATTTTGCGTACGAGCGCGATAACACTTCAAAATCTAATCCTAATTTGTCAGATAATGTTTCAAGTTCCTCTAAAGCGAGGTTTGCGGCACCGTCTGACTGCAGGGTAACACTCAGGGATGCTTTTGTTTTGTCCAAACTTAAGAATGTCTTGTAGGCTTCCGTTGCCGCGGTAATCGCGGTTTGTACTGTCAACATTGACTGCAATTGCCCGACAGCACTGGCCGTCAATCCCCTGAAATCAACAATTTTCCTTTGACCATTAACCATAGAGGCATCAAACCTTTTAATCGCTGAGTTAAGCTGATTATACTGTGCTATCCGCGCTCGTTGTAATCTGCTTGTGTTGGCAAAACCACCCTCCACGCTGCGTATGGTATTTCCAAGCCGTGCCAGCTGCTGTTGTGCTTCTCTATAACTACCATTTGCGGCAACTTGCGACTGCCTTGCATTGCGGGATGCTTCTGCCAGCTGCCGGCGCTCCATACGGGCCTGCCTTTCGGCAGCTGATAGTTGCTGTGCGGAGATTTGCCCCTGCCGGTAACTTGCATTCAGGGACAACATCTCATTACGCAGCCGCTGTGCTTCTACCTGGGCTTCAAGTAACGACGTTCTGAGCGCGTTATTAGCCTGCTGATAGTTTGTTAAAGGCTCGGTATTTATACTGGCCGCCGTTACATTCGGAAACGATTGCTGCAGTTCCGACATCATTCTTTTCAGCTCAGCAACACTTTTCTTTGCTTCTGCCGTATCTAACCGGGCGGTAAAATTTAAACCGCTGCCTCTTGTGCCTGTAGCCATCGTTAGTAAGTGCTTTTTTGTTTGTGTATAATTTTAACATGAGTGCCGGCCGTATGAGCGGTAGTCACCCGGGCATTGCCATAAACATTTATGAGAACCTTTGCCTGCCCCGATGCATCAACAGAGAGTACTGCATCATCAAAGCAATCAATCACCACAAAGGCGTGGTCTGTAACGGTTATTTCCGCGCTGCAACCATGCTTTACGTAAAGTTGCGACGCCGTGAAGCCGGCGTATTTTAGCCTGGCGACCGATTGCCCCAGCAGCACCGTAAAAGGCTCGCCGTTGCCGTCAATTTTTTTGTTGATGTGGATACCATGGTTCAGCAGCGCATCGCCACCTAACCTATCCAGGTCTTCATTAGCGGGAAAGTTTTTTGATAAGCAGAAATCAATGCCTTTTACATACAACTGCAGCAGCTGCCCGCGGCTGGTTGCCCTGGCAATCTTCACCGCCCACTCCTGGCATATATCAGCTTCAATAGCTTTATTTAAAATATATTGGCTTAACTCGTTCATTTCAGTTTTAAAACAGATCTACTGCATCCCTTACCTCCAAGCCTGTGTTGGCAGCGCCTGCACTGTCGCTTGTGTCATAGCGGGGGATGGATGCCACGTACAGCATCAAGTTTTTAAATGATAGCTTCCACTTAATATCCCATTCGCTCATGGAGCCTTTGAAATAGTGCATTGCAGAACCTATGTACCTGTGTGGGAGGCTATCTACTCTCTCCCGTCTGCTGGGCTTGCCTTTGGTTTGAGTATTTGGGTTGTCCCTTTCACCAAGGCAATAGAATTCAAAAAAGACGCTAACCCTAAATCGCCGATGGCTTCATCAAAGGCCACAAGGATCATGTCCTGCGTGAAGTTTCTTTCGATGAAAAGCATCAGGTCAGCGTCGGGCTCCAGGTGGTTGTTCTGGATTGCTGCGGCGATGATGTAGATGAGATCGGGCATGTGTACGGACAGCAATGCCAGCACTTCCTTTGCTCCGCCTCCCTCAGTAAGCTCGTCGGGCAGCAACGCTGCGCGCCCGGCAATACGGTACATATTGGCAACCACACAAGGGTAAATGGTAAACTCCCGGTACAGCTCGCGTTCGGGCACCAGCGGTTTACGAAAAAGCAACTTATCAATTAACGACCGCTTTAGCGGCTGCGGCTCCGGCGCCCATTTAACCGGTACCACCATCGTAAACGGTTTATCCGTTAGTACATCGGCAACGCCGCTATATATTTGGTTTTCATTCATGTGGGTAAGTATTAAAAAAGCCGCACGTGATATGCATGCGGCTTTGAATTGGATAGCTTAATGATTAACCTTCCGGGGTGGAATCAATCGCCGTACCGTCTGCAAGTACAAACTGCTTTGTGTAAACAAAGTCCTCAGTTTCGCCTACCGGGCGGTAAGTGTTCAGTGCGGCAACCAAAGCGAGCTGCTCGGCCGCTGTTTTGGTAAGGTTATTGGCATAACCGGTTTGCACATCGGTGTTGTAAATGGTGATGACACACTTAATGCCATCCTTTAACGGACGGGTGGTAAGCCTCCAGGCAAGATTTGCAATTTTCTCCTTCGCTTTGTAAGCCGTGGTGGTGGTAGCCGCGGTATACTTTACATTGAACAATGCCTGCACCAGCTCGGGGTTTTGCTCTAACACACCCAAAGCCAGTGTATCGCCTTCGCCAGGGGCAAAGAAATTGATAAACGCAACGTCTTTATCTTCCGGTACGATGGAAGTTTTTGCGCCGTTGTTTTTTGTGAATACTACGGAGTCCGGAGCAATGTTGGGTACCTGCTTCCAGTCGCCGCTTGATACTACGCCTGTTAAACTTGCGGGGGCGTATTCAATTTTTTCGATCCCGCCTACTACGTATGATGCCATGATTTATTGATTTAATGCCCGAAGGCGGTTTATTTAAATATTTTGATAATTGGTTTGTATGGATGTGTACTTAAAGCCGATGTGCACGAACCAGGAGTTGTCTGCATCCTGCTCAATCTCCCCGGAGGTCTCCACCTCAAGCTGAAAGGAGTACCGGAATTGCGTATCTAACAGCGGCAATGCAGCTTTACAGAGCTCCCTCATTTTCTCATAGTGAGGCACCAACTGGCCTGCGCCGTTGGGTATTTCCTTTTCAGGAACGTAGATGTTCACGAAACCGTAACTCACCTGCGTATGATCATTTGACGGGGCGCTGCAACCTACCACCACATCCGTTTTTGCGCTGTTGTTTGGCCGGGCATTGGCCCATATGGCGCCATCTACCAGGGCGGTAAACTCCGGCTGGTTAAGCAGCGATATTACATCAGCCATTACATCGAATGTATCTTTCATTGCCACAGCTTTTTAAGTTCTGCCTCAAACAATCCGTCAGCATCTTCAATAACGTGGATACCACGGCCCGGAACGTACTCCGCATACCGCTCACCGGCTGCAAGAACCAGTACCACATCATCTTTACTTTGCCTAACCTCAAACGCGATGCCCTGTGCATACCTGGCGCCGGTCTTTTCGCCCGTGGTGCCGCCTTTTATCGGCGGAAAGTAGCTTTCCACTACCCTGTTCTCATACACCAGGCAAAAGCCTATTGATGACCGCAGGTTGCCGGTAACGTCATTGAACCCGCCCTGCGTTTTCGTTCTGGCCCGGGCCTTACGGGTAAATTCCTTACCCTTCTGGCGCAGCTCTTCTACCAGCTCATCAAACCAGGTTTGCACCTCATCGTTGATGTAGGCCTCCACATCGGCCATATTAAAATCAGCGCTTATGCTAAACATCTATCCTGCTACTTAATTGTCCACGGTAAACGCCCTTAACATCTCCCTTAAAGTGGCCTGTCACCTCAACTTCCTGCCCTACCTGCGGTAAGTCTGTGCCGGGGCCTAGCCTTATGGTGCCGGTTTGTTTAACCACCTGGTTATCCTTGTTCTTAAACTCTTTGGTACCGCCGGCGCGAAACCTGCAGGGCACCGATCTGATGACCGTAGAGGCAGTTGGCAGCGGGAACCCGGTAACCGGATCGGCCTTGGCGCCGCCGGCCTCTGCCTGAAGCCATTGTAAAGTATGCGGACGCGTTTTCACCAAAACCTCACTCTCTTAACTGCCGGCTTTTCTGCTACAACAGGATCCCACTTTTCAATAAGCGCCTTTCTGGCCGCCATGAGCACATCGCGCGACGGGAGTTTGATGCTCACATCATCTTCAGTAACATCCGCAGAAGTGATGAGGGTTAAAAGAAGCCCGGACATGCAGGCATCAATTGCCTTTTCATCTGCCTGCGTGTAAATGGCGCCGCCATCCAACCCGGCATCAATCAAAGCCTTCTCCACCCGGTTATCAGGTATCAAAAAATTAACAGTGCTTATAAGGGCTTCCTTTATTGTCATTACTTTGCTTCTACCAATTTGCGTTCAACAAGATTAGCCAGACGGTCTTCATCAAAATGAGAAACATCATCGCCAACCTGGTACAGCTTCTCCCATTTGTCCTTGTCGCGGAACTCTGAGACAACTGTATAACCATCTGCTTTTTTTAACTTATCAGCGCATGGCTGCTCTCCATCCTTATGGAAAATTATCGCCCTGTAAATTTCGTTTACAGCATCGCCCTCAAACTGCTTTTCGTCAGCAGCAATGGCCGCTTTTACTTCGTCTGCCGACTTCCCCTGGCTATGTAAGTGGCCGTAAGCTTTTACGGCCGCCTTAAGTGTTGCATGATGTAATCCCATTATGCTTGTACAGTTTTAGTGTCCAACTGGAATATCTGGTCAACGTTGGTGATAACCGGCAGCTGGCGCGCCTGTACGTCGGTCCATTCGCCGAACGGCTTGTGCGTAACGTACATGGATAGCAGGGTACCAAATTCACCATTCCGGTATTCTACCGCTTTAGAGCGATGCTGGTCCTCCACCACGCGTTTCCACACCAGGGTGCCCACGTTACTGTCTGTAAGGCCAATCACCTTGCCTTCATCCCAGGCTTTAACGGTCTTCTTAACACCGTCTTTCTCGAACTTAACCGAGCGGTCAACAATGATGATGGACACGCCCAGCTCAGTTTCTAAAAACTCCTGAAAGTTGGCATAAGACGGCAGCGGCTTGGTATTACCGAAATTACCGATGCTCACGGCGTACAGGTCTGCCGCTTCGGTAGTTTTGCGGGCCAGGTTAAAGGTTGCCTTATCCATCATAAAGTATGAGATGGTCTTGCCCTTGTCATTTGCTTTGGAGATGATCTCCTGCAGGTCGGTAACCGGGGTCGCATTAGCGGCGTCTGACCACAGCACAGCCACGCCGGCTTTATTTTCAGACAAGTAACCGTAATCAACACGGATGCCGGTACCAACATTTTCAGAGTCCGTCAACGCTACGCCTGATGATAAGCCACGGAGGAACAAATACTCCTTTTGCTCTTCGATACCGATAAGCGCACGCTTGGCATCGTCAAAAAGCTCAACTACAACGTCTGCGTCATCCGCATTTTTGGCGATCATGGTATCCAGCTGATCCAGCTGATTTTCGTTCATCTTCATCTCCATACCCAGCTTAGGAATATCTCCTGAGGCGGTAGAGAGCGATGGGCGAAGCTTTAACGGCAGCGGGCTGTCCATGGCCACTACGTCGGCAGCTACGTTCTGGTTGTCAGACGTTATAGACGTCCACTTACCATCAATAGACTGCTTTGGTGTGAGCATTGATTTATGGAGATAAAGCGGTGCCTTATCCGTGCCGTTTAAGGTCTTTGTAACCCTTGCTACAAAGCCTGTGAAGTACTTTTGTATGTACTTTATAAATTGTGATTGTTCTGCCATTACGAAAGGTCTCCTCTGAATTTGATTTTGTTGCCTACCGCAGTTAAAAAGGCGGCCTTAATGGTTGCCATCGGGAACGGTGCTGCGTTCTCGTTTACCCAGCCCTCAAGCATTACGCCTGCGAACGGGCGCTTTTTTAAGATGCTTGCCACCAGTACGCCCTCGTAGGTGTGATCTGCCGGTAGTGCTGCGTAAGCCGTAGCGCCGCCGTTTAAAGGCATGGGCTTGTAATTACCTGTTGCTGTTTCTTTAATGATAACGTGCCCAGCATTTAGCACGTCCGGGGCGAAGCCTGTTACATCAAGCGATTTTCCGCCGGGGATTGAGAATTGGTTTTCGATGATGACGATACTGTCTTTAGACGTATCTACATTAACCGCCTCATCAACCAGGTTGACTTGTACTGCCATTTTTTTAGATTTTTAAGTTTGCAAATGCCGTTTCGACTTCCGCCTCTGTGGCTTCTTTCTTTCTATTCGCGTCGCCGCTGCCACCGCCCGCAGGCCTGTCTTTTCCCAGCTCACCGTTGGCATCTTCCTGTACTGCCGCTGCGTGGTCGCCTCTGATATCGTCGAGGAAGGTTTTAAAGTCTTCATCGTCCCTGAAGGCAATGCGGTCAAACTTTTTAAGCTCGCGCGCCTGGTATTCGGCAGAGGTGCCCTCCATCGATTTAATGAACTGCTCCCTGCGGGTGGTCGTCACTTTTTCACCTTTTATGCTCGCTATCTCCGCCTGCATTGCCCTGTTCTGCTCCGCCTGTTGCTTCATAAAGGCCCTCATCCATTCAGGAGTGTCGGCCGGCAAGTCGGTAAAATCACCGTCCCTGGCTGCCCTTTCAGCAGCCTCCTTATCGGCCTTTTCCTTGTCGAGCTTCTCTTTGGCTTCTTTTGCCCGCTGATGATCGTCAAGCGATGCTATCTCCTTAAATGGCGTAAGCTCGTTGATGGCGTCCAGGCTGGCATCAATCGCCGCGTCGTCCGACTCATCGGCCAAACCCTTTTCGGCGCGGGAAACAATGGCATCAATACGTTTTTGAGATAGATTCACGCCTGCCGCTTTCACTTTCAGTCGTGCTGCAATCTTGATTTTAAGTGACATAATGTTTGTTTGGGTAACTGCTAAGTTGCATCCGTTAATTACTCGTGTACACCTTGCGGTATGTCACGAAATTACCTCGTAATGGCGGGCTGATAAAGTTTACGGGCTTACTAAGTGGGGAAGGAAAAGGAGCTGATGAACCGCTAAATTCAAGCGATTGCAAAGCAGTGATGAATATTTACCAACAAACGTAAGGAGAAGGTATCATCAAATATTGACCCTAACGCTTAACTTAGCCTTATGAAGGGGCAATTTAGCCTTCGCTGCACTTCAGCCATTGTGGCATTTAATGGTAAGCAAAGTCATTAGGAACAACGTTAGACGGCAGGACAAAACGGTAACGAACTCCGTGTACAATAACAACGGCAAGTCTGAAATAACAATCATGGAGGCATCACAAATAAAGTTTGAGAAGTTAAGATAAAAGCACAAAGACTTGATGAGGTGGCCGTAAGATTGTTGGTGAGAGTCTTGTCAAGTATCTTAAGCCTGGAAAGTTTGTTTTTCTTGCCGATGACAGAAACGCGGTTGCCGTTAAGAAAGTCGAATCATGGATGGCTATGCAGAATGGGTATAGAGAAATATTCGTTCGCTACCTATCGACTTGATCGTTAGATTAAACAGAAAGTACATATGTGATTGGTATATAAATATTGTTGATCATTTTTCTTTTCGATCGCGAATAGATTTGTCGACACTTTGCAGTGTTTTTTGAATGAAACATTGACCAATCAATAATTGAAAATATTTTTTTTAAATTTTTTTAAATTTTTTTTGGCTTTAAATTTTGCATTTAAGCTAGCAATGCACTTGCGTGATGTTTTATCATGTAAAACATAAGTTATTAGCTTAAATCAAATAAAAACCATCTTGAACTCAATTTCATAGTTGATCTATCTCCCTAGATTACATAGTTTTATACACCCATCTTTTAATGCTTTCCTGGGTAGCGGCATTATTGATTTTGTTGATTTTGGTATATCTTTGGTGCTGATAACGCGTAAGAAGGGTACCCGTTATGACTACAAACATGCAAAAAACACTTCAAATTCAGAGTTCAAAAGACCCACTAATAAGGGTCTTGGATGCACTTTGTGAACTTATAAAAAACGTAAAAGCGTCTCATCAAAGCTTTGTCGATGATTTGACCGTATGTAGAGAATTGCGTCGCGACCGCAAGGAATTTCAAAAACAAATGAAGCTTGTCGTGGCCGCTTTTAAAACCATGCCTGAAAGAAAACAGGTTGAATTAGAAGCCGAGCTATATAAGCTGATATCACAAATATCTCAAATGGCGCCAGAAGCAATTCAGGAGCTTAAAGAGGCAAATCGTTTAATTTTCTCGTGGTTTCTAATAAGGGAAATCAAACGCACTTTAAGGTGCTTTTTAAAAGGGCAGAAAGAAATGGAAAGCTTTCTCTATAAACATGATCCAATAGAAGAAATTTATAAAAATCCTGAGCTAGCTAAAGCAGTACAAGACGCTTGGGGCGATCTTGCATACGAAGACTAATTAACATTCCTCCATGATTAAATTATATCGTGGAGATGTTATTGAAGTGGCGGCCCCTGCAGGTGTCGATAAGTTTGGCACAATGCGATATAAACCAAGACCTGTAATAGTTCTCCAAAACGTTAACCGTGATAGTAATATCATTTCAGTTTATTGTACAACACAAAATAACGGAGATGACAAACACAATATCTTTGTTGAGAAAGACTCTGAACATGGTAAAAAGATGGGCTTAAGCGCTGACACTTATATCAGGCCCTCAACTATTCTTAACTTACCAATAGAATCCTTCAAAAGGTTTCTTGGCAAGTGTCCATTAATGGATGACATAAATAAAATAATGGATAAAATTCAAACTGGTCGATAGTTTAAATAAGCCACCCGGCTTCCGCTTCCAGTTCTCAAAACGATCAGAATCCTCTCTAACGTAACAGGCCAAGTTGTAGTTTCCTCAACTGTCTGCCCAACACCACGCTCCTACCGCCCTCAAACTAAACCAGGAATTTACCATTGCCGCCGCGCCTGCTGCTTTCACTTTTAGGTTTGCTGCAATCTTGGTTTTAAGCGACATACTGTTTTGGACAACCAGTTCCGTGTTTGATTACAAGGGCAAGCCGGAGATTACTGTTTTAGAGGCTTCGCAGATAAAGGTGGAGAAGTAACTATGCAAATTTAAGGTTGAACGAAGCGGCTGCGCATCCCACAAAAAAATGGCCGCTGATAAGATCCCAATCAGCGGCTAATCGTTAAAGTAGGCGGCATCAACGGTAAGGACAGTTTAAGCCACTCAATTTGTAAAAAAATCAGGTGATCGCCTTACAGCTAAGTTACCTCTTAAAAGTATGCCACACCTTTGCCTGGGCAGCAACCACACTTTCATTGGTGTTAGGGTCTGAATAAGTAACATTGTACAGCGTGCTTTCCCATTTCATGTTATTGTTAGTCTGCTCGGTGATAAATATTCCATTGTTTGCTTTGAAAGCTAAATAGTCATTGGCCTCATTTATAAGAACAACTTTATCACTTCCCGAAACTGCTAAAGTGTATCCGGCTTTTACTTCTCTGCCAGATAGTGTTATCTTGACGTCTTTGTCTGTTACTAGTAACGTTCCGGGAGCATCTCTGCTTGATTCGAGGAGAACAGTGCCTTTAGAGTCGTAATAAACGGTCTTTATGTTCGCGATTTGCCAGGTGCCCTTGATATCATCCTTCAAACGGTCCTGATCAGTCTTGTCCTTTTTGCATCCAAAAAGTGTTAATAATAATACTACTGCAATAACATGTTTCATAAATAAAGTTTTTTAATTAAACAGCAAAATTAGTCTATTTTAAAGCAAAAAGTCAATTAAAACTTGTAAGTCAGTGAGGTACTATTAGTTAGCCATTCGAAATCATAGTGCATGTCCAAAAATCACAAGGCGCCTTTTAACTGCATTAGGGTATATTAAGTACCATTCCGGTCGCGCCTGGGGCTTTCACTTTCAGGCTTGCTGCGATCTTGGTTTTAAGCGACATACTGTTTTGGATAACCGGTTCCATGTTTGATTACAAGGGCAAGCCGGAAATCATTATTTTAGAGGCTTCGCAGATTAAGGTGGAGAAGTAGAACGCTTAACTTAATTATCACACCATAAATTAAACTAAACCAATGAGCGATATAAGCACCAGCATAGTTCCTGAACTCACAATTTACCCGAATAGGTTTGAAAAGGCTAAGCAGATTGTTGAATGGCTAACTGATATAAAAGCAATTAAGGGCGATAAAGCGGATTGCATTCTTTCTTCAGCGTTAGGCTATCCTATTGACTCGGGTGCTGTTGTATTGACAACTGAACCAAAACAACTACCATTCAACCTTGTGGTTAATGGGCTACAGGTGGTCACTGAGCCATCAGTTTTCGATGCCGGAGAGAATGGCTTAGATTCGGTTATATGCCCAAATTGCAAAGAAGACATACTGGCAGAAGAATGGAATTTAGAGGGCTTTATTAAATCAGAGAACCCTCTGTTAGAATGCCCTTTATGTGAACAACAAAGTGATTTAAACAGCTATGTGATAGAACCAACCTGGGGATTTAGCAATTTAGGGTTTACATTCTGGAACTGGACCGGGTTCACTGATGACTTCATAAAGGAATTTGAACAAAAGCTCGGATGTAAAGTCAAAGTTGTTGAAAGCATAATATAATGATATCGCTGCAACCTGATTTAAAGCGCAACAAAAATGCATATCGATGTCTGTTGCGGCAGCCTCCCTTCCGTCTCTTAAAAGAAAAATTTGAGGATGTATTGACCGCTTAAATTTTCTATATTGGTCTAGTAACTTAAACCGCTATCAATGAGCAATTACGAACAAGAACAACGGGAACGTGAAGCCTTTAATGCAGGTGCGCGAGGCAGTTTTTACTATAATAGCGGTCGTACCAGTGATGAACAGGAGCGTATCTATCAGGCTGCACAAAGGGGGCGTAATATGGCAGCATACTATAGCAATGTAGGAAGAGCTTTCGCCTTAGCAGCGCCATTTTTACAGATAATTTTACACTATCTTTCTAAGTATGCCATATTTTTAATCCTGGGGTTCCTGGCAATTTATTACCCGGCAAGCTTATTTATGAAGATGCCCGGATTAGGGCATTCCAAATTGGGGCTGTTTTGCGAAGTATACGGCATAGTACTTGGCGCCGGACTTGTGCCCGGCTACTTCATTTTGTGTTTTTTTCATTATCTCCGCGCTTATGTGCAGGAAGGCAAAAGAAAAAGAGTGCTTTACTGGCGCTTATGGTTCGCACTGTTGCATGTATTTGTAACGGTACTACCCATTACTTTGATTTTCTACTATTGGAGCAATGATAGCAAAGACAATTTTTGGGTTCTGGCTTTTTTGGCCTTTTCTATGATTGTTGCGGGTATTAAATGCTTGGGGGAAATGCTTGACGATGGTTACGCGCCGGATATCGTGTCCTGGGCATTTCAAAAAGGTGAAGAGCATGCCGTAAAGCGATTCAGCAATGCCAAGGCATCTATACTGCCGGCAAAATACCGTGTTGCGTTGTTTTCCATCGCATTTTTCATGTTAGTACATTTAATGGCTTTAGTAGCCGGCTTTATTTTGCAACTCTTTTTGCACGATTATATTATTGTAGAACGGGCTATAAAGGAGCTTGTTGCCTATGTCATAGCTGCTTTGGTAAGCACCTCGCTTATTAATCCAATGACAATCTATTTGTACAACTATGAGTATAAACAGGATTTACCTTCCGGCACTTTAAAGAAAGCAATTTTGATTTTCGTTCCGGTTGCCGTTGTCTTAAAACTTGCAGTTAGTTACCAGCCTGTATATGAAGTCTTACCTGATTGGCTATGTTCGATAGGTGTACCACTAATCAGCTGCGCGCTTGGAGCTGCTTTTGTGCAAAAATTCCGGAAAACAAATAAGCGTAAGATATAACAACTACACGAGTGTTAATCGGGCGAACGATCCCGCTATTATTAGCAATATGCGTAAGTTAGCTTCCCAAATCTTCTACATCTTAACAGGTATTTTGGCCTTGTATGCAAGCATCTTTTGCGTAGCGCTATTGGGCATGCATGGTCATTTCGCATTTAGGCCCCAGATGAAACAAGATTGGATGATATTAGCAACCGCACTAATAACAGGTGTTATTGGCGTCACTTTGCTTAGGAAGGCTTATTTAAGACGATCAGCAAAACAATAGTGTCAGGGTTCCAACGTCTACTTCGCAAATGAGCTGAATAAGTAATAATCATATATTCGCTTACTATAAAGCCTTACACCATGGGTAAAAAAAATTCGGGCAATGAAGAGCCAATTGCGTTTACGATAATTGGTTCTATTGTGGCTATATCCGGGATGATATACATCGCTACCTTTAAACCTGATATAAAAGAATTTCGCAAGCTAATACTTACGGATGCTTCAGCAATGACTTTTAACGGCAGGGTAGATTCGGTTTACAGGGAAGAGCAGAATCACAACGAACAAGTGGTTAGACTGGCAAACGTATACCTTTACCGGATTTGGGCTGACTGGGAAGACAAAATTGAAGTGGGAGACTCCTTAGCAAAAAAGAAGAAAGACCTGAAAGTATTTGTATTTAAGCGCAGCGGCAAAACGGATACGCTGGATTATCGGGAATTGGTGAAAGGGTTCCATTAATAACGTAATAAAGATGATTTCTTCATACGCAATTGCATGAAGGTATTTACACTATTGTTCATAATGTACGCTTATTTCGTTCCATGCAAGTGGGATGATCAACTCTATTTAAATTGTACCCGTGAATTCCTCGTTAAAGAAAAATTAGTGCTCGGAACGGATGAGATCTACCTAAACTTCGCCCAGGAGCCATCCGAAGTATTTACGCGTCAGGATACTTTATTGATTGATTCGTCCGTAATTAAACTCAACTACTCAAAGAAGGGCGGTCGCTTTAATATTAATTTCGGCGCTCCGAAACCGGGTCCGGATTCCAGCACTTTTAATGTGAGTTTTACCGCCAAAACACCTTCCGGGCAAAAATATTTTGGAGACTTTTTACTTAAATGTAACGGCGGTAAACTGAAATATTTCCGGGCCTCCTACGTAAAGTCTATTCAATAGAGAACCTGCCTCCCCTACACCTCAAACCGGGTACCGCCCTCAACCCGACCACAAAATTACCTTCAGAACGAGCATCCACTTGCCGTTATCCTCCCCCCTCCGAGATTTATAATTTATGGTTAAATATTAATGATTGATTTAAATATAATTATCTAAATTTCGACACAATTAATAATCACATTAATATATGAACAAAACTTACCTTAGTAATCGAATTTCTGCGGTTAAGAAATCGATCCTGGCATTAACAATCCTTTCGTTAATCATTTCGTGCAATCGCCAAAACGACGCAGTTCCAACTAAAGCCAACGAAAGAATCAAAACAGTTCGATCGGGGGCGGACGGTAAATGGGATGTATTAGGTTATGGCTTTGACGTAACCGGCGACATACCCGATATCTATAGTGTTTCTGATTCCCGAATATTTAATCTCGATAGGTTTTATGCTGACCACCCTACCTGGATAGACGTGAACGATGTCGGCGAGGGGTCTGAAGATTTCGACGGCGGCTCTACTGCTTTAGATTATCTTAAAGAGGTGACGGTAGACAAAAATGCTGGCTTCAACGGAAATTATAATTGGGGAGAAGAAGCAAAAGATCAAAAAAAGTATCTTTTTTCATTTAATTTCAGTAAAAATAGCTTCGACCAAACTAAAAATTCCTATTCAAACAGGTACTCCTACGCTTCTTATAAAATCAATAAGAGAATCAGAAAAATCCGTTTTACGGGCGAAGCTACAACCAGCATTTTAATGCAGTACTTAACACCGGACTTTATTAATAACGTTTCTACCCTAAGCCCGGCAGCTCTGGTAGAAAGATACGGAACTCATATTTTGCTTGATATTAACCTTGGAGGGATTCTGAGGTTCGATTATAGTGGCTCGCTTTATTCAACTACTGATTATACTCAGAAAAAATCACAAATAAAGGCTGGATTAGGGTTTAGTGTTTTAAAAATTGTAGGTATCAATCTTAACACAGATAAAACTACTACCGAGGTACAGCAAATAGTGAATGCAACCGTAGATAAAGAATATAGGGCTAAGTATTACGGCGGTACAAATTCAGGAAGATCGGTAGCTATTGACAAAGATGGTAACACCAGCGAAAATATCAGCATCGCGGGATGGCAATCCAGTGTTACGCCTACTAATGCCGCGCTTATTGGTGTAGACAAGGCAGTTTTCATTTATGACTTCATTGCTGACCCTGTAAAAAAAGCTCAGGTTAAGGCGGCCGTTGAGGCTTATATTGATGCTCACCAGCCAACAGAGATTAATGAACCTATCCAGGGAAGTGGAATACCGGCTGATTGGAGCGCAAGAGCAAAATTGATTAGTAGTCCGGTTCCTGCGGACGCAGTTTTCACTAATACAGCACCCATCTTATCATCTAACGGGAAGAACACCATTTATTCACAAAATCGTCAATACAGATTAGCATTGCAGAGCGACGGTAATTTGGTTTTGTATAATGCCTCGGGTGTTGGCTTGTGGAATAGCAAAACTAACAATAGTGCGAGCGGCTGGACATACAGACTATATTATGCACCAGATGGCAATCTGATACTAAAAAAGGTTACATCTGCAGGCGCTGAAGCGGATATTTGGGCGTCGTATACAGAGGCTCGCCGCGGTACCGCTGACTATCAAAACGCACGTCGTGCTTACCTGTCAGTACAAAATGATGGAAACGTAGCCCTTTATTATAGCGGTTTCAATAATGGCGTATATTCATTAGAATATTCAACGGCCACGGCTGGTGGTAGAGTAAGTACAAGGCAAGGAAGTTTCAAGTAAAATTAAAAGCCTCCATTTTGGCAAAGTACCGGTTGAGCCATCTGCTTAACCGGTATTTTTTTTGCCGCTGCACAACTTGTTTTTAAGCTGGGCCACCTCACCCCCACCACCCTAACAAGACACCCCACCTGCATACGCAGTATAAAAAAGCTACGGCTCCCTATTTACAGAGAGCCGCAGCTGTATCAGCCGGGTGTTATAGCGACTGATTGTATGCTATTGTGGTTTGTGTGCTATTGCTAACGTTAAGTTCGACTGTAGCGTCAATGAAAGTGTTGTTGGCTATAACAAAACGGTCAACGGCTCTTTTTGTCCAAACGCCTATTGATACATTTTCAACCGTGTTTCCGCAGAAAGCTAAATCTTTCGTATAGGTGCTGTCCAGTAAAAGTGCATTACCCCTTTTGTTGGCCACAAATGTATCATTCACGATCTGGCCGCCTTTATTTGCACCCGGATCCAACGGCTGTGAAGCAACAACTTTGCCCCCATCAAACGTGTTATACAGCATAAAGAGTTTGTGCATTAACAGATTGCTGGAAGTAGACCTGGTGGATTTAAACTGAATGGCATAGTAAGGGTAAGTACTGCCCGGGTTAGGATCAGGAACTGCATCATAGTACTGGAAAGTATTGCCTGCTATGTTCAGGTTCTCTACGGCCGTGGTAGTGTCAAACGTGATGCCGTTTTGTATAATCCCCATAATCTGGTTATTAACGATATTGAGGTTGTTAATTTTCGCATACGTTCCCGTCTCGTTAGGAACTCCTGACTTAATATAAATAGAATCGGCGAGTTGGTTGGATATATCAACCTGCACCTGGTTTCCGTTAACATCCACGCCAGGCAATATGGTGTGCTGAATATCAAATGTATTGCCTTCAATGGTCAGGTCATCAATGTTGTTATCTATCGCCTGCACTACAAGGCCGGCAAAGTACACAAAGAAACCGTTTGATCTGGCATAGCCCGGATTGGCAAGAACGGTGTTATGAGAGATCGTGATCTGCCGCATTCCTGCTTCCATATAGGTAGCAGTAACCGAAATGAAGGCGCAATCAACCAAAGTATTGTTGCTGGCAACAATGTAGTTTCCGGATATCTCCAGGCCGTTTTTGCGGCAGCCGGTAACCTGGTTGTGAAGTATGTTTGCGTTATAGATACCCTCTCCCTCAACGGCAGCATTTCCCCCTAAACTGATGCCCATGGTGTGCGGCCTCTTGCCTATCCAATTAGGCCCATCCGCCAGGTTAGGGTCAGGGAACGTAGCGGCATTTATGGTATTGTCAATTACGTTTAAGTCCTGAATAAGACCGCCCTTGTTAACATAATACTCCATGGCGAGGATGGCCAAATCGTCTTGCGAATTCGTCAACGTAACGGTTTGTTCCTGAACTGTATCGTACACAGTGACGGTTGCAGTATCGCCGATATTACATTCGTTATTTTTCACCATTATATTACTCACCTTACTACCGGCAACTGCATGGAATTTTATACAACCATTCCTTTTGCCCTGTTGTAAAAATGTGTTGTCTTCGATGGTGAAGTCCTTAAATTCCCGTCCAGGCGTTTTGTTAAGTTCATAAGTGAACCTAATTGCATTAAGATACCTGAACTTCAATTTATAGTTATCGTTTGCATCGTAAAAACCATAACTTGGTTGACCACAATTCTCGAACGTTGAGTTGGTGATGGTACAATCGGATGCACAATCATAATATAAGGCCTCGTTATAAGTGTTTTTAATAACAACCTTGTCAATAACAATACCGGAACTTGCTACAACTGGACTTACGGTGTTGTCGCAGGGCACGTAAATGCCATACAACTGCGCATAATATCCATCTGAATAATTCGTGATGTAGTTTTGAGGAATGGTATACGGGTTTGACTGGTTAGCCGGATCAAAGTTGATTTGATTACCATCAAGGGTTAGATCCTGAATTTTGACGCCAACAGTACCAGCTGTTACTCTCAGTATGGGCAATTTTGGAGCTATCGCGCCACTGACCATGGTTTTCCTTAACGTGGCTTTACCTTTTATGGTGATGGAGCGCCTGATGACCAGGTTAGATACGGAGTACATCTTACCATCTGTAAAAATTAAAGTTCCTCCGGCCACCACAGCGTTGAGCGCCCTGTTTATTGCCACGGTGGCTTCATCAGGAGCAGTATTACCGGAAAAAGGATCTGAAGGGTTCGGGATCACCGGGGCATCAAACCAATCAACGTAATAGGTTTTGTTTTCAACAATCCGTCGCCAAACGTAATTGTCGGAGTTTTTTAATACCGTTCCCTCATTTGCGGTTGTGTTGGGTTCCGGAGCTGCGGAGCGCTGCCAAAAGCCTGTTTTACCTGTGTCGGTAGAGTAATACAGGTTTGATAATGTTGTTGCTGCCGTAAGCGCTTTTATCTCGCTTATTGTGGCAGAGGTTACTGCTGTTGCCATAAATAAAAATTAAAGGTTTATTACCTGAATATAAAGATTTTGTGATCAAGGATAGGCTATATTTTTGATACGGTCCGCACAGCGGAACTTACCCAAAGCCGGTTATAAGTTGGGTTGAGGAAGCGTGTTCGGGATGGCTGTTGCCGGGGCGCTCAACTTTAGCTTCAGTCGCGTTAAATGCCCCTTCATCGTCCGGATTTTGTATTCCAGATCTTTAATGCGCGACTGTGAGTTGTTGTATGCTTGTATATACCACTCCCTGTCTTTTTGCAGCTGAACATAGTTTTGCGCCATAACCTCTGTAGCATCTGCGATGCGCTGCAAACTTCCCACTGCAATTTCCTCATTCGTTGGATGGCGCTCTTCGCCTGCGGCTCTCCAGGGCACCCTGCTGTGTTCTTTAAATGTTTTGTTTGCCATAGCCTACTGCTCCCCCACCGGCTTTTCATAATGGTATTCTACCAGGTTAAACGTAGTGCCGTTCATGGCGGCCACGTGTACGTTGATCTTCTCGCCCAGGAGCATGCCCACATGCTTTTCGCACTCCTGCAACAACTCTTGCGTACCGTTGCGCTCCTCATCTATTTTGGCCGCAATCTTCAGCGCCTTTTCCAGGCTGATAACCCCGTTAACAGCTGCGGATCTTATGGTTTGTGTGATGTTCATCGTTAGATAATGAAAACCGGGAAGTGTATTCTCCCCGGTTAAGTGTGTCTGCTTCGGTCTTTCTTCGTCCAATATGGTATTTAAGGCGTGATGCTGTTTCCTATGCGCACCACCCTTTTTTTGTGGCTAAGCCACGGGCTTTTATATATTAATAAGCCGACTTACAAGGGTTCCCTAAGCGGCTTACACCGGGGGGACGACAAAACCGGCAACAATTATTACAGTATGTTAAATGTTAAAGTCTCTGATTTTTCATGTCGGTTTTTCACTCTAAAAAAGAGATCAGCGAAATTTTTCCCGCTGATCTTCAACCCCTTAAACAACTATAAAAACCAATTACATTACAAATATAACAAAACAATATTTTCAATCAATATTTTGATTGATTTTTATCAAAATTATTTACTCCACCTCTAATTTCAAACAAAAAAAGGCGACAAGTATAACCTTGTCGCCTGATAGCTTTTAATGATCTTTAACGGAATAGCGTTTTCTTAGAAAGACTTTTTAAGCTGACTTACCGCATAGGCCTCAGCATCCTTAGCTTGCGGTACCACGGCTCCCATACCAAAAAACTCATGGGTTACGCCATTATAATTTTTAAGATCGGTAGTTACCCCTGATGCCTTAAGTTTGCCCGCCAGCGTTGTGCCATCGCTTTGCAACGGGTCAATCTCAGCGGTAATGATGGTTGTTGGAGGCAAGCCTTTTAAGTTAGCGCCAACCAAATTAATACGCGGATCTTTAGCTTCGCCCATGTTGTTGAGGTAGTTCTTAACAAACCAGCCCATCATGGCCTTATTTAATGGTTTTGCATTAGCATTTTTGGTGTAAGATGGTGTGTTCATATCTGAACCTGCCACCGGATAAACAGCTAATACGGCTACCGGCATATCCACCTTTTTGTCGCGGGCCATAATAGCCATGTTAACAGCAAGGTTACCTCCGGCGCTCTCACCGGCTACCGCTACTTTTTTAGCATCGCCTTTTATTGAGGCTGCATTTTTCAATACCCACTGATAAGCAGCAAAAGCATCGTTATGTGCTACAGGGAATTTATGCTCAGGTGCTAAACGGTAAGCTACAGATACTACCACGGCACCAGCTTTGTCGGCCAATACGTTAGGTGTAGCATCGTAAACATCCAGATTGGCGATCACAAAACCTCCGCCATGGTAATACACGATCACCGGGAACGGCCCTGTACCTGTTTTTGGTGTATACACGCGCACATGTATGTTTCCGCCTTCCGCAGGGATATCCTTACCCATAGTATCAACATTGAATACCGGTTTTGGTATGTTATTTTCCTTCATCAGATCCATCACCGCATCAGTTGGCGTATGGTTTTTGCGTGCTTGTACTGCGGTAAGGCTCTCTATAGGTTTATCGCCATAACTGCCCAGCTTTTCAATAACGGCCCACATTTCGGGCTTAATATCAGGCGCCCATGATGGTGCCGGGCCTTTAGGTTTGAGCGATGCCGCAGAGGTATCAGCCGAGGCTGTGTCGGCCATGCTGGTATCGGTAGTATCTGATTCGCTTTTTGATGGATTGCCCGTACAGGCAGCTAAACTCAGCATACCACAGGTAGCAAGCACAGCGTAAAAATGTTTAGTTTTCATAGTTGATATATTTTATACGTTGAACATTATATAAGTTTTAGTAGTTTTCTTAGAAGTTAGTATTCTTAACAACTACTTAAAACCAACAGCTATAATATTCACCATCAACGATTACTTACGCTGGCTGTTGTTGAGCCGGCGCCTTTTTCACCTGCTCCGCAGCCTCTGCCTTTATCTTTTCAAACTCCGCAGCAGGGTCATGGGTAAAGTTCAGCATCCTGATAGCTGTCTCTTTGCTCATCAGGCCTGCGTTAACAAGCTTCACCACATTGTCGTACTCCTCGCTGTAGTTACGCGGCAGCTCAATCTTGAATTTGGGCTTTACCGGCATGCTTACCGATCGCTTAACCGCAATATTGATCTGCGCCATGCAGCTCTTCAACAAATTGAGATGCCGCTGCCATTCCATGCCTAAATCACCATCCTGGTCAGACTTGGCCTTGTTGGTAGCAGGCAAAAACATCATTTCAATAGCCACACCGGGCAGGTCGCCCGTTCCGGATATCTGCTCCATGGAGATTTGCGGCGTACTCGTTTCATCGTAAATATCGCGCCGCAGGTTCTTGCGCTCCTCCGTGGCCGACTGCTGCGCACCCTTAGCCTCTACATACTCCAGCTTGCCCCCGTTCTCAATCTGGAAGGTTTTACGGGTGTTGTTGCTGCCGCTGCCTTTGGCATCCAGTATCTCGCCATAGGCGGCAAGGATGGGGAATGAGCTGATCTGGTTTTCATCGGCCGTATCGCTGTCGCCCTCCTCTACCCTTTCAATCTTGGCAATCACGTCGGCATACTCCGGCCGCTTCTGGCCATGGTAAATAAAATTTGCTTTGCCATACGGGATGGGCGTTTCCCTTTCAAGCTCCCAGCCGCCGGGGCCATTGGTGTAGGTGATGTACTTGTCGCTCAGGAACAAATCGAGCCGCTTTACCTTCTTACCATCAATTTTTACGCTGTATGCCCTGGCGCAGCTTACCATTTCCTTATACTGATTGTAAATAGGGATGATGATATCGCCATCCTCCGGACTAAACACCGAGCAGCGCATTTTAAATTTGCTGGTGGCCGGTGCAATGCCCTCCCAAAAGCCTTCCTCTGCTTCTACGGAGTACCACACCACCAGGGCCTGTGTGTAGTTCTTTTTCAGGCGGTCAATCTTTTGGGCGGTGTAGTTGAGCTTATTGTCTTCCCAGGTTTTTTTGAGCATGGCAAGCATGGTCTCATCCGAAGCTTTGAAGCTGTCGCGAATGGTTGCATCTATCTCGACGCCGCCGGAGAGGTTCATGCGCACTGCCCAATCAAGTATCTGCTTTTGGGTAGATGATGGGATGCGGTGGACGTCCTTCCGCTCGGTACGATAGGTCATGTTGCCCTCAGCATCGAGTATGCCGGTTGCTACATCAACATCGCGCCATGGCCGGTAGTTAAGGTCCTTAACCACCCGGTGATTTTCCGGCTCAATATCATACACATAATCGGGGATGACAGGCTTAAGCGCCTCAATGGTGTTAACCAGCTTGCCGGGATCTGTTAACAGGGATTGCAGTTCAATGAGTTCCATCATAACAAAAATACCCCGCATATGCAGGGTATCCGTTTATTGGCGCTTACTATAACGACAAGGTAAATGAACGATCATTTCAGCCAACTTATATCAAGAAAAATTTGTGCAATCACGCCAAATGTGATATAAGCCAAAACAGAAGATGCAAATATTATTAATCCCGGAGTTTTGAAAAGATCATTATCCGCCATTGCAGCAAACATGCTACCGAAAATTATAGCAACATTCAAGAAATCGAACACATAATCAGTTATATTCTTCAGCTTGTTTTTTGTAACCGTTTCAGCATTTCGTTTAAATAGCTTTTCCACAACGCAAATCCGCCACATCTCATATGCTAATTTTAATACATAAGCAATGGAACCAGCTATGGCAATCTTCTTATCTGCTATACCAAAACCTAAAATAAGTAAAATAGCGGTTAATGATAATAGCAATCTATCAATAATCTTTGCTCTGTTTTCCATTGATTAGCAACTTTATTTATTCAGCGTTACTCTCACCTCAACCGGTTTTCTGGTTTGGTTGATGCCGGAAAGGGTACAAAAGTTATCCATGGTGGGAAGATACTAAAAATCATCCTTACCGAACTACTTATAACCGTTATCAAACTCAGTCGACAACGTGGCCTTTAGTGCGAAGCTTTTCATCTTTAATTGCTTTATTCATTGGAATAAAGGCCGGAAAAGCTTATATATTTGCAAACTGTTTATAACCTGTATTTTGGAGGCTAAACCTGTACTTATCACATGAGAAATCTTTTACTGCTCATCACCGCGTTTTTAACGCTGACGTTTGCCTCCCCTGCATCGGCAGAATTTCAGCAAAAGGCAAAAAACAAAAAGACGGCAACTAAGGATGTAACTGTGTACGTTACCCGTACCGGCGAAAAATATCATGCTGATGGTTGCCAATACCTCCGACGCAGTAAAATTGCCTTGAGTAAATCAGAGGCAGTTAATAGCGGGTATACAGCTTGCAGCAGGTGCTGGTAATTTAAAATCAATAACATATATGGAAATAGGATTTCTATTTGGCTTTTTTATAATCTCTGCAATATCTTTTGGTATATTCTTGTTAGTGCGGCAAATTATGCTGTGGTACTTTAAAATAAACACCATCGTAAGGGAGCAGCAAACCACCAATCAGCTGCTTAACCAAATTTTATGGGAACTGAAGAGCGCCAAGCCCGCAGTTGGGCGAGTTGCCGGCAGCGTTGAAAAAAAGGTAGCCCCTGCCGATGCCGCATCTGTTTATTTGTACCATTCAATGGACAACTATCCGGATATTTTTGCGATTCTTAACAGCGCGAAGTATAAGGTGCCTTTTGTGCCTCCCATTAAATATCCGAAAGGAAGTGGCGAACTTGTGTACCTGAAAGAGGGCAAATACATGCTGGAGTTCTATCAAAATAAAGCAGGACAAGAAACCCTGTTGTCGCGCCTACCGATTGACGTGAAAGCCAACGAAGAGTTATTCATAAACGCAGTAAGTGGCATTAACGGCCGATAGGCGGCTTACTATCAGATTAGCCTTAAGGCTTGTTCTATAAGCACGCAGCGGAAACTGATCTTAACAACATGATTTAGGGGCATGAAAAAAGCATTATTGATCTCCTATATTTAACAACATTTATTACCATGAACCTTTCAAAGCTATCAGTCCTATTTTTATTGATTAGTTTATTTGCCTCTTTAAGCGGCCGCGCACAATCAAAAACAGATCCCATCCTGCGCAAAAAACTTAATAGTGTTAATGCGACGGACTTAAGTACGTTAATCAAAAGTTATATACCTGATACTGATGCTCCAATCATCGGCACCTATATGGTGTCAATATCGCTACGTAACGATACCAAAAATTGGACGGTTAAACAGATGCTGGATTCGGTTAAAGCAAGCATGAAACAAACAGAAAATGCTATAGCTGTTAAAAATAATTTTGGTAAAGATTCAGTGTTTTTCCGCGCACCAAAGCGAAACAAAGTGTTTATCGGGTTGGGTGAATTATCATTGGAAAAAATGATTGTTAGAGCAAGCGCAAATTTGCCCGAAAATTATACCGGCGATTACGATTTAAAATTCAATTCTCCCGAAAATATTAAAATTGCGACCCTGTTAGCTTCGAAGAGCGATTATCCCTTACTGTTTGGTAACATTTTTTTGTACACAATGGATAGTGGTCACTTGAAAGACATGAAGATTGGCGACCTGTTTGAGATATCGAAAAGAATAGCTGCCTCGAAAGAATTTGCACCTTTTCTTAATTCGTTTAAATGATTAAAGATCATCTTACAGCAATGTAGACTGACATCTTAATTTTTTAAGGAAACTTATAACCGTAATCTAAAAAAATCTCTTCAGTACGCATCCAAGACTATATGTCTATGCGGGAATGTGCAGCCTCACACCTCATCCGGCGCGCGGGTGCGCAGGCCTTTTTTCTGTTTGATGAAAGCAAGATATTCGGTGTGGAAAGCCCGTAAAATAAATCTTTGGCTCCGCGAAATTAAACGCCAGTAATCAGCGATTATTGGTTGGTGGCAACCCCATAGGTTGGATCTTCCATAATATTCACGTCTATTACATCGCCGGCGTTTTTGAGTAGTACACGGCAGTCCTGGCTGAGGTGCCGCAGATGCAGCTTTTTACCAACGTTATGGTAGCGTTCGGTAAGTTTGTTAAGGGCTTCAATGGCAGACATATCCGCAACGCGGCTTTCTTTAAAATCAACGATCACGGTTTCAGGATCAGTCATTATATCAAACTTTTCGTTGAAAGCGGTTACAGAGCCAAAGAACAGCGGACCATAAATCTCATAATGTTTGATGCCCGCATCATCTACATATTTTCGGGCCCTGATGCGTTTTGCACTTTCCCAGGCAAAAACGAGTGCAGATATGATCACGCCGATCAGCACCGCTAAAGCAAGGTTATGCAGCACGATGGTGATGATGGCCACCAGTATACCCACAAAAACATCCTGTTTCGGCATTTTATTGATGATACGGAGACTTACCCACTCAAAGGTACCCACTGCTACCATAATCATTACGCCGGTAAGCGCTGCCATGGGCACACGTTCTATAACAGGTGCGCCGAACAGGATGATCATAAGTATGGTTAGTGAGGCAATGATGCCAGACAGTCTTGCTCTTGCACCGGCAGACAGGTTGACCAGCGTTTGTGCGATCATGGGGCAACCGCCCATGCCAAAGAAAAAGCCATTAAGGATGTTGGCGCCTCCCTGTGCAAGTGCTTCGCGATTGCCGTTTCCGCGGGTGCCCGTAATCTCATCTACCAGATTAAGGGTCAGCAAACCCTCGGTTAAACCCACACCGGCCATGATCAGCGCATAGGGGAAGATGATCTCCAAGGTATCGAGCGTAAACGGTACGGCCGGGATGTGAAATGGCGGGAAGCCACCGCTTACAGCCGCAATATCCCTAACCGTTTTAGTAGGTATACCAAAGCCAAGTACAATCAGAAATACAATAACGATGGCAACCAACGATGGCGGAACCGCTTTGGTAAGCTTTGGAAACAGTACCACAATGCCAATAGTTAAAGCCACCAGCCCGGCCATAATGTAAAGCGGCGGCCCTGTAAGCCACACTTCATGACCAGCTGCTACGGTTTTGAACTGCTGCAGTTGTGCCATGAATATGATAACCGCCAAGCCATTCACAAATCCATACATTACCGGTTGTGGTACCAGTTTGATGAATTTACCCAGTTTAAACATCCCTACAGCGATTTGTAAAACACCCGCAAGCGCTACTGCGGCAAACACGTAGTCGAGCCCGTTAGCTTTCATGAGCGCTATCAATACCACCGCTGTAGCGCCCGCGCCGCCGGAGATCAAGCCCGGCCGCCCTCCAAATATGGAAGTGACGAGCCCGATGATAAATGCGGCGTATAGCCCGACCAATGGAGGGAAGCCTGCGAGAATAGCGAATGACAAAGATTCGGGCATCATGGTCATGGCTACGGTAAGCCCGGCCAATATTTCGGTTTTGTAGTTGACTTTTTGAGAGAAGTTGAAAAGGTTCAATTTAAAACTCGCCATAAGTATATTGTAGATCGTGTAAGCGGGCTCATGGTAATAACAACATCAAAGAAATGCAGTAGCACACTGGGAGCACGGAAATAAAAAATAAAAAAAGATGCGGAAATGCAGCCTTACCGGGGTTTAGGCTTACATAGCTACCGTATGATAACTCAGGGTGGTGTAACCGGACTTTTGCAGATAACTTGTTTCATTAAAGCCGCGAAGGTAGCAATTAGGCTGTTAATATGCAATTGAGGGGAGCCTTGCCGCGTTCTGATTTTAGATGATCATCAATTAAACGATTCCTTTGCTGCTTCTCACTACCCCGCTTAACCCTAACTTATCCTGGTGGTTTTTATAGCGGCCACCCACTCGTTATGCTTGCACCTGTCACATGCAGACGATTGGTGCAGGTAGGTTACTTTTGCACAATGAGTACAGGCATACTGTCCACCGCTTAAAACAACGCTTGTGCGGGCATTGTACAGCTTGGGCAGCACCGGTAACCCGGGCCTTACCTCTTCATCGCTATAAAAGAAAAAGCTTACCTGGCCGTTGGTTTCCAAAATTGCAGTGCGCACCTGGCCAACGTGCTCAATGCTTTGTCCGCGCATCTCAGCAAAAAACTCATCCTTGGCGAAGGTGTTATCGCTTTCCTCCTGCATGGTGAACTGGCCGTCCTCAATAATGTACATGGCATCACCTTCCAGGATGCTCTCAAACTTTTCGTTCTTAGAGGCGAAATACGTTATCAGGCGGTAAAAGGCTAAGATGACCCCAAAAACAAGCAGCGACGGAAGTATCGCCATATCCTTATTAAACATCGGGTCGCCGGCGGCGGAACCTAAGGCGATAATGATGGCAACCTCGAAAATACTAAGCTGGCGAACGCCTTTTTTGCCCGATAACCTGAGCATGATAAGGATGAACGCGAACATCAGCAATGTGCGTATGGCAATTTCTAATGCGAACGACCAATCAAGGTCATTGATAAACAGTTGTTGAAAGTCAAGACTCATTATCGGCTAATATGCTATGCGCTATGCATGTATTGTGCCGAAACTTTAAGATGCGGTAACGTGCATCCCTCACACCCCGCCCAGCGCGCGGATGCCCAGGCCTTTCTTCTTCTTGATGAACGCAAGGTATTCGGTGTGGAAAGCTGAGACGATCTATTGAGGCCGTTCAATTTTATGATTGCTCGGTTTTTAGGTTACCATCAGCCTCCATACATGTCGGTAGAAATTTAAGATATCCGGATATCAATATTGGGTGCTTTATTTTTAAATGCTCTGCCGATAGCATATATAACTGAGGCAATGAATATACCGTTTAGTAGAATGAACCACAAAGAGTTTAACGGCAGTCGGGTAGCCGTATTATCTCTGTGCATATCTGTACTATAAATGATTAACAACTCAAATATCCATCCAATATTCATTAAAAACGATAAGATCAATAAGACATACTTATTACGGCCCACTCTTTTAAACAACAATGATAAAGGGAGAATGGTGTTGGACACTAACATAAGATAGGTGACTGTCACTCTACCCACAAAGGTATCCATTGCAACAGCCGAAAAGTAGACTGCTATATAATAAATAATATTTAATGCAGTATATATTAAGATAATCGCCTTTGTAATTATAAATGAATTGCGAGTATCTGCTTTAAAAACCTTACCTACAAGAATTATTGATATAATACTTATAAAAAGACTTTTTATAAAAATGCCATTGATAAAACTGGTTAATAGGTATAAAGCTTCCAAGGCTCAAAAATAATTATAAATTTCTGAAAATAAGGCCATACAGGCTATAACCGTCCGACCTTATTTCAAATCTTAGAGACTGCCATTTGATTAAAAAAAAGGAAAATCCGGTTAACTTAATGACATTTCGCCTACACCCCACCCAGCGCGCGGATGCCCAGGCCTTTTTTCTTCTTGATGAAAGCAAGGTATTCGGTGTGGAAAGCTGAGACAATGAAGTCTTTCAGCGTATCGGTTAAGTGGCCGTTTGGCTCATAGCTAACGCCCGATTTGGGGTCGGTGATCCTTTTTTTGAGCATCGTTCCGTCTTTATCGGTCTTCGTCTGGATGTAGTCGTTAATGGATTCTTTACAGTTCTCGCCAATCTCAATGCTCAAACCCCCGATCTCACCGGCAAATATGGCGTTCACAAAATCTGCTATGCTGGCCACGGGCGGGGCGCTCTTTAACATCTTATCCTCCACCTTAAACCCCTCTTTGGCTATGGCCTCGGTGAACAGCTCATAGAACGACTTCTTATCGTCGTCGATATTATTACGATTCTTGGTCGACTTATCGCCATACTGCATGATGCGCTGATTGTAGCCCACCGCGTTAAGCCATTCGCCAACGCTTTTGCCCGCTTTTGATGCCGTGTTCATTGGGTCGCTGGCCGGCAGCTCATTTACCTGCTTTATTATCCACCCTTTGCCATTTTTTACTAACTGCCAAACGGTTATAGCAATGTACGGGAAAACGTTGCTATCCAGGGATACATGAAAAAGATTGTCCACGTCCCATGAGTTTGACCGCACATGCTTATCAGTATCAAACCCGCGCAGAAACTCATTGCCTGCCTTCATTGCCACATCCCATTCGCCATCCACAAACACGCGGTACTGGTGTATGGGCAGCAGCTTTAACGAATCGAGGTAATCCTGGGGGATGTATGGGTTATCAAATATTTTGGCCTGCAGATAGGCAACACCATCGGGCAAGGTCCCGGCTTTGAATTTATCATAGAACCTGCGCTTTACCCAGTTTTGGGTGGGATTGCAGCTCATCAACACCTTTGTTGGGCAACCGGGCGAATGGAACCAGGAACCGGCACGCTCAATGATCTTATCCAGCGTTACCTCCTGCATTTCGTTCACCTCATCAATAAAGGCGCCGTTAAACTCAAGTCCTTTGAAACGGTTAAGGTCTTTATCGCGATCATAATTTTCGCCCATAAACAATATCTGGCTCTTGTTTGCCCAGGTGAGCACCAGATCCGTTTGGTTAAAGCTTTCCACATATTGCGTCCAGCCTTTATCCAAAAAGTTTTCTTTGAAAGTCCTCAGCAGCGTTGCCTTCAGCACTACGCTGTCCTTGCGCAGCATCACCCACCTGCTGTTGGGGTACATCTGGCAAAGGGAAATGATCATCATGCAACCAAAGTGGCTCTTGGCGCCTCTGATAGCGCCGCCATAAAGCAGTATCCTGTTCTTCATGAGCAGGCGCTTGGCTTCGCGCTGCTTTGCCGTGGGCTTAAATACTACCGGCTCTGGTTGCGGCGCTTCCATTACTCACCCTCTCCCCAGTCAATGATTAATGGCTTGGTCATGGTTACACTGTTGTCCACCTCGACTTTATCTCTCCACGCCCTTGCTTGCCTGTTTTTTAACCAAAATATAGCTGCTGTGGTATCGGGCGGCAGATCCTCCTCCAGATCAACAATTTTAACCTCTTCAATTTGCTCTACTGTCCGTGTGGGATTGCCGTCCTGGTCCTTCACCGGCACCTTTGTAATCAGCTTGATGGCTGCCTGCTTGGTGAGCTTGTACCCCCTGGCTTTATCGTAAAGGGATTTTGCTACAAAGCTGTCAGCTATCATTTTTCCCTTTATTATGGACTCGGCAAAATCGGGAAAGGTGTTTTTCCACTCATCGATGGTGTCCGCAGGTACATCGAACGCATCGGCCAGGGTAGCATCTGTAGCCCCCAGCAAACAAAGCTGGTAGGCAAGGTTGTCATACTCCTCCTTGTATTTCTTTGGCCTGCCGACCTTCGGTTTATTTGCCATGATTGAAACTATTCGGATTGTTGTGAACGGACAGAGAACTGCTCAAAGCCTACCAGCACTGCCGATACCCTTTCCTTAAACTTTGGATTTTTGCAATAGGCCTGGGCAATGCTGCAATAGTAATTGCAAACGGGGGCATCGTTCCAACCCATAACTTTGCACATTGCCTTGCGGACGCCGTTAGGAGCCCGTTCTATACCCGAGCCTAACAGCGCTGCCGGCGCGTATGCCTGGTACACCGTTGCGGCAAAGAGGATAGATTCGTCGGTACGATCGAGTTCCGGATGCATCTCTTTGATGCGGGTATAAATTTGCGGAATGAGCGCCGGTTGCGACAACATCGGTTCGCACATTTTTACCGCTGCCTGGTACTCCTCCGGCGATTGGCGGGCAAGTACTTTTGCTATTGTTGAGAGTTTCATGGGATTACTTAGTTTTTATATTTCAAATCTCATTATCAAAGTGCCTTAACTTACCGCCCTATTATATATAGGGGCGGTTAAGGCACTTTTGATGTATAGCGCCTTAAGGCAGTTTAAATATCATTTAAGGCACTTTCTGAATATCTAAAGGCCGTTTTGTATTGGTATTTGCAAATTGCCTTAAGGCGGTTCATCTTTAAAAGTACCTTAAGGCATTTTATTTAAGCTATCCAAAGCTTTTGAACCAGAATCAAAAACAGTCTACGCTACCAGGTTAACCTTCATTACACCTGGAATTGCGCCATAATCGTGCGGACACTTGTTCGGTATCCCGGTAAAAGCATCCTGCTGTATGTTTGCTTTTGATTGGTTTGGTATGCGACGATTGCATACTATAAAGATAAGAAAAATAATCTTTTCAATCAATAAATTGATTGAAAAGAATTATATAATTAATTTAGCTAGCTGTCAGGCAGTATTAATTTGTCATTTTTTTGTTACAATGAAAAAAGATCTAATAATTAATTTTGCAATTATAAGCGATTACAAGAACGATTGCCCTATAGACACAATGGTTCATTCATTCAATCGCGATAGTGGTTTATATGCGTTCTAAACAAGCTCAAAATCTTAATTAGCATTACCACTACTAGCACAACCTTAGCACCACTATCGCCATGACCTTCACCTCCAGTACCGGAAACATAATTGTTATTTTTTATATTTTTGATATTAAGCAACACAAGAAAGCCAAACCCTACACAATTAAACCCCATTAAGTTTTGACGGTTTAATTGAAAACGAAGTGTATTATGACGTTTGTAATTAAACTTTTCTCTCGCGCACTAGGTGACGTGTTAGAATACTTTACTTCTGATATGGATGTCATGAGCCAGGAGGCGAAACGCATCTTCTCGAATGAAGAAGACAAGAAGAAATACATTGATGCTTTAGAGAGACTTCAAAGGCATGAAAGCGAATCAGAAACCATTGAGCTTTCTAACCATGATAAAATCACTCTAGTATCATAAATGGAATCCGAAATAACGGTTAACACTATATTATTTATAGTATCCCTTATAGTACCAGGTGTTTTTTTTAAGAGATTTTATTTTCAAGGTCAGTTCTCCCAACAATTCGGAGCTGGCCTTTTTGCTGACAGGTTAATTACAAGTATTTTTTGGGGAATTTGTGTACAAATAATTTCGTTCCTACTTTTCAGCAGAATGCTCGGCTTTACTTTTACCGAAATAAAAGAATCCGTTAGCAAAACTTATGGTGATATAAGCCACAATACAATACCCAAACAGATGAATTATACAACCATGCAATATGTGCTTGGTTACCTGTTTTTTACTACTTTCATAGCGTCGGTGTTGGGAGCATTAACCCATAAGTTTATCAGATTTTTCAAAATAGATCTTAAGTTTGAAGCATTGAGGTTTGCTAACCATTGGAATTATTATTTCAAGGGAGAGATACTGTCGACAAAAGACTTTGCAGGCACGCCTGCCGGAAAAGTGCTGTCTACTCAAGTAGATTTGATTATTGATGAAAGCGGAACTGAGAATAAACTTGTTAGTGGTTTCTTAACCCAATATACTTTATCATCTGAAAGTGGAAAACTTGAAAACATTTATCTAACGAGTGCGAAACGATTTTCCAAAAGCACGAATACATTTAAAGATATACCCGGCGAATGTTTTATTGTTCCTTATGAACGGGTAATGAATATGAATATTAGGTATAATATTCAAAGCAGAACACCCATTAATTGGAAAACATATATTTATTGGACTATCACAACAATTTCCTTACTAGTCTTAGCATTTGCACTCGTTTATCCATGGTTTCTACATATTAGAGTTATTAATAGGATATTAAGTTCTTTAAGTTTAGGCATGGCGTGGTTACTTGCCATGTCGCTAATAACAGCTCCATTTCAGACAGGCCCAAACATACAAACATTGACTTTAAAAAATGTTCTACAAGCTCTATTAGCTATAGGTATCATATTTGGGTTGGCCTTAGCATTTTTAGGCAAACTAACACCAATTTGGCAAAGCATAACAAACTGATTACCCCCCTCACCTCAACAAAAAATCCGCTAAATCCAATCCCTTTAACCGGTCTTCGTTACTGGCGATGTGCTCAATGTGATTGGAGATATTGAAACCGAACTCTTTAGCCTTTAAAGACCATTCCTCATAAGCATTCAGATCAGGAAAGAGCGTTACCGAGCGATTACGCAGGGCTGCTAATTTTGCTGCATTCAAACCGCCTTTCATACCGCACGACACCCACGTATACTTATCAATAAACAGGCTTGCTACCAGCGCCGTCTTCTCGCTCTCTACAATCGCTACCGGCCGGCGTGGATACAATGGCACCAGGTGCTCGCCAAACAGGCACTGCTGCAAATTAAAGTTTGGGTACAGCGGTTTATATTCCCGCGTAGCGTTATGATGCCAGGATGTTTTGGCATCTTTATCCCGATGGCCGTCGCGCTTATATTTGATATACTTGCCGGAGCGAACACGCCCCGAAATATCTACCTGCCAGAATATGCACCAATCGCCTTTAGTGCCAATCAGGTATTCCGCAAATCGCTGCTCAATTAATTCTGCCGGAAAAAATCTCAATAAGTAGTTGTAAAGATTATTGCCTTGAGGATGCCCTAATGATGGCTTAACGTCAACCATCGGAATGTAGGACGCAGGCGGCTCGACGTACGCCTTCCGCTCAGGAATGATATAATTTGCCTGGCTATTAACATCAATATGGTATTTCTTTGCCAGATAGCCGACAGCCTCCTGGTAAGGCAATGACAAATGCTGCATCACAAAATCTATAACGTCGCCGCCTTTGCCCGATGAAAAGCACTTATAGAACTTTTTTGCAGGCGATACAGTGAACGAAGGCGTGCGCTCATTGGTAAATGGTGAAAGGCCGAAAAAGTCCTTTCCACGTTTTTTAAGCGTGACGAAATCAGATATCACTTCTAAAATGTCAGCGGCTTCCTTAACCTGATGTATTTTCGCAGATGAGATCATGGCAATATTTTAAAACGGCGCCTCATCGCCCTGCTGAGGGTTTAATGCCCGCGGATTGTAGGGGAAGCCGGTCCACTGCGGATTTTTCTCGTATTTGGCATATCCTTTCACATAAGGGTTCTTCCATATAATGCCGGTCATGGTATAATGGGTAAAAAACTTTTCCGCTTTGGATTTGCCCAGCTTCACCCCTATCTTGTCGAAATAGTAGATGATATTCTTAAGCACATCATCGTACTTAAGTAAGTTATCCATTGAAAATATCTTCTCCACTATCTCCACATGGGCGCTGTTCCAGGACGGATCTGTGGGATCGATGACTTTTTTGTCGCCGGCGCTGCTTTGCCCACTCGTTACGATCTTGCCACTGAAACCTTCCACGAGTTGCGGCATGCCATGCTCGTCCCTGTCAAAAGCAAATGCCTTAAACGGTGCAGACCTCGTGTATTCCGGTGTGCACACAATCAATTTGTCGTCGCCCTGCTCAACTTTTATAACGCTTTCAGATTTATTGATCATTTCGGTACCTAAGTGCCCGCGGGCATGGTCATTCCCTTTATTCTGGTGCAGGATATTGAGTATATGGCAGTTATAAACTTCGGCCCACTTCATTAAGTAGCCGACCATATTGGTAGCTTGCTCGGGGTTATTGATATCGAATACAAGGTCGCGGATGCCATCCACAACCACCAGATCGGGGCTGAACATTTTAATGATCTCTTCAATCATTTCTACCCGCTCGTTAGGGTTGAATATTTTAAGGTCATAAAATTGCAGATACTCAGAAGTAGTAAGACCAGACATTCTTAAAATCCAGTCCTGAGTGCGGCTACCGTAATACAAGCCCTGCTCTGTATCAATCCAAAGCACCTTTATCGTTTTATTGATGGATTGCGAGGCGATCCAGGACGTTACGGTGGTTTTACCTGACTTTGCGCGGCCAATAAGCACACTTATCGATCTTTTTGTAAAAACAGGAACATTGTTTATACCGAAAACGATATCCGGTTTGGGTACGGCAACGCCCTGCGGAATCAAAGACTCCCTGATAATATCCTGCAAGGTCCGTTGAACCGGTGCCGATTCGGATATCGCTGCAACTAAATCGTCAACTATGTTCATGCCTACCTCAATACTATATCCCTAAACCCAATTCTTTCTTTAGGTATCACCTGATGATCTACCCATCCCTCCTGATAAACAGAAGCTCGAAGCGTTTTACGCATCGGCGCTACCCTGCTCCAGTGCTTCCGCCTTCAGGCTTTCCCTTCTTATTTCGGCATCCAACGCGGCCAGCAAGTCTTTTCGCTGTTTCGTCATCTTCGCTGCCCAGCGGCTTTCTTTCATCCGGTCGAAATAGGTAAGCTGATGGATGTGCTGCCGGGTAGCTTCAAGTGCGCCACTTATTCCGGCCAACCAGTAGCGGTACTGCAGGGCATCCGCCGGATTGGGGTGCACGTAGCCATCCGGATACACCGTTTTAACCCGCTTTGGAGAAAGGCATGATCTTGTCTTTGCCTTGCGCAGCAGCTTCTGAATGTTGTTTAAAGCCTTATTTATCATTTTAAACGTGGAGCTAACAGCTTTTTTAAAGGCACCGGTCTTTGGGTTTTGAGCCAGCCATGCTTCGTACTCTTCAATGGTTGTTTCGTGTGTAATGATCATCTGCCCCTCCGTAATGCTTTAGTTTTTAAGTAGTTTTGCTCCGTACAGGCCCCAATGCCCTGCACTCCGTTGATAAGTGCCCGTAGTGCTTTCGTTTCAACCAAGGTTACGCCTTCCATGAGTTAAGCTCCCTTTATTTCTTTGTAAGCCACCAGGCCAATTGCCGCAATGCAGCCTATTTGCAGGATGGTGTTTATGCTGACGATGATGCGGTCGGCCGCTGGCATGTCGGCAAAGAAGGCCACGAGCGCTGCGATGGTATTTTGGTTCATAATAAGGTTGATTTTAACAGGCTATCCTTTACCAGTGCTATGGTGGTCTTGCGCTCAAACGTTGTTGCATCCTCCTCAAACCAGGCAATCGGCTCGTTGATCTCGATACGGGCATCATAAGCCCTGCCGCTGTGGCTGTACTTTACACCGTCGTAGCTGTTTATCCCGCTGGTTGCTATCAGTTTGGCAAACTCAGCAACAGGCAACTCCACCATAACCGTCTCATCAAGCGTACTTTTAAAGTCGTCCCTGTCTTCCAGATAAATGATAAGGGCGCTATCCGTCAGCTCGTGCTCCGCAACAACTATGCGGTCCTTATCAAAGTTCACTGAGCAGAACAGCGAGAGCAGGCTGCTATTTGGTGCGGTTAAAGTTGCCATGGTGATTATTATTTTATGCGGATGATGTTGAATGTTTGTCCGCTTTCTTTTCTGGTTTCCCAGGCCATGTGCGGGTGCGATAATTTCAGCTGGCGGCTTATCAGCGGCGCTACGGTGTTCCTGTCTTCCAGAGAGGCCGGGATCTTTTCCCCTACCTGCATTGTTGTGAGGATGCTTGTCCAGCTGGTGCCCTTTTGTGGTTTTACTATTTCCATTGTTTTAATTGATTAGCCCTTTTTTTCTGATGCTGCAGCCAAAATCTGTGGCCGGTACCACGTAATTTTTAATCAGATGATTCATGGTAGTAGTAATTTGCTATATGCGCGTTGATTGCGTATGTTTATCTTTGTTGTTATTGAACAATACAAATGTAAAGACATTTTTTATAAATGTCAAGACATGTAAAGATATATTTGGACGAAAACTGATAAGACATTGACAATCACCGGAAAACATTTAAGGACAGCGTTGAAGAACGCCGACATTACGCAAGATAAAGCGGCAGAGTTGATTGGAGTAAGCCGTCAAACGGTTAATTCATGGCTTGCCAAAGCTGAGTTAAGCGACGAAATCATAGAAAATGTCAAGACTAAACTTGGTTTGTCTTTACAGGGCTTTAAGGTCAGCACTATAAATAAGGCACCGGAAACGGTCAGCGAAGAGGTAACTTATGATACGAGCGACTGGACCGCGCAAGAGCTCATGGAAGTGAACTCTGACAATGATAAAGGCATACCCATGTTCAATATTCCTGGCTCTGCTTCAAGCATCAGGATGTACCAGGACCAAACCGACGTAAAAATAATCGGTCGTTTAAACTTGCCGGGGGCAGTAATAGGGAGTTTTGCTTTACCCGTTTACGGGCACTCCATGTATCCAACGCTTGCTAACGGCAATTGGGCGGTACTACGTCCTATCAGCGATCCGAATGACATAGAGTTTGGAGAGATCTACTATATAGAGTATGGCGACTACCGGACCTTTAAAAGACTTGTTGCGTCTGACAAACCGGATGAGGTAACCCTTTGGAGCGACAATCAATCCGAACTTGTTAACGGGCGCCCTAAATATGCGCCTAAAACCATAAAGATTGAGCGCATACATAAACTCTGCTTGTTAACCGATATATGGCAAAAGCCTAATTATTAGCAGCATTTTAAGATAATCCGCCTGGTAAAAACGAAAAGCACCCGTTAAATATGAAAAAGCCGCCGCAGACCGCCCATCTCCAGCAACACCCGGTTCATCCTGTTACTGACACGGGGATGCACATCATTTATAAGCGCTGCTTTTACAATAGCGATTTACAGCCGTTGAATGACGCAAAGCCAGGGCAAGGGATTGGCTGCACATACAAAACCATTCTGATTTAAATTTACATTTACTGCAAGCTTCACCAATGACCGACACATCAGAATACTACGATACCAGCATAGCGTTCAGGCTCTCCCAGTTCCGCAAGGAGCACATACACAAGAGTCAGACAAAAGCTTCAAAATTATTGGGCATACCACAAAGCAATCTTTCTTACATGGAAAACGGCAAAATTCCTATTAAGTATGACTTTGTTACGCAGCTTGTTACCAAGTATAACCTTAATCAGAACTGGTTGGCTACTGGCGACGGAAAACCAACAAGCACGGCGGCCCGGCCGGCGTCATCCCTTGTCAGCGATCTGGCTAAAATAAACGAGCAGGTAGAGGTTCTTAAAAAATACATCAGGATTATGGAACTCAACCAAACCCATCTCGTTAAGGTCATCGAGGGACTGGAGAAGAAAGTTGACTCCTTAGAAAAGAAGTTAGATAAGAAATAGTCGACTGCCTGACCCTAAAATTTTATTCAACAGCCTTATAATATATACCATCCAAACGGGATCACAATAAAGCCCTTTTGGAGTGAACACATGATGCTTTTTGTATACCATGAAATACAGTTTTCTGCTATTGATTATCCTTTCTTTTGCAAGTTGCTCGTTTAACTCCAAAAAGAGCAGAGACCGTTATTTTGCAGACCATGGGGAGTGGGATATGGTGCGGTTCCCTTTGATAAAACCTTAAGAAGCCTTGCGCTTAAATGGAGATAGTACATGGTTTGTCCAACCAACGCAAGATTCGGAATCAATATTTGCTGCATCAGGCGCAAGAAAAGTTAACATCATAAATAAAAAAATTTTACTCGTATACTGCCATGATACGTTCCTGAATGGACGCAAGGCGAAGGACGCGTGGTTTATTATGATACCTTCAAAAAACATAGAAAAAGGTTTTTCAAGTGAAATAGCTTTTCAAGATTATCTAAGGCTGATGAACATTGACCGCATCCCGCCCTTGTATGATATGAACACCGTCTTTTCTGTCTTCGATAAAAGAGACACTATTAAATGGGACAACATTTCGAAATAAATGGCGGTTGTTAACCACAGCTTAGGGTTAACAAACAATAGTTGAGATAGAGATAGTTACACTGCAAAGCCTTCATTATTACCAGTACTTTTCCATTCGTCTAACAAAACCATCTATTCATTAGCGTAAATTCAAAAAAAATTACAATTTCTTGAATTTGTTACATCCAACCTTTTTGTTTTTTATATAGATTTGGCGCAAGGATGAAATCATTAGGCAGATTTTTTCTAACCCTATTTATAATTTTGCTGAGCGTACAGGATGGCCTGTATGCCCGTTCCAATGAGCATGCCTTTGTAAAATCCCTTTTCTCACAAAACTTTTCAGGCCTTGGGCAGCAATTAGCTGCGCACAAATTCGCTGGCAAGCACCTGAAGTCGGCCTTCCCCCATTCTAAAAAAAGCTTTTTTAAGGTTACCGTAACCGACGATAATGACGAGGATGAGGAAGTTGCTACAGGGATAGACGAGTACCTGCAGCACTGCAATTTTTTTGCAGTATTTTTTGGTCCGCAGGGTTATCCGTCATTCAAGCTGCACCACTTACAGCAGGCCCTGTTTGCAAACAAAAACCAATCCCTCGCCTCCCTCTCCCGGTATGTAATTTTCCGGGTATTCCGTTTATGATGCTTCTTTAATCTCCGTCCGGAGGTTAACTCTTTCCATTCAATTTTTTTTTGACTGAGTACCAGGTACGCGTTTACGCGCAATAACCTGCCATAATCTTAAATCCCTTAAAATTCAAACTAAACATTTCAAAATGCTTAACAGCAACATGTTATGAAAAGACTATTCATTTTCATGAGTCTGGGTGCACTGTTGTGCTATGCCAGCTGTAAACAAAAAACAGAAGAAAAAGAAGCCGAAACCAAGTACCTCGTAACCACACCGGTGCAGATGGATACCTCGGTTACCAAACAGTACGTTACCCAGATCCGCTCCGTGCGCAACATTGAGCTGCGGGCACAGGAAAAGGGCTATCTGCAAAAAATTTATGTTGACGAAGGCCAGTTTGTGAAAGCCGGGCAGCTGTTATTCCAGATCATGCCTACGCTTTACGAGGCCGAGCTGCAAAAGGCTGAGGCCGAAGCAAAGGCCGCTACCATTGAGGTGCAAAACACCAAAACGCTTGCCGACCGCAACATCGTATCAAAAAATGAGCTGGCCCTGGCCAACGCAAAACTGGGCAAAGCCAAAGCCGAAATGGCACTGGCTAAAGTACACCTTGCCTTTACAGAGATACGCGCGCCGTTTGATGGCATTATTGACCGCCTGCCACTTAAGTTAGGCAGTTTGGTTGATGAAGGCGAACTCCTGACCAGCCTTAGCGATAACAGCCACATGTTTGCCTACTTTAACGTATCGGAGCCGGAATACCTCGATTACCAGGCGAGCCTGCATGGCGATCAAAAGGCATCAGTTAAATTGCTGATGGCCAACAACCAGGAGTTTAAATATCCGGGTGTGGTAGAAACCATTGAGGGCGAGTTTAATAACGAAACGGGCAACATCGCTTTCCGCGCCAAATTCCCCAACCCCGATAAATTGCTGCGCCACGGCGAAACCGGCGAAGTGCTCATGACCGTGCCGCTTAAAGGTGCGCTTATCATCCCGCAAAAAGCTACCTACGAAATTCAGGACAAAAAATATGTGTTTGTGGTGGATAAAAGCAATGTTGTGCGCTCAAGAGAGATTACTGTTGGCGCCGAAATGCCAGACCTTTTCGTAGTGAACAAAGGCATCAGGCCAAGCGACAAGATACTGCTTGAGGGCGTACAAAAAGTAAGGGACAACGATAAGATTGCTTACGAGTACGAAGAGCCGCAGACGGTGATTAATCACCTGAGACTGAAAGCCGAATAGTGAACCCTAAAAAGCACCGAACATGTTTAGTAATTTAATTAAAAGGCCCGTCCTTTCTATAATTATATCCCTGTTTATAGTCTTTCTGGGGATATTGGGCATTACGCAACTGCCTATCACACAGTTTCCGGCCATATCACCGCCAACGGTAAAAGTGAGCGCCGAGTACCCTGGTGCCAACGGTGAGTTGCTGGTAAAAACGGTAATCATTCCGCTGGAGCGCGCCATAAACGGTGTGCCGGGCATGAAGTACATGACGTCTGACGCTACCAACACCGGCGAAGCCAACATACAGATCATATTCGATCTGGGTACCGATCCTAACCAGGCGGCCGTAAACGTACAAAACCGTATTGCATCCGTAGTAAATAAGCTGCCGCCTCTGGTAATACGCGAGGGCCTGCTTACCAGTTTGGAGCAGCCGGCAATGCTGATGTACGTAAACCTTTACAGTGATGACAAGAACACCGACGAGAGGTTTCTGTACAACTATGCCGACATCAACATCCTGCCCGAGGTACGCCGCCTTAAGGGCGTAGGTAACGCCCGTATATTGGGTACGCGCGAGTACTCCATGCGTATATGGCTGAAGCCAGACCGTATGCTGGCCTACAAAATATCAGCCGAAGAGGTAATGAAGGCCCTGGGCGAACAAAGTTTGGAAGCATCACCAGGTAAAACCGGTGAAAGCTCGGGTAAACGCTCGCAGGCATTTGAGTACACGCTTAAATACTCAGGCCGCTTTAGCACCAAGCAGGAGTACGAGAACATCATTTTGCGTGCTAACCCCAACGGTGAGCTGTTGCGCCTTAAGGATATTGCCGATATAGAATTTGGCAGTTTGTTTTACGATATCTACTCCAACCTTAACGGTAAGCCGTCTGCGGCCATCACGCTTAAACAGCTTTACGGCAGTAACGCCAGCCAGGTAATTGAGGAGGTGAAATCCAAGCTGGAAGAACTCAAGAAAACATCCTTCCCTCCGGGAATGCATTACGAGATCAGTTACGACGTATCTAAATTCCTTGATGCCTCTATAGAGAAAGTGCTGCACACCCTTGGCGAAGCCTTTATACTGGTGGGTATTGTGGTGTTCCTCTTCCTGGGCGACTGGCGATCGACGCTCATACCGGCATTGGCGGTGCCAGTGTCATTAGTGGGTACGTTCATCTTTATGCAGATATTCGGGCTTACGCTCAACCTCATCACCTTGTTTGCCCTCGTACTTGCCATTGGTATAGTGGTGGATAACGCCATTGTGGTAATGGAGGCCGTGCACGCCAAAATGGAGGAAGAGCATTTATCGCCCTATATGGCCACCAAAAAAGTGGTGCATGAAATTGCAGGCGCTATCATCGCCATCACCTTCATTATGGCAGCGGTGTTTATACCGGTAGCCTTTATGACGGGGCCTGTAGGTGTATTCTACCGGCAGTTCTCCATCACCATGGTAACGGCAATCGTACTTTCGGGTGTGGTAGCACTTACGCTAACGCCTGCACTTTGCGCCATGATATTAAAGAACAACCACGGCAAGCCTAAAAAGCAGACCCCGGTTACACGTTTCCTTGATGGCTTTAACCGCCGTTTTGAAAAGTTGACCGGCCGTTATACAGGGTTGTTAAATGCCATAGTGGCCCGCCGTGTGGTAACCTTTGGTATGCTTATCGCATTTTGCGTGGGTACATGGTTTTTGAGCAGTACAACACCTACCGGCTTTATCCCGAATGAGGACCAGGGCATGATCTACGCCGTTATTCAGGCTCCTCCGGGTTCGTCGCTGGAGCGTACCAACGAAATATCAGAGCGTTTGCAAAAAATTGCCGAGCATATTGATGGTATTCAATCCGTATCAGCGCTGGCAGGTTACGAGATCCTTACCGAAGGTACAGGCTCTAACGCAGGTACCTGTTTGATCAACCTGAAAGACTGGACAGAGCGCAAGCAATCGGCAGCGGAGATCATCCGCGTGCTTGAGGAAAAAGCCAAGGACATCCCTGGTGCAACCATCGAGTTTTTTGAACCGCCTGCAGTGCCGGGCTATGGTGCAGCCGGTGGTTTTGACCTGCGCCTGCTGGATAAAACCGGTGACGCCAACTACAAAAAGTTTGAAGCGGTGAACAATGACTTTGTGCAGGAGCTGAGAAAACGCAAAGAGCTTACCGCCATATTCAGCTTTTACAGCGCCAGCTATCCGCAGTACATGATCAAGATAGATAACGACATTGCCATGCAGAAAGGGGTAACCATTTCTAACGTAATGACGACGCTATCAACCTTACTGGGCAGTAACTACGAAACCAGCTTTATACGTTACGGCCGTTTGTACAAGGTAATGGTGCAGGCCGGCCCGCAATACCGCGCCGAGCCGGAAGATGTGCTTAAGCTTTATGTTAAAAACGACCATGACGAGATGGTGCCTATCTCCGACTTTGTAAAGATGGAGAAATACTATGGCCTGAATGAGATTACGCGTTACAATATGTATACCTCATCGGCTATCAAGGGCTCCCCTGCTCCGGGCTACAGCAGCGGCGAGGCCATTAAGGTGATTAAAGAAGTGGCCGCCAAAACGCTACCAAGAGGTTACGGCATCGACTGGGGCGGCATGTCAAAAGACGAGGAAGGCCGCGGTAACGAGGCTGTATTCATCTTCCTGATCTGTCTGGCATTCGTTTACATGATCCTTGCCGCACAGTACGAGAGCTTCCTGCTGCCGCTGGCGGTTATCTTATCACTGCCGGCAGGTATTTTCGGTGCCTTTGTACTGCTGAAAGTTATGGGTCTCGAAAACAACATTTATGCCCAGGTAGGTATGGTAATGCTGATTGGTTTGCTGGGTAAAAACGCCGTGCTTATTGTGGAGTTTGCCGTGCAACGGCACCGCTCCGGCGATTCGGTGATCCATGCTGCGGTTGAGGGCGCACGTACCCGTTTCCGTCCGATCCTCATGACGTCGTTCGCCTTCATCGCCGGCCTTATCCCGCTGGTATTGGCAACCGGCCCCGGCGCAACAGGTAACCGCACTATCGGCTCGGCATCCGCCGGAGGCATGTTGCTGGGTACGGTGTTCGGGGTAATTGTTATCCCGGGATTGTACTATGTGTTTGGTCGCCTGGCCGAAAAGAGGAAGCTGATAAACGATGAAGAAGAAAATCCTTTAACCGAAGAAGTTGATCACTATGTTGAAAAAATTGAAATATAAGTACTGGGGCATAGGTTGCGTGTGCCTTACGCTGGCGGCATGCCATGCCCCTGCCCTGGTAGAAAAAAATGTAAATAAAACGGTACCTGCGAGCTTTAATGGCTCGCAGGATACTACCAATACTGCTAAGCTCTCGTGGCGCGACTATTTTACCGACCCTTACCTGAAGGACCTGATAGACACCGCCCTGAAAAACAATCAGGAGCTTAATGTTACCCTGCAGGAGATTGAAGTGGCGCGCAACGAGATAAGGGCGCGTAAAGGGGAATACCTACCCTTCGTAAACCTGAGGGCTGGCGCCGGTGTGGACAAGGCAGCGCGTTACACCAATATAGGTGCGCTGGAAGAGACCACCGAGATAAAGCCCGGCAAAGAAATGCCCGACCCGCTGCCCGATTACCTGCTGGCAGCATCGGCCACCTGGGAGGTAGATATATGGAACAAGCTGCACAACGCCAAAAAAGCCGCCATTAACCGTTACCTCTCCAGTGTGGAAGGGCGTAATTTTGTGGTGACCAACCTGGTGGCCGAGGTGGCCAATTCTTATTACGAGCTGCTGGCTTTGGATAATCAGCTGGCTATTGTAAAAAAGAATATAGAGATACAAACCAACGCGCTTGAAGTGGTGAAAGCGCAAAAGGAAGCCGCCCGCCTTACCGAACTGGCTGTACGTAAATTCCAGGCAGAAGTACTGAATACGCAAAGCCTGCAATACGATATACAGCAGCGCATCACCGAGACAGAAAACCGCATTAACTTTTTGCTGGCGCGTTATCCGCAGCCCATCCGCAGGGATGCGCAAACCTTTGTGGATCTGGTACCGCAAACGGTGCATGCCGGCATACCGTCGCAACTACTGGCTAACCGCCCGGATATAAAGCAGGCCGAGCTTGACCTGGCCGCTGCCAAGCTGGACATTAAAGTGGCTAAAGCGCAATTCTATCCCTCGTTAGATATATCGGCAAGCGTAGGCTACAGGGCATTTAATCCGGCTTATTTATTTACTACGCCCGAGTCTATACTCTACTCGCTTACCGGCGATCTTGTTGCTCCGCTGATTAACAAGAATGCCATAAAAGCAACTTACTACACCGCAAATGCTAAACAGATACAGGCCGTTTATAACTATGAGCGTACCGTACTTAATGCCTATGTAGAGGTGGTAAACCAGTTATCGAAGATCGGTAATCTTGAAAAGAGCTACGATCTGAAATCAAGGCAGGTACAGGCGCTTACACAGTCAATAGATATTTCAAACGATTTGTTTAAATCGGCACGGGCTGATTATATGGAAGTGTTGATGACACAGCGCGATGCACTGGAATCGAAATTTGAGCTTATTGAAACCAAAATGAAGCAGATGAATGCTGTGGTAAATGTTTACCAGGCGCTTGGCGGCGGCTGGAATTAATTTCTTTTCTTTTTTATACGTTCGTTAGATGGCAGGCCCCGCGGCCTGCCTTTTTTTTGATGCATGCACCAACCATTACAAACCTTAGCATTCACGGGTTGTTAAAACCTGGAATAGTGCACAGCATGCAGGTTTATGAATATGGTATTTTAAGCACAAAAAAGCATAACCGAAGCAAAAGTTGGGCGTATTATTCGTTTTTTTGCAGTAGAATATAAACGGTACGGACAACCGTTATGTTAATATCAGGTTGCTGGCCTTACGGGGACAACAACCAACTGAACTCTTAAAATTTATTGCTTTGACGAAAAGTATCTTTATCGCCTCTGCCGAACCTTATAGCGGCAAATCGGTGTTAGCCCTCGGGCTGGTGGATATGTTGCTGGGCAAGGCCCGCAAAATTGCCTACTTTAAACCCATTGTAAATCATGGTATTGATGAGGAGGCGGATATCCATATACAAACCATTATGTCGCATTTCCAGCTTCCGCAACGCTATGCTGATGCCTGGGTGTTTACCCGCCAGCAATCGTTACAGCTGTTAAAGGACAATCAGCAGGGCGTATTGATAGATACCATCATCAGCCGCTTTAAGCAATTGGAAGAGGCTTACGACTTTTTGGTGGTAGAGGGCAGCGACTTTACCGGCACCGGCAGCGCTTTTGAGTTCGAGATAAACCAGATGGTAGTTAAAAACCTGAACTCGCCTGCCATTTTGCTGATTTCAGGCGAAGGCAAAACTGCCGAGGAAGTTGTGCAGGATACCATAAATTTTTACCGCACCTACGAGGAAAACGACATACAGGTGCTGTGCGTAATTGCCAACAAGGTTCGCCAGCAAATTCTGGAAGAGGTAAGGATGTCGCTGAAAGTACAGCTGCCATCTAACGTTATTACAGCCATCATCCCGGAAGATCTTGCCTTGCAAAACCCTACCGTAGGCAGCATATTCAAGCACTTAAAAGGCGACTTGCTGTTCGGCGGCGACCAGCTGGGTAACCAGGTCGACCACTTTGTTACAGGCGCCATGCAGGTGCCGCACTTCCTCAACTATTTAAAGGAGAACGTGCTTATTGTAACTCCCGGCGACCGCGGCGATATCATCATCAGCTCGTTACAGGCTAACATGTCGGCAAGTTATCCGCGTGTGGCGGGCATAGTTTTATCAGCCGGCACGGTACCCGAGGCGCCTGTTTTAAAGCTGATAAACGGTTTGCAAAACGTGGTACCCATAATGGCTGTTACCACCGGTACGTTTGAGACCACCGCCGCCATAGCATCTGTAAAAGCACGCATTACGCCCGATAATCATAAAAAAATACAGCTGGCTATAGATACCTTTAACCGGTATGTGGATATTGCCTCCCTTGATCAAAGCATCGTTACCTTCCACTCCGATGCCATGACACCGCACATGTTCCAGTATCAACTGGCGCAAACGGTGAAAAAGCAGAAAAAGAACATTGTACTGCCCGAGGGGAATGACGACCGCATACTAATGGCCGCCGCACGCCTTATTGCACAGCAACTGGTAAACATTACCATACTGGGTAACCCGGTTGAAATAACGGCATCGTTCAAAAGGTTAGGCATAGAGTCGGCAACGGAGCATGTAACCATTATTGACCCTGCAAACTCCGTTTACATGGAAGATTATGTGCAAACCCTGTTCGAGCTGCGCAAAGGCAAAAATGTGAACCTGGAAATGGCGAGGGACTTAATGACCGATGTTTCCTACTTCGGCACCATGATGGTTTATAAAGGTCATGCAGATGGCATGGTATCAGGTGCGGTACATACTACCCAGCACACCATACGCCCTGCATTGCAGTTCATCAAAACCAGGCCGGGCATCAATACGGTATCATCCATATTTTTTATGTGCATGGCAGACCGTGTGTGCGTGTTCGGCGACTGTGCGGTAAATCCCAACCCTACATCTGATGAACTGGCGGAGATTGCCATCGCATCGGCAGATAACGCCTTGAAATTTGGTATAGAGCCACGCATAGCCATGCTCTCCTACTCATCAGGCGCCTCAGGCGCAGGCGAGGATGTAGAGAAAGTAAGGCTTGCCACGTCCATCGTTCGCGAAAAACGCCCCGACCTTAAAATTGAAGGCCCTATCCAATACGATGCGGCGGTTGATCCTATTGTTGGCCAGCAGAAAATGCCGGGTTCCGAAGTTGCCGGACGTGCAAGCGTGCTCATCTTCCCCGACCTTAACACCGGCAATAACACTTACAAAGCTGTACAGCGCGAAACCGGCGCATTGGCCATTGGCCCGATGCTGCAAGGGCTTAACAAGCCGGTAAATGACCTGAGCCGCGGCTGCACTGTAGACGATATTTTTAATACTGTAATAATTACTGCTATACAAAGCCAGGGCAATTAACCTGTCTAACAACTATATCTTTCATGAACATCTTTGTAATCAACTCGGGCAGCAGCTCTATCAAATACCAACTTTTTAAAACCGGTTCAGACCGACCCGTTTGTAGCGGCCTTGTAGACCGCATCGGGCTCGAGGGGGCATCCATCACCCATAAGTATGTGATCAACGGTGAGGAAGGCGTACTGCGCGAAGACAGCCCTATCCCCGACCATGAAACGGGCATGGTACGCATTGGCCAGTTACTTACGCAGCCGGGCATTGCCGTTATCAGCGACCCGGCCGAGGTACAGGCCGTAGGCCACCGCGTGGTACACGGCGGCGAAACACTTACCAAAACTACCGTCATCACGCCCGAGGTAAAAGAAAAGATACGGGCACTATACCAGCTTGCTCCTTTACATAACCCCGGCCACTACAAAGGCATTACCGTTGCCGAAAAGATATTTCCGCAAGCTACACAGATAGCTGCGTTTGATACGGCTTTTCACCAGACCATACCGGCAAAAGCGTTCAGGTATGCCATTCCGGGCAGTTTTTATCAGAACGATCATATACGCGTGTATGGCTTCCATGGCATAAGTCACCAGTATGTATCAAGGCAGTCTATAAATTATCTTGGCGATAGATCATCCAGCATCATTACCATTCACCTGGGCAATGGCTGCAGCATGGCAGCCGTAAAGGATGGCCGGTGCATAGATACCAGCATGGGCCTTACCCCGCTCGACGGCTTGATCATGGGCACACGCAGCGGAAATATCGATCCGTCGGTGCTGCTTTACTTGATACAGGAAAAAGGGTATGATGCCGCTACCTTGAACGGCTTGCTCAATAAACAAAGCGGTATGCTGGGCCTGACCGGGCACAGCGATATGCGCGATATAAGCAAACTGATTGCCGAAGGCGACGAGAGCGCCAAACTGGCTTACGAGATGTATGCCTATCGCATTAAAAAATTTATAGGGGCGTATGCGGCAGCCATGAACGGGCTCGATGCCATTGTTTTTACCGCAGGCGTTGGCGAAAACGATGCGCTGGTGCGCCAAATGGTGTGCGAAGGCATGACGTATTTGGGCCTGCAGATTGATACCGATAAAAACGCTGTGCGCTCCGGTGAGATAAGGGAGATCAATACGGCTGACAGCCGGGTGAAGATACTGGTAGTGCCCACTAACGAGGAACGCGAGATTGCCACTCAATGCGAAAACCTGCTCAACCAAACGGGTAAATAACTTATTAAGCGTACCATTGATCGCCTTTTAGTCAATGGTACGTTTACCCTTCATATTCAAAGTAAGTAAGGCCCCGGGCCCCGTGCTTGTCTATACTGCCTTTATTTACAAACCCAGCCTTTTGCAACACCTTTTGCGATGCCATGTTTTCCGGATCGGTTACTGCAACGAGCTTCTTAAGTTGCGGCAAACTTAACGCGTAAGTAACCAACGTACCTGCCATTTCTGTAGCAAGGCCTTTGCCCCAATAATTTTCTGCCATGCTGTAGCCCAACTCGATAAAACCATCCGGCTCTGCATTAAAATTCCGCAGCAAACAGCTGCCCGCAAATCCCTCATCCTCTTTATAGATCATGGCCCAGCGGTTGAGCGCCTGGTCTGCCGCCATCAACCCTTCCCTGAAAACAGTGCGGTACTGCTCGGCAGTGCGGGGCGGCAAAAAACGGTTCACGGCCGGGTTAAGGTGCATGGCCACATAAGTATTTTCTTCATGAGGCAAGTAATTTCGGATGATTAACCGTGGGCTTTCCAGATAAAAACTCATAGGCTCACAAAGTAGAAAATACGCACGGCTAAAGCAACAATGTAAAAGTCAAATTCAATTATATACCAAATGGTATTTATTTACATAAGGATGAAAGTAACCTCTTTCAAAATATACCGATTGGTATATTTTTGTTCTATAATTATTCAATCAAATGAAAACTTCACAAAACACAGTATTGATTACCGGCGGAAGTGCCGGCATTGGTTTAGAACTAGCCAAAACATTAATTGCAAAAGGCAATAAAGTAATAATTACCGGCCGCAATAAGGCCCGCTTGGAAAAAGCAGCCGCTGACCTGGGCGGCGTACCCTATATTTTAGGTGATGTATCTAACGCAAATGATGCCAAAGCACTGGTAAATACCATCAAGGCTGAGTATCCTGAGCTGAACATAGTCATCAACAATGCGGGTGCTGCAGAGCTGCACGAACAGTTCCCGCTGGGCAACGTTTCGGCCATTGCAGAAAGGGAGATCATCACCAACTATTTATCCATCATTCGCCTGAATGAGCAGTTGCTGCCGGTTTTGCTGGATAAACCCGAAGCCGCAATAGTAAACGTTACCTCTATCGTTGCTTTTACACCTTCTATATCTTTGCCAACTTATGCCGCCTCAAAAGCTGCATTGCATGCCTATACCGTGAGTATGCGCCAAAGCCTTAGTACCGGCCCGGTAAAGGTGTTTGAACTGATGCCACCACTGGTAAATACTGAGTTATCTGCGCCCATAGGCGGCGAAAACGGCATACCGGCATCGCAGGTGGCCGACGAATTTGTTGCCGCCCTTGAAAAGGATGTTTATGAAATACACGTGGGCGCCACTGCCGATCTGTACAAAGTAACCTTCAACGCTCCGCAGGAAGCATTTAAAATCCTCAACGGCCTCGCCTAATGGTATCTGGCCGGCCGTAGAGGCCGGCCTTACTTATCCTTACTCATCATGAAGAAAAGCATTTTGGTGGTTACGGTAATTACCGCAGCCATTATGGAACTTATTGATACGTCAATCGTAAATGTGGCGTTGTCGCACATGAGCGGCAACCTCGGTGCCACCCTGGAAGATACCTCGTGGGTAATAACCGCCTATGCCATTGCCAATATCATCATCATCCCCATGACCAGCTTTTTAACCGAGCGGTTAGGGCGGCGCAGGTACTATATCGGTTCCATTATAGCTTTTACCACCTTTTCGGCATTGTGTGGTTTGGCGCCAAATATATGGCTGCTGGTTGCCTTCCGGTTTTTGCAGGGCATAGGCGGTGGTGCGCTGCTTTCGGTTTCGCAAGCCATCGTGTTTGAAACTTATGGCAAAGAACGTATAGGCACTGCCAGCGCACTTTTCGGCATTGGCGTATTCATTGGTCCTACCATCGGCCCAACGCTTGGTGGTTTTATTACCGAAAATTACAACTGGCCCTGGATATTCTACATCAACATTCCTATAGGTATTGCGGTGGCAGTATCGAGCTACTTTTTAGTCACCAATGCTGCGGCGTCTGCCGCTGTAAAAAAGGTAGACTGGTGGGGAATACTGTTATTGATCATCGGCATCGGCTCCTTACAAACGGTACTGGAGCGCGGCGAAACTGAAGATTGGTTTGCTGCCAAATACATCATCTTCCTTACGGTGACAGCGGCAATCAGTCTCACGGTATTCATCTGGCACGAGCTTACTACAAAAGCCCCGGTGGTAGATCTGCGTGTACTACGCAGCTCTACCCTTGCTGTAGCAGCTACACTTACTTTTGTAACCGGGTTTGGTTTGTTTACCTCCGTATTTTTAACGCCTGTGCTGGCGCAGCGGGTACTGCTCTTCCCGCCCACCATAACCGGCCTAATATTGTTACCGGGCGCGATATGCGCCATTTTCGGACTGATGCTTTCGGGTACGTTATTAAAAAAGGGCGTATCGCCGGTCACTATCATCATTGGCGGCTTTGTACTATTCATCATTTTCAGTTGGCAAATGTCGCGCATGAATCTGAATGCCGGCCCGGGCGACCTTACTATCACCCTTATTTACCGTGCCATGGGTATAGCCCTGCTTACGGTGCCGCTTACAGCCTTGGCGGTATCTGGCCTGGCACCTAAAGATATACCGCAAGGCACGGCGCTTAACAACATGATGCGGCAGTTGGGCGGCTCGTTCGGTATTGCTGTTATCAATACTTATGTGGCTAAACGGTTCGGGCAGCACCGCAGTGATCTGGTGAGCGATTTTACGCTCTTCAGCAATGCCTCAACCGAGCGGCTCAACAACCTTATTCACTACTTTGCGGCCAAAGGTTTCAGCAGCTTTGATGCCGAGCGCAAAGCTTTTGCAGTAATTAACAGCGGTATTGACAGGCAATCGTACCTGTTAAGTTACCTTGATGCCTTTTTATTCACCGGCTTACTATTTTTAGGCGCTATGCCGCTGCTGCTATTCACCTTGAATAAGCGCAAAAAAGGCGCGCCGGTAGTCATTATAAATGACCATTGATCGTTAACAGTTAATAACTTTGTGAGATGAAAAACGAGCTATCAAAAGCGGAGCGTACGCGGCGGTTCATTATCGAGACCACTTCACCCATCTTTAATAAGAATGGCTACGCAGGCACCTCCATGTCTGACCTTACCGGGGCCACCGGCCTTACCAAGGGAAGCATTTATGGCAATTTTGATAACAAGGAAGAGGTTGCAGCAGCAGCTTTTGAATTTAACACCTCCAAAATTCGAAAGGCCGTGCAGGAGCGTATGGATAAGGCGCAAACCTTCCATGATAAGCTGATGGTTTATGCCACCGTTTACCACAGCTTTAACCTGGATATATTTCCCGAAGGTGGCTGCCCAATCCTCAACACCGCGGTTGACGCTGATGATACCAACCCCCGCTTAAAAGCCATGGTACAAAAATCCATCAACAACTGGATTAAAAGAATTGAGGACCTGATACAGGAAGGTATTAACGCAGGTGAATTTGCCCCGCAGGAAAATATAAAGCAAAAAGCGCTTTCTATCATCGCCCTGATAGAAGGGGGTATAATGCTTGCCAAAGCGTTGGATAAACCTGTCTACCTCGACTCGGTGCTGGAAACCGTGAGCCGGATGGTAACGGAATTAAAGGCATGATTACATTAGCTCTTTAATAAACAAAACAGGCGCTTCAAATTGAAGCGCCTGTTTTGTTATTGTATTTTAACTGTGATTACAGTTTGCCGATTTCCTGAACAAGGTCGATCAGTTTGTTTGAGTAACCCCACTCGTTATCGTACCATGATACTACTTTTACAAAGTTATCGCTCAGTGCAATACCTGCTTTAGCATCAAATATTGAAGTACGGGCATCGCCTTTAAAGTCTTCTGATACTACTTCGTCTTCAGTGTAACCTAAGATGCCTTTCAAATCACCTTCTGAAGCTTCTTTCATAGCAGCTTTGATAGCCTCGTATGAAGTAGCTGTTTTAAGGCGAACAGTAAGGTCAACTACTGATACGTCTGCAACCGGAACGCGGAATGACATACCTGTTAATTTGCCTTTAAGCTCTGGAAGTACCAAACCTACTGCTTTAGCAGCACCGGTTGATGAAGGGATGATGTTCTGGTATGCACCACGGCCACCTCTCCAGTCTTTTGCTGAAGGACCGTCAACAGTTTTTTGAGTAGCAGTTACCGCGTGGATAGTGCTCATCAAACCTTCTTCGATACCGAATTTATCATTCAACACTTTAGCGATAGGCGCTAAACAGTTAGTAGTACATGAAGCGTTTGAAACGATGTTTTGCTCAGCTTTAAGCTCTTTATGGTTTACACCCATTACAAATGTAGGGGTATCATCTTTTGCAGGCGCGCTCATTACCACTTTCTTTGCACCGGCATCGATGTGTTTTTGTGCACTTTCCTGAGTAAGGAACAAACCTGTTGACTCGATAACTACTTCGGCGCCAACTTCGTTCCATTTAAGGTTTGCCGGATCTTTCTCAGCAGTAACGCGGATAGTTTTACCGTTTACTACAAGGTGTCCGCCTTCTACAGCAATAGTACCTTTGAACTGACCGTGAGTAGAATCATATTTTAACATGTAAGCCATGTAATCAGGCTCAACAAGGTCATTAATACCTACTACTTCTATTTCGGGGCGCTCAATAGCAGCTCTGAAAGCAAGGCGGCCAATACGGCCGAAACCGTTAATTCCTATTTTCATATTGTTTCTGGTTTTTATTTGTATAATAAGTTAACAAATTATTTATGGGTGATCTTACGATACTTTCAATGTTGATGTCTGCCTTTTGGGCAACCGCCTGTAAATTATCCTGAAAATGTATAGCTACAGAGCCCGAACAATGTACCGGCGAACCTGGGTATTGCCTGTTAAGGGGAACCAGGTAAGTATTTACCAGCTTTTCAAAACCGGTATTTATGAGGTCATGTATGTATTCATCATCCCGGTTATCAATAAAGTAGTCATTGAATGAACTCAAAAACAGTGCCGGTTGCTTTTGGCGGTACACTTTATCGAGAATGAGATTGCGGTCAAAGTTATACTTTTTTGTAAACTTTTTGCTCAAGGCATCGGGCATTTTTTTGCTTATAAAAGCTTTTAGCAGTTCGCGGCCCAGCCAATTGCCAGATCCTTCATCTGCAAGTATATATCCAAGCCCGTAATTGTTGGCTTTTATGCGGCGGCCATCAAACCAGGCGGCGTTGCTGCCGCTTCCGCAAACACAGATAATGCCCGGCTGCCCTTTACAACCTGCCAGGGCAACTGCCTCAATGTCATGCCCGATGGTAATTTTGGCAAACTTAAAGAAAGCTAAAAAGGCATTGCGTATCACACTTTTAAATTCAGGTAACGAAAGCCCCGGACCAAAAAAATGTATACGCTTTACTTCTTCGGCGTGATGAATGAGGTTGATGTTTTTATTGAAGAGATGCAGTATGCTCTTCTCATCGTTAAAATAAGGGTTGATACCGGTTGTTTTAAACGAGGCCACAGTTCTATCCTTATCGGCAAGGCGCCAGTGTGCATAGTGTGACCCGCTGTAAACAACTGCTATCATCAATTATATCGAGAGAATTTCCATCATCTGCATCAAATCCTCTTCCAGTTTAAACTCATGCTGGTTAAGGGCTTCTTCCAGATCGGTAAGTACTATATGGTTTGCCTGCAGGCCTACCATCTGCTGGCTCTTGCCGGCAATAAGTGCGTTAACGGCTGCAAAACCTAAGCGGCTGCCCAAAATACGGTCAAAACTGCTGGGGCTGCCACCACGCTGCAGGTGACCAAGAATGGTTACCTTGATATCGTAGTTTCTAACTTCCTTTTCAACGGCTTTGGCAATATCATAAACGCCGCCGTGCTTATCGCCTTCGGCAACAATTACTATGCTCGACGATTTTTTATTGTAGTGCCCTGCTTTAAGGCTTACAATCAGCTCCTCTATCGCGGTCTCCTTTTCAGGCAGTAAAATAGCCTCGGCACCGCATGATATACCTGCACGAAGGGCAATAGCGCCCGAGTCGCGGCCCATCACCTCAATAAAGAAAAGACGGTCGTGAGCGTCGGCAGTGTCGCGGATTTTATCGATAGCTTCAATAACGGTATTGGTAGCCGTATCAAAACCTAAAGTATAGGTTGAGCCATACAAATCGTTATCAATAGTACCCGGAACGCCAATAACAGCTATATCAGGGAATTTTTTGGAGAAACGTAACGCACCTGTAAAAGTACCGTCGCCACCTATTACCACCAGTGCATCAACACCACGGGCTTTAAGATTTTTGTAGGCTATATCCATGCCTTCTTCTTCACGAAACTGAAGGCAGCGCGCTGTTTTTAATATAGTGCCGCCCAGGTTAAGTATATTACTCACCGAGCGGTTGTTCATCTCGTACATGTTGTTATCGATAAGGCCCTGGTAGCCCTGCCTTACGCCAAATACTTGTAAACCATTATATAATGCCGTTCTTACCACTGCGCGGATACATGGGTTCATTCCCGGTGCATCGCCGCCAGAAGTTAAAACAGCAATCTTTGAAATTTTCTGCATTGTATTGGAGGTATTCAGATTTACGCTACGAAGATAGTGTGTGAAATCTACACCATTAAATTTATTTTTATTTTTTTGTTTATTATTAACGTATATCTTTAGCTTTTTATATAACCATTATAACACTTTGGAAACAGTACTACCTAAATTTGATTCGGTTTTTTCTATTGACTGCGTGATCTTTGGCTTTGAGGCGGGTGAGTTAAAAGTACTATTAATTGAGCGTAATGAAGAGCCCTTCAAAGACTGGTTCGCACTGCCTGGTAACTTTGTTGAGCAAAACGAGGGTATTGATGACGGCGCCAAACGTATTCTTTACGAACTTACGGGCTTGCGCAACATGCCCATTAAACAATTACACACCTTTGGCGAGGTAAACCGCCACCCGCAGGGCCGTGTAATTACTGTGGCTTACTTTGCACTGATACGCATTGGCGGCCAAAAAGACCTTACTCCTGTTACGCAATATGCACGTAAAGCGTTCTGGATGCCGGTAAATGAAATGCCTAAACTGGCGTTTGACCATACCGAGATCTATAAAACAGCATTTAACAAAATACGCAAGCGCTTAAACTACCAGCCTATTGCATTTGATCTGCTTCCTGAAAAGTTTACGCTTACGCAACTGCAATCACTTTACGAGATAATACTGAATAAAAAGCTGGATAAACGGAACTTCCGTAAAAAGATGCTGAGCTACGGTTTCCTGAAAGAGCTGAGCGAGAAGCAAAAAGGCGTATCATACCGCGCTGCCAAGCTTTACAAGTTTGACCGCCGCAAATACAATAAAATTTTCCAGAACGAGCTGGGCCTTGAAGCCGCGCCGGCGCAAACCGCACAGTAAGGATTAAATCATCACGAAGATTACTATCTAAAGCAACGCCCGTCATTGCGAGCGCAGCATTGCCTACGCAGCTGTAGATTTCTCACTTACGTTTCGAAATGACACGTTGGGGTTTTTTTGACCCGCTTGTCATTTCGACGAGAAACGAGGAGAAATCTTTATAAAGCAATTCTAAGTCCTTGTCTATGGTGAGACTTTTTCTTTACTGCATGGTGAGCTACAATATTCAAACGAAATTTCCCCGTCATAGCGAGCGAAGCGAAGCAATCTCTCCGCTAATGAAGATGGTTTTCTCTCGTTCCAAAGTGGCTAAGCTGTAGATTTCTCACTTACGTTTCGAAATGACATATTGGAGTTTTTTGACCCGCTTGTCATTTCGACGAGAAACGAGGAGAAATCTTCATAAAACAATTCTAAGTCTTTGTCTATGGTGAGACTTTTTCTTTACTGCATGGCGAGCTACAATATTCAAACAAAATTTTCACGTCATTGCGAGCGCAGCGAAGCAATCTCTCCGCTAATAAAGATGATTTTCTCTTGTTCTAAAATGGCTACGCTGTAGATTTCTCACTTACGTTTCGAAATGACATATTGGAGTTTACCATTTAAAAATAACGCCCGTCATTGCGAGCGCAGCGAAGCGGTCTCTCCGCTAATGAAGATGGTTTTCTCTCGTTCCAAAAGTGGCTAAGCTGTAGATTTCTCACTTACGTTTCGAAATGACACATTGGAATTCACCATTTAAGGTAACTCCCGTCATTACGAGCGCAGCGAAGCAATCTCTCCGCTAATGAAGATGATTTTCTCTTGTTCTAAAGTGGCTATGCTATAGATTTCTCACTTACGTTTCGAAATGACACATTGGGGTTTACTATTTAAAATAACGCCCGTCATTGCGAGCGCAGCGAAGCAATCTCCAACCCGGAATACTCGCTGACAATAGGCTTATAAAATCTCACAAAAACAAAAACCCCGGATCAATGATCCGGGGTTTTTTATATCTACTTTCTTTTCAAGCTAACTATGTGTTACGCCTGGCTTGGTGCAAGTTCCAAGTGGAATTTCACCAGGTCATCTATAGGTGAGCGGATGATCTTACCTACCGTCATGCCGTGCTCAGCTACTACCTCTTCCAGCACATTGCGGAAATTGTAACCAACAGAACCGATACAGTTGAAAGTGTATTTCTGGTAATCAGGATAATGAGTAACCACGTTCTTGAAGAAATCCTGGAATGATGAGTAAACCAGGCCGCGGGTGTATTCTAAATGCACGTTAGTATCATACACAAACTTGCTGAAGCTTGCGCAGAAACGGTTGGCAAGAGGTTTTGTATATACCTGCTCGTTCACATCATCAGGTGTAAGCTTAAAGGTTTCCCAAAAGCTTTTACGTACCGCCTCGGGCATATAACCACGCAAATAATCAACCAGTAACTTTTTACCGATATGGCAGCCGCTGCCTTCGTCGCCCAGGATGTATGCACCTGAGTCGATATTCTGCAGAATGTCTTTACCATCATAAGTACAAGTATTCATGCCGGTACCCAAAATGGCTGCAAAACCTTCGGTATGGCCCAGCAGTGCACGCGCAGCTGCAAGCAGGTCATGCCCGATGTTAACCTTTGCCGAAGTAAATACCACCTCCATTGATTCTTTGATCTGGTTACGCTTCTCTTCTGTAGAGCAACCGGCACCGTAGTAGTTCACTTCAGTGATGTTATCTATATCAAGATCGGTAGGTAAATTGTTACGCAATGACTGCACCACATACTCTTTACTCACAAAATAAGGGTTATAACCTTCGGTATTAAAATACACCTTTTTGCCCTCGTTATTTACCAGGCACCAGTTGGTTTTGGTTGAGCCACCATCGGCAATGATTATCATGTTACTAATTGGTTATTTGAAAAATTTGTTAAAATTATAATTACTTATTGTATTTTGAACACTTTCACTCCAAAAAAACGATTTTTTTCAAGAAATATAGCGATTTATTTACACAAAATCGTTTTTATGAGCTGTGTCATACATCACGAATCACCTTGCAAACGGGGGCGTTAAACGGTGCGAAGGACTTAAAAATGCTAAACAAACCTGCTGGTATACTGTTTTAAAATATATTCGTAAAAGATAGTAACCGGCCGCTGTACATTAAGGCCGGATTTTATCGTTATAAAACTACAATAATTATTTAACACATTGATAGTCATGAAAAAGGTGATATTTTCTATTATATGCACCCTGTTTCTGGGTGCCTCTTTTGCGCAAACCCTCCCTCCACTAAACAAGTACGACCTTGAAACGGAAGAAGGCTGCGTAGATGCGGATACGGTTGCGCTTCCCCTGGCCAACTACCTGCTCAGCGTTCCGGCTATTAAGGATGAGCCTAACCGCCTGCGGGCCATGAGTTTTTTGAACAAATGGATGGACGGTACCCCTACTTATACTTTTGTACTGGATGATGACATTATGGACTACTTCCGCGAAGACCAGGATGTAACCGACCTGTATATGGCTGCGCTTACCAAGTATCAGTTAGAAAACCGCAACGTAAAAGATGAAAAACAGCTATCCGTCGGCGCTTTAAAACTGCTTTTGGCCTACGCCGATGACGAGAAAAACTTTGTTTTGGTACGCGATGGCTTAGCCGACCTGATGAAGGCCTACCGCAATGGTAAGTTGGAGAGCAAGCTGTAGGAATGGTAAGCTATCTACTTTAAACGCGATATTATTTGCAGAAAAGCGATGAGTTTAAAACCCATCGCTGTTCTCATTTTATGATGAGCTTACAAGCTAACAGGTTGCTTTTCCTGTGCTTTTTTAAGCACTGCCTCATCGGTTAAATCCAATCTTAGCGGCGTAATGGATACCAGGTTGTTCTCCACCGCCCAGCGGTCGGTACCCGGTTCGGCAGGGTCAAGCGGGGTTACCGTAAACCAGTAATGCTTGCGGCCCATCGGGTCGGTGCCGGGCACTATGGTACCGTCATATAATCTTACCGACTGGCGTGTCCAGGTCAAATCAGTTGGCTGCTCGGGGAAATTTACGTTATACAAAGCCAGGTTTGTATCCTCCAGCAAAAGTGATAACGTACGCTCAACAAATGGCTCCAGCGCTTTAAAATCAGGCTCCGTTTTACCTACCGGCGTGCTTAAGGCAATACCTTTTATACCCAGCAGCACTGCCTGCTTTGCGGCAGCAAGCGTACCTGAATGCCACATGGAGTTACCCAGGTTAGGCCCCATATTGATACCGGAGAGCACCACGTCTGTCTTGGTCCACAAGTGGGTGCCCAGGGCCACGCAATCTGCCGGCGTACCGTTAACACGGTATGCTTCTATACCCGGAAATTCTATAGGCGATTTTTTATAACTCAGCGGCCGCGAATGTGTTACGGCATGGCCCATTGATGATTGTTCCACGTCGGGCGCTACTACCCTAACCTCTCCAAACTTAGTTGCTATTTTAGCCAGGGCAGCAATACCCGGGCTGTATATCCCATCATCGTTTGTGATTAATATTCTCATAACATTTAACGATTACTTTAATAAATCAACCATAAAACAAAAGCTATGTTTTAATTGATTTATCATGAAACTTAGCCACGCCTATGCAGCACGTACAGATATTACATAACCCCAAGGCCGGGGACAAAGATCATTCCGAAGAAAAACTGGTAGCACTGGTAAAAGATGCCGGCTATGACTGGACCTATAATTCTATAAAAGAAAACAACTGGCACAACTTTGACCCTAAAGCCGATATGATAGCCGTTATTGGCGGCGACGGCACTGTGCGCAAACTGGTAAAGGCATTACTGGCTAACGAAAAGGATATAAAACCGATAGGCATATTACCAATGGGTACGGCAAATAACATAGCCAAAACTTTTCACATTGGTATGGATATGCCCGGCACCATACAGTCGTGGCGACACCAGCGCGCGCGGCCTGTAGACGTTGTGATGGTTGAGGGATTACAGCCCGGCAGCTTTTTTCTGGAAGGAATGAGCTTCGGGATTCTGCCGGAGTTAATGCTCGCCATGAAAAAGATAGATAAATCAACGCTGGATACACCGGAGAAGGAACTAAAAAAGGCGCTTGAAGTTTTCCTCGAGCTTACCCTTAGCCTGCCTGCGCAGCATTGCCATATCCGTGCAGACGGGAAAGACATTGAGGGAGAGTTTATACTGGCAGCAGCGATGAACATTTGCTCCATAGGCCCGAACATTCGTTTGGCTGACGAGGCAGACCCTGGTGATGGGTTGATAGAAATATCGGTAGTTACTGAGCAAGAGCGTGCTGAGTATGCAGAACATGTGCGCAGGCTGATAAATGATGATGAGAAAGAACCCTATCAGTATCAAAGCATCAAAGCTAAGCAGGTAGAGATTACATGGGGCGGCACCAATTTGCATACCGATGATGAACTGGCAGATATTAGCGCAAACACAACGCTTAAATTAAATATCAGACCGTCATTGCTTAAATTTTTAACTCCACGATAAATATTTTGCAAAAAATTAACGATTACCCACTTCTGGGTATTTGTTAATTTGACATTTAATATTTAGATTTGGCCTACCTAATTGATTAGCTCCAAAACGAAGATACTAATCTAAACCTCTTCAGCTAAAGTGCTTAGCCATAAACCCCGTGTATGCGGGGTTTTTTGTTTTATGGCCGGTTAATGCTAATTTGCTTTCCTATTTATAAAAGTGCAGATATGGAATTTGGCCGAGTAAGCCCTGAGCAGCTTGACGATATTGATTTTACCCTACCGCCCGATCCGGCGTTCACTACAGAGACGCTAAAAACAAGCGGAAAAGCTGAAGCATTACAGGTACACGTAGGCTGCGCCAAATGGGGCCGCAAAGAATGGGTTGGACAGATTTATCCGCCAAAAACAAAGGACGCCAACTACCTGGACGAATACGTGAAGCATTTTGATTGCATTGAGCTTAATGCTACATTTTACCAGGTTTACGGCCCCGAAACCATCGCCAAATGGAAAGCCAAGGCGGAGCAGAACCCGCACTTCAGGTTTTGCCCCAAGTTTTCGCAGACCATATCGCACATGAAAAGGCTGAAGAATGTGGAAGAGGTAACCACCAGTTTTTATAACGGAATATTAGCCTTCGGCGATCTTTTAGGACCGCTGTTTCTGCAATTGAGCGACAACTTTGGGCCGAAGAACTTTGGAGACCTTGAGGCTTACCTGCGGCATTTACCTACCGACGTACCGGTGTTTGTTGAGCTAAGGCACAAGGACTGGTATGCCATACCAGAAAATACCGAAAAGGCGTTTAACCTTTTTCGCAGTTTAAACATTGGTGCAGTGATTACAGATGCCAGCGGCCGCAGGGATTGCGTGCACATGCACCTTTCAACGCCGCATGCCTTTATACGCTTTGTAGGCAACGGCCTCCATCCTACCGATTATAAAAGGGTTGATGACTGGGTAGAACGCATTAAACAATGGGCTGACGAGGGCTTACAAACCCTATGGTTCTTTATGCACCAGCATGACGAACAGTTTTCGCCGCGGTTGAGTGATTATGTGTCAGATCAGTTAAATAAACATTTAGGACTTAACCTGCTCCGGCCAAAATTTATTGATGACAATACGCAGGCAAGTTTATTTTGACCATAGCAAGGGCATTGCCGAATGAAGATGACTTATATACCGCTTTTAACATTCGCGGGCTTAAAATTCCGAAGGTTGCGCCGTAAGAAAATAACAGCGTATTAATTAGCAATTCTTTCCGGCAGCAAAGCTTTCCGCATCAGCGAGCCTGACATTGCAGCAAAGCCTCCTACCAATGCACCAATCAGCACGGTAACCGCTAAAAGCAGCAACCAGTTGGGCAGGTGAAACAATTGGGCCACCCGGCCTGCCAGTATATTATGGTTGGGGATACTCTTTAACAATGAAAAAGCCAGCCATGCCAGCCCTACCCCTGCAAATCCTGACAGGAAAGCCCTTGGTGTTTTAAGAAAAAACGCCGCCGCAAATGCTACAATGGCACAAAACCACCAGGGCAGCATCAATCCGCAGATAAAGGTAAGCGCAAAAATTACGGGGAACAGCATGCTTCTTCTTATTTAAGATTGTTCGCCTTTACCGCTAAGTGCTTCCAGGTGGCGTTCCAGGCTATACTCATCAGGGTAAAGCACATCACGCGCCTTGCTGCCTTCAAACGGCCCTACAATGCCAGCCGCTTCCAGTTGGTCAATAATACGCCCTGCACGGTTATAACCTAGTTTAAGCTTGCGCTGTATCAACGAGGTTGATCCCTGCTGGTGTAATACTATCAAGCGGGCAGCATCCTCAAACATAGGATCCCTGTCGTCCGGGTCAAAATCCTTTGGTCCGCTGCTGTCCTCACCATCGCCCACGTATTCGGGCAGCATGTGCGCAGTAGGATAGCCTCGCTGGTTGCCTATAAAGTTAGATATCTCGTCTACCTCAGGCGTATCAACAAAGGCGCACTGCAAACGTATCAAATCGCTGCCGGTTGCCAGCAGCATATCTCCCCTACCAATCAACTGGTCTGCACCGCCGGCATCCAGAATGGTACGCGAATCAATCTTTGACAATACCCTGAAAGCTAAACGGGCCGGGAAGTTGGCTTTAATGGTACCCGTAATAATATTCACCGACGGGCGCTGTGTGGCAATAACCAGGTGAATACCCACCGCACGGGCCAACTGCGCCAAACGGGCAATAGGCATTTCTACCTCCTTGCCGGCGGTCATCATCAGGTCGGCAAACTCATCAATCACCAATACGATGAATGGCAGGTAGCGGTGCTTCTCCGGGTTAGGTATTTTGCGGTTAATGTATTTAACGTTATACTCCTTCAGGTTACGTACCTGGGCATCCTTCAACAGGTCATAACGCTGATCCATCTCGATACAAAGCGAATTAAGCGTATTGATCACCTTTTTGGTATCGGTAATAATGGCGTCTTCCTCATCCGGCAGCTTAGCCAGAAAGTGTCGCTCAATTTTGCGGAACAAGGAAAGCTCCACCTTTTTAGGGTCAACCAACACAAATTTCAGCTCGGCCGGGTGGCGCTTATACAGCAACGACACCAGGATGGCGTTTATACCTACAGACTTACCCTGACCGGTAGCACCCGCTACCAGCAAGTGAGGCATCTTGGCAAGGTCGGCAATGAAAACCTCGTTGGATATGGTTTTACCCAGCGCTATAGGCAAGTCCATGGTTGTGTTCTGAAACTTATCTGTAGCCAGTACCGATCGCATGGACACCATTTCAGGGTTCTGATTCGGAACCTCAATACCTATAGTACCTTTACCAGGCATCGGCGCAATGATACGTATGCCTAATGCTGCAAGGCTCAGCGCTATATCATCCTCCAGGTTTTTGATCTTGGAGATACGTACGCCCGGCGCCGGTATAATCTCATACAGCGTTACCGTTGGACCAATGGTAGCCTTTATCTTTTCAATCTCAATGTTGTAATTGCTGAGCGTGTCAACAATTTTATCCTTATTGGCTTCCAGCTCGGCAGAATCTACATGAATCTTGTTCGAGCCATGATTTTCCAGCAGCTCTAAAGTTGGGTATTGGTATGATGCAAGGTCGAGCGTTGGGTCAAACGTACCAAATTGCTCTACCAGCGAACTGGCCTTATCAGCATCAGATTTCTCGATGTTGAGCATGGCTGTAGGCCGCTCTGTCTCCACCATCAGCGGTATCTCATCTTCTTCCTCCGGTTCATCTAAAACAGGCAGCTCTCTGGTCTCCGGCTTGTCGGGTGTAAGCACTATTGGCTCATGAAATACCGTTTCCTGTACCATTGGCGGCTGTTTTACCACTTCTTCTTTGGTAACGTTCTCCGCCAGCCTTTCCTTAACCGTTCTTCCGCCGCGGTTCCATTCTACCGGGGTCGATGGCTCTTCGGGCAAAATATCGGCAGGTTCGGGCATTATTATAGGCGCAACGTCAGGCGCGGTAATTTTTCGCTCGCGTTCCGGTATTTTAAAATCGATATTATAAGCTATAATCAGTACAGTAAGGCCGGCAAAAACCAATACTCCCAAAACGCCGGTGCGGCCAATCTGTATCTCCAGCAGCCTGTTTGTCCAGAAACCGAATTGCCCTTCCAGAAAGTGAGGCGTGTCTGACATAAAAGAGTGGAAAAAGCCCATTGCCACTGATATGAATACAATGCTGAACAACGTATAAGCAAGGGTTTTACCCAGGGCAAACAGGCGCACCTTAAACAGCAAACGGTAACCTGCTACAAAAAACAGGAACACAAACAGGAAGGAGCCGATACCAAACCACTCAAATATGAATTGATTGGAAAGCAGCGCCCCCAGTTTACCCAGCCAGTTATCCACTATGGGGTCAATGTTCTTTAATGCAAGCTCCTGCGTATTACTGAATAAGTTACCCCACCCTCCATTGGCTTTTGATACATAGCTCTGATCCTGCTCCCAGGTAAAAAGGTAAGAGGTAAACGCAGTTAGAAAAAAGATAGAAAGTATCAGGAAAAACAGGCCGGCCACTTTTGCTATACGGCCGTCGCGAAGATTAAAAACAGGCAGATTCTCGCTAAAGGTTTTTACCGTCTTCCGCTTATCTCCCTTAACCCCGGCATTGCGCGGTTTATTTTCGTCCCTTATAGTATTTGATCTGAATTGATTTGCTCTCTGAGGCATCCTGCAATTTCGAAATTAATCTTCAAATATAAAGTTAATAGTTAACAAGCAATTTGGTGTTGGTATTTTAAATTTTTGCATCCGGGCAGCTCTTTGCTCTACATAAGCACATACACGTTTACATGTAACTTTAAAACATTAAATAGCACGGCGGTATGTTTTTTACTAACTTGCAATTATCTACCACAAGTATGCATAACAGCGACATTATTGTTATTGGCGCAGGAGCCACCGGCCTGATGGCAGCACATCAACTTGCCGGCAAAGGTAAAACGGTAACCGTACTGGAAGCGCGTAACCGCACCGGCGGCCGTATACACACACTTACCAACGAGCTTTTTTTTACGCATGCCGAGCTTGGCGCGGAATTCATCCACGGCGATCTGCCTGTTACTTTAAGCCTCGTTAAAGAAGCCGGCCTGGATTACACTACCGGCAGCGGCGAAATGTGGCATTACCGTGGCGGCAGGCTTGAGGCTTATGACGAGATGATACCGGATTGGGATAAACTCATCAGCAAACTGGAAGCGCTGGAGCAGGACATGTCTATCCAGGATTTTCTTGAACAGCATTTTGGCGGAAGCGAGAACGAGCAGTTACGGAAATGGGCCTTGCGCTACGTGGCAGGCTATGATACCGCTGACCCTAAACTGGCCAGTGCAAAAGCGCTTGGTAAGGAATGGGGCAATGAGGATGACGGCGCCCAGCACCGAATTACTGATGGTTATTGCGTAATGATTAAGTACCTGTGCGAAAAAGTAAAGGCAGCAGGCAGTAACATTGTGCTGAACGCCGTGGCTACTGATATACGCTGGAAGGAAGGTGCCGTTACCGTTACTACCGCCGATGGCGAAATTTACCATGCAGCGAAATTGATTGTAGCAATGCCTTTGGGCGTGCTGCAGGCAAAAGATGGCGAGAAAGGTACTATTGCATTCCACCCGCCGCTACCGGGTTATAAAAACGCACTATGCAAGCTGGGCTTTGGGGCAATCATCAAGGTGCTGCTGGAGTTTGATTCGCCATTTTGGGAGGATGACGCCATTACACAAATGGCAGGCGCGCCGCTGCACGGTATGCAGTTTTTATTTACCGAAGAAGTTATACCTACCTGGTGGACACAATCGCCAAACCGCAGCCCTTTATTTACAGGCTGGCTGGGCGGACAAGCAGCTTTCGACAAGAAAGACCTGCCTGCAGAAGATCTTTTAAAACTGGCGCTGACCTCTCTCAGCCATGTTTTTAAAATTGCTCCGGAAATTTTGAAGGATAAGTTGATTGCCTGGAATATCGCCAACTGGACTGCGCATCCCTACACCCGCGGGTCATACGCTTACGACACCGTAGGCGGAACCGAAGCAAAAGCTTTAGTTAGCCAGCCGGTACAAAACACCATTTACTTTGCGGGAGAGTATTTGTATGAAGGCACAGCCATAGGAACGGTGGAGGCCGCACTTACCAGCGGACGCGACGCAGCCGCAAGGATAGTCTGAACCAGAATTATTGAATTTAAGCGATTTAGCAGAACTTTATAAGCTTAAGAATCCTCTTCAGAAGAAGGTAAGCCACGCATAAATCTGCACATCTACGCATCTGCACAACTACTAAGACTCTTAAATTTTAGCGATTAACAGCATTTTAAAAGCTTGAGGATTCTCTTTTAAAGAAGATAAGCCACGCATAAATCTGCACATCTACGCATCTGCACAACTACTAAGACTCTTAAATTTTAGCGATTAACAGCATTTTAAAAGCTTGAGGATCCTCTTTTAAAGAAGATAAGCCACGCATAAATCTGCACATCTGCACAACTGCACAACTACTAAGACTCTTAAATTTTAGCGATTAACAGCATTTTAAAAGCTTAAGAATCCTCTTTTGAAGAAGGTAAGCCACGCATAAATCTGCACATCTACGCATCTGCACAACTGCACATCTGCTAAGATCCTTAAATTTTAGCGATTAACAGCATTTTAAAAGCTTGAGGATCCTCTTTAGAAGAAGGTAAGTAAATCTGCACATCTACGCATCTGCACAACTGCACATGTACTAAGACTGCCCTGCCAGCAAATAGAGTACCGCCATGCGCACGGCAACGCCGTTTTCTACCTGGTCAAGTATAACGGATTGCTTGCTGTCGGCCACATCGCTGGTAATCTCTACGCCACGGTTTATAGGCCCCGGGTGCATAATCATGATCTCTTTATCCAGGCTGTCCAGTATTTGCTTATTAAGCCCGTAAAGCATAGAATATTCGCGCAGCGAAGGGAAGTATTTAATATCCTGCCGCTCCAGTTGTATGCGCAGCATGTTGGCTACGTCGCACCAGTTAAGCGCCTTTATTAAGTCGTGCTCTACCTTTACGCCAAGGGAGCCGATATACTTAGGGATAAGCGTAGTTGGGCCGCATACCATTACCTCTGCACCCAATTGTTTAAGGCATAATATGTTTGACAGCGCTACCCGTGAGTGCAGTATATCCCCTACAATAACAACCTTCTTACCCGCCAGATCGCCAAACTTTTCGCGTATGGAGAAGGCATCAAGCAAAGCCTGCGTAGGGTGCTCATGTGCGCCATCGCCAGCATTTACAATCTGTGCCTTTACGTGTTTGGACAGGAATACACCGGCACCGGCATACGGATGGCGCATCACCACCATATCCACCTTCATCGCAAGGATGTTGTTCACCGTATCAATAAGCGTTTCGCCTTTACTTACTGATGAGGATGAAGCTGCAAAATTGACTACATCTGCCGAAAGGCGCTTTTCGGCCAGCTCAAAAGAAAGGCGTGTACGCGTAGAGTTTTCAAAAAATATGTTAGCGATAGTTACATCGCGCAGCGAAGGCACTTTTTTTATAGGTCTGTTAAGTACCGATTTAAAGGTATCAGCCGTTTCAAATATCAACTCAATATCTTCGCGGTTGAGGTCCTTAATTCCTAAAAGATGCCTTGTGCTTAGTGCAGCCATATTTTGATTTCAGATTTCGAATTTTTATTCCGGATTTATCGTTCCGTTAGTTATAAAGTATATAGATTGCTTCGTTCCTCGCAATGACGATTAGTGAGTCACTATTTGCTTTCTGACACCAACACAATTTTGTCTTCACCGTCAGTCTCTTTCCAGCTTACCACCACTTTTTGCGATGCGATGGAGTCAACCTCTATGCCTACGTAATCAGCTGCAACGGGTAAGTGGCGTGAGTATCGCCTGTCGACCAGGGTTAACAACTCCACCTTTTCCGGTCTGCCAAAAGCCTGCATGGCGTCCATTGCAGCGCGGATGGTACGGCCTGTCCAGAGCACATCATCCATCATCACCACCTTTTTGCCTTCTATAATAAAGTCAATTTTGGTTTGGTTAGGCACCAGCGGCGATTCCCTGCGGCGAAAATCGTCACGATAAAAGGTGATGTCCAGATCGCCTTGCAGTATGGTTTTATCCGGTAATATCTGGCGTAACTCTTCGGCAACGCGGCGAGCCAAAAAGATGCCACGAGGCTGTATGCCCAGTAAAACGGTGTTCGAGAAATCGTTATGATTTTCTATCAACTGTCGGCACAAACGCTGTATAGTTATCTGAAATTTGGGACCGCTGAGCAGTGTTAGATCAAGCATCGCTGGATAGATTTGGGCAAAGTTATAAAAAAAATTGTATCAGATGTTTTTTAACGGCTTATCTGGCATATATGCTTACTGCCGGCTATAACCAACATCTACTTTTTAAAAAAAAAATGAACCTGATCTTACGGAAAAAATGCCAGCTTCGTTTTAGATCCGCAGGGTAAAAATATTTAAAAGGCGTCAGCCTCAAGTATTTGTAATAGAGTTCTTTTAATGGATGTCTATTTTGATAATACCACGGTTTACAAGCTCCCGCCCCTGTATAATGTACTACTAATGGATGCTTAAGCGCTTGCTGCACCAAAACGTTATCTTTCAATCGCTCTTCATAAAAACTACTTTGCACGTTGTAAGCATAGTCAATTACTTTCAGCTCGCCTTTTATGGTAGCGTTAAAAGCATCCTGATCCCAAAATTCGCACAATCCGGGGTGGCTTACTATAAAGTTGCTTATCTTCTCGGTGAGATGCTCCTGCCGAAAATATTTCAGATTGAGGATGAGCACTCCGGCATTAAAGTAAAATTTATTTAGCGGAATGTTAAGTGACAACTTCTTTGCATCACTCATAGCTTCAGGAACCCCTGCGCCCGCAACCCTCTCTACATCTATCTTAAATAACTCATCAATATTGCCGTTTATCACTATATCCGTATCCATAAACACCACCTTGTCTAAATCCTTTAATAAGTACGGCAACCATATCCGGAAAAAGGTGGCCGCAGTTACGTGGTCGTTAACCTTTATTGGCAATTCGGGTAACACCGTATTATCAAAGGGAATAAAATGCAACCGGAGGTGACTGTGTTTAAATTGCGCTTGAATAACATTGATATTGCGCGTGGTTAACTTATCATATACACAATGTACATTGATGGGCAGCGACGTATTTGCTTCGAGAGATTTAAGCATTACGCTGGCATGCTGCGTGTACTTATCGTCAATGGTAATGGCTAAATTGTACAAAATACTTTGAGATGGAACTGAATGAAAATGATTAAATGCCGATTTACTCCTGCGCCGTTTGCTTTATTATTTAAAATACAGTGACACTACCGGAATTATAAGATACGCTATCATAGCCAGCATTGGAAGCAATAATACCAATACAATAATACCCATTACTTTCTGCGGCTGCTGGTAGGTTGGCCATTCTGTAACCGTATTGCGTACGATGCGTATATAACTAAGCGCCCCAATGAGCAGGCTTAAGCCAAACACCACAAGCACGAGAATTACTGACGGCGTTGCAAACAATACTGCCATCGAAATAAAACACAGCAGTACTATGGCGATAGACAGGTTTTTGTTGCTTAGCCATTTTTGGCCGGGAGAATTATTTCGCATGTGGGGCAAACTTAATAAAAAAGCCCCGTATTGCTTTTCAGCATACGGGGCTTTGCTATGAAAGATAATTGATAATTATTCTTCTGATTTCTGTGCTTTTTTAGCTTTGTTTTCCGCACCTTCCATCTGCTCTTTCAACTGAGCAAGTACGCTAAGATCGCCAAGGGTTGATTTCTCAACTGAGTCTTTTACTTTCTTAACAGCATTGCTGGCTGCTTTTGCTTCTTTCTTGCGGTTTTCAAAGTCCTGAACACGAGCTTCGGCACGTTGCTCTTCCCAGATGCGTGAGTGAGAGATAACTATACGTTTGTTCTCTTTGTTAAACTCAATGATCTTGAAGTCTGCAGTTTCGTCAGCCTTGATGCTTGTACCGTCTTCTTTAACCAGGTGTTTGGTTGGCGCAAAGCCTTCAACACCGTAAGGTAAAGCTACGATAGCACCTTTGTCAGTAACCTTTAACACAGTACCTTCATGGATAGAATCCAGCGTGAAGATAGTTTCGAAAGTATCCCAAGGGTTTTCTTCCAGTTGTTTGTGGCCTAAGCTAAGCTTGCGGTTTTCAATATCAAGCTCCAGAACAACTACGTTAAGCTTTTCGCCTACTTTGGTAAACTCGTTAGGGTGGTTGATCTTTTTAGACCAAGAAAGGTCAGAAATGTGGATCAAGCCATCAATACCGTCTTCCAGTTCAACAAACACACCAAAGTTGGTCATGTTTTTAACAGTAGCTTCGTGCTGAGTACCTACAGCGTATTTCTCGCCGGCATTTTGCCATGGATCGGGCGTAAGTTGTTTGATACCCAATGACATTTTGCGCTCATCGCGGTCAAGTGTCAATACCTGAGCTTCAACTTCGTCACCTACCTTAAGGAATTCCTGAGGGTTACGCAGGTTTTGTGACCATGACATTTCTGATACGTGGATCAAACCTTCAACACCCGGGGTGATTTCAAGGAATGCACCGTAATCAGCAACGGTAACAATTTTACCTTTAACGCGTGAGCCAACCTGGATGGCTTCATCAAGATTTTGCCAAGGATGCGGGGTAAGTTGTTTTAAGCCGAGAGCAATACGTTTTTTCTCGTCATCAAAGTCAAGCACAACCACGTTGATTTTTTGGTCAAGTGCAAGTACTTCTCGCGGATGCTCGATACGGCCCCAAGAGATATCGGTAATGTGCAGTAAGCCGTCAACACCACCAAGGTCGATGAACACACCGAAGTCAGTGATATTTTTAACTGTACCTTCCAGTACCTGACCTTTTTCAAGGCGTGCAACGATCTCAGTTTTTTGATTTTCCAGATCGTCCTCAATAAGTACTTTGTGAGATACCACCACGTTTTTAAACTCGTGGTTGATTTTCACAACTTTGAATTCCATTGTTTTACCAACGTACACATCGTAATCACGTATAGGTTTGATATCGATTTGTGAACCTGGTAAGAAGGCTTCAACGCCCATTATATCAACGATCAAGCCACCTTTTGTACGGCTCTTAACAAAGCCGGTGATGATCTCGTCATTATCTAAAGCAGCATTAATGCGCTCCCATGACTGCTGGGTTTTTGCACGTTTGCGTGAAAGCACTAACTGACCGTTAGTATCTTCCTGCGACTCAACAAAAACTTCCACTTTATCGCCAACCTTAAGGTCTGGCGTATCACGGAATTCAGAAGCCGACACCAATCCGTCAGACTTAAAGCCTACGTTTAACACCACATCTTTGTTGTTGATGCTTACTACCGTACCGGTAATAATTTCGCCCTTGTTGATAGAGCTGAAGGTACCGTCATACAATTGTTCAAATTTCTCACGGTCCGCGTCGCTGTAGTTGCCGAATTTTTTGTCGTCAGCATCCCAATCAAAATCGTCTGACGGGGTTGATAGCTGCAACTTGATGTCGTCGATAGAGAACGAATCAGCCTCTGATTCGATAGTCTCTTTCTGCGCTTTGAGGTTCTCTGAATCCAGATCTGCCTGTTTCGCTTTTAGTTCTTTTTCTGCTTCTTGTTTTTTTGCCATTAAATAAATTTTCTCCTTTTCCCAATCATTAAATTGGGACTGCAAAGGTAGATATATATTTTCGGTAGATAAAATTTATTTACTGTTAAATATTGATTTTTAGATAGTTTTTACATAGTTTATAGCCGTGCCTATCTGCCCTCGCCTGCAAGCTGCATGGCTACATCGTCAAAAACTGAAATAAAATCACCTTTAATGCCTTCGCGGTAGCTTAATATAACATCGTTTACCGCTTGCTCCTGGGCAGGAGTGAAAGGGTTTTGCCAAACGCGCATGCACACTCTTTTTAAAGCAAAAGATATTTGCCCGGCCCTTTCATAAGAATGCAGGAACCGCTCTTTTTTAAAGTGCTCAAAGAATTTGAAAAATACGTTGGTGTTAGTCATGCCGCTGAATCGTAAAAATTCATCAATCACGCTATCATCACAACTTTGCAAATGGCTATAAAAATTATCTGCATCAACCAGTTTACCGGTCAACAGCAGATTATCAAGTATCAGCTCAATAGCTATATGGCCCAGGAAGAAGGGCTTAACCGGCGAGCCTGATATTACCGGCGAAAGTGCAAGCTTTAGCGCATGTGAGTGAAACAAAAAAAATTTCGAAGAGTGGAAATATTTATCTACCAGCAGGTGCTTTTTCCAGCCATTAATCAACTGGTTTACACGCGCATCTGTATGCGTTAATTTTTCGGGATGCAAAACGATGGACTTGTCTGCATTTTTGAGCAAATCAGGCAAAACGGTGCCTAATACAAAGTAGCAGTTTGCATTGTCACGTTCAAAATAATAGTGCGATAGAAAATTCATAGGTCGCTGCGCGGCTTATTCAAATCTCCACAATCTACAAAAAATTGGCCGGAATAATGCAGATATGGCCATTTTATGATATTATTAATCTATTGTGCCGCTGCTATAACCTTTGAGGTATTAATGCATTACAGTATTAATTATAGCCGATTTTTGCGAGGGTTGGTTATCTTTGCTGCCTTTGAGATTTAAGCATAAATGAATTTTGTTGAAGAATTACGCTGGCGCGGCATGCTGCATGATATTATGCCCGGCACAGAAGACGAACTGAATAAGGGCATGGCTTCGGGCTATATTGGTTTTGACCCAACAGCCGACTCGCTGCACGTAGGCCACCTTACCCAAATAATGACCCTGATACATTTTCAACGCGCGGGCCACAAACCTTACGCTTTGGTTGGCGGTGCAACGGGTATGGTTGGCGACCCGTCGGGCAAATCACAAGAGCGTAACCTCTTGTCGGAAGAAGTATTAAGACATAACCTGGAATGCGTAAAAAACCAACTGGCGCAATTTCTTGACTTTAATAGCGGCGCTAACAGTGCCGAGATGGTGAACAATTACGATTGGTTTAAAAGCTTTACCTTTCTTGATTTCATTCGTGATGTAGGCAAGCACATCACGGTTAATTATATGATGGCTAAGGACTCCGTGAAAAAGCGCCTCGAAGGCGACACGGGCATGTCATTCACTGAATTTACTTACCAGCTGGTACAGGGTTATGACTTTTACTACCTCTGGAAAAACCACAATTGCGTGTTGCAGATGGGCGGCAGCGATCAGTGGGGCAACATTGTTACCGGCACCGAGCTTATACGCCGTAAAGACGCCGGCGAAGCTTATGCCCTTACTACGCAACTTATCAAAAAGGCTGACGGTACCAAGTTCGGCAAAACGGAAAGCGGCGCCGTGTGGCTAGATTCGCAGCGTACTTCGCCTTACCAGTTTTACCAGTTTTGGCTAAATACCAGCGATGCTGACGCAAAAAGCTACATCCGCATATTCACCTTACTGGATCGCGAAAGTATAGAAGCCATTGAAACGGAACATGATGCGGCACCGCATTTACGCCCGTTGCAAAAAGCCCTTGCCAAAGACATCACCATACGTGTGCACGGCGAAGCAGCGTATGAAAAAGCCATCAAGTCATCAGAATTTTTGTTTGGTAACGAGGGCATAGCTTTCTTAAACGAACTGACCAACGCTGAAATAGAAGGAATATTTGAGGGCGTGCCTAACTATGCCATCAGCATTACCGACTTAGAGCAAGGCATTTCAGCTACCGATCTTTTAGGCGCTAAAACTGCGGTATTCAGCTCAAAAGGCGAAGCGAAAAAGATGATTCAGGGCGGAGGCGTAGCTATCAACAAAGCTAAAGTTGCAACCCCGGACGACATTTTCTCTACTGAGCATCTGATTGCCGGTAAATACCTTGTAGCCCAAAAAGGTAAAAGAAATTATTACCTGATAAAAGTGGAATAAAATTTGAAAAGCGACAAAATGTAATTAAATTTGTATAAATGTCGCGAGTAAAAGAAAAACATCAGAATGAATTGCAGGAGCCAATGGCTGTTTATGTAACAGCTGCTCCTGCTTCAATATATTCTATATTGGGCGGCACCAAACCCGCCAGTGATTTTGATATCATCAACATTGCAAGGCAGGGTTTTCCTAAAAAAATGCTGCTGTCATTAGCTAAAAGGCTATCATTAGGCATTCAGGATATCGCTGAAATCCTTCATATCTCAGAGCGCACGCTGCAGCGTTATGATGACGACACCATCATAAAAAAAGAATATGCTGAAAAGGCCGTAGAGCTTGCCCGGCTTTATAAGCGTGGTGAGGAAGTATTTGGCTCCGCCGATAAATTTAAAACCTGGATAAAAACTCCGGCTTATGTATTTAACGGCGAAGCGCCTGTTTCACTCCTTGATACCTCAGCCGGTTTTGATCTTGTTTTTAAAGAGCTGGGCCGTATAGAGCACGGTATATTTGCTTAATGATTGCCTACCGTATAGCTAAAAAAGAATATGCTACCGACCTTAGCGGCACCGGCGCACGGTTATATGGCGGGCGTTGGAACAGTGAAGGTAAGGCGATGATATATATGGCATCTACACGCGCACTTGCCGTATTGGAAGTGCTGGTGCATTTACCGCCGCTGCTGATACCCTCTAACTATTATATTACAGAGATAGAGCTACCTGATGACCGGTTTATCATAACCGACACAAAAAAACTCCCCTTAAACTGGCAGGATATAGCTGCATCGCCGGCTACGCGTGCCGTTGGCGACGCTTTTTTGAGTAAAGGGATTAATCTTGTAATGGGTGTACCTTCGGTAATTGTACCTGCAGAAATGAATTACCTGGTGAACCCGGCGCATCCGGACATAAGAAAGGTAAAAATACTCAACAGCCAGCCATTCCGTTTTGACGACCGGCTGCTGAGCTGATTTAGTTGCTTAAAGTTCTTCGAGCAACTGTTGTTTCTTTTGATTGTACTCATCCTGCGAGATAAGGCCTGCGTCAAAAAGCTTCTTTAGCTTGGTAAGCTTTTCGGTAAGCTCATCCGGTTTTTCCGGCACTTCCTGCCTTAGTGGCTCCTGAAATACCGGCTCGGGCTGTGGCTGGCTTTGCACGGGCGCTTGCAATACAGGTTGCGGAACTGGCACGGGTGCCGGCACAGGCGTATCAATATTAAATGAGCCGGATTCGGCACGTTTTTCTTCAAGCTCTCTTAAACGGCGTGCTTCGCGCTCTGCCTCTTTACGCTCCTGAGCGTACTGGTACAGCTTGCGGGCCTGAACCTTTGGCAGGTAGTCTACACCCATCTCAGCACCGTTTACGGTTCTGATAGTGAATACGCCGCCGATGATCTCTTCTTTCATGTACACTTCAACAATATCCTTCCAAACAAAGTCAATAAACTTTATGGAAAGGCCGAGATTGGCAGGCGTAAAAAACAGCACGCGCTTATTTGTTAAGGCCACGCAATCGGGCAACAAATTCACTATCGGTTTTTTTTGTACGGCAATATAAAGTATCTCCTCACCTGTGGTTAAAAGGTCGAGGAGGCGGGTATGAATCTTTTCAACGGTAGCAGGATCCTGCTGATCGGCCAGAAACTTATCGATCATAAATTTTTTTCTTGATTAACGCAAAAATAGTAAAATACTGATACGCTAAACTTATGTTTTAAGCTATCAGCAAATTACATCCTCGTATGTCTGAATTATCAAAGCGGCCTAAAACTTCAAAGGTGCCATCACTATTAACACGCCCAAGATCCTGCGTAGCTATAAATGAACATGAATTGATGTTAGCAAGGTCAATAACGTTAATACCACCGGTGCGGCCCTCTCCTATCAGCGTCAGCGGATCATTGGTATCGCGGGCGAGTATGCGCATCCAGGGCGGGCAGGCAAATATGCCTTCGCCTTTGGAGTAAGCCTGCGAAAGCAGCTCTGTCATGCCATATTCTGAGTGAATAGCAGGCACACCAAATCCTTCCGTTAACTGCTGGTGCAGCTCTTCACGTATCATTTCCTTGCGTCTGCCTTTCATACCGCCGGTTTCCATTACAATCAATTCCGGAAAGTCAAGCTGGTAAAGCTCTATAAAATTGAGTAAGGCAAACGTTACGCCTATCAACACGGTAGGTTTACCCTGTTGCTGCAACTGTTTCAATTGATGATATAGGTCGGCGTGGTTATACAAATAAAACCCGCTGTTGGCATTACCGGATTGCTTGATGAGATCATCGGCCATGTATATCAGCGATGATCCTTCCCTTTCAAGATAGGATGGCAATAGCGCCAGTACTGTATATTGCTTTATATCGCCGTAAAACAGCTCGAATGCTTTTCTGAAACTTTGCACATACCAACTCACATCTGTAACGTGGTGCCTGCTGGTTACCATGCCCGTGGTGCCCGAACTGGTAAAGGTAACGTCAACGTCGTCATGAGAGGTTACTACCGCCTGCGATTTAAAAAAGCTGATAGGCAGAAATGGAATGTCGGCGATGTTCTTTACATTCGCCGCGCTTACACCCAAATGTTCAATAAACGTTTTGTAAACAGTGCAAAACTCGGCCTGGTAACGAAAAACCTCCAGCGTGAGTTCTTCAAACCGGGGGGTATCATGAATAGAAAATATCTGCTCCTGCGTTGGTTTACTCATTGCCGCAAAGATATGAAATAACATAAAAGTGTTTAAGCACACGATAGCTGCGGGTATTTGCGTTAACAATTTCGCAAAACATCTGAAACAGCAAACAAGGCCTATTCATGATGGTTGTAAAGGCAATAGGAAATATTAATTAACAAACACAAATAACTATGAAAACGCTAAAAATATGGGGACTGCCGCTATTACTAAGCGCGTTCCTGATACTTACTTCGGCTACAGATGCAGGTAAGGAAACTGAACGTATCAATAAATCTGCAGAGGTGTTAACCGCTTTCAGTAACATGAAAGAAAGCATACCGCATGAGCTGCTGGCCGAGTACCAGGGCATTGTGGTGGTCCCTCACATGATTAATGCAGGTTTTGGTATTGGCGGCAAACGCGGCAAAGGCGTTGCCATGGTAAAACTGCCAAGCGGTAAATGGAGCGACCCGGTATTTGTTAGCATAACCGGCGGTAGTATCGGTTTCCAGATTGGTGTACAGTCTGTAGACCTGGTGCTTGTATTTAAAAATAAAGGCGTACTTACCAAGGTTAAAAACGGCGACTTTACAATCGGGGGCGATATCTCTGCCGCAGCCGGACCAGTAGGCCGCAGCTCTTCTGCCGCAACAGACCACGAACTTGACGCCGAGATATATTCTTACTCGCGCAGTAAAGGTTTATTTGCCGGTATCAGCATCAACGGTTCAAACCTGGCTATAGATAAATCGGCCAATGCTAACTTCTACGGTTCAAGCGCTACTTCGCAAAGTATATTTGCCAGTGCAAGCTCAACTTCAGAAGCGGTTAAAAACCTTAAAACAACACTTGGCGCGCTTTAATCGCTTGTAGTTTTAATAACTCAAAAAAACACTTGTCCGCAAAATGGGCAGGTGTTTTTTATTTTGATACCAGGCTGGAAATGATGTTGATACTCAGCGCTACTATTGCCGTATTAAATGCAAAGGAAATAAGGCTGTGCAGCAACGCCAGCCGGCGAATTTGCCTGGAAGATATCTCTACATCAGACACCTGGAAGGTCATGCCGATAACAAAGGCGAAATAAGCAAAATCTATATAATCAGGCGCGGCCTGCCCTGGGAACTCCAAACCTCTCTTGGACGAGATCATCTTCTCGTTTTTTGCAGCGTTGCCGTAGTACATGTGCGCGTACCGCAAAGTAAAAATGGTATGCACCAGCAACCAGGAGGTAATAACGGCTGTCATGGCCAAAAACACACTGGCGCTAATTTCTTCATCAGCTTTGTTTTGTGTTGATTTTAATAACAAGTATATAGCCACAAGGCTTATAAGCGACGCAGCAATTGCAATGATAAAAATCACCGTTCGGCCGGAGTCTTCAAGCCCGGCAATGGCTTTTATATGCCGGGGGTGTGCCCAAAACATAATGATCCAGTTGAGGATGATGAGCGTTGCTGCAAAACATATCCAAACGGTTAAGGCTGTAGCTGGCAGGGATTGATGCCCAAACAAAAAGTAAGAGATAATGCCGACCACCAAAGAGAAGCAGACGCGGTAACGGGCATCAAACCTGAAAAGAAAACTATTTTCAAACGGAGATTTAGGATTATTTGCTTCTGTCATAAACTTTATTTACAAATGTTAGCATTTTTTTATTTGCGCGAAATATTGGGTTTTTTAACCTATTTTTAAGTTCATACAACCTAATGTTGTAGGGGTATGACACTACCACGTTTGGGGTAAAATCACTTTTTCAAACAAAAAGACTTAACTATTGTATAAATTTCAAAAAATAAGTACATACATTTGTAATATAATAACAAATACTTATGATTATGGAAGATATACTAAAATTCAGAATCTTCTTAAGCTTCCCGCTGTTAGGGTTGCTTATTCCAGACATGGGTTTGTTTCTAACTGGCTCTACACTATCAACCGCTTTACCTGTTACCCATGTGATAATAGCGGCTACACTTTTAATTTGCATTGCTGTGTTAACAGCAGGCATTACTATTTACAAGCGCAAACACGGCATTACAGACAGTCAGAACGACACTGCTAAAGCGTTTTGAGGCTTTACTTTTTCCGTTACAAGCCCAAGGAGGTTTGTAATGGAAAAATCATTTTAAAAGTGCTATTTATTCTTAGTGCTATTTAGCATATATTTGCATCAACTACCAATTAGGGCACCTGCTGCAAGGTGTCATTTGACCTTATAAAATTTATAAAGATACTGGCAGGCGTAGCTACGTTTGCCTAAGGCGGTAACAAAAAAAATTCCGGGGCAGGCCGCCTTTTGCCCAAGTTTTCCCTTAATCAAGTTTTATCTCCTCATTAACTCGCATTACGTTTCTCCATACCGGTTTCATTTCCTGTAGCTCCGGCTCATAAGCGTGCATGCAATATATACAGTATAGTATAAATTTAGCATCCGTGAAAACCAGCCTGTTCATAAAAAAAGCCCGCATGTGCGAGCTTGAATGAGGTAGTTAAAATAAAAAAGTTACTAGCTTTTACGCAAGGCAAATAAAAAGGTTAGCGTACCATACGCCTTTTTTGTACGTGGGTAAGCATGCCTTCCAGGCGGTTGGTATATTCAGGTAAGCCTAACTTTCCGCTGCGATAGGCATTTACCGTTTCCTGTAACCGAACGTTTAATTTTTCATGGATTGTTAAATCCCCCGATTCAGCAAGTTGCGTTATGGCCTGCTGTAAGGCGTTCAACTTTTTCCCGGCCGATTGCTGCATCAGCAAGGGTTCGGTACTACTGCTTTGTCTTAAAACTTTTTTAAGACGCTTCTTTTGGCGTATATCAAAAAACAGTATTCCTATAGTGATGGCAACGGCGATGCAAGCAGGTATCAGAAAATTATCCATATCGTGGTAATAGTGGTGAAAGTTATTTATTATACGATACCATAACCGGATTGGTTTTCTATTGTTGACAAAACACCCATACTGTGGAGAAGTGCAACACAAATATTTAAGAACAGTACGTTGAACTATTAAATCAAAAATTAAATAGAGAAATTTAAACTGCTATTATCCGTTGAGGTTTTAATTAAAAAAGCTACTTATGAAAATCAGTAAATTCATTCATTCATGCGTTTTATTTGAACTGGAGGGCTATCAACTACTTTTTGATCCCGGTATTTACACTTTTGCAGGCGACAGGGTTGACCCGGCTGTTTTTAAGCAGGTAAACAGCATCATTATCACGCATATTCACGGCGATCATTTCCATCTGCCAACACTGCGTAAAGTACTGGAAATGAGCGGTGCCGAATTGTATACCAACCGCCAGACAGGCGCCGAACTGGATAAGGAAAACATACCTTACCACTTGTTTGAAAGCGGTGATTTAAAGCTTGGACCATTTGATATACAGGCAATTCCGGTTACGCATGCTAAATTGCTTAACGCACCTACGCCGGTTATGAGTGCCTACGTAATAAATGGCAATATACTGCACCCGGTTGATACACTAAACAGCTCTGAATTAGCTGATTTCAAAGGCATTGAGCTTATGCTGATGGTTACTATGGCGCCTTTTGCAGGCGAAGTAAGCATCGCTGCTTTTACCGAGGCAATGGCTCCGAAGCAACTTTTCCCGCTGCATGATGGCTATGCGCAAGAGGGCTTTATCAAAGCACGGCAGGCAAATTACAAAGCGTATTTTGCCGAGCGTGGAATAACCTTTCATGAGTTACAAAAGCCCGGCGACAGCATAGAAATTTAGCGCCCTTACAGATATAATTTTTATTCGTCATCAAAAGCCTGGCACGTGTTGCCGGGCTTTTTGGCATAGTATCTGTAAATACTCCTATCAGAAACACATTTGATATGGCAACCACGCAACAACATCATATAACAGATTCACCAGCCGCACCTAAATATAGCGTATGGCATGATGTGAAACCTTTTGTAAGATTCGGCGCTAAAGCCTTGGGTATCCTTGCAGGAGCTACATGGGCTTTGATCAAGATTTTGCCAAGACCATCTGAGTTTAAAAGAAATTGAAAAACTAAATATAATTCAACTGCTAAAAATTGATAAGTAAAGAAGTTGAATGGTATAACAAGAATTTATACTAGAATTTATTTATCACAAGTTAAACAAAACAAACATTTAAACACTATGAAAAAGTTAATGAGCGTGCTGATGTTATCAGCTTTTACATTAGGAGCCTTTGCACAAACTACTCCTAAAGATTCAACCAAGAAAGATACAACCAAAACAGACACCGTAAAGAAAGACACTGCTAAAACTTTCAAAAAGAAAAAGTAATCGCTTTTTGAAAGAAAGGCTTTCTATAATGCCTTACTATCAATGTGTCTGTTAAAATGCAAAAGCTCAGGTAAACAACCTGAGCTTTTGTTTTGGCGCTTATTGCAGCTCTTCAAAATTAATAACCTGGTTAAACAGCTTTTTATATTTTTCGGCCGCAGATCCCATTTCTTTGGCAAGTTGCTGCTGTTTGGCCGTTGCTGCATACCCGGCAAGTTCACTCAGGGTTTTTAAACCAAACCTTACCGTCCGTATATCGCAACGGCGAAGATCATCCTTAAATGCATTATAGTTATAAGCTGCTTCTTTATCAATGTAATTGTAGAAGTAAGCAGCAAGCTTATTACCCAAGGCAACATCGCCAAGTTGATAAGCTATTTCGGCCATATATGCTTTACGTGCAGCAACATCAATAAAAGGGTTGATGTTTGGCATCACCTCGTCGTACTTACGCAGCACGTTTAAGGCCTTTTTGTTTTGGCCTTCTGCGGCAAGCTGGGCAGCAAGATCGTGAAAGGTGGTGGTAAATACAGAATAAAAGAGCTGAACGGATTGCTCATCGAGGTACGACGCGTGCTTAAAGTTGCCGAAGCGAAACTTGTTCATCACGTTATTATACATCACCTCTGAATTTACCCTGTCGCCCATGATAGCCGTATCCGGCTTTAAAGGCAGCAACCTGTAGGCAAAACCTTCGCGGTACATATACTTATCTAAACCCACTATATTACTGAGGCCTGCCGTAACGGTAAGGCATACCGGGCGTTTCCAATTGTTGTGGGCAATAATATCGAGCATGGCCAGGTCATTCTTTACTATGTAGTCAGAATTGTATTGCCACTTAAGTGTATCAGCCAGTTTTGATTGCTGACTGGGCGATATCACATTATACTTTGCTACCGCGGATGCATCAACCCCAAGCTTAAATGCTTTGGTTGGCAGATAGTTAGACATTTTTCCGCTTTGGTATTGCACCATGGTATCCTGGCTATCAGAGGTAATAAAGTCGAAAACCTCGCCCAGATCCGTGTAGCCCTCAATATGCTGATCGTGAAAATAAATCACATCGCGCACACCGGTTTTATATTTATCAAAAGGCATGGTAATAGGCAGCGGTGCCGACTTATTGATAGGCCGCTGCATTTGCCGTATAAGCCAATCGCTGCTAAACAGGCTTAGGTTTACCAAACGCACATCGGGCCGTACGTTTTCTACCTCCTGCAAATACCATAGCGGGTAAGTATCATTATCGGCATAAGTAAATAAAATAGCGTTTGGCGGGCAAGAGATGAGATAATTGTAAGCAACATCATGCGCCACCAGTTTGGTTGAGCGGTTGTGCCCCCGCCACTCTTTTACCGACATTAACAGCGGAGCGCAAAGCAAACAGATAACGGAAGCAAACACGGCAGACTGCTTTGCCGAAAGGCGCTTGCGTAATAAATCGGCAATGGCTGCCACGCCTAAACCCACCCAGATAGCAAAGGCGTAGAATGAGCCAACGTAAGAGTAATCGCGCTCGCGTGGTTGTATACCCGGTTGGTTTATGTACAGCACAATAGCTATACCCATAAAAAACCATAATACCGCTATCACCACTGCGTCGCGCCGGCGCTTTTTGAAATGGAAATACATCCCTAACAACCCGATCACCAACGGCAAACCATATAAGGGCGCGTAGGCAGGACTTTCCGTAACAGAAGGGGGCAGCGGCTTTGCACCATCTAATAAGCCTGTTGTCCAGTTTCCATCCGGGTTAACAGTGCTGTTCTGGCCATCAACATCATTATACCGGCCGGCAAAATTCCACAAAAAGTAGCGGAAATACATTTGATATAACTGCCAGCTGAACATGAATCCTACATTGTCGACAAAATTTGGAACATGCCCCGGAGGCATCTGCATCCAGTCTTTATAGAATTGCGGGTTCTGTCCGTCGTCGCTGAATATGCGCGGTAAAATGGTGTTATGGTCATAAATAAGCGTTTGCTTATGGCCCGTCAGTTCATATTTAGTTTCGCCCTTGCGGTAGCTGGCAGCGCCTTCCTTTTGGTCAACCGGCTGCGCGTCAAAATACGGACCGTACAGAAGAGGGCTGGGTGGGTATTGGTCGCGATTAAGATAGCTGGCCAGGGTGAAAGCATTGTCGGGGTGAGTGTTGTTAAGCGTTGTGTTGGCAGTGGCGCGTATTGGTACATACACAAAACAACTGTAGCCAAGATACAGAAAGGAAAGACACATCAGCGCCAGGTGCACGTAGTACTTACGCCGCCGTATGCTATAGATTACTCCCCATACAATACCGCCAATAAGTAATGCAAAGAAGATCATAGCACCGGTACCGAAGCCGAAACCGAGGCTATTTACAAAATACAAATCGAACCAGCCCGCAAACCTTACCGTGTATTGTATAATGCCCCATTGCACAAAGGCAAGCAGTGCTATACCCAGTAATAATACCAACAGTGTATTTTTTAAAGTGATCTTTTCACCTTTACGGAAGTAAAATACCAGCGTGAGTGCCGGAATGGTTAACAGGTTGAGCAGGTGAATACCTATTGAAAGGCCCATTACGTAAGCAATCAGAACCAGCCACCTGTCGGCGCCGGGCTGCCCTGCGCGGGCGTCCCATTTCATCATGGCCCAAAACACTACTGCTATACACAACGCAGAAAGTGCAAATACGATAGTCTCCACTGCCGAAAACCAAAAGGTATCAGAAAAAGTGAAGGCCAATGCCCCGGTTAAGCCGGCGCCCATTATCACTATGAGGTTATTGCCCCTGGCCTCGCTCCCATCGTTTATAAATATCTTCTTTGCAATGGCGGTGATTGTCCAGAACAGGAACATTACCGTTGCGGCGCTTGCCAATGCAGAGCACAGATTGGTGAAATAGGCTACCTTGGTATTATCGCCGAAGGACAGCAGTGAGAACACTTTCCCTATCATGGCGAAGAGCGGGTAACCCGGCTGGTGCGATACCTGCAACTTGTAAGCGCAGGATATGAACTCGCCGCAATCCCAAAAGCTTACAGAAGGCTCGAGCGTAAGGGTGTAAGTAACAGCTGCAATAGTAAAACACAGCCAACCCAGCAGGTTGTTGATTTGGTTATAAGGCATGGTGTTGTTTTGTAAAAGTGTTCCGATGCCGTAAATATCTCCAATTTTAAGCTACTACCAACGGGCTTAACATATTTTAACCGCATAGGTATAAAGTGTTAAATTGATTTAACAAGCGGATGGTGGGCGGAGAATGGTGAAAGGTGAAAGGTTAAAGGTGAATGGTGAATGGTGAGTAGTGAGTAGTGAGCGGAGAATGGTGAAAGGTGAATGGAGAATGGTTAGTGGTTAGTAGTGAGTAGTGAGTAGTCTGTAGTGAGTAGTGAGTAGTCTGTAGTGAGTAGTGAAATCCCCTCTTGAGAGGGGTAAGGGGTGTGTTAATTGCGCAACGACCATGGTCTATAGACTATGGACCATTGACTATTATCTGTGATCCATTAACTAAAAATCATCACCAATGATCTCCACTACCCTGCCTATCTGCCCGTCTTCCAGGCGCACTTTTATACCGCGCGAATGGTAGGCGGCGCTGGTGAGCAGATTCTTGACTATGCCGCGGGTACGTTTGCCGCTACGCTGGTCTTTTTTAAGGATGATGTCTACCTCCAGGCCGGGGTAAATATCGCTTCTGTTTTGTCCGTTCATAAGTGTTAGTGTGCCGATACAAATTTAAGCCCTACGATGGAGCTTATCAAAGTGGCGATGAAAAACAAGCGCCAAAAGCTGGCTGGCTCTTTAAAGAAAATAATGCCGATGATTACCGTACCAACGGCACCGATGCCCGTCCACACAGCGTAAGCGGTGCCCAGCGGTAAAGTTTGAGTAGCTTTATAAAGCAGCAGCATGCTTGCTGTCAGAAAGAATAAAAAGCCGCCAATCCACCACCAGTATAGCGCGCCCGATGCCTCTTTGGCCTTACCTAAACAAGTGGTAAAGCCAACTTCGCAAAGCCCGGCAATGATGAGGATGAACCAGTGCATCTTTATTTTACTAAGGCAGATATCGCCTGTTCAACCTTGCCGAAATCAAACTGCTGCAATACCTTTTCAAAGGCCGCAGCAATTTCCGCGTTATTTAAGTTACCTATGCTACCCTCGTGTGTATGGTTCACGGTTTTCTCCGGATTAAAATTACCTTCCTCAATGGCCATGCCTACCTGTTTATAAGCATCGCGGAACGGCGTGCCGTTGAGCACCATGTTATTAACCACTTCCACGCTAAACAGGTATGCGTATTTCGGGTCATTTAGAATATCAGTCTTTACCTCGATATGCTGCAGCATAAAGTTGGCCATGTGCAGGCAGTGCTTCAATTCGGCAAAAGCAGGGAACAGCAATTCCTTCAACAGCTGCAACTCGCGGTGATAGCCTGATGGCAGGTTGGTTGTCATCATGGCAACATCAGTGGGCAATGCCTGCAAGCGGTTGCATTTGCCGCGCATAATTTCCCAAACATCCGGGTTCTTTTTATGCGGCATAATGCTGCTGCCGGTGGTCAGATTATCCGGATAGCTCACAAAGGCAAAGTTCTGGCTCAGGTACAGGCATTGATCCATGGCCATTTTACCCAACGTAGCCGCTATAGAAGATAGTGCCTGAGCTATGATGCGTTCGGTTTTACCCCTACCCATCTGTGCATACACTACATTATAATTCAAACCATCAAAACCTAATAGATTAGTGGTCATGGTACGGTTAAGCGGGAACGATGAGCCATAACCGGCAGCTGATCCTAACGGATTTTTATTGGTGATCTTATAAGCGGCCAATATCATTTCCAGATCATCGGCCAGGCTTTCGGCATAAGCGCCAAACCATAAACCGAATGATGAAGGCATGGCCACTTGCAGGTGTGTATAGCCCGGCAACAATACCTCTTTGTGCTTTTCGCTCAGTTCAACCAGCAAACGGAATAGCTTTTCAGTCTCCTCAACTACCTGTTGCAGCTCATGGCGAAAAAACAGTTTCAGGTCTACAAGTACCTGATCGTTACGTGACCGGCCGCTATGAATTTTTTTACCGGCCTCGCCAACGCGGCGTGTAAGCAGCAGTTCCACCTGGGAATGTACGTCTTCCACGTTATCCTCGATAGTGAACTCGCCTGACTGAATTTCGGCATAAATCTTTTTCAGCTCAGCTTGTACCAATTGCAGATCTTCCTCGCTCATTAGGCCAATGCTTTGCAGCATTCGGGTGTGTGCCAGGGAGCCAAGCACATCAAATGCCGCCATCTGGCTATCAAATTCGCGGTCGCGACCTACGGTAAAATCCTCAACCAGCTGGTCAACATTGGTGGTTTTTTGCCAAAGTTTGCTCATGCTGCAAATATGATACAATTTAAGGAAAATGATGAATGGTGAGCAGGGATTAGTGAGTGGGGAATGGTGAGTGGTGAATGGTGAATGGTAAATGGTGAATGGTGAATGGTGAATAGTGAGGGGTGAATGGGGAGTGGTTTAAGACCCCACCTAAATCCTCCCCAAGGGGGAGGACTCTTTCGAGCCCACCTAATCCTCCCCCAAGGGAAGGACTTTCTTCGAGCCCAACTAAATCCTCCCGAGGGAGGACTTGTTTCGACCCAACCTAAATCCTCCCCAAGGGGGAGGACTTTCTTCGCCCCCGCCTGAATCTTGCCCACCTGAATCTTGCCCAATTAGGAGGACTTTCCCCGACCCCACCTAATCCTCCCTCAAGGGGAGGACTTTCTTCGACCCCGTTTTTCAAAAAACACTACTTTTGCAGTAATTATGGAAGATAATAATGTAACGATACGTGCGGCACAGACAGATGATATTGCTGCTATAATGAGTGTTGTACGCGAAGTAGTGCCGCTGATGCAGGCCTCCGGCAATCAGCAATGGAATGACCACTACCCTAACCCCGAAGTATTTAATAATGACATTGCCCTCGGTCAGCTTTATGTGGCAACCGTTGATGCTGAGGTGGCAGGTGTTGTGGCGCATACCACCGGGCAAGAGCCAGACTACGCAGCAGCCGGTCTTGATATTAACCAACCTATGGTAGTAAGCCACCGCTTAGCGGTTAGTCCGCGGTTTGCCGGTAAAGGGCTTGCAGTAGCTTTATTAAAATATGCTGAAGAAGTGGCCCGGCAAAAAGGCATCACTAAGCTGGCGGTAGACACCAATACGCAAAACAAAGTAACGCAGCAACTTTTCCCGAAACTTGGATACCGATTACTTGGCGAGATAAAGCTGGCGCATAAACCCGGCCTCAGCTTTCTGTGTTACGACAAAGACATTCAATAAGCCTTACTTATACAACACCTGCTCATCGGTATAGTAGGTTTTACGTGTACCCGCTTCAACCTTAATGTCGGCACCATCGGGGCTTTGTTTAGCCTTTGAATTGTGAATCAGCATAAAGTCGCGTACTTCCCCATTTATAATATCCGGATGAGTTTTTAAAATATGCTTTTCGGCTTGGGTAAGTACTTCTTTTATTGACTTAGCCAGGTCTTCAATTTTTTCGGGTGGTATTTTGTTGGATTGCGAAAACGGGGAAATGCGTGCATGCCATAATATTTCGTCGGCATAAGCATTGCCGATGCCACGCACAATATGCTGGTTAAGTAACACCGCTTTTATACCCGCCTTGCTTTTGCCGAGGGCCTGTTTCAGCTTGTCGGCATCCATTTCCAGGGCATCGGGAGCGGTGCTTTCTTCCGGATTAAGTGTAGGCGTGGCCATTTTCTGGAAGTCGGTAAGCGCAAGTCCGCTTTTATCTGTAAAGGTAATGTCTAATACGGTATTCTTGTTGCGGTTCTCGTCATCATACAAAAACAGCTTACCGTGCAGCATCAAGTGCAGGCCTAATACTTGCCCACCCGAAAACTGAATATTCAATTCCTTACCGTTGCGTACTACCGCTTTAACGGTTTTACCTTTAAGCGCTTCGTTTAATTCAGTTTCGCTGACATTTAACTTTTTAGCGCTTGAGGTTACCTTCGCAACCTTTTTACCATGTAGTGTCTTATTAAGATTATGGCTAAATGCTTGCAGATCGGGTAATTCGGGCATATTAAATTAGCTTATTACCGCTTTAACAATCAGGCTTAACCGTTGTTTCCTTTTGCCTTCTTTAAAGTGATCACCGTAATTTCGGGCCAGATGCCCAACCTGCCTGTAAAGCCTAAAAAGCCAAAGCCACGGTTGATGTACAGTTTGCGGCGATTAAATTCAGTTAAGTCAGCCCAATGCGGATAGCGGTACTTTACCGGGCTCCACTTAATGCCTGCCGCCTCAATACCGAATTGTGCACCGTGCGTATGGCCCGAAAGTGTAAGGTGTACCGGCACCTGATGAAAGCGCACCACTTCTTCCCAATGCGTAGGGTCATGCGAAAGGAGTACTTTAAAGTCAGATGGTGCCACGCCGCGAAGTGCCTTGTCCAGATCGCCAACTTTTATAAAGCCATGCCCCCAGTTCTGCACACCAACAAGCTGAATCTTTTGCCCGTTTTTTTCCAGGCTCACATGCTCATCCAACAACAACCTGAAACCCATCTCTGCATGATGTTTCTTCAAAATATCAAGGTTAGCGCGTTTGGCTGCTTCACTGTCCCATTCAATATAATCGGCATAATCATGATTGCCTAAAATGGAGTATTGACCGTATTTAGCCTTTATCTGCCCGAAGCGGTCAATATAAGGTTCAATCTCCTCGGCCAGGTTATTCACTAAGTCGCCGGTAAAAACGAAAAGATCGCTGTTTAGCTTTTTCACAATGTCTATGCCCCTTTGTACAGCATCAACATTATCAAAGCTGCCGGCGTGTATATCAGACAACTGGGTGATGGTAAAGCCGTCAAATGCTTCGGGCAGATCCTGAAAGGTTAATGTTTTGCGATGGATACGGTAATCATATTTACCACGGAACATGGCATAGAAAAAACCGGTGAACGGAAGAGCTGCCAGCAGGATAGCTATTTCGCTGATAAATTTACGCCTGTCGGGAAAGTAAGGTTTGCTCTGATCTATGGAAGCTTTACCGGCGTTTTGCGCAATCCCGGTAATGAAACGGCCCAAATCGCCTAACGACAGCACCATTACAAAAACCACCTTGCTCACAAAAAAGGCCATGAAAACGCTCATCACCCACATAAAGTATTGGTTTACCCCGTGAGATACATCCGACAACAGGAAGGTGATGATAAGGGTGAGCGTAACCGCGATAGACACGCCTGTAAGCCCCCATGTAAACAGAAGGCGCCACCTCGACTGCCAGTCGGCAGAGAGGGTTCGCAGTCCTGAAAACACATACCAGTCAAGCAGCAGGCTCACCGCTGCCAGCATAAAGAAAAAAGTTATAAAGCCGCCTCTTCGCATATAAATGTAAAACTGCAAGTTAAGTAACCGTTGGTAATTACACAGTAAAAAAATATATTGTTAACTACGGCTGTAAATTCAGCGGGCACCAGGCAGAATTTAGCATACATTCCGGCTAAACACAAACAAGCCCCGCACGAAATGAATCGGCAGGGCTTGGTCTTAAAAGGGAAAATCAACAGTTATTATCTGTATCTGTAATAATGTTTGTTGTGGCCGTGACCATGACCATGACCATAACCATAACCTCTATATTTCACATTGCGGTAATAGCCACCGTTACCATGCACCACAACTGTACGTGGGCGACCGTAAATTATTGACGGGCGGCGATGATAAACTACAGGGCGTGTATAAACCACTGTACGAGGTCTGTGATATACTACAGGGCGTGTGTAAACTACGGGTTGTTCATAAACAACAGGCTGCTCCACAACAACCGGAGCCGGGTAATATGCAGGTGAACCAAATTGAGCACTTAAACTAACTTGCACCTGTGCATTCGCTGCGGAAACCGCACCTAAGGATAAAACGGCAATAGCTAATACTTTTAATGTTTTCATAATATTCAAGCTTTTAAAAAAAACAGCTGCCGGCACAATCATTAAATTAAAAAACCAACTTCACTATCTCGCTCACAATCCGGCAGCTGTTTAATTATTAAACTGCTTTTGGCAGGCAGGGTTTAATTTCCCCTGACGATTAAGCTTAAAACAAACACTAAAACTCAGACTATCAATAATTTTATTTTGAAAATTTATTTACCTCAACGAAAAAAATTAGTGGCTATGGTTTTGCGGAAGGTCGCCGGAAAGCTCGGGGTGGTAATGCAGCCCCGGTGTTAACCAGTACAACAACATCACTCTTGAGTAACGGAAATTAAAGGGCGCAAGCACCAATATGGAACCCAGCAGTATGGCCACATACAACCACGGCGAATCCGATCCGGTTAAAACTGCAGTAGCAACGGCCAGCGTTACCATCTCGGCCACGTTCATGGCATAGCTTACATACATGGCCACATAAAAGTATCCGGGTTCGCGCTCAAATATAAGGCCGCAGTGCGGGCAAGCCTGGTGCATATGCTGGCCGCTAAGGCTGTACATGCTGTTAGCAAACATATTACCGCGGCGGCAACGCGGACATTTGGCTTTTACGAATGCGCTGAATTGTGGTACGGGTGCGGTTGTTTTATTATGGGTTTCCATGTTATTTAGAGTTTACAGTTTTTCGGAATTCTTCGGGGGTTAAGCCGGCCTGCTTTTTAAAGAAACGGGTAAAATAAGAGTTATCGGCAAAACCTAACCTGCCTGCAATATCTGCAACGGTAAGCTTGGGGTTTACCAGCATACGCTTAGCCTCAAGCATCACCCTGCTTCTTATTACCTCACCTGCGGATATGCCTAAAATATCGGTACAAATAGCGTTTAAATGATTGGGGGTGATGTAAAGCAGTGCCGCATATTCTTTAGGCAATTTTAGTGCCGCATAGTTTTGTTCAATAAGTTTGCGGAAATTGCTTAACAATGTTTGGTTGTATCCTGATGCCGCAGCCTGTTGCCGACCGCCAAATTTGCGCGCAACCATGGTAAACACCCGCATCAGCAATACACAGACCATATCATGGGTATAACGGTCGGCCGGCGTGTGCGTTTCTGTTATCAGCTGTTCAAACAGCCTGGCAATCTCTGCTGCACTTTCTTCATCCAGGTCAAACACACAGTCATCAATATTACCGCTGAAGAATGGCAGGCTCTCGGGATAATCGGCCCTTAACAGAAAGTTGTTAAAGTACGCCGGTGAAAAATTGACGATATAACCATCAATCTGCTCGCCGAAAAACCAACTGTGCACCTGCCCCGGGGCCATAAAATATATCTGGCCGGCCCTGGCATCATACGTACGGAAATCTATTGAATGCGTACCGCTTGCTTCGGTAAAAAACACCAGGTGATAAAAGCTGTGTTTATGCGGAAAACGAAGATTGGTATGCGATTGCAGGTAAGCTGCAAAGCGGTCTACCAGCATATCATTTTCCCTGTTTTCGCTCAGGGTGCAGATGTCATATATTGGATAACCGCTTATCATATCACAAATTTACAGGATATATACAACAAGCTATAGAATAAAACAGGGCAGTTATGGTACTTTTTACTGATTTACCACAACTGCCCTGATATTGATGCAGAAAGTACCTGCGCTTTCTATTGCTTTATCTTCATGCCGAAGTCGACACCGGCAACCGGTATTTTCTTCCATTCGCCTGAGGCTGATGATTTATGATAAGTACCACCATTAAACAAACCGATAGAGAATATAGCCTCGGGGCCTGGCTGTGTTTTGAGCCACTCGATACTGGTAAGCACAGTGCCGCTAATTTTTGCACCGGCAGATGTAAGATCGACCAAAACACGGCTTTTACCCGGTGGGATGGCGCCGATTATTTCTTTCTCCACATAATTTTTGCCCACAGTATCGCCTTCAAAGGCATAAATATTTACCTTAAACTTCAAGGTATCGGCACGCATGTTCTCAGCTCCGAACGATAGTGACTGAGGCTCGGCTACTTTCTTTCCGATCTTCATTTTAATGCCTATTTCTTCACCTTTCACTACACTAAAAGTATTGTTGGATGAGCCGGTGCGCGGTTTGTTGCCCACCGTACGTATTTTTTGCGCTGACGCGCCGGCAGTAAAAAAAATGAATAGCAGAACCAGCAGCCATTGTTGCTTAACCGCTTTTTGATAGTAAAATTTAATCATAGTATTTTAAATAAAGCTTTATTTTGAAGACGATAAAACAGTAGCGGAAGTTACAGCATAATTAAAACAAAATACTGGTAAATCACTTTTATTTGTACGCTTAACATAAACTGCCATGGCAAACTTTCAGGAACTTATCGCATCAGACAAACCTGTGTTAATTGATTTTTCGGCCGAGTGGTGCGGTCCGTGCAAAATGATGCCGCCTATTTTACAGCAGGTTAAAGAAAACCTGGGCGACAAGGTGACTATCGTAAAAATTGATGTAGACAAAAACCCTGCAGTTGCCGGCGCCTACAATATTCAAAGTGTGCCTACCCTAATGATCTTTAAAAACAGCACATCGCAATGGCGGCAGGCGGGCGTAATGCAGGCATCGCAATTGCAGCAAGTGCTGCAGCAATTTATTTAACTGATATAGCCTGTAACCAAACCGATACACAAGGCCCGTTAAACCAGTTGTGTGCAATCATCGTCAATGGTGTATAATACTTACACAAGATGATGACAAATATTAAATCCCTAAAGGCTGACCTCTATAACGTTTTTGTGGAAGGGAACGCCAACTCGCAACAATTAGCCAGAGTTTTTTTCCTGTTGTTTATACCACTGTATACGGTATACTTTTCAATCGGGCATATTCGATAAAAAGCAAAGGCAGCTTACGCTGCCTTTATTGTTTTAGTTAGTTTTAATAACCCGCTTTACCATGGTCTGGTCGTCGTGCTTTATCAGTACCAGGCAAACACCCTCCGGTACACGGCTGATATCAATAGTCTGCGAGAAGTTTTCATCAGCCTTTGCATAGCTTTTGTTACTGTAAACCCGTCCGTTTACGGCATCCGTAATCATAATGCTTACCGCGTTTTTGCTCGGGTTTTTAAATGATACGTTTACGTATTTTGATGAGGGATTAGGGAAAAGATTTACCGAATAAGCATTTTGAGCTTCCCGTTCAGGCTCAGCGCTAGCCTGTAAACCTATCCCCTGTTTTAATGCCATTAGTGCCTTTTTCTGCACAACGCTTATTTTGGGATAAGGTACTATGATCATCGGCTTCTCGGTAACGGTTACGGTAAGCTTGCCATTTACCACCTTGTTGATGGTGTTGATCATTTGATCGCGGCCCGACTTTGGTGTGCTGATCTTAACAGAGTCGGCATTAGGAAGCTCCAGCGTGTATTGTGCTGAGCGGCCTACTTCATCAGGCACGTATAACACATAAGCATCCTTATCGTCGAGCACATATTTATCTACGATCGGGTCTTTACTAAGCGTTGATTTGTAACTGTAGTTGCCGATAATGCGGTTTACCTGAAATATGTAATCAGCAGCAGGTTTGCGGCTGCGGTCCTGGTTCAGCAAACCTGACGAACCATATTGCACCGGATTTTCAAAATTATCATCATACGCCTGATAGAAGAACAAACGCTGTATCCCTGCACGTGCGTACAGAAAAGAGGTGCGCAATATCCAGTCGGCCTGAGTTGCCAGTATGTTTTTACTACCAATAGGTATTGCGCGTAACGGGCTGTTAGGGTTAGCATCGTAACCGGCCTCTGTTACCCATACAGGTATGTTGCCGCAATATTTTTTTGAAAGCTCTACAAAAGCACGGGCTTTTTCAAAAGTGTTATTTTTTTCGGGAGCCATACCCCTTGTAGGCACACCGCTCGGAATAGCTGATGCATCGTGAGAGTACCAGTGATAATTAATCACATCCCAGCAAATATCTACTGAGCCATCGGCGCGGTAACCGCGGTTTATTTTGCACCACTCTATCATACCCATCACGTATTCAGGGTTGGCTGATGCAAGGCCGCCCATTACTACCTTCATGGTTGGGTCGGCATTTTTTACACCAACACCCGGGCCCATGGTGTTTTTATGTCCATCGTAAAATGCCGACATGTTAGCAGCATATTCGTATGCCGTTTGGTAACCTTTGCGGCCTTTCCACCATTTGTCGCGCTCGTTATCACATTCTATATACCGTATATATCCCAAACCAACTTTAACGGTATTTACGGGGTCGCCTGTCCAACGGGGGGTGCTGTTTACGCTCAATAAACTTTTGCTGACGCTTTTATTGATGCCGTAACGTGCTGTAAACTGAAACGCCACTTTTGCCTGCCGTATATATGATTTTGGATCGGCAAAGTCGGCACCATAGGGCACCGGTACATTTTCGCTATCGCGGTCATCCGGCGGATAAGTTTGCAGCAACCAGCCTGGCAGTGTTTTTAAGTCAGCCAAAACGGTCAACCTGTTTTCCTTGCAGGCTTTATACATAGCATCGTAATTCCAACCGCCGCTATGGGTTGGGCTAAAGGTGTATCCACCGTTGGTAGATTCCAGCTTTTCCCAGTCCATGTAATGCCGTATCTGTGTAAACGTGCGCATAGCTGCAAAGCGTGTGGAGTCAACAATGTCCGGATTGGTCCCATCCTCAAAATCCCATTCAAAAGCATTTACGCCGAAGTAATTCTTTAACGGGTTAAGCGTGCTTTCAGCAATGTCCGAATCAACCGGCGCAGTCTCAGGCACTACTCTTTTTTGGTAAGTGCCGTAAAATTCTATCTCTGTAGGGAACTGGTACCAACAGTTAAGCACAATATAACGCGCATTTTTAATGGCGGTATCAATATTCAGCTTGTCTACGTTAGCCGGGTTGGGGCCTACCCACCTGTTATAGTAACCGCCTTTATAGGTACCTATTTTATGGCGCTTGCCGGCACTGTCAATCACCGATACGGTAAGCGGATACTCGCCCAGGCCGCCGGTGTAGTTAAAGAAGCGCATGCGCTTTATGTCTATACGCTCATTATCGGGCACAGGATAATAAGCATCATAATTATTAAATATCTTTCCCCAACCGGTATAAACATCAGCGTTTAAAATACCATCAAACATACCCTGCACGCCATCGCTCACATTATTTAGCTGATACCAACGCGTTACGTCAATAGGAATTTTTACCAGGCCACCATTTGTGATGGTATCCACCGGCTGCTGAGGTGTTTCGGGTTGCTGTACAGGCGGCACTAATTCAATGGAAGCACTGGTTGGCAATGACTGGTTTTGCTCGCCGTAAACAAATATTTTTTGAGGGATGTTGTTGCTGTACTTGTGTATAATGATGGCATCGGCCTCAACTGGTTGCTGCGGATTTAAATACTGGAAAATACCATAGCCCGGACCTGTAAAATAACCGAGCAAAGTGCGCTTGCTGCCATTAAGCGCATATATCTCCGCTGGCTTGTCTTCAAAAACACCGGTCCAATCGTATAGCTTTAACTGCGTAATAGTGCTGTGGTATTTAAACCGCAGCATTACATCGCTGTAAACAAAGTTGTCTTGCCATGCTTCCTGCACCAGCGAGTCCAAACTGTCATTAAGCCAAGGGGAATAATTTTGCCCGGTATTTTTATCCGTTGATACGGACACTACCTGAATGCGCTCAGGGGTTTGGGCCAATGCCGAACAGGCAATAAAAACCGATAAGATAAAAATAAATGGTTTGCACCAACGCAACAATAGTTTTCCTTCACAAGCAGCCATACCAATAGTTTAATAAATTTGCTGTTACACCGTTCGTTTTCCGCGATATTCACAACAAATCGTGTTAAATTTTAGGGATTATGGTCTTATACGCAGCCTTTAAAGCGATAGTTGCAGAAATTGTAAAAATGTCTTTACAACCGATATTGGTGTTGATGAGCTGTTATTTTCACTAATTTGTCATAAATAAATGTTTAAACATTTATTTGTTGGAAGATTGAAAACCTTGCTTACTTTTGCACTATAAAATACGAACACACTAAGAATTAATTACGATGAAAAAAACAATTATCCTTTTAGCAGCGGTTTTAATGCAAACGGCTGTATTTGCGCAAACATGGAAGCTTGACAAAGCACATGCTAACCTTAAGTTTACTGCAACACACATGATGCTATCTGACGTTGACGGTAACTTCAAAGATTTTGACGCCACTGTAACTGCAACCAAACCAGATTTTAGCGACGCTAAGTTTGACTTTACTGCACAGGTACCTTCTATCAACACTGATAACGAAAAACGTGACGGTCACCTTAAAAGTGCAGACTTTTTTGATGCAGAAAAATACCCAACCATCACTTTCAAAAGCACTAAAATAACTAAAACTGCAGCTAACAAATACAAAGTTACTGGCAACCTTACTATGCACGGTGTAACCAAACCGGTAACACTTGATCTTTGGTTCAGAGGTTCAAAACCAAACCCAATGACAAAAGGCCAAAGCGCAGGCTTCCAGGTAACAGGTACTATTGACCGTACAGATTTCGGTGTAGGTGCTTCAGTTCCGGATGCTGTAGTAAGCAAAGAAATTACTTTCAAAGCCAACGGCTAATTTGGAAACTTATAAATTCTAGAATATAATATAAAACAAGATGAGCGGTGGCATTTGCCACCGCTCTTCTTGTTTTTAATCCGCCTATGCAGGCTACAGGTGTAACGATATCTTTTGTAAAAGCTCGTCCATGTCAAACGGCTTTGCCAGGTAATCATCTGCTCCGGCATAACTTGCGGCCTGCGCTATATCGCTATTTGCCGATACAATGATTATAGGCATTTTAGAAGTGGGAATGTGGTGCTTTAGCAGCATACATATCTCCCGGCCATCATGCTCTCCCATCCAAACGTCCAGCAACAATAAATCAGGCAGGGTATCACCCATATTCAGGACTTTTGCACCGTCAGTTTCAGTGCGCACCTCATATCCTGCAAATTCAAGCAGCATACCTACCGCATCGACAATACCAGGATCATCGTCGGCTATCATAATCACTTTCTTAGCGCCGCTCATAAAATAAAATTTAAAAAAATATAAATGGTTAATTACAGAAATGAGATGAGGGGAATATGCCGCACGAAGATTAAAAAGACATCATCAATCAAATCGCAAACCAACGCTCCGTGCGGCTATCCTTACAAAATCAATATATACGGCTACACATCCTTTCCCTTCAGTTCGTTCTACACTTTCAGTCCCAACTAAACCGCCGTATACAGATAGATTTGCAATAGCAGTACCAAAAGATTTTGACGAGCGAATAAGGCTCCTAAAGTTGCTTATAAGAAAAACATTCAATTGAAAATCAATTCAATACAAATTCAATAGTTAAATTTTTCTTGATAATAAAAAGACTCACCATCGGTAAGCGGCGCGCTGTTTTTCCTCGTTTCAGCAAAAACTTCTACAAATTACCACCCGATTCAGTTGTATTTGGTTAAGTGATATAAAGCAGCGATATGCATCATTACCGCTCTTATTTCTCAAAACAGAGATGACAAAACTTTTTATAATTAAATTTTTTTTGATACAATTACATAACGATTTATAAACCTTGGCAACAAGATGATTCCTGCTAATTTACCATCTGACGAGAGATCGCGGTTAAATGAGTTATACGTACTGAGCTATTGGATACGCCGCACGAAAAAGAGTTTGACGATATTGTTCGCCTGGCGTCGGACCTATGTAATATGCCGATTTCATTGATAAGCCTGGTTGATGCCAACCGCCAATGGTTTAAGGCACGTGTGGGCATCGAGGTAGACGAGACCAACCGCGATGTATCCTTTTGCAGCCACGCCATTTTGCAGGACAATATTTTTGAAGTGCCCGATGCAAGTAAAGATGACCGCTTCTCTGACAATCCCCTTGTAACCGAAAATCCGCAGATGCGCTACTATGCCGGCGTACCGTTGATTACCAGTTCGGGAAGCCGTCTGGGCACTCTATGCGTAATAGACCGTATTCCACGGCATCTTACAGAAAAGCAAAAGTTTGCTTTGCAGGTGCTTGCAGATAATGTAATTAAAATTGCCGAGCTGCGCATCCGCAACAAGCACCTTAACTATCTTACGCAAACGCAAAAACGCATTATATCCATTTTAGCGCATGATGTGCGCAGCCCGCTTACGTCGCTCAAGTCGGTAATAGAATTTCGCAACTCTGACTTGTTGAACGAGGAAGAGGCAGCCAACATGATGGGCAGCATCAGCTTACAGCTTGACAGCACACTTGATATGATTGAGAACGTGGTAGACTGGGGCGAGATGCAGATGAAGTTTGACAAATTCAATTATGAAGATATTGCACTGCATGATCTGGTACAGCGCATAAGCGGTGCCGAAGTACTAAGCAGCGCAACTAAAAAGAATATCTTCATCAATAACGTAGACCATGACCTTATTTTGAAGAGCGACAGGCGGGTAATTGAGTTTATATTGCGTAACCTGCTCAATAACGCCAATAAATTTACCGAGGGAGGCTCTATTATAGTTATCGCCGCCAAAAACGGTAATCAAACAATAATAAGGGTACAGGATAGCGGAGTAGGTATGTTAGCCGAAAAAGCAGAGCGACTTTTTGACGGTACCGCTAATATTACTACCTACGGCACTAAACACGAAAAAGGAAACGGTATTGGTTTGATGCTTGTAAAAGAGTTTGTAGACCGGTTGAACGGCACCATCTACGCAGAAAGCAGCCCCGGTAATGGCACCAGCTTCACTATAATTTTATAGATCTGTGAGGCGGGTACGCGCACGCTTTACGTAGTTGCGTATATCAAGCACTATACCGGCAAAAAAATAGAACACCAGAGGAAAACCTACTGCCAGGAAAGACGAGTAGATAAAGAACAACCTTATTTTAGCTATAGATACATTGAAACGGTCGCCAAGATAGGTACATACCCCAAAAGAGTACCGCTCAAAAAATGTAATAATACGCTGTAACATATCAGGCCAACTTTAATATTTTATTACCAACGCCACAATCCAGGCATTTCTTATAGTCGCAATAATTATTTTTCAGTTCCAGTAACGCTTGCGAATCAAATGCAGTTTTAATTCTTAAGCCCAAATTAACAAATTCTGCTGTAATATGGTTATTCTCTGCAGGTAAACTTTCCAACAACTTTATTGCACGGTTAATATAATGCGATTGCTTATGCTGCCGCCCGTAAGCAAATAATACTAACGCCAGGCTGTTCATCAGCAATCCATCTACCGATGCCGCTCCCAAACTTTTAGTCGCCGGCTTACTTTCAGCATCAAACCTGTAATGATTTTGCCAGTAATCGTTAACTTTTATTTCTGTAAAAAGCCGCCGCAAAGCATCTGCTTCTTTCAGCTCTAACACTTTACTAAACAAATGGTTTGACTGTATTACCAACGCAGCAAATTGTGCCAGACGTATAGTTGGGAAATTTTGCGGACGCATACGCATAAACTTCCATAAGTGCCCTTCAACAGGCTTAAGGCCATGTTTATGTTGCAGGTACAGGTACTCCTGTTTTAACTGCCTGGGATAGTCATCAGTAAAATCTCCGGCAAGCATGCCCGCCTGCCCAAATATCAATGCTTCAATTTGCAGCGGATTGTTCTTATGCTTGGCCAGTATTATCTGCGGTAGTGAGCGAGCCAGTAGTTCAAACGGCAGCGCATTTGTTTTAAAACCGAAGCCGGCCGCTAAAAACTGGTAAAACGTCTCCTCCCAGTCGCCGCGATTGTGGGTAAGCGTGTCTGTTACTATTGTCGATTTCTTTTCCAGGCGCTCAATTAAAATCCTGGATAACCAGTTGCTCATAGTGAGTTCGTCAACCCGGGCAATACTTGCTTCACACGGAATAAACTGCTGCTCACCAAAAATAAGCTTATGGTAACGCGCGTAAAGATCGGGCGAGATGCGATCACGCAAGGCTAACGTTGGCAGACGGCGGCCGTCCGGCATTATTACAGGCGCATCATCAGTATATACCACGTGCAGTATCACGTTCTCATACGCGCCGTCGCCGGTATGGCCATGGCGCTGCCAGTCGGCAGAGGAAATATGCAGTTCTACATTACCGGCCCATGTAGTATCGCCTATACGTATACGGGCATTACTAAAATCGGGGCCCGCATGATGGTTGTGCAGACCGGCAGAAAATACTTCCAACTCCTGACCGTCGGTAGTAATTAAACCGGCGCGCTCAAAAAGGCGAAACTTCCACACGTAATGCAAAAAATCCTCTGTGATAAGCATAGGGCAAGATAAGCGTTTTTGCGGATAGTGAGGGCAAGTGGTGGATGGTGAGGGGTGAGAGGTGAATGGTGAGACCCCACCCAACCCTCCCCGAGGGGGAGGGCTTCTGACTCTGTAAGCGTAGAATGGTGAATAGTGAATGGTGAATGGTGAGACCCCACCCAACCCTCCCCGAGGGGGAGGGCTTGTAGGCTTTAAGCGTAGATTGGTGAAAGGTGAGCCTTTCCTGAATCCGCTTTTATGAATCTTTTACTTTACCCTTTCACCCCCCTCCTCTCCTTTTTGCCCTTTCATCTTTAATATCTACTTTTATTGTATGAGCCAGGCATCCACCAATTATACAACTGCAGAGCGCATCCGTTCCATCATTGGTGGCTCCATGGGTAATCTGGTTGAGTGGTACGATTGGTATGCTTATTCGTCGTTCGCGCTGTATTTTTCAGATGCGTTTTTTAAAGATGATAATCCAACCGTGAGGCTGCTGAACACGGCCGGCATATTTGCCATAGGCTTTTTGATGCGCCCCATTGGTGGCTGGTTAATGGGCATGTATGCCGATAAGCGAGGCCGCAAAGCCGCACTTACGCTTTCGGTTCTGGTAATGAGCCTTGGTTCGCTCATCATAGCCATTATTCCGCCTTATGAGGTGATAAATATAGGCGCGCCTATATTGCTACTGCTTGCCCGAATGCTGCAGGGACTGAGCGTTGGCGGGGAGTATGGTACAAGTGCCACCTACCTCAGCGAAATGGCTGATAAAAAGCACCGTGGTTTTTACTCCAGCTTTCAATATGTCACACTCATCATGGGTCAGCTGCTGGCCATGGGCGTATTGGTATTGCTTCAACGCATCTTTCTCACCGAAGAGCAGTTACATGCATGGGGCTGGCGTATTCCCTTTGTTATTGGCGCTGCACTGGCAATAATAACCATGTACCTGCGCCGCTCGCTCAAAGAGTCAGACTCCTACAGCAATCAGAAAAACCTGGGCAACCCTTTAAAAGGCACTTTACGGGCATTGGCGCAGCACCCAAGAGCAGTGCTTACTGTGGTAGGGCTAACCCTTGGTGGTACCGTCGCTTTTTATACTTTCACTACCTACATGCAAAAGTTTTTGGTTGATACCAATGGTTTCAGCAAAGCGGAGGCTTCGCTGATCAGTACCGTGGCGCTGGTGTTTTTTATGCTGCTGCAACCGTTGTTTGGCTTACTCAGCGACAAGGTAGGCCGCAAACCTCTGCTGGTAGCTTTTGGTATTTTAGGCACAATTGTTACCGTACCTGTACTCAATGCCTTGAGCAATACTCATGAAGCGATACCCGCATTCTTGCTGATTATGCTGGCGCTGATAGTGGTGAGCTGCTACACATCGATCAATGCAGTGGTAAAAGCGGAGCTTTTCCCGGCTAATGTAAGAGCTTTAGGGGTTGGCTTTCCTTATGCCATTGCCGTATCCATATTTGGCGGCACCGCTGAGTATATAGCACTATATCTGAAAAATATTGGCCATGCCGAGTGGTTTTATTATTATGTAACCGCATGCATATTTGTATCGTTGATGATATATGCCACCATGAGCGATACGCGTAAATCGTCAAAGATAGAAGAGCATAGCCACCAAGTTTAACAAACAGGCGATTCACAAAAGCTAAAAAACCGTAAGTTTGTCTTTTGAAATACAGGCAGAGGACGCCATTTTATATGACCGATATTCAGCACCTATATCAGCAAGCAACGCAACTGCTGCAACAATTAATAGCTATACCATCATTCAGTAAAGAAGAAGACAGAACGGCCGACCTGATAGAGCAATTCTTAAAACAGCATGGCGTAGAAGTCCACCGCAAGCTGAACAACCTTTGGGCCTGGAACAAGCACTTTGATGCAAACAAGCCAACCATACTGCTTAACTCACACCATGATACGGTAAAACCCAACTCCGGCTACACGCGCGACCCTTATGATGCAAAAATAGAGGACGGCAAACTGTACGGATTGGGCAGTAATGATGCCGGCGGCTGCCTGGTGTCGCTCATCGCCGTGTTTCTTCATTTCTATGAGCAGGATAACCTCAAGTACAATTTCTGCCTTGCCACCACAGCCGAAGAGGAGATATCTGGCGTAAATGGCCTGGAGCTCATCATTCCGGATTTAGGTAAACTTGATTTCGGAATAGTGGGCGAACCTACTTTGATGAACCTTGCTATTGCCGAAAAAGGCCTCATGGTGCTGGATTGTACCAGCCATGGCAAAGCCGGTCACGCTGCGCGTGAAGAAGGCGAAAATGCCATTTATAAAGCACTTACAGATATAGAGTGGTTCCGCAATTACCGCTTTCCGAAAGAGAGCGAAGTTTTCGGCCCGGTAAAGATGTCGGTTACTATTATCAACGCCGGTTCACAGCATAACGTAGTTCCGGCAAGCTGTACTTTTACAGTTGATGTGAGGGTAACAGATGCTTACCGCAACGAAGAAGTGCTTGATATTATCCGTCAGCATGTAAGCTGCGATGTAAAACCACGCTCGATACGTTTAAAACCGTCATCAATAGATAAGGCACATCCGATAGTGCAGGCAGGCATTGCCTTGGGTCGCAGCACTTACGGCTCCCCTACCACTTCCGATCAATCGTTGCTGGATATACCATCATTAAAGATTGGCCCTGGTGATTCGGCCCGTTCACACACGGCAGACGAGTTTATTTATGTAGACGAGATACGCGAAGGCATAGAGATTTATATTAAAATGCTGGAGCAGATATGCTGAGGGGATGCTTAGTCCTCGGTTTGTAGTTGACAGTACCGTATCGCCAAACAGGGTATGAAACCTTTTTCTATTTGATATTAACTGTTCACAACCCACTATTTACTACACTACCGGATCTGCTAACTGGTTATTGGTGAATGATGTTCTGTAACTCGTAAACCTTACATCAAGTCCTCTCCTTAAGAGAGATTCTTGAAAGATCTGTTAGGGTAAGAGACGCAGGATTTTATACCAGGCGCTAATACGCTTAATACATAAATTACATTGGGCAGGCAAGCATTAAGGGCATCAATTGTTATTTTTGCGCCCATGATAAATGAAACCCCTTCTTTAAAAAACACTTTTGATAGTTTAATTTTTGACCTGGACGGAACCCTGTGGGATAGCACCGCCAATGTGGCTGTGGCCTGGCAAGCGGCAAAAGAGCAGGTACACTTTATAAAAGAAGATATTACTCAACAACATGTACGCTCTATAACCGGGCTTACTTACGATGCTATTTTTGAAACGCTATTCCCTTACCTGGACACTCAGCAACGCGCAGAATTTAAAGCGAAATGCGCCGTAAGCGAAATTGATACGTTGGCGAAATTAGGCGGTGAATTATATCCTGACCTGGAAGAAACATTAAACTATCTTAAAAGAAAGTATCGATTGTTTTTGGTAAGCAATTGTCAGAACGGCTATGCTGAGGTGTTCTTTAATCATAGCGGCATGCACCATTTTTTTGAGGGCTTTCAATGTTTCGGCACCAAAAACCAGCCTAAAGCCGAAAACATAATTGACGTTGTGAATGACTATGGCCTGAAAGCCCCGGTATACATAGGCGATACACAAGGTGATTTTGAAGCAAGTAAAAAAGCCGGTGTTCCATTTATTTTTGCAAGCTATGGCTTTGGCCATGTACAAGACGGTGCTATAGCCCGGGTAGATAGCGTAAAACAACTGCAGCAATTGCTATAAGGCATTTATTACGTACTAAATAACTTTTTAAATAGACGGCTTTATTTATAATTTAGCCGGAAATACCCATTTCAATGAACACTCCAATTTTAGGCCTGCGCACGGTTATTTATCGCGTAACGGATATTGAAGCAGCGCGGCTTTGGTATGCCGCAGCTTTTGCAACAGAACCGTATTTTGAGCAGCCGTTTTACGTAGGTTTTAATATTGGTGGCTTTGAACTTGGCTTACAACCAGACGCAGCAGTTACCGGCGACAATGTGCTGGCTTATTGGGGAACCGAAGATATTTCTGCTCAGTATAAAAAGCTGGTAGAACTGGGTGCACAACCACATGAGGCACCAGAAAATGTAGGCGGTGAAATTGTTGTAGCAACCGTAAAAGATCCCTGGGGAAATATTATTGGCTTAATTTACAATCCGGAATTTGGCAAGTAGTAAGCAGGGGCTTACTTTAATTGCAAATCGAAAGATCCGGTAACTTTGATCATCGGCGCTTTGGCAGACGTATCTCCGGACAAAAATGCAGTGAAGCTGCCCTTAGCAGAAGCACTGTCGGTTTTATCACTATACCTCTTAAGCGATAGCTTACCCAACTCCATTTCATGCGAGGCTTTGCTAAGCGTGTAAGCTGCCTGTACATTACTATCTGCGGCGTTAAACAAAAACTGGCTGCCTTCGACCTTGGTAACCGAATTATTTTTTGCTACACCGATTCCGCTGATGCCAAAGCTTAAATTGTGCGCACTGTCAATTGCAGTCAAGCCGAAATACTGATTACCTGCTGTATCAACCTTTACAAAGGCGATGCTGTCTTTCGCGGCATCAAATATGTAAGTAGAATCATTGAAATTGATCTTTAACTGACCGGCACTGGCTAAAAAGCTACCGAGAGAGGGAGAAACGGCAGTTGAATCTTTTAGCTCGTCGTTTAACTGACTTACATCCTCATCCTTACGACAGGCTGTTATTATCACTGCGAACAGCGTATATAACAAAAAACTTAATAAAGTAGACCTTTTGATCATCGTTTAGGACTGATTATAATCAACAATAAATGTACAAACTAACTCCGTAAAAACAATAGCAAATCGTGAGCCATATTGTACATTTAACACTTTTTAACCGATTTTGTGGCTTAATAAGTACCTGCTCTTAAAAGCCATCAGGCAAGCTGTCCTGTTAAATTAACTAATTAACTATTATGCAACCTAAATTTAGTTCAGCTGCTGCGTTTGCTGCTAAGGCAGATGCGTATTCAGAGGAGTATTCCGGGCCGGTTATTTTTCTTTAATAATCTTTTTCATACCATGCACCAGGAAAACGAAATCTTAAAACGCTTCTTCCAGGTAATACTCATCGGTATTGCAGTACAGCAACGTGTAAATATTAACGTCGCTACGGTTCGTTTTCAGCTTACGCTTCATGTGCACAACCGGCACGCCAGTATCAACGTTGAGCAACTCGCTGATTTTGGGGTCGGCTTCTACCGCCCATATCTTTTGCTCGCCCTCCTTTACCTCTATCTGGTAATGATCTTTCAATGTTTTTAAAAGCGATCTGTTTTCAAGATTTCTGTTTGTGAAGTGAGGCAAGCCAACATTGGTAATAAACGTTTCTTCGAACATAACCGGAAGATCACTGATATGCTTTCTGCGTGAAAAATATATACAGCCCGAATCAAGCTCCTGAGGAGTTAGTTCATAGAAGAAATCGTCGGCCCATTTACGTTTTTGAGGCTTTTCAATAATTTCAGTAATAAGTTTAGCCGACAGCTCCGCATCTGAGACGCTGCTTACTGATAATACTCCTAAACCTTGCTTAGGTTCAGTAACAATACTGCCCTTGCCCTGCTGCCTGGTTATGTAGCCCGCGTTAATTAGTTCAGAAAGCGCTTGCCTTACAGTTGGCCGTGTAGTGTTATATTTTTTGCAAAGCTCATTCTCGGAAGGTAGCAGTTCCCCTTTTTTATAGGTTCCCTGGTCAATGAGTTTTTTGAGGTCATCTATCAGAATTTTATATAGTGGTAAGGTTGATCCGTTGCGCATACAAATACATAGGTACAACAAATATTATTGTTATAAACCGTAAAAACAAATCAAAAACCCACAAAATACAGAGATACCCTGCCTTTAAATCGTTTTACGCAGGGCAGGGTATCTCTTAAATACAACTTTTTACAAAGCGTTGAATTTTGCCGACCTTATCGAAACAGTGCTTGCATCGGTACCAACTTTCTTGATCTCTACATAAAAATTCCTGACAGTAGAAACCGATACGCGCGTCAGCGGTATAGACATCCATTTACTGGTAGCCATTCCTTTTTTGATAATGCCGCTTCCAATTTTGGGTCCGCCTTTTCCACCATAAACGGTTACTGTATAGCTAGATGCGTTAGGCGTCTCATCACTAAGCAACAGGTCTACAGATTTCACACCGTTCTGATCAAACTTACCGATCACAAAACTACCTGCAGCTTTGTTAAGCACTACAGATTTTTTTCCGTCTGATTCCCTCTTTTCAAAACCTGTAAGGTTTGTAAACTCATCAGCAGTTATTAAGTTGTTACGAAGTGTTACAAGCGCTGTTCCTGACAGTGGGCGCACGCCTGATGCTCCTCCATCGGTATAGTTGGCTCTCAGCGCAAACAGGGTATTATTTTGCTGCAACTCTGTCTGGTTAGGTACAATAACACCTTTAGCAGGCAAACTTTGCGGACGGTTTTCGTTACCAAGGGAGCGTATCCATCCCACTATCAATTTCGCATCTTCCTCTTTCAGTGTAGGGTGTGCAGGCATTGCCACTTCGCCCCAAACGCCGCTTCCGCCTTTAATAATCTTGTTTACCAAGTGCACATCGGCATCTGCTGAATTTTTATACTTCTGCGCTACCTTCACAAATGCCGGACCGATAGAGGTTTCATTCTCTTTATGGCAGGCCTTACAATCAAGCGTAAGCATTAAGTTTTTACCCGCCATTTCGGCTTGTATGGTTTGGTGACCGAGATTAGCACCGGCCTTGTCTGCACCTTTCAGGTAATCTGTAGAAACGTATAAGTTTGCCATATCTACCGGCGACCCTTTATCTGTTACTGATACGCTGTAGCGCACCGGTTTGCCTTCAAAATAAAAGCTGCGGTTGGTGCCCATGTTTATGTTCACAACAGGTGCAGCGTTACCAGCATATACTGTTTCACTTGCACTTGTGGCAGTTGCTTTTTTAGAATCAACCACCGTTACACTTACCTCATATTCTCCGGCTTTGGTTAATACCTGTGTGAGTTGCGGTACCTTGGTCACCTTTTTTATCGACCCAACATTCCAGACATAAGTAAGCTGATCTTTCTCCGGGTCTGTAGCTTTTACACGGGCAGTAAAGGTAAATGGTAAGCTGCCGCTGGTTTTGCTTACAGTGAGTTTACCCACTTCCGGCGGACGGTTACCACCGAGATAATCCAACCTTGCTATACCAGCATCAGGATTGCGCTGAAACCAGCCATTGCCGTACTCTAACACATATATCCTGCCGTCCGGACCGGCTTCCATATCAATCATCGAATTGAACTTTTTATCAGCCATGAATGGCTCTATTTTATCAAGTTCACCTGTTGGCGTCTGGCTAACGGCCTTTATCCATCCGCGTATAAAATCATAGATGAAAAACTTGCCATTGTAGTACGCCGGGTAACGGGTAGCAGCAGGATAGTCTGCAACATGGTATACCGGGCCAGCCATTGCGGTACGGCCTCCCCCGCCAAGCTCCGGAAACTCCGGCGAAGCTGCGTAAGGATACCAGATGTAAGCCGGCTGTGCAGGCGGCAACTCCGTTAAACCGGTGTTGTTGCGTGAGTTATTTACTGGCTTAGCCGGATCAAAGGCGGGGCCGTTTTTATTATTGTCGTAATTATGGGGATGATAAGCATAATTGTTGCCCACAAATAGCGGCCATCCGAAGTTACCTGCTTTTTTTGCTTGATTCACCTCATCATAACCACGCGGACCCCTTGTTTCCAAACTGTCGTTAGTAGCATCCGGGCCTACCTCGCCCCAGTACAAAAATCCGGTATTTTTATCTACCGAGATGCGGTATGGGTTTCTGTTGCCCATTACATAAATCTCAGGGCGTGTTTTTGCAGTGCCTTTAGGGAAAAGGTTGCCTTCCGGTATGTCGTAAGTACCGTCAGGATTAATCTTAATCCTCAAAATTTTGCCTCTCAGGTCATTGGTATTTCCGGCTGAACGGCGCGCATCATATTGCTCATGGCCTGGCCTGTCATCCAACGGACCAAAGCTATGGGTAGGGTATTTTTCGCCTGATTCGTCAAAAGGTGTGCTGTTATCACCCGCCGAAACAAACAATACATTGCCCTTACCAAATGCAAGTGATCCACCTGTATGGCAGCAAATATCGCGCTGTGTACCCACCTCTAAAATCATTTTCTCTGACGAGTTCACGAGGGTATCGTTTCTGAATTCAAAACGCGATAACCGGTCTACAGACTTATCACCCGCAGGGCTGTAATACAAGTAAATGAAATGATTTGTCCCAAAATCCGGGTCGGCGGTTATACCTAACAAGCCTTCTTCACTATTTACATTAGGCACATTGGCTTTATGATAAACGTTGAGGTAACCAACTTGCTTCAAGGCTTTGGTTTTGGCATTATACATCATCAACTCCCCTCTTCGTTGAGTAACCAGTATGCTTAAATCAGGAAGTACAGCCATTTCCGTAGGCTCGAAAAAGCCGCCTTGTGTCAGCATCGTTTTTACAAACCTGTTCTCTTCGGGTACGCGCTGTGTTTTAGCTTTACTATAATCTAAACCACTATTTCCATCGATTGCATACTTTATGCCGCCAAGAATATGTTTTAGGTATAAAGGATCAGCGTAAGACTCGTCCGTATGACCCAGTTCTGTATAAAATGCACGACCGCCATCATAATCATGGTACCATGCCATTGGATGGTCGGCACCATTTTTACCACCTTCATAACTGCTCTCGTTTATTTTGATAAGCACTTTAACATCCGGGTTGAGGCGTTTAAAATTGTACCACTCATCGGTGCGGGTCCATTCGGCAGGTAGATCTTTAGTAGCAGGGTGGTTCTTATCAACAATACTCAACGTAGCTTTCTGCGGCGCCGGATGGCTCATAAAGTTGGCTCCTACCAACCTTGCATACCAGCCCCAGCCATACTCTGTATCACTTGCAGCGTGTATACCAACAAAACCACCGCCAGCCTGAATGTAGCGTTCAAAATCCGCCTCCTGGTAGTTATCCAGCACATCGCCAGTGGTATTCAAAAAAATCACCGCAGCATAAGCCTTCAGTTTAGATTCGCTGAACATAGCGGCGTTGGTAGTGGTGTCAACATCAAAACCGTTTTCGGCGCCAAGTCGCTGAATAGCCTTTATACCGGCAGGTATTGATGAGTGATGGAAACCTGCGGTTTTAGCGAACACCAGCACCTTTGGCTTTGCCCAGTTACAGCATAAGAAAAGCACGATACATAAACCCAGTATCGATACCCCTGCAATAGAATTTAAAAACGTCCTCTTCACAATTAAACATTGGTTTAAAAAACTAAACCGGTACTTTTCAGTACCGGTTTAGTTTTTGGTGATTAACTTTTGTTATTGAACTATAAGCGTACCCTGCATTACGTAGAAGTGCCCCGGCACTGTACAAACGTATGTATACTTACCTGGTTTGGTCGGCGCTACAAAATATATTGTTTGTGTTGCTCCCGGGCCTACCAGCGTGGTGTTAAATAATACCAGCGGCGTATTAGGTATGTGGCTCAATTTAAGGCTTGACAGGCCTAACTTCATGGCCAGCTCACCAACGGTGATTGCTTTACCTTCCGGCACCACCACAAAGTTATGCGGCATATCATCATTATTGCTGAAAGTAAGTTTTACTTTACTGCCTGCTTTAACGGTTATTTCAGCTTTATCAAATTTTAAGCCTGGCTTGGTACCAACCGCTATAGTCTGATCTATAGTGGTCCATGATGCAGGCTTTTGCGTTTGGTTCTTTTTAAGACCCGCAGTTGCCGGTGCTTTCGGAGCAGCTTTTTGCTCAGGAGCGCCGGTTGCTTTGTTGCCCATCATGGCCATGTGATCGTGCATGGCTGGCTTTTTGCGCTTAGGCACGTTCAGTTTTGCACCATCAGGAATATTATTAAGTGTATAATATGCTGTTGGGTGAACTGCTGCGTTACCGCCATCTGCCGATTTGATTTTATCGCTAAGGGTAATTTCGTGGATGTACTTTTCACGCAGACCGTCAATTACAAGACGTACTTTTTTGCCGTCTTCTGATACGATGGCCGCATCTACAGTGTGCTCCTGCTCTCTAACAGTATTACTACCGTAAACAGGGTGATATTTATAGCTGAAGCCGGTTACTGAGTAAGCATCAGGATCGGCAGCGGCTTGTTTGTTTACAGGCTGTGTAAATTCGATCTCAAAACCATCAGGCATTGCACGAACGGCTTTCATCTCAAACGGTGTTTTACCGCTCCATACCAAACGCTCCAGGCCAAAGTCTTTCTGCCCTTTTGAACCCCAGCCACGGCTGGTTTGGCCTACGAATAATGAACCATCAGCACCCCAGGCCAAACGTAGTACGCCTGACTCGAAACCTTCGCGGAAGGTAAACGCAGCGCCCTGGTACTGGCCTTTAACCTGCTCCAGGAAAACGCGGTTTAAACGGCTTTGACCCTGATCGCCGATAAGCACCTGACCTGCAAACGGACCAAACTTATCATCATTAGGTATCTGTATCATTGATGAAGTAGAAGTACCTAACACTGAGTGCGGCAGCCAAACAGCAGGCAATTTCATGCCCGGAACTTCTTTAGCTACCTCAAAGAAAGTTTTGTATGGACGATCTGGTTTATCGTCTTCAATTTTACCCTGGTTAAAGCGGGGATCTACACGTGAATAAATATCCTGAGTGCGTGCTTTTACCGGTGACTCTGGTCTGTCTGCCCAAACCAAACCTGCCGGGTGACCTGCAAAATCGCCACGGTCAAGTTGCATCATGTGGCCAGAACCAACCCAATCGCCTTGGTTTTCTGAATAGAAGTATTTACCATCAATTAGGCCCTGGCCTGCAGGTGAACGTAAGCCGGTAGCGTAAGGCATCATTTTACCGTCAGGAGTAATTTCCATTACCCATGCACGCCACATTGCTTTACTTTTACCTCTCCACCATTCCCAGCCGTCAAAACCAACGTTGGTGTTTACCATAAAGTTGCCGTTAGGCATTATCACCGGGCCATATGAATACTCGTGATAGTTACCTGATATAGGCCATGAATAAACAGTTTCATATACATCAGCTTTGCCGTCGCCGTTAGTGTCAACAAGCTTGGTTAACTCGCCACGCTGCACGCAATAGAAAGCACCGTCTTTATAAGCTAAACCAAGCAGCTCGTGCATACCGGTTGCAAACTTATTGTAGTACGGTGTTGAGCCGTTAAGCATGTATGGGTTTGAAATAACATATACATCACCACGACGGGTTGACGCGGCAATGTTTCCATTCGGCATCAAAGCCAAACCGCCCACCTCTAACTCAATACCTTCAGGTATAGGCAGGGTTACAATTCTGTAATAATCTTTTTCGGCCGATGCCGTTTCTTGCGCTTTAGCAGTATATCCAACAGATGCTGTTACCGCAATAGCAAGCATTATATTCTTTAAAGTACTTTTCATTCTAATAACGTTATTTGTTGGATTACCAGATCAGTGAATAACTTACCGTAGCGCCTTTTTCAGCATCCTTTACCGGTATTACTAACTCTTTACCTTTGCCTGTGCTGCGCAGTACGGCTTTTGTGCCGCTGCCAAGCTGTACATAGTACTCATAGTTACCTATGCTGTACATGCCTTTTCCAAGATCGGTAATATCGTTAGCTGCTGCTATTCTGTAATAAAGGTTTCCTGATGCTTTGCCGTTTAAGTTGATTGTCCTGTCGAGCGCTTTGCCGTCAGTAGTGGTCAGCTTATCTTCTACGTTAACACCATTCAATGAATATTTAAAGGTTGGGTAACCTTTTTCATCCAGCCAGTAACCTTTTGTACGGAACTGGTCCTGAGGGCCAACAGAGTCTGGCCATGCGGTAGTGTTCTGATCAGCTAAAACTGCAATGGCCGGTGCATCGCTCAGCGGCAATTTGCTGCCGATGGCAGTAGTGTTACCGTCGCCACGGAACAACCACATCGGTGTACCGTCAACAAATCCGCCTTTCCATACCTGGAAAACTGAACCGTTGTCCAAATCGTAAGCGTAGCTTACGTTGTGCGGATATCCCACGTTTACGGCGTGTGTTACGCGTTTGTTTTCTGAAATATCAACAAAGCTGCGCAGTAAAGCAGGCTCGTCTCCAACATTAACAAAAACCTGGCTTTCGCTGAATGAGCGGTCTGCGCCATCAGTTTCTTTAACCGGAACATCTGTGCTGTAAGTAATGCTTCTGATAGCTACCGGGCCGTGGTCACCTTGAATACGCAACGGGCCTTTTGCAGCTTCGTCAGCAAAGGCAGAGCCGCGGGTAGGGCCGGTTAGTTCGGCATTCTCAGTAATAGTGGCACCATTAAGGATGAGCTTAACGATACGTGCATTCTCTGTTTTTTTGCCTGCAGCATCAAAGCGCGGTGCGCGGAAGATGATGCGGATGTTTTGCCATAGGCCTGGTGCGCGGCTCGCGTTCAGGCGGGGTGCTACCCCGTCATAGCCAAAAGAACCGGCAGGGCGGCTTTCGTCCCAACGGTAATAAACACCACCCAGATCATCAGCAGCCAGTTTATCTTTACCCCAGCTGTCTGCAAGCTGTATCTCATAACGGCCTTGCAGGTAAATACCGGAGTTTGAACCTTTAGGCATCAAAAAATCTAAGCTCAGGTCAATATCGCCATGCTCCATTACGGTATAAAGATCTTTGTTGTCTTTTTTGCCGGGAATGGTAACCAATACGCCGGTACCGTTTTTCTTATCGAGTGAATATTCTTTGTTGAAGTCGCTGGTTACGCTACCTGCAACAGACCAGTTGGCAGAGGGGCTTTTAAAAGCCGACAGATCTGTTAACGACAACTCAGATTTGCCTCCCTGTTGTGCCCTGCTGCCATAACTTACAGCGGCAAGCATCATCAAAAGCGGGAAGGACTTTCTTAGGTAATTTTTTCTCATAACTATCTACGTGTAGTTCGGCTAAGATATGAAGTTTTATAAAACTTATATCGCCAAGTAATTAATGTTTTACAAAACATTTTAGCACCGGCAAAAATGGGCATCTCATTATTAACAAGCCGATGCAAGTGGGTTAAAAGATATTTAACTTTTTATTGACACACCACCCGCTAATTAAACACTCCGTTAACAAATAAGTTAAACCCCGGGGATACATTTGCCGTCACATGAGTATGATAAATCCTCAGAAGAAAAAAACCAAAGTGGCATTTTTTGCTGAGATTCTTCAGCCCGGCCACGACGGCGCTGTGCGCACCATGTTTCAGCTTATAAACAGGATTGATGCTTCCGAATTTGAATTTTTGTTTTTCTGCGGCACATCGCCCGACAGCCTTAACGGCTTCGAAGTAGTGAAGATTCCGGCTTACACCGTACCGCTTAACCGTAATTATAAAATATCGGTACCTGCCCTGGGCAAAAAGCTGATCAACGATAAACTTGCCGAGTTTAAGCCCGATGTAGTGCATATTGCCACTCCATCAATGCTGGGATGGTTTGCGCTTAATTATGCCAGGCAACATCATTTACCGGTATTGAGCATCTATCATACGCACTTTATATCGTACGTTGATTATTACTTTAAGCACCTGCCTTTTATGGTGGGCTATGTGCGCAAAAAAGTAACGGAAACAACAAAAGATTTTTACAGCAGTTGCGATAAGATTTACATCCCGTCTGAAAGTATAGCCGGCTGGATAAAAGAGCTGGGGGTAAATGCCGATCACATCACCATCTGGAAGCGAGGTATCGATACGCAGTTGTTCTCTCCGGATAAACGCAATCATGACCTGAGCTTTAACATTACCGGCAATCACAAGCCTTCCGTAATATTTGCAAGCCGCCTGGTTTGGGAAAAAAACCTGGAAACGTTGTTCCGCATTTACGACAGGATTATTGAAGAACAAATACCGGTGAACCTGATTATAGCTGGCGACGGTAAGGAAAGGCAAACCTGTGAGGCCAGAATGCCGGGCGCATTTTTTATGGGTAATGTTAACCACAACCGGTTATCGGAGCTTTACGCCTCGTCAGATATCTTTTTGTTTCCATCAGTCTCTGAAGCTTACGGCAACGTAGTGCTGGAGGCCATGGCTTCGGGCTTGCCTTGTGTAATTGCCGACGGCGGAGGCTCTGCAGATTTTATAGAGCAAGGTGTTAACGGCTTTAAGTGCCAACCTTATAATGAGGACGACTATATAGATAAAATTAAGCTGATACTGAGCGACCATTCATTACGTCAGCGGTTTGCTGCAGCCGGGCTGCGCTATGCCAAAGGGTTCGACTGGGAGCAACTTGCTCATACCTATTTTACTGATTTAAAGGAACTGGCGCACCACGAAGTGCCCGAAATGGCGGTTTAATGAGGTATCTTAAACTCGCTATTATTATAACGGTACTTGTTTTTGCTTGTCTTTTTCTGCGCAGCACCGACTGGGAAAAGGTGGGCTCCTCCTTGAAAAAAGTAGGGTTTAACTTTGGATGGCTATTGCTGAGCACCTGCACTTCCTACTTTCTGGGTACTGTGGCCTGGCGTTATTGCATGGGCAATGAGGGCCGTAAGGTAAATTTATTCCGCTTGTTTTTTGTGCGCCACATAGGCGAAACGGTTGGTATAATAAACCCTGCAAGCATTGTTGCGGGTGAGGCAACAAAAGTTTACCTGCTGCGCAATGAGCCTGTCAAAAAAAGTACCGTGGTTACTTCTGTGCTGCTGTCGCGCATACTAATGATGTTAACCCAGGTAATAGCTTTTTGCTGCACCGCAGCCTACATGTTGTTTGGCAAAAATGCTGTCAAACTGCATTTTGGCGTAAGAAATGGCGCCGTTTTTTCACTGGTGATTTGTGTATCAATAATTGTGGCATTAATCCGCTTCAGGCGGTTTATAAAAGCATTGTTTTTAAAAACACGAACAGGGAAGTGGGTAAAAAATCGAACCAAAAAGCTACGTAAGAAGATCAGCGAGGCCGGCGAAGCCATGAGCCAGTTTTACAGCACCAACAAAAAAGCACTGGCTATGGCCATCGTATTTTTTTTGCTGCACTGGATGGCCGGCTCCCTGGAGTTTTACCTGATCCTTAGGATGCTTGGCGCTGAGGTGTCATACATTCCGGTCATGTTTGCAGACATGAGTGTGATTGTCTTTAAATCTGCCGGGGCATTTGTGCCCGCCCAGATAGGCGTTGAGGAGTATGGCAATAAAATTATGCTTGCCGCTATAGGTATCACCGCGATGGAAACATGGGTTACGGCTTCGGTATTACGCCGCTCGCGGCAATTATTCTGGATAGTGTTCGGGCTTATAGCCTACTTCTTTGTCGACAGAAAAAAAGAAAATATACCACCGCAAGAAGATGGAAATCCTGTTTGTGAGCCATAAATATCCGCCATCCACAGGCGGTATGGAAAAACAAAGTTACGAACTCATTACCGGCATGCAGAAATATGCCAAGGTCCACACCATTATCCACCAGCACGGCACCAGCAAAGTGCTTTTCTTCCTCACACTCAATCAACAAATCTTAAAGGTTTGCCGCGAAAACCCCGGCATAAGCGTAGTCCATTTCAATGACGGATTAATGGCCGCAATGTGCCTTAACCACCGCGGCTATTCGCACCTTAAAAGGGTAGTAACCGTGCATGGGCTCGATGTAGTTTTCCCTAACCGTATCTACAAAAAAAACATACTGCCGGAGTACAGAAACTATGATCTGATTATAGCCGTGAGCCGTGCTACGGCTAATGCCTGTACAGAACGCGGTATACCCCAGGAAAAGATAATCGTCATCAGCAATGGGGTTGACGCCAGCATTGCTGATAATGGGTATACCGCTGCCGACCTGGATGTTATACGGCAATACGGGCTGGATATTCAAAACAAACGCCTGCTTGTTTGTATGGGCCGTGCGGTAAAACGAAAGGGCTTTTCATGGCTTGTCAAAAACATCATCCCGCAATTAAAGGGCGACTTTACGCTGGCCATTATTGGCCCCTTCCCGCAGCAACGCAGTTTGGCCGATAAGGTAATTGGCACCCTGCCGCCGAAACTCGCACGCCAGGTAACGCTGTTTTTAGGTTGGCCTACTGATGAGCATGAACTACGCAGCCTTTTACTGAAGCCGCAGTTTAAAGATAAGGTGAAACACCTAGGCAAGCTTCCTCTTGATCACCTGCTTAAAGTGGTTAGTGCTGCCGATGCCTTTTTGATGCCTAACATACCTGTAAGTGGCGATTTGGAGGGCTTTGGCCTTGTTTGCCTGGAGGCTTGTTTATGCGGCACCAAAGTTTTTGCCTCGGACCTGGAAGGTATTAAAGATGTGATATCGCACAATAACAACGGCTACCTGCTGCCGGCTGGCGATATTGCCGCATGGACCGCAGCCCTCAATCTGCTGATAGACCAGCCGGGCGCTTACGGTTTACAGCCAAACGAAATAAAGGAATACTCGCTGAAAAAGTTCGGTTGGGATAAAATGGTACACGAATACCTGCAAAGCTTTAAAACGCTGGTGCAGGAGCCTGAAGCTATTTATCAAGATTAGCCGTTTCGGTGCGGGTTGCATACATTGTGGTATTTAGGTATTCCTTTAAAGCAACCAGGTTATCGGTGTTTATCAGATCAACACCGCAACGTAACAATTCATTCCACACTTCTTTACGTTCCGGCGATGCCCACAGCCGCACCTTTTTACCCATGTTATGCGCTTTACGCACATAGCGCTGCAACCGGCTGCGTTGTTTTAAAGGCATCTCTCCTTCACCCTCCCAACTTAGTAATGAACTGTATTTGCAGCTGGCCATCGGGTAAACCTCGGCACAACATTTATCCTTACCTACATCGCGCAAATCTTCATCAATGAATGCCAGGCGATTACGCTCCTTTTTGATCATTTTGTAAGGCTTGTTGCCTGAAAGGACAATGGTTACCATGCGGTTATGCACCTTGCCGTTCTCATAGCCTGACAGTATGGAGCGATACTTTTCAAGCAGGGGCTTTAGCGCCTCATAGGTGCTTTCCGGACCGGTTTTTATATCTATCATTAACGTAATGGGCGTATCATACCCTGCGAAAACCGATCCTTGCTTTTTTACCAGCTGGCTCAACGGTTTCAGGTACAAATTCTCAAGCGTTCTGTCGCCCTGAAAAAATGGAAAGAGGTGTGCTACCACCATCTCGCCGTTCACGAAAAAAATATCGGCTTCTATATAAGTGTAACCATTTTGCAATGCATCAAACAGCGGGCGTTTGTGCCAGTAATCGTTATGAGCAAAAGCGTTTTGTAATGGAACTACCTGAGAGCGGGCAGTGGTGCTGAAGATGGAGAGAAGTATAAGGGTGAGGAATAACTTTACCTGTGGGCCTTTCGTTCGCATGTGTAAGTTAATTTTCTTAACTCTAAGGTACAAATACCGTATGTTCAGAAATTAAAGCGGGCGTTAAATAACTGTTTGGTATATAAGCATTTCGTTAATAAAACGTAAGATTATGTGGTGCTCAGCGCTTAGATTAATTTTCTTTTAAGGGTAGTTTACCAAAGCATTGGCAGTGTTTTTTTGCTTTGGCATTTACACAGTTTTGAGCTTAAACCTATTTGCTACTTTTATGTTCCACTTATTGGAATAGTATTGGTATGCTGAGACAACTGGCAAATAAAAAAGATAATGGTTTTGAATGGATAGATATATCAGAGCCGAAGGAAAACGAACTGCATGATACCGCACATAAATATGGCCTGCATGAGGAATTAGTAGACGACAGTTTACAGGCCGACCATTTGCCTAAATATGAGCAGATGGAACATTATGTGTTCATCATATTCAGGATACATACAGATACCCATGCCCGGCAGGCCGATACCGTGCAGCTGCTGACCCATAAAATTGCCATATTTTACTCGAAAGAATTTTTGGTGACGGTGCATCGTAAACCCCATGCCTTAATAGACAACCTGGCCGAACAGGTAAAAACAGGCAAGTGTAACAGCTCTTTTCATTTACTCACCAATGTAATAAAAGCCTGCTTGCTTACTTATGATAAGCCTTCAAATGAACTGTCGCGCGGATTGGAGTATTACGAAGAGCAGATCTTTCTCCGCGGGCGGAAAACTCCGTTATTGCAGGGTATGTATTTTCTGAAACGCAAATCGGACCTGGTGCGCCGAATGCTGATTTTGTCATTTGATATTGTAGATAACATTGATGCCGAGGAGGGCGACGTAAATACCCGCGACATGCGCGATATGTATGTTCGCCTGCAAAATATTTACGATTCGCTCTCTGAAAACATCAACCACCTGCTCAATCTGTACTTCAACGTATCGGCTCAGCGTACCAATGATACCGTGCGTATCCTTACGGTATTCTCGGTATTCTTTATGCCGCTTACATTTATAGTAGGCATTTACGGGATGAACTTCGATTACATGCCTGAACTGCATCACAAGCTTGGCTATCCTGTAACCATTGGCGTAATGGTGTTAATAACGGTGCTAATTTATTTGTGGTTCCGTCGTAAAGGATGGTTATAAGCTTTTAGCCGAAAAGAGAATACTGCACCGTCTGTGCAACTGCTGGTATTGTAACAGCTATGGGTTGAGGCATACGTCCATCAACCTGGTACACCATGGTTTCGGCATACCTCGAGGCCACATCAACATGCACGGTTCCGGCATGCTGCCTGAACAGCTCAAGTGCCAGTTCAGGCGAGTTGTTATCTTTAGAGAGATGCGATAGCAGCACATGGCTCATAAATGATGGCCGGTGCTCTACAAAAAGCTGTAAAGCCTGTGCGTTTGAAAGGTGCCCCCTGCCCCCGCGAATACGGCGCTTCAGGAAAAACGGGTATCGGCCGGCTTCCAACATGGCATCATCATAATTGGCTTCCAGAAACGCCGCGTGGCAGCGTTTAAAATAACTGATAAGATTGCTGCATGGCACGCCAAGGTCGGTAAATACACCTATGGTAACCTCGTGGTCAGCTACAACAAAGCTGTGTGGATGGGCGGCATCATGCGCCTTTGTAAATGGTGTAATTTTAAGACTGCCTATCTGGACGCATTGGTGCTCGGTAAAATCAACCACATGCCCCAAGCGTAAGCGCCCGTGCAGCATAGTAGCCGGTGTAATGTAAACCGGTAAGCTGTATTTACGGCTTATAACTTCCACACCGCAAATATGGTCTGAATGCTCGTGTGATATGAATATGGCTTTTAGGCGGTCCATACGCAGACCCAGCCTCGCCATTCTTTTCTCAATTTCCCTGCAGGATATACCGGCATCAATTAATACCGCCTCCTCATTATTACCCACATAGTAACAATTACCATTACTCCCCGAATTCAGCGACGCTATATACAATGCCATTAACACAAAAATAGAAGTTTATCATTACTTTGATAATTATTTTAGCAAATCGCGTTATTTCGGCTTGTCTGTTTCACGGCCTGCATTGTCTGCCTGGGCAACAATTTAGTCCGCTTTGTGTATATCATAGTTGTATCACTTGCATTACTTAAATTTATTTGCAGAAACTTTAGATATCATGAAACGGAAAAAGCCATTTACCACCATATTGCTGTTACTTGTGGTAGTGTTTGCAGGCATTCAATTCATCCGCCCGGAAGTGCCACACCCGCCTGTTACGCAAGACCTTGATGCACCGCCCGAAGTAAAAGCCATATTAACCAGAGCGTGCTACGACTGCCATTCCAATCAAACCAATCTGCGCTGGTACGACCAGATAGCACCGGTGTACTGGAGAGTAGCAAACCATGTTAAAGAAGGGCGCGAGGGCCTCAATTTTTCGGAGTGGGATAAGCTTGATGCCGGCCAGCGCAAAGGCAAGCTATGGGAATCTGTAAACCAGGTATTGGCAGGTGCCATGCCATTAAAAGATTATGCTACAGTGCACTCAGACGCTAAAATATCAGCCAGGGACATAACCGTTCTTAAAAATTATGTGTCAAGCCTTGCTACATCGCCGATGGCAGATACTGTTGCGGCTTCAAAAAAACCGCTTGCGGAATCATCAAACCTGAAAACTTTGCCTACTGCACCAAACGGCATCGCTTACATACCCGACTATAAGAACTGGCAACCCATTAGCACTACCGACAGGATTGACAACAATACCATGCGCGTAATTTTTGGCAATAACGTTGCTGTTAAGGCCATACATGAAAACAAAGTAAACCCCTGGCCGGACGGCAGCATACTGGCAAAAGTTGCCTGGGATATGTTGGAGGATAAACAAGGCAACATTCGCACCGGAAGCTTTAAACAGGTAGAATACATGATTAAAGACAGTAAAAAGTATGCATCAACCGAGGGATGGGGCTTTGCCCGCTTTAAAACGCCTAAGATGGTACCGTATGGCAAAACAGTAATGTTTACGCAGGAGTGCATCAATTGCCACCGCCCCGTAGCCGACCAGGATTTTGTTTTTACTTCTCCTTTAAAGAACTAACACCATGAAAACTTTGCAAATATTCTGCCTTGCCCTTGCCTCTCTGCTGGCGTCATGCTCCTCCCCTGTTCCGTCAGAGAAAATCATCAATTCGCCTGCCTCTATACCGGAGAGTTTTGCCCTGAACAAGTTGAAGGTGATAAATACCTCTATCAACAGGAAGCTAAAAACCATGAGCACACTTTATGGCAATGAGGCCGCTTTAGCGCGGGCCAAAGCCGCAACAACACCATCTGCAGGTGAAAGCCTCACGCTGGTTACCTGGCAGCAAAAGCCTGATGAGAACTGGTTTGGCGCCAACATACCGGGTAAGGTAGCCATGATTGAGAAGATTAACATACTGCCCGGCGCAACTACCGACGTGCAATATGAGAAATATGTTGGCGAGCATTTAACATTGAATAAAGACACTGCAGGCGCTGCCACGCGTATAGCTTATATACTACAGCAGCACGCATCTGAACTACCGTAAGCGTATTTAAACAAAGAAGCCGGCGGGAAAATCCGCCGGCTTCTTTGTTAGCTACAACTTCTTAGTTAATTACTGACACAGTGCGCCCGCCCCTGCCCTTGCTGTTAAAAACGCGGAAATTGATTTTGCCTTTTACCGTTAGCGGAGCAATATATGCCGGACTGGTAGGTGTAGGTTCTGCATCACCAATACTATACCTGATTACCATACCCGGGAATTGCGTATTTGCCTTAACTATGCCATTTTCTACAACGATCCCTGCAGTAGGAATACGATACTGGAAGCCTTTGTTCAGGTAGTCAAGTCGCGGCAGTTCCCGCTTGCCTAACACGTTCACAAACGCCTGCCAGCTCTGCTGGTATAATTGTTTGCAAATGGCCGTATCAGCCTCGGTAGCCCAGGCTGGATCTGCCGCCCAGGCACGTTCTGCCAAACCAAGCATTTTCGGCAACAACATATACTCTAACCGGCCCGGAAAATGTATTGCTTCGCTCCAAAGCTGGCCTTGTATACCGGTGATGTTTTTCATTCCTTCGGCACTTGGCTTCATTTTGCTATCAATGAGGCTCTGCGGCATGGGGCTGCCCATAGAGTTTGTCTGGCTATTTTTTAAATAATTGGTCGGGATAAATTTAAAAGGCTCCTCCACATCAACATAGCCTCCCCAGTAATAGCCCGGCTCATCAAAAGCTTTATAGTAGGCCATGTCCAGGTACAAATTACTTACGCAGGATAAGATAACCGGGAAGCCGGCATTAGCCAGCTGGTAAGCCAAATCCTCCGCCCCTGCTCCGAGTACGTTGTTCCAAACGTATAAATGCATATTCTGCGCGGCAAAGTCGGGGTTTGGCACCTGTTTGCGCACGTTGTTCACTAACACCTTTTTCATACCGCCCTCTTCCCAGGCAGAGGTGTAGAGGTTGTGCTTGCGCAAAATTTCACCTACACGGTTATAATAATATTGCCACAGGTCATCAGTAGTTTTAATGCCGTTATTATCCGCCATCAGTTTTTGCACAGCCGGAGACGACTGCCAAACACCGGCCGGAACCTCATCGCCACCCATGTGTATGGTTTCTAACGAAGCACCTGCTTCTGCATACATTTTCACCACCTCATCTACCACCTTTGTAAGGAAGGTATAGGTTGAAGGTAGGCCAACGTCCATCACATTATCATTCCAGTGCTGTACGGAGCGATAGGCAGACTTATCATTTACATCACGCAGTAAGTATTGTTGTGCAGCGAGTGTATCAGCGCCCTGCATTAATCGGCTATACCGGGCATCCATAGCTTTAACGGCAGCACGCGCATGGCCTGGCGTTTCTATCTCCGGTATCACGCTGATGTGCCGTGCTTTGGCATATCTTAATATCTCTATGAAATCGGCACGGGTATAAAAGCCACTGCCGTAAGTATTCACCACGTTAGGGCCGGAGCCGTAGGCAGGCTGCAGGCGGTCGGCATTATTAAGGGTATGCCCTCTTTTTGCGCCGATAGTTGTAAGCTCCGGTATGCCGGGAATTTCGATCCGCCAGCCTTCATCATCGGTAATATGGAAATGCAGCTTGTTAAGCTTATAAAGCCCCATCAGATCAATCACCTTAAGCACCTGCTGCTTGGATTGAAAGTTACGCGCAACATCAAGCATTAAGCCGCGATAAGGAAACCTGGGTTTATCAGTCACAACCATACCGGGCATGGCAATACTTTTTTGTTTTGCAGCCCAGGCTTTCGCCGGCAGCAGGTTGCGTAATGATTGTATTCCGTAGAAAATACCGGCCCCATCGCTGGCGCTGATAACAATATGATGCTTATCTATTACCAGCTTATAGGCCTCACCGCTCAAAGATGCATCGCGGGTTAAAACAATGTCACCGGTTTTTACCGTAAGAGGGTTGGCCACACCTACCAGGGCAGCTAATTCAGCTTTCAAATAAGCGGCCTCGGGGTAGAAACTCAGGTCAGCATTAACCACCGTATTGGCACTTAACAAAAACGTAGCGCCATTTTTTTGCAGACTCAATGGCGTAGGCAAAATGGGTGGCAACTCATCGGCAGGTATATCTGTTATATCTTTATTACGCTTATAAACCATTGCCGGTGTAACCGGAGGCACCTTATCTGCCCCTGTGCGGTACATGAGCGCATCCGGCACAGGCAGTATTTTGGAATCGGGGATGGCAACGGCGCTTTGCGGACTGTTATCGGCCACATAATAAAACCCATCCGGACCATCAGTAATATTGAGTGCCCAGGCGCCCGCTAAAAACTCCGTGCGGATACTGTCGCCTTGCGCCAAAGCTTTAAAATCAGTACGCGGCGTCATCACAAACAGGTCACCGTTTACAGGCTCAATGGTTACCGGGCCTTTGACGGTAGCCGGCACCACCTGGCGGGGAAAGTTGAAATAGATTTTCCAGCCGGAAGCAGGCAATGCCGCAGCAGAACCGTTGACAATGGTAAGCGCCGATTGAAACTGCGATTTACCCTGGTAGCTGTTTTGTAGTACCTGCCATTTCACCTGTAATTTGGCGGCATTAAATGCTGCAGGGCTTTGCTGCGCCATAGCGGCTGAAGAACCAGCTACGGCCGCTATAAACATCAGACTGAAAAATCTTCTCATCATATAATTTCCTCTTAAGTTTATTTTTGGGCTGAGTATGGCCTGTCTTGCTGGGCTTTGCCAAAGTCAGGGTTAGGCTTATCACCCATTACAAATACCAGCTCGCCGCCTTTAACCAGGTCGGCATGTGCTATATATGATTTGGTGTAAGCCTTACCGTTAAGCGTTACACTCTGTATATAGATATTTTTGCTACTGTTATTTTTAGCTACTACATGGAGGGCTTTATTGCCCGGGAAGTGCAGGGTTGCCTCATCAAACAGCGGACTACCAAGAACGTATAAACCGTTGGCTGGATTGGCCGGATAGAAACCTAATGAAGAAAACACGTACCATGACGACATCTGGCCTACGTCCTCATTGCCGATGATGCCATCAGGTTTATCAGTATAAAAATTATTGCAGATGAAACGTACCTTTTCTGCAGTTTTCCATGGCTGGCCTGCGTAAGCATACATGTAAGTGATGTGATGGCTCGGCTCGTTACCATGCGCGTACTGACCGATCAAGCCTGAAATATCCGGTGATTTTTCGGCACCCATATCACCTTCAGCAATAAATAACGAATCGAGTTTTTGAATAAAGCGCTTTTCGCCGCCTAACATTTTCATCAAGCCTTCCACATCCTGCGGTACCAGCCAGGTATATTGCCAGCCATTACCTTCGGTAAAGTCGCCATGCTCGTGTATAGAGGTAAAAGGCGAATAAGGCTCGCGCCATTTATCAGCCGAAAGTCTGCCGCGCATAAAGCCTGCTTTAGGGTCAAAATAATTCTTGTAGTTTTCGCCGCGTTTACTGAAGTAAGCGTAATCTTCCTGTTTGCCTAACTTACGGGCAACCTGTGCCAGGCACCAGTCATCAACCGCATACTCTAAACCCATAGAAACTGAATTTGATGTACTATCAGCAGGAATGTAACCGAGTTCTTTTACATATTTAATGCCAAGCTCGTCGCGCATAGCAGTGCGCTTCATGGCCTCGTAAGCAAGGTTTACATCAAATCCTTTAAAGCCTTTTAAAATAGCATCTGCTACTACCGGCACTGCGCTATAGCCTACCATACAATGATTGTCGTTAGCCATAAGGTGCCACATAGGCAAGCTGCCCTGCTGCTGATAAATAGCCAGCATGGTATTGATCATGTCAGGCACTCGCTCCGGCTGCAATACTGTAAACAGCGGATGCGCCGCGCGGTAAGTATCCCATAATGAAAAAGTTGTAAGGTTGGTGAACGGTGCGTTTTTGTGTACCTGCTTATCGGTACCCCAGTAGTCGCCATTTACATCGTTAAAGATAGACGGCGCAATCATCGTATGATAAAAGGCAGTGTAAAACGTGCGCTTTTTAGCTTCGTCACTGGTTTTAATGGCTACCTTTTGCAACTGGTCGTCCCAAGCCTTATCAGCTGCTGCTACTGTGGCATTAAAATTCCATCCCGGTAGTTCGGCTTTGATGTTAGCCAAGGCATTTGCTTCGCTAACCGGCGATATGCCTACTTTGATCATTACTTTTTCGCCGGCAGTGGTGGCAAAATTGATAACGCCTTTAACTTTCACAGCTTGCAGCTCTTTACCTTGTTTAAGGGCAGTGCTGTCATATACAGCAAAGTTTTTAATTGGCTTAGAGAATATAGCCGTAAAGTAAACACGCTGATCTTCGGCCCAGCCTTCAGAAAAACGATAACCGGCTATGGTGCTGTCATTCACCTGGTGGATGTATGTTTTTACCGGTTTGTCCCAGCAAAGGCCTTCGGGCAAGTCAAAAATGATGTGCGCCTGGTCTGCTTTAGGGAAGGTGTATTCATGGAAGCCAACACGCTTGGTAGCCGTAAGGCGTACGCCGATATCATAAGTCTTCAGCTTTACCGCATAAAAGCCTGCGCGGGCGGTTTCATCCTTATGGCTGAACTTTGAAACGTAACCGCTTTCCATGTCTTTAATGGTGCCTTTGGTAAGCTTCAGCGGACCGGTTGTAGGCATCACGGAGATATCGCCTAAATCGCCGATACCTGTACCACTCAGGTGCAGGTGCTGAAAGCCCACAATGGTAGAATCGGATATGTGATAGCCGGAGCACCAGTCCCAACCTTCAGAAATATTGCTGGGCCCTAACTGTACCGCGCCGTATGGTACGTTGGCACCCATAAATACGTGACCGTGAAAACCGGTACCGATATATGGATCTACATATTTTGTAAGACGCTCTTTGCTTTGCGCCAGTGCATCGCTGGCATATACCGAACAGGCGGCAGCCAGTAACAACGCACCTGCCTTAGTTTTTATACTTTTAGAAATGTTCATCATCAAATTTATAATCTATTTTGTGTTGACGCCAATTTCGGCAATAACAACTCCGTTACCTGCTACCACATGTGTTGCAATGAAACGGATATAGCGCACATTGGTAACTTGTTGCAAGTTAACAACCTGCACCACAGGATTAGCTTTTATATTAGAAAATTCTCCTTCAGCTGCTTTGGTCCAACGGTTACCATCTGTGCTGGTCTCAATCAAATACTTATCAATAACTCCGGCTGTGTTACCATCCTGCCTCGGCAGGTAGCTTATACTTTTCACTTGTTCCGCCTTTGTTAGATCAATAATAATGCCTGCAGGTTTAAAAGCCAATGATGTATCATTAGTAAGCGTACTGTAAAACGTGCCCGGATTTTCGTCGATTGCGCTTTTTGCCGTTGCCGGGTCTGTTTGCCAGCCCGACTTAGCTAAGCCGAAGGTAGCGGTTGCCACCTCGCCATACTCGCTGCCATCCATTGCTACAGCTTTAAGTATACCACCCTCTTTAAACGATACGCCGCTGTAATATTTTGAAGATTTGCTGGTAGGCTCACTCCCATCGGTGGTATAATAAATAGCTGATACCGGCGACGTGACGGTTAAAGATACAGTGCCATCAACCCTGCGGCTGATAACCGGTTTTTCCAAGTGTACAGGTTCTTTAAACAAGCCGAAGTCTGACAAGGCTATACAAACCTGCGATTTCAAAATCCGTAACCTTACCTTGGTTGTAGTAACGTTTCTCGGCAAGCGGATGAGCCGGTTGGCGCCAATGCTTGAAGCTTGCGTTATCTGCGCCCATCCGTCGTTTGTCCAGGCATCAACAGCAAACCACTCTATGCGCTGGCCCAGCTTTATGTTTTCGCGCAGGCGGATCACATTAAAAGTTTTATCACCTGCGAGCGTGAGCACTACCGACAGGTTTTTCACGCCATCATCAGTAGCCCAATAACTGTAGCGGTCCGCATCCAGCAGAAACTTTGGCCCGAACTTGCCTGCATTTCCTCCACGTATGTTACTCGCTTCTAACTTGGCACCCGCGGCAAGATTGGTGCTGAACGTTTGCTTAAGTATCTCTCCAAACTTTTTAAGCGATGCCACGTCTTCGTCATCCAACAAGCCATCGCGGTTAGGCGACAGGCCAAGGTCCAGGTTAGCGCCACGGCCTACACTTTTATAATACAGATCGAGCAGCTGATAAGGCGTTTTTACCTGGCCGTTCTGGCTGGCATGGTAAAACCATCCCGGCCGTAAGGACACGTCGCACTCAGCGGGCATCCAATGCTTACCGTTGCGTGTGCCTTCCACCCCTAACTCGTATTTTGTATAGCCGTTGGCGGGTAGCTTGCCTTCGTCCGGCGCCTGCGGGTCATACGTGGCCCAACTGGTTTCGCCCGCGTGCCCTTCCTCATTACCTACCCAACGAACATCCGGGCCAACATCGCCAAATAACACCGCTTCGGGTTGCATGGCGCGGGTAATAGCCCAGGTTGTATCCCAACCGTAATAAGTTGTACGGTCTATTTTACGTACCTCGCGTGCGCCGCCGTAGTAGCCGTCGCCACCGTTAGCGCCGTCATGCCATGATATAAACAGCTTGCCATAATTACTGTACAATTCGCGCAGCTGCGCCCTGTAAATATCAACATATGCAGGCGTACCGTATTGCGCGCTGTTCCTGTCCCACGGCGAACAATACAATCCCAACTGCATGCCCAGTTTTTCGCAGGCCAGTTGGTACTCTTTTATCATATCGCCTTTACCACCGCGCCAGTTGCTTTGGCTGATGTTGTGCTGTGTTGTTTTTGTTGGCCAAAGGCAAAGCCCGTCGTGATGCTTGGCCACTACTACCACACCCTTAAAGCCGCCAGCCTTAGCAGCGCCTACAATTTGCTCCGCGTTAAATTTTTGTGGATTTACCAGTTTTGGGTCTTCATCGCCGTAACCCCACTCCTTATCTGTATAGGTGTCTACTCCAAAATGTATCAGGCAATACATCTCCATTTCATGCCACTTTAGCTGTGCCTTGGTGGGTATCGCGCCATAAGGCTCCGGTGGTTCTTGAGCCACAGCATATTGCAGGCATAGCATGCTAATAACCGCCCAAACCGACAATATTTTGCGTATTGGTTTACAGATCATGGAAGACATTAAGGTAGGATGAGCAAATGCTTAACCGGCAGGACGCCCCAGTCCTGCCGGAAAGCGAATCACACTTAATAAAACATACAACGTGGTATGTTGATCTTTAAAAGCGATAGCGCACGAAGGCTTCTATAGCTTCGTATTCGGCCAATCCGAGCTGATCGTATGTGCGGGCAGTTTCTTTGGTACGGTCTTCTGCACGTACCCAAAACTCGCGCGCATCCTCACCAGGGAAAACGGCCACATCTTTTTGCGACTGGTGCTTGAATATGGCATGGCGCTTACGCAATACTTCCTGCGGCGAAAGTGGTACCGCCATCTCAATTTCATGTATCTCAAACTCGTGCCATGCACCGCGGTACAGCCAGAACCAGCAATCCTTCACCCAGTCTTCGGTCGGTTTTAAACGCAGCAACGCTTGCAGGATAATGTCAAAGCAAACCTTGTGCGTTCCGTGCGGATCGGCAAAGTCGCCTGCGGCAAATATCTGGTGCGGCTTTATCTGCTGCAGCAGCTCCATGGTTTGTACAATATCTTCTTCGTAGCTTACCTGTTTGCTTACCTTGGCCTTGTCATAAAAAGGCAGGTTCTGGAAGTGGATGCGCTCATCCGGCAAGCCGGCGAACCGTGCGCCTGCAATAGCCTCGCCCTTACGGATCAATCCTTTCACGGTAAGCAACTCTTTCGTATCGGTTTGATTAGGCTGCTTTTTGCTGATGAATACACGCATATCGGCGTATAAAGCTTCCAGCTCCGCAGTAGGTATATTTTGCGATTTATTAAAATCGATAGCGAACTCTACAAAACGCAAAGAGTCATCGTCCCAAACGGCAGTATTGCCTGATGTTTGGTAGGCCACATGCACCTCATGCCCCTGGTCGGCCAGGCGGATAAAGGTACCACCCATTGAAATTACATCATCGTCAGGGTGGGGTGAGAATACTATAGAGCGCTTAACCGCAGGCTCTGCCCTTTCAGGGCGCTGCGAGTCATCCGCATTAGGCTTGCCTCCCGGCCAGCCGGTAATAGTATGTTGCAGTTGGTTAAATATATCAATGTTGATATTGTAAACCGGACCATTTTCGGTAGCCAGCTGGGCCATACCATGGTTGTTATAATCGTCTTCGGTAAGTTTGAGTATAGGCTTGCCCAGTGTTTTAGCCAGCCAGGTAACCGCTTTCCTGATGGTCCCTTTATCCCAGCGGCAATCCTTTACCAGCCACGGCACATCAAAGCGGGTTAGCTCTGATGCAGCATCTTTATCAACTACAAATTCTACGTTGTCCGACAGTTGCAGATAGGTTGCAGGCACTTCGCCGCTCAACTCCCCTTCTACCGCTTTCTTGATAATCGGCGCTTTTTTCTGGCTCCATGCCATCAGGATAATTTCGCGGGCTTTAAATATGGTACCGATGCCCATGGTGATGGCTTTGGTAGGCACATTTTCCTTACCGCCAAAATCGCGCGCAGCATCAGAACGGGTAAGGTCATCAAGCGTTACCAAACGGGTACCTGAGTTTGGTGCAGAGCCCGGCTCATTAAAACCGATGTGACCGGTACGGCCAATACCTAATATCTGCAGGTCGAGGCCGCCGTATTCAGTAATCTTCCGTTCATACTCCAGGCAAAAGGCCGGAATATCTTCCAGCGCCAGCGTTCCGTCAGGAATGTGTACGTTTTGCGGTTCAATATCAATATGCGCAAACAGGTTTTCCTGCATAAAGGTAACGTAGCTTTGCGGCGCATCGGGTTTCATGGGGTAGTACTCATCCAGATTGAAGGTTACCACATTCTTGAAGCTGAGGCCCTCCTCACGGTGCAAACGCACCAGTTCGGCATATACCCTTACCGGCGTAACACCGGTTGCTAAGCCAAGTATGGCCAACTGATTGGCTTCCTGCTTGCTGCGGATAAGCGCGGCTATGCGCCCTGCTACAGCAACGCTGGCAGTTTTGGGATCGTCATAAACGGTAACGGGTAATTTCTCGAATCGGGTTTCTTCCAATAAGTTTAACCTGGCCATATGTTTTTGTTTGTTTTATACAGATGTTTTATTTGGTGATAGTGATGTATTGTTCTTTTAAATTCCAACCGCGGATGCTCACTTCTGTTTGCCCCGCTGCTTTTGCCGCGGTGCAATCTATCATGACAGTTTTACTGCCGCCTGGCAATAACGATATATAGTTATCATCATAAAATACCGGCAATGTGCGTTGTTTGGTACCTGCATCTACTACCGAAATGCGGTTAAAAAATGCTACCGGGGCACCGGTCGGGTTAGTAAGGGTAACTTGTACTTTACCGGCCGAAGTACTACGGGCACTCACTTTTAATTGTGATGCAGGCATATTTTGCAAGCCCGAGTAATTACCCTTAGCATCGGGCAGCCAGTACAGGTTTTCACTGATCAGCTGCTTTTCTTTATCCAATAGTTGCAGGGTAACAAAGGTGCCATGTTCTTTAGCTAAAGGATCGATAGCGCTCTTCATCGGCAAAAAGCCCTTTACTGATGATGGCTGCGCCTCAACAAATACCTGCGTAAGCAAGCTGTCACGGCCCTGCATATCTGTAGCGCGTACCACCAGCATCATGTCGCGGCGCATTTCGAACGTATTGTTTACTACTGACACCATACCGGTTACCGGGTTAAGCATAGCATGCAGCGGCGCACTGCCATTGTGTAAACCGTATAAGCAGGCGTTAGGGTCCAGGTAGTAATCATACATTTGTCCGCGTAATGCTGTCCACGGGTTTTGTGTTTTCCAGATGATAACACCGGTATACCAATCCCACATATGGGAGCTGAAACCCTCCATAAGGGCACGATATTGGTCGTAATTAACCAACTGGGCTTTTTCACCGAAATCCCGGGCATCTTTTACCTTGCCGTATGGCTGTATGTACTGATCGTAACCAATGTATTTATGGTAATCCCAAACGGAATCGACCTTAGCTTTGCGACTTTGCTCATCGTAATCGGGCGCTATCATGTTTTTTTCGGGAATGAAACGCTTTAACGATTCATAATCGCCCGTGCCTACCGACCCTATTTCGGAGTTGAACGGATAGGTGCGCGTTTCCCAAAAGGTTGATAACGATTGTATGCCGTAGGGCCCATCGCCATTGCCGCCAAGCGTATTCACTGACATTTCTTCGGAATTGGAGTAATCCACAAACCAGCGGGTACCATCCAGTTTTGGCAGGATAGAATCGCGCAGCGGTAACAGGATATCCTCGGGCGGGGTAAGCTCATTGCCGCCGCACCAGATAGCCAGCGACGGATGGTTGCGCACCAGCTTTATCTGGTCAGCCGCTGAGCGTAAGAACAACTGGTGATCGTCCGGATATTTACGGCGTGTCCATTGGTCTTCCGATTTCATTGGGTCGAGCCATTTGCCGTTGGCATCGCCCGAAATCCAGAAATCCTGAAAAACGAGCAGGCCATATTTGTCGCAGGCGTTATAAAACTCCGGCCGCTCTACCAGTGCGCCACCCCAAATACGGATGAGGTTGAGGTTCATATCACGGTGAAAGCGCACCTCTGCATCATAACGCGCATCAGAAAAACGCAGCATAGCATCGGAGATGATCCAGTTGCCGCCCTTGATGAATATTTTTTGCCCGTTTACAAATACCTGTTTGCTATGGGTGTGTTCGTTAAATTTGGTTTGTATTTCCCGGATACCAACGTTCAATCGTTCAACATCCGAGGTTTTGCCATCTGCTGTAATAAATTGCACCTGTGCCGGGTATAAATGCTGAGTGCCATAACCGTGCGGCCACCATAACTTAGGATTATTTACCGTGAGATCAGGCAGGGAAATCTCTGTAGTTGAGTTAGCGCCCAAGGTCACCTTTTTACTCACCTTAATACCATCTATGGTAAATACAACGGTGCCGCTTACGGCTTTACCGAGGGGATTTTGCAGTTCGGTGGTAGCCTTTACCGTTGCAGGTTGCTGGGCACCTGTTGGTTTGCGAACACCCGGAACAAGCGTTACCACGTGCGGGTTAAGCACATTAACAGTGCCGGTGGTTTCAATCGTCACCTTATCCCAAATGCCTGTGTTACGGTCGCGGATGGGCTGAATCCAATCCCAACCGGCAGTATATTGTGTGCCTACGCCTTTGGCAATACGACCATCTCCACCCTGGCCGCCATTGGGGTTACCTACAACGTCCGGCGGAAATATGATAATCGCTACGCGGTTGCTGCCGTTGCTATTGAGCAGTTGGGTAATATTGTACGACTGGCGCAAAAAGAAACCATAATGCCTGGCTTTGTTTACCTTTTTGCCGTTTACAAATACATCACAACTATAATTTACACCACGCAGATTCAGGTAAACTTGCCCTTGACCTGCGGGCTTAGCGGCTTTAAAATCTTTTACAAACCAATAGGTATAGTAATCGCGACCGGTTTCATAAATATCTTTGATGAGCTTATTGTTCATCCCGTAAAACGGATCTGGTACCTGCTTATTGGTAAGCTTGGTAGTAAGCACCGTGCCCGGCACCACGGCAGGCTGCCAGCCGGATAAATTATAGCCTGGTTTTGATATGCTTTCGCCCGACGCATTAGCGCCGGAAACAGGTGTACATTGCCACCCTGTATTCAACTCGGTTACCGTTTGTGCCTGTGCAGAGCCTAAGCCAGCAATAAGCAACAACAGACTTAGCGCTTTAGTTAATCGATTGAATTTTAGTTGACAATGTGTTTTTTTCAAGGGTATTATAATTAAAATGACCGGTCAGTACTTTTTTATAGTTTGATTTTGAAAACGGCTGCGTTTTTTAATCCGCTGTTATTTTGTAAGGTTGATGGAATGGTAACATTTAACCCATCATTGCCTTGTTTCCACTTCAGCCTGGTATTTGCACCCAACAACTGCACTTGCTTAATCTTTCTGCCGCCTTCAACCTTAATGTTTAAGCTTGAGAGCAGGCTCACTTTAACCCCATCGCCTAAAATAAATGCGTATATCGTTTTGCCGTCTTTAGATTGTGTATAGTACTGGTTGCCGTTTGAGTATGGTGCAACGGCTTTTGAACCGTAGATGGCTTCGCCATTTATCTTCATCCATTCGCCAATGCCTTGCAGGCGCTTATATGCCTCGGGGTCCCAGTCACCATCAGGGCCTGGCCCTATGTTCATGAGCAGGTTACCGCCCCTTGAAATTATCTTTACCAGCAGTTGAACTATCTTATCTACGCTTTTGTACTGATCGTTAGGAACATAGCTCCATGAGTTGCCCATAGTAATACAACTTTCCCAGGGATGGCCGAGCGGAGCCTCGGGTACTTCCTGCTCCGGCGTGGTATAGTTTTCAAACTCACCGGGTACCGTACGGTCAACCACAATCAACCCCGGTTGTTTCTTGCGGGCTGCTGTAACAATACGCGGCATGTCAATATCCTGATTAAATTTGATGCCCCGTTGCCACTCTACCGCGGTATCCACCGTACTAAGCGGACGTACCCAGCCGCCATCCAGCCACAAAATATCTACACGGCCGTAGCCGGTCATCAGTTCCTGTATCTGATTGTAGGTAAAATCTTTAAACTGCTGCCACTTTTTCGGATACTTTGCCGGATCATAATTTACGTTGCGGTCCTTCGGCGGAAAGTAAGGCCACCAGTAATCCGGCGAGTGCCAATCGGGTTTAGAAAAGTATGCGCCTATCATAAAGTTATCTTTACGGAAGGCATCAAAAATTTCTTTGGTAACGTTGGCTCTCGGGTTTGATGAGAATGGCGTTTTGCTGTCAGTTATTTTGTAATCGGTCTGTTTGGTATCAAACATCGAGAAACCGTCATGATGCTTGGTTGTAAATACTACGTACTTCATACCCGCCGCCTTGGCTGCCCCCACCCATTTCTCCGGATTGAATTTTACCGGGTTAAACGTGGTTTGCAGGTTCTCATAAGCTTTTACATATCCGTTATATGTTTCGCCATACGGACCTTTACGCTGTGTCCACCCTTCATCTTCCGGGCAAATGCTCCAGCTTTCTACCACACCCCACTGGCTGTAAGTACCCCAGTGCATAAAAAGGCCAAATTTTAAATCCTGCCATTGCGCTAATTTAGAGCGTACTGCGCTGTCGGCAGGCTGCACATAACTGTGCGACATGTTATGCTGCTGTGCGTATATTTTTGAAGCACCCAGCAGCGCTACCAGTAAAAAGGCCTTTTTTATTTTATTCATATCAAACTGTTGAGTTCAGGCTCTCGGCATTAAGAGCATCAAGCTTTTCTTTCCATGCACTACCCAGACTCTCTATCACCAATGCGGCACCACCTATCAATTGAGCTTTGTCATTTAAGTTTGAAACCACAATCTCGGTGAAACGGGTAAGCATGGGTATACAATGCTCGTTAATGGCCTGCTGTATAGGAGCCATCCATATTTTGCCAACAATACTACCCTTGCCGCTAAGTACCACTTTACGCGGATTCATTAAATGTATCAGGATAGCCAACCCCTCGCCTACGTGGTATGCTGCGTCTGATATTAATGACACAGCAAAGCGGTCGCCTTTAATAGCTTCCTGAATAATGATGTCTGCATTTATTTCAGGATAGGATGCCAGCGAGGTAGCAGTGCCTTCGGCAATGGCCTGTCTTGCTATACCCATTATGGCAACCAGTGAAGCTTCTGTTTCCAGGCAGCCGTGTTTGCCGCAATCGCATAGTTTACCATTTTTAAACAGAGGTATATGGCTAAACTCTCCGGCCAGTCCGTTATTACCGCGAAAAATCTGCCCGTTTAAGATCATCCCTAAACCAATACCCCAGCCAAGGTTGAGCACCATTACATTTTTTATGTCTGACGCAACACCAAATTTCTGCTCGGCAAGCGCAATGGCAGTTGAGTCGTTATCCAGAAAAACCGGTATCTGTATGTGGTGCTGTATATAATCGGCCAAGGGCTGGCCCGACTCCGTCATGTAGGTATAATTAATACCGCGTTCGGTATCAACAAAGCCAGGCATAGTTAGCCCAACGCCTATAATATCTGCGCGATTAACTGTACAGTGGTCTACAAAATCATTGATATACTTTACAAGCGCATCGGCGCGCAGCTCATGTATATTAAAATGATGCTGCTCTGCTTCGCCTATAAAATTATTGTTCATGTCCACCACGGCCAGCCGGGCCGAAAACTGGTCCATAGCAACAGTAACTATGTAGTGCGAATGAGCTACAAGCGAATAGTTGATCGGTTTACGGCCTCCGGTTGAGGTAGCATAGCCTTTCTCCTCAATGTAACCTTTGTTTTTTAGCTCGGTCAAAACTTTAATTACATGCGGTATGCTTTTGCCCATGTATGCGCTCACCTCGGTACTTGTAAGCACTTTGTTATAATAAAGACACTTTATAGTGTCGGCATTATCAACCAGTATGTCGTGTCTGTGATCTATCATTGTTTGTAAGAGTATGCATATTTAAAATTTAATTTTTAAAAAACGAACAAAACTTTTTAAAAATTTTAAAAAGAATTTTGTTTTATTGAAATAAAGCCTACATTAGGCTTGAACTTTTAATATAAGGGTGATTATTTAATAACAGTTAAGTTATTAACGCAAAATTACCTACCAATTAACCGAATAATGAAAAAAAACATCAACACCTCTTAACAGAGTTGGCGCGAGCCTGTGTGGAATCAATCGATTGAAACCATACAAATTGACAAATGAAAACCAAATTTCCCAACTAAACGCAACAAACTAAATCAACTGACAACATGAAAATCCACAACAATCTGCAAGAGATACTTGGCAGATACGGAACCAACCGCAGATCCAAAGGCAAAGCGGCCCTGGCTTCGTTATTGATGCTGAGTATGGCTGCATCAGCTGCAAACAGACCTGAATCAGATTTTTTAAATTCATTAGCCTATAAAACAGTATTTACAAAGCAAAAAGCAGATCAGAAAGTTACCGGTAAAGTATTAGACGAGAATGGCGAGGCATTAATTGGGGTATCGGTTTCTGTAAAAGGTACTACCAACGGCGTTACTACCGACGGTTCCGGTAACTTTTCTATCACCGCACCTGAGAACGGCACACTGGTATTCTCTTATATAGGTTACCAAACCCAGGAAGTAGCCATTAACAACCGCACCTCTATCACCGTTAGACTTGTACCATCAAGCAGCGCGCTGAACGAGGTTGTTGTGACCGCCCTCGGTATTAAAAAAGAAGAAAGAACATTGGGTTACGCCGTATCAACCGTAGGCGGCGACCAGTTAAATAAAGCTAAAGAAAGTAACGTAGCACAATCACTTACAGGCCGCGTGGCAGGTTTAAGTGTTGGCGCTTCGGCCGGTGGTCCGGGCTCATCTGCCAGAGTGTTGCTGCGTGGTTTAACCAGCTTTAGCGCCAGCTCGCCGTTATATGTAATCAACGGTGTACCTATGGATAATACTCAGCGCGGTGCATCAGGGGAGTGGGGCGGCGCCGACTATGGTGACGGTATCTCTAACTTAAACCCTGACGACATCGAATCAATGACCGTATTAAAAGGTCAGGCGGCATCTGCACTTTACGGATCACGCGCCGTAAATGGTGTAATTTTAATCACAACCAAATCAGGTAAAAAAGGAGCCGGTTTCGGTGTAGAGGTAAGCAGCAACGTACAGTTTGATAAACCGGTTGATAACACCGACTTCCAGCAAGAGTATGGCCAGGGCGAAAATGGCACCAAGCCGGTTACTGTTGCTGGCGCACGTACATCAGGTAACCTTGCATGGGGCGCCAAAATGGACGGCTCACAAGTAATCCAGTTTGATGGCAATACATATGCTTATTCACCGGTAAAAGACAACTGGATTTCCTTCTATCGTACAGCACCAACATTCAATAATACCGTTTCATTAACCAATGGTGGTGATAACGGTGCGTTCCGCCTTTCACTGGCCGATCAGCGTATTAACTCTGTAGTACCAAACAGTTACCTTGATCGCAAAACATTCAACCTGAATGCTACGCAAAATATCACTAAAAAATTCGAAGTGACTTTAATTGCCAACTACCTATTAGAGAAATCTAAAAACAGATCATCGTTGAGCGACGGACCAGGCAACCCGAACAACGTTCAGTTCCTGGCTCCAAACGAAGACCAGGCTATATTAAAACCTGGTGTTGACGCAAATGGTAGAGAAGTGGTATTTACTAACGACCCATATGTAACCAACCCTTACTTTGCGGCCTACAACTTCCAGCGCAATCCTGAACGTAAGCGTTTAATCTCGTCCATATCTGGCAAGTATACATTCAATGACTGGATTTATGCACAGGCACGTATAGGTTATGACGATGCGCACGACTCACGCATAGATATTGAGCCAACAGGTACTGCTTACCGTAATGACAACGGCACCATGAATACCAATACCACTGAAACCCAAGAGTTCAACGCCGACGGTTTGATCAACGCCAAGCGCGATTTAATAGCCGAGGTACTTAAGCTTGACCTCACCATAGGTGGTAACATCCGTAAAACACAATATTATGGCACCTATGTAAATGGAGGTAACGGTGGTTTCATTATCCCCTACTTTTATAGCATAACCAACTTTGGCAGCCGTAACAGTGGTATTATTGACAATGATTACAAAACACAAGTTAACTCAGCCTACTATGCTGCCGATTTCAGTATCAAAGATTATATAATACTGAGCACAACCGGCCGGTATGACACTTATAGCAGTATATCAAAAAGCGTAGGCCGTGGCATTTTCTCACCTTCAGTATCAGCAGGTTTAATCTTCTCGGATCTATTTAAGATGCAGAATGTTGACTTTGGTAAAGTTCGGGTATCATACGCACAAACCAGTAATGATGCGAAACCGTATGCCAATGGAGTTTACTATGGTATTGCCAACTCTATCAATGGCGTACCTGCAGCAAACTTCAGCAACACCTTACCTAACCTATTGTTGCAACCGTTCCGCCTGCAAGAAGTTGAGGCCGGTGTTGAAATGAAAATGTTCGGCAATGCATTGGGCTTTGACGTGGCTGTTTTCTCAAGAAAAACCAAGAATGAGATCATCTCCAGCACCATCGATCAATCATCAGGTTACACAAGTGCCTACATAGGCACCGGTTCAACCCAAAACCGTGGTGTGGAGGTTGAATTACATGGTACACCGGTTCGTACTAACGACTTTAACTGGACACCATCATTCAACTTTACTTATGTAAAAAACAAAATTCTGCAAACTGATGGCGAAACCAATTCTAACATAGCTTTAGGTACCTACCGTCCGCTTAATGCAAGCCTTGCTCTTGTAGCCGGTTTACCAGGCCCACAAATCATGGCTAATGATTATGTGCGTGATGGTAACGGCAACATTGTTATTGGAGCAGATGGTATCCCTCTTAAGGGCGAACTTAAGCCAATGGGCTCTACCACTCCAAAGATATATGGTGGTTTAAACAACAACATCAACTATAAAAACTTCAACCTGTCATTCCTGATCGACTACCGTTACGGAGCTAAGATACTTTCGGCTACCAGCTATTACAGCACCTACCGCGGTTTAAACAAGGAAACTTTGCCTGGCCGCGAAACAGGCGTTGTTGCAGATGGCGTTTTAGCAAACGGCACACGTAATACTAAAAATGTTGAAGCTGAAACTTATTACCAGAGTCTTGCACGCAATATTTCCGCACGCAATGTATTAAACGGAGATTTCATTAAACTACGCCAGGTAACTCTGGGCTATAATTTCCCTCAAACTATTATAGGGCGCACACCTTTCAGCAGTGTTAACCTGTCATTTGTAGGGCGTAACCTGTGGACAATCATGAAAAAATCTGACAACATCGATCCGGAATCAGCTTTCTCAAATGATATAAGGTATGCCGGTATAGAAGGCACAAGCTTACCAATGACGAGAACTTTCGGTTTTAACCTTAATTTCAAACTTAAAAACTAAAGAAAGACATGAAAAAACGATATATATTCAGCTTCTTGCTTGCTGGCGCCACGCTGGTAACAAGTTGTACCAAGAATTTCGACGAAATCAATACGGATCCTAATCAGACCACGATAGACCTGTTAAATCCAAATTTCCTGATGTCGCAATCGCAGATGCTATTCTCGCAAACCGGTTATGACCAGTTGTTATTCCAGGCGGGTTGGGTACAAGGCCTTGCGTCAACTTACGATTATTATGGTAATGGGGACAAATATATTTTAAGAGGCAGCGGCAGGGATTATTATAGCCGCACATGGAATGCAGCCTACACAGCAATAGGTTATATTGAAGAAATGAAAAACCTTATAAAAGGTGATGCTTCTAAAACTAACCTTGATGCCTGTGGAACTATCCTTAAAGTGTTATATATGCAGCGTATTACCGATTTATACGGCGATGCTCCATTTGCTGAGGCAGGCAAGGGAAAAATAGAAAATATTACAAAGCCTAAGTTTGATAAGCAACAGGACATTTATATGTCTATGTTAACTCAGTTAGAAGCTGCTACCAAGGCCCTTGACGCATCAAAAGACAAACCAACTATTGACTTGTTTTACGGGGGCGAAATCGCTCAGTGGAAAAAATTTGGCTACTCACTGATGCTGCGCGTAGCTATGCGCTTAACAGAGGTAGATAAAACTACCGCAGAAAAATATGCGGTGATGGCTTATAATGGCGGTACCATGAGCGCAGTTGGAGATGATGCAGTGGTTTTGACCGATGCTGCCAATGGCAACCAAAACTCAAGCGCAGGTGCTTATCTTACCTCTGGCGATTTTAGAGAATTGAAATGGTCTAAGCGATTGATCGATTACATGAAAACTACAGGTGACCCGCGTATACCTGCTATTGCAGAAATTGCTGTAGGCAACGGCACGGCAGCTAATGATGCTTACGTAGTTGGTGATAACACTGCCAGTAAACAACAAGGCATGCCTAATGGATACGATTTGTTGGGTGGTGAAACGGATATCTCTAAAGCACCTGGCTACCCTGGCGCAACGCCTGCAGACCCGGATGTTGAAAAGGATGTACCTGCTCCACTCGGCAAATACTCACGCCCTCGATTTGCTGTATATGGCGACCGCAATGCAGCCAATATCGTGTTAACCTATGGCGAATCGGAATTATTACTGGCAGAGGCTGCAACACGGGGCTGGGCAACAGGTTCGGCTGCTGAACATTATAAAAATGCATTGGGAGCCGACATGAAAGTACTTGCTCGTTACAATAAGACACCTATAGCTATAGTGAGCGATCCTGTAATAAATATCTATGTGGACGAGCATCCTTTAGTAGCTGCAACTGCAATGGAGCAAATCAATATGGAGCACTGGGTGCTTACCTGTACCATATTTGATTTTAACGAGGCGTATGCCAACTATCGTCGTACAGGCATTCCTAACCTCGAGGCCGTTGATTACCCTAACCAGTATTACACCGGAGGGATTCCAAACAGGATGCCATATCCTATAACATTGCCACAAACTAACGCCGCAAATTATCAGGCGGCAGTTACCAGCATGGGCGGTGATGACTTTGGTATAAAAGTTTGGTGGGATAAGTAAAATCCTGCCAATATATCTAAACGCAAAAAGAGACAGATTGTCTCTTTTTGCGTTTACAAACTCTTTTTAAGCCTCTATTTTCAAAGAGAACCCTAACCAATTACCGCCCATGATTTTTTTCCCTATAAACTATTTGAAACGGGCACTGCTGTTACCGGCAATGTTTACGGCCGGCATTGCGTTTGGCCAAAACCCATTATTTAAGATACTTACACCAGGGCAAACCCATATAGATTTTGAGAACAACATAAAGGAGAACGAAAACCTGAACGTACTCTCCTACGAATACTTCTACAATGGCGGCGGCGTTGCCGTTGGCGATATAAATAACGATGGCCTGGATGACCTCATTTTCACCGCCAACATGGGTACCAACAAGCTTTATCTAAATGAGGGTAGCTTATCGTTTAAAGACATTACCCGCAAAGCCAATAAAGATATGAAAGGTCGCAGTGGCTCATGGCGCACCGGCGTTACCATGGCTGATGTGAATGGCGACGGATGGCTGGATATTTACATCTGTTACTCCGGTAAAACCGAACCGGATAGGCGCCGCAATCAACTATTTATAAACAATGGCGACCTTACCTTTACCGAACGTGCACGCGAATATGGCCTTGACGATGCGGGTTACAGCACACAAGCCGCTTTTTTTGATTTTGACAATGATGGCGACCTGGATATGTTCCTGCTCAATCACAATATTAAAAAGATTGACAACATGGAGCTTGCCCGTTACCGCAATCAAACGGATGCCCTGGCGAGTAATAAATTATTCCGGAACGACGATGGCCATTTTACTGACGTATCGGCAAAGGCGAACATTATTCAAAACCCGCTCACCTTTGGTTTGGGTATAGCCATTGCAGATATAAACCAGGATGGCTGGCAGGATATTTACGTTACCAATGATTATAACGAGCCTGATTATTTTTATGTTAATAATCATGATGGTACGTTTACCGAGCGCTCAAAAGACTATTTCAGGCACCTGGCCCACTTCTCAATGGGGGTTGACATTGCCGACTTTAATAACGACGGGCTCAGTGACGTAATTACACTGGACATGCTGCCGCCGGATAATCATCGCCAGAAGTCGCTCCAATTACAGGAGAACTACGAAACTTTTGAGCTGATGCAGAACCAGGACCTGTACAAACAATATATGCGCAACATGTTGCAGCTAAACAATGGCGATGGTACCTTTAGCGAAATAGGGCAGTTAGCCGGCATAGCCGCTACAGACTGGAGCTGGTGCCCGCTCCTGGCTGATTTTGACAACGACGGTTACAAGGACATCTTCATATCTAATGGCTACCTGCGCGATTACACCAACAAAGACTTTCTGCGTTATTGGGGCGACTACAAGCTAAAGAAGGCCATGGCGCACGAGCCATTCCTGTTAATGGACCTGGTAACAGCTATGCCCTCTACTAAGCTGCTGAACTATGTTTATAAAAACAATGGCGACCTGACCTTCACCAACGAGCAAAAGGATTGGGGTTTGACCGACGCCGCTGTATCAAGCGGGGCAGTGTACGCCGACCTTGATAATGACGGCGACCTGGACCTGGTGGTAAATAACATTAATGCCGCAGCAAGCGTGTACCAGAACACCAGTCGCGATGCAGGCGGCTCATCTTACCTTTCCCTAAAACTTAAGGGTCAGGCAAAAAACACCAATGCTGTTGGCGCAAAAATTATAATCTATGCTGGCGGCTCAAAGCAATACCAGGAAGTAAACCCTAACAGAGGGTATCTGTCCTGCATGTCGGCCAAAGTAACGTTTGGATTAGGAAAGGCTGCAATTGTCGATTCGGCGAGAATTATTTGGCCGGATAACCGCTCACAATTGCTCACCAAAGTAAAGGTAAACCAATTACTGACAATCAACTATGATGCTTCAGCACCGGTGTATGCCATAACAAAACCAACTGTTAAAACCGTTTTCAGCAAAGCAGAGCCGCTTATCAAATATGAGCCGGCCAAAAATACCATAAACGACTTTAAGCGCCAGCCGCTGATGTTGTTCATGTACTCAAAAACGGCACCTGTAATCACCGTCGCGGATGTAAACAAGGACGGCCTCGAAGACATGTTTATCAGCGGCGACCAGCAATCTCCCGGTAAAATCTTCCTTCAGAAAAAAGATGGAACTTTTACGCCTGCCGACCTGCCGGGTGGTCCGCAGCAGGCCACCGTAGCAGCCGCAGCTTTTTTTGACGCCAATAATGACGGCTACCCCGACCTCTATCTTGCTATGGGTGGTTATAACCTTTATGAGCCGGGCAAAGGCGAACTGCAGGACCGCTTGTACTTGAATGATGGTAAAGGAATTTTCAGCCCGACCATGTCGCCGGCTACGAGTAGCAACAGCAAATCATGCGTTCGTCCGTGTGATTATGATAAAGACGGCGATCTGGATCTTTTTATAGGCGGCAGAGTAATTCCCGGCCAGTATCCTACCGCGCCAAAAAGTTACCTGCTCACTAACGATGGTAAAGGTATGTTCACGGTTACTGATGCACCATTCGCTAATGCAGGTATGGTGACCGACGCACAGTGGGCAGACGTAAACGCCGACGGGCGTAAGGACTTGCTGTTGTGCGGCGAAATGATGCCTTTAAAGCTATACCTGAATACGACTGACGGCTTTGTAGATAAATCTGCCGACTACTTTGATACAAATCCGGGTGGTTTATGGTTCTCACTCGCTTTGGCTGATGTTGACGGCGACGGCCATCAGGACATTATTGCCGGTAACATAGGTCTCAATAACCAAATAAAGGCGAACGCTGAACAGCCAGCCGAGTTATTTGCTTTGGACGTTGACGGCAATGGCTCTATCGATCCCTTCTTCAGTTTTTATATGGATGGTACCAGTTATCCGTTTGTGAGCCGCGATGAGCTAAACGACCAGATATACCCTATGCGCCGCAAGTTCACATCGTACAAGGCATATGCAGACGCTACCATGAAAGAGATTTTAACGCCGGAACAAATGAGCAAGGCTACAAAGCTCAGTGCAGGCGAGCGGCGTACGGTTTGTTACCTGTGGCGCAATGGCAAATTTGTGCTCTCTGCCTTACCGTTGCAAGCGCAATTCTCTGTGGTTACTAACACCTTGGTAAACGACTATAATAAAGATAAAAAGACCGACCTGCTTTTATTGGGTAACCATTCGGACAATCGCCTGAAACTCGGAAGCTTTGATGCCGGTTATGGCACTTTACTTTGCGGTGATGGCAAAGGTGGCTTCTCTTATGCTAAACAAACCGAAAGCGGCCTGTGCGTTAAAGGCGATGTAAAATCTGCTGCCATGATAACCGTAGCCGGCAGCAAATACCTTGTTTTAGGCATAGCCAATCAACCCGTTGAATTTTATAAGTTAAACAAATGAAGATCCTTAAAACATTAGCCGTTCTTGTCATAGGGCCGTTTCTCGCACTTGCGCGGCCAAAACCGGCGCTGCCAGCTTATCTGGATGTTGCCATGCCCCTGAATGCCGTAAACATGGTAATGATACATGACGTGATAGCCCCTCCTATTGCAGCGCGCTATTACGCTTATATCACAATGGCAGCTTACCAGGTAGTAAGCAGTAACAATACAAAGTTTCCGGCGCTGGGTACCTTTGTGAAAAACTACCAGGCTGCGGCCGACTTAGGCAAAACCACGGATGCCGACTATCGTATAGCAGCCGTATATGCCATGTTCGAGGCTGGTAAAAACCTGCTGCCGTCTGGCTATATGCTTAACGACGACGAACAAACTTACACCGCGCTGCTGAAGAAGAACAACATCAGCGATGATAAAATAAAAAGCGCTATCAAGACTGCCGAAAGCGTTGCAGCGGTGATAGTTGCCTTTTCTAAAGGTGATAGCTATGGCAAGCTAAGTACACGCCTGCGCTATACACCCAAGCAGGGCGAAGGGTATTGGTACCCAACCCCACCCGCCTACCTCGACCCGGTCGAACCTAACTGGAAAACTATACGGCCGCTGATGATCGACTCCTGCTCCCAGTTTAAGCCTGTGCCTCCTACTACATTCAGTAAGGACTCAACCAGCGCATTTTATAAACTGGCTAAGGAGGTGCATGACGTGGGTGTGAGCCCTACACGCGAGCAACTGCACATTGCCTCTTTTTGGGATTGTAACCCTTTCGCGGTAACAACTTCAGGGCACATGTCTATCGGGTTTAAAAAGATTAGTCCCGGTGGGCATTGGATGAACATCACGGCCTTGGTGACCAAACAGACCAAGGTCAGCTTCGATCAATCTATAGAGGTCTTAACGATAGTGGGCATCGGCCTGATGGATGCTTTCATCAGCTGTTGGGATGAAAAATTCCGGAGCAACCGCATCCGCCCCGAAACCTATATTAACAAGTACATGGACATTACCTGGAAACCCTTGCTGCAAACACCACCCTTCCCGGAATATACCAGCGGGCATGCAGTGGTATCGCATACATCGGCCTATTTGTTAACTTTTTTATTGGGGGATAATATTAAATACATTGATGACACAGAGATTCCTTTTGGCGTAGAAGCGCGGACTTTCACATCATTTAAACAAGCCGCTGCCGAAGCATCAATATCCCGCCTGTACGGTGGTATCCACTTCCGCGACAGTGCTGAACAAGGCAACAAGCAAGGTATTGCCGTCGCACAGGATATTATTGCCAAATTGAAAAAAGCAGGGATAAAGCCAATCAGGTAATATGCTTTCTGAATTCAGCATTTGTACCTTGACTATGAAAGCTCGATCTTTTTTATACTTACTTCTTGTCTTGATACAAGAAGTAACAAGAAAATCAAGTCAGCAAAAGGCTTCTTTGCCGCACGGCCTCGCGCTGCAAACCGGGCCGAACCTGGGCTGGGAATGTTTTGCAACATTCCTATGCCCTGCCACCTGCACCACCCTGCATTGTTCGGCCCGGTTTAATTCCGAAGCTGTTTGCTGACGTTGGGAAATGGCAGAAACATTGGAGTTTATTAGTATTAAAAATTGTGCCGCACATAAAATCCTCTCTTCGGAGAGGATTTAGCAGAGGTCTTTTAATGCTGAAACCAGCTATCAGGCACTTCCTGCGGAGCAGAACCGTTAAAGCTATACAGCAATTTAAGCGTGTAGCCGCCACCGCCTTCAACAAAATCAAGTTCAAAAGGATGCAGGCCTTTTTGCATGGCAGCTTGTCCGCTTTTTTCAACCGGCGAATGCATGCCGTCGTTATCTACAGTTACACGATTATCAATCTTTAATATACCCGCATCGTCACAGGTGTAATAAAAGCTATATACACCCCGCTGCGGCACATTGATGTAGCCGCTGTAGCGTAAGCCAAATGATGGCGCGGTAACGCCTGGCGGCACATTGATGTTATTCACCAGAAATGGTTTATCACTGCCAGATGCAGGGAGCGCAGCTGCGCTCTTGAATTGTGCAGGAAAATAATCTAAACGCAGTCCGGGCTTGGTATCAGCTTTAACCGCAGGCGCGTAATCCTGCTGAATGTAACGGGTGGTGTATACATCCCCACGGCGACCTGCTTTGGTGAATGCTGCAATTTTGAGTACTTGCCCGTGATCAATTACATAATTTTTCAATTCCTGTGAGCTGGCATCGGGTTCGGTGCCATTGTTAGTATAACGTATAGTCATGCCCGGCAGCGGTGCAGCAACGCTAATGGTGTCGGCCTTTACAAATACTTTCTGATCTACCATTCCATCCAGATCCGGCAGGCGGTAATTCACTTTCAGCGCATCAAGTCTGCCGAATTGCGCAATAATGCGCTCGGTATAGCCTTCATATTGCCGAACGTCATTGGTCCACAACAATTCGGCAAGGGCAGTCATACGTGGCATATATTGGTAATCGGCGCGCTGTTCGGTAGGTACATACTCCGTCCATATCTGTGCCTGTGCGCCCACGATCAGCTTGGCCTGCTCTGCGGTAAGCCCTTTTGGTATTGGGTTAAAATGATAAACGTTGTATGCCGAATTTTTATCGTACTTACCATCAAAGTACAAAGGATTACCCGGTGCCATTATTACCTTATTGCCGTTTTTTGCGGCTTCTATGGGCGCTTTAGGCACCCAGCTGCGCCAGTACATCACCATTGCCCCGGGGGTTACACCACCTTCAAGCACCTCATCCCAGCCTATCATCTGCCGCCCATGTGCATTAAAAAACTTCTCCATCCGGTTAATGAAGTAGCTTTGCAAAGCGGGCAGATCTTTGATACCCTCGCGCGCCATCAGTTGTTTACACGCTTCTGATTTTCCCCAGTCGCTGCGGTCAACCTCATCGCCGCCTATGTGGATGTATTTGGACGGGAATATCTGCATAATCTCAGTGAAAACATTTTGGGCAAACTCAAACGTGGTTTCGTTGCAAGGGCATATAGGCTTGGTAAACAACTCGCCCCAGCTGTTTTCGCCGTTGCACGTCAAAAACGGATAAGAGTTAATAGCCGCCATCATGTGGCCCGGCATGTCAATTTCGGGTATAATGTCTATATGCCGTGCAGCGGCGTAAGCCACCACATCTTTCATCTGGCTTTGGGTATAAAAGCCGCCATAAAGCGTTTTTCCGTTTTTATGGATAATGTGCGCCGTATCAATCGCCATATCGGGGTTTTCTTTTGCGCGTTCCATACAAACGGAGTCCTGATTGTTAAAGGTACGCCAGGCGCCTTCTTCGGTCAGTTTCGGATACTTTTTTATCTCGATGCGCCAGCCTTGATCATCGGTTAAGTGCAGATGCAGCTTGTTCATTTTATAAAGGGCAAGCACATCAATAAACTTCTTAAGATATCTAATGGAAAAAAAGTGTCTCGATACATCAAGGTGCATACCGCGCCATGTATAGGCAGGTGCATCCTCAATAGTAACGGCTGGCAGAGCTAACGATGTTGCATCAGAGCCGGTTTCAATCTCAACAGGTAACAATTGCCTGATGGTTTCTATCGCGTGAAATATCCCTGCACCTTCTTTAGCTGACACTGCAATGCCTTGAGCCGAAATGGAAAGCTTATAACCTTCAGCCGATTTTATCGACGGATCTTTTTTTAAAGTGATAGCATGTGCCGATGCCGTTTTTTGAACTTTTAACTTGCTACCTAAAGATGGCTCAAGCAGAAGGTTAAGCATCTGCGCTTCTTTCTCGAAACCTGAACCCTGAGTTACAACAACGGGAGTTTTCGCGCTGATGATAAACCTGCCTGTTCCGGCCTGTAAAGTTTGGGGTGACGGTATTATGTTAAACTTTACCTGCTGCGCTCTTGTAACAGTAGCAAATAATAGTGTAACAAAACAGGCTATAAGGATGGTTTTAAACTTTAGTAATAGCATAAGACGGGATTTGGTTAATTGCAATTTTGTAAAATACAATCCATTGCAATAGCACATATTTAATCATAATTTGCTATATATGTATAAGTTTTTTAAAATTTAATAAACTATGCGCTTCTTCTTAAAATCAATCATAATCATAAGTTCCGTTACTGTTAGTTTCAATGCCTGGTCGCAATCATCATATTTAAATAGTACCATACCTGCGGAAACACGCGCGGATGATCTGCTTAAACAATTGTCGTTACAGGAAAAGGCACTACTGTTAGGGTACCGCAGTCAGGCGGTGGACCGTTTAAAAATTCCGGCTTATAACTGGTGGAACGAGGGTTTGCATGGTGTTGCACGCGCTGGCGAAGCAACAGTTTTTCCGCAGGCCATTGCAATGGCAGCAAGCTTTAACCCCGATCTGGTAAAACAAGTGGGCGACGTAGTATCAACAGAGGCGCGGGCAAAGCACAATGCTGCAGTAGCCAGAGGCGACAGGGGCATGTATGTAGGCCTCACCTATTGGTCGCCCAATATAAATATCTTCCGCGACCCACGCTGGGGCCGTGGACAGGAAACCTATGGCGAAGACCCTTTTTTGACCAGCCAGATAGGTATGGCCTATGTAAATGGTTTGCAAGGGACAACACCAGGCAAATTTAAAGTTGCCGCCACTGCCAAGCACTTTGTGGCGCACAGTGGCCCGGAGGCCACCCGCGATTACTTTGATGCCAAAGTGAATGAAAAAGACCTCCACGAGACTTACCTGTATGCATTTAATAAACTCGTAAACGGCGGAGTTGCCAGTGTGATGACAGCCTATAACAGCGTGAATGGCGTACCCAATTCGGTCAATAACACACTGCTCAGGGATTTGGTCATCAATCAATGGGGCTTTAAAGGGTACATCGTTACGGACTGTGGTGCCCTTGACGATGTATTTAACACCCATAAATATGTAAAAACCGGAACCGAAGCAGCAGCGGCAGCCATAAAAGCTGGTATCAACCTCGATTGCTCCTCAGTACTGCAGAGCGATGTAGTAAAAGCGGTAGAGCAAAAGCTGATCACGGAAAAGGATGTGGACAATGCGCTTCGTCCGTTATTGCTTACCCAGTTAAAGCTTGGCTTTTTTGATGATCCTAAAACATCGCCGCATTATACTTATGGCGATGACAGCATTCACAACGCTCAGCACATAGCGCTGGCCCGCAAGGCGGCCCAGCAAAGTATGGTTTTGTTAAAAAATGATAATAATACTTTGCCTTTAAAAGATGGCGGCTTTAACAGCATTATGGTTGTTGGACCCAATGCCGGCTCACTTGATGCGCTGGTAGGCAGTTACCACGGTATCAACTCACAGATGATCACCTTTGTTGAGGGTATATCAGGCGCGGTGAGCAAAGGCACGCGTATAGAGTATGACCTTGGCGCCGGCGAAACCGATACCACACACTTTGGAGGCATTTGGGGCGCGGGCAATGCCGATGTAACCGTAGCGGTAATTGGCCTTACTCCTGTTACCGAAGGTGAAGCAGGAGATGCCTTTCTTTCGGCATCCGGCGGCGACAAGAAAACACTTTCGTTGCCTGCAAGCCACATCGCTTTTATGAAGGCGTTACGCAAAGGCGTTAAAAAACCAATTATAGCGGTTATAACATCAGGCAGCGCTGTAGATGTTGCCACTGTGGCTCAATACGCTGATGCCGTTATACTGGCCTGGTACCCGGGCGAACAGGGCGGCAATGCATTGGCAGATATTATTATGGGTAAGGTATCACCTTCGGGCAGGCTGCCGCTTACCTTTTATAACAGCATAAACGATCTTCCGCCGTTTGACAGCTATGCAATGGCCGGCCGCACCTATCGTTATTTTACCGGCGCGGTGCAGTACCCTTTTGGTTACGGACTAAGCTATACCAATTTTGCCTATGAGTGGCAGCAGCAACCTGCTAAGAGGTATCGCGCTAAAGACAGCATTAACGTCGTGGTAAACGTTAAGAACACCGGCACTATGGATGGTGATGAAGTGGTGCAGGCGTATATCAAATATCCCGACGAAGGCAATATGCCGGTAAAAGAGCTAAAGGCTTTTAAACGCGTTAGCGTAAAGCAAGGTGAGCAGCAAACAGCAAGCCTGAGCATACCGGTAAGCGAATTACAAAAGTGGGACGAAAAGAAACATAACTGGAAATTATACAAGGGCCAGTATCAACTGTTTGTCGGAACCAACTCCGGCGCCGCACGGCTGGAGGCAACCTTTGTAGTGAGATAGATACTTAGAAGATTTTTTACCGACATTCGAGTAATAGCGGGAAGTCTGGCGGCCTGACTTAACCATAGGATGGGCAACGACGAAGCAACCTGCTACGAAATACCTGTCCTATCAGGTTGCTTCGCTCCGCTCGCAATAACGACAAGGAATTTAAGTTTTTAGGTGATTCTTATAGATTTCTTTTCATTACAGGCTCCACTCATAAAACCAATGGTAAAGTAATGAGGTGGCATGCTGACGCTACCTTGTGGTGGACAGGTATACACTTGCCATAAAAATTCCTATATTTTATACTCAATTACTTTGGCACAAATCCCCCTGAAATTAGTCGCATATCACCACACTTTGTATGCAGCCGGATACTACATTTGTTATAACACAAGCAAAGCCTTATGAGAAAATTAAAATTACAGGTGCAGATAAGCATCAACGGTTATATAGCCGGCCCCACCGGTGAAATGGACTGGATGACATGGAACTGGGACACTGACCTGGTCAACTATGTAGCTGCACTTAACGACCCGATAGATACCATAGTTTTAGACCGTAAACTGGCCGAAGGTTTTATCCCCTACTGGGCCGGTGTTGCTGCTGACGACGGCAATGAGCAGCAATCAGCAGGTAAGAAATTTACAGATACACCCAAAGTTGTATTTTCCCGTTCGTTAACCGAATCATTATGGGATAACACCGCTTTAGCTGAAGATGATTTAATTAAGGAAATAAACAAGCTAAAGGCTACTGAAGGTGGCGATATCATGGCTTATGGCGGCGCAAGCTTTGTATCCAGCCTTATAAAAGATAACCTGATAGACGAGTATCATCTGTTCGTAAACCCGGCCGCGATACCTTCAGGCCTGCCTATATTTGAAACTGCTACTGCAGCGCATCAGCTTGAGCTGGTTAAAGCAACGGGATTCAACTGCGGCATCACGGTACTGCACTATAAAGCCAAACGTTAAGGGCTTTTCAACATGCCGCTCTCAAATGCCTTCCTAATGTCAGGAAGGTATTTTTTTGTGCCTCTTCATGCCCGCAGCATCCTATATTTGCCGCATAATGGCAGCCCAACAACTCACTAAAACACAATTATATATACTTGCCGTATCCGCAGGCGTGTGCGTAGCAAACATTTATTATAGTCAGCCCATCCTGTCCGCTATAGCCCAGGATATCGGCATATCCGAAACCACTGCAGGCAAAATGCCCTTTTATTCACAAGTGGGATATGGCCTTGGCTTACTGCTGCTTACACCACTTGGCGATAAGGTAGACCGCAAAAAGCTTATTATATTTTTCCAGTTGCTGCTACTGCTTACCCTTGGTGGCATAGCGCTGATACACAACGTAACCTTGTTGCTGCTGCTTAATTTCTTCATCGGCTTTTTTGCAGTGGCTACACAAATCATTATGCCTTTTGCTGCTGCACTTGCCGGTCCGGGTAAAGGCAAAACGGTAGGGATCGTGTTCACCGGAGTATTGGTAGGCATCCTCGGCGCACGTATTCTAAGCGGATTTATTGCAAGCCAATGGTCGTGGCGATATGTTTATGCCTTATCTGCAGTATTACTCACGGTCACCACAGTATTGATAGGAAAATTTATGCCATCACTCAACGGCACTTATAACGGCTCCTACATATCGCTTATAGGCTCATCGGTGAAACAACTGAAGCGCTTTTCGCTATTGCGCAAATCTGCAGGGATAGGCATCTTGTTGTTCGGCGCATTTTCTTCGTTTTGGACGACCCTTACCTTCCATCTTTCCGGCGAGCACTTTCATTACAATAGCAACCAGATTGGCCTCTTTGGCATATTGGGAATAGGTGGTGCGCTAACTGCACCTTTGTTTGGCCGTTTGGCTGATAAGGGCTCACCCGCAAAAATTCAAAGCTGGGCTATCGTGATGGTTATACTTAGCGTTGCCATGATATGGCTTGTTCCATCGTCGCTGGTTATTTTCATTATAGCTGTTTTTCTGCTGGATGTTGGCGTGCAGGCATCGCAGGTTATCAACCTCTCACAAATTTATACGCTTGATGAGACAGCACACAGCCGCATCAATACCATTTACATGACATTGATGTTCATTGGAGGCGCCATCGGTACGCTTGCGGGTGTTTACGCCTGGGGCATCAACGGTTGGGAAACCGTGTGTATCCAGCTGATGATCTGGACAGTGGCCGCCTTTCTCATTTCGATCATCTTCCGGAAGACAGGCGCTCCGAAACACCAATAAATTATTGTGATACCAGTGTGGTGATTGAACGGGGCGGCAATAATACCTGCTTGCCTGGTGCTATCAACGCGGAAGCTTTAAGATCATCGCCTTTGGCGGCTGATGTAATATAGGCTTTAAAACCTTTCTTAACAGATAGGCCCGCTGCATTCACCTTTAAATTGACTGGCGATTGTGTATAGTTAATAGCCACTATCACCGGTTTTTTATCCTTGCCGGTATATGCCGAAACCATTACATCCTGTGCTTGCTGCGAAATGGTGAGCTTATCATCCCGATCTGTTTGCAGGCGTACCATACCCGGACGTATAAACCGGCTGAAATTACCCAGCGCCCACAGGTTTTTAGTGACGCTGAAATCACCATCCGTATAGTCGGCGTTAGGGTTTAACGCTATCACGTAATAACGGGTATCGTAATCTGCACTGCCGGGCTCATAGGCATTCCACAAGTGCCAGGCAGAAGCGCTGGCTACGGTAAGATCGTGATGGATGACCTTTGCCAGAAATAAAGCGCAGTCCATAGCCGTACGTCTTTCTTTGCTCCCCTCCCTGTACCCGTCAGCTAACATAGAGTATTCGGTTTGCCAAAATTCCAGCCCGTACTTGCGGGCAGTATCGGCAACATGCTGGCGAACGGTAATCAAAGTACTATCGTTCGTCTCGGTGAAATAGCTGTGCCCGCCTACAACTGCCGGCATGTGGCTTAGCTTGCTGATGTTGAGTTTATCATCACCATATAATTGCTGTATCTGCTTTGAGGAAGCTGTATTACCACCATATAAAAACGTTAGCAAGGCTGCTTCTGTAGTCAAGATTTTTGTATGAAGCCTGGCGCTGTCCAGGCTTTTATTGAGTAACCGGATAACCCTGGCAATATCCCCGTTTGCCCAGGGGCTTCCCTCCTGGCTTGCCTTGCCTTTAGGATTGTACCAGTCCCACTGTGGCTCATTAACCGGGCTGATGTAACTGAAATGCAATCCCTCTTCATCAAAGTGTTTAAGCACAGTGGCCAAAAAAGCGGCATAAGCATCGTACCTGTCATCCCGCAGGTTTGCCTTATAATCTTTCTCCGTTTTATAACCCAAGCCGTTCTTTGTGAATTGTACCGGTGGCGAATTCGAAAAAGCAATGAGGTCTTTCACGCCGTAGGCTTTAGCTTTTCTCAGGAACCATTGGTAACCGGTTTGTTTACTCCAATCGTAATGCCCGTCGGGCGAAAGGAAACATTCTACCCTTTTCCTAAAATCAACTATCCCGCTACTATCGCCCTGCTCGGCGGTACCGCCACCTATATTAAATCGCCATGCAGACAAGGCTATACCCCGCGGATTGCCCTCACTATCCATTTCCTTGCTGAACAACAGCTCAGCAATCTTTTCGCGCTTTTCAGCCGGCCAGTTTTTGCCTATCCCTTCGGAAAACCAGCAGCCTGAGGCGCCAATGTTACGAATGGTTTGCGCTTGCTTATTACCATCGATATAAACGGTTACGGTACGCTGGGCTAAACATGGCAATAAAAAAAGTGAGAAAATTGCGAGTAGAGTATAACGCATAAGCAAGCGAAGTATGTGATTCAAGCCTAACATACAAATTATCCTGCATAGCTGAGCCCCCAACAAACAAAGAATAATTTTTTGTACAAAGCCGCCTGATTGACAATTGCAGCGTACTTTTGACAAAATTTTTTGCCATGCCTGCTGCTATTCTGATTATAGACGATGAACCTAAAATACGCCAGTTGCTTGGTCGCATTTTGGAATTGGAGGGTTATACCATCTATCAGGCCGAGACTGGCAAGCAGGGCTTGCAGGTGTTGCAGCAGCAAAACATACAGGTGGTTTTAAGCGACGTAAAGCTGCCCGACGTAAACGGAGTAGACCTGGTTGCCGGCATCAAGGAAAAAAAACCTTATGTGGAGGTAATTAACCTAACTGCTTATGGTACCATAGCTGATGGCGTTAAGGCCATACAAAATGGCGCCTTTAATTACATTGTAAAGGGCGATGATAACGACAAGATTATTCCTCTGCTAAGCAAGGCGGTTGAAAAAGCACAGCGCCAGCAAGACGTTTACGAACTGGATAAAAAACAGGCCGGTAAATATACGTTTGCCTATATCATCGGTGAAGCAAAGCCATTTACAGAAGCTGTAACCCTGGCGCGCAGGGTGGCCGCCACAAACACCACCGTACTGCTGCTGGGTGAGACTGGTACAGGTAAAGAAGTATTTGCATCAGCTATACATTACGAGAGCGAGCGCCGCCGGATGCCATTTGTGGCCGTAAACTGCAGCAGCTTTACGCCCGAATTGCTGGAAAGTGAACTTTTTGGCTACAAGGCCGGAGCATTCACAGGTGCGGTAAAAGACAAAAAAGGCCTGTTTGAAGAAGCGCAGCATGGCACCATCTTTTTAGATGAGGTAGGCGAAATGAATGCCGAACTGCAAGCCCGCTTGCTGCGCGTGTTAGAGAGCAAAACGTTCATAAAGGTTGGCGATGTAAACACTACCAAGGTAAACGTGCGTATAATTGCTGCTACTAACCGCGACCTCGCACAGGAGGCAGAAGCCGGGCGCTTCCGGTCTGATCTTTACTATCGCTTGTCAGTTTTCACTATAACTTTGCCATCGCTTAACGAACGGGCAGACGATATTAAGTTACTGGCAGAGTTTTACATCAAGGAGTTTGCCGGTAAAATAAACCCGCAGGTAAACGGCATGGATGAACAGTTCTTGTCTTTACTTAAGCGCCACCAATGGAAAGGCAACATACGCGAGCTAAAAAACGTACTGGAGCGTGCCGTCATCCTGGCATCAGGCAGTAAACTCACACCCGATCTTTTACCGCTTCACTTTAATGTAGACCTGAAAGAAACCGCCTCGCTCGATCTTTCGGCTATAGAGAAAGACCACATATTTAAAGTTTTGCGCCACACCGGCGGCAATAAAACCGAGGCTGCCCGCCTCCTGGGCATTGGGCTTACTACCCTTTACCGCAAATTAGCCGAATATCAGATAGAATAAGCACGTAACATTATTTAATTTTCAATATTTTTTGAAAGTACAATACGTTTAGTATATTTGACTATACTAAACATTGTATCATGGAACTTTTAATAAAACTGGCGGGCCTTGGGCAAATCGGGCTCGCTTTAGGTAGTGTTACTATCCCTTACATACTCCGGTGGAACGCGGAATTGAGCAAGCTTTCTACGCTCATTAGACGAATATTCTGGACTTACGCAGTCTATATCTTCTCCATCAATATGTTCTTTGGCGTTATTTCTCTGGCGGTTTCTACGGATCTTCTTGGCAAGTCAGCCTTAGCACTGTATATGAACGGTCTTATGGCTGTTTACTGGATATCAAGACTACTCATCCAATTCTTCTATTTTAAGCGTGACAGCTTTCCAAAAGGCAAGTATTACACGCTTGGCGAGGTGTTTCTCACTATGTTATTTGTGTTTTTCAGCGGAGTGTACGGATGGATATTTGCGTCAAAATTAATTGGTTAACAGCATGGAAATCAACATAACCCATATCATTGCCTTTATTGCTGTTAACGCTTTTTTGGTGTTGCTTGGCTATGTTTTGGTTAAAAAGAAACTTTACTCTCTCAGTTGGCTGATAGCCATACTTAGCATCGCTGCTATCATTGCTACATTTTATAAAGATACCCCTGCTATAAAAATGCTGGCAATAATTGCCACCACATTCAACGGGATGAAAATACTATCGGTAATTGCAGAATATAAACACAAGCCCAACCATCTAACTTTTACGCAATGGACAGCTTTCGCCTCCGGTTGGGCTGGCATGCGCGCCGCACCTTTTCAAACACTCGGCCACGCGTCGCTGCCACATGCATGGCCTAAAATATGGTTTGGGGTAAGCCGTGTGTTAGCTGGATTGCTCTTTATCATATTTGCGCATTACTTAAATCGCTTTCAATCAACCACGGCGCTTTTTATTACACAAAGCGCGATCTTGCTGGTTGGGCTGAGCCTGATACTGCACTTCGGCTTACTAAGCATAAGCGCGGGTATTTGGCGCTTATTGGGAGTAAATGTGCAATCCCTGTTTAAGAAACCGGCAACAGCTTTAAGCATTTCGGAGTTTTGGGGTAAACGCTGGAACATCGCCTTTGTTGAAATGACGACGTTGCTCATATTCCGCCCGCTGAAACAGCAATATGGCAACGCAACGGCCATTATTTGTGTATTCATTTTCTCAGGCTTACTGCATGAACTTGCCCTCAGCGTTCCGGTAAATAGCGGCTACGGGTTGCCTGCTTTATATTTTTTGTTGCAAGGCATCATGGTATTGGTTGAAACCAGGCTTAATAATAAAGGCACCCGTTTATTCAAAAATATTGCAGCCTGCCGCTTATGGACCATATTTTGGCTGGTTGCCCCCGCTCCTCTTTTATTTCACCCCGATTTTATAACCGACGTGTTGCGGCCGTTGGTTGGCCTGCATTAATAACGCTTACTATTTTGAAAATTCGACCCTTCCATTTTGGAAGGGTTTTGTGTTTTAAGGGTAACGCAATCACGCCAAATAATCTATAAACTATTGTCTAATAGTATTTTATAAATAAACCACGAACTAAGGCATTCAATTTGGCAATGGGCATATAAAAGTTATTAAAATGCTCACACTACTCCTATTCGTCGCCTTGCCGCTTTTTTGCTGGCTGTTTTTTAAATCTATCGATTGGTTCGAAAAAATCTAAAGACTATGATCGCTTTATTCATCATTTCCATTGCCGTATTCATCTATATGATCTACGTGCTGCTGAAACCCGAAAAATTTTAACTAAACTACAATGAACTCAGAATTTTTAGGCATTCTTGCCTCCTTTTTGATTACGCTGCTCATTGCCATACCGCTGGGTAAATACCTTGCACGTATGTTTGCAGGTGAGCGCGTATGGACAGATTTTATGAAGCCGCTTGAAAACGGTTTATTTAAACTGGCCGGCATACGCCCCAATGAGCCGATGGACTGGAAGCAATTCCTGAAAGCCATGCTTACCATCAATCTGTTGTGGCTGGTTTACGGCTTTTTTGTACTGATATACCAAGACAAATTGCCGCTTAACCCAGACGGCAACCCCGGCATGACGCCCGACCTCGCCTTTAATACCATCATCAGCTTTGTGGTAAACTGCGACTTACAACACTACTCTGGCGAAAGCGGCCTGACTTATCTTACACAACAGGTTATTGTAATGTTCCTGATGTTTACCAGCGCTGCTACAGGTATTGCTGCTGCGGTAGGTTTGTTTAAAGCATTCCGCGATAAAAACACTACCAACATTGGTAACTTCTGGGAGTTTTTTGTAAAAGCAATAACCCGGTTGCTGCTGCCTTTATCTGTAGTAGTAGCTATCATATTAGCGTTTAACGGTACACCATCAAGCTATGCTGGCAAAGACCAGTTCATATCTTTACAGGGTGATACTGTGAACGTTTCACGTGGTCCGGCAGCGCAAATGATCGCCATTAAACACTTAGGCACCAACGGTGGTGGCTGGTATGGCGCAAACTCAGCGCATCCGTTAGAAAACCCAAGCTACCTAACCAACGTGGTCGAAATAGTATCGCAGATGATTGTGCCTATGGCAATGATCATTGCATTCGGATACTTCATCCGTCGCAGAAAACTGGGATGGGTAATCTTCGGGGTAATGACCATCGGTATGTTCATGCTCATGATACCTACCATCAGTAGTGAGTTAGGCGGCAACCCTAATATTGCCAAAATGGGCATAAGCCAGGCCACCGGAGCCATGGAAGGCAAAGAGGTACGTATAGGCCCTATGGCTACCGGCTACTGGAGCACACTTACTACCATCGTATCAACCGGTTCTGTAAACGGAATGCATGACAGTACCATGCCACTCACCGGTGCATGGCAATTGCTGGGTATGATGATCAACGGCTTCTTCGGCGGTTGCGGTGTGGGTATACTCAACTACTTCATTTACCTCATTATAGCGGTATTTATATCAGGCTTAATGGTTGGCCGTACACCTGAATTTTTGGGCCACAAGGTAGAGGCGCGCGAAGTGAAAATAGCAGCGTTGGTTACCTTAATAAGTCCGTTCCTGATTATGGCAGGCACAGCCATTGCAGCTTTCGTATTCACTAATTATGGCAATGCCGACTGGGCTGTTAAGCCGTCCAACTGGTTAAATAACCCCGGCTTCCACGGTTTTTCAGAAATGCTGTACGAGATGACTTCCGCTAACGCCAACAACGGTTCGGGCTTTGAAGGTTTGGGGGATAATAACATCTTCTGGAATGTGAGCACTGGTTTTGTATTGATACTGGGAAGATTCCTGCCAATTATCGGTCCGGTAGCCATTGCAGGCTTGCTGGCCAAGAAGAAATTCGTTCCGGAATCTGCAGGTACGTTGCGTACTGATACCGTAACCTTCGGTATCATGACCATGGCAGTAATATTGGTGCTAAATGCCCTTTCTTATTTCCCTGCCCTGGCACTTGGTCCGCTGGCCGAATATTTTTCAATGATCAAATAAACCCCACCAACCTCTCCAATGGGGAGGCTTTTAAACAAAATGCAATTCATATTCAGAGTCTCCTCCCTGAGAGGAGATTCAGAGGAGGCAAAATGAAAAATCAATCTAATAAATTATTTGAACCGGCTTTAGTTCAAACAGCACTTAAAGAATCGTTCATAAAGCTGAACCCGCGCATTATGCTGCGCAACCCGGTAATGTTTACCGTGGAAGTAGGCACCGCCATTATGGCTTACGTAAGCTTTTACAGCTTAACTCATAAAGACCAGGGTTCATTTACCTATAACTTTATCATATTTATCATACTACTGCTTACAGTGCTGTTTGCCAACTTTGCAGAGGCGATAGCCGAAGCACGTGGTAAAGCCCAGGCCGATAGCTTGCGTAAAACGCGCGAAGAAACGCCTGCCAAGGTTGTTTCAGATAATGGCTCTATAGTTAACAAATCATCCAACGAGTTACGCAAAGGCGATGTGTTTGTTTGCGAGCCCGGCGATACCATCCCTACTGACGGTGAAATTATTGAGGGTTTGGCAACCATTGATGAATCAGCCATTACCGGTGAATCAGCCCCGGTTATCCGCGAAGCCGGCGGCGATAAATCTTCCGTAACAGGTGGCACCAAGGTACTTTCTGACAGGATCAAAGTACAGGTGACCACCCAACCAGGCGAAAGCTTTCTGGATAAGATGATTGCCCTCGTTGAAGGTGCATCGCGCCAGAAAACTCCAAACGAGATTGCGTTAACCATTCTACTGGCCAGCTTTACGCTGATATTCATCATTGTATGTGTTACGCTTAAGCCTTTTGCAGACTATGCTAATACGCCTATCACCATTGCGGCACTCATATCACTGTTTGTATGTCTTATTCCTACCACGATCGGCGGTTTGTTATCTGCCATAGGTATTGCAGGTATGGACAGGGCTTTGCGTGCCAATGTGATCACCAAATCGGGTAAAGCGGTTGAAACAGCCGGTGACATTGACACCTTGTTACTGGATAAAACAGGTACTATCACTATCGGTAACCGTAAGGCTACACAGTTTTGGCCTGCTCCGGGTATTGAGCCCGACGCTTTGGTAACTGCCGCTGTGTTGTCATCCTTAGCTGATGAAACCCCTGAAGGTAAATCCATCGTAGAGCTTGCCGCTACGCATATCAAATTGCCTAACGCTCCGGAAGGATCTATATTCATCAAGTTTACAGCCGAAACACGTTCAAGCGGCATTGATACGCCTGACGGTAAAGCGATTCGTAAAGGTGCGTTTGACTCTATCCGTAACCTTGCTCATCGCGCCGATCAGAAAGTGCCTTCAGAGGTGGAAGAACGCGTTAAAGCAATTGCTTCAAACGGTGGTACGCCGTTGGTGGTAGCGCAAAACAATGTAATTATGGGCGTAATTGAATTGCAGGACATCATTAAACCGGGCATAGCCGAGCGTTTTGAGCGCTTGCGTAAAATGGGTGTTAAAACCGTGATGGTTACCGGCGACAACCCGCTTACCGCCAAATTTATTGCTCAGAAAGCTGGTGTGGACGACTTCATTGCCGAAGCGAAACCCGAGGATAAGATGAACTACATTAAGCATGAGCAGGCAGGTGGTAAACTGGTAGCCATGATGGGCGACGGCACCAACGATGCGCCTGCGCTGGCACAAGCCGATGTGGGTGTAGCCATGAACAGTGGTACCCAGGCAGCTAAAGAAGCCGGCAACATGGTCGACCTGGATAACGACCCTACCAAGCTCATCGAGATTGTGGAGATAGGCAAGCAATTGCTGATCACCCGCGGTACGCTTACTACCTTCTCTATAGCTAATGACGTTGCCAAGTATTTTGCCATTGTTCCGGCGCTGTTTATAGCCTCTATTCCTGCACTGCAAAGCATCAATATTATGCGGTTGCACAGTCCGGAGAGCGCTATCCTCTCAGCCGTAATATTCAACGCCATCATCATTCCGATGTTGATACCATTGGCACTGAAAGGTGTGGAGTATAAGCCTATAGGTGCCAGTGCTTTACTGCGCCGCAACCTGCTTATTTACGGCCTGGGCGGCGTTGTAGCGCCATTCATCGGTATAAAATTAATAGACCTGTTGGTAGGGCTGTTTATATAAATAGATCCGAGACATGAGATGTGAGATATGAGACTAAGCACATCCGGTCTTAATCAAATAAAAAATATGAATGAAGATATGCGTCTCAAATCTCATATCTAACATCTCAAATCTCAATTAAAAACATGAAAAATTACTTATTACCCGCAATACGCCTTACTGTTGTGTTAACCGTGTTGCTATGTGTTATATATCCGCTGCTGGTATCAGCCATCGGCAAATTATCAAACGGTAAAGGCGATGGCCAAACCATATCTGTAAATGGTAAGGTGGTAGGCTATGCTTCTGTCGGACAAAAGTTTGATCAGCCTAAATACTTCTGGGGCCGTCCGTCAGCTGTTGATTACAATGCCGCAGGTTCGGCCGGCTCTAACAAAGGCCCTACCAACCCCGATTACCTTAAACAGGTAAGCGACCGCGTAGATACCTTGCTTAAATATCACCCTTACCTGAAACGCAGTGACATACCTGCCGATATGGTTACCGCATCAGGCAGTGGTCTTGACCCGGATATTTCACCAGAGGGTGCCGCCATACAAGTTCGCCGTATAGCGCAAAACCGCGGTTTAACCGAAGCGCAGGTAAGCAAGCTGGTTGCCGACCACACGCAACAACCCCTTGCAGGCATGTTCGGCCCTAAGCATGTAAACGTGCTTGAGCTTAACATAGCATTGGATGAGCTTAAGAAATAAGTGGGAAAGGTGAAGGCGGAAAGCATCCACCGCGTCATTGCGAGGAAGAACGACGAAGCAACCTCCATTGATACGCATATCAGATTGCTTCGCTAACGCTCGCAATGACGGAAGTTAAATTTTAAAGTCCTCCCCTTAAGGGAATATTAGGGTGGGATCAAAAAACGCGTCATTGCGAGGAGGAACGACGAAGCAACCTCCATTCACATGAATATCAGATTGCTTCGCTGACGCTCGCAATGACGAAAAATAAATTTAAAGTCCTCCCCCTCGAGGGAATATTAGGGTGGGATCAAAAACCACGTCATTGCGAGGAGGAACGACGAAGCAACCTCCACTAATATGCAAATCAGATTGCTTCGCTAACGCTCGCAATGACGGAAATTAACTTAGGTGGGATCTTGCCACAAAAAAACAAAACCCTCCCTTTGGGACGGTTAGGTGGAATCATCCACCTATAACTTACTTATACTACTATACTCAAATGAAAAAAGTTCTACTAAGTGCTGCTCTTTTAAGCAGCTTTGTTGCCGCTAATGCACAAGACACTGTTAAAAAAGCAAGCAACCTTACCATCAGCGGTTATGCCGAAATTTATTATGGCTTTGATTTTAACCGCCCTGCTGATAATAATCGTCCGGGGTTTGTGTATTCGCATAACCGCCATAACGAAGCCAACCTGAACCTGGGTTTTATTAAGGCTAATTATGATAATGGCAGCATCCGTGCCAACCTGGCCTTAATGGCGGGCACTTACGCCAATGCCAACTATGCCGCCGAACAAGGTGTTCTTAAAAATGTATTTGAGGCCAATGCGGGTATCAAACTATCAAAAAGCGCCAACTTATGGTTAGACGGCGGTATTTTTGCTTCCCACATAGGTTTTGAGAGCGCAATAGCCAAAGACTGCTGGGTACTTACGCGCAACATCTCATCAGAGAATACCCCCTACTATGAATCGGGCGCCAAGCTGACTTATGCCACCAATGATGGTAAACTTACCTTAACAGGCTTATACTTGAATGGCTGGCAGCGCATTAACCGCCAGAATGGGAACAGCAAGCCCGCAGGTGGCATACAGGTTTATTACAAACCAACCGACAAAATAACGCTGAACTACAGCAATTACCTGGGTACTGAAGGTGCCGACTCCATACGGGTGCGCCGCTTTTACCATAATTTTTACGGCATATTTCAGCTGAGCAATACATTTGGCATCACAGCCGGGTTTGACTATGGCACACAGCAGCAGGAAAAAGGCAGCAGTAAGTATAATCATATCCTATCTCCGGTTGCCATTGCACGCTACCAGTTTGCGGACAAGTGGGCAGTTGCCGGCCGGGTAGAATATTACCAGGATAAGAAAGGAATGATCATAGCCACCGGGACGACGAACGGTTTCAAAACAACAGGTTATTCACTTAACTTAGATTATGCACCTGTAAGCAATGCTTTGATAAGGCTGGAGGGTAAGGTTTACAATAGTAAGGATAAGATTTTTGCACGGCAGGAGGCGCTGGTGAATTACAATTCGCTGGTAACTGCCAGCTTTGCAGTATCATTTTAACAATTAAACTGCCCGGCCAAATTAATCGGCCGGGCATTGCAGCTTTTTATGACAGACGGGCCAAAAGACAATTCGGTTAAGGATTTTTTAGCGCTGCTGAAAAAATCGCGCAAGGGCAAGCTGAAAATATACATCGGCATGAGCGCTGGTGTGGGTAAAACTTACCGCATGCTGCAGGAAGCACATGCTTTGCTCAAAAATGGTATTGATATACAAATAGGTTATATTGAAACCCACATGCGTGCCGAAACACATGCCCTGCTGGATGGCTTGCCTGTAATATCGCGCCGCAATGCTTTTTACCGGGGCAAAGCGCTTGAAGAGATGGATCTGCAGGCCATCCTAAACCGGCACCCCGAAGTAGTGATTGTAGATGAGCTGGCCCATACCAATATTGAGGGAAGCAAAAACCCGAAGCGCTGGCAGGATGTAGTTGATATATTGGAAGCCGGTATTAGCGTAATTACCGCTGTAAATATTCAGCACCTCGAGAGCCTTAACGAAGAAGTAGAAGACATCACCGGCATAGCCATTACCGAACGCATCCCTGATAAGATACTGGAAATAGCCGATGAAATTGTGAACATTGACCTTACTGCTGATGAACTGATTGCACGTTTGCGGGAAGGAAAAATATACGACAAGAGCAAAATTGAACGGGCGCTGCAAAACTTTTTTCGCAGCGAAAAAATACTGCAGTTGCGGGAGTTGGCGCTAAAAGAAGTAGCCCACCACCTTGAGCGAAAAATTGATGTTGAAATACCCAAACAGATCAAATTAAGGCCCGAGCGTTTTCTGGCTTGCATCTCATCCAACCACGAAACCGCAAAGATTGTAATCAGAAAAACGGCACGGCTTGCCTCCTACTACCGTTCGCCCTGGATAGTTTTGTACGTGCAAAGCAGCAGCGAAAGTATGGAACGTATAAAGCTTGATAAACAAAGGCATTTGATCAATAACTTCAAGCTCGCAACCGAACTTGGGGCAGAGGTTATCAAACTAAAAAGCGACCGCATAACGCAAACTATTATGCAAATTGCAGAGGAGCGCGAAATAACCACCATTTGCATAGGCAAACCGCACCTTAGCCTGTTTCAGGTGATTTTGCAAACGGCTATATTCAATCAATTATTAAATAAAATAGCTACTACGGAGACCGATCTGGTGATACTGTCATGAAAATAAAAACCAAATTGCGGCTTGGCTTCGGCTTTTTGTTTGCCGTCGTTATATTTTTTGGCTCATTGTCTTTATTCTATGTAAATGAAATAGCCAAGAGTTCGCGTGTTATCTTAAAAGATAACTATGAAACCCTGCGTTATGTACGCGAAATGCGGCAGGTGCTTGATGCCGGCACGCTCCCGTTAAATGCACCGGCAATACAGCAATTCAACATTAACCTTGATAAGGAGGCACACAACCTTACAGAACGAGGCGAAAAGGGCGCAGTAGATTCCCTGGCTGCTGTATTTAATAAATTAAATGCTGCTAATGCCACCCCTGCTCAACTGGCTACAGAAGAGCGAAGAGTACGTGCATGGCTCACCCGCATTGAAGACATAAATATGCACGCCATTGTTCGCAAAAACGACGCGGCGCAAGCCTCCGTTCAAAAGGCTACGTTACTGCTGGGTTTTGCTGCGGCTTTTACGTTTCTGGTACTCTTTAGTTTCAGCGTAAACTTTCCAAGCTTTATATCAGACCCGCTGCGCAAGCTGCAGGAAGGTATTGCCGAGATCAGCCGGAAAAATTATTCAACCCGGCTCAATTTCAGGCAGAACGATGAGTTTGCAGACGTTGCACAGGCGTTTAATGACATGGCTTCGAGGCTGAAAAATTGGGAAAACAGCAACCTTGCCACCGTGCTGTCAGAAAAACGCCGCATAGAAGCCATCATCGGGCAAATGCGTGATGCCATTATAGGCGTAAATGAAAAGCAGGAAATACTCTTTATTAATGATGCTGCAAAAACGGTATTGAGCCTGCAGGACCAGTCGCCCGAAGGACAGGTAATCAACGAGCTTACTAAATACAATGACCTGCTGCGTTCGGTTACCGATAAGGCTTCGGCAGGCAAATCAATGAAGATTGTTGTTGACGGCCGCGAATCGCATTTCCAGTTAGAGACGCGCGACATCAACGTCCCCAATATGCAGGACATCAAGACCGACGGCATAGTAACCGCTAATCAGCCTGCCGGTACGGTTTACATATTGAAAGACATCACCGAATTTAAGGAGCGCGACGAAGCCAAAACCAATTTTATTGCAACCATATCGCACGAATTAAAAACACCTATCTCTTCCATAAAAATGAGCCTTAACCTGCTGGGTAATGAGCGCATAGGCAAGATCAATGAAGAGCAGAGGCAACTCATATCGCACATTACCGAAGACAGCGAACGTCTGCTCAAGATAACCGGCGAGCTGCTGGAGTTGTCACAGGCAGAAACCGGCAACCTGCAATTGCACATCTCGCAGGCTAACCCACTAGAGATACTGGACTACGCCATTGCCGCCGTGCAAACACAGGCCAAGCAAAAGGGTGTCGCCATTAATACTGTACGCCCGGAAGATTTACCGTTGGTAAACGCCGATGCCGAGAAGACAGCGTGGGTATTGGTCAATTTCCTGTCGAACGCGTTACGCTACAGTCATGAAAACTCCAAGATTGTGATCACCCTGAATAAACAAGGCAGCATGATAAAATTTGCCGTGCAGGATTTTGGCAAAGGTGTAGATGAGCAGTATCAGCAGCGCCTGTTCGACAGGTACTTTCAGGTACCCACCGACGGGCAAAATAAGTCGGGCTCAGGTTTGGGGCTAGCTATATCGCGCGATTTTATCGAGGCACAAAACGGCACCATAGGTGTAATAAGTGCCATCGGCGAAGGCAGTACCTTCTATTTTACCTTGCCGGTAGTAGCTTAAACGCTGGGATGTTTCCACTCCGTCATCTTTAACCGGCCTGTAACGGCAAAGCTGCTTTATTTCATAATTTTGCGCAAATATAAATTTGTTCAGTATGAGGATTGCGATAAACGGGTTTGGGCGCATTGGCCGTATATTTTTAAGAAGCATTTTAGCGCGCCCGGGTATAGAAGTGGTAGCCATTAACGATGTAACAGATACAGCTACGCTTGCCCACCTGTTTAAGTACGATTCTGTACACCGCGGCTTTAAAGGTAAGGTAGAACATGAGAGCGAATACTTGCTCATTAACGGCCAGCCAATTAAGGCGTTCAGCGAACGCGACCCTATTAACCTCCCTTGGAAATCATTAGACATTGACCTGGTTATTGAGTCGACAGGTAAGTTTACCTCACGCGAGGGTGCTCAAAAACACCTGGATGCTGGGGCTAAGCAGGTAATTATATCCGCTCCACCGGCAGATAAAAGCGTGCCCACGGTGGTTCTCGGTGTGAATGATGAAGATATTGATTTAACGGTACCGATATTGTCCAACGCATCCTGCACTACCAATAACGTAGCCGCTATGGTTAAAATACTGGAGGACAACTGGGGGATAGTTGATGGTTACATCACCACTGTGCATTCTATGACGGGCGACCAAAACCTGCATGATGCACCGCATAAGGACCTGCGCCGGGCGCGGGCTGCTTCGGCTTCTATTATTCCTACAACTACCGGTGCAGCAAAAGCCATTACCAACATTTTTCCTCATCTCGAAGGTCGCTTGGGCGGTGCCGGCATACGCGTACCGGTGCTCAACGGTTCATTAACAGATTTTACCTGCAGCCTTAAAAAGGAAACTACGGTTGAGGAGATAAATGCCGCTTTCGGTGCGGCTGCTAACGGGCCAATGCAAAACATCCTTGAATATACCGAAGACCCTATAGTATCTACCGACATATTGGACAACCCGCATAGCTGCATATTTGACGCGCAGCTCACATCAATAGTGGGCGGGCTTGTAAAGGTGGTAGGCTGGTATGATAATGAGATGGGCTACTCCAGCCGCCTTGCCGACCTCGTCGAGAAGATCAGTAAGCTAAGAGATCAATAAGTCAAAAATGCCGCTTAAACATGCGGCGTTTTTTTTTACCGAAAATGGCTGTAGGTGATTGATTATTAATGCTATATTTGGTAACCAAACCAACCTATTTATCATGAAAGCCATTACTTTAGTTATTTTACTCTCATTAATTTAGCGGAACAAGAACTCGACAGGCAGTTAACCAGCTTACTATTATAAATTTAGTACCAGTAACATTTAAACCTTTTAAATACAGCTACCTCTAAAATCCATAACCCCTTTTAACCCGAATACACATGTCAACCTTAAAAACCATCACACTGCTGGCTTTATGCTTGTTATGCAGCATCGGCTTTGCAAAACCCAGAACCATTGATACCGATTCGCTCAGCGGAAACATCACCCTTACTATTGATGTAAGCACGCTTCAGGATACTGCCGGTGTTTTTAAAGTGCGCTTTGGTGGCGACACATTTTTTCCGCAGATAAAGGATAACAAGCTTATCGTAAACGCTCACCTGGCTGAGCCTCGCCGCGCATATTTAACATTTTATCCGCGCGACAGCGTGAATAAAGACCCCAACCGCTCAACAGATTATATTGTAGCGCGCTACAACGACTATTATACTTTTTTTGCACATCCTGGCAGCTTCAATATTAAAGTGGACAACTTTATCAGGAACAGTCAGATTGTAAATGCGAGCCCGTACCAGAAAGAATATTTTGACCTTGAAAAAAAGTATTGGGAGTTTCAGACCAACTATGGCAAGCAGCATTACAGCGACTATGCCAAACTGAATGCCGCTACGGGTAAGGTAAAAGACTCTCTTATTGCAGTAATGCAAAACATTGGTACAGAAGCTTACCGTAAACATTACGACGATGTGGTGCTACCATTCATTAAAAACCATCCTGATTCGCCGGTTGCCCTGCAACAGCTCGAAGAATATTCCTATATGTTAATTGTAAATTATGACGACATGGAGTCGCTTTATAATAACCTTACAGACCGGATAAAAGCTTTACCCATTGCCCGTATAGTATACAACACTATCGATAGGAATAAATTTGCCACCAACCTGATAGGCAAGCCAGCACCGGATTTCAGCATACCTGACGTGGCGGGTAAAAATATTTCATTAAAGAGCTTTAAAGGAAATGTTACCCTGCTGGAGTTTTGGGCAAGCTGGTGCGGCCCGTGCCGCGCAAATAACCCGGGTTTGGTAAGGGTGTATGATAAGTTTAAAGCCAAAGGCTTTAAGGTAATAGGTGTGTCTTTAGACAGTAAGAAAGACGATTGGTTAGCCGCCATAAAAACGGATAAGCTTACCTGGACACATGTTTCGGAGTTAAACTCCTGGAACGGTAAAGTGAGCAAGACATACCATATTAGCGCCGTACCAACCAATTACCTTATTGGCAAAGATGGTAAAGTGCTTGCCCAAAACCTGGATGAAAAAGAACTGAATGAGCAGTTGGCAAAGCTGCTTAAATAGTAATGAGTGATATGTTTGGAAAGCTTGGGTTAATGGCTGTTTTTATTGGTTGCGCTAACGCAGTGAGTGCCCAAATAGAACTTAAACAAGCCAGCTTTAAACTCGGGTTTGCAGATAGCAGCTACAGCCGCTTTTTTAATGACTATCCTCTATATAAGCTTATAACTATTTATTACGACGATGGTAAACCGGGCATAATAACGCTAAATACTTCTAACAATGCAGAAACCTTCGACCTCAGGTTTGAAGGTGACCGTTATTGGCTGAGCAAAAAATATCCTCGTTTGCTTATACCGCCACAGCCAACTGTTGATGCCAGCTATATTGCCAATTCCGGGAATGCACAAAGAACATCCATGAACGGCCAGATCTGTGCCGAATTAACAAGGGATTCGGTGATCTATCGTCTTTATTACTACGATCGATCAAATAGTTACGTAGAACCATCGACCTTCAATTTAAGGCCGGGTTATCTGGGTAATCAACAAGAACTTCAAAAGTTCGTTAGCCAGATTTATAGAAGTCGCCAACCTGCAACTGTAGGTGATTCTGTCTTTTTGTTCGAGGGTATTGTTGAACGCAGTGGCGCATTAAGTAACGTTACTCTACTTGCAGGGGAGAAATCTGCTTTTACAGAGGAGTTGATAAAGACGCTGCCAAAAAATGCTACCCAATGGCGACCAGCATTGCAGGGAGGCACTCCTGTTCGCTCCGAAGCCAAAATTTACATCAAAATAAATCCTGATCAGAGTTTACTTGTATCAACCTCCAGATAAAAAAGAGCGATGGATTCAGGCCATCGCTCTTTTTTACTTTGTACGGTAGTACTAATTTAGCAGGCAAGATCATTCTGTACCACTGGTGCTATCCTGCTGTTGTTTTTTACCACCTTCTGCCGGTTTATCCTTAGCCATCATTGCTTCGCGGATAAGCTTTACCGGGGCACTGCCATAGCTTAAAAATTTCTCATTGAATTCCTGCAGGTTAAATTTATCTCCAAGCTTGGTTTTGTAGTCTTCGCGCAGTTGTTTTATCTCCTTGTAGCCGGTGAAATAGCTGGTTAGCTGCACGCTGCTTACTGTAACGCGCGTCCATTTACCCTCGGCTTCTGCCTGCTCCTGGAAAGCCTCTTTGGTGAGCAATTTAATAGCCTGCTCTTTGGTCATATTGGCGGTATGTACACTAAAATCGAGGATGGCGTTACATACTGAGCGGAGGTTCCATTTATACCACATCAGGCGCATTTCGGGCGCTCCATCGCCATAACCGGCATCCAGCATCATCTCTTCGCCGTAAACCGCCCAACCCTCTACCATAGCGCCATTGCTAAAAATTGATTTTATAAGGCTCGGTGTTTTGTTGGAGTAAACTAACTGAACGTAATGGCCCGGAATAGCCTCATGGATATTGAGTATTTGTAAAGTGTAGTTGTTATACTCCCGCAAATAACTTTCTGCCCGTTCGGCGCTCCAACCTTTAAGGCTACCCACATTGTAATAGGTGTTGCCGTTTTTTTCGTACGGACCGGGCGATGATACCGAAGCTCCGGCTACACCCGCCATGTAAGCGGGCTCTCTGCGTACAACCAATGGTTTGGCAGGGTCAAGCGTCAAGAGCTTTTTTTGGTTAACAAACGCGGTTAACTTAGGTATTTGCTTTTCTATGGCCAGCTGGAAGTCTTCGGGCTTTACGTGCTCGTTTGATATTGCTCCTATAACCTGGGCAATCATCTCAAGCGAGTCTGACGGCATTTTTTTATCGCCCATGTATTTTGTCCAAAGCTCGCGGCTTAGCTTGGCCATTTCACGGTGCAGCATTTTTTTACGTTCAACCGCAGCGTTAAACATCTGCTGTGGCGTAAAGGATGACTCTATCTCGTAGTTGAATTTGTCATCATATAGTGTTTTGCCTAAACGGAAACTGCGGCCTTTACCGCTTTTATTGGTTTTGAGCCATTCGGCGAAGGCTTTTATAGCGCCGGCACTTAATTTTGCGCGGGCAACCATTTCCTTTTGTTTGGCTTCGGGTAAACTGCTTTTGTTTACAGAGTCCACAAAGTCTTTTTCAAATACATCTGCACCACCGTTAAGCTGATTTATAGCCAGCTCAGTCAGCTCCGGTACTGGATTAACCACCTGTTTCTGTGCTTCTTTATAATAAGCCGGAATACCTTCCATGCGCTGATAAAAACTAGTAAGGCGTTTGCTCAGGGGCGCATAACGCTCATTTAAAATATAAGCGAAAGTACCTGTTACATTATAATTGGTAGGGTCCCACTCATGGGCCTTTAGTTGCTGTATGCTCCATTGTGTGCTGCGCAAAAAGTTCTGCATCATCCGGAAATCCATCTGGTTAGCTTCGTTCAGCGTCATTTCGGGGTAATGGTTCAGCGAGTCGAGGTTATACTTGGCAAAATCGAGCATTTTTTTGCGCTGTTCTGCAGGCATCAGCAAAACGCTGTCATACATATGAAAACCAACTGATGTAGCCCAGCTTGGGTTCAGTTTCCATAACTCATCCAAAAAACGACCTTCATATTTCTGGAAGCCTTCGTTGCCTTTTTCCTCTTCAGGCATGTCAGACATTCCATCTTTTTTACAACCTACAAATAGCGTTGCGCCGGCAACTATTGCCCAAAGCAGTTTTTTAATCACAGTTTTATGATTTGTTTATTCGCTGATAAACATAGTCAATTAGTATAAAAAAATTAAACGGGCGCCACTTTTCTCTCAACCTTTACCCTGTTTGGCTTGTTGTACACTCACTAAAACACCTCATAATGGACAATCAGCAAAACATTATAGTTGATGAGCTTAGCAGGCTACTGCAAGGAGGCACCGCTCATGCATCGTTCACGGATGCAGTGGCTGGCCTGCCGCCTGAATTGCGCGGCGCGAAGCCGGATAATGTGCCTTATACCATATGGCAACTGGTAGAGCATATCAGAATAGCACAGTGGGACATGCTCGAGTTTAGCCGAAACCCAAGCCATGAGTCGCCAAACTGGCCGGATGATTACTGGCCGAAAGAAAACGCCCCTGCAAGCGAAGAAGTATGGCTGCAATCGCTTACGCAGATTGATGCAGATTTAAAGGCTTTTGTGCAACTGCTTCATACCGGAGATTTATACACACCGTTTGCACATGGCAGCGGACAAAACCTTTTAAGGGAAGCGCTGCAGGTGGCTGACCATACGGCTTACCACATCGGCGAAATCATTGCATTGCGGCGGGTGTTGAATGCCTGGCACTAAGCCCTATTATTTTAGCCCGTTGATGAAGGTGACAATGGTGTTTACCGCCTCCGGCATCAATGGCAGGGCCGGGTCTGTATAGGTGGCTAAGTTCGCTTTGGCATCAGCTGGGGCTGCTTTTAAAATATGATTCATGCCTGGAATGATGCTCAACTGAGCATCAGACTTCGCCTTTTTCAGTTTTTCGGCCTGGGCTACACCCACCTGAACATCTGTAGAGCCCTGCAAAATTAGTACAGGCATTTTAAGTTTTTTGATTTCACGCGATGGATCATACCTGCACCACGACATAAGGTAGCCCTGAATGCTTGGGCGGGCTATGAAATACAAACTGGCATCTACATCGGGTGTCATTTTACCTCTTTTTAAGCTATCGAGCACGCGTTTAAAGCCTTGAGCGATATAGGCTGGCTGACTTTTCATTTGCTCCGTCAGTAATTTTTCGGCAGGGTCCCCGGCTCCCGCTGCAGAAATAAAGCCATCAATATCAACATCATGTGCGGCAAGCATGCCTATAAGGGAGCCTTCGCTATGGCCCAGTACAATCACTTTTGAAAACTGATCTTTGCCCTTCAAGTCATTGATTAAACCGAGCGCATCCTCTGCCATATCCTCAAACTTTAATTCCGACTCCTTAGTGGTAGTAACCGACTCCCCTACCAGGCGTTTGTCATAACGCAGCGTGGCAATACCTTTTTTACCCAATTCGTTAGCCAGCATGGCGTAGGTATTGGTATGCAAATTAAGTTTATCGCTATTGCCGTTTCTGTCCGTCGGACCAGAGCCGGGAATAATGAGCACTACCGGTACTTTGTCTTTACCTTGAGGCACCACCAGCGAGCCGGCGATATTGCCCGAAAAAGTTTTGAGATTGTAAGGCGTTTCCGTTAGTGACGCATCCAGGTCAAACTTAGTGGCTGGTGCCGGAGCGGCGTTATCGGGCGTAAGCAGCAACCCGGCATATTGGTTTTGCTTGTTCAAAGCTATATTGAGCAAAAACGTAGCCTTTTCAAACTGCGCACGGTATACCGACACATTATTTTCCATTTTAACAAAATCAGCTTTCTTCAATTTACCTAACTGACTTTGTAACTGCAGGGTAGTACTTTTAAATTTATCTGCCGGCAGGGCTGTTTTCATTTCGCTGCTGAAACGGGCAAATATGCTGTCAGGACGGCCTGCATTATAATTTGTTGCGAAGTAGTCGAGCGCTTGTTTGTTCGCTGCCGGTTCAGATTGTGCGAACAAACTAAATGGAAGAGCAATAATTGCTGCAAGCAGAGTTATGTATTTAAAAAAAGGCATCGTTATCAGGGTTATAACATTAGCAAATGTAGAAAAACATGCGTAAATACGCTATACATGCTATGCTTGCTATCAAACGTTCTAAAAATAGAGATATTTTGATGTTAACGGCTAAGAGATAAACATTCGCCCTTTAATTATCGTAAAACAAAGCTTAACTTTATATTATCTACAATCACGCTGCGCTTACGCAGCGTGATTTGCCTTTTTGCAATTTAATGAGTGTTTATTTACGTTTATACCTAATACCTTTTTTGCTTTTTTTGTTAGGCGGCAACGTGTTTGCCCAAAGCAATCCAACCAATATAGAAGGCAAAGTACTTGATGAATACCTGCGGCCTTCTGCCAATGCCAGCGTAAGGCTGCTCAGTCACCCGGATTCATCCGTAATTGCTACGGTCGCATCAGATGCTAATGGCTTTTTCGAGTTTAAGAATATAAAACCCGGGAGCTACCTGATTGGTGTAAGCAAGGTTGGTTACAACCGTTTTTTTTCAGTACAATATCATATTGGCGAACATAGCAGTACCATCAAAACAGCTGATGTAAAACTGGTACCGCTCAACTTTAAAATAAAAGAAATCACCATCACGGCCAAAAAGGATTACATTGAAGTAAGGCCCGATAAGACCGTTATCAACATAGAAAAGAGTATTGTTGCAGCAGGTAACAATATGTTTGATGTGCTGCGTAATGCACCGGGCGTGAAGGTAAGCGGTGATGAGATTTTGTATAAAGGCGGACAAAAGGCCTTGGTAGCAATAAACGGAAAGGTTAGCCAATACACAGGTGAACAGTTGGCCGAGCTGCTTAAAAGCTACCCCAGCAGCATGGTTACCAGCGTTGAGTTGATCGACAATCCTCCGGCAAAGTACGATGCAGCCGGCGGCGGCCTCATCAATATCGTGTTAAAGAAAGACAGTAACCTGGGTACGCGTGTTTCACTGACAGAAACGGCGGCGATTGGCGAAAACTATAAGCTTAACTCATCGGCAAGTATTAATTACCGCACCAAAAAACTGAATGTTTTTGGCACCTACACCTTTTCGGCAACCGAAATCCGCCGCTTTTGGGATGTGGACCGCATACTGAACAGAAGCAGCGAAGTAAACGAATTTGATATGAGGTACCGCTCTGTTAACAACAGCAAAAACCATTCGTTCAATGCCGGGGTCGACTGGGCCATATCACCTAATCAGAACCTCGGTGTGCTGTTTTATGGTTATGCGAACCTGTCGGGCATTGATAAGCGCAACACTACTTATGTAAAAACGAATTCGGTTTTGGATTCTACCGTATCAACCTTGTCTGATATTGACCGCGATGTTTACAACCTCAATTACAACGTCAACTACAAAGGCACATTCGGTCGAAATACACTTACTGCCGATGCCGATTATGCAAGCTACAACAGGCATTCAACCGAAAACCTCACCAACAATTTCCTGATAGCAGCTGATAATTCGCAGCCATCACCCTTGCGCTATAACATTGTATCACCTGCGGATATTGATGTTTATTCGCTAAAACTGGACTTCACACACACTTTTAGCACCTCGGCAAACCTGAGTGCCGGCCTTAAAAACAGCAGCGTTAAAAGCGACAATAAAATTGACTTTAATGAGGCCACGCCCAACGGTTACACTCCTGTGGCGGCACTTACCGACCGTTTTATATACGACGAGGTACTACAAGCAGGGTATGTCAGCTACAAAGGTAAGTTTAAAAATACAAGCATTACGGCCGGCCTGCGTGCCGAACACACCTCTGCTAAGCGGCATGCTTTTAACCCCGACAGCCGTATAGACACCAACTACTTAAACCTGTTCCCCTCGGCGCAGGTATCGCAACAGTTGAGTGAGGAGCATTTGCTTTCCTTTTCTTATGGCCGCCGTATAAGCCGGCCAAACTACCAGGACCTTAATCCTTTTGTCGCGTATATCGATCCTTATGCATTTAGCACCGGGAACCCCTACCTGAGGCCGCAGTACACACATGGCTTTCAGCTGGCCGATGTTTACAAGATCAAGTATAAACTGGCACTTAACTTTAACATCATCAACGATTTTTACACAACCATTTACCAGCAAAACGACCTGACTGGCGGCTATACTACCATTAAAAGTAACATTGGCAAACGTTATACTTACGGCGCCGAAATAACGGCACCGTTTGATATTACCAATTGGTGGAGCATTGATAATTATATATCTTTTAGCTACGATCGCTATGCTTATAGCGCCCGTGACGCGGTACACAGAAACGCTTTTGACCTGTTTGTACAAGCTAACCAATACTTCACCGTAGGCAAAAATTACAAAGCGGAACTGAATGCCACTTATGATACTCCTACCTATTTCGGGATAAAAAATTACCGGGAACAGTACTATTTCAGTGCCGGTATAAGCCGGTCGATATTAAACAATCGTGGTAGTGTTAAACTTGCGGTGAGTGATATTTTTAATACCCAGATAGAGCGTTACAGCAGCCGGTATCTTAATTTGAACTTGACCGGTCGCGAAAAGCCCGGTACACGTTTTATATCGGCAACATTCACTTACCGGTTTGGTAATAATTCGCTAAAAGCGGCGCGCAAACGCACAGGAGGCTCAGGTGATGAAGTGTCGCGCCTTGGCGATTAATCATCAGTGCTTACTTTTTTTTCCTTAAAATGACCTTTGATCTTTTTTACAAAAAAACGCCCAAGGGAATCGGCTTTTATAAATTTATGAAACATAACCGGAGAGAAATTGAGGTATTGCCATACGCCGCCATTATCCCTGAACTCCAGTTCGAGTGTATTAGTTATCTCGTCGTAACCTATACTCTTTAATGCTGTTGATTGTACAAAATGCCTTTCCATAGCAGCCTATGACCGGCAAAACTCATACCACTTTTAACCTGCGTTGCCGCTGAGCATACTGGTTATGATTACCGATAACACTACCAGGGTAATAAAGGTATACAGATAATCCCTTTCGGTAGCAAAGCCTATCACAGAAAATATAATGCGTACGATCGGCGTTGAAATAAGCATGATAATGCCGGCTTGTATAACAGCGCGGCCGCGGCCATCCATTATACTGGCAAAAATATTCGACGGGTGTACATACCCGGGCACACCTGCAAAAGTATGGTAGGTTACCGGTTCGCTGCCATGGCGTAACAGGTAGATGACACCTCCTACAAAAGCGACAAATATAGAGCTAAAAACTCCCCAGCGTAAAAGTTGACCTATGATGATCTGTAGTTTCATTTTTAGCCCTGTTTAAATTTTACCCAATATTCCGTTGTAAATCATTTGTATAGCCAGGATAAAAATGATTCCTGCAAAGAGATACTTAAGCCACGCCGATGATTTCGTTTGTACCAGAATGCGCGATCCGCTGAGCGCGCCAAATACTACGCCTATCACAACAGGCATGCATATGCCCGGGTCGATATAGCCACGCTGCAAATAAACCACTGCACTGGCTGCAGCAGTAACGCCTATCATGAAGTTGCTGGTGGTGGTTGATACTTTAAACGGAATCCGCATAATGCCATCCATAGCCACTACCTTAAGCGCCCCCGAACCTATACCCAGTAAGCCTGATATAATACCGGCAAATATCATCATCAAAAAGCCGCCGGCTACGTTTATCACCCTGTATTGCACCTGCTGGCCGCCATCAGGGAAGGTGCCGTTCAATTTAAGTTTATCAGCCAGGATACTATGCTTGAGCGTTACTTCATTGCTCTTTTTTTTGAGCGACATAACAGCCGAAAATATGAGTATGGTACCAAATAGTATAGCGATGTAATGAGGCGGAACAAAGGCTGCCAGTACTGCGCCGGTAAAAGCGCCAACGGTGGTGGCAACTTCCAGGAATATACCGATGCGCATATTGGTAATACCCTCCTTTACATACGCCGCTGCCGAGCCCGATGAGGTCGCTATTGCTGCAATTAATGAAGCGCCGACAGCATAATGCATATCAACATTCAGCGCCAGGGTAAGCAGAGGTATCACCACAAAACCGCCTCCCAAACCTGTTAATGAACCCAACAATCCGGCGGCGTAGGAGCCTGCAAGTAAAATAAGCGTAAATGTTAATACCGTCATAGGCTATACCTCACATGAGGCGGTAAAAGTAAGATTTTTGTTTATAAGGGGTGGTATTTAAAGCGGATTTGACCAAAACAGCCCCGTAGCCATTATATATGGTTTTAGTTGGCGGTACCTTGGTGATGTTGTATCTTGCGGTCACTTACCAACCTCTTTTAACCATGGCACGTGTTATAACGCTTACTCTTAGCCCTACAATTGACAAAAGCACCGCAGTTGATAAAGTTGTAGCCGAACATAAATTAAGTTGTGACGTGCCGAAGTTTGAGCCGGGAGGTGGCGGCATCAACGTGTCCAGAGCGTTAATGAAACTCGGCGAGCCATCACTGGCTGTGTTCCCATCGGGAGGGCTAACCGGACAACGCTTGCAGGATCTGCTTGGCGCCGAAGGCATAGCGCAGCAAGTGGTAGAAACAGAAAGCCTCACCCGCGAAAACTTTATTGTGGTAAGCCGTGCTACCAATGAGCAGTTCCGCTTTGGTATGCCTGCCCCTGAGCTATTGCCGGCAGAGCAGGAAAACCTGTTAGCGCTGGTAAAAAAGATGGCGGAAAAAGCTGAGTATATTGTAGCCAGCGGCAGCCTGCCACATGGCACCAGTCCGGATTTTTTTGCGCGTGTAGCGCACATCGCCCACCAGGAGAATGCCAGGCTGATAGTAGACACCTCGGGAGAGGCGCTTAAATATGCGGTGGAAGAAGGGGTATACTTATTAAAACCCAACCAGAAAGAGCTTGGAACACTGGCAGGAATTGAGGCTGATGATAATGAGTCGGTTGAAGCTGCTGCCCGCGAGGTGCTTAGTCGAGGCAAGTGCGCCATAGTAGTTGTATCTATGGGTCCGCATGGCGCTTACACGGTAACGCAGGATTTTGCGGAGCACATCAACGCGCCGTCGGTTAAAAAGCGAAGCACCGTTGGTGCGGGCGACAGCATGGTAGCCGGCATGGTGTATGGCTGTCTCAACAATTATTCGCTACAACACATGGTACGCATGGGCATAGCATGCGGCACTGCAGCGACCATGAACCCCGGCACCGAACTGTTTAAAAAGCAGGATGTGGAGCGGTTGTACGAGTGGTTACTGAAAAAGGGGTAAAATTTTTGCCATCTATCAGCCTCTGAAATTAGGTCCTCGTTCCGGCCGTTCGTAATGTTTACAAACGATTTCATGACTAGTTGAATTACTGCATTTGTTGCACTGTTCTGTCATTGCAGTAAGATATATGGTTTAACTCAATTAAACAAGCTTCCCTGAACACCATTGCGTTGAGCGTCTACGCGGTATCAAGATGTAATAACATAATTTCCATCTAAGGTAGCGGTATAGTCATTAAGATTGCTTATAGGTCTTACCGCCTCAATAATATCGTTGCTAATGATAATATCATACTCGCTGATGTAGAAATGGTTACAAAACAAGCAACGTTCCGATTCTAAAATTCCATAGACCTTAACAGATGGCAAGTGCGGCCTTCCGTTGTCGTTCCCCCCCCCATCTAACTTTGTCACCAAGCTTGTATGTATACTGCCAGGTATCTCCAAATTTAAATTGGAGTCTCTGTATATTGCTCTGATGGCATTGAATACACTCAATATCGACAAGCAGAATATTGAAGGCGCTCATATTGTATTCTTGTTAGCTCAAAGATAGAGGGAACAACAAATTCATTTATAGGCTATCTGAAATTTATTTGCTGAATTAATGTGCGGCGGCTTATATTGTTGAGCATTTAAACCTCATCAACGATGCCTCAACTTTATTGCAACAAGCCTGCAGCATTTCTCTGCCTTATCGGTCTGTTTCTGTTACTTTCTTCTCTTAGCACAGACAGGGACTTCCTTACCGAGCAAAAGACACATGCCCGGGTAAAAGAAGCGTACATTCAAAAACAACAGTTGCTTACAACCAAACTTGGCAAAATGGGTTTAACTTTAAACGACCTTAATATTTTGCTTGTGGCCTATAAAACAGAGCAACAACTGGAAGTTTATGTAAAGAAGACCACAGAAAAAAGCTACCGCAAGCTGGATAGCTATGATATTTGTTCCATGTCGGGCTTACTTGGCCCTAAACTAAAAAGCGGTGACCGGCAGGTGCCGGAAGGTTTTTATACAATAGATCGTTTTAATCCATCAAGTGCTTATTACATGTCGTTAGGTATTAACTATCCTAACCAGGTTGATTTAAAACGAAGCGGCAAAGCTAACCCGGGCGGCGATATATTCATTCACGGAAAATGCGTTACTGTTGGCTGTATGCCTATTACAGATGACTATATTAAAGAGTTGTATATCCTCGCTATACAGGCTTACCAGAATGGACAGCGCCAGATACCGGTTTACATCTTCCCCTTTAAATTTAACAGCATCAGCGCCGACAAATTTGCTGAACCTTATGAAAGCAATGGCCAAACAATTGCATTGTGGAAAGTCCTTAAAAAGGCTTATACGCAATTTAACATCAATCACCGCGAGCTGAACATTTCAATAAAGGATGGTAGATATAATTTTTAAGGTGACTATTCAGAAGGGAAGCAGCTCACCTTTTTAACGAATGAAATAACTGTGTTTGTGGTTTTTGAAGTGCCCAGAACGAGATTCGAACTCGTACATCCTTACGAATGCCACCCCCTCAAGATGGTGCGTCTACCAATTTCGCCACCTGGGCATGTATGTATAAATTTTAAAATCTTTAAGTAACCGCCAGATTGCGTCACTTAAAGATTTTTACTTTTTTGGCGTGCCCGAGGAGAGACTCGAACTCTCAAGAGACAATTCTCAACGGCTTCTGAGACCGCAACGTTTACCAATTTCGCCACCCGGGCTTCAAGAAAAAAGGCGAACCCTCATCTTTTTAGCGGCTGCAAATATAATGGTTTGCAAATAACTTTTTCAATAAATTTTAATCAATGTTTGGTAGCAAAACTATTGTTATTTTTAGGCATGAAGATTTTCAGACTATACTGTTCTGCGCTGACAGTGATCTTACTTATTGCAGTACAACTCTGCCACGCGCAAACTATTGAAACCCTGCAGCAAGGACGTAAAACCAGTATTAGAGGACTTTGCGTGGTAAATGATAAAATAGCCTGGATAAGCGGGAGCGCTGGGCAAATAGCCATTACCCGCGACGGCGGCTCTACCTGGAACTGGCAGCAGGTTAAGGGCTTCGAGAAGGCCGATTTCAGGGATGTGGAAGCTTTTTCGGACAAGGAGGCAGTAATCATAGCATCCGGCACACCGGCAGTAGTGCTTAAAACAGTTGATGGGGGCACTACCTGGCAAACAGTGTTCCGCAAGGATGAGGAAGCTTACTTTTTGGATGCGATGGATTTCAGCGATAAAAAGCACGGATGGATTTTGGGTGACCCAATCGACGGTAAGTTTTTAGTTTTGGCTACAGCCGACGGTGGCAGTACATGGCAGCAGGTAACAAAATCGCCGGTTGCGCTTAACGGCGAAGCCGCATTTGCAGCGAGCGGCACTTGCCTGCGTGTTCATAACAAAGAGCTCTTCATCGTTACCGGCGGATTACAAACCAGGCTAATACAGGGCAATTCACAAACGTACGACTGGACATATACCGATTTACCTGTTACCCATGGTAAAAGTAGCCAGGGTGCGTTTTCACTGGCATTAAACGGCAAAGCGGTGATGGTTGCAGGTGGCAATTATGAGCAGGACCGTAAAATAGATTCCTTAGCCTGTTATGCACCGAAATCTGGAGCAGCATTTGAGTTACCAGGCACTCCCCCGGTGGGCTACCAGTCGTGCGTGGAACATGTAAAAGGTTTGGTTTACCTGGCTACCGGCACACCAGGGAGTTGCATAACCACCGATGGTGGCAAAACCTGGAAGCAGATTGACGCAACCAGTTTTAACGTTTGCCGCAAAGCAAAACGAGGAAACTGGATATTATTAGCCGGAAACGGTGGCAAAATAGCCACTGTTAAATTTTAGTAGATTGATTGTAAGGAAGTTTTACAAAAACACCATAATAATTTAAAATAACCCTTGCATGATATATTGAGTAGTCCTATATTTGCACCACTTTAACGGAAACGGGAAAGTTGAAATAAAAAGATTCCGTAGCTCAGCTGGTAGAGCATTACACTTTTAATGTAGTGGTCCTGGGTTCGAATCCCAGCGGGATCACCAGCAAAGCCTCTCTAAGCAATTAGAGGGGCTTTTTTATTTGCATGATTGTTTAGTTGTCGGTCAGTTACCTTTAATTCGACAATGGCTCTAAATTCGCCATACCTCAGTATATTACTGAAGAGTCTCTTAAAAAGTGGGCCTACGGTATCAGGAACATATTGGTAAATATGATGACTGTTGGGATCTACTTGCCATTATTAAAAAAAATATCGAATTCGGCGCTTAGTCATTTTGTAGAGTACCATGAAAGCAAATGCAAATCATTCGTAAACGACTGCTTTAGTTATCAGTTGCGAACATTTAAATTATAAAATTAAGTCAGGATCAGACTGCTTAAGCGCAGATATCGAGCATTTTAACGAACACTAGCTGTCAAAACTTTCGCGCTGGGCTCGGCAAAAATATTGATGAATTAAAAAAAAGAAATATCTTAAAGTAGTTATAGAACAACACAATTCGTTTCATCGTTAAATTGTTTATTTATGATTAAAATTTCAAAAGACAATCTTCTTTTTTGGCGGTACTTTTTTGGAGGAGGACTCATTGCGACACATCTTTATTTTATCGTTTTTGTTTTCTTTATGAATTTTGTCTTAGTTTATGTCGTTTACTTTTTTTTTGCGGTGATGCATTTCGCCGTAGCTAAAGTTTGGAGATATTTATTTATAAAAGATGTGTACTTATCAAGCGATTTTGGAACGGTGATTTTCAAAAGTAACTCAGATGAGATGGAATACTTTAAACGGGAACAAATTTCCAACACTAGAACATCCTTTGGTATAACTGAGGTAGTGATCAATATAAATGGTAATAAAACTAAATTTTATTTCATGATTAACTCTAAGGAGAATCTTAAATACATTTCTGCTCCCTAGAATAATTTATCAAATCATTAAATAGACTGCCATTAAAATATCATAGACTGACTACAGCCGGTTTAAGCACGGCAGATACTAGCGGAATTAAAACCGAGCCAGGCAAAAACGCAAGCAACCTATTACTGGCAGTGCAGATACTAACGGTAAATAGCCCCATTGATAATGTTAGAGCCAATTATGGTCAATGTAAAGAATAGCAAAGCCTCTCTAAGCAATTAGAGGGGCTTTTTATTTGCATGCTCAGTGGATATGCTTTGGCAATAAAACTTCAAAAAATTAAAAGTCCGCATAGCACTCATGCCTCAACAAATTACGTCGCAAACGATTTAGAACGACGATTGTAACGATCGTTTTGATTTTCTTTTAAGTTAAACAATTTCAGTTCTCAAGAGTTGAATAATTAGATTAAATAATTTAAAATGAAAAATCTAACAGCGATCATCCTCGGATTGTTATTGAGTATAGGAACAATGTCGGCAATGGCTCAAACATCGGGTGGAAAACAAAAGAAGACCAAAAAGCCAGGTAAGGAGAACACTATACGAGATACCAGCGGTTCAAGCGCGGCAGATACCAGCGGAAGTAAAACCCAACCAGGCGGAAAACGGGAACAACCTGTTACTGGCAGTGCAGATTCCGCGGGTAAACAGCCTCAACGATAATACTAAAGCTTATTATTGTGATGTAAAGACCGGCAAAGCCCCTCTAAGCAGTAGAGGGGCTTTGACTATTTGGTATGTTGCGAATAACAGTATCTACTATTGAAATATCAGCTTACCGCGTGTATAGCCGTATTGTGAAGTGATCTGTAATACAGCTTCTTGGCTATAAGAATATTCGTAACAATATCTCGTTTCTATGTAAATGTTTTTACCGTCTACTTTGTAGGTATCCTTTGCTATCCTGGTTATCTTGACCGGATATTTTCCTTCTTCCATTCTTAAAGGAATCAGAACACGAGTAACTTCCTTTATGCCGTCTTCTGTAATTGCTTTAGTGCCAGACTCAGAACTAATTCCTTTATAAACACCCGCAATGTCGCTTTCTTTAAACTTTCCAACGGTAGCAGACATGCTGATAAAAGCACATATGAAAAAAAATAATTTGAAAACATTTTTCATTATACTAAGCGAAGTTGTTGCCATTAGCCCCTGTCCTGGCGGTTAAAAAAAAGCGTGAGGCCTCACACAACAACGGGCATTATCAAGCTGCAACTTACAAGTGCATAGTCTTATGCTGTTACTTACAGCAAGTCTCGGCTTGTGAAGTTCTGATATTTAAACTTGGTCTTTCCGCTGTCTTGAATGAGTTCGCTAATAAATATCGATATAAAATAACAAAAGTCGGTTACGTTATCTGCTAACATAGATAAGTAGACTGATTTAGGACAATACGATTAATTAGACAACCCTTAAGGAACCACTTACCTATCCTTGAACACTTATATTTAGCTTCGCTGACTACCTAGATGTTATCGTAACATATTACGACGGGTTGAAGCACGGACTACGAAATAAAAATTACAAAGTTGGCTCCCGAAGCGTCATAGAATTCCACACCGATGTGCCATAACTCCCTTATATCATCTTGCTATTCACAGCATAAGCCAGCGCTTCGGCGATATTGCTCACGTTGAGACGGTCAAAAATGCGGCGACGGTAATACTTTACCGTATCGGGCGATACGAATATTTTTTGTGCAATCTGGTTAATAGTTAGTCCTTGTGCGTGCAGGTGCAGAATTTCTATTTCGCGCTTGGTGAGCTTGGGTTTTAGCACCTTTGCCCAGGTATGTGTTTCAAGGTCAAGCTGCCATATGGTGTCATTGCCTTGTTTGGTAATGAAAATGTTGCCCGCCCGTTGGTGATGCGACATAGAAACTATGCAAACAGACTTCCACATTTTGCCTTCTCCGGTCAAGAACAGCGGCGTAAGCTTGTGGTTAATCAGCAAGGGCTTGCCGTCCTTACTGATGAGGTGAAAATCGTAAGTAATGGTATATTGCTTTCGTTCGTTGAGCGGTATCTTATCAAAAAAATCAAACCCGGCCTGGTTAATCGCTGCCAGCATTTCCAGGTCCTGTGCCGGTACATGCTTAAAATAAAACTCGTACCCTAAGGCTAACACCTCCGCTGCCGTATAGCCACATAAAAATAAAGGATTGTCTGACACATACTCGAAGCCCATTTTCTCATAATCAATCACATAAACGCTTTCATACGTTAAACGGGCAAACGTCTTTATGGCTTCCAGGTAGTCGTTCTGCTGCAAATAGTCGGCTTCCGCAACCTTATTTATTTTGTTGCGGGTCAACAAGGCGTTTTTGCTGTCAGTTTTCATAAGTAATTACATGCAAATTTACACTAAAGTGTAGTTTACAAGCCTGTCCGTTTTTTAATTTTTGCAGCATAACAGTAACCTTACGCTTGCAAACATGACAAACTGCGGCCATTGCAATACCGAGATTGCTTACAACTATTGCCCTCAATGCGGTCATCCGGCAAAACTTAAAAGAATAGACGGCCACTACATCCAGCACGAAATACTGCACGTTTTGCATTTTGAAAAGGGCATTCTTTATACCATTAAAGAGATGTTACTTCGCCCGGGTAAAAGCGTGCGTGCCTTTATGGCCGAAAACCGTAGCAGATTGGTTAAGCCTATCATTTTCATTATACTATCTTCTTTGCTATACACCATCATCAGCCACTTCTTCCATACAGAAGAAGGTTTTGTTTCGGTAAAGGAGCTGCATGAATCAGCAATTACCACTATTAACCAGTGGGTACAAAACCACTATGGTTATGCCAATATCATTATGGGCATATTTATAGCTTTATGGCTGAGGCTGTTCTTCAGAAAGCGCGACTACAACTTTTTTGAGATACTTATATTGTTGTGCTTCGTGTTAGGAATGGGGATGCTTATCTTCTCGGTTTTTGCCGTGATAGAAGGCATCATTCATTATAAAACGATGGTTTATGCAAGCATAGTTTGCCTGGCTTATTCTGCATGGGCTATAGGCAACTTCTTTAACGGTGGAAAACGTATAGCAAATTACTTTAAGGCTTTCGTTGCTTACTTGTTAGGCATGGCAACATTCAGTATCGCTATGGCAATTTTAGGATTGATTATAGACATGACCATAAAGCATTAACCTTAACCTTATATTTCAAACACAAAAGCCTCCTTAAACAGAGGCTTTTGTGTTTTTTATTAGTTCACTTCCAATAAATCTTTTTCGGGCAGTTTAGGAAACTTGCCATGAGGTTCGCGCTGGTACCAGTATGCCACGGTTATTATGTCAGACTTTTGCGGAAGATATCTACCGCCATCGCGCCAGCCCAAATCCTGTATAGTCACTTTCAGGTCGTCGTTAAAACGTATCGGGTCCATGATGTGCCAGCGGTACATACCAAAACGCTGCTGCGAGCGGTAAGTACCATCGGGGCGTATTACCTGGTGCAAGCCCGCATAAGGCGTGCTGAATTCGGTATAATGGCCATTTCTGTCAAAATTATAGGAGCCGCAAAAGTAATCCTCGGTACCTGTACCAGCTATGGTCGGGTATTCCTTATCGCCATCCATGAAGAATTTGATTTCGCCTTCGCCCCACCAGCCGTTATTGTTTACGCCGATGCCCATATAAGTGCCCACATATTGCCCTTTGCCTTTTACCCCGTCCAATATGGTATGCAACGAGTTAGTATTTGGGTTAGAGCGGCGGTATTGCGCGTGGAAATAGCCTTCATCCTCCCCCACCGTGGTAAGCGTGTAATTCACCTGGTAGTATAAGCGCATAGCTTCGGTTTTGTTAATATTTTCGATGGTGATACGGCATTTTTTACGGAAAGGCATCTTCCAATAGCAGTTAAAAGCACTGCCCGGGTTTACTGTAACGGGTAATGAATTAAGCGGCGCATACTCGTTACCCCAACCCATACCAAAGAACGCACCTACGGGCGACTCAACTGACGGCTCTTTCTCGTCATCCCAATAAAACCGTAAGATCGAGAACTGCCAGTTGCCGGTAGGTGTCATCCATATTTGCTGTATGGCACCAGGGCCTTCCATTTCAGCAATGGTGATGGTTTCGCCCGGCTCAACAATAATAAATGGATTCACCTTCCAACCCTTACCCAAATCGCGCGCCTCGTTGGCTGCATTGGCCACATTGCGCTGGCCTTTGTTCTTAACCGGGTCGGCGGTTGCCCCTGCACCCTTACCACCCGTAAAATTTTCCGGACTGATAGACCTTGTTTGCGCATCAGACAAGCGGGACAAGTTACCCAGATTCATATCCAATCCATTAAATTTTTCCTTTTGCTGGGCAGTCACTTGTAAGGTAAGCGCAACGAGAAGCAGTGAAGCGAAGATCTTTTTCATAAGCGGTAATTGATTGCAGGTTTTTGTGCTGTTGTGACGCGCAAGGTAATACAATCGCCAAAAAAAACAAATCCGGCCTGGTTTAAACAAGCCGGATTCGCAAAACAATTAAACACTATTAAAAAGTATTAAGGTAAAGATTAACTCATCATTCAAACTTAATTTCATCCGGTCCGGAAACTTTACTTACATGGCAGGCGCAATTACCCCCGGCAACTTTAAGCACGGCCGTTTTAGTTAATGTACCGCTGCTATCAATGGCGGTTACTAAAACGCTATCGCCTGCTTCTGACAGCAATTTGGTAGACTTATCATCAACAGCTATATAAGTGCCCTTTTGCAGGCCTGCATAAGTATCATCAATTGTTTTCAGGCTCTCTTTCGTTCGCTGGTTTACTGAAGTAATACTTCTCAGGCGAACAGGCTCGCCTTTTTTATTTACCGCCTTAATGGTGATCATGGCAAATTCTTCTGTACAAACTTTATTAGGACAGTTAGATTTAGATTCCTCATTACAGGAAACAGCAAATGGTACCGCTGCAAGCAGTACAAAAAAGAGTTTCTTTAACATGTGCTTTTTAGGTAATAATTGACTATTAGAGTTAAACAACAATTATACGACAAGGTTTAACTAAGTACACCAATTAGTTGTATGATATTTATTAAAAATTGATAATCAACAACATAAATTACAACCTCCATAAACCTAATTACACATTTAACTTTAAAATCGGCCAAAAACCAAGAAGGCAGCCTTGTAGGCTGCCTTCAATATTATCATCTTGTAACAGATTACTCATTAATAGCTTTAACGCCCGGAAGCTCTTTACCTTCCATGTACTCAAGCAATGCACCGCCACCGGTTGATACATAGCTTACCTCTTCGGTCATGCCGAATTTTGCTACCGCCGCGGCAGAGTCGCCACCACCGATAAGCGAGAATGCACCACCCTCGGTAGCCTTCACTACAGAGTCGGCAACGGCTTTAGTACCTTTATCAAAGCTTTCCATTTCGAATACACCCATAGGGCCATTCCAAAGGATGGTTTTTGATTCCTCAATGATTTTTGCGAAAGCTTCTCTTGAATCCGGACCGATATCCAAGCCCATCCAGTCACCCGGGATTTGATTGTTTGGCGAAACAGCAGTTTGCGCATCGTTTGCAAACTTATCAGCAATAATACAATCTGTAGGCAGTACCAGGTTTACACCTTTATCTTTTGCTTTTTGCACTAACTCATTAGCAAGGTCAAGCTTATCGGCCTCTAATAACGATGTACCTATTTCACCGCCTTTTGCTTTAGAGAAGGTGTAGGCCATACCACCACCTATAATAAGGTTATCTACTTTTTCTAAAAGAGCCTCAATCAGCTGTATTTTGTCTGATACTTTGGCACCACCCATAATGGCAGTAAACGGACGAACAGGGCTATTTAAAACCTTTTCGGCATTGTTAAGTTCAGCAGCCATCAGGTAACCAAAATATTTGGCATTAGGGAAAAACTGTGCAATGATAGCAGTAGAAGCATGTGCGCGATGCGCCGTGCCGAAGGCATCATTAACGTATACGTCGCCAAGTTTTGATAATTTTTCGGCAAAGGCAACATCACCTTTTTCCTCTTCTTTATACAAACGAAGGTTTTCCAGCAGTAATACTTCGCCTTTTTCCAGTTCTGCGGCTTTGGTGTAAGCTTCTTCACCAATGCAGTCATTAGCAAACTGCACCTCCTGGCCTAAAAGAGTCGACAGGTGGCTAACCACATGCTTTAAAGAATACTTATCGGTAGGGCCATCTTTTGGTCGGCCAAGGTGCGACATCAGGATAACTGCGCCGCCATCGTTAAGGATTTTTTTTATGGTTGGCAGCGCTGCCGTGATGCGGTTGTCGTCGGTAATATTATACGCTTCATCCAGCGGAACATTAAAATCAACGCGGATAAGGGCTTTTTTCCCTGCAAAGCTTATTTGATCTATCGTTTTCATATAAATATGGTTGTTTGTTAACAGCGGGCGCAAAATCAGCATTTTATTCCAAAAACTGAACCTAAATTGTTAAAAATGCATACTTAATAATAAATTTCATCGTAGTTTAACATTTGCATCTTTACCAGGTTAATATTTAAAAGACGGCCGGTATTTACAAACAGATATGGCATGACCACCTACGAACATAAAGCACAGCTGCAGTTACAATACTGGCAGCACCGCATGCAGCGCAAACCATCCGTCGCAAACCGAATTGCCAAAGCTGTGCAGGACAAAGTGAACAATATTATACCTGAGAAGGTACACCAAACCATTACTACCGTCATCGAGAAGATGGTTAAGACGGTGGTACTGGGATCGCAGTTTACCAGCAAACCACCGGTGACTGAGGGCGGCCTTGAATTGCGGGAAGCTTTAGTAAATAATATTATTGATAGTTACCGAAATGCCGCAACGGTTGAGGGCGCAGTCACCGGAGCAGGCGGCATTTTAATGGGGCTTGCAGACTTCCCGGTGCTGATAGCTATTAAAATGAAAATGCTGTTTGAGATAGCGCCTCAGTACGGTTTTGATGTGCACGATTACAAGGAGCGTTTGTATATTTTGTACATATTTCAGCTGGCGTTCAGCAGTCAGAAGGGCCGTAACGAGGTTTATGCACACATTGCACAATGGCAGGGTTACAGCAGCAGCCTGCCTGATGATGCGAAAGATTTCGACTGGCGCACATTTCAGCAAGAGTACCGCGATTTTATTGATTTGGCTAAGATGGCGCAACTTATACCGTTTATCGGCGCGGCAGTGGGTGCAGTAGTCAACTACCGCCTCATCAACCAGCTTGGCGAAACGGCCATCAACTGCTACCGCATGCGGAGGTTCAGCGCCCTGCAAATAATGCCTGCCGAATGATTTTGTAAATTGAGTTACAGAAACTACCATATACAATTTGTAAGCAATGAACGTTGATAAACGAACTCACCGGCCTCCTGATTTTTGGGTAGCAGGCAAAGTCCTCCCTTAATGGGCAGGATTTAGGTGGGGTCGAAAGCCGGCGAGTTTTGCTTCTTTTGATCGCGCAAAAGAAGTGACGGACAGAAGTATTTTGACGGGCTTCAGTAACAAACGCATTGTTTTAGCCTGTTACCACTGCAACTATTTCAGTGCCCTGGCAATAGCCTCATCAGTTACTTTGGCCATAATTACATACCCATCATGATTGGGGTGTACGCCATCCATAGTAAGGTTTGCCGGTTGCCCGTTGCGTTCGTCCTTTAGTGCAGTGAAGTAATCGAGGATGGTCAGCTTTTTCTCAGCAGCATAGGCTTCAATGGCTTTGTTAAGCGCTAAAATTCCCGCAACAGCGTCAACATCCTTACGCCACGGATATTGATAAATAGGCAGATACTTACAAAGTATAACCTTGATGTGATGTGCTTCGGCAAGCTCTACCATTGATTTTACATTATCCATTATAGATTCGATAGTGACATGACCAGTTGTCCCGGCCAGATCATTGCTACCTGCCAAGATAATTACCGCCTTGGGTTTAAGGGCAATTACATCCTGCTGAAAACGTATTAATAGCTGCGGAGCTATCTGCCCGCTAATGCCACGATCAATATAATTTTTGTGCTGCTCGAAATATTCGGGCATGCGTGTTTTCCAAAACTCGTAGATAGAACTACCTAAAAACACCACACGTTTTTCACCCGCTGCAGGAGCCGGTAGTACAGCGTTTTCTTTTGCATAATGCCTTAAATCAGCCCAATCATCCCTAAAATCTTCAGGCTTGTCCGCCTGTGCTAAAGCTACTGACGAGATAAACAACAGTGGTAATAACAAACGCTTCATAATTATCAGTTCTTTTAAACAGCTAAAGTTAATCTTATCTGTGAAGCATCAATCCAAATAAAAGTTTGAATTACATATAAATTTAACAATAAAACAAAATAATATTTTGCGTTACCTATGAATTTATTAATTTACCTGAAAAATAAACCCACAATCTATGAGAACTTACTCACGTACTTTTTGCGCTTTTACCGTCCTGTTTTTAATAACATTCTCTAACGTATTCGCTCAAAAGGGCTATACAATTACAGGAGCCATAAAAGGCCTTGACTCTGGCGTCATCAAACTATATAATGAAAAGGGAGGTCCACAGGATAGTGCCTTAATATCCAATGGCCGCTTTATACTAAAAGGCTACACAGCTGTACCCAAACTACGCGGATTTACCGTTTCGCCGGGCAATTATGCCTTTCAGATGTTCCTGGAAAATACCGATATGAGTTTGAATCTTGATACGGCTAATGCGCGCTTTTATGCCAGCTATATGATAGTGTTAACCAGGGTAGAAGTGAAAGGTTCAGCCATTAACGAAGCTTACGAGCGCTTCAAAACAGAAACACGACAAGAGCAACGTTTAGCAGAAGCACTTAAAATTAATGCTCAATTAAAAAACACCACGGATAGGGTGGCATCATCAAATTTGCGAAAGATGTTAGACTCTATACCCACAGCACTGTTTGCTGCTCAAAAAGATTGGCTTCGCCAGTACATAACAGAAAACCCAGCGTCGCCAGCAGCACCTTTTTTGTTTAACGAGTACTATCAGCATTTTTTTAGTGAATTTAATACCACTCCACCCCTGCTTGAATGGGCATTAAGTAAATTTACCGGTGCGGCAAAGGAATCTGCTTACTACAGCGAATTATTGGCCGCCTCCAATGGCCTCAAAAACCGGGAAACTAACCGCTCCATACCCGAAATAACGTTATTGCAACCATCTAAAAAGCCTTTCCATCTATCGTCAACAAAAGGCAAATATGTAATGCTTGATTTTTGGGCAAGTTGGTGCGTGCCTTGCCGCGCGGCCATCCCTCACTGGAAAGATATTTACAAAAAATATCACACCAAAGGCCTGGAAATAGTAAGCATTGCCAGCGAAAGAAAGTGGACCGACTGGACAACGGCTCTTAATAAAGAGAAAATGCCCTGGGTGCAATTGTTAGACGAAAAGCTGCCTGATAGTGAAAAAACAAAAGCAAGCGACTTATTTGAAATTCATTTTATTCCCTTTTATGTGTTGTTAGATAAAGAGGGGAAAGTAATATTAGCATCGGGCGATGAGGATGCCATAACCCAAAAAATAGAAAGTTTGCTTTAACTATACCCCAAAAAAAAGCCCCGCCTTATTTAAAATAGCGGGGCTGTAATATTTTTCAGGATAGCTTATCGGCCGGTACCGTTACGGGGATCGGCTTTAAAAGTGTATTCAAATTCCTTCGGCGGATTTACTCCCATCAGGTTCTTTACAAAGTAATCCCAGCGGCGGCGCATCATGTAAGTGGAGTATTGTCCGTAACCGTGAGCGCTGTTCGGGAAAATTACCAGATCATAATCTTTATTTGCTTTTTCGAGCGCTTCTACCACTAATAGGGTATTATAAGGCGGCACGTTATTATCAAGCATACCATGCGCAAGCATCAGCTTACCTTTTAAATTTTTTGCGTAATTCTGATTGGCCTGCGCTTCGTAATTTACGTTCTCGGCAAGTCCGTTATAGCGCTCGCCCCAATCATCCTCGTAGTTACGATTGTCATGATTACCCGATTCTGATATACCTACTTTAAAGAAATCAGGATAACGGAACATGGCTGTTGCCGTAGCGAAACCACCGCCCGAATGCCCCCAGATGCCCACACGGGTAGTATCAAGATATCCGTATTTGGCAGCCAGCTGCCTGATGCCTGCAATCTGATCGGGAATGGTATTTTCGGCCATGTTGCCATAGCTCATATCATGGAAGCTTTTTGAACGAAGCGGATTGCTTGTACCTTCAATGGCAACTACGATGAAACCCAACTCGGCCAAAGCCTGATGATCGCCCCGGGATGCAGAAAACGACCAGCTACCTACGCTGCCACCCTGCGGACCCGGATAAATGTAATCTACCACCGGATACTTCTTGTTAGGATCGAGGTTTGATGGCGTGAACATCAAGCCATATATGTCAGTCTTGCCATCATTCGCCTTTACAGAGAATGGCGTTACAGGCTTCCATCCGGCTGCTTTAAGGCGTGTAACGTCAGCCTTTTCAAGACTGGCCACCAGCTTGCCATTTAAATTTCGCAGTACAGTTGCTGCAGGCACATCCGGTTTAGAATAGCTATCAATAAAATAGCCGCCGTCCGGCGAAATGCTGATGTTATGATTAGCCGCTTCCGGGGTTAATACGGTAAGGCCTTTACCATCAAAACCCACTTTACAGAACTGCCCGAAGTAAGGATTGTCCTGCACCTTGCCGCCGGCCATAAAATAGATAGTCCGTGTTTTTTCGTCAACCTTTACTACACGGGTTACCAACCAATCGCCTTTTGTTATAGCATTTTTAAGTTTGCCTGTTGATGCGTTATATAAGTACAAGTGACCCCAATTGCTCCGCTCAGAAAACCAGATGATCTCATTGGTTTTTGGCAGGTAATGCCAGTTGATAGCGCCCCAGCCCGACTCAAACTGTGTTGGCACCGTCTCCTCAAACACCTCACGTACAACGCCTGTACTGGTGTTGGCAATACGAACTTTCTCTTGTTTATGATCGCGCGAGGTAGATACAAATGCAAGCGTTGACCCATCCGGGCTAAATTGGGTATCATCAAAAGTGCCCGAGCTTGAAATATCATCACTCAATGTGGCACGATGCTGATCGGCAGGTATTTGCAGTTTGATTACCTTAGGTGTTTCTACATCAATTACCACGCGCTCTATCATGGTAACGTCTTTATCGCCGGGCAACGGATATTTCCATGCGCGCAATTCCGGGTGACCAACGTTGGTGGTAACCAGGTACATATCACCGGTTTTGCGCTGATCCTGTTTAAAGGTGGCTATTTTCTTACCATCGGCAGACCATATCAATACAGGGCGATCGCTGCTTGTCCAACCGGCGTTATCAGTTGCATAGCCATAATTTAATACGCCGTCAGTGGTAAGTTGTGTCTCTTTTTTAGTGGCTACGTCCCTGACCCATAGGTTCCAGTCGCGAATGAACGCCGCTTTTTTACCGTCTGGAGAGAGCACTTCGGACGCTCCGCCAAAACCACGGCGACCTGCATTATCATCACTACCCGGTAAAGTACCTTCAGTTACCGTGGCAAGTTTGCTATCATATATCCATTGCTTACCAGCAGCGCTGAAGCCAACCTTCTGCCCGTCGGCAGAGATGTTGATGCGTTGAAAGGGAAGCATGTCGGCATTATAATTACCGCCTGATGTTGTTGAAAGCGCCGTCGCCAGCTTAGCATGATCAAAGGCTGTTTGGCGAGTGCCTTTTGCCGGATTAACCACTATAAATTCGCTGCCTTTGGCCGTAAGTATACGATACCAGAATGTACCGTTTGGCAACCAGTTGGGGCGTACACCGTCGCGGTCGACAAGGCTGCTGGTATTATAGCTTAAAAAGCGCTCGGCCTGCTTATAGTCCTGGGCCGTGAGGTCGCGCTGCTGTGCCTGCGCAGCAACAAATGCCGACAAAGCCGCTAAGGTGAGTAAACGTTTTTTCATTTGAGTACAGATAAGTCAGTTAACATGAGAATCGCTCGAAGATACAGGCAAAGCTGCAGCTTGTCAAGTAACGATTATGATGTTCATGCCCACCTATCTTAAATTCTCACTCGTATACAATAAACCATTCAGTACTTCTTCTTTCCGATAAGCTGATTTACTTCATTTTGCCTCATTCGTTCAGCCACTATATAGCTTACCACGTCATCCGGCAAACCTAACGCGGGCTTAAAGCGGATGGTTGTTCCTTTTATTTCACAATCAGGAAGCCGGTCTTTTACACGTTCAATCAACTGCTTATTCACCCCATAAAAACCGCAATGATTTTTAAAGGCAGCAAAGTGCACTAACATACCCTTGTACTTATAAGTGGGTATCTGGTAGCTTATCAGCTCCTCAGCCTCGGGGGCTGCAGCTTTAATCACCTCACGCAAGTGCTGCAGCGTGCCACGGCCAGGTTCTGGTACATTACTCAAATACTCATCCACCGTTCTGGCCACGAAGGATTTGGCCTTGCTATCCATGTTAACCGGCGTAAGCCTTTTCCAGTTCGGCAATGTCAATCTTCACCATTCCCATCATGGCTTGGGCAACCCTGCCTGCTTTTACTGGGTCTTTATCCTGCATCAGTTCAATAAGTCGGGTCGGTGTTATCTGCCACGACAAGCCAAACTTATCCTGCAGCCAACCGCATGCTGACTCGGTGCCACCATCTTTAATAAAAGTATCCCAGTAATAGTCTACCTCTTCCTGGTTTTCGCAATTCACTACAAATGATACCGCATTATCAAATTTATAATGCGGGCCACCATTCATGGCGCCAAACTCTACGCCGTTCAGCTCAAAGTAAACAACCATCACTGAACCGGCAGGGTTAGGCATACCGTCACTGGCATACATGGTACTTAACTTTTTTGAGTTTTTAAAAATACTGAGGTAATAATCAACAGCTTCTTCAGCATTGTTGTTGAACCAAAGGAATGGTGCGATCTTTTGCATAGTAGTATATTTTATTGGTTAGCAGATATTGTTAATACAAACTTAGTTAACCTTCTACTCAGCTGCCATGGGCAAATACGACATTAACAGGGGCGTTTGTGACAATAAAATAATCTTGCTGATTAATTCTGCTACTTATCAATTAAGTTACATAATAATAAAGTTACAGTTAATAGTCGCCTAAGGCTTTTTAAAAGGTCAATTTTGAGGGATGAAGAAGTTGATGAGCGCGATTGCAGGTATACTATTATTAACATCTGCCAAAATATTTGCCCAACAAACCGGGGCCGTAACCGGTACCGTAACTGATGCTAAAACCGGCAAACCGGTGGAGTTTGCTACAGTGGCCTTGTTTACCAAGGCAACCAATCAGCCTGCAAAAGCAGGCCAGACAGGCCTTGACGGCAAATTTAATTTGAATGCCCTTGCCGACGGCGACTATATATTGCGCATCACCTTTGTAAGCTACGCTACTTATACCAAGGATAGCATTACCATCAGCGCAGCCAATAAGGCTTACAACCTGGGCAACATTAAGCTGGCGCCCGCTAATAGTGTACTAAAAGAAGTGGTAGTGTCGGCTCCGCGAAGCACCATACAGTTAGGGGTCGACAAAAAGGTGTTCAGCGTAGACCAGAGCCTGGTAAGCCAGGGTGGCTCAGCAACAGACCTACTCACCAGTGTGCCATCGGTACAGGTGGATGTGGATGGCAATGTAAATCTTCGTGGCTCAAGCAACGTGCGCGTGCTTATAAACGGCAAACAATCGGCATTAACAGGCAGCAGCGTTAGCGATATTTTACAATCGTTACCGGCAAGCTCTATCGAAAATATAGAGGTTATCACCAACCCATCATCCAAATACGACCCGGAAGGCCAATCAGGCATTATAAATATCGTCCTGAAAAAGAACGCACGCATAGGCTTTAACGGAACAGTGTCAGCTACGGCAGGTACACAAGAGACTTATAACGGCAACATCGCCTTAGGTTATCAAACCGAAAAATTCAACCTGTATACCAACTACAGCTACCGCCACGGCAAAAGACAAGGCAATGGCTTTACCAACCGCCAAACCTTTTTAGGAGCGGATACGCTATTTCAAGACCAGCAGCAGGATCAAAGCTTTATCTTCAATTCACACAATGTACGCGCAGGCATAGATTGGAACGCGGGCGACAAAACCACGCTAAGCTTATCAGGTAATGTGAACACCCGCAGCCGAGATCGCTATCAGACAGGCTTAACCGATTTGTTCGGGCAATCGCGTGAGCGAACGCAAAGCACCATGCAGGATAACAGCAGCAACGGCAGTGGCACCAACTATGACATTAACCTCGACCTGGATCAGAAATTTAAACGCAAGGGCGAGCAGCTTACCGCCAATATTGGCTATTCTAACGGCGATGAGGACAATTATGATTACCTGAACACAACTTACAGTTATTATAATCCCGCATCGTCACGCAGCTTTTTGCAGAATAACTATAACAAGGAAATAGAACATAACTGGAACATACAGGCAGACTATGTATTGCCTTTTGCCGATAATAAAGGCAAGCTGGAAGCTGGTTACCGTACCACTATTGCTAAAAATAATAATGACTACCTGGTTGATACGGCCTTTACCCCAACCCTGTTTAACCGAGATTTAAGCCAGACCAACCGCTTCTTGTACAATGAGTACATCCATGCCGTTTATGCAAACTATCAGCGCCAGTTTGGCAACTTTGGTTTACAAGCCGGTTTAAGACTGGAGGATGCCAACATACGCACATCATTGATAGATAGCGCCGCAACTACGCGAAATAATCAGGATTATTTCAGGATTTATCCAAGCATCTTTTTAAGCCAGAAACTGAGTGATGCACAAACCCTGCAATTAAGTTATACAAGGCGTGTGAGTCGCCCGCGTGAGCGTCAGTTGTCCCCGTTTCTTGATCGCAGTGATCCGCTGAACTATCAGCAAGGCAATCCGTACCTGCGCCCCGAGGATACGCACTCTTTTGAGTTGAGCTATATTAATTACTGGAAAGCGCTTACGCTTACTTCATCGGTATATTATCGTCTCACCAACGAAAACTTTCAGCGTATAAGCACCGCTTTAGATACCAGCCGAACGCTCACCCGTTTTGAGAACGTGAACAGCGCCCGCAACGCTGGTTATGAGCTAATTGCCAAGTGGACATTCTCACCTAACTTTGACCTGACAGGAAATGCCAATGTTTATTACCGGCAGATTGATGGCGATGCAGAGCTCGGCCTGCAAGAAACTTCTGGCTATGCCTGGAATGCTAACATCACCGGCAACATCAAGCCCTTCAAAAAACTGGGCATACAGCTTAGGTATGATTACCAGGGGCCGCAGGTCATAGCGCAAGGTAAAATGAAAGCCATGTATGGTATGGACGCAGGCATTAAGTACGACGTGACGGATAAGCTTAACATCAGCGCTAATGCACGCGACGTGTTTAACACCCGTCGCTTTAAATCAGAGATCAACAATTTTGCCGGGCAATACCCATACTATCAATACTCAGAAAGGCGCTTTCAAACAAGGGTTATCACTTTTAGCGTTGGTTACCGCTTTGGCTCAACCGGCCGCAAAAAGCAGGATGATAATAAGAAAGATGGTAACCGCGAGCAAAACCAGGGCGATATGCAGCCCGACGAAGGAATGCGTTAGGATTTATTACAAACGCAAAGGGGATGGCTGTTATCAGCCATCCCCTTTGCGTTTAGTCTCTTTAAGCTCTTAGAAGTTGTAACGGAATGCTACACCAAAGCGTGCCGGCTCAAAGTCTGAGTCGTTGTTCAACTGCCACATTGGTCTCCAATCAAAGCTCATGCTGATAGGGGCTTCAGGGATTGAAAAATCCAAACCGACCATCGGGCGAAGGAAAACATATGTGCTGTTATCGCCATAAACATCTTTGTCGCCAAAAGCAAACTGAGGACCTACACCTAAATACCAGTTAAGGCCATTAGCTTTAGGAATTGCCTGGTGATATTGGTAATAACCGCCTAACCAAACTGCATCGCTACCGAAAAGCAGGTCGGCCTGCAGGGCACCGTTAGGTGTAAAAAAATGCTTAAGCGTTGGGCCTACAAGTGTAGAGCCGTCGCCAAAATCAATGCCTAAACCAGCGCTGGTTTTGTATTTCGTTTGAGCGAAAGTACCTTGGATAGACATTAACACGGCGAAAGCGGCTAATAAAATGATCTTTTTCATTTGGGTTGATTGAGTGATTAATAATGATAAAATTCTCACGCCCTGTTCCAATCACTATACCAACTTTTTGTTAAGCGACATTTATTTAACTTCAGATAATTGATTATTAATACTTAATGTGCATTTTAACGCTTATGTAATAAATTTAAGTTTGACAAACAAAACAGATTTGTAGTAATTAATAGCCAAAAAAGGCCTTTCTGAATAGAAAAACATACAGATAATTGCCTTTACTTGGAAATGCAAATCGCCTATATTCGTTGCCATGTCTCCAACCGAAGCAAAACAAAAGATAGAACAACTCACAGCCGAGCTTAAACAACATAATTACAATTACTATGTGCTGGCAATGCCAACCATCAGCGATTATGATTTTGACAAAAAGCTGGAGCAACTGGCATCGCTCGAAAAACAGTTTCCGGAATTTGCCGACCCGGATTCGCCAACGCAAAAGGTGGGCGGCGAGGTTACCAAGGAATTTGTAACGGTAAGGCACCGCTGGCCGATGCTTTCGTTAGGTAATACCTACAGTGCACAGGAGTTGCTTGATTTTGATCAGCGCATACGTAAAGCTATAGGCGATGACTTTAAATATGTTTGTGAACTGAAGTTTGACGGCCTTTCCATGAGCCTTACTTATGAAGGTGGAAAGCTTGCACGTGCAGTGACCCGGGGCGACGGTGTACAAGGCGACGACGTAACTACCAACATAAAAACTATCCATACCATACCCAAGCAACTTCGGCAGGGTAATTACCCGGAGCTGTTTGAGATACGCGGCGAGGTGTTTATGCACCGCAAAGCCTTTGAGCGCTTAAATAACGAGCGAATAGAAAAAGGAGAAGTGCCTTACGCCAATCCTCGCAACTTTGCCTCGGGCACCGTAAAAATGCAGGACTCGGCGGAGGTAGCCAAACGCCCGCTGGATTGTTACCTGTACGGCCTGTACACAGAGCGTACCTTATTTAAAACCCACTGGGAAAGCCTGGAAGCACTGGAAAGCTGGGGCTTTAACATTAACGAGCACAGTCGATTGTGTAAGGACATCAATGCCGTACTGGAGTTTATAAACGATTGGGATAAAGAGCGTTTTAACCTTAGCTATGATATTGACGGCATTGTAATAAAAGTGAATAATTACGGACAGCAGCAGGAGCTTGGTTTCACTGCCAAATCACCGCGCTGGGCTATCGCCTATAAATTTAAGGCCGAGCGGGTAGAAACCGAGTTGCTTAGCGTAAGCTACCAGGTGGGGCGTACCGGCGCTGTTACCCCGGTGGCAAACTTGCAGCCTGTATTGCTTGCCGGCACTACAGTGAAACGCGCTACCCTGCATAACGCTAATGAAATTATCCGGCTGGATTTGCACGAGGGTGACAGCGTTTATGTTGAAAAGGGCGGGGAGATCATTCCGAAGATCATCAGCGTAAACGTAGAAAAGCGCCACCAGAATGCAGCGCCTGTTGAGTATGTAACCAATTGCCCTGCATGTGGCACCGCTTTGGAACGCAAGGAGGGTGAAGCTGCTTTTTATTGCCCGAATGATGAGGGCTGCCCGCCGCAAATAGTAGGCAAAATGCAGCACTTCATCAGCCGCAAAGCCATGAACATTGACGGCTTGGGCGATGAAACCATTGAGACATTATATCAAAAGGGCTTTATCAGCCATATCAGCGATATATATCACCTGAAAGACCACCCGGAGGATCTTAAACAAATGGAGCGTTTTGGTGAAAAATCTATCACTAATATGCTGGAGGGAATAGAACGCTCCAAGCAAATGCCGTTTGAAAAAGTACTGTTTGGTCTGGGCATACGCTATGTAGGCGAAACCGTAGCTAAAAAGCTGGCCCTTCACTTTAAAGCTATTGATAAGCTGGCGGCAGCTGCTTATGACGAATTGATAGCTGCTGAAGAAATTGGCGATCGTATAGCCCGCAGCATTATTGAATATTTTGAAGGGGAAGTGCATCGTGAAGAAATTGAAAAGCTTAAAGCTGCAGGCTTGCAATTTGTGGTTGAAGAAAAGGAGATTACCTTGGCCAGTGATAAACTTGCCGGAAAAACTTTCATCATCTCCGGTGTATTTGAAAAATACTCGCGCGATGAGCTCAAGGATATTATAGAGCAGAACGGCGGGAAGATAGTAAGCAGCATATCGGCCAAGCTCAACTACCTTGTTGCGGGCGATAATATGGGGCCTTCGAAACTCGAGAAAGCTACGAAGCTTAATATACCCATAATCAGTGATGAGGAGTTGTTAGGCATGATATGATAAAAAAGTCGGAAAGTTTATATAAGGGCACTCCTAGTATGTAAATTGGTAGCCCGAAACTTATCATTATGAAAAACACTATCTACATTTTTCTATTATGCACGTTCATTCTCAGCTGTAAAAAAGATTCTTCAAAAAAAGACAAAAAGCTTTTAATCGATAACTACATAATCTATTTTAATGGGATTGAATATGAAAAGCAAAATTTTATATATGACAGCCAAAACCGTATAAAAGAAACGAAATTATCATACTATGATTATTCGGAAAAGAAAACTGTTAGAACATCTTATGAATACGACTCGTTGAGCAATCCTACGGTCGCTCTTATCTCAGGTGACGTATCTTCAGAAAAACACTTTTTTTACCTCAATGGTATACTTATAAAAGAGGAGTTAAAGGCATTGGTAGAAAATCCGGCTACACAAACGGGCACTTATACCATAACGAATGGCCGTGTCAGTAAATGTGTAATAAAATCTGATATCAGCCCAGACTCGCTTACTTATGAATACACATACGATGGTGGCAATACTAAGACTTTCAAAGTCTCTGATATTACCACTACATATTATTATGGTAACAAAAATAACCCTTTCAAATACACCGGTTTTAATTGGAATATAAATCATATAACCAATCAAAATAAAAATCAATCAGATGTGATTAGGTTATCGATATCGAATAATAAAGAGACGAAAGAAATAATTTATAACAATGTATATAACGAATACGAGTATCCTGTTGAGGTGACTTATAATTCCACTAACGTCTACACTAATCAGGAAGGAACATTCAAGGTAGTTTACAACTATAGAGAAGCCCAATAAACTTAAGTAAAATTATACCTGAGACACAAACTACAAACTCGCGCCATTGCACTATTTCAAAAAAGATGCTGAAACAAGTTCAGCATGACATAGGTCGTTTGTAAGCGGAGGTAAGCGAACTTCTAATGCTTATCCTCATAGATTGCTTCGCTAAACGCTCGCAATGACGTAATTAATAAAATCCTCTCCTTTGGAGAGGATTTAGGTGAGGTCTAAAAGCCGCTCGTCATTACAGACCTTTGGCGGGAATACTGTAAAACTATTTAAACAGCTCAAAGCTATATTGAGCCATGCTCCAAAAAGCATCGAGAGCAATAATGCGCGGTTTAAAAAAAGAAATCAGCGCCGGCCAGTCCTCTTGCCTGAAAACACTTACATTGTGCAGTTGTGTACCAATGGTTACCGATGCTTTACCATACATATCCCAGCGCTCGGCCTGCCACTCCCACTCCTCTCCTAGCTCAGCCTGAAATATATTCTTCAGCTGCAGCATTTGCTCGTAAAACAGCTCGCGTATACCGGCATCCGGATTAGAATAAATAATCCCGATAAAAGCGCTCCGCCCTTCGGCCTGCATTTTAAATTGCAGGTACTTAATGCCGGTTTTGTAATTAACCCAGTTTACACGCAGGCCGTCCGCCGAAAGCTGGGGCGATATATATTTACCAAAGGCGGTCCAGAAAGCTTGTCTTAATTGCGACGATTCTTCTCTCGAATACAAAGTATGTTGCGTTAAAAACAGCTTGCAAGATGGTTAATTAATCAATAATGTCAAAAACAAGTAGTGATACCTCAAAAAGCCGGAATTTTTATTTAGCGTTATATCAGGCAGATAGGACCTGCAAGAGGATATTCATCAATTTTTTTTGCCAAAAATTTGCACTGGTAAAAAAGATGCGTATTTTTGCAGTCCCAATCAAAAGGGATAAATAATACGGACTTGTAGCTCAATTGGATAGAGCATCTCACTACGGATGAGAAGGTTAGGGGTTCGACTCCCTTCAAGTTCACTTAAATGTTATAGCCTTTCCGTTATCGTACAGAAAGGCTATTTAAATTTTATCGCTAATGCTAAATTTGGTTCTGTTTGGCCCCCCCGGCGCTGGCAAGGGCACCCAATCAAAAAAACTTATCGACAAATACGGTCTAATCCACCTTTCAACCGGTGATCTGCTGCGTGGCGAAATTACGCAGGGCACTGAACTTGGTTTGGAAGCGAAGAAGCTGATGGACGAGGGTAAATTAGTGCCTGATGAGGTGGTGATTGGCATGATAAGCAACAAGCTGGATGCTAACAAAGATGCCAAAGGCTTTATTTTTGACGGTTTCCCGCGTACGGTGGCACAAGCCGAAGCACTGGATGCCTTGCTGGAAAGCAAATCGTCAACCATATCAGGCATGGTAGCTTTAGAGGTAGGTGATGATGAACTGGAACGCCGCTTATTGCTGCGCGGCCAGGAATCTGGTCGCCCGGACGATGCCAACCCGGAGATTATTCGCAAGCGTATCCAGGAGTATAACAACAAGACTGCTCCGGTGGCTGGTTATTATCAGGTACAAAATAAATATACAGCTATTGATGGCATAGGCTCAATTGATGAGATTTTTGATGCTATCAACGCTGTCATAGAAAAATATTAATTAAAGTCGGGAAAATCGGTAAGTCCGGAAGTCAGAAAGTAAGTAAAGCTTTCGGTCTTCCGGACTTATTATCTTTCAGACTATAAGCTTTAAAAGGAATGTCTCAGGGTTCAAACTTTGTTGATTACGTGAAGATATGCTGCCGTTCAGGTCATGGCGGTGCTGGTTCTACCCATTTGCACCGCGATAAGCATACGGCCAAAGGCGGTCCGGATGGCGGTGATGGCGGCCGTGGCGGACACGTAATTGTAAAAGGCAACGCACAGCTCTGGACCCTGCTGCACCTCAAATACCGTAAGCACGTTATTGCCGGCGACGGCGACTCCGGAGGCAGTGCCCTGCGTACCGGCAAAACCGGCCGGGATGAGATATTGGAAGTACCCCTTGGCACCATTGCCAAAGATGCCGAAACCGGGGAGGTGATCTTTGAAATAACTCACGACGGCGAAACAAAGATATTGACTCCAGGCGGACGCGGCGGCCTGGGCAACTGGCACTTCAAATCGGCTACGCAGCAAACCCCCCGTTTTTCACAACCAGGCGAGCCAGGTCAGGAAGTTTGGAACGTTCTGGAATTGAAGTTACTTGCAGATGTGGGCTTAGTGGGTTTCCCTAATGCCGGCAAATCAACTTTACTTTCGGTAGTATCTGCCGCTAAGCCAGAGATTGCCGACTATGCTTTTACAACCATAGTGCCTAACCTAGGCATTGTGTCCTATCGCGATAGCAAATCATTCGTAATGGCTGATATCCCCGGCATTATAGAAGGTGCATCAAAAGGCAAAGGCTTAGGCTTCCGCTTTTTAAGACACATTGAGCGTAACTCTGTGCTGTTATTCATGATACCTGCCGATACCACGCGTACTATTACAGAGGAGTACAAGATTCTTCAGCACGAATTAGAGGAATATAACCCGGAACTTACGCATAAGCCCCGCGTTTTAGCTATCACTAAAACAGATATGCTGGATGACGAATTAATGCAGGAGATGGAGGCAGAAATACCTGCGGGCGTCCCTCACGTATTTATTTCATCAGTAGCGCAAAAGAATTTAGATAAATTGAAGGACTTGCTTTGGACGGCAATTAACCGCTGATCTGATAACCATTTTAATAGAAGTAATTAAGCCGCTGGGGCAACATGCTCAGCCACTTTCTTAGAAATATCTTCTGGAGTAAGTATGTAATCGGGGTGATCATTAGCAATAAGCGACTTGGGCATTAAGGGGAACTGAGCCGTGCCAGGGTCCTGCACAATAACGAGGCCGCTGTATTTTTCAATAGCTTTTGCTCCTTCAATCCCATCAAAACCGCCGCCTGAAAGTATAATACCAATGCACTTATCCTTAGCGTGCTCGGCCATAGATAAAAAGAGCGTATCTACAGTACGGTTAATCTTATCATCGGGGCTCCTGTCTGTTAGTTTTACATAATCTTCTTCCACTACAAGTGCCCGGCCCAAAGCCATTACATAAATATTGCCGGGCTGCAACGGTTCACTTTTTTCAACTGCCACTACATTTAACGACGTAGCACGAGACAGAATACTCCGCAAATTGCTCGTTACCCCGTTTGGGATATGCTGCACAACCAAAATGGCTGCCTGGATGTTGGTCGGCAGGCCTTTAATTACCTTAATCAACGGATCAATGCCGCCGGCAGATGAGCCTATGCCTATAACGTGAAAGTCGGTTGTCATTTTTGTATTTAGGTTTAAACAAAAAGAGCTGCCTTAATCAGGCAGCTCTTTCTGAATTGACTTCAATTATTTTGATGCATCACGCAAAGCTTTGATGGTATCATGCCCAGCATAAATATCCTGTGCTTGTTTAGTTACCACCTCTAACGCTTCGCTATCTAATGTACCTTCAGTTAAAGCTGACTGATATGCCTTTTTAATAGCATCTTCGCCGCGCTCTGCTTCATTCAGAATGCTTTCACGGTCACTACCGCCAAAGATTGATTTTACATCAATCCACACGCGGTGCAAAGTACCGCTTACGGTGTTGCCAGTTTCTACATCGCCACCGCGTGTTGCTGTAAGCGCTGTAAGCTCCTGGCTAAACTTGCGGCTTTGCGATGCGTAGCCCTGAAATACCTCTTTCAGGTCTACATTTTCATCTTTAATATCTGCGATAGCTTTTTCAAAGCCTTCTACACGATCATTGTTTAATTGGATCAGCTCGTTTAATGTCTCAATTGACTTTTCAATGGTTTCCATAAGTAGATAAATTATTTTCTTTTAAGGAAACAACCATCGTGCCAATGCCCTGCTCAGCGTATACAAAACGAAATGAACAAGCATATAAAACGCTTTTATTCAGCAATTTATAAATTAAATAATGTTATTTGAAAGGATTTTAACAAAGCATATCTAACAAGAACAAAGCGTTTGAAAGAACAGTCAAACTCATTATTCAATACACTTCAGTGGCAGCAATTGAGCCGGTTTAAACAAATAAAAAATGAAGGCTTTAGGTAATAATTTTCAGTTTCTGAGCCGCTATCTTAGACATCATATAACGAGCCCCAATAATTTTTTCGATATTTAGTGGCGCTTACTAAAAATCAACTTATGAAGTTTTCTTACTTGCGATTTATCCTAATTTCATTGTTACTACTTTCTGATTACACCTTTGCTCAAACCACGACAAAAGACGGTACCAATCAAGAAATTGTTTTTACGCCGGCCACTGCAAAGAAGATATTCGATGCCTGGTACACACAATATGAAATAGAAACTTTTAAAGGTTTTTGGGACAGGGCAGAGATGATGGAGATTGTGTTGGATGCTTATGAAGTAACCAAAGACAAGCAATACCTGACAAAGTTTGACGCAATGTACAAGAACTTTCTTGCACAGCATACCGGTGATTGGATGAATAATAAATTCAATGATGATATAGCCTGGGCATCTATCGCCTGCGTTCGTGCTTATTTACATACAGGCAATAAAGTTTATCTTGAAAAGAGCAAAGATCAATTTGATAAAATGTATGCCCGTGCTTTCACCAACAAATACGGCGGCGGTTTAAATTGGTACGAAACTAAAACTTCGAAAAACGCGTGCATTCAGGGACCTGCTATAGTAGCCTCATGTTATCTTGCACAGGCTACCGGCGACAAAACTTATTACGATAAGGCTATAGCATTATACAGCTGGTCGAAAGTTTATTTGTTCGATCAGGAAACAGGAAAAGTTAATGACAATATTGATCTTGACAAAAAAACCGGCTTGATCAAAGTCGGAACCTGGAGCTCCACTTATAACCAGGGTACTTTTTTAGGCGCTGCCGTGCTTTTGCATAAATACACTAAGGAAGCCAATTATCTTCAGGACGCTGAGCGGATCGCTAAATACATCAGATCAGATATGTACAAAGATCAGGTAATGGATAATGAAGACGGTGGAAACGACTTGCCTGGTTTTAAAGGTATCTTTATGCGTTATGCCCGACTTTATACTTTAGAAACGCAAAGAACCGACTTGGTTGAGTGGCTGAAACTTAATGCCAGGGTAGCTTATGCTAACAGAAATTCTTTGGATCTGATTCAAACTAAATGGCAAACCAAAACGCCGGAAGGGAAACCTCAATCAGCATTTGGAGTGTCAACAGGGGTGTCTTTGATAATGAATACGCTGCCGCTAACAAGGTAGCATGTTGAGCTTTTTCAATTATTTACATTCGATACCTTAACTGGAAGCCAGATATTTAAACAATTGAATTCTTGACGGCTGCACCTTCTTTCAGCTTACCGAACATGCGCAAGCCATAATTCCTACGTCTTAACGGAAGCTCTTTGAAAAAGCTTTCTGTTTAAGGCTGTAATTTATTCTGCCTGCCTTCGCATATATCAGAGTTTCCATTTACATCTTTTGTGATTAAAAAATTTCCGGGTTTTCTTCGTCTGTAAAGTGCTCTAACGAAATAAATTCTACTTCGACCTCTGCCCGATTTATTCCATGTTACTTGACAGACATACTGCACTTGCACGATCGGTTGCTTAATAAAAAGAATGGCAGATTTTGCGGCGTTCAAAAACGCGAACTGCTTGGTAGTGCCGCGTCGTTTTGTTTTGATAAACAAGTCTCTTTTGTTAGGTACAGCGCAAAAATCTGCTCAATAAAATATCTGAAAGTTTTTTAATCAATCAAATAATACTTCTCTCCCACTCCATCAGCACGTGTTCAATTATTAAGCGGTTTTCAATTGAATTTTCGCATGTTTTTGCATTCATATTGCATTTTTCCTCCACTTTCTCCCACAGCGGCAACTACATTATATATAGCTCATTTACAATTGTTTTGATGGACTTATAAGCGCACGCCGATACAAACCAAAAATGTTGAAAACTTTTGGTGGTAAAAAGTGGTATTAAATGGTAAAAGTAATTTACTTTTACGTTACAATAATTGCAGTAAAACCGAGAATGTCATTCCTGTTAGGTGAATATGATTGTAAACTGGACTCTAAAGGGCGCCTTATGATCCCTGCGGACCTCAAAAAACAACTCCCCGGAGTTGAGAACGAGGGCCTTGTGATCTTGCGCGGCTTTGAGAAACAGCTTACTATATACACCAAAAAAGAATGGGAAAACACGGTGAATGATTTAAGCAAACTTAATCAATATGACAGGATAAACCGTGATTTTGTGCGGTTTTTCACACGCGGTGCTATTGGTTTATCGCTCGACGGTGCCGGCAGGGTCCTGTTACCTAAAACACTATTGGAATACGCAGGCATTAACAACGAGGTTGTACTATCATGCCAGCTCAATAAAATAGAGGTTTGGGCACCTGAAGCTTACGACGCAATTATGAATAACATGCCTGATAACTTCGCCATGATGGCCGAGCAGGTAATGGGTAGTGGCGAAAGGAGGCTGAATGACTAACTATCATACCCCCGTAATGCTTAAGGAGTGTATAGAAGGTCTGGCTATAAAACCGGACGGCACCTACGTTGATGTAACCTTCGGCGGTGGCGGCCACTCACGCGAAATATTAAAACACCTCGGCCCAAATGGCCGCTTACTGGCTTTTGATCAGGATGCTGATGCACAGCAGAATATTCCGGACGATGAGCGTTTCACTTTTATCGACCAGAACTTCAGGTACCTGAAAAACTTTTGCCGCCTGCATGATGCCATTGGTGTGGATGGTATACTGGCGGACTTGGGTGTATCATCGCACCAGTTCGACGAGGCAAGCCGTGGCTTTTCTATCCGGTTTGACGCTGCGCTGGATATGCGCATGAACCAGAACGACACGCTTACCGCGCGCGAAGTGGTGAACACTTATACCGAAGCCGACTTGCACCGCATATTCGGCATTTACGGCGAAATACAAAACGCACGTTCACTGGCTAAAACCATTGTTACCGCACGCTTGAACACCCCGCTTGAAACGGTGGCCGACCTGAAGAACGCCATCATTAATCTGATACCTCGTGGTAAGGAGAATAAGTACCTGGCGCAGGTTTTCCAGGCGCTGCGTATCGAAGTAAATCAGGAGTTGGAAGTACTTAAAGACTTTTTAAACCAAACTGCCGATGTACTGGCAAGTGGCGGCAGGCTGGTAGTCATGTCATACCACTCACTCGAGGACAGGCTGGTAAAAAATTATATCGCCAAGGGAAAGTTCAGCGGCGAATTGGAGAAAGATTTATACGGAAACAGTAATAAGCCTTTTGATGCGGTAAGCAGAGGTGCAATTACTGCAACTGAAGAAGAAATAAAAACGAATAACAGGGCACGAAGCGCTAAACTTAGAATAGCTGTAAAGAAATGACCAATCGTTTACGTTCAGAAATTGAGGAAGAAGTAGTTGAAAAACAACTTGTGGTTGAGGAGAAACGTCAGGTAAAAGAAATACCGGACAATTTCTTAACACAGTTTTTCAGTAAAGGCTTTGTAACCACCGAAGAGGCTACAAACGCCCTCCCTTTTGTGCTTTACATTGCTTTTTTGTGCATGCTATATATAGCTAACCGCCACCTTGCGGAGAATACGCTGCGCGACATCGATAAACTGAATAAAGAAGTAAAAGAATTAACCTGGGACTATAAATCGGCCAAAGCTGAGCTTGCCTACAAGAGCACCCTTAGCGAAGTAGCCAAACGTACTGATACCATAGGTGTGAAAACATCTGTTGAACCGCCGCAAAAAATCACAATAAAGGAGGACGGAAATGGGAATTAGAACCAATATACTCCTGAGAGTTTACCTGGCCTTCGGCCTGATATTGTTGTTTGCTATTGCCGTAGTACTGCAGTTAGGTCATGTGCAAATTGCGCAAGGCAAGAAATGGCGCGCCATGGCAGACAGCCTGAGCATGCGCTATTTTGACGTAGAGGCGGGCAGAGGCAATATATTTTCTGTGGATGGTAGCTTGCTTGCTACTTCGGTACCTGAATATGAATTACGGGTGGATATGCTTGCAGGTGGCATCGAAGACGACAAAGTGTTCAACGAGGGTGTAGATGCACTTGCCGCAAAATTATCGGCCCTGTTTAATGACAAAACCCCAAGGCAATACTCACGACTGTTAAGAGAAGCCCGTAAAGAAAAAGAACGCTATTACCTGCTTAAACGCCGGGTTACTTATCAGGAGCTTAAAAAGGTACGCCAGTTCCCGCTGTTTAACCTGGGTAAATACCAGGGCGGCCTTATCGCTGTGCAAAAGAACAAGCGTATAATGCCTTTCCAGTCATTGGCTGCGCGTACCATTGGCTACAGCAACACCAACGTAAAAAACCCTGTGGGTTTGGAAGGTGCTTATGCCGAGTATATTAACGGAGAAAAAGGCCGTCGCCTGATGCGCCGTATTGCCGGTGGCACATGGATGCCTGTAAACGGTGATGAATATGATGTGGCTCCTAAAGAAGGTGCTGACATCATCTCGACCATTGATGTAAATTTTCAGGATGTGGTGCAGAATGCATTGCAAAAGCAATTAATAAAAAGCAGTGCCGATCACGGTACCGCTATCCTGATGGAAGTACAAACCGGCGAGGTACGTGCCGTAGCAAATTTCACGAAGGTTGAAGACGGCATTTACCGCGAAAAATTCAACTATGCCATAGCAGGCAACCAGGATCCGGGTTCCACCTTTAAGATTGCCTCATATATGGCCTTGCTGGAAGACAAAAAGGTTGACACCAACACCATGGTAAATACAGGCTATTACCGCATTCCGGGTCATACCATTAAGGACTCACATGGCAGCATTGGTGTAGTAACAGTTAAACGTGCGTTCGAGGAATCATCAAACGCCGCGGTAGCTTATTTGGTGAATACCGCTTATCATGAGCATCAATCGCAGTTTACAGACCATTTATATGACTGGCACCTGAACGAGAAGCTTAGGCTGCAAATTCCGGGTGAGGCGCAACCGGTCGTAAAAAACCCGAAGAACCGCAGCTGGAATAAGAACATGACCCTGCCGCAAATGGCATATGGTTATGAGATGCAGCTCACACCGCTTAAAATGTTATCCTTCTACAATGCTGTAGCAAATGATGGCAAATACATAGCGCCGATTTTTGTTCGTGAAATACGCCGTCTGGGCAACACCGTAGAGAGCTTCCACGCAAGGGTTATTAACCCAAAAATATGCTCTGATGTTACGTTGAAGAAAATGCAGGCTTTGCTGGAAGGCGTTACTACTGAAGGTACAGGTCGCGGCATTATTTATAATCCTTTGTACAAGGTTGCAGGTAAAACAGGTACCGCACAAGTGGCAGATGCAAACAGAGGTTATAAAGCCAAAAAGCAGTATCAGGCATCTTTTTGCGGTTACTTTCCGGCTGACAAGCCCAAGTATTCGCTCATCGTGGTAATAAACGACCCAAAGAATGGTTATTATGGCGCACAAGTGGCTGGCCCTGTATTCCGCGAGATTGCAGACAAGGTATTTGCCAGCGATATGCAGATCAACCAGGCGACACCACAACAACACCTGGTGGGCAACACTACTTTACCAGCCGTAAAACAAGGTAATATAAAAGCACTTAAAACGGCTTACAATAAGTTAGGATTACGCCCACTGTATGCGTCAACCAATGCAGCTGAAACCGGCATTGACACCAGCAGCGGTATTGCTTTTGAAGATACCCGCGTTAAGAAAAACGCGGTGCCTTCAGTGGTAGGAATGGGCCTAAGCGATGCTTTATATGCCATGGGCAACGCAGGCTATAAACCGGTTATCCGCGGCAGCGGCATGGTAAAAAAACAATCGGTAACCGGCGGGAGCATTATCCCGAAAGGTTCAAAAATATTATTAGATCTGGAATGAAACTTTTAAGCGATATAGTAGAAGGTTTACCCTTTACCGAACTGCAGGGCAGCGCGGACGTGGAGATCACCTCCATCGCATTCGACTCGCGCCAGGTAGTACCGGGCTCGTTGTTTGTAGCGGTGCGCGGCACCGTTTCCGACGGTCATAACTATATTGAACAAGCTGTTAAGCAAGGCGCTGCTGCCGTTATTTGTGAGGAATTGCCGGCACATGTTACTGGTGAGGTTGACTTTCTGATGGTTGCTGATTCTTCTTTAGCGCTGGGTATCGTTGCCTCAAACTTTTATGATAAGCCATCGGCACAGCTTAAATTGGTAGGTGTAACCGGCACTAACGGCAAAACTACTATAGCCACTCTGCTGTACCAGTTGTTTCGCGATATGGGTTATAAATGCGGCTTGCTTTCAACCGTTGAAAATCAAATTAACGGCAAAGTAATCCCTTCTACCCACACCACGCCCGATCCGGTATCGCTCAACGCCTTATTGGATCAGATGGTTGACCAGGGTTGCGATTATTGCTTTATGGAAGTAAGCTCACATGCCGTGGCTCAACACCGTATAGCAGGCCTGACCTTCGCCGGGGGCATTTTTACCAACTTAACACACGACCATTTAGATTATCATAAAACTTTTGCTCACTATCGGGATGCGAAAAAGGCATTCTTTGACGGCTTGCCTAAAAGCGCGTTCGCTTTAACCAACGCCGATGATAAGAATGGTGCTGTCATGCTGCAAAATACCCGTGCGCACCGTAAAACATACGCACTGAAAAGCATGGCCGACTACCATGCTAAAATACTGGAAAATGAGTTCAGCGGCTTGTTGCTGCATATCGATAATGAAGAAGTATGGTTCCGGATGGTGGGCGCCTTTAATGCGTATAACTTATTAGCCGTTTATGCTACTGCCATGTTACTGGAGCAGGACAAAGCTGCAGTGCTTACCAGCCTCAGCAAGCTTTCGGGCGCAACAGGCCGGTTCGAATATATAACCGCACCCAATAAGGTGATTGGCATTGTAGATTATGCACACACACCCGACGCCGTTCAAAACGTACTGAGTACCATTCACGATATACGCAAAGGAGACGAAAAGGTAATTACGGTGATTGGCTGCGGCGGCGACCGCGACAAAACGAAACGCCCTGTGATGGCCCGCGTAGCGTGCGAGTGGAGCGATAAAGTGATCCTGACATCGGACAATCCGCGCAGCGAATCGCCTGAGCAGATCATAGAGGACATGAAACAAGGTGTTGACGCGGCTTTTAAACGCAATGTGCTGGCAATTACCGACCGCCGCGAAGCAATAAAGACGGCTTGCGCGTTGGCCCAGCCAGGTGATGTGATTTTACTGGCAGGTAAAGGTCACGAAAAATATCAGGAAATAAACGGCGTGAAAAATCACTTCGACGATATGGAGGAGTTGATGGAACAATTTAAATCGATGTGAAGATAAGAAGATGTGCAAATATGCAAATGAGAGAATGTGCAGGTGTTTAAAAAGATGAAATGACTGATAAGCCGAACCTGATAGTTGACCTTACGTTTGATTTTTCACCAAAAATCATATCGTTTACAGAACTACTGGAGAGCAAGAGAAAGTTTAATATGGCAAACCAGTTGTTTAGAAGCGGCACATCAATAGGAGCAAACATCAGCGAAGCACAAGGGGCGCAAAGTCGGGATGATTTCCGACTTAAATGTAAGATAGCATATAAGGAAGCTGAAGAGACTCATTACTGGTTAAAGCTGTGTAAAGAGGCAGAAAGTTATCCTTCGGAAGAAGGACTTTTAGAAAGCATTCAAACAATTAAAAGAATATTAGGGAAAATTATATCATCAAGTAATAATTAAAAAGCAAAAGATGAAAAAGGCAGCGGCAAGTATGCATAAAATAAAATCCGAGCATCGGCACATTTGCACACCTGCATATCTGCACATCAAAAAATTGCACATTAAGTAAGCTATGCTGTATTACCTATTTAAATATTTAAACGAGCATTACCACATTCCGGGGGCTGGTGTATTCCAATACATCACGTTCCGCACGGCCATGTCTGTAATTACCTCGTTGATAATAACCACGGTTTACGGCCGCCGGCTTATTGATTATCTGCGTTACAAACAGGTGGGCGAAACTGTGCGCAACCTTGGGCTGGAAGGACAGATGCAAAAATCTGGAACACCTACCATGGGTGGTATCATCATCATATCAGGTATAATAGTACCTACCCTGCTTTTTGCCAGACTTGAGAATATATACATCATCATGATGCTGGTTACCACGATATGGCTGGGAGCCATTGGTTTCCTGGATGATTATATCAAGGTATTTAAAAAGAATAAAGAAGGTTTAGCGGGTCGTTTTAAAATTACAGGGCAGGTGGTATTGGCGTTGTTCATAGGCTGGACGATGTATTTCAATAGCAACATCATCATCCGCCAGGAGGTAAAACTGCCTGTACAATATGATGCGCCGGTGTCGTTTCATATGCGCGACAATGTGCCTGTTTATACACAGGACATCAAATCAACCGTAACCACACTGCCGTTTTATAAAAACAACGAGTTTGATTACAGTAAAGTACTCAAGTTCACCGGCGATGGTTACGAGCAATATGCACTGGTAGTGTTCCTGTTCTTCGTGATCATTATTATAACCGGTATCTCCAACGGGGCCAACATAACCGACGGTATTGATGGCTTGGCGACCGGAACATCAGCCATTATAGGGATAACACTCGCATTGCTGGCATACGTATCCGGCAACACGGTTATCGCCGACTACCTCAACATCATGTACATTCCAGACTCGGGCGAGCTGGTAATATTTGCCGGGGCATTTGTAGGAGCGTGTGTGGGCTTTTTGTGGTATAACTCCTACCCTGCGCAGGTTTTTATGGGCGATACAGGCAGTTTAGCCATAGGGGGCATCATAGCAGTATTCGCCATCATGATACGTAAAGAACTTTTGCTGCCTGTGTTGTGCGGCATCTTCCTGGTAGAGAATATGTCGGTAATTATGCAGGTATCATACTTTAAATATACTAAGCGTAAATATGGAGAAGGCCGCAGGATATTCCTGATGTCGCCGCTGCATCACCATTACCAGAAAAAGGGCTATCACGAATCGAAAATCGTCACCCGCTTCTGGATATTAGGTATTATGCTGGCCATTATAACGGTGATAACATTAAAGTTGAGATAGTGTGGTGAGTAGTGAGTAGTGAGTAGTGAGTAGTGAACAACAAAGAGATTAGAAATCGGTGAAATCAAAATGTAATTAGTAAAATCAATATAAAAATCATTGAAATTACAAACTGAAAATATCAATCAAGCAACAGCGGCCAAAGGGCGTATAGTTGTGCTGGGTGCCGGCGAAAGCGGTACCGGTGCAGCCTACCTGGCTATGCAGCAAGGTTTTGATGTTTTCGTGTCTGATTTTGGAGCTATAGCCGACAACTACAAACAGCAGCTTTCAAGTTGGAACATTAATTTCGAAGAAAAACAACATACCGAGAGCGAAATATTGCAGGCTACTGAGGTTATTAAAAGCCCCGGCATCCCTGAGAAAGCGCCAATCATCAAAAAATTACGTGAGGCGGGCATTCCGGTAATATCTGAGATTGAATTTGCCGGACGCTACACCAGTGCCAGGATGATTTGCATTACCGGCTCAAATGGCAAAACAACCACCACCAGCCTTACCTACCATATCCTGAAAAATGCAGGATTAAACGTAGGCCTGGCTGGCAACATAGGCAAAAGCTTTGCTTACCAGGTGGCGACTGAGCAGTTTGATTACTACGTACTCGAGATCAGCAGCTTTATGCTGGATGATATGTATCAGTTTAAGGCAGACATTGCGGTGTTGCTTAACATTACACCCGATCACCTGGACAGGTACGACTACAAAATGGAGAATTATGCGGCATCAAAATTCCGCATTACACAAAACCAGACAGCGGCCGACTATTTTATTTATTGCGCCGATGACCCGGAAACCATAAAAGGCATGGAAGCGCGCACTTTTGAGGCGCAATTACTGCCATTTACCATACAACAAACTTTATCAACCGGGGCATACCTCGAAAACGACAATATTGTCATTAACATTAATCAGGATCATTTTACGATGTCAATTAAAGAACTGGCTTTGCAGGGGAAACATAACATTTACAACTCAATGGCATCGGGCATTGTAGCCAAGGTACTGGAGTTGCGTAACCAGAACATCAGGGAGAGCATGGGCAACTTTAACAACATTGAGCATCGCCTGGAGTTTGTTGCCAAAATATCCGGCATCAGCTTTATTAATGATTCTAAGGCCACCAATGTTAACTCTACCTGGTATGCCCTTGAGAGCATGACCACTGATGTAGTCCTTATTTTGGGTGGTGTTGATAAAGGAAACGACTATGGTATGCTACGCGACCTGGTAAAAAATAAGGTGAAAGCTATCGTATGCCTTGGTAAAGACAACAAACGCATACATGATGCCTTTGAAAACGATGTTGATGTGATTGTAAATACGTTTTCGGCAGCCGAAGCGGCGCAGATTGCTTTCCATCTGGCTAAGAAAGGCGATACCGTATTACTATCACCGGCCTGCGCCAGCTTTGATTTGTTCAAGAATTACGAAGACCGCGGCAACCAGTTTAAAGCCGCAGTAAGGGAGTTATAGATGTGCAGATTACAGATGTGAAAATGTGCAAATGAACTAAGAACATATAATAAGTGAAATCATTCGAAATATAATCGGTGAAATCAAAAAGAATTAAACTATGCTACACGCGATATTAAATAACACTAAAGGCGACCGCTGGATATGGCTTATCGTTATCCTGCTGTCGGTTATTTCGTTACTTGCTGTGTATAGCGCAACAGGTACCATAGCATACAAACATGGTACAGGCGCCGAGTCGTACCTTATCAAACACCTGGCCATGGTGGTGGCGGGCATAGCGTTGATGTATATATCGCACAAGCTGGATTACCGCTACTATGCAGGTATCTCTAAGCTGTTGATGATTATAACAGTGCCGCTCTTGTTTTACACGCTCGTGTTTGGTAGCCACGTGAATGATGCCAGCCGTTGGATTGCGCTGCCTGGTGGTTTAACTTTTCAAACTTCGGATTTGGCCAAGCTGGCGCTCATTACTTACCTGGCACGCACCCTATCGCGCAAACAGGAAAACATTAAGGACGTTAAAAACTCCTTTGTACCTATCATGGGCTCAGTATGTGTAGTATTTATACTGATTGCCCTGGCCAACCTTTCAACTGCGCTGATGTTGTTCGGCGTAAGCATATTGTTGCTCATTATTGGCCGTATCAGCATTAAGCAAATAGCGGTGGTTTGCCTTGCGGGCGCTGTGCTGCTCGCAGGTGTAATGCTGTTAGGTCCACGCCGCCAAACGTATATATCACGTATCAATACGTTTATGCACCCGGAAAAAACTGATCCGGACAAGTCGTTCCAGTCGGACCACGCTAAGATAGCCATAGCTACCGGCGGGTTTCTGGGTAAAGGCCCGGGTAACAGCACAGAACGTAACTATCTGCCTCACCCCTATTCTGATTTTATTTATGCTACCATTATAGAGGAGTACGGCATGATCGGCGGCATCGCATTAGCGGGCATTTATCTGTTTTTGCTGTACCGCTGCATTAAGATAGTAACCAAAGCACCTAAGGCCTTTGGTGCTTTACTGGCGGCTGGGTTAAGTTTCAGTTTAACCATACAAGCATTCGCCAATATGGCGGTAGCCGTAGGTTTAGGCCCTGTAACCGGGGTACCCCTGCCATTGGTAAGTATGGGTGGCACATCCATATTGTTTACCAGCGTGGCTTTTGGCATTATACTATCAGTAAGTAAGGATATAGAGGAACCGCAAAAAGTTGTTGTTGGAGAGATCAAGGAAGTAGCGGTGTAACCCCCAACCCAACCCAACCCCTAAAGGGGAGCAAAAGTTAAACGATGGAAAAAGCAAAATATACAAACAAAGCCAACCTTCCCCTTCAGGGGGCCGGGGGGCGGCGTATCATTATAAGCGGCGGCGGTACTGGCGGGCACATATTCCCGGCGGTATCAATTGCTAATGCTTTAAAACAGCTCGACCCATCAACCGAAATATTGTTTGTAGGAGCAAATGGCCGTATGGAAATGGAAAAAGTACCCGCGGCAGGTTACAAAATCAAAGGTCTCAATATACAGGGTATCCAGCGTGGCTCTATTCTTAAAAATCTGCTTTTTCCGTTTAAACTTATCGGCAGTGTTACTGCAGCGCTTAAGATCATTAAGGATTTTAAACCCGACGCGGCGGTAGGTGTTGGCGGCTATGCCTCCGGGCCATTGCTGTATGCTGCATCGTTAAAAGGCATACCAACGCTTATACAGGAGCAAAACTCTTATGCCGGCGTAACCAATAAATGGCTGGCAAAAAAGGCTAAGAAAATATGCGTTGCTTTTGATGGTATGGAAAAGTTTTTCCCGGCAAACCGCATCATCAAAACAGGCAATCCTATACGTAAAGAGTCGGTAGCCATTGCCGGTAAACACATGCAGGCGCTGGAATTGTTTAGTCTGTCGCCGCATAAAAAAACGGTGATTGTACTTGGCGGCAGCCTAGGTGCACGTACGCTTAACCATAGCATACAGGCCGGATTGGATAAGTTCATCGCTGCAGATGTGCAGGTGATATGGCAAACCGGCAAAGTTTATTATAAAAATATTATAGAACAGTTGGGCGAGGACTATCACCCCAATATTAAAATAAGAGAGTTTGTTAACCGTATGGACCTCGCTTATGCCGCTGCCGATGTAATCATCTCGCGTGCGGGAGCTGGTACCATAGCAGAGCTTTGCATGGTTAAAAAGCCGGTTATACTGGTGCCTTCGCCAAACGTGGCCGAAGACCATCAGACTAAAAACGCTTTAGCGCTGGTGCACGAGAACGCAGCCATTTTTGTAGCCGACCGCGATGCGGAGGCAAACCTGGTTGACCGGGCGCTGGAATTATTAGAAGACAGAGAAAAACAAAAAATATTAAGCAATAATATCGGTGAGCTGGCTATGCCTAATGCCGATGAAGTAATTGCCAAAGAAGTTATCCAAATAACAATTAACAATTAAAGAAGCCTCCGCCCTTTGCCGGGCGGACGGCTTATTTAAAGTTGGGCTTTGTATTTGGACGAATTAAGTAAGCATAATTTAGCCTTGCAGGTAACCACACCAGCCAGGCTATTGAATAGAGAATAAGTAACATGGAACTGAACAACATACAACGCGTATACCTGGTGGGCATTGGCGGCATTGGCATGAGCGGCCTTGCACGCTACTTCCATCAGTTGGGCTGCGTTGTGTGCGGGTATGATAAAACGCCTACCGAGCTTACCGACAGTTTACATAATGAAGGTATCTGCATCATATTTGAAGATAAGCCAGAGCAGGTGCCCATGAACTTTCATGAGCCGGATGAAAGTACCCTTATAATTTATACCCCGGCCATACCCAAGGATTCGGCCATACTGAATTTCTTTACGCACAAAAGTTTCAAGCTTTACAAGCGTTCGCAGGTTTTGGGAATTATCAGCGCCAGCAGGTTTACTATTGCTGTGGCCGGCACACATGGCAAAACCACTACCTCATGTATGATAGCACACATGCTTAAATCATCAGGGGTGGATTGCTCAGCGTTTTTAGGTGGCATTTCATCCAACTATCAAACTAATGTATTGTTCGGCAAAAACAATACAGTGGTAGTAGAGGCCGATGAGTATGACCGCTCTTTCCTGACGCTGCACCCGGACATTGCCGTGGTTACATCAATGGATGCAGATCATTTAGACATCTACGGCGATCACGCGCATCTCACAGAATCTTTTACGTTGTTTGCTTCGCAGATAAAAAGCGGCGGTAAGCTCATTGCCAAACAAGGCTTGCCTTTGCAGGGAGACATCTCCTATTCAATAACAAACGACGCCCAGGCTAAAGCGCAAAACATTCGCATTGAGCAAGGCGATTTCTATTTTGATTTTGTCAATCCTGATATCACTATAAGCGATATTCAAATGGGCATCGCCGGCACGCATAACATCGAAAACGCCGTTGCCGCTATTGAAGTTTGCCTTTTGTTAGGTATTGATACGGATGCTATTAAAGCAGCCCTGGCATCATTCCGAGGAGTTAAACGCCGTTTCGAGTATATAGTAAAATCTGCAGCACATACTTATATTGATGATTATGCGCACCATCCTGAAGAGTTACGTGCCATCATTTCATCCGTAAAAAAACTATATCCTGAAAAGAAGCTTACGGTAATCTTTCAACCGCACCTGTATACCCGTACACGTGACTTTGCAGACGGCTTTGCCGAAACACTTGACCTGTGCGATGATCTGTTGCTGCTGGATATTTACCCGGCGCGTGAGTTACCTATCGAGGGTGTTACTTCGGAGCTCATTCTCGGTAAGATGAAATTGTGGAATAAACGCAAATGTGGAAAACAAGAAGCATTGCAAATTATTGAAAATGAAAAACCTGCGCTACTTTTAACGGTAGGTGCAGGCGATATTGACCAACTGGTTCAACCTTTAAAAAAGATACTGACTGATGTCGCGTAAACGTGTTTGGAAACTTGTGTTCACCTTGTTTGCCTGGGTAATTTGCCTGAGCGGATTGGTGGTGCTTATGAGTTTCATCGAAGGCAAGAAAGCGGCTACGGTTTGCACAGGCGTAAAGGTTTACATTCCCGGCAACCAATATTTTATAGACCGGCAGGAAGTTGATAATATTTTACACCTCAACAACAGCTATACGCTTGTTGGCCGCCGCCTTGACGGCATCAACACACACGACCTGGAAAACAAGCTTAAGGCCAATCCGTTTATCGAGTTTGCCAAGGTATATACCGATATGGACGGCCTTATACGTGTAGAGATAAGGCAGCGCCGCCCTATCCTGCGTGTAATAAACCGCTTTAACCAGGACTTTTACGTGGATGAAAATGGTTTGAAGATGCCGCTGTCAAGCAACTTCACAGCAAGGGTATTGGCCGCTAATGGTAACATCAGCGAGTTGTTTGCCAACCGGGTTGATACATTGCATACGCCATTGGCAATTTCGCTATATAAAACTGCAGCCTTCATTCATGCCGACTCACTGTGGGATGCCATGATCGCGCAGATGTTTGTAAACCGCTCGCAGGAAATAGAGCTAATTCCACGGGTGGGCAATCAGCGCATCATACTTGGCAATGCCGATTCGCTCGACGTAAAATTTAAAAACTTGCTGGCCTTTTACCAGCAGGCAATGCCAAAAGCTGGCTGGGATAAATACAAGGCGCTTAGCATTAAGTATTCCAACCAGGTTATAGGTATCAAAGCCGAAGGCGACACCATTGGTGCGCCAAAACAGGTAAAACCCGATACGGTTAAGAAGTTAAAAGATACATCTCATATAAAGCAACAATAAAAATGGACAAAGGGTTATCACAGGAAAAGAGTTCGCCAATCATCGTAGGATTGGATATCGGGACTACTAAAATATGCGCTATTGTTGGCCGACGCAGTAAGAACGGGAAAATTGAGGTACTTGGCATCGGTAAAGCCGAATCTGCCGGGGTGACGCGTGGTATGGTATCTAATATTGATAAAACGGTACAAGGCATTGTGCAGGCGGTTGATGTGGCCGGTACACAGTCTAACGTTGAGATCAAAGTAGTAAATGTTGGCATTGCTGGCCAGCACATAAAAAGCCTGCAGCACCGTGGCCTTATCACCCGCCGCGACCTGCAGACGGAGATATCGCGCAAAGACATTGAGAAACTGATAGAAGATATGTATAACCTGGTAATGCCTCCGGGCGAAGAGATTATACACGTATTACCTCAGGAATATACAGTTGATAACGAGCCGGGTATTAAGGATCCTATCGGTATGGCCGGTGTACGCCTTGAGGCTAACTTCCACATCATTTCCGGCCAGGTAACCGCTATTAAGAACATTGTAAAATGTGTGAATAAAGCACATTTGGAAAGCCAGGAGCTTATATTGGAACCCCTCGCTTCTTCAGAGTCGGTTTTAAGTAATGAAGAAAAAGAAGCTGGTGTGGTGTTGGTGGATATTGGTGGCGGTACTACGGATGTCGCTATCTTTCATGAAGGTATTATACGCCATACAGCCGTTATCCCCTTTGGCGGCAACAGCGTAACCGAAGATATACGTGAAGGATGCTCTGTAATGCGCAATATTGCCGAGCAACTTAAAGTACGTTTTGGCTCAGCCCTGGCAGACGAGAACCGCGAAAATGAGATTGTATGCGTTCCGGGATTGCGCGGCAGGGAGCCGAAAGAGATTTCAGTAAAAAACCTGGCCTATGTGATACAGGCCCGCATGGAGGAGATAATTGAGCACGTTTACTACGAAATAAAATCATCCGGGTACGAAAAGAAACTCATTGCAGGTATAGTTATTACCGGCGGTGGCGCGCAGTTAAAGCACTTGCCTCAATTGGTAGAGTTTGTTACCGGTTTGGATTGCCGTGTAGGTTATCCTAACGAGCACCTCGCTAAGAACGAAGTGCTGCCTAAGACCACTTACGAGGAACTGCAAAGCCCTACGTTTGCAACGGGTATAGGCCTGCTCATAAAAGGCATCCAGAAAATGGAAGATGACGTAACTGTTCAGGCTACGCCTGCAACGGCTACCAAGGTAGAAAAGCCTAAATACACTGATAAGAAAAATGGCTTGCTGGCGAAAATTTTAGAGAGCGGAAAAAAATTTATTAAGGATGATATTAAGGATGAGGACTTTCTGAAATAATTATTCACATAAGATAATTTTTTCCACATTGCTGACATTTGTTGAAAAACATTGTTGAAAAAGTAATAATATTACCTTAGAGAAATCTACTTATTCGTCAATATACATTTAACTGAAAACAAGGAATATGCAGTTTGAAATGCTAAAAGAAAAGTCGTCCATCATCAAAGTAATTGGTGTTGGCGGCGGCGGGGGTAACGCAGTTAACCACATGTACAGGCAAGGTATAAGCGGTGTTGACTTCATCATTTGTAATACCGACGCGCAAGCTTTAGAGCTAAGCCCTATTCCGAACAAAGTACAGCTTGGCGCCAGCCTTACCGAAGGTATGGGCGCAGGCTCAATACCGGAGGTTGGTAAAAACTCCGCTATTGAAAATATTGACGATATAAAGCAGATGCTGGGCACCAATACCAAAATGCTGTTCATCACAGCAGGTATGGGCGGTGGTACCGGTACAGGCGCCAGCCCTATCATTGCCAAAGCAGCACGCGAGCTGGATATACTTACTGTAGGTATTGTAACTACTCCTTTTTCTTTTGAAGGTAAACGCCGTAAAATGCAAGCCGAAGAAGGTTTAGAGGAATTAAAAAAGTATGTTGACTCCTACCTTGTAATTTCAAACGACAGGCTGCGCCAGATCTTTGGCAACCTTACATTAGGCTCAGCGTTTAACCAGGCTGATAACATATTAACTACTGCCGCCAAAGGTATTGCAGAGATTATTACCCTTCCAGGTTATATCAACGTTGACTTTAAGGACGTGCGCACCGTTATGAAGGATAGCGGCGTAGCCATAATGGGCAGCTTTGCAGCAGATGGTGAAAACCGCGCGTTAAAAGCAGTAGAGGGTGCATTATCATCACCATTGTTAAAAGATAATGAAATTGAAGGTGCCCGTTATATCCTGCTTAACATCACCTCTGGCAGCAGAGAAGTGACTATGGATGAAGTGAGCATCATCACTGACTACATACAGGAAGAGGCCGGCCTTGCTGCTGACCTGATCTGGGGTAACTGCCAGGATGAAGATTTGGGCGAGCAAATTTCTGTGACAATTATTGCTACCGGTTTCCAAACCAAGGATGAGCGCGAAAAAGAAATCAGCAACAAGAAGATTGTATCTATGCTGATTCCTGAAGAAGAGCCTTTGGTAAAACCGGTAAATGAGTTTATAAATACAGCAAAAACACCAACTGCTGCGGCATCTGAGCCTTTTATCAAGGCTAAAGAAGAGCCAAAACAAACCGGTCTTTTCGATTTGTTCGGCACCCGCTCGGCACAGCCGGAAGAAAAACAGGCACCGGTACTGCGTCATAACCTAATTGATGAGGAGCCAGCCCCTGCTGAGCCTGATCATAGTGAGTTTACCTTTAAGGTAACTGAATCAGTAATGCAGTATGAAAAAGTAGAGCAGGAACCCGTTGAAGCACCAATGCCGCAAAAACCTGTTGTTGGCGCTGATGACGATAAAACCGAAGAGTCTATGGAAGAGCAACTGCGCAAATCGCGCGAGCGTATCATGCGCTTAAAAGATTTGAGCATGAAACTCCGTTCAGGCAATATACAGGAGCTTGAAAACGTACCTGCATATAAACGCAAGGAAATTGCTCTGCAGCAAACACCGGCATCAAACGAAAGCCAGATCTCGCGTTTCTCATTACTGCCCGATGAGGATGGCAAAACAGAGATTCGAAACAACAATTCGTTTCTGCATGATAATGTAGATTAAACCAAAATACAATTCTATTAAAAGCCCTTTACAGGGCTTTTTTTATGTTCATTTTGTTCACCCAGGTAGTTTGATGCGTATCTCGTGGTAGGAGTATTAATTAACTATAGCTTTAATATAACTACTTAAAAATCAATGAAGGGTGTAACTCACTGCCAAAACTTGCCTTTACAAGGCCTAATGTGGAAAAATACCTCCTTAACCACATATTTTTTCTGTGCGAAAATTTTTTTTTAAGTAAAAACAATTTTAGATTAGCCAACAATAAAGCAATTAAACTCAATCATTTAAAAAAGGAGTAACCTAAAATGGAAAAATTTAGTGAACTAAAGGAGCTGGTAGCTTCATTAGAAGCTGATGCTGAAAAGTTCTACAGCAAAGGTAACAGTGCAGCAGGCACTCGTTTGCGTAAAGGATTACAGGATTTAAAAAATCTGGCACAAACCATCCGCCTCGAGGTTCAGGACACAAAGAACAAGGCTTAAGCTATAAAAAACTTTTACCTTAGAACTGACCACTCGAAAAATAAAAAACCCGGCCTAAAATTTAGACCGGGTTTTTTATTGCTGTTTATTTAAAGTTTATTTGAGCTTATCGGTTTCGGCAATAATCTGTGCGGCCACTTTTTCGCTTACAGGTACAAGCGGCAGGCGCAAGCCGTCGCCACAAACACCCAAGTGTTTTAGCGCTGTTTTAACACCGGCAGGGTTACCTTCCACAAACATCAGGCGTGTAAATTCAACCAGATCAAAATGTAATTGCTGTGCTTCGGCAAACTTGCCTTCAAGGCAAAGATTAACCATTGCGCTTACCTTTGCAGGTACCGCATTGCCGGTAACAGAAATTACACCCGCTGCGCCCATAGCAATTAAAGGCAAGGTTACCGGGTCATCACCTGAAATAAAAAGGAAACCCTTCGGCAGATCTCGCATGAGTTCATTGAACTGATCGAAATTGCCGGCAGCCTCTTTCACCCCTATAATATTATCAAAATCCTTTGCTAAACGCACAGTTGTTGCAGCCGCCATGTTGCTGCCTGTACGGCCAGGTACATTATATAAAATAACCGGCAGCGGCGATGCTTCGGCAACGGCTTTGTAATGCTGGTAAATACCCTCCTGAGTTGGCTTGTTATAATACGGGCTTACCGATAATATGGCATCAAAACCGTTACTATCAAAATTTTTAAGCGTTTCAACCACCTCAAGCGTATAGTTGCCACCTATGCCAGCCACCAGCGGTACACGGCCGGCAACCTTATCTGCTGTGAACTTGAAAACCTTCTTCTTCTCTTCCTTGGAAAGTACGGCGCTCTCGCCAGTTGTACCTAATGATACGAGGTAATTTACCCCGCCATCAATCAAATGCGCAATCAGGTTTTCTAACCCTGCGTAGTCCACTTGTCCGTCGGCATCGAACGGAGTGACCATGGCAACTCCTGTTCCGAAAAATTTTTTCATGTTTTATTTTAAAGCCCGCTAAGATAATAAAATTGTAACTATACCATAGTTTATGGCATAGTTTTGGGCTTTTGTTTACCTTAAAACACTTACATTGTTACCTTATGAAAGCCATCACCATAACTACGCCGGGCGGCCCCGAAGTATTGAAGATTGAAGAATCACCATTGCCTCAGCCCGGTCCTGACGACGTACTGATAAAAGTTGCCGCAGCCGGTGTAAACCGTGCCGATATATACCAGCGACAGGGAAATTATAAGGCACCTGATGGTTTACCACAGCACATACCCGGTTTGGAAGTTGCTGGCACCATAGAGCAATGCGGAGCAAATGTTACCCGCTGGAAAGTCGGCGACAAAGTTTGTGCTCTGCTTGGGGGAGGTGGCTATGCCGAATATTGTGTAGCTCCAGCCGGCAACTGCCTTCCGCTGCCGGACGGGTTCACGTTTGAAGAGGGTGCTGCATTGCCCGAGGTGTACTTTACCATATGGAGCAATTTATATGACAGGGCCAAACTACAGCCGGGCGAAAGTTTGCTGGTACACGGCGGCAGTAGCGGCATAGGCACCGCAGCCATACAACTTGGCGCAGCAATGGGCAACACCGTTTATGTTACGGCAGGTAGCGATGACAAATGCATGTTTTGTGAACAATTGGGCGCAACCAAGGCCATCAATTATAAAAAGCAAAACTTTGGTGATGAAATAATAGAAGTCACTAAGGGTACCGGCGTAAACGTGATATTGGACATGGTAGGCGGCCCCTATTTACAACACAACCTGGAATGCCTTGCGCCGGAAGGAAGGTTGGTATACATCAATACGATGCTGGGACGCACTGGCGAGGTTGATCTTGGTTTAATAATGCACAAACGGCTTACGGTTACTGGCTCAACGCTCCGCTCACGTGAAACAGCGTTTAAAGATGCAATAGCCCGCTCGCTTGAGGAAAAGGTATGGCCTATGCTTAATGCCGGCAAAATAAAACCTGTTATACATGCTGTATATCAGGCGGAAGATGCACCCACGGCACACCAGGTTATGGAAGAGAGCAGCCATATCGGCAAAATAATTATACGATTTTAGCAATACCATTTGCAGGGCTGGCTAAACCTTTGCACATCGCGAAAAATCTTACCAACACTGTATAAATATTTAGTTATAAATCATAACTTTGCGCTCCAAAACCGTATCTATCACAAGAAAGATACATTTGTAAAAACAAACATATTTTTAATATCAGGTAATTATATGCCAAACATTGGAAAAATATCACGGATCATCGGTCCGGTAGTTGACGTAAGCTTTAATGAGGCCACCCTCCCTAAAATTTACAGCGCGTTAGAGATCACTAAAGACAACGGTCAGAAGATCGTTCTTGAGGTGCAACAACACCTTGGTGAAGACCGCGTTCGTGCAGTAGCGATGGACTCAACCGACGGTTTGTTAAGAGGTATGCCAGTTGTTGACCTTGGCAGCGCCATCAAAATGCCGGTAGGTGAAGCAATCAAAGGCCGCGTTTTCAATGTTGTAGGCGATGCTATAGATGGTATTGCTAACTTGGATAAATCAAACGGTCGTCCAATCCACGCAACTCCTCCAAAGTTTGACGATCTGTCGACTGAGACAGAAGTACTTTTTACTGGTATCAAAGTAATTGACCTGTTAGAGCCATACGCAAAAGGTGGTAAAATTGGTTTGTTCGGTGGTGCTGGTGTAGGTAAAACAGTATTGATCCAGGAATTGATCAATAACATCGCAAAAGCATACTCAGGTTTGTCAGTATTTGCCGGTGTGGGTGAGCGTACCCGCGAAGGTAATGACTTGTTGCGTGAGATGCTTGAGTCAGGCATTATCAAATACGGTGACCAGTTTATGCACTCTATGGAAGAAGGCGGCTGGGATCTTTCTAAAGTTGATGCCGAAGCCTTAAAAGAGTCTAAAGCAACCTTCGTATTCGGCCAGATGAACGAGCCACCGGGTGCACGTGCACGTGTTGCGCTTTCTGGTTTAACTATTGCAGAATATTTCCGTGATGGTGATGAAGAAGGTGGTAAAGGTCGTGATATTCTATTCTTTATTGATAACATCTTCCGTTTCACCCAGGCAGGTTCTGAGGTATCAGCGTTGTTGGGCCGTATGCCATCAGCGGTAGGTTACCAGCCAACCCTTGCTACTGAGATGGGTTTGATGCAGGAGCGTATCACTTCAACCAAACGCGGTTCAATTACATCTGTACAGGCAGTATATGTACCTGCGGATGACTTGACTGACCCTGCGCCGGCTACAACCTTCGCTCACTTGGATGCTACTACTGTACTTTCACGTAAAATTGCCGAGTTAGGTATCTATCCTGCAGTTGACCCTCTGGATTCAACTTCACGTATCCTTAGCCCGGCAGTATTAGGCGACGAGCACTACAACACTGCTCAGCGAGTAAAAGAGACTTTACAACGTTACAAAGAACTTCAGGATATTATCGCTATCCTTGGTATGGACGAGCTTTCTGAAGAGGATAAACTGGTAGTTGCCCGCGCACGTCGTGTACAACGTTTCCTTTCTCAACCATTCCACGTAGCAGAGCAGTTCACCGGCTTAAAAGGTGTACTGGTTGACATTAAAGAAACTATCAAAGGTTTCAACATGATCATGGATGGCGAAGTTGACGAGTATCCGGAAGCAGCCTTCAACCTTGTAGGTACTATTGAGGACGCTATTGAAAAAGGTAAAAAACTGTTAGCTGAGGCTAATTCGTAAATAGAGTTGGGATTTGAGATGTGAGATTTGAGATAACGTATTTCAGGTCTCACATCAAAAAGCTCAATACAAATAAAGAGATAAAGATTACGGCGAACAATCGTCTCAAATCTCATGTCTCACATCTCATATCTGAACATAATGACTTTAGAAATTCTTACACCAGATAAAACAGTTTTCGAAGGCGAAGCAAGTTCGGTAACCGTTCCGGGCGTAATGGGTGCATTCGAGATTTTGAATAACCACGCTCCTATTATTTCTACTTTGCAGGATGGCAAACTGATTATTCGCGGCGGTTCCGTTAAAGAGGAAACTTTTATTATTAAAGGCGGTGTTGTTGAAGCATCAAATAACAAAGTAACCGTTCTGGCAGAAGGAATATCGCACTAAGCAATACGCACAAAATATCTGAAAGCCCCGGTAACTTTACCGGGGCTTTTTTTATGCACTTCGGGATACGAAGCCAAATGCCTTTAAACATGTTTTGGTTAAGACCTATAAATAGTCAGATTCTTACTGGCGTATCTCCGCAAATTGTTGAAAGCACATAATTCCAAATCAAAAGCGACGGCTTTAAAATTCATCGCTTTTGGAGCCAAAAAGCAATTTTCAGGCAGAATCTGAGCGCATTGCTATGCATGCATAAAATAATTACCGAATACCAATTTGAACTTTGGTTCAAATTGATTAAAATTATATTTTATTTAATTATAAATCTTTAGAATAAAATTCTAAATAATATAAAATTATAAAATTAAATACTTATTCTATTTTTAAAGGCGAGCTATTGCTTATAATTATTGAGCTTTCTACCTTGTAACTACAGAACGCTGATTCCCTTTAACCTAATTAAACACTAATATATATAATGAGTGCTACCGAAGATACTATGCATGCTGTTGAATTAAATAAATACAGCAAAACACTTACGCAAGACCCTACCCAGCCGGCTGCTCAAGCCATGCTGTATGGTATTGGCTTAACCGACGAGGACATGAAAAAAGCTCAGGTAGGTGTAGCCAGCATGGGTTATGATGGCAATACCTGCAACATGCACCTTAACGACCTGGCAAAGGTTGTAAAGCAAGGCATATGGGACGAGGATCTGGTTGGCCTTATCTTCAACACCATTGGTGTAAGTGACGGTATGAGCAACGGCACTGAGGGTATGCGCTATTCGCTGGTGAGCCGCGATGTTATTGCCGACTCTATAGAAGCTGTTTGCGGTGCACAATATTACGACGGTTTAATTACCCTGCCGGGTTGCGATAAAAATATGCCGGGTTCTCTTATAGCCATGGGCCGTTTAAACCGCCCTTCCATCATGGTATATGGTGGTACTATCAAACCTGGTCACTGGAAAGGCGAAGACCTTAACATTGTATCGGCATTTGAAGCGTTAGGCAAAAAGATAGCCGGCCAAATTGATGATGTGGATTTTATGGGTGTGGTTAAAAATGCCTGCCCAAGTGCTGGCGCCTGTGGTGGTATCTATACAGCCAATACTATGGCTGCAGCTATTGAAGCAATGGGCATGAGCTTACCATACTCATCATCAAACCCAGCGCTGAGCGAAGAAAAACAAGCAGAATGCCGTGCGGCTGGTAAAGCCATTAAGGTACTGCTCGAAAAAGATATTAAGCCAAGCGACATCATGACGCGTAAGGCATTCGAGAATGCTATTATCACTATCATGGTAATGGGCGGTTCTACCAACGCAGTGTTACACCTTATCGCTATCGCTAAAAGCGTTGGCGTTAAATTGACCCAAGACGATTTTCAGGAACTGACCAACCGCACACCATTATTGGCGGACATGAAGCCAAGCGGTAAGTACATGATGGAAGACCTGCACAAAGTAGGTGGTGTACCTGCAGTGATGAAGTACCTGCTCAAATTAGGCTGGCTGCATGGCGATTGCCTAACCGTGACCGGCAAAACCCTGGCCGAGAACCTGGCAGAGGTACCTGAACTGGATTTCGATACACAAAAAATCATCCTGCCGGTAGAAAATGCTATAAAAGCAACCGGTCACCTACAGATATTGTACGGCAACCTTGCCGAAGGCGGCAGTGTAGCCAAAATAACCGGAAAAGAGGGCGAGCGCTTTACAGGTCCGGCGCGCGTATTTGACGGGGAGTTTGAACTGATTGATGGTATTATGAGCGGCCGAGTCAAACCGGGTGATGTGGTGGTAATCCGCCATGTTGGCCCTAAAGGTGCGCCCGGTATGCCAGAAATGCTTAAGCCAACCTCAGCCATATTTGGCGCAGGTTTAGGCAGCTCGGTAGCATTAATTACCGATGGTCGCTTTTCGGGCGGTACACATGGCTTCGTAGTAGGCCACATCACCCCCGAGGCACATGAGGGCGGCCTTATAGCGTTGGTAAATGACGATGACATCATCGAGATTGATGCCATTAACAACACCATGAACGTAAAGCTGAGCGATGAGGAAATAGCAGCCCGCCGTGCCAACTGGAAACAACCGGCACTTAAGGCAACCAAAGGTCTGCTGTACAAATACGCCAAAAGCGTATCAACTGCTGCCGAAGGCTGCGTAACAGATGAATAAGTCTTGAACCAGATTTACTGAATTTAAGAATTAACCAAATAGAAAAGCCTTGAACCAGAATTAGAATTAGCAGAACAATAAGCGTAAGGATTAACATTCTGTACATTTTTTGAATTCTGCGAATTCCGGTTCAGATAAAATACCAATCACCATGGAAGTTGCACAACAGGAAATAGCGACACCTGCCGAAAAAAAAGAAATTGTAGAAGTTTCGGGTTCGGTAGCATTATTAGAGGCGTTGATTGCCGAAGGTACCGATACCATTTTCGGGTATCCGGGTGGTGCCATAATGCCCATTTATGACGCTTTATATGATTATAACGATAAACTAAACCACGTACTGGTTCGCCATGAGCAGGGCGGCATCCATGCCGGTCAGGGCTATGCCCGCACCTCAGGCAAAGTGGGTGTGGTATTTGCAACAAGCGGCCCGGGTGCTACCAACCTGGTAACCGGCCTTGCCGATGCTCAGATAGACAGCACTCCGCTGGTATGCATCACCGGCCAGGTATTTGCCCACCTGTTGGGTACTGATGCCTTCCAGGAGACCGATGTAATCAACATCACCACCCCGGTTACCAAATGGAACTATCAGGTTACTGATGCTAATGAAATTCCGGAGGTGATAGCTAAAGCGTTCTACATTGCCCGCAGCGGTCGTCCGGGCCCTGTGCTGATCGATATCACCAAGAATGCACAAATTCAAAAATTTAATTACGAAGGTTACACTCCGTGCAACCACGTACGCAGCTATCGCCCAAAACCTATTGTGCGCAAGCAATATATTGAAGAAGCTGCTGCTTTGATAAACGAAGCTAAAAAACCCTTTGTACTATTTGGTCAGGGCGTAATTTTAGGCAGTGCCGAAAAAGAATTTAAAGCTTTTATTGAAAAAACAGGCATCCCTGCCGCATGGACTATCCTTGGTGTAGGTGCTATACCAACAGACCATCCGCTGAATGTAGGTATGCTGGGCATGCATGGCAATTATGGCCCGAACGTACTTACCAATGAATGTGATGTGCTAATAGCCATAGGCATGCGTTTTGACGACCGTGTAACTGGTCGTCTGGACAAGTATGCTAAACAGGCTAAGGTAATTCACCTGGATATTGACCCTGCAGAGATTGATAAAAACGTACAAACAACGGTACCGGTTTGGGGCGATTGTAAGGAAACCTTACCCCTGCTTACCGAACTGGTAAACGCTAATTCGCACACTGAATGGCTGCAAAAGTTTAATGACTTTACACAGCAGGAAGTAGAAGCGGTAATTCACAACGAACTGAACCCGTCTACTGAAGAGATGACGATGGGCGAAGTGGTGAAAGTATTAAATGAGCTTACCGGCGGCGATGCTGTTATAGTTACTGACGTTGGCCAGCACCAGATGGTAGGCTGCCGTTATGCCAAGTTTAACAAAACACGCAGCAACGTTACCAGCGGTGGCTTGGGTACTATGGGCTTTGCACTGCCTGCAGCTATCGGCGCCAAGTTTGGCACGCCGGATAGACCGGTAGTAGCTATCATCGGCGATGGTGGTTTCCAAATGACCTTGCAGGAGTTAGGTACCATTATGCAAACCGGCGTTAACGTTAAAATCATTATCCTTAATAACCGGTTCCTGGGTATGGTACGCCAGTGGCAAGAGCTGTTTAACGAACGTCGCTACTCCTTTGTTGATATCCAAAGCCCGGATTTTGTGCGCGTTGCCAGCGGATACGGCATAGACGGTCAATCGATAGATAGCCGTGCTAACCTAAAGACCGCCCTGCAAACCATGCTTGAGCACAATGGCTCATACCTGTTAGAGGTAATGGTAACCAAAGAGAATAACGTATTCCCAATGGTGCCGCAAGGTTGCAGTGTAGCCGAAATCAGGCTTAAATAATCAGTCATCTTTAACAACACGATGGTAATCATAACCATCGCTTAAAACAAAAAGAACATGGGTACTGAAGAAATAGAAAAACAGGAATTCAACATAACGGTATATACCGAAAACCAAATTGGTCTTTTAAACAGAATTGCTATTATATTTACACGTCGTAAAATTAATATCGATAGCCTGAACACCTCTCCGTCGGAGATTGACAGCATACACCGCTTCACCATTGTGATAAACGAAGCTGAAGAGGTAGTGCGCAAGCTGTGCCGCCAGATAGAAAAGCAGGTAGAGGTTTTAAAAGTGTATTACCATACCAATGCCGACGTAATTTGGCAGGAGATGGCGCTTTATAAGGTATCAACCAATGTAATTGCCGAGCAGGTAAGTGTAGAGCGGTTGTTACGCGAAAACGGCGCAAGAGCCGTAGTTATCCGTAAAGATTACACGGTTTTTGAAACCACCGGGCACCGCGAAGAAACCGATAACCTTATTAAAATTTTACAGCCTTACGGCCTGATAGAATTTGTGCGCAGCGCAAGGGTAGCAATCATCAAAAACAGCGAAGGTTTTAATGCCAAGCTGCGCGAGTTTGAGCGACTGGAACCAGGTGAAGAGGTGATCGAAAACGAATACCTTAACCAAGGGCAAAAGGTATTTACAATGTAAATATAATACTCGTCTTGAACCGGAATTAACAGAGTTTTAGAATACCCAGAATTCTGCTAATTCATTTCATTCTAAAAATTCAGGTTCAAGACAAAAAACATAACTAAACAAAAAACACAAAATAAAATCAGTGTATCACCTTAATATCGGTGCAATCACACAAAAACAAAAATCATGGCAAAACTAAATTTCGGCGGTGTTGAAGAAAACGTAGTAACCCGCGACGAGTTTCCTCTATCAAAAGCTCAGGAAGTACTAAAAAACGAAACCGTAGCAGTAATCGGTTATGGTGTTCAGGGTCCGGGCCAGGCGCTTAACCAAAAAGATAATGGTATTAACGTAATTGTTGGTCAGCGCAAAAATTCAAAAACCTGGGATAAAGCTATTGCTGATGGCTTTGTACCTGGCGAAACCCTTTTTGAAATTGAAGAGGCTCTGGAAAAAGGCACCGTTATTTGCTACCTGCTTAGTGATGCCGCCCAGATTGAATTGTGGCCAACTGTAAAAAAACACTTAACTCCAGGCAAAGCTTTATATTTCTCTCACGGCTTCGGTATTACTTTTAACGAGCAAACCGGCATCGTGCCTCCTGCTGACGTTGACGTGTTCCTGGTTGCGCCTAAAGGTTCTGGTACTTCACTGCGCCGTATGTTCCTGCAAGGCCGTGGCTTAAACTCAAGCTTCGCCATCTTCCAGGACGCTACAGGCAAAGCATGGGAGCGCGTTGTTGCTTTGGGTATTGCTGTTGGTAGCGGTTACCTGTTCGAAACTGATTTCAGAAAAGAAGTATTCAGCGACCTTACCGGAGAGCGTGGTACACTGATGGGTTGTATCCAGGGTATCTTCGCTGCTCAGTACGATGTATTGCGCACAAAAGGCCACACCCCTTCTGAAGCATTTAACGAAACTGTTGAAGAGCTTACCCAATCGCTTATGCCATTGGTAGCAGAAAACGGTATGGACTGGATGTATGCCAACTGCTCTACCACTGCTCAGCGTGGTGCTTTAGACTGGTGGAAGAAATTCCGTGACGCCACTAAACCGGTATTTGAAGAATTGTACGAAAGCGTAGCTACAGGCAAAGAGTCACAACGTTCTATCGACTCAAACAGCCAGCCTGATTACCGTGAGAAACTGAATGCTGAACTGGCAGAGCTGCGCGAAAGCGAATTATGGCAGGCTGGTAAAACAGTACGCAGCCTTCGCCCTGAAAACCAGGCAGTAGAAGCATAATCTTTTTAGTAGCGGTAGCAGTTTTAAGTGGCGGTGATACACACTGCAACGGCAACTGCTACTGCTACTTTTACTAAAACAGAACAATGGGACAGACATTATTTGATAAAATATGGGATGCGCATGTTGTTAGCAGCAAAGAGGGCTTTCCGGATATTTTATACATTGATACGCATTTTATTCACGAAGTAACCAGTCCGCAGGCTTTTGATGGTTTGCGTAAACGTGGTTTGCCTGTTTTCAGGCCAAAACAAACGGTAGCTACGGCTGACCATAACGTACCAACGTGGGACCAGCACCTGCCTATAAAAGAAGAGCTATCACGCTATCAGGTGGATATGCTCACAAAAAACTGTGCCGAGTTCGGCATTGAACTCTATGGCCTCGGCCACCCTTACCAAGGCATTGTACACGTAATAGGCCCCGAGCTGGGTATTACCCGCCCTGGCTGTACTTATGTTTGCGGCGACAGCCACACCTCTACCCACGGCGCATTTGGCGCTATTGCCTTTGGTATAGGCACCTCACAGGTAGAGCAAGTACTGGCAACGCAGTGTTTACTGCAATCGCGCCCCAAACGCATGAAAATTGAAGTTAACGGCCAGCTGCAAAAAGGCGTTGGCGCAAAAGATATAATCCTCTACATCATCAGCAAAATATCGGCCGCAGGTGGTACCGGTTATTTTGTAGAATATGCCGGTGATACCATCCGCTCCCTGAGCATGGAAGGCCGCATGACCATCTGCAATATGAGCATTGAGATGGGCGCCCGCGGTGGCCTTATCGCACCTGATGAAATTACCTTTGAATATGTAAAGGGCCGCGAATTTGCCCCACAGGGCGAAGAGTGGGACAGAGCTTTGGCTTACTGGAAAACATTGTACTCTGATGAAGATGCCGTGTTTGACGAAGTATTGAGCTTTAAGGCTGAAGACATTGAGCCGATGATCACCTACGGAACAAATCCGGGTATGGGTATTGGCGTTACGCAACATGTACCGGCTACTGAAGACTTTGAGGTGAAGGAACAGGCGTCGTACAAAAAAGCGCTTGATTACATGGGCCTGCATGACAACGAAAGCATGCTGGGCAAGCCTATCGATTATGTGTTCATTGGTAGCTGTACCAACTCCCGTATAGAAGACCTGCGCCAGGTGGCTGCCTTTGTAAAAGGTAAGCACAAGGCAGACAACGTTACCGTATGGGTAGTGCCAGGCTCTAAGCAGGTAGAGGCGCAAGCCAAAGCCGAAGGCTTGGACAAGGTTTTTGAAGAAGCTGGCTTCCCGCTGCGCGAGCCTGGTTGCAGCGCATGCCTTGGCATGAATGAAGACAAGATACCTGCAGGTAAATACTGTGTGTCAACGTCCAACCGCAACTTCGAAGGCCGGCAAGGCCCTAACTCGCGCACCTTCCTTGCCAGTCCGCTCACAGCGGCCGCTGCGGCAATTACAGGTAGGGTGACGGATATCAGGGAGATGTTGTCGGAACTCGAATTCCAGGAATAATTAGAATTGCCTGAATGAATGCAATTAAGCGCACGGCCGAAGAATTTAATGATGCTACAAGCAGCATTATCGGTTGCGCTATGCGCGTTCATTCCACATTAGGCAACGGTTTTCAGGAAGTAATCTATCAACGAGCATTGGAGATAGAACTACGCGAGGCTGAGCTTGATTACAAAAGGGAAATGGAAATGCCCATTTTTTACAAGGGCGTGCTGATCGGTAACAGACGTGTTGATTTTTTTGTCGACAATGAGATAATGGTTGAACTTAAAGCACTCATTAACCTCGAAGACGTACACCTTGCGCAAGGTATAAATTACTTGGAAGCTTATAATTTGAAGACTGGCTTACTGATAAATTTTGGAAGTAAGAGCTTACAATTTAAACGACTATTAAATAAAAAATATAATTCACCAAGTACTTCACAACAGCATTCGGTGAATTCCTGAATTCTAAAAATTCGAGTCCGCATGACAAAAATTTTCAAACATATACAAACCAGCGTAGTGCCGCTCCCTATCGAGAATATCGATACGGACCAGATTATTCCTGCGCGCTTTTTAAAGGCTACTACACGTGAGGGCTTTGGCAATAACCTCTTCCGCGACTGGCGCTTTGATGAAAACGACCAACCTAAGGAAGACTTTGTGCTTAACCATCCCACTTACAGTGGTAAAATATTGGTAGCCGGTAAAAACTTTGGCTGTGGCAGTAGCAGAGAGCACGCGGCATGGGCCATTAGCGACTACGGATTTGATGCCGTAGTAAGTAGCTTTTTCGCCGACATTTTTAAAGGCAACGCCCTTAATAACGGCCTGCTGCCGGTACAGGTGAGTGATGACTTCCTGAAAAAGATATTTGATGCTGTTTATGCAGACCATCATGCCGAGGTAGAGATAGACCTGGAAAATCAGTTCATCAAAATATCGGCAACGGGAGAGCAGGAAAGCTTCGAGATCAATCCATACAAAAAGGCCTGCCTGATAAATGGGTATGATGATATCGATTATATCCTGAGCAATACCAGTGCAGTAGTAGAATACGAAGAAAGCCGCAGGTAAGGGTAAAGGGATAAAGATGAAAGGCAAAATGTCTGAATCGATAATGTCCCTCTTTTTTAGGGGGCCGGCTAAATAAAGATTTCACCCTGGTTCTTGTCGAAATGACAAAAGGTGAAATCTTAAGCAGAGCGTTTAGCGGCCAACACGCCTTAAGCAACAAAATATCCTGATTATAAATTATTTAGGATATTTTAACAATAGAACTTCATCGGTGTAATCAATAATAAATCGGTGTAATCACACATTAACATGGCAGTTAAAAAACATATATTAGTAATACCTGGCGACGGCATCGGCGCCGAAGTAACCACCTGGGGCAAGGCCGTACTGGAAAAGATTGGTCAGGATGGCGGTCATGAATTTACGTTTGACGAAGCCCTGATGGGTCATGCCGCTATCGAAGCCACAGGCAACCCATTGCCTGACGAAACTTTAGAAAAAGCCAAAGCAAGCGATGCCATTTTGTTTGGTGCTATCGGTCATATAAAGTACGACAACGATCCTTCAGCCAAAGTACGCCCGGAGCAGGGCTTATTAAAAATACGCAAAGAGCTTGGCTTATATGCCAACCTTCGCCCTATCATGCTATTTGATGAGTTGCTGGATGCATCAAGCCTTAAACCAGAGATATTAAAGGGAACAGACATCCTGTTTTTCCGCGAACTGACAGGCGATGTATACTTTGGCGAAAAAAAACGCAGCGAAGACCGCAACACCGCGTCTGACCTGATGATCTATCACCGTTATGAAGTAGAGCGCATTGCCACCAAGGCGTTTGAGGCAGCCCGTGCACGCAGCAAACGCCTATGCTCAGTAGACAAAGCCAACGTATTGGAGGCATCACGCTTATGGCGCGAAGTAGTGCAGGAAATTGCCAAAAACTATCCTGATGTGGAAACGGAGCATATGTTTATAGACAATGCCGCCATGCAACTGGTTAAAAATCCGAAGAAGTTTGACGTAGTTTTAACAGCCAACTTATTTGGTGATATACTCACAGATGAAGCTTCACAAATAGCTGGTTCTATGGGTATGCTGGCTTCAGCCTCTGTAGGTGATGGCACCGGCTTTTTTGAGCCTATCCATGGTTCGGCGCATGACATTGCCGGCCAGGACAAGGCTAATCCCCTTGCCTCAATCCTTTCTGTAGCACTGATGCTGGAGATCAGCTTCGGATTAAAAGAGGAGGCCGCTAAATTAGTAGCCGCTGTTGATAAAGTACTGAAAGAAGGTTACCGCACCGGTGATATTGCCGATGTCAAAACCGACGCAACAAATATATTAGGCACCACGGCTATGGGCCAAAAGGTGTTGGAATATTTGTAGTGAGTAGTGAATAGTTTTAGTGAATTAATATTGATCTATGATATCAACGCAATTATCGGTGAAATCATCAATCAATAAAATCCAGTAAAATCAAGAAAACATGAAATGGAACGCTGAATTATATGACCAGAAACACTCCTTCGTATTTCAATACGGGGAGAATGTACTTGAATTGCTGAATGCCAAACCGGGCGAGCGCATACTCGATCTGGGTTGCGGTACAGGTTACCTTACGCAGCAACTGCATGATCTGGGCGTAAACGTTCGCGGCACAGATAGCTCGCCGGATATGATTCGCCAGGCTAAGGAAAACTATCCTGGGGTTAACTTTGCGGTAGAAGATGCTACTAATTTCTCCGCTCCGCAGGAGTATGATGCTGTTTTTAGCAACGCAGTATTGCATTGGATTAAGAATGCCGATGCAATGATTAAATGCGTATACGAAAGCCTTAAACCCGGTGGCCGCTTTGTAGCCGAAATGGGTGGAAAAGGCAACGTACAGCACCTTATAGCTGCAACCAAGCAAGTACTTATCAAGCACGGTTATGCCAAGCAAGCTAAAACGGAAATATGGTATTTCCCATCCCTTGCCGAGTATGCTACCAAACTGGAAACGCAAGGCTTCAGGGTAACTTATGCAGCGCATTTTGACCGTAAAACACCCCTGCAGGATGGCGACCAGGGTGTATCCAAATGGATCATGATGTTTGCACCGCTTTACCTTGTAGGTGTGCCGGATGGCGAAAAGCAGCAAATGCTGAAAGAAGTTACCGAGCTTCTGGAACCGCTTTACAACGAGAACGGCCAGTGGTATGCTGATTATAAGCGCTTGCGTTTTATAGCGATCAAAGAGAATTAAAATAGGAATAACGAGATATGAGATTTAGGACATCATATCTCCAATAATTATGCTGACATATTGATGTAAGACAAAGGGAGGCGGGAAAATATCCCACATCTTAAATCTCACATCTCAAATTAAAAAAACTATTATGTTACACGATCCCAACCGAGTCTACGTCTTTGATACCACGCTTCGCGATGGCGAGCAGGTACCGGGTTGCCAGTTGACCACCCCTGAAAAAATTGAGATAGCACGCGAACTGGAAGCACTCGGCGTGGATATCATTGAAGCCGGCTTTCCTATCTCGAGCCCCGGCGATTTCCAGAGCGTTGTAGAAATATCAAAGGCTGTAAAAGAGCCTACAGTTTGCGCGCTCACCCGCGCTAATAAAGGTGATATTGATGCTGCGGTAGAGTCGCTTAAATACGCCAAACGCCCACGCATACACACTGGCATTGGCTCTTCGGATATGCACATCAAGCATAAATTCAACAGCACCCGCGAAGAAATATTAGAGCGTGCCGTTGATGCCGTGAAATACGCTAAAAGATTTGTTGAAGATATTGAGTTTTACGCCGAAGATGCCGGTCGTGCAGATATTGAGTACTTAGCCAAAATGGTTGAGGCGGTTATTGGCGCCGGCGCTACGGTAGTAAACATACCTGATACCAATGGCTATTGCCTGCCAGACCAGTATGGCAGCAAGATCCGTTTCCTGAAAGAAAATGTAAGGAATATCGACCAGGCCATTATCTCCGTACACTGCCATAACGATTTGGGTTTGGCTACTGCCAACTCTATAGCAGGTTTACAGAATGGCGCACGCCAGGTTGAAGGCACCATCAATGGCATTGGCGAGCGTGCAGGCAACACTTCTATTGAGGAAGTGGTAATGATCCTGAAAACTCACCAAACACTTGGTTTGCATACCAACATCAACAGCACTAAATTTTATGAGATGAGCCGTATGGTGAGCACCCAGATGCGTATGCCGGTGCAACCAAATAAAGCCATCATCGGCGCTAACGCCTTTGCACACAGCTCAGGCATACATCAGGATGGCTTCCTCAAAAACCGAGAGAACTACGAGATCATTCGCCCGGAAGATGTAGGCTTTCCAAGCGCCAGCATAGTGCTTACTGCCCGCAGTGGTCGTCATGCGCTGAAGTTCCACCTGGAAAGATTGGGCTATCAACTGGATAAAGAAGAATTGGCCGATACTTACAAACGTTTCCTTACACTTGCCGACAGTAAGCTTGACATTAATGATGAGGATTTGCAGGGTTTGATGGCTTATAAATTAGTAAAGTAATTGATGAGCACAGCAACAACCTATCAGCTCGATTTTAAACAGGCATACGCTCGGCTTGACGGTGTGGTGAATCGCACACCGCTGCTGTTAAATGCAGGTCTTTCTGCAAAATATGAGTGCGAAATATACCTCAAGCGCGAAGACTTACAGGTGGTACGCTCCTACAAGCTGCGGGGTGCTTACAACATGATAAGCCAGTTGAGCGCCGAACAGATGAGCCGTGGTGTGGTTTGTGCAAGTGCAGGCAACCATGCACAGGGTGTAGCTTTCTCATGCAGTAAATTGGGCACTAAAGGCGTTATTTTCATGCCGGAAATCACTCCAAAGCAAAAGGTAAAGCAAACGCAAATGTTCGGGCAAGGCAATGTGGATATTGTGCTCGTAGGCGACACGTTTGATGATTGCTTACGCGAAGCATTAGCGTACACTGAAGCCCATCAGATGACCTTTATTCCGCCGTTTGATACCTACCCCGTGATAGAGGGGCAAGGTACAGTAGCTGTAGAAATTGTAGATAAGCTGCCTGATGTAGAAGTGGTAATAATGCCTATTGGCGGCGGCGGCCTTGCAGCCGGCTCAGGCACGTTCCTTAAACAATATAATCCCAACATCAGCATTATTGGTGTGGAACCGGAGGGTGCACCTTCTATGGTGCAAGCGCTTGCACATAAAGAACCGGTTACGCTTGACCAAATTGACCGCTTTGTTGATGGTGCTGCAGTAAAACGTGTAGGGAGCCTTACTTACCAAATATGCCAGGAAGTGTTGGATGATATGCTGTTGGTGCCCGAGGGTAAGGTATGCACCACCATACTTAAACTATATAACGAGGATGCTATTGTAGTGGAGCCTGCCGGTGCGCTTTCCGTGGCAGCGCTTGATTTGGTTAAGGAGCAGATAAAAGGCAAAAAAGTAGTATGCGTAATCAGCGGCGGCAATAATGATATCGACCGAATGGCCGAGATCAAAGAAAAATCTTTATTGTACGAAGGGCTTAAGCATTACTTCATTGTCCGCTTTCCGCAGCGCCCCGGAGCGTTGAAGCTGTTTGTAAACAATGTGCTTGGGCCCGGGGATGACATTACCCGTTTCGAATTCATCAAAAAAACAGCAAAAGAGAATGGCCCTGCCTTGGTAGGTATAGAGCTGAAAGCCGCAGAAGATTACCCGGACCTGCTCCGTCGAATGGCAGAGCATCGTTTTGATGTGATAGAGATTAACCGTGATCAGACCTTGTTTGAGTATTTGGTTTAAATAGGGCTAAGGGACGAAGGGTTAAAGGAGAAAGATAAAAGCTATAGTCTTTTTTATTCTTTCTACACGTTTGTCAACATGAGGTGAACTTTTTGTGATTGATTCCGCTCCTGGCCGCGGAGACCAGTTACTTTTTTCTTAGTCAAAAAAGTAACCAAAAAGACAAGCCAGAAAAAACCTTCGGCCCACAGGCCATCCTCCGGCCCGGTTTTCTGGCGGCCCAACGCTCACACGAATGTAAAAAGGCTTCTGCTTTCGCCTTGACCTTTTAATATTCCAACCATGAGGAAGCTTTCAATCGTAGCTTCTCCCCCACTTTGTAAGCACCTGTATCACGGTTAAATACCCGCAGCGAGCTATTATCACGCTCAAATATTAAATCTTCGTAAAAGCCTTTAAAAAGCACTTGCTTCAATTCCCACTTTTTATATTCCCGGTTATCGGTTACTTTGAGTTGATTGGGATAAACTACTACCTTGTCAGCCTTTGAGGAAATATTTAAAAGCTCAGCCTCTGTATTTTCCAGCACATTGCAATTAGTAAGCAGCATTGCGGTATATAAATTTGCCGGTGCATTATAAAGCGACTGTGGTGTACCCTGCTCAAGTATCCTCCCCTCACGCATAACCACTAACTCATCTGCCATAGACAGTACCTCTGCCGGATCATGCGATACCATTACTACCGTAATACCCGTCTCCTGCACTATGCGCCGTATATCCTGCTGTAAACCTTCGCGAAAGGACGTATCTACCTGGTTAAACGGCTCGTCAAGCAGCAGCACTTCCGGGCGGGTAACCAATGCACGGGCAATAGCTACCCGCTGCTTTTCGCCACCACTTAAAAAGGCTATCTTTTTTTCTGCCAGGTGCAACATATTTAACTGGCGGAGCACCTCATTGGTCCGTTCGCGCTTTACCTGCAAATTAGTGTTAGGCAGTAGTATGGCTACGTTATCCTGCACACGTGCGTAAGCGTTCAGGTCATCGGTGTGCTGGGTTACCATCTTCATACTGTCGTGCCCGGGTATCAGTTTTTCTTCTGGCCCCCAAATACGCTCGCCTTTGAAGCTAACCGCACCCTCATCAGGCGATAATAAGCCATATAACAAACGCAGCAGAGTGGTTTTGCCGCTACCGCTCGCGCCTATAATTGCAGTAATTTTTCCGGGAGTAATTTCTAAACTGACATTTTTTACACCTGATGCCAGTGCATCATCATAGGTGCGGCTTACAGCTATGGCTTGCAGGTACGTACTTTCGCTCATGAGTTGGCAAAGATACAAAACAAAAAAGGCTACCAGTCGGCAGCCTTTCTAAAAGGTTGTTATAGCTTGTTAGAAGCCTAAGGTTGCACCTACTGAAAAGTTTTTAAGTCCCTTTTGCGCCGGGCTGTCTTCAAACATGTCGTTAGCATAGTATTTGGCAAATACACCTATGCCGCCGTAACCAGCACGCAGGAAACCGCCATAGCGAATTTTAGCTAAGTTATAACCTGCACGGAAATGCTGGTAGCCGTTCTCTTCACTTTTCTGCTTTACGTGGCCATCTATCAGGATGCCCATGATAGGACCTGCCACCAAATGGAAGCTATGCCCTTCATTATCCTCTTTACTGCGCCAGTAAAACGATAGGGGAATGCGCAGATAGGTTGATGAAAAAGTATTCCGATCGTAGTCTATATCGTCTACAGTATAAGTTAACTGATCCTGATAACGCACCGGTGTTACATTCTCGCGCAGGCGGAACCGCGTCCAGTCTAAACCTGCTGATGCATATATCTTAAACGAACTGTTAAAACGGTAGCCGAACTCCCAGAAATCAAAACCGAAGTTGCTGCTCTTCCATGAGCGGTAACGTAAAAATTCATTTTCGGGCGATAGGGTAAAGCTGCCGTTATCTATCAACGTTGCAAAGCCCACATCAAAGCGTGATAACGTTGGATGAAACGACCAGCCCGGATGCTTAGATACTTTACGTATAGTATCGCGCGAACCATCTGAACTAAAACGAAGTTTAAATTTCTTTTTTCGTGTGATAATTACGGTATCGGTTTCTGTCTCGGTCTGCGTAGTAACTTTAGTAGTATCCTGTGCGTAGGTCGCTATAGCCAAACTGGCTGCTATCAAGGTAAAAAACAAGCGTTTCATATTATATAATTGTATAAAGTAGTTTTTCTATTTCTCTCTGGTTATCTTTACAATACCTAAATTGATACTGGTTAAACGGTCGCCGTTTTCTTCATCCAGTTCTACCAGCTTTTCGTCGCGTTTGTCTATGGTAGCTACAACTGTATTTACAATACTGCCCAATAAACTCCGGCGCTTCTTTGCAGTCTGCTGTACCGCCTGTGCCATTACCGGCGCTTCTTCCGTTACGGGGTCAATATCGATTATCGACTTCTTAGGCAACTCGGGTTTTATTGTAAACTCCACATCCGTATCGGGAACCACCGGATTAAGGATTTGTTTTGGCGTGCGGGTGGCAGCCAACGCAACTTCCTGAGGCTGTTCCGCTGTGGAAACCTTCTCGACAACTGCCTTTTGAGATTGAGTTGATGGTGACAGTGTCTTTATCTGCTGTATTTCCGTTGAATGCTCGGCTTCCGCGTTAGCTTGTTCTACAGGTTGTGCAGTGTAAGCTTCTTCAACCTTTTTCCCCTTACTCGGATGAGCGATGCTTTCTGTTTGAGCAATCAGTTTACCGCCAGGTTTTTGATTGTTATCTTCTTTCTTAAACGGCTGCAGCCAAAGTGCAGTGCCTATTGCTACGGCAAGCATCGCTGCTGCGCTGTAGTACAATGCTAACGGCTTCCTTTGGCGGACCGGCTCCAACTCCGCCATAATGTTGCCCCAAACATGTGCCGATGGTTCCAATTCAAGGCCATCGAGTTTGCCTTTAAAAAGCCCGTCGAGTTCCTTATCCTGCATATCCATATCTTTTAGCCTCCGTTTTAGCAATTAACTCTTTTAAAATATTCCTAGCCCTTGATAATTGAGATTTTGATGCTCCCTCTGTGATGCCCATTATATCGGCAATTTCACGGTGCGAGTAACCCTCAATGGCGTATAAGTTAAACACCATCCGGTATCCGGGCGAGAGTTGTTGCACCATAGCAAGCAAATCTTTAACATCAAGGTTGGCGGCAGCCGCAGCATCAACGCTTTGTTCATGGCCATGCTCGGTAATGTCTAACACCTGCATCATTTTATGATGTTTGCGGTAATACTCAATAGAGCTGTGTACCATAATGCGACGTATCCATCCTTCAAACGAACCCTCGCCGCGATAAGCGTTTAGGTTTTTAAATACTTTGATAAATGCATTCTGCAACATATCCTCAGCTTCCATTTTATCAACCGCATAACGCATACATACGGCCAGCATTTTCGGAGCGAACTGTTTGTACATGATTTCGCACGCCTTACGGTTGCCCGCCTGGCATTGTTTAATCAGTTCATCAATTGTAAAGGTTCGTTCCAAAAGCATCATTTAAAGGTAAGATGAATGTTTATGCTAAATGGTTGCATGAGGTGTAAAAAATATTTAAATCGATAAGTTTTTTTATTGTGTATATTTAATAAAATTTATACACATGAGAACTAACATTGATTTGAACGATGATCTTTTAAATAAGGTAAAAAAGATCACCCATGCCAAAACGAAAAAAGCGGCCATTGAGAACGCATTGCAATTGGTTATCACGTTAGAAAATCAGAAAAAACTGGTTGATCTTTGGGGCCAGGTGGAAGTTGATGATAAAGTCTATGAATAATGGAAACTATTTTAATTGACACTTCGGTTTGGATAAACATTTTTAAAGGAATTGAAACAGACGCGAGTCTGTTCGTGAAAAATAATTCAGAAAAATTCAGGATCGCGACTTGCCCGGTCATTGTTCAGGAAGTGTTACAAGGTATTGTTAATGATAAGCAATTCGATACCATAAAATCTTACTTAGCTGAACTGGTACTGCTTTATGGTGATACGTATGATTACGCGCTGGAAGCTGCAAGCCTGTACAGACTCCTTAGAAAGCAAGGAATAACTGTAAGAAAGCCGAATGACTGTTTAATTGCCCTTTATGCAATAAAAAATAAAATAACACTATTGCATGACGATAAAGACTATGCAAACATTGCTGCCTTCAGCGACCTAAAAACATTTCCGGTCTAAGGTTAGTTCTTCTCCCGGAAATACTTATAGATTTTTACCGCTGACATGAGCATAAGGGCAAGTACGATGATGCCCACTACGCCGAATATCCAATTAAGTGAGCTCTTTAATACCACCAAAAAGACGATAGCAAACAGAAAGATGGTGGCTACTTCATTCCAAATGCGCAGGTGTGTGGATGACCACTTAAAAATCCCTTTGCGCATCTCCTTCATCTTACTTTGGCAGATGTAATGATAGATTATCAACGCCACAACAAACGTGAGTTTGATGTGCATCCAGCCCTGATGAAGCCACACCGGAGCCAATACTAACATGGTAATGCCTGCAGCAATGGTTAAAAACATAGAGGGCACAGCTATGATATACCATAGCTTGCGCTCCATTATCTCGAATTGGTTTGAAAGTATACCGCGATCAGGCTCGGGCTTTTGCTGCGCCTCGGTATGGTAAATAAAAAGGCGCACCTGGTAAAAGAGCCCTGCCATCCAGCAGACTACAAATATAATGTGTATGGATTTGACGTAATCGTACATAAAAGCCCCCTACCCCCTAAAGGGAAAATGTTTAGCAATTTTATAATGGATATAAAACCGTATCATACAATCACTATTACTATGCACTCCTTTAGGGGCTGGGGTAATTTAATACCTGTATTCTTTTATTACTTCCACCGCGTATTTCACATTATCAAACGGAATATCAGGCATAATGCCATGACCGAGGTTGAAGATGAAGCCATTTTCGCCGCGCATGCGTTCGAACAGGCGGTGTATACGTTCTTTAATTACTTTTTTTTCAGCATACAATATATGCGGATCCAGGTTACCCTGTACAGCTACACCATGTGGAAGGCGTTTTTTGATGTCAAGCAAATCTACGTTCCAGTCGATTGATACTACATCAGGCTTAGCCTCTGCCATCAACGGCGCAAATACCGAGCTGCCTTTACAGAAAGAAATAACGGGCACATCCTTACGGTTAAGTTTACTGATGATCTGGTTGATATATTGGTGCGAAAACTCCTTGTAGTCATCCCAAGAAAGTGCCAGCGCCCAGCTATCAAATATTTGTACAGCGTTCACGCCTGCAGCTATCTGCAGGTTAAGGTAATCGGCGGTAACATCAGCTATCTTGCTTAACAAACGGTGAGCCAGCTCGGGCTGGTTATGCAGCATCAGCTTGGTCAGCTTAAAATCTTTGGACGAGCCACCCTCAACCAAATAGCTCATTACTGTAAATGGCGCCCCGGCAAAACCTATCAGCGGGATGCTGCCATTTAAACGCTGTTGAATCACCTTAATGGCATCAGCTACATATTGCAAGCGATCGTTCACATTAGTTTCCAAGGCATCAATATCGGCCTCGGTACGTACCGGGTTGGCAAACTTTGGCCCGACACCTTGTGTAAAGCTCAGATCGCCGCCCATAGCTTCGCCTGTTACCAAAATATCTGAAAACAGAATCGCTGCATCAATGCCCAGCAAATCAACCGGCAGCATGGTTACATCGGCTGCTATCTCTGGGGTTTTGCACATTTCCAGGAAAGAGTATTTGTTTTTGATGTCCCAATACTCTTTCATAAAACGGCCTGCCTGCCGCATCATCCACACCGGCGGACGCTCAGTAGGCTGAGATGTAGCAGCCTTTATAAATAATGAATCTTTCATGTATATTTAAAAATCCTTTATGAGGATTTTGTTTGTATTGCTTTGTTGACCTCTCTGAATCCTCTTCAAGAAGAAGACTTTGATTCGCATCCGGCTTTACCTTTCTCCTTTAATCTTTACGCTTCTATAATTCAGCCCTTTTTACTCAACTCATTCTTGAGGGTATTTAACACCTCACGCATTTTTGCTGTTATAGTGTCGCGGTGCTTTTCCGCTAATTGCAGGTAAGCATTCGCTTTGTCGTAGTTACCATTCCGATAGCTTATAGTGGCTACATGCACCAAAGCCGCCACGTGATCGTTAACCGACCGTAGCGGGTATTGTGCCGCCAGTTCAAAATGCTGCTCGGCATGTTCGTAATCACGTTTGTTAAGGCATACGCCGCCCATAATAAACTCATAAAAGCCGCGACGCTTTTTGCCAAGCCAGTTAGGGTTTTGTATTTGCTTTAATAAACGTTCTGTACGGTCAAAATCTTTGTTATGGAAATGTTTGGCGGCCAGCACTACGGTGCCTTCTTTAAAGTAACCCCATATCACCATACCCATAAGCAGTATTGCCACAGCAGTAAGCTCATAAGTATGCTGCCAGGCAAAAAAAGCTGCCAGCGCCAGAAACATCAGCGATACGATAACGCGCGCCTGGTTAGTGAACATTAATGCTGATTATCAGTAAACTTATACCCTACCCCACGAATTGAGTGGAAGTATACCGGATTTTTCGGATCTGGCTCGAAATACTTACGGAAGGTAAGTATAAAGTTATCTATAGTACGGGTTGATGGATAGACATCGTAGTTCCAAACAGTTTCCAATATCTGCTCGCGCGATACAGCCTCGTTACGACGCTCTATCAGCAGCTTAAGCAGCATGGTTTCCTTTTTAGTGAGTGCTGTTACGGAACCATCCTCGTTAATCAATTCAAATGAGTTGAAATGAATGGTTTTATCACCGATTTTATAGCTGTTGAACTCTTTAAGGTCTTCGCCTTTTAAGCTACGTTTTACCAGGTTATTCACACGCAGAATAAGCTCTTCCAGGTTGAAAGGCTTGGTCAAATAATCATCAGCACCTTTTTTCAGGCCTGATATCTTGTCCTCATTGGTGTTTTTAGCGGTAAGGAACATGATAGGCACCTCGCTGTTTTCCAGGCGGATTGTTTCGGCAACCACAAAGCCGTCAATCTCCGGCATCATCACGTCCAGTATAATGAGGTTAAAGCGCTCCTCTTTAAATAATTGCAGCGCTTTTTTACCGTTTTTTGCGGTTGACACCTTGTAGCCTTCCAGCTCCAGATTAAGTTTTATAGCTTCGAGCAGGTGCTCTTCGTCCTCTGCTAATAAAATGCGTTTTTTATGTTGCATGTCCATGTAATTTAGGTTTATCCGAATGTTACTTCAAATACACTGCCTGACGGCTTATTGTCTTTTACCCTTATGCTGGCCTGGTGCTTATCAAGCACTTCTTTAACTATATAAAGGCCCAGGCCGGTACCTTTAGTGTTACGGGTATCTTCGCTACCCACCCGATAAAACTTTTCAAATATGCGGTGTTTTTCCGGATCGGCAATACCAATTCCGTTATCAGCCACCTCAAAACGTATTTGTGAATCCTCGTTCCTGTAAAGTCTTACGTCTATACTTTGGCAAGGATTTGAATATTTTACAGCATTCTCAATCAGGTTAGTTACTACTGATGTAAGCGCAAATTTATCACCTGTAATTTCAATCTTCGGTTCTATCTCCGCATTAATGATCTGTTGGTTGCAATCGCATTTGCTGATCTGCAAACGGTTAACAATGTTGGCTACGAGCGTTGAAAGATTGAAACTGGCCTTTGGAAAAGTATATGAGCTATTCTCGATCTTGGCGGCAAGCAACATGTTCTCTACCATATCGTCAAGGCGCTCTATGTCATTCAAAGATTTATCAATAAAGTCCTGGATCTGAGCCTTGGTAAGATCGCGCTTTTGTATGGTTTGCAACAGCAACTTAATAGATGCCAGCGGAGACTTAAGCTCGTGCGTAACGCTCAGTAAGAAATTTCTTTTTTGCTCCTGCAGCTTTCGCTCCCTGCTTAGGGATTTATGCAGATAAAACGCTCCGGTTAAAAATACCGCCACAAACATAAAGCCCTCACCCATAATCATGGCCGAGCGCTCAGGCTGTAACCTTACCAACATATATCCCCACCAAATCAGCTCGGCAATCGCGTAAATTATTATCGCGTAAAATATAACCAGTGATCTTTTCATACCCTTATCTGCAATTAATGCGGCTTGTTAAACCTTATTTTCTTTATTGTGCCTGAAAGATAATATCTAAGCTATCAAATATAGCATGTTTGGCCTTTTCCAAATCATTTTTTGTATGGGCTGATGATATAAAGCCTACTTCGTAACCCGACGGACCAAAGTAGATGCCGCGGTTAAGCAACTCGCGGTGCATCAGCTTAAATTTATCCATGCTGGCCGGATCAATATCTTCGGCCGTTCTGATATCCTTATCAGTAAATGCCAGCCAAAATATAGAGCCAATGCTGAATACTTTGAGCTGATAGTTGCGCTCCGCAGCATATTGCTGAATAGCCTCCGCAAACTCTTGAGTGGTTGCATTCAGCGTGGTATAAAAACCGTCGCGCAGCAGTTCGGTCAACTGGGCTATACCGGCACTCATAGCAACCGGGTTGCCTGATAAAGTACCTGCCTGGTAAACACTGCCTACCGGCGAAATATTATCCATTATTTGTGCCGATGCACCATAAGCGCCTACCGGCATTCCGCCTCCGATAATTTTGCCGTAGGTAATGATATCCGGCTGTATCTGGTAATAACCGGCAGCACCTTCAAACCCTACACGGAAGCCTGATATTACCTCATCAAATATCAGCAAAGTACCATTGGCAGTACATATCTCGCGCAAAAACTGCAGATATTCCGGATGTTGCAGCAACAAGCCATTATTTGCCGGAATAGGCTCGATGATAACAGCAGCAATCTGATCTTTAAATTCATCAAAAGCTTTTTGCAAAGCTGCCTCGTCATTCAAGGCAACCACAATAGTTTCATCTGCAAAGGCTTTAGGCACACCAGCCGAAGAGGTTTCGCCAAAGGTAACCAAGCCCGAACCTGCCTTAACCAGTAAAGAATCTGAGTGACCGTGATAACATCCCTCAAACTTTAATATTTTGTCCCGTTTGGTATAACCGCGGGCCAGCCTTATGGCCGACATTACTGCCTCGGTGCCCGAGCTTACGAAACGTATTTTTTGGATGTACTTATTATTCTTCAAAATAAGCTCTGCCAGCTCATTCTCCAGCGCTGTTGGTGCACCGAATGACATGCCATGCTGCACAGCATTGATAACGCTTTCGCGAACGGCAGCATGATTATGACCCAGAATAAGTGGACCCCAGGAGCAGCAGAAATCTATAAACTCATTACCATCAGCATCCCACAAATGGCTGCCATCGCCTTTCTGAATAAACAACGGCGTACCATATACAGACCTGAACGCCCTTACCGGAGAGTTAACTCCGCCTGGGAAAAAGGTCTTCGCTTTCTCATACAATTCAGCCGATTTTTCCCTGCTGATATCTGCTACTGCTGTATTATTTATAGATTCTGACATATGTTTCTTTTTTTTATAGCCGGAAGCATAAGCTTAACCCACTTGATAGGTCGGGAGTAATATGCATTTGGCTTTCTCCTTTTGCCTTTCAGCTTTAACTTTCATTACAGCCACTTATTCTCCAGCACTTCTTTGGCGTGATAGGTAAGTATAGCTGTTGCACCGGCGCGGCGAATGCTTAGTAACACCTCGGTAATAGCGCGCTGTTCGTTAAGCCAGCCATTTTGTATAGCAGCTTTTACCATAGCATATTCGCCACTTACGTTATAGGCAGCTATTGGCAGTTCGGTGTTATCTTTTAATAATTTAATTACATCCAGGTATGGCAGAGCAGGCTTCACCATCAGGAAATCTGCACCTTCTACTTCGTCCAGGCGGGCTTCTATTAATGCTTCGCGCTGGTTTGCCGGGTTCATCTGGTAACTCTTTTTGTCGCCAAACTTTGGAGCCGAATTTAAAGCATCGCGGAACGGGCCATAAAACGCGCTGGCATATTTGGCCGAGTAGCTCATGATGCTAACGTGCTTAAACCCATTCTCATCCAATACCTGGCGAATATAACCTACACGTCCGTCCATCATGTCTGAAGGCGCAATGATGTCGGCACCGCTTTGCGCGTGTGCCAGGGCCATTTTACCCAAAACTTCCAGCGTTTCGTCATTCAATATCTGGCCGTTCTCAACAATCCCGTCATGCCCGTCGCTACTGTATGGATCCATGGCCACATCGGTGATCACGCAAGCCTCTGGAAAATTCTTTTTTACTTCGCTGATAGCACGCAGGTACAGGCTGCCTTCGCGATGACTTTCAGTAGCAAACCTATCCTTCAGCGCTTCCTCAATATTGGGGAACAAATCAAAAGATGTAAGCCCCAGTTTAAGGCAGCTTTCTACCTCGCGAAGCAAATTATCTACAGAGTAGCGGTAGATGCCAGGCATAGACGCCACTTCTGTTTTCTTATTTTCACCATCAATGATGAACAACGGGAAAATAAGGTTAGCGGCGCTCACATGCGTTTCCTGCACCATCTGGCGTATCGCTTCGCTTTTCCTGTTTCTTCTTGGTCGTTGTAACATAATCTGCAGACCATAGACCATAGTCGATGGTCTATAGCTCTTTTGTTAGTCTATAATATAAATCAATGGTCTATCGACTATGGACCATCGACTAAATTCCAAACACCGCTTCTGCCAGGCCTACTTCGTCCGGGGAGAAAGGCAGCGTATACTTTACGCCCATCTCCTCAAACTTTTTCCCGGTTGATTTGCCGATGGCAATCACTTTCTGATTCGGCTCCAGCAGGTTGTCGGCGAAATAAGCGTCCACATTTGATGGGCTGGTGAACACCAGCACATCGGCAGAAGTTGCTTCTACATCTTCTTCCAGTACGGTTTCATATACAGGCAAATCAATAATCTTTGTATCTGCCGAAAGCCCCTGGTGTATACTACGCATCGGACTTGCCGCTCCCGGGAAAGCCACTGTAGTACCATTGGCCAGCTTGGCAAAGTCGGCTGCGACCTCAATAGTATCCGTGCCTTCACCAACAAACTCTGCAAAATGACCATTACGACGCAACGCATCTTCTGATCCGCTACCCATAACGCCGAATTTTACCTTTTTAGGCAATTGCGGTTCCAGCTTAAAGAAATACTCCACCGCGTTTTTACTGGTAAAAAATATCCAGTCGGTATTACGCAGGATATATGAATCCAGCTTGGTTATAACGGCTACGGTGCGTATCAGTGATCGCGCTTCAATTTCAATACGGTGCTTTGCAAGCGCTTTGCGGAAATAGCTGCTGTCGCTCACTTCGCGCGAAATGAATACCTTACCTGCGAACTTGCGGTCTTTAGAAAATTTAGCCACCACACGTTCAGCTAAGCCTTCAGTTGTATCGGCCTCTAAAAATAACCTGTCCGGAAATTCGTCGCCGGCATCTGCCTTTGATGTAAACACCTGGAACTTGCCATCATCTTTACGGCAATAGCAGCCCAATGGCAAGTGGCAACCACCGCCAAAAAGTTTAAGCACCTTACGCTCAACAGCAAGCTCTTCTGCTACGTGTGGCTGATGCAGCGCCTGCAAGGCGTTATATAATTCAGTATCAGTTTCTCTTATTTGTATGGCAAGCACGCCCTGCGCCGGCGCAGGTACCAGTTCAGTAGGTGTAAGTTCTTCCACGTGGAATTCGCTCAGGTCAATACCCAAACGACTCACTCCCGCTTTAGCCAGCATAATAGCGTCATAATCTTCGTCGCGTAGTTTGCCGATGCGTGTAGGTACGTTGCCACGAAGGTCTTCAATCTCCAGATCGGGCCGCACGGCCAGCAATTGTGCTTTTCTTCGGTTTGATGAAGTACCAACTATTCCGCCGTATTTAACAGATAGCTTCTGATGTACATCTACACAGTCTTTTAAAATCAGCAGCAATTCGGATGGATCCTCCCTTTCTGAAACTGCCGCAATGATAAGTCCCGGCGGGTTTTCCGTAGGCAGGTCCTTGTGGGAATGCACGGCAAGATCAATGGTTCCGGCAAGCAATTCTTCTTCAAGCTCCTTGGTGAAGAAACCTTTACCCTCCAACTTATCAAAGCTGAGGTTTAAAATGCGGTCGCCCTGGGTTTTGATAATTTTAAGCTCGGCAGGTATGTTGATAGCCGCGAGACTATCCTTTACAAAATTTGCCTGCCACAAGGCCAGCTCGCTGCCCCTTGTACCAATAATAAGTGTTCTGTTTAAAGACATCATGTATTTGCAACCGCAAATTTAATTTTTTAACCCTTTTATTTAATTAATTATTAAGGATATGAAGATTAAGTGACCGAAGGGCCCGGATGTAATACAAAGATGACAAAAAGGATGTTTTGTTAATTGAAATACTTATCTAACTGCCTATAAAGCGTATCCGATGTAATGGGACGATAGGCATTCGCTTCCGCAACGTTGCCTTTGGCATCAACAATGAGATACAAAGGCATATAAATTTGCGCTGAATTATTTTTTACGGCGGTCCTGTATAAACTACGATACTGATCCCCGCTTACAAAAATATGATTGCCCGTAACGTGATATTCAGCTACCTGCTTTTTCCAAAGATATTCGTTACCCTGCGATACATAGAGGTATTCCAGTTTAGGATTGTTGCGGTAATGCTCCTTAAGCGGTTTAGTAAAATCGCGGAACTCCAGTAAGCATGGTCCGCAGGTGGTACCCCAAAAGTCAACATAAACCACCTTGCCTTTAAAGTTGCGGTTAATCAGCGGTGCAAGGCTTTTCTCATTTTCGTTAATGCTTAAAAACTTTACGCCCTCATCGGCCGGCTTTAAGAACATGGAGTAAGCCATTTTTACACCCACAAAAGTTACCATCAAAAGCAAAGCAGCGCCGATTGGTTTAAGCATCCCTCGTTGCGATGCCTTTGCGTACGTCACAATTAAATAAATGCCGGCTACTAACAGAATTACTATTAAAAAGCTTTTGATATAAATAAGCAGGTTCAGCGTATGGTTTTGCGACAGAATATTATCCAATATTTCAGCCTTTTGTGCGCGGGTGAACGAGCTTCCGTTCTGCACTACTTCGATCATCTCCTCGCGCACATTCTTTTCCCAGTCTAATTGATGTTCTGCGATATCCATACCAAATACTGGGATAAGGCCTAACATAATTGCAGCAAGCCAGAAATAAAGCGATTTATTCATACTGGTTGTTATTTTTCAAAGGCGAGTGCTGCCAAGTTACCAAAAAAGCAATTATGTGATGGTTTTATTTAAATTAATTCATTATCTTGCTGTTATGAAGCGCAACTTCTCAATATTAGTGACATTACTATTATGCTGTGCGTGCACAAACCGGCATGATACGGCCGCTAAGATAATTGCGCAAGCCAATGCACAGAATTGGATATCGGTTAATTTGCGCAACATTAACGGTTACCAACCACTGTTATTTACCCACCCCGAGCCAATTATACTATCTTACCAAAACGACCTGTATTATAAGCGACTGGACGACTCGATTATGCAGGTAGAAGCATTGCGCTTTCAGGAGATGGGAGAAAACTTCCGACTTTACAGGCAGCGCGAAACCAATGGGTTTTATGCCCAAAAACAGAAAGTGTTTCGCAACGAACAGCAAAGAATTGCTAAAAAAGTAAAGCCTCGCCTGGTGGGATATAAGATTGCGCATGAATTCATGACGCGCGACACCCTGGGCTGGCAAAAACAGGAAAAACTGGTTTTATGCTTTGACGTTCACGGTAAGCTGCAGGAAGTGATGCGATAACGGTTTTATCCTTTATAACACCAGCTTATTAAATATTTTTTTTAAGGTGTCATCTGCATTGCAGGTGCATAAACCAGGATGTACTTTGGAAGCCTGCACAATGGTGCTGCGCGTGGCGGTAAGCCACCTGAACCTCGAGGCAGCGTCGAGCTTTGCAATTGGCCCGCCTGATGCGTCGCCCTGGCTTATCAACGCAAACGCCTGCAAGTGCTCGCGCACTTCGGCAACATCAAGTTCATGATACAGCGATATCAGCCTGGCCTCGTCTATATAATAATCAAAACCCAGGAAGCGTTGCCCTCGGCAGTACAAAATTACGCCTACATTAATGAATTCTTCGCGCTCTACCCTCGGTACCACACGAACAATGGCATACTCATATACCTGCGGCTCTTGCACGCTGCACCTCCTTTACAAAAACGGCCGAGTTGTTTACACGCCGGGTTAAAAACTGAAAATACACTTCGCGGCGTTCCTCGGCATCATCGCTTCCCAACCACTCAGCCGGTACAAGGTTCACCACTTTTCGCAAGCGCTCATCGGTTAAAATTGATTTGAACAATTCGTCTGCTGCCTCAATCTCTGTAGCGAAAGGCAGCATTACATGCTCACTTATCTTTGCAAACGGACTAAGCGCCTGCTGCTCCCAATTGTCCCATGAGTGATGAAAGTACAGCGACGCGCCATGATCTATCAACCACAGCTCCTTGTGCCAGATGAGCATGTTAGTATTGCGGGCAGTGCGGTCTACATTAGTAAGCAGGCAATCCAGCCATACAATGCGCGAGGCAAGTGTGGCATCGGGTTTCATAACCACCGGGTCGTACGTTATAGCACCCGACAAATAATGCACCGCCAGGTTAAGCCCAACGCTTGCCTTTAATAAGTCCTGTATTTCTTCATCCGGCTCGGTACGGCCGAATGCTGTATCCAGGTTGGCAAATACCAGCTCCGGAACTTTAAAGCCCAGCAAGCGTGCAATTTCGCAGCCTATCAGCTCGGCAATCAGGGCTTTTACCCCCTGCCCCGCCCCGCGGAACTTGAGTACATATAAAAAATCATCATCAGCCTCGGCAATGGCCGGTAAAGAACCACCTTCGCGTAAAGGCGTAAGGTAGCGCGTTACGTTTACGGTTCGCAGCTCAGGCTGGAATTGGGTTAAATCCATATTAAACCGCTTCGGCCAATTCAGCTGAAGCCACTAAGGGGTTAACAGTTTCGTCATCTTTCTCTACCCGCAGGTTCTGCACAATATGCTGCTGACGGGCAGGCGTATTTTTGCCCATGAAATACTCCAGCAAGCTTTTAATGTTTGCATCTTTCAGGATAACCGGGTCAAGACGGATATCTTTACCGATGAACAGGCCGAACTCTTCCGGCGATATCTCCCCTAAACCTTTAAAGCGGGTAATCTCGGGCTTGTTGCCAAGTTTGGCAATGGCGTTGCGGCGCTCCTCATCAGAGTAGCAATAAATAGTTTCCTTTTTATTACGAACCCTGAAAAGCGGTGTCTGCAAAATGGATACATGCCCGGCTTTTACCAGGTCAGGGAAAAACTGCAGGAAGAATGTCATGAGCAGCAGGCGGATGTGCATACCATCCACGTCGGCATCGGTAGCAATCACGATGTTGTTGTAGCGCAGTCCATCAATACCATCCTCAATGTTAAGCGCGTGCTGCAACAGGTTAAACTCCTCGTTTTCATAAACCACTTTTTTGGTAAGACCAAAGCAATTAAGTGGCTTACCTTTTAAGCTGAATACCGCCTGGGTAAGCACATCGCGCGATTTGGTGATAGAGCCGCTGGCCGAATCACCCTCAGTGATGAATAAAGTAGTATCCTGTTTGCGTTCGTGGTTATCGTCAAAGTGAATTTTGCAATCGCGCAGCTTACGGTTATGTAATGATGCCTTTTTGGCACGCTCGTTTGCCAGTTTCTTGATACCGGCAATATCCTTACGCTCCCGTTCTGATTGCAGAATACGTTTGAGCAATTCATCGGCGACAGCCGGGTTCTTATGCAGGTAGTTGTCCAGTTCGCGCTTTACAAAATCATTTACGAAGGTACGTACCGTAGGCCCATCCGGACCAACGCTTTGCGAGCCAAGTTTGGTTTTTGTTTGCGACTCGAACACCGGCTCCTGCACCTTAATGGCAATAGCAGCAACAATAGAGGCGCGAATGTCAGACGCATCGAGTTCCTTTTTGCTTTTAGTTAAAAAGAACTCACGTATAGTTTTAGCAACTGCCTCACGCAAGGCTGCCTGGTGCGTACCGCCCTGGGTAGTATGCTGACCGTTTACAAATGAGTAATATTCCTCGCCATATTGCTGACCGTGTGTCATGGCTATTTCTATATCCTCCCCTTTCAGGTGAATGATAGGATAGCGAAGCGTTTCGGCGTCGGTATTTCGCAATAGCAAATCGTGCAGACCGCGTTCCGAAAAATATTTTTGCCCGTTAAAATTGATGGTGAGTCCGGAATTAAGAAAAACATAGTTCCATATCATATTCTCCACAAACTCGGGTATAAAGCGGTAGTGGCGGAAGATGGTGTCATCCGGCATAAAGTTAATGGCAGTACCGTTACGCTGAGTAGTCTCTTTTTCCGGCTCGTCGCGCACAATTTCGCCCCTTGCAAATTCTGCAATTTTGGTGCGCCCGTCGCGGTATGATTGTACAGTGAACGCTGTTGATAAAGCGTTTACTGCCTTTGTACCTACACCGTTCAAACCAACTGATTTTTGGAAGGCTTTACTGTCATATTTACCCCCGGTATTTATCTTTGACACGCAATCAATCACTTTACCCAGCGGGATACCGCGACCATAATCACGTACAGAAACCTTCAGGTCGCTCATGCTCACTTCTATCGTGCGGCCGCTACCCATCACAAATTCATCTATAGAGTTGTCGATGATTTCCTTAAGCAAAACGTAAATACCATCGTCATACGCGGAGCCATCCCCCAGCTTGCCAATATACATGCCGGGACGCAGGCGTATATGCTCCTTCCAGTCGAGCGAGCGTATGCTATCTTCACTATAATTTAATTCAGCCATAAGTAACCTTGTAAAAAAGGGCAAAACATGCCCATATTGAGCAAAAATAAAACTTTAGAGGGAACTGAGTAACGTTAATCTTTTAACTTATTAACATACCTTGGGCCATTATTGAACCTGAAGCTCTTACCCGCACGCTCTACATTCTTATAGAATTCGGGCGTTTTCTGATTGGTGAAACACAGCATCAGTACCGTGCCTGTATGAAATTTCTGCAGGGCAAGCAGCAAGGCATATTGGTAATGTTTGGTCTCCGGGGTATCCTGCAGCGTAAGCATGTACGATTGCCCTGCATCTGCATTATAACGCGACAACACAGTTTGCGGCAAAACCTTTACAAACAGGTCCTGCTCGCCCGACAGGGCCATGGCATGGGCTTTGGCCACATCTTTATATACCGAATCGGGATTGGCCAACTGCGCATTTTCGTTATACTTATTACGCTCATAGCTTGCCCAGTTTTCTTTTTGCGAACGCACCTGGTACCACACTTCAAAGTTGTCATGAGGCAGCAGCATAGCGTAGTCAAAAGTAAAATCTTCGTTGTTGATGGCAGGTATGGTTTTAAAGCCGGCAGGGCGCACAAACTTCACGTTAGCCTTGGCCGTTTGCACCCGGAAAGGTATGGTTTTGGTACTATCGGCAGCTTCTCTTTTTTGTGTTTTTTTACCCTGCGCAAAAGCCGTAAACAGCCCCGTAAATAACTGCACAAAAAGTAAAAATTGAATAAGGAAAGCTGTACGGAGTTTCATTAAAGATGTTATTCCAGCACCAAGGTAGGCGAAACAATCAGTAAATCAAAATTTTGTTAAGAGCTAAAGTGCATATACCCCTTAAGCGGTAGTGATAAGATATTCTATCACACGGCGGTGCGGGTCAAAAGCTTCTAAACTATTTAATTTCAGATGATTAACGGATATTCCTATAAGCTCTAAGTCGGTAAGCTGGGCTGTTAAACCTTGTTTTGTAGCATAAAATTTACCAGCCTCCAGCAAGCAGGTTAAGGGTATAAGCCCTATTAATTCGCTGCCGGTTACGGCAACGCCATGCTTTGCCGCCTCGGCCTCAACAGCGTCAAAAACAAGGTGAACAGGCGTGTGCTCAATGTTGGTTAAGTTCATTGATACCTGGGCTGCATTGTAGTGCTCCATATACCACCCAATGGCCTTAACAAACTTCAATAACCCGGGCGTACCTTTGTAACCACTTTCGCGAACAGCGTACGCAATTTGGCGTGCTATTGCTACCGACTTAGTGTTAAGTGTGATGTTATAAGCCACCAGGTAATTGCGGGCGCCTATGACTGTGGCGCCACGTTGTGGGTCCATATCTGCGGGTCCAAAATCAGGGGCCCAACCAGGCTGTTTTATTTTTTCAAAAAATCCCTCGTACTCCCCTGAGCGAATTATGGCAAGATCGCTACGGCTTTTATCGGGCTGAGAATATTCATACAAATACACAGGAATGTTTAGCTCGTTGCCCACCCGCTTTGCCAGTTGATCTGCACAAGCTACTACTTCGGCCATGGTGATACCGCTTACCGGCACGAGCGGGCAAACGTCTGTAGCGCCCATTCTTGGATGCTCCCCTTTTTGCGTGCGCATATCAATGAGCTCACCCGCGGTTTTAATAGCTGCGAAAGCGGCGTCAACCACTGCCTGCGGCTCACCTGCAAAAGTCATCACCGTACGGTTCGCATCAGGTCCTGGGTCAACATTCAGCAAACTTACGCCCTCTACGCTGCTGATGGCGTTTGCTATAGCCGTTATAATTTGCGCATCAACACCTTCGCTAAAATTGGGCACACACTCAATGATCTGTTTCATGCTATGGCAAATATGCTACAATTAAATGCTTTTGTAAAAATACCATGTGCTGACAACCCCAGGGCTTTTGCCATCGTAACAACTTAAAATACCCCGATAAGCGCGATGAGTGAAAAACAAAATTTTGTTTTAAATAATTGCAGCAACGTTTGTAAATATATTTCTTTGGAGAATTATACAATTGCATATACTATTTATAATCGTTCTAAATGGGTCTGTTTGACACAGTGTTGACATTGATAAGTGGGTATTACTTTTATTTTTGTTGGGTTAAATTTAAACTGCTTTGAAGTACTTAAAGGTAATAGCTTTTACGCATAAACAGATTGAGCTAAAGGAGCTGGGGAAATTGGTGATTTGTAAGGAGGATCTTACTGAGAAACTTCAAACAGTTAAACAGCACTTTGATATTGCTGAGATTTTTTATGTAGCCACCTGTAACAGAGTGGCTTTTGTACTTGCAACACCTCAGGATGTTGACCGTGCTTTCGCTGAAAAATTTATTGCACAACTAAATATCGGCCTGTGCTCGCACTACATGAGCACCTTTATGGATGCCGCTGTTATCTATAGCGGTCAGGATGCACTCAACCATTTATTACGTACTTCCTGCTCACTTGAAAGCCTTGTTGTTGGCGAAAAAGAAATACTTGCGCAAGTACGTAAAGCTTATGACCAATGCCGCGAGGCCGGCCTTACGGGCGATTACCTGCGTATGGTTATGAACTCGGTAGTAAAAACTGCTAAAGAGGTTTATACCAAAACCAACATTTCACGTAATCCTATCTCGGTAGTATCATTGGCTTACCGGAAACTGAAGGACCTTAAATTATGCTCAAACGCCCGTGTGCTTATTATCGGTGCCGGCGAAACTAACCGTAACCTCACCAAATACCTGCAGAAACATAAATTCAGCAACTTTGTGGTATTTAACCGTACTGTTGCCAATGCAGAGGCACTTGCTGCCGACCTGAACGGTGAGTTCTATAGCCTGGATGAGTTAAAGAACTACAAAAAGGGTTTCGACGCTATTATTACCTGTACATCAGCTACGCAGCCTATCATTACTACAGAGATTTATCAATCACTGTTAAACGGTGAAACAGACCGTAAAACTATTGTTGACCTTGCTATTCCTAACGATACCGCACCTGAGGTGCTGGAACAGTTCCCGGTTCATTATATAGAGGTTTACTCTTTAAATGAGATTGCCAAACGTAACCTGCAGGAGCGTTACCACGAGCTTACTCATGCAGAAGCTATCATTGAAGAAAATATAACCGAATTTTTTCAGCAGCTTAAACAACGCCGTATAGAAATTGCCATGCGCCAGGTGCCTGAGAAAATCAAAGAAATTCGCAGCACTGCATTAAACACTGTTTTTGTTGACGAACTGCAGAACATGGATCAGCAATCGCGCGAGGTGTTAGAGAAGGTGATCAGCTATATGGAAAAGAAATACATCAGTGTACCGATGCTGATGGCTAAAGATATCCTCATCAACAGCAACTAATACCCAACAAATTCTTCTTCAGCAATTACAGCTTTTTACTATTTAAACAAGTGAAGGCTTTTGCTTATAGGTCAAAAAAAAGACGCCTAATGTTCTTCCGGCGCCTCTCCAAAGTTTTATATAATATTTTTTCTTACTGGTACTGTATGTATACCGGTATAGGCTTATACTTCATCAGTTCTGCCGGGGTAAGCATCCTGTGCGGCTCTTTTTTCAAGTCGTTTTTATAGAACAGCTTAAAGCCTGTAAACTGTACTGGCTCCGGATAAATAAAATGACGATAGGTACCCAGTTTCAGGGTTGGTTCGCCCCAGCCGTCCATATCCATTACCACTTGTACTTCAGGGCGGGTTTTAATGTTCTGTGTGTTAGTTACCATTTTACGGGTAAAGCGGTGTACCACTAAAATTTTCGGTGGCAGGTTATGCTTCTTCACCAAATCCGCAAGGTATCCGCTTACATAATTTACATCAGCTGCATCATAAGTACCAATGCGCTTGCCGGGCTTGCTACCATCCTTCATAGAAAATTCAGGGTCCATACCAAAATGCACATTAGGCATAGCCAGGTATTTTTCGAGCAGTGGTAATTCCGTTTTAATGTCGCTCAATGCAACCTGTACATCTAAAAACACAATAGCATCGGCTTTTTTTGCCAGATACAATACGGTGTCAATCTGTTTGAAAGGCATGCGGTAACGGTACTTTCCGTCCTTACCACCATCGCCTTGGGCTACTACTGCAATATAATGCAAGGCCGGTTGTACTGGTGTTTTAGGGTCGGCCTTTTCCCATGCTTTTACTTCTGTTTTTAGCTTTGCCAACATTTGATCTGGTGGCAGCTCGCCAAGGATACCCATCCGTTTAGAAAACAGGTTTCCGTAAAACGCCACCACACGCTTAAATGGCAATATAGCACCCGGCAGCGGGTAAGCCGCTTTTTTAACAGGCCAGTAGCCGCTGGTATCGCCATTGGCAAGGCGTCGCGATAGCGAGTCATACAATGCGGTATCTAAAGGTGCATAAGCCGGCTTACCAACGGTATCTCCTTCAGTGGTCTTTTGTCCTGCGGCTGCCTCGCTGTTAGTAACGGCTTTGCCACGCTCGGTACAGTTAGAAAATAAGGTAAATGATGACAAGCACAACGCGCTTGCTAAAAACAGGTGTTTAAACGTCATAAATATTCTGGCGAATTTGGTAGTTTACGATTGTAAATATAAATTAATGGTAATGTCTTCAGGCTTTTATTTTACAAAATTTGCCAAACACGCCCAAAGGTAGCTTAGGACCTGCTGTTGCCTGCAGGTACAGTTCACCTGTCTCAAAGTTCTGCACCTTAGGGAAAGCACCCTTTACGAGGTTCTCGATGATTACCGATGAAAAACCGAGCGAATAGGTATTCAGTATTAAAAAATGTTCTTCCGGGTCAAGCAATTGTACCACATCGTTCATCATCTCGCGAATATGGTCTTCAAGCTTCCACTTTTCGCCGTTAGGGCCGTGTCCATATGCCGGAGGATCAAGAATAATACCATTGTACTTTTTGCCGCGTTTTACTTCGCGCTTTACAAATTTCAGCGCATCTTCTACCATCCAGCGTATATTGCTTAAGCCCGACAGCTCCTGGTTTTCGTTAGCCCAGGTAACCACCTGTTTAATGGAGTCAACATGGGTAGTTTCGGCCCCCGCTGCATTAGCTATTAACGATGCTCCGCCAGTATAAGCGAACAGGTTAAGCACTTTTGGCTCGGGTGTTTTAAATTGCTTTATATTATGGCTGATGTAGTCCCAGTTTACCGCCTGCTCAGGGAAAATACCCACATGCTTAAACGAGGTAAGCCCAAGCCTGAACTTAATAGTTACATCGTCATTTTGATAAGTAATGTGCCAGCGATCGGGTGTTTTAGGGTTCTTCTTTACCCAATCTCCTGCCGTGGCCGAACGGCCTTTAAATTTGATATGGTGCAGTCGCTGCCATTCGCTTTCAGGCAGGGCTTTGTTCCATACAGCTTGTGGCTCCGGCCGTATCAGTACCAGATTGCCAAAGCGTTCCAGTTTCTCAAAGTCGCCGCAATCAATCAGTTCGTAATCTTTCCAGTGCGAGGGTGTGAGTAGTTGGATCATGTTGTATTAGTCCGAAAGACAGAAAGTCCGTAAGTCCGAAGATTTATGTTATTTTTTAGTCCGAAGTCCGAAAGACAGGAAGTCCGGAAGTTATTTAATCCGGGAAAGACGGCAAAACCGTAAGCCCCTAAAAATTCTATGCAAAGGTATTCAATTTTTTAGGATAGATAAATATCTTTCGGACTTCCTGTCTTTCCGTCTTTCGCACTAAGATTACAGCTTCTCCTTAGCAGCCTGCATAAATTTGCTGGCAAATACAAAGTCGTTTAGTTCCTGGTTATCGGTATGGGCTATGTCTTTATTAGACCCTTCCCACCATTTTTGGCCCTGATGCAGGAATATGATGTGCTCGCCAATACCCATCACCGAGTTCATATCGTGCGTCACAATCACGGTTGTAATGTTGTACTCTTCGGTAAGCTCATTAATCAGCTCGTCAATTAGTATGGAAGTCTTAGGGTCGAGGCCGGAGTTGGGCTCATCGACAAACAAGTACTTGGGCTGCATAGATATGGCGCGGGCAATACCAACGCGCTTTTTCATACCACCAGAAAGTTCGGCGGGGAACAGCTTACCCTTGCCTTTAAGATTAACACGTTCGAGGCAAAAGTTGGCCCGCTCCAATCGCTCAGCCTTTGATTGATTTGTGAACATCTTAAGTGGAAACATGATGTTCTGCTCCACCGTCATGCTATCAAACAAAGCCGAGTTTTGAAAAAGCATACCGATTTCCGTGCGTATAGGCACACGTTGCTCAAAGCTCATTTCGGTAAAATTCTGATCGTCAAAAAATACTTGACCCTCTGTTGGCTCATGCAAACCTACGATACATTTGAGCAAGGTAGTTTTGCCCGATCCGGAGCCCCCTATGATAAGATTGTTTTTGCCTGGATGAAATTTGGCATCGATACCACGCAGCACCTTGTTCTCGCCAAAGGTTTTATGGATATTCTTTACTTCTATCATAACAGCATGCGGGAGATTATCAGGTCAGCAAATAAGATCATGATACAGCTCCATACTACGCCGCGTGTAGCCGACTGACCAACTTCTAACGCGCCGCCAGTAGTATAAAAACCCTGGTAAGCACAGATAGAGGTGATAAGGAAACCAAAGAATACAGATTTAACCGCACACACAGTAACAATGAGCGGATCAAATCCGTCGGTAAGGCCGGTAAGGTAATCAGCCGCAGGTACCTCTTTTGATGCAGCACAGGCAATGTACCCGCCTACCAGCGCCAGCGTCACTGATACTACTGTAAGCAGCGGTATCATACTGATGCCTGAGATGATTTTAGGAGCGATAAGATAACCCGGAGCGTTCACGCCCATAATTTCAAGTGCATCTATCTGCTCGGTAACACGCATGGTTCCTATCTCAGAGGCAATTGCTGAGCCAACACGACCTGCAAGCACCAACGCACATATAGTCGGACTAAACTCAAGTATGGTGGAGTCGCGCGTAATTTCACCTACCACCGTTTTCGGAATAGGTATTACCCCCCCTATTAACTGAAACGCTGTTTGTATAGTAGCCACCGCACCAATAAAGGTTGATATAACGGCGATGATGCCTAACGAGCCAATACCGATGGACACCATCTCGCGCATCACCTCATCCCAATAAACCTTGAACTTTTCGGGCCTTCTAAAACTTAAGCGTAGTAAAAGTAAATACCTGCCAAACGTGTAAAACATTAGTTATTTGTTGTGAACCGGGTTAAAAATAAACTATTTAATACAAACCGCTCTTTAACCCATGTTAAAAAGGTGTAAAAATAAATTGGTATGTGCAATTTAGCTTATAAAGATGAAGACGCTTGAAATTGTTTTAAACGCACACGGTGTTTTTAGTACGATGGGTTGTTTTGTTTCATAAATTCAAGCACCTGCTCTTCTGTACCGATGAACGCTCCGGAGATACCAGCCTTTACACCCGCCATTGCCGAAGCAAAATAACCGGCCTCCTCAACATCAGCACCTTTTGACCGCTTGAACAAATAGCCCGCCATATAAGTATCGCCGCAACCGGTAGCATCTTTAAAGTGTGCCGGTTTATAAGCGGGTATCGAACAAAAAGACTCACCGGTGTAAATTAATGAGCCTTCGCTGCCTAAAGTAATCACCACTTCTTTTACACCCATTTGGGCCAGCATTTGTGCACCACGGCGTATGTCGGTTTGCCTGGTGAGCACCTCCAGTTCTACCTCGTTGGCTTTAAGCGTATGCACACAGGGCAACAGCGTTTCTTTATCTGCCCAATCAATTGCCTCTACTTTCTGGTCTGCTACCCGGCGCAACAAACCCTGTACATCTAACGATACCCTGCCTTTTGCAGCGAGATGCTCAACTACACCGGGCGCAAAATCAGCAGCGAGCAACGGACCTAAATGATAGTAACAGGCATTAATTTCCTTTATGTCTGCCACCTTTAAGCTATCCGCCTGCTGTAATACACGTTGGGTACGATGGTCGGGGTTGTCGCTGTAACTATTTTCAAAAAATACGGTGTTTCTGCTGGGCAATACAGCTATCTGTATCCCCTCTTGCCGCAACTGTTCAGCATACTGCAACTCAGTTTCGGCCAGAGCGGTAACCAGCTGATATTGCAAAGGCATTTGAGCTAAGGCTTTCGAGAAATAAAAGGCGGTACCGCCCGGCATCTCCACAACCGAACCGGGGTTTACCACACGGTCATGCGTTATGTGGCCGATGCAACAGATGTCAGAAACCGTTGATGTATCGCTCATTTGGTAAAGGTAAACTTTGCGTTAAATTTTACGTGTTATAAAGATAAAAACCTCGAAATCGAGCCCTATAAACACCTCGCATTAAAACTTTTACACAATCAAGCATTTCAATACATAATTGACCTGCGAAGTTGTGGTTGTCAACAACTGTACATTATTTAGATACGGAATCCCTATAAATGTGACCTTCGCATTTCATTGGAATAATAATGGTTCCGCTTTTTCTCTTGATAGTTATGCTGTACTCACCATAATTTTTTCTTATGGTATCTCCCACTTTAAACGTATCTAAGATGGCGCTTGTCCAGCCAGTTGACTCTTGTATGTAAGTGTCTTGATTGTTTCTATCCTTGCCATAAAAGTAAATAGCCACACCGTGCTTTTCTATTTTGTTTACAGCAATATCAAATGCATATTCATTTTTAAAATCATTTGTCCATTGCTCACAGTCAAACTTGGAAGGGCCGCAGCCCAGTAAGAAACATGAATTGATAATCAAAAATGTGCGTATGTTCTTGCAACTAATCATGGATGCTTTTGGCTATTTAATACCTTCATTTCCTCTCCTACTTCTCTTATAATAACAGTGCCTTAAGGTAGCTATTCTTTTAAAGCTTTTATCTTAGCCTGAAAATCAAATAAAAATCATGAAAAACGCCATCATCACCGGCGCTACCAAAGGTATTGGCCGCGCTGTAACTATAGCATTTGTTAAACAAGGCATAAACGTATCGGTATGCTCACGCAACGCTGCCGAACTTGATGAATTTAAGGCAGAATTGCTATCCATCAACCCGCGGGTGCAGGTGTTTACCACCGTTGCCGACTGTGCAATCAAGCCCGAACTAAAAACCTTTGCCGAATTCACCGAGAAAAACATGGGTTTCGTCGATATTATAGTAAATAACGTGGGCATGTATAAGCATGTTTCTATACTTAATGACGATGATTCTTCCTTCGAAAAACAGATGAACACCAACCTTGTTCCGGCCTATGAATTGTACCGTTTCTTCGGTAAAAGCATGGTTTCTGCCGGTAAAGGGCATATCATCAATATATGCTCTGTAGCAGCCCTTAGCCCTATAGCTGAGGCCGGGGTGTACAGCGTAACAAAGCATGCGCTCTTAGGTCTTAATAACGTAATGAGGCTCGAAATGCAGCAATACGGTGTTAAAGTGACCGCAGTTATTCCAGGTTCAACACTCACCGACTCATGGAAAGGCATCGAGGTTGATAAAGACCAGATGGTACTACCCGAGGATGTTGCCGACGCCATTACAACGATAATTAACATGAGTAAGGGCGCCAACGTTGACCAGATAGTCGTCAAGCCGGCGGGCGGCCAGATTTAACAAACTAATTGAACTATAAAATGGAAAAGAAACTGTATCGAGACGAGCAACGCAAAAAACTTGGCGGTGTTTGTGCCGGCCTTGCCGACTACTTCGGCGTAGATGTGGCCATTGTACGTATCCTGTTCGTGGTATCATTCATCATGAAGGGATTTGGCGGCCTGTTGTATGTTATCTTATGGATAGCGCTACCTAAGAAAAACCCGTTTATTCAGGGCCCTGAGGTTGACTACCGTGTACCTCCGCAGGATCCGGTTAACCCGTTTGCCGATCGTCAGCAGCCTAACTTTACCATGCCAAACTACGGCCAGGCACAAGAGCCATTCGGCAATGTGCCCCCGATAAAAAAACGCTGCAACACCAATCATTTAAGTGCGCTGTCGGGCGGTATACTTATAGTTGTGGGCGTAGGGTTTTTACTGAATGAGTTTAACCTCATACCTGATATTGACTTTGATGTGATATGGCCTGTTGTACTGGTGCTTGCAGGTATAGCCTTTATCTTCTCGGGCAGTAAAAGAAAGCCTTGGGAAGCCGAACAATGGGAAAAGGAAAAGCCCGAGTTTGACACCAACCAATCAACCGAAACATCCCAGCCTGCCAACGACCCTGCATCTACCGAAAACAATAGTGATAAACCTGTAAACGAATAACAGCCATGAGAAACGATAAAATTATAACCGGCCTGGTGCTGGTAATGTTAGGAGCATCTTTCCTGTTATCGCACTTTGGTGTGGTACATATACACTGGGTAAATTTCTTTCACCTATGGCCTGTGTTCCTGGTGATAGCCGGTATTAATCTCATATTTGCTACCAACCATAGCAATTGGGCAACCGCTCTTAAAGCTTTTGTAATAGTAGGTGGCTTTGCAGTAGTGTTATTTGCCGATACCGGCCGCAGACCATTCTGGAGCAATAACCAATTTCATTTTAAATATGACGATGACAACTTTAACATCACTACCGATGATGAGGATGACGACGAAATAGACACTGTGGAAGGCAGCAAAATTGTAAAAGTACAGGGCAACGCTAAAATTACAGAACCGTTTAACCCGGCCGTTAAAGTAGCGGAACTAAACATCAGCGGTGGTGGAGCAGCTTATTACATAAGCGATACCACCAATCTGTTACTTGCTGCTGAAACCAAGGAATTTGGTGGCCGGTACGAGTTCACTAATACTACTACCGACTCGCTTGCTGTACTTAACTTTAAATTGCGCAACAAGAATGGTCGGGACAACCACATAGAGTGGGATGCTGATAAGAATAACTCAGCTAATTTTAAATTAAACCCTAACCCTGAGTGGGTTATCAACGTAAAAGCAGGTGCAGCCAAAATAGATTTTGACCTGAGCGGTTACAAAGTTCGCTCACTTAACCTGAACGGTGGCGCCGCAGCTTTTGATGTTAAGCTGGGTATGCCGGTAAGAGACAGCAAAGTGGAAGTGGCTACAGGCGTGTCTGAAATCAACATAAAGGTACCGCAGGGTGCAGCCTGCCAGATCATTACTGAATCGGGCCTGTCATCAGTAAATGCGGACGGATTTAAAAAGCTGGATGGTAACAAGTACGAAACACCTGACTTTGCCACCGCAAAAAATAAATATTATATCAAGATGAAGGGCGGCTTGTCGGGCTTTAATGTAAGCAGGTATTAATTTCAGTTATAGTTTATTAGTTTAGGATGCCGGTCAGCGTTATTGACCGGCATTTTTTTATATGTTTTTTGCAATACAAACCGGTATCACTATTTAGGGCGACGTATCACATAAGCGTTAGCCGCCATATCATGCCAGGTGCGCGACTGACTATCCCAAAGCGCGCTTAAAAAACCAAGATAACATACCATTGCCGATAATATTTTCATGAGGTTGCGGCCAAGTGCATTCCAGAAAGTGAGGCGCTTACCATCAGGCTTAACTACAACCAACCGGCATATAATTTTGCCTATGCTACCACGCGTTGGCAAGCACTCAAAAAGAGCCTGGTATAGATAAACACCTACAAAGAAAATTAAACCAATTATTGCAGTAATACTCTCATAATATGTGACGTCATCGGTTCCAGCTCTAACAAACGGAGCGGTTGCTCCATACAATCCAACAACTACTGATGAAAGCAGGTACCAAATAAAGGTATCAATAATTAAAGCCAAAAACCTCCAGCCAAAACCCGCATAGTTTTTTTGGATCGGGATATAGATTTCCTTTGATTCGAAATAACCGTAAAGCTCCGGTAATAACATGGCCTGGGCCCAGGTATCTAAAACTGGCGAGAAAACGATGTCGTACGTGTCCACGCCGCGTTCCATCAATTCTTGCAGTGTGAACGGCCCCAACTGTTCGTTGCCCTCCATTACGTAATAAGTGTTTAGCATAATTGAGCCTAATATAAAAGTTTTAGCGTTGGTTTTATTTTAAGCGATAATTTAAAACCAATTGCCAGGTGTTGTATTATTATATTCGTCAGCCACTGGTTTGAAACACATTGCTGGCAAATGTTAAGACAATAGACTATAAACTTTCTTTTGTAGTTTTGCATAAATACATTTCATGGCATGAATGCTGAGGCTTTTAAAACACTACCCGGATTATACTGCAATTCCTTAACTGAGTATTCGCGCTTTGTAACCAGGGAGGTTAAAATTGGCGATGTACCGCTGGGTGGTAATAACCCTATCCGCATACAAAGCATGACTACTACCGACACCATGGATACCATGGGTACGGTTGAGCAGTCAATCCGCATGATAGAAGCGGGTTGCGAATATATCCGCATCACCGCGCCCAGCATTAAGGAAGCGCAGAATCTTGCCGAGATAAAAAAACAGCTCCGCATGCGGGGTTATAACGCACCGCTGGTAGCCGATATACACTTTACGCCGAACGCTGCAGAAGTAGCTGCGCGCATTGTAGAGAAGGTGCGTGTAAACCCTGGCAACTATGCCGATAAAAAGCGATTTGACCAGATTGATTATACCGATGCCGAGTATCAGGGCGAGCTTGAACGCATCTACCAAAAATTTGCACCGCTGGTAAGCGTTTGCAAAGAGTATGGTACCGCCATGCGTATAGGCACTAATCACGGATCCCTTTCTGACCGTATCATGAGCCGCTATGGCGACACGCCGGAAGGCATGGTGGAGTCGGCTATGGAATTTATACGCATCTGCGAGATGCTGAATTATCACCAGTTGGTGGTATCCATGAAATCGAGCAACCCGCAGGTAATGGTACAGGCTTACCGCTTACTGGTACAAACCATGGTGGCTGAGGGCATGAACTATCCACTCCATTTGGGCGTAACCGAAGCCGGCGACGGCGAAGACGGCCGCATTAAATCTGCTGTTGGTATAGGTACTTTGCTGGAAGACGGCCTTGGCGATACCGTGCGTGTATCCCTTACCGAAGAACCCGAAGCCGAGGCCCCGGTAGCCATAGCATTAGTGAAGAGATATACAGAAAGGGCAAAAGGTAAAGGGTTACAGAAAAAAGGTGACCGTTCGGCTTTAACCTTTAACCTTTCTGACAGTTACAATCCATACCAATACAAACGCCGCGAAACGCGCGAGGCCAACGCCTTTATCGGGGGACACATGGTGCCACGAGTGGTAATTGATTTAAGTAAGGCCAATTTAAAAGATCCGGCTATACTAAATGATGCTGGTTACCTCTATCAGCCCATTCTTGATAAATATAACATGGCCGAGCAGTCGGTTGATTTTGTGTACTTCGCCGACGAACTGCCATCATTTAACCTGCCCGGCAACCTTAAACAACTATACAACTACAACACATGGCTTAAGCTTACCAATAAAACGCTTTGCCACCCGGTATTCACACTGGAGGAGTTTACCGCTCCGGCTGCCGATCATTCATCGCCGCTTAATCTGGTACGGGTAAGCACTGCCAACCTGGATAGTCCCGCGCTTAAAACCATAGCAGAGGACGCATCAGTGGTGCTTGTGCTTGAAACTACAGCAGTGCACGGCATGGCCGATCAGCGTATGTTCTTCTTTAAACTGCAGGAATGGGGTATTAATGTACCGGTGATTATAAAGAGGAAGTATGATTCAATAGACGATAGTCAATTGGCCATAGACCATGGATCAGTTAGAAGTTCGACAGATAACCATGGTCTATCGGCTATGGACCATGGACTCACTTTACTGCAACTCTATTCTGCAACCGACATGGGAGCCTTGCTGGTTGATGGTTTTGGCGATGGTGTATGGATTGACGCGCCTGGCATACCTGCCGGTGCAATTACCTCCACAGCATTTGGCATATTACAGGCAACACGCTCGCGTATATCAAAAACTGAATATATATCGTGCCCAAGCTGTGGCCGTACACTGTTCGACCTCATGATCACAACGCAGATGATACGCAGCCGTACAAGTCACCTTAAAGGACTTAAGATTGGCATTATGGGCTGCATCGTTAACGGTCCGGGAGAAATGGCCGACGCCGATTACGGCTATGTAGGCTCAGGCACGGATCGCATTACACTTTATCGCGGTAAAGAAGTGGTAAAAAAGAACGTACATGCCGATAACGCCCTTGATGAACTGATTGGCATCATAAAAGACGACGGTAACTGGATAGAGCCTGCAGTATAAGAAAACGGAATTTCTCTTTTAAGTTTTATTAATAATCGGATGTGGATTACCTCTCTAAGAGGGGTGCAGGTGTGAGTGTTTTATAGCAGAAAGCTAATACAACATTTTGTCGATAAAGATTATATTTGGGTAAGAAGGATAAGGATTGGATAAAGTACAGGTACTTGCACGCTATATGCCTCCCGAGGCTGCACCGCTTGTTGGCAAATGGATAGATTATTTTCAGTGTGAATTTAAGATATCGCGCAGCCGCAACAGCAAATTTGGCGATTACCGCCCACCTTACGGTGGTAAAGGGCACCGCATATCCGTAAACTATAACCTCAACCCGTACGCTTTCCTGGTTACCACGGTGCACGAGTTTGCCCACCTTCATACGTGGAACGAGCACAAGCATAAGGCAAAGCCACACGGCAACGAGTGGAAAGCCAATTTTAAGCGCATGATGCAGCCTTTTTTTGACAAGGCTGTATTCCCTGCCGATGTTAAAAGCGCCATTACGCGCTACCTCGATAATCCAGCTGCATCCAGTTGCTCCGACCTCGATCTGTACCGGTCCCTGCGTAGCTACGACGCGCCAAAAGCAGATATACATGTGGTGGAAAAGATTCCTATCAAATCCTTGTTCAAACTTAAAGATGGAAGGGTGTTTCGCAAGGAGGAAAAATTGCGTAAGCGCTACAAGTGCGTTGAAATAAGCACACGCCGCGTTTATCTCTTCAGCCCCGTTGCAGAGGTAGAATTGTTAGAAACTTCCTGATTTCTCATGCCAATGCCATAAGCAGGGCATTTTACATTGCTTTGATTATTGCCCAACATTGATGTACCATCTTTGTTCATCAACAAGAGCATCACATAAAATGAGCACATTATTTTCACCATTAACTATAAAAGGAGTTACACTCCGTAACCGCATCACTGTTTCGCCTATGTGCGAATATTCTGCCACCGACGGCTTTGCCAACAACTGGCACCTTGTACACCTCGGCGCTATGGCAACCGGCGGTTCTGGTTTAATTATAACCGAAGCAACGGCAGTATCGCCGGAGGGTCGCATCACTTATGCCGACCTTGGTATATATGACGACGCGCACATTGAAAAACTGAAAGAAATAACCGATTTTATACATCAACATGGCTCGGTCGCCGGTATCCAATTGGCACATGCCGGTCGCAAAGCAAGCCATCACCGCCCTTGGGATGGTGGCAAACTCATTAATTCTGACGAGCAGAATGGCTGGCAGCGCGTAGCGCCAAGTGCCGTTTCTTTTGCAGAAGGTACAGAGCTCCCGGTTGAATTGGATAAAGCCGGCATCGAAAAAGTAAAAGCGGATTTTAAAGCTGCTGCAAAAAGAGCGTTAGCGGCCGGTTTCAAAGTAGCCGAAATACATGGTGCACATGGCTATTTGCTGCACCAATTCTACTCACCGTTAAGTAACAAACGTACTGACGAGTATGGCGGCAGTTTTGAAAACCGCATTCGCCTGCTGCTGGAAGTGGTTGCAGAAGTAAAAAGCGTATGGCCGGAAGACCTGCCACTGTTTGTGCGCATATCTGCTACCGACTGGACCGAAGGCGGCTGGACCAAAGAAGATTCGGTTAAACTTGCAGGCTATTTAAAATCAGCCGGTGTTGATCTGATTGATACTTCCACAGGTGGTAATGTTCCGGTTGCTAAAATACCGGTTGGACCAGGCTATCAGGTAGAATTTGCCGAAGCCATAAAAGCGGAAACAGGCATACTTACTGGTGCTGTGGGCATGATAACCGAGCCACAACAAGCTAATAATATTATTGCAAACGGCCAGGCCGACCTGGTGCTGATTGCCCGCGAGCTATTACGCGACCCACATTTCCCTTTGCGGGCAGCACATGAATTGGGACAGCCAATAGAGTGGCCAAAACAATACGAACGCGCTAAGTGGCATTAATTGTTAGTCGATGGACCACAGTCAATGGTCAATGGCTAACGGTTTAAATACTATGAACTATTGACTATCGACTATAGTCTATGGACTATTCACTAAAATATATAACTTTACAACAAACACAATTTAAACTCACTATGAAACGTACAGCGAAAGCCCATTGGGCCGGAAATTTAAAAGAAGGTAAAGGCGAGTTAAGCACTCAGAGCACAACCCTTAATCAAACACAATACTCATTCAAAACACGTTTTGAGGAAGGTGTGGGTACCAACCCTGAGGAGTTGTTAGCTGCTGCGCACGCGGGTTGCTTTACTATGGCTGTTAGCGCTGCCCTTACCCAGTCGGGCATTACCGCTGGCGATCTGAGCACCGAAGCTATCCTTGACCTTGATATGGCTAACCTTGCCGTAACCGGCATCCACCTGGAGCTTAAAGCATCAGCAATTGACGGTGTAACTGAGGACCACTTTAAACAAGTGGCTGAAGGTGCAAAAGCTAACTGTATCATTTCAAAAGCTCTTAGCGTACCAATTACTCTTAACGTTACTTACGCGTAAGCAATCATTTTTAAAACAGGCAAACGGTCTGTCTCTCAAAGAGGCAGGCCGTTTGTTTTTAGGAGGAACGTCAAACTGCTAACCATGAGCATTGTTAATACAATATGTCATCAGCAAGCCGCCGCATATCAATCAGTCTTATTATCTCCGTTGTTATCATCGGGTTTTTAATATTCCTGTTCTTTTACATCAAAAAAGAGTTTGCCAGTACGCGTACGGAGGTTAGTCAGGTGGTCATAGTGCATAAAATCACCAGCATGGGCAAGCTGGAACTGGTGAAATATGAGCTGAAGGATATTGTGGAGCGTAAAAAGACCCATACCCTCCTACCTGATGAAAAGGTACTCTTCCTGGCGGTGGGCGAAGTTACCGCCTGTATCGACCTGACAAAGGTGACGGACAAAGATGTACTGCAAAAAACGGATACAGTAATTGTTACTCTTCCTCAACCCGAGATCTGCTATGCCAAGCTTAATCACCAGCAATCAAGGGTATACGATATTACGGGCGCATGGTTCCCGGCAAACGCCAAAGAAATGGTGGAGGATGTATATAAAATAGCCGAAAAGCAAATACTCACCGAAAGCCGTAAGATGGATATAACCAGCAAGGCGCGCACTAATGCGCAACTGATCTTTAAACCATTATTAGAGAGCATTTCGGGGAAAACCGTGGTGCTAAAGTTCAAATAAAGCTGTCATTAATTAATTGTATCTTTGCGGTAACAATATTTGCTCACCTGCCGGTTTATCGCCGCAATAACTAAACGCCATCAATAAAATAAACAAGCTTTGGCGTTGGAGCGATACAATAAAAAAAACATGCAATTTCAGGAACTTAACTTAATAGAGCCCATCCTCAAGGCTTTAAAAACAGAGGGATATACCCAGCCAACACCTATACAGGAGCAGGCTATTCCGCCAATTCTGCAACAAAAGGACTTATTAGGCTGCGCACAAACCGGTACCGGTAAAACCGCTGCCTTTTCTATACCAACCCTACAGCTGTTATACAATGGCCGCCAGCAGCACCGCGAACAGAAAACCATTAAGGCGCTAATTTTAACGCCGACACGCGAACTGGCCATACAAATTGGCGAAAGTATGCAGGCTTATGGCCGCCATACCGGGCTTAAACATTTGGTGATTTTTGGCGGTGTGTCGCAAAACCCACAGACTGACGCGCTTCGTAAAGGTGTTGATATTTTAGTAGCTACGCCGGGTCGCCTGCTCGATTTGGTAAATCAAGGCTTTATCCATCTTAACCATATACAAATTTTGGTACTTGATGAGGCTGACCGCATGCTGGATATGGGTTTTGTGCATGATGTTAAGCGTATTATTGCCAAAGTGCCGGCTAAAAGGCAAACCTTATTTTTCTCGGCAACTATGCCTAAAGAAATTCAGGCCCTGGCAGACAGTATTTTGAATAAGCCGGTAAAGGTTGAGGTGACACCGGTATCATCTACCGCTGAAACCATACAGCAGGAACTATTTTACGTATCAAAAAGCGATAAGAAAGCGCTGCTTAACTTTGTGTTAAAAGACAAAAGCATCGAAACCGCATTAGTTTTTACGCGTACCAAGCATGGTGCTGACAAAGTAGTGAAGGACTTAAGCAGGGCCGGCATCACAGCCGAAGCCATACACGGCAACAAATCGCAAAATGCAAGGCAGCGCGCGCTTACCAATTTTAAAGCACGTACCACACGCGTGTTAGTTGCTACCGATATCGCCGCCCGCGGTATTGATATTGACGAGCTTACTCACGTTATCAATTACGAAATACCTAACATACCCGAAACCTACGTGCACCGCATAGGCCGTACAGGTCGCGCCGGCGCTAATGGCATAGCCCTTTCATTTTGTGATGACGAGGAAAAGGATTACATTAAGGATATACAGAAAATAACCGGGCAAACCATTCCTGTAAACGATGCTCACCCCTATCCTATGCAACCACTGAGCAATCAGGAACGCATACTTAAAGAACTTAAAAACAAACCGCACGGACAAAAGCCGGCTCCATCGTCGTCAGAAAAGCAGCGCGCCAAACGCAAACAAAACCATAAACGCGGTCGCGGCGGCAAAAGCGGCATGGGCGGCGGATCACCAAAACCTAAGAATTAAAGGTGGAAGCCAAAAGGCGAAAGGATAACGGAGAAAGCTGTGAGCAACCAAATTGTAAAGGATTGCTTCACTTCGTTCGCAATGACGAATGCTGCATTTTACAAGGTGCTAATAAATAAAGTCCTCTCCCTTGGAGAGGCTTTAGGTGAGGTCGAGCGGGGAAAAGCCAGAAGTCGTCACTATTCACCACTCAAATAAATAAAGTCCTCTCCCTTTTGGGGAGGATTTAGGGGAGATCACCCCCCGTTAATCACCAGCCACTATAACCACTCACTAAAAATAAAATCCTCTCCTTTGGAGAGGATTTAGGAGAGTTAGAACGGAGAAAAGCCAGATATTCTTACCATTCACCACTCACTTTTTACTACTCACCATCTGTGCTGTAAAAAATTTGTAAACAAGCCGAAAATTCATGGTATTTTGAATAAGGAATACCAACTTTACAACATGGATAAACAGCCTATAATCAGTGTTAAAAATCTGGTTAAAAACTATGGTGATTTTGAAGCCGTGCGCAACATCAGCTTTGATGTTTATGAGGGCGAAATATTCGGTTTGCTTGGTCCTAATGGTGCCGGCAAAACCACTACGCTCGAAATGATTGAAACGCTTCGCGATAAAACATCGGGCGAAATTATTGTTGATGGCTTTTCAGTAGATACTGATCCAAATGCCATTAAACAGCGTATAGGCGTTCAATTGCAAGCCGCCGGCTATTATCCAAATCTTAATCTTTCTGAATTGATAGACCTGTTTTCTGGTCTTTACGGCATAAGCAAAACGCCGCAGGAGATGTTAGAAAAGGTAGCGCTTACCGATAAGGCTAAGGCTAAATACAAACAGCTTTCTGGCGGACAAAAACAACGTTTTTCCATTGCTACTACGCTGATCAATAATCCACGGGTTATTTTCCTTGACGAACCTACAACCGGGCTTGACCCGCAGGCACGCCGTAACCTCTGGGATTTGATCTTGGAGATACGTAAAGGCGGCACCACTGTGGTAATAACCACTCACTACATGGACGAAGCCGAAGTGTTGTGCGACAGGGTAGCTTTTGTTGATGGCGGTAAAATTGTAGGTATTGATACGCCTGATAAATTTATTGACAACCTAGTAGCATCAGGTTTTGAGCGCAAAAAAGAAGTAAAGCCTGCCACGCTGGAAGATGTCTTCATCAACCTGACTGGCAAAGAATGGAGAGGATAGGCTGTGGTCTGAAAGCTGGCGAGACAGAAAGTCCGAAAGCAAGATCTTATCAGCTTCCCGACTAAAAACCTGGGTTTAATAAATATAAGAATTTAATCAACTTCCGGACTTTCGGTCTTCCCGACATCCGGACTAAAAGATATGGCCAATTATAGTAATACACGTGCTACGCTTGCTATCGCAAAAGCAAGTTTAAAATCAATTCTTCGCAGCCCGTCATCGGTTGTATTTAGCCTGGCGTTTCCGCTGATATTTATATTGGTATTTGGTTTTATTGGCGGTGGAGGCATCACCGTAGATGTAGGCGTGGCACCGGATTGCGATACGTTGAATCCGATTTTTAAAGCACTTGAAACAGTACCTGTTATCAGGCTTCACCGCGGGCTTGATAAGCAAGCACTCAATAAAAATTTATCCAAAGGCAGCTTAGATGCCGTATTGAATATTAAAAAAAGCAATAACGGCTGGATAATAACTCCGCCTCTGTCAGCATTACCAGTCAAGCCCGCCTTTGTTGTTAATATGGAGTATACATCGTCTTCGGCAAAAGGGCCCATCGTTAAATCTATCATTACCAACATAAAAAATGAGGTTGAATTATCTTTACAAACTCAGATCATCAAAAAAATACCGCAAACGGCCGACTCATTAGGAATCAAACAAAAAGGTGACGTTGTACAAAATGACCTGCCCCAGCTTGTAGAGGTACGTGAAAGTACCCTGCATGGCCGCGAATACAAAACCATCGACTTTATTTTACCTGGCCAGTTAGGTTTTTCTTTGTTAAGCACAGGCGTATTTGGTACCGCCTTTGTATTTTTAAGTTTACGGATAACGCTTGTCATTAAGCGCTTTTTTGCCACCCCTGTAAAACGGGCAAGCATTGTGCTGGGCGAAGCTATTGCGCGTATCACCTTTGCGTTGATAGGCGCACTGTTCATTATATTGGTAGGCCACTTCGCCTTCGGCTTTACGCTCATACATGGGTTTATCACGGTGGTTAACATGCTCATATTAGCCACACTCGGCCTCATAGTATTTATGGGCTTCGGCTTTGCTGTGTCAGGCATTGCAAAAACTGAAAGCTCGGTACCTCCTATCGCCAATATTATCACATTGCCTCAATTCCTTTTGTCGGGTACGTTCTTTTCCATTGATGCTTTTCCGTCATGGTTACAGCCAATAAGCCGCATTTTGCCACTAACTTATTTAAATGATGCGCTGCGCAAGGTAGCATTTGAAGGCGCAGGCCTTTTTGACGTAAGTCAACAGATATTGATACTGGTGGTATGGGGTATTGTTATTTACACTGTGGCAGTTAAAACATTTAAGTGGGAATAAGAATTAACATTAATATAATATTAGCGAATTCTTGATTAACATTTAGGTAACATTCAGGAAATACATTTGCACTGAATTGTTAATCTGATGTTAAAAAATACCGCACTTAGCTTTCTGTTAATACTGGCGTTTACATTTTGTTCACTCCATGTTAAAGCACAAAACAACAAAACGGGTACATGGGGAATAGTAACCGTTGTATTACCCGGTGACAGCGCCCATCGCTGGGGCGGATACGTAGAGCTGCAAACGCGCACCAACACGTTATTTGATGAAGCCTTTTATTACGAAGTAAAGGGCGGCATCAGTTACGACATTGCAAAAAACTACACTGCACTTATTGGTACGGGCCGCTACGTAACTTACGATTACCAGCATTTAGATGAGCCACCAACAGCCCTCGAAACGCGGTTATGGGAGCAAATGGTTGTAAATCAGTTTCTGGACCGTATCAAGATCGAGCACCGTTACCGTATAGAGCAACGCTTTTTCGAGACAGGTTACCGCAACCGTTTCCGTTACAGGCTTAACCTGGCCATCCCGCTTAATCATCGTAAAATTGACCCGAAAACATGGTATGTTGCCGTGTTCGACGAAATATTTCTGAACAACAGGGCGCCGCATTTTGAGCGCAACCGTTTTTCGCTTGCCTTAGGGTATCAGTTCACTAAAGCACTGAACATACAGGCCGGGTGGATGAACCAGTATAATTACAGCCTTACAACTGCCGGTGCCAAAAACAACCTGGCTATTAACGTACAGTACCGCATTAACCGTAAAAACACTAAGCCAAAGGAATATATTCCATCCATACATGATTAAATAATTGTGATAAATGCAATTTCTGATTGTGTTTTATCTAATTAGCTTTAACTTAGCGCGGTTAAAAAGTTATTATTTATAAAAATCGCTGACAGACAACTATGAGTTTAATAATTGATGTTCATGCCCGCCAGATACTTGACTCGCGCGGTAACCCTACTGTTGAAGTAGATGTATTAACTGAGAACGGAGCGCTTGGTCGCGCTGCGGTTCCATCTGGTGCTTCAACCGGTGTTCACGAGGCAGTTGAGCTAAGAGACGGCGACAAATCGGTATATTTAGGTAAAGGTGTTTTAAAAGCAGTAGCAAACGTAAACGAAAAAATTGCTCCTGCGCTTAAAGGTCTTGATGTGTTTGAGCAAAACACTATTGACAGCATCATGATAAAGCTTGACGGTTCTGAAAACAAAGGTAACCTGGGTGCCAATGCCATCCTTGGTGTATCATTGGCAGTTGCTAAAGCCGCTGCACAGGAAAGCCGCCAGCCGCTTTATCGTTATGTAGGTGGTGTTAATGCTAATACCCTGCCTATCCCGATGATGAACATCGTTAACGGTGGTTCACACTCTGATGCGCCTATCGCTTTCCAGGAATTTATGATCATGCCTATCGGCGCATCTTCATTCTCTGAAGCTTTACGTTGGGGTACCGAGGTATTCCACAACCTTAAAAAGATTTTGCATGACCGTGGCCTTTCAACTGCCGTTGGCGACGAAGGTGGTTTTGCACCAACTTTTGATGGCACTGAAGATGCTGTTGAAACCATCATCAGCGCTATTGAGAAAGCAGGCTACAAAGCAGGTGAGCAAATTTACCTGGCGTTTGACTGCGCTGCATCTGAATTTTACAAAGACGGCAAATACGATTACACTAAGTTTGAAGGCGAAAAAGGTGCTATCCGTACCAGCGCTGAGCAAGCTGAATACCTGGCTTCGTTAACTGAGAAATACCCAATCGTTTCTATAGAGGATGGTATGGCTGAGGATGACTGGGAAGGCTGGAAAATTTTGACCGACCGTGTAGGCGACCATGTACAATTAGTAGGTGACGACTTGTTTGTTACTAACGTAAAACGCCTGCAGGAAGGTATTGATAAAGATACTGCCAACTCTATCCTGGTAAAAGTTAACCAGATTGGTTCATTAACCGAAACTATCAACGCGGTATCATTAGCGCAAACTAACGGTTACACTTCTGTAATGAGCCACCGTTCTGGCGAAACTGAAGATGCTACCATCGCCGACCTTGCCGTTGCCCTTAACTGCGGTCAAATCAAAACCGGTTCAGCTTCACGTTCAGACAGGATTGCAAAATACAACCAATTGCTGCGCATTGAAGAAGAGCTTGGCGAGAATGCCCGTTTCATTGGCAAAAACTTCAAATTCTTAAAGAAGTAAAATCAACCCTCTAAATAAATGCTAAAGCCGGTTATAGTAGTATAATCGGCTTTTTTTATGCATTAAAGCCGTATTTACTGTAACTAATTTTGGGGGCTTGCGTCTTATAAATATCGCTGCATGCCGGAGGTGTGCCTTGTCGAAATTGTTAAATACCCCGTTTCATTTAAATTAATACTATATATTTATAATACGATTAAACCAACGTTCGTTTTTATGACCTCAAGATTTATTAAACATCTATCGTTAAGTGTTATAGGGGCCTTTGCATCCCTTTACACTGTAGCGCAGCCGCGCCTGCCCGAAGGCTACTTCTGGAAAAAGCTTCCTAATGGCTTAGAAGTAGTTGTAATTGAAAACAGCAAGGTGCCTCTGGCTACCATTGAGATTGCTGTAAAAAATGGCGCTTACACCGAGGGCCCCGAGTACAGCGGCCTTTCGCATTTGTTTGAGCACATGTTTTTCAAGGCAAACAAAGATTACCCTGATCAGGAAAAGTTTTTGAAACGCACCCAGGAATTGGGCGCCATCTGGAACGGTACTACTGATGTAGAAAGGGTAAACTACTTTTTCACCTTTGACCGCGACAGCCTTTCAGCAGGTTTAAAGTTTATGAATGCTGCTATCCGTTTCCCAATATACCGTGAAGAGGACATGAAAAAAGAACGCCCTGTAGTTGACGGGGAGTTCCAGCGTGCCGAGAGCAGCCCGGGCTTCCAGCTATGGTACGAGGCAGGTAAACATTTGTGGGGCGATTTGCTTACACGCAAAAACCCTATCGGCGACCACGAAATCATCAATACAGCTACTCCTGAAAAAATGATGATCATCAAAAATAAGTACTACTTTCCAAATAACAGCTTGCTTACCATTTGCGGCGACGTAAAGCACGATAATGCGTTTGCACTTACTGAAAAAATATTTGGCGACTGGGCATCAAGCGGTTTCAACCCACACGAAAAATACCCTATACCGGCATTTAAGCCGCTCACTAAGGATGAGTTTTTTGTAAAAGAGTCAACCATTGCCAAAACACCTTATATGATGTACACCTGGCAAGGCCCTTCTTACTCTACCGATTCAGCATCAACCATAGCTGCCGACGTATTCTCAACCATTGTTGGCCTCAACTCATCAAAACTGCAGCAAGCACTTGTTGATAAAGGTCTTGCATCATCTGCTGACGTAAGCTACAGCACTAACAAATATGTTGGTCCGATAGAGGTTTTTGTAGTACCAACCGGCCCGGAAAAAATTAAGGAGTGCCACGAAGAGTTGATGAAACAGATAGCCATGTGGGATAAGCCGGATTATTTTACCGACGAGCAACTGGCAGATGCAAAGGCTATTTTGTTGCGTAACAGCTTGCGCCGTAAGGAAAAACCATCATCATTGGCCAGCCAGCTTAGCTACCAGTGGTGCAGCACCTCGCTTGATTATTTTACCGACCTGGACAGCAATTATCAAAAGATATCACGCCAGGATATTAAAAATTACGTGGATAAATACATCATCAACAAACCGAAGGTGGCCGGTATAATTTTATTGCCAGAGGTGAGCAAACAGTACAACGTTCCATCATTTTTCGTGGCTAAATAACCTTAAATTTTATTACGATGAAGAAATACATATTTGCTTTACTTGTTGCCTCGGCAGCAATATATACTCAAAAGGCCTCGGCACAAAACGATGCTTATGAAATGACGGTGAGCGGCGTGAAGGTAATTGTGCAGCCAACCCAAAATGATATTGTTGAAATACAAACCGTTATTAAAGGCGGTGTACAAAACTATCTTGACAACAAAATTGGTATAGAGTCATTAGCAATGACTGCGCTTACAGAATGCGGTACCGATAAGCACGATAAAAACAGCTTTAAGAACGAGCTGGATAAAGTAAGTGCACAGGTATATGGCTACGCCACTAAAAACTATGCAGTAGTACGCATGAATTGCATTAAAGGCGATTTTGACACCGTATGGCCGCTGTACGTAGAAGCGCTTACGCAGCCTAAGTTTGATGCAACCGAGTTTGCCCGTATCAAAAAAGTAGCTATTTCAAACCTTAAATCTGAGCAATCACAGCCAGACGCCGCTATTGATAAACTTGCAGACAGCATTGCTTTTGGCAAACGTAACTATGCTAAAGACCCATCAGGCAGCGTACCGGTATTAACCAAACTTACCCCTCAGGAAACTAAGGCTTATTATCAATCAGTTTTCACTAAATCACACTTACTGATAGTGGTGGTTGGTAACCTTGATAAAAACACCATCGAAAGCAACGTTAAGGCTATGCTGTCTGGTGTAAAACAAGGTACTCCATTCCAGCTTAAAACCGACTCTTTCCGTCTTTATAAAAACAGCTTTAATGCAGAGAAGCGCGACTTGGCTACCAACTATGTAGAGGGTGTTGCCAGCGGCCCGCTGCCAGGCGAAAAGGATTTTGATGCTTTCGCGGTAGGCATGCGTATTTTTGCTAACCGTCACTTCCTTGATGTGCGTACCAACAACGGCCTGTCTTATGCGCCACAGTCATGGTTCAGCAGCGGTACAACTTCAACAGCACGTTTTTCAGTATCAACCACTCAGCCAGACAAATACATTGCTGTGTTTGACAAACTGGTTGACAAAATAAAAACTGAAGGCTTTAAGCCAGACGAGGTAGCTAACATGAAAGTTACTTACCTTACCGGTTTTTATTATAAAAACGAAACCAATAACGCCCAGGCTTCATCAATTGTGGCTAATGAAGTGCTGCACAAAAACTGGAAACGCTCACTTACGATGATGGACGACATCAAAAAACTATCGGTACAGGATGTGAACAACGCCTTCCGTAAATACATCAGCAACATTGTTTGGGTGTACCAGGGCGATCCTAAAAAGGTGGACCCTAAACTGTTCATTAACGGCACCTTGCGTAAAGGCGATAACCCGGTAATGCACTAAAAACTTAGCGAATATTAACTTAGAACGGCCCGGCAGACATTTGCCGGGCCGTTTTGTTTAGTATGGGCGCAGCTGAACAAATAATGCCAAAATTGGTTACTAATTTTCTATCTTGTGACCATATTTTACCTTACATGCAAAGTAACCGCGCATTCAACCGCCTTAAACTGGTGCTCTCGGCAGCAGGCACTATGCTGTTTGCTACCGCCGCCCATTCGCAATCCGTTCCGCTACCATATCAATATCAACTATATCAAAAATTCAATGCCGATGTATATGATACCGGTAACAATGCGCATACTGCATCAAAACCATTTTTAATTGACAGCGCACTTACCAGCCGGTACCAATCGCTGATGATGCTTAACTCGGATACCAGCCGAAAAGACTGGGGATACCGCAAGCTGCTTTTAGAACATCTCATTGATATTCGCCGCAAAGAGTACACTTTTTACGCCGACTACCTACCCGATTTAACGATAGGGAGGGACGTTTCTCACGACCAAAACACCTGGCTTAATACACGCGGCTTCCAGGCCGGAGGTACCATTGGTACAAAATTTTCATTTTATACCAGCGGTTTTGAAAATCAGGCCCGGTTCGCCGATTATTACGACACTTATGTAAACCGAATAGATATGGTTTCGGGGCAGGCGTATGATCGTAAATTCGGCCGCGAACGTACAAAGGATTGGTCATACGTTACAGCGCTCATATCATACACTCCTGTGCAGTGGCTTAACCTTACCCTCGGTCAGGATAAGAATTTTATAGGCGATGGTTACCGCTCCCTCCTGCTGTCAGATTTTGCAGCTACATATCCGTTCTTCAAAATCACTGCCAAAATAGGTCCGGTACAGTACATGGCTATGTGGGCAGATATGCAGGATTTCCGCGCAGAAAAGTTCGATAGCTATGGAAACAACCGCCGTAAAACGGCTGCTTTCCACTACATAGACTGGAATATTAATAGCCGAGCGTCTATAGGCTTCTTTAACGCCTACGTTGCTCCGGCAGCCAACAACAATGGCGACCGCCGTGGTTTTGATGTAAATTACATCAACCCTATATTTTTCTCGTCCTCCCTCGGTCCTGATGACCAGCCTGGCAACAGCATTGCAGGTTTCAACGGCAAGTACAAGTTCCTGAACAAGCATGCAGTTTATGCACAAGTTGTGTTGGACAAGGTGAAAGGCAACGAGGGCAAAGCAATTAATACAACGGGCTGGCAAGCCGGCGTACGTGGTGCCGATCTGTTTGGAGTAACCGGCTTAAATTACCTCGCAGAATATAACACAGCACAGCCATACACTTACATTGGAGCAGAGCGATTAAGCAGCTACAGCACTTACGGCGAGCCATTGGCTCATCCGTTCGGGGCAAACTTCCGCGAGGTAGTGGGTATCGCTAACTATTCTTTAGGCCGCTTTGATTTACAAGGAAAACTGATTTACGCTAAGTACGGCGTAGATGCCGACGGCTCTAATTATGGCAAGGACATCAACAAAGTATTTAACGGCGATATCATCCCGGGTAAATCAACCACCCAGGGAATAAACACAAGCCTGCATTTTGCCGAAGGTACCGTGGGCTACATCATCAACCCAAACTATAATTTAAAGCTGGAATTAGGCGCTATTTACCGCCGCCAGCAAAGCAGCCTGGGCAACAACAATACCACTGTTTTAACGGTAGGCTTACGCAGCAGCTTCCGCAATTTGTATAATGATTTCTAATTACTTCGGAAGCAATAATACACTAACGGTTCGCATGCCATTTACCGGCAGTGCGGGCCGTTTTTAGTTTAAAAAATGTTTCACCGCCAAAATACCACAGTTTACCGACTTGTTATGTGATGCTGCCAGTTTAGTGTTGGCATAACTGCAATGTTGTAGTAGTTTTATATCATCGAAATATCTCTAATTAAGACACAAAATGAACAACGATATAAATTATAAAAAACAATCCCGCAGTGGCAAAACCATTGCAGGGGCCATCCTGCTCGTGCTGGGATGCATATTGTTGGTACAGCAGCTAAACATGTGGTTTTTGCCCGGTTGGGTGACAAGCTGGCCATGGATCCTGATCTTCTCGGGTTTATACATGGGCGCTAAAAGTAATTTCAATAAGCCGGTATGGTTCATATTGGTGGTAATAGGCGTAGCCTTTTTGGCAGACAACGCTTTTGATTATTACAAAATTGACTCGGATGGTGTGATATGGCCGGTTATGTTCATCGTCTTCGGTATATGGATTATCCTTCGCCGTAACAATAAGCCAGACGATGCCAAATGGCGGCAGTTTGAAGAAGGCGGTGTAAAACAAAAAGTTGATTTTGGGAATGTTCCACCTGCTGACCTGGTTGTTGACTATACCGTTAAAACTGACGAAGAACCTATTGCTGCCCCTAAAGCAGACGGCACTATGCCTCCGCCGTATACCGGTACTGGTAAAAGACCTTACACCGATGACTATTTAAACTCTACTGCCCTTTTTGGCGGGGTTGATAAAATCATCCTTTCAAAAGATTTCAGAGGTGGTGATGTGGTAAACATATTCGGCGGTACCGAAATAGACTTTACCAAGGCTGATATACATGGTGTAGTGATAATTGAAGTAACACAGGTATTTGGCGCTACCAAAATGATCATCCCTCCGCATTGGCATGTAATTACCGATATGGCTTCCATTTTTGCAGGGGTTGATGATAAGCGCATGCGCCATGTAACCACTGTAAATAACGACAAAGTGCTGGTAATTAAAGGCACCAGCATATTTGCCGGTATTGATATACGCAGCTTTTAAGTAAAACATTAAAACCTAAAAACAACAGTTATGAACTGGTACGTAACCAAATTGATTTTTAGAATATTGAGCGGCGATGGTAACCACCCCGCACAGTTTGATGAGCAATTACGCCTTGTGCAGGCGGATGACGAAAAATCGGCGTTCGATAAAGCTACAAGTATAGGCCTGGGCATACAGGACAGCTTTAAAGAGGCACAGAAGCAAACCGTACGCTGGGAGTTTGTAGATGTTACAGAGGTAAACCTCATCAACCAATTGGCCGACGGCACAGAGCTGCATTACCAGATACATGAGGCTCCTGATGCCGATTTGTACATTGCCTGGGCGCATCACCGGTCGGCATTATTAAGTATTAACAATTAATAAAAGAGCACTGCTTTGGCTATCCCTAAAACCGTACTTTCACGTTTATACCTGGCTGTAGCCGTTTGTGGCCTGGCCTGGGCCGGCCTGCAAACCTATGTAGTGCACAGCATTGGCTTTGACTGGTATATGGCGGCAGTGGACGGGGCAGCCAGTGCCATATTACTTGCTGGGGCCTGCTGGCTTATCAGCAATAACCTGCGCTACTATCAGCCCGGCCGTGGCAGTTACATCAACCTTTTTATTTGGTGCGTAGCGCTTGCCGGTATTTGTGCTGCGGGGGTAAGATATTTGTTCCCGCTGCTAAAGCCCGGTGAGGTGTACGTAAACTTTTTGCAGCAGTCATTTATCATAAGGCTGTTTACTAACTTTTTGGCGATAGGCTGGATGGCGATGTTAAGTGCCATATGGTTTTCACAGCTTGACCAGAAAGAGGCTGAACGGCGTCGTGCCGAAGCCGAACGCCTTGCCCGCGAGGCGGAGTTGTATAACCTGCGCCAACAGTTACAGCCGCATTTCTTATTCAACAGCCTAAACTCTATTAACGCGCTTATTGGTTTTAAGCCTGATCTGGCGCGAAAGATGATACACCAGTTGTCTGACTTTTTACGCGGCACACTCCGTAAAGATGATCAGCAAAAGATAACGCTTAACGAGGAACTGCAGCACCTTAACCTTTACCTCGAAATTGAAAAGGTACGTTTTGGTCACCGCCTGCAAACCGAGATAGCCTGCGACAAAAATTGCGGTGAAGCCATTATGCCGGCAATGCTTTTGCAGCCTATTGTGGAAAATGCCATTAAGTTTGGTTTGTACGATACCACTGGCGAAGTAACCATAAGCATTGGCGCCGAAGTGGAGAACAACTACCTGGTACTCATTGTACAAAACCCGTTTGACCCGCAAACATCAAGGCCGCGGCATGGCACTGGTTTTGGTCTGCGCGGAGTGCAGCGCAGGTTGTATTTATTATTTGCACGTAATGATTTGATGGAAACTCATGCAAATGATAATATATTTACAACCATAATAAAAGTTCCGCAGGTATGAAACGCGCTTTAATAATTGACGACGAGCCTTTGGCCCGCATGGTTGTAATGGAGTATTTACTTGGTTTTAAAGACCAGATAGAACTGATACAGGAATGCGGCGATGGCTTTGAAGGATTAAAAGCCATTCAGCAGCACAAACCCGATCTCATTTTCCTGGACGTGCAAATGCCTAAAATAACAGGCTTTGAAATGCTTGAACTGGTAGATAACCCACCTGCGGTAATTTTCACCACCGCGTTTGATGAGTACGCCATTAAAGCTTTTGAAGCACATGCGGTAGATTATCTGCTTAAGCCATTCAATAAAGAGCGCTTTGACAAGGCCGTAGAAAAATTCCTGGCACTAAGTGCGGCTGAGGCAAAACCTGCACAAAAGACCGAAAAGCTGCTGGACGATGTAGCCCAGGCGCACGCACAACAAGAGCGTATTGTGGTGAAAACAGGCACCAAGGTAAAGATCATCCCGGTACGCGATATTTTATACCTTCAAGCTGATGATGACTACGTGAGCATCATTACTCCTGAAGGTGCTTTCCTGAAAAATAAGACAATGGGCTTTTTCGAGCAAACGCTGGATGCTACGCAGTTTGTGCGCGTGCACCGCTCCTACATTGTTGCCGTTGCCGAAATAACCCGCATAGATCCATACGAGAAGGACTCTCACCTGGCCGTCCTGAAATCAGGGGACAAAATACCGGTAAGCAAAACTGGTTACACTAAGCTGAAACAGGTGTTGGGGATATAATAATGCTCTATTGCTCATGAGCTTAACTTTAACACTTAAGCATACTGCGACACGAGTTTTCAACTCGTGTCGGTGTGATTTGCTTCATGAAGTTGCATCATTATTAATCAACACACCCCTCCCCTATCACACTCGGTCGCGCCCCCTCTGTTAGAGGGGAATTTAATCGAATTAATTTAATAACTCGATCAACAACAATAGTTCCCCTCTTTAGAGGGGTTAGGGGTGTGTATCGCAAAGGCGAAAGCCAACTTATAAGATGTGTTCTAACTTTGTTTCTTATTGATAACCCACGTGATTCCCCTCTTTAGAAGGGCTAGGGTGTGTATCGCAGATTAATTGACGTGTCAACAGCACACACATCTGTCATCTCACAATCACAGCGCCCATCTGGTAGAGGCGACTAAAATCAGTTTAATCCACTATATTGATGAACAACCATGATTCCCTTATCAGAGGAGTTAGAGAAAGTTCACCATCTGTAATAACAATAATTATTCTGCTTTCTTTTCGTGGGTTACCACGTACACATCCTCATTGTTCTTTTTCATGAGGTACTTTTCGCGGGCAAATTTTTCAAGCTGGCGAGGGTTCGAGTTCAGCTCATCCAAATCTTTGGTCACCTTATCCGTTTCGGCTTGGTAAAAGTCGCGCTCCTGCTTCAGTTTGTCTAATTGCTGGTGATATTCATACCGGGATAAGATATCGTTCCGGTCAAAAAATATCATCCATACCACAAAGGCGAGGGTAACCAAAAAAAACTTATTACTGAACAGGGCAATAAGGCGCTTCATGTTGTCAGGCTGTAAAAATTTCATTTAAAGCTATTTAATTTTTTTTGGGGATGCAAATATGGTTATAAACTTATCAACATAAAAAGTTGTTTTATCAGAAAAAAGAAAGCCGCTGGTATACAACGGCTTTAATTTTATCGATAATTTATTTCAGCCTAAAGGCTTGGAGCTTACTTACCACCTTTTTTCAGTTCACTTTCAGATTTAAGAACGGTGTTGCCATTCTCTTGCTTAATCTCAAAAGCCGGCTCATCTTTAGTGGCCTTTCTTTTCACAGTACTGCCTTTTATAGTTTTGCTCACTTCATGTTCGTGCTTTTTTACAATCTTTCCTTCAGCTTCGCTGCGGCCCCAGTTCCAGTGTACGGTATCTCCCTTTTTCATAGTGTTTTGATGTTTCTCAACATAAAGCAATTAGCCTGCCATACACAACAAAAAACCCCGGCTAAACAGCCAGGGTTTGAGTATTTTGGTCGGTTGACTGATTATTTCATCAGGTCAATGAAATCATCAAACAGGTAGCGCGAATCATGCGGACCAGGTGATGACTCCGGGTGGTATTGTACCGAGAAGGCTTTTTTACCTTTTACGCGGATACCTTCAATAGACTGATCATTAAGGTTAACGTGGGTAATCTCTACCTTGTCAGACGAGCGAACAGCCTCAGGCACCACACCAAAACCATGATTTTGTGAAGTAACCTCGCAATGGTCTTTAATAATATTTTTTACCGGGTGATTTAAGCCGCGGTGACCGTTAAACATTTTACGGGTAGGAATATCATTGGCCAGGGCCAGCAATTGATGACCAAGGCATATACCAAACATAGGTTTATCAGCCGCAAGAATTTCTTTTACAGTATCTACTGCATAAGGCATTGCAGCCGGGTCGCCAGGACCATTAGAGATGAAATAACCTGTAGGTGCAAAATCCTTCTCCATCTCTTCAAAAGATGTTTTGGCAGGATATACTTTAGCGTAAACCTCTCTGTCTGAAAAGTTGCGCAGGATATTCTTTTTAACACCAAGGTCGAGAACGGCCACACGGTAAGGCGCATCCTCTTTACCAAAAGTATAGGTTTCAGTAGTAGATACTTGTGATGAAAGCTCAAGCCCGTCCATTGATGGCACTTCGGCCAATTTAGCTTTAAGCTCATCCAGATCCAGTATTTCCGAAGAAATGATGGCGTTCATGGCACCCTTGTCGCGAATGTGGCGCACTAGCTGGCGGGTATCTATATCAGAGATACCAACGATGTTCTGCTGCTGAAAATAATCCTGGATTGACTCATCAGCCTGTTTACGGCTGTAAGCAATGTTGTAATTTTTACATACCAACCCGGCAATCTGTATTTTATCAGACTCTACCTCTTCGCCGCTAATACCATAGTTACCAATGTGTGCATTGGTGGTTACCATGATCTGCCCGAAGTACGAAGGATCGGTAAAAATTTCCTGGTAGCCGGTCATTCCGGTGTTAAAACAAATTTCGCCGGTAGTAGTACCTATCTTTCCGGCTGCTTTGCCATGAAAAACTGTGCCGTCAGCCAGTAATAATACAGCCGGCAATTTGGTGTAATTGGTCATTATAAAATAAATAAAATGATTGTAAACCCCGGTTTGCCTGGTACGGCGCTCCGTTAAACCCCTGAGGAAGATGGAAGTAAGATACTTCAATTTTCACGGTGCAAAGGTAATCTTAAATTTCGAATTTTTAAAGCATCGGCGGTGCTTTTTTAATTATTACATAATAATGGAATAACCCCAGTTTAACAACCGAACAAATTGGGTAATACACATGTTATCAGCCTCATAGCAAATAAAGCGCAAAACCTCTAAATAAAATAACAAATAGTACCTTTGCGCCAAACACACAAGCCCATGTCTGTTAACAAACAAATTAAACGTGTTACCACCCACACGCTTCAGGAAATGAAGAACCGGGGCGAAAAGATTGCCATGCTTACTGCGTATGATTTTTCAATGGCTACCATTGTTGATGATGCAGGCATGGACATTATTTTGGTGGGCGATTCGGCATCCAACGTAATGGCCGGGCATGAAACTACACTGCCTATCACGCTTGACCAGATGATCTATCACGCATCATCAGTAGTACGGGCGGCTAAGCGTTCGCTCGTGGTGGTAGATTTACCGTTTGGCAGCTATCAGGGCAACTCTAAAGAGGCGCTCAATTCAGCCATCCGTATTATGAAGGAGAGCGGCGCCCATGCTGTTAAAATAGAAGGCGGCGTAGAGATAGCCGAATCAGTAAGCCGTATACTCACAGCCGGCATACCGGTGATGGGCCACCTGGGCCTTACACCACAATCCATATATAAATTCGGCACTTACACAGTAAGGGCTAAGGAAGAAGAGGAAGCACAAAAGCTACGCACTGATGCATTGAAACTGCAGGAGCTGGGTTGCTTTGCCATAGTGCTCGAGAAAATACCGGCCCAACTGGCGCGCGAGGTAGCCGAAAGCGTGAATATACCTATAATAGGTATAGGCGCAGGCCCTTACTGCGATGGCCAGGTACTGGTGATACATGATATGCTGGGCGTGAACAAAGGCTTTAAGCCACGCTTTTTACGCCAGTATGCGAATTTATATGATGTAATGAACGAGGCGATACAAGGTTACATTGCCGACGTAAAATCGCAGGATTTCCCCAACGAAAAGGAACAATATTAGATAGTTGATAGTTATTGGTTAGTTAATAGTTTATGGTCATAGTTCATGGCAGCTCCATCTGGATAGCATTCCGTACTATGAACCATCAACTATGAACCATCAACTCAATATCATTACAAAAACATGAGCCAGCCTATTACTGACGACGATATATTATTTGAAGATAATCACCTGATTGCCGTTAACAAACGTGCGGGTGATATTGTACAGGTAGATGAAACCGGCGATGAGCCACTTGACGAAAAGGTAAAAAAGTACCTGGCGCAAAAATATAACAAACCTAATGGCGCTTTCCTGGGGGTAGTACACCGCTTAGACAGGCCGGTAAGTGGTGTGATCTTATTTGCGAAAACCAGCAAAGGTTTGGACAGGATGAACCAGTTGTTTAAGTCGCGCCAGATACGTAAAACTTATTATGCCGTAGTACGCAATAAGCCTGAGCCCGAGTACGGCGACTTGGTACACTGGCTGGTTAAAAACCAGCAAAAAAATGTAACCAAGGCTTACGACCATGAGGTGCAGGGCAGTATGCGCTCAGAACTGCATTACCGCCTCGCCGGTCAGGCCGATGGTTATTATTTAATAGAGGTAAATCCAATAACCGGTCGCCCTCACCAGATACGCGTGCAACTATCAACCCTTAACTGCCCTATTGTTGGCGACAATAAGTATGGCTATCCCCGCGGCAGTTTGCGTAAAAGCATCAGTTTGCACGCCCGTAAATTGCAATTTATTCACCCGGTAAAAAATGAGCCGGTAGAGATAAAGGCTCCGCTCCCTAAAGATGGTTTTTGGGATAAGTTCGCACATTTGATGGAATAGTTGCGGCCTAAGTCGTTTGGGGTTAAAGCTGCCGCATAAGGAAGCGCTGAGCAGTATATTATTTTAGTATTTTTGGCGTTTAAACGACTACATGAAGCGTAGCAGCATAATATTTATGGCGGGGTTATTATGTATTTTAATGCATAACTCCTGCAAAAAAGATGACCAAAGCAGTATACAGGCGTTATTGAGCAGCGGCCCGTGGGAACTGGCATCGCTAAGAGTACTTAACTACATTGGCGATACGCAACAACCAACGGATACACTCAATACCGATTGCACAATAAAGCAGGTATTCACTTTTAACGCAGATAAAACCTGTACCTATGCTAATTACAACTGCGAAGAACAGCGTGCAACGGGCTCATGGTCGTTATCGAAAGACAGGCTTTACCTCGTGTCAGACATCAGATGCAAAGACACCTCCGTTGCAGGCAGCAGCCAGCCGTTTACCAATACCAAAATTGTTAACCTCGGTCAATACTCGCTGGTAGTACAAACCGGCGATCTGCAATCTAACTATCCTGCAAACCAGCGCCGCCGCATTGTACAATATGGCTTTATACGTCAAAAAAATAACTGACGTAGTTGATAATATTATCAAAATTTTATATTTGAGAATATTTGTAGCATTATAACTTGTTGTCATTGAAAAAACGTATAGCCATTTTTGCTTCCGGATCCGGTTCAAATGCCCAGAAAATAATGGAGCATTTTAAACACCACACTGATGCAGAGGTGGTACTGATACTTACAAACAATCCGCAGGCGTATGTGCTGCAACGTGCCGACAATTTTGAGGTACCCTCGCATATTTTTACACGCCACGAGTTTTACAAGACCGACGATGTGATAAGGCTTCTAAAAAACCTCAATGTCGACCTTATTGTGCTGGCTGGTTTTTTATGGCTGGTGCCGCAATCGTTACTTAAAGCTTTCCCTAACAAGATTATTAACCTGCACCCGGCATTACTACCCAAATTTGGCGGCAAGGGCATGTATGGCGACAACGTACACAAAGCTATACTTGAAGCGGGCGAAGAAGAATCTGGTATAACCATACACTTTGTAAACGAGCACTTTGACGAAGGCGAGGTTATTCATCAGTCGCGTTTTAAAATAGAGCCGGACGACACCCTTGAAATTATAAAATTTAAAGGCCAACAGTTAGAGCATCATCACTTTCCAAGGGTAATAGAAGCTTTGCTGAAGAAAATGAAGAGCTGAGTGGTGTATATTGAGTGGTGAGTAGAGTAATGATAGTAAACTTAAACGTCTTATTCACGCTATTCAAAAAAAAGCAGAAAACCTTCCTTCATAAAAGTTCCGCTTATAAAGGTTTCATCTTTTGTGAGTGTGTGGCACGACAGGGAATATTGCCGGCAGCATCAATCAGATTCAGGGCCTTAGGATTTAATCTTTAAACTCTTGTCCACATAAATAAAATCTTGATTTAGAAAGGTAGCTTACCAATATTTAATATGGCTGACAGAAGTGGGTAATTATCAACAAGCCATTATCAATTGAAAGCACAGTAACTATGAAAGGATTTATCATATTGATAATTATGTATTCAATTGTAATTCTGTTATCAATAGCAATCAGGCGTCTAACTATCGGCTTTAGATCCAAGTGGGCATATTTACTCTTACCGATTTATATTATCGTCATAACGATTTATATTGATTTTATGAATTGGCTTACTAATTATTTAAGAGGCAAACAAGTTTATTTAGACATGGGTCACGCCAATATAGGGATAGTTCTCTTAGGGTTTGTCAGTTATATCACCGCTGTGATTTTCATTGTTAACATAGCATTTGTTCGGCACCGCAAATGGAAATATGACTAGTTGAAGTGTCAAGAAATCTTTTGTGATTGCGTAGTGCATCGTTGAATCGCAATTTCTATAAGGTAGTCAAGAAAAGCCCAAACGCCATATCTTCTTTCGTTGCTTCGGAGCGCGTTGCCAGCACCTCCTAATAATTTTAATATTATCACAAAAAAGTTTGTAATATTACAAACTTCGCCTCTATTTACTACCTTTGCGACTTAAATTTTCAGTAGTTCATGAGCAATTCCGTTCGCATAAAAAACGCTTTAATTTCAGTTTATTACAAAGACAATCTTGAGCCAATCATTCATGAATTGAACAGGCTTGGGGTGACTATATATTCAACCGGCGGCACCGAAACATTTATCCGCAATTTAGGGGTAAATGTGGTAGCTGTTGAGGATTTAACCTCCTACCCTTCTATACTTGGCGGTCGCGTAAAAACGCTGCATCCAAAGGTATTTGGCGGCATTTTGGCCCGTCGTAGTTTTGATAGCGATGAACAGCAACTTGCTCAGTACGAAATTCCGGAGATTGACCTGGTTATAGTAGACTTGTATCCGTTTGAAGAGACTGTACAGTCGGGCGCCGGTCAGGAAGACGTTATCGAAAAGATTGATATCGGCGGTATATCCCTCATCCGCGCTGCTGCTAAAAATTTTAAAGATGTAGTTATCGTTGCATCGAAAGACGATTATGGCACCTTAGAAGAAATTTTGAAAACACAGGCAGGCGAAACTACTATCGATCAGCGCCGCAGCTTTGCCCGCAAAGCATTCAATATCTCGTCGCATTACGATACAGCCATATTCAATTACTTTAACGATGAAGAGCCGCTGCCTGTATTCAAACAAAGCATACAAACCAGCCAGGTACTGCGTTACGGTGAAAACCCTCATCAAAAAGGCACTTTCTACGGTAACCTTAATGACATGTTTACCAAGCTGCACGGCAAGGAGCTATCATACAATAACCTGGTTGACGTAGACGCTGCTGTTGCACTAATAGACGAGTTTACGGAGCCAACGATCGCTATACTGAAGCATACCAATGCCTGTGGTGTTGCATCCCGCTCCTTTATTAAAGAAGCATGGATTGATGCTCTTGCCTGTGATCCGGTTTCAGCATTTGGCGGAGTAATTATTGCTAATGAAGAAATTGACGCAGCTACTGCTGAAGAGATAAACAAATTATTTTATGAGGTGCTTATAGCTCCGGCGTTTACCGACGAAGCAGTAAGCATTTTACAATCTAAAAAGAACCGCATCATCCTGGTGCGTCAGCGTACAGAATTACCTGTTAAACAGTTTAAAACTTTGCTTAATGGCGTAATAGAGCAGGACAAAGATTCAGTAATTGAAGGACCGGACCACATGCGTGATGTTACAGAACGCAAGCCGGACGAACATGAACTGCGCGATCTGTACTTTGCCAATAAAATTGTTAAGCATACCAAATCAAACACCATAGTATTTGCCAAAAACCATCAGTTAATGGCAAGCGGCGTGGGTCAAACTTCGCGCGTGGATGCCTTAAAGCAAGCGGTATTAAAAGCACATAGCTTCGGCTTTGATTTGAACGGTGCCGTAATGGCGTCTGACGCGTTCTTTCCGTTCCCGGATTGTGTTGAACTGGCTGCGGAAGCAGGCATTACCGCAGTATTGCAACCAGGCGGCTCTATCAAAGATCAGGACTCAATTGACATGGCTAACCAGAAAAACATCTCTATGGTGCTTACTGGTGTTAGGCATTTCAAGCATTAATTAACACAACACAATAAACACTTTAATTTGACGCTTTAAAGTACAACTAATTTATATTAAGTGTAATTTTATAACCCGCAAATTAAATTTGAAGCACACAACCAATGGGTCTGTTTAATTTTTTCACTCAGGAAATCGCCATAGATTTAGGTACAGCTAACACGCTGATCATACATAATGATAAAGTTGTAGTTGATGAACCATCAATTGTAGCTTTTGACAGAAAAACAAATAAAGTTATTGCCATAGGGCGCCAGGCCATGCAAATGGAAGGCAAAACCCACGATAATATACGCACTATCCGCCCGCTTAAGGACGGGGTAATTGCCGACTTTGACGCTGCCGAGTACATGATACGTGGCATGATCAAAATGATCAACTCTGGCAAGGGCTGGTTCTTCCCTTCATTACGTATGGTAATTTGTATTCCATCAGGTATTACCGAGGTAGAAAAACGTGCCGTACAGCAGTCTGCTGAGCGTGCAGGCGCTAAAGAGGTTTACCTTATCTACGAACCAATGGCTGCGGCTGTAGGTATCGGCATTGATGTGGAAGAGCCTATGGGTAACATGATCATTGATATTGGTGGTGGTACTACCGAGATTGCGGTTATAGCCCTGTCAGGTATCGTGTGCGACCAGTCAATCCGTGTAGCCGGAGATAACTTTGACTCTGACATTGTACAATACATCCGCCGTCAGCACAACATCATGATTGGTGAGCGTACGGCAGAAAAAATTAAAATAGAAGTAGGTTCAGCATTACCGGAACTGAGCGACCCACCGGCAGACTTTGCCGTGCAGGGCCGCGACCTGATGACTGGTGTACCTAAGCAAATCATGGTATCATATACCGAGATTGCGCACTGCCTTGATAAATCTATTTCCAAAATTGAGGAAGCAATATTGAAGGCACTTGAGATTACTCCTCCGGAGCTTTCTGCCGACATTTACCAAACCGGTATCTACCTTACTGGTGGCGGCGCTTTACTTCGTGGCTTAGATAAGCGTGTAGCTGCCAAAACCAAGTTACCTGTTCACGTTGCTGAAGATCCGCTGCGTGCTGTAGTCCGTGGTACCGGTACCGCGCTGAAAAATATCGGCAACTTTAAATTTTTAATGTAGTATAATGAGAGGCAAGAATCAGGAGTCAAGACTCAGGATGACATATTTTATCTTGGTTCTTGGCTCTCGATTCTTGCTTCCAAAATAAATTTGTGCTAAAGAGATGCGTAACCTACTTATATTTATTACTAAGTACAGCGCATTTTTTTTGTTTATCATTTTTGAGGCGCTGGCGCTGTACATCTTCATCAATTACAATAATTTTCAGCATGCTACATTTGTAAATACTGCAAATGATGTTACCGGCGATTTATACAAGAGAGTAAATAACGTTTCTGATTATCTTGCCTTAAAAGACATCAATAACAACCTGTCCGATGAGAACGCCAGGCTGCGCAACCTGCTAAAATCTTCCTTTTACCTTGACAGCACTGAGCATAAAACGGTGGTGGATTCTGTTTACAAACAGCAGTACACCTACATTGGCGCTCGCGTGATCAATAATACCATTAACCGCCCTATGAATTATCTTACCATTAACAAGGGCAGTAAGGATGGAGTTGCCAAAGGTATGGGCGTAATTGCCGATAAAGGGGTTGTAGGCATTGTCGTACAAGCGTCGGAACATTTTGCATTAGTACGTTCACTACTGCATCGTGATACGCGCATCAGCGCTATGATAGCCAGTTCTCATGAAGGCGGCTCTTTCCGCTGGTCGGATGACAGAGACCCTCACAAAGGTTTACTTTACGATGTAGCCAACAGTGCACAGCCGCATCTGGGCGACTCAGTGATCACAGATGAGCACTCCTTATTCCCTACCGGTATTTTACTTGGCCGTATAAGCAATCTTAAAGCTAAGGCAAGTGGTTTTTTCTTAAACATGGAGGTTAACCTTTCCGTTGATTTTGGCCGGCTGGAATATGTATACGTTATCAACAACAACTTAGCGAAAGAGCAACTGGAGCTGGAGGCCAGCAAAAAAACAGATGAGTAGAACAGTCCTTGTCAATATACTGCGTTTTATAGCCCTGGTGTTCATACAGGCATTTCTGCTCAAGAACATCAACGTGTACCAGTTGCCTATCCCCTACCTGTATATTCTTTTTATAATGCTGCTGCCGTTTGAAACGCCTAATCTATTGCTTTTCCCGCTGGCGTTTTTAACAGGTTTAGCGGTTGATGCCTTTTATGACACGCCTGGCCTCAATGCTGCAGCAACCGTAATATTGGCTTTGGTGAGGGTATTGTTTGTAAGTGTAACCGTACAGCGCGAAGGTAATGATGTAGCGCCGGAACCCACTATAGGCAGTATGGGTTTCCGGTGGTTTTTTACTTATGCGTCATTGCTTACGCTTATCCACCATTTCTTTTTGTATAATCTCGAAGTTTTTCAACTTTCTGCTATCACTTATACACTAACTCGCTTTTTGCTGAGTTCTGTCTTTACAGTATTTTTGATTATTGTTTCCGGTCTGCTATTTTTCAGAAAAAAGAAAGTTTAATAAATGGGCAGTTTCTTTGAACGACGCTACATCATAACGGCGATTTTCGTAACTTTTATTGCAGTGCTGCTCGCCCGTCTGTACTTTATACAGGTTATAGATGACCGCTACCTGCAATTTGCCAACAACAACGTTTTACGTAAAAACATACTTTTCCCTGCCCGCGGCCCTATACTTGACCGCAATGGTCATATTCTTGTGCAAAATGAGCCCGTTTACGATCTCATGGTTGTGCCTAAACAGGTGCTGCCCTTTGATACGGTGGAGTTTTGCAAGCTGATAGGCATAGACATGGAAGGCTTTAAAAAGCGTTTTGACAAAGCCCGAAGCTATTCTCCATACAGGGCTTCAATATTTGAAAAGCAACTGTCAGTTTCGTTTTATCGCTCATTGCAGGAACGCTTATCAGACTTTCCGGGCTTCTTTGGGCAGCTCCGTTCTATACGCAGTTACCCCGATTCGGTAGCCGCACACTTTGTAGGATACATAAGTGAAGTAAGGGATAAGGATATTGAAAAATCCGGAGGGTATTATCGCCCCGGTGATTACATCGGCGCAACTGGTGTAGAAAAAGCATATGAGGAAGTGCTGCGCGGACAGCGTGGAGTGGAGAACCTGATGGTAGATTCGCGCAACGTGGCACAAGGCAGGTACGCCAACGGCGCATTTGACACTGCCGCGGTAGCAGGTGAGCGGCTTATATCTTCGCTGGATATCAACATCCAAAAGCTGGGCGAAAAACTCATGCAAAACAAGGTAGGCAGCATTGTAGCTATTGAGCCGTCGACAGGTGAGATACTATGTTTTGTAAGCAGCCCCACCTATGACCCCAATGAGCTGGTTGGCCGCGAACGCGGTAATAATATATCGCGCATGTTTAAAGATCCTTATAACCCGCTGCTGATACGACCGATACAGGCTTACTATCCGCCGGGTTCATCCTTTAAACCGCTTGACGGCCTGATAGCATTACAGGAAGGGATCATCAACCCTCAAACCACTTACTTTTGCCCGCACTATTACCAGGCAGGTAATCACCGGGTAGGCTGCGAGCACTTTGACGGCGTTACCGATTTGCGCAAAGGCATAGCCATGTCATGCAATACTTATTTCTGTAATGTGTTCGACCGTTTGATTAACAAAAACGGCTCAAAAAATACCCGGCAGACCTTTATAGACTGGAAGGAAAAGGTAAATAAGTTTGGTTTTGGGGTGAAGCTTGATGTAGACCTGCCGAACGAGAAACGCGGCAACGTACCAACGCCCGAGCATTACGATAAAATATTCGGCGCAAACCGCTGGCGGCCAAGTTCGATAATATCATTGGCTATTGGGCAAGGGGAACTCCTGGCCACGCCGTTGCAGTTAGCTAATATTGAATGTACCATTGCTAATCATGGTTATTTTTATCGCCCTCATCTTATTAAATCTATCGGCGACAAAAAAATTATCAAAAAAGAATATACCGAACGTAACTACGTGGGTGTAGACGAACAGTATTTTGAGCCGGTGATTGATGGCATGCAGCAGGTAGTGGAGCACGGTACAGCTGCGAATGCCCGTATACCCGGTATTGTGATGTGCGGCAAAACCGGTACGGTGCAAAATCCTCATGGCAAAAACCACTCTGTGTTCGTGGCCTTTGCTCCTCGTGATACGCCTAAAATAGCCATAGCTGTGGTGGTGGAAAATGCAGGTTATGGCTCATCATGGGCAGCGCCGATTGCCAGCTACATCGTTGAAAAATATCTTCGTGATACCATTACTAAGCCAAAGGCACAGATGGAGTACATCATGAATGCTAACCTATTGCCGCCGCCAAAAGGAAGTAAGCCTAAGGTGAACCCAGCTAAGCCAGACAGCCTGAAAAAAGGGCAAGTGGATAGTGCTGCAAAGCCTGCACGGGTGTTGCGCTCTGCTAAGGCCCGTAGAAAGAAACAGGAAAGTTCCTCATCACAAGCTGCATATATAGCTAACCAGCCATTAAGGAGGGAAGATGAGTAATCAAAACCAGCGCGGCTTTTTCTATAACATAGACTGGATTACCGTATTGATTTACCTGGCCCTATGCATTATCGGCTGGTTCAATATACACGCTGCGGTTTATGATGAAACGCATCCGAGTGTATTTAGTGGTTCCACCGATTATGGGAAACAAGCCTTTTTTATATTAGGTGCCCTGATTGTCGGCTTTGTCATTTTGCTCTTAGACTATCGTTTTTTCAGCGCGCTCGCACCACCTTTTTATATTGTTACTGTGTTATTGCTCATCCTCGTGTTGGTAATAGGGCGCAATGTGGGCGGTAACCAGGCGTGGATACCGCTCGGCGGAGGGTTCAGGTTGCAGCCGTCGGAATTTGCAAAGCTGTCCACCTGTTTGCTGTTGGCCAAATATCTAAGCGGCACCAACATTAAGATAACCGATAAGGAGCCTTTTTTTATTTCGGCTGGCATAATACTATTGCCTATGGTGCTGATTATGCTGCAGCCCGACACCGGCTCTACACTCGTATTTTGCTCACTGATTTTTGTATTGTATCGCGAAGGCTTATCACCTTATTTCTTAATCATCATTGCGCTTTCAGCTACGCTATTCATCACCTCCCTGTTATATAATCAGTGGCTGGTGGTAGCGGCGGTAGCAGTTATAGGTGCGGCTATCATATTTTTGAATATGCGGCGACCGCTCATCATCATGAACATTGCGGCCTGGACGGTTGGCTCCATGCTGTTTGTAATGGCGGTAAATCCTTTGTACAACAACGTGCTGCAAAAGCACCAGCGCGACCGTATTAACGAGATGCTGGGTATCACTTTTGACCCACGGGGTGCCGGTTATAATGTCAATCAGTCTAAGATTGCCATTGGCTCGGGCCAGTTATGGGGCAAGGGATACCTGCAAGGCACGCAAACCAAGTACTCCTTTGTGCCCGAGCAAAGTACCGACTTTATATTTTGCACGGTTGGCGAAGAATGGGGCTACGTAGGCTCGCTGGTGTTAATTGGCTTGTTCCTGTTTTTGCTGCTGCGTATTGTGATGATAGCAGAGCGACAGCATATGGCATTTGCGCGGATATATGGGTACGGCGTAGCGTCGGTAATATTCTTCCACGTGTTCATCAACATCGCCATGACCATCGGGTTGATGCCGGTGATAGGTATTCCATTGCCATTCATCAGTTACGGCGGGTCATCGCTGTTAAGCTTTACTATGCTGCTGTTTATCCTGCTTAAGCTGGACTCTAACCGTTCTGGCTATAACTGGTAAATTCTGAGTGTAGCAGATTGCAACTATTTAGCGAGTTGTCATTCCGAACGGATGTGAGGAATCTGAACTGAGGTGAAAGGTAAACTTAAATTTAGCTGCCCACAGTTCAAAAAGCTGGGTGGCTAAAGATTTCTCTTTGTGCCTCATCGAAATGACAACCAATCAAACCTACTTAAGCATAACGTCTCTTCAGAAAGCTGTAAAACTTATCTGCCGTTTTAGACTTTGAAGCCCAGTTGTTTTTTACCACATAGTTAGCATTCAGGAAGCGTTCTGCTTCTTCAAAATTGTTGAAGCGATTAAGTATCTCTATGGCCTCGCTATAAGCTAAACTGTATCCGTTAAATAATTCGCTCACAAAAAGCAATTTATCGTTTAGGGTAATAGCACCTTTAAGGTCGCTTATAGGCGCAAGTGCTGCATCAGTCTTTTGCGCCATCTGTGCAGATATTCGCTGATTAATGGTGAGCACCGGTTCGGGTTCATTCTTTACCTCCTCTATTGCTATAACCGGCTCTTGCGCTACAGGCGCGGGTTCAGGCGCTTTAGGTTTGGGTGCATCAAACTCAAATACACGGGACTGCTCGGCAACCGGCGACTCTACCGGCTTAACAGGCTCAGCAAACTTTTCGGGTTCTACAGGTATAACTTCAGTCATTTCCTCAGCCTCAGCAAATACCTCGGCTTCGTCGGTTTCTTCCCAATCAGTATCATCTACTGTTAACTCGTGGCGTATAGGGCCGTTGTCCGGTTCATTAGAGGCGGGAGTATCCTCAATTCTCCATACATCCTGCTTATCTTCTTTTAATTCTTCCGGCGCAGGCGTAAAAGGCACATTACGAATTTGCTGTACTACCGGCTCAAAAAATTTATGCTCACGCACAGGTTCGGGTTGCTCCGGCGCTTTAGGCGTAACTGGTATCTCTACCGGTGGCGGAGGGGTTAGCACAACCGTTACTTCTTTAACAACACTTTCGTCGGCCTGAGGCTCTGCTTGTGGTAAGGCAATGGGCTCTTGCACTTGTGGCAACTCCGGTTTTTCATCTATAGGGATAACAATAGGTTCATCTACAGGTGCTGCTTTAAAGGTTTCCAACTGCTGTGCAGGGTTAGCTTCAGGTGCGTCAGCTATAGCGTTTGCCGGGGGCAACGCATGAGATGCGCCGGTTTGTGCATTCTCCTGCAGGTTCAGTTTCCGTAAAACTTCAGCGTGGTCTTTCAGAAATTGCGCGTTGGCCACAAACAGCTCAAGCTCAAGCTCATTAAATTTAGATGTATTTTTTAAGTAGTCGTATTGCTCAGTAAGTTCGTTTAAAATATTACCTATCTTTTTAAACACGTCCTGCTTCATATCCGGTAAATAATAATGGGGTTTATCAAAAATAACATTAAATTCTGATATTAGTTTCCATATAAGTGGAGCGGAATGGTATTTAACGAAGAAATTTTTAAACGTAAAAGCGAAAAAGGCGGCAGTATTGAGGTGATTTGCGGGTCAATGTTTTCAGGTAAGACGGAGGAGTTATTGCGCCGATTGAACCGCGCACGCTTTGCCAAACTGGATATACAAATTTTTAAACCCAAAACAGATACCCGATATGATGAAAACGCCGTTGTATCGCATAACATGCAAACTTTTCCCTGCGTTGCTATAGACAATTCTGCATCCATTCTGCTGTTCTATGATAACGAACAGGTAGTTGCTATTGACGAAGCACAGTTTTTTGACGCTGATCTGGTAGAGGTATGCAATACGCTGGCCAATCGTGGTGTACGTGTTATTGTAGCCGGGCTCGATATGGATTTCAAAGGCCGCCCGTTTGGCCCTATACCGGCGCTGATGGCCGTGGCAGAATCTGTTACCAAGTTACACGCTGTATGTGTTAACTGCGGTAACCCTGCGCTTTACTCCTACCGTTTAACGCCCGCGCAGGACAGGATACTCCTGGGCGAAACCGAACATTATGAGCCGCGCTGTCGCAACTGTTATTTAAACGCTGCAAACTAAATATTTTCCTCAACTTAAAAACAAAACCCCCTAATTGAATTGTTATAACCAAGAGTTTAAGGCTTGGAGCAATCCGGATCTTATTGCCTCGGTTATAAATTTAATTGCATTTAATTTCAAAAATGGCTAAGAAGGTTTTTGTTATTGAGGATGATCGGGATATCCGCGAAACCATTGTGTATGTACTTGAGGAAGAGGGATACCAGGTACTTTCATCAGAAAGCGCCAAACTGCTGAAGCAGGTAAGCGCAGAGAAGCCGGATATTATATTACTTGATAACTGGCTTACCGACTGGAAAAGCGATGCCAGCGGACAGCAACTGAGCTATGAACTTAAATCAAACCCAGACACGCGTCATATACCTGTAGTTATCATATCAGCCGTGAGCAACGTAAAGCAGATTGCCGAGGAAGGCCTGGCCGATGATTACCTTATGAAGCCGTTTGATGTAGCCGAACTGGTAAATATGGTGAAAAAACATACTGCCTAAACGCTGACTTTAGTTGTAATGAACATAAGTTAACCAAGGTTTAATTTTTTTACATTACACTTTTAATCAGCTATTTACAACGTTTCATTTTGTTATGTTACAAGGCTTTTATTATATATTCAAAGCCTAAATCACATTCAAAAAACAAATGAAACCTTACCGCTTTTTAATGCTGACGGCCCTTGTTACGGGCTCGTGCATGTTAAACCAGCGTGCAGCAGCACAAACCGAAGATTCCAAAAATCTTGTAAAACTCACTGTTACCTCATTGGTGTTCAAAAACATCAACCTGCAGTATGAAAGACCCGTGAGTAAACGCATCTCAGTGGCTTTAGGTGTACGCTTGATGCCTAAGACAAGCATTCCACTTAAAGGACTCATTAAAGATTTGGCAGATGACGATGAGTTTTCAAAACAAATTGACGACCTGCGTACCAGCAGCTTTGCGCTAACGCCGGAGGTACGGTTTTATGTAGGGCATGGCGATTTGCGGGGCTTTTACATTGCGCCTTTTGCCAGGTATGCAACCTACGGCGCCAGCCTACCCTTCAAATACGACAATAATGGTGTAGAAGAAGTTATCCCCCTTTCGGGCCGCCTAAATACTATTACCGGTGGCATTATGTTTGGCTCGCAATTTAAACTGAGCCGCTTAATGTACCTTGACTGGTGGATACTTGGTGCAAGCGCCGGTTCATCATCTGGTAATATCACCGGTCATAAAAACTTAAACGAAGATGAACAGCAAGCGCTGAAACAGGAACTGGATGAATTCGACAATGATTTTATTCGCACCAATTCATACGTAGATGCCAACGGCGCGCGTGTGGATATTGACGGGCCGTGGTACGAACTCCGGATGGGCCTATCTATAGGCGTCCGTTTTTAATATTGAATTCATATTATTATAAGGCGCCTACCCGGCGCCTTTTTCATTGCTACTTATCTTTACAAGCCGGGGCATAGAAACATATTTATAAAAATTTACAACCAAAAAACCATCATATTTTATCGTTAAATCGATTAAATTAATCGCATCATTAATCTGTTACAAAAAATTAGTTAAACTTTTTGCACCAATATTTTGTCATACATGCAAAACAAACAATAATTGTTATGAAAAAGACAATAATATTAGCCGCAATAGCCTTTAGCTTTTTAACCATACAGAAAGCCAGCGCACAATTAAGTGTGAATATTAATATCGGCAGCCAGCCGGCCTGGGGCCCTGTTGGGTATGATTATGTAAATTATTATTATATGCCGGATATAGACGCTTATTATGACGTGCCGGCACGCAGATACGTATACTTAGAAAACAATGTTTGGGTACACCGCACTTACCTGCCGGTACGTTACCGCAATTATAACCTGTACAATGGTTACAAAGTAGTAATTAACGACCGCGAGCCATGGCATAACCATACCGTGATACATAATAAATATGTTGGCTACCGCGGCCGCCCAAGCACTGCCATCATTCGCGATAGTCGTGATATAAAATACACCAAGTACCGCGGCAATAATGCGCGCGTTACCCGAGTGAAAGTGAAAGATCACGGTCCTGGTCGCAGCTTTACCAAAGTTAAGGTAAAAGGTCCGGGCCATGGACCTGGCCACGGTAAAGGTCATGGCAATGGTCACGGCCACGGCAAACACTAATCAGATATATAAGCAATAACAAACAAGGCGCTGAGAATCTCAGCGCCTTGTTTGTTTAAGTTCTGTATTAAACAGCGATGGGTTTAAAAATCTATCGTCGCTATAACAGCACCTTTAAAGTTACATCAGCCGAACTACTATTCGAACTCCACACCCATATTCTGGAACATAAATGCCCATTTATCGGCTTGCTCGCTTATGATTTGTTCGGTTGATTTACCGGCACCATGGCCCGCGTTAGTTTCTATACGGATAAGTATAGGTGCTTTACCTTTCTGCATCTCCTGCAGGCGGGCACCAAATTTAAAGGAGTGCGCAGGTACTACGCGGTCATCATGATCGGCAGTGGTAATCATGGTAGCAGGATACTCCGCAGCTTTAATGGCGTGGTAAGGAGAATATTTATATAAGTAATCAAACATCTCCTTAGAGTCTTCGGCTGTGCCATAATCAAAAGCCCAGCCTGCCCCGGCAGTAAACTTATTGTAACGCAGCATATCTAATACACCAACGGCCGGGAAGGCTACCTGGCATAAATCGGGGCGTTGAGTAATAGTAGCACCTATCAGCAATCCACCGTTTGAACCACCAGATACAGCAAGGTACTCCTTAGATGTATATTTATTATCAATGAGGTATTGCGCTGCAGCAATAAAATCATCAAACACATTTTGCTTATTCAGCTTAGTGCCCGCCAAGTGCCATTTTTCGCCGTACTCACCGCCACCACGCAGGTTTGGCACCGCATAAACGCCACCATGCTCTAGTAGCACGATGTTGGACGTGCTGAACGCTGGCGTAAGGCTGATATTGAAACCACCGTAGGCATACAGTAACGTTGGATTTTTTCCATTAAGTTCGGTGCCTTTTTTGTAAGTGATGATCATCGGTATTTTAGTACCATCTTTTGATTTATAGAACACCTGTTTTGACTCATACTTTTCCGGGTCAAACTGCACTCCTGATTTCTTATACAGCTCCGACTTGCCCGATGCGATATCATATTTAAATATGGTAGACGGATAAGTGTAAGAGGTAAAAGTGTAGTACAATTCTTTGTCTTTTTCCTTGGCGCCGAAACCTCCCGCCGTACCTACAGATGGCAGCTGAATATCACGCTCCAGCTTACCCTGCATATCATACTGCTTTACCAATGATGTGGCGTCTTTAAGATATTCGGCAAATATTTTACCACCGCCTGTTGATGCGCTTAAAACGTTCTCCGTCTCAGGAATAATATCTTTCCAAGCGGTGGGCTTAGCATTATCGGCCTTAGCAGTTACCACCTTATAATTAGGTGCTTTAAGGTTAGTTTGAATGTATAACACATCGCCAACGTTGCCGATCACATTGTGCTCATTATCAAAATTGTTTACAATGTTTACGATCGGGCTGCCCGGCTTGCTTAAGTCCTGTATGTATAGCTCATTACCTGTAGTAGAGGTAGCCGCGCTGATAATAAGAAAGCGCTCGTCCTCGGTAAGGCCTGCACCAATATAACGGCGCGGTGTTTTTTCGCCGCCAAATATCAGCTTATCTTCCGTTTGAGGCGTGCCCAACTTATGGTAGTACAGCTTGTGGTACTGTGTTAGCCCGGCAAGTTCGCTACCCTCTTTTGGTTTATCATAACTACTATAGTAAAAGCCATCGTTGCCATGCCATGCTGTGCCGGAGAATTTCACATCAATGAGGGTGTCGCCTACTACGCTCTTGTCGTCGGTCTTTAGTATAATTACCTTGCGCCAGTCGGATCCACCTTCTGATATCTGGTAAGCGGCCAGGCTACCATCCTTAGTGAAGCTGATACCTGCCAGCGATGTAGTACCATCTTTGGAAAACTTGTTAGGATCAAGGAATATCTCCGGCTTGCCCTCATCTACCTGCCGCCATAGTACGGATTGACTCTGCAGACCATCGTTTTTATAGAAATAGGTGAATTTGCCTTCTTTAAACGGCGCACTGTATTTCTCGTAATTCCACAGTTCGGTAAGGCGCTTTTTTATTTCGTCTCTATAAGGGATTTGCTCCAGGTAATTCTGGGTAACTTTATTTTCCTCTTTCACCCAGGCTTTGGTGTCTTCGGCACGGTCATCCTCCAGCCAGCGGTAAGGGTCGGCCACTTTGGTACCGAAATATGTATCGGTTACATCGCCTTTTTTTGTTTTAGGGTACGGTAGTGTTTTTATGTCCATCTTTTTTTCGTTAGCACATCCGTACAATAATACGGCTGCGCCAAATAATGCGGTAAACTTTTTCATCATGATAAATTTGAATGAGGCCGTGGCAATATAACAATTGCCCGGCAATAATAAACAGTGCTTACAGCGCTCAAAATCCGTTTCCGGCTTTCACGCCAATGCTTTACATTTGCCTCAGCATGGCCGTCCGCAACAAAATTTATTTCGCGTCAGATTTTCATTTAGGTACCGATAGTTTTGGCCCCAGCATAGATAGGGAAAAGCGCATAGTACGCTGGCTCGACAGCATAAAAGACGATGCTGCCGAACTATACCTCGTAGGCGATGTATTTGAATTCTGGTTTGAGTATAAAACCGTTGTACCAAAGGGCTATATTCGCTTTTTAGGCAAACTCGCCGAACTGACGGATGCGGGCGTTAAGCTATACATGTTCAAAGGCAATCATGACATGTGGATGTTCGGTTACCTGAAAGATCAGTTAGGCGCAACCATCATCAGCAATGAACTGGTAATAGAGCGCGGTGGTAAAAAATTCTTTATTCACCATGGCGATGGCCTTGGGCCCGGCGATAAAAAATACAAGTTGCTGAAGAAAGTCTTCAGAAGCCGCTTTTGCCAATGGCTGTTCGAGCGGCTGCACCCTAACCTGGGAATTGGCATAGCCGGTTCATGGTCGCAACATTCACGCGATTACCACCTGAAAAAGCCCGACCTTAAACCAGGTGAACATAGCTGGCTCATTACCTACAGCAACGACGTTTTAAAAAATACACATTACGATTATTTTATATTTGGGCACCGGCATCTGCCTTTAGATGTAGAATTGAAGCCCGGCAGCCATTATATCAACTTGGGCGAGTGGCTTACCTTTAATTCCTACGCAGTTTTTGACGGCAGCGAGCTGACGTTACAATATTTTGAAACCCCTGCTCCTTTTTAGCAGCTTTACCTTTCGCTGAAAAAAATTACCTTAAAAAACTGTACCTTTGTACACTTTTTAGAAGCCTGAAAAACAGCGGGCTTCATCATTGCAATAATATGTTAGATAAGTTAGAAGCAATTTACGATCGCTGGAAAACCGTTGAAGGTGAACTGAGCAGCCCTGAAGCCATGGCTGACATGAAGCGCTTTGCCCAGCTGAACAAAGAATATAAAGATTTGGCTAAGATTGTTGAAGAGTATAAAAAATACCGCAACGTAGTTAGCAACATTGATACAAATAAAGAAATCCTGGCTACTGAAAAGGACCCTGAATTCCGTGATATGGCTAAAGAAGAGCTTGACGCCTTGCTTACCCAACAGGACGAGATGGAAGAGCAAATACGTCTGATGCTCATCCCTAAAGATCCGGAAGACTCTAAACATGCCATTGTAGAAATTCGCGGTGGTACCGGCGGTGATGAGGCCGCCCTTTTTGCAGGCGACCTTTACCGCATGTACATGCGCTTTTGCGAAAAGCGCGGCTGGCGTACCGAACTGGTTGATTATACCGAAGGTACTTCAGGCGGTTATAAAGAGATTGTGTTTAACGTATTGGCCGAAGATGCTTACGGTACGCTTAAATTTGAATCAGGCGTACACCGCGTACAACGTGTACCTGATACCGAAACACAGGGCCGTGTGCATACGTCGGCAGCATCGGTAGTAGTATTGCCTGAAGTTGATGAGTTTGACATCGAGCTTAATATGAATGATATCCGCAAGGATTTGTTCTGTGCCTCGGGGCCGGGCGGGCAATCGGTAAACACTACATACTCTGCCGTGCGCCTTACGCACATCCCTACAGGTATTGTTGCACAGTGTCAGGACCAGAAATCGCAGCTTAAAAACTTTGATAAGGCATTGCAGGTACTTCGCTCACGTGTTTACGAGATGGAACTTCAAAAGCACCTCGAAGAAACCTCAAAGAAGCGCAAAACCATGGTTTCAACCGGCGACCGCTCAGCTAAGGTGCGTACCTATAATTTCCCTCAGGGCCGTTTAACCGAGCACCGCATCGGGCTCACCATATATAACCTACCTGATGTGATGAACGGAAACATTCAGGACATTATGGAGGCCCTGCAGTTTGCAGAAAATGCAGAGAAACTAAAAGAAGGCACCGTAGCTTAAATCATACTAAAGCCTCTGCAAAAAGCAGAGGCTTTTTCATTTCATGTTAATTTCATGTACCCCTACTACTTTAGCTTGCAATAAAAGGTGACCATAGCATTGCAGCCATGGTCGGCCATGGTTTAAGTAACACTAAAACTACTTATATGCTGGCTATTAAAACGACAGTAGAGCAATCCTCCTTATATAAACGCAGCACCACATTGCTGGGTACTAATTTTGAAATTAGTGTTGTAGCCGATAATCCTGCTTTTGCAGATGCACGCATCAGCGAAGCTATCAACGAAATAAATCGTGTAGAGCGTTTGTTAAGCGTTTTTACCGAAGGCAATTGCATAAATAATATTAACCGTAACGCGGGTGTACAAGCTGTTAAAGTACAGCCGGAGGTGTTTGGCCTTATTGATCGCGCCGTGCAAATATCAGCACTCACTTATGGCGCTTTTGATATTACCTATGCTGCCGACAATGCCGCTAAGCAACAGGTTAATTATAAAGATGTAGTGCTTGACAGCAACAAACAAACTGTAATGCTGAAGCATGATGGTATGCGCATAAGTTTTGCCGCTAACATAAAAGGTTACGCTGCCGACCGGGCACGTCGCATTTTACAAATGAATGGCGTAAGCAGCGGCGTTATCAATGCTGCCGGCGACCTGCTGACCTGGGGCTTGCAGCCAAACAACAGGCCATGGACCATTGGCACTGCCGACGAATCATTAGCCGATCAGCCGTACGGTGATGTAAATATCAGTAATATGGCTATGGCAACCACTGTAAACGCAAGCAGTGCCGCTGCTATTAACCATAAACTTGCCGATTGTATTGACGCAAAAAAGGGTTTTAAAGTAAGCGCTGTAAAAAGCGTAAGCGTGCTTAGCCCAACTGCCGAATTTTCTGATGCACTCACCTCTCCCCTAATGAGCATAGGTGTGAATGCCAGCTTGTACCTTATTAATCAGCTTAATCAGGTAGCCTGCATCATCGTTGACGATAAAGAACGCATATATACCTCAAAGGATATAAACGTTCGCTAAAAAAACTATCTTCGATTGCCGAAGTTAAACCTGCTTTTAACAATTAACAATTAAATTAATACGGCTGGCCGTAAGCAACATGCTTACGGCTACCGTTGCTAAAAACAATTGCTGTTTTTAGGGGTATTTAAATTTCTATTTAGAATTTGATTGGATATTTACTTTCTGCTGTTAAATGATTAAGTGGTTGCGCCATATACTGACGTTGTTGCTCCTTGCACCTATACTCGCAATGGCAGCCATTAATCAACATCAAATTCACCTATCTTTTGGCAATGCAGCAAACTCTTTGCAAATTGCCCAAACCCGTCAGGATACAATTATCAACAAACAGTCAAAAAAAGACGCGGACGACGACGATAAGATAAAAATAAAGGAAATTGCGCGAGCCAAGAAGCAGTCTAAACCCGAGAAGGTGGACGACAATGAGAGCGACGCTAATAAAAAACGAAAACAACGCCGTCCGGAAGGCGTAGAGCGCCCGCCGGAGATTATTCGCAGAAACGGAGGCTAAGCCATTATTTTGTTAAATGAAGTATTTTAGCTTACTCATATGTTTATTGTATTTCGCATCAGCAACAGCTGCGGCAAAGGCTGTGTATTTGCCTGAGTACAAGCTGGAGAAAATACAGGCTGATACGGACACCCTCATCCGTAAGAGGTCGGTATCAGTTGGTGTGAGCTATGGTAATGATGCCATCTTTTTTGGCCGCGTAAGCCCCGTGCGTTATCCGTATGTAACTACCGATGTGGTTTATAACGACAAATCGGGACTGTTCGTTTATGGCTCCGGATTGAAAGTATTAGGGTACAAACCCTTGTTTGATGAGGTTGACCTTGGGGGCGGTTTCTTCTACAAATCAAAGAACAAAAAGCTGTCGGGTATGCTCAGCTACACCCGGTTTATTTTTAACAACGACGCACGCATTATTAAATCGGCATCATCCAACGATATCAATTTTAAAAACTCTTACGACTGGAAGATACTGAAGACTGCAGCCACTGCTGATTTTCTCTTCGGTAAATCCAACGACTTTTTCCTCACTATCAGTCAATCTAAATACTTTGAGCCTAACTGGAGTTTATTTACTGATGACGATTATATCACCATCAACCCATCAGTAAACATGATCATGGGTACGCAAAACTTTGTTGCCCGTTATGCCGAGGACACTTTTTTCAAGTTACTAAGCAGTGCTGATGCCCGCAAATTCTCACGCAACAATGGCAGGTTTACAGTACTTAATTACTACCTTAAAGTGCCTATTGCCTATAATACACCTCATATTACATTCGAAGCAGCGTACCGGTATTCTATCCCCGTTAACGTGGAAAACATGCTGATGAATAAGCATACATCCTTTTTTAATTTAACTTTATATTACTTGTTTTATTGATACGATGAATGTGCTTATCATTGAAGACGAACGCTCGCTGGCCAAAGAGGTTGATATATTTTTGACGAATAATAACTATGTATGCGAAATAGCTTATAACGGCAAAACAGCATCTGAAAAAATTGCCGTCAATCTTTACGACTTTATTTTGATTGATCTCGGTTTACCTGATTATGAGGGGCTCGATTTGTTGACAGAAGCCAAAACGCATAACCCGGATGCTGCTTGCATTATACTTACCGCCCGCGCCGAAGTTAACGACCGGATCACCGGGCTTGATTTAGGCGCCGATGATTACGTACCCAAACCATTCTCGCTACTAGAGCTGCAAAGCCGAATGCAGGCCATTACCCGCCGCAAATTTGGCCTGCGGCAGAATACTGTTGAGTTGGGCGATTTCATCATCAATCTCACGGAGCGCACCATCAGTCATGACGGTGATACCATAAGCGCTATCACCAAAAAGGAATTTGACCTGATTGCGTATATGCTATTGCATAAAAACCGTACGCTAAGCCGCACCCAGCTGAGCGAACATATATGGGGAAGCGTGGTTAATGATGATTACGACTCCAACTATATAGACGCGCACATCAAAAACATACGCAAGAAATTAAACGCTTACTCCGCCCCTAACTGGCTGGAAACCGTAAGAGGGTTGGGTTATAAAATAGCCATTAACACTTAGCTGCACCTTGAAACTCAACACCAAACTCACCCTTTTCAATACCATCTCCAAACTGGTAATAGTGGTGCTGTTTGTGTTGCTGCTACCGTTCCTCATTTCAAAGATCAATTTAAGCTATACCGACTCGCGGCTTGTTCAGCAAAAAGAAAAAGTACTGCAAATAGTAAAGAACCTGGGTATAGGCAACTACATTACCGATGGTGAAAGCTATGGCAGCTATACTCTGCTTAAAGAGGAATACATCAGCATGGACCAGGTGCCGGCGAGCCAGCATATAGATACCATCAGCAATGAGCGGCGTATTGTAGAAGGCGACACTATTCAATACCGTATCCTGAGCCATACCTTTGTAGCCAACAATAAAAACTACTTATTAGAGGTGGGCAAAAGCGTGGAAACGCTGGATGATACCAGCGGCCCATTACAAAACATTGCCTTCCAGGTATTGGTAAGCATGATATTACTGACTATCCTTGCCGACCAGGTATACTCTAATTATGTATTAAGGCCGCTTCGGCAAATAATTAAAACCAAACTGTCGACCGACAAGTTTCCGGCGCTGGGCAATTTCCGGCGCGTGCGTACCACCACATCCGATTTTCAGTTACTCGACATCAGTATACATCGTATGCTGCAAACCATTACGGACAAGTTTCAGAAAGAGCGGGAATTCATATCCAATACCTCACACGAGCTGATGACCCCCATTTCAATCCTGCAAACCAAGATTGAAAACATGTTTAACGAGGAGGACATCAACGACGAACTGAAGGTGAAGCTATTGGACATGCAGCGCATCCTTGCGCGCTTGAAAAGCATAACCAAAACACTGTTACTTATTTCACAAATAGAGAATGAGCAATTTTTAAAGAATGACGAACTGAACCTGCTCGCGCTGGTTAATGATGTGCTCGACGAAATATCCATCCGTTTGGAGCAAAAAGAAATTACCTGTACTGTCACTGTCGCCCCTGACATTGCCCTGCAAAGGGTGAATAAGTTTTTGTTATTTAACCTGTTATTCAACCTCATAAATAACGCCATCAAGTACAACCGTGAGGGTGGGCACATATACATCAATGCGCAACAAGGCGCTGCGGGCTTGGTTATTCAAATACAAGATACTGGTATCGGCATCTCTGCCGAGGAACTGCCTTTTATTTTCAACCGCTTTAAAAAGCTGAAAAGTTCCTTACAGCAGGACAGTTTCGGTTTAGGCCTGCCTATAGTAAAAACCATTGCTGGTTTTCATGATATAGAAGTAACCGTAAGCTCCGAAAAAGATGTAGGCACCACTTTTACACTAAATGTCCCTGAAGGCTTATTAAAGTAAATAGCCATGTACTAAAAACCGGTCAGTGGCTTTGCTTTAAAACCGGGTTTCAAGCTCAAAATATTTTCTTAAATATTAAATACTTATTGCTACAGTATTTTTAACATCCAGATGATTTGTAATAAATATTTTTAAACCATTTTGGCATCAGCTTTGTCTTAAACAGTAAATAATATAAAACCACATCATAATATTAAACATGAAAACTTTGAAAATTAAAATAGCTACTTTAAGTATTGCCGCTGCAACTATGGCTGTTGTCGTATCTGGATGTGATTCCATGACCAAAACACAAAAAGGTGCTGCCATTGGTGCCGGTGCGGGTGGTACTATAGGTGCTTTTATTGGTAAGGCGGCTGGTAACACTGCTTTAGGTGCTGTTATAGGCGGTGCTGTAGGTGGTACAGCAGGTGCTTTTATCGGCCGTAAGATGGACCGTCAGGCAGCAGAGATTAAACAAACCGTACCGGGTGCTACAGTTACCCGCGAAGGTGAGGGTATTATTGTAAAATTCGATTCAGGTATCTTATTTGACGTTGATAAAACCGATTTAAAAGGTGCAGCAAAAACAAACCTTGAAAACTTGGCAACATCACTTAAAAATAATCCTCAAACCAATATTTCGATCGTAGGGCACACCGATGCTACCGGTAGCGATAGCTACAACCAGGGTCTGTCTGAACGCCGTGCAGCCGCAGTTAAGGCTTACTTAGTAAGTAATGGCGTTGGCTCGGGCCGTTTAACCACTGTAGGTAAAGGTGAATCTGAACCTATTGGTGATAACGCTACTGCTGATGGCCGCTCACAAAACCGCCGTGTAGAAATAGCTATCGTGGCTAATGATGCTATGAAAGCAGAAGCTAAGCAACAGTCAAGCAACTAATAATAACATATAAGTGTTATATATAAACGCCCTGAGAATGTCTCAGGGCGTTTCTTTTTTTGGAACATTAAAAGCCATAGCGCTTGCGCGTTTCGGTAATATGTGCAAGGTGATGCCTGCCATGCCAGGAGTAAGTCGCCAATGTTTTTTTAAGTGTGTACGCTGCTTTTGCTTCCGGATGGTAGAAAGTTCGCTCCCACTGTTCAGCGTTAAGGCTTTCAAAAATGGCTACCATACGCCGGTGCAATCCCTCCAATATTTTCAGCGACGGCTCAACAGGCAAAAGATAATCGGCCTGTACGGCCCACTGCGCTTCGTCATAGGGTTTAATGACAGGGTTGTCTTCGGTAAGCGCAAATTTTACGCGCGATACCGCGTTCAGATGACTATCAGGCAAGTGGTGTACTACTTGTCGGAGCGTCCAGCCGCCATTGCGGTAAGGCGTATTCAACTCATCATCATTTAACCCTATTACCGCCTGCCATAACTGGCTGGGCAGCATCCTTATATCATTTAACCACCGTTCCATATCGGAAGTATTATACTGCTCTGGCGTTACAAACTTGCCGATTGGGTAACGCATCTGATCGTCAGTAAGCATTGCTGTCATTATTTATTTTTTGTTCAACAAGGTTTTGCCCAATTTAGCGTTTTGATAAATGTTATTATAAACCCTGATGATAAAAAAAATACTACCGTTTATATTACTGGTATTATCTACGGCTTCCTTTGCCGAAACCATTAAAACGGATGTGCTGGTTATCGGCGCCAGTGCAAGTGGCACGGCGGCAGCCATTCAGAGCGCGCGCAGCAATGTAAAAACTATGCTTATTGAACAGGGTCCCTGGCTTGGCGGCTCATTTACCGCTGGTGGCGGCTGCATACTTAAGGGTAACTTAAAATTTGGTTCGGGCATCTGGGCAGAGTTCAGAAAACATATAGTTGCCTTTTATAAAAAAACACCCGGTTATGATACCACGGCCTTTGCGCCGCTTCGTTACGAGCCTTACACCGCTGCAGGTATTTTAGGGAAGATAACCGACACGGTTAAAAACCTTACCGTAAAATTCAACACCAACATAAGCGCTGTTAAACAAGACGGTACCGGCTGGGAAGTTACCGTTACCATTGCTAACGAAAAAACGGTTATCAAGGCTAAGGCGCTTATTGATGCGACTGTCGATAATGCCGTTGCCTTGATGGCTGGCGTTAAACCCGCACCCCTAACCGGACTGCAATACATTGGCTTTGCTGCCGTCATTAAAGATAATGGCCCAGCCGCTGATCGCACTATAGCTAAACCCGAAGGCTACGACCCAAAAGTTTATTCCGGCTTAACGGCAAGTACGGTAAAGCAACTGCTTAGCGCGGGAAAATTGCCTAACGACAAGTACTTTATCAATTGGCCGGTAAATCTGTTACAGGTAGACGCAGCCATGCTACAGCCAGACCAAAAGGAAGCAACCTACCGCAAGGCCCGTTTGCGTACCTTAGGCTTGATATATTATCTGCAAACCGAACTGGGTTATAAGCGGATGAGCTTGCAGGAGTTTAACACAGCCGACCACCTCCCCTACAGCCCGCTGGTTTTGCCAGCTAAAACTATAATTGTAAATAATTTGATAACGAAAGAGGCAATTACTGCGCCGTACCAGGGCAAAGAGTACCGAACATGGATATCTGTAATGGATGCCCGCCCCGATGGCCTGCAGCAAAGCACCGGTACGCAGCAGCCGAATATCCTATCCGGCATTCCGTTAGATGTAATTATCGCGCGAGATGCAGAAAATCTCATTGTAACTGAAAACCAGGTCTCTGGCGATAGTTCAATTAACCGAAGTGCACTTGACCCTGCCGTGCAAATGACCATCGGCCAAAGTGCCGGTGCCTCTGCGGCATTTCTCGCTTTTTTTAAAACAGTAACTAAAAATATTGATGCACGCGCTACGCAGGGCGAAATAATTAATTATAAAGGATACATATTCCCGATAACTGACATACCTTCATCAAATCCTTACGTGGGCGCGGTGCAACAAATATGTGCAACAGGCTTACTGCGATGTGAGCTGACCAACAACGGCTCGCGTACCGAAATGCTTTTTAAGCCTGATTCAACCGTAAATACCGCCGAGTTAAAACCAGTGCTTAACGAGATTTACACCCGGGCCTTTCTATGGTTCAATCAAACTAAACCTGCCGAAAAGTTTACAGTTGGCAACCTGCTTTCATTTATCAGCAACGTTACCCTTACCTCGCCGGATGCATTAAAGAAAATGGTGCAAAAGGACTGGGAATCAGTTTATAAATTTAAGCAGACGTTTGACACGGAAAGACCAGTTACGCGATATGAGTTTGCAGTGCTGGCTAACCGTTACATTAACCCCTTTGCACGCCGGGTTGATAGAAAAGGCAATATTCGCAACTAACGCACATGAAGAAGTTTTTGCCTTTGCTATTACTGCTGGCTGCGTGTAACAACCAGTCGGCCGTAACTTTAAAAGCCTCGTTCGCCAATGATACTATATTGAACATTTCGGGAATTGATAACGCTACTTTAAGCAAGTTGGGCAACGATGCCCCGGCAATATTGCCGCAGCTGGTACAGGTGTATCGTATGCCCACTGATACCGACATGAAAGACTATCAGCCGCAGCAACCAGGAGCTTATATATTAAAGGGTGACAAGCTGTTTTTTGATGCCGATACACCCTTTGTAAGGAGCGGAAGGTACTTCTTAAGATACTATCAATATGAAAGTGGCGGCATTGCTGATCTCATCAAATTTGGACACAAACCCGGCGACAGCCGTTACACCGAAATCACGCTAACACGATAACAAAGTGCTTGAATTTCAAATAAAATTATTATATTTGCATAAAATACGGAGGGGGCTGGGTAGCCCCCTCTTTTATTTTACCAACTGTAAGGCAAATTTTTAAATGAATATTGAGCAAAGGGTTACCGAGCTGGTTGAAGAAAAAATAGCCGACCGGGCCGATCTTTTTTTAGTGAGCGTGAAGTTCCATTCCAACGGAAAACTGGTTATCTTAGTAGATGGCGACCAAGGCATAGGCATTGATGAATGTGTGCAGATAAGCCGCCATATAGGCTTTCACCTGGAGGAGGAGAATGTGATAGAAAATGCATACAACCTGGAGGTATCATCACCGGGGATAGATATGCCGCTAACAATGCCTCGGCAGTATACTAAAAACATAGGCCGCAACCTTGCTATAAAGCTTACCGATGGTGCAAAATGCGAAGGCAAGCTACTCGGCGCAGATGAAAACGGCATAACTATAGAAGAAAAAATAAAAGAAAAGGGCAAAAAGGCACTATTGGTTGAAAACCATATACCAATGGCCAACATAGCAGAGACTAAGGTTTTAATATCATTCAAATAATAATGAGCAATATAAATTTAATTGATTCCTTTCAGGAGTTTAAAGATTTCAAGAACATTGACCGCCCTACTATGATGAGCGTTCTGGAAGATGTATTCCGGAGCATGATCAGAAAGAAATACGGCAGCGATGAAAATTGCGACGTAATTGTGAACACCGACAACGGTGACTTGGAGATATGGCGCACACGTCAGGTAGTTGAAGATGGCTTTAGTGAGGATGACGAGCTGGAGATAGAACTTGCCGAAGCCAAAACTATCGACCCGGATTATGAAGTGGGCGATGAGCACGTAGAGCAGATAACCCTTGAAAGCTTTGGCCGCCGCGCAATATTAGCAGCCCGCCAAACGCTGGTATCAAAAATCCTGGAGCTTGAGAAAGACGAAATATTTAAGAAATACAAAGACCGCGTAGGCGAAATAGTTACTGGTGAGGTTTACCAGGTTTGGAAAAAAGAAACCCTGGTGCTTGATGATGAGGGCAACGAGTTGCTTTTACCTAAGAGTGAGCAAATACCTGCCGACTACTTTAAAAAGGGCGACAGCGTTAAGGCCGTTGTTTCAAAGGTTGACATGATGAATGCTAACCCTAAAATCATTATCTCACGTACCGCGCCAGAGTTTTTACAGCGCTTGTTTGAGCAGGAAGTACCTGAGATTTTTGACGGATTAATCACCATCAAAAAAATTGTACGCGAACCGGGTGAAAGAGCAAAAGTTGCGGTAGAATCATATGACGACCGTATTGACCCGGTAGGTGCCTGCGTGGGTATGAAAGGATCACGTATTCACGGTATAGTACGCGAGCTTAAAAACGAAAATATTGACGTTATAAACTTTACCAACAATATTCAGTTATACATACAGCGTGCACTATCGCCAGCTAAAATCATGTCGATCAAGCTGGATGATGAAAAGAAAACAGCAGCGGTTTACCTTAAGCCGGACCAAGTGTCACTGGCCATTGGCCGCGGCGGGCACAATATTAAGCTTGCAGGTAAATTAACAGGTTACGAGATTGACGTATACCGCGAGGCTGATGAACTGGAGGAAGACGTGGATATCGAAGAGTTCTCAGATGAGATTGATCACTGGATACTTGACGAGTTTAAACGCATCGGGCTTGATACAGCTAAGTCTGTACTGGCACTGAGCGTTGATGAACTGGTAAAACGTACCGACCTTGAAGAGGAAACAGTAAAGGAAGTACTATCAATATTAAGGGCTGAATTTGAATAAAATCAATTAACCGGAATTAAAATAGTATTTTTGCACAGAATATAAGCAGAGAAAAAAGTAATAAATGTCAGAAGACAAAAGCATTAAATTAATTAAAGTAGTAAAAGAACTTAACATCGGTATGGGTACCCTTGTTGATTTTTTAGCTTCAAAAGGCTATAAGGTTGAAAAACAGCCTATGGCGAAGCTAACTAACGACATGTATACCACTTTGTTAAAGGAATTTGCTGCTGACAAAATCATTAAAGAAGAAGCCAAGCAGATCAGTATAGGTAAAATCCGGAAAGATGAGGCGCCAGCGCCTGCAACACCGGACCGGCCAGCCGAGCCGCGTCGCTCAAAGGACTTTGAGAACGAAGAGATACTGATTAAGAATGCTGGCAACTTTGCAACACCCCCACCTGCCGAAAAGCCAAAACCAGCAGCTGCACCTGCCGATGAAGAGCAGCGTGGCGATCATCTGCCTGGTGTAAAGGTAGTGGGTAAGATAGATCTGGACAGCTTAAATGCAAGGCCGCAGGCTCCAAAACCAGCCGAGCAGCCAAAACCGCAACCTGCGCCGCAGCAGGCAGCACCTCAACCGGCAGCTTCGGCACCGGTAACTGAGAAACCTGCTGAACAGCCAAAAGCACAGCCGCAGGCAGCGCCTCAACCGGCAGCTTCCGCAACGGCAACGGAGAAACCTGCTGAACAGCCAAAAGCACAGCCCCCTGTAGCTGAAAAACCAGCGCCAGCTGCACCTGAACAAAAAGCTCCTGCCCCTGAAGAAGAGTCAGAAGTGATCAGGGCAAGGGCACAGCGCCTTTCCGGGCCAAATATTGTGGGCAAAATAACACTTCCGGTTAATGAGCCTAAGCGTAATCCGGTGGCATCATCGTCAAACCCGAATAACGCAGATCATAAGCGTAAAAGAAAACGCAAAGAAGGCGGTAACCCACCACACCAACAAGGGCAAGGCGGCAATCAACAGCAAGGCCAGGGTCAAGGTGGCAACCGACCGGATAACCGCAATAACAACAATAACCGCGGTGGTTACAATAATAACCGCCCGGACAATCGCAATCGCAACGCGCAGCAGGCAACTCCAAAAGAGGAACCTTCTGAAAAGGATATACAAGACCAAATTAAGGCAACACTTGCCCGTCTTAGCGGTGCAGGTAAGTCTGGTAAATTTGCTCAGCGTGCCAAGTTCCGCCGTCAGAAACGTGATGACGTAGCGGCATCGGCAGAAGAGCTGGCAATGGAGCAGGAGGCACAATCAAAAATCCTGCGCGTTACCGAGTTCGTAACAGCAAATGAGCTGGCATCAATGATGGATGTATCTGTTACACAGATTATTTCCACCTGTATGAGCTTAGGTATGTTCGTATCCATCAACCAAAGGCTTGATGCGGAAACCCTAACCATTGTTGCCGACGAGTTTGGTTACAAAATAGAGTTTGTAAAACCAGAGGACGAGGAAACAACCATAGAGGAAGATGACGATCCGGAGGATTTGTTGCCACGGTCCCCTATCGTTACTATCATGGGTCACGTCGACCATGGTAAAACATCCTTGCTCGACTTTATCCGCAGCTCTAACGTAATTGCAGGTGAAGCAGGTGGTATTACTCAGCACATCGGTGCGTATGAGGTAACACTACCTGAAGATAAAGGAAAAATTACTTTCCTGGATACTCCAGGTCACGAAGCGTTTACCGCTATGCGTGCCCGCGGTGCTCAGGTAACGGATATAGTAATTATTGTGATTGCTGCTGACGATAGCGTGATGCCGCAAACCCGCGAGGCTATAAACCACGCACAAGCGGCAGGCGCCCCTATCATCTTTGCATTCAATAAAATTGATAAACCAGGCGCTAATGCCGACAAAGTGCGCGAGCAACTGGCCGGTATGAACATTTTGGTGGAAGAATGGGGTGGTAAATATCAGTCACAGGAAATATCTGCCAAAACAGGTCTGAACGTTGATAAGCTATTAGAGAAAGTATTGCTTGAGGCAGAATTGCTCGAGCTGAAAGCTAATCCTAATAAACGTGCCGTAGGTACTGTTATAGAAGCCGCGCTGGACAAAGGGCGTGGTATTGTTACCACCGTTTTGGTACAGGCAGGTATATTGCGTGTAGGTGATCCGATTCTGGCAGGCTGTTACAGTGGCCGTGTTAAGGCGCTTACTAACGAGCGTGGCCAGCGTGTAGAATCAGCAGGGCCGTCAACTCCGGTACAGGTATTGGGTATGCAGGGCGCTCCTACTGCGGGCGACCGCTTCAATGCTATGGAAAGCGAACCTGAAGCACGTGAGATTGCCAACAAACGTTTGCAGTTGCAACGCGAACAAGGCTTACGTACGCAAAAACACATTACACTGGATGAGATTGGTCGTCGTTTGGCTGTGGGTAACTTTAAAGAGCTTAACATCATTGTTAAAGGTGACGTGGACGGGTCAATCGAGGCCTTGTCAGACTCATTGTTGAAACTCTCTACAGAGCAGATACAGGTGAATATCATCTCAAAAGGTGTAGGCCAGATATCAGAGTCAGATGTATTGCTTGCTACAGCGTCAGACGCCATTATTATAGGCTTCCAGGTACGACCTTCAGGTGGTGCCCGTAAACTGGCAGAGCAAGAGCAGATAGATATCCGCTTGTACTCTATCATCTACGATGCCATCAATGAAATTAAAGCAGCGATGGAAGGCATGCTTGCCCCAACATTTGAAGAGAAGATTGTTGCCAACGTAGAGATACGCGAGACGTTCAAGATCAGCAAAGTGGGTACTATTGCCGGATGTATGGTGCTGGATGGTAAAATTACACGTAATAGCAAAGTGCGTGTGATACGCGAAGGTGTTGTAATCTATACAGGTGAACTTGCATCACTGAAACGTTATAAAGATGATGTGAAAGAGGTGAATGCAGGTTATGAGTGCGGTCTGAACATCCAGAACTTTAATAACATTGAAGTGGGCGACATTGTGGAAGCTTACGATATTGTAGAAGTAAAACGTAAACTGTAATAAGGTGAACTCTTAATATGAAGAGGCTTGGGTGACCAAGCCTCTTTTTTTATGGCTTAACCTTAACCTTCAAGATTGCCACATTTAATTTTAACTGCTAAATTCCCTGGAGCTCTTTTGATAGCTGATTAATAATTGAAGTTATATACTTATCAAATGAGTGTTAATTGAATACTCACTTAAGGCGTTTTCAATTGGAAATAAAAAAAATTTTATTTTTTTTAACTCATATAACTACAACAATAGCAACCACTTAAGCACAAAAAAGCAGATTTAATGCCATTTAAAGCCATATTATTTTTAGAAAAGTGTTGCAGAATAGAAAAAGCTCACTATATTTGCACACGCAAAAAGAACGACGGAGTGGTAGTTCAGCTGGTTAGAATACATGCCTGTCACGCATGGGGTCGCGGGTTCGAGTCCCGTCCATTCCGCTAAAAGCCGCAAGGCACATCAAAAGCGCTTAGATTACTGGTCTAGGCGCTTTTTTTATGTCAAAAGCGCTCGTTTCATATCATCTAAAATGCCATCCTCGGTTAACAGCTCGGTTAACAAGGAAGGTCTGTTATATTTGTTAACCGAATAGGCTTTTAATTAATTGATTTGAATGAACTACTACGATGCAAACAGCATCGAAACAGTTCAAAAATTATTAATTCGATTACCTAAAAAAGGTGTTTTATGAAAAATTCCAACAGCTTCTCGATCCTTATCTGGGCGAACAAAGCAAAATCAGATGTTAATGGCCTAATGCCCCTTTACGCGAGAGTTACTGTTATGGGCAAAAGAGCCGAGATCTCGCTAAAAAAGAAAGTCAATCCCGCAAAGTGGGATGCTAAAAGCGGCTTCATGAAAGGATGCGGCAATGAAGTTCTTACAGTCAACAATCATATTCACCAGGTATGAGAATAGATTTTTCGGATTTACAGTGAATTACAAAAGAATAGCGACTACATGTCTGCCGAGGATATAAAGAATAAATTAATAGGGGTTCTGGATGAACGGAGATCACTGCTTCAGGTATTTGATGAGCACAACGCCGATATTCAGAAACTGGTCGGCAAAAACTATGTTAAGGCTACCCTGACCAAGTATTCTTCTTGCTAAAGTTGAATACCATCATAATCTTTAAAAAATAAAAGGAAAAATAAGATACGTCTAACTTTACCAATTTGCCTTTTTTTGCGATAGAGAGCGCAAATGCATATTGGAACATCTGATTGCCCAGACCTCCCTGAATTTTAACTATAACCATTATTGCATAGTTTCTACCGCATATTGTGATACAACTATGACGGCCGGTGAATAAACTGATTTACCTGGTTCATAAAGAATTGATCTGCCGGAACTACTGCGAATAGAATCCTTTCGCCAATGGTAAAAAAGATGACTTTTTAGGATTTTCTTGCTGCATCTTCTACGATGCTTTAAGTTTTGTTTTTTTGAATAAAAAACTTATTGTTAAACTACCCTTAATAATAAAAAAGCTTTTTTTTGAGAGAAGTGACATATGATTTTAATTTAGGTTTGTGAGCTGATTGGAACCGGCTGTTCTCAAATGTATAAACTTCGGGTTAATATTTCCAAACCTTATTTTGAAAAAAATAACAAATCTGAAATAATTATATTTTTGATTTATTTTGTTTTTCTATATTGCGACAACCAAACCGCCTAAATGAAAGTCACAATTCTCTTGATCTTTTTTTTTTTATTGCCTAATTTCCAATAATGCATCTGGACAAGACTGCTGTCTTATAAAGGGTTGCGTTGTCGATACGGCAACCAAGATAAAACTGAACGACGTTACTGTCTGTGTAGTGAACGCCGAGGACTCAACATTGAAAGCGTTTACTTATACGAAGAGCGGAATTTTCACCATCAAATTAACTTCTGGCAAATATTTACTATTGGTTAACTATAAGTCGTATGCGGATTTTGTAACAGACTTTACACTGGATTCCCTACGTTCAAGAATTGATTTTGGTCAGATTTCATTGATGCTTAGGTCTGAGTTATTAGATGAGGTGATCGTAAAAGCACAAAGGGTTCCGGTCAGGATCAAAGGGGATACAACCGAATTTAACGCTGAAGCATTTACAACTCAAAAAAATGCCAAGGTCGACCAGTTATTGCAGCAATTGCCCGGTATGAGGATAGATAAAAATGGTGGAATTATGTTTCAGGGCGAATCTATTGGGAAGGTATTGGTTGATGGTGAAGAATTCTTTGCGGATGATCCAACATTGGTCACTAAGAATGTCAGGGCTGATATGGTAAGTAAGATTCAGGTTTACAATCAAAAAAGCGATCAATCTAGATTAAGTGGTATTGATGACGGTGTCAAGATCAAAGTACTGAATGTTCAATTGAGGGAAGACAAAAGCAAAGGCATTTTTGGGAATACTCTTGCCGGGGCCGGTACTCGTCAATCATATGTAGGACAGGGCATTATAAATAAGTTTTCTCGAGAAAAAAAAATGGCCGCATACGGCAACATCACCAATACTGCTGAAAACGGTTTCGGTTCTGGGAGCGGCGGGTATAACGGTGTTGGATTACCGCAAAAAAAAATGCAGGGTTGCAGTTCAATAGCAAATGGGATCATAGCAAAAAAAGCATAAACGGTAATTATTCTATAGGTAGTTTAGACCTTCAACGAGATATCTTCAAAACGATTCAAAACAATTTGCCGGGAAATTACAATATTCTAAACCAATCGACCACACACAATGATTATGATTTTAACCAGTCGATTGATGCTGTATTTAAGGCCGACTTGGATTCTACAATGAATATGGAGGTGTCTGTTAAAGGCACTATATCCACCAACAAAAATAACGATAACACTCTTTTTGCCACCCGTCATGGTAACGGCTATGAGCTAAACAGGAATAACATTCGGTCTGAAAACGAAGCTGAAACTAAAAATGTTAATACTTATGCGATGTTCAGTAAAAAGCTCAGTTCCAGAGGAAATACGATCTCGGTTTTTACTTCAATTGCTGTCAACCGTAGCAAATTAGATAGCTATTTGCAAAATACTCTGCAATACTTCAACAGTTCGGGGGGGACTGATTCCATTCAGGCAACAGATCAATACAAACCGGGGCGGTTAAATGACCAAAAAGTGTCGGCAGGGTTTACGTATTCAGAACCGTTATCGCCGCATGCTTCTATTATCGTCGCATACAGTATAAACAGCAAGCATAAGGATAACTACAACGGTACTTTTGACAAATCGGTATTCAATAGATATGATGTGCCTGATCTTGAATTTAGCAATCATTTTAAGCTGCGCGATATGTCCCACAAATATACTTTGGGATTTTTCCTTTTTCATACTAAGCTGACAACAAATATCAGCATTTCCATGATTAAGCAGAACCTCAAGCAAACGGATCTGTTCATTGACACTACGCTGATCCGGCCGTTCACTAACTGGAATTCCAACGCCAGTTTGACCTATCAGATCACTAAAGCCTCCAGTCTTACATTTACTTACCTGGGAAATACGGTTCAGCCGACCATCGAACAATTGCAGCCCCTCAGACAAAATGCAGACTTATTAAATATTGCCTTGGGAAATCCAAGTTTGAAACCGTCTTTTCAAAATGACATTTCCGTTAATTACAGGTTATATAAAACCAGTACGGATCAGGGAATCAATTTAAGAGGCTCATTTAGTAATCAGATTAACAGCATTATAAATAATCGTAACACGGACTCCTCGGGCGTCAACTTTTATCAATGGTCAAATCTAGAAGACCATCAACCTATCACTTGGAGCGCTTATGCTGAATATTATTTTCACCTGCCCATAATTAAAGCGGTCTTTACTTTCAGTTTTAATATCAGTAAAAATAGCTATTATGGATATGTAAATGGTCAATTGAATAGCTCTTCTAATGTAGTGGTCAACCCGGGAATAAGTATTGCAAAGAATAAATCAACCTACAGTTATTATGTTGACTTTGGAATGAATTTGTGGCGAAATAATACGTCATTACAACCAGTGGAAAATAATTCCAGACAATACTTTGCTCACCTCAATTTTTACAGCCGTTTGCCATTTAAGTTTTTCGCAGGTTCTGAGAGTAGTTTTGATTTCTATTCAAAAAACCAATTCTTTGATCGTGATCTTTATCGTACACTGGTCAAGGCTTACATCGGCAGATATTTTCTAAAGGAAGAGAATTTAAAGGTCAGCTTCAGCGCAAATGACCTTTTGAACCAAAATACAGGCTATTCGAGATCCGGGGGCACTGATGGCTTTTCAGAGGTGAGAAATAATACGATCAGACGTTACTTTATGTTATCCGTTACGTGGGATTTTAACAAATTTGGTAAATCACTTCAACCTTAATCTATGAAATATGTAAGTGCTTTTTTTCTGACAATGCTTTTTGCCTACTGGAATATTGGGATCGCCCAGACCCTTCATGTGATCCATTATGGAGTAATCGAATATGAAAAGACAGACAATATGTTCGCGTTAATTAAAAAGAAGGTTACCCCATCGTCCATGGAATATAAACCTCATTACGAGGAATATTTAAAGACGGAACCCCAGTTTCTAAAACTAAAAAGCACACTGACGTTTTCCAACAATAAGACCCTTTTTATACCTACGCCTTCCGCGCAGAGGATAAGTTATTGGTACGACTCTCCAATGGCCAATCAAATAAATATCATTTACTCAGATCTGGATAAGAAAGTAAGTGTGATAAAAAAGGATTTTTATGAACGTACCTATCTTGTTAAAGATTCACTTCGTAAGATCAACTGGAAACTGACTGATGAAACCCGCGTGATCGCCGGCTATACTTGCCGCAGAGCCAACGCACTAATACTTGATTCTGTATATGTTGTGGCGTTTTACACGGATGAAATACACGTATCGGGCGGCCCGGAATCATTCAATGGCCTTCCAGGAATGATTCTCGGCGTAGCCCTTCCGCGCGAGAATGTAACGTGGTATGCGACCCGTGTTACTGAACAGATCGTCAATCCGGGAATTATCACGCCACCTGTTTCCGGCAAAATTGTTAATAACCGACAACTGAAAGATGATATCGTCAAAACTATCAATACTGCCGATAGCTATGGTATGTTCCTGCTAAAGGGGCTAATGCTGTAGACGGAAAGAGTAAAATCATTAAATATATCATTCATATGCGTCAAACGAATAAAAAGCACGATGCCAAGGAAATTTTTATTGACCAGTTTCTGGCTTTGGTCAGATCTCAAAGGAAGACAAAACAACGATTTACTTTAATCAAGATGATCTTTACCCGTGCCTGGCGGATAATACGGCCTACACTGGCAACCTGGACGTTACAGTCAGCAGATCACCATCCCACAGATCGAAACCTAATTACATTACTGCGAGCGTTTTTATAACCGACAGTTTCTGACCCGAAAAAAATCCAGTCATCAGCTATTGGAAAAACTGGAAGTCTTGCTTGCCCAATATTTTGAACAGGAAGATCTGATCCATAAAGGCCTGCCTACCGTTACCTATCTGGGCGAACAACTGAACCTTTCGCCTAAGTACCTAAGCAGCTTGCTACGGAGCGTTACTGGATCAAGCGCACAGCAACATATTCACCAACAGGTGATTGAAAGAAACAAGTAACAACTGAGCAAACCGGAACTATTCACCGCTGAAGTTGCTTACAGTTTGGGAATCGGCCATCCGCAATCCTTCAGTAAGTTCTTTAAACGCGAGACAAACCTGTCACCTCTGGCATTTCGGCAAGCATTTAACTGATTTGATCAACAATTTGTCCAGGTCAGCCTGTAGTTCAGCGATGCTTCGATATATCTTTTTCTAAAAACTATAGCATAAAATTCATCCTGAATAGTACGATGGAAGCGCTCAAAAATACATTGGTCTGCGGATTTTTAGCTTTGGTCTTGCTATGATCGATATCATCGATAGCCAAATCCAGTTGATATTCATGCTGCTCCCTTGCCGCGCAATATTCGGTACCTCTGTAAGTTAATATACGAAGTGAACGCAGGTTGTGCTGTTCAAAGAATGGCACTACTTTATCATTAATTATCTCTGCCGCTACCATTTCATTTTTTCGGTCATACAGCTTGGTAAATGCTACTTTGCTATAGTTATCAATGAAGGTTTGTTAGCAGATATGACCTACGCCTTTAATATTGCCCACATAGTAAGTATTCTGCGCTCCGACATAGTCAGGGTGATGTGTTTCTATTTAACCATTTGCTTTCTTCTCTTCTTTAGCCTTTTCCAACGCTACTACCTGTGCTTCGGTAAGTAACAAGCCTTCTTGCGCTGATTTGGCTTCCAGCGCCTTTAAGCGAAGCTTGAAAGTTTGCAGCTCATGACGAAGCCAAATAATTCTCACGCCACCGGGAGAGATCAGGATGCCTTGCTTTTTGAGCTCGTTGGATACTCTTAGTTGGCCTAAAGCCGGTTGTTCAATAGCCATCTCTACAACAGCCTTTTCTACATGTTCTTCAAAACAGGTTTCCGCCGGCTGATCTCCTGCAAGGCCAGTTCGCCAGCTTGTTCATAACGTTCCTTAAACCGGTAGAAGCTGTCACGAGAATAGCCCATTACTTTGCTGGCCCGTGATACGTTACCTAAATGTTGCGCAAGTTCTAATATGCTCAGCTTGTTTTTGATAATCTTCGCTTGTGTTTTCATTGTTCTAATCTCAATTACTTGTTTTAAATTATCGTAATTGTCAGATCAATAGTGACTATTTCAGCGATGATTATTTTCTTCTGCTTAGCAAGTTGTCGAGAATTGATGTTACTCTCTGTTCGAGGTCATCATTATAGCCCACAAAAGTATGTGCTATTTTTCCATACTGATCGATAACGTAAAAAGTAGGGAATGCTGAAACGTGATATGACTTAACTACTTCAGCCGCATCAATATACCCTGGATAAGCTATTTTATTTCGGCTTTCAAAATCAAGAACGGCTTTTTTGCTATCCCTTGCAGTTAGACTGGCCAATATAACATCTCCATTTTTATACTTTTCATAAATAGCATTCAAGGGTTTTATCGATAGCGCACAACCGGAACAACCTATGAAATAAAAATCCAGAATAACAATCTTACCTTTGAGCTGATTTAAGGATACAATTTTTCCATTTGCATCGGTCAATGTCCAGTCGGGAGCTGTTGTTCCTTTAGCTAACAATGGAAGCTCTTCGCTAGCTTTACGCGGTTTATAACCATCAGGAACGATGAAAGTGGATGCCGTAGTTTCGGTTTGATTAAACTTAAAATTATGATACACCGTCTCGCTATAATAATTGCTTATCAACCCATTATATTTATACCTTCCAACGATAGTAATTATACTGGGCAAACCGGATTTCTTATCAGCAAAGTAATGCCTGTATGAATAAAAGTGTTCGTTCCCCTCTTGCACGTCGTAAACTTTTGCAACAAAATGCGAATTTTCTTTTCCATTTATGATGGTATCTGCCAGTGACATTATCTTGAAAGGTTTAGTAGTATATCGTTCTCTTAAAAATTTCAATCCTCCGATGATAGATCTACTATAAGCAACATAGGGTTCTTTTTCATAGAAGAATGTGCTGTCTGTAGCTGATAAGATGGTTACCCCATTACCGTCATACAGATCTGTCCGGTGAAATGATTCTGTTTTGTGATCAGTTTCTATACTGTAAAAGTATCCAAATAACTTATCGTCGGGAGATTTTAGAAAAATCTCTTTATTATTTGCGACAGTTGTGTCTGCACTCATATCTTTTAGCTTAGTTATCGATTGGTAGCTAAAGTTGTTGTATGCTCCAACTTTATCAATAATGTTGTTAACCAAAGAAATTTGCGCTTCAGCTGAGGTAGCAACTAGAAGTATAATAAAGAAGAGTATCCTTTTGATAGGTTTTATTAAATATTTCATCGCAATCTGTCGAATTAAAAAAGCATATTTGAAAACAATGACTAAATAGTACAGCTAAGTACCAAAAGCAATGATTTAACAAACTTTAACTAGCGATAGTATGACTGGATATAATTTTCCGCTCCCTATAAATGTTAATTTTTTAAATCTCTTAGTTGCCTTTTAATAATTCATTTTTTTCTTTTTCGCTGGCTATAAGACGTTCAAGCATGGCAACCTTCTCATCATAAAGTGCAACAATTTTCATCTAGGGGATTAAAATTGAAATAGTGACCGTAGGATGCAACATTGTCGTTAAAGGTTTTGGCTATAAACTAATGGTCGCTTCATAACTGTATTGTTTAATAGCATCGGCAGATACGCCTAAAGCTTTTTCTATTTTTCTGCAATTGCTCATCATCAACATCGGCATTTTGCTCAATTTTAAAAATTGCTTGTTGACTGATACACAACTCCGCTGCTAAGCCTCTTGCTTCCATGCCCCGTAATTCACGGATATGTCCAATCTTCTTATCAATATGTAAAGCTGCTTCTGCCATACGTCAAATGAATTGTAAAATGTAAATGTACAATACAACCGGTGATGGTTCAGCACATACGATAGAGCAATTTAATTTATATCAATGTTGAGTTAAAGAAAAAATAAAAGTAATGCTATAATGAAAAAATCGGGTCGTTTATCTTGGGAAAGCAGCATTAAGAAACTTAAATACCATGACGTTGTAAATCCGCTATTAGTTATAAGTGATTTTTTTGCTGTTGATTGGATCTACGGTCATATAAAAAAGCTTAAAAGTGGCGATATGTTGTAACGCATGATAAAGCCTACTGTGATAAAATTTACGAAGCGGGAAGATTACTTTTTACCTATGATTTGAACATTAGGTTACTGGAAAGTTGCTACTGTTTTATTGTAATGATGGAGCAGCCAAATTCGTTATTTCAGATGCAGCGGCTGAAAGAGAAAAATGTGGATTAGACTGGTACCCTAAGAATTTAAAAGTAAAGAACTGCTAAACCCTATAACGACACTGGAATCGTCGTTAAAAAGCGTAAATCAGTTCCAAGATCAACTGCATAAAGAGATTCAAAAGGTTTACTAAATGATGTTGAAGGTTAATCAGCTGCTGTATGGTTGATTTATTATAGAGCATTTAAATCACAAATATAAGATACTGAAGTTGGCTGGTCCATCAGACGAAATCGGTGACGGTGGGATCAGTTAATATCAATCAGAAAAACATCTAACAATTCTTGTTACAATCCTCACTTTGCTTGCTTCAGCATGCTCCTTTGTGGAGAATTCGCTGATATTGCCGCCTGATCTCGACGCAAATTGACCATCCCGATCGAGCCGCTTATGAAGTAGAAGCTGGCCTATTTTTAAGGTTTTATACCTTCACTAATGGCCAACACTACGATAAGCATGATAAAGATAAGACATATCCTAAGGATGTACAGCCAAGGCCGCAGCAAGCTATTGATAGCTGCCCAGACCGGCGTGTCACGCAATACGACAAAGAAGTACCTTGTTGCGTTTCATGCCAGTGGCTGTACGTTGGAAGAGATCAATACCTCTAATGATAAAGAGCTGGAGGACATCTTTGCCAAAAGCAGTGAACGCCCCCGGACAAGCGCGTGGTGGCCCTACAGCGCTGTTTCGCTCTGATAGATAAAGAGATAAAGCGGGTTGGCGTGAACCGCCGTATCCTTTAAGAAGCTTATATTAAAGAGTTTCAGGACGGGTTCAGATACACCCTATTCTGATTTCTTTATAACCAATGGAAGGCTCGTTTGAACCATACGATGCACCTGGATCATAAGGCCGGGGATAAGAAGTATGTGGACTTTGCCGGTGAAAAGCTAAGCATAACGGACAACGATACCGGTGAGGTCATCGTGGTCGAAGTGTTCGTTGCTTTTCTTGGTGCCAGCCAGCTAACCTATGTTGAAGCTGTTTTGAGCCAGCAAAAAAAAAGACTTTATCGCTGCCTGCGGGAATGCTCTGCACTTTTATGGCGGCGCACCTTCGTAGATGCAGCAAGCCTGGTCAGGCCCCGTACAGCATCAGGAAAGGCAAAGGCTTACCGCGATGACATCACCTTAGCCATGTGCTTAGAAGAAGAGCGGGATACTAATTCTGCGTTGCAAATATGGAATGAGCATTAACTTCGTGGTTCAATAGCACTCGCCATTCATGGTGAGCAACTGGCCACAAGTAGTGGCTTGGCTGTTTAATATTAGTATTCGCTACTGTATATCCTGATTAATATATATCGCGGAAACGCGCATTTTCCAACTAAGAAATCAAAGCAGCCACCAGTTTGTGATGACTGGTTTGAACAGTTAGATGCTGATGATCACTTATCCGACCTGTTTATTCGATTCTAGGAACCGTTGAGCATCCGTTATGGCGTCAAGCGCGAATGATCCGGCGATCACCGGGCAAGTTTACCGCTGCCTAAGCCTTCATATATAAATGTTTTGGCAGGTTGTAGAAGGGATGGATCGATGTTAACACGGCGATCGTGAAACCACCGATCAGCACATTTTTTTGAGTATCTCCCAGGTGCTGATCATTGCTGGCTCAGAGCTTAAGGTTCCATAGATCATACCACGGCTTTAAGCGCCGATGCAGCACTGTTGCTGCGAGTGTACCATAAACCCCATCGGTTAATACAAGGTAGAGACGTTTACTCTCGTAATTACCGTTCCAAACATTTTTTTGCAGCATTTAACAGGTTAACTGTACCCACCAAATTGTTCATCACAAACTCGAGCGGCTTAGTAATTGAGCGGTCTACGTTCGATTCTGCCGCCAGTGAATAACGGCATCGGGCAGCTCCTGCCAAACAACCTTTTTAATGAAAGCTATCTTAGGAATATCGCCTTTTGCAAGACGGTAATTTGGCAGGTACTCAATATCCTTCAGATTGGCAAGACTACCGTCAAAGGTTAATTTATCCTAAATTAATTATGCGATAATCAGCATATGTTTATAAACCTGTACACAACGTGCGAACCTATAAAGCAGGCTCCGCCAGTGATGATAATTTCCTTCATGGGTATCATCTATTCATGTCGGTGCCCACTATAGATTAAAATTGATGCATGTACCCTTTAACACTATTAATTGTAAGAGACGGAGAAATTCCTGTGATCAACCTAGATTTCCATTCATTACAACGGGTAAAAGGACATTTGATCAATCAGCAATAAAATCCCAAACCTAATGTTTTGATATTTATGACGTCATCTCATCAGCATGTCAAATCGTTTATTTACCCTTTAGCTGAACCATTACTTTCAGAGTTTGCATGATAATGGAAATATCGTTGTTAAACGTAATATTATTTAGATAGATCATATCGTACCTTACGCGCTTCCTCATTTGATCAATATTTTCAGCGTAACCAAAATTAACTTGTCCCATAGACGTAAGGCCCGGTTTAAGACGAAGTAATTTTTGGTAACCGGGACATTTCTCTATTAGCTGATCTATAAAGAACTGACGCTCCGGTCTCGGCCCCACTACGGACATCTCTCCTTTCAAGACGTTCCAAAACTGAGGCAGTTCATCGAAACGAGACTTTCTTATAATACGCCCCCATTTGGTAATTCTCGGATCATGATCCTTTGACAACTGAGGTCCCAAACTCTCAGAATTGACAAACATACTCCTGAACTTGTAAATTTTAAATGGTTTATTATTTTTCCCGACCCTCTCTTGAGCGTAAAAAGTCGGACCTTTTGAACTGAATTTTGTTATAAGCATTAACAGGATAAACACAGGGAACCCTGCGATCATAATCACAGATGAAAAAACAATATCAAATAAACGTTTGAAAACCAAAACCTTCAAACCGAATCTAACCGGGTCGGAAAGTTGAATTGCCGGAAAATTCTCATAATTAACCATTGTTGCAATGCGTTTGCTGAGGATCAGATCGGGCACAAACTTGATTTTTATGGACATATATTCCCCAAATTCCACAAGGCTGTTTACTGTAGTTTGAGATATGCTCTTATCACAAACAAAAACTTCGCTTACATCAGCTTTAATAATTGAATCAAAAAGCATTTCCTCTGTCATATGAAGTAGTGCCTGCTCAGAGATATTAGCCTTTAAGTTATAACCGTATTCAGGATGCTGTTTGAAAGAATTTTCCACTCTGCGTAAGACGTCATTGTCGCCGATGACAATGATATGTTTAACGTTAAATCCCTTGATACGGATATAATCAAGACCGCCAAAAATAAGTGCACGTTCAATAACGATCAACGGCAAAAAAAATGAATAGGTAAACAGCAATTGTACCCTACTGATCTCGAATAGTTTAAAAAAATATATCACCCCCAGTACCAGCACCAGATGATAGATCATGGATGTGAAAAAAAACTTAATATTCTGACTGAGGACCAGCGGACGGTGGAATTCAAAATTTTTCGTCAAAGATGCCACAGTTATCCAGGTAAGATTAATCAGCAATAAAAAATTTGATGACTGTATCTCTGTTGAATAAAATTTGATGGTGAAAATATTTGCTAAAAAAACAGCAATATTTAATATAGCAATATCAAAAAATAAGGTAAATGGTTTGAGTAAAAATGAGTATCGCATATGTGGCCTAGGATGTCGTTACAAATCTAATATTTTTTTTTAATAGAAATACGGATATATTGTGAAGAAAATTACAGCCGTCTGAAGAAAATATTGAATCAAAAAAACAAAAACGTATATGTTTGTTTTTCAGCAGTTTCCCATCACTTAATCGATCTTGCGAATACGAATCAACATTTGAGAGAAGCAAAAAGGCTCTGGGCAGGTGAACATCACCTATGCCCTCCAACTTCATATTTCGTCGACACGGCCTATGAAAAATTTTGTAAAAAGTCATAATCAATATTCCGGAACGAACTTTTTGAACCGCTCGTCAGCAATGCGGTGTTATTTGCCTAAAGAGCATTGGCCTCTTTTCTGAAAACAGTACCAATTTTTACCCGTAAATTATATCTGGGTTCAACCTGATGTAAGATGCAAATATGTCCTGGTTCTCAAAGAAAATTGGTGTAAAGTAAAATTTATTTACAATGGTCAGCCCAGCTTGCAGTCCCCCTCCGTACTGCCCCAGGTCACATTGCCGGATTTAAACTCTCTGCCAACCTAACACCGGCAGGCAGTCTGCATAGAAAGTACACTGTGGTTTGGTTACATTAATCAGATTTTCATGGAAGAGCTTTTGTAAAATCAGGCTTTTTCGATTTGTTATAACACCGTAACTCAAAATCGAATCTTTTGCAGAATCTACTAGAGAATCTGTAAATACAAAAGGCTTTACTGATGTAGGCACTCTTGTTGAGGGTGAGTAAAGTACAAGTGAGAGCTTTTGTGTAAATCGAAGTAATAAGCTAGTTCAGGCGTTTGTGCCCAAACGGAGCCCGCGACACAACAAAGTGTAATCGGGCTTTTAGCTTCAAAGCGTTTAATTCCATATTTTGTTAGTACAGACACCTGGCAGTCATTTAATGGTGTAAACGACCAGTTGATGCCGTATGATCTGATAAATCATGAAGATCATTTTTGATTGAAATAATCCAGTAATTAAAGCCTCTTTACTTTTAATAGAATACGTGTTTAAATAAGTAAGTGATACAGGCCATGGGAGATTGGGCCTGCACCGTCCTCGTTTAACGTTAAATAATTATGGTTCTGGTTTATGAACTTTCAATGTATATTATCCCATGCGTGATGAAATCATTCGCTTGGATCAATCCATACCTCGTGCATTCAATGCAGAATCGATGAATGACTTCAGTTGCTTTTTGAATCGATCTTCTGAAAAAGTTTTAGCATGTGCTATGATTGTGGCCGTATCGAAAGGATCGGCTCTATTCTCAAAACGGTGGATAGCATCTGCAAGTGCACTTTCCGTTTGTTCGTAAAAGAGAATGCCGGTTACATTATCTATTACTGTTTCTAAACTCCCCCCCTTGCCAAATGCTATAACAGGGGTACCGCAGGCCTGCGCTTCCACCGGAATGATGCCGAAATCTTCCTCTGCGGCAAATACAAATGCTTTAGCCTTTCCCAAATATTCTTTTAGGATTTCGAACGGCTGATAACCTAAAAGCTTTACATTAGATCTAGCAATCTTTTTGATCTTGTTCATATCGGGCCCATCCCCCATGACATACAAAACTTTATCCGGCATCGCAGCAAATGCGTTAACGATGAGATCAATTTTTTTGTAGGGTACAAGCCTTGAGCAAGTGAAATAAAATTCTTCGCGGACAGCAGCAGCTTTGAATTCCTCAACAGCAACGTTCGGGTACACAGTCGTACTCTCGCGGTTATAGATTTTTTTTATTCGCTTGCCGATATAGTTCGAATTTGATATAAAGTGGTCAACACGATTGGTATTAATGATATCCCATGTCCTGATACGATGGAGAAAGTATTTTGCTAAGATGCCTTTCAAGCCCCTGTCAAGCTTAGATTCCTTCAAGTACTGATGATAAAGGTCCCAGGCGTATCTGATGGGCGAATGACAATAGCATATATGCATCTGTGCTGAATTCGTTAGGACGCCTTTAGCTGCAGCATGAGATGATGAGATAATAAGGTCATATTTTGACAGATCGAATTGCTCAATTGCTAAAGGGAACAACGGAAGATAAGTGCGATATTTCGTAACCGCAAAAGGCATTCTTTGTATAAAGGAAGTTGATACTTTATGCCTTTGCAGGCCGAGTTTTTGAATGGTTTTCGGATCGGCAACCAAAGTAAAAATATCGGCATCGGGATAAAGTGACGAGATTGCCTTAAAAACGTTTTCAGAACCGCCGATAATGGTCAACCACTCGTGTACTATGGCTACTTTTTTTATTTTCATTTAGTTTTTGAATTTTAAACCACCAACGGATTTTGACGGCAACTTGATAAACTTTATTACGGCTTTACCCTTTCTGAAATTCACCTTGCGCTGTGCTACCGGCCTGTCCGCCGGGGTAGCAGCGTCGACGATGTAAATTTCAACTGTTTTTGTACCTGTGAACCTAGAATTGCAAATCGTTACGCTAGCTGTTTGATCACCTTTAGTGTTGTTAACCATGCACACAATATTTTCGCCAAAACAATTTTCAGCACTCAGGGCGTTTACCCCGTCGTCTGAAATGGTTTCGAACGCCGTGCTTGTTCCTTTTCCCAATCCTAGTTCAACAGAAAGGAGTTTATATGTTTCAACCTTAGGAACCATTGCTCCTTTTTGATCCATCGTATAAAAACTTTCCGCCTTTTTGTAATCGTCCATACAGTAAAGTATCGACAAATCTGCGCCTTCTTTCATTTGATCTATTAAAGCATTGGCTGTGAACGGAATTGCGTCAGGTGAATTAGTGTTCATCGGATTCCCGTTAAATTCAGCGGAGTAATTCCATTCCGAAATATATACTGAAAAATTTTTCTTTCCTGCCGAAGCAGCGATCTGTTTGATCGCCCGGATATTTCCCTGCTCCTGGATGCCGTAAAAATGATAGGAATAAAAATTTAAGTTCTTTTTCGTTCTATTACTGTTCAGGAGCGCGTACAGGTACGATCTGTCGTATGTATTACCTATAGCGGCACCGCCGATCTTTATTTTACTATTCACTCTTCTGATTGCCCGCGCTGTGTGATAGTAAAGATCGAGGTAAGCTGGCAACCTATTTTTGTATGAAGATCCGTCGATACTTAAACCTAGATCAGGCTCATTCCATATTTCAATAGCAAATATTCTAGACTGCACATGCTGACAGACCTTGGTAACAATGTCCTCATAAACCGCCCAATCAGCAGGTATCGAATTAATCGTATTTTTGGCATTTTGAGCTGTGTTGGTCAGCCACAAAGGACAATAATTGATGATAAATAGAATTTTAAAGCCTGAAGCTGTCAACATGGTGAGGTCACGGTCTATCCTAGACCAATCCCATTTCCTGACGTCCCGGACACCGTCAACATTGTTTCTATAATTTTCCAGTGTCGTAGATGGGACAATATCATTCATAAATGCATCGTACCTAGCAACATTGAAGCCGGAGCGTTTGTGCTGATCACTTATCGACTGATCTGAAAATCCGTAATTGTTTCCGCCGAAGATCATCGGACTGATATGTCCTGTAATCTTGGCCATGTTTACTTTAATTTCCGGTTGGCCAGTACATGAAGCCGTACAACATGTAAACAGCAATGCAAAAGAAAAAAAAATCAATTTTTGGTGATTCATGGCACTATTTTTAAGGTCAGACATGAGTTGAAAACCGCTTTTTCAGGATCTTTTTTCCAAGTTTTACGAAAGGTTTTTCTACTAAGTAATAGGATGCAGCAGCAACTGCTACAGATACGGAAAGGAAAATGAAGACATAATTAAAATGGTTTAGCTTCTCATACAAATTGTAGCGTTCCATTAAGGTAATTACCAGCTGATGGAAAAGGTAAAGCGAATAACTTATCTGACCGAAAAACAACAGCAGCTTGTTCGGGCTGTTTGTTCTAGAGTAGGTTATGAAAACGACGACCGCTATCAGGTAAGAAAACAAATATTGCCACCATTTTTCATTAAACCCATAATCTTTATTGTAGGCAAGGAACGCTATAGGAATAATTGCAATCACAAAACCTGCTACGCACCTGGAAAACCTTTCTCTTTGCGCCCCGTTTTTGTGATCATAATGATTCCTGAACAAGAACCCCAGAAACATTACTGACAGACTTAGTGGAAAAGCTACGGGAAGTTTTTTGAACGTATAGAATCGCTCAATGGCAAAAATTATCGCAACAAAAATCATCAAGAAATAGACGAGTTCTATCACCCAAGCCTTATACAGGTGACCGGTATAAAATAATGCTGCAGAAATAAAATAGAAAAATAACTCAATTTGCAAGGTCCAATAAACCCCAATCAGATCTTCCGCTCCGAATAGTTTTTGAAACATCGTGACATTAGCAAGCAATTGCTTTAGCGGAACAAAACCCGATATAGCTATCACAGCCAAAATAGACAACCAGTATGCAGGATACAGCCTGAAGAATCTGGTTATGGTAAACTGTGCTAAAGATTTATTGTGTAAGCTATAAGGTATAACAAAACCACTGATCAAAAAGAAAATGATAACGCCGATGCGGCCCAGCATCCAGGAATAGTATACTGAATTGTTATGGACGCGTTCTTTTTCTAAGATAAAGCCTGTCACATGTGTAAAAGCAACCATTAATGCAGATATGCCTCTTAATGAGTCGAGCCAGTAAATGCGGTCTTTATGTATGATATTCATTAAATGTCAGTTCATGAGTAATATAATTTAAGAAATCCTGATGAATCGATCATCTGATCAGCAGTCAATCTCATGATCTACTGCTGACATCACGTTCTTGATCTTGTTCCGAAAATTTTCGTTACTATAAATTGCTTTTGCAGAATCATACTGACTTTCTAACAAACGCTGTTTTTCTTCAATTGGGCCGTTGAGGAATTCGTTTATTTTCGCACAAAGGTCTTTTTGACCAGTAAAGACTGCGGCACCCGTCTTTTCCGCGATTTCAGAAAGGCCGCCCCTGTCTATAACAAATGTATAGCACGAACATAACATTAATTCTAAGGCAACGATTCCAAAAGGCTCCTCCCATCTTGACGGGACGATCCCTATATTAAAACCATTCCTGTCGATGATTCCGGGGATGTCATCACTGCTTCCCCAAAACTTAAGGTTCGCCGGCGCTGTGTCCTGCAAATATTGGTAGTAGTCGACCGTGTCATGCTCAGGGGCGCCAATTATGTTAAAACTATATTGAGGAAATGAGCGGGCAACATCGATGAATAAGTCAAGCCCTTTCTCCGGGATAATCCTTCCTATTGCAACGAACTTAAGTAGTTGTTTGTTCGAAAAGCGAACCTTGGACGAAAGTTCGCTATACTTTTTACCAAAGCAAGGTTCAATGACCTTTAGTTTATTTTTAAAGGTCTCCGCCAATTCCGATGATGCAGTAAACCTGTTGCGTACAAATCTCGACGTAAAGACCAAAGCATAGGTATTTTTGTGTTGAGCAATTTTCGCCAAACCCTTTTTAATAAAACTGTTAAAATCTAAATGTATATGATAAATGAATTTCGAGTTGCTGAATAGCGAGAAATAGTAGAACAGAAAAAAATACCTTGAGCCGTTCACATACACAAAATCAAAGCCGCTGATCTTCTTTTTAATCTGCAAAAGGGACGTATAATGCTTCAGCAATTTAAAGTAATCGCTGAGTTGCTTTTTACCGCTATTTAATTTCAGTTCTTTGAAATAATGAAACGTTACATCCTGTACTTTGGCTTCAACATAGCCACCTTTCGGCAGGGCTACATGACATTCGTACCCTAAACAAGTATAAGCGGAAAGCAGATCGATCAGTACACTTTGCCCGCCACCTACCCGGTTATACTGATCAACAAAAAAAATTTTCTTTTTCATCATCCTTCTAATCGCCTAATAAAAAATTCCTGTAAGGCAAGTATTCTACGCTTGTATACTGATCGAACAACATCTTATAAATCGACCATGTTGCGTAGGCAATAATTATCGCTATGATCAGATGTTTTTCAAAAGTTGTCCTGCTCAGACTAATAAACATCGGTAAAATCAGGAATTCTAGTATTTTAAAATAATTTGAAAAGCGTAAAGCCATTTCTGCTACGGAGTTGAATACCATAAACAATAGGGTACCATAAAGATAGAGAAGAAAGAATTGTTTGTAGAATTTGATATACCTTACACCCTTATCATAGTAGACGTACATGGTGATTAGAATCACAAACCGAAACAAGGTGGTTAAATTAAATCCCAGTTGGGAACCAAATTCCTCTGAGGTCGTGTAATAAGCGATCTTTGCTTGAATGTTTTCCGGGGAAAATATAGCCAGCACTAATAATACGGCCTTTATGTCAATAAACATAAATGGCAATGCCAACACCACAGGGATCAGCCAGTGCCAAAGCGTGACCTTTTTAATGGTGGCTACAAAATAGGCAGGAAACACGATGATGGCTGAAGAATGGAATAAATAAGCGACAAGAACCTTGAAAAAGAACCCCTTCTTATTTTCTTTAAATATGTCGTAAAAGGCCATTAACACGATAGACATGGCTAGGCCATGCCGCATCTGCCCCATATCACTCAGTAAGAAGTTAACGGTATAATAAACCAGTAAAGAAGTAATACAATATGGTGAAAAGTCATTTATAAATCTTGCCTTTAAACTGACGCTGAAGAGTGCGATAAAAAAAAGGTAAAAATTAAAAGGAATATACAGATACCGGAATAAAGATATTATGGCTGCAAATCCGACCTCAATCGTGTTTTCTTTGTAATTTGAAAAATCCACTTCATCAAACAAACGATGATAGTTGTCGTAATCGAAACCCACCATTCTGAACCCGCCGAAAAGTATCAGAAAGGCAATCGATGACCAGAATATAATTGCGATCTCCACCCGCCGTTCATCTTTGTAATAATATTCAAAGAAGGCGCAGCCAATAAGCGCGAAAAAGATGATAAAATAAATCATGTGTGCTTTAATGTCTCACAATGAAGCAGTTCTTCCCAAGCGTTTAAAAATGCAGGCAAGGAGAACTCATTCATGTTTTGTTGTGAGTTGGAACCGAGCAATTTACGTTTTCCCTCATTTGCCATCAGATCTGCCAGCGCCTCAGCTAGTTTCTGCGTATCTCCCGAAGGGACGAGAACACCATCAATATGATCTCTAATAATTTCCCGTGGCCCGGTCTCGCAGTCAAAACTAACAATGGGGAGCCCATAGGCCTTCGCCTCGATCAAAACCAATGGAAGTCCTTCAAATCGAGACGACATTACGAAAATCGAGGAATTCTGGTAATACACTTTCACATTACGTATCGGCTCTGTAAATAGAATACTGTTTTCCAGGTTCAAACGGGCACATTGCGCGAGTAATGCCTGCTCATCTTCGCCGTTGCCAACGATCCGCAATTTCCAGTCGGGATACGTTTTGTTTATTAAACTCCAAGATTCGATAAGCATATCAAAGCCCTTTTGCGCAGTGAATCTGCCTATAGCCAGGATGATTTTACTGTTAAGATCCGCACTTTCTGCAATTTCTATGGTGACGGGATTCTTGATCACCTTAACTCTTTGGGGTGCAAATTTTTTTATATAAGTTTCTTTGTCTGCTTGCGTGAGGACCACGATAGTATAGGCCAACTTAGAAGCGAGCCATTTTGACAATTTTGCTGTAAAAAAGTTGAAATAGGCATTGGCGTTGAAATGTTCCCAAGAAATGACTTTTATATTTTTGTTAAAAACAGTAGCAGGAATCGTCATCAGGCTCATCGCTACACACACGTCGATAACGTAGTCAGGCTGTATTTCCTTTAATACGCGACGATAGCGCTTCATTCCCTGCAGATAGGTCTTGTAGATATTTATGCCTTCCTCTTCGTACAAGCAGTGTCTTTTGATTCCCGTCCTGAGTTCGAAGAAGGACATGGTGCCCCCCTGTCTGGTGAGCATATGCACATCATAACCGTTATCTGCCAATTTGTTAGCAAGTAGAACAGCCATCCTTTCACTTCCGGCTGCACCTCTTAAAGAATTGATAAAAAGACAGATGCGCATAGTTAATCTTTCGCTTTGATTTTTCTAAAAATAATCCCCGGGATGTTCAGTAAGGCTCCCGGGTTCCTAATCAAATAGGTCAGGAACAACCGAAGCCCTTTAGCATACTTTTTGTGTTCAAAAGCAAAGCCGGCCATCTCCTTTTCCGTGAACCAACTGGCGTTCCAGAGGTGCACGGTGTATGTTTCAGGTTTTATACTTTCGAGGTAATTTTTATTACTCAGGCTATCATTGAACTTATATGGATAAAAAACTTCGTAAGGATATAACTTTAAAAAGTTTTTATCACTGTAATCTGCATAAATCTGCGTCAACAATTCCGGTATTGCCATTGACATAAGACGATTTTGGTCAAAAGTTAGATGATCATATTTGTCCAGACAGGCTGCCATAAAACGATCTCCAGCCTCACAACCAATAATACTGCCGTTGATCTGTCCGTTATCCTGATAGCCTAGAAAACAACCGTCATGCAGCAAGTCATCGAAAGACCTGACAACCAGCATATCTGTATCGAGGTAAATGCCCCCATGTTCAAATAAAACCTTCAAACGAACATAGTCGCTTAAGAATGCCCACTTTTTATATTTAAACGCTTTTTTACTGAATTCATTACTAAGATCGGAATTCGTCTCATTCCATTCAATAATTTTATAATCCGGCAAAAGTGCCTTCCAGCTTTTAATGCAATTTTCAACCGTCTCGCTTTTTTTCCCGTCACCGAACCAGCAATAGTGTATTATCTTGTTGATCATTATTTCATGTCTGAATTAATTATGTCAAAAAAAGTTTCTCGGGTGACCTCCTGTAAAGTAAACGAGTATCTGCAGAATTTAAGTATTATGTCAAGAGACCGCCTAATACTCATTTTTTTACGTAAGAGGATCATTAAAAAGAATTTCATCGCTCTATATGATACCCTGAAAGGCCAGCTGTATGGCGCATAGGTTTTCATATTGACCATTCTATTCAACTTATGCACAAATATCTTATTTAAAAACTTTGAAGACCGGTTGATCGACATGCTTTCTTTATGATAGATCACCGCGCCAGTAACACACGCCATTTTCTTACCTAGCCGCTTTAAGCGTAAGGCCAGCTCAAAATCTTCTTCCCCAAAAAAAAACTTCTCGGCGAGTTTATGTATTTGCGAGCGTTTGAATAACAGCGCACAACCTGTTGCGAAAGAAATATTAAAGACCTCATTTTTTGGAACGACATTGAAGTGTTGGTCTTTATAATGATAATATTCATAGAAGTTTTTTACTTCACCGCCGCAGCACCAGACTATTTCAGCCGGTTTGTAATACCTTATTTGCGGAACAACTGCAGCATAATTTCCATTCCTTAAGACGGAGAACAGCTTGGATAGAGAATCGGGTTCTACAACCGTATCATTATTCAGCAGGTAAATGAATTCCAGCCCGATCTGATCTGCGAATTGAATGGCGATGTTATTAGCTTTAGCAAAGCCAAGGTTTTCGTGGTTCTTTATCAGCACCAGCGAATTGGCCGACGGAAGATTTGTAGCAGCTGTTCTGATCTGATCGATATCATATTCGATATAACTTGGAAAATTACGACGTCCGTATTCCGCAATAAGCGGCGTATCTTCCACTGATCCGTTGTCGACAACGCAGGTAATAACGTTAACCCCTGACAGCCTTAAAACAGAAGCAAGACACTCCCTTGTATCGGCCCAGCCGTTCCAATTTAATATGACAATCAATATCACAGGCTGGTACATTATCTCTGTCCTCCCACAATTTCCAGTTTATTCACTTGATGTATATGTATTTTTTTAAATAAAAAATTCCTGTTTTTTAATGCCAAAAATTCTTCAAAATCCTTGAGTTGCTGTGCAGACATCAGCAGTTTGTATCGGCTACAGAAAGCCTCCGCCATTCTGAGCTCTTTTTTGAGGAAGTCACGATCGAACATCATGCCTTTCAAATATTCAAAGAGTTTTTGAAATTTTCCTTTTTTACTTATTGCATTGAGGGAATAGGTTACGTTGTGGTCATGCTGGCGGTACCTGACCAATGGTTCGCCCGTACAAGCGATATTATTATACAGATAAGCGAGGAACGTGATCCACGCGTCGTGCATATAGGCTTCTTCCGGTATCATCAAAAACTCATCCCGCATTTGTTCATTTATCACCATGCTACAGCCGGGAACAATGTTCCTCAGGAGTAACGTTTTAAATGTTTGCTTTTCAGGAAAGACCGCGAATTCTTCCCACAAAGACGGGCGGATCTGTACACCCCGGCTGTCAATTATCGAAAAATCCGAAAAAACCATACCCGGCTTGTTCCGGTCCGTACTTGACTCCAGTAGACTTGTCAAAACTTCCAATTTGTTATGCTCCCATACATCGTCCTGATCACAGAAAGCGATGATGCCGTGATCAGGCGTAAGCGAAACCGCCTTTTTAAAATTACCGATCACGCCTAATTTTTCTTTGTTTACGTGCACCCATATCGTTTCAGCATGCCCAAATCCTGCTATAATTTCCACAGTGTCATCTGTCGAGCCATCGTCACAAATAATGATGCGATCCGGCTTTACTGTCTGTGAAATGATGGAATTTAGCTGCTCAGCGATAAACCGAGCTCCATTGTAGGTTGCAATAACTACTGATATGTGGTGTTTGACGTCATTATTTTGCATAAATCTTTTTCGTAAACTTATTAATCAACCCAACGAAAGTTTGATTTTTGAACAGGACACCTTGAAACAGTGCGTACAACACTCCACATAATGGTACAACGAATGCCAGCCTTACAATACTCCCGACTTCGAAGTTTTTGCTGATGAAACAGACAGGAACGAATACTATGGTCGATAGTAATGTTTGACACAGTACTTTCAGGTTTGGCTTAAACAGTTCATCTCTCCGGACAAAATATATGTAGGCACTCGTAACGATCAACTCCGTCAGGGCGTTGGCCAATGCACCGCCGCTGGCCCCAAACAACGGAACCAGGACGATGTTGACAGATACGCCAAGCACCATGCCGATCAGGACTGAATACAATAACTCTTTATCTTTACTGGCAGGCACCAGGACCTGAAACCCATAAAAAAAACCCAGCCCGATGAGCACAGGCAAAACGGACATGATCTGCATCGGTATCAGCGCCGGTAAAAAGTCAGTGCCAGAAAATGCAACTATAAAGTCACCTGCCATTAAAAAAGATCCCACAGAAATGGGCACAGAAAAAAAAATGATAAAATCGAAGATCTTTTGCAACGTCGGATAGATACTTTCATCTTTCTCATGGAAACCTTTCGCCAATGCAGGTAAGGTCACGGCCCCTGTTGAGGTTATGAAAGGCAGCGATATCTTGGTCAGCTTCACAGCTGCAGTATAATAGCCGACAGCTTTTTCGCTTGACAAAAGCCCGAGTAATACGGTATCGAGCACGGTATACATGCTTGTGGCGACTGTGGTGCTGAAGATATACAAAAGTGGTTTCAGATGTTTCTTAAGATTTGAACCTGAGATCTTTAGCGAAGCCTTGCCGGACAAGAACAAAAGATTAAAGATGTTATTCGCCAATACTGAAAAAATCGATATGTATAAAAATATCACATAATCGGCGCTGCTGTTGATGAATAGGAACACGCTGATGACCGATATTATTTTAACGGCGACAGAGCGCAGAGAGATTAACTTAAATTCTTCCAGTCCGGAATAGAGCCAATCGATCGATGAAAAACCGAAAAGTATCAAACTGATTGCGTACAAATATAATCTTCTGTCTGCGGCAAAGTGGTCAAAATTAAATATGACCACTAGATAGATCGCACTCAAGATGAGGCTTGTCAGAAAATATATAATTATCAGTTCCGAAAAAGTCCTTGACACAAGCTGTTTATCGTTCTTATACTTTGCAATTTCCCGTACTCCGTAAATAGGGATTCCCAAACCGGCGAAAAGGGCAAAGTATTGTGCAAAAGAGACGACAAACTGAACTGTGCCGATTCCCTGAGGTCCCAGGATCCGTGAAACGTAAGGAAACGTAACGATTGGGAAGAGAATATTGGTTAGCGTCAGTAAAATATTGTATATGTAGTTTTTTTTAAAATCTGCCATAAACGATCAAACCAACATTTTTCTGAATATCAAAATAGTGCTGATCAGGAATACAGCCAGAACAGCTCCCAAAACGCCCCCTTTGATAATACCGAGCTTTTTTACATCTAAAGGCAGGATGGGCCGGTCGATGACCTGTATCAGCGGTGCATCTTGGCGCATCGTAATTTCAGCTAGGGCCAAATTCTTTACAATTTCTGTATATAAAGCGGCGTTTGTTTGAACATCTATCTGTCTTTTCTGTGAAGGAACTTTCAGAGATTGATTGAACGGATTAGCATTAGGTGCCGCATCAATCGCTGAAGCCACGCCCGATAATGAACTGTTTAATATTTTCCGCAGGCTATCGGCTTGAAATTTCAGGACGGCAGCATTGTGAGCAGATTTTTTTGTCTTTGTCTGAATGTAAAACTGATTGACATTTTCAACAAGTGCCTGATTAAAAGCTTTAGCAAAATACTCATCTGGATAAGTCGTCGTTACATCAATAATGGACAGCTTTTTGTCTGGTTTATAGATCGTGAGATATTTTTCATTCAATGTTTTGACGATACTTGATATAACACTGTCATGACGAACAGTAAACTTCTGCGGATCATCAAACTTAATAGAGGCCAAAGCCGAGTTTGTGAGCCATTTTTCTCGTTGTTTCTGGGTGCGAAGATATATGTCTATCAAAAGCTCATGCTTACCATTATCATCGGCTGCAGTCAGCAATGTTTTTTCCAGCATACTTCGGGATTTGTACAATTCAATGATGTTATCACCCTGAAAAATCCCACCGTTGCCGCTTCCGCCCAACGAAAGTCCAAACTGTGAAGCGAGGCCGGCATATGCGCTCATTCCGGCACCGCTGTTACTTTCATCGAGAACGAAAGTAGACGTTGCTGTATACATAGGTTTATCAGTAATAGCAAGTCCTATTCCGCACGCGCATCCAATAAATGCTGCAATTAAAAGCCTATAAATATTCGCCTTTAAAAGGCGATAAGTTGACCTTAGCTTACCCTTAACTTCTTCTATCGAAATAGCAGAACCCGATCGCTCCATGTTATTGTTCTCGCCTTCCATTGCTTTTTTGTAGTATCCGGCCCGCCATACTACTATTTATTTAAACTAATGATACCAAATATTATTGCTGCTAATGAAGCGAGCCCAGTAGTATAACCAATGATCTCCTGTCCAATGTTCCCGCGACCGGCAGGCTTTTTAGGTATAACAATCTCACTGCCCGGTTTCACTTTAGGGTGAACGTTGAAAAATAAGAACTTATGAGTGCCTGCAACGGTACCATTAGGATAAACCACATATGCACCACGCTTCAAAGCCACGGGCGAAAAGCCGCCGGCGTTGTAGACATAATCACTAAATGACTTATGCTCATTATAAACGACCGCACTGGGAAAAAGGACTTCTCCATTAACCCTTACAATTTGTTGCTGCTTAGGGATCCTGATCACATCGCCATCTTCAAGGAGTAAGTCAATGTAAGATCCGGGGGCTTTCAAAATTTTCTTAAGTTCAATACCTATAAAGTTGTTGCGGACGGTCGAATCTTCAATACGAGTCGAATCTTTGTAGGTTTTTTTTAGGCGGTTGAGCCTGTCAAACCGTTCTCTCGCAATTTCAGCAGTATCAACCTTATTTTTATCAACGCCTAAAATTGCAATATTGCTGCGTCTTAATGTGCTGCCATCAATATCGGCAAAAACCGTTGTGCCGCCCGCCCTTTTGATCAGATCAGATATTTTCTCATTTTTCTTTTGGATGGTGTAGTAGCCCGGATATAGTACCTCACCTTCCACCTTTACCGTTTTTTGCTTTTCGTAACCCGGCAAACTATAAATCGAGACCATATCGAAAGGTTTTAGCCTGAACACCGTTGCGTTTGATTTTAGACCAGGGTCTACATTGACACTAAAGACCTGTGCTACAGGACTATTTATGGAATTAGGATCACTTGTATTAACGCGCCTGGCAATTTCTATGCGCTTCGTGCTGGCACCTTCTGTAAATCCTCCGGATTTTATGATCAGGTCTTCCACTGTCATGCTGTCCGCATAAGCAAACTCGCCCGGCTTCCTGACCTCTCCGTTAATTATCACGCGATACTTATCCCGTAGATCAAATGCAGAGGCGATATAAATCACATCTTCACGCCTCAACGCAGGATCCGGCGCGTTTTTATCCATGATACCTTTAAGATCAAAAGATAGTATCTCAGTTGTGTTATCGTCTTTCAGTCGTGTTATACTTCCGCGTCCTGTGAAGGCGTCTTCTTTCAGCCCGTCAGCTTTGGCTATCAATCCACCCAGTGTTAAGCCTTTTTGTAATTCATACTCTCCCGGCCGGAAAACAGCACCAAGGATAGTTACCCTATTCTCATATCTTTCCAAGATACGGCTCACCGTGAATTTGTCGCCGCGTAAGGGTACATAGTTTGAGAAGTCCGCTTCCACAACATCTGTAAGACGCCTTTCTTTGCCATTGACCTGAGCTACCTTTACGCGGAGGGCATAAGCCTGCTCTGTAAAACCGCCGGCAAAATCCAGCAAAGTTTGTAAACTTTCCCCGGGCAACATTTCAAACAAACCAGGGATTTTCACTTCTCCTGCCAGTTCGACACGGGTTTTATAAGTAGGTATTCGAATGACGTCCTGGTCCTGAAGATTTACATTATTTTTCTGGTCTCCTTTTACCAAAAAATCGTAAACATCCAGTGTCCGGTATAGCCTGTTGTCACGGATGATCTGGATCTGTCGGTAACTACCGTTTTCTGATGGGCCTCCTGCAGAGTATAATGCATTAAAAACGGTAGCCAACGATGGAAGCGTATAAGTCCCCGGCTTTACAACCTGCCCGACCATGATCACTTTAATGCTTCTGATGTTTCCAAGACTGACTTGAACGTTCGTTCCTCTGCCGATAGCGTAGTTATTGGCTGCTAACTTAGCCTTGATAGCTGTAGTAGCCTGGTCAATCCTTTTTCCACCCACATTAAGAAAACCGATTCCCGGTATGTTGATATTTCCCTCGGGGGATACATTTAATTTCCAATTAACAAGGGAATTTCCATAAACGTTGATTTCCAATTGGTCTTCCGGGCCAACGATATAATTTGCCGGCGTGGCGAGTTTCAGATTTGGTGAAAATGATAAATTCGAATTCGTAAAAAGCGAAGCGCCGAAGACCTTTGGATATAAATTGTCAAAAATTTGCCTGACGCGTTTGATGCTGTCTGTTGTATCCAATTTATAGTTGAGTTGTCTGCTTAAACTTGGCGTCGTGTCGTTGCCTGCGATACCATCTGTCGTCGCGTTTCCCGCCTGTTGTCTGCCGCGAATGCTCTTGATCCTTTTTTCAAGCATTAATGCTTGGTTTTGGGGCAGACCTCTGTTCACAGCACTCTGTACGATCTCAGCATCTGTGAGGCCGGAGGCCTGTGCCTGCCGTAACAATTGACGCATCTGCTGATCGGAAAGATCGTCTATTTCGGTGGTTGATAACTCTTTAGGTAGTGTTTGCCCGATCACTTCAGACATTGAAAAAGTCAAAAGAAAAAGCAAAAGCGCCAAGCTGATTATTTTGATGTTCATTTTTGGATATCAATTAAACGACCAAGCCGTTCTTCTATTGTAAAAATTTATTTTTAAGAAACTAATTGCGCAACATCTATTAGTCCAGCATTTTTTTCACACTAGCTAAATTAATTAGGGCGCAAAGATAAATATATTGCCACTAATCACACAATTGACTTTCCAAGTTCAAAAGCAAAGTTTTTTTAAAATAAATACGCCATGGTCAACCTGAAGTGATAGAAATTGCTGTGATTGAGTTCCTCGTTTTCTGTCTTATAATACTCATAGTTCAGCGAGTAAACCCTTGTCAGCTCAGCAGAAAGCAAACATTGCTTTTTAATTCTAAGCGTAGCATAAGCGGTGGTAGCGAAATCAACCCAGTTTGAATTGTAGCGGTTCGTATTTTTAAATGCCGAATAATAAAGGTCATTGTTGTGCGTTAGTTTTTCCACGTTTATGCCATAGTTGTCGGTATCCCGGATGTAACTAAAATCGACCATCAAACTGTTACTGCCAGGACCTATTCCGGCTCCGAGATATCTTCCCTGATTGGTGTACCCGTCTAACGGGCTCTGACTGTGTACATACCATGACGGCGCATCCCTTACCAAGTAAGTCGGGGCACGTTCGAGTTTCGTCCATTCGCCTTTCAATTGAAAAAAACGGTAGGGCCTAATCTTAAATAATTTGATGAAGCCAAGCGTGTACGCACTGGCGTGTTCAGGCTCAGCTAAAAAATCATCCAGGCTCGATGCTCTGTCATTCCTTGCGTATTCAAAGTATAGCTCAGCGTGATAAGCGGGTAGCAACTGCCGGAGGTACATAGAATATGCATAATCTTGGCGATCTCCAACGAACGTATTGTTAATCTTTTTGCTATTTTCGCTGCCGGAGGAAAGAAAAACCGGTATAGTTTTTTTTAAGAAATTCCTGCTATTATACGCAGAATCCACATCCATATAATTATAGCCTGAAAAGCCTATGTACAAACCTTTAAGCCATTTTGGCTGCCAGTTGACGGTGAAGCCGGAAAGGTATCTATCAACCTTTGGTTTGGCTCGGTAAAATTCGGATTCCAGTTCTATTGTTCCAGTATCCAAAGCCGGATATCCCGACTGTTTAAGCCGGCCACCGATCAGTTGCCATTCGAATGCCCCAAAGGCTGTTTTAAGCGGCTTAGCCGAATTGATCGTCCAATGTAAAAACCCGGGTGCAGAATTACTCATCATGATGGAGTTTTTAACACCGGGCCCCCACCAAATATTCTCAGTGGAAACACCGAGCTCTATTCCTTTATAATTCAAAGTAAGCCTCGACTGTCCGGGATATATTTTTGTTATAGATTTGTTTCCAAATCTTTCAGGGGCGTCTATATTATTTGTAAAAGAGTAATAAGCACCCAGCAATTGCCTGTTCGTGGTATTGTACCAAATTTCTGCAAAAGTTCCATAGTTAGCGTTCCGGGCAGTAACAAATTCCGGTTTGAATTGCAGGTTAACCACCCCTGCTTTAAAGAAAAAACCGGCGCTGGCCCTTGCCTGTGTGCCGACATTGGGAAACAGGGTCCCGTTATTGTAACCGTAGGGACGGGTAGGATTGACATCAATTAAAAAGTCGGGCGTCAAAAAATTGAAAGTAATCGGAATACTGAATACTTTCATGTGATCCGCATAATCAGTACTTCCGATTAATCGATAAAGAGAAGAATCCGCATCAGTCAAATTCTCGCTGTTAATGCTCCTTATCGCGAAAGATGGAAGGCCCGTCTGGTCAGTTAATAGCTGAGCTCGGCGGTATACTGATTCAGCGTAACTTCCAACGGGAATACTTTGAGAAAAAACCACCTCTGAATAAGAAATAATTATAAAAATGATAAATGGAATTTTTCTCATTGATAAAAGTTTAGTTTAAAAAGTCGGCCGTTGAAGTTCCTAAATTAACGATATACTCTTAAATTCAAATTGATGATCATCACAATATATCTTCTGTAATAGATCCAGTCGGCGATGTTACATCAACACAACAGCTCGGGCTTACGATCCTAAGCTGCCAACGCAAGGTTTAAACACTTTGCCTGATCCCCAGTAGCCGGGATCTATCAAATCAGCATATAAACCCAGTATGCAAGTCCGCTCTTCGCATAAATTACAAGAATATCTTCTCAGTGGTAACCAAAACAGAAGAACTTCATCAGTATATGTCGTTTTGCCTTGCATCGAGAATCCCTCTGTTGCAATGCGGACAGCTCTTATTTTAGTTTATTTCCATCTACCAATAAACTTTAGCGGAATTTGGGGAACTGTTACATTCACCTAAAGACCGACATATTTTATACACTGTACTGGGTGGTAACAGAAAAAGAGAGTTGGGTTAACCCGAAAAGCACCAGCATCAAAAATACGGATTTTTCTATACCTAAGTGTGCGATTTACAATCAATCATTAATGAAATTTCACGGGATTTCAACGATCGATATTTGTATGATTATATTGCGATATTTTTTTAACAACTAAAAACATTGAGGGTTTAATGACGCGTTTACCATCCCACTTTTTGCTGATGTTCACAACCCGCCGGTAAACCCCCGTTGGATCGTAGGATAGCGGCACCAATGGCGGCTTAATGGGCATTATATGCTGAAACTCATAGCCAATGTTCACAAATACCGGGTAACCGTAGCCATCAACTTCCCAAGTGGCCGGTATCTTAAATTTACCCCAGTCGCTATCATTGAAATTTTTCTCGGTAAATTTCTCTGGCAGATCTGCAGGTTTTTCAACCCACTTAAATTTCCAGGCACCATTCAAACTCATGTAATTAGCTGATTTTTCCCAGCTGCCGACAGCGGCCTTCTTGCTGTCCTCAAAAGCGTAAAAAGTAGCGTGCATAGGCAGCCGGTTCTCTTCATTCTTTTGCTCATCAAGCCACATAGGACTTTGCGCGCAGGCCGTAAAAATGTAACAACATAATAAAGCAATAACGGTAGACAGAAATTTCATAAAGAAGTGTAAACTGGTTTAAAGTTGTTTATAATAAGCAGGTAACGCTGCCGGTTAGTATGTCAAATAACACTGATGAGGTTAATCAATTACTAACAAGTCATTAACTAAACCTGTTAATTCACTTATTTTTATAAAAAAAGCCTCTGCAACGTCACAGCAGAGGCTTTACCAGGATATTTCTATAATGCTTTTATGTTTCAAAGGTAAACCAATGTCATTTGGCCTGCCTGGGCATAACAGACCTTGTTAGCGTACAAACGCACGTAACAGTTGGGAGGGAGTATTTGCAATTGAACACAATACCTGAATGTGGCATGACAAAATACCGTCGCGAAAAGCAAAAAAATCCGTTAACAAGGCTCAACGCCCTATTAACGGTTATGCAGTTTAGGTGTATTACTTTTTATTTTGCCAGCGACTTGTTTACAAACGCTGCAATGGTGGTGGCAGGCATTACCACTGTGTTTGCCCTGCTGAAACGGGCTATATTAACACCATAGAATTTACCGTCAAGGTCAAATACTGGTCCGCCTACCCTATCGGCCCGTACTATTCCATCTTGCAGAAACACGTGATTGAAGCCGTCACGATGAACATTTTTACCGCCTTCAAAGTATTCTACCGGGTGGCTTGTTAGCATCACCGGCGGGTAGCTTAATACCATTGTTTTACTGATTTGCTCGCTGCCGCGTTTCAATTTTAACGTAACAGTATCGCCCGGCCAGAATTTGTTCATGGTTTCGCTGAACGCGGGCGCGCCGGCAATTGAGGTATTGTTTACACTTTCTATCAGGTCACCACGCATTACACCAGCCTCGGCAGCCTGCGAGTGCGGCCGTACAAAATATACTTTGGCCGGGCTGCTGTTATGTTGAGGTGTAGCACCCATAAAGCCAGCACTGGCTTTTTTAGGCATGTCGTAATAGTCGAAGCTTAGTATACCAACAGCCGATGTAGTATCAGCAAGTGGCGATATGAGTAATTTACCTTTTTTAACTTCTGGTTCGGCCTCACCGAGTTTTATACCGCCGGAAAGCTTACCGCTTACAGAAAGCAAGACAAGATCAGAAGCGCGGTCTCTCGCCACAACTGTGGCATTTAACTGGCGGTCGCCTTGTTTAATGCTGATATCATCACCTACCATTGAGCTCTTGCTTATTACCAACGTTTGCTTTTTACCTGACGCAGCAATAACTATGGTACCTGCTACGTGTTGTGGCTTACCGTCCGCCTTGCTGCTTACGGTTACAATTGATGTACCTAGCTTTTTGTTCGCTTTTACATAAGTGGCAGCATCTTTTAGTTCGGGGATATTTAACACATTAGCTGCCTTAGCCGGGGTGAATGCCGTCTCAGCAGGTAAAGCATAGTAAGTCTCCGGCTTTTGCAGCGCATCCCAATATTTAAAATACAGATCAACCGGAACTTCGTAGTTACTGCTCTCCGGTATTTCGATAGCGCTGTGCAAACCAATAACACGGCCTTCGTAATCGAACAACGGACCTCCGGAATCACCAGGCTCCATCATGCAGGTTGATTTGATAAAGCCACGCTCGATTAACGGATCTGATACATAACCGAATCTGACCGTTGGTACAGATTGATTAAGACTTTCAGGGTAAGCAATGCTAAGGCAAGGTTCAAATGCCTTCAGGCTCGCCGAGCTGCCGGTTTCGGCAAAGGGCCAGTTGCCTGGTGTCAATATCTTCATCAGTGCAACATCGGGGCGTGTTTTATCTTCTGTAAGGATAATTTTGCCCAGTGCTTTTGCAATGCACTCTTTTCCATCAGCAAACATTACCTTGTAGGTAAAGCCTGGCGCGGTTACGTGCGCAGCGGTTAAAATATAACCGTCTTTTATTACCACGCCGCTGAACTGAGCGCTCATTTGCTGCTTCCTGATAGTATCGTAACCCCAAATGCGTACACTTGCGGGTTGTGCTTTTTCAATAGCTTTGGTAAGTGTTGTTTCTAAAGTTTTAGGAGATGTAGTTTGTGCAGCTCCTATATGCCAGGCCATTGCAGAAACAAGCAGCAGCCCTATATTTTTTATCTTCATTATAGCGTTAAAAGCAGTTTTAATTAAATAGTTCGGCAAGTTTCTTATTCAGCTCTTCGCCACGCAGGTTGGTGCTTATGAGCTTGCCATCTTTGTCTACCAGGAAGGTTGCCGGTATGCCGGTAACGCCGTATAACTTTGCCGCTGCCTTTTCATCGCCTTTGGTATCCAACAATTGCGTCCAGGCCATTTTTTCCTGATCTAGGGCTTTCAGCCACAGGTCTCTTTTTGTATCCACTGATACAGACAGAATCTCAAAACCTTTGTCTTTATACTTTTCGTATTGTTTAACCAGGTTAGGTATTTCCTGGCGGCATGGTACACACCAGCTTGCCCAGAAATCAAGCAGTACAATTTTGCCTTGTAACGATGATAATTTAACCGCCTGGCCATTGATGTTAGGTTGTGCAAAATCAGGCGCTTTTGAACCTATTTTAAGGCTGTGATGGGCTTTTATCAGTTCATCTATTTGTTTGCCTGCTTGTGTGGCTCTTATCCTTGGGCTCAGCGCATAAAATACAGGTTCAGCTTCCTCAATGGTACGCTCATTTGATACCATCATGAACAAAGCTGCCGGCGAGAAAAATGAATCCGGATTATCCTTGGCAAACTGGAAGTTCTTCTTTTTGTAATCGTCAATCATTCTATAATGATGACGGGCAACTTCGTTGGTAAAAGCCGTATCACTGCTTAACTCAGGCACCTCTGCCATTTCCTGGTTTGATATTCTGTCAATATCCCAGGGCATCGGACCAACCTTTTTTACATAGGCTGTGTATTCATCGTATACTTTTGAGCCGGTAATGGTGGCATTAGTCAGCGAATCTTTAGAAGTTATGGTAAGATTTCCAGGACCAAAGTAAGCGTATAGAACATCTTTATCATATACTGCACGGTCCTTACCGATACCCAGATGATCAAGCGACATGCGTATAGAGCTGTAAGGTGATATCGACCCTTTAAAGCTAAAGTCGCCGTTTACAATGGCTGATGAGTCGCTATGGCCTACTCCATCGCTCATGTAATCAAAATATACTTTTGCTGGTGCATTTAAATTGCCTATATGGCCTTTTATTGAAAAGGGCTGCGCTTTTGACTGCGCAAAACCCACCACCGGTAAAATACCGGCAAGTAATGAAAAGAGGGCTTTTTTTGTAATCATAAGATGATGCTGTTGTTGAACCATTGGTACGGCGGCTCGTATCCGCCGCACCTCCGATTCTTTATAAAACAATTAACTGATTGTTCTTGAGTTAAATATAAGTTATTTGCGGGTCACTACATCAATAGGATTACCAGGTATACCGCTAATGGTATTGATAACTGCACCATTTTTACCTACGCTTACATCAAGCGTGTACAGAGTGCCCTGCGCGCCTGCTGTAAGTGTACTACCATCAGCGCTTAACTTAATCATTGTTACTTTTTTGCCACCCGTGTTCAGGTCAAGTGTACGCAGATCCTCATTGAGAGGGTTGTAGCGGTAAATCTTATCTTCAGATGTAAAATAAAACACATCCACCGCCGATTTTTGCCATTGCGTATCATCTTTAACCAATGCAGCACCTTTAAATTCTTTCTTGTAATTTACCAGTATAGCACGCTGTGCATAATTGGCCATGTTTACAACGAATGACAGCTCGTACAGCTTTCCGTCGGTGTCTTTAATATAAGCGTATGACTGGCCCATCTGCGCCTGCATAAATATGAGGTTGCTTGTACCTATATTTTTAGGGTCGAAGCCTTTACCGCTAACCGAATAGTCGCTACCCATATAATTGCCTCCGCCGTCAAATGACACGAACGCTTTTGCAACCGGATCAAACCCAAAGAAGAACACTGGCGTACGGCTAAAGAATTTAGACAGTGTATAATTGCCTGACTGCGCGTTGGAGAATTTGCCAAAGTCAGGAGCAAAAGGCGCTGTACTTGTTACTGCAAGGTATAGTTTACCATTAATAACCCCTGTTGGTACACCCATTGAGCCTTCAAACATACCTACATCAACAGTTGCCGGTTTGATGAAGAACTGGTCGGCAAAGTAGCGCTTGCGTAACATGGTATTGCCGTCAATAATCACGTTTTGCTTGTTAGCGTCGTGGCCTATCACCCAGTAATCCTCTACCGTATTCGGCTGGTAAGCTACCGGCTTTGCAAATAGCTGCGTGGCATTAGTAGGCAAATCATCGCCGGTAAGTGTGTGGTAAAGATCGGGAAGTACGGTTTTATCCGGTTTGATGAACGATAGTTTGGTAACACCATTATCGTTACTTAACACCGTTGTACCCGTTGAAAACTGCGTGCTGCCCAAGATTTTAAAATCATAAAAGTACTTGATGCTGTTACGCTTGTCAGTAATAGTAAGCTTGGCATCGCGCAGCCTTGGGCTAAGGTTATATACTATCTTTAACGGATAGCCATGATAGGTATCTCCACGCGCTTCTTCAGGTACAGCAATATCCCACTGGTATTCCAAATCCTTGAGGTAATCGGCGCCGGCAATGCTTACCTCTGGCTTAACAATCAGCGTGTCCCCTACCAAGGCTGTATAGGTTGTGTCCTGAAAATTCTTTAATATAGGCTCGGTAGGCGGGTTATAATCATAATTACCCAAATCCTTTTTACAGGCACATATCGAAGCAACAATTACTATAAATAATAATGCTTTATATTTCATTTCTGTGTTCTTTAATGGATTAAATCAAAATCTGATTACCATTCTCATCAATAAAAATGAGGCGGTTTACTGATGGGAAAAACTTCAGCCAAAATTTAAGCCCCGGCGAAGATTCGTTATAAAAATCGTAGTCGCCAGTGCCATCATTACGTTTGGTAAGCACATAACCCTTGTCCGGGTTTTGCTGAACCCAGGTAAAAGGATCGGTTACAAACTCGTGCACATTATTAATGTAGTATAAAGTACGCGGTATGTAATAGTAATAGTTAGGATCGGCCTGCGGCGTTGGAATAATCAAATCTCGCGTACCTGACGAGATGAGAAACAACTGGTGCTTTATACGGCTGTACTGACCTAACTGGCCCCAATACATCCACCACGCCGGTTGCTCTAACCTGCTGGAGAAAGTGATGGCCTTGCTGCGCATTTTTAATGGCAGGTTGGTAGCAAAGCTGTCGCCACCACTCACCATTAAGCGTAACGATACCGACTTTTTGGCAAGCGCTGTATCAGTGTTCAACAGGATGATAGGAATGTGTATCAAACCAGAATCAGCCGGCATAGTGTATGACGATTCAAGCGGTTTGTAATGCACGCCGCTAACAGCCGTTGAGTTGCTATCAACCGCAGAAATTTTAAATGTACGTTCATGAGATACGCGTTCGCCAGCTATACGTACAGGCAACCATACTGTGTCGCTGGATAGCGATGGGTTGTATGCAAACGAATAAGTAAGTTTGGCCGTATCACTGATATAAATATTGTCGGTACCCTGCGGCGCTTCATACGTAGCAAGCGGTTCTTTTTTACAGCCAGTGGCAATAGCTCCGGCCGCAAGTGTTAATAAGAATAATATTTTTTTCATGGCTATATTCTTAATTATTTCGGTAAGTAAGTTCATCCGGAGGTATCGGGAATACAAATATCTTGTCAGAAGGCTGTACAGTTTGCGTTGATGATACTACCACCGCATGGTTAAGCCTTTTGTACATATAAAATAATTGTGTTTCACCGTAAAACTCCTTGCGTGCATCAGTCAACAGGCGGTTAATAAAATCGGCTTTTGATGGCACGGTGGTTACCGTTGCATCTATGCCGCGCCTTGCCCTGAGGGTATTATAGTATTTTAAAGCATCTGTAGGGTTAGCATCAAAACTTGCCTCTGCAGCTATGTAGTACATTTCGCTAAGGCGAATTGCCGGTGCCACCAAGGGATGCAGGTTGATTTGGGGTGACGGGTTTCTCTTATACTTCTGGAAAATTGCCCTGTTTGGACCACCCTGTGTTGATGCTGCCGATACAAACCATATTTTAAAGCGGTCGTCCTCAGCGCCAACACCACCTACTTCGTAAATATCTCTTACCTGGTCTATAGTACCACTAAATACCGGTGTTTGCGAAGAATAATAATTGTTCAACAGGTCGTTCTCTGTTTGCGTATCAATATACCAGGCTGATATAAGCTCAGGATATAAGATGCGGTCGCGCTTTTCTACGTCAGGCGCTATCAGAATCTGCCTGTTGGTGAACGGGAACTTCTTTGACTCGATAACTTCTTTTGCGTTGATTAAGGCATTGGTGTTATCGTTTTTATATAAATACACCCTTGCCAGCTCCCCGCAAACCGAATAGTAATTAAGCCTGTGGCGCCTGTTCTGTAAAAACAAATTGTTTACACTTACCTCAGTTCCTATTTTGTAGATAGTATCTGCTTTGTTGCTTAAAGTGTCAATTTTTGAATTTTGCTGATAACCTACTTTGTAACCGGCTGCAATGATCGGGTCAGTTTTTAATAACGCCTTTGCCTCGTTCAAATCAGCTATAATTTTTTCAATATCCTTCTCTACCGTTGAGAACGGGGTGCTCCTTACATCTACCGTAGTAACATAAGGGATGCCGTTTTTACTGGCACCGGTTACGTAAGACGGAGCGAAATTGCGTAGCAGGTCAAAGTGCAGATAAGCACGCAATGCCAACGCTTCGCCTTTTATGAGCTGACGGTTAGTGCCTGAAAATGACACTTTTGGATCGTCAACTTTCTCCAGCAAGTAGTTACAATTGGCAATGGCTTTGTAGCCGGTAGCCCATATATCGTAATTACGGCTCACTACTGTTGGCAGTGTGTAATTAAAATTGGCCATTTGCTGCATTACCACATCATTAAACTGGTAGTTCTGCGACAATATATCATCAATAAAAGTAAGGTTAGCGCCGTATAGTGAAGTTGAGGTGCATACGGTATACACACCGTTCAGCGCTTCCTGAAAACCCTGCTCGGTACGGAACAACTCTTCGCGGTCAATCTGCGACTGGGGCTTAACATCCAGAAACTTATTGCAGGATGCTAAGGCTACACCGAGTGTTAAAAAATATATCAGTTTCTTCATGTTGCCAATAATTTATAGGGTAGCCTGAATAGAAAATGTTAAACTGCGGGCGTAGGGGTAGTTAATACCACGCTCCTGCTGAATAGTTGAATTATAAAATACATCGTTAACAGTAAGCAGCGTACGCAGATTTTGAAAACCAAGCTTCTGTACAGCTGCTTTGCCAAGCGTGTAAGTAAGTGTTACTGTAGGCAAATCAATAGTGTTTTCGCGCTGTACAAAGCGTGATGTAGCGTATGATGTTCCCAGGTCGGCAATGTTTTTAAACATGGCTATGTCGCCAGGTTGTTGCCAGCGCTGGGTAAGCGCTCTTCTGTCAACGTTAAAGCGTGGGTCGGCATTCTCTACCCTGTCAACCAAGGTTTGGTTATAGGCCTGTCCACCGAATTTGTAGTGAAACTGGAAGCTTAGCAAAAACTGTTTATAGGTGATGTTACTGCCAAAATAACCCTCGGCTTTTGGTTGCATATCGCCAATAGGCTGCGAATCTACCGGATCCCAGTCATAAGTAAGCGTACCATCACGTTTTACCAGAAGCTCACGGCCATTTTCAGGATCGATACCTAATGATTTCACACCCCAGATGGTGTACAGCGACTGCCCTTCCTGGTAATGCAGCAATGGCAAAGCCTGTGCATTATTGTTAGGGTTTGACTGGTAGTTGTTTACCGCATCGTTATAGGCCTTTAAGGAGTTGGATATCTTTACAATGGTATTTCTGTTATGTGCCAGGTTACCAGTAAAGTTTACATTAAGATCGCGCGACTTGTAAGCGTTCAGAGTAAGGTACAACTCATAACCCTTGTTGCTCATATCGCCAAGGTTTGCAGAATAAGTAGCAAAACCTGTTGAAGGCGCTATGTTGATGCTGTTGACAAGACCTTTTGTTAATTTATAGTAGTAACGCGGATTGATCATGATGCGATCCTCGAACATGCCCAATTCCAATGAGAAATCGTAGTTATTGGTTTTCTGCCATTTCAGGTCCTCATTACCGAACGAGTTAACAATTGCGCCAACACCGGTTGAATACCAGTTTGACGTTTGGTAATCGTAGGTGGTACGCGCCAGTGATGGCGGGAACGATACAGAACCAGTGGTACCTGTGGTGAACGTTAGTTTTAAACGTGATAATGCGGTAAGATTATCCTTTATAAAATCTTCGTAATGGGCGTTCCATCCAATACCTGCTGCCCAGAAAGGCGCAATACGCTGGTTAGCTCCAAATGCAGATGAACCATTGGCGCTTAGCGTAACGTCAAACAAATATTTGTTTTTATAGGCATAGTTACCAGAAAGGAAATTTGATAATACACGGGTTACGGCTACATCGCCCGTCGGCTTACCATTCGGCTCATATGTGCGGGCAAAACCGATATTAGTAAATTTGTCATTTGAAAAACCGCGCGCTACAAAAGCTTTAAGGTTATTGTTAGAGGTAGTAACCTGCGATGCAAGTACCGCGTTTATAGAGTGATCGCCCAACTGTTTGTTATAAACAAGTTTTAGGTTGGCATCTATGTTAAGCCTGTTAACATTAGTGTAGTTATATTGTCCGCGGTTTTGAATTTCACTGGCAGGGCCATTAAAAAACACATTACTAAGAGGCGAAATAAATTTGTCAGAGGTGCTCTTGGTATTGATGGCACTGATCAATCCTATCAGTCGCAGGCCTGAGTTAATTTTCCAGTCTGCAGTAAGCACATCCTGCAACTCCAGGTAACCAGATTTATCAAAATTGCCCAAAGTAGACTCAAACAAAGGGTTATACACCGGCCGGTTTTTAATCTGGTCTGGCTCGTTTTGATGGGTGTCCACCCTCCAATTTGCAATTTCACGCAGGTAATTTCCTGTGGAATCACGCAAAGGGTAATAAGGGTTCATACCAACATAATCAGCGAATTCACCGTAGTTGCTATTCATAGCTTTAACCTGGGTAACGTTCACTTCGTTTTTGATGAGCAACCTGCGGTTTGGGCTATACATGAAGCTCATACCGGCATTGTACCTGTCACGGCCTGAGTTTTTCATTACACCCGGCGCACTTTCGTAACGTACGTTAAAGCCATAGCGGAAGGTAGAGTCGCCACCCTCGGCGTATAAAGCATGTTTCATACCATAGGCATTGCGTAATGGTTGAGATAACCAATAGCTGTCAATACCACCTACCACGTTACGCAACTTGGCGTAATATTGCTTATCTAATTCGTCCTGAGAGTCTGCTGTACTATTCGCAGCACTATATAAGCCAGCCAGGCGCTCATACTCCAGCTTATCTTTTGCATTAAGCAGGTGGTATCCATTAAGATCAGGAGCCTGCACTTTAAGTTCGTAATTATAGCTCAACTGCAGTTTACCCGGTACCGGGGGCTTGGTAGTAATAACGATAACGCCGTTAGCTGCCTTAGCACCATAAACAGCGGTAGCTGCAGCATCCTTAAGGATGTTTACCGTTGCAATCCTGTTGATGTCCAAGTCAAATACCTTTTGCAGTGATACCTCAAAACCATCAAGGATGAATACTGGTACGTTATAGGCGCTTGAAAGGTTGTTACGATCGATTATATCACCATTTATTGAAGGCAAAGTAGTTGAACCACGTACCGTAATGTTAGGCAAAGAGTTAGGGTCAGAACCTAAGATGTTGTTATCAGCAATACGGAATGATGGGTCAAACGTTGCTATACTTTTCAGCAGGTTTTGCGGGTTGCTTTTAAGCAGGTCGTCACCTTTAATTACAATAGCGCTACCGGTGTAATTATCTTTTTTGATAACCTGGTAACCGGTTACAACCACATCATTTAAATGCTCGGTTTGTGCACTCAGCATCACCGTGATGGATTTACTGCTGTTTACTGCAACCTCTTTCACTTTATAGCCTACGTAAGTAAAAACCAGCACATCGCCGGCCTCAACGTTCAGCTTAAACTCGCCGTTGGCATTGGTTTGCGTGTTCAGCTGTTTGTTTTTTACGCTGATGTTTACGCCTATCAGCACCTCTTTTGAGGCACTATCAATAACGCGGCCCTGCGCAGTTATTGGCGCGCTCACCGTTGCCGCCGCCTGTAACTGGGGTCGCGGTGCATCCTCTTTGGGCCTGGGGCTTATCACAATAGTTTTATTTACTATAGTGAAGGTGAGATCCAAGCCGTTCAGGCATGCTGCCATGGCATCATCAAGCGATGCGTTCTTTAATTCAACTGTTTGCTTTTGTTTAGGATTAACCTTGCCGGAGTAAAAAAACAAATAGCCGGTTTGATGTTTAATTTCCTTAAACAAATTCTCGAGAGTGGTGTTATTTTTTACAATAGTTACCGTTTGCGAATAGCTGGCTGCTGATACATGCAGCACCGCAACGAGTAACAATATGGTAGTCAGTTTCATAACTACATAAAGTTTACTTCTTCCGCCCGTGGGAAAACGCAACAGGGCAGAATGAAAATTTAATTTCATACTTTTGAAATAGAATTAGGTAACCAATAAGCAGCACGCTGTCAACGTTTTGCTGCTAACCTTTTTTGGGGCCGGGGCACTGCCATGCCGCCGGCTTTTTTATTCCTGAAATGGCTGTTGTTTTACTTGAGGAGTATCAATGTTTCATATCTTACTTTCTTGTTTTAGCTGTTAATAGTTTAAATTAATTATCGGGTTTTAGTATAGTTTCACATTTATTGCGCCTCGGTAACTATAATTTTGCGGTCGCGGACCTCAAAGTTTACGTTACTTAGCTTAAGTATCTTTATCACATCGTTCAAACTGCTTGATCGTGATATTTCGCCGTAGAACTTATCATCGGTAAAGTTTCCGTTAAATACTACGGATACATCATACCACCTGGCTACCTGCCGCATTACCGAGCGGATGTCATCACCATCAAAGGAGAACACACCGTTTTTCCAGGCTACTTCTTTATCTACATCTACCTGCCGTTTGCTCAATTGATCGCCGCTACCTACAAGTGCCTGCTCGCCCGGCGTTATAACTGCCTTACTGCTTCCGGCTGCTACGGCAACAGCGCCCTCAAGCAAAGTAGTTTTAATGGCGCTTTCGTCATAATAAGCGTTGATGTTAAAATGCGTACCCAGCACTGTAACGGTTTGCCTGGCGCATTTTACCCTGAAAGGCATTGCCTTATTATGAGCAACTTCAAAGTATGCTTCGCCGTTAAGCTCTACCGCCCTTTCTTTTCCTTCAAAGGCCACAGGGTATGTTAATGATGAAGCTGCGTTAAGCATTACCTTGCTACCGTCCGGCAATACTACCTGGTATTGGCCGCCATTGGGCGTGCTTATGGTATTACGCTGTATGTTGCCATCTGCGTCGCGCTGAATCTTATTACCAGCTGCGGTATATACCAACAAGCCGTCTGCATTTTTATGAATTTGAATGTTAGCTTCCTGTGCTAATATTCCATCGTGTGCACCGGTGAGGTCAATAATTTTACCGTTAGCAAGTTTAAGCGTAGCCCTATTACCACCTGGCACAATTTTATTGGCTGCAAGCTGCTTTGCCTTTTTTGCTTTGTTATGCGTAAACACAAATGCGCCGCCCAAAGCACATATAAGTATAGCTGCCGCAGCTGTATAACGTATTATCAACCGCTTAACCCGCACCTGGTTAGGCGGTGTAACTGTGTGCGTAGATGTGCGGTTATTAATATCAGCTTTTAAGCGGGCTTTTAAATCCGCGTAAAGCAGCTGGTTATCATCGGTTATCAGATCATCGTTCACATCAAACATCTCGTAAAAGGATTCGAGAAATTTGATTTCATCATCAGAGGCCATTCCTGCATTATACTTGCGGAGCAACTCATTGAAATAATTTCGCTCGGTACTACTCATAAAAAAATTGGCCTTTTATATACATGAGCTTAAAAATTTAAAAAAGCCCAGTCTAAATTTATTTTTTATTAAAAATTTATTAAGAAAATTATTTTTGGACATTAACAATTGCTAAAAATCATATAAAACGTTTTTACCATCGGATATTAGCATGCAGTATTTGTAGGATATATCAATTACGGAATAAAAAGATGATAATAGAAAGAGAGATTAACACCTCTTTTAGAGAAGCGAGAGCGCGACCAAGGTGATTACGCACAGTTTTTACAGACAATTGTAATTCCGTAGCAATTTCATCGGTTGTAAAACCTTCTTCGAAACGCATTTTGAAGATAATGCGCTGCTGAGTCGGTAGATTATCCACTAATTTGTTAAATGAGCGAATAAATTCCGAGTAAAGTACGTTGCTATCTGCGCGATGATGTAAGTTTTCTATTTCTAAAGCAGCATCAGACAGTGAATCGTATTTTTTTTCCTTTTCGAGATACTTAAAAACCCCGTTACGTACGGCTATATATAAATAGGCCGGCAAATTTTCAATTACGGTCTGCGACCCGCGCGACCAAAGCTGCACAAATACATCCTGGGCAATGTCCTGCGCATCCGATTCGTTACCGAGGCGTTTGTATGCGTGGTTAAATACCTGCCTCCAGTATTTATCATATAAACTATCAAATGCCCTGCGATTGCCGATACTCAGTTGCGCTAACAACTCCCTATCATCCAAACCTGCAAAACTCTCAATGGCCATCAAATATCGGTCTTTCAAGTAAATTCAGTTTTCCTTTTTAAAGTGCTCGATCAGGATTTTCTGTAATTTACATTAGCTTGTCTAAAATAAAACAATTTGTTCATAATCAAAAGCGGCGTTATTATTTGCTGATGGTTTGTGCACAAACGTGTTATTTAGCCCCTACCTCAATAACGAAAGCCTTTAAAGCCGCCATTTTGCCGTCGCGAAATTGCCATACGTCGCAATAAGAATAATCAGTCATTTTGCCATTTGCATCTTTCATACTTATGCTGCCAATAGCCGTAACAAAATCGCCTTCGGCAATTAACTCTTCTACATCAAACTTTGGCGGCTCAATGTAAGCATCGTTTATATATGCACGAACGGCATCCTTTCCGTTCAATACCTGGTCGCCTACAAAGTTCCATACCACATCATCTGCACAGAAAGCTAAAAAACCTTCGTTATCACCATTGGTAACACAGGCATTGGCCTGCAGTAATATTGCTTTGTTATCTGTATTCATACCTTCTAATAAATATTGAATGCCGACGAATTGTTTATTTACACATAAAGACGCTATACCTAATAAAAACAAAAAGGCTGCCTCAATTGAGACAGCCTTTTTAGGTTCAGGTTGAAAGTGTTTTATTTTGCAATGTAATTGTTGTACGGCTGGGCAGTGAGCTTTAGCGTATTATTGCCCAACGCGGCATCGTCAAACTCAATGTTTACTGTTTGTGATTCGCCGGCCATTAGTGAGAAATAGTTATTGCTGAATATTGCCGGAAGCACCTGCTCGCCGCTACCTGCTTTGGTAAGCATTAGCCTGATACCAAATGCTACCGACTTAGCTGATGCAGGATTAGTAACAGTAGCCGTGATATATGTTTTGCCGTTAGCCTTGCGGGTTTTGTAATTTAACCCAACATCCGCTTTTGGTAAACTATTTAAAGCTGTATAATCGGTACGCTTGTTGCCACGCCAGTAAAAATTATCTGACACCAGGTTACCCGCTTTATCGGTAAGTTTTAATTTTATGAAATGAACTGTAGACAGCCCTTCGCTGGCTATGTCGCCCTGGTAAACTTCAAAATCATATAAGGAGTATCCCCAATACGTAGCGCGCTCGATGCCTTGCATGCGTACATAACGCGCTTCAACCTCCGGAAACATCACCCTTTGCATGCCTACACGGCCTTCATCCGTACGGAAAACTTCGCGCCAGTGATTGTTATCGTCAGATACTTCAATCTTAAAAGCTTTCGCATGCGCCTCTTCCCAGTTAAGGCCCACGCCGGTTACCACCTCTTTTTTACCTAAATCGATAGCAATCCATTCACCATCGCCATAGCGGCTTGACCACCGGGTATCTGCCTTACCATCAATAGCATTGCCCGCATCATTACCTTCTGCAGATGAGGCAAATGCTTTTTTGCCTTTAGCCAGATCAAATAGTGTTGTGCCCAGATCCACCTTAAATACTTCGGCAGCACTGTACGGCATAGAATTTAAGGTGCTTGTTTTTGTGTATTGCTTCACCTTCTTGCCATCAAGATTGTACAACTCGGCAGTGGCTGTGAGTCCGTTCACCTCGCTGCGGGTAGTGTTTACTACCTTGATTGCGTTGGTAACAGGGTTCCATTGAATATGCACCGGCTCGCAAGCCTTTTTTGCACCGAAGTAAGCGCCCGTCAGGTCGTAATAATAATCATACGTTTGCCATACCATTGACGGGTATGCCGACTGGCTCATCCACGTCATAATACCGGAAGCATCTTCGCCCATGTGATCGAGCCAACCTTCGTACATGGCTTTGTTACTTTCCAGGTTTACAAACTGAGCTTTGCGGCAGTAATCTTCAATATTTTTCGGTGCGCCGTAATTGTTGGTTATCATACGGTCGTATTCATCCGGGCCGGCATTAAATGCACGGGGACCGAAAAAGTGCTGGTCCCACATCTCATTACGCGGCCACCATTTGTCCTGCGGCATAAATTTTTTAAAGCTTTCAAAATTGGTGAACACTGCCGTACCTAATTCGGTACGCAAGCCCCAGCCTTTGTTGCCACCCAAACCCGTTGGATATGCTGTAAAGTAATAGCGCGGATCTTTTGCCATCCATGGGCCACTTCCGCTCAGGTTCTCGGCATGAGAGTTTGGCTGATAATAGCGATCGCCGCCATCAAATACCTGCAAATCTTCTTTAAGCCAGTTGCTAAGCGGCGGCTCTGGCCAGCCCTCATTATCGGCACACCAAACCGCTATAGACGGGTGATTACGCACGCGCTTTATCTTCTCAATGGCGTTGGCGTTAAAAACATTTATATCTGCCGGAAGGTTCGGGTTTGAATTGATCCAGAACTCATCCCAAATCATTAAACCGTATTTATCACAGGCATCGTAAAACTCATCATCAGTTGTATGACCTATCCAGTTGCGCACCATGTTGAAGTTCATTTCCTTGTGTAAACGCAGCTTAGCATCGTACTCATCGCCGCGGCAACGCAGCATATATTCTGACATACCCCAGCTCCCACCTTTTATAAATACAGGCTGACCGTTGATTGCAAGGTGCAGCACATGGCCAATGGTGTCATAACTATACCTCCGGATGCCAAATTTAATGTCGCGCTCGTCAGAGACTTTGTCTCCCACCATTAGCTTCAGCTTAAGGTTATACAAGTTGGGATCACCGTAGCCATTTGGCCACCACAGTTTAGGATTGTTGATTACTAACTGATCGAGATCGCGCTTGGTGAGTTTAATATCGGTTACATTGTTGGCATTTACACGCACCTTATAGGTGAACTCGATGTTGCCCGGCATAATGGCCCCTTTTATAATACCATCCTGATCTGCATCCGAATTATTTTTTACCTGCAGCGCGATGGAAACATCCGCACGGGCATTGGTAGGCAATGACGAGCGCACCCATGGGTCCTGCATGGTGAGGCCCTCGCTGCTGCTTAGGTAAACCTTATCGGTAATACCGGAATTTAAGCCCGGCACGTAAGGTATCCAGTCCCAGCCGGCACTGGCAACATAGTTAGGGCTGCCCACATTGGCTAATGGTTGTATAGGGATGTACACCAATACCGCAAGCACATTTTTATCCTTACCTTTTACGAGGTCAGTGATATTGAACATGCCACGATGCATAAAGCCATCAAGGGTGCCCAAGAGCGTTCCATTAAGATAGATATCGGCACGACGGTTTACACCCCTAAAGTTTAACCACACCTTTTTACCGCTGTAATTTGCAGGCACTTTGAATTCGGTACGGTACCAGAAAGTACGGTCATACTTTTTACGGTCTACCTGATAAATATTGTCGGCGAAATTAGGATCTTTCTCCAGCCCTGCTGCAACATATGATGCAAAGGTTGTTCCGGGCACAATGGCATTAACCCAACCTGAAGCATCAAAATTCTGCTGTTTCAGTTTATCGGCGTCACCGGCTTCGGCCTGCGGCTTCACCTTCCATACCTGTCCGTTGCCAGAGTGAAGGTACACGATGTTTGATTGCGCCAAGGCATCGTGCATGTTCAGCATAACGCCTGCCACTAACATAACTAAGCAATAGAGTCGACGATGTTTTTTTTTAATCATTTAATAATTATTTAGTTAACTGTTTAATAGACATTTAAATTCATAGTCACAAAAATATCCTGCTGTATCTTTTACAGCAGGATAGGTGTTTAGTAGCCGCTTCCGGGGATGATGAGTTTAACGGAACGGAATTGCAGGTAAACATACTGCCCCGTATTAACCACCCAACCCATTGAAATGGTGGTGGGTTTATCCAACGTAAAGGTGAGTGTATGTGTGCCCCCCAGGTTATTCCTGTCACCGTGGAAAATTGCCAGCGGCGAGCCCAGATTATTCATATCAGGCAATGTTGACCCTTCAGCAATAACCTCCTTCACACTATAACTATCGCCACCATAATTACCTGTCTCAAATAAGGCATTATAGGTGCCGGCAGGCAGGGTAAATGTTTGCCATACCTTGCCGTTGTTCACGCCATCGCCTCCCCAATCTTTGGTTTCAAAGTGTATAACGCCACCGTCGTCGGTTGACCAGCCGCCACCTTTTCCACCGTCCTGATTGGTTGCGGCACTATTGAACAACCAATCTTTTGCCGTGCCCCATTTGCCTGTGCCGTTATCACCACGGACAATATACCTGCCCGGATTTTTCAGGTAGATGGGTGTGAGGTCTTCTTGCGGTACTATGGTTAGCTCATTTGCTTTAAACGTATCTATTGCAGCAGTATCAGGCAGAAAGTAGCTCTGATACTTGAATTTAGTCTGGCTTTTATAATCCTTTAAAAGGACTGATGCTGATTCGCCCGTTGCATCCACCACATGCGTTTTATCATCAGTACCTGTGTAAATTATTCTGGTAAAGGGAGAGTTGGAATCGCCACCATACATCTCCACCTTAACATCGTTACCGGATTTTTCAGCAAACTTTATGGGACGGTTAGTGATACCCGCCTGAAATATTGAACCATACGAAGCGCCGGATTTATTAACCGCTACCGAGCGATTGCCTTCTTTGTCAAACGTATAAATCTCAAAGTTGTAGCTGCCCTCAGGTAAGGTGATTGGTATCCAGACAGTATCAACACCGGCACTGCGGCTGACGTCCTGCGTTAATGAGTCGGTACGGTTATTCCAGTAAATTTTTAACTTGGAAATCTTAGGGTCAGACATCAGCAAACCGCTTACAATCACTCTTCCGTTGCCCGATAAAATGCGCACCGAATCAACCCTGCCTGTATAGGATATTTCCTTACCGCCGGTATATTTTAAATAATCGTCCATTTTGCGGCATGCCGACGCAAACAGCAGGGCTGAAGCCAAAATGCACAATAGTATATTATTATAATTCTTCATTGTTTCTGCGTATCAAAACGTGAATGCTCCTGTTATTTATCGTTACCCCAAAAGGTCACTTCTGATATTACCATGTTGGTATTGCCCGACCAGTTTTCGAGGCACCTGATACGGATGTATCTCACCTTAGGGATATCAGCCGCAAAACCTACCTCGTCACCTGCCAGCCCGGCGGTACGGTCATCATCCGTAAGCATGCCCTTAGGCAGCCCCGATGGCTTGGCATTGGTAACGGTGGCAAGCTTTGTCCAACTGTCAAAACTGCCGTTAGGGTCAGGATTGGCTGAGCCCCATATCTCATAGCGTTTCATGCTAACATCGTCATACCAGTGCTTATCGTCGGCAACGGTTTGCTGTGAGAAACGACTCAACTGCACCAATACACCCAGGTCAAACGTGATGAATTTAGGCACACCTGTGGCAGCGTTACCGGTGTGTAAACAGCAGTCGGCAATATCCGGCAATACACGACCATCCCATACGTTCGGCATTTTACCGCCCCAGAAATTACAAGGCGAGTCGCCAGGCAAGAACATTTCCTTGAACTTTGATTTGTCAAGTTGTACCTCATACAATGGCGTAAGCTCCGTTGTAAATTCGCTTGACGCATTTTGCCATTTATCAAGCACCTGGATATTGAATTTACGTGCCTGTGCATCATAACCCCTCAATGAGAAGCTGGCACTGTCGCGCTTCGTATAAAACTTGCGCGCAATGCTCATCTTTCCTAATGAGTCCGGAGTGCTTACTACAATAGTAAGATCGGCTTTGGCCGGATTTCTAAAATTGATAACAACGCCCCCGAAGTCAGCTATTACTTTTAATGATTCATAGGTAACCATTACCGGCGGCTTCTTTGCGGCCACTTTAGCAATAACCGGCTCCGAGAAGTTTCCGCTTTTATCCACTGCACGCAGTTCCACATCGTAATTCAGCGTATCAGAAAAACCCTCAACCATAATGGAATTGTTGTAGTATGATGACTTGAACTCATAAGTGCCGCCTGTACGGGTTTGATACTTAGCCTGTACGTACAGTAGATCAGGGTCGTTAGGTAAGGTATAGGTTATCTTTGCGGCGCCGGGCAAAGTCTCCACTTTTGTTATGGTTACGCTGCCGGGTGCAGCACCATCTTTTTCAATAGGTTTAAGCTCATCACTTTTACATCCGGCTATGGCCAGCAATGCGCCGGCTATAGCTAATTTTAGTGCTTTAATCTTTTTCATGTCCGTTCACAATTTTACCATCCGAGATTTTGAACCAATTTTTTATTTACCACCAAATCCTGCTGTTTTAGCGGGAAAAAGTAATCGCGCGGCACCACAAAACGTTGCGAGAACAATAACTGCGGGCGATAGTAAGCGGCAGCCGTTTCCTGATCTATGTTCCAGCCGTATATAGTTTGATTAAGTACCTTATCCGCTATTTTCCATCGGCGTACGTCCCAAAAGCGGCTGCCTTCAAACATTAGTTCGATGCCACGCTCTTGCTGAATAATCTCTCTCAGACCAGCAATGGTGGTGTATTTAGTAGGCTTTGTGGAGTAGGTAGTCCATGCTGTCTCCACGCCCGACAAACCTGCCCGGGTACGTATCTTATCAAGGTAAGTTATAGCTTCTGTACCGCGGCCTACTTCATTAAGCGCTTCAGCGTAAAGCAGGTATAAATCGGCAAGTCGCATTTCCGGCCAAGGGTATGCTTCAATGGTTGCATCATTTTGCTGCATTACCAGTTTCCAGTTCACCAGCTTTTTGGCCCACAAACCTGTTACCGAGTAGTTGTAAGCACCAATGCGCGATTGCGGCTGCCCCACTTTTGCCTTTACACTCCAGGTATTCTCATCAGTTTGGGTCGGGCTGTTCTGCATATACCATACCGAACCATCAAAAGCCAGGTCGGCATAATAGCGGGGCTCACGGTTATGCTGTATGTTGGCGGTTTCATAACCTTTGATCAAATTAAAGCGCTCATCTTCCGTTGCGGTGCTCAAATTATAGCGACCGGCATAGTTCCAGGTTTTGTCCTCGTTGATGGGTACGCCTTTGTCCGTATAAAAAAGGTTGGAAATGTTAAGTGTAGGTACAAATTGGTCTTTAGCACCCCAGATGTTTAAAGGGTAATTTTGATCGATACGGGCCATTACCTGCTTCTGCAACTCATTTACCAGCCTGCCGGAAAGACCCCAAATCAATTCGGTGTTCCATTTCTCAGCTATGCTGTTCCTGATACTCATTTGCAGTTTAGTGGTATCGCTAAGCGGCTGAAAGGACTGGAAATGATATAATGCCGCACCGCTGCCTTCAGCAACTTCTACCGCTTCCTGGCACGCAGCCACCGCTTTTTCCCATTTTTCGGTAGAATAGTTTGCAGGGAAAAGATTTACGCCATCCTTATCAGTAAACTGTGCAAAATCGCTGTTGCCATTGAATAACGGGCTTGCCGCAGTAACCAATACCTTAGCCTTCAGCATCAGCGCAGCGGGACGGGTAATGCGCCCTAATTCGGTTGCACGATTTAATATGGCATCCGGCAAATCTGCCGACGCAGAATCCAGCTGGCCTACTATGTAGTTCACCACCTGGTCTACCGTTGCTCTTTTATCCTGCAAACCCTCAGTAGATTCAGTAACCGGCACGGCCCTGTTGGATACTACAATCGGCCCATACATGCGGAACAAGTAAAAATGATAATAAGCCTTTAAAAATCGTACCTCGGCAAGCCATCTGCGGCGCATATCGGGCCTTAAATCGTTCACCTTATTTTCGTTGCTCACATTTTCTATAAAGATGTTGCAATCACGTATGGCACGGTAAAAAGGCTTACCACCATTGCTGCCGTCCCAAAAATTCATGAACGGGTCGTTAACGTTCTGGTTGCCGCGCGCAATTTCCCACGAGGTAACGTTCTGTGGATAAAATGTCCAAAGCTCATCGCCACTCATTAAACCAATGTTGTTATAAGGGTTTGCCTGGTCGGGCAGGTACGAGTAACAGGTATACAAATACTTTTCTGCCTCTATCCTGTTGGCGAAAGCATTGTCGAGCGTGGCTACCTTATCAGGCACTATGTCAAGGTAATCTTTACACGAGGTTAAGCACGCGCCTATAATTAATATTATATATGTGAATCTTTTCATGTCCATCTCTTCTTAGAATCTAACTTGTAAGCCTATGTTGAAAACCTTCTGGATAGGATAACCCAAACCGTTGCCACCCATTTCTATATCCCACATGTCAAAACCGCTCAGCAGCCACAGGTTGACGCCACTGGCATATATCCTTGCTGATGACATTTTGAGTTTTTTGCTTAGCGAAGGCGAAAGTGTATAGCCGAACTCCAGTGTTTTAAGCCTTAAAAAGGCGCCGTTACGCATAAACCAGGTACTGTAATGCTGTACGTTGTTGCCATTAATAGTTGGGCTTAACCTTGGCCATAGTGCATAGATGTCGCGGTTTGACTCTGACCAGTGATTGTCGGCATAGGCTTGCAGCAGCGGCACATCGCTCTGGAAAGGTGAAGTATTGGTAGCATCGAGCCAAAATGATGAACGTGCTGAACCCTGGAAGAAAGCAGACAAATCAAACCCTTGATAACCGGCCGAAAAACCAAAGCCGTAAACTATTTCAGGAACGGTTGGGTAACCTATCGGCACAAGGTCAAGATCCGTGATCTGCCCATCGTTATTCATGTCGCGGTACTTGATATCGCCCGCTGCATAGGTGCCAAAGTTTTGGCGCGGCGAGTTGTTTACATCGTTCTCATCCACAAATAAACGCTCCGCAATGAGGCCGTATATCTGGTTGATTGGCTGGCCAACATGTGTGCGGTATTTTTCTAAATAATCAGGCTCCTCGTACCGTACAAATTCGCTATGTGCATAGGTAAAGTTACCACGGCCTTTTATCCACCAGGTATTATTAAGCATCCGGTTATAATCAACTGAAATATCTACACCGTTGGCTTTTGCTTTGCCAACATTGGCTCTTACAGCCGCAGCCAAACCTATCTCGTTCGGTATGGACATCCTGTCCATCAGGATGTTTGAGCGATGTTCGGTGAAGTAGTCAACCTGTATATCAAGGCCGTTAAACATGCCCAACTCTATACCCACGTTTGATTTCACAGCCTTTTCCCATGAAATGTCGCGGTTGTCATAACGGCGGATAGTGACACCATTTTTACTTTGGCCATAGTTTTCACCAAAGGAATACCCTTTGCCGCCGTCGTTCAGGTCAACGTCAGAAAGGTAAAAGAAACGGTCGTCCGCACTGCCGATAGCGTCATTACCCACTAAGCCGTAAGTACCTTTGATCTTAAACTTTTGCACCACACCAGCCAGGGGTTTCCAGAACTTTTCGTTTGATACTACCCAGCCACCGCCTATAGCAGGGAAAAAGCCATATCGTTTGCTGCGGTAAAAACGCTCGGAACCATTATATCCGAACGTGGCTTCGAGCAGGTAACGGTTATCATACCCGTAAGTAAAACGACCCGACAGACCCTGGTTACGGTAAGGCAAAGATTTTTGCAGGCTACCCTGGTTGGCCAGCAATTGTTGCCGACGCTGATATACCAGCAAGCCGCTTACATCATGTTTGTTAAATGACCTGTTATAAATAAGGTTGGCCTGCACGTAAATCGTTGAATTAATATCCTTACCACCCTCGTTGTAGCTGAGGTATTCGGTTGGTGCGGGGTTACCATTCTCATTAAGCAGGGCAAGTGTGTACGTGTTATTCACAACATCGTACGAGCCGATATTATAAAAATACGGATTATAAAACCTGTTCACATCAAAGTAAGAGTACCTTGATGTATTGAAAATACCGCTCGCTGACAGGCCCGGAGTAACAAAATCAAGATTTTGCTTCATCTCGAACTGGGCATCAAGCAGTGATTTTGCGTAATCCTTGTATCCCTTTACCAAATCGGCATAAGGGTTGGTGTAATCGGCACTACGGCCAGAGCCTGTGGTGCTGCCGCCCCTGCTGGCGTTACCAAATAAAATGTGATTGGTAGTTGGCATCAGCTCTGCCGGATAGAAGGCCGGGAACAGCACAGGGTTGGTGCGTATAATTTTGCGATAGATAGCCTCACCCCCATCAACCGGGCCTTCGTAATCATCAAAACTACCGGACAGACGTACAATCATCTCGGTACGCTTGGTGAGATTGATGTTGATGTTACTACGCAGCTGGTAAGATTTAAGGTTGATATTATTATTAAAGTTGGCTGTCTTATCTACATTAAGGTTGCCATTATCCTGGTTTACCGATGCAGCTATGTAGTAGCGGGCTACCTGCCCACCGCCGTTAACGTTAAGGTTGAAGCGCTGGTTATTGGCCACATCCTTAATCAACAGTTTGCGCCAGTCGGTAGCAGGGTAAACGTATGGATTAACCCCCGACATGGTGCCATCAATCTTCTCATTGGTATAAATATCAGGCGCTTGCGGGTTGCGGGTTTTGGCTGCTTCGTTAGCCAGTTTCATAAACGTAATAGGGTCGGCAAGTTTTACGTTCTGCGTGTTCATGGAGTATGAATTCTCATACCTTACCGAAATTTTTGCCGGTCCTTCGGTACCTTGTTTGGTAGCCACCTGTATAACGCCGTTTGCACCACGTGCACCATACAGCGCTGTAGCCGTAGCATCTTTCAGGATAGAAAATGATGCAATATCATCAGGTTGTAAACGGGCCAGTTCGGTGGTAGTGGTTTCAATACCGTCTATCAATATCAAGGGGTCGCGTTTATAACCGAACGTGGTCACCCCGCGGATAAAGAAATCGGCATTGTCCCGGCCTGGTTCGCCACTGCGCTGATAGGCAATCACGCCCGCCAGTTTACCGGCAAGGGCGGTTGTAAGGTTACTCGATGATATCTTAAGCTCTGCCGGGTTAATGGTTTCGATAGAGCTAACCATGCTCGATTTTTTCTGGGTACCGAAGGCTACTACGGCTACCTCGTCAAGGGTGCTTGATGACTCTTTAAGCGTTATCTCAAAATAGGTAAGGTCTTTTACAGGTATCTCCTGGCTTACGTAACCCACGAATGTTACTGTGATAACGCTTTCCGGCCCGTCAACCTTAAGGGTAAACTTACCGTCTGGATCGGTTACAACACCACGGGTTGTACCTTTTAGTGAGACACTTACACCGGGTAAGGTATTGCCTTTCTCATCTTTTACCACACCTGTAATGGTTATGTCCTGCTTTACCGGGCGGGTATTGCTCACCGGCGATAATACCGGCTTAATGATGACTGTTTTGTCCTCAACAGAAAAGGTAGCGGGCATACCTTTCAGCGCCGACTTGAGCACATCTTCTAAAGGAGCGTCGGTAAAATTGGCTTTGATTTTTTGCGAACCGTTAATGGTTTTTGGCGACCAGAATACGTTATAACCGGTTTGCTTGTTTATCTCTTTAAATACTTGCTTAAGTGTAATATCATCCTGTTTCAGCGTAATTTTTTGCGAATACACTGCCGCGCTAACCTGCATACAGGCAACAAATACGATGAGTAGAACTATCTTCATTGTAAACAGGAACTTTTTGACGTAGCCCGAAGGCGTACAAATGTTTGCAGTAAAAATTTTATACATTTGTTAATGGCTGTTTTAGATTAAAAATGTGTTGGAATCACGTTCAGATCGGTCAAAATAGCATATTGATCAGGGGCATTACCAGTGCCTCTGATCTGCTTTTAAACTGTCTGTATTTTTAATTTTTTCTTTAGGTGGGTTGGTAAGTTTTTCTCATATTCTATCTTTTTGGTTTAATAATTAGTTTCAATTAGTTAGGTTGTTTACGCGTTACGGTAATGGTAGCGCCCTGTATCTTAAAGTTGACGTCGCCCCCGGTTTGCTGCATTACGTTCAGCAGCGATGATATATCGCCAAAGCGTTTAGTTATCGCGCTATAGCGCTCCTTACGCAGGCTTTCATCCTGGAACACATATTTAATATTGTACCAGCGCGATATAACCTTCATAATATCTTCAAGGCTGTCTTCCTCAAACACGAAATAGCCTTTCTTCCAGGCAATCTCTTTATCAATATTGGCTTTACCCAAAGTAAGAGCGCCGTTGAAAAGCGTTTGGTTGCCAGGTGTAAGAAGTTGGGATGATTTACCTGCTATTACTTTGGCGGCGCCTTGTACAAGCGTGGTCTTTATAGTGCCATCGGCTGCGTAAGCCTGAATATTAAACTGTGTACCAATATCCTCTACCACCTGCCCTGCTGAAATTACCTTGAACGGCTTGCGGCTATCGTGCACCACATCAAAATAAGCTTCGCCTGTAAGCTCCACCACCCGCTCTTTAGCGGTTGCAAAACTCACTGGAAACTTCACCGACGACAAGGCATTGAGCCATATCCTGGTACCATCCGGAAGTATTACCTGGTATTGGCCGCCTATGGGCGTTTCAATTGTATTGTAAACTAATTGTGCTTCTGAAAGGGTAGAACCCGCCTGGTAGCCAACCTGGCCTTTATTTAGTTGAGATATCTGGGTGCCATTTTCACTGGCAATAGTACCTTTGCCTGCGTCGGTAAGTGAAATTTTTGAACCATCCGCCAGGGTAAGTATGGCTTTATTGCCACCGGGAGTAATGTGCTGGGCATACTGAGTTTTTATATGCTCAGCCTTATTTATATAAAGGATCGTGCCGATGCTTGTTGCCAATAATACAGACGCCGCGGCAACCCACACTTTATAACGCTTAATGCCTTGGCGCGGCGTAGTAGCATCGGTGATGTTTTTAAGAATAGATTGATAAGTTTCGGCTTCGTCTTCAGGAAATTCTGCATCCTGATAAGCGCGCTCGCGATACCACTGGTTAAGCTGTTTTATCTCAGCTTCGGTAGCCCTGCCCTCAACGTATTTTTTTATTAAATCGTTTACCTTGTGATGTTCCATGGTGTACTTACAAGGCTACTTAATGCTACAAGCACCAGTACCTCGCTTAGTCTATAAATTGGTTTTATATAGTAGATACTATGAAACAGTATTTACCCCACATGAAAACGAAAAAAATTTATCGGAACAGGAAAAGGAGGGTTTTAAGCATAACTATCACAGATATGCCATGATTTTTTAGTTCACCACGAATAATTTTGAGTGCACGCGTAAGATTTTTTTCTACACTCTTTTCAGCGATATTGATCTTTTCTGCTATCTCGTAATTTTTAAGGCCAAGGTTACGGCTGCAATGAAACACTAAACGGCAGCGCTCGGGCATTCGCTCCACTACATCATTAATAAAATCTTGCAGGAAACGTGCATCCAGTTGCTCTTCATCAAATATCACTTCCTGAAAACTATAATTTTCTTTTGCCAGGTCGGAGCGGCGCAGTTCTTTCTGATGGTTTTTAAATACAAGAAATTTAATTGAAGTAGACAGGTAAGAAGCCAGGTTATCTATGTTGAGTTTGCTGTGTTTCTCCCAAAGCATTACAAATACTTCCTGAACAATATCCTTGGCAATAAACTGATCTTTACTGTGGTTCCAAGCCACAAGCAACATCTTCTTCCAATAGCGGGTATAAATTTCATTAAAAGCATTCCGGTCATTAAGTTTCAACAACTCCAAAAGCTCTTTATCGGTATATTGACTATACAAGCTCATAGAATTTCAATGCTTTGTGAATTCAATTTATAACTGCAGCACATCAGTCTCCAACAATAGTTATCCATATCGCTATTACTCATTGCATAGTCGATTTTCCGTATCTGAAAATAATTAGGCTTATACTTTTTGGTTGCTGATCAACCATTTAATCGTCAAAAGTAGCTACAATAAATCAAATAAAAAATCCGAATAGCATGATTCATGCTTCCGGGAATAACTTTAGGAATTCGCTGCTTATTTGCTGTACTGATAGTATTTTACTGGCAATGACTTGCTTTTCAATCAAAATAAAGATGTTAACGCGATGCAAGCCCGATACTTTTAAAAACAGCGCTTACTTCCCTCGCGATAATTTCATTGCCTTTGTCGGACGGATGCAGACCGTCATAAGTTAAATCTATAGCATCAACGGGATAAGGGTATTCGTCCTTACCTGGGTTAAAGGGGATATCCCTGGTTAGTGGGTACTTGTAATTTTTATACTGACCGGTTTGCGGGTCTTTTAAGCGTTTAAATTTAACAAGATGCTTCATTCCCAACGCAGGGTTATGGTAAAGATCTACAACCCGCAAGCTTTCATGCTTACCTATGGCTATAACAGCGTTTGCAAATTCCTCAAGCGACTGCCCATTCTTTTTTTGTAGAGAGCTATAAGCGTTGTTATTGGCATCGGCGATGTAAACAAAATCACCTCGCTGCATGGGAGTAATGAGGACAATTTTGGCCTGAGGGTTAAGCCGCCTTATTTTGTTGACGATGATGCGGAAGGATCCATAAAACGTATTGTTATCATCGCCATTAATATAATTTTGAATAGTGCCTACTGGCCTACCTGCCCACCAATCATTCGTCCCTAAAAATACGGTATAAACATCACCTGCTACCAGCCCTAAATCGTTAATGTGCTCGGCAATGCCTCCAGCCGTCCACCCGTTATGCCCTTGGTTAACGTACCTCAGCTTTGGCAGTTTCTCAACCACACGCGACAAATATCCCTTCGTAACGCGATTACCGGTTTCGTTAGGGTGATCGTTCAGATAGGTGATTGAATCGCCGATGGCAACCCAGGTAAGCTCCTTTTCTTTAAAGGAGCTTAAGCATATCAATAAGCACAGTATAGTCAATATTTTCCTCATGGCAACACAAACATATATATAACTATGCACAAAACTTACTCCAACTACAACGAGGCACGAACAGTGGTAATAAAAGGGGCCCTTACTTTTTTTTGTTGGTTATTTGCCACTAATTCCGCAGCCTGGGCGCCTATAAAAGCAAAATCAGCCGAAATAGTGGTAATGCCTTCGAGTATATATTTTTTAAACGGTGTCTCGTTGTAGGATATCACCCCGAAGTCTTCTTTTATCATCAATTGGCCGTTTTTTGATAAGCCAATGAGTTCCAGCAAGTCGTCATCTGTTAAGGTGATGTACAACGTGTCGGGTACAATGTTTTCGCCCTTCATTTTAGAGATCACCTGGTACTCAAAACCATATTTCTGGCAAAAGTTAATGAAGCCAACCAATATCCCGGTAGAGAAATAGCTATCCTTCGGAAAAACCAGGACAAGGCCTTTAAAACGCTTTACCCTGTCAAACATACCTTCAAGCGCCTCAAATATGTCCTGCTGATAATTTTCATATACGGCTGCAATGTTATCCGGCACGCCGCCTACCAAACTGCCAATGAGTACTATTTTTTCTACCGGCAGCTGACTAATAATCTGACCGAAATGTTCGGCACCGTCCACAAAATGTGGCGCAACCACAATCTTGTCAAACTCGTCCACTTTCTCGAAAAGTATCTTTTTAAAAAGCCGGATATTGCTGTTATAGATAAAAAAATCCACGAATACATCCTCGCCCAACTTATCAGCAAAGGCGTCATAAATTATTTTTTTAGGCCCGCTAAGTTTATTAAGCAATAAAAGCACTCGTAAGGGCCTTGCCGTGGGCACATTACTGATGTAATGGCCCTTACCGTGTACAGAACCGACTACCCCTCTCCTTTTCAGCGTATCATAAGCCCGCTTAACAATACTTCTGGATACATCCAGCGCTATACTCAAATCGTTGATTGAAGGCAAAATATCATCCTTAACAATCTGTTCGCGCTCTATAGCCACCATAAACGCATCAGACAATTGCTGATGATACGGCGTAAGCGAATGCGCATCAAGATGTATTATTTTGAGATAATTTTTCATTTAAGAAAGCTGCATCACAAAGCTGTATTTACCAGCGCCAATCTGATGGATTTGTTTGGCCGGCGCAAGCTTGCGTCCGTTTAACGTTATACTACTTACCTCCTTAGGCAAATATACCGTTGCGGTAGAATTTGCCGGAACAGTTACCTCGTAAACAACCTGCTTCCCATTCCGGCGCCAGTTAGAGATAATCTTACCATACGGGCCATTGTGTGAGGCATTGAAATAACTCAGGCCTGTGACGAAGTTAGGTTTTAAGATCACATTTTTAAAGCCGGGCGAATTTTCATCCGTATGGATGCCGCCGAGCCCTTTGAAAAACCACCCGCCGATCTCGCCAAACATCATGTGGTTTTGTGAGATATCGGTTGCCGCGTCAATATTCCAGTTTTCGTATAACGTGGTAGCCCCGTTCCTGATCCACCAGCCCCATGATGGGTAGGTATCCTGCGCAGCAAGGCGATAGGCGGTTTCTGCCTGTCCGTTATCACTCAAGGCATCCAGAATGGCTTTTGCTCCTAATACGCCTACATCTATATGCATACCGTCAGCCGCCACTCTCGCTGCAAGGTTCTCCGCCAGTTTTGCGCGGTATTCATCCGGCACTACGCCCCAGCGCAAAGCCATGCTCAATTCCGTTTGCACACCGCTGCCATAGCTTACCTTTTGTGCGTCGAAGTATTTAGCGTTGATGGCCTCTTTTATTTTTGTTGATAAAGCCAAGTATTTCTCATGATCACCCTTGCGGCCTAATAATTCTGCAATTTTCGACAAGATGGTTGCATCGGCGTAATAATAAACAGATGATGTGTATTCTAACGATGAGGATGATTTTACCGGCACCCAGTCGCCGCGGCCAAACGTAGTTAATCCGGCAGGGCTTATGCTGGTAACATAGTTCACGTAAGCTTTCATATTATCGAAATTATCAACCAGCGGCTGTTTATCGCCGTAAAACAGGTAAAGGTTCCATGGAATGATAACTATGGTACTCGTCCAGTCGGTACCGTTTGCTGTGCCATACCCCCAGCCTCCGGTGGGAATAATATCGGGCAAAACGCCGTTTGGCCGTTGCTCGTCGCGGTGGTCGCCCATCCATTTTGCGTACACCGTATAGGAGTCATAATTAAACAGGCCTGTTTCTACCGCAAAATGCCCGTCGCCCGTCCAGCCGTTCTTTTCACGCTGCGGGCAATCAGTAGGGTAACCGTACAAGTTTGACAGGTAAGAGCTGTTGGTTGCTTTCCATATCTTGTTGATCAGCTCATTGGATGAATTAATGTGCCCCACCTGCTCAACATCGCTATGCATAAAATAAGCCGTAAGGCTGTTCTTGGTAATAGCTATTGGGTTTGAGCTTACAATCTCTACATACTGAAAGCCTTTGTAAACAAACTTAGGGCTGAAGGTTACGGTATCCTTTCCGTTTAGCGTAACTATATCCGTTTGGAACGGGTCGTCGTCACCTTTCGGGCGATGGTAAACATCTATGTTTGAAAGGTCTACATGACCTGCCTTATCCTTGCCGGGCTTATACAAACGTTCGCCGTGGATAATTTTTACAACTGTGCCGCTGTCGCCAAAGAGGCGGACGTTGGTACTTCCGGCAATGGTGCGCCCGATGTCAAACACATAATTTTTATCACTGAATTTAGTCACGGTTACCGGCTTGATGGTATCAACCTTGCGTATCGGCACCATAACCTGGCTGGTTATATTTCTGGATGGGGCGTTCCGCAGGCTGGCATTCTGCCATTTGCTGTCATCAAAATCCGGAAGGTTCCACCCTGGTATTTCATTACGGCTATCATAATGCTCGCCGGTATAAATGCTGTTAAATACGATGGGGCCGCTGCCTGTTTTCCATGACTGGTTGGTAGAAATGGTTTCTACCTTGCCGTCTTCATAGGTGATACGAAGATTCAGACAAAACGCCGGGCGCTGACGCCATGGTGCACGGTCAAAATCCCATACGGCCAGCGATTGATGGTTATACCAGCCGTTACCCAAAATTACGCCGATCGCATTCTCTCCGCTCTTCACCTGCCGGGTAACATCATGTGTAACATATAATGTTCGCCTGTCAAACCGGGTATACATTGGGTCGAGCTGATGGTTACCAACTTTGGTACCGTTAATATAAAGTTCAAACAAACCCGCCGCGGCTACATACGCTGTGGCTGAACGGATTTTTTTACTGCTGTTAAATACCTTACGAAAGTACGGTGCGGGTAACTTATTAATGTCGCCGCCATCACTTATCCAGTCGCCTGTCCAACTGCTCATGCCCATCATGCCCGTTTCAAAAAAAGACGTTGCTGACTCGGGCATAGGTTTTCCGTTCAGATCCCACAGCTTCACCTTCCAATAATATTTTGTGAACGCCTGCAAGGGTTTACCCGAATAGGCAACAACTGCCGAGGATGACGATGCAACTTTACCGGATTGCCATACCACAGCGCTGCTGTTAGAAAAATCTTTATCGCGCGATACGGTTATTGAATAGGCAGATTGCCTTGCACCCTGCCGTTTGTCGGTCATTTTCCAGGAAAAGGTAGGGTGCGGATTATCAACACCAAGCGGATTAAGCAGGTGCTCACATTGCAAGCCATTGGTAATACTGGAGGTTTGGCTCATGGCATTCGGTGCTGCAATAGCACCACCCAGATATAATGCAATGAGTAGGAGATATTTTTTATACACGGGATGATTATTTGTCATCTGTTTAGATTAATTAGAATATGCTGCCTTAGGTTGGTCGGCCAGTTTTAACACTATATGGTGGCCTTGCGGCTTTATACGGTATAAAGCGCTGTTGCTGCTTTTTTCTATACTGCCTTGCGTGGTTTCAAGGCGGTAAGCGTGGCCATCAAATTTATAAATTGCGACGCCTTTATCAACCGTCTCAAAAGCCGTTTTTGCATTGGCATCTACATACAAATCCAAAAACCAATCGGCTGCAGCATTATTTTTTGTGCTGATGGTCATCGTGTTTTCATTCAAATCAATCTCAAACGAACCCGATCCTACAGGCCACGACACATGCGCAGTAGTTTCATCCAAGTTTTTAAATGTTGGATTGCCGCCCTTAACAGGCACTTCTTTACCGCCATCATTCATCATCAGCCTGAAGCCTTCCGGGTGGTTGGGTTTTCCCCATTGAAAGCCATCAACCACAGGCAGTGTGTAAAAGAAACTTTGGTTGATGGTAGTTACGTTGTTAAGGTATTTATCGGGTATAGCTTCATTAAATAAATGAATGTCGGCTATTCTGAGGTTACCGTTCTCCCAAAGTAGGTTGGTACGGTAAAAGCGGCTGTTATACCAAATGGTCTTTTTATCACTTTCAGCTAAGTCTTTGCTTACAGTAAAGGAGGTGGCGGGGGTTACCTTATAGCTTTTCCTGAACCATTTACCGGATGTTTCCATGGTTTCTACGCGTACCTTGCCTTCTTGTTTAAGTTTTGCAATGATAGGCATCTGCCACTCCAGGCCCTTTTTCATACCATCCCAGGTAAAAGAATTTTCCTGACCGGCCTGGGTGTAATTATATCCCAATGAAGGATCTGTAACAAAGGTATGAAAGAACCAGTTGATCCATTGCTCGTTACCACCGGCATGGGTATATACCGGCTCAAGTGTTGTTACGGTACGGCCGTCGGCGTATTGCCTTATCGGGTCGCTACCCAACATCCTGAAAACAGGCACCGGCAATTGCTTGTCCGCATGCTGCGCCGGCATGTATGCGTTAACGCGGCTCGGATAGTAGGCTTGGTTCCAATAGCCACCCCAAAGCGTAAACCCATCAGTACCTACCTGGTCTTTACAATTGGCAGAGGCTACTATTTTATATTTATCGTACATGTAACTAAGCGAGTAAGCATCAATTACCCACGATGCGATGGACTTGGGATAGTAACCGAATATCTTTTTAAAATCGGCGAAATAAACATCAATAATCCGCTTGCGCTCATCAGGAGTATATCCCACAGAAAAACCAACATCCGAATGCCAGTCCCAGGCATATTTGCCGCGCCATTTAATACCAGCCTTTTCAATAAGCGGCTGCGGCAACTCCCACCAGCCGCCTATTTCAAACTGGTCTTTAGGTAAGGTTTTAAGCAAATCCTGGTAGCGCTTGTCTATCAAAGCATCGTACTGCAGCAAAAAGGTACCGCCCAGGTTATATTTTTTCATCAGGCTGATTTGATTCACAACGGTTTGATAAAGTACATACTTGGTTATGCTGGCATCACGCGGTTCAATATCACGAATAAAATTAACGATGTTGATTATTTTAGGTTCAGACCCACTCTGCTGTGCCAAGGCACTGAAGCACGTTAACAGGCTTACTGCAGTAAGGTAAAAACATTGCTTGATTCTTCTTATCAGTTCTTTTTTAATCATTACAGATAGTTATTTCACATAGAGTAAGAACAAGCGTATACTTCCCAATTTTATTATACCCAAACGACCACCGACACGATAAACCGGATGTAGTTTTGCCAACTAATCACCCTATGTATTGCGGTTAACTACTAAATAATTGGTTGCTCAGGCTGCTTTGTAACAAACCCAGTATAAAGCAAATATACCCGGCAACACTTATGGTAGTGTGCCCAACTGTTTCGCCCTCCAGCATAATGCAAAACACATTGTCTCAAAATTCATTGAAAAGACAAGGCCCCACCCGTTTTAAAAAAGGAACTTTTGCACACAAAATAATGTATTATTACTTTTAGCATAATGGGACAAGTAATGAACTGCCTTGTAATTGACGATGACCCGGATGTGAATGCCTACGTTTGCGAAATGGTGAGTCAAACACCCTTTTTGCATTTAGCAGGCAGCTATGACAACCCGTTGGCTGCAATGGCACAACTGGAGAGGGAAGCTATTGACCTGCTGGTACTGGATATTAACATGCCCGGTATTGATGGGGTAAGTTTTGCAGCAACGCTAAAAGCTACCGCAACCCGTACCGTTCCTAAAATAATTCTTATCAGCGGCTCGCGGGAGTATGCGGTAGACGGCTACAAGGTTGATGCGGTGGATTACCTGGTTAAACCATTTGGGTATGACGATTTTTTAAAAGCTGCACTCCGCGTACGCAATTTGGCTTCGCCACCCGTAACCAAACCGGCTGAAGATTATATTTTTTTAAAGGTTGAACACGAACTGGTACGAGTAGCTGTTAAAGATATTTTATACCTGGAAAGCTTTAAAGATTATGTAAAAGTATATACTACCGACCGCATGATTACGGCATTGTCAACACTAAAAGCCATGGAAGACCGGCTTACCGGCCAGGGCTTTTTGCGCATACATCGCTCCTTCATCGTAAATTTACACCGCATAGAATCCATTCAGCATCTTACAGTACGCTTCGGCAAAACGATAATTCCGGTAACAGAACAATACCGCGAGGCTTTTAAAGAGGCCATGAGCGCCTGGTTGTAGCGGATGAAAACGGCCTTTCGTCGGACGGGAACGCCCTTCTGCCGACGCGACTTTGCCATTTTTCACTTAGAGACTTTCTTTGAGCAGTTTTTAAAACTGCTATGAAAAATATAATGATAATATTCCTGCTATTCGGTCTGGGTACCGCATGCAGGGCATCGAAAGTAACTGATAATAATGACCGCGATACCGCGAAAATCAACAAAGAGATAGTAAAGCTGAATAAAAAACTGCAGGACCTGCAGGCGGAGCTTACCGAAGTTCAGCAACGCCTTCCTGAGGATCAGGCAAAGGCCGCAGAACAGGCAGAGGAGTCAAATCAGGCGCAGGAAAAAAGCCGCCGGGCTGCAGCTTCAGCCGTTGGTGGCGATGCTGATGATACCCGCAAAGCAGCCAAAGCGGCAAAACGCGCGGCCAACCAAACCGATGACGCAGAGGATGCGGCAAAGAGGGTAAAGAAAGATCAGGAGAAAATTAAAGACCTGACCAAAGAGATTGCCGAAACACAGGAGAAACTGCAAAAACTGCAGGAGCCGGATACTGAAAACCAATAAGGGCAAACGGCTGTTTACAGTCGGAAGTCATGGCAACTCAAACGGCTAATTTTACCAACATCCTCAGGCGGGTATTTATCCTTTTCCTGTTATTCTCCTTGCTGATAACGGCAGGAGCATTTATCCTGAGGCACCGCATCAACGTTCGCCTTGACAGGCTTTCCAATCAATTACAAGCACCATCAGCGCAGCAGGGCATCAGTGCCCTGCTGCTTGATCTTGATATAGCGGAAAATAATTTTCAAAAGGCAAGCGCAGAGGGCAGCGCTGCTGATCTGGCCGCCTACAACAAGCAGTTAGATACCATTTTTGGTGGTATCACCAAAATTATTGACCATTATAATGCAGATGGAGATAGCAGCCTTCCTCAAAGCCGCCAGCAATTGGCAAAAGGATTACAAAAGCGGTTGGCACTATCAAAGCAATTGTTCAGGCTGCGCCGTAACTTCGACTCCTTGCTGAGAGTGAACTCTCCGGAAGCGCTCAAAGGCAAAGGCATTATACAAAAAACACAAAAACCGGCGAAAGTAGTAACCGACACCCTGGTGTCAACCCAAAAAGAGATAAGCAAAAAAGGCCTCTTTGGCCGTTTACGCGATGCGCTGCGCCCCACGCAATCGGTAAAAGTAGTAACGGTAAAGCAAAAAGAAGCCGAGCGCACTATATCTGATGCCCAAGCCAAAAAGTTGCTGGCCCAATTAGGTTCGGAATATGGCCGGCTGGCAACATCGAGCCAGGCGCTTATAGCGGCCAATCTTAACCTGCTTACTGCGCTAAGGAATCTTTTAAGGCAGTTGCAGGATATTGACCGCATCTCTTACGAACGCAGCCGCGAGGTTACATTACGCGCCTATGCTTCGGCAGCGGCAGACCTGAATACATTTACCGGCATAGCGCTGGTAGCTGTGTTGGTTTTCATTATTTTATTACTGATTTATGTACGCCGCGCAGGTTGGGCGGAACGCCGCCTGAGAGTTGAGCGAAGCAGGGCACTGCGCTTAGCTACTCAGAAATCAGAGATTCTTGCCATACTAAGCCATGAAATCCGCAACAAGTTAATGGCAATCAACGGCGCAATATTCACGCTAAAGCGCACTGAGCTTTCCCCTGCGCAAGAGCAAAAGATAGGGGCAATAAATCTGGCCTCCGGTTTGGTATTAGAAACCGTAAATAACATCCTTGATGCCGAAAAAATGGAACAGGGCTATGCAGAAACCCGGAAAAGTGAACCCTTTAAACCCGGCGAAGCCATTGCGGATGCTGTTGATGCCATGCGTTTCATGGCTGAAAATAAGCAGCTCGCTTTGACAATAGCGCAAAGTGAAGACACGTTGACCACCGTATCGGGTGATAGTTTTCGTCTTAAGCAGGTATTGCTTAATCTACTTAGCAATGCCATCAAATACACTGATCAGGGAACAGTAACTGTGCATAGCCGACTTGCTAACTCCGCACAAGGATATCTGCTATCCGTAGATGTTGCCGACACCGGCGCAGGTATACCTAAAAACAAGCAAGCCCGTTTATTCAGCCCGTACTACCAGGCTGGCGGGCAAAAGCCGGGTACCGGTTTAGGCTTGTACCTCTGCCGCGAGTTGATAGTTCAGCAGGGAGGCGAAATTCATTTAAAAAGCGAAGCCGGCGGAGGCACAACTATCAGTTTCACTATCCCTTATGGCGTGGTTGGTGATTAATAAATACATCGCAAGTCAGATCAAGCATCATCAGGATTTTTTTAATGACTGCATAAATTGCAGCGGCGATTTACCAAACTCTTTTTTAAACGTTCTGGAGAAATTGGAACTACTTTGCATGCCTATGCGTTCTGCCACCTCGTTCATGGATACGTTTTCATGGGTCATAATCTCAATTGATTTTTTTAAACGTACCGTTCTGATAAACTCCCCTACCGACTGGCCTGATATGCTTTTGATTTTTTGATACAACTTTGTACGGCTCACAAAAAGACGCTTGCATAAGAAGTCGACATCCATATCTGTGTTCTGTATGTTTTTCTCTATTACGCCAATCAGTTTATCAAAGAACTCCTGGTCAACTTCTGATTGTACAAGCTCCGTTGCATTGGATAAATAATCATTAATGAACCGTTGCTTAGCTACTTCTCTTTGCGAAAATATATTCCTGATAGTAAGCAGCAGCAGATCAATACTGAGCGGTTTTGCAAAATAAAAGTCGGCACCAAATTCCATCCCTTCTATATGCGCGTCAATCGCATCCTTTGCAGATAAGATGATGAAGGGAATATGCCGCGTCTCGAACCGTTCTTTTACTACCTTGCAAAGTTCAATGCCATTCATTTTTGGCATCATTACATCACTGATAATTACATCCGGAATCTTTTCCAACGCGAGCTTTAAGCCTTGTTCGCCATCACCCGCCTCATAAATGTTATAATATTTATCAAACACCTGTATCAAAAACCGCCGTAGCTCTATATTATCCTCTACAATAAGAATACGTTTATCCGAACGTGACCCGACGGCTTCATTTTCGAGGGACGATTGAGCGGCTATTGTTAGTAATGAATGATCAACCGGCTCTAACTGGCTTTTCACTTCGCCCGTGAACGACATTTTCTCGGCTGTATCGTAATTGTTCTCGCCCCACGGAATGCCGATGATGATCTCCGTTCCAGCGATGCGCTCACTGTAAACGTATATATCGCCCTTATGGAGCTGCGTAAGGCTCTTTACTAATGCCAGACCGACGCCTGAACCTATATGACTGCCGCTGATACGGTAATAACGCTCAAAAATACTTGCTATGGACTCCGGCGAAATGCCTATGCCTGTATCGGCCACACGGATATACAGGTATTTTTCGGCTCTGGTCGGATTGAGTAACTTAAACTCGTTCGGGAACGATGGCTTAAAGGCATCCAGATCAAAAAATATCTCAAGCGTTACCTCGCCGTTATTTTCTGTATATTTAAAAGCGTTATTGAGCAAGTTGAAAAGTATTTTTTCGAGCACCTGTACGTCAAACCAGCCCGTTAAATCATTGCCGCTGGTTTTTGTACTGTTTACAAAGCGGTAACTAATGTCCTTACTCAGCGCAACGTTTTCAAACTCGCTGTATATTCCTGTACAAAACTGAACAACATCCAAAGGCCGCACCTGTAGCCTGATCACGCTATCGGCCACTTTTTTAAAGTTCATCAACTCGGCAATCAGGTTCATTAACCGTTTGGCATTGCGCAATATCAGTTGGTAAGTGCTATTCAGATGGATATCCTTATTTTCATGTATCAGGTGTTCTAATGGACCAACAATAAGGGTTAACGGCGTACGGAACTCATGCGAAATATTGGTAAAAAACACCAACTGTTGCTGATGCAGTTCTTCGCGTTGCTGGTGTATCTCCTCCCTTCGCTGTTCATTGATCTTACCAATCTCTATGTCACGTTTAAGCGTATGCCACCTTGCTTGATAAATATATATGCCTAACAGCATGGATACGAACACGATGGCATAAAAAACTTTGGCCAAAACAGTTTTGTACCATGGCGGGCTCACTACTATATCTAATTGCGCCGTTTGGTTGCTCCATATACCGTCATCGTTAGATGCCTGCACCCTAAAAGTATAATCGGCATAATCAATATTGTTATAAGCTGCACTCGGCGTTTTTCCATCGGTATAGCGCCATTCTTTATCAAAGCCGCTGAGCTTATAACGGTACCTGCATTTAAGCGGGTTTGCAAAATGCATAGCAGAAAAAAAGATGACAAAGTTATTTTGCTTGTAGCTTATTTGCAGCGCACTACTGTAAGAAACTGATTGAGAAATTGAATTTTCGGTTGGTTTTGTAGAAAATATAGCCGGACGCTGGTTATTGATTAAGATGTCAGTAATAATTGGCGTAGCCGGAACCGTATTTTCATGGATCTGTTGAGGATAAAAATAATTGAGCCCGTTAATGCCCCCAAAATACATGCAGCCGTCGGCACCTTTGTATGATGACCCTACCTTAAAGCTGTTGCCCTGCAGACCATCATTCTTATCATACCGGGTGAGCTTTTTTGTTGCCGGGTTAAACCGCTGCAAGCCGTTACCACCCATCCACAAGTTGCCGTTATTATCAAGCTCCAGGCTTTCAACATCATTGAATATACCATAGCGGCCATCGAAGACAGATATCTTGTAGGTGTTATTCGGCCCAAGATCTATCCGGTTTAATCCACCGCCGATGGTGCCTACCCAATAGGTATTATCGCCTTGCTTAACAATCGGGTATGTATAGTTTGAGCTCAGGCTGTTAGGTTTGTTAGATGCCGTATAAGTAACGGCGGACAATACATTACCTTCCTTATCAATGCTCAACATCTTTAAACCGTGCGTACTGGACACCATTAATCGGGCCTTAGCACTATCGGCAAGTATAAAAAATCCTTCACCGTAATATTTTACACGGTAAATTCCTTTTACATCCTTATAAACAACGCCGAATTGATCGGTATGATTACCGAACCATATGTTACCAAATACATCTGTAACTAAAACCTCAATGGCATATTTCGGAAAGTTTTCCCAGCCGGATGGTTTAACAATCTTTTTCCGCTGCCTGTCCAATATCTCAATGCCCTTGTCGCTCCCTATCCACAGGGCGCCCTCCTTGTCAAGCGTAAGTGCTGTAATTGCATCGTTCTTTAACCTTACCGGCGAATCGTAAGTATTGTAAAAGCTGAATGTGTGTGATTTTTTATTGTAGCAATCCAGGCCACTGTCGGCAGTACCTACCCAAAGATCGCCACCATCTGCAAGCACACAGCGCACATAGCTTCCGGATAAAGAATTTTTATACCCCGGAACATGCCGCAGTGTGTAAAATGGTTTTTCATTCAGGTCGAAATAATTAACTCCGCCGCCGAACATACAAACCCACATACATTGAGACCGGTCTACAAATATCTTGGTAAGTGAGTTAGAATTAAGCGTTTGCAACGGACTTTTGCTGCTGATAACCTGTTTCAAATTCAAGTCTTTATCCAGGTGCATTAGCCTGCCGCCGTCATTTACCCAAACAGATCTTTTGGCATCGCAGGTTACGTTTCTGATCTTGCGGTGAGACGGCGAAGTGTATTGACGCTCGACAGTATAATTATAGAGTCCCGAGCGGCTATCTTTGACAGGAGCTATCAGGAATACTTCGTCGTTGGAGGTAAGGATTACTCTATTGCCATTGGCCCGGGCAATATGGTCGTAAGCGTGAACGCCTACCTTCGTTCCGGCAATTGCGGCACCATGCAACCGGTTCTTTTTGTCCAATATCATCAGGCCATTATTGGTAACAAGCAACAGCCCCCTGTCATCAACCAAAAAATCGGACACCAAAACATTGGCTGGAATCGGGATTTTTAGTTCGGTAAGAGCGGTATCCTTCATCTCGAACAGCATAAGCTGCCGCCCGCCTAAAGCGTAAATTTTATCGCCGGATGGTTTGTATATCTTAATTAAATTATTGAGCGCCTGCGTTTCGCAATGGTAATTAACATATCGCTCCGTTTTCACTTCAAACCGTTGAAGCCCGCCTTCAGTGCCGAGCCAGATGTCGCCAGCTTGGTCTGGGTAAATACAATCGATACGATTTTTGTACGCATTCTTCAGTGGTTCGTTCTTGTTGTACAACTGCCGTACAGCGTTACCATCAAACCTGGTTAAACCAAAATTGGTAGCAACCCAAATAAAACCTTTACCGTCCTGTGCTATGTCGTTAGCATCGGTGTGCGATAGCCCGTCATCAACAGTTAGCGATTTAATTTTATAAGGATAAGCGTCCGTTTGCGCCAACACGCGGCCCGTAATTAATAGTATGCATAAGGTACAGAAAAGCAATATGTACCGGTGGAATATGACGCTATGTGCAGCAAGTGTGAACATTATTTATGATGCCTCTTGGCAAATGATTTTTAAACTTATACAAAATTCAAATTTGACAATACGTATTTGCAATCAGAATAATTTGGCAATGAAATGTACGTGAAGTAAAAAAAAATGAATGCTGACGCCCAAATTAGCTGCCGGAAGATGTGTGCCTATTAAGCTGCCCTAAAAAAATTTGCTGATTTATGGCCCCTTCCTTTTTTGGCAAAATATGCGTTACAGGGCATCCTACACCTGTAAATTAGCTTGTTTAAGTACACCTGGCCAATAATAATGTATGCATTGTCAAAAAGCCGAAGCTATTTTCGTGGTTCTTTGCAAGCTAATGTATAATAGTCTATTTAATTAAACTATCGCAATTTATGAGCAACGTTCTATACCAAAAAATTCTGAAACGCACCTTGGTTTGCATCGGGTTTTTGGCAGCCGGCTACACGGTGCAGGCACAATCGGCCGGAGTCAATCATCTCTTTTCAAAGACGGATACGGCATCAGTACCTAAAGAAATTGAGGACCCTGAATGTATCGGAATTAACAAAGAGCTTAACCATGCTACCCTTATGCCGTACGGCTCGCTTAAGGAAGCAGTGGCCACCAACAGGCAGGCATCCTCATACGCCCGCAGCCTTAACGGTCTGTGGAAATTTAATTGGGTAGACTGGCCGCAGAAACGTCCTGTAAATTTTTATAAAACTAACTATGATGTATCAAACTGGAAGGACATAAAAGTACCCTCATGCTGGCAAATAGAAGGTTATGGAACGCCTTACTACAGTAATTACAATTATATCTTTCAAAAAGATTTTCCGCGGGTGATGAGTACCCCACCTGTGAATTTTACTGCTTATACCGAAAGAAACCCCGTAGGCAGCTATCGCCGCAATTTTGAAGTGCCTGCCAACTGGGATGGCCGCCGTATATTCCTCACCTTTGATGGTGTTGACGCAGGATTTTTCCTGTGGGTGAATGGCAACAAAGTTGGTTACAGCGTTAACAGCCGTAACGCCGCTGAGTTTGACATTACCAAATACGTAAAGCCCGGCAATAATATGGTTGCGGTGGAGGTTTACCGCTTTACTACAGGCAGCTATCTCGAAGATCAGGACATGTTCCGTTTAAGCGGTATTTTCCGTAACGTGACCTTGTGGAGCGCGCCAACAGAACACATTCGCGATTATTTTATCACTACTAAACTTGATCAGCAGTATCGCGATGCCGTTTTACACGTTGCCGCTAAGGTGAAAAACTACGGTACTACCACAGTTGAAGCTCGCAAATTAACTGTAGATCTTTTTGACGGTGCTGTACCTGTTAAAGGCATCAGCGCAGTGCAGGATGTTCCGGCCTTAAAACCAGGCGAAGAAGTTGTCATTAATACCGATATTAAGGTGCCTGCTCCGCAGAAGTGGACTGCAGAAACGCCTAAATTATATACCACTGTACTCACGCTTAAAGATGGCACCAGTGACGTTGAAAAAATTTCTTCAAAAACAGGTTTCAGGCAGATTGAAATTAAAGGACGCATATTTATGGTAAACGGCGTTCCGGTGAAACTGAAAGGCGTAAATCGCCACGAGAACTGGCCTGATGACGGCCACGCCGTAACCGAAGAGCAAATGATTAAAGACATTTTGCTCATAAAGCAGGCAAACTGCAACCACGTGCGTACTTGCCATTACTCTGACGATCCACGTTGGTATGAGCTATGCGATGAGTACGGCATCTACCTTGTTGCCGAAGCCAATCTGGAAAGCCACGGCGCATGGGATGAGTTTAACGAAGAACCGCGTATAAAAGCAGCGCTGATAGAAAGAAATCGCGCCAACGTAGAAAATTTTAAAAATCATCCCTCGGTGGTTATCTGGTCGTTAGGTAATGAGTGCGGTTCAGGTGGTTCAAACTTCAGGGCTATTCTGGACGTCATTAAAACAATTGATACTACCAGGCCTACCCATTACCAGGGCTTTGGTATTGGTGGCAGAAACCCCGCAGATATAGACAGTGAGATGTACACGCAGGTTGGCGACGTAGAAAAAAATGCGAAGGACGATAATCTGAACAAGCCTTTTTACTTATGCGAATATGCTCATGCCATGTTCAACTCTATGGGTTCTGTCGATCTTTACAATGACCTTTTTGATAAGTATCCTTCACTTATGGGTGGCGCAATATGGGAATGGCAGGATCAGGGTATTTATAACAATCGCGATCCTAAACACCCGATAACTGCTTATGGCGGTGGTTTTGGTGAAGTGCCGAACGACAATTACTTTATTCATAAAGGCGTTGTATTTTCTGACCGCTCGCTTAAACCACATTACCCTGAGCTGAAACATGCTTACCAGTGGGTTACCATTACTGCTGAGGACGTGCTTAAAGGCAATTTCCTCATCAAAAACAGGTATCAGTTCACCAATCTTGCAAGTTTTGCGGGCAAATGGTCTCTTACAGAGAATGGCGACCAGATAGCCGAAGGCACTTTCGCAACAGGTGATGTAGCACCCCTTACTGAAAAAACCTTGCATATACCGTTTGCTTTAAAGGCAAAGCCCGGCAAAGAGTACTTTATCAGGCTATCGCTGCATCTTAAAGCGGATGAAAGCTGGGCAGCAAAAGGCTACGAAGTTGCCGAGCAACAATTTGCTGTGGCAAATAACAAGCCTGCCGCCAAAGTAAAACCAGTAGGCGGCTCATTGAAAGTTGCCGATGATGGTAAGCTGATAACTGTAAATGGTAAATCATTCACCCTCGTGTTTGATAAAACGCAAGGTACTTTTTCTAAGATTGAAGAAAACGGCAAAAACCTGCTGGTTGATAACGGCGGCCCTCGCCTGCACCTGTGGCGCGCTCCGCACCAGATAGATGACATGTGGGCGTACGAAGAGTGGGAAAGAAAAGGTATTGACAGGCTTAACTGGAAAGTAAATGCAGTTGACTTTAAACAAACAGCCGAAGGAGTAGCAATAAATGCCAGCGTAACAGGCTATGGTCGCCAGAATTATAAGGTTGATCACAAGGCCACTTATCTTATAAATGGTGCAGGCCAAATTCATGTGACCAATGAGGTAAATGCCAGCGACCCGAATGTGGTACTTGCAAGGATGGGCGTTCGTTTGTTATTGGACCGCCAGCTAAATCAGTTTGATTATTTTGGCCGCGGACCAATGGAAAATTACGGCGACCGTAAAAGAGGGTTTGATATTGGCCATTACAGCAGCACCGTTGCGCAACAGCTTACCCCTTACGAAAAACCGATGGAATGCGGTAACCATGAGGATGTGCGCTGGGCAAATCTAAGGTCGGCAGCAGGCCTAAAAATAAATGTTACTGCTGATACTTCACTGATGCAGGTTTCCGCATTACCTTATACTGATGAGGAGATGGTTCCGGTGGCTTACAAGATAGACCTGCCGGAGAGCAAAAACACCGTGTTAATGATCAGCCACAAAACACTGGGCGTTGGCTCAAATGGTTGCGGTCCGCGCCCGTTGGAGCAATACCGCGTTTATGGCAAAAACACCACGTTTAGCTATGATATCAACCTGTAAGTAATTACAGATATGTATTTGGTCAAAAGAAGGCCGCCCTGTTATCCGGGGCGGCCTTCCTGTTTTAAGGCTATCTGATTTTAAGGTGCAAGGTTGCATTAACCTGAAATTATGAACGTTATGGAAATTTTTATGGACGAAATAACAAACTGCCTCCTCTGCTGCGCCTGTATTTTTGGCTTGTCACCTGATTAACAAACCAATTATGCGCGGCCCTTCCGTGATGTTACTTATTGCCTTATATCAATCAATTAATAACAAATTATCTAAATTATGAAAAGGAAAATCAACACTCTGAGCTGGTTCCGAATGGCATTCTGTGCTATCACGGTTTCATTAAGCCTCGTAGCCTGTAAGAAAACACAGGTAGACGCCATCCCCGATTTATCATCTGCCTCAGGCAAAAATACAGGTGGCAGGCTAGCGGTAAATGATGTAAACGCCAATGCCGATGCTGCATTTAATTCCTACAATGCCAGCTTTTTGGTTACATCGGGCAGTACACAATATTACAAAGAGTCGCTTAATGTATCTACAAAAGATTATTTCTGGCGCCAGGCGTTAGATATACAAATGGTAGAAGACGTTTATCTGCGCACCAAAGACCCTGCACACAAAACACTCATCACCAATTTACTTAATACATTTTTACAGCAGAACCAGGGCACCGGCGGCCTTACCGACTGGAACTGGAACGACTATAACGATGATTTGCAGTGGGCAGGCTTGGCGTTTGTACGCGGATACCAGATCACCAATAACGCGGCATTCTTAAATCAGGCAAAATATGCCTTTAACCGCAGTTATGATCGCGGCTGGACTTCGGAATTAGGCGGCGGCTTGTGGTGGGATGTATCTCATCAGGATAAATCGGGCCTTAGTAATAACCCTGAAGTGATTTTAGGCTGTTACATATATGAGGCTACTAAGGAGGTAGCTTACCTTAATAAAGCAATAGCCATTTACGCCTGGGTACGGTCTACACTTTATGATACATCTACAGGCGCTGTTTATGAGAACATACAACCTAACGGCACAGTAAGCAGCTCGGCCAATGTATATAACATAGGTGCTTTCATTGGCGCGGCTAATCACCTGCATCGCCTCACCGGCAACTCTATGTATTATGATGATGCCAAACGCTCGGTAGACTATGTTAAAAATAACAAAACGGTAGGCGGTATCATGACCAATGGTCAACGGCAAGGTACATGGCAATCGGAATTTGCGCGTGCGCTTGGCGAGTTTGTGCGCGACAATAACCTTTGGAGTACTTACTACACATGGATGAAACAAAACGCCGATGCTGCCTGGAGCATTCGCCGCACAGATAAAAACCTGATGTGGAACAGCTGGACATCCACCACGCCATCAGACAATATAACTACCGCTGTTGAATGTGTAGGAGGCGTTATTATGCAGCAAATCACGCCTACATCGCAACCTGCTGAGGTTGTAAACAATACGGTTTATCGCCTCACGCCAAAAATCATTTCTACCAGTGCCATAGATATTGCGGGTACCGCAAGCGGCTCGCTGGCAAATATCTGGAACTATCATAACGGCACTAACCAAAAATTCCAGCTGCAATCGTTAGGATACGGTTACTACCGCCTGGTTCCGCAACATAACACAGCCACCTCTTTGGATGTTAAGGCTGGCGGTACTGCTAATGATACAGAAATAGAAAGCTGGACCACACAGGCCGGCAACAGCGCGCAAATGTTTAAAATGGTTTATGATTATGATGGTTTTTACAAGCTTAAGCCTAAATGCGCACCATCGAGCTGTGTTAACGTAAAAGCAGCCGGTACTGCCGATGGCACGCAGCTGGTGCTATGGCAGGAGGCCAATGGCGACAACGAGCGCTTTTCCCTAACGGTTCAATAAATATTTGAAAACCTTATAACACTTTTAAGCCCTTCGGTCGCCCGGCCGGAGGGCTTTGTTTAAAAGGAGGATAATATAGCGTTAATTAAAGGCTGTCATAGCGGTTGCGATAATATCATCAAAAAATTGCCTGTCGGTCCTAAATTTTGCATATACCCTCATGCCTGCTATAGTATTACATAGAAACCGCGCAAGTGCTTTAGGATCTTTCTCAGTGCTGATCTCGCCGTTTTGCTGCGCTTTTTCAATGGCTTTATATAATACGTCCTCTATCAGTAAGTCATCTTCAGCAATAATCTTTTTAATCTGCTCGTCCTGGTCTGCCACCTCTATCTCAGCGTTAACCTTAAAGCATCCTTTAGGGCACGCTTCCGAAAACACATCATTTGCAACAGCATTTAAAAAATCGGCAATGATCATTTTTACAGAGGGCGCTGCTTCAAATGCCGTTTTAAACCTTTCCGTGGCCTCTTGCTGGTAAAGCTCCAATGCCTTCATAAATAGTGTGCGCTTATCGCCAAAGGCATGGTAAATGCTTGAACGCCCTATGCCCAGTTCTTCAATAAGATCATATAATGAGGTAGCATGATAGCCTTGCCGCCAAAAAATGCGGATGGCTTTCCTCAGTATTTCCGTTTCGTCGAAATCCTTTGTCCTCATAATGCAAATAGCTTTACCATTTCAGGCAAAGCTATTGATTTTATACAAGTCTGTAAATTAGTGGCCATTGCTTACCTGAGCCCGCCGCTGGCCAGTATAATTTCGCCGGTTAACCAGCGCGCCTCTTCGGAAGCAAGGAATGCAACTACCAGCGCAATATCCTCAGGCTCGCCGATACGGCGAAGTGGAGTTGTGTTTGCCATCATGCCGGCCATTTCGCTGCCGATAAAGCCTCCCGCTCTTGAGCCTTCTGTATCTACAATGCCGGGGTTAACAGAGTTTACCCGGATGTTTTTAGGGCCAAGCTCTTTAGAAAGCACACGGGTAATGGAATCGAGCGCGCTTTTGGTTGCGGTGTAAACAGCACTCCCGGCAGGCTCCATCACAGAAACGCCTGAGCCGATATTGATAATGGCCCCGCCATTGGCCGAAAAATAGGGTGCGGCTGCTTTTGAAGCAAGCAGCGGGCCTAACACGTTAATACCGAATTGGCGGTAAAAGCCTTCTTCGGTTACCTCCTCTATTGGTCCCCACTGATAAATACCGGCATTGTTAACCAGTATATCAAGGGTACCATACTCATTAATCGTTTCAGTAAACAAGCGTGTAATATCCTCCGCTTTTGAAACATCACCCTGAATGATTGTGGCCTTTCCGCCTGCCGCAATTATTTCAGACTTCACCCGCTCGGCATCCTGCTGTGCAGACGCGTAATTTACAACTACCGATGCGCCTTCTTCGGCCAGCTTTTTAGCAATGGCTGCGCCAATGCCTTTTGATGCACCGGTTACTACAGCAACTTTGTTTTCTAATCTTTTCATTTGTTATTGTACCATTTGATACACAAATATAAATTTATATTAGACCATTTGGTTCAATTAAAATTTAATTGTTTGTTTTTGATATATTCCTTACCATGAATGTCAGTCAACCAAGACTGACCGGACTTTAAATTCAAGACGTTATAGTCCGCGGCAGAATAAATACAGTTATTAATCGAGATCGCCAATTTGGCTACACATTTGGCAAAAACGGCTACAAGTGTGAATTGTCATCTACGGACATTTGCTTTATGGAAAACAAAATCAAAGGAAAAGTAGTAGCTATTACCGGCGCCAGCAGCGGCATAGGCAAGGCAACCGCAGAACTGTTGGCAAGCCTCGGTGCCAAAGTTGTTTTAGGCGCACGCAGGGCCGACCGCTTGCAAACCATAGCCAGTGCCATTGAACAAAACGGCGGCCAGGCCGCTTATCTGGAAATGGACGTAACAAAGCATAAGGATTTGGAAGCGCTGGTTTCACTGGCGCTACAAAAGTTTGGCCGGCTTGACGTTATGGTTAATAATGCTGGTGTAGCTCAACTATACCGCATGGAAGAGCTGGATATAGAAGGCTGGGAAGAAATGATTGATGTAAATTTAAAGGGAACCCTTTACGGCATAGCCGCCGCCTTACCAGAGTTTAAAAAGCAAGGCTCGGGCCACATCATCAACATCATTTCAACTGCGGGCATAGCCATTGTACCTACTATGGGCGTTTATGCCGGCACTAAAAACGCTGTACGTACCATCAGCGAAGCTTTGCGGCAAGAATCAGAGGGCCGCTGGAGGGTAACAGGTATCTCACCGGGCTATGTAAAATCAGAATTTGTGAACAACATCAAAAACGAAGCGTTAAGAAATGCAAACCAGCAAAGAGCTGATGAGATATCAATCCCTGCGGAGGCTATTGCCCGCGCGGTAGCTTATGCTATTGAACAGCCCGACAATGTGGACGTAGGCGATATAGTAATACGGCCGTCGGTTCAGGGTTAAGTACTTAATAAACCATTAATACAAAATGATGAAGCCGGTTGATGACGAAGCATTAAAAATCCATACCATTACCGATCTGATGCACCGGCTCAAGCTGCCTGCGCCGCAGCATCCATTAATCACGCTGGTAAATTACGACCAGATAAAGATTGACTTAAGCGACGCAGGCAGTTGGATGGTACTTGATTTTTATAAGATCACTTTTAAGCGGCGATTCAACGGCAGCGTTAGGTATGGGCCTGGCACTTATGATTTTAAGGAAGGCGGCATGGCTTTCCTTGCACCGGGGCAACTGGTGCAAAAAACCGGCAACCCTCAAGATTACCAGGGTTATGCCCTTTACTTTCACCCGTATTTGTTACAGCACCACCCTCTGGCACAAAAAATTCATCGCTACGGCTTTTTTGCTTATGATGTGGCGGAAGCATTATACCTGTCGGACAAAGAAAAGCAGACTATGGCTACACTGTTCGAGTCGATTAATGCAGAGCTGGCTAATCACATCGACCAGTTTAGCGAAGATGTGCTGGTATCGCAACTTGACTTATTGCTCAATCACAGCAACCGTTTTTATAACCGGCAATTTTTAACAAGGAAAACGCTGCATCATGATCTCATAGACCGGTTGAATGTTTATCTCACTTCCCGTTCTGATAAGCATGAAGGCTTAACATCAGGTTTGCCGTCACCTCCAGAGCTGGCGGAGCATCTCGGCCTGTCGCAACGCTACCTTTCAGACATGCTTAAGTCACTTACCGGCAAAACCACACAGCAATACATTCATCTGCATTTGATAGAGCAGGCCAAAACGCTCCTCAACGCCACCAATTTAACCACTGCCGAAATTGCTTATCAATTAGGGTTTGAACATCCGCAATCCTTCAATCGCTTTTTCAGGCAAAAAACCAGACAGTCGCCAGCAGGTTTTAAACATGGAATAACCGAGACCGATAATTAAACTGCGCCGTTGTGCTATTGATCCACGATCAGCATTTGAACTCTATTTTCGATCTAAAAAGTCAGGTGGGTACAACACTTGCCCATAGGAGCGGGCAATATCCTGAATGCGTTTCATAGCTTCAGGATCCGGAGCCGATGGCGGCAAAACCTCCCCTGCTTTAACGGGTTGCCCAATCTCCTCGAAAAATTCCTCCAGTCCGGCAGGCACTACAGTGCAAAGTAACTTCGCCTCAATGTTGCTTACATTTTTAAAATAATGTACAACGCCTCCCTTGGGAATAAGTACAAATGCTCCTTTCTGTGCAGTGTAAACCCCTGCCTCAGAATGTACTTCAACCTCGCCCTCCACAATATAAAACGATTCAAAAAAGTCGGCGTGCGAGTGAGGACCAGGACCGTTTTGCGGCGGAACCAGCATCTCAATTGTTGAAAAGGCTCCGCCTGTTTGCTTGCCCGATAGCAATATGCGGTAATTTCCACCTGCAACTGATAATATCTTGCCCCCGTCCGGATCGGTAACTGAAGGCATCTGTTTTAAATTTTCCATGATGTGGTGTATTGTTAAGCTTTTGCTTTAGATTTATTTATAAATATGAGAGCCCCAAATACGAAACATATCAGGATAGCAATAATATGTGGCATAGCCTGAGCTACCGTATTGTACGGCTTACTTAAAACTATTAGCATATCGTTTACCGGTATAATGCCCCCTGCTAATAAGGTAACACCCACAGCCTGCTTTTGGTTCATCAGCACAAAGGCACAAAGCAGTATGCCCGAAAAAATGTCACGTATGCCTTTAGTATAATGCAGTGAATAATCGCCGCCGCTATTATAATGAATACCAAACCCGGCAGTAGCCGCATCAGGAGCGAAAAAGAAACGTGCCCCAAGAAAGATCATTCCTATACCCAGTAAGAATGCCATTCCATAAGAAATTTTTGTTGTCATGATTTTTAATGTTAAATGATGACACAAATTTCCGTTTCCCGGTGCGGGCGTTCATGCACCTGGGTTAACAAATCACTTAGCTGTAAAAATCCTTTTGCGAATACGGCTGAGCGATTGCGGCTTCACCCCCACGTAAGATGCAATATGGTATTGGGATACCCTTTGCGGCAGGTCGGGATGTTCATTCAAAAGTTTGGTGTAACGTTGCTCGGGCGTATCGGTATACAGTGAACCCAAAGCGCTTAATAACTGAACAAACACCTGTTCTATAGCAATCCTGCCGAAGCGCTCGCCACTACTCACAGATTTATAGAACGCTTGCAGGTCAGCATAAGAAATCTGCCAAATCACACTATCCTCCAAGGCCTGGATAATTTTTGTAGAGGGCGTTTGCGGTAAAAAACTTTCATAGTTGCACACAAAGTTGTTTTCGCGGCCAAAGTCATAGGTTTTTTCCTCGCCATCCGCATTGATATAATAACGCACAAGCCCCTTTTCTATAAAACCCGCATGCTTGCAAACCTGCCCGTCGGCCAGAACACACTCACCCTTTTTATAGTGCTTTTCTTTAAAAAGCGATCCGACAATTGCCTCGTCTGAAACACTTAGCGGTATTACACTTTTAATGGCTTGCAGCAGGTGATTCATCTTAAAAATATAGTGATGAGTAAAGCTAATTAAGAATTTCTTTTTTGCTATCAAATCACTTGTTTATTTAATCGATTTAGCATAAAATTGTAAAACTAACGCGGCCACCTTTCCGCAACCAATTATATTTTTTTCAAGAAAGCTTTTATTGCGATGCAATTACATGTGTAATGGTATCCCCTGTTTACTGTTGTAGCGTTTTTTAGTACTTATTGCAATAACTAACCAATTCTATAAATAACCATTAAAAAGTAAACCATGAGAAGACAATTAATGCTTTGCGCAGCGGCCACCCTGCTTATTGCGCAGAGTTGTAAAAAGACCGAATCATCATCAAAAGCAGATGATACCAAAAGCACTAAATTGCGTGTAAGTGCGCTTACCGGCACTTACAACACGTACACCATCACCAATTCAGGCAGTACAAAAGCTATTGAAGTAGGCGGAACCCTTAACCAGGGCGTAAAGCAGGACAACAGTCGTTTACTGCAGCAATGGGCTGCATCAACTACCGCGCCCGACCGCTGGCAGAAATGGAACATTATAGATCTGGGCACAGGTTACTATAAAATAGTAAACCTTTTCAGCGGCAAGGTGCTGGCGGTGCCGGGCGGTTTCACCATAGAGGGACTTACTCTTGAGCAATACACCTGGATGAATCAGAACTCGCAGCAATGGCAAATTACCAGCCTGGGTTCGGGCAATTATAAAATAGTTAACCGGGCAACCGGACTAGCTATTACCAATGAGGCCGGCTCAACCGCCAATGGCACAGCCATTACCCAGCGTACTTATGTCAACAATGCCACCCAGTGGTGGCAGATTACTTTATTTGCCCGCGATAGTTATCGCGATGATGAAATAACCAACTTCTTCAAGCGCACCGGCGGTTCAGTTGCTTTTGACGGTGTTTTTTCGGTGCCTTTAACGTATGGTGCCAACAATGGCAAAGTAATGTGGCCAACTAATGATACCTGGTACAACGGCCTCAACAGTGCGGGCAATGCACCTTGCCTCGGCGGAAACTTTCCTATTGCTTACCGTAGCAGCAACCTTTTACAACCCGCACAAAGCAGTGGTACCTGGAATTTTGCACCATCTGCCACAAGCAACATCACATCCAGCGGCAGCGGCACCCAATTCTTTCCTATACAAAGTGGTACCAGTTGGACCTGGCCAAGCGGCGGCGTAGAAATTGGCAGCCATGTTTATATTTATGCAGATGAGGGTAACGGCCTAAGCCCTACCAGTGCGGGCATTTATGATGTGAACATGGGCAGCTTACCTACCTATTCTGTTACCCGCTTAAACACACCGGCAATGAGTAATCAAACGGCCATACGCTATATGCATGGCATGGTAAAACATACGGATGCAGGTGTAAACTATGTATACGTTTACGGCGCCGGAGGCTTAGGCGGAAGCGATGTGTATGTTGCCCGTTTCCCGGAGAGCAGCCCTACCAGCTGGACGTTCTGGAATGGTTCATCGTGGGCTTCATCACCGTCTACAGCCTCGGGCGCGGCTATTTTAACCGGCATGCCATGGGGTGGTTTCTGGGTAGCTAAGGTAAACGGCAAGTTTGTTATAGCCAGCATGGATTTTGGCTTCGGTTGCGATATTACCCAGCGCGACGTTTATACACGCTTCAGCTCCGACCCTAAGTCAGGCTGGTCTGCCAATAAAGTGGTGTACTCACTACCCGATTATAAGCAAGGCCATACGCCGGTTTACTATGCCCCGGCAATTCACCCGCAATTTAGCAGCAACAGTGAAATGGTATTCACCTATTGCGTTAACTTTTACGACAGCTGCCTTACGCCTTGCTCAAACGCGGATGGCACGATGGACCCGAATGACTACAGAGCCAAAGCTGTGCGCATACCTTTTTCGCTGATTGGTATTTAAATACTTTAATATTTCCCCGCCATGTTAATGGTTAGTTAATGCGGCATCTTAATATAAAAAGGCCCCGGCATGTATCCGGGGCCTTACAACATAAACAACTACTTTTTACGGTATATCTACTTTTACGGCTTGTGTGTAATTATATCGCCTTGATACATTATCTTCTGACCGTGCTCCTACCCTGATATAAAAGCTTCGCTTTTCAGGCAGCGTTACGCTGGCCGTGTAAGTGGTTGCCAATATCTGGCTGTCGTCGGTATTTTGCAGGTCATTGGTTTGCGTCAGTTTATTATCAAACGATGCGTTGGTAGCCTGCGAGGTGGTTGACACGAATATTTTGGCATCCAAAATTTTAAAAGTACCTGCACCGGCAGGGCGCTCTATCTTGTAGCTTACGAGCACCGTAGTACCGTTTACAGAAACTTCCCCCAGCTTAACTCTTAAAAACGGAAGCACCCTGAAAGTAAGGTCCGACTCACCATTAAGGTCGATAGTTTGCGTCTCTGTTAACGGCACAAACGGACCATCAACCGGCACCACTTCATACTGGCCCTTAAATATTTTGGTGTTCCGGAATGTACCGTCGGGTTTTACCCAGAAGTATTGCGGTAAGGGATTGTCGTTCCAGTCCTTTTGCAGCAGCTTTATACGGGTACCATCGGGCTGCTCGGTAAATATAGGGTCGCCGGTTTCCACGTCAATTATCTTCCCGGTAAGTGTTTCTTCCGGCTCCGGATAGTCGTCTATCTTGTTGCAGCCTCCTGCTATAACAGCGACCAACAGTATGAGTGCGATATATATGCTATTTCTTTTCATTACTTGCAGATTTTTTATCTAACAATAATTGCTATTCCAGTGAATTAATAAAGGGGATTTTGAACCAACAACGGGTTTTTGTTTATTTCGCCTCCAGGTATAGGCTCGTAATAAAATCTGATCTGGAAAGTAAACCTCGATTTGGTGATCTCATCATCCTTTTTGAAAATGTATTTGCTCTCGTCGAACACGTAATAAGGGTACAACGACTTGTAAATCCTGTTGTTGAATTCCTTATCTGCGGTACGCCATCTTCTAACATCCCACCAGCTATGGTTTTCAAAGGCAAGCTCTTTACGACGCTCCGTGCGAACGGTTTGCAACGTTAGCTGCCCGGTTTGTACCAGCGGTGCACCGGCGCGGTCGCGAATGTCATTTATTGCCTCAAGAGCCTTGCTTGTAGACGCTGAAGTACCTAACTCAACACCTGCTTCGGCTTTGTTCAATAAAACTTCTGCATAGCGTATGTCTATCCAAGCCTGGTCCGACCGCCATAGGGCAAGGTCCGCCTGTGAAAGGTTAGGGTTCTGATATTTTCGTACGAAAAAACCTGTACCGGTAGAGCCGCCGTTACCCATACCGCTTAAACCGATAACGCGTTTTCCGTTGTAAAGCACATCGGTATTACCGGCGGTTTTTAGGGCTGCGTTGTTGGTGGCATCATCACCGTTAATGTATGACGGGTATATACCGCGCTGCACATCTATCACTTCGCCGCGGAAGGTATCGCCGGGAAGTATTACCGTTGCCCTAAGGCGGGGCTCAACATTGGCAAACAGATCCATACGGCTGTTAAACCTGCGCGGAAAGCCGTTGGCATCATTGACCGGCAACTCCCCAAACAGCTCTACATAATCCAGCGTGGGGTTAACAAAAGAGCCATATCCGCTCACAAACTGCTTTGGGGCGTTTAAAGCATCCCATGAGTGGGTCATTTCCGGATACTTGTAATCTTTTATAAAGATATTCTCCGAACTGTTCTCGTCAAGGAAGGCATTCACATAGTTTTGATATTTGTCCGCATTGGCCCGGTACAGAGTGTATTTACCTTCCAGCGCTACGGCAGCATCATAACTTTTCTGGAAATAGCTGGTAGCCTCTGATGAAGGTATGCCCAGCAGGCCGTTTAGTTGCACGGTACCATATTTGGCTATAGTTCCGGCATATAGCATCGCCCGCGATTTAAGCGCGAGTGCTACGTTTCTGTTGGCACGGCCTTTTACAATTTTGTCGGGAGTAGCATCAGGCATTAATTCTATAGCAAGGTTAAGCTCCTCTTCTACGAATTTGTATACGTCCTGCTCGCTGCTGCGTGGTATACGCAATTCATCCTGCGTAGAATTAAATGGATCCTGCGGAACCTTTACAATAGGTACACCGCCATAACGCTTTACCAGGTCGAAGTAAAAGTATGCCCTTAAAAAATGTGCTTCGCCCAGGTAAGCGTTTACCTGCGCTTCCGAAAAGTTCGATGCATTCTCCGGCAGGGTTTTAAGCAGGTAATTAATCTTACGTATATCGCCATAAGGCCAATAGCCAAAGCTTCCGCTTTCAATAAAGCCTCTGAAAACGTAATCAACCTGGAGCATCTCTGCCGTAAACAGGCCCAGCGCAGGGAACGGCGGAAACTGGTTAAAGCCCTGTGCAAAATTATACCTGAAATCCTCTATTGGCAGGTTGGCATAAATGGGCACCATGTAAGCGCCAACACCGGCATCGGTACTAAATACGTCTTCATCTTTAAGGATATTTACAGGAGCAATATCCAGTTTGTTACATCCCGTAGCCACAATTACTGACAGGAGTACTATAAATCTTTTTAAATAATTCATGGCGTGTTAAAAACTAATGATTATACCAGCGTTGTAAGTTTTATTCATCGGATAGGTGTATCCGTAAATGTCTGAGGTGTGTTCCGGGTCAAGACCCCTAATACCGGTAAAGGTTAGCAGGTTGTAACCGTTCACATAAAATCTGGCACGCTTAACTCCTACCCGCGTAGTAAGTGTAGAAGGTAATGTATAGCCAAGCTCAACACTTTTTAGCCTTAAGTAAGAAGCGTTTTGAACAGACCGCTCTGAGTTTCCGGCAGCCACAGTGCCGGTATAGGCATAATAACCCGGAACCCATTTGGTATTAGGATTGTATATATCAGCGCCTGGCGTTTCAGGGTGCCACCTGTCCAAAAACATGGTTAGTGCGCTGGCGCTACCACCAAAGCCCAGGGGCTCCCGCAGCATTTCCGGATAATCCACGTTCACAAGTGCAGCACCCTGCCATAGCATGCTTAAATCTACGCCCTTGTAATTAGCAGATAAGTTGAGACCAAAGTTAACTTTCGGAATGTTTCTTTGCGTAACGTCGTTTTCTTGTATACCGCGGGTAGCGATAGGGTGTTCGTCCCAACCGTCTATCACACCGTCTTCATTCCAGTCGGTGTACTTATAATCGCCGGGTAATACACCACGGTTGCCGCCGCCGTAATTAACCGGAGAGGTGTATATCTCATCATAGGTCTGGAACTGGCCTTCGTAGCCTAAACCCCACCATATATCATTAAAGCGGTTTGTAGGGTTGTTGCGCCAATTATCATACGCATTTCCAAATACTCCTACTTCCTGGTACATAAGTTTGGTGCGGGCGTAACCTATGTTGAAGCCTATGTTATAACCCAAATCGCCAATAACATTACGATGGGTTAAGTTAAGTTCGATTCCCTGTGTGCGGTCGCTGTTGAGGTTTTCTTGAGGCAAGGATGCGCCAACAGTACCTGGCAGAGTGCCGAGCCTGCTTCCTAACAGATCTTTACCTTCTCTGCGGAATACGTCCAGTTGCAAGCCAAGCAGCCCCTGCCACATTTCCATATCGATACCGATATTAGTTGTGCGGTAGGTGTACCAGGTAATACTGGTATTAGGCAGGCCTTTGTCGGCCAAACCGTTAATTAACTGACCGTTCCATAAATAAGAGCCTGATGGGAAATTATAGCCCGACAAGAACTGGTAATTCACGGCATCCTCATTACCAAGCACGCCGTAGGAGCCTCTAAGCTTTAAGTTGTTGATAAACGCCAGGGCTTTGCTGTTCTTGAAAAATTTCTCCTGGGATACGCGCCAACCGACTTCACCGCTTGGGAAGAGGCCCCACTGCTGGTCGTTTCTGAACCTTGACGATCCATCATACCGGAAGCTGAAAGTAGCCAGATAACGCGAATCGAATTCATAGTTTACACGGCCAACCAATGCCTTACGTGCCCAGTCCGAAAGTCCGCCGGCATCCTGCGTTGCAGTTTGGTTGGTAGAGTTACCCGCAAAAAGCTGATCAATTTTAAAGGCAAGCTCGCGGTAGCCGTTAAAGTTATCGCCTTTGCCGGTGGTCTCCTCATAAAGTGCCAGTGCGCCAACAGTATGTTTACCAAAGCTGTTATTATAATTTAATTGCCATTGCATGAGGTTAGTAGAGCCACGGCCGAAACCCCTGGTGATGCCCATTGGGGTAGAGAAGGTTTTGCTGCTGTAAACCTGCGTTTCAGGGTCATAAGTATATAGCTTATAAGGCAATTGGTAGCCTTTATATTCCGACACATTGTAGTCATAACTATAAAAAGCACGTGCTGCCAGGCCGGGCACAAACGGAATTTCGTAGTTCAGGCTTATCGAACCCTGGAAGATGCTGTTATCATACTTTTTGTAACCCGTTAAATCGCTGCGGGTGGTAACAAGCGGATTGTTGTCATCGCGGGCAGCACCGGGATAGTCCGGGTTGTTGTTAGCGTAAAGATCAGTAAGCGGCAGCTGGCCGAAAAGGCTTTTAAACATCAGCCAGGTATCGGTCCAGGGTTGGTTTTTGGTATCCTTAATACCCGAAAGGCGCATCTCGGCAGTCAGCCCTTTGGCGATGTTAGCCGTAACGTTTGACCGGAAGTTATACTTCTCGTAGTTAAGGTCGCCGCTTTTCCAGAAGCCTTGCTGGCTTAAATGACCAAAGCTGAGGTAGTAATTCCCTTTATCCGAGCCGCCGGTGGCTGTTACGTTATGCTGGTTTTGCGGTACCGCTCTATCAAGTACTGGCGCATACCAGTCGGTAGTGGTTTTTGCACCGCTGCGGTACAGTTCAAAGTCGGCATCATTATAACGTACCACCGGGTTTTCCAGGCTATGACCAAACTTTTCGTTCATCAAGGTCATGTACTCAATGGCGTTAACGGTTTTCTCTAAGCCTGCCGGGCGCTGTACACCGAAGTTGCCGGTATAGGTTAGTTCTACCTTTCCTTTTTTGCCCGACTTGGTGGTAACCAATATTACACCGTCAGCTGCACGCACACCGTAAATAGCTGCTGATGCATCCTTTAGTACCGAAATGTTATCAATATCATTCGGGTCAAGACGCTCCAGGCTGCCGCGCGGCACACCGTCAATTATGATGAGCGGGTTCCGGCTTGAACCACGGATACTTAAGATGGTATTAAACGAGCCCGGCTCACTGCTTTTCTGCGCGATGTTTAAGCCCGGTACCTTACCGGTTAAGGCGTTAAATACGTTTTCGTTCTTGGTGGTTACAATGTCCTTTCCCTGGATGGAAGATACCGCACCGGTAAGTGACACCTTCTTTTGCGAGCCGTAACCCACAACTACCACTTCGCTCAAACCAGTATTGGTGGCCTTAAGCGTTACCGTTACATTAGTGCTACCGTTAAGGGGAACAGTTTGGGTTTCATACCCTACATAATTTACAACAAGCGTGGCCGAAGGGCTTGAGGCCTTAATAGTGAAGGTTCCATCGGCAGCGGTTGAGGTAGCGGCACTTTCGCCATTTACCTTAACAACGGCGCCGATAAGTGTTTGCCCCGTATCATCAACTACCTTACCGGTAATGGTGGTACTTTGCCCGTGAACGGACAAGGCGATGCACCACATCAACAAGATGAATAAAAATCTTTTCATACTCTTTGGGTTTAAAATTGGTTTATTAACTGGATAGCAAATAAATCGCAGGAGATTAGCAAAGCATTAGTTTTGTATTAGAACACCCTATTAATCCGCAATTAATTGTGCCTTTTCAGGTTTAATGAGCTAATATTTGGATTTGGCGCTGTTTGGGATGCAGGTATATTGCCAAATCAATCAGCAAAAAAGGCATTTATAGACTTTTTGAAAAGAAACAGCGGGCCGCATAAACGGCCCGCTGTTGACTAAATATAGTTACTGCACTTTAACAGACGACACCATATCGTTAGCACTTGGGCTGAGCGTGCTGAAGTCTGGAGTATCGCTGGTCCGTGTCCATGATTGCCCGGTGAAATTATCGTCGGAATACATAATCAGTGTGCTGCCCGCCGGTACCCGCACAGACGATGCCCAATCATTAGGCATACTCCTTGCCGCCAACTGCGACAAAGTGTAAGTGCCCACCGGTAGTATCTGGCTTGCCCCTGCTGCGTATTGCGTATCCTGGTAAAAGGTAACGCCACCGGTAAGGTAGGTTTGTAATATGGGTTTCAACCGGTCAGACACTTTTATGTTTCCTGCAACGCTGGGGTGTAAACCATCTGTATAGTCTGATGATCCCGGCGCAAGCCAGCCATCTGTATCTATGTAATGCACGCGGTTGTCGCCTGCGGCAATACGCGCATTTACCGCTGCAATGGTTGGCGCAGTTTTCAGGTTAAGAAAGGTTCTGAGTACCAATATTTCGGCATTGGCGAACTTTGCGCGGATGTTAGCCAGAAAGGTGGTGTAATTGCTTTGAAATACAGCATCAGGTACGCTATTGGAGTTATCATTGGTGCCCAGGTTAATCACAATAGCTTTGGGCGTGTAGATAGAGAAGTTCCAATTTGGCGAACTTGGATAAGCTGCCGACTGTGACCTGAAATACTGCACATCCATACCATTACCGGTATAACCGCTCACGAGGTTAATGCCGGGATAGGAAATTTGCGTATGCTCGGCACCTAAACTTTCTGAACATATCCACCCATAGGCTGATACATTGGCTTGCGGATCGGTATAACCCGTTGTGATAGAATCGCCGATGTATTCAATTAGCGTATTACTAACCGAAGGCGCGCTGGTGGTAGCACCTACATCCAATACTAATCCCTGAAAATTGAATATATAATCGTAATCTTTCCCTTGGGCAATACTTAGCGAGTGGGTTCCACTGGCAAGTGCGGACGGTGTGAGGTTAATGGTTCCTGCACCTACGCCTATATAACTTACCCAAGGGCCGTTATCTATTTTCGCGTAAAAGTTACTGTTATTGCCCACCTTAACTTTTGCCGTGGTGCCGGTAAACTTTACCTTGATGTATGCCCCACCCCAATAGCTAACGTATTGCGTGGTACTGCTAAAATCCCAACGACCAAAGTATTTGATATTCGGGTCGCTGAGGTCACCTGCGGCAGCAGTGCGCAGCTTCGGCGAACCACCCATACCAGCTTTGGACTTGGCGGACACCGTATTCTCTTTTGAACAACTCATAAGCACCAGCGCGGCAAGTGCCGTTATAAAAAACAGCAGGTTCGGTCTTTTCATTGTATTTAAACTTATGCTGATTTTTATTGAACTTTTACAGAGGATACCGCATCATTAGGGCTCGGACTAAGGCCAGGGAAATTCGGGGTGTCGCTGGTTCGTGTCCATGACTGACCGGTGAAGTTATCATCAGAATACATAATGAGCGTACGGCCCGACGGTACTTTCACTGATGAAGCCCAATCGTTAGGCATACCGCGCGCAGCCAGTTGCGACATGGTGTACGTGCCTACGGGCAGCACCTGGCTTGCGGCCCCGCCGTAGTTTACATCAGCATAAAAAGTTACGCCGCTGGTAATTAAGTGAGTAGTTGGATGGGAAGCCGTATAAGGCAGCAAACCCTTGATCATTTTACCACCGTCAGAAGTGAGGCGCAGGTAAAAGTCGGACGACACGGCAATGCCATCGGCATCAAGTGTTAAAAACCATTGGCCTGACGGGATCTGTGATGAATTTTCGGCGGTTTTAAATATTTGCGTAGCCTCATTCAACTCATCAAACATAGCCACATAAAAACTTTGTACGCCTGCGTTTTTAAATACGGCAAACTGCGACCATAAAAAGTCGCCATGATTGCGCGGGAACTGGTTTTGCGGAGATGCCGGGCCGTTGCTGTTATAAAATGATGTGCCCGGATAAGCGCAAGGCTGATAATCCATATTGTTGGCGTTGCAAAAATCGCGGTCGCCGGTTACCCATGTAGTATAACTTGCATCAACAACTCGGCCTACGGCCCAGCCAGATATCATATTAAATGCCTTGTAAGCATCAATAAATCCGGATTTAGAATCGCCGGTACCGGTGCGCCATTGGCCCGGCACAGAGCCTATCACATAGCAACCTTGTGCCTTAAACCAGTTGATCAGGTCAAGCGCATCAGTAACGCTGGACGGGTGGCTTGCGTAACCAAGACCATAAATAGATACCACCGGCTTGCCGTTCTGCTTGGCATAGGCCGATGACGCTAACAGATTGAGTCCGTTGGTGCTGGTGATGGTATTTGTCCAGTCGGTTTTTATAGCAGCAAGGTTTCCCCATCCCGAAGCATCATACATGATATAAAACTTGCGGTTGTAGGTCTGTGCTGCATTCCTTACGCGCGTTGCTATACCATCTCTGAACGTTTTGATGGTACTGCCCGGTGTTATTTCGTTGCAAAAACGCTGTAAGGCGGCACAATCAATATCGTACTGCTGCATCCATTGAAAATGCTTATTTACGGTTGATTGATCCCACGATGAGAACATTTTTGCCGGCTGCCCATTGCCCAGGTTAGCGTAAGAAGTTTGATAAGTAGCAGTATATTCGCTTACATCCGGCCAGCACTCAAGGTTCTGGTGCCCCCAGGTGTTTTGCGGCGAGCCGTCGCCGGCGGCGGTAAACCAACCCTGATACCCTACAGTAACTTTACCAACCACATCACCTACAGGTGATGCCATGACCTTTAACGATGATTGTTTCGGTAGGCTTTCGGAATTTTTAAGCTCTTTCTTTGAACAGCTCGCCATAGCAATGCCCATAAGAGCACCACAAATGAGTAGTTTCTTCTTCATAGTGATTTAATTTTTGATTTATAACTGGTTAAGTATGAAAGCAAATAAAGCGACGTGTATTAACTATGAATTAGTAATTGATTAAAATATACCGTTAAACGAAAAAAGCCACCCAATTTTTTGAGTGGCTTCGCAATAAAGAGAAATTTTATTTGCTGCGCGTTGCGGCAGGCATATCTCCGGGCTTTGTGCCCCATTGCTTATTTGGATTAGGTCCCATTACCAGTACAAGCTTGCCGCCAGCCATTAACTGCTCATGGGTAAACCATGGCGTATTAAGTTCTTGACCGTTCATGGTGGCGCTCTGGATGTATTTGTTTATTACCGAGCAGTTCTTTGCCGTCAGGTTAAACTGCTTTCCGTTAGGCAGATCAATAGTTACTTCTTCAAATACCGGGCTGCCGATTGTATAAACCGGTATACCAGGCGTAACCGGATAAAAGCCCATGGATGAGAATACTACAAATGCGGTCATGCCTCCGCCGTCCTCATCTCCGGGGATTCCAAAAATGTTGTCTTTAAACCAGGTATCCAGTAAAAAGCGTATGCGCTTTTGAGTTTTCCAGGGCGCACCGGCATAATTGTACAAATAAGGGATATGGAAGCTTGGCTCATTACCCATGGAAAACTGCCCAACAATTCCCGTAAAATCCGGGAACTTTGCCCATAGCTCGTGTTTACCGCGTTCAAGCCCCTCGCGAAACAACTGGTCAAGCCGTGCCTCAAACTGGTTAGCTCCCCCCATCAGGTTTATAAGGCCCGGTATATCCTGCTGTGCCTGCCACATATAAGTCCAGCCATTGTTTTCGTCGTAATAATCACGCCCGCCCATGCCCCCGTCAAACTTCGGGTCTATGTCTATCCAATTACCCTTATCATCTTTAGGCATAAACAGCATCTCTTTAGTACTCCAAAGATTTTTATAATTAAGGGCTCGTTTACTGAATAAGTTATAATCATCCGTTTTGCCCAAACGCTTTGCTATCTGCGCCAAAGCCCAATCGTCATAACTATGCCCTAAGGTGACCGCTACGGCCTGCCTCTTTTCAAAGCCATGCACGTTGGTATCGGTTTCCTTTTCATCGGGATGCAGGGCCGCGTAATAACCATTCTTATAGTAAAAGTCCTCGAGCGGCCCTTTAGGCCCGTTTTTCCAGGGCAGCATAGTGGCCTGGGTGGCATTTTTGCGCATTCCCTCATAAGCTTTGTCAACATCAAAGCCCTTTAAACCCTTGCTTATGGCATCAGCAAACACTACGGTTGAATGGAAGCCATTCATGCAGGCATGGTCGCCAAACAGTACCGGGAATGTGGGCATCCACCCGCTTTGCTCATACATGCTCACAAAAGAGTTAAGGATGTCTTCCTCCTGAGCCGGGTTTAAAATAGTGCGCAAAGGATGATGCGCCAGGTAAGTATCCCACATCCAGTCGTCAACATAAAACGGCCGGTCGCTCTGGTGAACTTTATCATCATAGCCACTGTAATAAACCCCGCCTTCATTAATATTTACCGGGCGCTCGTAACAGCGATACAACGCCGAGTAAAAGCTTCGTTTTTGTGCTTCTGTGCCGCCCTTTACATTAATTTGCCCTATCACAGTGCTCCAGGCTTTCTCGCCGGCGGCTTTTAAACCAGCGAAGGTTGCACCGGTTAGCTCTTCGGTAAAGTTTTTACGGGCTTGCTCTGCACTAACAAATGACACGGCATACTTTAAGCTAACAGGTTTTGCGGTCGAACCGGAAAAACTCAACCACGCTTTTCCCGAAACTTCCGTTGAAACCTTCGCCTTGTTGTTGTCTATAGCGCCAAAGGTGGCTTTCTCGCTCAGCTCGCCGTACACATATATTTTGATATTGCCATGGTAGGTTTCCATACCTGTGAGCTGGGTACCCGAAATAAGTTTCCATTGCGACGGACCATCATTAAAGCCATCTAACAAAAGATGTTTCCCGGCGCCGGCAGGAAACGAGAACTGAAAAATACCAGCACGCTTCCCTGGCACAAATTCTACAGTAACTTCATCATCGATAAGATAGGTGGAGTAATACCAGGGGCGCAATACCTCGAGGTCGTGGTCATAAGTCATGCGCTTATCGTAGCTTTCATTAGTTACGGGCTTAATTGACGGCTTAATGGAGAACACCTGACCCAGCCTGTGCGATACCACCAGCATCGGAAAGCTGGATATCTGGTCATCAATATAATCCTTGCGTATGGGAAACATACGCATAATCTGGTTAGGCAATTGTACGGTAGGGCGTGTAGGCTCCAACAATTGCCCTACGTTGCCAATAGAGGGATCTACATATTTCAGGTTACCAGAGCCGGCATTGTCCTGTGCCGTGCAAGAAAAATTTAGCACTGCAACAAGCAGCGCACTTAAAAACAAGGTTTCAACTTTTTTCAGGAATGTGATGGTGTGCATATTGGTTGATATGGTATACAATTTTTTAAGGGATGCAGCTTATGTAAAGCGGATACATTTGGCAATTAATTAAGCAGCAAACCTTGGCCTAAGTACACTTTAAGCATTAAAAAAAGCTTAAAATAAAATTAGACAGAAGCCTTTCTGGAAAGCTATTGATAGAAAAATAGCTGTTAACTTATGCTGCGGTATGAATGTTACAAATGAACAGTCACAACCAGATAAAAAAGGCCGTTATTAGCCGGCCTTTTCCATCGATTAAGTAATTGCGGAGCGGCTATTCTTTATGAGGTGTGGGATGCGATGCTGAGTATGGCAACTGTCCCTTTATCATTTTGCCACCATCACGTACCAGGCGCAGGTAAAAATCGGATGATACGGCCACACCGTCAGCATCAAGGGTTAAAAACCACTTGCCGGCAGGTATCTGCGATTCGTTCTCTGCCGTCTTGAAAATTTGTGTAGCCTCGTTCACTTCATCAAACATGGCTACATATACGCTGCGCACGCCCGAATTTTTAAATACCGCAAATTGCGACCACAGGAAATCGCCGTGCCTTCGTGGGAACTGATTTTTTGGCGAAGCCTCGCCGTTAGTGTTATGAAACGATGTACCCGGATACGCGCAGGGCTGGTAATCAATACCATTGGCTTTGCAGAAGTCGCGGTCGCCATTTACCCACGAGCCGTAGTTACCATCAACTACTCGACCAACCGCCCAGCCCGAAATCATATTAAACGCTTTATAGGTGTTTATAAAGTTAGGTTGCGAGTCGCCGGTGCCGGTGCGCCACTGCCCCGGCCCCGAGCCTATCACATAACAGCCTTTGGCTTTAAACCAATTAATAATGTCTAAAGCCTCCTGGGCATTTGAAGGGTGATGGGCATACCCTAAACCATAAATAGATACTACCGGCTTGCCGTTCTGTTTAGCATATTGCGGGGATGCAAGCAGATCAAGACTGCCGGTAATGGTATTTTCCCAGTCTACCTTCATGGCATCCAGGTTTTTCCAGCCGGAGGCGTCATACATTATATAAAATTTAACGCCGTTGGCTTCGGCTGCGCTCCTTACCTTGGTAGCAATACCGTCACGAAAAGCTTTGATGTCGCTGCCAGGTGTAATCTCGTTGCAGAATCGTTGCAGCGCGGCGCAGTCTATGCCATACTGCTTCATCCACTCAAAATGCTTATTAACCGTTGAGGCGTCCCATGAAGAAAACATCTTTGCCGGCTGCCCGTTGGCAAGATTTGGCAGGGTGGTTTGGTAAGTGGCAGTGTACTCGCTTACATCGGGCCAGCTCTCAATATTTTGGTGTCCCCAGTTATTTTGAGGTGAACCATCTCCTTCAGCAGTAAACCAGCCCTGGTAGCCAACGGTTATCTTACCTACCACATCGCCAACGGGCGATTCTTCTGGCGGTTTTGGCACCACTACTACGGGGTCTACAGGTTTTTCAGGCGCTTGATTTTTCTTTTTAGAGCAGGCAGTAAATACAGTTAGTAATAACATGCCATACAAAATGCTTCGTCTTCTCATTTGCTGATGCTTGATTTATAATTTGGTTGAGAAGCAAATAAAAAAGCAGGTATTAGTAACGCATTAGTTAATAATTAGCACACGAAGAGAATTCAATACTTCTCGCATTATTTGTACCTGACGCATAATTTTCTTCAAAAAATAGTTAATTCAGCACTTTGCCTCTTTCCAGCATAGTTTGAAAATCCTTGTCGAAATTGTTTCCATACATGTTTTTGTAGGCACGGGTAAACACTTCAAAAGTGGTTTTGGCAAGCGAGTGTTTGCCCAGTGCAACAAACGAGCGGCACTTAAGCAACATGGCTTCCTCGTTAACCGGGTCGATGTTGAGGATATAGCTGGCAATCCTTATCAAAAACTCAGGGTCGTTATGGTGCTCCGGCATTTGCAGGAAATGCAGGTAAGTATTAATAATATCATTAGATATTTCAGACTTAAAGATATCCAACCATTCATACTCACTGGTGGAAAGGAAGCTGCCACGCTGCACAATGCTGGACAGGTGCTGAATCTGGTTATCATCAATACGCTTACGGTTATTAATGATGTTGAGATAGCTGTGATAATCAACATAAAAATGCTGATAATCTATCTCAATCATCCAGTATCCGGAGTCTTTAGATAGCTTACAATAATCAAGTTTCTCCAACAGCGATTTCAACTTTACAATAGCCACCGAGCGGTTATTCCTTGCACTTTTTTCTGATTTATCAAACCAGAACATCTCATTCAACTTATCGGAGCTGACGCCGCGGCCCAGCTTAACAGAATGCAGTAGCAGCAACAAAAATAACTCCTTAATTAAAGGCGTAAACAGTTTGGTTATACTATGGCCTTCCCTGTCAAACACCTGCAGATCGCCAAACAGCAATATGGCATTTTTAAACTGCGGCGTTATAGCGGTTTTGGTTTCGTTATGCCCAGCCAGTTCAATTTCGTTCAGTTCCGGCTGTTCGTCAATAGTAGCTTCAGGCTCGGGGTGTTTAAGTTGCGGCGCAGCCGGTATTATAGACTGTCTTTTTCTTTGGCGCTTGATGTAAACCACAACGGTTATTCCTACAACCAGGCACACTCCCATTAAAGCATAATACCATTTGTTACGGCTGGCATTTGCCTGTAGTTGAGCAGGTTCAAAATAAGGTGGACCAAGCAGGGTAAATAGTTTTATATCCGTTTTGTTATCATCTCTCCTGAGTAATGTTACAGCTACAAACTTTTTGCTTTTGTCGGAGTAAAACAGATCAGCAAAGGAGTGCACATCATGGAAGGAATAAGGGATGGCACTGTTTAAAACCTGGTAAGATGGGTCATTGAGCGAACCACGTATCAACTGCAGGGTTGAATTGTATTTATTGCGCGGAAAAATCAGGCCGTAATAAGTGCCTTTATTCTGATCGAGTACAAGGGAATTGGCAAACGCAAAATCCTCATTTTTTATCTTCAGGTCGAACAGCTTTTTAAACGTTTTATTCTTTACGGTAAAACGCATCATGTCATACAAATTCTTAGGGTTGAGTATCTGTTCGCCGCTAACGCTGCCATAGCCACCTAAAATATAAGCAGTATCGCCATTGGCAGTAGCGCCTAGGCCGGCGAGATATCTCGGCGTAAAGAAATCGCCTTTATAAGCTATGCTATCCCACTTACCGGTATTAAAGCTGTATTTTTTTACCACATTCTTATACACAAGGTATCCATAACCACCGATGGAATACAAAGAAGTATCTGCCTTGCTGAATATTTTATTAGAATGCCAGTACCCGGTAACATCTTTAGCCGGAAAATCACTGCTCCACTTTCCTTCATTGTAATTGTACTTTGGGACATTTAGGCGTCCCAGAAAGTAGTTGTATAAACTACTGTCGGCGGGATTAAAGAACGCGCGGTTGCCTTGGTTAAGATTGATAGGCTGTTTAATCTTTGCTTTGCTCCAAGTGGATTGCGTGATCGAATACCGGTAAATGGTATCAGCTGCGGTAAAATAGATCTCATCCTTCGTATCATCATACGCCACACTGGCTATGCCGTTCACTGTAAACGCTGCTCCTTTGTTCCATTTTAAATGCAATGATGTTTGCCAATGAGGGTTAAGTACGTTGGCCTTAACATTCTTTACCACATCGGTGGCCACATCTCCGCTTACCTCGTTCAATGGCCAGTTGTATTTTACATCGCCTTTATTATAGATTACCACATTCCTGATCTTCATCGGCGGTATATCGGTAGTCTCGAAACGCTCGCACTTATTAGCGCCGAACACAATTTTATAGCAGCCCTTTTTACTGATGGCAACATTTTTTTGGGTGTAAACCCTGTTGTTACTGAATACGCTTAGCTCTTGTTTTTCCGCATCAAAGCGCAAACGAATCTTATTCCATCGATTGTAAAGGCTCAACCGCGATATATTGAAGTTTACTTTTGAAAGTGAGTCTCCTACTATAATGTTAAAGTGATCCTTCGCCGTATTGTATACCAGGTCGTAATTATTCTTATCGCTTTCTATAACGCGGAGTATGTAGCCGAAGTAAACGTTGTAGTTGGGCACGAATGACAACTCGAACGATATATCGAAACCACCCGAAAAGCAAAGGTCATTCTCCGGGGTAAGATTAAGCGTAGTACGTTTGTCCTGATGCGCTTCGTGACTGGCAAAACCCAGTCCATAATTCTGCGAATAACTGCGGAAACTGCATATTATGATGAGTAGAAAAAATAAAATGTTTTTTAAAGCGAAGTAAAATCCCCTCATAAACATCTGATAAAGCGTACTTACTTAAAATTATCCGGTTAATTGGCAACCCAACAGGCTTTGAGCTTGGTATGAAACCTTACCAAATTTAACTGATAATTTACAATTCATCGCATATCCGGCTAACAAAAATTAGGCGCCTATGCAATAGGCGCTCCATTTAGCAGCAGAAGGCGAGCTTATATGCTGCTTACTTAACGTTTTTAAAAAGCATAACGAATGCCGCAATACGGGATCAGCTCTGTGCACAGATTTACAAATTCATTTACCAACTCCCGCTTCAGGTTGTTTTTATAACGCACATTGCGCTGACCGGTCTGGCTGTACTTTACCTGTTGTATGCCCGGCCGCCAAAGCACCTCTTCGGCTTTGGGGTGCCAGTTCATATTTACCTCGTGCAATTGCTGGTTATGTGTCAGAAAGATAATTTCTGTAGCGAGTTGCTTTTTTGTTTCTTCATCAAGCACATCGTTAAGCTCGTTAAATAGCACGCGCCAATCGTCCAGCCATCCTTCGTAAAAAATAACCGGGGCAAATGATACATTCACCTCATAACCCGCCTCTCTAAACTCATTCATGACGGCAATACGATCGCTGATTGGCGTTGTGCGCACGTCAACCAGTTTTGACATTTGGTGAGGCATAAGGCTAAAGCGGATACGAGTTTTGCGTTGCGGATCATAATCAAGCAACTGGCGGTTTACAAACTTTGTAGCAAATGTAAGCTTGGCATTTGGTAAGCTTCGGTATAAATGAACAAGGTCTTTAATATTATCACATATTGCTGCATCGGCAGAGCAATCACCATTTTCGCCTATCTCATAAACCCAGTATTCAGGGTCAATCTGGTCCGGAATAAGTTTTTTTCCCTGTCGTGCAGCATGCCTCTCCAGGTAGCCCATAATTTTTTCTATGTTCACAAAAACGGTGATCGGGTTGGCGTAGCCTTTTCGCCTAGGCACATAGCAATAAGAACAGGACATGGTGCAACCGTTGGATTGTGATGGCGCCACCCAGTGCGAACTGCGTGTATTGGGGCGTGCACTGAGGCTGTGCTTGGCACCTAAAATAAGGACATTCTTTTTATTCCACAGCCAATCATCTACCGCACCTTCAAACCCAAACAGCTCAGGGATTTGGTTATGCGTTTTTACCTCTATCAACTTAGCGTCCGGGTATTTGGCCAGTATTTCGCGGCCACGGGCATAATCGCGCACGTCAGGTTCATGATAAATTTCCTGAATGGTAAGCAGATGGTCGATGGTTTTTTCATGCAGCATGCCATGCTTACAGCTATCATCATGCCTTTTTTTGTTATTTAAGATGCTTTTTTTGTAATAAACATTTCAAGAATAATAACTTTAACGGCGATGTACGAAGTATTTCAACAATATCTGGACGACAAAGTAACGCTTACTCAGGAGGAGAAGGACAGGATACGATCTGTAGCTGTTATTAAAAAAATACGTAAAAGGCAATACCTGCTGCAGGAAGGCGACGTGTGGAAGTATGACGCATTCATTACCAAGGGATGCTTACGTACTTACGCTATTGATGAAAAGGGCAATGAGCACATTATGAGTTTCAGTATTGAGAACTGGTGGACGGGCGACCGGGAAAGCCTGCTTTCGGCACAGCCATCGCGCTTTAATATTGATGCTATTGAAGACAGTGAGCTGGTACTGTTTACACACAATAATTTTGTGCTGTTGTGCCAGGAAATACCTGCATTTAACGAGATGGTTAATGCCATTTTACAACGAAGCTTTGTTGCAGCGCAAAACCGCATACAGGCAGCCTTAAGTTATACAGCTGAAGAGAAATACCTCAACTTTGTGAAGAAGTACCCGGGCTTTGCCGTACGAATTCCGCAAAGCATGATTGCCTCCTACCTCGGCATGACACCTGAAACCCTTAGCCGCATACGTACGCAAACGGCCAAATACAAATAACACAACCCGGCAAGTTTGCTATGGCAACAGTAAGCCGCACATATTGTGTGGTTGATCTATATCAATTTGTTTCTTATTATAAATCAATGTGCAGGTTCTGCCGGCAATGCACCTTTGTAATGTTCAAACAAAACATTTACAAACATTAATAAATAAGAATCATGTCAAAAACAATTTTCATCACAGGCACCAGCACAGGCTTTGGTAAATTAACAGCCATTACATTAGCAAATGCCGGCCATTCCGTTGTAGCAGGCATGCGCAACATCACAGGTAAAAATGCCGCAGCAGCCCAGGAATTATCACTTATACCTAACATTGAAGTAGTAGAAATAGACATTACCAGCGACGAATCTGTTAAACTGGCATTTGAGAAAGTGCTGGCGAAATACGGAAAAATTGATGTGCTTGTTAACAATGCAGCTGTAAGCGGATTTGGCTTATTGGAAGGCTACTCGCTCGATAAAGTACGCCAGATGTTCGAAGTAAACGTTTACGGCGTTTTGCGTACTTACCAGGCCGTTCTGCCAGCCATGCGCAAAGAAAAAAATGGCCTTATCATTAACATTACATCCGGTGCAAGCGGGCATACGCTACCATTTATGGTTCCTTACCTTGCATCAAAGTTTGTAGTAGAGAGCATTACCGAAGGTGCACAGGACGAACTTGCCGACTTCGGAATAGAGAACGTAAGCATACAGCCGGGCGTATACCCTACCGAAATGACCAACGGAACAAAAACAGGTATCAATGCAGATAAAGAGGATATTATTGCGGAGTATGGCGATGCTGCAACGGAAAAATTCAACGCTTTAGGCACTGCCCTGTTTGGTAAAATGGCACAGTTCAACATGAACCCTCAAACTATTGCCGATGGTATTTTAGAGTTGGTAAACAAGCCTAAGGGTACGCGCCCATTACGTTTGCCGCTGGATGCTATTGCACAGGGTACCGATAAAGAATTTATTGAAGCCCGTGCCGCCATTAAAGCAAAATGGCTGGCAACTTATAGTAACTAAGTCTTGGACAGTTTTTATCAACGAACAAAGGCGGCCTAAATATCTGGCCGCCTTTGTTTGTAATTTATATTACTGATTATACTACCGGCAACGAACCACCATCAATAGCGTAAGTTGTGCCTGTTAAGTAAGCTGCAGACGGCGATACCAGGAAATGCACCAATGAGGCTACTTCTTCCGGTTCGGCCATGCGGCCCATCGGGATGCCGCCGATCTGGCCGAGTAATTGTGTAAAGGCTTCTTCTACTTTGATGCCTACAGAATTGGCATAATCCTGAATAAAGCCTTCCATAAGCGGTGTGCGGGTTGCACCCGGAGCTACTGTAACTACGCGTACTCCTTTGGTGGCCAGTTCGGTTGCTAATGATTTACTGTAGCTGTTAAGTGCGGCCTTAGATACTGCATAAGCCATATTCAAATTCCACAGTGGCTGTTTCGCAGCTACTGACGAAATATGGATGATGACACCGCTTTTTTGTTCAATCATCTTAGGCAGCAGTATCCTGTCAAGGCGTATGGCTGCCAATAAGTTCAACTGCAATTCGTTTTCCCAATGCTCGTCAGTAAGCGTACTAAAGCCACCTCCGGGGGTGGTAAGTCCGCCTACGTTATTGATCAAGATATCTATACCGCCAAATTTTTCAGTGATTTCCTGTTCTAATAGTTTAACCTGGTCTACCTGCGTTAAATCAGCAGCGATAAAGTGATGAGGTGTTTTCTCATCTTCGGGTTTATTTCTGGCTGAAATAATTACTTGTGCACCGGCTTGTGCAAGTTCATCGGCGATAGCTTTACCTATGCCTTTAGTGCCTCCGGTTACTAAGGCTCTTTTGCCTTGCAGGTCTACTTTTACTTGATTGTTACTCATTTTATTATGTTGTGTTTAATTTTGAATTGTTTGTTTCAGAATTACTTACAGTTATATTTTGTTATTTTAAATCAATCGTTTCAGAAAGGGTTAAATTTTTTTATTTACTGATTTGCTTAATAAAATAGCTGGCCATCTTCCTTATTTTATCAGCGTCCTTATGCAGTATAAATGACTCATACCAACCAGTGTAAATGCTGATAAAGTAATCTGCCAGCAATTCCGGCTGTTCATCCGTCAAAATTTCGCCGCTGGCTATGGCATCTTTAATTAATGAATACAGAAACTGATAGGAGTAGTCGCTATCGGCTTTTAAAATACTTTTAACCCGCGGATCGTTGGTAGCCACTTCAAATGCAGTTTTTACAGCCATGCAACTGTTATTGCAGGTAACTATAACATTTGCCGCATCATTAATATAGTCTACCAGAATGCTAAAAGGTGACTTATTGGTCGCAAGCCGGTTTTGCAGATCTTTTTTTCTGATTTCGGTATAATGCTTAACGCAGCGCACAAATAACTCCTGCTTGTCGCCAATAGTATTATAAAGACTGCTGCTGTTTATTTGCATGGCTTCGGTAAGGTCGCGTAGCGATGTGGCGTTATAGCCCTTCTCCCAAAAAACTTCCATCGCTTTTTGGATAGCTACCTCTTCATCAAACTCTACGTTCCTTGCCATACAGCGCAAACATAAATCAATTTTGAAACACTTGATTCAGATTTGCGTCATTAAATTTTAATATTGTAAAACCAAAGGTCGCATTGGTTTTTAATAAGTGTCCACCATAATTAACGTTGCAATCTGTAATCTTAAGTACTCCAATGTGCTTACAAAACAATGGATTAATTTTCACGTTAGATAACTTACTGGTTTTTAATAGCCGCGGTCAGGGTTTACCCGACGGGTATAGTGCCTCGTTATATATAAATGAGGCATTAGTAGCACAACAGTGTTATCGGGCGCATGAGCACTTCAAAGAACAACCGTTTTACAAGTTTTATTAAGGGCAAAATCATCATCATTTTCCTGCTGGCATCGCTTGCGCTTTTTACAGCATGGTACATCAGTAAAATGGCTTTAGGCAAAATGATGGTGGCGGTGGAAAACATTGTGGAGCCAAACAACAAGCTGCGGTTGGTAAATGAGTTGTCGCGCCAGGCTGCCAGGCTTGATCAATTGCAACGTGCAAGGCTGGTAAAAAACACCAAGAAGGATTTTTTTAAAGAATCAAAAAAGACTGCGCTGATTATTGATACCCTGGAAACGCTTTATCAGCACGATTCTATACAACTGTCCCGCTTGCAACGGCTGCAAAAATTGCTACTGCAACGCGACAACCTTTTTACGAGCTACCTTAAAGTACGTGATAAGCTCATCAACGACAAAGCATTCACCTCGCAGGTGCAGGAAATAAGTAATTTGCTTGATAAAAACGCTGCGCAGGATACATCCAAAACACACACCGAAAAAACTACGGTAACTACCATTTATCCGGAAGAAGAAAAGGACAACCGCGGATTTTTCAGCAAACTGTTTGGCAAAAAAAAGCAACCCAAGGAGGCCGTTAAAGTGGTGAACGAGGAGCTCAAGATAGAACGCGATACCGTTGCCGAAGCCATTAGGGATAGCCTTACGGAGGTGATGAGTGAGGCTGTTGAGCGACTGGAAAAAAACAGGTTGCGGCAGCAGGCCCTCTTTCTGAATAGAGAAAATATTTGGATAAACGCTAATGACAGGCTGATAGGACAAATCCAGACACTTGTTAAACAGGTGGAAGGCGAAGTATTAACACAGGCAGAATCTAACAACCTTGATGCCCGTGCCATAGTAAGCGGCTGCGTTAAGATGCTGGGATACATTATGCTTGCCTTTGTGTTATTGACTGTTATTCTGCTCTATTTTATATTAAGTGACCTGAGCAAGAGCGCGCGTTACCGCAAACAGCTGGAAGAAGCGCGAGATGAGGCCGAATATCATAGCAAAGCCAAGCAGCGCTTTCTCTCAAACATGAGCCATGAAATACGTACGCCGCTGCAGTCCATTATTGGTTATGCTGAACTTATCAAAGACAATCATCATCCCGACAGGCAGCATATAGAGGCAATTTATCAATCATCCAGCCATTTAATGCAGATTGTAAATGAGGTGCTCGATTATAACCGCATCATTTCAGGTAAATTCAGTTTCTCTAACGAGGTTTTTAATATCACCAATTTACTTCATGAGGTTATGGCTGTAATGCGCCCTCAGGCTGAAAGCAAAGCACTTAACCTGATAGGCAACTATAACAGCACCGATGCACGCTTCGTAAGCGGTGACCCGTTCAGGCTTAAGCAGGTTCTTTATAACTTACTTGGCAACGCCATAAAATTTACCAGTAAGGGTCAGGTGGCGCTGTCAGTTAAAGCTGTACAACAGCAGGATAGCTGGCAATATACCTTTACGGTAACCGATACCGGCAAAGGCATTGCACAGGAAGATATTAACAGGATATTTAAAGAATTTGAACAGGCATCCGGCCAGTCGTCTATTGAAAACCGTGCAGGTGCAGGGCTTGGCCTGGCCATTTGTAAGGAACTGGTGGAGCAGCAGGGCGGTAACATCTACGCATCGTCAACTCCGGGCAAGGGCTCTATTTTTACCTTTCAATTGCCTTTTGCAGCAGCAAAAGCACCTGAAATGGCAACACATGCAGAAAGCCTGCACCAAAATACGCAAGAAGATATGGCTGTTTGGATAGTTGATGACGACAGCTTTATCCTCAACTTGTGCTCACTGATTTTGCAAAAACACCACATACCTTTCAAAAGCTTTCAATCGCCGGTTGATATGCTGAATGCTGACTGGGATGATAAAGTGAAAGTGATTTTGGCTGATATACGCATGCCTGAGATGGACGGCAAACAACTGTGCGCCAACCTCCGCAATAAAGTGCCCGCAGATGTAAAAATATTTGCCCTTACCGCACAAGCTTTTTTGCAGGAGAGCGAGGCCATATTAAATGCCGGCTTTAATGGCATACTGGTGAAACCGTTCCGCGAAAAGGATTTGCTGGATATACTGAACATTAAGCAAGATGCTGCTTTACCTGCAAATACCACTGATACAACCGTTATGCCCGATTTAACGGATGTGAAACGAATGGCCTACAATGACCCGGCGCAGCTAACGTCCATACTGGAAAGGTTTACGGCTGATACGCTTAATGATATTGATACCATAACTGATGCGCTACAAAATGGAGCTCATCGCGACGAGGTTAGTCTTCTGTTGCATCGTATGGCAGGCCGTACTGCACAAATTGGCGCTCGTGATCTTGGTGCTCGACTTCGTTCGGCAGAGTACGCTGTTATAGAGAATGGGTATGATGATAAAAAAGACGACATATCAGCGCTGATGCAGGAATTGCATCAGCTTGCCACCAACCTGCTCAAGGCGGCACCAGCATTAAACTAATACTTGCAGCGGCGCCTACAAATCATCCAGCCCGTAACGTTCTATCTTGCTGTAAAGCGTTTTACGGTCTATATTAAGCACGCGCGCCGCTTTTGATTTATTAAACTTTACCTCACGCAAAGTTTTTTCAATAAGTGCCCGCTCGTTGGCTTCGTTAATTGATTTGAGATCATTTGCACTGCTCTGTGGCCCGTCGGCGTTAAAAGCCAGCATTTCTTCAGGCAGTGCCTCCACTCCTACTTCCTCGCCACGGGTTAATAATACCATGCGCTTGATCACATTTTTCAGTTCGCGCAGGTTGCCCGGCCAATCATATTTCAAAAGTATCTTGCGCGCTTCGGGGGATAAGGCTTTCACATTTCGCTCCAGCTCTACATTGGCAAGCTTTATAAAATGATCTATAAATAAAACTATGTCGTTATCGCGCTGGCGCAGCGGAGGTATCTGAATTTTAAACTCGTTGAGGCGATGGTAAAGGTCCTGCCGAAAGTTGCCGCTGTTTACGCTGTTGATCAGATCATCATTAGTAGCGGCTATAATGCGTACGTTGGTTTTTACTTGTTTGGTACTTCCAACGGGCTGAATGGTTTGTTCCTGCAATGCACGTAGCAATTTAACCTGAATCTCATAGCTGAGGTTACCAATCTCATCCAGAAACAAAGTGCCGCCATCAGCCACCTCAAAAAGACCTTTTTTATCCTGCAAGGCACCGGTAAAAGCACCCTTTACATGACCAAATAATTCACTTGCAGCCAGCTCATTTGATAGCGCGCCACAGTCAACAGCCATAAATGGTTTGCCCACACGCTTGCTCTTTTCATGAATAAATTTAGCAGCATGTTCTTTACCGGTTCCGCTTTCGCCTTGTATAAGTACCGCCAGATCTGTAGGTGCTACAAGGTCTATATATTCGTATAATTTGTCTGATGCTTCGCTGGTACCTGCTATGAAACCATTCTCGGCAGGCTGATGGCTGGGGCCTTGCGGCTGCGCCAGTGCGTTTTTTATAGTAGCAAGCAACTCATCGGGGTTTACCGGCTTAATGATGTAATCAAAAGCGCCTGATTGCATAGCCCGCACAGCAGTGCGCACATCGTTAAAGCTCGTCATGATAACGGCCGGTGTTTCAATATCGTTGTGCCTGGCATGTGCAAGCACTTCCAATCCGTTGCCATCGGGAAGGCGATAATCCAGCAATAAAATATCGTACGTATATTGTGTCAGAGCTTTTACAGCAGCTTTAATGCTGCCTGCTCCTTCAGTAGTATGTCCGTTCTTATGCAGAAATCCTTCTAATATCTGCAGTAAGGTAGAGTCATCCTCTACAATAAGTATTTTCGCCATAGAGTAGCCGTTCTAAGGCAAAAATAAGAAAGCCGGATATAAATCCGGCTTTCTTAGATTATTATATGTAGATGCAGGGTGATTATTTTACTGGTCTGCCATCTTTATCAAGTCTGACAAATCTTGCATCTTCACCTTTTTTCAGGTTGATGATGTAATACTCTTTAGTTGCAGTTTTAACCAACACCGCATCTGTTACAGTATATTCCTTAACAGCATCACTCTTAAGGGTAGTAGCAACTGCCGCTGGCAATTCCTCTACTTTCACCGGAGTTGAAGTACTATCTTTTGTAGTAAGAGTTGTGCTGGCGCCTGTTGTGGCAGCAGTATTATTAGTAGCAGCAGAGTCTGTTGCTGGTGTGGTTTGTGCTTTTACTTGTGATAATCCGCCTAATAAGGCTACGAATGCGGCTGACAAAATGAACTTTTTCATATTTAAAATATATTATGATTAAACTTATGTGATCCAATAAGTATCATAATTATGCCAGCCGTGCCAAATAAATCCAAAGTGCTGATTTACTGAAGAATATAAAATTTAGAAAGCATTTATTATTGTGGATTTTCTCCACAGGTTGCTTCCTTATTCGACATTTGCGACCAAAGCTTTATCTACATTAGCCTTAAGTTTTTCAGTCTCACTTGGCCTCGCTGCATCAAAATCGATGATCTTTCCATCTTTACCAATCAAAATGAACCGCGGTATAGCCAGTACTTTATATTTAGTCCAAACCGCATCATCTACATCCTTTAAAAAAAGCCAGTCTAACCCCAAATTAGTGATTACCTTTTTCCGGCTTTCAGCACCCTTGGCATCTTTTACGGCTATACTTACAATTGCAAAATCGCTACGGCCTTTATATAACTCAGCAAACTTCTTTAAACTCGGCAGTTCTTCTTTACACGGCCCGCACCAGCTTGCCCAAAGGTCAAGGTATACTACTTTCCCCAGCATGTCTTTCAGACTATGTTGTATTCCCTTTTCATCCGGCAGGGAAAATGATGGAGCAGGCATATCAGCAGCTACAGATTTTAATTCGGCAACCCTGGCTTCATATTTATTCTGCAGTAATTGTGCTGATTTCTTATCAGATATTTTACCGATAAATGGCTGGATGTTTTCGAGTGCGGCCTGGCTGTAAATATTCTCTAAGTCTTCCGTAATCCTCCTGTTAAGTACAAAATCCTTTGTTTTGCCTTTGTAAAGTTCTGTGATAATAGTGAGCACCGCCGCAGAATGGTTTTGGTTAACCTCTGGGTGTTCTTTTGCTAACTTGTTCAGCCTGAAAAAAGGATAATGGAATGCAACAAACTCATTATAATAATAGTCGCCAAGCAGTTCGTCGTGGTTAATTGATTTAAGATATTCCGGCTCAATATGATTAGTAATAAGCGTATCAATGTATTGATTGGAAAGCTCATTCATATCAGCATACGCAAACACCAAATAAAGCTTTTTAAAAGCCAGCCTGTCTATCCAAAGCTTTTTAATCTCTGCTGCATAAGGCTCAGACGGGGCAACGCTTTTCCGTTTGAATTGCTCACGCAGGGAGTCGAGCTTTAAAGCCTCCAACCCCATCTTACCAAATTGGGCAGGAGGTATGGCATACCAGTTATCAGACAATGGCGGAATTTTGTATGCTTTTCCCAATTTAAAATCCTCTGCCTGGTAGGTGTTGCTAAGCGCTCCGAGACCATCCAGTTTAACGGAGCTATAGTAAGCATCCATACTAAGTGCATCAGCCATTACATTCATCCGGAAACCAGGGGCTACAACAAAAGGAATTTGTATGCCTTTAACAATCTTGAATTGTACCATTGTAACGGCATTAATCTGTTTTGGGCTCCAGGCAAACTTGCCTTCCTCTGTACATTTTATAGTGTCAGTCAAACCATTGTACATCACAAAAATGCTTTTGTTTCCGGCTCCGATTAGCGTTCCTGTAATAGTAGTAGTATTTAGTTTTACAGGCGATGCAACAGTAGCAGCGATGAAGGAGATGTATAAAGCAAGCGCCAAAAGTTTTTTCATGGTTCAGGATTATTTTGCTTTTTAAGGTATGTGGTAAATATATATTTTAAAAAGTAGAATCATCATAGCACCACTTAAATGTTACTCTAAATCAAACTGATGCACTGAAATTGCTATCAATGGCAAAAATCTAACTTACAGTCACTTACAACAACAAAATCAACCTCTTGCTTTTAATTACACACATGTTTAAAAGTTTAAATCTTAAAAAATATATTACTAATATTTTTAGCATTATATTTGCAAGGTTAAAGTATGTCTCAACCGGCTCCACATATCATACAGCAATTGCAGCAGCAAATACTGCGCTGGGAGGGCTATAAGCCGCCAGCAGTTGGGCAGCGCAGTTCGCTCGGACTGGGGCCACTTGAAGAGGCTTTTCCTAATGGTGTATTCCCAAAGGGACATGTGCATGAAATGGTTTGCGCCAGCAGTGAACAAGCCGCCGCTTCCGGCGGTGTGGTGTCGGGCATACTCTCGCTTCTGATGCGTGAGAGTGGCGTTTGTATATGGATTGGGCGCGACCGCCGTTTGTTTGCTCCTGCCCTGGCCGGTTTTGGGGTGATGCCACACCAGGTAATCTTTATCAGCCTCAGCAGGGATCAGGATACATTATGGGTAATGGAAGAGGCACTGAAATGCCCGGGGCTTACAGCCGTTGTTTGTGAACTGCGCGACATGGACTTTAAGCAATCGCGACGCTTTCAGCTGGCAGTGGAACACAGCCAGGTAACCGGGTTTATTTTGCGCAACGCTACGGGCAAATTAGGTTCTACCGCCTGTGCGGCCCGCTGGCAGGTAACGCCATTACCAAGTACCGCCATAAACGGCTTGCCCGGTGTAGGGTTTATGCGCTGGGAGGTAACACTATCTAAAGTGCGTAACGGCCAAACGGGCACCTGGGTGTTGGAGTGGCATGAAGGGCGTTTTGTACCGGTTACCGAGATATTGATTGAAGAAGAGAGGCAGGTTGGTTGAGCAATGCAAAAGCGTTATATGGCTATATGGTTCAGGCATTTGCTCACGGACGGGCTTGCGCGGCGGCGGCCAGAACTGAAAGACCTGCCATTTGTATTAGCAACGCCCGTTAAAAACAGGATAGTTATCACAGCAGCAAGTGCTGCAGCAGAACAGGAAGGAGCATTCACAGGCATGGCGGTAGCCGATGCACGAGCCGCAGTACCTGAACTGATGGTAATTGATGAGGAGCCAGGGCAAGTTCAAAAACTGTTAAGATTATTAGGATTAGGGTGCATTCGTTATACCCCAATTGTAGCGCTTGACCTGCCTGATGGATTAATGCTTGACATTTCGGGATGTGCACACCTTTGGGGCGGTGAACGGGGATATTTAAAGGATATCGTGTTAAAATTAAGGGCATCCGGCTTTGATGCACGTGCTGCAATTGCCGACACGCCAGGTACGGCTTGGGCCGTGGCTCGCTTCGCACAAAAAAATCCCATTGTAGTTTCCGGCGAAGAAGCAAAAGCAATCTTTAACCTGCCGCCGGCCGCACTGCGCTTAGAGCCTGAAATATTAGAGCGCTTGCAAAAGCTGGGCTTTCGTAATATTGGGCCCTTGCTACAACTGCCGGCATCGGTAATGCGCCGTCGCTTTGGGCAGTATTTACTCTTGCGCATTAGCCAGGCATTGGGTAAATCAGATGAGTATATGGAGCCGCTGGTACCACCAGTCCCTTATACAGAACGTCTCCCCTGCATGGAACCTATCAGAACTGCAGAGGGTATTGGCATCGCTATAGAAAAACTGCTTGCGGCGCTTTGCTTGCGCTTACAAACCGAAGGGAAAGGTGTACGTAAAGCATTTTTAAAATGCCACCGGATTGATGGGCGTAAGACACAAGTGAGCATAAGCACTACTAAAGGCTCGCACAGTATATCGCACCTTTTACGTCTTTTTAACTTACAGATCAGCAAAATTGAACCTGCATTAGGCATAGAGCTATTTGTACTGGAAGCTATCCGTGTTGATGACATGGAAACCGTACAGGAACAACTTTGGGCTGAAGCAAAAGGGTTAGCGGATACAGCGCTGGCCGAATTGCTTGATCGAATTGCCGGAAAGGTTGGGGCCAGTACTATAACACGCTATTTACCAGCCGAACATCACTGGCCTGAGCGTTCGGTAAAAGTGGCAGTATCACTCACCGAGCAACCTGAAACGCAATGGCCTGAACTGCCTCGTCCTATCCGGCTTTTACCCGTGCCCGAACCAATAGAAGTGATGGCTTTGGTACCGGATAATCCACCAAAATTATTTGTACACAAAGGCAAGAGGCATAGTATTGCAAAAGCCGATGGTCCTGAACGTATAGGCCGTGAGTGGTGGCAGGACAGTGGTGAACACCGGGATTATTATGTGGTTGAAGACAGCAGCGGGAACCGTTATTGGGTATTTCGTTCCGGGCATTACGACAGTGACGACGCGCGCTGGTACCTGCACGGATATTTTGCATAAGCTTTAAGATATGGAGTACGCAGAGTTACAGGTAACATCTAACTTCAGCTTTTTGCGGGGAGGCGCACACCCCCAGGAGTTGGTAGAACAGGCGGTTGCTTTGGGATATAAGGCCATAGCCATTACAGACCGTAACTCGCTGGCAGGCATAGTACGTGCCCACATGGAGGCCAAACAGCACGAAATACAATTTATACCGGCCTGCCGGCTCGACCTGATGAACGGCACAAGCCTGCTGGCCTACCCTACTAATCATGCAGCTTATGCACGGCTTTCGGCATTGCTTACTTTGGGTAACCTGCGTACCGAAAAAGGGCAATGCGAATTATACAAAGACGATGTATACGTCCATGCTGAAGGCATATTATTTATAGCCGTACCGCCCGAAAAATTAAATACCAATTTTGAGCTGGATGCCAACTTTTTAAATGACCTTGCCGAATACCGCCGTCAGCTTGGTGATACATTGTACCTGGCAGCCTCGTTCAATTACCAGGGCCAGGATGTTAAACGGCTCTTCCGGCTGGCACAAACCGGGGTGCCGCTGGTGGCTACCGGCGATGTGCATTACCACATCCCCGAACGGCGCGAATTACAGGATGTACTCACCTGTATTCGTGAAAAATGCACCATCCATAACGCCGGCTATAAGCTGCATTCAAATGCCGAACGTTACCTCAAGCCTTTGGATGAAGTGAAAAGGCTTTTCATTAGTTACCCAGAAGCGCTTAAAAATGCAATGTACATTGCCCGTAGCTGTAACTTCTCTTTAGATGAATTAAAATACATAGCCCCTAATGATGTTCTGGTTGATGGATTGACGGCACAGCAGCGGCTGGTTAAACTGGCGTGGGAAGGCGCTAAAGTACGCTTTGGCGATCCTGTGCCCAAAAAGCATCGGCAACAAATAAGCTTTGAACTTGATTTTATTGAAAAAAGAAACCTGGCCTGGTATTTTTTAAGGGTTTACCGCTATACTCAGCAGGCAGAAGATCTGGGTATTCTGCACCAGGGGCGCGGCTCGGCAGCCAACTCCACCGTTTGTTATTGCCTGGGTATAACGGCTGTAAACCCGGATAAATCGCGATTGCTGTTTTCCCGCTTTATGTCTGAAGCGCGGGATGAATGGCCGGATATCGACGTGGATTTTGAACATGAGCGCCGCGAAGAGATCATCCAGTATATTTATAATGATTACGGGCGCGACCGCGCCGCCATTGTAGCTACCGTTACACAGGAACGGCATAAAGGCGCTATCCGCGATGTAGGCAAGGCCATGGGATTATCCGAAGATACCATTAAACGGATTGGTGCCACTATCTGGGATTTCTGGAAGGAAGGCTTTGATGAAAAGCGCCTGCGCGAACAAGGGCTCAATCCGCGTGACCCGCTTATTTATAAAGTCCTTCAGCTTACCAGCCAGTTGATCGGCTTTCCGCGGCAGTTGGGCCAGCATACCGGCGGTTTTGTAATTACAGAAGGCCGGCTTTCTGATTTTTGCCCGGTGCTCAATGCCCGCATGGAAAACCGCACCCAGGTAGAGTGGAACAAAGACGACTTGGAAGACCTGAAAATTCTAAAGGTGGATGTACTTGGTTTAGGCATGCTTACCATGATACGCAAAGCGTTCGACATGGTACTAAAACACTATGGCAAAAGTTACACCCTTGCCAGCGTGCCGCAGGACGATGAAGCGGTGTATGACATGATTTGTAAAGCGGATACCATCGGTGTGTTCCAAATAGAAAGCCGGGCGCAGATGTCAATGCTTCCACGCCTTAAACCGAGGGAGTTTTATGATTTGGTAATAGAGGTGGCCATAGTACGCCCCGGCCCTATACAGGGCGACATGGTGCACCCTTATTTGCGCAGGCGAAACGGCGAAGAGGAGCCGGAGTATCCTCAGCCAGAACTGGAAGAAATTTTAAGCCGCACTAAAGGCGTACCTCTTTTTCAGGAACAAGCGATGGAGATTGCCATAGTAGCAGCCGGTTTTACCCCCGGGGAAGCCGACCAGTTAAGGCGTAGCATGGCATCTTTCAAAGCCAATGGCAAATTGCACATTTATGAAGAAAAACTGGTAACAGGCATGACCAGGCGCGGGTACAATGAAGATTTTGCTCGCCGCATATTCAAACAACTGCAGGGCTTTGAAGGATACGGCTTTCCGGAAAGCCATGCAGCCTCCTTTGCTTTATTGGTTTATATTTCATCCTGGTTAAAATGCCATTACCCTGATGTATTCTGTGCAGCATTGCTTAATAGTCAGCCGATGGGTTTTTACCAGCCGGCGCAAATAGTTCAGGATGCGCGCAATCATGACGTTAAAGTATTACCGGTTGATGTAAACTATTCTGAATGGGATAACATACTTGAACGGGTGGGCGAAAAATTTGCTGTGCGGCTGGGTTTCAGACAGGTGAAAGGCCTTAAAGAAGATGACATGACCGTATTGGTAGCTATGCGCAACCAAGGCTACCGGCATATAGATCAGCTGCGGTCTGCCGGAGTAACGGAAGCGGCACTTGAAAAACTGGCCGATGCTGATGCTTTCCACTCTATGGGTGCCGACAGGCGCATGGCTTTGTGGGAGGTAGCTGCATTGGCCGACCGTCCGATAGGTTTATTTGATGGGCAGTTATCAGAAACCGTATTGGAGGAGAGCGTTCCCTTACCGTTGATGACACAAGGAGAGCATGTAGTACAAGATTATATTACTACCGGCTTGTCGCTAAAAGATCACCCGGTTGCTTTGTTGCGTACACAATTGAGGCGGCTGGGTAACATCAAAGTGAGCGATATTGCCAACCATAAAGATGGCGACTTTGTAAAGCTGGCTGGTTTAATTACTGTTAGGCAGCGTCCGGGCACTGCAAAAGGTGTACTATTTATGACGCTGGAAGACGAGACCGGCCCTGCCAACCTGGTAGTATGGCAGCAACTGTTTGATACTTATCGCAAAGAAATTGTTCAATCCAAGCTATTGATGGTTTCGGGCAAATTACAAATTGCTAATGGTGTAACACACCTGGTAGTACGCCAATGCTTTAATCTTACAGCTTTATTGCGCACGCTCACTGAAAATGAATTGCCACAAACGCTTGCTCGCGGCGATGAGACTACCCAGCCAGTTAATTACGATGGCCGCTCAACGCCTGTTGCCTCAACAGAGGACGCTTTCCATAAAGGCAGAAATTTTCATTAAAGGCAACACTTTGGGCTATCACAGCCCATTGTCACATTTAAATTATAACTAAATCTTTACATATACTCCATCTCTCTCATTTAAAGCGATTTAATCTTTAAAAGACTTTAAATTAATGACAAATGTCATTTTATAAGCGACTGATTTGCTTGAACTTGCTAAAGAAATCGGGATATTTATTTTTAAGCAAAAATTTAATTATTTCGAAATCTTAAAACCAAAAGTTAAACATCAGCGTTTTATTTACTCAATTCCGCCCATCTATGAAATCCATCTTGTATCTCCATGACGCGTCAGCGCAAGCTGAAAATGCATTTGACTATGCGTTGCAAACTGCTATTGATTATGATGCCCACCTTGTTGTAAAACAATTAACTGATACCGACAGATTACCTGAAAAAGAACTTGTCTTTGCAGGTCGCGCAAGCAACAACCTTGCGAAAAACCATGCTGTACAGGAGTATAAACCACATGATCTCAATTACCCGAATGTTACTTTTTTAAAGGATGATGTGATAGAAAAACCGCTGCAAGAAATAATAAAAGATTATAATGCAGGGCTTGTTATCATGAACTACTCCGGTAACCTGAAGAGCATGGAGGCGGCTACATATGGTATTTTAAGTAAGATTAACTGCCCGCTGTTGCTTGTGCCAGGCCATCAAAAAATCACAAAGACTGCCAATGCAGTGTTACTTACCGATCTACGGTATTGTGCTACAGATGCGGTGCTACATCTTAACACCTGGGCAAAGCAAACAGGCAAGCATGTGACTATTGCGCACATTGCAACTTCGGGAATGCCAGATGTTGTTGAGCCATACGGCAGTACCCTTTATGACCAGGTTGTAAAAAATTGTAAAAAAGACAATTTCACTTATAACCACATTACCGAAAGGAATGTAAATAAAGTAGCCGATGTATTGATACATGTAATGAAAGCTGATATGCTGGCAATGGCTTATCGCCGCTATCACTTCAAAACACTTACAGAGGGTAACAATAGGCATGATGGTTTAGCACAACTACCTGTGCCCCTGCTATTATTCCCTTGCTAATGTAAGCCGGCAGGTTTGAGTATTAAATTCAGAAATTCTCAAACCTGCCGGTTATTTTACTTACTACAATCTTGTAAATAATCAACTCTACCGTATCTCCTATATCGCTCTCCTTACCGGTAATGCCATGGGAAGGGTGATCGCCGGCGTGGTTAGCAAGCGGCATTATGCGATGAATAAGACCCTGCATCACCTGCTGCTTTTCTGCAATATCATTGATTTCTTCAAAACGCCCCCAGGCTATCACACTTTTCCATCTGAAGATGCTTTGCAGGTCATCAACCTCAAAGCATACTTCGGGATTGCGTCGCATCATCTCGATCTTTTTACCATTTGAGGAGTGGCTATAGATCACGGAATCCTTAAACACATAATTTACCGGCACAACATAAGTTATGCCATCGGCATGACATCCAAGGCGGCCGGTTACCTGTTTCTTTAAAAATTCCCTGGCCTCGTCATCTGTTAAATTACCTAACATAGCTTCATAATTTAAAGCTTAAAACTATTACGGTAAGCACAAATACCAATTGATTGGGCGTGTTAAATAAAATGATTGACGTCACATTTTCTCAGGCCAATTTAGGTGTGAGTGTTGACGGAGGCACACCGTATGCTTTTTTAAAAGCAAAAGAAAAATGAGATAGGTCCTCAAATCCCAGCTCAAGATATACATCAGATGGGGAGCGGCCTTTTTCTTTGATCAGATAATATGCTTCCTGCAGGCGACGGTATTGCAGCCACTTACCCGGCGTAGTTTGAAAAACCTTTTCAAAATCCCGCTTAAAAGTTGCCAGGCTGCGCCCTGTGAGGTAAGCAAAGCGATTAAGCTGCACATTAAAGTGAAAATTTTTATTCATGAAAGCTTCCAGATCAATCTTTCCAGGTTCGCTAAAATCGAACAACACATCCTTTAGCTCAGGCATCGTCTGTAATAATAACATCACAGCCTCGCGCTGTTTTACCTGTTCTAATCCGTGAGTTACCATCTGGTCGCCCTCTACATAAGGCAGTAAAGACTCCATAAAACTTTTAACCAGCGCACTTGCTTTAATTGCTATTACCGGCGCTGTGTTTTGATGATGTAATGATTCTGCACGGTAATTAAGCTCCATACTTATACTGCGTAGAAAATCCTGGTCGAGGTAGATAGAGACTGACCGGAATGCGCCGTCAGGCGGTGGTTGCTTAATAAATTTAAGCAGTTGATTACGTCGGATAAACCTGAAATCGCCGGCGTTGAACACATGCTTCAGTTCGCCATCAGTAATGCTTAAGCTGCCTGTAAGCTGATAGCTAAAAACATGATCGGGCACAAACTGCTCCCCTTCCCGGTTGCGGGTATAGTAGCAGGAGTATGCAATGGGCGATCGGCGTTTAGCTTGAGCATCAATCATATTTACAAAGGTATTAAATAGCAGAGTCGTCCGATAAAATTATCCGGCGACTCTGCTACATTATTCAATACTTAACTTTCTTTCCTCTTCACATTACTGGTATACCATTTACCCTGGGGTGTATCCAGAAAATTTTCAGCATCGTTATGATCAGTGGATAAGCTCACATCCATCCATTCCTGCATTTCAGCCTCCCTGCTCTCGTTAGCGGCTTTTAAAATACCTATAGCTTCGCTACCCAGCACTAAATGTACTGGCGGTGCAGGGTGTTCGGCCAGGTTAAGCATTGCCAGCGCAGCCTTTTCAGGATCGCCAACCGGCACAAACTTTCCGCTCTGGAAAAACTCTGTACGCTGGTTTACCATTTCGTATTCGGCTATTACAGGTGCATAAGTCATGGATGCGCCTGCCCAATCAGTACGGAAACCACCGGGTTCAACACTTGTCACCAATATACCCAGCGGTGCAACTTCTTTAGCCAGCGCCTCGCTAAAACCGCTCAAACCAAATTTTGCAGCCTGGTACATGGTAATGCCGGCGTTACCTACCCTGCCACCAATAGAACTTATCTGCAATATACGGCCGCCGCCTTGCTTGCGCATGTAGGGTAACACGGCGCGAGTTATCTCGATAGGTGCATACAGATTGGTTTCCAGCTGACTGCGCACCTGCTCATCGGTATACGCTTCTGCAGCGCCAACAATACCAAATCCTGCGTTGTTTACCAAAACATCAATGCGACCAAAATGCTCGACGGCATGTGCCACGGCCTTATGCACTTCTTTGTAATCGGTTACATCAAGTGTTAGGGGTAGTATCGCATCTGGGTATTGCGCAACCAGATCATCTAACTGTTGAGTGTTGCGTGCTGTGGCAGCAACTTTATCGCCGCTTTTCAGTACTACTTCTGTAAGGCTACGACCTAATCCGCGGGAGCTGCCTGTTATAAACCATATTTTTGACATGATATCTTTTGTGTTTTGTTATGCACAAAGGTACCATAGCCAGGAAGTAGCCGCTTTGTTAAAAAGCTCAAATTACTTTGTTTAAAAGCTCAGTAAATAGGTAAACTATGCAGTTGTTAATTGCTTGGATGATGAACGGATGTGCAGATTGGTTGATAGAATGATTTTTTGTAACGGCTGCTGCGGATTTTCGTTTCCAAGCTTTTTCAACAGCAAGCCTATTACGCTTTCCGCAATTGCCTCGATAGGTTGAGCAATTGCCGTTATCGGGGGATTATAAAGCTTAAATACATCATAATCATCAAACGAGACTACGGCTATGTCATCAGGCACGTTCAGGCCAAGGTCTTTAATTACTTTTAGTCCGCAAGTGCCAATATGGTCGGTACCAAAAACTACTGCGTCAATGCCCTTTTGCTTTTTCAGGAAAGTATGTAAAGGCTCAATGATGAGTTCCTCATTCCGGTTAAAGTCGATCTCCTTAACCAACGGCTTCAGTTTGGCGTTTTTCATGGCGGTTTTGTAACCGTTCATGCGGTCGTACATCTGCGTTTGCTCTGAGGAGAAAGTAACGAATGCTATACGTTTATATCCTTGCTGAATTAACAGGCTGGTGGCGTTAAATGTACTGAACTCATTATTCACGATCACGTAATCCGTATCAATACCGGGCAAATAACGGTCGAACATTACCACAGGCAAACCGCTTTTCACAATATCGAGCACATCCTGCTCAATATCCTTCGGTGGAGCTATAATGTAGCCATCTACCTGCTTATCACGAAACATGGCTATCAGTTCGCTGGTTTTGGCGGGATTATTATCGGTACTGCAATACAGAATACGGTAACCTTTCTCGTAAGCACGGTCTTCAATCAGCCGGGCTATATTGGCAAAAAACGGGTTGGATATATCTTCCACCATGAGGCCAATGGTGTTTGATTTACCGGTACGCAAACCTTTAGCCATTGCATTAGGCTTGTAACCAACCTCCTTTACCAATTTTTCAACACGTTCTACCAGTTCCGTGCTGATGCGCTTTTCCTGCGCACGGCCATTAATAATAAATGATACCGTGGTTTTTGAAATATTAAGCGCGGCGGCAATGTCATTGATAGAAACTTTCTTAGCCATTTAGTACAGATATTTAGCGGCAGGCAATATAAATTTTATTTTTTATACACTGAGAATGCTTAATGCGATGATGCTTGTACACCACTTGCCAAGGCGGCAGACTGCAGATCAAAAAAATTATGAAAATACAGCATCTGGTAGTTTAATGAGTTAGTCCAGTACTCCCAGGTATGGCCGCCCGGGCGTACAGTATAATCATGCGGTATTTTGGCATCCAAGAGTTGCTGATGGAAAGTATTGTTAACGCCAATGAAAAAATCGTCGCAGCCGCAATCAATAGTTAAACTCAAAGCACCAGGCTTTAGCATTCCCACCATACTGGTTGCACTGTGCTCTTTCCAACTTTCTGTATGGTCCTCGTATTTACCAAGTATCTGATCTATTCCGAATTGTTTAGCAAATGGGCGCAGATCCATACATCCGCTCATTGACCCGGCAGCACCGTAAACATCCTGGTGTTTAATGGCTAAGGTTAGGGCCCCATGTCCTCCCATACTAAGGCCGGTAATTGCGCGGCCCTTGCGATTATGCACGGTAGAAAAATGTTTGTCGACATAACTAACCAGTTCTTTTGATACATAGGTGTCATACATCCAGTCCTTGTTTACCGGGCTATCAATATACCAGCTGGCAAAAGCGCCATCAGGGCAAACGATGAGGCACTGGTATTGGTCGGCCAGCGTTTTCAATCCCTGGTCTTTAGATATCCAGTCGGCATAGTTACCACTGAATCCGTGCAGTAAATAAACAACCGGATAAGTTTTATGGGCCGAGTACTCAGCAGGCAGGACAACTACTGCTTTAATGTCCTTTTTCATCACATCACTATGCGTGGTTACGGTATCAACAGTAGCCGCGTCAACCTGATATGCAAAGCATAACAATGCGAAAAACAAAAATCCTTTAATGTGGGTCAGCATAGGTTAGTTATTTAATTTTTTTCAATGTTACTTTGTGGCCTACCGGCTTGTTGATCTTGTAAATCTCGTCAACCAGTAAATTCATTTCGCTTTGCCAGGCATCGCGCACGGTTTTAAAACGTGATGCCAGGTAAGTTTGCTTATTGCCGTTCACAAATATTTCGCGTTTGGCTACAGCATTCACAGTGTCCATAGCTACGCGGTTATCGGCATTGTGCAGCCCACGATCATACAAAACATTGTAATCAATAAACGCATGGTTACGGAAACGCCTTTCAATTTCCCAGCGCTCCTCGTTAAGCACCAGAATCTGCAATGCTTGCTGATATTGCGGCGTATTGGTTTGCTCGGCCAGGTTAATGCCTTCGGCAAACGCAGATGAAGACCATTCACCAATGGCTTCATTGTCAATGATCAGCTGATAAGTACCTTCGGCAAGACCCTTTACAGATAAAACCTCCTGGTTAAACTCCTTATTAAATGGTACCACCTGCAAGGCTTCGCTTTGGCGGCGGTGACTTCCCCAACCTCTTACTACCGTATCCAGCGGATAAGGCAAAGCCTTGGCCAGGTATTGGAATGATACCTCATTACCTGTATTATTTAAGGCGGATATGCTGGCGTTCTCTGCCTTTACAACCCTTTTAGCTGCTGCATCAATCTGTACATTGGCAACTGGTTTGCCGGCCAAACCCTGTTTCTTTAAAAACAGGTAGGCCATAACCATATGCCCGTCGTTATCAGGGTGAATACGGTCATTTGGAGTGAGACTGAATGCAGGGTTAGTGGCCTGCCCTTTTTGATTAATAGCCGTCATCGGGCGGTTAAAATCAACAAAGCTCCAGTTATGGGCTTTAGCGGCCTGCTCCTGAAAGGTGGCTATCTGCAACAACGCAGCGCTTTTTCCTTTGTACAGGTTTTGCGGGGCCGAAGTGGTGGTTTCGTCATATGGTGATGATGCAATGATGATCTTCTTTATCTCAGGGTGGCTCTTTAGCTTACCTTCTATAATATGGTAATATTTAAGCGAGGTATCCAGGCGGTTTTTAAACGTTTCCTGTGCATCGCTTTTCCACCACTCCATATAACCGGTATCATTCATCCCCCATGAAAGTGTTAGTACGGTAGGTTTCTTAGCCAATACGTCATCATCAAACCGCCTTGATATTTGCTTGGCCACATCGCCGCCAATTCCAGCATTGAGGCAGGTTATGCGCATACCCGGAAAGCGGGTCATGTAATAAAGCCATATGAAAGAATGGTAATGCCCGCCGTCGGTTATGCTGTTACCTACAAAAACTACACGGTCGCCATTTTTAAATGGTGCCACGTCTTGCGCGTAAATATTACCCGGGGTTAAGCTGCAGGCTAAGGCAAAAGGTAAGCAAAAGCGTACAGCAATGCTTTTAGAAAAGGTAGTTAGTAAATTGCTCATTTTGGTTTAATAACCGGAATTTTAGCGCAGATGAAGCAGCGCATACCGTTTTCCAAATATAAATTCCGTTAATCGATTTAGCAAATTTTTGTTGTTTTATTATGGTTTTATTTGATATGAGCACATAAATCTCCGTAACAATTAGTCGGCTTGGCATTTTTATTTATTTTTGATAACATGAGCCTACGTAAAAACATATTGCAAGCCACAATTATCTTTTTGGTTTTAGTAGTTACCATTGCAGCAAACGGTCAGCCCGGCAAACCGGCCGTTATACCGGGCGATATGGCCGACCCTTCCGTTATACGCGTAGGCAACACTTACTATGCGGTCGGCACCTCATCAGAATGGGCGCCCCACTTCCCTATTTACAAATCAACCGACTTAAAGAGCTGGAAACTGAACGGATATGTTTTTGACAAAGCACCCGCCTGGACCACAGGCTCATTCTGGGCACCGGAGTATTACAAGATTAAGGATACATATTATATATATTACACCGCACGGCGTAAGTCAGACAATACTTCTTACATTGGCGTAGCTACTTCTAAATTTCCCGATAGAGGATTTAAAGATCATGGCGTATTGATTGCTTTTGGCAAAGAAGCTATTGATGCCTTTATTTATAATGACAAGGGCCAGCTGTATATCACATTTAAAGCCTACGGACTGGACGATAGGCCGATTGAAATATTAGGCAGCAAACTATCAGCCGACGGCCTAAAGCTCGAGGGCGAAACCTTTTCCCTGCTGCGCGATGATAAACGGCAGGGCATGGAAGGGCAAAGCATCCTCAAAAAAGACGGATACTATTATCTGTTTTATTCGGCGGGTAATTGCTGCGGCACCGGCTGCAGCTATGCAGTTAACGTGGCGCGCTCCAAAAACTTTAAAGGACCTTATGAACTTTGTGATGCCAACCCCATCCTGAGCGAAAACGCCAATTGGAAATGTATGGGGCACGGCACCTTTGTAACTACGGCACAAGGCGAATATTATTACCTGCACCACGCCTACAATAAAAAGAGCAGTGTTTTTACCGGTCGCGAAGGATTGCTATCTAAACTTACATGGCCAAACGCTGGCGGCTGGCCGATATTTGCAGCGCAGGCGTTAACTCCGGCAAGCACGCCTAAATCTTTCAGCGATGAATTTAATGGCAAGACGCTTAACCTGCAATGGCAATGGGACTTCCGCCATGCAGTGACCGTTGCAACCGTCCGGAATGGCAACCTCAACTTGTCAGGTTCTATCACAAATAACAACGCCACGGGCATAGCGCTTACCGTTCGCCCTACATCCGGAAACTTCGAAATGACCACAAAGGTGGTTAACCATAACAACGCTTTAAAAGGCCTAACCTTTTACGGCGATGCAGGTGCGGCGATAGGTATCGGCATAGTGGCTAACACAATAAAGGTATGGAAAGTGGAGGATAACAAAACTACTACCCTCGCAGAAATCACTGTTAAAAGCATAGCTACCGACCTGAAACTGGTACTTCACAATGGCCAAACTTGCAGCTTTTACTTTAAACAAGGCAATGGCGAATGGCAAAAGGCAGCAACCAACGTGCCGGTAGGTTTTCTGCCGCAATGGGACCGCAGCCCACGCCCAGGGTTACATTACCAGGGCAACAGCACTGATAATGCACAGTTCTCATATTTCAGGATAGCAAATAAATAAAGCGTCCCTTACTCAGCGTATAAATATTTGGGCATTGAGTAACGAAAAATTTGCTAAATCGATTAACAAGCTGTACTTTCGTTCAACCAATTATAACCTTTATGAAATTACGATTACTTATCCTGTTAGGAATAAGCCTGCTGGTTTTTTCCTGTTCGCCCGACTATGTGAGACCGCCAAGCCCCGGCGCTATGATTAAAACCTTCAAGCTTACCAAAGGACAGGTTGGCGAAGCCAGACTAAACATGAATGAAAGGAAAATTACGGTGACCGTGCAAAGCAGCGAACTGCTGAAAAGTGTAAAACCGATAATTACCATATCCGACGGTGCCAGCATATCACCGGCATCGGGCCAAACCGTTGATGTATCATCTACAAAAAAGCAACAATTTTCTGTTAAAGCCGAATCGGGCAAGGTAAATGAATGGGTAGTAGAATTTATTGTTTACGGCGATCTACCTGACAACTACGGCGTTTACAAAATAGCCTCTAATGCCAACGGGCGTACCCTGCAAATAGCCGGCGATATTTTGTACAACCAAAAATATAATGAAGGCCAAACCATTGAACTGGCCGAACCTGACGATAACAGCAAAACGCTTTGGCAAAAATGGCACCTTGTGCTTGCTAAAACCGAGGGTAATGTAAAGTATTATAACATTCGCAACCTGCACAGCGGCAAATTGCTGGCTGCATTGCAAACATCGGCTGGTTCTACTTTACAGCAAAAACGGGCAAACGGCGCCGACAACGAATTATGGGGCATAGCACCCGGCAATGGCGGCGACAATATCTGCTCAATCATTAATAAACAAAGCGGCCTTGCGCTTACTGCCGATGCTACTACGCCTGCCAAGCTAACTCAAAATGCACTTGATGGAAGTAAGCACCAGCAATGGGTACTTACCGCATTGCCTGCTACCACTTACCGGGACGACCAGGTGGTAAGCTTTTTTGAACGTAATGAAACGCAAATGGGCTCTGTTGCATTTGACCAGGGTAACAGCATTCCGCTGGCTGACGGGCGCGTACTTTGGATAACGCAGGATGCATGGGATGGTACCTCTCTGCACGACGGGATGTTTTACTGCAACAACTTTTTCAGCTATAATAACTCGGTGATGATACAGCCAACGGCTACTGACTGGAATCCGGCGCATACGCCTAACATGACCATTACCGACAATGCGCAAGGCAGGCCAAGGCAAATTTTCAGCAACCAGCCCGGTACCGATTGGTCATGGCCGGGCCCGGGCGTTCAAATTGGCGATGATGTATGGGTACAATGCGGCGAAGGTCAGGGCCTCACAGCCACTAATCAGTCGTTATACAAACTTACTCCTGAAAGCGGTCAGCAGTGGAAATCTGTACGCTATACGCCAGCCAACATGTCGGGCCAGGTAGATATCAATTATGCAACGGGCATGCACAAAAGCAGTGATGGGTATGTATATGTATTCGGTGCAAAAACATTCAGCTTCGGTTATGGCAATAACGTACATGTAGCGCGCTTTTTACCTGCGGATCCACTGAAATGGACTTTTTGGAATGGCAGTACCTGGACCGAGACGCCATCTGGCGCAGAAACAGCCAAGGTTGCTACAGGTTTAGGCACAGTGGCAGTATCATACCTTAACGGCAAATACATCCTTATGTCTATGGACCAAGGCTTTAACTGCGAAGATAAACGCGATATTTATATAGCAACATCTAATAGCCCTACCGGGCCGTTTACACCGCTTAAATATATTTACACCATAACCGAATATCTTGGCGGTAAATATGCCCGGTATTATACGCCAACCATTCACCCGGAATCAGTGAACGGCCGTAACGAACTCTTGCTTACTTACTGTCTTAACTTTTCGGGCTGTGGTGTAGAATCTTGCCAGAACGGTTACCTTGACCCTTACTATTACAGGATAAAGGGTATCCGGGTTCCTTACTCAGAACTCAGATTATAAACATTACAGAGGGAGCGATAACTATCGTTCCCTTTGTTGTTTTAATGCGGACCCGCATACCACCAGATACAAGCCCACCAAACCGCTTACAACAAACAAAATACTTATTATCTGCGCTTCGCTAAGCCGCCATAGCCATAGCTGGTAACGGTGATTGATCCGCAGGTACTCTATAAAAAAACGCTCAAGGCCCATAAGCAGCAGATAAACGCTAAACATAATACCACTCACTGTCATTCGCTTGCGGAGCAGCCATAAGATGGAGAAACATAGCAGTATTAGTACACATTCATAAAACGATGTAGGATAAACACCATGCGGAAGCACTGCGCAATATGATCCCGAACAACCAGGTATGTAATCACCGGCATTTAAAACATTATGCGGATAGCGGCAACTCCAGACCCAGTCAGGCAGCCAGTTCCACGGCTTTTCAGTAAGAGTTACAATTCCCCAGTCGCCGTCGCCAGATAGATGGCAGCCTATCCTACCCACGCCATAAGCTACCAGCATACCCGGCGAACCGATGTCTGCCAGATCAATAACCCTCACGCCATTTTTATAACCGATATAAAAGAAGCTTGCACCGCCAAAAATAAGCCCGCCCAAAAAGGTCAGACCGCTGTTTTGCAGATACCCGGTAAATGAGAATTGGGAGTAATAGTGGATATTTTCCAAATAGTTGAAGAGCTTTGCACCCATAAACCCCCATATCGCCGCCCAAACTATCATTTTAGGCATCAGCTGATAAGGATGCACAACAATAAGCTCTCTACTTTTCTGCTGTTGAGCCAATATTTTTCGATTGATGTAAAATAAGATGCCCCCTAAAACTGCACCAACAGCGCCCCATAGCCATGAGCCTTTTAAAGATAAAATGAATGCAAACGGATACCTCCGGAACCCGTCAAAATAATAGAGTATACCGGCAATCTTCCAGACGAGTATAAAGCCACCAGCGAGCCATAGAAGCCCCTGGGTTGCGCTGGCCTTTTTACCATCATCGGCTTTGATTAAAACCGGCTTTATTTTCCCTTCCTTTTCCTTTCGCTTAAACTCGCTTAAGAAAACAAAATACGAGCTAATAAAGGCCAGCGCCACAAACACACCAAAGGTTGGCACAGACCATGAAAAGGTTGTACCGAAAAGATAATTTATTAATGATGACAGCGTGGGAAACATAAGCGGCGACCACAATTTAAAAGATTACCGGTGCTTTTCAAAGCAGGGAGCGCACCTGCGGCAAATGCAAAAAACCGCTCCTGCTTGCAGGAACGGTTCATTGGGGTTGTGTTAAGTAAGGTTATTAATTATTTTGATTAAAAGCCAACCTGCAAGCCAAGGTTTACCACGCGCTGGTTTTGGTAAGCATCACCGGCAGTGTTTGAGGTAACCTCAGGGTCTTGCTGGTAAAGCGAGAAGTTTGTCCAGGTTAAAAGGTTGTAACCACTTAAGTAGAAACGGGCATTGCTGATGTGCAGGGGCAGCCATTTGTTAGGTAACTGATAGCCCAACTCCACCGTTTTTAACCTCAGATAGGTTGCGTTGATCAACCAAAAGTCGGAAAGATATGCAGCCGGGCTATTGATGGTTGTAGGGTTGGTAGACAGGCGCGGGAACTTAGCAGCATCTCCGGAACCCGGTAACCACCGTTGCTGGTGAATTGGCTGAAACTGGCTTTGGAACGGTTCGATACCGGTACCTTGTACACTGAAGCTATAACCTGTGGTGCCCTGTAGCAGTACGCTGAAGCTAAAACCGCTATAGTTACCGCCCAAGGTAAGGCCAAAACTGGTGCTTGGTATATTAGGTTTCCCAATTGCTCCCATATCGTATTGATCAATTACATTGTCACCATTTAGGTCTTTATATTTTAAATCGCCAGGCATTACAGGCACATCAGGTTTAGCGCTGGCGTCGATATCGGCCTGGTCTTTGTAAAAGCCAATAAAGGTGTAACCATATTGCTGCCCTATAGACCGCCCGGTGCGTGCTAACCATGGATAGGTAGGCGCGGGCTCATCCATAAATAATATCTTGTTTTTGGTATAAGTAAATACACCTTTAATATTATAGCCAAACTTGCCCAGGTTACCGTTAAAGTTAACCTCACCATCAACACCGCGGTTACGCACACTTGCTATGTTGGTTGGTGACACGCCGATACCCAGCGTAAGTGGTAATGATTGTGAGGTAATCAACTGTTTGTACCGTTCATTGCTGAAATAATCTACCTGCACGTTTACACGGCTCTTAAACATGTTCACATCAATACCAACGTCAAATGAGCGTTGTTTTTCCCAGGTTACGTTATCATTACCCAAAGGCCCCTCAAATATGGTATTCACCGGGCGATGGGTTTCGCCAAAAGAATAACCACCGCCCTGATTATATGTCTGCTGATAAAGGTACCGGCCACCGTCTACTTTATCCTGACCTACTATACCGTAAGAGGCCTTCAGCTTAAACATATCTACAAACTTGAAGCGCTCCTTAAAGAAAGGCTCCTCTGCAATGTTATAACCTACCGATACCGCCGGAAACAAGCCATAACGGTTGTCTGCATCAAACCTGTCAGATCCGTTGTAGGCCAGGGTGACATCCATCAGGTACTTTTGCTTGTAATCATAATTGGTACGCCAGGTAATAGCCTGGAAGTTCTGCGGTATCCAGTTGATGGAGCGTTCGCCTTTGGTTTTGTACGATTCGCGGTTGTAAAGTAACAGGGAGCCCACGTTATGATTACCGAACGAGCGCGTATAGTTGAAGTTAGCCAATACGTTCACCCTGCTGTCATACAAGCCCTGGTAAGCAAACAGGTTATAGTTTTCATAAGCATAGGTGGAGCCTTTAACCGTGTAGGTATCATTAGTCGGATTATACAGGTATGATGGCGGATTACCACGTGCCTGCTCGCGCGAGCTTGATTCCACGCTGGCGTAAGCTACACGGGCGGTGAAAGATAAGCCATTGGTTATAGCGTTCAAATCCTGCGTGGCGCCAACCAGTATGTTAAGGTCATTACGACGCTCAAGCGTATAGCCGTTAGTTGCTAAACGTGCATTGATGGTGGGTAGCAGGTCCTTTGTGTCGCTGGCATAAGCGAAGCTCCCGTTTGGATTGAGGAATGGTGCTGAGTACGGGTGTACTTTAGAGAAATCGAACACCTCCCCTACAATGTTGCCCGCCTTGGGCGAATTGATCTGGTTAAAACCGGCCCGCAAGTCCATGCGCAGCTTTAAAGTTTTTGTAGCCTGCACGTCAAGGTTAGAGCGCAGGTTATAACGGCGGTAATAGTAGTTATTATCCACCTGGTTCTCGTCACTTTCGAAATGGTTAAGGTTACCATCCTGTGTAAACGCACCACCCGATATAAAATATTTTATGGTCTCGCTGCCGCCTGATATATCAACGTTAGAGTTGTACTGCATACTGCTCCGTTTAAAAATACGGTCGTACCAATTCACGTCAGGGTGGCCATATGGATCATCACCTGTACGAAAGTGCTCCAGATCGGCATCAGAGAACTGCGCACTTAAACCATCGTTAGCCCTCGCCTCATTTACCAGTTGGGCTGTTTCATAAGCATTTAAAAACTTAAGGCGCGTAACCGGGCTTTGCAAACCAGACTCGAGCCGCAGGTTTACCTTAGGCACACCGGAAGCACCACGACGGGTTTTCACTACCAACACGCCGTTCGCTCCTTTAATACCGAAAACGGCGGTGGTTGATGCATCTTTCAAAATAGAAATGCTCTCAATCTCGTTTACGTTGATTTGCGATAACTGGTCATAGGTATATTCAATATCATCAACAATTATAAGCGGCTGATTGCCACCAACATTAAGTGAGCTAACGCCACGGATAAAGAAATCCGAAGCATCGCGGCCCGGCTGACCGGAGCGTTGCACTGATATAAAACCAGGCAACTTACCTTGCAGTGCATTTTGCACGCTTGATGTAGGTATGTTACGGATCTCCGCCCCTTTTATAGAGCTGACCGCGCCGGTATTGGTGATACGTTTGGTGGTACCGTATGCTACTACCACTACCTCCTGCATATCCTGGCTGCTTGGCTGCAAGATCAGTTCAAGCGGCTTGCCGCTCTTCACCTCCTGCTCCTGCGTTACGTAACCCACGCTGCGTATGATCACCGTGGTACTTTTCGTTAAAGTAATGGAAAATGTACCGTCGGCTTTAGTCGCGGTGGCATTGGTTGTTCCCTTTTCGGTAACCGTAGCGCCGGGCAACGGGCCGGTGGCATCCTTTACCACACCCGATACAATGGTTTGGGCCATCGATACTACCGGAAGGGTAAAGAGAATTAAAAAAATAAAGTATATGCTCTTTTTCATGCGTCTTGTTTTGGAACTTGTAATTAGGCGATTACCAACCCGGGTTTTGAACCATGTTCTTATTTTTCAGCACCTCCTCTAAAGGTACCGGCGCCAGGTACATTCTTTTATCAAATTTTAATTGCAGCACAGGCGTTTCCTGGTAAATGGTACCAGTACCTGTCTGGAAAATACGGATACCGTGCAACTGCTTATTAAACTCTGTTTCTGCAGTTTTCCAGCGCCTTACATCATAAAAGCGATGCTCCTCAAAAGCCAGCTCCTTGCGGCGCTCATTGTGGATAATTTGTCGCATGGCATCTTTACTCAGCCCTGGTGCAAGCTGGTATGGTGAAAGACCGGCCCGCCGGCGTATAGCCTCAATGTCGTCGTAAACCCGTTGGTCAGGCGCGCCCAAAACCTCGTTCAGTGCTTCGGCATGGCTTAGCAATATCTCTGCATACCTGAATATAATATGGTCATGATTAGTTGGGTTTTGATAGGTGAGGGCATCCTCATAGTTACCCATGAATTTGCGGGCATAGTAACCGGTACGCGTCTGTTGCTTTATACCTCCTGGTTTGTCTGCGCCGCCCTCAAATGTTTGTACGGGGCGTTGCAGCCATTGTGCGCCGTTATAAAAAATGGTAGCATAAAAGCGTCCGTCGCGGTTGGCATAAGGGGTTTCTTCCTTATAACCTGATGCAGGATCAGTAATGGGTAAACCGTTAGCCATACCAAAGGCGTTTACCAACTCCTGGGTTGGGCTGGTGCGACCGTTGTTTTGTGCAGTGGTGTAACCTACCGGTCCGTTCGCCGATTCGATATTGGAATTATTGCCGCCCTGTTTAGCAAAGATGCGCTCCTTGTTGCCCTGTACTATAAAGACATCTTTGAAGTTTGGCAGTAGTTCAAATTGATTAAGGTCAACAACGGCCTTTGCAGCATCGGCAGCTTTTTGCCACCTGTCGGCAGAGAAGCTTGCATAACCGGTAAGCGGGTTAGTCCCATCAATGTTACCGCCATTATAAAGCGGACTGGCTGCATACAAAAGTACTTTTGCCTTAAGTGCTAGCGCCGCAGCCTTGGTCGGGCGCTCAATAACAGTAAGGTCAAACGGATTGGTGCGCAGGCTGTCCTTCACCAGGTCGCACTGAGCTGCTATATAGTTTACACATTCCTCAAATGAGTTACGCGGCAACTCTACGTTATCGCCCAACTGGTAAACTTTGTCGCCGAGCAGCGGTATGCCTCCATGACGTTTTACCAGCTCAAAATAAAAGTAAGCCCTTAAAAACCTTGCTTCGGCTTTCCAAACACGGTTAAACGAGGTTCCGTTAACAAGCTTACCCTTAAGCGGCACCCTGTCTATATTATTTATAAATATATTAGCCTGGCGTATGCCTGCATAGCAGTTGCTCCATTGATTATCCTGGTAATTGGCTGCGGTATAAGTGCCCATTGCCAATTGCTGTACCGAGGTATTGGTGGTGTTTGATGAGATGGCATCATCAGTAGCGGCATCTAAAAAGTCATCGCCTACACGCGTACCCTTATTAATTATGCGGGTATATGTATCAGTCAGGAATCTTTCGGCGTTTACACCTGCAGAGTCGCGGGTGTTAAATACCTGCTCAAGCGTTTGCTGCTCAATAGGCACCACTTCCAGATTGCTTTTGCAAGCGCAAAAAACGCTCATCATTCCGGCAACGGTAAACAGCTTATAGTATATCTTTCTCATTACGGTTTTCCTTTATTGTTACAGTTTGATATTAAAGCCTGCGTTAATGATTCGTTGAGCCGGGTACGCAGTGCTGCCATATATTTCCGGGTCGAGCCTGCTATATGGCGTTGAGGTAAACAGATTTTGTGCGTTGGCAAAAATCCTGAAGCTGGATACCTTTAGCTTGCTTGATATGCTGTAAGGGAATGTGTAACCCACATCAATATTTCTGATGCGGAAATATTCGCCCGAACGCGTCCAGTAACTTGCGTTATTAAGGTACGGTGTGTTGTTGGCATTAAAGCCGAGTGTTAGCCTTGGATAGGTGGCTGTTTGCGCGGTTTCAGGCGTCCACCGGTTGAGCATGTAATCATAACCCTGGCGATCGCCATTTTGCCCGAATGAATAATCTGTTTGCTGGTAAGTACGGTTTTTAACCCCTTGCAGCAACACACTTAAGTCAAAACCTTTTATGCTGAAGCCGAGCGTTGCGCCGTAATACATCAAAGGTTTTGTGTTGCCTAAAGCCGTTTGGTCGTAACGGTCAATGATACCGTCATTGTTCAAATCAACCAGCTTCACATCACCCGGATAAACCTTGGTACCTGCAAGTAACGGCGCTTTGTCGGCTTCCTCCTGCGTTTGTATCAACCCATCAGATAAATAACCGAAAGTTTGCCCTACTGGCATGCCCGTACGGTAGTTCCATGGGTAAGCCTGCTGCAGCTCATTCATGTACAACACCTCGGTTTTCATGCGCGATGCATTGGCAGTGATAAAGTAATTGAACGCTCTTACGTTATTGCGGTAAGTAAGGCTAACTTCCTGCCCTGTGTATAAATTTTTACCAATATTTTCGTTAGGATAGGCCTGGCCTATGATTTCAATAGTAGAGCCTCTTTGTTGTAAAAGGTCATAATACACATCGCGGTAAAAATCGGCAGTTACGCCTAAGTGCGAATTGAAGAAGGCCATATCCAGCCCAACGTTGAATTTATGCGCCTTCTCCCAGGTAGCATTTACATTGGCAAGGCCTTTTTCAACAAGTCCGCTGATGAAAGCATATTGCGAGCCAAGAGCGTAGCCGTTAGTTCCGTCCTGCCCGTACGAAGCTCTCCAGCTAAAATAACCTAATGAGCCCTCGTTGGTATTGCCGGTTTGCCCGTAAGTGGCACGCAGCTTCAGCTTATTTATCCACTGCACATTATCCTTTATAAAGGACTCGGCAGCAATATTCCAGCCCAATCCGCCTGCGTAAAACCAACCAAACTTATTACCTGGCTGGAAACGGCTGAAACCGGCATAGTTAATAGCTGCCTCAGCAAAGTATTTTTGTTGATAGTTATAATCGCCGGTTGCAGCAATGTCTGTATAGGTCGCTGGCAAGTCAAACTGGTAATTTGCCGTTTGCTGGTCAAAAAACAGTTTACCGCCGAAATGGTGATCACCGGCTGACTGGCTCTCATAACCTAATACACCCTGTGCATAAAAGAAGTTTGCGGTTGACGTGGTACCGAAAGAGTTAGGCTGATCTGCAATACTGCCATAGCGAGAATACACTTGCTGACCCTGTGCGTTTAAAGTAACATCGTACACCGGTTGTTGGCTGTTTCTATTGATGATACCTGACGACGAGGACGAAACATTTATCTTACCGCCCAGGTAAAGGCCCGGTAACCAATTATCAAATTTATATTTCAGGTCGAGGTTGGCCATCATGTCGCGGGTGTTATCTACCAGATAACCCGACCCGGTTACCTGCTGATAAAGGTTTGTAGTGTAGATTGATGAACCGCCGTAAGTGCCGTCAGGGTTAAAAACCGGATAGGCATTGTTAGGCGTTGAGTTAAGGGCACTCAGGATGTTATTAGTGCCCGCACCTGGCTGGCGACCATCCTGCACGCGACCGAAAAGCTGCAAGCCAATGTTGAAGCTTTTGGTTACATCAACATCAATATTACTATTGATAACGTAGCGGCTCAACTCCAGGTTAGTGCTGTAGTTAAACGCATCTGAAGACTGGAACATACCCTTTTGGTTCAGGTAGCTTACATCCAGCGCATAACGGGCAGTTTTTGTACCACCGGTAACGCCAAGGCTGTACTTGGTAATAGGTGCATCATCTTTCAGTACCTGATCGTACCAGTTTACATCCGGATATATAGTACGGTCAGTACCGTTACGAAAGGCATTAAAGTCAGCCTCGGTATAAGCAGGTGATCTGCCTGAGTTAAGCAAAGCTTCGTTGTATAAATAAGCATATTGGTATGACGACAGGGGCTTTGGCGTCTTTAAAGAATTCTGAAAACCTGTTTGTGCGGTAAAAGATATACGCGGCGGCCCGAGCACTCCTCTTCTGGTAGTTACCTGCAGTACCCCGCGTGAGCTTTTCTGACCTAATAAAAGGGTTGAAAGCGCATCCTTCAATACGGTTATGGATTGAATACTTTCCGGATCAATTGAATAAATATCGCGCTGAACACCATCTATTATGGTTACCGGCAACTGCCCACGAAGGCTATACCCCACCTCACTATTATCGCTCAGGCTGGAGTTATAAGTTGTGGCGCTATTGGGTCTTGAGCCAAAATCGTCGACAGTAACCGGCGTAGTGCGAGCCGATCTGAAGCCGCTCATTTCCTGGGTATAAAATCCGGGTAAGCGTCCGGTAAGTGCATTCAGGTACAATGATGTCGGTGTAGTACGTATCTGGTTATTGTTAACAGATGATACTGCCCCTAACACTTCATTCTCGGCTTTCTCATCATACAGTACATTTACTGTTTCCTGCTTGTACAGGTATTGCGGTAAAAGCCTTACTGTCGCATTCTTTTGTACGTTTACTGTTTTGGAGTAATAGCCGTTGTAAGACACTACCACGTTACCTGCATTTATGCTGACCTTGCCCTCAGAATCGGTTGACACATCATTGGTACCTGCAACTTTAATTTTAGCGCCCTCGAGTGCTTTGCCAAATTCATCAAGCACGGTAATGGTATACCCCGCCTGCCCTTCTTGCGACCCGCTGCCGGAACTATTAGCGGTACGCTGCTGTGCACATACTGTTTGCAGGCAGCATATCAGCAATACAATTCCAAGGCTGCTCAATTTTAAACAGCGTTTAAGCATTTTCATGTTTATTTAAGATCTATAGGTTTAAGATTCGCGGTTGAATCTTTTACAAAAACAAGTTTATTGACATTTGAAGGTGTACTTGAACGGATCGTCCGTGTTGCCATAACCCACCCGCTGCGCGCCGGACGCATCAGTATAGTAGTATTCAATACGGCTGAGGGTTTTTCCGGCAGCGGTATTAAAAAACCCACGGGGCCACAGGTCAATCCTGTAACGCTTGCCCCCTATAGGGCTCAACTTGGTTTTAGTGGTTTGCTCACACACCTCGGTAACTGCACCGTCGGCATCAAAAGCTTTGGCACATAAATAAATATCATCGGTATTGCTGAGCGATGTCGGGGTAACACCTGCATCAAAAGTAAGCGTCACGATATCATTGTCAAGACTTTTTACAGGCTCGAGCTTACCCAGTTGCGGATTTACCAGATCGACAAGGTCTCCGGTGCCATTTTTCACCTCAAACACATTTGAGAATGTGTATTTGGTGTAATCCACATCATCGGGGCGCAGGTTTTCTTTAGATGAACCGCAATAGAAACCAAGCCTGGCCAGCATATTTTCGGCTCCAAGCTTACATTTAACCTGCACATCAAAGCTGATGTCTTCATTATTAGAGAAAGTGAAAGATGCAGTGCTTCTGTAAATGATCCATTCAAAATCATCAACCAGGTTGGGGCCGATGCCAAAGCGCTTTTTAGCAGCTGCCGGCCAGCTAAGGCCGGATGCCGGCTCAATCTCCGAGTCGGGAATTAATGCCATTACGCCGTTACCTTTAGGGCTGGTGAAGGACACAGTGGTGCCTGCTTTTGCATTCCAGTTTTTAGGCACCATTATACCAACCAGCAACCTGGTGGTATAGGTTTCGTTTACCAGGCGGGGCTCTGCGCCGCAATGCATGGTAAAGGTTACTACCTGGTTGGCGTCGCCGCTGGCAGGCACATCCACACTAAGCGCAGTCAACCCGCACTCAGCCAGAAATACCACCACAAACAAGCCTATCAGCATGTAGAAGTAGTAAGCTATTTTTAGAGTAAACAATTTTTTCATATGCACCACTATTTTTCTTTGGCTAAATCGTATTGATAAGTATTGCCTGTACAGCCTGGAATTAACGTAAGGCTTATCTGCCTTTCACCATTCACTATCGGGAATTGCATTTTCACCTTCACATCCTCGCCACCCTGCGGTGTAAGCACCAGGTTAAACGGATACTGCGGATCATCAAGCTTGTACTTGCCGGGCTCAGAAACTACAAAGGCGAAGTTGTCCAGAAATGTATAGTTGCCCTGTCCGTCAAATTGCATACGGAACTTACTCAAATCCACACGCTGCGAAAGGTCTTCGCCGTTGCGGGTCAGGCTTATAATCCGCCATTTGCCCTCAATCCCTTTCACCGGTTCATCAGCCACTGGTATAAGCTCCCTTTTACAGGCTGATAGCAACACCAGCCCGCAGAGCAAACAGAGTAGCTTTATCCTCCATATAGTCCTCATTTGTTTGTATTTATTTGTCATACGTTTCGATTGAAATTAATAACCAGGATTTTGCAGCAGTTGCGGCGACTTGGATATTTCCGACTGCGGAATAGGCCACAGATACATTTTGTCAGAAAAATTATGCTTGCGCACCGTAATGGTATTATAAGTGGTACCAGCGGCGGTGCGTACAGGCTCCGTGCCGTGCATTTGCTGATTTTGCGTTTGCGGCCCAAGCTTCCAGCGGCGCACGTCGAAGAAACGGTGACCTTCAAAGGCCAGCTCTTTCTGTCGCTCGTTTAGTATAATGTCGCGCATCTGCTCTCTGGTTAAACCGGGGGCTAACTGGTATGGCGACAGCCCTGCCCTGCTGCGAATAGCCTCAACAGCATCATACACCTGCTGGTCCGGCGCGCCCAGGTATTCATTTCTTGCTTCAGCAAAATCCAGCAGTATTTCGGCATAGCGTATCAGCGGGAAGCAACGCGGTGTATAAGTATTAAACCAGTTAGACACTACTTCCCTGTCAAGCATTTTATAGGTATAATAACCTGTCGGCGTACCTTTATAAATAGCATCCTGACCGGAAGTAGGATTGTTCGGGTTGGTTTTATCGATGTATATATTAACCGGAATGCGTACAAGCTCCGGGTAATGGTAAACTAATGATTGATCGCGCGTGAAAGTATTCTGAAAGCGCGGATCGCGGTTGTTGTACGGGTGCTGCGCATCGTAACCCGAGGCCGGATCATCAATACGCTTACCGTTCTTCATGCCGAACGCATTTACTAGCTCCAGATATGGATAGGCGCCCGGATTGGTTACGCCATGAGTTGGCGGGTTCCACACTGCTTCCAAGTCAGAGTTGGAGGCCTGCATCCTGGCCAAAATCATTTCTGAGCTCTTACGCAACTGAAACATTCGGTAAAACCCGTAGCCAGGTTCGGTAGCATTATCTACATATAATGAATATGCACCGCTGTTTATAATTTCCTGTGCAGCATCTTGTGCCAGTTTCCATCTATCATTGCTGGCGGTTGGGTAGCCTGTAACAGATTTCAACGGTTCGCCTGAAGCAATGCCGCCACCATTAAATAAGGGGCTCGCAGCATAGAGCAACACCCTTGCTTTAAGCGCATAACAAGCCGCCCGGTTGATGCGACCGTAGTCTTCACCTATCTGCACCCATGGCAGGTCGGCAGCTGCGGCGTCGCACTCTGATGTAATGTAGTTTACACACTCCTCATAAGTATTGCGCTGCGAAGGGATAACATCACTGGATTTATAAATACTATCAGCAAGCAATGGAACGCCCGCATAATGCTCTACTAAAATGGCGTAATACCAGGCTCTTAAAAAACGTGCTTCTGCTTTCGCCCTAACTTTCAGCTCGTCACTGAACTTAGCGTTAGGCAAATGCGTTAAAAATTTATTTACCCTGCGGACGTTGGTATAGGAGATACGCCATGCATCGTCAGTAATAATAGATGGGTTAACCGTACCAGTGGCAAATTGTATAAAGGTATTGATCGACCCCGTTGATGCACCTTCGGCCTCGTCAGAACAAGCATCCAAGCCGCCCGGTCCAAATCGCTTAGGCATTACGCTAAAGCCGATATCTGTGTAAATACCCGAAAGGAAGTCCATTGTATAGGCACTATCTGCAAATACAACGGCTTCATTTAAGTCGGTTGAGCTTGTGTTATCTAAAAAGCTTTCTTTTTTACAGGAGTAAAAAATGGTGCCGGCGATAACTGCCACCAGTAACGTCTTTCTCATTCTCAATAGTTTGAAAAATTTAAGTTTTATTTAATCGATTTAGCTTTTTAGGTTCTTTAACAGCGGAGCCCAACAACCGTTATTTGGCTAAAAACGACGATGATTACAAAAATTTACTTTAAATAGCTTTATAATTGATTCTCAAATCTACAATAAGGAGCTGTGGATTTGTTCTACCAAAGTAAAAACTTAAAATCGGTTTAGCAAAATTTTTTAAAAATAATTTCACCATGCTTTTGTAAGTTAAATTAGAAGACAATAGACTCAAAATCAACAACTTAAAATACCTAAAAATTAACAAGAGCAAATATTTATTTATCAATCTGGCTCACTTAGCCGTCATGAAATCTATCCTTGATTAGCTATTCAAGTAATATTTTGACCGTTTTAAATGCAAAAGGAGCAATATTGTTAGTTAAGGTCATTCCGCCGTTGCGCTGCTTAGTCCACCTAACGTTGGCAATCTCCTCGCCTTTAAGGTTAACCTCAACCGCATTTATTGCCGGAAAGTTAAGCTCCATATCTCCGTTTTTTACTGATGAGCCATTGTTATAAATGCGGAGCAAAACGTTCTTGCCATCAAAAACGCATGAGCTGATCATGCAGCCGGGAGTTTTCAGGTTAATATAGCTACGGATCATTTGAACCGGTTTACTGCGAAGCGGTTTTATAACCAGCGGCTGATTTATCTTTTCGTTCTCTACCTCTAACTGCGCCTGCCGCCAATCACCTGTGTGGGGTAACAGCCAGTATTTAATATTGGTAGGCCCGGCAATGCTGTAGTCGCGCCCCCAAAGCCCTATGCCGGAGTAAGCAGTAGTCAACCCTAAGGGATGATTACTACCATGCGTATAGCTGGTAACATGGTCCCAATACAAAGCCAGGCCATACTCCTGATTAGCAGATGTAACATCTACCCAGTTAAATATGATGTTATTCTTGATGCTGTCCCAACTGTTAAAGAATGTATTATCCAGCTTACTTTCGGTTACGTCAAACGGTGCGTTTTTGTATACCTTTTGTCCCTTAAGCGCTAAGGGGAATAGCGTAAGCAGTTTAAAGCGGTCATCATAAAAAGCCTTGCGCCGGTTGGTAGGCTTAAAGTTAGTTTCCTCAAACTCTCCAATCTTTTCATTGGCTTGCCAGTCAATATTGAGCTCCATGCCTATGCGTTTTTCGCCTGCACGTAAGCTCATTATCTGTGAGAATGGATTATTGGCAATAGTGCCTTGTATTTTCACTTTGATAAGATATGGGCCATTTTCCAATACAGTGACCTGCGCCGGATTTTGCGTGCTCGACATGAAGCCGCCCTTTTTATAAAAGTTGCCACGCAGCTCATTAAAATATCGGCCGCAAGTGGTATCAACAAACTCCTTATTACCGGCAATTTTTGCAACAAGGCTCTTTATAGTACCACCATGCTTAACATCTATAATGATTTTATACAAATCATTCTCCAATAAATAATTACCGTTTGAGAGTCTGCTGACGCCGGATGCTTTTGCTGTAGACACACTGCCACCATTATTTACCTTGTAAACTGCGTAGCCAAACGCCGGTACCGTAGCCTTAAACATCACTGTCTTACCGCTATCAATTAACTGCATTGGCACAGATTTATTCTGATGATCGGCCACGGTTAATTTTATACGCTTCGAGGCATCTGTAATCATATAAGTTACCCACTCGCTGCGCGTTGTGCCACTCGTGTTATATATTTTAACATAGCCAGATCCTGAGATTTTTTCCGTTCCATTGATAATGCTATCGCAAATCGCCTTAGTGTGACCGGTCCAAGATTTAACTTTATCGGCCCAGGTATCGCCCTTTTTGCCGTTATACGGCACAATCCAACAATCGTGGTGCTGCGATAAAAGTAATGTACGCCAAGCACTGTCTAACCGCACAGTTGGGTAGGCAGTGGCATCACTCAACTTATTTATCACAGCAATTTTTTCCGCCTCGACAACATTGTTTTCGGCAGCGCGTACTTGCTGTGCAAGACGCTGCAAGACCTGCGATCCCCATACCAGACTGGTCAGCACATCTTCCTGACTAAAACGCCAGGCAGGTGCATTCTTTATGTCAGCGATGTTTTTGAAGTAATTTGTCCAGAGCGTATAAACCGTGGGCTTATAGTTTCCGCCTTTAAGCCACGGCCCTATGCGCCAGCCGGCATCCTGGAGGCACATGCCAACCGGATTTTTAATACCTGAGCGGAATGCTGCATTGACGTAATCCGGACCGTTAACACTTGCTGTAGTTTCCCAGGTCGAATTGGCTTTTAAGCTTTCAATAGCGTAACGCGGACTGGCCAGCACAGTGCTGCCATCGGGGCCGGTCCACTTTACCAGTTCGTTACCATATGCGCGCGTATAACCGCCCCAGCAAGTGTTCGGATTTTTAAGCGATGCATATTTAAAGCCAAAGCCGCGCAAAATTTGCGGCAGCGCACTGGTAAAGCAAGGTTCTTCGGAAGAATAGGTATTTAACGATAAGTTTGAAAAATGTGTGCGTAGCTTTTTTATCCCATAATGAAACTGCCGTATAATACTTTCGCCGGAAATAGTGAACAGGTACGATTGCCCGTAGGTTGGATTTACATACTCAACCCTGGCAGCGCGCGACGAATCATTTAAATAGGCTTGTAATTTTTTATACGCTTCCGGTGCAACGAGTGCTTCCCTGTCCCATGTCTCCGGCTCTATCTCCAAATTCACGCTCCAGTCGGGATTTTGTTGCAATTGCTCTGTGATGAAGTTAGTATATCCCACCGGATAATGCCCCCAGATGCCGCCATGGAAACCATCTACAAAATAGGCATTCTGTGCCTTGCAGAGTAAAGGAAAGCAAACAGCGGTAAGCAAGAATATTTTATTCCATTTCATAAAAGAGCGATATAGATTCAACTAACGTTCACGGTTGTTATAAGGTACAACTTCAAGCTTGTAGCCGTCGCCAGGCAAATGCGAGGCATCAAAGTCGATGGTTACTACTTTCCTCTCCCCTGCAAATAGTGTAAAATAATCATCGTTTTGTATAACGGGCAAAATGCGTTCACCGGTTTTGCTGTTAACCGCCTGCACTTTAACTGCAAAAGCTATGGTCTTTGATGGATTAGCGATGCTGGCCGTAATAAGCTTGCGTTTGCCGGCGGTTGTGATTTTTGAGTTCACTTTTAACTGTACCGGCGCAAGTGTATTCAACTCGGTATAGTTGTTATGAGAGTCGCTCCGCCAGTAAAAGTTATCAGACACCAGTCTTCCTTTTGCATCCTTTAAAAACAGCTTAATTAGCTGCACCTGCGGGGTTTTAACTTTTTGCTCTGTATAAACCTCAAATTCGTACAATGATATACCAAACATGGTCGCTCTTTTCGGTGCATATAACCTTACATACCGGCCCTTGCTTTTCGGAAAGGTAATGCGGTCGCTGCCGCCATCAGAGTTCTCTTCAGTGTATACATCCTTCCAGTTTGTGGCATCGTCCGACAGTTGCAGTTTATAACTTTTAGCATAAGCGGCCTCCCACTCCAGGTTTACCTGGCTTATGGTCTCTTCCTTTCCAAGATCAACGTAAATCCACTCGTTGTCCCGGTAGTCACTCGACCATCTTGAACCTGAGTTACCATCGGCGACTTGTGCCGGGCCACCCGCATCCTGCGAGGTTGACGACGCCTTAACTGGTTTGTTATAGGCCAGGTTATCAGTAGATGTATATAAATCCATGGTGAAGCAATCCTGCGCGGAGTTAGAAGCCGACGCTAAATCTTTGCTGTATGCCTTTAACTTTTTGCCGCGAATGTCATAAACCTCGGCAATCGCCTTAAGACCATTTACATTGTTTTTGCCGCTGTTGATCACTTTTACCGAATTGTCGGCATAACTCCACTGAATATGCAAAGGTTCGCACGCCTTTTTCACACCCCAGTAAGCACCATTTAAATCATAGTAGTAATCATACGTTTGCCACACAAACGACGGGTAGGCAGACTGGCTCATCCAGGTCATCACGCCGGACGCATCATTCCACATATGGTGCAGCCAGCCCTCATACAATGCCTTATTGGTCTCGATATTTAATAACTGTGCTTTTAGGCAAAAGTCTTTTATACCTGTGGCTTTACCATACCGGTCATCAATGGCCTGCTGATAGCGGTCGGGGCCGGCATTAAGGGCGCTTGCGCCAAAGAAGTGCTTGTCCCACATATCATTACGCGGCCACCAATCTTTCTCGGGCATAAACTTTTTAAAGCTCTCAAAAGTGGTAAATACGGCTGTGCCTATTTCGGTACGCATTCCCCATCCCGGGTCACCACCAAAGCCTCCGGGATATTTGGTAAAATACCATTGCGGATCAAAATTAGTCCAGGGACCACTACCGGTAAGCGCATCGGAATGCGAGTTAGCCTGATACCAGCGGTCACCGGCATCAAAGGTTTTTACATCTTCGGCCAGCCAGCCATTTAAAGGCGGCTCGGGATAACCTTCGTTATCGCCACACCATACTGCGATAGAGGGGTGATTACGCAGGCGATTAATTTTTTCGACAGCATTCTTATTGAAAGCATATACATCGCGCGGAAGATTACGGTGCGAGTTGAGCCAGAAATCATCCCATACCATCATGCCGTATTTATCGCAGGCATCATAAAACTCTTCATCGGTAGTAGAGCCTATCCAGTTGCGCACCATGTTAAGGTTCATCTCCTTATGCAACTTCATTTTCAGGTCGTATTCCTCACCACGGCAGCGCAACATATATTCAGACATGCCCCAGTTGCCACCTTTAACAAACACAGGTGTGCCGTTAATCTTGATATGAAACACATTGCCTACCGTGTCATAACTATATTCCCGTATACCGAAGGTGATGCGCTTTACGTCCGATGTTTTACCGTCGACAGTATATTTTAAATCGCATGTGTACAAGTTAGGATCGCCATAACCATTGGGCCACCATAGCTTAGGATGATTTACCGCTAACTGCTTAAAGCGACTGGTATCAATCATTATGCTGCTCATTTCGCCACCTTCGATATGTACAGGCTGCGAAAAGCTGATATTGCCGGGTTGAATTATGCCGCTCAGCGTTCCTTTTACTGCAGTATGGGTGCTGTTTTGGAGGGTTACCTGTACACTTACAATGGCCTTGTCTAAAGATGACACCTTGGTACGTATCCATGGGTCAACAATGGTTACAGCGTCTGAATAACTGAGATAAACATCATCGGTAATACCGGTTAATAAGCCGGGAACATAAGGCATCCAGTCCCACGATGCAGAAGATATGTAGGTAGGGCTGGCGTAGTTAGGGATAGGTGTTTTGGGGCAATGAACCAGCACGGCAAGAACATTCTCATTACCCGCTTTGATGATTGAACTTATATCGAATTTGCCCCGATCCATAAAGCCATCCAGTACACCTAATGATTTACCGTTTAAGTAAACTTCAGCTTTGCGGTTCGCGCCTTCAAAATTAAGCCATAGCTTTTGTCCTTTTTGATATCCGGCCGGGATTTTAAAAGCCGTGCGGTACCAGAAATTGCGGTCGTACTTGGCCTTGTCTACTTTGTAAATATTATCGCCATAGTTAGGATCTTTTTCGATGCCTGCCAGCACATAGTCATTAAATGCGGTACCCGGAACCGATGCCTTGATCCATTGTTTGGTATTATAGCCCGCCCCGAACATAGCGCTGCTATCTGTACCTATTTGCTGCTGAGGCGCAAGTAACCAATTGATGCTGTTACCTGAGTTGAGCGAATAGCGCTCCTGGGCCGAAAGTTTACAAAAAGGAATTAGTATAAGAACGAATGAAAGCGTCCTTTGAATGGTAAAGCGTCCAAGTTTCATTAATAGCGTAAAAGTTTGTTATACCGATTGTTTAATAAATTGATTTAGCAAATAGTACTCTTTATCAGCGCCTATTCGGCTGCTGATAAAGAGTATGGACGGGCTGATGCAGCCACGCCGCGGCTTTTATTAGGCGTAGCACTCATCTCAAACACCAATGAGCCGCCAGTTATAATATCCTGGTAACGGATGTAATTCTTGTCGTAATCCGTCCCGTTTAGTTTGGCAGATTGTATGTAAACATTCTGAGCGCTGTTCCCCTTCGCTTCAATGGTAAAGGTTTTACCATTTTCGAGCTTGATGGTTGCTTTCTTAAACACCGGACTTCCTATAACGTATTGATCGGTACCCGGGCAAACACTGTAAATGCCTAAAGCACTCAGCACATACCATGACGACATTTGTCCCTGATCTTCATCGCCAGGATAGCCCTTCTCTGTAGCGTTATACAGCTTAGCGGTTACCATACGTACTTGTTTTTGAGATTTCCAGGGCTGCCCACTATAATTGTACAGGTAAGGAACGTGCTGCGTAGGCTGGTTACCATGCGCGTACTGTCCCATGCCTGCCAACACCATCTCTTTCATTTCGTGTATCTCCTGCCCGTAGGATCCGTATTTGATATCAGGCTTCATGGTAAAGAACGAGTCGAGTTTGGCATTGAAGCGATCATTGCCGCCAATGAGTTTTATCAGACCATCCACATCATGAAAAACAGACCATGTGTACTGCCATGAGTTGCCCTCAGTAAAAGCTCCGCCCCACTCTATCGGGTCAAAATTAGGTATCCAGCTACCATCGGTAAGGCGGCCGCGCATAAAGTTTACTTTAGCATCAAACACATTGCGGTAGTTGTACATCTGGCGTGAAAATACATCTTCATAGTACTTATTACCCGTCATTTTAGCCAGTTGGTAAGCGCAAAAATCATCATACGCATATTCGAGCGTTTTGGCGGTACTTTCATGCACCTTGCCCAACGGTACAAAACCTTTGGTATAATAATCTTCCCAACCTTCGCGACCGTTTGAACCACCCCAGGGACCTTTGTTGGTAGCCTCGTGGAAGTAAGCTTTCAATGCACTGTCCGGATTAACATTACGTATTCCCTTTACCCAGGCGTCGGTAAGAAGAGATATGGCATGATTGCCCAGCATTACTCCGGACATACCGGGGTTGGACCATGTAGGAAAATAGCCGTACTGCTGCTGCGCATCTAAAAGCGATTGCATATATAGGCCCTGCATTTCAGGATGCAATATATTACTCAGCGGAAACTGTGCACGGAAGGTATCCCAAAAGCCATTGTCGGTATACATATAACCGCTATGCACCTTGCCATCGTACGGACTAAAATAATATGGCTTGCCATCTTTACCCAGGTCGTAAAATTTACGGGAGAACAAATTGGCTCTAAACAAGCATGAATAAAACGTAGCCTTGTCCGCTTCAGAATCACCTTCAACTAATACACGGTTGAGCAAGGTGTTCCATACATTAAAGGCGGCCTTCTTTGTATCGTCGAATTTTTTTAGAGATGCAAATTCACGCGTTTGGTTAAGCTGCGCCTGCTCCTGGCTGATGTATGAGGAAGCTATTTTCACTTCCACTACCGCTCCGGGTTTAAATTCCAGGTAAGCCCCTACCCCTTTACCTTCATCAGTGATATTCCCTGTTTTTACACTACCCTTCACATTTTCCCATGTACCGTAGCTTTTAAAAGGCTGATTAAAGGTGAGTACAAAGTAATTGCGAAAATTTGCCGGGATAAACAGGCCATTATTAACATAACCTACTATTTTGCGTTCTCCGGGAATAATGGTCACCTGGCAATCCTTCAGGAAGCCATCGAGCACCAGGTAGGCTTTTTCTTTACCCGGGAAGCTGAAGCGCATGTGCGCGCCACGCTCAACCGGACTAACTTCAGTACGTATTCCGTTATCAAACTTAACCGCGTAATAATTTGGTTTCGCAGTTTCATTGGCATGGCTAAAAGCAAGGGCCCTTTCATCTTCGTTCACGGTAAGTTTACCAACGCCCGGCATCAGGGAGAAAACGGCATAATCATTCATCCAAGGACTGCATTGATGTACCTGCTGAAATCCCCTTATGGTTTTTGCCTGGTATTGGTACTTCCACCCGTTACCGTTTTTTCCGGTTTGTGCCGAATAAAAATGTTCGGCAAAAGGCAAGCCCACCGTTGGATATGTACTGCCGTATGACAGGCCGAAATCGGAATCGGTACCCTGCAAAGTATTCACATACTTTACCAGGTCGGGTTGCTGTGCTTTAGCAGCAATGTTAAATGAAAGCAAAAGTACACAGGCGCGGATAAAACTACATTTCATAACGGTTATAATTGGTTAGGCGCAGCACAACTAAATACTACTATCGCACGAACACCTTGGTATTTAGAATTGACGTAAAACGCGATGCTAATATAAAATCGATTTAGCAAAATCCCAAATTTTATTGCCTTATTTATCACATACAAGGTGCCCAACGGTTGTGAAAGGGCAACAGAAAACGAATTTCTCAACCATCAATACTCATTCCGACTCCTTAAACCAGCTAAGCCATTACTCCTTGCTAAATCGTGACAGTTAACGGAAAAATTGGTTAGCGTAACCGGAATTTTGGAATTGCCCTGCCTTAAACGCCCATATACCTTTGTGCCGTAATTAAAATACTATTTAAAAAACAACAACGATTAACAAAAAGTATTGGCCGGCGGCCGGCACCGCTCAATACCCAAAACAACCCAGTAACCGCTTGAAGCGGATACTGAAAAATTAAATTTTATAACATCATGAAAAATCTAATCAAATTAAGTGTACTTACACTTGCAATAGTATCTACACTATCAATCACTGCTAAAGCACAAGATGCAACAGCAACTTCAACCACAAGCACTGGTACTAACCGTTCAGGTATTCGTTTAAGTGTTGGGCCTGACTTTGGTTTGCCTGTTGGTAACTTTAAAGATGGTTTTGACTGGAGCGTTGGCGGTTCAGTTCAGGCTGACTTCCCTATCGTGAGCGACCAACTGTTTGTAACTGTTAATGCAGGTTACCAAAACTATTTCGCCAAAGAAATTAACGGAGTAAGCGGCGAAGATCTGCAATTATTACCTGTTAAAGCTGGTTTAAAATACTTCCCTTCAAGTACTAACTTCTATGTACAAGGCGAAGCAGGTGCTGCATTCCTTACTAACAAAAGCGATGTTGGTGCTACCAAATCAGCAGCTTTTGTTTACGCTCCGCAAGTAGGTTACCTGTTTAACCTTGGTGGTAAAAGCTATTTAGATGCAGGCGTACGTTTTGAAGGTAATACCAAATTTACCGACAATGGTAGCAGCAACAATCTGTTGGCGTTAAGAGTTGCTTACGCTTTCGGTCTATAATATAAATAGTACTTTTTCGTAGTTGAAAGCTCGTTCCCGTCAGGGAGCGGGCTTTCGTTCTTTAGATGTATATGACATTCGCTTTACCTTATTATGAATTTTGGCTTACCATATTATAGCGGTGGATTGGCTTTTTTTGTAACCGTTTATTAGTCCCCTTATGAGCAAACTCTACAACAACGATAACTTACTATACGATCTGAAGCCCGCTGATGATTACCAGGCAGGGCTGTACTCTATAATTTCTCCGGCCCAATTACCATTGGATGATGCATTATCCCTGGAAAGGCTTACACCGTCAAATACCGTTCAGTTTCTTAACCTGTATCATTACCATTTAATTTTGGGCACGCAGGGACATGCCAGTGTAGTGGTTAATAACATGCTTTATGATGTCACTGTTGGTACCATTTTACTGTTGCCGCCAGGCTACCTGCCAAAATTCAGTGAACGCTCAGCAGATTTTAGCGGCTTTAAGCTTATTTTTAATGATGCCCTGTTAGAAACCGGCCTTGTGCGGCAGGCTCATATCAGCGATTTGCTGCAGCAGCGCGATAAAACCGTACCGGTATGCGAACTCTCGCCCGATAGGTTTTTAACCATCAGGGAGCTGTTTATAAAACTAGAGCAGGAGTTTGCAGCAAAAAAAGAGTTCCACGCAGAAATGGCTCAGCTGTTATTTGTTGAGCTGATGTTACAGGGCTACCGTTTTTGCACCGAGCAGCCCGCGCGAGACACCCACGAACCAAGGGCCAAACAGTTAACAAAGCAGTTCACCGTTTTGGTTGATACGCATTTTTTAACTGTACGTACCGTACAGGAGTATGCTGATAAACTATTTGTAAGCGCCAAATACCTCAGTGAAGTCATCAAGACAGAAACCGGTATCAGTCCATTGCACCACATTCATCAGCGATTATTCCGTGAGGCGCAGCATTGGCTGGCATCGGCTAAATTATCGGTAAAAGAAGTTTCCGAAAAGTTGGGCTTTGACACCCCCTCGCACTTCAGCCGTTTTTTTAAGCAACACACAGGGCATAACCCCAGCACTTATGCCAATATAAATTGGCAAACAGAATTCCAAGCAGAAGGTATATAAGGTTTGTAACCTGATTTACAACTGACTTTTGTTTATTGAATGAGTCAATTGACTGGCACAACGGCAGTAATACCGGGTGTAAATTTTAAGGCGCATGATCTGCGCAAGAAAATAAATGCCGTATGCAAATAAGCCGCCGCTAAAAATGGCAAGCCATATAACATACATTGACGATGGGTTACCTTGCTGATACCAGAACATCACCGAAAGAATAACCAGCGCCGCAAAATATAATCTCAGAATAAGCCGCCCTCTTTTTAACGATGTGCAATAGTGCATCCAAACGTTACTGAGCAGCAGGGCGGTTTGCTGTTTTTTACTCAGTTTTCTCTCGCCCAACAAATGTATACCGATGAATAATACGCTGCTCATTAATAGAACCACTATTACCATTGCAGTGAGCACAGGCTGCGTGTCAAACACCTTGTTAATGCACAACGCGCTCAACAAAAACAGGATGAAAGCCAGGCAAACGGCCATATCACTATACAGCAACCTGTAATCAAGCCGGAACGCCTGTAGTCTTAACCAGGTGGCAACGTCAGCAGCAGGCACTAAGCTGCTTTCTTCTGCATTAAGCGGGCATTGCTTTGAGTTACCAATTTCGGCAATATTATGCCAATGTTGCGCTGAGCGATGCAAGGCCCCGCTTCTTGTTTTCAAAACCTTCATAATCCGCACTACTATAGTTATTCATGGCCGCGTTAAGCACCTTTATGGCATTCTTATAATCTTTACAATCCACCAGAAACTGAATGTTTACCTTGCGCAGTGCAAAGCCGGCTCCTTTTATATTTATACCTGCGCCGGCCAATGCAGCCGAACTTTTGGCCAGCAGACCTGGCCTGTCCATATTCGTACCCAAAAGGCAAACCATCGCTGTTGGCTCAACGGTTATTTTCTCGAAATCGTTGCCGAGGTCATTAATGAGCTTTTTGGAAAAATCCTTCTCCCATATCACTACTGATATGCTGTTTGCGCTGGTTGACTTGAAGGTGTAGCTGACGCCGTGCCGTGAAAATATCTCCATAGCGTGCAAATCGCTGCCTACGTTGCCTACCATGTTAGGGTCGTAAATATCTATCATCAGTAGTTTTTCGGCTCCGCTGATGATTTCCACCCGTTTATGGTCGCTTACATAATCACGGCTGATGAGCGTACCGGGGTGTGCAGGCTCAAATGTATTTTTTATCCTTAAGCTAATGCCGCATATCTCGAGCGGTTTAGAAGCCTTGGGGTGAATGGCCTCCATGCCTACATCGGCCAGTTGGTCAGCAATGTCATAGTTGGTGAAGCCAACAGGCGCACAGTTTTCCTTACCTACCAGCATAGGGTCGGCAGTAGAGAGATGGTATTCTTTATGGATAATTGCTTCGGCAGGTTTCAGTATCTGTGCAATTTTGCTAAAAGTCACTTCGGAGTATCCGCGATCAAACTCCCGCATAATGCCTTCAGTACCTTTTGCATAACCGGTAACTATACAAATGCGGTTGCTGAAATCGATACGTTTAAAAGCATTTTTTATACGCTGATCTATAGTAAACGAACGATGATCATCAAAACCACTCAAATCAACCAGAGTGGCATTAATTCCACGATTGTTAAGTATTTGAGTGAGGTTATAAGCCGAGTGTGTTTCGCCGATAGATGCCAGTATTTCGCGGGCGGCCTGCAAAATACCTTCCTTGCTTACATAACCTGACGACAGTATGCTGGCCAGGTTCTCCAGGTATTTACGGGCTTTACATATGCGCTCTTCCAAAAAGGTTTCGGCCATGGCCAGGTTAAGCCCCAGGTATTCATAATGTGCGTTAATAGCCTTTAGCTTATTAACCATTTTCTTAAGCGAGCCGTGAAAATCCTGGTATTTTTTGATGCGGTGATAAACGCCTGGTTCGCCGGTCTTCTTGTTCTCCAGCAACATATCGGTAACACCAGAAAATGCCGATACCACATAAATACGATTGTATATATTTTCGCTATTGTACAGGATGATGTTATTAAGTACCTGCTCTAACGCAGACATGGAGGTACCCCCTATTTTTTCTACAGTAATATGGTTATGATGATGAAGCATTCGCCGGGGACCAGGTTCATCTTTAGAAGGTTTGTTCATTTTATATCTTTATTAAAGTATACGTTCTTTGCTCTGGACAACATTTTCTTCAGAGCATCAACGTTCATCACTCATTAAAAATGAGGCCATATTTCGGTCGATATTGGATGTCAAACACTTACGATATACTAAGTCGCTAATAGCCCTTTAACCGTTTCATTTTGACATGGTAAGCTTTCCGATATGGAAAATGAGTTACAACATTTAGTTAGAAACTCATTAGAGATACAACAAACAAATTCTGCACAATTTGTATTCTTGTAAAAGCTACCCAGCATTCATGACAGTTACGCACTCGCCGGCAGAGCCGGATTATAACGAATTAAAGGCATTTGAATCAGTTCCGGATAACTACCTTATTTTATCACCGGGGCTCATTATTCTCACCGCCAGCGATGATTACCTGCAACTTACCGGTAAGCAGCGCAACGATATATCCGGGCTATACATATTTGATGTATTCCCGGGTAATGGCATGCAGGAGTCGCTCAACCAAATTATTCAGACTAAACAGCAGCATGAGCTGCCATTAACAACATTTACTCCGCCCGGGGAAACAAAGGCCCGGCATTGGCGCTCTATTAACAAACCGGTGCTAAATAGTGAAGGCAATATCCGCTACATTATTCATCGCACTACAGAAGTAACAGCCCAAGTGATCAGGGAACAGGCACTTGAAGCTAGCGTACGCAGAGAGCGCCGGGCAGCGCAGCAATCAAAACTGCTGGCAGAGCAGATGGAGCGTCTTTTTCATGATATACCCGCTCAGATAGCTATTGTACGCGGACCAAACTTTGTATACGAATACATCAACCCGCAATATGAACGCGAATTATTTCCCGGCAGAAAGGTACTCGGAAAGCCTTTGCTGGAAGCCGTGCCTGAGATAAAGGACGCCCCCATTGTAGCTATACTGCAAAAAGTTTACCTCACCGGTCAGGCTTATAGCGAAAATGAGCTGATGGTACCACTGGCCGATTACAACGGCGGGCCACTGCAGCAGCATTACTTCAACACGGTTTACCAACCGCTGATGGGCGAGAATGGCGAGATCAACGGTATTTTAAGTTTTAAGTATGAGGTTACTGCACATGTGCTTGCACGTAAAAAGTTAGAGGAAAATGAAAGACAGCTGCAGGCAGTAAATGAGGAACTTTCAACCACCAATGAAGATTTAAAGCGCACACAGCAGAGCTTGAGACAATTAAATACCGAGCTGGAATTACGTGTTTATGAGCGCACACAACAATTAGAGCAAAGTATTGATGAGCAGCATGCTCTAAACGAAGAAATAGTTTCGGCTAATGAAGAGCTGGTATCTATCAACTACGAGCTGAGCACCATACAGGAGCAATTAAGGCAGACCGTTGATGATCTGAGCTTAAGTGAACAGCGTTTTCGTAACCTGGTAGAGGATGCAACAGTAGGTATTATCTTGCTGAACGGACCTGACCTGCAAGTATCTATCGTGAACGCACAGTACGCTAAGCTTATTGGCCGTAAGCCCGAAGAATTGCAGGACAAGCCTCTTTTCAGCATTATACCCGAAGCTGAGTATATTTTCAGGCCTATTATTGAACAGGTAATATCATCCGCCGAGCCTGTCCATTTGTATGCACAGCCATACGAGGTGTATCACGAAGGTGAGTCAATCCAAGGCTTCCTTGATTTGGTATACCAGCCATTTGTTGAACGCGACGGAAAAGTGTCGGGCGTAATGGTTTTATGTCACGACGTTACCCATCAGGTACTGAGCCGCCAGCGTATTGACGAAAGTGAGAAACGCTTCAGGTTTTTACTGAATGCCATTCCGCAACAGGTATGGACAGCAACGCCATCCGGAACACTTAATTATGTGAATGATGTAGTAACATCAGACCTCGGCATCAGCGGAGCTGCCATTGTGCAACAAGGCTGGCGCAGATATTTCCACCCTGATGATTTACCGGCTTGTCTGCGCGCATGGCATATCGCACTTGAAAAGGGCACAGCTTACCAGGTAGAATTTCGGCTATTGATGAAAGATGGCGAATACCGTTGGTTCATGGCCAATGCCGTGCCTTATTACGAGGACGGCCACATAACACTTTGGCTTGGTACCAATACCGATATCTCTTTACAAAAAGCCAATGAGCAAAAGAAGGATGAGTTTTTAAATATAGCCAGCCATGAATTGCGCACCCCGTTAACCAGCATCAAGGCCTACAACCAGCTAATACAAAAAGCGTCAGACGCGCGCCAATTGACCAGCTTTATGCAAAAATCGGCACAGCATATTTATCGCCTCGAAAAATTAATAAATGATTTGCTGGACGTTACCCGCATCAACGCAGGTAAGCTTATCTACCGGATGGAGTCTTTTGCGTTTGATGACATGATACGCTCCAGCGTTGAGGCCGCAACACATATTACCCCGGATTATGAGCTCATCGTATCACACAATGATGCCATTACTTATACTGGCGACAGGATAAGGCTTGAACAGGTAATGCACAACTTTTTAACGAATGCAATAAAATACTCACCGGAAAAAAAACAGATCTTTATCAGCTCGCAAGTGCAGGAGGGCGGCATCGTTGTATCCGTGCAAGACTTTGGCATCGGCATAGCCGAAAATCATTTAGACAGGCTTTTTGAGCGCTATTACCGTGTAGACAATACTGCCATGCGCTTTGAAGGCCTGGGGCTGGGTTTATATATCTCATCAGAAATACTTACCAGGCACCATGGTAATTTCTGGATAGAAAGCCGGCCCGGCCAAGGCTCAACCTTCTTTTTCCGGCTTCCGTTAACCACGCCCGACATTACACCGATAGTAAATGAACCCAGCCGTTATAGCGACCAATTTATTGACATTACTTATAACGCGGCTGCCGCCCGGCTGGATGTAGACTGGATTGGCTATCAGAATTTTGAAACCGTACAACGCGGTGGGCAGTACATGCTTTCTATTATGAAAGAAAATGGCGTACATAAAATCCTGAATGATAATACCCGGGTGCTGGGCAGTTGGTCGGAAGCGGCGGACTGGGCCGGGCATGAGTGGTTCCCGATGATGGAAAAGGGAGGCCTTGAATATTTCGCCTGGATATGCTCGCCAAGCACCTTCAGCAAGCTTTCGGCCGAAAAGGCCACACAGGGAAAACAAGGTAAAATAGTTACCCGGCTGTTCACAGATTATAAAGAGGCCGAAGAATGGCTTGATGCACAATAGCCGCAACTGCTTGTTTAAACCGCATATTTTGCAATAATAACTTTAAGGATATTGTTCAAAAATCCATAGTTTCGCGCTGTATGTTAACGGTTGAGAAAATTGGCGGCACCTCTATGAGTGCCCTGAAAGAGGTAATAGACAATATCATTCTTTATCGTGAAGAGCACATTTATAACCGCGTTTATGTGGTTTCTGCTTTTTCCGGTGTTACCAATATACTTTTAGAGAACAAAAAGACCAAAGCGCCCGGTGTATACCAAACGCTGGCCAGCGGCGGCGATTACAAAAGCGCTTTGCTGGAAGTTTCTGTTCTGCTTAAGGACCTTAACGCGAAGTATGCAAGCTTGGGTCTTGATGTTGAACAAGCAAACCATGTGGTTGACAGTGAAATTGCCGGAGTGTTAAAATACCTGGACAGCGCCACTACCATGCTTGCCTCCGGGTATTTAAGCGAAGGCATTTTGTTAGCCGTTCGTGAGATACTGGCCTCCATCGGCGAAAGCCACTCTGCTTATGTGCTGGCAAGTATCCTAAAAACCCGCAACGTTAATGCACAGCTTATCGATCTGGCCGGACTGCACGATAGCCGCGCGATGACCATTAATGAACGTATAAGAGATGCATTCAAAAATATTGACTTACCAAATTGTGTATGCATCGTAACAGGCTATGCCAAAGGTAAAGAAGGTATTATGCGCGAATTTGACCGTGGATATTCCGAAGTCACTTTTAGCAAGATAGCAGAGATTTTACTACCACAGGAAGCAATTATTCATAAAGAATACCACCTGTCCACAGCCGACCCAGGGCTTGTAGGCGTGGAAAACGTAAAACCGGTAGGCAATACAAATTATGATATTGCCGATCAGTTAGCTGATGTGGGCATGGAGGCCATTCATCCTAAAGCATCCAAGCCATTAGAGATGGCGGGTATACATCTGCGTATAAAAAACACCTTCGAACCAGATCATCCCGGAACATTAATAACCCGCGACTATATCTCTAAACTTAAACGCATAGAGGTTATTACCGGCACAGACAAGCAGTTACTCGTAGATATATACGACCCATTGATGACTGGTAACGTAGGCAGCGACTTAAAGATAATGCAGTGTTTTGCCGACCATGGTATCAGCTATACCTTTAAAACTACCAGCGCTAACAGCATCAGTATAGTAATATGGGAAAATGATTTTAAAGAGGCATTAATCTCCGCATTACAACATGATTTTGAAAGAGTTACTTACCGGCCTATCGCCATGGTGTGCCTGCTGGGTACCAATATGGATCAGCCGGGGCTTTTAGCTAATGTTACTACTGCTCTTGCTAAAGCAGAAATATCCATCATCGCCGCCGGAATGGCCAGTGGTCGTGTAAATATTCAATTTGCTATTGACCGCGAACAGTTTAAACCGGCCATCATCGCGCTCAACAACGCTGTAGGGTAACAGTTATAAGCTTTATTCTGCCTTCTGACAGGCCTCAATTAACGCCTTTGCTTCTTGCCTGGTGATGCGCGATACGCTGCCATGCCGCGCATCTGCCGGAATAGCGATATCGCTCAATACATTCCAGTGTAATAAGTCCGCCGAGTACGAGACACCATACTTATCGGCCATAGGGTAATCATATAACAGCAGCCATCCCTTGCTCGAAGGGTCGGGCATTACGCTGGGTCCCTCCGTGATGGTTGGCACCAGTTGCCCCTTGTTAAGCGGCCCGTTGTAAACAGTATAGGGCCCTTCTACCCTTTTTGATTTAGCAACGCGAATGGCACGGCGTTCGCCATACTTGGCACCGAACATTTCCTCTTTATGGAATAAATAATATGTGCCCTTTTCTTTGATGAGCGTTCCATCAATAACGGAATAAGGTGGCTCAAACATCACCTTCGCCGGGCTGAATGTTTTCCAGTCGCGGGTTTTGCTATACCATAGTCGGCTTTGCTTCCATCCGGCATCTTCAAATGATGATGACCAAAATACTATATACTCTTTAGTTGTCTCATCATAGAAATACTCTGGCGCCCAAATATTCTGCGCCATCTCGCCTTTGTCATTCCTGGCATCCTTCATTAAGTATAGATAATTCTCCACCTTCCAGTTAATGAGATCGGTTGAAGTAGCATACAAAAAACTTGGTCCGTATTGTTTGCGCTTTTCTGCGTTATTATCACCGCCGGTTGCCACCAATCGCCACACACCATCCGGTCCGCGGTGAATAAATTGATCGCGCACAAAGTGATTCCACACCGGTTGGTTATTATTCAACGCCATCCAGTGCCGCCCGTCTGTTGATAGTGCTAAGTGCAGCTTGGGTATCAACATCGGATTGGACAACGGCACTTCTACAATTTTACCGGCGCTGTCTATCTCTACCCGCGTAGGATAGCGCTGCCTGAAATAAGTGAGCAGCCAAACCTGCTTGGCTTTATCTAAAGTAGCACTATTGATATTTACGCTATTGGAAGTATCACTCTGCCCGAATGCAATGCTGCTGATACAAACAAGCGCGAGGAAGATTAATTTTTTCATGGTAGACGTTGTATAGATCAGAAACAGCTATACGTATTGCCAGCTCTTCTTTTGGAACTGCAGCGGGGATACGGCCATTTGCTGTTTAAATTGCCGGTTAAAATAGGAAATATTATTAAACCCGCTTTCATAACAAACCTGTAGTACACTTAGCTCCTTCTTTTTTAGCAATTGGCAAGCATGGCTTATGCGCAGTTCATTTACAAACTCCGACAAAGTTTTACGGGTATGCTGCTTAAAATATCGGCAAAAAGCCGCCGTTGATAAATTGGCCACTGCCGCTATCTGCTCCAGACTTACATCGTGCCGGAAATTATCGAGCAGGTAATGATAAATCCTGTTCATGCGCTCGGTATCACGTTGAATGCTCGAACCCATTTTCTTTTGCCGGGAGAGTAACTGATAATTTGCCGCACGGGATAGCACGCCCAATATGCTGATGAGGGAGGCCGTTGCTTCGGTATCATCGGCAGCTACCATGTGCTTCAGCTTTTGCTCCACTGCATCACGCTCTGGTCCGCTAAACGAAATACCATAAAGCGAGCGTTCAAAAAGCGCTTTGATGTTGCTGAATTGAGGTCTGTCAAAAAAACCTTCGCCGAGGCAATGCTCATGAAACTGTACCACTATCTGATGCACCTCCCTGTCGGCGGGTTGGTGTTTGTTATAAAAAGTATGCGGCACATCAGGTCCGAACAAACAAAGGTCGCCCGGTGAAAAGGTGGCTATGCTATCGCCTACATAACGCTTACCGCTGCTTTTCATCACCAATATCATTTCATATTCCTTGTGTATATGTAATGGAAAATCATTGTAAGGAAAACTTTCTTCCTTTACCACAAAAAGGCGGTCGCCTGGGCTTATACGCTCAACAAACAGTTTCAAAATATCAAATTTGTACAATTATTAGCTAATCAGGTGCAAGAATACCCCAACCATAATGAGCATTTTTGAACAAATTTAACCAAACTACACAAAAAGAGCTACTCAGTAATGCCCAAACTTCAAAAGTTATTATTCCGAACGATTTTTTGCGCAGGCGCACTTTTTCCATTTAGCATTTTAGCTCAGCAAAGCCTTATAACTGTTGATGCTACAAAGGTTTTGAATAAAATACCCAGCCAGTTATATGGCGCCTGTATTGAAGATGTTAATCACGAGATTTATGGAGGCTTGTATGATCAGCGCATTTTTGGCGAAAGTTTTGAAGAACCGGCACCTGAATCAACTTTTAAAAACTGGACTGCGTATGAAGGGGCATGGCAACCTACTGCAGGCGGCGTTAAGGTCGCTGGCGGACCAGGTTATAACTTGGTTTATAACAAAACCTTGGCTAAGAATTCTTCCGTTAGTGTTCAGGTAAAATTCGGCAAAGCCGATGTAAATGCAGGCTTAATACTCAATGTAAATAAAGCGCGCAACGGCGCAGATAATTTTGAGGGTTATGAGATAAGCCTTGACCCTAACCGCCAAATGCTGGTACTGGGCAAGCACCTTAATAACTGGGTACTACTGAAAGAGGTGAAAGTAAAATTTAACACTAACGAGTTCACTACTTTAAAAGTGAGTGTTCATGGTGGTGAGATAACCGTATACCTGAATAATAGCGTTCAGCCTGATCTGCAGTTTACCGATAGCCAGGTGCTTGCGGCGGGCAACGCCGGCCTGCGCGTTTACCAGGCCGATGCCGAGTTTAAAAATTTCAGTATTACCGAAGGCAAAACACAAATAATGGCGTCTTTTATAGCGCAAAGCAAACCCCAGGTAAGCGGCATGTGGGATGCAGTTAATACATCAGGGAGCGCCGTTTATGCTTTAAATACAAGCGGCGCCTTTAACGGGAAGCAATCACAAATTGTGATACATGATGGCGGGAAGGGTTTAGCGGGTGTTGCCAACCTCAGCCTTAACCGTTGGGGCATAGCCGTGCGTAAGGGACAAAAATTTACCGGAAGCATCTATCTAAAAACCGAGGGCAAGCCATTACCTCTTACTGTCGCTCTGCAAAGCGCCAATGGTGGCAAAACCTATGCAACTGGAGCAATTATCGCCACGGGAAGTATTTGGAAAAAATACACATTCGATCTTACCGTCAGCCAAACCCACGACAAAGCACGCTTCGCCGTTTATCTTAGTAAAAAAGGCAAGGTATGGCTGGACCAGGCAACGCTGTTCAGTACCGGGAAGGACCAGTTCAAAGGCTTGCCCTTGCGAGCCGATATAGCCAATAAAATGCAGCAGCAAGGCCTTAACTTTCTGCGTTACGGCGGCACCATGGTTAATGCGCCGGAGTACCGCTTTAAAAAGATGATTGGCGATCGTGCCAAGCGCCCGCCATACAAAGGCCATTGGTATACGTACAGCACCAACGGTTTCGGTATTGAGGACTTTCTACAATTTTGTGAGGCAGCAGGTTTTGAGGCCGCGTTTGCCATTAACATTGAAGAAACGCCGCAGGATGCTGCCGACATGGTAGAATATCTGAAAGGCGACATTAATACCACCTGGGGCAAAAAGCGTGCACAGAACGGTCACCCTGCACCATACAAGGTAAAGTACATAGAAATAGGCAACGAAGAAATTTTATTCAATGGCGACGTAACTGCAGAGTACGATCATTACATCGAACGCTTCCATTTATTATATGACGCCATGCATCAAAAAGATGCTTCGTTAAATTTTGTTATCTCTGCCTGGTGGCGGCCAGAATCGCCCAACACTGAAAGAGTTTTTAAAGCGCTTAATGGTAAAGCGGCTTTTTGGGACCTGCACACCGATGCAGACGACCCGCTAGCAGGCATCAAGGTTGATAGCACATTAACAAAAATGCGCGCGCTGTTTACGCAGTGGGATCCCAACACAAAAATGAAGTGCGCCATATTTGAAGAGAACGGTGGGCATCACGATTTAGCGCGGGCATTGGGCCACGCCACTACATTAAACGCCATACGCAGGCATGGTGATTTTGTGCTTACCTCGTGTGCAGCGAACGCACTGCAGCCTATGGGGCAAAACGATAACGGCTGGGATCAGGGGCAAATATTTTTCACGCCATCGCAAGTTTGGGGCATGCCGCCATTCTACGCACAGCAAATGGCATCGGGCAGTCATCAACCTTTGTTAATAAGCAGCACCTCTTCTGCCGGGCTTGATGTAACCGCTACCAGAAGCCAGGCTGGCAACTACATCGTATTGCATGTTATCAACGCAGCAGATACGCCGCGAACCGCCGGCTTAGTCTTTAATGGATTAAAAGCCTCTGATAAGAAGATTACAATAAACCAGTTAAAAGGCAGCCTTAATGCGGTAAACTCCGCAGCCCAACCAGAGCAGATTAAACCTGTTACCACCGAAACGCACTTTTCCGATAATTCGATAAATTACGAGTTCCCTGCACATTCATACACTATTATAACTATTAACAATAAATAAATAACGCACCATGAGGAACGCCGCACGTAATATTTGCCTTTTGCTGTTGTTTGCTGCAGCGCCGGCAATTGCCCTTGCCCAGCAGACTATAAAGCCTTTAGATATAAACAAGGTGACCATACAGGACCCGTTTTGGTCGCCACGCTTAAAAGTGTGGCACACGGTAACAGCCTATGATGTGTTTGACAAGCTGGAAGGCAAGTACGACCCTGACCGCGATGACCTCATTAAAGAGAAAAAAGATTTAGGCCATACCCGTAACGCCTTTGACAACTTTGACCGCGTAGCACAGGGCAAAACCGAAACGCATGTAAGCGATGGGCCACCGTGGTATGATGGCCTGGTTTACGAAACCATACGGGGAGCTGCCGATTTGCTGGTGGCGTTTCCGGATAAAAAATTGGAGCAAAAGATTGATGGTTATGTTGACCGCATTGCCACCGCGCAGGCCGCCGACCCGGATGGCTATATCAATACTTACACTACTTTAAACCAACCTAACCAGCGCTGGGGCACAAACGGCGGTAACGATCGCTGGCAGCACGATATGTATAATGCAGGTATGCTGGTTGAAGCAGGAGTGCATTACTACCAGGCCACCGGCAAAACCAAATTACTCGGCGTAGCGGCTAAAATGGCCAATTACATGTGTAGCGTACAAGGCGATGCACCAAAGTTGAACGTAATTCCCGGCCATGCAGGTCCGGAGGAAGCTTTCTTAAAGCTGTACCTTCTTTTCAAATCTCATCCCAACTTGAAACAACGGATGAAGCTGACGGTAAATGAAAAAGATTATTTCGCGCTCGCGCGTTACTGGATGGAGCATCGTGGCGTGTATGCTGATGCTGACGGCAGCCGCAAGCGGGAATCTAATGGTAGCTACAACCAGGATCAGTCATCAATATTTGAACAGCAAACCATAGAAGGCCACGCAGTGAGGGCAACACTTTTAGGTACCGCTATTGCTGCTACTGCCAGCTACACCGGTAATGCGCGTTATGCACAAACAGCCGGCAACTACTGGAACAACATGGTGGGTAAGCGCACTTTTGTTACCGGCGGGCAGGGTGCCATTGCCGACGATGAAAAATTTGGGGACGACTACTTTTTACCTGAATCCGCTTACTTGGAAACCTGCGCGGCCATTGGCTCGGCATTTTTTAGTCAGCGTATGAATGAGTTAAAGGCCGACGGCAAATATATGGATGCTTTTGAGCGGGTATTGTACAACAATGTACTATCGGGTATAGCGTTGGATGGTACACATTATCATTACGAAAACCCATTGATTGCTAACAACCATCCGCGATGGGCATGGCATAGCTGCCCTTGCTGTCCGCCTATGCTCCTCAAAATATTTGGGGCTTTGCCTGGGTATATTTACGCAGAAGGTAATAACTCTGTATACATAAACTTGTTTATTGGCAGCAAAGCCAAAGCTATGGTAAACGGCAACGAGATAAGCGTAATGCAAACTACCGCTTACCCGCAATCAGGCAATGCTACTGTACAGATAGATCCGGCTACGCAGGCCAGTTTTGCAGTGAGGGTACGTATACCTGGTTGGACTACCGGGCATGAAAATCCTTTCGGTTTATATAAATCGAAAGCCCCCGGCAATGTAGTGCTTAAAGTAAACGGTAAAACTATACCTGTAAACACGCAGGAAGGTTATGCTGTGATAAACCGCGTGTGGAAGAAAGGCGATAAAATAACAGTGCAACTGCCCGTACAGCCTCGGTTGGTAACACCATCTGCAAAGGTAAAAACACTTACTAATAAAGTAGCCGTTCAGGCTGGTCCGTTGGTTTATGGTATTGAGAGTACAGACAATGCTGATATCGAAAATGCGGCAATCAACGGTAATGTGTCTTTTGAAAAGCAAAAGGCCGCCACAAACCTGGCAGGCACTCATCCGATAGCCATAAAATCTGCCCAAGGCAAAGTATTGTTTACAGCCATTCCATTCTTCACTCTCGGCAACCGTGGTAATTCGTCTTACAAAGTTTGGTTTAATTTAGCTCCGGATAAGGAGTTGTACGGCACCCGGTAAATCCGGGCGCCGCAACCCTGCTGTGATATATGGTTTAGGTAGTACAATCAGCGCAGGCAGCATTTTAGCTGCTCGGGTGGTGGCCCGCCGTATATACCCATCTCTCCTGTCCTAACCCTTCTGTAACATAGATGCAATTGCGAGGATTATTCCATAAGGCAATTGCATTTTCTTTTATTTAACTATCTGCTTATACAAAGTTGGCTAACCCGCCTGCGCTATACAATACCACGCTGGGGGTATTAGTATAATTATTTGTATAAATAGTTATTAGGCTTATTTTTAATGTATAATTATAACACCCTGATTAATCCTGTATAAAACATTATAAATACCGCCAACGTGGTATGGTGTTTTTTGCGGCCGGAGCAGACATTTGCATTAATTAAACTAAACTATATAAACAATTAAACCCTAAAAACTGAATCATGGCAGACGAAACACTCCCTCAAGACAATGCCGAAAACTTTGGCGACATTAGTAAAGACCTTATTAACGCAGGCTGCTTCGTAAGTATTACGCAAGCTCACAACCACGTTAAAGAATACCTTTCACTACCTGGATGCTTACCTCAACACGACCCGAAACACATTTACGGGCACGTTTTCGGCTTAAATAATCTCCGAAAATTGATTTACCAAATTGATCTGTACAATTCGGCACAAACCGATGATACTAAGCTTCTAAAAGGCGTACGTGTATACCAGGCAGTATCTGAAAGAAGTGATACAAATTTCCCGACGGCGGGTAAACTGCGGGACCTGATATTTATGCCTGTACTTGCTAATGGAACAGACATGCCAGAGAAAGCTTTAGAACACCTTGTTGAAGGCCCTGTATTAACCGGCTCGCGACCATGTCCGAACCAATGTAATTGATATACGATACTGATTGGCCACTTTAAAAGATATATCATTTGCGATTTCCGACTGTTCAGACATGTCGGAAATTGTTCCGTTTTTATTTTGGCTAAGATTTGGCAGCAGGAATGGCCCTTACAAAATTTTAGGGCTATTCTTCCTGCTTTCAGGATTTGTTAAATTGCTGACCTACTTCACAGCACAAATGGGCATATATAATATGCCTGCCTACCACTTACTTGCTTTTTTGGAAGTAGCTGCAGTGTATATTTTTTACCGGATGCTGGCCAATCAGAAGCCAAACATCTGGTTTATCGCAGCCGTCTTTTTAGTATACTGTGCCAATACACTGATACAAAATGTCGTACACACTTTCAATTCAAACACCTGGACATTAACATCATTAATCATACTCTACACCGGCCTGGCTTACTTTTACAGACTGTACGAATTCGATGTCGACGATACTCCGCTGGAAAAAAGGTCAGACTTTATAATCACCGCTGCATGGTTGATATATGCCTCCGGATCTCTGTTTACTTATATTATGGGTACGGATATCTTATCAGGACAGCCTACCGGATTTTTTAAAAATGCATGGATTTTTCAGTGCGTAAGCAACATCATCAAAAACGTGCTGATCAGCTATGGCTTTTATCTTAACAAATATTTATGTCGCAGGAAGCTTATTTAATTCTGGGTACGTCATCAATGGTTGTGATGATGATGGCGATCATCTGGTTTGTTTACATCTACCAGCGTAAACTTGCTGCACGCGCAAAAGCCTATGCAGAAATTGAGAAGCTGATGCAGGAGCAGGCATTGCAGTCGGCGTATTCTGTAATTGAAGGGCAGGATCTTGAACGAAAACGCATCGCCGCCGAGTTGCATGATAATATTGGCAGCCTGCTGGCAACGCTGAAAATTTACAGTGATCTTAGTATTAGTAATCCTGAAGAGGGTGAGCGGCTAAACGGCAAAATCAACACATTAAGCGAACAGCTCAGCAACGAAGTGCGCAAGCTATCCCATAAGCTGGATTTTCGCACCCTGTCAGGCTTCGGCTTTCCGGTAGCTGTGGCTCAACTATGTGAAGCCATCAGCGTATCTGGAAAGTTAAACGCTACCTCTTTTATTGATCTGCAAAAAAAGCTGAATGACACGGTATCACTTAATCTTTACCGCATCATTCAGGAGTTGTTTACCAATACATTAAAACATGCCGATGCCAGCAAAGCACGTGTGGAGGTTACGGCAATAGATAATGAGCTTACGCTTATATATGAGGATAACGGTAAAGGATTTAACGTGCAGCAGGCAACTGCGGGTATGGGCATGCAAAATATACAGCAACGAGCACACCTTATTAACGGCAGGCTTACCTTTGACTCCGGCGAGCGGGGTACTACTTGTATTATCGAACTTGAACTAACCAACAATGAATGAGATAACCATTTATATTGCTGATGACCATGCCATTGTGGTTGACGGCCTCACAGAGATCCTGCGTAGCAAAACCAACCTGCGCATTTTAGGCACCGCCGCTAATGGTGAAGAGATTATGAAGCTCATGAATAACCGGCGAGCAGATGTGGTGATTCTTGATATTAATATGCCCAAAATGAACGGCATCCAAACTACCGAGTGGGTAAAAAAGCATCATCCTCAAACCAAGGTAATTATTTTAACAATGTTTCCGGAAAAATCCTATATCGATCAGCTAATCGGAGCCGGAGCCGACGGTTGCTTATTGAAAAGCCGCGGCAGTAAAGATTTAATAGAAGCTATTGAACGGGTGATGAGCAGCCGTTCATATTTTGATACCATTAAAGATTTCTCTGAACCACGCGAGGAAAGAGTATTTAATTTAAGTGACCGGGAGATAGAAATTATACGGCTTATTGTTGCAGGCCAAACCAGTACGCAAATTGCAGACAAGCTTTTCCTGTCTGAACATACAGTAAAAACGCACCGCAAAAACATCTTTCGTAAAACCGGCATCAATAGCATTAGCCTTCTTACTTCTTTTGCTATCAATAACCAGTTAGTCTGACCAAACACCATGTAAAGTTGTTTCACTAACTTTGCAACGTAGTGGTAGACTTCAAGAACATTTCCTATCTTAAAAATGGGTCGGCTGCGCAAAAGCGGGTTTACGACATACTCACAGCTACTGATATATTGGGTGAGCTTGCGGCCTATGATCCAATTGTGGCCGGTACCTTTCCCTTAGATATACAAATTGACGGCAGCGATGTAGACATAATATGTCAGTATCAGGATGAAGCTGCTTTTATTGATACGCTGCACAGATGTTTTGCGGGGTTTAATAATTTCATTTACACAAAAGTGAGACACACTAATCCTGCTGCAGTACTGGCCAGCTTTGATGTAGAAGGTTTATCTTTTGAAATCTTCGGCCAGATCATTTCAACTGAGCAACAAAATGCTTACCGGCATATGGTTATTGAGCATTGCATACTTATGCAAAGAGGGCCTGATTTTAAGCAGAAAGTTATTGAACTAAAAAAGCAAGGCTTTAAAACCGAGCCTGCTTTCTGTATGCTACTCGGCTTAACCGGCAATCCGTACGAGGCATTGCTTGACTTTACTGTAGATTGTTAAAACATTGGTTTACGGATACACTGGCTCCAGCGCGGCTACTTTATTTAGTGCGTGTTCCAGGTCTTCAATAAGATATTGCGCATCCTCCAGACCTATATAGATCCTGATACACTGATGTGCTTTATTATCTGCATCGTAAGCGGCACGGCTCAAAGCCGCAGCAGCAGGTACAATCAAACTTTCGTGGCCACCCCATGATACCGCCAGTAAAAAATGCTGCAGGTTATCACAAAAGGCCTCAATTTTTTCTAAGGAAGAGTTTTTAAGTACAATGCTGAATAAGCCGCCGCAGCCCTTCATCTGCTTTTGTGCGAGTGCAAATTGCGGATGCTCAGGATTGAACGGCCACAGTACCTGCTCAACCAGCGGATGTTGCTGCAGCCATGAAGTAATTGTTTTTGCGCTCTGGTAACTTCTGTTTAACCGCAACGGCAAAGTGCGTAAGCCGCGCAGCAGTAACCAGGCTGATTGCGGCGACAATGCCGGGCCAAGATTCATGTATTCCTGACTGAAAATACGTTTTATCAAAACACTACTACCGGTTACTACACCCGCAACTAAATCCGAATGCCCACCTAAATATTTAGTAGCTGATTGTGCCGCTAAATCTATACCCAGCTTTATAGGCTGCTGAAATAGGGGCGTGCAATAGCTATTATCAATCATGGTTAATATTCCCTTGCTTCGCGCAAAAGTGGCAACGGCTTTTAAATCCTGTATACTGTATATATTGGTGCTCGGACTTTCCAGAAAGATAAGTTTTGTATTAGCCTGAGCGGCAGCTTCAAACTCCGCAATGTTGTTTCCAGGTACTATAGTTGCGGTTACCCCAAATTTTGGCAAAAGTTCCTTAAACAGCCGCTGTGTCCAGCTATATAAATTTTCAACCGCTATAACATGGTCTCCGGCTTTGAGCAGTGCCAGCAACGTAATGCTTATAGCAGCTATGCCACTGTTAAACAGCAGCGCGTCTTCTGCCCCGTCAAGCGCGGCCAGTTTCTTTCGCAAAATTGTTAACGTAGGGTTTTGGCCACGAGAGTATATATTGGTTTCAAACTCGTCAGCAAAAGCCCTGCGCAGATCGTCCACGTTGCCAAAAGCAAAATTACTGGTTTGCATCAGAGGCGGCGAAACAGCGTTATAGTAGTTTTGGCGATCTTCGCCAAGCTCATTCAATATAAATGAAATATCGTCCATAAAAAATTAAGGTGTAGTAATAGGTTTACGGTTGCGTTTATTAATGAGGTAAATAATTAGTCCTAAAACAAATATACCGATGCAGATGATCGCAGCAAAAGGATTTTTAATGAATATGAAAACTAAAATAAACCAATAAGCAATTATAAATATAATTGGCACCAGCGGAAACCATTTTATGGTATAAATACCCGTGCCGTTTAAATGAGCGGTTTTCTTCCGCAATATAAAAATTGAAAGTGCCGCTGTAGACAGTCCTATGGCATCAAAAAACATTACGTAGCTAATGGTCTTCTCAAGGGAATTCACAAAAAACAGAGTAATTAAAATGGCTGCGGTAAAAAAGCTCAGCCCGAACTCCTGTACTTGGGTAGCGCTGTTAACTTCTTTAAACCGCGCAGGCAGCATACCGTCATCAGCCATGGCGTAATACACCCTTGGGTTGGCCATAATATTTACGTTGATGAACGCCAATACCGACACAAACATCAGCACGGAAACTATGGTGGAGCCTGCTTTACCAAACACGTCACCGGCCAGGGCTGCCGCCAACGCCGTGTTAGCCTGCATTCCGTTCATACCTAAGGCATACACGTATGCTATATTTAGCAGCATATACATTGCTATCACCACTAACATACCCGTAAATATGGCTTTAGGAATATGCTTTTGCGGATTGATGCTATCGCCGCCGAAATTGATTGTTTGCTGATAACCGCCATAGGTAAATAAAATGAGCACAAGTCCCGCACCTAAACCCTCAAAACTAAAGTTATGGATAGCAGGCTGCTGCTCAACAAATTCTGATGAATTGAGCATAAAGCCCGCAACGCACAGTACAAGTACTATCAGCACTTTTACGATGATTAACAGGTTTTGGGTACGTGCGCCTATCTTTATTCCGGCAATATTTGTAAGGTATAATGCCGTTACGGAGCAAAAAGCAATAAACTTAACACCAACACCGCCTGCAGCCGGCCAAATCAAGGGGGCTATATATTCGGCTCCAATTGTAGCTACAGCGGCCACGGACGCCGCGTTACTGATCACCAGTATCCAGTTAATCATAAAAGCCACCATTGGATGGAAGCAAAATGAAAAAGACTTGTAAAAACCACCGGTCGAAGGATACCGCGACCCTATTTCGGCGAAGGTTAATGCGCCGCATAAACTTATGATACCACCCAGCAGCCAGGCGCCAAAGTAAAGCCAAACGTCGGTAACGTTTCTGGCTACTTGTGCCGGGGTGGCGAAAATGCCCATACCTAAAACAAAACTTACCACAATTACAGAAAGATCAAACCGGGTAAGGCGAGGTAATATCTGCATGCTCAATAGTTTAAGCTAAATGTAAATGCTTTAACAACATACTTTATTAACAAAAATGAAAAATTTGTTGCTAAAAGCTTTTATCTTAGTAACTGAATTTTTACGGACGGTTGCAGAACATTATTGAATTTACTATTTTTACAACTGCAGTAACCAATTATTAGCCCAGGCTATCCGAGGCTTTTCACTGATATACATCATTTTACAGTTGAATTTACGTTAAGCAACGCTTATATTATTCAAGCTAAATTGTTTTAATCAGAAAATTGCGGCCGCTGCAACATCGCTTTAACCACCACCTGACATGACCAAGAAAAGAATATCTATAAAAGATATTGCACGCCTTACCAACACTTCAATTACTACAGTATCCTTCGTGATCAACGGCAAAGGCCGTATCAGTAAAGAAATCAAGGAAAAGATAATGGCTGTAGCCCGCGAAAATGGCTACGAACCTAACCGCATGGCTGTTGGCTTACGCACCGGCGTATCAAAGGTAATTGGTTTAATTGTTGAATCGATAGGCGGACCGTTTTTTGGCGAGATGGCTAAGATCATTGAATCTGAGGCGGAGAAGGCAGGGTATGGCATTATTTATGGCAGCACAAACAATAATATACAATCTGGTAAAAACGCCATAAAAATGCTATCCAACCAGCAGGTTGACGGTTACATCATCACCCCTATGAAAGGCTTGGAAAAAGAAGTACAGAAACTGGTGGCTAATGATAAACCGGTAGTTCTTATCGACGGCTTTTTTCCTGATATGGAAATACCTCATGTATTAGTGGATAATTATGCAAGTATGTATACTGCTATAAATCATCTTGCCAGCACCGGCTATAAGCAGATAGGCTACGTAACCCCAGATCTGGACCTGGTACAGCTGGATGAGCGCTTGCAAGCTTATACGGATGTACTGAAATCAAGGAACCATAAAATCAGCCAAAAATTAATTTTGAAACTGCCTTTCAACGCTCCCAAGGAGATTACTGTACAGGCGGTTAAAGACTTTATCAAGAAAAATAAAGGCATGGATGCTATTGTTTTTGCAACCAATTATCTTGGTTCAATAGGTCTGCAAAGCATCAATGAACTCGATATGAATCTCCCGACTGATTTAGCCATGCTTACTTTTGACGATAACGAACTGTTTGAACTTTATCCTCCGGGTATCAGCGCCATACAACAGCCCACATATGAGATAGCAAAATCCGCAATTGACATACTTCTCTCACAATTAAACGACGAAAAATTTGATATTTCAGGCATCAGTCTAAAAATTCCAGCAAAATTAATTAAAAGGGGATCTACCATTCGGCAATAATTTAAATAGGTCAAAAAAAATTCTACCAATATCTAACTTTACGGTTGTACGCTGCTTCTCACTGCCAATTATTTTGAGGATAGTGGGCTGATAAATAAATATTTTTGATAAAAATGATGAAACGTTTTATCATTTATCAATTATTTTTCGATATTTACTGCTGAGCTTTTGTTATAAGCATTATGTTTATTGAGATAAAACGTTTAATCTTGATAATTAACGTTTTTAAACTTCTGCATGATAAAAGTTTTACTTAACTGACTTTATTTAGAAACCCCTACAGAATGAAGAAACTTTTACAAAACACCAGCAGCTAAGTTACCATATCACATGTACTGCGGTTTGTTGCTGCGCAGTACCAAATGACTTTGCGCCTTTACCAAAGGCCAGGTTGCATCATCTAAAATTACGACCACCTGAAAAAGCCCTTGCAAAAAGGGACGTTCTTTCCTATTGCCATATATTTTATATAAAAAATAAAATAAAGCATTGATAGTCAATGTCTTACATAAAATCTTTTTACACTTTTTTTATTTAAACATTAAACAACTCAAAAATGAATTTCTTTAAACTGACCAGAAAGGCGTTCGCAATGCTATGTGTTGCGTTTATGTGCTTCTCGGGATGCAAAAAGGATGAGCAACGGCATTATGACCTGCTGCCCCCCGATCCTGAGGATGTAACAGCCACCGGCCTTTTAACAACCAACATTGAAAATTCGGGCGGACCTAATGCGGGAGAAGGTTCCGTTAGGGTGACTGATGGTGACTTGGATTCAAAATTCCTGATTTTCTCATTTGACCCATCTTTTTACATCCAGCTTCAGTTTAAAAAAGCGCAATGCGTTACTACGTATTCTTTAACATCAGCAAATGATGCCGACGAACGCGACCCTCGTAACTGGACAATCTCAGCATCAAATGACGGTGAAAATTGGGTTACACTGGACACCCGTACTGACGAGAAGTTTGCATCGCGCAAGCTTACTAAAACTTACGAGTTTGAAAACAATACAGCTTATACTTATTACCGTCTCAACATTTCGGCTATCGGTGGCGGATCGCTGTTTCAGCTGGCAGAATGGCGCGTAATAAGTATTCCCCTAATTAATCAGTAAACATTAGGCAACCCAAACAAACAACTTAAAAGATGTCACTAAACAGACTTTATAAAACATTTATCAGTTGCCTGAAAGATGGCAAGCATGCAGGCCTTGCGCTGATATGCTTGTTGGCAGCTTTCTCGGCAAATGCACAAAACGATCAGCTAAAAATTACCGGTACAGTTAAGGATGAACTTAACATGACCCTACCGGGCGTTACGGTTAGCAACTTAAACACTAAGGCAGCTACGATGACCGACGTTGACGGTAAATTTACCATTACTGCACGTAGAGGCGACTCTATATCGGTAACCTATATTGGCTACAGAACTTATACAACCACCATTAAAGATGTAATTAACTTGCCTATTACTTTGCAGGGATCGTCAAACAGCTTAAATGAGGTTGCTATTGTAGGCTTTGGGCAGCAGAAAAAGTCAAGCCTTGTTGGCGCACAATCTACCGTTAAACTTGAAGATCTTAAGCAACCGGTAGCTAACTTAAGCGCGACACTCGCTGGACGCATAAGCGGTTTAGTAGGTGTTCAAAGATCAGGGTTACCAGGCCAGAACGGCGCAGATCTTTGGATTCGAGGCATTTCTACATTTGCGGCTAATAGTTCATCACCTTTAGTAGTAATCGACGGAGTATTAGGCCGTGATCTGGACAACCTTGATCCCGAAGATTTGTCTTCATTTACAATATTAAAAGATGCAACTGCGACAGCTGTTTATGGTATTGCCGGCGCAAATGGTGTAATTGTTATTACAACTAAAAAGGGAAGCCAAGGCAAAACCAACCTAATGTTTAATTATAACGAAGGTATAACTCAGTTTACAAAAAGACCTGAGCTTACCGACGGCGTAACTTACATGAACCTGCGTAACGAAGCCCGTTTAGCAAGTGGCCAGACCAAAGAATACAGTAATAACTATATTAACTCTACAATTTTAAAAGAGGATCCATATTTATATCCCGATGTAGACTGGTTGGATGCCTTATTTAAAAACACTTCACGCAACCGCAGAGCAAACTTTAGTGCCAGAGGTGGTTCTGAAAACACTACTTTTTATGTATCAGGGGCATATTATGACGAAGAAAGTTTGTTACGTACAGATGCTTTAGCAGCTTATGATGCTTCTACGCGCTTTAAACGTTATAATTTCACCTCTAACGTGAGCATGAACTGGACAAGCACAACTAAGTTTGATCTGGGTATACAAGGTAACATTGGTAATATAAACTATCCTGGCGTTAATCCCAATGACGCTTTTGCTGCTGTGATGCAAACTAACCCTGTTTTGTATCCGAAAATGTACCCAGGTAACTTACTACCAGGTGTAAGTGCTGCAGGTGCACAACTCAATCCATATGGTTTGGTAACTCAAACCGGATATCAAAACATTTTCACTAATCAAATCATGTCTAACGCAAAAATTACACAAGATTTGAAAGCATTAACTCCAGGTCTATCCTTTTCTATACTTTACTCTTTCGACATTAACAACAATCACACGATAAGTCGTACTCGTAACCGAACTAATTATGTAATTAATAGAGCAGCCCCATATAATGAAGATGGCTCGGTAAATGTGTCGGTTATACGTACCGGATCTGATGTATTGAATTATGGTAGAGCAAACAGCGGAGATCGTCAGTATTATACAGAGGCATCATTTAATTACGACCGAGAATTTAATCAGAAACATCATTTAACTGGTTTATTATTATTCAATCGTAGGGAAGAAGTTGCTGCTTTTGCCAGTGATCTTACTTCATCTCTGCCATACCGAAGTCAAGGTATTGTTGGCAGGGCAACCTATTCCTATAAAGACAAATACTTTGTTGAAGGCAACTTTGGCTACAATGGTTCAGAAAACTTTGCCCCAAATAAAAAATATGGCTTCTTTCCATCAATAGGATTTGGCTGGATTTTCTCAGAGGAAAATTTCTTTAAACCAATTAAAAAGGTTATCAACTTCGCCAAGTTACGTTACTCAGACGGTATAGTTGGTGACGGTGCCGGTGGTGGCCGCCGCTTCGGTTACCTAACATTAGTTAGTACCAGTGCCGGTGGTTACAGCTGGGGAACTCCGGGTAATCCTTATTACGATGGTACAGCCATTACAAGTTATGGAACTGATGTAACTTGGGCTGAATCACATAAACGAGATTTAGGATTAGAATTTTACACGCTAAATTCCCAATTACAGGTAACTCTGGATTTATTTCACGAAAGAAGAACGGGCATATTCCTACAAAGGGCATCACTGCCAGGCTACATAGGCTTAGTAGAAGCACCTACAGCCAACCTTGGTATTATGACTGTAAAGGGTATTGATGCAACCGTGCAGCTGAACCCTGTAAAACTAGGTGAGTTTACACTTGATATGCGCGGGACATTTACTTATAACCGAAATAAAATAGTAGAGAATGATCAGGCTAAACAACCATATTCATATATGGAACGTCGTGGCACAAATTCATTAGCTACATTCGGTTATGTTGCTGAAGGGTTGTTCCAAAATCAAGAAGAAATTAACGCTGCGCCAGACCAATCTCCGTTAGGTGCCGTAAGACCTGGTGACATTCGTTACAAGGATTTAAACAATGACGGCGTTATAAACGCAAATGATATAACCCGGATCGGTAACGGTGATGTGCCAAATACTATTTATGGTTTAGGCTTCAATCTTCAATACAAGCGTTTTTATATTGGTGCATTCTTCCAAGGCGTAGTAGGTGCTGACAGATTGCTAAGCGGTGACGGCATAATTCCTTTCAACAACAGTACAGGTGCGGAGCGCAGCAACCTGTTTGCTAAAGCTGAAGATCGCTGGACTCCTGAAAATCCCAACCCTAACGCTTTTTACCCACGCTTAGCTTATGGTAACAGTGCAAATAAGAATAATGCTGTTGCATCAAGCTGGTGGGTTAAGGATATAGATTTTATACGCCTTAAGACGGCTGACCTTGGTTATATGCTCCCACAAGGAACGCTAAAAAGTATCGGTTTAAAAAATGCCCGTATTTATCTCCAAGGTGTCAACCTGTACTACTGGAGTTCTTTTAAATTATGGGATCCCGAACTGAATACCGGAAACGGTACCGCTTACCCTAACACCAGAACAATAACCTTGGGCGCACAAGCGAATTTTTAAATTAATTAAGTCAAAGAAAAAAATGAAAAAGCATATATACATCGGATTAGCGTTGATAGTAGGCTTGAGTTCTTGTAAAAAGTACATAAGCCAAGTGCCAGATGATGTAATTACGACAGATAAAATCTTTCAATCGAGAGACAACACGCGTAACTTTCTGGCAAACATATATTATTATATCCCGAACGAACATAACCAACGTTTTACAGGAAACGAAAATTCCGGACCTTGGATAGCTGCATCGGATGAGGGTAAATACACTTGGGATTTCAATTATGCTAATAACATGAACAGTAGTACATGGAGTAACACCGATGGCACTGTTGAAGGATTTTGGAATCGTTATTATACCGCGATACGTAACGCTACATTCTTTATTCAAAATATTGACAGCGCAAATCCGGTAGAAGTTAACCAAAGTACTAAAACATCGTTCAAAGCAGAAGCGAGAGCTCTTAGGGCAATTTATTATTTTTATTTAATGAGAATGTACGGTCCTGTGCCAATTCTAAATCAAGATATACTCGACGTTAATGCGCCTATTGATCAGTTGCGCCTGGCAAGAACTCCTTTTGATCAAGGTATCGATTTTGTCGTTAGTGAGCTAGATGAAGCTTACAAGTCTTTGGATTCTACTAACGTACCTTATCAAGGTCAGTTCGGCCGCGTAACAAGAGGGGTTTGCAAAGCCTACAAAGTAGAAGCGCTTTTATTAAAAGCAAGTCCGCTATACAACGGCAACACCGAATTTGCTACATTACAAAATAAAGATGGCACCCCCTTGGTTAGCCAAACTTACGATGTAGCTAAATGGACCGCTGCCGCTACAGCTGCTAAAGCTTTTATCGACGAGTTTGTGCCTGGAAAGTACAGTCTGTATAAAGTGGAAGATGCCGATCCCTTCAAAGCAGCTTATCTATCATGCAGGCAGGTCATTTATACTGATTGGAACAATGAATGGATATTCGCCCGTTCAAATAGTAATAACTATACCCAATACGATCGCATTCCTAAGCATGTTGGTTCTCCCTCAAATGAAAATGAAGCATTTCAAGGAGCCGGATCATTAGGAGCCACTCAAACCATGGTTGATGCTTACTTTACCGCTAACGGGCGCGATATTAATGATCCTGCGTCAGGTTACACTCGATCTGGCTTTTCCGATTTTAAAGCTCCCTTTGACACCAAAGCAAGAACTACCTACAACCAATGGGTAAATCGCGAGCCGCGCTTTTACGTAGGCATAACTTACAACAATAGTCTGTGGTTTAACCCACTCTCTGGGTACGAGCTTATTACTAATTTTTTCTATAACGGCAATTCCGGCAGATCTCAAAGTACATCAGATGTATCTCCGACAGGTTACTGTGTTAGAAAGGATGTAGCTCCAAGCGGCAGCGGAAGAGGCGCCTTATTGCTCAGGCTGGCAAATATCTATTTAGATTACGCTGAAGCATTGAATGAGTCAAATCCAGGCAATGCAGATATATTGAAGTATCTCAACTTGATACGTCAACGTGCCGGCGTACCCACATACGGATCAGTTAATCTACCAGCACCAACAGGACAATCTGCTATGCGTGACGCCATTCGCAAAGAGCGCCGTGTAGAATTGGCATTTGAAAATGTTAGATTCTTCGATACCCGTCGTTGGAAGATTGCTGAAACCACAGATGGTGGGGCTTTTTACGGTATGGATATGACTAAAGATGATAATACATTTTATAATAAAGTGTTATTAGAAACACGTGTATTTAAAAAACGTGATTACCTATTCCCTATCCCTAACAACGAAGTGTTGAAAAACGAAAAAATGGTTCAAAATCCTGGGTGGTAATTATATTTACAAAGGCAACGGGATCCGTTCTCGTTGCCTTTATACTGTATGTATATTTAACCGCATACAAAACCATTTATAACCTACTTTTATGATTAAAAAAACATTAGCCATTGCAATGGCGGCCACCCTGCTTGCCAGCTGCAGTAAGAAAACTACGGCTCCTGCAAAAACTACTCCTGAGCCAAGTATTGAACCGGCTGGTGCACCCGCACTTACCTGGAAAGAGCATTGGTTTGAGCACGTGCAAGAGCTTAGCCGTATAAGCTACGACACCAGCATTGTTGTTTATTACGATAAGGATGTGCGGCGAGACATTACATGGCCAAAGACTTACCTGGCACAAGCGTGGAATTATACCAAAAAGAATTATGGCAGCTTTGGGTCTGATAGCCGCCTTTACGCTATCTTCCACTCCGGAAAGTACTCAGGCGGGCATCCGTCAACTTACATGGACGAAAGCCACGATTATCACAACGTAATCGACTGCGGATCTGGTGACATAAATGCATGGGTATCCGGTAAAGGCAATGACATAGATCTAACAACTCATGAAATCGGTCATATTGTAGAAGGAGCATCTAAAGGGGTCCACAATTCGCCTGCTTTTCCGATATGGCACGACAGTAAATGGATGGAAATATATCAGTACGACGTTTACCTCGGTCTTAACCGTGAAGAGGATGCCGTTAGATGGAATAATATGATGTTGCAAACATCAGACGACTTTCCTCGTCCTGGCACGCATTGGTTTCGTGATTGGTTCTTACCTATTTACACCAATTACGGTAAGACCAAAGTGCTTAACGGATTTTTTGTTACGCTGGCTAAATACTTTCCTAAGCGGACATTTAATAATGGCAAACAGACTTACCCTGAGTATACAAGAGATATGAACATGGGAGAGTTTATACATTTTTGGAGTGGTGCCGCCAACACAGATCTTAAGGATCTTGCAATAAGTGCTTTCGGCGAAAAGGATGAACAAGGGAATGATTGGTCGGCACAATTAGAGCAAGCAAAAAAGGATTTCCCTGATATAAAATATTAAAAACTTCGTTATAAAATCAGTTTACAATTTAAAGCCGCTCGCCGCGATGGTTAGCGGCTTTTGCATTAATATATCTCACTAATCTCCACCACAGCCGCTGCAACCGCTACAGCCGGACGAACTGCAGCCTGAGCAACCGCTGCTGCATCCATGGTGACCGTCGGAATGGCCGTGGTGATTATGACCATCGTCGTGAAAGCCATCAAAGCTACTCCCACCATCGCTGGCATCTCCACGGGCATTGTGTCGACCATTGCGCCTTTTATTTTCCATATCGTCTCCACCATTACTATTATACATTGCTATGCATAAAGCAACCATGCCTAAAATTAAAAACGGTATTACAGCAAATGGTGAAGCTTGAATATTTAAAATGGCCATTAGTAGCATCATGACACAAGCTCCGAAAGATATTACCCGTTTAGTTGGCTTGGAAATTAACCAATACTGATGCATATTAACCCTTTGAAAATTCACCTCAGAAAAGCGCCGTTGTGAATTATGCCAGATGTCATCGGGAGGTGCAAAACCAAACTTCTCAAAATAAAGCTTAGCGGTGCTATCATAATAGTTGATAAAACGTTGAGCTTCGGACTTGCCGCCTTTAGTGGGATTATGATGCACCTCTTTTCCCAACGTATCACGGCATAATTCTATCCAATAAGATCTGGTGTAAGTGAGGTGCAAATGCCAAGCCTGGTCTACCGGATCTGACGGAGTTACACCATCTAAGCTTACGCAGCAAAGAAATATGAACTTCTTATACTCTTCAATAACACGTTTCGCGTAGCCGATTTTCCATCCATTTTCACGAGCCAGGCGATGAGAGAACGGGAAGGATGCGTTGACGTCATCTATGGGGAAGATTTGGATTTTGTCCCAAAGAGCGATTTCTTGTGGTGACATTATTTATTATTTTTAGGTTGACCCTAATTTATAGAGTTACAGCACAAAATTGCAAGCGTTAATCAATTATTACAATATTGATAACGACAGCAATCACGTGAGTGCTTAAGCTTAACAATATTTGTTCTGAAAGGCTGTAAACACTAAAAAGTCGCAAAAAGCAGCAACATTGATATTTAGTTACTGTGCTAGGATCAGGCCGTTATTGAGAAAAAGAGTGTAACAAAAAACCCCTACCTTGGTTAAAGGAGGGGTTTAATGATAATGATTGGCGCCGACCTACTCTCCCACGTTTTACCGCAGTACCATCGGCTCTGGCGGGCTTAACTTCTCTGTTCGGAATGGGAAGAGGTGGACACCGCCGATATAGGCACCTGAATATTTTTAGTGAGTG
>JAYRLR010000012.1:0-3732 GCA_041905165.1 Mucilaginibacter sp.
GTTGTCGTCCATTTTCATCCCGCTATGTTGGCTATGATCCATTTTTTTACCTCCTTCACCTGTAATTTCCGGATACATCACTACATTCATATCCATTTGGTTCAGGCTCATCTTCATGCCCATATCGTTCAAATCGCCATTCATTTTCATCATATCGTTCATCATCTTCATCCCCTCGAAATACTTCAATCGTGGGAGCGGGGAAATAAGCTGTTTGACCCCATCACCTATAAAGTAGCTTGCTGATTGTGTTCTGTCCTCGGTTGTTGCTAAAAACTCATAGGCTAAACCATCTTGAGGGATAGTCACTACAATATCGTAAGTTTCAGAAACTGCAATGATTAATCTATCCACTTCTACAGGCTCAACATCATTTCCATCATTCGCTACTACTGTAATTTTTCCTCCAGCATATCTTAGCCAGAAATACGAAGACGCCCCGCCATTGGAAACGCGTAATCTGACTTTGTCACCTGCTTTTAGCTTTTTACCACCAATTGTTTTCAAATCGGTGCTATGGCTACCATTTATTAGGATTTTATCATAGTAAACATCACTGACATCCATCGCCAGCATCCGTTTCCACTCATTTTTTACCTTTACGCCTAATTTTCCCTCCTTAATAGCTTCAACGTACGATTGCGTAGCACCTTTCTTAATGGCCGCCCAATCATTTGCATTGTGTAGCATACGGTTGATGTTATCCGGGTTAAGATTTGTCCACTCACTTAATATAATCGGGACGGTCGGCAAATCGTCAATTCCTTTTCTAAAGGTTTTATCGTCGCCTCTTTTTTTCATGATAAAACTACCGTACATGCCTATCTGCTCCTGCAGGCCTGAGTGCGAATGATACCAGTGCGTGCCATGCTGGATAATCGGAAAACGGTAGGTGTAGGTTGTACCCGGTGCGATGGGCTTTTGCGTAAGCCAGGGCACACCGTCTTCTTTATTGGGCAGGAACACACCATGCCAGTGCAGTGATGTGCTTTCTTTCAATTGGTTGTGCACCACTATTTCGGCAGTGTCGCCCTCGGTAAAGGTAAGGGTGGGCATGGGGATTTGCCCGTTTACGGCAATCGCCCTTTTTTGCTTACCTGCATAGTTGACAAGTGTATCTTTTACATACAGCTCGTAACGCACTACTTTCTGTGCGAATAATGTTTGTGTGCAAAGAAATATCAATATTGTTTGCAATATTCTTATCGGTATCTGATTATATTTATTCATTATTTTTAAATTTATTTAATGCTATCTTCCATTTTTCCAAACCATTCTAACAACACCTGTCTATCATCATTTGATAAAACTGCATTACGATGAATTAGTGTATATGACGACAATGGCATTTCCCCGTCCTTAACTTGCCCGGCCATAGCCCTGAATTTATTTCGCTGCCTGCGGGCAGAGTATTCGCCAAAGTCACTAAAGTTGAGTTCCTCTTTGCCATTTTTGATATGTTCTGCCATATACCATGCTCCGGGTTGGATACGGCTGTACCACGGATAGCTGGTGTTGTTGCTATGACAGTCGTAACAGGATTGAACAAGGATAGCCTTTACGTTTTGGGGTACAGCGAACATTCTTTCGATATGAGTGGCTGGCACTTCGTCCGACTGGTTACGTGATGGCTGATAAAACTGTATGCCAATTAGGATAGCAGCCAATCCTAATATGATTTTTTTTACTATTGACATAAATATTTCATTGTAGCTTGATTTTGAGAGTAAATTACTGTTTTTGCTTTTTTAGATACTTGGTATAGTTATCCTTACTTTCAAAGTAGGACACTTCACCGTTGTTCCCTGTAACGGCAATCACCGCAACAGCTTTGTCCACCTGCTTATTAGAGTAGGGGTCTATTGCCAATCGTACAGTAGCATCCTTTGGAATACGCTCCTTGCACATTTCGCAGCATCCATAGTATGTTTTGCCGTCAAATTTTACGTCAAACTGCTTTTTGCCCATATAGGCATCGTTAACCATGCAGATTTCATCCGATGGAACCAATTCGCCTATTTGAGTACCGTGCTGATGGTTTTCCGAAGTAGCCTCGGAATGATGTTGTACGGCTTCATCTTTGTTTGACCCTGCCTGCCCGCAAGCAGTTAATAGCAGGGTCAAAAGAGAGATAAAGCCAATTATTATTTTGCACATGTCGAAACTGTTTTTTGAAATTTTATTATTTACTTTCTTCAAACTCTTTTAGCTTGCGCTTCATTAGTTCAATTTCTTCCGCTTGGGTTTTAAGTATATTTTTTTGCAGCTCTATCAGTTCCGGGTCGGTCAGGTGTGCCTTTTCGGACATCAATATGGCTGCTGCGTGATGGGGTATCATACCCTTTGCAAACTGCTTGTCCCCGACATTGATTTGTTCCCTGATACCAAACCATGAAAAGATGCCAACAGCAACCGAGATGATGGCTATCGCCCAATTCATCTTCCTGTTGGGGTACATTACTTTCATTATCGCTAATTCGATAAGCAGCATTGCCGAGGTCATCAGCAGGGTCATGTACAAATTGTTGATATTGGGTATCAGGTTCTGCCACCCGTCAATCATGGCGTACATGATAAAATACATAGCTGCGAACATTGCGACAGCCATAATCCCGAAGCGTTTGTACATGCCTGAAGCATGTTTTGAATTGTAAGCACCATGCTCCGAGGCATGCCCCGCATGGTGACTGTTTTGCATATTTTCCATAGTCTAAGGTTTATTTAATGTTAATTGTTTTTTCCACCTTACCGCAAGTCATCATTTTAGAGCCGTAGTAAGGGTTTTTGATTTCCTTGTTTTCGCTGAACCAAACAGCACCCTTTCCGTCATTGAACATCGGGCAATGGTCTTGATACAATGTTTGTGTTGTCCCAAATAATTCAATCAAATCTTTCAAACCTTCGCCAAGTACTGCTAAGTGTTCCCGTTGGTGGTGAATGTTGCCAACATTTTCGTTGATATGTTCCGCATGTTCTTTTGCATCGTCCGCTATGTCCATGTACTTTTTGTGCTTATCGGCAGGAACGGCTTTCATGTCCACTTTATTCAGGGTAGCTAACAGCTTTTTACCTGAACTGGCGGCCGCTTTGTCATCGTCCGAAACAAGGGCGTTCTTTAAGGACAGATAATCGGTAACTATGGGCGCAATAGAAAAGTTTTTTGCCTCTTCTTTTCCTGTTGCTTTTGCTTCCTGACCGCTCGGTGTTTCGCTCACAGCGGGCGCAGCTACCGTATCATCCTCTTTTGGTTGGGAAACTGGCTGTTCTTGTGATACAACAGCAGTATCATTTGAAGACTGCTCGTTTTTGTTGGATGCCTGATTGCATGATACTGTTACAAATGCCATGATAACAGCAATGATTGATAATGTTAGATTTTTCATTTTTATTTATTTTTTGATTTTTAAAAAACTTGCGTTAATAGCCACTACAATGGTGCTTACACTCATCAGCACAGCACCCATAGCGGGACTTAGAATAAAATTCGGATAGAGTACGCCCGCCGCAAGCGGTATTGCCACTACGTTGTAGCCAACCGCCCATATCAGGTTCTGTACCATCTTTTTGTAGGTAAGTTTGCCGAAGTCAATCAGTTTGACCACATCCCTCGGGTCGCTGTCCACCAATATGATATCCGCTGTTTCGGCAGCCACGTCCGTACCGGAACCCACGGCAATGCCCACATCTGCCTGTGCCAGTGCAGGTGCATCATTTACACCATCACCAGTCATT
>JAYRLR010000013.1:0-3401 GCA_041905165.1 Mucilaginibacter sp.
TTTTAAGAAAATTGAGTTAATTAGAGCAAAACAACGCGAAAGCAAAATGAGAATGATTTTTTTAAAGTAAAAAATAGCTACAATGAAAAATTAGCTACTTGGTGGGGATTGAATTTGCAAGTGGCTCGTTGAATTAAAATTTTGGAAGCCATTTAATAGCTTCCAAAATTATTTTTATTCCGTCGGAGCTTTGCTTTGTAAAAATCTAACTAAAACCGCCTTTTCGTTTGGCTCAAGTGCGGCTTGCGCAGCCATAGAATCCACTACGCTAGGCCAGACGTTAGCGCCAAATTCATCGTGTCCGTGCAGTGCGTGACAACCGCCGCATCGCGTTTGGTATAGCTCTTCTCCTGCTGCATAAATTTGATTTATATCCGTGCGTAAAGCGCTCTTTTTGATAAAGCCCTTAAGAGCGACGTTTGTCCATTCATTGTCGTAATCATCTTTGACTTTTTTGATCACCTTAAACGATTTTTCGTTTTGGACTTCGGCGTCTTTTTCAAGCACTCCTAGGCGACCGTAAGCGATCGTGCTATCTTGCGGGGCATAGCCTGCGTATTCGACTTGCACCCACTCGCCTTTGGCTGAAATTTGTTTTAATTTCGCGCCTACGCTTAATTGGGCGACTTGCTTTCCGCCTATTTTATCTAGCAAGGGAGTGTCCTCCCCTACGTAAAGATCGGCACCAAAGAGTGCGACGCCTGCGAATAAACTAGCTAAAATTCGTTTCATTTTTAACCCTTTTTTGTAAATTTAGGCTGTGAGAATACGGTTATTTGAGGCAGTTCGCCTTCAAATTTTTCTATCTGTACGAGTGCGGTGGCCTGATTGCCGCACGCTAGTTTAGACGTCGGTTCGTTTGGTATTAGCGTATTTACGTTACCGTGAGCACATACCCCGTTTTGCGGATCCCACCAGCCGCCTTCTTGCATTCGCACTACGCCCTTTTTGACATATTGGGTTACGATTACGCCGGCAAGCGTTTCGCCGCGTCCATTAAACACCCTAGCTACGTCGCCGCTCTTTAAATTTCTTTCTTTGGCGTCATCCGGGTGGATCCATATCGGCTCACGACCCTGTACCTCTTCAAGATTTCTTAGCCAAGTGTTATTTAATTGGCTGTGAAGGCGATATTTAGGGTGTGGAGTAACTATATTTAGCGGATATTTATCTGTTTTATTTCCAAGCCATTCCATCGGCTCCATCCAAGTCGGATGTTTTGGACAGTCGTCATACATCGCTTTTGCGATCTTTTTAGATACGATTTCAAGCCTGCCTGACGGCGTGCCTAGGCGATTTGTGATAGGATTTTTTCTAAATTCAGCCATACTTACGTATTCATAGGCGTGTTTTGGGATCTTGAATTCCACAAAGCCTTTTTTCCAAAATTCATCAAAGCTTGGCATGTTTAGCTTAGCTTCATCGCCTTTTTTCTTTGAATTTTCATAGAAGAATTTAATCCAGTCCATATCGGTTCTACCTTCGGTAAATGCCATAACCTCTTTTTCACCGAATTGTTTTAAAATTCCGCTATAAATTTCATAATCCGTCTTTGCTTCCCCGTAAGGCTCGGCGATTTTATGCATAGCGATGATAAATTTATTAGTGTGTGATTTGGTTATATCATTTCTTTCTTGTTCCGTTGCGGCTGGAAGTACGATATCTGCCATTCTTGCACTTGCCGTCCAGAAGCACTCTTGCACGATAAAGGTATCAAGCTTTTCAAACGTTTTTGCCATTAAATTTGTATCGGGATGGTGATGGAACGGATTTCCGCCTGCCCAGTAAGCCATTTTTATCGTCGGATAGGTTATTTTTTTACAGTTAAAGTCTATCTCTTTACCCGGATTATTAATACAATCTACTATGCGAGAAACAGGGATTGCAAGGTTTGTACGCGTTTTCCATTCACCTTCTGCGCTAGGTACGATACCGATGGCTCCAAGACCCGGAAACGCGGTTGATGTGCTTGCCTTTCCGCTTGAAAGCGCAAGTGCGCTACCGATAGGCGCCGCAGGGCTCGGGCAGCCGCCGTCCGAGTAGTGATAACCAAAGCCGTATCCTCCGCCGGGAAGCCCGATCTGACCGATAAATGCCGCTAGCGTAATCATCATCCAGTGGAATTGCTCTCCGTGGTGAGCCCTTTGCGGACCCCAGCCGCCCATTAACATCGTTCTTTTAGAACCGAACAGCTTTGCAAGCTCTTTGATCTCTTTTTCGCTCACGCCGCAAATTTTACTCGCCCAAGTCGCATCTTTTACGACTTTATCTTCGGCTTCTCCCTTTAAATAGGCTTTAAATTCTTCCGCGCCGCTTGTATATTTTTTCAAGAAATTTTCATCCGCCGTGCCGTTTTTCATCATCTCATAGCATATCGCCATCATCATAGCCACGTCGGTTGTCGGATTTACTTCTATGTGTTTGGCATCTAAATACACTGCCGTATTATTTTTCACGGGATCTATTACGATGACTCTTACTCCGCGTTTTTTCATCTGCTCTTTTAGTTTTCTAAAGTAAATGTAGCTTTCGTGATCAGGCACGCCCCAAGCTATTTGATTCGTATTTATCGGATCTGCGCCCCAAATAACTACGACTTCGGTGTTTTTTAGAATTACCGGCCAAGCCGTTACTAGAGAATTGCCCTCATCGGCACCGGCTACGTGCGGAGTAATCGCACTTATGGCGTGTTGAGAGTAATTTAGCGTACGAGTAGTGTATCCGCCAAGCACGTTTAGCATACGACCGAGCAGTGTTTGCGGGTTATTTACGTTACCTACGCTATACCAGCCGTAGCTTCCGCCGTAAATAGAACTGCCGCCGTATTCTTTATATATGCGTTTTAACTCGTCTGCTACAAGCTTAAAGGCTTCATCCCAGCTTACTTCCACCCACTCGTCTTTACCGCGCATTGATTTGTCGCTTTGCCAGCCCTTTTCAAGATAGCCTTTTCGCACGCTTGGACGTGCTACGCGAGTTTGATCATATGTGCGAGCCACTACGCCTTCGGTTAGACTAACGGGAAAGAAATCAATCTCGGATGCATCCGTTTTACCTTCAAAACGACCGTTTTTGGCTAGCGCCTTAAAAGCTCCAAAGTGTGAAGCGGTCATTTCACCGCCGCTATCGGTCATTAGACTATTGCTAACGATATCAATCGCGCTTGAGTTAGTAGCCGTGATCGCGCTTACCGCCGCAGCACCTTTTAAGAACTCTCGTCTTTTCATTTTATCCCCTTTGTAAAATATGGTTGATTAAAATTTAAATGTAATTTTAAATCAAAAGCATAATAAAAGTATAATAATAGCATAAATTTCAAATTTATGAGCCACTTGCAGATTCCCGCAAACAACCAATAATTTAAGCTAATTTAAATTTTAAAAAGCCTTTTGAAATCATGT
>JAYRLR010000005.1:0-171337 GCA_041905165.1 Mucilaginibacter sp.
GCTTCGAAAATTATCTACGCTTGTCAAGCCGCATTCATTTTGGTTATAATTGTTTTCCTTTAGCCAATCTGTGAGGGAAATGCTGCCATTATTGTAAATCACATAACAAAAATCCAGCACCGACTTTTTTTGAGCATGGAGAGGTTTATTGATCTTCTTGTTTAGGCCACGTGCTTTTTTTATTTGTGTTTGTGCATATCCGGCAAAGGTGTCCAAACAAAGCTTTGACAGGAAATCTTCCGGTCTGATCAAATCGATTACCGGGTGGCGATATAGCACAAACTCATTGGGTGTGGCCAGCATTTCGAGGATATTAGGATTGTTCGTGGTTAATAACTCCAAAAAGCGGCCGATTTCAAAATACACTTCATCATTTGTATTGTTAGCTATTTGTTCCTGGCGCTCAAATCCGTACAACTTATTTTGAGGCATGATAAAAACGCCTTTCTTATCCACGTCTGATCCTTTAACATTCAGATTGTAAGCAGTGCTACCACTGATACAATCCAGCAAAACCAGTTCTTTATATTTTTTTAGTTCCTCAAATGTCATGGCATCAGGTATTTTCTAAAAACAGCATCCAGTTGTAAAGTATCTTTTCTAACGGATGGTAATAGCGACAACTTTTCTTTGCAGTATTGCAATATTTCACTTAGCCAATAATTTAGCTCCATAACGGGCTCTATAAAGGTTTTTTCGTTAGCATCCTTTTTCCTGTCTAACAATTTGTCGATATGGGTTTGTATCACTTCATCGCTTATTGTCGCACGAAGCGGCTCGAACTCCATCGGTGGTACGCTTTGCTTTTCTATGATCCACAGGCAGGCCAGGGCCGGGCGTAAAGCATAAAAGTAGCGCTTTAGCTTCACATGTTCCACTTGAAGATCATCGCGGAGCGTATTGTTTGCCATTGATAGATAATGATTAGCGGCGGACTTTGGTGAAAAATATTCCAGCATCAGGCTTTTAAGCTCCGTAACAAAAGCCACATCCTGGCTATAAATGATCGGCGACTGCAGCCACTCATACAACGGCGCATTAGATTTCAGGAATAGTTTAAGCGCCTTCTTGATATCCCAGCCGCCAATGTCAAGCACTTCGTTAACGGGCAAGCCAAGCACATCTGTTGAATCGGTTATACTGAGGTAATGGTCAACATTTCGGGTATAAATGAAACGAACATCAAAGTCGCTATCCTGTGAAGCAAAGCCCCAGGCACGACTGCCTGATTCGCAAGCGTAGAGTATTTTTATATTTTCAAGCCGCTCCAGTTCGAGCAGCTTTTGCTGGATAGTTTCTTTCATGTTCGTTTCATTCTATAATCGTGGGTCAACTGGCTCACTTTCCAAAGCCAGCACACCAAATACACACTGGTGTACGCGTCTCAAAGGCTCCTTTTCAGTAAAACGCTGCAGTCCTTCAATACCAAGCGCAAACTCGCGCATGGCCATACCGCGCTTGGCATTCAATCCACGTTGTTTAAGGCGTACCATGTTATCGGGTGCCGTATACTCCGGGCCGTAGATAATGCGCAGATATTCTCGCCCCCTGATCTTTATAGCCGGTTGAATTAGTCCCTTTCCATCTTTTTCGATGAAGTTGTAAGGTTTCACCACCATGCCCTCGCCGCCTTTACCAGTTAATTCCAACCACCAGGAGGTTGCGTCTTCCATGCTGGTTTCGTTATCCAGGTCGACTACCTTGTATGGCGTTGCCAACAGTATGGCCGGGTCACCTGAGCAGATATTTCTTATCTCCTCCATGTGCCATTCGTGGTTCTCGCTTGTCCAAAGCTTTCCTTCAGATGCAAGGATATGGAACGGCGCCAGCTTATAATCGTCAAGGCCACTTACCGGCCAGCAGTATTGCTGGTAAGCAGCGATAAATTGTTCTGCTTCCTGTGCCCTTTCACGGTATTCTGTTAACAAAGCCGCTCCATTGGCGTCTCTTTGTATTAGTTGTTTCAACGCTGCTTTTACATCATTTAAAGCATGGGTGGCCGCATTCCCAACCGATGCGTACTGCGTTTGCAATAAAGCCTGAGCTTTAGCACTCCATGGCATTAGCTCCGCGTCCAGGCAGACCCAATCGGTGTTAAACTTTTCATAAAAGCCCGACTTATCCAGTGCCGTATTTAATCTATTCAATAAAGCCTGCTCCGTTTCCTTATCGTTAAAGAAGGCCCTGCCGGTACGGGTATAAATTGTTCCGATTCCTTCGCCGGTGATGCCAAATGCCTTACTGATGGCTCCCTCGTTTTTGCCGACGATTACTACCGCTCTCGATCCCATGTGCTTTTCCTGGCATACCACACGATTGACACCCGCAGTTTTGTAATATTCAAACGCTTCGGTTGGGAATTCCAGGTAATCGTCGAGTATACTCGTTTTTGATGGGCTCATAGTTGGTGGCAGATAGATCAACCACTTGGGGTTTACCGCAAAACGACTCATCACTTCCAATGCTGCAATTGCGTTTTCCTCGCGAATAGTAATATTATTGCCCAATCGCGTTTCCACGATCTGTTTCCCGGTAAAGTCAGCAATATCAAGCACATCATCACTTTGCTGCTGGATGGTTAATTTCCCGGTTGCCTGATGACCATGATTCAAAGGCCTTACCGGCTCACAATATACTTTTGCCGCTTTAACGGAAACCAGTTCCCGCTCGGGATAACGCAAAGCCGTTAACGATCCCCCAAATACACAGCCGGTATCAATATCAATGGTATTGTTTAGCCACTGTGCCTGTGGTACTGGCGTATGGCCATAAACTACCATCGCTTTACCTTTATACTCGGCTGCCCAGTTTAAACGAACCGGCAAACCGAACTCATCTATCTCACCAGTTGTTTCACCGTACAAGCAAAACTCACGAACAGCGCCCGAGCCGCGTCCCTGCATGCTCTCCTTTAAACCCGCATGAGATACTACCAGCTTACCATCGTCAAAAACATAATGACTAATCAGGCTATCTATAAACTTCCTTACTGCTTCCCTGAATTCAGGTGTTTCCAGATTCAATTGATCTATCGATTCCTGCAATCCATGCCTGGCCTGAACATTTTTGCCATTCAACCAACGCATCAATTTTATGTCGTGGTTGCCCGGTACGCAATACGCGTTGCCCGATGTGATCATTGACATCACCAGTTTCAGCACCTCAGGCGTTTTAGGGCCGCGGTCAACCAAATCGCCAACAAAAACAGCTTTTCTGCCTTCAGGGTGTACCCATGTGCCGGTAGTATTTGTATAGCCAAGTTTTGCTAACAATTCTGTCAACTCATCATAGCATCCATGCACGTCGCCAATGATATCCATTGGCCCGGCTTCATTCTTTTTATTATTATAAAGCGGATCGCGGGTAATGTCGGTTATGGAATCAACTTCCTCGGGCGAACGCAATTCGATAATATGTCGGAAGCCTTCATACTTCAGTTTTTTAAAACTACGTTTCAACTGTGAAATGTGCTGCGGAATTACGTGAGCACCAAAGTTTCGATCTTGACGTAATGCATTGCGCTGTGCGCAAACTTTCTCAGGCATATTCAAAATGATTGCCACCGGCAGGCAATGATATTCGCGGGCCAGATGTATCCAGTCTTTGCGAGCTTCCTCCTGTACATTGGTCGCATCTATTACGGTCAGTAAACCGTTCTTCAAACGCATGCTGGTTATGTATCTGGCCAGCGCAAAGGCATCGGCAGATGCGGCCTGATTATTTTCGTCATCACTTACTATGCTGCGGCAAACATCTGAAGACACGATCTCGGTAGCCTTGAAATGTTTGCTGGCAAATGATGATTTACCAGAGCCGGTTGCACCGATCAATACGACTAATGATAATTCCGGTATCTGTATGTTTTTGTTGTTTAACATTGTTTTGATTCTAAAGATTACATCAATTGTTCTGCACTTTTTGACGCCCGACTGAATACGGCCATCTGGCTTAAGGCACCCACTTCCGCATCGACATCGCCAACAGGTTTAAAAATCACATCGTAACCAAAACGGACCGATAAACCCGTTGCCCAGGCTTCAAATTCTCTTCGTGTCCATTCAAAGCGGTGGTCGGCATGGCGCATTTTGCCTTCTTCAAAATTTTCAAACTTTACGTTATACTCTGCATTAGGCGTAGTTACCACGATCATCTCGGGTTTTGCGTACTCGAAAACTGAACGTTCTAATGCGGCTAAACGCGATTCATCCAGGTGTTCGATCACTTCTACTAATGCTGCGCCGTTGAAGCCTTGCAGCCGTTTATCACGATAAGTTAATGAACCCTGTATCAGTTGAATTCTTTGGCGTTGTTTTTCAGGCAAGCGATCGAGCTTCAGGCGTTCTTTGGCTATTTCTAATGAGCGATAGCTCACATCCATGCCCAGTATTCTTTCAAACTGCTTCTCACCCAGTAAAAGCTTTAATAACCTACCCTCTCCGCACCCTAAATCGGCTACAGATTTAACACCGGCAGACAGCAACTCATTTAGCGCCGCTTGCAGGCGTTGGTCATGAATGCGCAGTTTGGGTGTTTCCGTTTCCAAGCTAGTTTCGTTTCCTATTACCGCTTCTTCTACCTCTTTATCGGTCGCTTCTTTACTGAATAGAACTTCTAAAGCTTTATTAGCCAGCGAATGCTGATTTTTAAGGTAACGGCGAACGATCAACTCTTTTGCAGGATGCTCATCCAACCACCCTTTGCCTTTGCTTAACAGCTTTTCAATCTCATCTTTGGATACCCAGTAGTGTTTGTCGTTATCGCAAACCGGAATGAGTACATACAGATGCGACAGCAATTGCTGCAAGGTGATCTGATTTCTGAGCTCGACTGTAAAGTATCTACTAATGCCCCATTCCGGAAAAGCCGGGTCAAGTTGATGCTGCGTTGCGTTGACAGCATAACCCAGCGGCTCGAATAAAGATCTTAAAAGAGTGTCTCCGCCGCGTACCGGCAAAACGGAAAGTCTGACCACAAAAGGCATAGCTACATCAACCAGTTCCGGTTTATCCTTGCAGTGGCCATTTAATGCTGACGCATATGCTTTGGCAATAGCGGCACTCATAAACGAACTGCATACGTAAGGACGGTCGTTTACATATTGTTCTAACGCGAAATCGTTACCCTGCGGACCCGCGCTTCGCACCAATGCAACCGGGTCAATGTCGAGCAATAAGGCGGCAGTACATTTCTCTGCACTTACCTCCGGGTAGAAGATATGTGCCTTTCCGGCAGACAGATCGACCGACTGGATCTTAGCCGGATGCTTATGCAGCAGATAGCTCAAATCATCTGCAGGAGTATGCGTAGTGGTTATAGTAAGTAACATCGTTTTAGATTGAAAGATAAATATTTTGCTGACTTGAGCACACCATTGCCCCTCTTTAATGGCAACGCACGCTTGCAACGGTACAAAGGTTGAAACCGAGTGCGCAGTCTTTTTGCGCAGTAAAAATATTTTTAAGATTTTTCAAATATTCCAACCACCGCTTATGCAAGTCAACCCGTAACGCCTTTATCCGCTACCGCACTACCAATAGCTGTTTACAGAACCCTTACCGCTAATGGACACATGGTCATCTATTCAGATTTTGAGCCTTGACTTCACTGATATGATTAAAAATGACGTTGATTAGCTATCACTGCGTTGGTAACGCGGGCTAATGCCTGATCCGGTTAATTTATTAAATCAGCTAACCAAGTCAGAACGTAGTCCATCAAACTGCGCGAAAGTGAGTCAGATGGAAAGCGAAAGTTGATTAAATAATTCAAAGGAGTCAAAAAGAAAAAAATTACAAATGAACAGAATTAATAGCACACGTTATTGATTCGAAATTGAGGCTTTTAGCATTAAAAGCCCCTTAGTTTCCTAAGAAATTGAGGCTTTTAGCAATAAAAACCCTTTAGTTCCCTAAGAGGTTTATGGGTCATGAAAGGCCCAAATACCGAACCCATCTATCATTGATTTACAAACATTTGCACAATTATAAGGCAACCATTCGTGGGACTAATTTTGAATCAATCTATTGTTGGAATACAGAATACAGCTAATTTATAACCTGTGACATTCTCAATGCAAGATCTTCTATATCTGATTTTCTTGCCAGTTGGGTAAGCCAGTCTTCCGGAATGGTTTTGTGTCCATACAGTAATGCAGCTAACCCACCCGTAACGGCTCCAGTTGTATCAGTATCTTCACCCAAATTGATAGCTTTGAGGACTGCATCTCTAAAATTTTCAGTGGTTAACACACACCAAATACTTGCTTCAAGAGTATGGACGACATAACCGCTACTTTTTATTTCCTTTTCATCCACTAAGTATATTTCATCTATTAATAGACGATGGAATATATTTTTCTCGTCAGGATTAATAGAAATGGAATCTAAAAATTGTGGGATTACGGATTGTAAGTTTTTATAAATTTTATATTTATTGATCCCTTGAATCAAACCTAAAGCAAACTCTAAATAATAAAAACAAGCGATGGCTGATCGAATGTGTCCATGAGTAATTGAAGAAATTTTTCTTGTGATATGATACCGTTCGCTAATTGCTTTTTTATGAATATGTATTAACAATGGAAGTATCCTCATTATTGAACCGTTTCCATTACTGTAAACCTCAAAATCCCCAGCCAAATCTGGACGAGTGCCTTTAACCAATCGATCTATGGCGCGCTGCGTTGTTATTCCAACATCAAACACTTCATTCGTTGCTGTCCAATAATTATGGTATCGCCATTTAACAAAATTTGCAGCTACTTTATCAATATCAAATCCCGACGCTATTGCTTCAGCTAAACAAAAGGTTAATGAGCTATCATCAGAAAATGTGCCAGGTGGTTTGTTATGGCTGCCATACCCCCTCATATCATTAACCGCGTTTAGTGAAATCTCCTGCCTACTATTAAATTCGAATGGAACACCGAGAGCGTCCCCTATACTTACGCCAAATAAAATATCTAAACAAGTATTAAGCGTTAAACCCTCTCCTAACATATTAATTTTAGATAAGAAAAGTAAAGGTAATAAAAAAGGGACTCGCAACTTGCGAATCCCTTCTCCGGGTAAGTAATCGGGCTCGAACCGACGACCCTCAGAACCACAATCTGATGCTCTAACCAACTGAGCTATACCTACCGTGTTTTTGTTTGGTGTGCAAAAATAGAAATCTCCTCTTTAATTGCAAAGCTTTTTTAATATTTCTGATACCTTTGCCGCATGGTTATTGAGCTTTTTACTGATGGGGCATCAAGCGGGAATCCCGGTCCTGGTGGTTACGGCGTTATCCTGCGTGCCGGTCAGCACTACAAAGAGCTATCTGCCGGGTATCGTAAAACTACTAATAACCGCATGGAGCTGCTGGCCGTTATTAAAGGCCTTGAGGCGCTTAAAAACCCTAACCAGGAAGTTGTACTCTACTCCGACTCTAAATACGTGATTGACGCTATAGAAAAGCGGTGGGTATATGGCTGGCTGCAAAAAGGCTTTAAGGACAAAAAGAATAAAGACCTTTGGCTGCGCTATCTTGAAATCAGCAAGCTCCATAAAATAAAAATGGTGTGGGTAAAAGGCCATGCCGGTCATCCGGAAAACGAGCGCTGCGACCAGTTGGCTGTTGCCGCTTACAAACAACCCAATTTGCTTATCGATACAGTATTTGAGGCAGAGAACGCGAAGGTGAATTTGATGTGAGCAGTTAGTGAGTGAATAGTGAGTGGTGAGTAAATCAAACACTTAGTCAATTGAGACAACTACTTACTCAATCACTAACCAAGCATTCACCTGCCGTTTAACTCAATCACCTGCAAATCCTTCACCCTATCTCCATCCATATTAAAGCGCATTAGCGTACGCACCTTATGCCATCCTTGTTTACCGGCAGCACCGGGATTAAGGTGCAGGCATTTAATCCTCTCATCAAACATCACCTTTAAAATATGCGAGTGACCGCAGATAAATAATTCCGGTGGATTAGTATAAATTTCGTTCCGGATGGCGGGGTGATACTTACCAGGGTAACCGCCGATATGCGTCATCCAAACATCTACGGCTTCACATTTAAAGCGCAAGTTTTCGGGATAAACACGCCTGATGTCGGCTCCGTCTATATTACCATATACTGCCTTGAACGGCTTAAATGCCGCCAGCTGATCAGCCAGTTGCAAGTTGCCGATATCGCCCGCATGCCATATCTCGTCGCATGGTTCAAAATGTCTAAATATGGCATCGTCTAAGTAGTTATGAGTGTCTGATATCAGGCCAATACTTGTCATGCGTCAAAACAAAGCAATTAAAACACAATAAAGAAATCTTTCAACGCGGCAATGTATTGTTCGCTATAAACTTTTGGCGCACTATATATCACAAAGTCCTGATTGAAAGAAGCCTCTGCCCTCCTTCCAATTATCAACATTTCACGATGCGGCTCACTGTCAGTAAATGATTTTATAGCGATAACTTTCTGCAAATACATTCGGTTAGCGGCCAGTAATGCTTTCACAAATTCAGCAGTGTTTAATGGCAGCACCAGCCAGCAAGTTCCGTCAGTGCTCAGGTGTTTGGCTATAGCGTTGATGAGCCCGGAAAAGAAGTCGCGGTCAGCATGTTTTGCCTGATTTACACTGTCCTCCGGCGATGTAAGTGCGTCTAAATAAAATGGTGGATTAGATACGATGAGATCGTACCTGTTACCTATGTTGTCAGCAAGAAATTGGGCAAAGTGTTGATCGTAAACTGAAAGCCTGTCGCTGAAAGGTGATTCGCTAAAATTGCGTTGCGCCGTTGCTGCTGCTACATTGTCTATCTCCACCGCATCTATGCGTGCATTTGCATAACGCTGCGCCAGCATGAGTGCTATTACACCTGTACCGGTGCCTATATCGAGTATTCGGCCCGGACTTTTGGCTTCAGCCAGCGCTCCTAACAATACACCGTCGGTATTGATCTTCATGGCACAGCCGGACTGATCAACACTGAACTGCTTAAAGCGGAAAACCGACATTATTTCTCGTAAAGCTCTATTGGTAAGCCGTCTGGGTCAGACAGAAAGGTAAAGCGTTTGCCCGTAAATTCATCTATACGAACCGGTTCTGCATCCACGCCGAAACTGTTTACATGGGTAATGGCTACATCTATATCATCAACCTCAAAAGCTAAATGGCGTAAACCTGCCGCTTCCGGGCGTGATGGTCTCGGAGGGGGTTTGGGAAAAGAAAAAAGCTCAATCTGGTACAGTCCTGCAACCGCCAGATCGAGCTTATATGATTGCCTTGCTTCGCGATACACCTCCGCCATTACCTCCATACCAAGCACTTCGGTATAAAAGCGTTTGGACTGTTCGTAATCAGAACAAATAATTGCTATATGATGTATGCGGTTAAGCTTTAGCATATGTAGTTTGTGTCATCATTGTGAGGAACGAAGCAGTCTCTCATCTCTATATTAAAAATATATGAGTGTGGATTGCTTCGTTCCTCGCAATGACGATTGTTTTTTATAATTACTCGCCCAGGGCAACGTGCAGCACGTTGTCAAACAACAGCTTCACATCGGTTACATGGCCAAACAGTTGCTCGTCTACGTGAAAATAACCATCGGTTACCGTTCCTAACAAGGTAAATTCTGTTTCGCTTGCCGCCAGCATCTCCACGAACCTGTCCTGATCCGCAGGTGCTACAGACACTACAATACGGCCTTGTGCTTCGCCAAACAGGAAGGCATCCTTACGGATACCGCTTTCGGTAGCAATGTCAAAACCTAAGCCATTCGGCATAGAGGCCTCTGAAAGGGCAACGTATAAACCACCATCGGCAACGTCATGTGCAGACTGTATAACTTTGCTCTTAATGAGTTCTTTTATTACCTGATGAGTCGCGTACTCTTTATCAATATCGAAATACGGAGCAGGCGAAGCAGATATTTTGTGCCATGATGCCAGGTATTGTGATGAAGCAATATCGTTTACCGATTCGCCAATAAGGTATATGAAGTCGCCTGGCTGTTTAAAGTCAAGCGTCATGATGTTATCAATGTTGTCCATTACACCCAGCATACCGATAGTTGGTGTCGGGAATACCGGCCCCTCGTCTGACGACTGGTTATAAAAACTAACGTTACCACCTGTTACCGGCGTTTCAAACTTACGGCAGGCTTCGCCCATACCTTTAATAGCGCTTACAAACTGCCAATAAACTTCAGGCACGTAAGGATTACCGAAGTTTAAACAGTTGGTAATGGCTACAGGGTCTCCGCCGGCGCAGGTAATATTACGCGCAGCTTCGGCAACGGCTATAGCGCAACCTTTTTGAGGGTCGGCATATACATAGCGCGAGTTACAATCAACCGTAAGCACAATAGCTTTTTCGGTATCGCGTACAGCAACAACTGCAGCATCGCTCGGACGATTGGTGGTCATGGTTGATACACCCACCATTGAGTCGTACTGGTCAGTTACCCAACGTTTAGAAGCGATGTTAGGATGACCCAGCAAATGCTCGGCTACAGCAACCAAGTCTTCAGGCTCGGCAACATCTTCTATTTTAAATTTCTGATTTTCGGCGTAGTAAGCTGGCTCGCGGTATTCGCGCTCGTAAACCGGCGCACCGCCACCAAGCACTAAGTCATCAGCAGGCACATCGGCTACCAGTTCGCCATTCATAAAATATTCCAGGCGTTTGGTATCGGTCACTTCACCAATAACGGCACAGTTCAGGTCCCATTTATCAAAAATCTCTTCTACTTCTTTTTCGCGGCCTTTATGCACTACAATCAGCATACGCTCCTGCGACTCTGACAGCAATATCTCAAAAGGCTTCATGTTTTCCTGGCGGGTTGGCACCGCGTCTAGATTGATACGCATACCGTGCTCACCTTTGGCAGACATTTCGGAGTTAGAGCAGATGATGCCTGCGGCACCCATATCCTGCATACCAACTACGGCGCCGGTTTTAATCACCTCAAGCGTAGCCTCCAGCAAAAGTTTTTCCTGGAACGGGTCGCCTACCTGTACAGCTGGCAAGTCGTTTACGGAGTCTTCTGTAATATCTTTTGATGCAAATGCTGCACCATGTATACCATCCTTGCCAGTTGCAGAACCTACAATGTAAACAGGGTTGCCCACACCGTATGAAGTGGCTGATACCGTTTCACCGGCTTTTACTATACCGGCCGACATAGCGTTAACCAACGGGTTGATGTTGTAGCATTCGTCAAAAAACAGCTCACCACCAACAGTTGGAATACCAAAGGCATTACCGTAGTGGCTGATGCCTTTTACAACGCCTTTTATTAACCATTTGGTTTTATCGAGATTGATGTCGCCAAATCGCAGTGAGTTAAGCTGTGCAATCGGGCGCGCGCCCATTGTAAATATATCGCGGTTTATACCACCAACACCAGTAGCGGCACCCTGGTAAGGCTCTAATGCAGAAGGGTGGTTATGTGATTCTATCTTGAAAGCGCAGCCAATGCCGTCACCAAGGTCAACAAGGCCGGCATTCTCCTCCCCTGCTTTGGCCAGCATACGGTCGCTGTCGCGCGGAAGGGTTTTAAGCCATTTAATGGAATTTTTGTATGAGCAGTGCTCGCTCCACATTACCGAGAAAATGGATAATTCAGTAAAATTAGGCACGCGGCCCAATATCTCTTTTATACGCTCAAACTCTTCGGGAAGCAGGCCAAGATCTTTGGCGGTATCAACGGTAGTTAACTCCTGGTTGTCCAATGTTATATAATTATGTTGAAAGGATGCGCAAAATTAGAAAAAACCACCGAAAGCATGAAATACTTAACTCACTCATTTATCAACCTTATGGATGTGCATAAAACAAAGTAGCCGGCTGCACCACTATTGGACGCATACCGGCTCATATTACAGGTTTAGGGTATATTATTGTGTAATAGTAAAACTGATAGGTATAGTATAACGAACACGTACCGGCTTACCGTTTTGCATACCTGGTTTCCATGGCTTGGCTTTTTTAAGCACCCTAATGGCTTCCTCATCAAAGCCATAGCCTGCCTTACGTTCAACCTTTATATCGGTAAGGCTTCCATCCTTTTCTATAATAAAACTAATGAACACCCTGCCATTCACGCCTTGCTCCAACGCGAGTGCTGGAAAGCGCATATTACGGTTCAGAAACTTATTCCATCCTTCCATACCGCCGTCGGGCATTGGCATTTCACTAAGGCCGATGGTGGTATGCACGCCTCCGTCGTCCGTACCCTCACCATTTCCGTCGCCACCGCCCTGACCACCGGGTACGCCCGCAGGAGTAGTAGGCGGCAGGTTATCACCCTTATCATCGCCTTCAAATTGAGTAGAAGCAATTACGCCGGTCAAGTCTTTGGTTTTAACAGGGTCAATAGCTTTCGATTCATCTGTTGTAACATGGGTGGGTATTACATCCTGCTTCATCTTGGGCTGCTCTATCTGCTTTTGTGGTTTAGGCGCAGCTTTACTTTCTGGAGTCACATCAATAATAGGCTCTTCCTTTTTACGCATATCTTTTAACTCAACTACAATAGAATCGGTAACAGCAGGCGGAATATATCTCTCCGTAGGTTCATTACCATTGTTATTAAATACAGAATAAAAAAATATGCCCGCTGCCACCGCAGTGAATGTAATTCCCATGGATTTTAGCATATTTGTACTGTAGGTACGTCGCAGCTCATAAGCGCCATAACTGGTATTGCGATTGCTGAATACAAGATCGAGCCACTCGCTCTTGTACAAATTTAATTTGGTGATAAGCATATAATCAGAATTATGTTTTAATTATAATGCTATATTACAAAATATAGTTTTGTTTATTGAACATATAACAAACTTTTATTTTATTTATAATTTTCAATGCGGAATTTTATTTCGTTGTTAAATTATGGATGCATTTGTTAACACTTTTCCATAAAAAAAGCCGGACTAAGCCGGCTTCTTAAACAAATTCAATATCTGCTACCAATCTTTTTTTATCACCGGCAGCGGTTTTGTCTCTTTTTTCTTCGCTTTCTCTGCATTTGCCGGTTTTACAGCACCTGTCATGTAATCTTTCAACTTATTACCGATAGTCCTGCTTTTTGCCAATATCTGCGCCAGGTAGTCATCCAGATCCTTTTGTCCAATTTGCCGTAAGGCATGTTCCAATGGCACATCCTTTCCGCTTACAGGCACATAATTAGTATAGCGGTCGCGCGCATAAGGCGTCAAAACAAAATCAGTGAGCCAGTAACGGTATTTACCATCCTTCACTTCGATAGTTACGTTATAGCTTATTCTGCCATCATCGTGCTTTGATACCAGCGCCTTTCTTGATACCATAATACCGCCCGCTCCCGTTAAAACGCCTTTTTTATTATCCTGCTTCTTTAACTTCAATTGAGTGGCAGGGTACGCTTCCTTAAGAAAATACACCGCCCGCTGGTAAAGTGTATCAGCAGCAAGGCCAGGCTGGTCTACCACCTGGTAATAGATGTATTTATTGTTTTCATCAAAAGCGAGCGAATCGGTTTGCTGCACCTGGCCACGGGCGTTTACAACTACCAGCAAGGTTGCAAAAAGTAAGAGCGACAATTTTTTCATATTGTAAATATAAAAAAGCCGCCACGTTGCGGGTGACGGCTCTTCATAAAAAATCAACTAAAATATTTACAGTTTTTAGAAAGCGTACACAGCTGCCAATACAAACTGGCTTGCGTTTTTAGAACCTGCGCCACCTTTTTTCAGGAAGCCGCGTTGTACATCGTCAGCATCTACAAAACCTTCGTAAGAGTTATTGTCTAACCTAACTTCTGGAATGAAAGTGAGCGGACCAGCTTTAATGTTTGCAGTTAAAGTAAATGCAGTTACTGATTCACCTGCTACAGGACCGTAAAGAAATGCGGTGTTTTCTTTAGTTTTAAAATACTCGCCTCTTAAACCCAAAGTAACTGCGCTTGATACTGCGTATTGAGGATATAGCGCTACGCCAGAGAAACCACCACCGTCATTAGGTGCAGAGAAAGTAGCAGCGTTTAAACCTAATTTAAAGGCATCAGTAACCTGGTAAGCAGTAGTCAAATCTATCTCAGTACCAGAGTAGCTACCAGTCAATAAATTTACGTAAGCAGTCCAACCGCTAACAGGCGATACAAACAACTGCGCACCAAAAGTATTTAACCGGCTCACTGAGCGGTGGTAGTTCCAGGTATCATTAAATATACCGGCCATCAGGCTTGCTTTATCTGAGAAAGTATACTGCGCTTTGAAACCTGCGTTCTGGAACGGACCATTGGTGAATAGGTATGAAGTTGAGTAATTGAAGTTACCTACAGGGCTAATTACCTCATAACCTACAAAGGTTGACATGTAACCAGCTGTTAATGTAAGTTTATCAACTACATCATAAGATACATATAAGTTTTGTACGTGGTATGAATCGCCACCCAAACCATTAGGGATTGATTCGAACTGACCTCTCGGGCCAAAAGCTATCTCACCTACAAAGGCAGCTTTATTCACTTTCTTTTTTAGCGCAATGTCAATCATACCTATTGACATTGAATTGTGGTCGCTTGCAAAGCTTGTTGGAATATTCGGGCGGTCGGCAAAATCGTACTTATAATACGTATCAACCGAACCAGTAATGCTCAAAGGCGGATCGGCTGGGGCAGCATCCTGCGCTTTTACAGCAAAAGTGGCGGCGGAAAGTACAGATAAGAGTAGAAGTTTTCTTTTCATGATAACGTTGTTAGATTAATTAAGTGTGTGATTTAAACGAATTTTTATTTTTTCAGGTCATTCTATCAGAAATTTAGGCTAAAAGCACTCCTCTTTAATGCAATTTTATATCAAAAGAATTAATTATTCAAAAACAACTCATTTTTATGATATAAATTCTAAATAAAAATGAATTTTATTTAAACTTTCATAAAAATATATACCAAGAATTACAAAACCAAATTTTAAATGAAAATATTCCTATTTATTTTAATTATTTAATTGATTTAGCTGACATAAATAACATTATAATCGCTGTTTAAGCCTCAATTATTGACAAAAAACGATTCATTTCAGTCCATTAAGAGAAATTTATAAAAAAACGCTTACCAATACTTTCTAATTATGAAAGATCTGGGATCCTGAAATGAAATATGGTGTTTAAAAGATTACTTTTTGTATTGATAAAACCCGAAACGAGCAAACCGATTGCCTGGAGTTTAATTAGGCTATATGATAAGATAGTCCTATTTTTGGACCTACCTAAATTGTATAATCTTTATAAATATGCTTAATACAAGATTTCAGGCGCTTCAGTCGGTGCAAAGCAGAACGACGGGTGAAGTAAAAATGCCGGCGTCAAAAATTTCCGAATTTTATGGCGCAAATGTATTCGACAATAAAAAGATGAAGGAATACCTCTCTGAGGAAGCCTATCAAAGCGTTATTAACGCTATAGAAAAGGGAGAAACCATTGCTCGTGACACTGCAGAACAGGTAGCTTCGGCTATGCGCAGCTGGGCTATCAGCAAAGGTGCTACCCATTATACCCACTGGTTTCAGCCACTTACCGGCACTACTGCCGAAAAACACGATTCGTTTTTTCAGCCTACGGCTGACGGCGGCGCTATAGAGCGTTTCTCTGGCGATGAGCTGGCACAGCAGGAGCCCGATGCATCAAGCTTCCCGAGCGGCGGCATACGCAACACGTTCGAGGCGCGCGGTTATACCGCCTGGGACCCATCATCACCGGCCTTTATTATGGCCCGTACACTTTGTATACCTACCGTATTTGTTGCCTATACAGGCGAGGCGCTCGATTATAAAGTGCCGCTATTAAAAGCACTAAGCGCATTGGATAAGGCCGCCGTTGATGTTTGCCATTACTTTGATAAAAGCATTGAAAAGGTTACCGCTACATTAGGTATTGAGCAGGAATACTTCCTGGTTGATATTGCGCTGTTTAATGCCCGGCCCGACTTGTATTTAACAGGCCGTACGTTGTTTGGCCATATATCGGCTAAAAACCAGCAACTGGAAGATCATTATTTCGCTGCCATACCGAGCAGAGTTTATGCTTTTATGCAGGATATGGAGATAGAAGCATTGCAGTTGGGCATCCCATTAAAAACTCGGCATAATGAGGTGGCGCCATCGCAATTTGAATGTGCGCCGGTATTTGAAGAGATTAACCTGGCTAACGACCATAACCAACTGCTTACAGACCTGATGGACCGCGTAGCCAAACGCCATAACTTTAAAGTTCTGCTGCACGAGAAACCGTACGCAGGCGTAAATGGATCCGGTAAACACAACAACTGGAGCTTAGTTACCAATACCGGTAAAAACCTGCTATCGCCAGGCAAAACGCCAAAAAACAACCTGATGTTCCTTACCTTTTTCGTAAACACTATTAAGGCCGTTTACGAACATGCCGATCTGCTGCGCGCAGCTATAGCATCGGTAGGTAATGATCACCGCCTGGGTGCAAATGAAGCCCCACCGGCCATTATCTCTATATTTTTGGGCAGCCAGTTAACCGAGGTATTAGATGAAATAGATACCTCAAGGCTGAGCAAGAAAATTAAAGAGGAAAATACCTTGTGGCAAGGCATCCCTAAAATACCGCAGATTCTTGCCGATAATACCGACCGCAACCGCACCTCTCCTTTTGCCTTTACCGGTAACAAATTTGAGCTAAGAGCTGTAGGTTCATCGGCTAACTGCGCCAGTCCCATGACTGTGCTGAACACCATTGTGGCTGATCAGCTCAAAAAGTTCAAGTTCGATGTAGATAAGCTGCTTAAAAAAGGCGAAAAGAAAGACGTAGCCCTGATGATGGTCATCAAACGCTATATCAAAGAATCAAAAGCTATACGCTTTGAGGGTAACGGCTACAGTGCTGAATGGGAAAAAGAAGCCGAAGCAAGAGGCCTCTCGAACATTAAGACCACACCGCGGGCACTTGATGTACTGATATCTGAAAAAAGCGAAGAGTTGTTTGAAAGCAATGGTGTACTCTCGCGCCGTGAGGCACATGCCCGCCACGAAATTTTATTGGAAAGCTACTTTAAAAAGGTACAGATTGAGGCACGAGTAATGGGCGAACTAGCCAATAACCTTATTATACCCGCCGCTATAGCTTACCAGAGCAAATTGGTAGAAAACGTAAAGGGACTGAAAGATCTTGGCCTGGATAAATCTTTATACCAGGCACAGCTCGATATCATTACAAAGCTGTCTGAGCACATCAACTTCATCAAATCTAACGTGGAAGAGATGGTACAGCAGCGTAAACGCATCAACCAGGTTGATGATTTGCGCCAGCGTGCCATTGAGTATGACGAGCAGGTACGCTCCTACTTTGAGCCAATCCGCTACCATGTTGATAAACTTGAGCAGTTGGTAGATGACTCACTGTGGCCGCTACCAAAATTCAGGGAATTATTATTCTTTAAATAAAGAGCATAAAAAAAGCGATGGCCTTGAAAACCATCGCTTTTTGCTTTATTGAAATTACCTTATTTACCGGAAACGGCAGCTTGCTTTTCCGTAGTTACTTTTGCAGCATCGGGGCTCGCCAGCATATCAATCATGTTGCTTACCTCGTTAAGCACTCCCTCTGAGGTACCCGAGAATCCAACGTGGCGGAAACGAATATCGCCATTTTGATCGATGATGAACTTGGTAGGTATACCGGTGACTCCGAAAGATGATACCACCTTTGATTGGCGGCCATCGGCGCCTTTCTCGTCTAACAGCACATGGAACGTGTATTTGTTATCGGCAATAAATTTCTTCACGCCTGGCACATAGTTATCACCACTTTCCCAGGTATCAATAAACAGGAATTTCACATTTGGATTTTCTTTGTATTTATTAACAGCCATTTGCATGCCCGGGAACGAAGCCTTGCAAGGACCACACCAGGTTGCCCAGAAATCAAGCACCACTACCTTACCTTTAAGGCTGGCAAGAGATACTTCTTTGCCATCAAAATCTTTCAAGGTAAAAGCAGGAGCCGATTCCTTAACCATGGTTTTAGCCAGCTCTTCGCGCATTTTGGTCTGGGCAGCAGCATCAAGGGTAGCTACATAACTGTCATAGCCAGCTTCAGAACCTTTCTCTTTAGTATAAATTTCTTTAAGAGCTGTGCGCATGGCAGGAGAGCCTTTGCCAGCCTTTAACGCCTTTTCTATCACTGCTTTGGCTTTATCATTCTCTCTGTTAGCCGCAAGTATAAGTGCATAGTGCTCGCTTACTTCAGGATCATCATACTTGGTATTGTCATACACCTGCTGCTGATATTTCAAAGCATCTGCATAGTTACCTTGCTTGTAAAGGATAAATGCATAAGTGTCTGCATAAGTATTATAGTTGGCGCGGTTGTTTTCTTTAACCTGTTTAACCGATTGGTACGAAGCAGGCAATGGGTTCTGATAAGCTGCATCCATAAAATCAAGGGACTGCTTGGAGTACTTGGCGGCTTGCTCAAGGTTCTCACCTTTTTCTGCCATGCCCCATGCTACGTTATTAAGCGCACCAGCGAGCGCTATTTTATTTTTTACCTGAGCTGCATATTTTTGAAATCCCTCGTAATTACCTGCCTGCAGGTAAGCCGCAGCCATTTGTATGCGGTAAGTTTCTATTTCTTTTGCGTTATCCTTATTTTCAGGATTTGAGGCAACGTATGTTTTTAATAATGCCTCTTTTTTAACAGCATCTTTCTCCTGCGTAAATGCGTCGGTAGACTCGCCTTTGACAAATATGCCTTTCGGGTATTTTTTCTTGATGATAGCGCTTACTGAATCTGCCTGCTGTGTTTTGCGATTGCGAGCATACCAACTGGTTAAGGTGATAAGATCTTTCTCGTTGTTGCTTTTACCCAGCGCAGAAAGCACGGCATTTGTTTCTGCCTGATCGGCTGCATCTTTTGATGCCGCTATAGTGCCTAAATAGTTTAAAGCAAATTCATTTTTACTTTTTGGATATGCTGCAAACTCCTGCTTATACAAACTTGCCACCTTTTCTTTATCCGGACCAATCTTGGCAAAGTAGTTACCCATGCCCGATTGTATAACGTAAGCCTCCATCGCATAAGCACCTGCAACCGGTTTACTGCCGTTGTGAACAGCATACAAATAACCTTTGCCGCCGTTATCGTCTACCTTATCGCCGTTGTAAATTTTAACAAAGAATGATTTTGCTTCTGCGGGCACTGTAAATTCACCTTTAAAAGCTTTGCCGTCTGGTGTTAGCGTTACATCCGCAGCCGGAAAATCCTTGTTATCCTGAAAATAAACTAAAGCCTCCGGGGCGCCGCCTAACGCCGCGCCGGTGGTATCATAACTAAAAGTGATTGTTTTGCCGGCGGCCGGTGTAGCCGTTGATAGCTTCAGGCGTTCAGCAGTTTGCGCAAAACTCCCATGCGCCACGACTGCCAACCCTGCTATAGCCCAGAGTTGCTTGTTTTTCATGATAACTAATTTTTTAGTGAAAGTATAAATTTGCGAGGTAATATACAAAAGTTAATTTTTGCTTTATTACTTTGCAAAATGGAAAATGCGTCAAAAGCTGGCCGAACGCCGGCGCTGGGTTTTATATTTATCACTATACTCATTGATGTAGTGGGCCTAGGTATCATTATCCCGGTATTTCCCAAGCTCATTGAGAAGCTGACGCATACTAACCTCAGCGATGCCACCTTGTATTCGGGCTGGCTCACGCTTGCTTACTCGCTCATGCAGTTTATTTTTTCGCCGGTTATAGGTAACCTGAGCGATAAATACGGCCGCAGGCCGGTACTACTATCGTCACTGCTTGGCTTTGGTATTGATTACCTCTTCCTGGCCTTTGCGCCATCTATCGGCTGGCTTTTTATTGGGAGGATAATAGCTGGCATTACAGGCGCAAGCTTTACTACCGCCTCTGCTTACATCGCAGATGTTAGTCCGCCAGAGAAACGTGCACAAAATTTCGGGATGATAGGCGTTGCCTTCGGCATCGGCTTTATTGTTGGCCCTATGATAGGTGGTGTATTAGGCAAGCTCGACACCCAATACCCATTTTTTGCAGCCGCGGCCCTGGCACTGCTGAATGCTCTGTATGGATTCTTTGTTTTGCCTGAATCGCTAACCAAAGAAAACCGCCGTCCGTTCGAATTGAAGCGCGCCAACCCGCTGGGTTCGTTGCTGGCACTCAAGCGCTACCCATCAGTAATTGGGCTGGCAGCATCGTTGTTCTTTGTATACTTTGCCGGGCAAGCCGTGCAAAGCGTATGGACTTTCTTTACTATGTACCAGTTTAAGTGGGACGAAGCCATGGTTGGTTACTCGCTCGGCTTTGTGGGCTTTTTATTCGCAGTAGTACAGGGTGGGCTTATCCGAATAACGGTACCTAAATTAGGTTTGCAGCGCAGCATCTGGATTGGTTTATTGCTGTATACCGTGGGTTTGGTGTTGTTCGGTTTGGCCTCCAAAGGCTGGATGATGTTTGCCTTTATGGTTCCTTATGCGCTCGGCGGCATAGCCGGGCCGGCCTTACAGGGTTTGATGAGCAACGAAGTAGCACCAAACGAACAGGGCGAACTACAGGGCGGCCTAACCAGTGTAATGAGTTTGAGTGCGGTTATCGGGCCATGGTCAATGAGTTTTATTTTTCATTATTTCACCTCGCCGAAATCAGGCATCCATTTACCCGGGGCGCCGTTCTTTTTAGGAGCTTTATTGATGCTGATAAGTACGCTGCTGGCTGTGCGTAGTTTTAAAAAAGTACATGCACAATCTGCCGACAAAGCAACCGAAACTATCATAACGCCACATTAATCTAAGCCGCTTACACCGCCGGATACTACAAATTTCATCACCTCGGCGGCATTGCGGTCGATAGGCTTAACCTTGCTGGCATCGATAATTACCACCTGACCGGCAAATGAGTACGACATCGGGAAGTACACCGCAACATCGCCAGGCAAGTGTAAAGCGCTCATATCTTTTTTTACCAGAAAGCCTATCTTCTTCAAGCCAAACTCATTCACTTCGACTAAAACCGGCTCGCTGAATTTTTTTTCCTCACCCACAAATGCTTCAGTAAGGTCCTTTATAGATGAGTATAGGAAAGTGAAAAGCGGCAGGCGGTTTAACCACCTGGAAAGCCAACGTTTAATAGGTTCGGTAATTACATTGGTTACCAATATGCCTGCCACCAGTATAATCACTATTACATTTAAAATACCCAAGCCAGGTATGTAAACGGGTTTACCGTGCTTATCGGTCCATAAAACTCCACTCAGGTTAAGCGCATTATCTATAGAAGAAACGGCCCAGTAAATAAGAAAGAATGCCGCGCCTACGGGCACCACAACAAGCAGTCCTTTAATAAAATAATTCAGGATGATACCGGCTAATCGCTTCATAACGGCATATTTAATTAAGCCTCAAAGTTAAGCGGTTTATGCTGATAGAAAAGAAGTAATATTTAAACATGGCGACATACACGACACGATTTCTATCTATCATTCCCCTGAATTGTCAAACGCGATTTTGTTATTGTCTTCATTCACTTGTATATATTGCCTGCTACCTGTTTTATTCTCAACCATCCACACACTTCCTTGATTCGTTGGTTCGGTCAGAATCGAATTTGATTTAATTACTCGCTTTAATACTGCTTTTGCATTATAATCTATCCAATACACTTTGATATCATCGCCTCCATTGTTTACAATAGTTAAAGTTGCTTTATGTGATGAAGTAGTCGAAGGGATACCCTCAGTTAGAACCATGGAGGGCTTTGAGAATAACTGCTTTGGCGAAATTTGTCCAGAATAAATTGAATCTAACAACTTAAATCCCTCCGGGTCGTAGTCGTTCAAGCCCTCTGAACCTGCAGTTGGTATGTAACCTTTTAAATAATGGAAAGACGTAAATTCTCCATGAAATCCAAAATACCATGTGGTTAGTTCTGCCCAATATTCTGTCGGGTCAGCAGAGGCGTAAACTCCTTTCCACAGCCCTTTGGCAATTGACCGATCATATTGATCTTGGATCTTTTTCCGTATGGTACTATCAAGACCGGTTGACATGATAGTGTGCGCAAACTCATGAATACAAATATCGTATCCACCGGAGTACCGATCTTGGGGCAGTCTTAAAAGGTTTTCTTCTCCACATGATGCATAAAGTGGTCCCGCCATTCCTCTTGTCCGGGAATCCATGTCAGTCTCAAGGCCTTCGTCCTTGTAAATCACGCCTTTTAAATGTCGGAATTCGGGCAAGTCAGAGGTATACTGATCTTTTCCTATAATGTGAAGCTCTACCTGGCAAACGCTAAGGTTGCTTTTGGCAACAGGCATACGAGTCAACATCATCTGTATCTTATTTGCTGCTATAAGAAGTGCGCTATCGCTAACAACTGCTGCCGAACGTATCTTGATCCCATCATAGTCCACGTACTTAGTGAAAAAACCTCGAACAGGTTTGGTGTTTTTTACAACAATATGTTTAGTAAAATTTTGCTGATGCCTTACTTCACTTTTGAAAGTTTGGGCTTTGCTGCATGTTATCCAACCAAATACTAACGACAGGCTGATCAAATGCTTTATATTCATGAATTCTAAGATAACAACAGCCCGTTATTAAAGCAAGGTTCTATAAATGAGCTTTTCTTCGAGCCTACTCATAAAAATACACACGCTTAACCCGCTGCGATACATTCGTGAGAATTTCATAAGGGATGGTACCAATCTGCCTGGCCAATTCTTCAATCCGCAGCTGGTCGTTGAACACTATCACCTCATCCCCTTCCTTAACTTCGATGTCGGTTACATCTATCATGCACATATCCATCGATATGTTGCCTATCGTTGGCGCCAGCAATCCTTTTACCAACATATTACCTACGCCATTGCCGAAAGCGCGCAGGTAACCATCCGCGTAACCTATGCGTACCGTAGCGATACGGCCATCGCGCGCCATAATGCCTTTACGGTTGTAACCGACGGTATCACCTGCCGGAATGCGCTTTATTTGCGATATACTGGTTTTAAGGCTGGCAATGGGTTGCAGTAGGCCTTCTGTTGCAGGTATGGCAGCATCAACACCGTATAGACCGATACCAATACGTACCATATCATACTGGGCGCTGGGCCAGCGAATGACGCCTGACGTATTGCAAATGTGCTTAATAACGCTGTACCCCAATGCATCTTCTATCTGTGTATAAGCCTTTTCGAAAATACCGATCTGCTTACGCGTAAATTCGTCATGCTCGTTAGCATCACTGGCCACCAAATGCGAAAAAACTGTTTGGATGCGAACGTATGGATTGTCCTGCAACAGATCGCAAAGCGTCTCTATCTCATATCCCTCAAAACCGAGGCGATGCATCCCCGTATCAATCTTAATATGAACAGGATAATTGAAAATATTACTTTCCTGCACGTACCGTATAAATTCATCAAACAAGCCAAAGCTGTAAATTACCGGCTCCAGGTTAAAGGCGGTGAGCTTTTCAAATGCGTTAACCTCCGTATTCAACACCACCAAAGGCAACGTAATACCCGCCTGGCGCAGCGCCACCCCTTCATCCGCATAAGCTACGGCAAGGTAATCTACCTTATTGTACTGCAGCATGTTTGCAAGTTCGTAGGTACCGCTACCGTATGAGAATGCTTTTACCATGGCCATCACCTTTACGCCTGCGCTTAAACGCGAGCGGTAAAAGTTGAGGTTGTGCAGCAGGGCATTTAGGTTAATTTCCATCACCGTTTCATGCGCCTTTTGCACAAAGAGGCGACTAATGCGCTCAAACTCAAAACTGCGCGACCCTTTAAGTAAGATGGTCTCGTTACGGAACTGTGGCGTTTGCAACTGCGATATAAAAGTAGAGGTGTCCGGATAAAAATGTTTCTCCGCTACCTGAAATAGCTCCTTATATTCGCCCAGTGCACTACCTATGCCTATAAATTTGCTTACACCCCTACTGTTCACCAAATCTGCCACCTGGTGGTAGAGCACATCCTGCTGCAGGCCGGATTGAAATATATCGCTCAGTATAAGTGTCTTTTTCTGATGCTGATTTTGCTGGCTCAAAAAATTCAGGGCTATCTCTAACGACTGCACATCTGAGTTGTAAGAATCATCTATAACAGAACAATCATTGATACCATTTTTAAGTTCGAGCCGCATGCTCACAGCCGTGAGGCGTTCCAGCCGCTCATCGGCAACAGCGGGGCTATATCCTAAAGCCAGCATGGTGGCCCAGCAAATAATGGCGTTTTCTACAGAAGCCTCATCACGGAACGGAATGATGCACTCAATCTCCTTTTGCTGGTACATTGCCCGCATGTAATAGTTTTTGCTGATGATGGCTTCGCTAAAAACGTACAGGTCGGCTTGCTCAAATTTACGGCTCCAGATAAAGCGCTCAGGCGTATCTATCTGCTTGCGGTAATCCAGCATCTGCTCATAATTATACACCAGCAGCCTGCAATTCTTAAATAGTTTCAGCTTCTCTGTAATCTTCTCATCGCGGTCGGCAAAGCCTTCGTCATGTGCCGATCCGATATGCGTAAGAACGCCTATCTCCGGCTGAATGATCGCCTCCAAACGGTCCATTTCGCCTGCTGTTGAAACTCCGGCTTCAAATATCCCTGTCTGGTCACGCTCTGTAATTTGCCAAACAGAAAGCGGTACGCCTATTTGCGAGTTATAGCTCTTAGGGTTACGCACCACGTTTTTATCTGGACAAAGCAGTTGATAGAGCCACTCCTTCACAATGGTTTTACCGTTACTGCCCGTAACACCAATTACTTCCAGCTTAAATTGCGTACGATGATAAGCGGCAAGCATCTGCAAAGCAAGCAGCACATCGTTCACCAGCAAAAAGTTAGCTTCCGGAAAATACCCCTGAGGCTGTTGCTGCAATACAAAGTCGCGGATACCGGCGCGGTATGCATCAGATACAAACTCATGCCCGTTACGCCGGCCATTCAGCGCGAAAAAGATGCCGCCCGAGGGGTTAGCAATACGGCGGCTATCTGTATACAACACACTGATGGCGTTGTCATTAATGATGTCTCCGCTGGCATTGAGAATTTGTTTGATGCTGCTGGTAGAGTATCTGCTCTTGTACATAGTGTGCGAAGTTGCTTATATTTCCGGTAATTGATACAAGAATTTTATCGAATTTTGGTTTGAATGGAAAGCGCCAAAGCAATAAAAATTACCGACGAAAAGACCGCCCTTGCCAAAGCCGAACACTATTGCGCTTACCAGGAGCGATCTCAGCAGGAAGTGCGCAACAAGATGTATGAGTGGGGTGTTACCGGGCGCATTATTGAGCAGGTAATAAGTCAGCTCATTAGCGACAATTTTTTAAATGAGGAACGCTTTGCACGTACTTATGCTTTGAGCAAGTTCAGGCAAAAAGGCTGGGGCAAGATCAAAATAAAACAGGGCCTGAAATTGAAGCAGGTGCCGGATGTTTTAATAAAAAAATCCTTGCAACAAATAGATATGAGCGATTATTACAACACGCTTAGTACGCTGCTCCAAAAGAAAGCCGCCCAGATAACCGAAAAAGACGCATACAAACGCCGTTACAAACTACAGCAATATGCAATGGGCCGGGGCTATGAATCGGGCCTCATCACAGAGGTTTTGAAAGACAGCGAGTTATAAAAAAGTTAACTTTTTTTGAAAGATTTACTTGCAAGGAGTGGTTTTCTGTCTATATTTGCACCCACAAACAACGGAGATACACACATCCGGAAGTTTGAAACAAAAGCGAAAGTAGCTCAGTTGGTAGAGCACGACCTTGCCAAGGTCGGGGTCGCGAGTTCGAATCTCGTCTTTCGCTCCAAATCCCTTCCAGCTAAAACAGAAGGGATTTATTTTTAAAAGGTTAATCACCTGCTCGGGTGGTGGAACTGGTAGACACGCAGGACTTAAAATCCTGTTCGCCTTAAAGCGAGTGCGGGTTCGATTCCCGCCCCGAGTACAAAATCGATGACCGTAAGTTGAACGTATGTTTGGCTTACGGTTTTTTTGTTATGGTAAATATTGAGTTTATTTGTTTAGAGAAAGCGATACCTAACCAATGTCTGCATCAAAGCAAAATTTTGAAAATTATAAAAGTCAATGCGTAACAGACCTTATGTCATTGCAACCAGAATTTATCAAACTGTATGATATCAACAGTTATGAAAACTGGTTCTATGACCATGGTATAGGTGCTTTTCATTTCAAATCGGATAATGGAAGAAATCTTTATTTCAAGTACGTCGATGTAGGCTCTTTTTCAACAAAAACCAATACATGGAACTGGTCGTGGGATAATAACACCACACCAAAACATGTTAGAAGCGCCCTTGAAAAAGTAAAGACCTTTGGTACAAATAACAATTTTGAACAACTAACCAAAGGGTTATTTGAAGGCGATGAATATACTGGTTGGGAAATGACAGCAATTTCAGCAAAATTGCTAAATATGATTGGTGCGTACAGTATTCCGCAGGAACATCTTACTATCTATTTCATTTTCACCAATGAGCTAACTGGGAAAGAATATGAGGAGTTGAAAGAGAAATATGCCAGTTGCGATACTCATATTTCAGACCGGGTAGCTTTTGTGTGTCAACATTTAATTAACAATACTGCCATCGGCTTTAATGAGGCTTTTGATTCTGACCCTGCAATTGAACAAGACGATGAGTATCAGGCTTGGTGCGATGAATGTGAAAAAATAAGGTTTAAGGAAGATGGATGGACGGATGAAGCAATGGCTTTTGCAAACATAAAAATTGTTTGTAATCAATGTTATTTCGATATTAAAGAACGAAACAAGGCAGATGAAAATATCTCATGAAGCGTTTATAAAATATGCACGTTGCTTTCAAAAAACCAATTTCTCTTCAACTAAACCAACAATAATTCTTAGGTCAACAAATTGTTGTTTGAATATCTGTACCTCTTCGCATACAAAATCAATAACCGTAAGTTGGACGAATGTTTTGCTTAGGTTTTTCATCTTGATAGTGTTTCAATTTCCACAATTGGCCTTATATAATATCTTAAATGAAATACCAAAAGATCAGAGGACACAAAAGGCGGCAAAAAGCTATTGAACAATGGAGATTGGAGAACCTTGAACTTAGGTTGGATCTAATTAAAAAATACAACTATTATCATGTTGATATCGTTGTTCATCCGTGGTGTGATTTATCTCTAATTAACAGTGCGTTTCCCGAGCCTAAGAGAAAAACGAAACAGTTGATATTAAACGGCCTGATTGATATCTACCATTCCTGGAAAATACAATTGGATAAAATCGGCCAACCTTACTATCTGAAAATTTGGCTCTTTGAATCAAGGTTTTCGAAATCCCAAGTAGTATGCGCAATAGGAGATCGGATTGATTATTATGAGAAATTGTTTTTTGAACCGAAAAATGGCAAACAGTTTCAAACTACAAATTATATTAATCTAAAAGAGAGACTTGAGGCATTCGAATGGGAGTATCGTTTAGATGAAGATCATATAGAAAACGATTTTGTTGGTGAACCCAAACAATATTTAACCAACAATGATTTCTTAGAAATAAAAAGATGGTTTGATAAAACCATGAAAAAGCCGCACCGAATAACAACGTTAGATAATGCAGTAGAATATTATTCATTTAAAAAGGGCGATGCTTGGTTAGGTGGATACGATTAATTGATAACTCAGAACGTTTGTAAAATTTGCTACTCACCCTTACAAAGTACTTTTTTGCATTTACTTTACTTTAATAACCACATCTATGAAAATATGGCAGAAAGTGCTTATGGTATGGGGCGGAATCTCATTGATAGGAATAGTGCTATTTGTAAGTTACACCGCGTATTTAATAACAATTGGTAACAATCCTTCTACTAACGATGTGTCTAAATCAGACGTCAGATTCGTTTTGAATTGGTGCGAGCTTGGGGATGACCGTATAGATAACGTTATTAAAAGTTATACTTCTGCTCGTTCTTTAACCGGTGATCATCTTGACGCTTATTCAATAAAAATCTCTCACGTTTCTATCAATGAATTAAAACATACTCGTTATGGAATAGGAAAGTGGCATCGTTGCGATAGCCTTAAAAATACATTAGATGACGCTGTTTCATTTATTGGTGGCTTCCAAAATGAAACTCCTTGGTTTCCTGAAGAAGGGACATTAAGAACAAAAGACTACTATGTTTACCCTGTGAGTATCGGATACCACGGGGTATCTCCATACAGTGCGCAACTTATTTTTATTAATCCGAAGGATGAAATCGTTTATTACATAGAAGCAAAAATGTGATGCGACTGAGTGTGTTTAAGTGTGGTATAGCGTGTCGAAACTCGTTTAAAGACGTTTTAAAAACTATCCTCCATCTTTAAAAGAACGACTTTCCAGATTTAAACCGACAATAACCCGTAAGTCGTCGAATAAAATTCTGTATTCCTAAAAGATCGTGCGGGTTCGATTCCCGCCCCGTGTACAAAGGTTCGCAAATTGCCAAGCTTTTGCGAACGTTTTTCGTATTACAAGTAAATTAAATGCTGACCATCCTAATTTAGGCGTCACCTGATATTAATCTTAGCTTGTACCTTTTTTAAGCTTGACGCAATGTTGAATACAATCCCACCTTATTTGGATCAAACCTACGCGCGTTTTTAGCTGAATTTGAGTATCATCCAGCCACGGAATAAGTCGTCTGCCGTCTGCATCTATTAGTTTCACGCGGCCGTCGTTAAGTGCAAATATTTCATTATCGTTGCAGATGGCGTACATGTCGCCACTACCGACGGCTAGCGCAGTTGTCAAGGTTGTGATCTTCGCTTTAAAAAGTGTTTATCAAAACGCTTGATCAATCAGCGTCTTCATCCGATCAACGATCGCCGCTCAGGAGCTATAGTTGTAACCTGTCGCCTCTAATATGCCAAGTACCGTAATGTTGCCCCTATAATTAGAAAAATTTTCAAAACACCCAATCGAATATCCTTTTATACTTTAGTACAATCACGGCAAGTGGTGGTAAAGTCAAGACGAGTGAATGTTGCCTTCCATGCATTGGTATTGGGTATGTTTCTAAATCACCATTATTTAAAACGTCACTCCCACCATATTTCAAGTTATCTGAATTTAATATTTCAGTATAAATACCCATCACCGGTACCCCAACACGGTAGTTTTCTCTCACAACCGGCGTGAAGTTGGCAATAAAAATTAAATTATCCTCTTCATCGTTCGCTTTGCGTGCCCATGATATTACACTATTTATATTATCACTCACATCTATCCATTCAAAACCTTCGGCCGAATAATTATTTTGATGAAGAGACTGTTGTTCTTTATAAAGTTTGTTTAGCTCTTTTACCCAAGTGTGGACGCCTCTATGGTCATGATTTTCAATTTCATGCCAATCTAAACTATGGTCGTGCTGCCACTCGTGTCTCTGCGCAAATTCCCCCCCCATAAATATCAGCTTTGCACCCGGATGCCCATACATGTACCCATAAAGCAAGCGCAGGTTGGCAAACTGTTGCCAGCTATCGCCCGGCATCTTATTAATTAATGAATGTTTGCCATATACTACTTCGTCATGCGAAAGCGGTAGTACAAACTTTTCGGCAAAAGCATATACCAGGCTAAAAGTTAACTGGTTTTGATGATAACTGCGATAAAGCGGTTCTTTCTTGAGATAGTCAAGTGTATCATGCATCCAGCCCATCATCCACTTCATGTCAAAACCTAATCCGCCTGAACTGGTTGGCCGCGTAACACCCGGCCATGCCGTTGATTCTTCGGCAATTGTCAATACATCAGGGTAGTGGTGATGGACTGCATCGTTGAACTCTTTAAGAAAGCTGATCACTTCCAGATTTTCGCGACCGCCGTACGCATTGGGTATCCACTCACCCTCTTTGCGGGAATAGTCAAGGTAAAGCATTGAGGCAACAGCATCAACACGCAAGCCGTCGATATGATATTTATCAAGCCAGTATAAAGCATTTGATATTAAGAAAGCGCGCACTTCATTTCTGCAAAAATTGAATATTAGGCTCTTCCAGTCAGGATGAAAGCCTTTTCTCGGGTCAGGGTATTCGTATAAGTGTGTTCCATCGAAGTAGCCTAATCCATGCTCATCTGTTGGAAAATGCGATGGCACCCAATCCAAAATTACACCTATGCCTGCCTGATGCAGCTGATCTATGAGATACATGAAATCTTCTGCCGTGCCATAACGGCTTGAGGGGGCAAAGTACCCGGTAATCTGATACCCCCAAGAGCCATAAAACGGATGCTCCATTACGGGCATAAATTCCACATGTGTAAAATTCAATTCCCGGCAATAATGGGTAAGTTCGACCGCCAATTCTCGGTAGGTCATGAACCTGGGCTCATCTTCAATGACACGCTTCCATGAGCCTAGATGTACTTCATATATCGACAACGGTTTCTGCAATGGGCTCGACGACCGCCGGTCTTTTATCCATTCGTTATCAGCCCATGTATAATTAATATCGGTTGTAATACTGCCCGTTTGAGGTGGCGTTTCCCAGCGAAAACCGTAAGGGTCACCTTTTTCAGCCTGGTAACCGTTATGCGATTCAATAAAATATTTATAGCACTCCCCTGCCACAACATCAGGTAAGAAAACTTCCCAAATGCCTGAACCATCCCAACGTACATGCATGGCATGGCTATACCTGTCCCAGCCGTTAAAGTTGCCAATTACCGATACATACTTCGCGTTAGGCGCCCATACAGCAAAATATGTTCCTGCTTTGCCCAAGTGTTGTGCCTGATGAGCGCCCAATTTATTGTACAACTGATAGTGTTTCCCGGCTTTGAACAGTTCGATGTCAAAGTCTGTAAACAACGAGAACCAAGGCTGTGCTTCCTGTACTTGTGCAGTATTTTCAACTTTATTTATTTCCATGCGCATGTTATTCAGCTTTAGCAAGCCTGTTTTTCATCACTATTGATTTGATGCCCCGTAAAGGTACTATCACCCATCCGGGCCGGTTATTTAATTCATAATTGAGCTCGTAAACCGCTTTTTGCAACAAAAATGTTTGCATCAGTATTTCAAGGTCTTCACTTTGTTTTGGAACGAAGGAAGAGCCGTTCACTGTTTCGAGATACGAACGCATAAAGAAGCCAGCCATATAATGATACCATTGCTCGATGTGGGGTATCAGTTTATTAACATCTTCTTCTCTGATCTGGTTATCAAGCAGTAAACTGCCATAGGCGGCGTAATGGAACGAGCGAATCATACCGGCGACATCTCGTAATGGCGAATATTTCAAACGTCTTTCACTATAACTCCGTGCCGGTTCACCTTCAAAATCAAGGATAAGGAAATCCTTACCAGTGTATAATGTTTGCCCTAAATGATAATCACCATGCACACGTATCTTAGTCACATCAATTTTGTGACTGTAAATCCGTTTCATCATGCTGAGTATCTCATCTTTCATACTCAACACTTCTTCAGCTTCCCGCTTCACATTCTCGGGCAGTTTTTTCAGATTTCTGTTCAGGCTTTGGAATGCAACACGCACCAGCGATTGTAAAGATGAGAACAGCGAACGCTGATAATGCAACGAATAATCTTCAGGCTTAAATGCCGGGTCATCCTGTTCTGAAGCTAAAGCCAAATGCATTTCGCCTGTTCGTTCGCCCAGTAACCTTACAAGCTCAGCAACGGTGGCTTCAAACTTTTCTTTCAGAGCTTCCGGTATTTCTTCATAAGCTGCAGGCTCTGTAAGGCTGCCCATTAGTTCGCCGGAAGGTTCGACATCATCAGCGGACGACAGGAGGCCTTCGTTATAATCATTCAACCTGTCGAGCATATATTCCCAGCCATCACTGGTGCTTTTCACCATCTCCTGCATCATACCAAGTACCATGGTTCCCTTATCAAATTTCCATTCAATGGCTCCGATATATCCCGGAATGTTTTTGAAACCAGCTTTCTGACTTAAATATCTGGTAAGTTCCAGGTCAGGGTTAATTGCCCGATCAACCTTGCGGTAAATTTTTAAATAATATTTACCGTCGTAAGTAATGGATGTATTACTTTGTTCTGCTGAAAGTACTCGTGGCTTGGTATCAGCGTTCTCTCGCACATGCGCTTTTAGTTCTCTGCTGCCCGAGAACTCAAGCTCCCCATTTGCCTGCGGTATGCTATGGCGGTTACCCATATTGTTCAGAATGGCTCGCTGAAGATCGATGCCGTAAATAGCATCGTAAAGAATGCCTTCTTCTCCGTTAACGGTCAAATTACAGATTACAGATTGCGGGCAATTATCTCCGAGTTTGTATGCGAACTGACCTTTAGCAAAGGCTATAGGCAGCTGGTATAAGTCAGGCAAACCATCGCGGTAAGTTACCTCCATCAACAATATGTATGCACTGTTTTCACTTAACGGAATATTGGCGCTATCAATAATACGAACGGTTTCCATGCCTCGGCCCTTACCACCAAACCAGCGCAAGCGCATCATGTAATTAGGCAACACTTCGTTCTCAAGCACATCCAGCACCTCTCGATTTAGCAGGTCTTTCCAACGTTCGATATTGACGATCTGCAGGCGCTGATCGTTCTCCATTTCAGGATGAACCTTTTCCAACACAAATGCCTGGCTGCCGTATGCACCCAGGGTTACAAAATAAGGAACATCTTCTTTGATTGCCGGGAAACGGTTACGGCTCATTATTTCTACAGGGACATAACCTTTATAATCTGCCAATTCTAATTCCACTGCCTGCGAAAAGCGTGATAGGTTATTAATTACCAGCATGATCTGATCTTCGTAAATACGCGTAAAAGCCAGCACTTTTGAATTTTCGCTTTGTACAAACTGCATGCTGCCGCGGCTAAACGCTTTGTATTTTTTCCTGGTACTAATGGCCCTTTTCATCCACCATAGTAATGATGACGTATTGCGCGACTGCAGCTCAACGTTTACAGATTCATAATGAAACTGTGGGTCCAATATCAGTGGCAGATACAAGCGCTGGGGGTTGGCGTTAGAAAAGCCTGCATTCCTGTCGGCTCCCCACTGCATTGGTGTACGTACGCCGTCACGGTCGCCCAGATAAAAGTTGTCACCCATGCCAATCTCATCACCATAATAAATTACCGGGGTACCAGGTAACGAAAACAAAAGTGTATTAAGTAGTTCAATTTTTTTGCGATTGTTTTCTAACAACGGTGCCAGCCTGTGTCTGATACCAAGATTAATGCGTGCTTTCGGATCTTTCACATATACCTTATACATATAATCGCGTTCCTCGTCGGTCACCATCTCCAATGTTAGCTCGTCATGATTACGCAGGAAGATTGCCCATTGGCAGGTATTCGGGATATCCGGAGTCTGGTCGAAAATGTCTGTAATAGGGTATTTGTCTTCCATCTGGAGTGCCATGAACATCCGCGGCATTACCGGAAAGTGATAGTTCATCTGGCATTCGTCGCCGTTACCAAAATACGCGGCCGAATCTTCCGGCCACATGTTCGCTTCTGCCAGCAGCAAAGTGCCGGGATAACGCTCATCTATATATCTTCTGAGTTTTTTAAGAAAGTCATGCGTTTCGGGCAGGTTTTCGCAGTTGGTGCCGTCGCGCTCAAACAAATAAGGAACCGCGTCAAGTCTGAAACCGTCTACCCCCATTTTACACCAATAATCCAGTATCTTAAACACTTCCTGCTGTACCAGCGGACTATCATAGTTCAGATCAGGCTGATGATGGAAAAAGCGGTGCCAATAGTATTGCTGCGCTACCGGGTCCCATGTCCAGTTCGACGCTTCAAAATCCTGAAATATGATACGCGCATCTTTGAACTGTTTCGGATCGTCTGTCCAAACATAATAGTTTCGTTTATCTGACCCCTTAGGCGCCTTACGTGCACGCTGAAACCATGGGTGTTGGTCGGAAGTGTGATTAATAACTAATTCAGTAATGACTTTTAGCCCCCGTTTATGCGCCTCTTTTAAAAATTGTCTGAATTGTTTTATGTCACCATACGATGGATTGATGGAGTAGTAATCAGCAATATCATAGCCGTCGTCCCGCAAGGGCGATGGATAAAAAGGCAGAAGCCATATAGCTGTTATACCAAGATCCTGTAGGTAATCAAGCTTCTCCATCAGGCCCTGGAAATCTCCTATACCATCGCAATTTCCATCGCGAAAGGCTTTAATATGAAGCTCATATATAATGGCGTCTTTATACCAATGTAGTTTATCGTCAATTTGGTTTATATCAGTCATGGTTTATATCTTTTCTACTTTAAAAATGTGAGCTGGCATGTGGTAAGGGTTTAATTCTACATAGTTATAATCGCTAACCCAACGGTATTTGCCGCCGCCCAACATGTCAGTTACCCTGTAAGGCTCGTTACTGCCTATTTTTAACTTCTCCAATGGCACTCTCACATGAGCGCCTTGTGTATTAAAGAAATCAAGGTTGACAACAATTATCAGGTTGTTACCGGTATCAGTGTCGGTTTTCATGTAAGCTATTACCTGTTCATTGCTCGTTTCAAGAAAGTCAATATTCGAGGTTGATTGCAAGGCCGGGTTTTCTTTCCTTATCCGGTTTACTCGTGTAATAATATCGCCTATACGGGTGTATTGCTTCCAGTTCCAGCATTTTATTTCGTATTTTTCATTGTCCACATATTCCTCTTTAGCCCCGTGAGGCTTGTTGATGCCGAACTCATAAACCGGCCCGTAAAGCCCGTAGTTTGACGATAAAGTAGCCGCCAGGATTACACGGGTGATGTGCGCATTATCTCCACCTTGCATCAGGGCCGGCGGTAATATATCAGGAGTGTTGGGCCAAAAGTTTGGTCTGAAATAGTAGCGCAATTCGGTTTTGGTAAGCTCCCTCATGTACTGCTCAATTTCATATTTGGTATTACGCCAGGTGAAATAGCTGTATGACTGGTTAAAGCCTGCCTTAGCCAACCGTTCCATTACACGTGGCCGGGTAAAGGCTTCGGCCAAGAAGATAATATCAGGGTTTTGCTTTCTTACTTCTCCTATCATCCATTGCCAGAAGGCAAAAGCCTTGGTATGCGGATTATCTATCCTGAAAACGCGCACGCCCGCTGCAATCCAGTAATCGATAACGCTTTTCAATTCCTTCCACAGATTTTCCCAATCATCCGTTTCAAAGTTGAAGGGTAATATATCTTCATATTTTTTTGGCGGATTTTCAGCATACTGCACTGTACCGTCCGGTCGCCATTTAAACCATTGAGGGTGTTCTTTTACATATGGATGGTCGGGCGCGCATTGATAAGCAATATCCATCGCTATTTCAATATCGAATTGATCGGCTTCTTTAACTAGCGCCTTAAAATCATCAAGGGTACCCAACTGCGGATGAATCGCTTTATGGCCGCCAAGCCGGTTACCAATAGCCCATGGCGAACCGGGGTCGTCAGCGTTAGCCGTAAGGGAGTTATTTTTTCCTTTACGGTTTACTTCACCTATCGGATGTATCGGCGGAAGATATAGTACATCAAATCCCATTTTGAAAACGCGGGGAAGCAATTTGGCAACATCTTTAAATGTGCCATGAGTTTCAGGCAACTCAGATGCAGAGCGGGGAAACAATTCGTACCAGGTACTGAAACCCGCTTTTTTGCGCTCAACTTCAATACGGTAAGTAACGGAATATTGCGTTACAAGCTCTGGCAAACGATGCCTGTACATTATAGCGGCTATCTCTTTGCTGAAAGCCAAAAAAACACTTTGCTCGGGATCGCTAAGTTCTATCAATTGGTCGGCCCAGGCCTTCAGTCGTGTTGCCTCTTTCTTATTTACAGCGGCTGCTTCCCTTAACAGTTCGGCGCCTATCTGTAACTCAACGCTAATATCCTGGTCGGCATCATATTTTTTCTGGAGACCTTTTTTCCATGTGGTATAATGATCAACCCAAGCGGTGACTCTAAATTCATAGAACCCCTGCCGGTCGGCTTTAAACGCTGTTTGCCAATAGTCGTTGATAACAAACTGCATGGGGAGTTCTGTCCATAGCTTATCTGTAGCGTGTCTGATATATGCACTTGCAGCTATCTCATCGTGTGCGTCGCCGAAAACATCTGCTGATATCGTGACGGTTTCGTTAAAAACTGCTTTCGCAGGAAACTTCCCCTCTTCTACGCGAGGAGTGACATTAGTAATGATGACTCTTTTTTTGCCGCCGGAATATAGCATAAGCATTTATTTGATACAATCAAATAACTTATCCAACATGACATTTGTTTAATTATTAAGATATTTATTTAATCATCACATTTATTAGTTGATCTTGATCGGTAAGTACAGATACGGATGCTATTGGAGTAAACGCTTCAAATGACTTCGCTACACAATTGACAGCAACTTTCAGCGAATGGAGTATGGATTGTTGTAAACAGGAAAGTACAGCTTACTGCTGACAGTGGTAGCAGCGGCAAGTCTGCAACGGATTAACTGGCAACTAGCTTAGGGCACAGACGCGGTATTTATTTTGAATCCGGATATAAATGGTTGGATAACCTCCCGTCGCCTATCGTATTTTATGCATTAAACGCCGTGGAAGCTCAATGTCTACCAAAAGATTTATACCACTCATATCGAGCTTTCGGTCAATCATCTATCTTATCCCACTAAGCGCCAACCTCAAGTTTATAACCCTTGCCGCGCACAACTACAATATTGGTATTAGGGTCCGGTTCGAGCTTTTTTCTAAGTTTTGAGATAAACATATCCAAACTGCGGCCTACAATAACTCCCTCGTCTTCCCATATCTCCTTTTGCAAGCGGCTCCGTTCAACGATGCAGTTTGGAGACGACGCTAAGATAAGCATGAGGCGGGTTTCGGTTCCGGTAAGCTCTACCGTATTTCCATCTATCGTTAGTTTACGGTACCGGGCATCAAACACTACTGCGCCCAGAGTTAATATGTCTGTATCCTGAGCATCCTGGGTAGTGCTTTTGAATTTTACTGATCTGAAGAAAATAAAGCTGATAAATGCCAGGAGCGGCAGACCGCCCAAAACATATCCGGCCTTTACTGCTGTTATACCCGAAGGTTTAAATTTTACATCTATCACGTAATTCGCCTTGGGCTGCACTCTCCCTTTGCATGGCACAATATCATCCTTCTTATTTTTGGCTACCGCGAATCCGTAGGCTATGTTGTTTGTGCCCTCGTTCAAAACGCTGACAACGTAATCTCCGGAATTAGGATCATTAGCCAGCAAACGGCTGGTTGTATTTACCATAAGGGCAGGTTGAAATGTAAGTGCATTTTTAAAACTGATCTGGTATTCATCCGCCGCGATCTTCTTTACCGGCAAAACCCTTGATGTACTGTCGCCCGACTGTAACAGCACCTCATGCCCTACTTTACGGAGCAATATCTCTCTCCGCGCACGGTCAAAGTCGTCACTCCCTGCCAAACCAAAAGCAACGCATATCACAGCGACAAGCGAGAGCAATATCAGTCCCAACAGGTACTTGCGATTTCCGGAAAGCAGATTTCGGTTATTAAGCATAATGTAAAGCGATTATTTACAAAGTTTACATTTTTATTTACAATCCAGATTATTTGTGTGCGAGGAGATCAAAGTAGTTTCGCCTTATCAATTCAACAAACACATAAAAATATGAAAAAATTCATCTATGCGCTGTTATTACCACTGGTTGTGATAAGCGGATTGGGATTTGCTAATCGCGGAATGAAAAATGATCCTTCTAAAAAATCAACACCAAAGCCACTCTCTGCTGCTGCAAAGGAGGCGGCAATGAAAAAATGGGAAGCTACGCCTGATGGCATTAAGTATAACGAATGGAAAGCTTCCGCTGCGGGCAAAAAAGTATTTTCCGATGCTGCTAAAATAAGGAAAAACATTAAGGACTATACTAACATGGAGGGCACTGTAACCTCTCTTTCTCTTCCGTCAGGCTCGCGCTTAGGATTTGGAGTGATGGTGAAGATCAACGACGATGATTATATCCTTTCTTTTGGGCCGGAAAAATATGACAATAACTTTTTAAGGCCTAATGGGGAGTTTGAGCAACTGCATAAGCTGAAAGTGAATGACAAAATACTGATTAAAAGCCATAGCGTATCGCACGCGCCCAAGTACTCCTATGCAATTGTTTCGGGCGACTACGTAGAGCGGGACGGCAAAATACTATATAAAAGTGCGCCTCGCAAAGGCGGCTGTTAACTATCAGTGTGTTATTGCCAACATAAAGCCAGAGCAAGTTGCGAATCACTGATCTGAAGGCCGTTTTATCCGGCAAATTTACTGCAGTACTTTTAGCAAGTAATATCAATTTCCTGGAAGGAATTTCCGAAGTAATGAGCCGATCAACGTTGATCGGCTTTTTTTGACGCCTCTAAAAGCTACTTGCCCGGCTCTTGATCTACTAAAATGTAAAAAACCACTACCGCCCAGCTTAGCATCGTTTTTGAAGCTTATGAATTGTACTTTCGTGCTACGTTATTTAAACTGAGTTACTCATGAAAAAAATAGGCTTTCTTTCATTCGGGCATTGGGCTGAGCATCCTGCATACTTAACGCGCACCGCTGCTGATACATTGCTGCAGTCCATAGACTTAGCGGTAGCAGCGGAGGAGATTGGCTTAGATGGCGCTTATTTCCGTGTTCACCACTTTGCACGGCAATTGGCATCACCCTTTCCGCTGCTTTCAGCCGTTGGCGCAAAAACCAGCAAGATTGAGATTGGTACGGGTGTAATTGATATGCGCTACGAAAACCCGATGTACATGGTCGAAGACGCGGGAGCAGCCGACCTGATCTCAGGTGGAAGGTTACAGTTGGGTATCAGCCGCGGCTCACCGGAGCAGGTGATAGATGGCTGGCGTTATTTTGGCTATGAACCAGCCGAAGGTGAAACTGATGCCGAGATGGGCCGCCGCAAAGCGCTGGAGTTTTTAAGTAAACTGGATGGCGAAGGCTTTGCCCGGCCCAACCCCTACCCTATGTTCCCAAACCCTCCGGGTTTATTACGCTTAGAACCGCATGCAGAAGGCTTGCGCGAGCGTATCTGGTGGGGCGCGGCCTCCAACGCCACGGCTATTTGGGCTGCGGAAAATGGCATGAACCTGCAAAGCTCTACCCTGAAATTTGACGAAAGCGGCAAGCCCTTTCACATACAGCAAGCCGAACAAATAAGGCTCTATAAAGAGGCCTGGAAAGCCGCAGGGCATACACGCGAACCAAGGGTATCAGTAAGCCGCTCTATCTTTGCGCTGGTAAATGATCAGGACAAGTACTACTTTGGCCAGCAAGGTAAGGCGTCTGACAGCTTTGGTTATATTGAAAGCGATAAACGCGCTGTTTTCGGCAAAAGCTACGCCGCTGAACCGGATAAACTAATTAAGGAACTTGCACAGGACGAAGCCATACAAGAGGCGGACACCCTGCTGCTCACTATACCAAACACGCTGGGCGTTGAGTATAACGTACACGTACTATCGGCCATCTTAGAGCACGTTGCACCTGGATTGGGCTGGAGATAATTAAATCCCGATACCAAAGAAACGCCGCCTCATACAGGGCGGCGTTTTTGCTTTTTCATTGTTAAAAAGCATTGCCAATTAAGCAAGAGTGTAAAGCAAATCAATTTTGATGTATGGAAAGCTCCATTAAATTTGCAAGCTTATACGTTCAAATCTGTGAAAGACATTTACTCCTTATCGGGCGAGTTTTTATTGGGGCTTAAGCACACAGCAGAGCCCGAAATTTGCACCCCTGCCCAGTACAATCAATACAACATCTTTTTTGTATCGCAGGGCAGCGGCACTTTCCATGCAGATTTTGGCACCTTCCCTTTTCAGGCACCAGTGCTGTTATTTGCAACGCCGCTACAGGTTATCCACGTACAGAATTGCATTAACATCCGTTGCACTGCGCTGCAATTTCACGGAGATTTTTATTGTATAGAGTACCATCGTAAAGAGGTGGCTTGCAATGGCCTGCTCTTTAACAATATTTACATTGACCCTACCGTAAAGCTCGCAACAACGGAAGCACAAGTTTTCGAGAGCCTTTTGCAGCAATTAACTGCTGAGTGTGCGGAGGATAACCCTTCGGAGATTGTTTTACGCGCTTATCTGCAGCTCTTTTTGGCTAAGGCAAGTAGCCTTAAGCTTAAAGCGATTGCCACCAATACAGATAGACCCGAGCATGATGAGCAAATGGAACGCTTCCGGACGCTCTTGGATGAGCATTATCTTACCCATCATAGACCGTCCGACTACGCCTCGCTGTTGGCTATGTCGCCCGATAATTTTACCCGCCGCTGCAGCCGTTACTTTAAAAAATCGCCTTCGCAATTAATACAGGAGCGCCTGGTGCTGGAAGCTAAAAAGCAGTTGCACCTTACGCGCCAAAGCATTAAGGAGGTTGCCCATAACCTCAAGTATGAAGACGAGTTTTACTTCAGCAGGTTCTTTAAAAAACTTACCGGCGTATCGCCTCAGGCGTTCCGCGACAAAACAGGTATATCCATTGTAGCGGATTTGTCCAGCTATTAGCCGGAACCATCCATGGTATAGCGCCTGGTCGTACTGTAGTTTTGATAAAAAAAACAACAGTATGAAAACCTCAATCATTAACACCATAGCCACGCTGGACAGCCTCGGCAAAAGCGCCATCCGGTTTGGCATCGTCGTAGTATTTCTATGGATTGGCGGCCTTAAATTTTTTACTTATGAAGCCGATGGTATTGTGCCTTTTGTAGCCAATAGTCCATTCATGTCTTTCTTTTACAATCACTCTACCGAGTACAAAACACATCAGAACAAGGAAGGCGAAATAATAGCCGCCAACCACAAGTGGCACCAAAAAAATAACACTTACGGCTTTTCGCGCGGCTTGGGCATCTTCCTGGTTGCCGTGGCCCTCCTGGTAGCGTTACATCGTGTGGCACCGCTGGCCAGCATGGTTGGCAGCATTCTGGTCTTCGTGATGACGCTGGGCACGCTTTCTTTCCTGATCACCACGCCCGAGGTTTGGGTACCGCATCTCGGCGATGAGCAATGGGGCTTTCCTTACCTGTCTGCCCGCGGCAGGCTGGTTATTAAAGACATAGTCATTTTAGGAGGAGCTATCATCACCATGAGCCAATCAGCAAGGCTTTACTTAACTCGCAAACAACAAATCAGCAAATAAAAATCTTAAATAATAAAATCATGAAAACCATTAATGTACCTGCTAAAGAACAGGTAAGCACCGAGTCACAAGCGATCTTTAAACAAATACAAAAACGCTTAGGCAAAGTTCCTAATCTATACGCTACCATAGGTTATTCTGCCCATGCGCTTAAGGGCATGCTGGATTTTGAAGCCAATTTAACCAGTAGCAATATCTTTACAGCTAAAGAGCGCGAAGCCATCAATTTAATAGTATCACAAGTAAACTCATGTGATTACTGTTTAGCAGCACACACTGCTTTGGGTATGATGAGAGGTTACACCAAGGAAGACACTATCGGCATACGCAGGGGCAAGGTGAATGATGAGAAGCTATCATCTATCATTCTCCTGGCGCAATCAATCGCTCAAAATAAAGGCAATGCAGATAAGAATTTAATTGACAAGTTTTTTGATACCGGATATAACGAGGCCGCTTTGATGGAACTGATAGGATTGGTTTCTGTACGTACGTTTACCAACTACGTGTATGCCGCTACCGAAATCCCTGTTGATTTTCCGGCAGCAGAAAAGATTGATTAATTTACCTGGTAATTTTAACCGGTGGCCGTTCAAGCATGTTTAGTTTCCTAAACATGCTTTTTTATTTATAACGAGATGCTTGAAGCAGCAAGCTTATCTTTTTAATCCGCCTAGTATTCCTGATTAGACAGCTCGACGTTAAACAAAAGAGGATAACGACTGAAACATAGACAAACAGCGCCTACCCTACTTAACCACCCTGAATGTTAAGTTGATTCGTGCTTTCATGGTCTTGGTGGATTTAGCGATGCGATGCTCCCAAAGTTCCTGCAAACCAGCCTTCATGAGTAAGAATGAACCATGTTCCAATTTCACGGAATAATGCTCTTTATGGTCATCTTTCCGGCGTATATCAAAACTGCGGGTTTGCCCGAAGCTTACCGACGCGATTACCGGATTTTTGCCTAATACACTTTCCCGGTCGCTGTGCCATGCAACGGAATCGTTTCCGTCGCGATAATAATTCAATAAGACACTGTTAAAGCTGATGCCAGCCTCTGCTTCAACCTTACCTCGCAACATCAGCAAATCTTCCGTCCAGGGCAGCGGGTCGGTCACCTTGCCAGCCAAAGAGTAATCGGTGCCAAAATCGCCATACCAGGCCGTCAGCCTTGGAGTGATGTATTCTTTATCCCAAAGCTTTTGCTTGGTTTGCTTCCACGGCGTATCCGCAATAAATTTATGTAATAGATAATCGGCATTTACCGAATCTATAAAGCCAGGTTTGTATTCAAGCAGTTCTTGCGGCAGTCCCTTGCTTTGTCCTGCTTCGGCAAATAAAGCTAACTGTTCCATCGCGCTATCTCCTACCCTTATTTGTGAATGCTTATTTTCAATTTATCCGATGGGCATGCATTTGCCCGAAGAAACGCTATACGCTCGTGGCCGCTTAAATTGCCGTTTATCCATGTTTTCACATCGCTTCGCTCCAAAATGGCCGGCATACGGTCATGTACCTCGGCAATGGCATCATTTGGCGGCATAGTGATAATGGTGAAATTCGGTATCAGTATATTGGTTTTTAAATCGATCCATATATCCCAAAGGCCGGCAATATAGAATGGCTGACCATCGGCACGCTCTATCTTATAAGTATGCTGATGTTCTTTGTTATATTCAAAAAAAGCCTGAATGCGTACCACGCAGTGCTTGCGGCCCACCAGGTCTTTCCATAGCGGCACCAGGTGCAATGACTCTATGCGTGCGTGCTTGTTTTTGCTGTGTATCTTGTCATCATCCAGCGAAAGCAATCCCCAGCGAAACTGCTGCACTTTGTCTGGCATGGCATCAGTTACCACCGGCAGCATGGAGCCGGGGTTACCGGTGGCATTGCTCTTATGGGTATAGGAGCCGCCATCACGGGTAATGATTTTTATATCCTTTTGTTCGCCTATCTCAACGTGTCCACACATCACTTTTCAGATTTATAACAAAGCTAATAAATTTAGCATTATTGACAAAACGGTTACTGTAATATTTTATTGCTTACCTGGTTACCACCAAATCTGCCCAGTTGGTAGTATACTGTTTACTCAAATATTCCTGTTTCATTTTCCACTTTCTGTCAAAACCTTCTGCGGCCAGGCGTATGGTGCCTCTTCCGTAACGACTGTTTAGATCGTCCATTAATCCGGCAAGCTTTTGCTCGCGGTTATGGTCATAACCGGAAAAAAGGTTATACTGCACTTCACCCTCAGGCACAATCCCGGTAGCCCTCACCCCTGTTTTTAAATAATTATAGCCCGATTGCCAAATGGCACGTATGGCCTGCACAGCAATGCGCGTAATCTGGTGATTGCTATTAGCAGCAAAAGGCACTTTAACAGTGATACTGGGATAATGCTGATCGTGCTTAACATTGTGCTTATTGGTGCGCAGGTAAATGGTGAGTATAAGCGCCATGCTCTTTTGCTGGCGTAATTTTAGTGCCACCGTGGCTGCGTGCATAGCTACAGCTTCCTCAACGGGTCCGAGCTCCGTTTGGTAGGTATTGAAACTTTGACTGCTTTCTATGCCTTTTGAGCGCTCGGCAACGTCGCGTATAATATTACATGGCTTGCCCCATAGTTCCTGGTGCAAACGCCAGCCCTGCACCGTCATTTGTTTACGCACAAAGTCGGGCTTTAACTGCCGAAAGTCGTGCGCGGTTTTAATATTATGCTCAGTAAGTTTATGGTAGTATGCCAACCCCACACCCCATACATCCTCTATCGGGAAATCCTCAACAGCCTTATCTATCTTGCTATCGGTGTCCAACACCATGTAAGGCTTCTTCTGCTTTTTAGCAGTCTTGTTGGCCAGTTTCGCCAGCGAAAGTGTTGGCCCTACGCCAACGGTAATTGGCAAGCCTGTATCGTGCATTACATTTTCGCTTATCGCTTTTGCATGCCGGTCCAAATCAAGACTGTGGATATTGCCTAAAGCCATAAAGGCTTCATCAATACTATAAACCATCAGCATATATGTATACCGAGCAAGGTTGTTCATCAGGCGGGCGCTCATGTCGGCATAAAGTGCGTAGTTGCTGCTGAAAATAACGGCATTATTCTCTTTCAAATTATTACGCACCATAAACTCCGCATCGGCCATTTTTATGCCGAGCGCTTTGGCTTCATTGCTTCGGGCAATAACGCAACCATCGTTATTAGAAAGCACTACCACTACCCTGCCTTCCAGCTCCGGCCTGAATAAACGCTCGCAGCTTACATAGCAGTTATTAATATCAACATGCGCAAACACGGGCGTACCTCCCCATACGATGCTGTGGCTGCAATAAAGGATTAAGGCTGAGTAGTACCACGCCCCAGCATATCCAGCTCTCGGTATTGGTGATAACTATGGTATCAGCAGCCGTATCAGCCCTTAACCTAAGCATACCACTCTCGGGCACATACTCACGTGTGTAAAAATCACCCTCGTAAAAGAAGACAACTATGCTGCCGGGTACCGGTTTTAATGACCTATCAATTACCAGCACATGATCAGGCAATATATGATAGCCCGCCATAGCCTGGCTACCCATGCGCATATAAAAAGTATTGTCGGGATCCATCACAATAATTTCGGAAACGTCAAGCTCGGGCTCTTCATGTGTGAGCATGGGTAAACGAAATCCTAATACGTCTCTTTTAATGCGGTGCCTCCTCAACCTTAACATAAATTACTAATTTTATTAGCAAATATAATTTAAAACGGATGACATATGATAGCGAAGAGTTACAACCAATGGTTGTTTATGGTATAGCAAAGCGGATTTTGCGTTTCAATGTGAGTCATAAATTATAAGCAGCAACCGCATAAATTCTTTCTATCACACATTGAATTAATCGATTTTTATCTGACAAAGCATAATCTTACCTTTAGCATAAATAACAAAACCAATTACATTTTTTTCTGACTCTAAATTGTTAAATAGCTAAATCAGACTTATGGAAAAAGATTCAAATGACATCAGCAAATGCCCGTTTCATAACGGCACCATGAAACATAGTGTTGCCGGTGCGGGCACCCGCAACCGCGACTGGTGGCCAAACCAGCTTAAGCTAAATATACTCCGTCAGCACTCATCACTTACCAACCCGATGGGTGATGATTTTGATTACGCCGAAGAATTTAAAAGCCTCGACCTGGAAGCTGTAAAGCAGGACTTACACGCATTAATGACTGACTCGCAGGACTGGTGGCCGGCAGATTTTGGCCATTACGGCGGTTTATTTATACGCATGGCATGGCATAGCGCTGGTACCTATCGTGTAACCGATGGCCGTGGCGGCGCAGGTGCAGGCATGCAACGTTTTGCCCCGCTAAACAGCTGGCCGGATAACGTAAGTTTAGATAAAGCGCGCAGGCTGCTTTGGCCTATTAAGCAGAAATATGGCCGTAAAATTTCATGGGCCGACTTGATGATACTTACCGGTAATGTGGCACTGGAGTCGATGGGTTTTAAAACCTTTGGTTTTGCGGGTGGCCGTGCCGACGTTTGGGAAGCAGACGAGTCAGTTTACTGGGGCTCTGAAACTACCTGGCTGGGTAATGATAAGCGCTATGCAGCAGGTTCGCCAGGCTCAGACGGTGATGGCGTGCTGGTGTCTGACGAGAATGCAGATGGCCAGATACACGACCGTAATCTCGAAAAACCACTTGCGGCAGCGCACATGGGTTTGATCTATGTAAACCCCGAAGGTCCGGACGGTAACCCTGATCCAATCATGGCTGCAAGGGACATTCGCGAAACATTTGGCCGCATGGCTATGAACGACGAGGAAACCGTTGCCCTGATTGCCGGCGGACACAGCTTTGGTAAAACACATGGTGCTTCCACGTCAGATCATGTGGATAAAGAGCCGGAGGCTGCCGATTTGGATTTGCAAGGTTTTGGATGGAGAAACAGCTTCGGCACAGGTAAAGGACCCGACACCATTACCAGCGGCCTTGAAGTAACCTGGACCAAAACGCCAACGCAATGGAGCAATAACTTCTTTGAAAATCTTTTTGCTTTTGAGTGGGAACTTACTAAAAGCCCGGGTGGCGCGCACCAGTGGGTGGCTAAAAATGCCGAGCCTATTATTCCGGATGCTTACGACAACGAGAAAAAACACAGGCCAACCATGCTTACCACCGACCTTGCCTTAAGGTTTGACCCGGCTTACGAAAAAATTTCGCGTAAGTTTTTAGAAGATCATGATGCTTTTTCTGATGCTTTTGCCCGCGCATGGTTTAAGCTAACCCACCGCGATATGGGTCCACGCGCATTATATCTTGGTAATGAAGTACCACAAGAAGAACTGCTTTGGCAGGACATCATTCCGGCGGTTGATCATCAACTTGTAGATGAAAATGACGTAGCTGCACTTAAAGCACAGATACTTAATTCTGGCTTAAGCATTTCCGAACTGGTATCTACCGCCTGGGCGTCAGCATCAACCTTCCGTGGGTCCGACAAACGTGGCGGCGCAAACGGAGCACGCATCCGCCTGGCACCTCAGCGTTACTGGCAGGTGAACAATGCAGCGCAATTGCAAAAAGTGCTTAACGTACTGGAAGGCATCCAGACTGAATTTAATAACACGCAGCAAGCGACAGGCAAGAAAGTTTCACTGGCCGACCTGATTGTACTTGCAGGTACGGCAGCTATCGAGAAAGCAGCCATTGATGCAGGATATTCCGTAAGCGTTCCGTTTACTCCGGGCCGCATGGATGCATCGCAGGAGCAGACCGATGTGGAGTCATTTGGTTACCTTGAGCCACAGGCCGACGGTTTCCGCAATTACCGCAAAGGCAGATTACGTGCCTCTACCGAAGAGTTGCTTATTGACAAGGCACAACTGCTTACGCTAACAGCGCCAGAACTGACCGTATTGATGGGTGGATTAAAATCTATAAACATCAATTATGACGGCTCAACGCATGGGGTTTTAACCTCACGCCAAGGCCAGTTAACTAATGATTGGTTTGTGAACCTGCTTGATATGCGTACCGAATGGAAAGCCACCTCACCTGACAGGGAGGTTTATGAAGGTAAAGACCGCAGCACCGGCGAAGTTAAATGGACAGCCACCCGCGCCGACCTGGTATTTGGCTCCAATTCAGAGTTGCGTGCCATTGCCGAAGTTTACGCAGCCAGCGATGCGCAGCAAAAATTTGTCAACGATTTTGTAGCCGTATGGACCAAGGTAATGAACCTTGACCGCTTCGACCTGCGCTGATTAAGCAAGTCTCTATAAAAGCAAAAAGCTGCCCGAAAGAGCAGCTTTTTGCTTTTGATGTGTTTATCACTTATTTAAAAAGTCGGGCTTAATGTTTAAAGAAAGGTACGTCCAGAATGGGTTGAGGCTGGCTGTACCGGGTGCAATGCCTTTAGCATATTCCATACTGTGCGTAGCTGCCATGTAACTCACGCCTAAATCCACACCCACATATTTACTGAGTTTATATCCGGTAGTTAAGTCAAACTCTGTACCGAGGTGCTTGTCAATCACCCTACCTCCGGCATCAACCTGGTTATTTGCTAGTGCGAAATAATGCGCGGCGATTTCGGCATAAAAATTTTTGCTTACAGACGTATGCCTGATTTTAGCATAGGGGTTGTTAAGCCCGCCAGCCGGCGAACCGGTGATGGCATACAGGTAATCCATATATCCCCAGAATTTGTGAGGGCTGCCATACAATGGATCAAAACGGTGATTCGTTTTTGAGGTTGATAGAGCGTTATTGCCAGAGAGATAATCCCATCCAAGAGTGTAAGCAAAAGTAGCAGGCTTATAGCTCAAAGATACGGTATACATCCAGGCCGACATGTCAAGGCCGTCACGGTCATGCCCGCCCTGGTAATATGCACCTGCGCTGCTTGCCCACTGATCTTTTGCACCAAAAACAGGCGTCAATAACAATCCGGTAGTAAAACGAGTGTTAACGCCAGCCTGGTTAAACCGCTTACCATATATGTAGCCTACGTCGTCGCCTGCGATGTTCTTCACGGAATCAAGCACATATTTACCAAATTGATCAGCCATAAATAAACCTGAAACCCTGGTTTTATTAAACTTCCTGGCGACGTACAGATATTGAAATGACTTGTAGTTCTGACTGATGAGATTGCTGCCGGGTGAGTTGGCGAATACCGGATTGCCATTTTTAGCGCTTAAGCCTGCAGCATTTACCAAAGGGATGAAACCCGCAGGTGTATTGGCGAGGTTACCCCTACTGTCTTTAACGGTAGCAGGTACGTTTGCGGGCGTGTAATAAGTTCCGTTGTAATTAATGGCATCAGTATTCTGATTAAAGGCCAAACCCAGATCGGCCTGCCAGCCATGCTGTAGCAGCTTAAAAACAAGCGCATCGTGCCGGCGACCCTGCTGCATCCAGTCTAGGTTACCGAGCAGGCGCTCATCATCATAAATTAGTTCCTGTCTGCCCACCCTGATGCCGAAATAATCAACAGGTGAGTTTTTAAATGTACTATCACTCTTATTTGAAAGAACTAATTCGGCCCATGCCTCGTGTACGCCAAGTTTGTTACCATCTGCCGGGGTAACTGTAGACGCGTCCTGCCCCCAGAGCCTTACATCCTGTACCGAAGCCTGAAAGATCAATTTGCTCGATTTATAATTCAGGCTCAACCTTGTGCGTTGCGAAATAAACGCAGCAGCTTTATTTCCTTTCGGTTTCAGCATTGCGTAACCATCGCGGATTTCGCCTCGAGGCCGCAACTGCCCTGTAAAAGTGAGCTGAGCAGTGGCATTGAAGGTTAATGAGCAAAAACAAAAGCACAAAGCAGTGGCTAATACGCCTCTTTTAAAGGTACATCTGTACATTGTGAAGGTGGTTAAGTGTTACAGCAAAAAGTTTATAATCAATGCAATGCCCGTTGGAGCTTAAGGCATCAAACATTTTAAAAATATTAAAAAGTTTTGATTATAAAATTAATCTCAATAAAAAGTTAAAAAACTTTTAAAATCACAAAATGATCACTTACAATGCTTGTATTTGATGTTTTGTCAAATATTCGCCGCTGTCACTCAAACAGATACGACCTTTTAAAATTTTATTTGTATAACGAAGTAAACCGGAAAAGGAACAATTGAAGAGATATGTTCAGATGGGGAAAGTTAAAAATAAAAAAATCAGAACTTAATATCACTGTGAAAGATATTCAAGCTTTGGGTGGCTTGAGTATTTATTCTGTTCAAAGATTACTGACAGCTGCAAAAAAAGCATCGTCAAAAGACAAAAAGCATTGGCTGTCCTTGAAAGAATTTTGTGAGTATGTCAACATAGACTATCACTTAGCCTTAAATATTTTTCAAGCAAAATGTTAATATCTCACAATAAAAAACACCCTTTCGACAATATATATACTCGCAGGCTGTTGTCGGCTATTAATCCAATACCGAAAGCGCAATTTGCATTATCTCATTAAATACCTGCGGTTCGGTAACCGATTTGGTAGACACCTGTAAGCCCTTCACGTTATTTAGTATAAAACGCGTAAGCAAACGGGCATCTTTATCTGTACGTATTTCGCCTGTTTGCTGACCTTTCTTAATAATGTCATAGAACATTTCTTCGGTTTGCAAATCGTTTTCACAAAGGATACTGCTCACAGTTTCATCACATGTGCCCAACTCAATGGAAGCATTGACCATAAAACAGCCCTTATTTTCACTATCGTTTACTATGCCCAACAAAATATTATAAATTATTGCGTTCAGGGCTTCTTTAGCAGATTTAGCTGTTTCCTTAATTTGCAGTAATCCAGCGCGGCCATTCTTTTTATAGTTTTCGAGCGCTCTTACAAACAGCGAATGTTTATCGCCAAAGGTGTCATACATACTGGAGCGACTAATGCCAAGCCCGTCAACCAAATCCTGCATTGATGTGGCATTATAGCCCTTTAACCAGAACAGGTGCATGGCCTTCGCCAGCACTTCATCTTCATCAAAATCTTTCGTCCTCGCCATAATGTAAATAAGCCTTGCCTGTTTAAGGCAAAGCTATAATTTTAAATTAACACTTAAGGCGGATGCTTTACGCTTTACGCCTTACAGTTAATACGTTAAAGTAATTATTTAGCACCGCCGCCGGCTAATATAATTTGTCCGGTTAACCAACCAGCATCTTCAGAAGCCAGGAATGCGGCTATTGTGGCAATGTCTTTTGGCTGACCCACACGACCAAGCGGTGTAGTTTTTTCTATTTCAGCTTGCATTTCGCTGCCTATAAAACCGGCTGTGTGTGTACCCTCAGTTTCAACCATACCTGGGTTAATTGAGTTTACGCGAATCTTGCGCGGACCAAGTTCACCTGCCAATACTTTGGTTATCGCATCAACAGCGCCCTTTGTAGCTGTGTATATTGAACTTGCAGGAGGCGCTAATGATGTAACTACTGAACCGATGTTGATGATGCTGCCACCTTTATCACCAATGTGCTTTACGGCTGCTTTCGTTGCCAACAGCAGGCCCAGTACGTTGGTGTTGAAGTGACGGTGAAAATCGTCCTCCTCAATTGTATCAATGGTTGAAAAGCCATATACACCTGCGTTGTTCACCAATATATCTACATCACCAAGGGATTTCACAGTTTCATCAAACAAACGGTCTACGTCGGCAGCGTTAGCTACGCTGGCCTGTACGGCAACGGCTTTACCGCCATTGGCTACTATTTCTTCCACAACTTTATCCGCACCTGTTTTGTCAGATGCATAGTTTACTACTACCGCTGCGCCTGCTGCTGCCAGTTCTTTAGCAATGCCTGCACCTATACCTTTTGAAGCGCCTGTTACTACGGCTACTTTGTTTTCGAGCTTTTTCATTTTGTGTGTAAGTATTTTTGTTATTTGGAATCTTTGTTCCACAAACATACATACATATTGGAATACTCGTTCCGGTTAATTTATAAGATTATACTGGAATGACAATTCCAGAAATTTAAAATTGCAAACACCTGATAATGAGCTAATAAAAAAAGCGACTCTTTTGAAGCCGCTTATCTTTAAAGTATTGCGAGAGTTTAGTTCCCTAATTCTGACATGAACTTAATGCGCATCAGCTGCACATCCTCATACGTATAGTCATCGCCGCCTAATTCAGCAAGGGCGGTATCGATCGAGTCAACTTCGGCAGTTTTAAAATAATCAAATATCTCTTCCTGCTTGTCCTCATCCATTACCTCATCTATGTAATAGTTAAGATTGAGCTTGGTACCTGAATTAACAATAGATTCAACCTCACGGAGTATTTCCTCATAAGTAAGCCCTTTGGATGCGGCAATATCTTCAAGGTTAAGATGCCTGTCTATACTCTGGATGATGTAAACCTTAAGTGCCGATTTATTAGCAGCACTCTTGATCACCATATCAACCGGGCGGTCAATATCGTTCTCCTCTACATATTTTTTTATCAGCGCAATAAACGGAGCGCCGAATTTAAGTGCTTTACCGGCTCCTACCCCACCAATCTGCTTCAACTCGTCGTTGGTAATAGGGTAATGCGTACACATCTCCTCCAGTGATGGATCCTGGAAAACTACAAATGGAGGTAAGCCCTTTTGTTTGGCGATCTTCTTGCGCAGATCCTTAAGCATTTGTAGCAGCTGGGTATCCAGTGCACCGCCGGATTGTTTTGGTCCGTCTTCTGCGTCATCATCATCCGTTGCACCCATTTCGCGGTTCAGGATGAAACGTACACTGTACGGATTATCTAAAAAGCTCTCGCCTTTTTCGGTAAGCTTTAATATGCCATATTGGTCAATATCTTTTGACAAGTAATTATCCAGCAATGCCTGGCGTAATACCGAATTCCAAAGATTTTCCCCATCTTCTTTACCCGAAGCAAAGTAAGGCAAGGTATCATGCTTATAATTACGCACCTGCGGATTATCAGCGCCAATGAGCACATCAATGATATACTTATCGTCAAACTTTTCGCCTAAATGCTTAATTAAACTAAGTGTTTTGTGGAGATGAGTTTCGGCATCAAAAAATGTTTTTGGTGCACAGCAGTTATCGCACATGTTGCTGCAATTGCTTTCGTCAAAGTCTTCACCAAAATAATGAAGAATCTGTTTACGGCGACATACTGATGATTCGGCATAATCAATTACCTCTTTCAATATCTGCGTACCTATCTCCCGTTCAGACACCGGCTTGTCCTTCATAAATTTCTGAAGCTTGTCGATATCCTTTTCAGAGAAGAAAGCCACACATACGCCTTCGCCGCCGTCGCGGCCTGCACGACCGGTTTCCTGGTAATAACCTTCCATGCTTTTTGGCACGTCGTGGTGTATTACGTAACGTACATCCGGTTTATCAATACCCATACCGAAGGCTATGGTTGCCACAATCACGTCGACATCTTCCATCAGGAATTTGTCTTGCGTTTCGGCACGTACCTTGGCATCCAGTCCGGCATGGTACGGTAAAGCCCGTACGCCATTCAGGTTAAGCACCTCGGCTACTTCCTCCACCTTTTTACGGCTGAGGCAATAGATAATGCCCGATTTACCGGCATTTTGTTTAACGAACTTTACTATCTCTTTAATTACGGTGCGCTTGGCACGTACCTCGTAAAAAAGATTAGTGCGGTTAAATGAGGATTTGAAAACCGTTGCATTGTTCATCTGCAGGTTTTTCTGAATGTCGTGCTGTACCTTTGGTGTTGCAGTGGCAGTAAGGGCAATAATTGGAATATCATCGCCGATATTGCTGATTACCTGCCTTATTTTGCGATACTCCGGCCTGAAATCATGCCCCCACTCGGAGATACAGTGCGCCTCATCAACCGCGACAAACGATACATGGTTTAAACGCAGAAAATCAACATTCTCCTGTTTAGTGAGCGACTCCGGCGCTACGTATAATAGCTTAGTTTTACCGCCCAGCACGTCTTCTTTAACGCGGGCTATTTCTGACTTGGTAAGTGATGAATTTAAGAAATGTGCTATACTGTCTGACCCGCCGAAAGCTCTTAACTGATCTACCTGATTTTTCATCAGGGCAATCAGCGGCGATATCACTATCGCGGTGCCCTCGCTCATGAGTGCCGGTAACTGGTAACACATAGACTTGCCGCCGCCCGTGGGCATAATAACAAACGTATCTTTTCCTGCAAGGATATTGGTTATGATAGCCTCCTGCTCGCCCTTGAAGTTATCGAACCCGAAAAAATTTTGAAGATTATCAAAAAGCGACTTTTTAGTCTCAATCATTATGTGTGTGTACTAAAAGAAATAAAATTCAAAATAACAAACTTTTTTAATTATTTAATACATCGTGAGTAAATTTTTATCTAAAAATGATTTAGTTTTTGAAAACAATTTTGGGCGCCGGCTATTTAACAATCCAGTAGCTGAAATTTGAACATTTAAAAGTATGTTTACAAAAAATGTTCAACTTTGGCGTAACTTTATTACGACACTAAACAACCGTTCATGAACAACAATTCTTATGCAATTATAATGGCTGGAGGGATCGGAAGCCGTTTTTGGCCCATCAGCCGCACCTCTTATCCCAAACAGTTTTTAGATATACTTGGCACCGGAAAAACACTCATCCAACATACATACGATCGCTTCCTTAAAATTTGCCCCCAGGAGAATATTTTCATTTTAACCAACGAAATTTATGCCGACATTGTAAAAGAACAGCTTGCCGGCATCTCTTACGACCAGATACTTACCGAGCCTGTAATGCGTAATACGGCTCCCTGCATTGCTTACGGCAGTTTCAAGATAGCCAGCCTTAACCCGGAGGCATCAATAGTAGTTGCCCCTTCGGATCATTTGATACTTGATGAAACCGCTTTTATTGAAGCTATAGAAAAATCGTTAACAACCGCCACTGCAAACCAGTGCCTGGTAACCCTTGGCATTAAACCATCGCGGCCTGATACCGGCTACGGATATATACAGTATACTGATGAAACCATCAGCAGTGATTTCCATAAAGTAAAAACCTTTACTGAAAAACCCAACCTTGAACTTGCAGAGACCTTTTTAAGAAGCGGTGACTTTTTGTGGAACGCAGGCATATTTGTATGGTCGGCTAAGGCTATTATGGACGCTTTTAACAGCCATTTGCCCGATATGTACGAGATTTTTTCGGAGGCACGTACAGTATACAACACACCGGATGAAAGGGCACACATTAATACGGCTTACCAGCAATGCATCAATATCTCCATAGATTACGGCATTATGGAAAAGGCCGAGAATGTGTACGTTCTGCCTTCTGAATTTGGCTGGTCTGATCTTGGTACATGGGCGTCTATATATGACTTGTCTGAAAAAGATTATGTAGGTAATGCCGTTATCCCGTCTGACAGGGTAATTATGTACGATTCATCAAACTGTATGGTAAACGTACCGGGTGAGAAGGTGGTGATACTTAAAGGCCTGCACGATTACATTGTAGTTGAAGCCAATAACACGCTATTGATTTGCCCACGTAACGAAGAGCAATCGGTAAAACAAGTGGTTGCCGATGTAAAGCAGAAGTTTGGCGCTAAGTATATTTAACAAATAAGTAGATTTTAGATTGCTGATGTGCAGATGACCTAGGCCGCAACGTTAGTTGTGTTTTATTTTATGTAGTTACTTTACCTTAGATGCAAAGTAACCAAACATCAAGCCAGAAAAAACCTTCAGCCGCACAGGCCATAATCCCCGGCCCGGTTTTCTGGCAGGCCAACTCACTTTAAGAAATTAATACAGTCCTCCCCTTTGGGGAGGATTTAGGAGGGGTCGCTTAACTCAAAAAGAAGCGCGCTGCCTCACCGCTTCGTAAATAATTATCCCGGCAGATACACTTACATTTAATGATTCTATCTCGCCATACATCGGTATCTTAGCCAGGTGATCGGATATGCGAATAATCTCATTACGAATACCATCTTCCTCCGAACCCATCACAATTGCTGTGGGTAAAGTATAATCGGGTTTGTACAGGTAATCATTTGTCTTTTCTGTACAACATACCAATTGCAAGCCCGATTCCTGCAAAAATTTCACCGTCTGAAGAAAGTTCTGATGCCTGCAAACAGGTATTTTGTATAGCGCCCCCGCGGAAGTTTTAATGGCGTCCGGGTTAATTTGCGCCGAGCCTTTAGCAGGAACAACAATGGCATGCACCCCGGCGCATTCGGCAGTACGGGCTATGGCACCCATGTTGCGCACATCGGTAATGCTATCCAGCACCAATATCAGCGGCACCTCCCCTTTTTCAAATATCTGCGGTATGATATCTTCAACCTTCTGATAAACAATAGGCGAGATAAAAGCTATTGCGCCCTGGTGATTTTTAGGTGTAAGCCTGTTCAGTTTCTCTACCGGCACTTGCTGCGCGGTAAGCTGATATTCTGCCAGCAGCGTTTTGAGTTCGTTCATTAAACCGCCGCTGATACCGCGCTGAACGTATAATGATTCTATCTCTTTACCGGAGCGAATAGCCTCAATTACAGCACGTATGCCGAACACCATCTGGTTACTCTCTCTTACCGGTCTTGATTGAAATGCCATTTTAAAAATTTAGAGTGTAAAAATACTCATATTAATTGATTAAGCCGTAATTGAACCGAAGTGCCCTTTCAGTCTTACCCGTAATAGTTAACATTGATGATTTTTATCAACATAGTTAACAGCCAAACAATTACCGGTACTTTCAACACGTTATTAACATACGGTGTTAATATAAAACGTTTATAAAATCGTCATTTTCAAGGTTTGATTTTTTGATTAAAAAAGTCGTGTTAGCGAATGCGAAACTTTTTTGTATATTTTTGTGGGTATGATTTTCGAGAACGATAGCCAGTCCAATAAGCCGAATACCAATGAACGAAGAAACCGCTTTTCAGCCGGAAATGCCTACAGCGGTATGGGCAAATTGCCCCCTCAGGCGCTCGACCTGGAAGAGGCAGTACTTGGCGCGCTCATGTTGGAAAAAGATGCGCTTTCGTCGGTTATCGATATCCTGAAACCGGAGGTCTTTTATAAGGACAGCCATCAAAAAATCTTTCAGGCTATACGTACGCTTTTCGAGAAAACATCGCCGGTGGATATACTTACCGTGACTGCACAGTTACGCTCACAAGGCGAGCTGGAAATGATTGGCGGTGCATATTACATTACCGAACTTACCAATCGTGTGGCATCTGCCGCAAACATAGAATACCACGCACGTATCATCATCCAGAAATACATTCAGCGTGAGCTGATACGTATTTCGACAGATGTGATAAACAGTGCATACGAAGATACCACCGACGTACTTGACCTGTTGGACAAGGCCGAAAAGAACCTGTTTGATATAGCGCAGAACAACCTTCGCCGCGACTCGCGCAAAATGGACGACCTGATGCACGAGGCGCTAATGGAAATTGAAGCGCTTAAGGATAAGAAAGACGGCCTAACCGGTGTGGCATCAGGCTTTACAGAGCTGGACCGCATGACCTCCGGTTGGCAGAAATCAGATTTGGTGATCATAGCGGCTCGTCCGGCGATGGGTAAAACTGCGTTTGTGTTAAGCTGCGCCCGTAATGCATGCGTTGATTTTGACAAGCCGGTTGTGGTGTTCTCCCTCGAGATGTCGTCAGTACAGTTGGTTAACCGTTTGATATCCGGCGAGGCGCAGATAGAGCAGGAAAAGATACGTAAGGGTAACCTGGAACCATGGGAATGGGAACAGATACACAGTAAAGTACGTAAGCTGGAGCAAGCTCCGCTTATTATTGATGATACACCAGCGCTGAACATTTTTGAATTCAGGGCTAAATGCCGCCGTCTGAAATCGCAGCACGATATACAGCTTATCATCATTGACTACCTGCAGTTGATGCATGGTAAGGCCGATGGTAAGGGTGGCAACCGTGAGCAGGAAATTGGTAGTATATCAAGGGCGCTTAAATCGGTAGCTAAGGAATTGAACGTACCTGTTATTGCCCTGTCGCAGTTAAGTCGTGCGGTGGAGAACAGGCCGGGTGGCTCTAAACGCCCGATGCTGTCTGACCTTCGTGAATCCGGATCTATTGAGCAGGATGCCGATATGGTATTGTTCCTTTACAGGCCGGAATATTACGGCCTCGATGTGGATGAAGACAACAATCCTACCCAAGGCGTTGGCGAGGTAATTATTGCCAAGCACCGTAACGGCGAGACGGGTCGTGTACGCTTGAAATTCGTAGGTAAGTATGTTAAGTTTGAAGACCTTGAACAAGCCGATGATTTCGGGATGCCAGCCAATGCTTTTGCGGGCCTTAATCCGTCTCCTGGTTTTGACAATCCTAATCCATCAAACTTTATTATCCGCCCGTCACGTATGGATGACATGGATGACGAAGCGCCTTTTTAAACAGATAAGTATTTAAGTCACTTTGTCTTAGACACAAAGTGACCAAAGGTCAAGCCAGAAAAAACCTTCAGCCGCACAGGCCAGACTCCCGGCCCGGTTTTCTGGCAGGGCACCGCTTCATTTTTTGTAATCCCTTACTGTCATAATCGACTGAAGGGAGATATCTCTTTGAAGATTCCTCACGTTCGTTAGGAATGACAGATTGGGGAAGTTGCTTTGCTATCCACTGCAATCTGCCAATTGACTACTGACCACTGACCAATCACTACTCACCATCCACTACTCAATAATCGTCATCATCCTCATCGTCGCCATACAGCCCGGTCACGCTATTATAGGCCGACTGAAGCTCTGAATACGCATGGTTGTCGCGCTTTTCGCGGGTGATGCGCATACCGGTTTCATAGGTGGCAATGGCGTCATCCTTACGTCCGAGCGCCTCGTACAGCTTTCCTAAATGATAGTAAGTACCTGTATAACCGGGGTGATTATTTACCAGATCTTCGTAATAACTCAAGGCCTTTTCAGTTTCGTTAAGCCGCAAATATTCTGTAGCCAGTGCGTATTTCAAAAACTCATCATTAGGTTCATTTTTTATAAACTCCAGCAGTTTTTCTAACCTGTTTTGCGTCATTCTCTTCGGTGATTATGTAAGCGGCATAGCTATGCGCACTTCGTTTTGTAAGCACAAAAGTAAGCTTAAAGTTCAATACGCTCCAAAACATAAACCAGCCCGTGTTAGCAAGACTCTTGTTAGCTAAAACAGTAAACCTATCAGCCATATTTCGTATATTGCATAAAATTTTTGCCAGGCTTTTCCGACGCAGCATTTAACATAAAAAACAATAAAATAGCGTCGGCTCTCAACAAACCCGCATGGTTACCGTTAAAGAAGTTATCGTAAGAAATAAGTTGACAGAGCCATTGAGAGATAAAGCTGCAGCATAAAGAGATTTGTGATGGGTAATAACATGAAAAAGATTCAGCTGGATATTGTGCACTTGTCGTACAGTCAAACGCAGTCCGGCGCATACGCATTAGTATTAGGCGAGGTAAACGGCCGCCGCAGGTTACCTATAATTATAGGCAGCTTTGAAGCACAGGCTATTGCCATTGAAATTGAAAAGATGACGCCGAGCCGCCCTTTAACGCATGACTTGTTTAAAACCTTCGCCGAAGCTTACAGCATTCAGGTACAGGAAGTAATTATCTATAACCTGGTTGATGGTATATTTTATGCAAAGCTGATTTGCAGCGATGGCCGCCGCACCATGGAGATTGACGCGCGCACGTCAGACGCTATTGCAATTTCTGTACGTTTTGACTGCCCGATATTTACCTATGAGTTTATCCTTTCAACCGCAGGTATTGTAATTGAGGGTAATGAATTTGTGTACCTGGAAAACATCAGCGAAAGCCCCGAAGAAAAAACGGCCACATCAACAGCCGGCAGCTACAATTCATTAAGCGAAGAGGAGCTTAAAACCCGCTTGCAGGAAGCACTTGCTGAAGAGGCATACGAGAAAGCTGCAAAAATCCGCGACGAGCTAAGCCGTCGCCGGTCATCCTAAAAATATTATTTTTGTCAAGAGATGCAGGGCCATTTTCTGTAAAGCAGTTAAATGGCCCTTTTTAGCGTGTAAGGCTTTATGATATCGCTTTATTTCACTACTTTCCGCTTTTAATTAACTGACTATAATTTTTATTAACTCCACCACGTATGAACATTAAGCTACGCTTAATACTCATGAACTTTATGCAGTTTTTTATCTGGGGGGCGTGGCTGCTTACCATAGGTGCATATTGGTTCCAGAATAAACACTGGTCGGGCGCTCAGTTCGGTATTATCTTTTCTACCATGGGCTTTTCGGCTATTTTTATGCCTGCCATCACCGGATTTTTATCAGACAGATATATCAATGCAGAAAAGTTATACGGCATAATGCATTTATGCGGTGCAGCAGTGCTCTTTTGCCTTCCAATGGTTGACAATCCTGGCACATTCTTTTGGGTGATGCTGCTCAATATGCTGTTCTATATGCCTACGCTATCACTATCAATAACCGTGGCTTACTCGGCTTTAAAGAACGACAATAAAGATGTAATTAAAGACTATCCTCCCATACGTTTCTGGGGAACTGTTGGCTTTATTGCTGCTTTATGGGCTGTGAGTATCAGCCACAACGAAAAGTCTGCCAATCAATTTTACATAGCTGCTGCGGTGGCCTTGGTTTTGGGCCTTTACGCTTTTACGTTACCCAAGGCAAGGCCAATGCTTAACAAAGCAACCGGCGTGCTTGCGTCGGGCAACCTGAGCTTAAACGCTTTTAAATTATTGCGTGACTCCCGGTTTGCAATCTTCTTTTTGTTCTCCTTTTTATTAGGTGCGGCTTTGCAGCTTACCAATGCTTACGGCGATACCTATATACATGGTTTTGAAAACATGGTGGAGTATAAAGACACATGGGCTGTAAAATACCCGGCCATTATTATGTCTATTTCTCAGTTTTCTGAGACCTTCTTCATACTGGCCATTCCATTCTTTTTAAGAAAATTCGGTATAAAGTATGTAATGCTGTTCAGTATGCTGGCGTGGGTGCTGCGTTTCGGGCTGTTCGCTTTTGGTAACCCTGCTGATGGTTTGTGGATGATTGTAATGTCGTGCATTGTATATGGCATGGCGTTCGACTTCTTTAATATATCAGGCTCGCTGTTTGTAGAAACCCAAACCACCCCAGAAATACGTGGCAGTGCACAAGGCTTGTTCATGATGATGGTTAATGGCTTTGGTGCAGTGTTTGGCAGTTTAACAAGCGGCTTTCTGATTGATGAGTTTTTTACTAATCCGGATAATACCAAGGACTGGCAAGGCATCTGGCTAACTTTTGCAGCCTATGCTTTAGTTATTGCAATTGTATTCCCATTTGTATTTAAATACAAGCATAACAGTGCCCTGAAAGAAGCCATTGCACATATTTAAAAATCCTGTACATAAAAAAAGCGGAGTTCAGCCAAACTGAACTCCGCTTTTATGTTTGATGTATCAGTAACGCTTACTGCACCTTAAAGCGATAGATTGCCCGACCCAGGTGGCCTTCTTTATCAAAACCTTCTACAATAGCTTTGTAAGTTCCTTTAGCATCAGCTGTATAAAACTCAACTGTTGCTTTACCTGTTGCGTCGGTCACTACCTTTGGGTTCCAGTAAATAGTTGTTCTCAGGTCAGAGCCATAGTTACCGCCTTTAACCAGGTATTTTGGCGAGTAAAAACTTTTGGCAACATTGTAACCCTTAGGATTAATTTTTGCTTCGCTTGGCTGAGGTATCAATTCCCTCAACTCATCAACGGATATTTTGGTTCCTTTGGGTACTTCTTTCATGTTCACTACAATCACACCATTGGTCTGGTAAGTGTTATTCACGGTACCTAACTGGTCTTTCAGGAATACTTCAACAGATTCTATCTGATCTGCATTTACAGATCGCAGATAGTTTATATCGACAGGCATACCCTGCGCAAAAATAGACATCGGCGTACGGTTACCCGTATTGTAATCGCGCGATACATAAAAGGCTTGTGCAACGGCATCGTAAGTAACACCGCTGGCCAGCGTTTGCAAACAACTCAATACATCGGCGCATCCTTTAAGCCTGTCGCCTGATACTACCCTTGCCTCTATAGAACTAAGCCCTGCAAGTGACGGATAATCCGAATGGCTTGGCACATGTTTAGGTATAGCTTTGGCCTTAATTACTACCTCATTTAGCATGCGGGATGAATTATACTGGCGCAAGCTGTTTGAGAGATAAGGCCGCATCATGGTATCTATATTCAGTTTCTCCGCAGGATAGTCTGGGTTAAGCTCCACACCCGGATAGTTGATAGGGTCTACCATTACCATCAGGTTTTTAGAATTGTAGTTGCTTTTGGCGCTTACAATAACCTGCGACGAGTCAGCAAAAATGAGGTTGCTGAACTTAAACTTGCCTTCGGCATCGGTAACCACGCGGGATGTATAAAATTTATCAGGTATTTGTATGGTTACGCCCCCACCCTTTACCGGCATACCGTCGCGCGTACGCAGCGTGCCGGAAATTTCCAGGCCTTGCTCAGGCAAAAAGTAAATTGTTGGCTCTTTGCTGGTCATCAAGTCACGGTAAGTAAAACGGCGGTAACCTTGCGTAAGCATTAGCAGGTCGAGGTCCTGATTAGTTTTATCACTCACCTTGTTAAAATAATAGTTAGGCTGTTCTATAAATCCTCTCAGGTCTGATGTAAGCAACAAACTGCTAAGAATAGTTACCTCGTCATTTTCATTGCCGGGAATGGTGTTTTCATCAATTACGGTTAGCGACAGGTCGGACCCGGCAACGGCCGCGTTGTTGTTTTTTGCAAATACCGAAAGGCTCACCTTTTGCCTGTTTGGGTAAACAGGCTTGTCGCTGCTCATGGTCAGGCTTAAAACATCAGACTTATGGCGTATAAACGCAAGGCGCTCGCTTAACGGCTGACCATCGTTGGCAAGCAACGTAAACTGCACTATACCCGACGGAAACTTAGCCGATGGTATATAGGCGGAGTAGCTGGCCCGGTCAAGCCTGGTTTGTGCCGCATAACAAATGGTTTGCCCTGCCCGCGCAACTATGTAATAAGACTGGCCATTATGGCTTTTCAGGAATGCAGAATCAGCCGCCATGGTAATCAGCACGCGCGCGGTATCGCTGTTATTTACACTTAGGGCAATGCCGTTGGTTTGAGGAGTAGGTAACTCATAGCTTTGCACCGTTTCATCACCCAGATTTACTGTTGCTTTATAATTTTTGCCGCTTTCTGGTGTGATGGTGAATAAACCCATACCGGCATGTTGCGCAGTTGCAGTGGCAACCGTTTTGCCGGTGTTATCAACAACCGTCAGGTTAAAATTTAAACCCAACCCATCCGAAGCAATAGCTTTTACAGCAATTTTAGTCGGCACGCCGCTTAATATACGGCCGCCCTCTGGGAAAAACTGCACGTCTGCCGGTTGCGAAACAGTTCGTAAAGGAAAAGTGAAAACACTTTCCTGCATATCCGCCCCTTCTAACGTCGCCTTTATGTAAGCGCCGAACAAGTCGGCCTTTTTTGCATTTACATAGCTAATATTAAACTTACCCGTTTTGTCGGTAGTTTCTTTGCCTTTCGCTACGTCTTCATCATTAAGCACCACGCTCCAGTTTATTTTCCTGTCGGCAACCGGCTTGCCATTCTCATCGTTGAACTGCAGGGCGGCGTTAACTACCGGCACATCATTCTTCATCTCCCGCGACAGTTGTATCAATGGGCGCACCGGACGGTCAAAAGCCTTGCCCACCTGTATTGTCTTGTTAAAGAAATAGCTATGGTCATAATTAGCCATCCATTTGGTATAAGCCCGTATATGATAATTGCCTTCCTGGTAAGTGGCTTTATCTAATGGCAGGGTACCAAATGCAGTACTATTAGCCACAGGTAAGGCCAGCATTTGCACCAGCTGACTATTGCTGTTCACAATCTCCACATAAATAACCCTGCTTAACTGCGATGGCAGGTTGAGCGTTGTAGTTTCGTAAGCCTTAAGCCAGATGGTATCACCTACTGAATAGTAAGGCTTATCAGTGTGCAGGTAAACTTTTTCAATAGGATAGGTTTGCGCAGTTTGTGCGGCGCGTTTCACAATGTCAGCCAGCGGAACGCTGTCGCGCTGGGCGTAAGCTGATACGTTAACAAGAACAAATAGGAATAATAAAAGAGAAGTAAGCCTGTGTTTTAACATGGAATCAATTAATAACAAAGATTGGCTAATATAGCCATCATGCGTTAAAGCTGGGCTGTTCGGCACCGTTTTAACATATTTTCACATAAATATGATGATAACGGATTGTAAGCCCAAGCATTGTTCCTGTTAAGGTAATTTACTTTCTTTTTCGTTTTACGGATGACACAGGATTGTTACCGTTTAAAGTAGTCTTTTTTACGGAGCGCGCCTTTGCTGATATCACCTGCTTTTCGGCAGTTACCGCTATATCTTTGATTTTAACCTTAATATCCTCTTCGGTTTTTGCCGACTCCTTATCATTGCTGGCCTCCGGCTGCTGGTCGGTAGTCCAGATGCTGTTTACGGTATCTTTTACTTTTTCAAAAAATTTTTTGTCGCCTTTTACCGGGCCCACTGATCTGTTGCTCATAATTTTTGAGAGTTACGTTAGCTAAACAGGTTGATTACTAATAAAACAACAGGCTAATAGTAGCTGTGTTTTTAATAAGATGCATAAAACACCTGCACTAATACTTTAAATAAAAAGCAATTGATGCTATATTTGAGCAGGTGAATTGATGATAGCCATTTAAGGTATGCCTTATAAAGAACGTGAAATAAGTAAGATGTATTATACCATGGGCGAGGTATCGGCCATGTTCGACGTTAATCAGTCGTTGTTGCGCTTTTACGAAAAAGAGTTTGACATTATTCAACCTAAAAAAAATAAAAAAGGTAACCGCTACTTCACTTCCGAGGATATTGATAACCTTAAAATCATCTTTCATCTTATAAAAGACAAAGGTTATACCATAAACGGCGCCAAGGAATACCTGAGAAACAACCGTGATCAAACTAAAGATCAGCAGCGGGTTTTGAACGCGCTGGAAGACCTGAAACGCTTTTTAATTGAGGTTCGGGACCAGCTTTAATTACTTTGCCCTTACTTAAGCCTTATTGTTAAATGACCCCGAGCCGCCATGCTGCAGCGCCATTTCTGCTCATACTGCTGCCTTTTGCGGCCGGTATATTATGGGGCGATGCTGTTGATGGCAGCGGGCTTTTACCGGTGACAGTAACAATTGTTGCACTAACCCTCCTGTTTACTGTTCTCAATCTTTTCTATAAGCCACTTAAAATATTCAACAGCGATTGGCTGGGTGCTTTGCTTGCAGGCATTATATTACTGGTCTTCGGCATCGGCAACCGGCTTTTGCACAGTGATACAGACCGCGCCAATCACTTTTCCAAAATCAAAGCAGAATTTCTCGTAGTACAAATTAGTGATGAGCCGCTGCTTAAAAATGATTACCTGCGCTTTACGGCAAATGTAAATCAAGTCGTTAACGGTAAGGTAAGGGGATCAGTAAGCGGTAAGATGCAAATTATATTGCCCGCTAACGCCAACAAAAACCTGCAATACGGCGATGTATTGCTTGTTCCTGCTTACTACACTGGCGTTAGGCCCCCGCTAAATCCTGGCGAGTTTAATTACCGCAAATACCTTTCGCGACAAAACATCTATCATCAAATTTTTCTTTCGGGCAAATACGCTGTTTTAGCACGCGACAAGGGTTCGCCTTTAAAAGCTGCAGCATTAGCACTACGCAAACGGTTAGTAAGCAAACTGCAATCTTTAATTAAAGATGAGCGTGCCAGCGCGGTAGCCGCCACCCTGATATTGGGTTACAGCGCTAATCTTGATAACGACATTTTGCAGGCTTACTCAAAGACAGGCACCATACATATACTCTCAGTTTCCGGAGCCCACGTGGGCCTTATTTACCTTTTACTAAATCTGATGTTTGGATTTACGGGGGCCACCACCGCCGGTCGCGCTTCTAAAACTATTATTATCATTTCTGCCATCTGGGCTTACGCTATGCTTACCGGACTTTCATCTCCGGTGTGTAGAGCTGCAATCATGTTGTCATTTGTTGTTATCGGCAAAGCATCTTTCAGGCATGTGAGTACGCTGAATCTGCTGGCGCTTTCGGCTTTCGTTATGCTGCTGAACGACCCCTTGCAGATATACCAGGTGGGCTTTCAGCTATCGTACCTGGCCGTGGCTGGTCTTATAGTGCTGCAGCCGCATATTTATAAGGCGTTTACCGTGAAGAACGATCACCTGAATAAGTTATGGATGCTGTGCTCCGTATCCATAGCGGCGCAGTTAGTTACGCTTCCTTTGAGCGTATTGTATTTCCACCAGATACCGGTTTACTTTCTGGTCAGCAATTTATTCATCCTTATTCCTTCCGCTCTGATTATGTACGTGGGAATTGCCTGCATTGTGTTGCCGTCCTCATGGCTTATTACGCAAAAGCTTGGCGAGATGCTTGGGTGGCTTATCAACTTCACAAACAGTGGCTTGACAACATTGGAACACGCGCCGTTGGCAACAATTTCGCCGGTTTGGATAACTGTTTCGGAATGTGCCCTGCTATCCGCAGCCTTACTTGCAAGTATAGTCTTTCTGCAAAGCAGATCAAGACTTTGGCTTTACATCGTTTCGGTATTTTTACTGTTAGCTACAACTTCGATGGCTATCAGGCTTTACAAAATAAGGTCGAACCTGGAGATTGTGTTCTTCAGTTTGCCTAAAAACAAATGCGTTATTTTCAGAAAAGGCAATCAAGCTGTAGCGGTTACTTCTTTACAAACCAACAGTAAAATATTTCGGTATTCTGTACAACCTTATATAGATAGCTGCGGCGTTAGGGATATCAAATTAATTGCGCCAGGCATCAACTTCCATAATCAATACTTCAGCATAGAAAACCGTACTGCGGTATTTGGTAGTCACAAGATCAAGTTTATGGATGGGAAAGATTTGAGCGACTTAGCAGGGGCTGATATTTATTTTATAGATGCATTGCGTGGCAGCGGTGGCGATAAATACCACTCATTTAACCATTTTAACGCTAATGAAACCGTAATTATAGGTCGCGTTTACGGGTCAACTTCCAACAGTGTTGAAAGCATAAATCATCCGCAAAATATAAAAATATTATACCGTAACAAAGCCGTGGTGTTACCATCTAATTGATGATTTTAATTAATACTTTAATTGTATATCAACTTATTTTCAATTAACTTGGCTATAATAAATAACTAAAATGAAGAAAGCACTTTTAATGTCGGCAGCAGCAGTTGCTTTGTCGGCCATCACTCTTAGCGCAAGCGCTCAAAAAAAATATACCGAGGGTGTAGTAACCTACACCATTGCTTCTCCGCAAGGTAATGTGGATGCTAAAACCTATTTTAAAGGTGACAGCAGTATGTATGCCCTTCAACAAGGTCCTGCTGATATTAAAATTATCACTGCAGCATCTGGCAATTATCTGGCAGTATTGGTTGACGTACCGGTAGCCAACATCAAAAAAGCAGCTATTGCAACTCCTGCCGAAATAGAAGAAGCTAAATCTCAGGAGCCAAAATTCACCTTTACGCCTGGCACAGAAACTAAGGAGATCAGTGGTTTTAAATGCAAAAAAGTAGTTGTTAAGGACGAAAAAGGCGGCGGCACTTATGACGCCTGGGTAACTAATGACGTTACTATACCTACCACTGCTTTAAGCCGTTTCTTTAAAGATGCAGGTGGCACACCGGTGCAGTTTACTACTTTACAGCAGGGTCAAGCTATCAACATCACCTTAAAAACAGTTACCGACGAGAAGGTGCCTGCAGGTAAATTTGGTATTCCGTCTGATTTTGAAAAAATCACAATGACAGATCTTAAAAACATGGGCGGCGGCGGAAACTAATCAGTTCGTCATTTCTCACCAACAATTCGTTAAAGGTTTTTTAACATTAAGGTAAACAACTATTTTTGCTGCCTTATGTTAAAAAACCTTTTTAGCTTTATCCGGTTTGTACTTTTCTGGCTGGCGTTCTCCGCTGTAACACGCCTGGCATTTCTGCTTTACTTTACCGATAAGTTTAAAGACTGCTCTTTCTGGGAAATCATCCAATCATTCCTGTACGGTATACGTATCGATGCTTCTGCAGCAGGTTATATAGCCATAATTCCATTACTCGTATTTTTTGTCGCCTGGTTTATACCCAAGGCAAAGATCAATGCATGGTGGTTACGAGGTTATGTTTGGTTTTGCATCCTGATTGTATCCCTTGTAGCCATATTAAACCTTAATATTTTTAGGGAATGGGGTATAAAAATTGGCTTCAGGGTATTCGAGACCTTGTATGATTCTCCAAAAGAAGCCATGGCCTCTTCGGACTCCTCTCCTATAGGTTTAAGTTTACTTATCGGGGCAGTGTTAATGGCTATAGGTATCGGGCTTTCTGAGGTTATAATTGATTATAAATTCAAAAGGCAGCAGTTTAAGATTTATTTAAAACCCATTATAATTGCGTTGCTGGCAGGTTTTAACCTGCTGATCATCCGCGGTGGCTGGCAGCTATCGCCGATGAACCAGAGTATGGCTTATTTTTCGGATAAGCAAATCCTGAACGTTACGGCGCTGAACACTGAGTGGAACCTGTTGCATAATACCATTGAGCATTTTAAAACTCCGGCTAACCCATACATTTATATGCAGCCTGCCGTTGCCGATAGCATTGTGCGCAGCATGTATGAAGTTGATAAGGACACGACGCTTAATATTCTTACCACGAAACGCCCTAATATTGTTATCATTCAGATAGAAAGTTTTACCGCCGACTTGATTAAATCACTTGGTGGCGAAACCGGCGATGCACCGAACTTTGAGGATTTTATCAAGAACGGCGTATTGTTCGACAGTGTTTACGCCTCCGGAGACAGGACCGATAAGGGCGTAATAGCTATCATGAGCGCCTTCCCGTCTCAGGCAACCCGGACCATAATTGTAGACAATTTTAAGCAGGAAAAACTGCCGGCGCTGTCAAAAGTATTTTATAAGCAGCAGTATGTAACCTCATATTTCTATGGAGGCGAAAGTGAGTTCATGAACTTTAAGTCGTACATGCTTACGCATGAGGTAAACGAGTTGGTCGATCGTCAGAAATTTGATGCTAAAGACATGAACTCCAAGTGGGGTGCTCATGATGATGTAGTGTTTAAGCGGCACCTGCAATACATGAACAGCGAAGAACAGCCTTTCTTTTCCTATCTGCAAACGTTGAGCAATCACGAGCCGTTTGAACTTCCCGTTCCGGCACATTTTCCGGGCGATGACTTGAGCAATAAATTCAGGAGCACCGCTTACTATACAGACGCAAGCTTAAAGGAATATTTTGACGAAGCGCGCAAGCATGCCTGGTTCAATAATACGCTTTTTGTACTCGTGGCAGACCATGGGCACAGGCTTCCGCTAGATAAAGCAGAACCTTTTGATCCCCAGAAATATCATATACCATTGCTATTTTATGGCAACGTGATAAAACCTGAATACAGGGGTTTGCGCATTCATAAACTGGGTAGCCAGACGGACATTGCCGCAACGTTACTTACACAGCTCGGTTTGCCGCATTCGCAGTTTAAGTGGTCGAAAGATCTGCTCAACCCATACTCCAAACCATTTGCTTTTTTTGATTGGGACAATGGCTTCGGGTTTATGCAACCACAGCAAAGAGTATCATTTGACGCCACCGGCGGCCGTTTAATTTATGTAAAGTATCCTAACCAGCCAGCAGCGGTAACTGATAGCACTTTGCTGCGCGGCAAAGCATTTATGCAGCAGATATTTACCGAATATATGAATATGTAGGCGCTGGCTTAAGCAATAGCCAGTTCCTTACCCAGAGCGTTTACCCAATCGGCAAATAAACGGCTTTCAATGGCTACAGCTTTGTCAGCATGGAATTGCCAGTCAGGTGAAAAGTCATGCAATTGGCGAATCATTTCTTCTAAATGTCCTTCTTCTTCCAGGATGATTGACTTTACATTTACTTTGCTGCTTGCATTATCAAGCGCCTGTTGGTAAATAGGATACAATTCATCTGCACGTACCTCAATGGCATAAGTAACCAGCAGGTAAGCGCCAAAACGCAAAGCCGCTCCACTTAGGCCAAGTTCTTTTTTAAGGTAGCGGCTAACCTCAATATCCAGCTGATTTAAATAATACTTACTGTATGCAGGCGCCAAAAGATAATCTGCGGCGTATGTTGGACATTGGCCCTCCCCTGTTTTGTCAATCTGCTTTTTAAGATAAAAAGCATGACGATGCTCTTCGGCTGCGTGTTTTAATACAATATATGTAACAGTAACCGGGTCTTCGCTGGCTGATATTTTGCGGGCGCCGGTGTTTTCCATCAGCGACAATGTATTGAGCCATTTGGCATGCAAAGCATTGTCTGCAACAATATGAGGGAGTAGTGTAGTTAGTTCCATTGTGTGTTAAATTGCTTCTAAAGCCTCTTCAATTTTGCGGTAAATATAGTTGAGCTCATCATCCGTAATGCAATACGGCGGTAAAATATAGATGATATTACCTAACGGCCGTAAAATGACGCCAGCATCTAAAAAGTAATGATACAGGGTATCGCGCAGGTTACTGAAGTAAGATGTGTTATTACCCGTCTCCCACTCCATGGCCAGGATGGTGCCGGTTTGGCGGACGTTTTTGATTTTTGAATGCTCTTTTATCTTGTTTGCAAAATCACTATGGGCATTTGCAATACGCTGAATATTGGCTGCTGTTTCCGGTGCAAGGAACAGATCGAGACTAGCGAGTGATGCGGCGCATGCTACCGGGTTGGCGGTGTATGAATGCCCATGAAAAAGAGTTTTCAATTTATCGTCAGACAAGAAAGCGTCATACATATCCTGTGTACAGGTAGTAAAACCAAAGGCCATGGTACCTCCGGTAATCCCCTTGGAAAAGCACATAATATCAGGCTCGGTCTGTACATGGTTGCAAGCGAACGGCTTGCCTGTTCGGCCAAAGCCGGTGAATACTTCGTCATCGATCAACAACACACCTTCCTGCCTGCAATGTGCCATTAATGCCTCCAGGTGTTGGGGCTGGTACATCACCATCCCTGCCGAACCCTGAACCAGCGGCTCAAAAATAAAGCAGGCCAGTTCTGATTTGAGATTTGAAACTTGAGATTTGAGGTTTGAGATATTTTCCTCATCAGGCAGGTCAATAAATTCCACATCAAACAACAGGCTGTCAAACGCCGCTGTAAATGCACTCCGCCCGCTTACTGACATCGCTCCAAAGGTATCACCATGATAAGCATTTTTGAAAGCTAATATCTTGGTGCGTTTCTCGCCTTTGTTGTGCCAGTATTGCAGGCACATTTTTATGGCGACTTCTACAGCAGTAGAGCCGTTATCAGAATAAAAGGCCTTTTTTTGATTAGAAGGTAATATCGCCAACAATCGCTCCGCGAGTTCTACCGCCGGCTTGTGGGTAAAGCCTGCAAAAATTACATGCTCCAACGTAAGCAGTTGCTCGCTTACTTTCTGCGCGATGTAGGGATGGGCATGCCCATGTATGTTTACCCACCATGATGATACCGCATCTATATACCGCTTGCCATCCTCGTCATACACACAAGCGCCCTGCCCCCGCACAATGGGTACCGGAGGTTGAGCCGTTTTCATTTGTGTGTAAGGGTGCCATATTACATTAAGGTCACGTTCAGCTAAAGTCATAGTCCGTTTTTTAAGAGACCGGCCACATGCTTATCTATCGGGAAAGTCATGTCGTCGGGATTTAACATTGTCAGCGGCATCCATCTGAATGCCTGCAATGGTTCTGTATCGCCATCAAAATTAAATGCAGTAGTTTTGATAGGCATACAAAATGGTGTCGTGTTTTTAATCAAATAATAAACTGAAAGAATTTGCGCATCAGCAAAGGCAGATTTTACAAAGAAATCGGTAGTATAATAATGACTCAGCACTTCTATCTGCATGTCGCACTCTTCTATGTATTCCCTTTTTAATCCATCAATTAAGCCTTCGCCATATTCAAGCCCTCCGCCCGGAAATTTGGTGAAACGCATACCGTATTCCTGCTCGTCACTCAGTAGCACCTCGTTGTTTTCGTTGATCAATATGCCATAAACGCGTACGCTAATCTTACTCATTTTCGAAGTGCTTTTTATTAGGCATTACTTTATCCAGCGTCCACTCAATCTTTATGCGCTGCGGCTCCGACCGTATGGGGCAATTAGGCATGCTGCAATAGTGGCAGCAGTTTGGCAGGCATGGGTCAGAATGAATGAATAACTCTGTTTTTACGCCTGCTTCCTTATTTATAATTCTATCAACTAATGAAACCTCGTCGTGCACCTTGTTCAGGTCGAAATAATTAGGTAGCGTTAAATGGCAATCAATATGTAATTCGCTGCCATACTTCTGCGCCCGAAGGTTATGAATATCTATCCACTCATCTTTCCGGCGGTCGTTCAATACCTTTAAAACATTCGTTACCACGCCGAAATCTGTCTCATCCATTAATCCGGCAATAGAGCGGCGCACCAGTTTGTAGCCGGAGAATAAAATATATAATCCCGCACCAACCGACAGCGCACTGTCTAACCATAACAATTTGGTGATGTAAATCAGTAATAAGCCAAGAATGAGCGCCGCGCTGGTTACCATGTCTGATATCAGGTGATGGCCATCGGCTTCGAGGGTGACAGAACGTAAAGCCCTTCCCCTCTTAAGCATGTAATAGCCCAGCGCACCGTTTATTACACCAGTTACGGCAATAATTATGGCACCTGTAATCAGCTCACGTACAGGGTGAGGACTAAGCAGTCCGTACACTGCCTTTACCAGTATAATTCCACCGGCTATAACTATGAGCCCACCTTCCAGAAAAACCGAAAAGTACTCTACTTTGCCATGGCCGTAGGGGTGATTTTCATCCCGCGGCAGTGCTGACAGGTAAATACTGAAGAACGCAAATGAACTGGCAATTACGTTCACAATGCTTTCAGCCGCATCAGTAAGAATGAAGTTTGATGACGTTATAAAGTACGCGCTAAACTTAGCAAGCATCAAAACTACACCTGTAATCAGCGATATCAGGATGATCTTTTTTTGTTCGCTCAAAGCATTTGTTGTTAGGTTGCAAATTTAATGATTAATGCTTTTAAACAGCAGTAAAGTTATTTTCTATATTTGCCGCGATAACACAAACAATATGACAACATTAAGCAACAGGATTCAAAACCTGTCAGAATCCGCTACTATTAAAATGGCCAAGCTGGGCCGTGAATTAGCCGCTAAAGGTGTCGATGTAATAAACCTTAGCTTTGGCGAACCTGACTTTCACACACCTGAACATATAAAGGACGCGGCCAAGAAGGCCATGGACGATAACTTCACTTACTATACTCCGGTGTCGGGCTATCCTGAACTGCGCAAGGCCATTGCTGCAAAGCTTAAAAATGAAAATGGTCTTGATTATGATATGAGCCAGATTGTGGTATCAACCGGTGCCAAACAAGCTATCGCCAACACCGTGTTGTGTCTTGTAAACCCAGGCGACGAGGTGATCATCCCTATGCCATACTGGGTTTCATACTCAGAAGTGGTAAAACTGGCTGAAGGTAAGAGCGTATTTATTCCTACCACAGCCGAACAGAATTTCAAGATTACACCTGAGCAATTAGAAGCAGCTATAACACCAAAAACTAAACTCTTCATGTTTTCAACGCCATGTAATCCTACCGGTAGTGTTTACAGCAAAGATGAACTAGAAGGTTTGGCCAAGGTTTTTGAAAAATATCCGGACGTATACATCATGTCTGACGAGATTTATGAGCACATCAACTTTATTGGCGGCCATGAGTCAATCGCTCAGTTTGATGCTATTAAAGACCGCGTTATCATCATTAACGGTTTTTCAAAATCATATGCCATGACAGGCTGGCGTATTGGTTACACTGCATCAAACAAAGAGGTTGCTGCAGCATGCGATAAAATGCAGGGGCAGGTAACATCAGGCACATGCTCTATCACACAACGTGCAGGCACCGCAGCTTACGAAGGTGGTTTGGAAAGTGTAAACGAAATGCGCGATGCCTTTAAAAAACGCCGCGACATTGTTTACAACCTGCTTAAAAGTATAGACGGTGTTAAAGTAAACCTTCCAGAGGGTGCGTTCTATTTTTTCCCGGATGTAACATCATTCTTTGGCAAAAGCTACAATGGCAAAACCATTAACGATGCCGACGAACTGAGCATTTATTTACTGGAAGAAGCTCACGTATCGACTGTAGGTGGCGACTCTTTTGGCGATAAATCGTCAATTCGCTTGTCTTATGCCGCTGCAGAAGATAAATTGATTGAAGCTATGAACCGCATTAAAGCGGCTTTAGGTAATTTACAATGATTATATTTTATACAAAAAGAGAAAGGCTCTGCGAATATCGCGGAGCCTTTCTCTTTTATTAACCTGTTGTTGATTACAGGCTAAAGCCGTAAGCTACACGCAAGCCAATTGTACCGTAATTAATACTTTGACCTGAGAAGTTTTCGTATTTGATACCTACGTCCCAGCTCTTATCAGCCCAACCAAGGGTTGGTGCAAGTATAAGCTTAGTGTTTTTATCACCACCAGCCCAGCTTACAGTTTCGAAACCGGCACCGGCTTCACCACCTACGTACAGGTTATCAGTGTAAAATGCTTTCAAACCCAATTTCACAGGTACTACACCCAAATCTTTACCACTATTTGTTGCGAAGAAATTGTAGTAACCGGTAGTTGCAGTTAATGCTACATTATCACTTACCCCATATTGTAAACGTACTGTACCACCTAATTGGAATTTGCTGTAGTCTTGTCCACCGGCAACGCTATTTTTCATGTCGCCTGTTGGTATACCGCCTTCAACACCGATGCCTAAGCGCCATGCACTTTTCTCGGTAGTTTGAGCTTTAACATTTGTTCCTAAAAATAGAGCTACGGCAGTTACGGCAGCAGCTATTAGTTTTGTTGACTTTTTCATTGTTGTGTTATTTGTAATAAATTTTAGTTTCTTACTCCCCTACACTTACAAACCTTTTGCCAATGTTAACGTAACGTGCCAGAAAGATCCCCTAATGACGTTAAAATTACACTTGAACGCTATTGTGCTTTAGGCACTTTCATATTAATTTAATATTAATGACGATATGTCATTACAGTTATTATTTACCGACATGTACAAATATGAATAGTATATTTAATAATACAAAATGTCTGTTTGACATGACATTTTCATATAAATTTCATGAAACTTAAAGCCTAAACGCATTTATAGTATAATATAGATTTTTGCATTTTGACTATTATTTATAGATATAATTTAGAATTATTATAAAAACAAAATGGGCGAAGTAATAATCACTTCGCCCATTTTAATACAATATATCATAAGTTACACTTCGGCATCATGATCCGGATCGGGCTTATAGTTAGCTTCCAACTCCTTAAGCTTTTCTTTGCCATAAGCAAACTTAGTGATGATATAGAATAGCACCGGCACTATGAATATTGCTAACGCAGTAGCGAACAACATACCGCCGAATACCGTCCAACCAATAGTACGACGGGAAACGGCACCTGCACCTGATGCAAACAACAATGGTAATATACCAAGTATAAATGCCATAGAGGTCATCACAATAGGACGAAGACGTAAACGTACTGCCTCAAGGGTAGCTTTCTCCAATTCCATACCTCTGTCTACACGCTCTTTTGCAAACTCCACAATCAGAATGGCGTTCTTGGCCGCCAAACCTATCAAGGTTATCAGACCAATTTGCGCATATACGTTGTTAGTGAGCGACGGCTGGAAGCTAAGGAACAAGATAGCGCCAAACGCACCCAGTGGTACCGCGAGCAGTACTGAGAATGGCACGGACCAGCTTTCGTACAAGGCTGCCAGGAACAGGAATACGAAACCGATTGACAGTATAAAGATGTAAATGGTTTTAGATCCCGACAACAACTCTTCACGGCTCAAACCGGAGAACTCGTAACCATAACCCTGTGGTAACACTTGTGCTGATACTTCCTGCAAGGCCTTAATAGCGTCGCCACTACTGTAGCCTGGTTTGGTAGCACCATTAATCTCAGCAGAACGGAACAGGTTATAGTGAGAAATCAGCGGCGCATTTTCTATTACTTTATAAGATGTCAGCGTACTCAAAGGCACCATACCCCCTGCCCTGTTGCGTACAAAGTACTGTCCAATATTGGTAATGCTTGTGCGGTAGTTGGTATCGGCCTGTGCCATTACCCTAAAGTTACGGCCATAAATAGTAAAGTCATTGATATACGAACTACCCATGTAGGTTTGCAGGGCGTTGTTGATATCGCTGATCTGCACACCAAGGCGCTTGGCTTTTTCACGATCTACCGTGAGCTGGTAGGCTGGAGTACGCGCCGTAAAGAACGAAAACGCACGGGCAATCTCAGGTCTTTGATTTACTGCACCCAGGAATTTTTGCAAAGTGGCTTCAAATTGTTTTACGTCGCCACCTGCCTCGCGTTCTTGTAATATATATGAGAAACCACCGGTGTTACCCAAACCAGGGATAGCCGGTGGTGATATTACTACCACACTAGCCTCTTTAAATTTGGCTGAAAGTTTCTGTTGCAGCATAGGCACCAGCGCGTCCAGTTTATCGGCTTCTTCTTTACGCTCATCCCAAGGCTTTAATTGCACAAATATGGTGGCACTGTTTGATTTAGTAGCAAAGTTGATAGCATTCAAACCGCCCAAAGCAGCATAGTGCTTCACAGCATGCACACTATCCAGCGTTTTCATCATCTCGTGTAATACGGAAACGGTTCGTTCGGTAGACGAGCCTTCGGGTAAATCATACGTTACGTAAACACGCCCTTCGTCCTCCAGCGGAATAAAGCCAGCAGGTTTTTTCGCAAACAGGAACACGGTACCAGCAATGACGAGCACCAATGCCAACATCACCAACCGCGAATTTTTTATACTCTTATCAACAGCATTTCTATATCTACCGGTAACCCTGTCAAACCAACCATTAAATTTAAAGAAGAATTTATCCAGACCTTTTGAATTTTGGTCGAGCTTATGCGGTTTTAAAATGATAGTACACAATGCCGGCGTTAATGATAACGCTACAAATGCAGATATCAACACGGAGATTGCAATGGTGATAGCGAACTGTTGGTATAAACGGCCTACAATGCCCGGAATGAAACCTACCGGAACAAACACCGCCGCCAGGATAAGCGCAATGGCAATTACCGGCGCAGATATATCACGCATGGCGTGTACCGTCGCTTCCTTAGGCGACATACCCTTCTCATCCATATAATGCTGCACCGCCTCTACCACCACAATGGCATCATCCACCACAATACCAATGGCCAGTACGAAACCAAACAAGGTAAGCGTATTAATGGTGAAGTGCAGCGGGATAAAGAAGATGAACGTACCCACAATAGATACTGGGATGGCAAGTACAGGAATAAGCGTGGTACGCCAGCTTTGCAAGAATAGAAACACCACTATAATTACCAGCGCAAGGGCAATTACCAGCGTTTCAATAACCTCATCAAGCGATACCTTTACCACCGTTACCGACTCAAACGGAATCACATAATCCACATCATTAGGGAAGCTCTTTTTAAGCTGCTCCATTGTAGCGGTTACATTGTCAGCCGTTTCTATCGCGTTACTGCCGGGTGCCTGGTAAATCAGCAAGTATGATGCACGCTTGCCATCCACAAAGGAGTTACCGGCATAATTAAATTTGCCCAACTGTATACGGGCAACATCTTTAAGGTGTACCAGGGCGCCTGTTTCCGGCTGAGTTTTAACAACGATGTTCTCAAATTCTTCCTTCTTAACCAAACGACCTTTTACCAGTACGTTGTACTCAAAGGTTTGTCCTTGCATTTGCGGTGTAGCACCTACCGAACCTGCGGCAACCTGCGCATTTTGCTCCTGCAGGGCAGCAGTAACATCAGCAGCAGTCATACCCAGGGCAGCAAGTTTATCAGGCTTAAGCCAAACACGCATACTGAAATCGTCCGCACGGGTAAAAACGTCACCCACACCTTTGGTACGCAGTAATGCGTCCTTTATAAATACGTTGGCATAGTTGTCAACAAAGGTTACGTCGTGGGTTGCTTTGGGCGAGAACAGCGCCACCAGCATCAGGATACTTGGGTTACGCTTACGCACAATCAAACCCAAACGTTGTACTTCCTGTGGCAACGTCGGCTGTGCAATACCCACACGGTTCTGTACGTCAAGTGCGGCTATATTAATATCTGTACCAACCTCAAAGTTTACGGTCATGCTCATCTGGCCGTTACTGGTGCTGTTGGTTTGCAAGTAAGTCATGCCCGGAGTACCGTTTACCTGTACCTCTACAGGTGTAGCCACCGTTTGCTCAACGGTTAATGCATCGGCACCGGTGTAAGTACCCGTTACCTGCACCGTAGGCGGCGTAATATCCGGGTACTGCGCAATAGGCAGGCTCATGATTGCCAGCACACCCACTATCAATATCACAAGTGATATTACAATGGCTGTAACCGGCCTGCGTATAAAGGTTTCTGCTATCATTATTTTATAAGTTCAGTAAGCAGCGTGCTGCTGTTATTTGAAATAGGATAAATGTAAGGCCGTATTTTATAGCCGCTTATTTGGCGGCTGGCTTGCCCTGCTGTTGCGCAGGCGCTTGTGCTGGTGCGCCGAGCGTAATTTTACTGCTATCGCGCAGGCGCTGTATACCTTCGGTAATTACTTTGTCGCCTTGGTTGATACCGTTAAGTACAATAACGTCATCTTTAATACGCGGGCCAATGGTTACTTTATTTTGTAATGCGATGGTGTCTTTGGCAGTAAATACAAAGAATTCGCCCATTTGCTCAACAACCGCTTTGTAAGGAATAACAATACGGTCGCCAGAGTCATTATTAAGCACCTGCAGCACACCGCTCATCCCGTCCTTCAACTCCTTGTTTTCATTAGGAAACTGCACGCGTACTTTTATACTACCTGTCTGGTTGTTTACACCACGATCGACAGCTAACAGCTTACCGCTGTATTTATATATAGTGCCACCCGGAAGTTGCAGTCTGAATGTACTATCTGTACTGCTTGATTGTAAACGGTAAAAACGATCGATATCTTGCTCGTTAATTACTACGTCTATACCTACCGGGTTATCGGCAGAAATGGTGTTAAGCAAAGTGGTACCTACTGATACCTGTGCACCTAACCTCACCTGTGATATACCTATACGACCGGTAAACGGCGCAGTAATGGTGGCATATGAAAGATCTGTGCGGGCTGAAGCAAGTGCCGCCTTAGCAACAGCAACCTGGCTTTTCGCGGTCTCGTAAGCAGCGGTTGATTGATCAACAGTTTGGCGGGCAACCGCATCATTCTTTAATAACATGTTGTAGCGGTCAACATCCTTTTGCGCTTTGGTTAGGTTAGCCTGCGCACTTAACACATTGGCTTCTGCCTGCTGAAATGCGGCAAGATACTTACGGCGGTCAATCTCATACAAAGGAGTACCTTTTTGTACCAGGTCTCCTTCTTTAAAAAAGATGCCTGTGATAAAACCGGGCACCTGGCTGCGCAGCTCAACCGTGTTGAGTGCCACTACCGTACCCTGGTAATTGTCGTAATATGCCGCTGGGGTAACCTTAGCTTCAACAACGCTTACCGGTGTAGCCGGCGGCGGGCCCGCTTGCTGTTGGTTGTTACCACAGGCCGACCATGTTAATGTGGCCGCTACGGCCAACACATTTATATAGTTGTGTTTCATATTCTGGTTAGTTTTGTTGTGCCGTAAGCGTACCTAATGAGCGCTGCAGGTCTATCTTGCTTGATAATAATTGAAATAATGCGTTATAATAGTTGAGTTGTGCTGTGCGCAGGTCCGTTTGCGATACAATAACATCGAGGTAAGTTTTTATACCTTCGCGGTACTGCAGGCTAACTATATTATATACATCACGAGCCAGGTCTACGTTTTCTTTAACAAGCCGCCATGATGTATAGTTGCTTTTATAATTTGCCATAGCTTGCTGGTATTCGGTGTTGATGCTGTTCCTCAGATTAAAAATGTCATAATCTGTGCGCTCTACCTGCAGGTGCGCTTTTTTCAGATTCTGGATACGGCGTGTTCCCTGGAAAATAGGTATGCTGAGCGAAAGGCCTACATAACCGTTAGGGAACGTATTATTATACAGGTCTGAAAGATTCCGGTTAGCGTACACCAGATTATAAGCGCCAATGGCTGATAATGAAGGCAAAAAGCCCCAGCGATAGTAGCTTACATTAATTTCCTGCAAGCGCTTGGTTGTAGCCAGCTGCTGGTACTCAATCCGTTTGGTAACATCTAACGATTGCAGGGTATCTGCAAAGGCCATGTTTTCATAACGGGTAGAGTCAAACTCCAGGCTAAAATCTGCCGAAGCATCCAGGCCGGTCAACTGCTTAAGGTAGGCTTTCTTAGCAGTAATTGCTTCAGAAATTTGCTTACGGCTGGCAATAGCATTATTTAAGGCGATGGTAGCCTGTTTATAGTCAATTTTGTCGGACACACCAGCGGCGTAGCGACTTTGTGCATCTTTGAAACTGCGCTGCAATCTCAATATATCCTCATTGGTAATATTAAGCTGGCGCTGCGAAAGCAGTACATCATAAAAGGCCTTACTAACGCCTGATATAACATCAATCTGAACTGACTGTGTGTTCTGGCGATAATATTGCCTTGATGAGCTGGCGGTACGTGCTGCAAGCAATACATCATTGTTATACAGTACCTGGCTGGCCTGTAAACCTAAAGTTGACAGGTTGCGGATATCCTGCGAAGTACCGCCGGGTACGTTGGCAGCACCGGTAAGGGGCCCGCCTTTAAAATAGTGTTGTAAGTTTCCGGTTCCGTTAACCTGCGGCAACCATGATGATAGGCCGATGCGGATGTCGCGCTCGTTTATCTGTTCATCAATGGAAGCTTGTTTTACCTGTGGCTGATTACGCAACGCATAATCAATACACTGTTGCAGCGTTACCCTGCCGGATATAGTATCAGTGGGCGTCTGCGCAAATGCCGATACTGTAAATAAAGAAGAGAATAAGAGCAAGGTACTTTTTTTCATATCATATAGTGGTAGGCGCGAAGCTTAAAAACAGTGCAATTATTCTACATTATTTGCAAATTTCAAGCTATTATTTATGAATATGTTATTTATATGACCAATTATTTGCAAACAACAAAGAATTTCGTAATAGGTTCGTTACAAATTACCAACAAAGGGGCAAATGCAAATTTTTAAGCACAATCTGCATATATTGAAATATTTTGACAATGATTAAATAAAAAATTTAATTAATTTGCCTTTTAGAATTAAACGAATCTAACTGATAAGCGGCGCAAAAAAATCGTTGTATTTTTTGTGTATGTATTGCTTATTCATGTTATTTTTACAAAAAATTTAAGCAGGCTTAATGCATGGGTAAAAAATTACATCAAAAAATTGCTCAGTTCCAGGATGCGAATATGATCAGGGAGAAGGGTCTGTATCCTTTTTTCAGACCAATCGAGTCGGGGCAGGATACTGAAGTTATCATTAATAACCAACGAGTACTCATGTTTGGCTCAAATTCTTATTTGGGTTTAACCAACCACCCGAAAATTAAGGAAGCCTCTAAAAAAGCAATTGATAAATATGGCACAGGCTGTGCCGGATCTCGGTTTTTAAATGGAACGCTTGATATTCACATCGAGCTGGAGCAAAGACTTGCCGATTATGTAGGCAAAGAAGCAGCAGTATTATTTAGTACAGGTTTTCAGGTAAACCTTGGCGTTTTGTCATGCATCACCGGCCGTAACGACTATTTGCTGTTGGACGAGTACGATCATGCCTCATTAATTGACGGCAGCCGTTTATCCTTCTCAAAGACTATCAAGTACGCTCATAATGATATGGGCGATCTTCAGCGCAAACTGAGTTTATTGCCAGAGGATGCCATGAAACTAATCGTGGTTGATGGTATCTTCAGCATGGAAGGCGATATTGTTAAACTGCCTGAGATTGTTCAGCTGGCTGATGAGTATGGCGCCAACATTATGGTTGACGACGCGCACAGCCTTGGCGTTATCGGCGAAAAAGGTGCAGGTACTGCATCACACTTTGGCTTAACCGGCGAGGTTGATCTTATTATGAGCACCTTCAGTAAATCATTAGCATCATTAGGCGGCTTCATTGCCAGCGATTATGCTACTATTGATTACCTGAAACACCGCGCCCGTTCATTAATGTTCAGCGCGAGTATGACACCAGGCTCTGTTGCCAGCGTTATTGCTGCTCTTGATATTATTGAAGCAGAACCGGAGCGTATCACCAAGCTTTGGGACAACACCAATTACGCTAAGCGCCTCTTCACAGAAGAAGGCTTTGATATCGGTGCATCAGAAAGCCCGATATTACCAATTTACATCCGCGATAACGATAAAACCTTCCTGGTAACTAACCAGTTGCAGCGCGAAGGGATTTTTGTGAATCCGGTTGTATCACCAGCCGTACCATCAGATTCATCATTGCTGCGTTTCTCGCTGATGGCTACACATACATTTGATCAGATTGATGAAGCGGTTGAAAAAATTGCCAAAGCATTTAAAGATGTAGGCGTAACCACCGTAAAAGAAAATATATAAAGAAACTGATTCCCCTTAAATAAGGTGCGCCCTGCTGCGCACCTTATTAATTAATAACCCAAACAATGACCACCATCATTCCGGTAAAAACCAAAAAAGAGCTGGCGTCTTTTATTGACTTTCCGCACGAACTGCATAAAAACGAAGCCAACTACGTACCGGAGCTGTTCATTGCACAAAAAGATCTGCTCACTACACATCCTTTTCTTAAGCATTCGTCATTACAGCCATTTCTGGCTAAGAATGCCGAAGGGAAAATTGTGGGCCGTATAGCAGCCATCCTTAATACCAACCATAACACATTTAACAATGTTACCGATGGCTTTTTTGGATTTTTTGATTGCGTGAATGATCAGGAGGTGGCCAACAAGCTTTTTGAAACGGCTTCAGATTGGGTAAAACAAAAAGGCGCTAACCGCCTGGTAGGACCCGCAAACCCGTCAACCAATGAAACATGTGGCTTGCAAGTTAAAGGTTTTAAGTATCGCCCTATGGTGATGATGCCTTATAACCCGCCATACTATGTTGACCTGGTGGAGAAGGCCGGTTTTCATAAACAGGTGGACCTGTTTGCTTATGGCTGGCAGGGTGCATCATACAGCGACCGTTCCCTAAAATTGCTTGCCCGCCTTAAAGAGCGCCTGGCAGGTAAGGGAATTGTGATACGCAACATCAACATGAAAAACTTTAAGCAGGAAGCTGCGGCCCTGCGCGAAGTTTATAACCATGCCTGGGATAAAAACCTTGGTTTTTTCCCGATGACTAACGAGGAATTTGACTACACAGCCAAAGACCTGAAAATGATTCTCGACCCGGATTTCGCAGTACTCGCCGAAAAAGATGGAAAAATAGTTGGCTTTGGCGTTGCCATACCCGACATCAACTCCATACTGCAAACCATCAAGAAAGGCCGTTTGCTGCCTACGGGTATATTCAAACTGCTGTTTAATAAAAGCAAGGTTAGAGGTATCCGTATTATGTTGCTGGGTGTGGTAGAGGGCTACCGCAAGTTAGGTATTGAGGCATGTTTATATGGTAGCATAATAGAAAAATACAGAGATAAAGGCCTTGATTATGCAGAGGCCGGCTGGACACTTGAACATAACGAAATGGTTAACCGTGCCATTGAGTCTATCGGAGGCGATCAGTATAAAACTTATCGCATCTACGAAAAGGATATATGAGAGATAAAGTTCTGATAACAGGTGCGAGTGGTTTTGTGGGGTTTCATTTAATAGAATCGGCGTTACAAAATAACCTTGAAGTATTTGCAGCAGTGCGCAAAAGCAGCAGCGTAGAGCATCTGCAAGGTATGGATATTAAGTTCGTTTATCCCGATTTTAAAAACGAAGCGGCGCTTATAGAGCTTATCCGCAGCAATGGCATAAATTATATTATACATGCCGCCGGTGTTACCAAGGCACGCTCACAAAGTGAGTATGACCTCATTAATGCCAAATACACACAGAACTTAACCCTTGCCGCCGCGAAAGCTGGCGAAGGCTTTAAAAAACTGGTGTTTGTTAGCAGCCTGGCAGCTAATGGACCGCTGCATAGCTTAAATGGCATTATTAACAGCCGTACGCAGCCACAGCCGGTAACGGCATACGGCCGCAGCAAGCTTACTGCCGAAGGTTATGTGATGAGTGTACCCGGCGTTAATTACAGCATTTTACGCCCGACGGCGGTTTACGGCCCAAGAGATAAAGACATATTTATATTTTTTAAGCAAGTAGCAAAGGGCCTGGAACCTTACATAGGTAAAGAAGCTCAAAAACTGAGCTTTGTATATGTAAAGGATCTGGCAAATGCTTGTGTAAAGGCGTTGTTTACAGGCCAAAAAAAGATCTATAACATAAGCGACGGTAATTTTTACGACCGTTATGAATTAGGAAATATTACACGCCACATACTTAACACACGGTCTATTCGCATACATTTGCCAATTGCTTTGGTGAAGGTTATAGCGGGGATATCAGAAAAGGTGAGCGCAATGCGCAATAAAGCGGCAACGCTCAATATTGAAAAATTAAACGAGTTGATGGCCGTAAACTGGCATTGCGATATTGAAGAGGCCAAACAGGAAATGGGATTTTACCCAAAATATGACCTGGAAGCCGGATTAAACGAAACTTTAAAATGGTACAAAGCCAATCAGTGGCTTTAACCATAGTTCAACAAATAAATTAAGTAGTACAATGAAACATAACATCAAACCCGCCGAAGGCAAACTTGGGATATTAATTCCGGGTCTGGGTGCGGTAGCCACAACGATGATTGCAGGCGTTGAAGCCACTAAGAAAGGACTTTCTCAACCAATTGGCTCATTAACTCAAATGGGTACTATACGCCTGGGCAAAAGAACAGAAAAACGTAAACCAAAAATTAAAGATTTTGTGCCACTGGCTGACCTGAATGATATTGTTTGGGGTGGTTGGGACGTATATTCTGACAACGTTTATGACGCAGCTGTTAACGCAGCAGTATTAGAGCGTCATCACATCGAAGGTATTAAAGAAGAGTTGCAGGCAATTGTGCCAATGAAAGCAGCTTTTGACCGCGATTATGCCCGTAACCTTGATGGTACTTACATCAAAACCGGTACCCGTTATGAAATGGCTCAGGAGCTGATGAATGACATCACCAACTTTAAAGAGCAACATGGTCTTGACCGTGTGGTTATGATCTGGTGTGCATCAACTGAGGTTTACTACGAGGCAAGCGAAATTCACAGCAGCCTTGAGAAGTTTGAAGAAGCGTTGCAGAATGACGACAAACGCATCTCTCCAAGTATGTTATATGCTTACGCGGCATTAAAGCTGGGTGTGCCTTTCGCTAACGGCGCTCCTAACCTTACTGTTGATATCCCGGCAATGCTGGAGCTGGCTAAAATCACAAACACTCCTATCGCTGGTAAAGACTTTAAAACCGGTCAAACTTTAGTGAAAACTATCCTTGCTCCTGGTTTAGCTGCCCGTGCTTTAGGTGTTAACGGCTGGTTCTCTACCAACATCCTGGGTAACCGCGATGGTTTGGTATTGGATGCTCCTGAAAACTTCAAAACTAAAGAAGTATCAAAAGGCAGTGTGCTTGAAGACATCCTGGATGCTGAAGCATATCCTGAACTATACAAAGATTTGTACCACAAGATCCGTATTAACTACTACCCTCCTCACGGCGATAACAAAGAGAGCTGGGATAACATCGACATCTTTGGCTGGATGGGTTACAAAATGCAGATTAAAATCAACTTCCTGTGCCGCGACTCTATCCTTGCTGCACCGGTGGCGCTTGACCTTGCACTGTTCAGCGACCTGGCAAAACGTGCCGGCATGAGCGGTATACAGGAGTGGTTGTCATTCTACCTGAAGAGCCCGCAAACTGCGCCAGGCCTTCCTGCAGAGAACGACATCTTTAAACAACTGATCAAGTTAGAAAATACACTTCGTTACCTTATGGGCGAAGACCTGATCACTCACCTTGGCCTCGACTACTACGAGGAACTATTAGAGGTAGAAAACTAATCGGCCTGTAAATTGCTGATATAAAAGCCCGGTGCAAATACCTGTACCGGGCTTTCTTTATAATATTTGCACCATCAGTTATCTGTAATTAAACCGTGTAACAAACCAAACTGTTCACCGTCACAACAACGTAAATAAAATATTGATACACACCATTTAGCAGCCATAGAAGTTATGTGATTAAACGCTGCTGAAGGTTAAAAGAGTGATATGTTAACATTTATAAGAGCGCAGGCATCGTCGTTGATATCGACATTAATTGACTTTTCGACAACATTTGTCTGCAATCATTTTTTTTACCTTTGGTATGTTTATTCAAACTTTGCCGGGACCATCGCCGGAGGGGTTACAAATTTTCTACTCGGTCGTACCTGGGTATTTCATGCCAGAGATAAAAAGGCAAATGCGCAGGCAATAAGATATGTGTTGGTGTGGGTCGGAAATTTGCTCCTGAACAACGGCGGGGTATTCGTATCTGTACATTATCTGGGTTTAGATAAATATATCGCCAAGGTAATAGTATCCCTGATAGTTGGTTTCGGATACAATTATTTTATGCAAAAGAAGTTTGTTTTTGCATAGTTATGTTACGTTTATTAAGTACATGGTTTATAAAACTTATTGCAGAAAGCTAATATTATTACTACCTCTTCTGTTCATCACTACGGTGCTGTTTGCACAAAGTACTGTTGTTAGCGGTACAGTTACGGATGCTAAAACTAAAAAGCCTTTATCTTTTGTTTCTGTAGCATTTACAGGCACATCCATAGGCGTTTCCACCAACGATCAAGGTAAATTTACACTTCGTTCTCCAAACGCGCAAAGCGAAGTTCAGGTTTCTTTTGTCGGTTATAAAAATGCCGTGTTAAAAGTTACGCCTGGCACAGAGCAAACTATTAATGTGCGGCTTTTTGAAGAATCTACAGAGCTTACTGAAGTTGTAATTAAAGGTGCTAAGAAAACTAAATACACCAACAAGAACAACCCCGCGGTAGAGCTTATACGTAAGGTAATTGAGAACAAGGATAAAAATCAGCCTGAAATATATCCTTATGTAGAGTATCGCACTTATGATAAGATGCAGTTTTCGTTCCTGAACGTATCCAATAAACTGGCCGATAAAAAATTCTTCCGGAAGTATAAGTTCATGATTGACAATCGTGATACTACTTCGGTGGAAGGCAAGAACTTGCTGCCATTTTACCTGAATGAGAAAATATCACAGGTGTATTACCGTAAAGACCCGGAAAAAACACGCACAGTTGTGCTGGGTGAAAAAGGTGTAAACTTTGGCGCTGTGTTTGACAGTGAAGGGATTGGTCAGTACTTTAAGCACATGTATGCGCAGGTTAACATTTATGATGATAACGTACTGCTGCTTACCAACCAATGGCTGAGCCCAATTGCCGGCGCAGGACCTACCTTCTACAAGTACTTCATCACGGATACCGTGACCACTGAAAAGAACGAGAAGCTGGTCGAGCTGTCATTTACGCCACGTAACACTACTGATATGCTTTTTGAGGGACAGATATATATCACCCTCGATGGTAATTACGCAGTACAAAAAGCTGTTTTGGTGGTAAACAAAGACATCAACCTTAATTTTGTTAAATCAATGCGGGTTGATCTGGATTTTGACCAAAACCCTGATGGCCGTTATCACCTTGCAAAAAGCACTACCCTGGCCGATTTTGCCTTATCAAAAGGAGCCAAAGGCGGCCTGTTTGGTATACGAACGCTGACCTTCGGCGATTACAAGATTGGCAATCCCCGACCGGACACTACTTATACCGGTGCGCCAGTTGAGTATGCCGACGAGTTTAAAAATCGTAATGAAAGCTTTTGGTCTGCTAACCGTTTAGATACGCTTACTACGGCTGAGTCTAAAACTTATCATAACATTGACTCGCTTACCCACATGCCGTCATACAGGCGTACAATGGATTTATTGTCGTTACTGTTGTTCGGTTACAAAGGCTTTGGAAAATTTGAAGTAGGCCCTGCAAATACATTTTATAGCTTTAATCCGGTTGAAGGTTTCCGTCTGCGCTTAGGCGGCCGTACAACCCCCGAATTCAGTAAGCGCCTATACTTGGAAACCTACGCCGCTTACGGCTTTAAGGATGAACGCTGGAAATATTACCTGGCTACTACATGGTCGTTGAATGCCAAATCCATTTATAAATTTCCGCAGCATTATGTAAGCGCGAGTTTTCAACGGGATACGAAAATTCCAGGCTTAAACCTCGACTTCGTTTCGGAGAGCAACTTCCTGCTGTCGTTTAAGCGTGGCAACAACGATAAATACCTGTATAACGACTTTTACAGGTTTGATTACGTGCATGAGTTTGAAAATCACTTTTCGTACAAGCTGAACTTTACGAAGTGGACACAGGAGCCCGCCGGATCATTATATTTTAACAGGCAGGTAGGTAATACCGTGGTTTCCGACCATCACCTTACTACTACCGAGCTTACTTTAAACCTGCGTTATGCACCCAATGAGCAGTTTTACCAGGGTAAACTGTTCCGTACGCCGATACTTAATCAATACCCTATTTTTAACCTGTTTTACACCCGCGGTGTAAACGGATTGTTTGGCGGGCAATATAATTATGACAGGCTGATTGGCCGTGTTGATAAGCACCTATATTTATCATACCTGGGTTATGCTGATATCTCTGCTGAGGGCGGTGTTACCTTTGGTCAGGTACCTTACCCATTGCTGAATATACATCGTGCAAACCAGACTTATGCTTATGACATCAACTCATACAACCTCATGAACTTTTTGGAGTTTGTTAGCGATCATTATGAGGCGGTGAATGTTGACCAGCACTTCAACGGTTTCTTCTTTAACAAAATACCATTGCTGAAAAAATTGAAATGGCGTGAAGTAGTATCAGTAAAAGCTCTTTGGGGCGGTCTGCGCAGCGAAAACGACCCGCGCCTGAATCCGGAGCTATACCAGTTCCCGGTTGAGCCGGACGGTACGCCTATCACATACTCTTTGGGCAAAACACCTTACGTTGAAGGTAGCGTTGGTATAGAAAATATATTCAAGTTCATCCGCGTGGATCTGGTTAGGCGTTTTAACTACCTTGATCACCCTAACGTACCTACTTGGGGTTTGCGCACCCGTGTTGCATTTAATTTTTAATTTGTATCTTTATCGCCTATGGCACAGCAATCTACCACAGCACCTAACAACCTGCGTACCAGCCTGCAACTCGGAATTTACAAGGTAATTGATCCGTTTGTAAAAGTGCTGATTAAGCTTGGTTTAACACCGAATGCTGTTACCTCTATCGGCTTCATGCTGAATATAGGTGTCGCTATAATTTTCATCATGGGTGCCGAAACCGGCCGCCGGATGGATCTGAGTTACGTTGGCTGGGCTGGTGGCCTTATATTGTTTGCCGGGTTGTTTGACATGCTCGACGGGCAGGTGGCACGCCTCGGCAATATGAAATCTACTTTTGGCGCTTTGTATGATTCTGTATTAGATCGTTACAGCGAGTTGATCATGTTCCTGGGCATTTGCTATTACCTCGTAGCCTACCACTATTTTTTAAGCTCAATATTTGCTTTTATAGCGCTCATCGGTTCCATGATGGTGAGCTACGTACGTGCACGCGCAGAAGGCCTCGGCGTAGAGTGTAAAGGCGGCCTTATGCAACGCCCTGAACGTGTGGTAACCATTGGTATATGTGCCATATTGTGCGGAGTAATGTCTAACTATCTTGGTGGCGACTATAAACTGTACATTCCGGGTATAAAGTTACATGTGTTTGAAACCATGTCGTTCTTTACACTACCGATAGCTTTACTGGCAGTGCTTACTAATATTACTGCCTTTAACCGTCTCCGCGAAGCTAAAAAAGCCCTCGAACTAAAAGGTGAAGCCTGATAGATGAAAACAACATTTATGCGGTTACTGCTAACGGTTGTTTTTATTATTGGTATTTATTGGGTTACTGCTGCAAAGCATACTTCCTTTACAAAAGACGGCGTAGCTGTAGACACGCCGATGATGACGGTGGCTGATACAATTGACATCAACAAGTTCCCGGTGCCTGATGCCAGCGTTGAGCGGCTGTTTTACCTGCAGCGCGACCCCAATACCAACACCATTATTTATGCGCTTAAGCTGGAAAAAGACGGCAGCCTTGATACCGATGAGCCTGTCCATCCTTATTGGAAACTGTACTCCAAGCAATCGCAGTGTGTTGAACTTACTTTTATACAGCGCAACTTTGCTTACGGCGTAACGGCGAAACCGCTTGGTAAGGATAAATATGATATCAGAATTGTGTCATACAATAAAATTCCGTTCACATTAATGAAGGGTACTGACGGAAAATATCATATCTTCGTACCTATTTTAAAAAGGCAGGCAATACTTAGCCGTGTTTTTGTTCGAATAAACGGCGGGAGCCTGTGGAGCCCTAATGTAGTTTACGTGGAGCTTAAAGGAACAGATACAGAAACAGGAAAAGAGATCGCCGAACGTTTAAAACCCTGACAGAACCATGAAGAGAAATTTTGTATCAAACTCGCCCGAATCCGTGCGCATGTTTAAGAATGATTTCTTAGAAAGCTTATCAAAAGTACAGTTTTACGTACCCCTTATTATTTACATACCGGTAATAGCGGTATGCATATATTACGCGTTTACTGCCGACGGCGTAGGGCTTGGCCAGTTTTTCGGCCTGTTTCTGGCGGGTCTGTTCGTGTGGACATTTATTGAATACGTTCTACACCGTTTTGTATTTCACTTTGTGCCTAAAGCAAAATGGGCATTAAGGCTGCACTTCATATTCCATGGCGTACATCATGATTACCCCAGCGATGCCTTGCGCCTGGTAATGCCGCCATCAGCAAGTATACCATTAGCTACAGGTTTTTACTTTTTATTTAAATGGTTGCTGCCTGTGGGCATGGTAAACGCTTTTTTCCCGGGCTTTATATTGGGTTACCTCGTTTACGATATCTCTCACTACGCTATACATCACTTTAATTTTAAAGGCAATTTCTGGAAAGAGATTAAAAAGCATCACATGCTGCATCATTACCAGGATCCAAGCCGTGGTTATGGGGTAAGCTCACCAATGTGGGATAAAATATTCCGTTCAGATTTCTTAAAAAAATAACATGTTCGACATTTCTGCGCCGGTTAAACCGCTATCAATGCGTGCGGTTTTGACTGTGTCGTTATTTTCACTCCTTTATCTTTTCATTTCGTGGTTACTCATCGGTTTTAAAACCGACCAACTTGTACTCATTGGGCTTTATAACGCCTTTTATTATGCCACACCTGTTAGCCGCAAGTTTATAACCGGCTTTACCATCTTCATAGTTTACTGGATCATTTACGACTACATGAAGGCATTCCCGAACTATGCCTATAACCCTGTACATATTCGTGAATTATATGACCTGGAAAAGCACATATTTGGCATTCATTACAACGGAACCATCATCACTCCTAATGAATACTGGAAACTGAACAGTCTTGCTTTTTTAGATGTGCTTACAGGCATTTTCTATCTCTGCTGGATACCTGTGCCAATGGGTTTTGCCGTTTACCTGTTCTTTAAAAACCGCAGGCACTTCCTATATTTCCTGCTCACGTTCTTCCTGGTAAATATGCTGGGCTTTGTAGTATACTACCTTTATCCTGCTGCGCCACCGTGGTATGTGCAGGTGCATGGTTTCAACTTTATAAGGAGTACGCCTGGCAACACTGCCGGTTTAGCCCGCTTTGATGCTTTTTTTAACGTGTCCATCTTTAAAACCATTTACGCTAAAGGCTCTAACGTGTTTGCGGCCATGCCATCCCTTCACTCCTCATATCCGGTAATTGTGTTGTATTACGGCATTCGTAACAAACTCGGCTGGGCAAACCTTTTCTTTGGCACCGTAATGGTCGGTATCTGGTTTGCCGCTGTTTATACCAGTCACCACTATGTGTTGGATGTCACATCAGGTATACTCTGCGCTATATTGGGTATTGTATTGTTTGATAAAGTGATATTACGCAACCGCGCCGTAGCCCGCTTTATGGACAGGTACGAGGCGCTCATTAAGTAAGGTATTGTACAATAATACCTACTACTGTTGTATGCAAATTTGTATAGCTGTTACGTTAATTTCGGCTTAAACCGCTCAAAACGCCTCCATTGATTAGTCTTTTTTTCGGGCATGTTGTTTGTTATCAATTACAAACAACGTTTTCCCTCATGAAAAAAGCTATTACCCTGATTGCATTTTTTTGCACCATTTCAGCAGCCGGTTTTGCCGACAAGCTGGATAGCTTGCGCTCGCAGCTTAAGCTCATCACCAACGATTCTTTGAAAGCACCTTTATACGCTGATTTGGCCCAGATTTATATGGGTTTTGATACGGTAAGCAATCCGGTAAAAAAGATGGTTTACCAGAATGAGGCCATTGTTAACTCGTTCCAGGCACTTCACCTTTACTCCAAATATACTGATACACTGGGCATGCGTACCTGTTTCAATAACCTGGCTACTGTTTATTACAAGCAAAAACAATACAGCCCCGCTAAATGGTACGCGCTGCAGTCTATCAATTTATCACGCTGTAAGAAAGATGCGCCGCAGATTGCCTCGGCCTTGCTTACTTTGGCTGCCATAAAAACAGAAGTTAAAGATTACAAACTGGCTCGCAAAGATGTAAAAGAAGCGCTTTACTGGGCGTCTTTATGCAATGATGAAAACGATAAAAAACGACTTACTCTTTCGGGAAAGGCATTATATAAACGTTTAGGCGAGACAACAGTCATCAAAGCAAAACAAAGAAAGGCCTGATAAGCGTTAGCACATTGACAAGCTTGCCGCTATGTGCGTATATTAGCATAATAACATCGGTTTTAAATGATGTAATTTATTGCTTATGTACAAACAAGATATACCACGTTTTGCGTTAGAGCCTTTTGCGGAGGCTAACTATCAAAGACCTCTGCTTGATGTACAGCATTATCCTATAAACAGCACACCGTTTGTAATTGAAAACCGCGAAAACTACCCGGTAGCGGATTACATATCGCCCAACCGGCGAATGTTTTATAAGATATTTCATATGACATCGGGCACTGGTATTTTAAATATCGGCTTGCATCGTTATGAAATGGGGCCCAACGAGATAGCCTTTCTTCATCCCGATGAGATCATGTCATGGCAAACAACTTCGGCCGAAACTGGCGGGCATTTTTGTCTCATACATCCCTCCTATTTTGGCCATGACGCTGAACATGTATTACATACACTGCGGCAGTACCCATTCTTTGCTCCCACACGCGCAGTAGTACAGCTTACCGCTGATCAATCACGTAATATAGATCAATATTTCAGGATGATGCTACAGGAGGAACGTGGGAATAATGAAGATAAAAAACAAGCCATCACCTTGCATTTACAAATGCTGCTGCTCGAAGCAAAGCGCGCTGGCAGTAACCGTGCCGAAACACCTGTATCCGAAAGCTATGGACATATTTATCGCTTCCTGTCGCTACTGGAGTCATCCTTCCGGGTAAACGAGCGCGATGCCATGGTAAAGCTAAAAACCGCAGCCGAATTTGCTGACGAGTTGCATGTGCATCCTAATTACCTTAACACCCTCGTAAAAAACCAAACCGGTAAAACCGTACGTGAGCATATACAAGACAGGCTGCTGTACGAAGCCAAATCGCTCTTAGTGCAAACCGACTGGGGAATAAATGAAATAAGCGACGGCCTGGGCTTTTCCGGCCAGGCAGCATTTACCGCCCTTTTCCGCAAAAAGGAACATATTTCGCCTTCAGAGTTTCGCAGAAGCGCACTTTCCGTAGCTCACCTTTGAAACTCGCAAAAATGCCTATGATGTGAATAAACCGTAGCCGGCGCATCATAGCGACATTTGTACCATACAATTAAATATTCAATATCATGAAAACACAAAAAGTATGGTTTGTTACCGGCACTTCTAAAGGTTTAGGTTTAACACTTGTAAAACAACTGCTTGCTCATGGTTATAAAGTAGCGGCAACGTCGCGCAATGTAGAAGCGCTGCGCGATGAAGTAGCTCATGAAGGCGATAACTTCTTGCCCCTGGCAGTGAATCTTGTAAGCGAGCAAGGTGTAGCTGATGCTGTTGCTAAAGTGATAGATACATTCGGTACTATAGATGTGGTAGTAAACAATGCCGGTTATGGGCAATTAGGCACGCTGGAAGAGTTAAGCGATGCAGAAACACGCCAAAACTTTGATATTAACGTATTTGGCTCGCTCAATGTTATCCGCAGCGTTATGCCGCATTTCCGGGCTAAGAGGAGCGGCGCTTTCTTTAACGTTTCATCTATCGCAGGTTTCCTGGGCACATTCCCGGGCTGGGGCGTGTACAACGCGACAAAATTTGCAGTGGCCGGCTTTACCGAAGCTTTATCTGCCGAAGTAAAATCGCTGGGCATAAGCGCGACCATTGTTTATCCTGGTTACTTTAAAACCAACTTCCTGCTGCAAGGTTCGTTACGCACAGCTGCACATCCTATTGCCGATTACAAAGAAGCGCGGGATTTGGAAGTGATTCATAACGAGCAGATCATCGGCAACCAGCCGGGTGATCCGGAAAAAGGTGCTGCCGCATTGATTGAAGTGGCTGAAATGGAGAACCGCCCTTTACACCTGTTCCTGGGTTCCGACTCTTTCCAGATGGCGCAAGCAAAAATGGATGCCGTAAAGCAAGACTTAGCTGCATTTGAAAATATCAGCAAGTCTACAGACTTCTAAATCAACTGTATTTAAATTTAAAGCCGGAGAGTTTCGCCAATCGCTGCTCTCCGGCTTTACTTATTCGCCTAAAATTGCGCGGACATCATCCATTATCAAATCACTGAACTCCATTGCTGCTGCCGGTGATTCGCCCTCCGAGTAAATGCGGATAATAGGTTCCGTGTTCGACCGGCGCAAATGCACCCAGCCTTTATCAAATTCAATCTTAAGCCCATCGATGGTACTATGCGGCTGCTGGTTGTACTTTTGCTCAACCTTTGCTAAAAGCAGGTCGATATCCATACCTTCTTTAAGTGTTATCTTATTTTTTGCCATATAATACGGTGGGTAGGTTGCCTTAAGCGATGATATCGTTCCACCTGTTTTTGCGAGATAGGTTAAGAATAATGCTATGCCCACCAGCGCGTCGCGGCCATAATGCAGTTCGGGATAAATGATACCGCCGTTACCTTCCCCGCCAATTACAGCGTTCACTTCCTTCATTTTATTTACCACATTTACCTCGCCTACAGCTGCCGCTTGATATTGGCCACCGTGCTTTTCGGTTACATCCCGCAATGCGCGTGTTGATGACAGGTTTGAGACTGCATTACCTTGATCGTTTTGCAAAATATAATCGGCAACTGCTACGAGTGTATATTCCTCGCCGAACACGCTGCCATCTTCGTTCACAAAACAAAGCCGGTCGACATCCGGGTCAACCGCAATACCGAAATGCGCGCCACGTGCAACTACTTCAGCAGCAAGGTCGACAAGATTTTCCGGCAGCGGCTCAGGATTATGTGGAAACTGCCCGTTAGGTTCGCTATGAATTTTGTGCACCGTTTTAACGCCTAATGCATCAAGTAAAGCCGGAACAAATATACCTCCGGTTGAATTTACGCTGTCGATAACTACCTCAAATTGTGCTGAAGAAATTGCATCAACATTAACCAGCGGCAGGGCAAGTATCTTACTGATGTGCTTTTGTAAATAAGTATCGTCCTCTGTAAGCTGACCAAGCTCGTCTACATCCGCATAGCTAAAATCACTCGCCTCGGCAATTTCAAGCACATCCTTTCCGTCGGCATCGCTTATAAATTCACCTGCAGCGTTAAGCAGTTTTAGGGCGTTCCATTGTTTAGGATTATGGCTTGCCGTAAGGATAATGCCACCGGCTGCCTTTTCTTCCGGGACAGCTATTTCTACAGTCGGGGTGGTTGATAGGCCAAGGTCAACGACATCTATACCCAATCCTTGCAAGGTACCTGTTACCAGCTTGTTCACCATATCGCCGGATATACGTGCATCGCGGCCGACTACTATTTTTTTGACACCCGATTTTGCCACTGCCCAGCTACCAAAAGCTGAGGTAAATTTGACGATATCCAGCGGCGTTAAGCCTTCGCCGGCTATACCGCCAATGGTGCCCCGTATTCCTGATATTGATTTTATTAATGTCATGTCTTTTATTTGAAATTAAGAGCCAATAACCAGGAACCAGGACAATAACTTTTATATTACATACCGTCCCATGCGTTGTCTCTTGCCTCTTCATTCTTACTTCCTGCTTTTATGATTAATCAAATTTCCATCTTACAAAAGCCTCTATTGCTTCGTACTCCGCCAACCCAAGCTGATTGTATAATCGGGCGGTTTCCTGTGTACGTTCTTCCGCTCGTACCCAAAACTCCCGTGCGTCATCACCAGGGAAAACGGGCACGTCTTTTTGCGATTGATGCTTAAATATGGCCAGCCGTTTGCGCTCCACCTCCTGCGGTGAAAGCGGTACTGCCATTTCTATTTCATGAATCTCAAATTCGTGCCAGGCTCCGCGATAAAGCCATATCCAGCAGTCTTGAGTCCACGCCTCTCCCCTGTCACGCAACCGTGTAAATGCCTCACGAATAATTTCAAAGCACACCTTATGCGTTCCGTGAGGGTCGGCAAAATCCCCTGCAGTGAATATCTGGTGAGGTTTTACGGTTTGTAGCAGTTGCATGGTTTGCTCAATATCATCCTCAAAGGATACGTTGTGCTCAAACTTGCTGCGGTCATAAAAAGGCAAATTCATAAAATGGATGCGCTCATCTTTTAACCCGGCCAGTCGCGCACCTGCGATGGCTTCTCCTTTTCTGATAAGACCCTTCACTGTACGTACTGGCTCGGTATCGCTCTGGTTAGGTTTTTTCACTTTAAAGAATTCCGCAGTGTCCGCATACAGATCTTTTAATGCGGTAATATCCTGCTGCTGCGCATGGCCAAAATCAATAGCAAATTCCATATAACGCAATACCTCATCATCCCAGACGGCAGTGTTGCCCGATGTTTGGTAAGCCACATGCACCTCGTGGCCCTGATCGGCGAGGCGGATAAAAGTTCCGCCCATCGAAATCACGTCGTCGTCTGGATGAGGCGAAAATACAATCGACCGCTTAACGGCAGGTTCAGCACGCTCCGGCCGCTGACTATCATCGGCATTGTACTTTCCACCAGGCCAGCCGGTGATGGTATGCTGCAAGTTGTTAAATATGTGAATATTGATGTTATACACCGGCCCCTTTTCTGTGGCCAGTTGAGCCATGCCGTTGTTGTTGTAATCGCTTTCGGTGAGCTTTAGTATAGGTTTATTGAGCGTTTTGGCGAGCCAAACTACCGCCTTTTTAATCATCACATTATCCCAAACACAATCTTTTACCAGCCATGGTTTGTCAAAACGGGTAAGCTCAACCGATGCTTCTTTATCTATGAGAAACTGCACCTTATGCGAGGTTTGCAAAAAGGTAGCAGGTACATCTGCCGATACCGGCCCTTCAACCGCCTTTTTGATGATGGACGCCTTTTTACCGCTCCATGCCAGCAGTACAATCTCGCGAGCCTTAAATATGGTACCAATACCCATGGTGATGGCTTTGGTAGGCACATTTTCCTTTCCGCCGAAATCCTTCGAAGCATCGCGACGGGTAAGATCATTTAGCGTTACCAGCCTGGTACCGGAATTTGGGGCAGAACCAGGTTCATTAAAGCCGATATGCCCTGTACGGCCTATACCCAATATCTGAATATCTATACCGCCATACCTGTTTATCTTATTCTCGTACTCCAGGCAATAGGCAGCTATTTCGCTTTCAGGCAGTGTACCGTCGGGGACGTGTACGTTAGCCATGTCAATATCCACATGGTTAAACAATTGCTCCTTCATAAAGCGAACGTAGCTCTGTTCTGCCTCAGGCTGTATGGGGTAATATTCGTCGAGATTGAAAGTGACCACATTCTGAAAACTAAGACCATCCTCCCGGTGAAGCCTGATTAATTCCTTATACACCTTTATGGGTGATACGCCTGTGGCAAGCCCAAGCACAGCCTGTTTACCTTCGGCCTGCCGCTGCCGTATTATGTCGGCTATGCGCCTGGCGAGGTCAGCACAGGCAAGTGTGTCATTGTCATAGATAGTTACAGGCACTTTCTCGTACCGTGTTTCCTCTAATAAATTAAGTAGCATATTGTTATTTAAATTACTTGTGATGTTTTCCCTGAACTTTAAAGGCAAGCTATGTTGAAAATTTGGGCATAACAATGCCCTTACCGGTTGGCAACCTGCTTTTTTAAAGCAGGTCCAGCGGTTAGTTAAGGGCAATTAGGTATGTATATCTTAATTAAAAGCCGCTATCGTCTAAAGCGAAGGTATTTTTACGATCTTTCCATTTACCACGGGTAAAGTCGGGGAACTCTTGCGGAGCATTTCCTTCCTTAATTGATTTTTCTGAAAGCGGTGTGATGACGCTCATGGTAAGCGAATCGTATATATCTATAGGTGTTTGTTTGCGCTGTTTAACGGCTTCAACAAAGGCATTAAATACAAACCAGTCCATACCGCCGTGGCCAGCGCCTTCTGCTAAATGTTCGTTCTTCTTCCAAAGCGGGTGATCGTACTTTTGCAACCAGGCATCTGCTTTATCCCAAACATCGTCCTTCTCAGATTTTCCTTCGATGTAAATGGCATTAGCTACATCCATCCAGATACCATCGGTACCCTGCACACGGAAGCCAAGAGAGTAAGGGCGAGGCAAATGCGTATCGTGACTAAGCGTTACTGTTTCGCCATTTGCACAATTCAGGAGCGTGGTGGTTACGTCGCCGTTCTTGAATTTTATCTTTGCATTTTTATTGCCCGGCGATACCTTTTCGACATAAGAGTTAAGTCCGCGGGATTTTGATGAGAACGACACCAGATTAGTGAAGCGGTTACCACGATTGATATCCACATAATTCATTACCGGCCCAACGCCATGTGTAGGGTAGATATCGCCGTCACGGTCAATATTCCATTGGGTACGCCACTGCGATTCGCCCATGGTATTAGGGCCAAACTCGCCCCCCTTGCCGTAGAAGCTCTTACCATCATTAAAAAGGATGCCGCGCAAGTCGTGCTGATAACCGCCTTCAAGGTGTACCAGCTCGCCGAACAAATTCTGACGAACCATATTCAATACTGCCATCACGTCTCGGCGGTAGCACACGTTTTCGAGCGTCATGTAAGGCATCTTGGTTTCTTCATAAACTTTTAAAATATCCCAGTGGTCTTGCTCAGATATGCCCGCTATCACTTCGCAGCCAACATATTTGCCGGCACGCATGGCGTCAATGGCCTGGTCTTTATGATACTGCCATGGCGTGGCGATGATTACCCCGTCAACATCCTTACGGGCAAGGAGCTTTTTATAAGCATCTAATCCGCCTGTATATTCAGCAGGTAATTTCTTTTTAGCCTTTACAAATTGCTCACGACAAAACTTAAGCGAACTTTCCTGGATGTCACAAATGGCCACGATCTCTACGTCGTCGCGCAGTAAACCCTCACCTATATGGTTGCGCCCCCTAAGGCCCACGCCAATATAACCCAACCTCACTTTATCAGCATTTTTTGCGAATAATAACCCCGAAGGCAAAATGGTTAATCCGGCAATGCCTGTGGCGGTGTTCTTAACAAACTCTCTGCGATTCATAAATTTTTGATTTTATAGATAATTATAATTGTTCTGTAAGTTTATACCGCCTGCCTGCTTTGTGGCCTGCAATAGCGTAATAAAGTATGATTAAATAACAAGGTATCAGGATGATATAGGCCAATGTTGGGTTAAGTGCATCTGCAAGCGCACCATAAGCCAGCGGTACTATGGCGCCACCCGCTATACCCATAATCAACAGCGATGAGCCAATTTTGGTAAAGCGCCCCAGGCCGGCTAATGCCATAGGCCATATCGCCGGCCAAACCAATGAATTTGCTAAGCCAAGCAGCGCTACTGCTAATACTGATACATAGCCTTTAGTGCCTATAACCACTAGTGATAACAACAAGCCCAGCCCGGCAAATAGCTTTAATGCTTTTTCTTGTGTGATGTATTTGGGTATAGCTACGATGCCTATGCCATAACCGGCAAGCATACATATTAAGGTACAGGTGGTAAAAAATTTGGCCGTACCCAACGGTATGCCTTGTGTATTGCCATAGCTGATGATGGTATCACCTGCAATAACTTCAGCGCCTACATAAAAAAACAGGGTGAGGACGCCTAACAGCAAATGAGGAAACTGAAAAATACTGCTTTTGCCTGTGTTGCTAAGCGCGGTGCTTTCATCCTCTTTATCGGCATCTATTTCGGGTAATGATGAGCGGAAGATAATCAGCGCCAGGATCAGCAGAACAACAAATATCACTACGTAAGGTACAATCACCCGCGATGCAAGCTGATCGAGCTCTATTGACCGGGCAGCTGTGCTCATGTGCGCAATACGTGCTTTCAGTCCGTCGGCATCTTGCAAAGTTATGGCTCCCAAGATTATAGGTGCTATGGCACCACCCGCCTTGTTACAAACACCCATAATACTGATACGCTGTGCAGCGCTTTCCGGCGGGCCGAGTATGGTGATATACGGGTTTGATGCTGTTTGCAACAGTGCCAGTCCTGAACCCTGAATAAACAAACCAAAAAGGAATAAGCCATAAAAGCGGGTTAAAGCAGCAGGTATAAATATCAGTGCACCCACGGCGATCACTGCCAAACCTACCGACATCCCATTTTTAAAACCGGTTATGTTAAGTATTCGTGCCGAAGGAATGGCCAGCAGGAAATAAGATATGTAAAAAGCAGTAGTCACCAGGTATGCTTCGGCATTATTTAGCTCGCAGGCCAGCTTCAGATATGGTATGAGTACTGAATTTAACCAGGTTATGAACCCGAATATGAAGAACAATACACCGATTATCACTATCGGACTAAATGTAGTACCCATTTTACTGCCTGGTAAGCTTGCGGTTTGTGACATATGCTATAGTTGTTTACTAAATTTAACTGAAAGTAACTTCTTTAAAGAATTTACTGAGATGAAACTCCGGCTGAACGGCTTCTATATTGCTCCAGCATAAGAAATGTGGTTGGGGCAAGCCGTCACCGCATTTATAAAAGTTTACCCTTGCAGTGGTATCCTTAAACTGTAAACCCGGATGATACATGAATACATCGCGGGGTATACACAGCGTAAGCTCCCATTTAAATCCCTTGGAGTTGCTTTGTAAGTACGTTTGATGCTGTATTTTTTTTATTAGGCTGGCAGGGATAAAGACACGCCCCGTTTTAGCTGCGCCATACTGCACCCTACCGGTACCCGTGCAATTAAATTCCAGGTTGTAATAATTTGCATCATCATCAAAAGCCACAAAAAATTCCACACAGCTGTCCTCATATACAGGGTCGTTGATGCGGTCATATTGGGCTTTCACCGTTTCCTCAGCCACATAATATTTTAAATAAATGGCGTCGTCATTGTAAGCGATGCTAAAGGTTACCATCGGCTTCACACCCTCACTATGCCACGGCGCATATTGCAACGCGTTGGTTTCTAAGGCATCCAATGCAATAGCAATGTTATCAACCGTGTCCGTCATCGCATTATTCCATAAGTAAGGTATTTTATTTTGGCTAAGCATCAGCGTCGGTTTTGTAGCTTTCCATTTCAGTTAGTATCATGGCATGCATTTCATCGGCGCGGGCATATAACTTTTTAAATAAATCGAATTGAGCCCTTGCGCGTTGCAGGTTGTGCCCCTCAAACTTTATTTTAAAATAAGTATCGCCATTTATGTGATCTGTAAGGAAACGCACCGCCTGCATATAAGGCAGCAAGAGGGCGCCCTTTATCAGGGAATTTACCTCGGCTTCCGTCAAAAACTTAGATGCTTCCTTAAGATAGCCCTGCACATAAGCTTCGAACAAAGGCATATTCAATTGTATCTTGTCCAGATCCGGCTCATCCTCCACTGATGTATTGATGATGGTACGGATGGCGTCACCAAAATCGTAAGCTACATAACCGTCCATTACTGTTTCAAGGTCAATAACACACTGCGCTTCGTCATTGGCATCAAGCAATACGTTGTTGAATTTGGTATCATTATGAATTACGCGTTTTGGCAACCGCGCTGAATGCCCCGGCTGCTGAAAATACTGCATTTCATCAGCGTACCTGCGCACTACGTTCAACTCCTCGGCTACCGACTGCACCCTCTCTAACGGGTCATTAGCAATAGCTTCGTTTAAATGCTGCAGGCGCTTTTGTATGTTGTGAAAATCGGGTATTACCTCATACATCTCGCCGGCGGGCATATCTGAAAGCATATACTGGAACCTGCCAAATGCTTTACCTCCCTGATAGGCCTGCTTAGACGTTTCTACCACATCATAGCTCCGTGTACCACTTAAAAAGAAGAACATTCGCCAATACTCTCCATCGCTGTCCTGGTAAAAAAACCGGCCATCGGTAGCGGGTATTAAGGTCATTACCTCTGTTAGCGGGTCGCCGCCGTTTTCTATCAGTTTGCGTTTAAGATGCTCCGTAACTTTATACATATTATCGGTAAGCCGGGGCACATTAGTAAAAATGTGACGGTTTATACGCTGCAATAAATAATCAGGACCTGTAGACGATACGTTCCTCACAAAAAAGGTATCATTTATATGCCCCGACCCATAAGACTTTTGCGATGCTACATCTGCCTCACATGTAAAGTGAGCTACCACCTCAGCTATTTTATTAACACTCTGCACCTTTATTATATTAGTTATTTTATATTCTTTTTAATTACTGGCCTATCAATTCATAAACCGGGAGCCGGTTCAGCGGAACTGACTGTTTTATCAACTTTGGCCCTTGAAATACTTTACCCTCATCATTCTTCCACCTGCCTTTGGGTAAACGGATGGCCTTTTCTGTACTTTTTGCAAGCACCGGCGCTATCAGGTATTTCGTTCCCAACATAAACTGGCCTTGCTCATCAGCATAACCCTGGTTTGGAAAGGCGTACTCCATACTCCTTACAATAGGCTCCCCGGTTTGCGCGGATTGTTTGGCAAGCTCCAAAATGTATGGTGTATATTTTTTGCGAAGCTGAACAGCGTGCTTTACAATATCCAAGTTCGGTTTACTTAACACACGCCATGGTGCTACCGAAAACTGCATCATGGGCATAAGGGCTGAGCATTGTGCCGAACGGACAATCAGCTCTTCATCTAACTTTGTTTTGTCGATGAAAGAACCGTACTCTCCGCCACCTATCATATCAGGACAGGTAAACTGGTAACCGAGCAGGCCTGCCGTAGTAATATGCGGAATGAGCTTTTGCAAATCGACCCAGGTATGCTGCTTATCGCGTAAGCGCTCTACCAATGGTTCACCAGCCATCTTCCACATGGCTCGGTACTCATTCAATTTAAACTGTAAACCCACTTCGCCCCATAATCTGCTATGCTCATTTGGTGATGCTTTTTTAAATGACACCATATTGGCGGGATAAAAATCAGCATCTCCTGCATCCAACTTAAAACCATCAATGTGGTACGTTTGCATCATGTAATTGAGCCTGCCGGTAAACCACTGTGTTGCTTGCGGGTTGGTGAAATCCATCACGGCGCTGTAACCGTTCCACCAGCTGATGATGGCGGGTTTATCAGCCTTTTCCCATGTCATGTCTGGTTTTGCGTCGTTGCTGAGCAAAAGCAGCTTTTTGGCTTGCAGCTCCCGAAACACCTCTGTATCAGGCGACGCAAAGGGACTTATCCACAACATCACCTTAAAGCCCATGGCATGCAAACTATCAACCATGCCGGCTGCATCAGCAAACCTGTCCTTCCTGAAATCGAAACGTCCGTAATAATCGGCCCAGTTGTCATCAATCATGATAACACCCGTAGGAAAACCGTTATCTACTATGGCATGAGCATATTTGAGTATATCCTTTTGATTTTGGTTGTAAGTAAGCTCAATCCATGTATTGTATTGCGGGCTGCTGAACAGCAAAGTATCCGGCAATTTATTTCTTGATGGAAAGAAACGTTTTGATGCATTCCTGAAAGCACCCGGCAGGTTGCCCCCTGCGGAATCAACCACTACAGTTGCTTTTGTCTCGCTTATAACAATCTTGTTTTTCTCAACGGTTATTTTATACGGCTCCTCACTCCATACAAAGCGCCCTTTGGTTGATAGCAGCAGCGGGTTAGCCTGGTTACCACGGGTATCGCCGTAAAGATTCAACGTATAACCTTCCTTAAAGGGCATTAGGTGTGCATCATTAACAGCCCCTCCAAACCACTTTTCGCCATCTTTTATATTGATAATGGTTTGTGCTTGCACCTCATTTAAGAGAAAGCACAGCGTCGTTAACACACAAAAAGCCGGTATAAACTTTTTTATCATCCTTCAGGGCTGGTTTACTTTTACTGTATGATTTAGCTTATTGTAACCGGTGCTGGCTTCCCAAACATCATTATTAGCCAAACGAATGCTGAATTCGGGCTTGGCAGCTATGCTGGTATAGGCGTCGGGCATGCCCAAAAGCATTTCGTATTCGCCCGCTGGCATATTTGATGGTATGGCTATAGTTTCGGTAATTTGATTGTCGCCGCTGTACCACTTGCGGATATCTGTTTTCAGGTCAAAGGTCTTAACTTCATTATTAGCCTTATTTCTGAAAATTAACTTAACCGGACGAGGATTATATGGCGATGCATAACCTCTGTTGTTGATATTCAATACAATTTCTACCGAAGTACCGTGCACCACGTTATCCGGCAACAGCGCACTCTTCAGCACAAAACGGTAACCCAGGTTACGTTTAATGGCATCCATGCAGCCGCCGTCTTGCCAGTCGTTATTAACTTCGGTATTGTAATGCGCATTAATAAAGCTGTAATGCAGCGATGAAAACTCCGCCTGTATCTTACCAGCCGGTTCACAATCATTAGTAGGGCTGTATCCGTCGGAGCAGGTTTCGCCGCCAACTACCACATACTTACTATCCGCTTTAAAATAATCTTTAAGCGTATTGAGGACTGCCCCGTCCGATACTCGCGGAGATGAACTGTTGCCATAATCTTCATAGGTACCAAAATCATTGCTGCTGGCCATAAAGCAGTCGTTATGATAGCCCAGGCGGGCAATATCTGTTTGACTGAACGCCTGTCCATCCGTTAAAGCGGGCACGTTAATTAGTGCGTTAATGCCGTAAACGTAACGTTGCTTTATTTGAGGATACCGCACCTGTACCATCCGATCTGCCGGAACAGCATCGAGCATTGCCTTTATCACTTCTATCCTATCGCGCCAGTTAGCATCAGTAAGCTTGCCCTGTGCGGCGTTTGATGACGCATCACCAAAAAAGTCGGTATAATATTGCTCGCCCCATACCCCTATAAAACCTAACTGAACACAAGCTATTACATCGGCATTATCGTGCAGTACGGGTTTTAATTGCGCAATGTGACCAAGCACTATGGCTTTTGGGGCATCGCCGTATGGTGCGCAAATGAATCCTTCGGGGCAATTACCGGGCTTGGCTGTTGCAGTATAAACAAAGCGCGGTATCAGTTTAACGCCTGCCTCACGGGCTGCCGCAAAATCCTTTTTCAGATTCTCGAGAAAGGATGCCTTTATAGGTTGGTTGGTTACGTCATCAAGCACATAATAACGAAATACCAATGTGCTCATAACCGAATAGTTAGCACTTTCTATACTTTGCAGCGACCGGTAGCCCTTTAATTCGTTAGCAGACAACGCGACATAATTACTGGAATGTACCTCCGAGTAACGATAAAAGCCACGTTCAGGGTTAGGAAAATCTTCGTTGCTTTCGGAATAGGTTACGTTTACCTTTTCTATTTTAACCAGGTTGTTTTCCTTGTCTTTGCATGACGAGGATAGTAATATGCCTGCCAACAACATACCTAAACAATAACCTGTAAGTGTTTTTATCATGATATAAAATGATTTTAGAGTTTAAAAAAGATGCCCCTTTTATAAAGCCAGTAGCACAAGCTCCACTCAGCAACGAGCGTTATTAAAGCAGAAACTACAGCAGCAACGGATTGGGGCACTCCCAGGAACATGTGTAGCACTTGTCCGCTGAATACATCCACCACACCGTTTACCCATTGTGCGCCTACGGTTTCAAAAAAGAGATAAATGAATATGGCGTTCATGCCAACCACAGTGGCAATCCAGGCGTAGCGCTTGTTCTGTTTAATATCTATGAACCAATACAATCCTGCCAGCATGAGTAACACCCAACCTGCAGAGGCAAACACAAAAGAGCTGGTACTTATACGTTTGATGATGGGTGTAACGCCACTCCAATCTAACCCGAAGCCTATGAGAAGTGCAATTACACCCACTATAGTGAGCGCAGCACTTTTATAACTCGCTGGCTTGGCTGACACCAGCAGCCGCCCGGCCAAGACCCCCCAGATGGTATGTGCAGCAGTAGGAACACAATTAATAGTTACCCACCCATCGCTGTTAATTTTGCCCATCAGCAAGGTATCGGCGTAGGCGCCAAAATTATGCCCTTCAACAAACGGCTGGTCAAAACCAGGCATCAGTATTGTGCGGTACAATACCTCGGTTAATGCAAGTAAAGCAATTGTAAATGCTATCTGAAAAGTGTATGACCTGTTGATGATGAGATATGCTACCAGTGTAGTAAATGACAGTTGAGTAAGCACGTTCCATAACTCCCAAACCGGCTTACCCGCATACACACAATGCAAGGCAACACCACAGATAAACAAGCGCAGGCTGCGTTTAAGAATATGGCCGAGGTTGTCGCTCCAGGTGCTTCCTTTTGCCAGCTTGCGGCTGTAACTGATATACATGGCAGCTCCTGCCATCAGCATAAATGCTGGCTGTACCAGGTCCCAAAAATGCAGCCCATGCCAAGGGTGATGAAAAAACTGGTCGATAAGCCCGCCTATGGGTTCTTCACCATTAATATGCTTAATAGACTCGTACACCCGGCAGCTTTCGCCGCAAAGCAGAATCATGATAACGCCACGCATTACATCAAGCGATGTTAAACGCTGATTGGCAAGCTTATCGACAGTTGTTGTATTCATCTGATTACTTAGCAATCGCTTTATAGTTATTCACTCATATCGAGCAGGAAGCTCGAAGTGCCTTCATCCGGTGCGTTACCCAATACTACCGACCAATCATTTTTAATAGCCTGTATAGCTATACGCATGCCTGTGCCGGTAAGGCCTTTCAGTTTTCCTCTGGCAATACGCAATTCAAATTTTACCAAGCCACCCTCTTCTTTTACGGTTCCTACCTTGTAAGCTTCGGCGATAGATTGCGGCGTGAAAACGAATGCAGTTTGCGTTGCCCCGGTGTGATAAAAAATATCCACCCCGACGGTTAGCAGCTGGCCTTCCAGCAATATATCGTAGCCGCCGTCCGGGAATGTGCCTGTAAGCAAACCGGTGGTGGCATCGTTATCAGAATCAATGTAAAAGTCGAAGATGTTGGCGTCTGCCTTTTTTCCGGTCATTTCAGCATACATGTAAATGTAATTACCATCGTAATCAAACTTTACGTTACGGAATATGCCTTTAGTAGCACCTAAAGGCACTACGTCCTTGGTTACGGTTGCCCAATCGTTCAGTGAGCCGTCATCAATCTTTACCGGCGATGTTTTAGCAATACGTAACACGGTAGATGACTCTGCACTTTGACCATTAACCGTTGCAGTAAGTGTAGGTACATATTTGCCTTTACCAGGATAGGTATGTGTAGGGTTAGCTTCAGTAGATTTGTTACCATCGCCGAAGTCCCAGCTATAGTTGCTCACGCCGGCAGTAGTCACCTTGAAGCTTACCGTGTTGCCGTCAACAACAACGTCGTAGGCTAGGTCGGTTTTGGGCTTATAATCGTCCTTACTACAAGAGCTTATACCGATGCCCAATATTGCTGTACAAAGCAGGGCTAAACGGGTTTTTAATCTTTTCATGTCTTTATATCAATAAGAGAGTGAATGGATTGTCTTTGTTATTATGGGTTTTGCACTGCCTTTTTATTACTTAATATCTCGTCAATCGGCAAGAAATAAATAATCCTTGGACTGGTATATGGCACAGTCATGTTAGCATAACCGCTTGGTGTTTTAGAAAGGTCTATATCCGTTTCCTTTAAACCAGGCAGATGGTAACCCCAATAGGTTTTGTTGAGCGTGCGCTTATTGCGGAACACATCATAGGACCGATGACCCTCAAACGCCATTTCTATACGCTTCTCGTCCAAAACCACATCCAACGCTGTTTTGCCTGATGGCAATAATTTTTTATAAAGCGATGATTCCAGTCCGCGATTTTTGCGTATCTCGTCTACATCGTCAAGGGCTGCAGCGGTAGCACCTGTCTTGGCTTCGGCCTCTGCCTTTATCAGGTACATTTCGGCAAGACGGAACATGATAGGCGAGCTCAAGTTAGGCGAGCCATCCTGGAAAGAGTACTTGGAGATATAGTACATTTCGATACCGTTCTTTTTCTGAACGTTACCTGAGCCGTCTTTTGATGGTACGATGTAAGACCAGCGCACATCTTCAGGATGTGCCGACATCAGGTTACGCAACGAGGACGATGCATACTCTTCGCCCCATCCGGAGTTACCATCTGAATAAATCATGGAAGCTATGGAGCCAAATTTGCCATAATCATCGGCCTGGGTAAACGCTACGCAGAATATTACTTCCGGGCTCGTTTTTGCGTTGGCAAACATTGTTGGGTAGGTGGTTTTGGTAGAAAGCTCGAATTTGCCTGAGCCTATTACCTTATTGGCATATTCAATTGCCTTTGCGTTATCTTCCTTGTAAACATTTACTCTTGCCAGTAAAGCCCATGCAGCTTCTTGTGAGGCATATTGCGAACCACGGAACACGGTCATCAAGCCTGCTGCCTTTTCAGCATCAGCGATTACAGAAGCGTAAACTTCTTTAACGCTCGAGCGTGCTTTTTGCGCATCGTCTGTAAGGTTGGTACGCAGAATAATGCCTGGTGCATCCGGGTCAACACTGTAAGGTTTTCCAAAAAGCCTTACTAAATTGAAATGACAAAAGGCACGTAAAAAATAGCATTCGCCCAGCAATTGGTTAGTGGTAGCATCGGTTTTGCCTGATTTCTCAATGGCATCTATAACCGTGTTTACCCCGGTGATAATTTTGTATGATACATACCAGTAGTACCGGGTGTTGCTTTGCGACGGAGAATGATCAAGACTGAAGCTGTAGTATAAAGGGTCGGTAGTTACCTGGCCGCAAACAATGTCATCACTGGCAAAGTCTGACAGGTGATAGAACTGCCGCAGGTACATGTTATTCAAATCAACAGTACCGTTGAACTCTATGTGATCTTTAAGCAAAGCGTAGGCGCCGTTGAGTGCATTAGTTAAGCCGTCGGTTGTATTTACAAGCGTACCTGTGCTGATGGCGTCGCTTGGATTTACTTCCAGTTTACTACAGCCGGTTGCCGCAATCAGGGCGGCGGTAATCAGCGTTAATATTTTCTTTTTCATGATTGTATCGTGTTAAGCTGTTGCTGATTAAAAGTTGAAATTAACGGTGAACAGATATTGACGGTTATTAGGGTACTTAAAGTCGGACACGCCTGGTGTGGCAAAGCTGCCCGGTTGTATGGTAGTTTGTGGGTCCTGCCCCAAGAAGTTAGAGAACGTGGCCACATTGTCGGCTGTTAAGCCAACGGTTACACCATCCATACCTATTTGATTTGCCCACAATTTTGGCAGGGTGTAAGAAAGTGCTATGTTACGAATGGTAAAGTAGCTGCCATTCTTTAAATATCGGGTCGATGTCTCAGTAGAGTTGGCTGAGTTTTGCGGACTTGGCTCCGTTGCTTCGGTATCACCCGGACCGCTCCAGATTTTAGCGCCATCAGGCAGGCGTATCTGGTTATAATAGGGCTCATGGCCGTCGTTCATCATAAAGCGCAGGTTGTTACTGAATACCTTGTTTCCATAGTTAAAGTAAGTGCTTACACGTAGATTGAAGTTTTTATACCGAAGGCTATTGTTGAAACCACCCTGAAACTTAGGCAGTGCAGAGCCTACTTCTTGTACGGTGGCTTTTGAGTAGTCGGATGTTTTTTCGCTGCCAACAGCCTCTCCCTGCTCATTATATACAATCTTTTCCCATACAGGTGCGCCTGTTTGCTCGTCAACACCTAACCATTTAGGCATGTAAAACTCATACAGGTTGCCACCGTTGCGGTAGATTTGAGATATGCTCCATGAGCCGGTCTTTACAATGTCCGCAGGCAAACCATAAAGCTTATTGCTGTTAAAATTGATGGTGAAGTCGGTATTCCAGTCAAAATCCTTATTGGTGATGTTTGTAGAGCTTATGCCCACCTCTATACCTTTGTTGATAACATTGCCGGCATTTTCCCATTTCGTTTCAAAACCAACTGACAGCGGCTGCGACACCTGCAGCAGCAAGTTCTTAGTGTTGTTGCGGTACACGTCAACAGTTAAGTTCACCCGTTTAAACAAACCTATATCGGCGCCAAGGTTGACCTGGTGTTTGCTTTCCCAGGTAAGGGCAGGGCTTGCCAACTGATATGGCACCGCACCCACCAGTGAATTGTATTGTGTAGTTAACGAAAATAAGCCAAGGTAACGCGAGGCGCCAATGTCCTGCGTACCGGTTACCCCATAGCTGGCTCGTAATTTAAGGTTATTAATTACGTTGTTATCCGCTAAGAAGTCTTCATTGCTGATGAGCCATGCGCCTGATACAGACGGAAAGCTGCCATACTGTTTACTGGGTGCAAATGCCGACGAACCGTCATACCTGAATGATCCTGATAAGAAGTATTTTTCTTTATAATTATAGTTTACCTGTGATAGTAATGATTGCAGGTAAGCTTTATTGTTATAGCCGTTTACCAGTTGGTTATTAGATACTACGTTCAATACCTTTAAACCTTCGGGCAATCCCTTGCCTGATGCTCCTGAATATTCGGTTTGGCTACCTTCAAACGCTGCACCAGCAAAGCCACTGATAGAGTGGTCGTTAATCTTAAAATCGAACTTTAACAACTGGTTAGAGATAATGCCGTAATTGAGAGTATTAAGCTCATCTAAATAGCCGGCGCCGCGATATGTACCGGCGGCCAGCGGCGATACATAATTCATGCCTTTGTTAAATGATGCGGCTACGCGGTTGGTACTGGCAAAGGTAAGCCAGTTGGTAATGCTGTAATTGATGCCGAGATCGTAATTTAAATCGAACCCTTTGTAACTATGCTCAGAATTGTTTACCGTATGTATTGGGTTAATTTTATCGCGCGACCACCATTTAAAGGTAGAGTTACCATCAACATAAATTGGGTTACCGCTGGCATCATAAGGGTTATCCCATGGCATGTTCAGGAAAGAGTAATACACATCCATGTAATCATAGCTTTTGCCCTGGGCGCCGCTTAAGTTGATGTTATTAGTGATATCAAGCTTTTTAGAGAAATGATAAGTGGAGTTTGCACGCAGGTTTATCCGCTGATAATCGGTATTTATAAATGTACCTTTCTCCTTGTAATAAGAAGCACCTACATAATAATCGTTCTTTTCGGTACGACCTGCGGCTGACAGATAAAAATTATAAATAGGTGCGTTTTTGAATGATTCGCCTGCCCAGTCGTAATCCTGATTGCGTAATGACAGTGGCCTTTCAGAATAAAATTTAGCCAGGTCAATTTTGTAAGAATTATCCGGAGCGCCAACGATATAATCACGGTAAAACTCCTTCTGATAGTCATACAGTTCATTGCTGTTCATCAGCTTTAACTTTCCAAAATCAGCTTTACGAAAACCTGATGACACTTTTCCTTCAAAGCGGGTTTTGCCCTCTTTAGCTTTCTTGGTTGTTACTATGATTACCCCCGCATTGGCTTGTGAACCGTAGAGCGCAGTTGAAGCTGCATCTTTTAGTACGGTGATACTCTCCACATCGTTAGGGTCATAGTTGCCGCCGATTATACCATCTACCACAAAAAGCGGGCTTTGATTAGCGTTTACGGAGGATACACCACGCAAACGTATTTCAGGCGCTGAGCCCGGCGCTCCCGAGCTGTTCACCACTTGCAAGCCGGCAACCTTACCTTGCAGCATTGTGCCCACATTATTGGCCGTCACGTCCTTAAGCTTACTGGCCGAAACTACGGTAACTGCACTTGTAAGTTCACTTTGCTTTTTACTGCTGTAACCTACCACAACCACATCGCTCAGTTGCTGCACGTCTTCAGCAAGCATTATCTGTACGTTTGTTTGGCCGGCGGTAACCTCTACCTGTTTTGATAAGTAACCTACAAAACTGGCAACAAGCACCGTTTTACCCTCAGGTACATTCAATGAAAACTCCCCTGTTACAGATGACGTTACACCGTTTGATGTGCCTTTAATCGAAATACTTGCACCAGGTATCGGCGAGTTGTCCGCCGCTGATACAATACGCCCCGTTACCTTTAAGGATTGGGAAAAACCCTGAAGAGAAAAGATGAGGACGCAACAACAAAAGAGTAAAGTTTTTTTGATCATATTGCGATTTTTAGTTAAAAAGTGATTTAATGAGAAGTGCTTATTTGTAAAGGTGTGGTAAAATCTTTATTAAGAAAATACACAGGTAGCTGCCCAGGCAATGCACAAACGTTTGCATAGCTTACGCAAACGTTTGCCTAATTTTGATGCAAACGTTTGCGTAATTTTCATTTCAACATCAGACAAATAGAATATTATTGCCCGCGCAGAGCAAATACTAAGCGTTTAGATGGCAAAATGAAGCTTAAGCAGAAAATTATTTTGATACGGTGTATTCTACCATCTCTGAGTCGATGATATGTTGCAGCGGGGAAATATCCGGAGAGTTTGGATCAGCTGCGTTATTGATCAAGCGGAACAAGAACTCCGCTGCCATGGACGATTGCTTGTAGGCAAATTGCTCAATAGAAGCTAAAGGAACACTATCCATATACTCCCAAATAGGCAGGTTAGCAAAACTGATAAAGCTGATATCTTTGTTCACCTTAAGCCCGGCGGCCTTTACTGCGGCAATGCAATCAAGCAAAACGTAATCATTAAAAACTATTACGGCCGTTGGCGGCTTGGGTAACGCCAAAAGCTTATTTATCGCCTTCTTGTTATTTTCCTTAGCAAGTGAGGTGGATACTATCATATCCTGGTCTACGGCAAGGTTATTTTCCTTTAAACAACGCAGGTATATTTCGAGGCGCTGCAGGGTGGCAGCCAACTCAGCCGGGCCATTGATAAGCCCTATCTGTTTATGGCCCATGCTTACCAGCTTGGTGATAGCCTGTAACATGCCCGACATAAGGTTGCATGCCACAAAGTTTACGTCCTTACGACTTGGCACCCTGTCGAAATAAACTACCGGTATGTTGTATTTGCTCAAGTTATCAAAATGGTCGTAAGTAGAGGTTTCTTTAGTGACGGATGCGAGTATACCATCAACACGATGATCTTTCATGTTCTCGACAATCTTCTTTTCACGCGCGAAGCTATTAAGCGACTGGCCGATGATAACGTTATAGTTGCTTGCTTCGGCGGCGTCCTCTACGCCTGTCAAGGCAGTAGAAAAAAATGGTTCGGACAGATCAGGGATAATGACGCCTATGGTATAAGTTTTACGCTCTTTAAAAAAGATGCCCATTTTATTGGCTTCATAACCTAATTCCTGCGCGACTTTTCTGACCCGCATTCTGGTTACCAGGCCAATGCTCGGGTGGTCATGCAATGCCCTCGAAACAGTTGATACGGACACATTGAGCCGTTTGGCTATTTCCTTAATAGTGGGTAGCTTTCTTGACATTAAATTAATACAGGCAACTATTTAGCTAAAATAACATTAAAATTCAATAATAGTTGCTGTACCTTAAGTTAATTCGCCACCATACCGACATCATTCATATACAAAAAAAAGCGCATACAAGTGTGCCAGGCGGCTGTCTTGTATGCGCTTGTATGAATATAAAAACAAATCAGTTATACCGAGACCAAATTAACCACCTCTACAGTTTCGCGAAATACGGAATGAAAGTCTGGCGATTGAAGCCAATTGAATGTTCGGTGTATTCGGGTATCTAACGGTCCCCAGCGGTGAGGCTCGCCATCCATACTGATAACTATACTTGGCGTTTTAAAAGCCGACGCTATATGCGATACACCCGTGCAATTGGAGATAAGCATTGCAGCATTTTTGATGAGCACGCCTACGGCTCCCATTGTTGTTTTGCCTGTGGTGTCAATAGCATCGTAACGCATATTTTCAATAACAGCCGAGGTAATATCCCGCTCATCATTGGTACCGGTTATCACCACCTTGTACCCTTGCTCATAGCAATAGTCTGCGAGGGAAGCAAAATATTGTACCGGCCATTGCCGCCATGCGCCGCGCGAACCGGGGTGTATGCATACATAATTATGCGGCTCAATCAATAGCGCAAGTCCGTCGAGAGCGTCATAATCAGCCGTAGTCAACGGAAACTCCAGCGCTGTACCCTGTGATGGAATACCTAAGAATTCCATTAACGCTACATGCCGTTCGGCCTCATGACCATAATCAGGATAAGGCATAAACAGGCCATTAGCCGGAGCGTAATGCCCCTCCGTTGAAAAGCCGGCGGTATACCGCGCTCCAAACAATTCAACCATAGGGTTCACCAAAGAGCCGTTGCCCTGCATCTGCAACACGAGGTCAAACTTCTCGTCCTGCATTTTCTTTAGGAAATCAGTAAATGCAGTTGGTTCAAATGGTTGCTCCGGCAAACCAGGATAACCGGGGAAGTGTATGAATTCATCAAAATAATCGCTGAACCTTTCGGTTAACGATTTTGCCCAGGGTAAACCAAGCAAGGTGATATGCGCTTCCGGGTAAGCATGGCGCAAAGCCCTTATACTTGGTATAGAGCATAGCATGTCTCCCAGTTGTAATGCACGGAAGATGGCTATTTTCTTTATTTGTGATGGTTGTAATTTCATGTATCTAAATGAACAGCACTTTATATTTTATTGCGCCGTACCACTGCCAGTATACAGACAGAAACGGGATAACCATTGATGTAGCAATCATTTCGGCAATATGATCAGGGGTGCGGCGGGTATTAATCAAACGTTTATAAACAAAAACACCAGTGAGCAGTAACCATAGCACAAAGCCTAAACCAGCTAATGCAGATTTTCCCGCCAACAATCCCACAGGCATCAACATAAAGAATATAATGATGCCATAGTAAAGCACCGGCGAAACGGGGCGCACCTTTTTGCGGAACAGCTGCGGGTACTTTTTAAAAAGCAAAGCATCGAACATCGTTTTCTTTTGCTCTTTGATGCTCACCCCCCAGGCTGCCTGCCTTACCGGATGTACTACAACCGCTGTTTCAACGCGTTTGATTGGAATGTTATTCTCAATGAACTTAAATTGGAGATCACTGTCTTCGCGCCATGCCATCCTAAACTTTTCATCAAAGCCGCCTGCCTCTTGCAAAGCTGCTTTAGTGCATGCACAATTAGCAGTTATAAAATCCGCCGTTTGCAGGTGCATGGTATTCAGTTCGTAATCAGTAGGTTTGTCGCTTACAGGTACGATTACCCTTCCGGTTATAGCCGCCCTTTCATCAGGCCCAATATTACGGTATATCTCCGTTAGCCAGTGGCTGTCAGGCAGGCAATCATCATCTGTAAAAGCTACAATGCGCCCCCTGGCATTAAGCCACCCAAAGTTACGCGCCGCGGCAGGCCCCCTATTTTCCGGCAAGCAAAAGTGTCTTAATACAGGGAACTGGTAAACAGACCATTGCTTCAGTATATCCACTGTCTCACTGTCAGGGCCGTCGCTTACTACTATGATCTCATAATCCTGCTTATCAAACCGTTGCTGCAACAATGCCGTAAGGCACTTATGCAATAACTTCGGCCTCCGATAGGTTGGAATAACTACTGATATGCTGATTTCCATTTTTTTCTATAACAAATGACCCGATAACAAGCGCATCGAAGGGCGAAGTCCAGAAACATTCTACCGCGTCGCGTGGCGTACAAACAATAGGTTTACCGAGTGTATTAAATGATGTATTTACCAGTACAGGCACACCTGTTTTACGCTGAAACGCTTTTAGTAAATCATAGTAATCTTTATGCTGATCGCGATTTACTGTTTGTATACGGGCTGTTCCATCAGTATGCCTCACCGCTGGAATTTTATCGGCTTTATCAGGCTTCACATCATAAACAAATAGCATAAAAGGCGAATACTGAGCACCTTCAAACCACTCCCCTGCTTCTTCCTCAAGCACAACGGGGGCAACCGGCCTGAAGTCTTCACGATCTTTCACCTCGTTTAGTCTCGCTTGCATCTCCGGTGTTATGGGTGATGCCAGGATAGAGCGGCTGCCCAAAGCCCGGGGACCAAACTCCATACGGCCCTGGTACCAGCCAATTATTTTATTTTCTGCAAGAATGTCGGCAGTTTCTTCGGCTACATTTTCTAGTTTACGGTACGGTACTTTCCATAATTTTAGTGAGCGTTCAATCTCGTCATCACTATAACCCGGACCCCAGTAACAATGCGTCATCTCGAATTTGCGCTCATCGTTGCCACGCTGTTGGGCATCAACCCAAAGGGCAGCGCCCAAAGCGGTACCGTCATCGCCTGATGCCGGTTGTACCCATATATTTTTAAAAGCGCCTTTATCACGAATACGGGCATTAGCAACGCAGTTAAGTGCTACGCCGCCGGCCAGACAAAGGTTTTCTTCGCCGGTTTCTTTTTGCAGCCAGTCGGTTAATTCCAGCATGCTTTCTTCCAGTACCAGTTGCAATGAATGCGCAATATTGAAGTGATGCGAGGTGAAATCTTCATGGCGTAAACGCTTAGGACCGAAACGTTCTTCGAGGCGCTGATTGTTAATAGTATATTGGCCGTTGGCACCTAACTGCACTATCTCACGAAAATCTTTCACAAATTCAGGTTTCCCGTATGATGCCAGGGCCATCACCTTATACTCGTCTGATGAATGCAGAAATCCCAGATAGGTGGTTACATCCTCGTACAACAAACCAAGGGAATGCGGCATGTTTACCTGGCCTATGCGGTTAAGCTGATTGCCATTGCCTACGCTGTAAGTGGTGGTAGCCTGCTCGCCGCGGCCATCCACTGTCATTACAGCGGCTGATTTAAAGGGCGAACAATGAAACGCACTGGCTGCATGCGCTACGTGATGATCTACAAAATGCCACTTTTCGCGCGGGATATTGCAGCCAATAAAGCTTTTTTGCAGGTGATGCGGGTAGCCGTCGCGCAGTTGACCGGGAGCGTTGATTATCGATGAAAGGAACAGCGGATCCCAAACATTACGGAAATCATCCTGCAGATGAGAAGGTCCTTCCTCAAACGGAATTTCGATGGTCGACTTTCCGCGATATTGTTCGCCTATAAGTAAATAAGGATCAAATGAATAAGCTATATGATCAATATCATTGATATGGATGCCGGCTACTTTGAGGCAATAATCAATGGCATGAAAAGGCAGTTCCCAGGTTGAAAATGGTACCGGCCGTTTGCCATGCTTAAAATGTGTGAAGCGTTCTTCTTCTGTTGCGGCCAGCAATACGCCGTCTTTTATGATGCACGCCGCCGAGTCATGAAAGACGGCATTTATACCCAATACATACATGCAGTGATAAAGTATAATTGTTTAACCTTCTAATTAATTACACTTTACTACAAACAGGATGCGATTGTTGTTTATCTAAAAAATAAATTATTTAATTTTTAATTTGATAATTAGAAAAAGAATTAAATCTTAACGCAACTGAATACGGACTTTACAAAGGCTTGGTAAGTTTTACCACCCTGCCAACGTTGCGCTTCACCACAACAGAGGGGTAATAAATGCCATCAGTAACCCTGCGGCCAAGGTTTGCACGCAGCTTGCTGCGAAGCTTCACCCGCATTTGTGCGACCATGCGGTACTGATTAATTTCGCCCTGCTCTTTTACACGGGTTAGTAACCGGAGCGATAACAGTGCCAATAAACCGCCTATCACAAAAAAGTAGCTCCAGCCCTGCAGGTTGAGAATAGTTACGTTTATTGCTTGCCCCCAATGCAGCGTCCATACTAAAGGGTGGCTCGAAAAATAATCAGCCAGCAAACCACCAATCATTGGCGCTATGGTGGAGGCGAATGCCACCAGCATATTTTTGGTAGATATATAGGCGATGGCTTCATTATTCGGGGCCAGCTTAATGCCGATATTGGATAATGAAAGGTTTATACCCGCCGTTGCAATGCCGCTAAATACATGTATTACTGCAAGTGCTGCCAACACGCCCGACACATGCCCCGTTGGAACAAAGGCATAAGCAATAATGCAAAGCACATAAACCGGCGCGCATACGCTTACCACGTTCTTGTTGCTGAAGCTATCGGAGTAGCGGCCCCATATTTTTATAGAAATGATACTGCTCAACTGCCCTAAAATGCCCAAGCCGATGATGTATGCTACGGGAATGTTAAGCGTCTTCATCATATACACTGCAAAAAATGGGGTGGCCAGGTTAAGCGCGAACGCCCAGAATGAGTTAAATAGCAGCAGGCTACGAAAGTTTTTATTCCTCAGTGGCTTGCTGAATAAGGTAAACAACTTGTCGTTAATCACTTGCGCCTTTGGTTCAGGCGTGCGCAGCAATAGCAGTACGCTCACCAAACCCAATACGCCACCGGCAAGAAATAAAAGGTTGTATGTGAGTATTTCGTTTTGCGGATAATGACCTTTTACATAATCAATACCTATGGCGGTAGCCACACTTAGCGTTACGTTAAGGGTTTGTGCCAGCCTGCTTCTGTGCGAAAAGAATGAACCCAGTCGTTCGCCGGGGATCAGGTCCTTCATCCATGAGTTCCAGGCTGCGCCGCCTATATCGCCGAAAATATGCTGAAAGAACAAGAGCACAATAAGTACTTGCACGCTGGTGCCAGCAGTAAACACAAATGGTATTACACCAATAGCTATTAAGGGTAAGCGGGCCAAAAAGTTAAATAGCGTGGTAACCACTTTGCGGTTGTTAAACCTTTGCACCATCCAAATAGCAAATAGCTGGAACATGGTTGTAAATGTCGGCAACGCTGCGAGTATGCCTAACTGCAGGTTGGTTGCCCCCATATGCAGCGCCATAGCTGTTAAGAAAGTGCCGCTTGTGAATACTACCATGGCTTCAGCAGAAAGACCATCGGCCACAACGAGTTTAAGGCCAGTATTTAACTGGCTTGATGAAATTTTTTCAGACGGACGTATGTTCATAATAAAGCACCCACGTACGGTGCCGTTTCAACGTTTAATAAATAAGTTAAATCAATAGGGAACAGGGTTTTACCCTGCGCTATAATAACAGCAAAAAGGTTACCGTAGTACGAGTATCAATATAAAAACTACAACATACTGGTTAACAGTTGATTAACCATTGGTTAATTAACCTAAGCGTTTTTAACCGGACGAAGATGCAGTAAAATGTTACCCAAGTCGGGGAATCGCTTTCTGTGCTTAAAAAAGGGCATAACCACTATTGTATACAATACTGTATGCTAAACAAGCCGTTTGATGGAGGCCTGACGTTTATATTATTTCTTAAAAACAATACGAATAATTTAATTAATAATAAATCAAATTTCTGTTATAAAATACAAAGCGCTTCTCTATTTTCCCCTGAAACGATGGTTATATTAATTAATATTATCGGTTTTAATATTTATAAGAAAATTTTGGAGTCATTATTGAAGATACCGGGCAGCAAACTACAACATCAACCCTATGAAAATATTCACCTGGCATATCCATGGCAGCTATTTGTATTACTTGTCACAAGGCAATTATACTATCTACATTCCTGTAAAAAGCGAACGCACCGAAGGCTATTACGGCAGAGGAGAAACCTTTCCGTTTGGCGACAATGTAGTTGAAGTACCTGTTGAAGAAGTAAAAAACATGGACTTCGACGTTATTCTTTTTCAAACCAATCAAAATTATTTGGTTGATCAGTACGAAATACTGTCTGATGAGCAGCGTGAATTACCAAAAGTTTACCTGGAACATGATCCTCCACGCCAGCACCCTACCGATACGCGACATATAGTTGACGATCCGGAAATTATGATGGTGCATGTAACGCACTTTAACCGGTTGATGTGGGATAGCAACGGCACCCCTACCCGTGTAATTGAGCATGGTGTTACTGACACAGGCGTAAAATACTCCGGCCATTTAAGCAAGGGCATCGTAGTTATAAACAATCTGCCATCACGCGGCCGCCTGCTGGGCTTTGATATCTTCCAGGAAGTGCGGAGGCATGTGCCTTTGGACCTGGTGGGCATGGGTACAGGCACCTGGGGGCTTGGAGAGGTACTACACCCTCAGCTACCCGAGTTTCAAAGCCGCTACCGGTTCTTTTTTAACCCTATAAGATACACCAGCCTTGGTCTTGCCGTTTGTGAGGCCATGATGATGGGCATACCTGTGGTAGGCTTGGCCACAACAGAGATGTCGGCTGTAATTGATAATGGTTACTCCGGCTTTATACATACTGATCCTGAATATCTGATCGAGAAAATGCAAATGCTGATAGACGATCCGGAACTGGCTAAAGAGATAGGCAGCAACGGTCGTGAAATTGCACAGAAGCGTTTTAGCATCGACCGCTTCACCAACGATTGGGAACAACTGTTTGCTGAGGTAAGCGGAAAAGCGCAAAAACTCACCACCAACAATACCACCTATGAAATATCAGAATAACAGAATTGCTTTCATTAGTGAGCATGCATCGCCACTTGCTGACCTCGGCGGCGTTGACACAGGAGGGCAAAACGTTTATGTTGCACAGATGGCTAAACATCTGGTTAAACTTGGCTATGAGGTTGACGTATTTACCCGTCGCGAAAACGCACTTGCACCTGCAGTAGTAGAATGGGTGCCCGGCGTACGCGTGATACATGTAAAAGCCGGCCCTGCGGCAGAAGTAATTAAGGAAGAAATTTTACCATACATGGAAGAGTTTAAAGATAACATGGTAAGCTTCATCCTTAAATCAAACATTAATTACGCAATGGTGCATGCGAACTTCTTTATGTCGGCGCTGGTAGCAATGGGTATTAAAAAAGAGTTGGGGATTCCGTTTGTAGTTACCTTCCACGCCCTTGGGCATGTGCGCCGTATACATCAGGCAGAGAAAGATAAATTCCCGGAAGAAAGGTTATTTATTGAAGAGCAGGCCGTAAAGGAAGCTATGCAAATTATTGCTGAATGCCCTCAGGACAAGGAAGACCTCATTAACTATTACAATGCACCCGAAAATAAGATAACTATAATTCCGTGCGGTTTTAGTTCAAAAGAATTTTACCCCATAGATAAGGAAGCAGCCCGCAAAGTTGCAGGGTTGCCCCAGGGCGAGCACATTATTTTGCAGCTTGGCCGTATGGTACCACGCAAAGGAATTGATAATGTGATTGCAGCATTAGGCAGCATCAAAAAAACCCGCAAGCCGGTTAAGCTGGTTGTAGTAGGCGGCGAATGCGAAAAGCTTGAAGAGGATAGCTGTCCTGAATATGCAAGGCTAATGGACGTGGCGAGGCAACACAATGTGGCAGACTCGATCATCTTCGCGGGCCGTAAAAACAGGCATGAATTGAAATTTTATTATGCTGCTGCTGATGTGTTTATTACTACGCCATGGTATGAGCCATTTGGTATTACGCCACTGGAAGCTATGGCCTGCGGCACGCCGGTAATAGGCGCAAATGTGGGCGGTGTTAAGTACAGCGTGGCAGATGGTAAAACAGGCTGGCTGGTACCACCAAAAGACGCAACCGCACTTGCTAATAAACTTAATGAAGTTATTGAAGACGGCAGTTTGTTATACCGCATGGGCAACAATGCTGTTAAACATGTAAACGAACACTTTACATGGGCTAACGTGGCGCTGCAAATGCATAAACTTTACAGACAGCTGCTGCCGCTGGCCAAACAAACACTGGCTTCGCACAGTAAGCTGAAACACAAAGACCAGGCAGCGTAAATAAATGGCTAAGGCGATTTTTCTGGATAAGGACGGAACGTTGATTCCTGATATACCTTACAATGTCAAACCGGAGCGGATAACCTTGCAAAGTAATAGTGTTGAGGGGTTAAAGGAGTTAGCAAAGCAAGGTTATCTGCTTGTAATCATTTCCAACCAGTCTGGCGTGGCACGTGGCTATTTTAAAGAGGGTGCCTTGGAGCCTGTCAAACTTAAATTAACTGACCTGTTGTCGGAACACGGCCTTACTTTAAACGGTTTCTATTATTGCCCTCACCATCCAGAAGGTAACATGCCCCCATATAACACAGAGTGTGACTGCCGAAAACCGAAGTCAGGCATGCTGATAGAGGCATCAAAAGATCTAGACATTAACCTTAATGAGTCCTGGATGATAGGAGATATACTTAACGACGTAGAAGCAGGCAACCGGGCAGGATGTAAGACTGTGCTGATTAATAATGGCAACGAAACAGAATGGCTCGAGAGGCCTTATCGTACTCCCAATATAATATGCGACAGCATCAATCAAGCTGCCTCTATGATATTATCTGCAACACATGAGCTGGCACGAATGTAAAAATATCTTGTGTATTCGTCCCGATAATATGGGCGACCTGGTAATGAGTATACCGGCTATACGCGCGCTTAAGGAAACCTTCGGTGCTCGTATTACAGTGCTTACATCTTCCATGGCAAAAGCTGTGATACCTTTCATTCCGGAGATTGATGATGCCATAATTTATGATCTTCCGTGGGTAAAGACTAATGATACGCCCGATGTTGGCACGTTTAATCAAGTGGTACAGGAGATAAAAAGCAAACGATTTGATGCTGCGGTGATATTTACGGTTTACAGTCAAAACCCTTTGCCTACTGCAATGATTGCCTATCTCGCTGGCATTCCAAAAGTATTGGCTTACTGCCGCGAAAACCCCTACCACCTTGTATCAGACTGGGTACCTGATAAAGAGCCTTATACTACCATAAAGCACCAAGTGCAGCGCGATTTGGATCTGGTAGCTGCGGTAGGTGCAACCACTCCAAATGTTGATTTGAGTTTGCAGGTTAATGATGAATTATGGCAGGGAATAATAGAGCGACTATCCACTATTGGTTTTGATGACAGTAAGCCGTGGCTGCTAATGCATGCCGGGGTAAGCGAAGCTAAACGACAATATCCCGAGAAGCATTGGGTAACGGCTGCACAACGGCTTATTGAACAAGGCTACCGGGTGTTGTTTACCGGCTCATCATCAGAGAAAACCATTACTGACAACCTGCATGAAAAGACAGGGAGAGGAAGCTTTTCATGCGGCGGTATGTTTAACCTGGATGAATTTATATGCCTGATTAAGCACAGTTCTGTAGTTGTCTCCGTAAATACCGGTACTGTTCATCTTGCCGCGGCAGTTGGCACACCGGTAGTAGTGCTTTACGCACAAACCAACCCTCAACACACGCCATGGAATGTTCCTAACATTGTACTGCCTTTCCCGGTGCCAGCGGCATACAGAAGCAAAAATGAGGTGATCAGCTACGTAAACAAAACTGTTTACAGCCAACCTGTCGGTTTGCCCACGACTGATGATATCAGCAGAGCGGTAGAGCAACTTACCGGAACTATTAAAAGCGAATCAGCGCCCGTGATGACGCTAACTCCTCAAATATAAAGTCATTGATACAGGTTTTGGAATCCATCTATTAAATGGTTTCCACGGCTACCAAAAGGTGCTATCAAACACAAACCAAACAATGACATTAACAGTTAGTTAATTAATTGTAAAAACGAATAACCAATTATATGTCTGAAATTAAAGAAGAGCGCCAAAAAGCCTATGCATTTTATAAGGAAGCTCTCGATATATTAAAAGAAACCGGCGTGCACTTTATGTTAGGCGGCGCCTTCGCAATGTTCAAGTATACCGGCATCTACCGTGACACAAAAGACTTGGATGTATTTTGTAAACCAAGCGAGTACACCGGCATACTCAAACATTTCGCTGCAAAAGGATACCGCATTGAACTGACCGACGTACGCTGGCTGGCGAAGGTTTTCAAAGGAGAATATTTTATCGATATCATTTTTGATACGGTAAACAATATTTGCACTGTAGATGATACCTGGTACGAGCGAGCAACAGAGGATGAATTTGCAGGCGTTATGACCAAGTTTATACCCGCCGAAGAATTGATATGGTGCAAGATATACGTACAGAACCGTGAACGTTTTGACGGTGCAGATGTAAATCACATTATCCTGCGTCATGGGCGTGAACTGGACTGGAAACACATTCTTTTCAGGTTGGATGCACACTGGCATTTGCTGCTAAGCCAGATCATCAACTTTCAGTTTGTATACCCGGCAGATTACCACGACATCATACCCAAGTGGCTGTTCGACGACCTGATGCAACGCGCCCGGGAGCAGTATGACCTCCCTCCTTCTGTAGAAAAAGTGTGCCGTGGCCCGGTTATTGACCAAACGCAATACAGCATTGATATAAAAGAGTGGAACTACAAGGTATCAACCATAAAAACGACCTGACAACATGGAAGATATAAATAACGACATTCGTATTGCCGCCGTGGGCGATATTCACGTTCGTGTGGGCGACAAAGGCAAATGGACGGATCTTTTTAAAGAAGCATCATTAAAAGCCGATGTGCTGCTGCTTTGCGGGGATTTAACCGACACGGGCGACGAACAGGAAGCAGAACTGCTGGCAGAAGAGCTTCGCTCGTGCGCCATACCAGTAATTGCCGTTTTAGGAAATCATGACCATGAAAAGGGCCGCCATAAGTTGATACGCCAGATAATGCAGCAAGCCGGCGTTAACATGCTGGACGGTGAATGCGCTGTTATAAAAGGTGTGGGCTTTGCAGGTGTGAAAGGTTTCGGCGGTGGTTTTGGCCATCACCTCCTGTCAATGTTCGGTGAGCTGGAAATGAAAGCCTTTGTACAGGAAGCAGTCGACCAATCGCTAAGTTTAGACCGAGCCCTTGCCCGCCTGGACCAGGAGCATGACAATATCAAAAAAATAGCCGTATTGCATTACGCACCAATGGCCGCAACCATTGCCGGCGAGCCAAAAGAGATATTCCCCTTTCTCGGCTCGTCTCGCCTGGCCGAGCCGCTTATACGCAGGCAGGTGATAGCCGCTTTTCATGGCCACGCCCATGCGGGTACACTTGAGGGCACTTTGGACAACGGTGTAAAAGTATTTAACGTTGCTCGCCCCATACTCATAAAAGCCGGTTACACGCCGCCGCTTTTCTTTTACGATGTATAAGGCAAATCAGCGTAGCTATAGTTTATAGTGGGTATTTGCTGCCGTTTAATACTTTTGCAGTATGCCGGTCACACAAAACATAAAGGTAGCGGTTGACGCTGTAGTATTCGGATATACATCTAAAGAAGGCTTGTCAGTGTTGCTGATCAAACGGAACATCAATCCGTTTAAAAACACATGGGCGCTTCCTGGTGGCTTAGTCGGCAACAACGAAACGCTCGAGGAGGCTATACAACGTGAATTAAAAGAAGAGACAGGTGTAAGCATTAATTACCTGGAGCAACTTTACAGTTTCGGCAATATAAATCGCGACCCGAGAAACAGAGTTGTGTCCGTAGCCTATTATGGTTTGGTTAAGCCAGATGCGTTTGAATTGTACGCGGATACCGATGCCGCAGATGTTGCCTGGTTCAATATCAAAAAACTCCCTCCCTTAGCTTTTGATCATCCTGACATTATTGCTGCTGCCCGCGAACGATTAAAAAGCAAGATTCTTTATCAACCCATTGGCTTTGAGTTGCTCGATGAAAAATTTGCTTTTTCAGAGCTTGAAAAACTGTACATGGCTGTTTTAGATCGCGCAATAGACCGTCGTAACTTCAAAAAAAAGGTGCTTAAATTCGGTTTTATAGAACAGACCACCGAAAAGCAGGCTCTTGATGGCGCTGGCAGACCAGGCAATCTTTATCGCTTTAATCAGAAAAAATATTTTCAACTGCAAAAGCAGGGTATCAACTTCGAGATATAAAAAAATGAAAAAATAATTTGCGTAATAAAAACGCATATTTATATTTGCGTATAAATAACACAAATAAAATATGAGCACCGCAGTTATTATAGCCCGTTTTCAAACACCTTATTTACACGAAGGGCATAGGCAACTGATAGATACGGTAAAAGCCGAATATGCCCGGCTGGTGATTTTACTCGGCGTAAGTGCCGTTAAAGGCAGCCGCCGCAATCCTTTTGACTATCATACACGTGAGAAGATGATAAAAAAAGCGTATCCGGAAGTTGTTGTATTGCCTGTGAGCGACCATCCAAGTGACAAGATGTGGTCAACCAATATTGACAATTTGCTGAAGAGCATATTTCCCGGCGAAACGTTCTCTCTTTTTGGAAGCCGCGATAGCTTTATTCCTTATTACTCGGGTAAACTGAAGACCATTGAGCTATCTGACCATGGCGATTATAACGCTACCGACTTGAGGAACCAATATGCTGATAAAGTATTTGACTCCGAAGACTTCAGAGCAGGTATTTTATATGCCTATTACAATCAGTATACCAAAGTGTACCCCACTGTCGACGTTGCTTTATTCAAAAACGACAAGACCGAGCTATTGCTTGGAAAAAAGTCAAACAGCAGCAAATGGCGCTTGATAGGTGGTTTTGCCGATCCCGAAGATGAAAGCTTTGCTACTGCAGCCAGGCGCGAATTAACAGAGGAATGCGGCGAAATTAAAGCAAGTGAGATGACTTATGAAACCTCAGCACAAATAGACGATTGGCGTTACCGCAAAGAGGCTGACAAGATTATTACTACCCTGTTCAGCTGTGATTACATAAGCGGTGAGCCCCATGCAAACGATGACATTGTAGAATTGAATTGGTTTGCAGTGAGCAATCTGCAACGGATGATAGCTGACGGTGACATCACAAACGAACATATCCACCTTATCACATTTTTAGTAGATAGATACTTAAAAAACTAAACCTCATGACACGCGAAAATTTGATTTTACTTGCCGATGCTTATAAGTATGCGCATCACAAACTGTACTACCCCGGTACTACACATATTTATAGTTACCTGGAAAGCCGGGGTGGTATGTTTAATGAAACCGTGTTCTTCGGTTTACAATACATAATAAAAGAATATTTACAGGGACAGGCGTTCACTCAAAGTGACCTTGACTATGCCGAAACATTTCTGCAAGAGGTGTTTGGTCGCGACGATGTATTTGATAAAAATAAGTTTCAATACATTTTAGACAAGTACGATGGCCGGCTGCCGGTACGCATAAAAGCCGTTCCTGAAGGCACAGTTGTACCAACAAGTAATGTGCTTATGACTATTGAAAATACTGATCCGGAATGTTACTGGCTTACCAATTTTTTAGAAACACTGTTGATGCAGGTATGGTACCCTTGCACTGTAGCGACGCTTAGCCAGCAGATAAAAAGAGTGTTAACGCAATTTTATACTGAAACTGCGAGCGAAGGCGCCGAAGCTGGATTGGCGTTCGCATTAAACGACTTTGGATTCAGGGGCGTGAGCAGTGTAGAAAGCGCTAAACTTGGTGGTGCTGCGCATTTAATAAACTTTAACGGCAGCGATAACCTGGCTGGCAGCAAAATGGCTATAGACTATTACAGTGCTACTAAAGTTTATGGTTTAAGCATCCCTGCTACAGAGCATAGCATTTGCACCCTTTTAGGACGTGAAGGGGAGTTAGAAGTATTCAAGCATGTTCTGAGCAGCTTCCCTACAGGTACTATAGCTTGCGTATCCGACAGCTACAACATTTTTCAGGCTTGCAAAGAATTTTGGGGAGGCGAACTCAGGGATGTTATACTTAACCGCGAAGGAACTTTAGTAATACGCCCGGATAGCGGTGACCCTGTGGCCACTTTGCTCAGCATTTTTGGGATATTATTTGAAACTTTTGGCTGCACAACAAATGCCAAGGGCTATAAAGTTTTACCACAACAAGTAAGGGTAATACAAGGCGACGGCGTTAATTACGATGAGATAATCAAAATCTATAGCGCTTTAAAAAATGAGGGCATCAGTGCAGAGAACCTTGTATTGGGTATGGGAGGCGCCTTGTTGCAAAAAGTCGACCGGGATACGCAAAAGTTTGCTTTGAAATGTAGCAGCGCCGTAGTTAACAATGAAGAAGTAGCGGTGGAAAAAAGTCCGGTTGAGATGAATGCTGAAGGCGAACTAATCCAGAGTTTCAAAAAAAGCAAAAGCGGTCGCCTAAAGCTTATTTATAATGATGGCTGTTTCAAAACCGTGAAAGAGCAAGACTTTCCGGAAGCAACGGACGAACTTAAACTTGTTTTTGAAAATGGGAATCTTACCAATCTACTTACTTTTGAAGAGGTAAGAGCTAATGCCAACAATAACTGATGAAAAAGATACTTTTTGCTATAAAAGCCTACGAATACCTGGCAGAAAAGGTGCTTGCCTGCGGTGATTTTGAAAAGGGTGAGCTGGAGGTAAGCCACTTTACAGACGGCGAGCGCTATCAACGCATTAAATCATTAATAGAGCATAGGGATGTGGTGGTGATTGGCGGAACGGTAAATGATCAGGCAACTTTGGAACTTTACGATCTGGCATCGTCCCTGGTAAGCTATGGCGCGGACTCTTTAACAATAGTAATACCCTACTTTGGATACTCCACCATGGAACGGGCTGTTTTAAGCGGAGAAATTGTCACCGCCAAAACAAGGGCGCGATTGCTTTCAGCTATACCGAAATCAAACCGTGGCAATAAGCTACTGCTTTTTGATCTTCATTCAGAAGGGATACAATATTATTTTGAGCATGATCTTTATCCTGCGCACATTTACTGTAAAGACATTGTGATAAACGCAGCCAGGCAATATGGAGGGACTGACTTTGTGATGGCCAGCACCGACGCAGGCCGGGCCAAATGGGTTGAGTCACTGGCTAACGACATGGGTGTCAGCGCTGCTTTTATCCTTAAACGTCGCCTCAAAGGGGATCATACCGAAGTAAGTGCCATAAACGCTGACGTTGATGGCAAAACGGTAATTATTTATGATGACATGATACGCTCCGGCGGAAGTATCATTAATGCCGCACAGACGTACAAGAACGCGGGTGCAACCGACATTTATGTAATTACCACCCACGGCTTATTTGTGAATGACGGTATTAATAAGTTAAAAAACAGCGGGTTGATAAAGAAGGTGATTTGTACTGATTCGCACGTTAACACGCAATGCATTAACGATGATTTTGTAGAGGTAAAAACATTAGCCAAATTAATCTGCAGCAACATCTGACGCTGCGTTTTGTACTTCGGGCAAGGTATATCGCTCAAGCGTTGCCTGCAGGTTACGCTTTATTTGCTTCACAAGTACCCGCGGGCCAAGTACCTTTATCCTGGAACCAAAGCCTAACAGCTCGCGTTCCAACTCGTAATTGAGTATTACCTTTATGCTGAATAGTTTACCATCGTCCTGTTCTTTTAGCAACTTTTGGGTATGGTGCAGCGGTTTGGTTATTACATAGGGCGCGTTGTCATTCTCAACCCAAAAAATTACTTCGCAGTCGCGCTGGCCCGGTGTTTTAGTTACGCCAATGCAGTCATTATAATAGGTTGCCAGATCAATTGTTGTGTTTTCGCGATAATAATCTTCATGCTCTTCAATAGACTCAATGCGGTCTAAAGCCAGGTTAAGCAAGTGACCGCCCTTTCCGTGCCGCATACCCAGCACAAACCAGCGGTTACGGTACTCTTTAAGCAGATAGCCGCTAAAGCAAAAAGCGCTTGCGCTACGCGCTTTGAATGACTGATAGGTAATGCATATGGTTTTCTTGGCAACTATGGCCTTCCTTATCACTTCTATCCATTGCAGTCCTTTTAAATTATCGTTCTTTTCAAAATCGATGACCGGCGTGCTATGCGTTTTTTGTGAGTAGATCTTATCTTCCAGCTTGCTTACCATTTCGTTAAGATCGGCAAAGTGGTTAAAGCCTTTAAACTGTTTAAGCAAGCCGGATACCTCGCCTAGCACCTGCATGTCCTGCGCGCTGATGGGACTATTGGTGATGCTGTAATTCTTATCAGCATACGAATAATACTTTTTATCGGTAACCACAATGGGCGCTTCATAACCCAGCTTATTGCTACGCATCATTTCTATATCAGCCTGCACAGTGCGGCGGCTTACGCCCTTGTCAATACCTTCAAACTCATACAAGGCGTCAGAGCAGGCATCAATCAGGTCGTCGAGCGTCCATTTACGGTAGCGGTTTTGTAAACAGTTATCAATAGTACGGTAGCGGATAAGCGCATTACGGTTGACTGGCATAAGGATAATTTAATTAATGTCCAAAATGAAGACGTAACCATAGCAAAAGAAATGTCAATATGAATATTATTGGCAGCCAAATAAAATTCCTTTGCTTCTTTTTTGTATCTATTGACAGCTTATAATTTACAGGTATTCCATATCGGTCGCCAAGATGATGTAATATTTTACTGCAAAAATCGTAAGCTTTAGTTTGGTTTAAAAGCACGTATTCTTCATTAATAAAAAAATAAAAGAAGTCTTGTGGGTCGGGGTCGCTTTTTATGATCACATAAGCTGTAGTGGAAGGGAAATCTTCGTGTGCCCTACTGTTCCCGCCATTTCCCATTTCAAATTGAAATTCCTGTATATCTTCAACTTTAAAAGAGCTTTTCTGCTTTTCGTCGGCTTCGTAGTAAATATCTTCATCACCTAACAGGATTTGCCAATTCTTTTTACCCCAATGGGCGTTATAGCTACAAGTAATTATAGTGTCCTCAATTCGAATTCGACATCCATTATGATATAATTGGTCTTCCATTGTGTCTCCCTTTGATGCAATAAAGTATTGTTTATCTTTTAGCAGCAATAAATATTAAAAATTATTTTTACTACGCAAAAACACTGCGCACATAGCGTTTCTCTTTGTGTTATTAATAACAGCAATGCTTCTAAACGGAAGCATTTTAATACGCCATCAAATGGAAAAAGAAAAAATAACCAACGCCGATATCAGTGCCTTAGGCGTTAACGAGCTCGACCTGCTGGTTGCCTTTAGTCGCGTAGCTAACGGCTTGCTTAAGCATAACGTGATGGACAAAACGCAGATACTGGTTAACCTGGAAGCACTGATAGACGACCCTATGCCCTATGCTTTAAAAAAGGGCGGTAAGTTTAAAAACCTGGCCGATAGAATCATTGAGCTGCGTAAGGAAGGAAAGTTTATTAAACAGCAGCGCTCGGTGCATGAGTTGAAGAAGGAGATTGCTGATTTCCCGGTTTATGGGTTAGAACATATTGAGGCTGGGGCGCTTGCACAGATGAAAACGGCTATACAATTGCCCATAGCCGTTGCCGGCGCCCTCATGCCTGATGCGCACCAGGGATACGGCCTGCCCATAGGTGGTGTGCTTGCCACCACAGCAGATACCATTATCCCTTACGCCGTGGGCGTGGATATTGCGTGCCGTATGTGTTTAAGCATTTTCGATTTGCCAGCCGGTGTAATTGACACTAAACAAGACGATTTAAAAAGCATGCTGCTAAAAAATACATTTTTCGGCATGGGCAGCGAGAGCAAAAAGCATGACGACGATACTTTGTTTGACCGCCCGGATTGGAATGCCACAAAACAGATACGTTTTTTAAAGGATAAGGCTTACCGCCAGTTGGGTACCAGCGGCACAGGCAACCACTTTGTAGAGTGGGGTGAGCTTACGGTGGGTGAAAATGCACTGGAGGGTGTACCTTCTGGTACTTACCTTGCGCTGCTGTCGCACTCGGGTTCGCGTGGTTTTGGTGGGAGCATTGCATCCTATTACTCCGAAATTGCCATGAAAAAGACCAAGCTGCCAAAAGAAGCGAAGCATCTGGCTTGGCTGGACATGAACACGGAGGAAGGACAGGAATATTGGATTGCCATGAATTTGGCAGGTGATTACGCGAGCGCCAATCACCACGAGATACATAATAAAATTGCCAAGGCCATGCAACTGGAGCCGCTGTTAATGATAGAAAACCACCACAACTTTGCCTGGAAGGAAAAGCTTGCTGACGGTACTGAGGTAATGGTACACCGTAAAGGTGCAACCCCTGCCGGCGAAGGTGTGCTGGGTATTATACCGGGAAGTATGAGTACGCCGGGCTTTGTGGTGCGCGGTAAGGGCGATGCGGCAAGCATCAACTCAGCGAGCCACGGTGCGGGCCGTTTAATGAGCCGTAGCGCGGCCTTTAAAACCATAAAGCGTGATTTGGTAGTGGCAGAACTATTAGATAAAAAAATCACGCTGCTGGGTAGCGACCTTGACGAGGCACCTATGGTGTATAAGGACATCCATACCGTGATGGCCGCCCAGCACGACCTGGTAGATGTACTGGCCAAATTCCAGCCGCGTATTGTGCGAATGGCTGATGCTAAAGAAAAGCCGGAGGATTGATTTTCAACTAATTATTATGGAAAATGAATTGCAGCAGTTATTAGGTAGACAGTACTTAATAACTGCTTTTATAGAACCAAGATTGCAGATTGTAAATTATATTAAAAATGGTTACGACGACAATGTGCCATTGTTAATGAACAACAGATTTTTACACTTTACTGCTCATAATTATTATAGAGGCATTATTGTTGATTTAGGAAGTTTATTTATTAATAGTGATCGAACTCACAAATCAAACTTTTTTAGAATACTAACTAAACCGGAATGCAAAATCTTGTTAGCTCCAGATTTTATATGTGACATGAGCGACTGGCTTTCTGAAGTTGAGGAAGACATTACGATTATCGAAAGGTTGCGGAACAAAGAGATTGCTCATTTCGATTTGGATGAAAAAGAATCCATATCTATGAATTTTAACAATTTGCTGATCATAAATACTCTATTTGATCTTGCAAAAAAGATAATTACAAACGCAGGTAGCTCCGTAATTGACAAAAAGCAGACGATGGCATATCACTTCGATGGCAACAGTACCTACTTAACGTCATTAAAAAGATTAGTTGATTGTAGATCAAGCCAGCCCAAAGTCAAACACGCAAGCCGTTGTAAATTCTCCGGCTTTGCGCTCTAAATATGCGGGATTAGCCTGCCATCGTGGTAGCGCTCGAGCTGTTATTAGTTCTTGCTGCATCAACTAAGTTTACTCTTTTAACTAAATTCTTTATAAAGTTAGAGATGATCCTGACCGCCAATACTATCAGTGTACTTATCAACAACGTTGTTATAAAAAGAAGCAGGTGGTTGGCTATCATCACCCGCTCATTGCCGGAGGGGTGCGCAAAGATTGAACTCAGCCGCGTGAGCTCGCTTATCACGATGCTATGCACCAGGTATAAGCCGTATACATATTTACGCGGCTTCAAAAATTGGAATCTGTCGGAGTACGGCCATTTAAGCAAGGTAACAAAAAATAGCAACGATAATATCACATTGCTTAAGCGGATAGAGGCAAATGGGTCGTGTGAGCCGGTATGCAGCAACACCCTGCTTTCTACGCAGGCAATAGCGAAAAATGCCAGCATGGCAACGGTTAGCGGCAACCACGATAGCTTCATTATCCACGGCGTAATTACCCCCTCGTGCCGCTTAAGCATAACGCCCAACCAGGTGAACAATGCATAACCGGCAACTGCTTTGGTGTGGTTTACATCAACCCAGGCATAATGCAGGTTGATGCTATAAAACAGGGTACACACCGCAAGCACTAAACCGAGCCAATAGTTATTAAGCTGCTTGTTTAAAAACACCAGCAGGCATCCGCACAACAAGGCTGCAGGTACAAACCAGTAAGCGGCATGAAAGATGAATACTTTGTAAAGGTTTATACATAAGGCTAACAGTCTGCCAGGATGCTGCAAATCTGCATGCGATACTAAATGCCAAGCCTGTATAACTACAAAAGCCGAAAGATAGGCAACCCATGGTAGTATAATTGGCACAAAGCGTGCACGAAGGTAAGTGAATACCGTCCACGTGGGCAACTTATCGCTCATAAAATAGCCCGACAACAAGAAGAAACAAACGGTGCCCATCCGCCCGGTCTCTAATAAAAAAAGCTGTGCATTGCTGAGCTGGTCGGCGCTGAAGCCTTGCTTTTCCCAATCGTAAAGGCAGTGACCCCAGATGATAGAACAAATGCTCAGCAAACGGACAATGTCCATACGGCGGCAGTTTTGTTCTGTAAGCGAAGCACCGGAGGCCAAAGCTTTCATAATGGATAATCAGGTATCCGTTGTACGCCATGCCGGCCGTTCAGGTTACAACTTTTGGTTTTAAAATCTGCAAAAAAATATTGCTGCAGTGCCTGTTACGGAAACCAATTGCAACCTGTGTTGTTAGCTTGTTATAAAATACATCAACCGTATGAAAACATTAACCGTTCCCGGCGACCCTCATAGTGTAACCGCTATTATGGTGCCTCAGACACAAGAGTTTCATGACCATGGAATTGTGCGCATTGTATCATCAGATAGCAACAAGAGCGTAGAGAAAAAAATATTCCGCGTAGTAGATGGCGGCGAAGACCAATGGGAGCTTCAGTTTGAATAAAGGCTTGCAGCTAAGCTGCAAGCCTTTACTTTTATGGAGTAAGTAAGAATTAATTAAACGAATGCCTGAACGCCACCGGCGACAGGTTGGTCTTACTTTTAAATAATCGACTGAAAGATTGCGAATGCTCAAAACCAAGCGCATAAGCGATTTCGCTGATGGTTAGTTTGGTGGTCGATAGTTTTTCCTTAGCCTTCTCAATAAGCTTATCGTGAATATGCTGCTGTGCATTTTGCCCTGTAAGCGTGCGTAGCATATCACTCAAATAACTTGGAGAAATGTTTAATTCTCCGGCCAGGTACTGCACCGTAGGTATGCCTTTGTTTAGGGTTTGCTCATTGCTGAAATAATCATCCAGCACTTCCTCCATTTTTTGCAGCACATCATTACTGGCGGCTTTGCGGGTGATGAACTGCCTTTTGTAAAAACGGTTGGAGTAACTCAGCAACAATTCTAACTGCGCAATTACCACACCCTGGCTAAAATCATCTATGCGACTGTTTAGTTCCAGCTCAATCATTTTAAAAATGGCCATAATGGTATCCTTCTCTTCCTCCGATAAGTGCAAGGTTTCATTAGTAGCGTAAGAGAAGAAGCCGTATTGTTTGATGGTTTTTGCCAGCGGGTATCCAAACAGAAAATCAGGGTGAATAAGCAATGTGTACTCCGAGCATACGGTTGCATCGTTATCGCCCCCTCCTACTATCTGCCCCGGCGACGCAAAAAGTAAACCGCCTTCATCAAAGTCATAGTAACCCTGGCCGTACTTTACCTTACCGCTCAGTTTGGGTTTGTATGATATTTTGTAAAAGCCCAGCACATGGCTTGCCGGCAGGTTACTGGTATCCACATGCGTTAAATCATGTATAATACTTATCAGCGGATGCTTAGGATTTGGCAGGCCAAAAGCACGGTGTGCATCGCTTAACGACTCGTAACGGTGCGGAACGTTATCTTCCTTTTTCATAATAAGGCATTTAAATAAAGGTAACCGATATTGAGCTAACATCGGTTACCGCTTTGTCATTTACTTATTTAGGCTCGCCCTGGGCAGCGTTTGATACATCGGCCCACTCTTCCCAAAGAGCTAAACGCTCATTGTATGCATTCCGTACCCATGGCAAACCATGACTGCCGAGGAAAATGCGAAGCGGCGGGTTTTCCGCATCAACAACCTTGAAAATGGCTTCGGGTGTAGCTTCCGGGTCGCCGCGCTCCATGCTGCGCAAGCCGCCAAAAAATTCGTTCTTATAATCCTGATAAATGTCTAACCCTGTCGCAAATTTAAGCGAATCCTGGCTGCCAAACTCAGTGGCGTAAGCACCCGGCTCTATAATAGTTACGTTGATGCCAAACTGTTTAACCTCCGCAGCAAGGCTTTCATGTATGGCCTCGAAAGCCCATTTTGATGAGCAGTAATAGCCTATAACCGGTATTGTCACATGGCCGAGGTTGCTTGATGTGCCTACTATATGACCCCAACCCTGTTTGCGCAGTAATGGCAAAGCAGCCTTTATTACCGACAACGGACCAATTACATTGGTTTCATACAAGGCACGAACTTCTTCGGCGCTGGCCTCTTCTATGGTACCCACCAATGAATAGCCCGCGTTATTGAATACGACATCAAGCCTGCCAAAGTGATTGTAAGCTTGCTCCACAGCACTTTTCACCTGTTCAGCATTGGTTACGTCAAGCTCAAGCGTCAAAACGTTATCGCCGTATTCATCATTTAGTGCCGCAATACTTTCCAGCTTACGGGCAGTAGCGGCAACCTTGTCGCCGCGTTTCAGTGCAGCCTCAACCCATACGCGCCCAAAGCCTCTTGAAGCGCCGGTAATAAACCATACCTTATTGTTTTCTTTTTGATTTTCCATGACTTTTTGTTTTGTTTATTATTTACATTATCAAAGGTCTGCACTTGGCGGCGCATGTTTGTAGCATAAACGCGGACAGTTGTAGCCAAATCGCCAGAATTTTGGATAGCAGGAGGTTGCGATGGCTTATACCTTTAGTGCTTAAGTGGCGTTAATTATATTTGAATGATGAAACACGGTATAAAATTCTGGTTAACCTTTGTAGCTATAGCTTTTTATATAACCGCGCATGCGCAGGATGCAGCATCACTGGTTAAGGAAGGGAACGATCTGGCGAACAGTCGCCAGTATGCCGCTGCCGCTGAAAAGTACAAAGCAGCCCTCGCCGCCGAACCGGGCAATACCAACGCCAATTATCAGCTGGCTTTTAGTTTAAATGCCATGGGTAAAGCTGCAGAAGCCTTGCCTTACCTGCAAAAAGTGGCGGATAGTGATGCATCGGCAGCGGTTAAAGGATCGGCATACAGTTTAATGGGTAGCGTGTATGAGCACAGCGCCAAGCTCGACAAAGCCATTGAAAGCTACCGTCATGCTGTGCAGACTGATTCATCCAATTACAACTTTCATTATAACCTCGGCCTTGCCTACTTCCGTGCAAAACAATACTATAATGCCGAAAAAAGCGCCCGTGCTGCTTTAGCTATCGACCTAAAACACACCGGAAGTATACGCTTATATGCGTTGGTTACCTTTCATCAGGATAAACGTGCGCCGGCCCTGTTGGCCCTTTGCCGCTATTTGTCTTTAACCCCGACCGGGCCAAGCAGCGCCGAAGCTTATGGCAACCTGCAAAGCATACTCAAGGGCGGCGCTCTCAAAGCAGAAAAGGGCGTAAAGCCGCCTGTGGCCGACAGCCGCAACCGGGTACTTAATCAGACTATACTCAGTGCTGCAAATAGTGCAAAAGGTGGTACACCCTCTGCTCTTCTGGCTAAGCAATTAGGAGCGGCATTTACTGCGTTAGGACCTCTTGTAAAGAAGCAGGACAGCGATGACGCGTTTTTAAATACACTCGCCACACAATATTATGAATTGGCACAGACTAACCGCATGACGGCTTTTGCCAATTACGTCAGCCAGAGCGCGGACAAACAGGCAGCAGCATGGGTAAAAGCTCACCCTGATCAGACAAGCCAGGAGTGGTAAATCTGATACAGTTTTCAGCTAAACATTTTACAATATAGACTACGACGCAGTTTGACGGGAATAAGAGCGCAATTTGATTAAGCTGGAAGGCAATGGCTGACTGTTCCATGAATGATGGATAGCAAGGGCCGCTCCCACCGCAGTTGCTTGCGCTACCGATGCGGCATAAACTTCTAACTCAGGGAACGCCGCAGCAAGCAGGTGCATGAATATGCTGTTTTTACTGAAGCCTCCATCTACAAAAAGTTGCTTTACAGGGGTACCGTCCATAATTAACTTAATGGATTGTTTCTGACGCTCTACAATGTCAATCATCAATTGATGATACGCTTCGGCATCATCATCAAATGAGTTAAGGTTACGCTTGCCAAAAACTATGGACATGTCATCATCCTCAGTATTTGTGGCAGCAACCGTCTTTTCATACAAACGGTTAACAATTTCTGCATCCAGCGCCATCACTGCGTATTTAATTGTTTGTTGCCCAAAGTGCGTAGCTATGCGTAGTGTTTGCTGCTCGCATTCGTACCCGGCAAACAACCGGGACGCTTTAACCGGCGCCCCTTGGTATTGGATATAGTTGAGGCAATCTTTTCCAAGTTCTTCTGCCCTGAGCGGTGTGTGATCAAACGGGTTCAGGCTTATGTTCCATGTTCCGGTTGACAATAAAATGAATGGTTCTTTAAAAGCAACAAGGTAAGGGATCAATGCTGCTGAGCTGTCATGCAAACCTATCCCGCTTTTAAATGTGTATCCATCAAAGCTGGTGTCCAGCGCCATGTCGCCCGGCAAAATTGGCGCAAGCTTTTCTGTAAGTCCTTCGGCTAAAACCCAGTCGTGGTACTGGTTTTTACTAAAATCCCACAAGGCGGTATGGCAGCCAATACTGGTCATATCTGTAGCAGGTTTACCGGTTAATATGTAGCTCATGTATTGCGGCAAATGCAACGCTGATTTTAACCGGCTATAAACTTCTGGCTGCTCATACTTTAAACGGTATAACTGCAAGCCCGAGTTGAGGCTACCCAACGCAGGAGATGCCGTTTGCATGGCTATTGTTCTCTCGCTGCCGTAGGTGTCGTAAAACTGGTTTTTTAAGTCAGCCGGATAGGCTTTCAAATAGTTGTACAAAGGCGTTAACACGGCGCCCTGCTCATCCAGATAAACCAAACTGGCACCGTAAGTGGAAAAATTAACAGCCTTTACTTGAAAATCGGGCATCGCCAGTATTTGCTGCAACGAGCTAAGCACCCACTGAGATAAACCCTTCAAATCCTCACAAGGCTCACCGTCTTCGTCCTCTATTTCGTCAAACCTGGTTGATGTTTCATACACAATCCGGTAAGCCTCATCAAACAGAAAAAGCTTTTTATTCGTCTTCCCGATATCATAAACCGCAATTACTGGCTGTGGCTGCGTCATTTATAAACCTGTTGCTACCGTTTTTAATCCTCTTTCTTTAATGAGATTGTTGCGCACATCCAATTTACGGAATGTAGCTATAGGGTCAATAGCGCCTCCCACACGCAGGCGCGCCTCCGCAAGCAGGGCACGTACATCCGTACGGTAAGCATGTTGTAAAATATCCTGCGCCCTGGCCACATCATTGTTTTGTTGTGCAGCTTTCAGTTCGTGCTGATCTATTAGCAATGCCTGTGCATAAGCGATCTTAATGGCTTCAACTGATTGCAGCAGATCCTCAACCGGATCTTTTACATTGTGCGATGCGTCAATCATCCAGCCGATACCTGTGGCATGGTCAAGCCCCCGGGTATCCATACCTTCCACCAATTCATTAAATATCAAGAATAATTGATAAGGATTGACGCTGCCTACAGTGAGGTCATCATCACCGTACTTGGAGTCATTAAAATGAAAACCCGCCAGCTTACCTTCCATCAACAATAACGATACGATCTGTTCTATGTTGGTATTTGGCAAATGATGACCAAGGTCTACCAGCGTGGCCGCCTTCTCGCCCAGCTTTGATGCTAATAAGTATGACTGCCCCCAGTCGCCTATTGTAGTGGAGTAAAAATTAGGCTCATAAGGTTTATACTCCACCCAAACCTTCCAGTCATCCGGCAAAGCGGCGTAAATTTCCTGAAGACTTTGGAGCGTATTTTCAAATGCGCTGCGAAAATTTAACTGCCCCGGAAAATTTGATCCATCAGCCAGCCAAACCGAAAGTGCTTTAGAACCAAGTTCTTGCCCATATCTGATTACTTCAATATTGTGTTCGACCGCTTGCCTGCGCACAGCTTTATCTACGTGGTGCAGCGAGCCGAACTTGTAGCTCAATTGCTGATGTTGCTGATCCTGAAAAGTGTTAGAATTTACCGCATCAAAATGCAGACCCAATTGCGAGGCCAGCACCTTTATAGATGAGGCATTGTCCGGAATATCCCAGGGGATGTGCAGGGAGATGGAGTTGCTTGAACGGTTAAGGGCGTGGATAAGGCCCACATCTTCTATTTTCTCTTCAAGGCTGCGCGGCTCACCTCCGCCCGAAAACCGGCCGAAGCGTGTTCCGCCCGTGCCGAGCGCCCAGCTTGGTATGGCAATATTGAATGCCGTCAGCTTGTTTACCACCTGTTCAGCGTTGGCAACCTCGCCGGCTATGTAATTAAATTTACGCCGATGCGCGGCCAATAGATCGTCATTAAGCGCTTGTATATCTTGCTTCTCTAATTGCATATAGGTATGTTTTTAATAAGCCGGACAGTAATTGGTAAACTGCCTGGCATTTGTATTATTATCGCACAAATGCGGCTGCTATACCACCATCAACGTTTATAACGTTACCGGTTGATTTGTTAAGCAGCCCACCGGTTATCGCAACACAGGCGTTGGCAATATCGTCAGGTAAAATAATCTCATTTAACAGCGTCCGTTTCGCGTAGTAGGCCGGTAGTTCGTCCACCGTTATACCATAGGCCTTCGCACGGCCTTCGGCCCAGCCCCCAGCCCAGATGTTGCTGTCACTGATTACCGCGTCGGGATTCACTACGTTTACGCGTATCTTATCTGCTCCAAGTTCAGCTGCATTCAGTCTGCTTAAATGGAGTTGCGCCGATTTGGCGCTGCCGTAACCTGCATTGTTAGGACCACTAACCAGAGCGTTTTTGCTTACTATATTAATAACGTCGCCACCTATACCTTGTTTTTTCATTACGGTGGCCGCTGCCTGGGTGATAAAAAACTGGCCTTTTACCAACACATCATATAGTAAGTCCCAGTCTTTTTCGGTATGATCTGCTATCGATTTTGATATTGACAAACCAGCATTGTTTACCACAATATCTACTCCGCCAAAGCCTAGCGCTGCAGCATCAAATGCCGCCTGTATCTGGCTGCTATCAGTTACGTCCATCACGGCGGTTGTATAAGCATCAGCACCAAATTGTGCTTTAAACTCGGCAGCTGCACTTTCCAAACGCTCGGCGTTCATGTCATTTAAAACAACCACGGCACCTTCCTGCGCAAATCTTTTGGCGATAGCTTTACCTATACCACCTGCACTACCAGTAATCAGCGCAATGCGACCCGATAATATTTTCGGCTTAGGCATGCGTTGCAGCTTAGCCTCTTCCAACAACCAGTATTCAATATTAAAAGCCTCTTGGCGTGGCAGTGAGGTGTATTCTGATATGGCCTCGGCCCCCTTCATCACGTTGATGGCATTGATGTAAAACTCAGCAGCTACGCGGGCCGTTTGTTTGTCCTTTGCAAAAGTAAACATACCTACTCCCGGATACAAAATTACAACGGGGTTGGCATCGCGGATAGCCGGACTATTATCATGCTTACAGGTGTTATAATAATCGGTATACATTTGGCGGTAAGCCTCAAATGCCGGTGCAAGCTGTGCTTTCAATGCCTCTACATCACTCAAGTCGGCATTTTTGTCAAGCTCCAAAACCAGCGGACTTATCTTGGTGCGCAAAAAGTGATCGGGACAACTGGTTCCAAGCGGCGCCAGGCGGTCAAGATCGTTCGAGTTGATAAATTCCAGCACACGGGTATCATCCGTAAAATGCCCTATCATTTTTGTTTGCGATGAGCAGAAACCACGCAGTACAGGCGCTAAAGCAGCTGCTTGTTTTTTTCGTACTTCGGTATCAAGGCTATTTATCTTTTGCCCGCCAAACACAAACCCTTTCTTACCGTAATTTTGCTCCAGGTATCCGGCACATTTCTCAATAACTTCAAGGGTGTTGATGTAACTCTCATAAGCGGTATCGCCCCAGGTAAACAACCCGTGCGAACCCAGCATAATGCCACGGATGCCCGGATTAGCATCTAAGCAAGCTTTTAATTGCAAACCAAGCTCAAAGCCCGGTTTTTTCCAGTCCACCCAGCCGATGGTACCGCCAAAAAGCTCTTCAGTGATTCTTTTACCGTCCTTAGCAGCCGCTATAGCTATTGCCGCATCCGGGTGAAGGTGGTCAATATGTTTAAAGGGTAAAAAGCCGTGCAGCGGCGTATCAATAGATGGCGCTTTGGACGAAAGATCGAATATGCAATGATTAAACAGTTCCACCATCTCGTCTTCAAACTCAACACCGCGGTAGATATTCTTCAGGCTACGTAAACGGTCGACATATAATGCTGCCAAACCGCTTTTCTTTAAAGTGCCCAGATCACCACCAGAGCCTTTCACCCACATTACCTCTACGTCGGCACCGGTGAGCGGATCTTTTGCCGTGACTTTGCAGGAGGTATTGCCTCCGCCGTAATTGGTAAGGCGAAGATCGGCGCCTAAAAGGTTTGAACGATATATCAACAGGGCAACTTCATCGCCAGCCAGCTTAGCGGCTTCGGCTTCATCCCATAAATAACTTACATGCTTAAATTGTGTTGTGCTTAAAGACATATACAGTGTGTGTTTTTATTTGCTTATTTTAATGAATTGCCATACCCTACAAACAGTACCGAGATAATGATGACCACGATGCCGGCAATCAAGGTACCTGTGGCTTTTTTACCCACGCCTTTCCATTCCTTTAAAGCCAGGCCCCAAAGGTTTGCAATCAGGATAATGGAGGCCATGTGCAAAATCCATGAGCTGGCCCCGTTGCCCAGTTTACTCTCGCCCATACCGTAAAAAAAGAATTGCAAAAACCAGGTGGTACCGGCCAGGGCGGAAAAAATATAGTTTTTAAGTAAGGGTGTCTCGCTGTTTGTATAGTCTGAAAAAGTTTTGTTGCGGGCATTAAGGATCATACACCATACCAGGTTTGTTGTAAGCCCGCCCCAAAGTATTATTACATAGGTAACGTTATTTGAGAACAGGAAGTTACCCGCCCCCGGGTGCTGCGTCTGCCAGGCAGTATTGGCTGTTTCAGCCATGCTTTTACCGGCTTCTATACCAAAATTAAAACACGCGCTCAACACGCCGGATATTATAGCCACCAGAATACCTAAACCGAAGCGGTACTCCTTATTGCTGTTGGTGACGTGGCCTTGTGCTGTAAGCTCGCGCTCCTTAAGTGTACCGGCACGCCCGCAGATAACAATACCTAACACGCATATAACAATGCCAAGCAGTACCATCTGCCCCCAGTGGCTGTTAAACATACCGCTTATAGTGTCTTTTCCTTCGGCAGGAAAAAAGTTATAATATACAGATGGTATCAGGGAGCCGAAAACGGCGCATAAGCCTAATATGATAGTGCTCCCTAATGACACACCGAGGTAACGAACACCCAAGCCATAGGTTAATCCTCCAATACCCCAAAGCAGGCCGAAGAAGTAGGTGAGCAGTAAGATTTGCCCGTTGGTCTGCGCGATAATTTCTGAAAAGTTTGGAATGGTAAGCCACGCTGCAATAGGTGGCACAATAAGCCAGGAAAACAGTCCGCCTACTATCCAGAAGCTTTCCCAGGCCCATCCCCTCACCTTCTTGTAAGGTATGTAAAAGCTTCCCGAAGCAAAACCGCCAATAAAGTGATAGATAATACCAAAGATTATTTGCATGCAATTCAGGGTTATTAATTGGTAGCATAAACCTACGGCAATAAATTTTATTAACTGTGATGCACTGTGCCATCCAACCTTGAATTTTGGCTATACAGACCGGCTGAATTGCTTGGGTTTGATGCCCATATATTCTTTAAACACCCGCGAAAAATGGCTCATGTTTGTGAAACCTACCTGATAACCCGCCTGCGAAACTGAGAAGCCTTCATCTCTCAGTAGTCGGGCCGCTTCTTTGATCCTGAATGATTGATAGTAGCTGAATATACTATCTCCAAAAACCTGCTTAAATAATCTCTTTAGTTTAGTTGGGCTCATGCCCGCCCTTTGCGATAGATCGCTTATTACCGGCGGAGTGTTTAACTGTTTAAGTATTTTTTCTTTTACCTGGTAGATACGTTGTATGTCATAAGGATTGAGCGGATATAGGTGCTTTTCGTCACGCTTTTCCAGCTCTATAAGCAGACGGCAAACAAGCTCCTCAGATTTAATTTTCAAATAGAACAACTCAAAAGGACCGGCCGGTGCTTCACCGATAATTTCATTAACAGTACGCTGCAATGACGGAAACATCAGCTGCTCAAATAAAAGCGGCCGGGTGTTTTGCAGCAGAGTCTGTATAATGGGCGACTGTGCATCAGCATCGAAAACCTCTCTTAAATAAGCCGCATCTACTTCTATGTTGATGGTAGCTGTGTTTGTATGTATCGCGATTACATCATCGGTGTTTATACGGCTGGTGCCAATTAACACCGACGGCTGCCGGGTGGAATCCTGCGTTTCAACGCTTCCTTCAAATATGTTCTGAAACTTAAAAAATATAACCTTTTTATCCGGCTCTACTTGCTGGTTTGGTGCCTCAACATCATCGTTCAAGGTATAGTTACTAATGACGAGGCGAACATGCTTGTTAAATTGATACCCGGTACAGTAACCCGTTCCAAACGCTTCGGGTACAACCAAGCGGTGATTGATAACATTTGCGCCCAATAATTTGGCGAAGGTTAGCAGGATGTCAGGTACAGTTCCTTTATTATCAGTCATCAGTAGAAGTCCTTTACGACTATTTTTAGGTCTAATGTAATTATTTTACGCCTAATATACTGTGCAACTTTGCTTAATTAATTCAAGCAAGACAATGTTATTAGAACAAAAACAAGTTGCCATTATCGGTGCAGGACCCGTTGGTCTTACCCTGGCCCGTTTACTGCAGCAAAAAGGCGTTGATGTTACCGTTTATGAACGAGACGCTAACCCGGAAGCACGAATATGGGGTGGAACGCTCGACCTTCACAAAAACTCTGGTCAGAAAGCAATGCAAAAAGCCGGATTGCTGAACACTTATTATAAACTGGCAGTACCCATGGGCGCTAATATTACCGACGAGCAGGGCAATACCTTGTTTGTGAAGGAAATTACCCCGGAAAAAAAGAATGATAACCCCGAGATAAACCGGAACTACCTGCGCAAAATGCTGTTAGATAGCCTTGATGATAACACTGTGGTTTGGAATAGCAAATGCATCGGGATTGAACCTCAAGCGGATAAATGGTTACTACGCTTTGAAAACCAGCCTGATGCTTATGCAGATATGGTAATAGGCGCAAACGGCGGAATGTCTAAAATAAGACGTTACGTAACTGACGCTGTGGTTGAAGAGACCGGGACCATCATTATACAGGGTGATGTGCCCCAGCCCAAGTTAAATTGCCCGGAATTCCACGAGTTATGTAACGGGCACAGGCTCATGACGGCTCATCAAGGTACTTTGCTAGTGGCTAATCCATTCAACAAAGGCTCGCTTACTTATGGTATCATCTTACAAGAACCTAAAGAATGGAAGGAAAATCGAAGGCCAAACTTTCAGGATAGAGATAGCATAATCACATTTCTCCTTAACAGACTTCCATCGTGGGACCATCGCTACCATCAATTGATTAAAGCAACCGTTATATTTGCCGGCTTGCCGGCGAAAAAGCTCCCGTTGAATGAACCCTGGAAAAGCAATCGCCCTTTGCCAATAACGCTCATCGGCGATGCAGCACACCTCATGCCGCCCTTTGCCGGCCAGGGTGTAAACAGCGGATTAATGGATGCGTTAATATTGGCCGGCAACCTTACCGGCACCAAGTTCAGCGAGATTATGGATGCCATTGCAGATTATGAACAGCAAATGTTTACTTACGCTAAACAAGCCCAGCTCCAATCTGCCGAAAACGAAAAGGCAATGCTATCACCGCACTTCTCTTTTCAAAACCTGATAGCGTAACAATGCCTTAAACATGCGCTTCGTAAGGCATTTTGCGTTTAACTCCGGTTTTTGTAACTATCGTTGTGCTTTTCTTTTTACGGTTCTTTTTGTTAAACTTACGGTTATACCATATTAAAAAGCCGGTAACCGGCAGGCTGGCGCCTATAAGCGCCGCTAAAAATGCCAGTACTTTACCGGGTAACCCAAGTATGCTGCCCACATGGATATCGTAATTCATTTTGCGCAGCTTTTGCCCAAACGAGGCTTGGTTGTAAGGTACCGAATAAGCATCCTCACGTTTTAACTTTTTTAGTGTGTGCTGGTCAAATGTGTAACTCTGGCTGTTATAAAACTGCCCTTTATTAGGATATACCGATATATTTATGGACGCTTTGGCGTCAGCCGTATCAGGATAGCTATAATAAAAACCCATTGATTTAGGATGCTTGGTAATTACCTCTTCCCAGGCCAAGTCCATTACCTTATCCGGTGCATAGAATTTGCCTTTTTGCAACGAGTCTGACTCCATCCTTTTATACTCTGCCAGTTGCTCCCCTCCTGACGTTACCCAATACAAGCCTTCGCTGTACCATTTAATACCATAAACCATTCCGGTTAGCGCTATGGCTGCCAGAGACAGCAAGGAGTAAAAGCCCAATACATTATGCAGATCAATGTTAAGGCGCTTGAATGAGGCGCCCCACTTTATAGTGAAACTCTTCTCGCGGGTAGATTTATTCCACTTCTTAGGGTACCACCATATAAGCCCGGTGATGAGCAGCACCACAAAAACCAAGGTGCCGTAGTTTACAATTGGCCGGCCGATTTCGGACGGCAGCCATAAAAAGCGGTGCCCGTTAAGTATCGTCCTGAAAAAGTCGGCCTCGCCTTTTTGATGTTCTTCCTGTGAGATGACCTTTCCGGTGTAAGGATTGATCTTTAAAAGTGTATAACCACCACGACGGTCAAAAGCTTTGGCATTAGCAGGTCGCAGGGTAAGGTTGATAGTACGCCCCTGCTGGTAATTAGCGTATGAAGGCACCTTACCCGGGTTTTGTTTGGCAGCTATGGCAGCCAGCTGCGATGGCTTTAGCACCGGCTTATTTTGCCAGGAAATATTGGTTTCGGGCTCAAGCAACGCAGTTATCTCTTCATTAAAAACCCATATACATCCTGTTAAACAAACGATAAGCACAATAACGCCCGATATAAGACCCAGCCATAAATGGAGCCAGTTATTGATGCGCTTAAACAGCGAATCTTTTTGCTTTTGTTTTGCCTGTTTATTATTGGTCGTCATTGTGCTATGATTTATCGTTTGCAGAAAGGATTATTTAAAACGGTAAGTAATGCTTAACCTGCCTGTTCTTGGTACTTCGTAGATGTAGGTATAGTATGACACGGAAGTAGCTGTCTCTTCTTTTAATTTGGTATAAGAACCTTGCGTAAGCATACGGCGGTCAAACAGATTATTTACTAAACCGGCAATGGTGATCCGGCCTTTCTCGTAAGAGATACCAGCATCAAAGCGGTAATAGTCAGGTAACTTTAATGGCGTAGATGTAGAGCCTGAATTTCTGTCGAGTTGAATCTGGTAGCCACCGTTTAATCCAAAACCTCTAAGGAAAGAGCCCGGTTTACGGAAACGGTACGACAACCAGGTATTAGTGATATGTTTGGCTGAATTTGGAATAGGGCGACTTACGAGACTGCTGTTATTATCCTTACTTACAGTCGCATCCGTGTAAGCGTAGTTAACGACAATGTTTAAATCTTTAACGATTTCACCGGTTACATCTAACTCAATACCTTTAGACTCAATTTGGCCTAACTGCACCTGTGCGTTCGGGTTAGCTGCAATATGAGTGGGGTCAAGATCGGGTGTAAGCACATTCTTTTTAGTGATGCGATATGCAGCTACGGTGGTATTCCAACGACCGTTAAACCAATCTTTTTTCAGGCCGATCTCAATATTGTTACCGCGGATTGGTTTGAAGGCTTCTCCAAAGAAATCCTGGCCTGCTACAGGCAAGAAGCTTTGATCATAAAGGGCATAAGCAGTAAAGTTATTGGTGATGGAATAGCTTAACCCAGCACGCGGACTAAACACATCATCAGATATTTGCGTTTTATTGGTTTTGCCTACTGTAACCGCATGGGTAAAACGGCCTGCCAATGTCAAGCGCAGCTTTTCATCCAGCATGCGTATCTCATCCTGCAAGTAAACGCCGGTATAAGTAAGGTTGGTTGCGTAGGTGTTTGACCCTGACCGGCTCTGTATACTGCGCGAGCGATCAAAGAAAGGTATGTTGGCAAAAGGAATGCCGTAAGTTGGGTTGTAAATATTGAAGGTTGCGTTGCCTGCCAGTTGCAAATCCGGCTGCTGCACGCTGCTGAAATCACCCCAGGTTTTCAGGTTGCCCATATCAACACCGGTTAAAATGCGGTGAATTACCGGACCGGCCACAACATCGCCCATAATGCTTACCTGCGCATTCTTGTTGATAGCAAGCTCTTCGCTGATATTGAGGTATCTTCTCATATCACCGTTAGGCGCAATAGTTGATGGCCATGGCGTGCCGCCTTCCAAACCATATTTAATATAGGCCACCTGCCCGTTTAATTTCCATTTATTATTGAGCCTGTGGTTAAGGTAAAAAGTAACATTATGGTCGTAAAGCTTATTCGGATCCAAGGCAGGGTCGCCAATAAAGAAGCTTGGGTCGGTATCGCCGAAACCTTTTGGTGAAAATCCGTAAGTACCTAAAGCCTGTGCCTCTACGTGCTGTGTTGTGTATTCAGCGGTAATCAGCGTGTTGCTGTCAACCTGATAGCTCACCACAGGTGCGATGATATACTTATCGGTATAATTATATTTGTTATAGCTGCCTTTGGTTTGAGCAGCCAGGTTTAAGCGGAACAGCAGTTTGCCATCGCGTGACAACTTGCCATCCAGGTCAATGGCTGCGCGACCAAGGTTATAACCGCCACCACCAAGCGTTACCGAACTGCGGTTTTGGCCGGTAGGTTTCTTGGTAACTATGTTGTAAATACCACCGGGCTCGCCGTTGGCCATCATAAAGCCCGACGGACCTTTAACAAACTCAATACGCTCAATTGTTGCGGCATCGTCTGCCAGTGGGCCCCATGGCATTTTCTGGTTCATTCCGTTACGGAATGCCGGAATATTGGTACCACGCATAAAAATGTTGGCATATTGTGCATCCCAGTGGCCGGTACGTGTGGCGCCGCTAACGTTACGAGTTACACCGTCTACTATATCAAACGTTAATTGGTCAGCAAGAAGCTTGCTGTTGATCACCTGAATATTTTGAGGTACTTCTAAAAGAGGGGACTGCAAACGAAGTGATGACGAAGCTCTGTCAGTTTTAAACTTGCTTTTTTGTGTATTTACCTGCACCTCGTCCAGTTGCGACAGGTTCTCAACCAGAGAAAAGTCAGCAATAACGGTACTCTTGCCATCTACATGTATCTCCTTCTCTTTGGTAACAAGTCCTACGCCTGAAACTACCAAGGTATAGTCGCCCGCTGGTACACGCTTTAACTGGTACTCGCCATCCTCATCGGTAATGGTACCGAACTTAGTGCCCTTAAGTGTTACAGTAACATTCGAAGCAATTTTACCATCGGCAGTAGTTACACGACCACGGATAGAGCCATGATCTTCTTCGTGATTAGAAATTAAATGTAAAGTTTCTCCATAATTTGTAAAATAAGGTCCCGATACTACATTTCGCGGGGTGGCGTTAACTAAGAACGCGTGGGTGCAGATTGCCCCCAGAAGCAAAATTTTTTTAACTTGCATTACTTTTAATCCACATTAAAGGTGAGCCGGATTTCCGGTTGGCCACACGGTTTCGGACCCGTGTGGCATTTTTTGCAAAGGTAATTTTATTTAGAATAAATCCAAATAAACATAGAAAACTGCGTTTATTTATTTCAAAAGGCATAAAGCAAGAAAGCACACCGAACGGTGTGCTTTCTTGCTTATAAACATTACGATACTGCGGCCTTATCAGCTTCTATTTTAACTATATATACATTTAAAACATCTGCTGATTTATAGCTGCTATAAGCGGAGTCAGATCAATTTTTTAAAAAATTTGCATCAGCTTTTATTTCTTCAATTTGTTGCGTGTGCCGGTTGGTATGTGCAGCAATAAGAAGGATAAGCTGGTACGCGTCGTACGTACCTATAGGCAGTTCCGCAACATGGTTGCGCAGGTCAAGATGGGTACTTTTTATAAATTCTATGAGTTTAGCACGATTTTGCTTGAACGCTGCAAGCGCTTCATTCGCTGTTTGGTAAGGCGAATTAGCCGGCTCAAGCGCAGCAAATGTTTTAGATTTATGCGAGCGGTCCTCAACGGCCTTTACGAATTGCTCGTCCGTAACCTTTATGCCGGAGCGCTTATCGGGATTGGCAGGTTGCTTTAACAAGTCGTCTACCATGAGCCAAAGGTTGCTTTCTGACGCAGCAATGTGTTTAATACATTCGTCTACACTCCATTTATCAGGCGCTGGTTTAAAATTTAATTGTGCTGTGGTCAAGCCTTTGGTAGCATCATAAACTCCTGCTTCGGTCTCAGTTGAAAGCTTAACCGCGTATTGTCTCTCTGCAGGCTTAAGCTGCTCCTGCTTAATTTTCTTCTTTATCTCCGTACCAGATGGTGTCACCTTTGATTGCTGAGCTTTGCTACAGTGAGCACCAATGACAAGTGCTATTAATGAAATGTAAGTGATTGCGCTTTTCATAATTTTTTCTTCAAATATATTTCCGGCTGATATATGCAATGAGGTGGTATTAAGACATTATGACGGGTTGATTCGGACAAATATGATATGACACCATAACCACAAAGCAATTTTAATGAGTGCAGACGCTGCATAAATATAATTTTGGGGGATTAAATGCTGATCATTTGCATGTTAACTTATTGAGCCAGCGCTTAATCTTAACCCCGTTAAAAAAGTCTATAGAATTAGTAGAATATTTGTAAGTTTACGGCGTGTTAGCAAAGGAATAAGTTGATATGCCGCTTGAAAAACGTGATTTTGATGCCATTGTAGTAGGTTCCGGACCGAACGGACTTGCCGCAGCCATATTGATGCAAAAACACGGTTTGCAGGTATTACTAATAGAAGGTAAATCTACCACCGGCGGCGGTTTACGAACTGCCGAACTCACCCTGCCTGGCTTTAAACACGACATTTGTTCGGCTATACATCCGCTCGCAGCTGGCTCTCCTTTTTTTAAGACTTTGCCCCTGCACACACACGGGCTTGAATTTATAAAGCCAACCATTGATGCCGCTCACCCCTTAGATGGTGGCACTGCTGCCGCGTTGTACCATGATATAGAACAAACTGCATCCCTATTAGGCAACGACCGCGATACATATCTGAAACTGCTTGCGCCCCTGGTAAAAGACTGGCCGTCATTAGCGCCCGATGTTCTAGGTCCACTGCACTTTCCAAGTAACCCTTTAGGCCTGGCTAAATTTGGCATAAATGCATTGCAGCCGGCTACAGTGCTCGCCAAAAAGTTTAAAACGGAGCAAGCCCGTGCGCTTTTTGCAGGCATGGCGGCACACGGTATACAGCCACTCAGCAATTTGGCCACCTCGGCTATTGCACTGGTACTAATGGCTAACGCACATTTAGGTGGCTGGGTTATACCTAAAGGCGGCTCGCAACAAATAGCGGATGCTCTTGTAAGTTATTTCAAAAGCCTCGGCGGTGTCGTTCAGCTTGATACTTATGTACAATCACTGCGGCAGTTACCATCAGCACACGCTGTTTTATTTGATGTTACGCCACGGCAGCTATTGCAAATAGCGGGACATAAGTTTTCATCACTATATAAATGGCAACTACAGCGTTACCGCTATGGTGATGGCGTGTTTAAAGTAGATTGGGCACTGGATGGCGCAGTGCCGTTTAGTGCTGCTGAATGCAGGCAAGCGGGCACCGTGCATCTGGGAGGTAACATAGAAGAAATTGCTGCATCTGAAAGGGCATCCAGCCGGGGAATACACTCAGATTCGCCCTATGTGCTGATGGCGCAGCAAAGCTTGTTTGATGATACCCGCGCGCCTGCCGGCAAGCATGCGGTATGGTCCTATTGCCATGTGCCAAATGGCTCTAAAAAGGATATGACCGACATTATTGAACGGCAAGTTGAACGTTTTGCGCCCGGTTTCCGTGAGCGTATACTTGCCAAACATACCTTCAACACAGAGCAGATCGAAGAATACAACCCCAACTATATCGGCGGCGACATCAACGGCGGTGTTATCGACATCGGCCAACTGTTTACACGACCTGCATTGCGGTGGTCGCCATACAAAACATCAGCAAAAGGTTTGTATCTTTGCTCGTCCTCTACCCCACCCGGAGGCGGCGTACACGGTATGTGTGGCTACTATGCCGCCAAACGTGCTTTGAAGGATGTTTTCAGTATACATGCGGAGGATATTAAGAATTAAATTACGCTGAATGATTGACTAAACAAGTCAAAACAGATCGCCTCATCAACTTATTGACATTCAGATAACACGATTCCCTCGATATCTGTGTATCTTTGTTCGTTAAAGATTTTTTAACTCCTTTCTAACGCAGGCATCAGCGACCCGCTGTCATCTCAACTGAGATTTATATTAGCTCATAGCGCATTCTAAGGCACCAAATCTTTAGCATTCACTTAAAAGATATTTCATTATATGAGGCAACTTAAAATTAGTGAGTCAATCACCAACCGTGAAACCGCATCATTGAACCAATATTTGTCAGACATATCCAGGATTCCGATGGTGACGGCACAAGAAGAGGTGATATTGGCACAAAAAATAAGAGAGGGCGATCAGGCGGCGCTTGACAGGTTAACAAGGGCTAACCTTCGTTTCGTTGTGTCTGTAGCCAAACAATATCAAAGTTCAGGCTTAACCCTGGGCGACTTAATTAATGAAGGCAATGTGGGCTTGGTAAAAGCCGCTCAGCGTTTTGATGAAACGAAGGGCTTTAAATTTATTTCATACGCCGTGTGGTGGATACGCCAGTCTATTTTGCAGGCTATTGCTGAGCAATCGAGAATGGTACGTTTGCCTGCAAACAAGGTAGGCGACCTGTCAAAAATAGCCAAGGCCGCATCTAAACTGGAGCAGGTTTATGAAAGGCAGCCAACGCCTGAAGAACTGGCGGAAGACCTTGAAATTACTGTGGACAAGGTTAACGTTGCAATGGTAAACTCAGGCAGACATATTTCATACGACAGTCCTTTTTCGAGCGAAGAAGACAACACCCTGCTGGATGTGTTACGCAGCTCTGAGCCCGGCGCAGATAAGGACATGATCAATGAATCATTAAGTATTGATGTAGCTAACAGCATGCAGATCCTTGCCGATAAGGAACGCGAGGTTGTAGAGTTATTTTTCGGGTTGAAGCACCAGCAACCGCATAGCCTTGAAGAGATCGGTGAAAAATTTCACCTCACTCGCGAACGTGTTCGGCAAATTAAAGACCGGGCACTTGTAAAACTGCGCGGTAGCCGCAGAAGCGGCGCTTTAAGAACCTATTTAGGCGACTAAACAAAAAAGAGGCATTGTAAGATGCCTCTTTTTTGTTTGATACACTTTTCGTTGCGCCTGCCCTGTTACGGCCAGGTGCTTTTCAATGTGATAACTAATCCACATTGAACTTTACGCCAGTTAAATTTTCGGTCAATGTCCACAGTTGCTTGGCGCTGTCCTCGTTTAAAGAATAGATTTTAACACCGCTGGCCATTGGTCCATCATCGGCTAAGCGCGCTACTTCCACATCTTCCAGGTAAACCCCTCCTTTATTGTTGAGTAGTGTGCTTGTTGCTGCCCATACGGTTGCAGCTGCTCCTTGTGGTACGGTTTTAAGCGAATTAATTACTTCCTGTACCTCGTTGCCTTCATGGTCCAAAAAACCAAACTGCTGCAATATTTCTCTTGGGGCTTCTCGCGTAAGCTCTGTACCCCATATGCTCCCAGGATGCACGGAGTAGACGCTAATTCCTGAGGGCTTTGCGCGTTCGTTCAGCTCGAGCGAAAACAAGTTCAAAGCCGTTTTTGACTGCCCATAGGCATTCAAAGTTTCATATGGCCGGTGCTGAAAATTAGGATCCTTAAAATTAAAATCTCCGAAATGATGCCCCAGCGATGACACGTTAACGACTCTTGCACTATCCGCCTTTTTCAAGGCAGGCCACAACTTTGCTGTAAGGCGAAATACACCCAGGTAATTGATGGCCAATTGCGATTCATTGCCGCTTGCATCGCGGCGCAAAGGCACAAACATGATACCTGCGTTATTAATAAGCAAATGCAGCGGACGACCAGTTTCCAAAAACCTGTCAGTAAACGCGTTGACAGAAACGGGATCAATGATATCCAGTACTTCAATCTCTACATTGTTGATGCCTTGCAGGTTCTGCTTTGCTTTTTGCACGTCGCGGGCAGGTACAATCACAGTAGCTCCGGCTCCTGAAAGCGCCTTCACCGTTTCTAAACCGATCCCTGTATTACCGCCTGTTACAATGGCAACCTTCCCGCTAAGGTCAATCCCCTTAATCACATCTGCGGCGGTTGATAAGGCGCTAAATCCGGACCCTACAGGCTGCTGCAAAGCGCCCTTATAATTATTCTGACTCATGTGGTTGATCTATAAATGAATATTATTTCATTAAACTGATGTTGGTAAGGCCGCCGTCTGCAAGTATTTCTGTACCCACAATAAAGGCGGATTCATCAGAGGCCAAAAACACAGCGGCATGGCCAATCTCAATCGGCAGTCCTTGGCGGCCAACCGGGGTAATATCACTCCAGAGCTTCTTTACCTGCTCCAGTTGTTCCTCAGGTACTATTTTACCGAAAACGGGCGTATCAATAGAGCCGGGAGAAAGCGCATTGACGCGGATTTTTCTTGATAACAGATCCAACGACAAACCTTTAGCAAGCGATATTACCGCAGCTTTTGCAGCACTATAAATAGCCATGCCAGGTGCGGCCCGATGCGCGGCACTTGACCCGATCAGAATTACTGAGGCGCCGTCATTTAAATAAGGCAACGCTTTTTGTACAGTGAAGTAAGCGCTTTTCAGATTCAAATCCATATACCGGTCATAAGCATCTTCCGTAACATCAGTTATTGCCCCCATAGGCACGCCATCCACAATACCGCCTGCATTTACCACCAGGGCATCTATTTTGCCAAAGCGCTCGGCGGTCTTTTTAAAAGTGTTTTCAAGGTCGTTTAGATTGGTAACATCACCTTTGATGCCAATAAAATCTGCACCCAGTGTATCCGCCGCCTGCTGCAGGGTAGCTTGATTTCTGCCGGTTATAACGCCAACGGCACCTTCATTTTTAAATGCTTCTGCAATACCAAATCCAATACCGCTATTGCCGCCTGTAATTACTGCTACCTTATTTTTTAGCTTGTTCATTTTTATTTATTTGATTTTAACCAGTTAAAGCTGTCCTACAAATCGTTCAGCTTTGTTATTTTGTGAAAGCAAAGTTATGACGGCTTTATTTATTTAGGTAACTTTGTATCTAAAAGTAACAGTAACCTCGAAGTAACATAGTAACATATGGAGTGCCGTATCAAAGAATTTCAGAAGCAGTACAAAGGCGAAATGCGGGCCATTCAAGACTCAATGGACGTACTGAATGGTAAGTGGAAGATTGCAATTATTTCTTCTATCTGCTTTTACAACAAACGACGGTTTTCGGACATTTTGAGCGATATAGAAGGCATTTCTAACAAAATGCTCAGTAAGGAACTTAAAGAACTGGAGTTTAACAAACTCGTTAAACGCACGGTGTTAGATACTCAACCTATAACCGTTGAGTATGAGCTTACCGTACACGGCAAGACTTTACAAACAATAATCAACAACCTTACGGATTGGGGCATACAGCACCGGAGGGAGGTTATTGGCAAGGACTAAGTAACTTCATTGCTATTACAGGCATTGCAATACCTGTACTCCTATTTACTGATCAACCTGTTATATACAACTTTGCTAAGTAGGTCCTCTTTTCGGTGCCGGGAAAGTGGAAGTTGTTTGCCATTAATAAACACTCTCCCTCCGGAAATAGCATCAATTTTCCGAGTATTAATAAGATAAGATTGATGTATTATAAAAAATTTCCTTCGGCAATACATCTTCTAATGAGGTCATGGTTTGATGAATGATGAAAGTTTTATTAGTAAAATGCAACTTCAAATAATTTTGCATGCCTTCTACAAATAATATTTCCTCCCATATTATACGCTGAAAACTATCGCCTTGCCTGATATACATGTCTGAATCAGCCTCGTCCCTCCGCTGCGATATGATCCGGGAACTATAAATCTGCAGTGCCTTATTAGCGGCCTGAAAGAACCGCTGAAAATCCAACGGTTTCATCAGGTAGTCAACAACATTAAGTCTGAAACCATCCAGTGCATGTTCCGAATAAGCGGTCGTAAGTATGGTTAACGGCGATTTATTTAACGACTCCAGCAGATCAAGGCCGGACAACATTGGCATATTAATATCCAGAAACATCAGATCAATATCCCTCGTCTTTAATATCTCAGCCGCTTTGATAGCCGATGTGCATGTATCCGCCACTTCAAGAAAATTTACTTGTTGAATTAAATTAACCACGCCCTTGATAGCAAGGGGCTCATCATCCACAACTAAACACTTTAGAGAGCTGTTGTTTTCAGGCTTCACGGGTAATATCTCCACCATAGTTATTTTAAGTTGATAGTTAGCTTAGTGTAATATCGAGTGTCGGTATTATTTATTTCCAAACAGTATTTATCACCGTACAGCAGCTCCAAACGCTTTTTTACGTTGTGCAGCCCTATTCCGGAAATGGTATCGTTAACCCCTTGTATACCCGACTTAGAATTTTCCACTTCAAGGCAAATAAAATCGTTGAGGTGCTTTAACTCAATATTTACAAAAGCCTCCTCCTCCCCTCCTCGAGATACATGCTTAAAGGCATTTTCTATAAAAGTAATTAACAAAAGCGGCGGAAATTCTTTGTGATTATCTTCGAATTTCCAGTTACAGTTTATACTTAGTTCATTCCCCCACCTTACTTTCTCAATCTCAACAAAGTCTTTTAAAAATTGCACCTCCTGTCCTATACTAACCTTTCTGTTACTTTCACTATCTAACTGGTAACGTAGTATTTTGGAATATTTTATTAATACGGAAGACGCCAAGCTTACATCATCCTGCATTAAAATGTTAATGTGATTTAATACATTAAACATAAAATGAGGACTGATTTGCTGATGAAGTATCTGCAGCTGTGATTTAATCAAAGCTTCGTGCAGTTTTATAGTTTCTTCATAAAACCTCAATCCACAAAAACCAAAGTTCACAAACAGGGCTACGAATAGCGCGTTGGTGTACAATATCGCAAACTGGCTCCTTCCTAATAACAGCCTCGAATGGGGTAGGAAACCGCATTCTTCGAGATAAAGAAACCCGTGAAGAATTGCCGGTATCATAAAAGCAGATAATGCAGAAACAAGAAAAAATTGCCCGGCAAATAATACCATCTTGTTCAACCGCATAGCTTTTCTCAGTAAAATTTTGCTCAGGTATGTTGTGAAAGGATACAAACACACCATAATAGATAGTGCCAGCAAGGCTCCCTCCGTAACGGACGAATCTGGTATATAGCGAAACCAAAAGATAATAGCGAGAAAAACCCAGATCAGTAATACAAACCGGTCATAATTTTTAAAAAGATTCATATAGCAAAAGTACAGGGTCCGCGCCAAGGCGCGTTCACCAACCGTCAAAGCCAAACGACTATCCGTCAAAACTATTTCAAAACGCCTAGTGCCCTGGCGAATATTTGCATTCAAACAGGCGAAGAAGTTGTCGCCTTAGCTCTTAAACCGCTTAACTTTTTTAAAATGAAATCTTTATTTATTTGTGTATTTATTTTGAGCATCGCTGCTACCGGCTACGCACAGGTCTTTTTTAAAACTGAGTATTTCGGCACGTCAGCATACCGGCTAACTGAGGGTGACTCCAGTCAAAAAATTGGAAATAGCAAAGGCTCGGCAATGGTTTATCAGGGAGGTGTGAATATCCCACTTTATATGAGATTGAATGAAAATAAGCGCCCCACCACTTGGTCCGTAGGCGTCGGCGGAGCGTATGTGGATATGAACAACAGAAACTTTACCGAGCCACTGGTTATTAACGAGGTGCTTAATGTAGGCGTAAGTTTAAATTTTCAGCGGCCGTTGAATGAGCGTTGGTCATTAAGGGCGGGCATAGGCGGCGGCATTTTTATGCCAACTGCAGACCTCTCTCAACTCAGGTTCAGAAATGTGCTGGGTAGCGTCAGTGCGATATTTATCCGCCATTTGAAACCCAACCTCGACCTGGGTGGCGGCCTCGCCTTAAATAATTCTTTTGGCTTCCCTATGCTGTTTCCGGCATTCTACCTTAGCTGGCGGACCTCAGGCCGTTATTCAGTACAAGCTTCGCTTAAAGACGGCCTCGAAGTTTCAGCTGGCTATAATGTGAACGAGATACTACGACTAAGCATTGTAATGGAAGTAAACGGACAAATGGCCTTGTTGGAACAGGATGGGAAAGACAAAATTTTTACCCACCAGTACGTAATTTTTGGTTTACGCCCACAACTAAAGTTAGGCAAACGCGTGTTTGTTCCTATCACGCTTGGCATAAATGCATCACGTACCGCGCAAATTACAAACAGAAGCCTTAAGACTATCTTTCAGGACAGAGGTTACTCTTTCGGCGCATCTGCCTACAGTTCTATAGGCTTACAAATGGCTTTTTAAAATTCAATATCTTTCTTTTATCTGGGACCCACCCTTTGTAATTTACTTGTTACATATATTATACTATGTGCGTGCTTATGCCGTTTAAGGGTGAAATCACTTCATTAAATGTTCAAACTAAATACCGCTCGCATACTGATTGCATTATTGCTGTTTACAGCTTGCAAAAAAGACAACTCCGACAACGACACAAATAATCCTATAGATGGCAACCCGCTTCCCGGCGGGCAAACTACCTGGTGGAAACCTGCAGCCGGCGTAAGCTTTGATTGGGTATTAGACGATATTACTTCTTCCGACAACTTTAACAGCAGCGTTGTTGATGTGGACGCTTTTACCACATCAGCCGAGACCGTAGCTGCTTTGCATGCCAAAGGCAAAAAGGTGATTGCCTATGTATCCGTAGGTACTTTTGAGGATGACCGCCCCGACGGTTCACTTTTACCAAAAGAAGTGATTGGCAGAAAATATGATGAATGGCCAAAGGAAAAATGGCTAGACATACGCCAGGTTGAAAAGCTTAAACCATGGCTTAACTCAAGGGTAAGGATGATCATCAATAAAGGGTTTGACGGGCTTGAGCCCGATAACCTGGATGCTTTTGACAATGAAACCGGGTTCGACATTAAGATAGCAGACACTAAAAAATATGTTGATTACCTTATTGCGCTGGCCCATGATAACGGACTATCCATCGGCCAGAAAAACGTAAGCAATCTTACAGCTGAATATGCTGCTAAATTTGATTGGGCTTTAACGGAAGATGCTTTTGAGCAGGGGTGGCAGAATGATATGACGCCTTATATAGAACTTAATAAGCCGGTATTCGCCACTGAATATACAGACGTAACCACTCAAAAAAAATTCCAGGACGACTATTGCCCTAAAGCCGCCAAACTGGGCTTCACCGCAATATTAAAAAAGAGAGACCTGGATAAGTGGATATACAAGTGTGAATAGTATGGCTGAACTATTGAGCTCATAGCTCAGCCATATTTTCCGGGCAACGCTTATTCGCTTCTCAGGCTTTTAACAGGATTAGCCAAAGCCGCCTTGAGTGACTGGTAACTTACTGTTGCGAAAGCTATAATAATAGCCACCAGTGCCGCTGTTGCCAATACCCACCATTGTATATTGATACGGAAGGCAAAATCCAGCAGCCATTGGTTCATGGTATACCAGGCAATAGGTAAAGCTATTAACGAGGCAATAACAACCAGTTTCAAAAAATCCTTTGACAGTTCGGTAACTATCTGGGTTACGTTTGCGCCGAGCACTTTACGCACCCCCACTTCTTTTACGCGCTGAGATATGGTGAATGCCGATAGACCGAATAAACCGAGACAGGCTATGAATATAGCCAGGCAGGAGAACATGGTGAACAGCTTGCCTTGCTCCTGCTCTGCATTATAAAGTTTTTGAAATCGTTCATCCAGGAACGTGTACTCTAATGGCACCTCCGGTTGAAAATGCTTCCAGGTTTGCTCAATGTGCTTAAGTGCGGCGTTAATGTTGTTACCTTCAATTTTAACAGCAACCCGGCCAAAGTTATTGTTGGCAAATGACGGCATTCGCAATATCATCGGCACAATACGCTGGTGCAACGATTCGAAGTGAAAATCCTTAGTTACACCAACAACTTTACCCCTAACGCCGCCGTAGTTAATTTCTTTGCCTATGGCATTTTCAGGGCTCTTCCAACCCAGTGCAACCACAGCTGTTTCATTCAATATGTAGTTGAGGCTATCTGTGGCAAAGTCTTTACTAAAGTTTCGCCCGGCGGCCATTTGAATACCAAATGTTGGAATAAACCCATAGTCGGCATTAAGGTATTTAACATCAGCAATTACATCTTTTTGTTTCTCTCCATCAAAAATAGAAATGCCCTGATTGTCTAGCAGACGGCCAGATGGCAGCCGCGACGAACGGCTTAGACCCTTTACAGCAGGCGAACGCATGAGGTCTGCCTTAAAGCTTTCATAAATCTCGGCAGGTACACCGCTTCCTAAGGTAACTACGTAATCTTTATTAAGCCCCAGCGATTTTTTTTGCATGTAATTTAATTGCTGGAAGACTACTATAGTTGCAACGATAAGGATGATTGAAATGGAAAACTGGGTTACCACCAGTACCTTGCGGAATGACAAGCCGCCGTTACCATTTTTGAATATGCCTTTAAGTACTTTAGCAGGGTTGAATGAGGACATGAACAGCGCCGGATATATACCACTTAAAATGCCTATGGCGAAGGGCACAACGAGTATAATTACCAGTAAAGCCGGGTGCAAAAACATGTTGACAGACAGCTGCATATCTGCAGCTTTATTAATGGCAGGCACAATAAGGGTTGTAATAACGAACGCCAGGGCCAATGAGATATAAGTAATCATGACAGACTCGCCCAAAAACTGCCAGATGATTTGCTTTTGCTGTGCGCCAATCGCCTTTCTGATGCCTATCTCCTTTGCCCGTAATGTCGAGCGGGCTGTTGAAAGATTCATGTAATTGATGCAAGCTATCAGAAGTATAAATAAAGCAATAGCCGAGAAGATATAAACACGTTTGATGTCTCCATTCTGGTCCAGCTCACTGTCCAGATGCGACCGCAGGTGAATGTCTGTCAACTTTTGCAGGTACAATTGAGTACCGGCAGATGGCTTGTTAGCTCCGTCCTGCGGCATGTATTTATCCAGGAAGGCCGGTAAACGTTTGCTGATAGCCCTTGCATCATAATGCGCAGGTAACTGTATGTATGTGTAAAAAGAGTTATTCCCCCAATTTGTCTCCAGGTTCTTGCGGCCGTAAATAGTACTATCATTCAGCGTGTTGAAAGACATCAGCATTTTCGGATGGAAATGCGTATTGTAAGGCAGTTCTTTAAAAACGCCCGTCACCTTAAAATTGATCTGATTGGCAAAACGTATTTCCTTATTAACCGGGTCATCATTGCCGAAGTATTTTTTAGCCAGTTCCTCGGTCAGCATAACACTGTTAGGCTCGGTTAGGGCGCTGTTCGGGTTACCTTTCAGGGTGGTAACATCAAACATGCTCAGAAAATTTTCATCAGCAAACACCGCTCCTTGTTCATTAAAAAGTTTGTCCTTGTAGCGCAGGGTAATGCTGCTGTTCGGAAAAATTCGGGTCACCTTTTGAATGTCCGGAAACTCATTTTTCAGCAACGGTGCAAATGGCGGGGCAACCGCGCCTAAGTGCAGGTTAACCACACCATCTGTGTTGTTAAAGCTTCGCGTAACACGGTAAATATCATCAGCGTTGCGGTTATACTTATCATAGCTTAGCTCGCTCACTATATAGGCCAGTATAAGCAAACAGCAGGTAAGCCCTATAGTTAGCCCTGCGATATTGATGAAGGCGATAAACTTATGCCGGGTAATATTACGTAACGCCACACGCAGATAATTCCTGATCATAACTTTAAGTTTTTGGTGATGAATGATGTTAATCTTTCAACCAAAAAACAAACCTAATATACAATTACCTTTTTATCAAGTACTTACATACTATAATTCTATCCAGGTGTACGCTCGTGGAACAGTTAACGTTCGGAATTGATACAATTACAACTCTGGGGCTTAATTAAATGAAGCACGAAACTCCAAGGGTGATTGCCTGGTTTTGCTTTTAAACAACTTGCTGAAGGATTGCGAATGCTCAAACCCCAAGCTATAGGCAATTTCACTAACAGATAACTCCGTGGTCGACAGCTTTTCCTTCGCTTTTTCTATCAGCTTTTCGTGTATTAGCTGCTGGGTAGTTTGCCCGGTAAGCTGTTTTAATAAGCTGCTGAGGTATTTAGATGAAACGTTCAACGCATCGGCTATATATTGCACCGTAGGCGGCCCCTTAAAGAGCAGCGTCTCATTATCGATATAAGTAGTCAATACATTCTCCAATCGCTCCAAAATTTTGTGATTGGTTATCTTCCGGGTAATAAACTGGCGCTGGTAGAACCGCTCGGCATAGTTAAGCAGTGTTTCCAAATTAGCAATGATAATATCCTGGCTGAATTTATCGATGTTGGAATGATACTCGTTCCTGATGTTTCTGATAATGTCATTGATAACCGACTCTTCCCTGTCAGAAAGGAAGAGCGCTTCATTGGTAGCGTATCCAAAAAAATCATACTTTTTTATCTTGGATGCAAGCGATGTGTTCCACAAAAAGTCTGGGTGAATGAACAGCATCCACCCTTCCAGGTTAGCCGGAACGCCATTGTCTTCGCCCCGGAGTATTTGTCCCGGAGACATAAACCCCATCAGACCTTCATCAAAATCGTATTTCTGCTGCCCGTAAAAAAGGTTGTCACAGCCTCTTTTCATTGATATCACATACAGATCAAACACAACGGCATCAATGTCATGGTCATTCCTCAAACCTTTTAGGTCAACAACGCTTATCAGCGGATGATGAGGCTTTGGCAACGCCATTAACCTGTGTATCTCCGTAACAGAGCTGATGCGGTAGGGTTTATTCTTTGCCATAATGCAAGTTACTTTAATTTTTAAAAGGGTATTTAAGCCAGATCATAATTAATGGCATGGCTAAAAAAGGTATCTCTATCAATGTCATTTTTATGTTGCCCGCCCGCAAGGCCAATCCCATTATCAGCACAATTGAGATAGCATTGAGCATATTACCCAAAAAGAATGTTTGTGGTATAAGCAAAAGTATGCCGGTCACTAATGTTAAAGCCACAAAAACCGGTACTGCCGATTTGCCGATGCCCAACGTTTCCATCATTTTCAGGGAATCAGGGTTGCTTTGATAATGCGCCGTGTCCCAGGCGTGTTTGAAGCTTAACGACACCGAGATGATGAGTAGCGCTAAGGAGATGATATTTTTAAGCATAATTATTTCAGGATGTGTGTGTTGACGATATAACTCATTACCAGCGCCATGGGTATGCCTATCATTGCGCTTGTTAACGCTCTTTTAGCTTTATTTGGGTAAAGCTTCCGATGTTTAAAGTAAAGAAAAAAACCTATTGGTGGCATGGCGTTGCAGATCATGAACCAGGATTGGGACAGCTCGTCCTTATGGATGCTTTTCATGTTTATGGTTGCTAAATGGTTTGTTGAATGCGTTTCCATTTAAAAGTTTTGCCGAGCATTGGCACTCCTTTGTAGCCACGTGTTTCCAGGTCATTTATGCTGTTAAGCTTTGCTTTTAAACTGTAAGTATTACCGTCCTGCACACTATATAATTTGCCGTCTACATATTCGCCATCTTTATAAACAAGCGACGTAATGTGAGTGAGTCCTTGCACTGGCCTGTCCTTAAGTTTTGCATCAGGGTTCTTGCTATCCTTCTTTGATGTTTTGCCGTCAGCTTCAAACATATCTTTTGACCATAGGAGTTTAGCCGAATACGTATTTCCGGACTTGTATACCTCGATTTTATAATCGCTGCATTGCCATGTACCCAATATTTGGTCGGCCGGCAACTTTTGAGCGAAGGACCCAATAGCTGCAAACACCAGGATGACTGCTAAAACTGTTCTTTTCATTTTGTTGATTTTTTTACTTTATCGTTTAGTTGCTTGAATCTTTCAAATTCTTTATGACCGAACTTGATCAGCGCGCCGGGCACAATTCTGCTCGCCCATTTGATCACCCCGATCAGGAATGGATTGAGTTCCGGTTTATCCTGCTGGAGGCCTTTAATAGCTACCTTCACCATTGCATCAACTTCCATAGTCATGGACGAACCTGTATCCGTTGGTAGCACCCAATCCTTCTGCAGATTTGTCTTTACACCCGGAGGGATCATTTCAAAAACCTTTACGCTTGTTCCCTTTAACTGCAACCGCAAGGCCTGGGTATAAGCTCGTACTCCGGCTTTGGAGGCGCTGTAAACCGGCGCAACCGAAAAGGGCATAAAGGCAATGCCTGAAGAAACATTTACCACGGCCGCCGCAGGCTGTTTAGTTAAATGCGGCAGAAATTGGTGCGTCATTTGTATGGTACCCGAAAGATTAATATCAATCTCACGGGTGATATTTTCCAGGCTTGGCCTGGTATCCTGCAGATCAAGCAGACGCATTTCGCCGGCATTGTTGATGATGATATTCAACTCTGGAAATTGCCTGGTGACACTGTTGTACAGTTGCCTGATATTTTCGGGGCTACTCACATCACTTTGAAAAATGTCGACCTTTGAAAACTGCTTTTGAACGGCGATCAATTTTTCAAGATCACGCCCGGTAATGATAACCTTCGCTCCAAGCTTTGTTAGTTGTTTAACCAGTTCTAAGCCGATACCACTGGTTCCGCCGGTGATGAGCACCGTACTATGCTGTAAGTTCATATTTGCTATTTTTTTTACAGCAAAATTGCGGGCTGGGCAGTGGCGAAATGTATGCAAAAGTCATAACGTTGTAGCCGAAAGGATGAATGGCGCGGCTTAAACGCTTGTATAAACTCCAAACATAAAATGCTATTTGAACATTGGAACCTTTGTTCAAGAAAACTGTCTGTCGGAAACCCCTTCGTATCAGGATACAACATTCCGCCCTATGGACACATGCAGCACTTTAAAAACCCTCAGCTTTGCTTTATCAAAAAACAAAGACACTATGAGAACAGTAAAATTAGGCAGCCAGGGATTGATGGTGTCGGAGATAGGACTTGGCTGCATGGGGATGACATCCATGAACGGCTGGGATATTTATGGTAAAGCCGACGAAAACGAAGCGATTGCTACCCTTCATCGTTCGCTCGAACTGGGCGGCAATTTTCTGGACACAGCCGACATGTATGGCCCCGGGTTGAACGAAAGGCTGATCGCTAAAGCCATACAGGGTAAGCGTGATGAATATATCATCGCAACCAAATTTGGTTATGAGGTAGATGATAATGAACAACTGACCTGGAACTATAATGGCTCCAAAGCGTACGTTAAAAAATCGGCAGAGCGCTCACTTAAGAATCTGAATACAGACTATATCGATCTTTATTATTTGCACCGGCTTGACCCCAACACACCGGTAGAGGAAACTGTTGAGGCCATGGCCGAGCTGGTAAAAGAAGGCAAGGTTAAATACATCGGCCTGTCAGAAGTTTCATCGGCAACCATACGCAAAGCACATGCTGTGCATCCGCTTACTGCTGTACAAACCGAATATTCCTTGTTTGAGCGTGAAGTGGAAGAAGCCAGGATAACCGATACCCTGGCGGAATTAGGCATCAGCCTGATTGCTTATTCACCGCTTGGCCGCGGCTTTCTGACCGGTGACCTGAAAAGCCCGGACGATTTCCCGGCAGATGACTTCAGGAGGAACATCCCCCGTTTTCAGGGCGATCAGTTTTACAAGAACCTTGATCTGGTGAATGCGGTGAATGAGATTGCCACTGAGAAAAACGTCACAGCCTCGCAACTGGCCATTGCCTGGGTATTGGCTAAAGGACATGTGCCTATACCGGGCACCAAGCGCGTTAAATATGTTGAGCAAAACATTGCAGCTGCCGACATTGTGTTAAGTAAAGAAGAGCTGGAGCGCCTTGAAGCTATTGTACCATTAGGTACCAGCACCGGCGACCGCTATGATGCCAGCTCAATGGCCGGTATCGACAGATAATTGTTTATAAAGCAGGATGGCAAACGGCTTATCCTGCTATTTTTATTAATTTACATTTTATGAGCCGAGAAGTTCCCTACCCTATTAATACAATCACTGAGCACCGGCGTGTGTTGTCTTTACCCGGCCCGGAGCATCCGCTGATTGATGTTTTCCGGATGGAGGATGTGAAGCATAACCCTGACGAACGCTTCCGCACGTTGATGCTAAATGTGTATTGTATCTCGCTAAAGAAAAAGGTCACTGGCAAGGTAAAATACGGGCAGGGCTATTATGATTACGATGAAGGCCTGATGTCCTTTTTCGCTCCCGGCCAGATCGTAGCCTCGGTTCCTGAAAATCACCGGTTGGAAGGCTGGTGCGTTGCTTTTCATCCCGATCTTTTAAAAGGCCATCCTTTGGCAAGAAAGATCGAGAGTTACAGCTTCTTTTCTTACGCCATTAACGAAGCCCTTTTTTTGTCGGAAAAAGAAGAAGCCCTGATGAACAGCATTGTCGGCAACATTCGTGAGGAATTGCATACTGCCATTGATGGCTTAACGCAGGAGGTGATGATCTCACACCTTGAATTGCTGCTGCATTACAGCCAGCGTTTTTACCTGCGGCAATTTAATACGCGCAAGCCGGCGCACCACCAATTGCTTACCGAGGTAGATAACCTGCTACATGCCTATTTCAATGATGATGAATTACTGATAGCGGATGGTTTACCCACAGTGGCTTACATCGCCGGGCAATTAAATAAGTCGCCTAAGTATCTTAGTGACTTATTGCGAAATGTTTCCGGTAAAAGCGCGCAGCAGCATATTCAGGATCATTTGCTTGAAAAAGCTAAGACATTGCTGACTGGCAGTGACCTAACCGTAGCTGAGATCGCTTACCGCCTGGGGTTTGACTATCCTCAGTCCTTTAATAAACTTTTCAGACGCAAAACGCAAAAGACGCCTCTGGAATATAGACTGACGATAAATTGATTTGATCAAACACAAACACACGACCGCAAGCTGATGCTACATCTTTTCGCATCGCTTTCAGTGCGTTCACTATTTTAAAATCTTCAACCAGTTAAACTTTTATACGGCAGCGCTTCATCAATTTTGTTGTATGGAAAACATAAATGATATTGAACAGAAAAGCGAGTTGAAACTGCCGGATTACGCAGGAATACAAGGCCCTGTACTGATGCTTAATATGCTGAGGTTTAAAGATCGCAAACATTATTTTGAGAGTTATCTGCCGGCCTTTCGTGAAGTGGCCGAGCAGTTAGGCATTGAAGATGTAAAACTGAGGTTGGCTTGCAATGTGGAAGCAAACGTACTTGCCCCTGAAAGTGAGGCCTGGGATGCCCTTTTATTGGTAGAATACCCCAGCGCCCAAGCATTTAAAACAATTGCGGAAAGCGCGGCCTACCAGGAAATTGCCAATCCTCATCGCCTGGAAGCAACGGCCGACCTGCATTTGTATATGACCACACCTTTTGAGCTGTAAATGCTTACCTTGGGCCATGCGCCAATTAATACTGTCGAATTTTGCCATGCATATAGCACTTTCTGCTGACGAACAGGAGAAAGTGCTTACTTTTTTACAGCAGAAAACAGTTGCCAAACGTACTTTTTTGCTGCAGCATGGCGAAGTTGACCGTTATATCTATTTTGTGAACCGCGGTTGCTTACGCATGTTTTATACAGACCTTGATGGGCTGGAACACAACATTGGCTTTTATCCCGAAAACTGGTGGGCATGTGATAATGTGAGTTTTTTTAAGCAAAAACCGGCTGTAAACAGCATACAGGCATTGGAAGACAGCGAGGTGTATTACATGTTGTTAACCAGGCTGGAAGAGCTTTTTCTCGCAATGCCGAAATTTGAACGTTTCTTCCGTATTCTCATTCAAAACGGGTTCGATCTTTATCAGGAACGCATCGTTTCAAACTTATCTAAATCGGCGGAGGAGCGCTACCTCGAGTTCCGCAAGTTGTATCCAGGGCTGGAAAGTCGTATTGCACAAAAACATATCGCAACATACCTGGGCATCACTCCGGCATTCCTTAGCATGATGCGAAAGGAAAAGCAACTCTAAGCTGTTTTACAATTGTCACCCGTACCACTGTAACGCTGCACACAATGTGGTACCTCTCAGGTAATATTTTATTTTTGACCTATGAAATGGATCACCCGAGAACGACCCAAGATTGACAGGATTGCATGCCCCTGGCTGATCAAACGCTTTGTTGACCCTGACGCAGAATTTATATACGCACCTTACCAAACTGTGCTGGAAGAAGCGGAAAGGCAAAATGCTATCCCTTTTGACATGCCTGATGTAGAGTATTCGCATTACGACGACCAATGTACGTTTGATTACATCATTAAAAAGCATCAGTTAAAAGACCCGGCTCTGTTACGTATTGCGGCTATCGTGCGCGGCGCAGATACCGACCGGCATGATTTTGCTCCGCAGGCTGCCGGATTGGAAGCAATTTTTGCAGGACTGGCCTATAATATACATGATGATCAGGAACTCTTAAAGGCAGGTATGTTTATTTATGACGGTTTGTATAGCTGGGCAACGCATCTGTTTAAGAAAAAGCATACGCAGGATGGCCCGGCTGAACAACTCTTATTACAGGTGTACCATCAGTTTCTGAAGCAGGAAAAAGGCAAAAAAGCACCGCAATGGGCAGAAACCCTTAAAGAAATGATCCAGGACCAGTTGGATACCAACATGACGTTGAGCCTCCAGCAGGCATCAGAAGAATTGGAAATCAATCCTGCCTATCTGTCGCGGGAGTTTTCCAAGTACTTTGATAATTTGAGCTTCGGCGATTACATGCGCAAACTGCGCATTGAGAAAGCTTGCGACCTTATCAAAAACACCAACCATAGCTTAACCGAGATTGGTTACCTGACAGGCTTTTCAGATCAAAGCCATTTTAACCGGATTTTTAAAAAAGTTGTTGGTCAAAGTCCATCTGCTTACAGAAAATCGGTCAAAAAGTAAAAAACAGACTAATAGTTAAACACATACAATTTTAACAGCCAACTCATGGATATCCTTGCATTAAATACAAGGTTAATTCATGAAAAATTATTTACTCTTTCTTTTCGTTTCAGTGGTTTCTTTAAGTGGCTATGCGCAAACAGCGCAAACGCAAACCTATCCAAAGGTTGCCGGTTATGTAGGCATACTGCATCCCATAGTAACCTTTAGCAGCACCGGGACAGACACTAACTTCGGCGATCATTATGTAGTAGGTATGCCGACTGGCATCAACATCTGGAAGAGCGCCAAAATCGGCTTCTCTGCTGAGTTTGTACCGACCATCCGCGCTGAAAACGGCACCAGCAAGATGGCTAATTTCCTGTTCCACCCGGGCGTGCTGGTTGCGTTGGGTAAGGGCTGGACGTTTGCAGGGCGTGCAGCGTTTGAAACTTCGGGCCGGTATGGCTTAACACCGGTGTTGAATAAGACAGTAATTAAAGGCAAGTCCAGCAGTCTTTTCGCCGCGGTACCATTACCTGTCCGCTTTGGCAACGACAGACCTACATCATTTACCATCGGCTTTCAATTTGGCATTGCTTTCTGATTACGGCTAACAACTATTCAGCTAAGACATCGCGTGATACTTCCTAGAACTATTATTTTTGTTGCAGTCTCTGTAATAAACGATGTCTAACTTCGAAGCTTTATTTAATTACGTTGAAAAACTTTCCGGCCTGGCACTTTCACCGGATGAAAGGAAGGTAATGACGGAGCACTTTAAACCGAAGAAGCTTCGGAGGCGGCAATACTTTTTACAGGAGGGGGATGTATGTAGGTATAGCGGCTTTATTGTAAAAGGGGCCGCCAAGACATTTACAGTGGATGAAAAAGGGCATGAGCATATTTTAAAACTGAGTGTGGAAGACTGGTGGCTGGCCGACTTTGAAAGTTATTATAAGCTGACGCCAAGCCGCTTTAATATTGAAGCGCTGGAAGATATGGAGCTTTTACAGGTTACCAATGCCGTGGTTGAGGCATTTATAAAACCGATACCTGCCTTTTCGGCCATGCAGAACGTTCTGAGTCAGAACAACACTATCGCTGCGCAGAAGAGAATGCAATCGTCCATCAGTCAAACCGGCGAAGAACGCTTTCAGCAACTTGTACAAGATTATCCGCACTTCTTACAGCGTTTTCCGCAAAGCCTGATAGCCTCTTACCTTGGTTTAACGCCGGAAAGCTTAAGCCGCATCAGGAAGAACTCCGTTAAATAGATTGATTTTTGGTAAGGATATTTAATGATCTATGGTAAGATTTAGCCCGTTGCAGGGCTGCATCTTTGATTCAATTAAATAACAAAGATCATGAGTAAATTAAAAAACAAAGTCGCTGTGATTACCGGCGGCAATAGCGGTATAGGCTTAGGTATTGCAGAAGCCTTTAAAAATGAAAGCGCGGCCGGAGCCATAGTCGGCAGAAATCAGCAGACGCTCTCTAATGCCGCTGCTAAATTAGGCGATGACTTTTTAGCTATCAATGCTGATGTAACCAACCTTTCCGATCTGGAAATAATCTTTAAAGAAACAGCCGAAAAATTTGGCAAGATAGACGTGGTGGTGGCCAACGCGGGCGCAGGCGCCACCGGAACCGTGGCTGATGTTAGTGAAGCTGACTATGACAAAACTATGGACCTGAACCTAAAGAGCGTTTACTTTACCGTTCAGAAAGCGCTGCCGTATATGAATGATGGAGGCTCCATCATTCTGATCGGTTCTAACGCTGCGCATCGTGCGTACCCGTCTTTCGGTCTTTATGGTGCTGCAAAAGCAGCGGTAATCTTCTTTGCCAAAAGCTTTTCAAACGATTTGCTGGAAAGAAAGATCAGGGTAAATGTAATTACACCGGGCACTACCGATACGCCTGCATTTGACAAATTTGTACCGGCAGAACAGATTGAAGCAGTGAAAACACATTTTGCAAGCCAAATGCCTGTAGGCAGGATCGGGCAACCGTCCGATGTAGGCAAGACAGCGGTGTTCCTGGCTTCTGATGATTCGTCGTTTTTGTTAGGTGCAGAATTGTTGGTTGATGGTGGTATGACCTATTTAGCCAAGTAATTAAGCAAAAATTCATTTACAGAAAAGCGGGGGGGGGGGGGGCCCCCCCCCCCGGGGGGGGGGAGGATTTTAAAAAATAAAAAAAAAAAAAAAATGAGGGTTTGGCA
>JAYRLR010000005.1:171347-455757 GCA_041905165.1 Mucilaginibacter sp.
CTGGTGTTCTCCATTTTTCACAAATTAAATAAACAAAAATTCCTTTCACCCACCCGCGGGGGGCCCTCCCCCCCCCCCGCTTTTCCGTTATCCGTTTTTAAATCTATACCTTACATCAACTGTAGCTGGTTGCCAAAAAAGTTTTTCAAATCTACCGGGCTTCGTCCTAATAGATGCCTCACATCGCTTTTTTGGGTATCAAATTCTCCTTTAGCAATTGCACTACTGAATCTTGCAATGTATGCTGCATCCTCTACGGAAATACCGGTTTGTATGAGCTGCGTCCTATACTTCTGCACGTCCGGCTGATGATAAGCTATCGTTTTTCCAGTGATGTCCGACAGCAGGCTTGCAATTTCGGCAAAAGAGAATGCTGTTTCCGCAGCGATTGTATACTCTTTATTTTCATGGCCCGGAGTAGTCAATACCACGGCATTCGCTTCAGCCATTTCTTTTACCGGTAAAAAAGGCGTTTTGCCATCTCCGGCAGGAATGGAAATACCATTGTTAATTATATCCCTCCCAACAAGGAACGGGATCATATCGGCATACATGGTGTTGTTCATCAAAGTATAGGGAATACCTGTCTGTTTTAAATAATCTGCTGTATATGCATGATATCGAACCTCTTCGCCCATACTACTTTGCTTCAAATCTACCATGTCAAAGCTCGTATAAATTAAGTGGCCAACACCAGCTTCCTTCGCTGCATTGATCACATTTCTGTGCTGCTCAAACCTCTTGCTTATATCTGATGAAGAAGATACAAGCAGCAATTTATCCACATCCTGGAAGGCTCTCTTTAAAGACTCAATATCCTGATAGTCGCCACGTCTGATCTGAACTCCTTTTAAAGTTAGTTCTGAAGCCTTGTTTTCATCTCTAACTAATGCAGTAATGTTGTTTGAGGATACTCCCCTGTTTAATAATGCATCAATGGTGGCTTTGCCCAAATTCCCTGTTGCACCGGTTACTAAGATCATATTTCTTGTTTTTAGATTAACTACTTTTGTGATGTAAAGAAACAGATATAGATTTTGAAAAGTGCCCCTTGCTGTTGATGATAAAACAAAAAGCGGTAACCTGAAAGTGACTAATGGAAAAGCAATTAGATGATACCGACTGTCCCGTTACGGCAACGATAGCGCTGTTTGGAGGACGATGGAAGCTGCCAATTTTATACATACTTTCAAAAAACACCAGACGATTCGGCGAGATACAGGTAAGGATACCTGCCATCTCAAAAAAGGTGCTAACTAACCAGTTAAGAGAGCTTGAAGCAGATGGTTTGATTAGCAGAAAGGAATACAAGGAATTGCCGCCCCGGGTAGAATATACACTTACTGACTTCGGAAAAACCCTTTGCCCTCTGTTAATTGATATAGCAGCCTGGCAACGGAAAAGTATTGATGCGCTTAACAAGGCGAAATAAAGCCTGAATAGTTTGGTGATATCAGTCAGCTTCTATGTCCATCTTTAAAAGCAAGTCATTACGTATCTCATAGACATGCTTTACATTGCCGTCAAATAATACTTTACCTTCCAGGTCTTTAACTAATTGATGAACCAAAACCTCTACTCTTCCATCTTCTCGTTCGATAATGGCTTGAGGTGTTACTATCGGATTAATTTCAGACCACTGCCTTGTCCAATAAGCTCTGATTTGTTGCGGACCGACAACATATCCACCTTCGAAAGCCTTTGGCCAGTGAATATCTTCATGCATAAGCGGCATTACGCTGTCTATATCCCTGTTGTTAAAGCCATTGTATGCTTTTTCAATTAAGCGTTTTATTTTTGACGGTTGGTCTTGGTTCATAAATGGTGTTTAAATGATGGAACTAATGATTATAAGTGCAATATTTATATCAAATATCACCGACATTTTAATACGAATTGATGTTTGAAGCTTTTGCTAAATATTTAAAAGAAAAGCAGCCCGACCTGACCGATAATGATTTGGAACAGATACGTGCTGTTTGCATATTTAAAAAACTTCGTAAACGCCAGTATCTGCTACAGGAAGGAGACATCAACCATCACGCTTGTTTCATCATTAAAGGATGCCTGCGCAATTACCGTTTAAGCAAGGACGGGGCAGAACACATCTTGAAATTTGCTGTAGAAAATTGGTGGATGAGTGACTTGGAGAGTTATAACAATAATTCGCCAAGTAAAAATAATATCGATGCGGTAGAAGACAGCGAACTGTTACTGATCGAAAAAAAGGCCTTTGAAAAACTGGTTGATGATCTGCCTAAGTTTCGCGAGTTTCATGAAAAATTAAAGTCTAAAAGTGTTGATACCCTCCAAAATCGAATCATCAGCAACATCAGTGACACGGCAGAAGAAAAGTATTTTAAATTCATAAAGACTTATCCCGACATCTTTAATCGCGTTCCGCTGCACATGATCGCTTCCTACCTTGGCGTATCTCGCGAGACGCTTAGTCGCATCAGGATCAGTAACGCAAAAAATCGTTAAGCTCACAGTTACGCTTAGTAGCAGCACGCAAACTTCGGTGACAAATATCACCAACTTATTGCGTCAAATGTCCTTGAACTGCCTGCCGTTTCAGTCGCAACTTTGGATCAAAGATTTTAACAATAAATATCAAAGATCATGAATAAGTTAGAAAACAAAGTGGCAATAGTAACAGGCTCATCAAAAGGAATTGGAGCTGCAATTGCCAAACATTTCGCGGCTGCAGGTGCCAAAGTGGTAGTTAACTATGCTTCGAGCAAAGAAGCGGCAGACAAAGTAGTAAAAGCCATTACTGATAATGGTGGCACCGCTATAGCAGTACAGGCCGATGTATCTAAAGAGGCTGACGTAGCCAGGTTATTTGAAGAAACAGAAAAGGCTTATGGCACGCTGGATATCCTGGTGAACAATGCAGTTTATCAGGGTTATGCGCCAATTGACATGGTTACAGAAGAGGCTTTTCACAGCAGCTTCAACGTTAATGTGCTTGGGCCGATCCTTACAACCCAGGCAGCTTTAAAACTATTTGGCAATAAGGGTGGCAATGTTATTAACATCAGCTCGGGTGCCAGCAAAATGCCGCTTCCATCAGCTTCATTATACTCTGCTACAAAAGCCGCGTTAGACGCCATCACCGTCGCATTATCAAAAGAATTAGGTTCAAAGAATATTCGTATCAACTCTATACTTCCCGGCGCTACCGACACAGAAGGCGCAGCAAGTGCAGGTGTGACCACCGGAAGCGATTATGAAAAAATGTTTATTGCCAACACGCCGCTTGGCCGCAGAGGCCGTCCGGAGGATATTGCCAAAGCAGCGGTGTTCCTTGCGTCAGACGATGCGGCGTGGATAACAGGCGAACAGATTTCTGTTTCAGGCGGAATGTATGGTTTTTAAACCATGTTTTAAACGACAAAAAAAACAGAAGTTAAGTTAATAAGGGCTGCAAAATTTGCAGCCCTTATTTTTTATTCGAATAAAATTAGCATGGCCAGCTAATCCCGATCATTTCACTACAAGCACCATCCCCGGTTCTGATACATCTCCTTTTGTGGCGTTCATTAAACCAATTTCGTCTATCACACTGCCGGGTATAATCAGCTCATTTGCCCGTATTGTTACTCTTTTGGTAATGTCTACAGGTTTTTCTCCTGCCAGGTCCTGGGCAATAACGCTCTTAATTTTTTCAGGTGTTGCGATGGCTACGGTCAACTGGTTGTAACGCCCAAATATGCCAAGTGGCTTGTTCAGGGTATCTACTTTTAACAGCACGTTTGCGCGTGGGGTAATGTACGACCGGTTTATTGTCCTCCCGATGGCGGACACGGCAATCGCACCGTTAGGATATTTTGATGCCAGCACGTAAGGCTTAAGCGTATCGCCGTTGATGGATGTCACCACAGGCCTTTCGAGCCCCCGGGCAATAATGGCTGGTGCCGACTTCTCGTTCACTGAGCCAACCTTTCTATCCATCCAGGTTTCCTTTTCGCCCATAATCCAGTAGTCGCGCAATTTAGCGCTGTCTACATAAACCGTGTTCGCATCAATTTGGAAGGGCTCAGCTATCCGGTGCCAGCGCACCGCCCTCACCACCTCGTCCAACCGGTTCTTCAGGTCTCGCCTCTGCGGAGGGAAGACGAAATCCTGAACGCCATCAGGTAATTTGCCATTAAATTCATGGCGCATAATGCCAATACTGCTACCCGATCCCACAGCTATATACGGCTCATCTTCACAGTTGATGATACTGTTTTTTGCACCGCCTGACGGATAAGTCAAAAGCTCTCCTATGCGTGCAATAGTGTGGGGCACGGCTATAATATTTTCTACATCATAGGTACGATAGATTTCGGCAAAGGTAAGCGACGCAGGAGTAAGCGCATGCTCAATATGTAAACCAGGGGCTGTAGTACTACCCAGGTTTGTTAAGAATCTGCGCCACTGCGGCTGAAATTCATGCTTGCCCCAGTCAACTTTCCAATAAGCAATACCGGCCTTATCCATCCATTTAAACCGCTCTGTCCAGTAAGCCACACTGTCAGTAGTTTTATATCTGGGTGCTTCCTGCGCACATATCCATAAGCCGAGGCCCTTCCAGCCACTATCTTTAATTTTTTTCGATAGCGCAGTTAATTTTTGTTCGGACGTCATTCCTTTTAAAGATGGAAAACGGCCCGTATCGGGAATAAGGCTACCGTAATAACTTTGATCACCGTTTTGAGGCACATCCCAGGCATCATCCAAAACAAAGTACAAGTCGGCATGCAGTTTCTGGAACATGCCTGTCCAGTTCTCATGCCGGCCTTTTCCAAAAAGGTTTTGCTCTGTCATGGCGTTCCGCTGTGCAAGCGTAGAGGAGAAACTGCTTACGTAGCCCTGCACATTCCAGGTGCAAAAATAGTCGTGTGCGTTAGATGGCTTTTTAGGCACCAGCGAGGTCTTATGATGATAAACTGTACATCCGGAAAAAATAAACAACAGCACAAGGCTGGCTAAAAATAAAGTTTTCTTCATTTAAGGATTAATAGGTCAACAGTTGCTACTGCATACGGTTATAACTTCGCGCTAAAATGAGGTTAATCTGCAATAAATTAAAAGATATGCGAGTAACAGGAATGCCTTGTATAAAAAAGGGCATTATTTGACAAAGGAGTTGATAATACCAGGTGCTATTTACCCGTTGACGATAGCTTTAAAGCTTGCATGTATTGCAAAGGCGATTTGCCATACTCCTTTTTAAACGCTCTTGAAAAGTTGGAGCTGCTCTGCATACCTATCCTTATGGCCACCTCATTCATTGATATGTTTTCGTGTGTCATTATCTCTACAGACTTCTTTAAGCGCAACGTCCGGATAAACTCGCCGATGGAGCTGTCTGTAACACTTTTTATTTTTCTGTACAAAGTTGTCCGGCTCATGAACAAGTTATCGCATATAAAATCCACGTCGAGATAGGCATTGCTTATATTGTCATTAATCACCCGTGTAAGTTTATCAAAAAACTGTTTGTCCACGTCAGATTTCACAAGCATAGCGGCATTTGTATGGTAATCATTCAAAAACCGTGTTTTTAAAACTTCGCGTTGTTCCAGTATATTTTTAATCGTCAAAAGCAATAAATCAATACTCAATGGCTTGGAGAAGTAAAAGTCCGCACCGTAACCTAAGCCGTCGAGCTTAGCCTGCAGCGAATCTTTGGCCGAAAGGACAATAAAAGGGATATGCCTTGTTTCGAATTTTTCCTTGACCATCTTGCATAGTTCCATTCCGTTTATTTCAGGCATCATAACATCACTTATGATAACATCCGGAAGCTTATCGACAGCAAGGCGATAACCATCTTTGCCATCCTCTGCTTCAAATATTATATACTGCTTTTCCAGTATCTGCCTTAAAAAACTCCGCAACTCATGGTTGTCTTCAACAATCAATATCCTGTTTCCTCTTTTAATGTCATCACCGGTCTCTTCAAATATTTCCTGCTCTGTTGACAGCACCAGCGATTTGTCAATAGGTTCAAGCTGGTAGGCGACTTCAACAGCATTAGATGATAGCTCATCTGGTCGGTAATATTGCCTTCCCCACGGAATACCTATAATGATTTCGGTACCTGCCTGCCACTCGCTGAAGACATAGATATCACCATGATGAAGTTTAGTAAGACTTTTAACCAAAGCTAATCCCACGCCGGATCCCAGATGCTGGCTGTTCACCCGGTAATATCTATCAAAAATAAGGTTTATAGAATCCGACGAGATGCCTATTCCGGTATCGGCAACACGGAAATACAAATATTTATCAGCCCTGAAATCTGTGTTCAGAAACCGGCATTCACTTGCAAAGGCAGACTTGTAAGTTTCCATTTCACTCAGCAACGTAAGGCTGACACAACCATTGGATTTAGTGTATTTTAAGGCATTATCAAGCAAGTTAAACAGAATTTTTTCGAGCACCTGTGCATCAAAAAAGCCGTTTAATTCCCCCTCCTCTATTCCAGTTTTATTCTCAAAGGTTAAAGAAATGTTTTTATTGATCGCTATGTTCTCAAATTCCTTTACTATAGCTCTACTGAACTGATGAACATCCAGGTACTGCACGCTAAGTTTTATAACGCTCTCCCCTATCTTCTTAAAGTTCATCAGTTCTGTGATAAGATTCATCAAGCGCTTGGCATTGCGGTATATGAGGTGATACGAGCTGTCGAGGCTGGTATTGCTGTTCATGTCCATGAGGTTCTCCAGCGGCCCAATAATTAATGTGAGCGGCGTACGAAACTCGTGTGAGATATTTGTAAAGAATGATAATTGCTGCTGATGCAACTCCTCTTTTTGCCGATGTAGTTCTTCGCGCTGCTTTTCCTGAAGTTTACGGGTCTCTATATCGCGTTTAAGCTTATAGAGGCGCAACCGGTAATTATATATACCTACCAGAAAAGACAGGAAAACCAGACCGTAGAAGAGTTTTGCGATACCGGATTTCCACCATGGCGGATTGACGGTGATGTCCATCTCTGCCTGGTAGTCGCTCCACTTACCGTCGTTATTTGTAGCCCTAACAATAAATTTATATTTCTTAAAATCCAGATTACTGTATGCTGCAGTTGGGTTTTGGCCATCGGTATATCGCCAGTTCTTGTCATATCCCTCCATCTTGTATTTGTACCGGCACTTTAACGGATTAGCAAATAACATCGCGGAAAAGGATACTACCACATTGTTTTGACTGTGGTTGATGTCGAGCTCGGGCAAATAAGCAGTAGAACAATGTATAGTGTTTGCCGAACTGCCCTGCTTTGCTATTTTGGGGCGCTGGTTGTTGATTAAAATATCGGTAATAGTGGGCCGGGATGGAATATTGGCAGGTTTGATTTCATCCGGGTAGAAGTAATTGAGCCCGTTTACGCCACCAAAATATAAACAGCCATCAGCACCTTTAAATGAAGCGCCTACTTTAAAACTATTACCCTGCAGCCCGTCGTTTTTGTCATATTTTACTAAAAGGGAGGTTTGTGGGTCAAAGCACTGCAGTCCATTACCACCCATCCATAATCTTCCGGCTTGGTCTATTTGTATACTTTCAACATCTTGAAAAATCTCTTTATTTTTACTATAGGTGGTTACCTGGTAAACGCCGGCTTTATTCATTCTCAGGCGGTTTAAACCTCCGCCTATGGTCCCTACCCAAACCACACTATCATTTTGCCTCATCACCGGCAATACATAGTTTGAACTTATAGACTGCCGGCCTCCAGTAGCAAGATAAGTGGTACGCGAAAGGATGTTCCCTTTCTTGTCAATAATAAATCTGAGCAACCCGTCAATGGTAGACACAAACACTTCGGGCTTGTCAGGATTTGCGTAAATAGAGAAGCCCTTTTCGCGGTACCGTTTAACATGATAACTGTTTTTATTATCTTTCCAGATAATGGTTAAGCTATCCTTATGATTACCCAACCACATATTACCAAAGCAATCCAGGGTCATGGCCTCAGCCAACATCTGCGGAAATTTATCATAACCTGACGGCGTCATTGTTTTTTTCCTGCTGCGGTCAAGAATTTCAATTCCCGCGGCGTGTGAAATCCACAAGTTGCCAAAATCATCTAAAGCCAGGCTTGATATGAAATCGCTTTTAAGCCGTACAGGCGAATTGTAATTGTTAAAATGTATATATTTTTTTGTTTTCAAATTATACATATCCAAACCATTGACGGTCCCAATCCATAAGGAGTCCCCCTGAGCAACAATTGCCTTTACAATGCTTTCGGAAAGTGTATTATTGTTACCGGGTATATGGAATAATGAGTAAAACGGCTTTACATTCAGATCGAAATAATTTATACCGCCGCTAATAGTAGCCGCCCATAGACATTGCGAGCGATCCACCATGATCTTGTTTATAGCTGTAAATTTTAACTGCTGACCCGGGTTTCGATTATCTACGGTCTGCAACAAACTCAACTTGCTATTAAGCCTTTGTAAACACTGGCCATCATTCACCCAGTAGTCACCCTTACTATCTTTTATAACGTTTTTTATTTTGCGAAGGTGAGGCGAACGGAAGATACCGGCGACACGATAATTAAATTTAGATACATCATTTATCAACCGGTACACCTCGTTACCTTTTGTAACAAGTAGTTCTGTTTCGCCCGGCAACTCCAGTTCGTCAAACTGGGTTAAATCCAGGCCAGGCACTGAAATAGATTTGTACAAACCAGCCTTGTTTAGCATGCCTAAACCGTTGTTGCTCATCAACAACAGGTTGCCCTTTGCATCGGGCTTCATGTCTTTGATTTGAAAATTTTTCAAGACCGGGTTTTGTACCCTTACCAAGGTATTTCCTTTCGTTTTGAAGCGATAAATTTCACCATCAGCCATACAGTAAAGCTGATTATCCGCCAGCTTATAAATTTTACTAATGTTGGAAAGTGCTGTTCCACGGACTGTATAATCGATATACTGTTCACTCCTCACATCAAACCTTTGTATCCCCCCTTCTGTACCCAACCATATGTCTCCGTTCGGTGCTGCCGACAGCGTGGTTATCCTGTTTTTTAAAGCATTTTTTAGTGGCTCATTGTCGTTATAAAATCTCCTTACGGCATTTCCATCAAAGCGATCCAGGCCAAAGTAAGTTGCTATCCATATAAATCCCTTATTATCCTGGATAACGTCTAATGCATCGGTATGTGACAAACCCTCATCAACTGTTAAGTATTTTATTTTGTAATTATATAGTATGCTCTGCGCATGAGAGAAAAAACAAGAGCAAATCAAAAGCACAAAAATGAATAACGCCCGCCTGACAGGTTCGATTACCGCATCATAAAAAGATGAAAGTTGGTTAGTCATTAGTGCTCAAAAGGATTGGTTAGGTGACTCAGACATCTGCACCGCAATAAATCAAATTTGGCAATAATTGCAGGTATAATAATCTCAATACCTGAAAAATAAAACATGGTGGTTAAAAAATGGAACAATTTGTCAAAGCATCGAAATTGCATGGATAGCGTAGCTAACCAGCAACAAACTGCGTAACCCAGAAGATACATTTAAATATCAAACCAGATAACCACCAGTTAGGTGTTTAGATTTTTGCCAGAATTGCCCGGCATAATCAAACTACTATCTAAGCGAGTTGAGCAAATCCGATTAGTTGTTAATGTACCTTTTTGACCTTATGAGCACGTCAGGAAAGATTCAATCCGTAAAAAAATAGAAATGTTAAGACAACAGTTATTTATCGGTTATACGCTAACTTGCGTGTAAATTATGAGCGATGCTATCGGCTTTCACTCCCCATTGTCTATAGCATAACGCCCCAAACCGATTAACAACCTTGAATACCAATTATGAGAAACATTTTACAAAAACTTTTTTTTCTAATCGCCCTCTGGGGAGCATCTACCTTTGCAGGATATTCAAACACTGTAAAGACCGACAGCTTATGGCGTGTATTGAACACTGAGTTAAAAAAGGAAAACACTTACATCCGGCATAAGGAAGAAAGGATAAAGTTGATCAGAGCCCGGCTACAAAGGAGCCCGCATAAAAAGTTTAACCCGCAATTTAAACTACTATCAGAGCTGTTCAACGAGTACAGCTCATTCCGGTTCGACTCCGCTATAACTTGCGCCCACGAGTTAATAGCTTTAGCTAAACGGTTCAATAATACACCCAGCCTTATCAAAAGTCAGATTGGCTACACCACCGTGTTAATGAAATCAGGCTTTTACAAGGATGCATTTGATGCCCTTGCTACAATAGACACTACGCAGCTGTCTGCGCAAGCAAAGTATGAGTACTTGTACCTCCGCGGTCTGTTAAATGCCGAGATAAGTGCTTATAACAATGACGCGTATTTTGCAAAACGCTACTTGAATGCTTCTAAAGCCGACTTTAGCAGGGCCGCGCAAATTATTAATGCTGATGACCTTGAAAAAACCATCAACCTGGCCTTTCTACCTGCCGGGAGCAAAAGAAAGCCGGACGCCGAATTTTACTATCATTATTTGTTAAGCCGCAAACTTACTCAGCATGAAATTGCAATTATAGCTACGCGCATTAGCCATGCTTATGAAGGTGAGGATAAAATTTTGCTGCTTACACTGGCCGCCATTAATGACATCCGATCGGCTACAAAGGAAACCTTCGCCATATTTCTGCTGGGACAGGAGTTTTTTAAGCTTAACCGCAACGGCGATGCTTACATCTGTATTAAGGAAGCGCTCGGAAACGCTGCCTTTTACGGCACACGCAATCGCGCCGCGCAGATAGAATCTATTTTACCGCTTATAACCAGCAGACTGATTGAAGAAAAGCAACATGAAAAAGACATGCTTTGGATAGGCATCATCATTTTTGTATTTGTGGCGGTAATGTTGGTTATCCAGTTGGTACTGTTCCGTAAAAATTTGATACGCATAAAAGTAACCGACCGTGTTATCCAGCAGAAGAACGCCGAATTGGAGTATGCCAACAGTAAACTCTGGGAGTCGTCACGAATAAAGGAAGAATTGATAGGGCTTTTTATAAAAACATGTTCATCGTACATTGAAACCCTTGACAGGGTAAAGAGCAAAGCGCAACGCAATATAAAGCTCGGCAAGTACCAGGATGCTACCATGGTTTTAAGCAACGTGCATATACAAACCGAAAAAGACCAGCTGTTCAGCACCCTCGACAGGGTGTTTTTAACGCTCTTTCCCAATTTTGTGGCATCATTCAATTCTTTGTTAAAGCCAGAAGATCAGATATGGCTGAAAGAAGGCGAAGTGATGACACCAACCTTGCGAATTTTCGCGCTGATACGTTTGGGAGTAAGTGATGTAGAAACTATTTCTAAGATACTCGACTATACGGTAAGCACAGTGTACACCTACAAGGCAAGAATTAAGGGCAAGGCACTGGTATCACCGGATGTGTTTGAGCAAAAAATAATGGAGATTAAATTTACTGATGACCATTGAAAACCGGCTAAAATAAAAAACCCATGGAATGCAATCTTTGCATTTCCATGGGTTGTGGTGGTTATTAAGACACTTTTTGCACCCGTATAACAGCGTTATTTATTCAATTTATCTATCTGCTCGCTGAACCAGTCGGCATTGGCCTGTTTAGTGGCTTTTTTAACAGCTTGCGGTAAGCTGCCAAAGTTTGATTGAAAATAACTTAATGTTTTATAAAACTGATCAGGATAGTATGCCAAAGCCCTGTTTGTTTCTTCGCAACGACCAACTACTTCAGGCAAAATAATGTCCGCATCCCTGAATTTAAGCGCAGTTACGGTCTTGCTTAATTGCCTGAACTTACGCACCAAACCGGTGTTGACGTCAATATTATTGGTTTGATTGTACTGTACGCTTATTTTCTGCCGGGTTGCACAACTTGCTTTAGGCAGCGCTATTTCAACTAACAAGCTTTTGCCGTCATAGTTCCAAAAGCCGGGGGTTTGCTCAACGGCATAGTTTAGCTTTTTGCCGTTAACGGTGATCGTTGTGGGCATTTCGGCCCCCACTAAACGTACCACATAGCTGCGTGCAGCAGGCATACCTTCATACGCACCTTTACGCGGCTCAATCGTGATGTTTTGTTTTCTGCCCTGCAAATATTTAGACACTACTTTTGTAGTCGCATACTCGGTGGCATATTTTTTTGAGTTGCCCGCATCTTCGTATACAGAGGCTGATCCATCAGCACCCGGAAATACGTCTATGTTATACACCTCTGGTTGTTTGGTCAGATTTTTTGTTTTAGGATACGCCGGGATAATTGCACCTGCCTTTACATAAATAGGGTATTCATCCAAGCCAAAGCTACGGGTTACAGTTTGACCGCCTTTTAGTAACGTTCCTGTTTGCCACTCATACCAGTTGTTACCCTCAGGAAGCCATACCTCTACTTTTGATTGCCCATTATCCATAGGTGCAACAATTGGCGCTATCAGCATATCATCGCCAAACATATATTCTGACGGGTGATTATACGCGGCGTCAACTTCTGCATAGTCGTAATACAGCGGCCGGCACAGCGATATGCCGGTATCATAGGTTTTGCGGGCCATGGTATAGATGTAAGGCGCAAGTTCATACCTCAGATCAATGGCATTTTTTAATGCGTTGTAATACTCGCCGCTAAAATTCCATACCTCCTTATTCAAATTAGCGTTTTTTGAGGAGTGCGACCGGAATATTGGGCTAAGCGCACCATATTGCATCCATCGTACGTACAATTCAGGATCGAGCTTTTGGTCAGATCCGGGGCCAAATTGGTGCCCACCGATATCATGACTCCAGTAACCGTATAAAACGTTTGATGCCGCGCTTGTAAAGTATGGCTGAAATGCCAGCGATTTCCACGAAATTACAGCATCCCCTGAAAAGCCCAGCTGGTAACGATGATTACCTAAACCACCCCAGCGATGATACAGTAGCGGACGCACGGATGCATTGCGTTCCATATCGGTAAAAAATACATAGTTAAGCCACCACGTGTTATTCAGGTTTTTTATCCTTTTATCATTTGGCCATTGCTGCCAGTCCAGCCACCAAAAGCTTACGCCCATTTTTTCCATAGGATGTAAAACTTTACCAAATAGCGCCTGCATATATTTCTTGTTCGAGCCTTCGTAAGGGATGTTTTGCTTACCCGTAGTGTCAAAGTGCAATTCCTCAGCCATTCTTTTGTAAGGTTCCTCAAACGGAGCTATGCCCGATGCAGGGTGCAGGTTAAGCGTAACTTTCAGGTTTTGGCTCTTCATCCACTTCATCGCCTGCGGCGGGTCTGTGAAAAGGCGTTTATTCCAGGTCCAGCCGGTCCAGTGCTTTGTTTGGTCAAACACATCATATTTGGCCCTTAAGCTGTCGGTTTCGTGCCAGTCCATATCAATTACAAAAACGTCCAGCGGTATGTTATGCTCCTCAAAGTTATTCACTACATCACGCACCTCGTTTTCTGAGTAGCTCCAATACCTTGACCACCAGTAACCAAATGCATAACGCGGAGGCAAAGGCACCTTGCCCGCTGTCTGTGTAAAATCATATAAAGCTTTTTTGTACTGACGGCCGTAGCCAAAAAAGTAAAGATCCTGGTACTCTTTAGCGGGCCGTTCTGTTACCCATGGCCATGGCGCCGAGTCAAATAACAGTTTTTGAGAGTCGTCAATCACTGTCCAACCGTCGGTAGCCAGCAGGCCGTCCTCAAGTTCCATTTTCTTCTTATCCCATATATGATAGTCACCATCAAAATTATCCAGCGTACGGTAAGTGCCTTTCAGGTTGCCTTTTTGCTTTGTACCCGGCACCCAGTTAAAGGCATGTTTTTTATCCAGCGACGTAATACTGAGGTTTTGCTCGGTGAATTTGCCTGCACCGGTTTTGTAACGGAGTTCCAACTCATCTGTGCGTATAATCAGCTCGCCGTTTTGTTTTTCTGTTGTATAACGAGGAACAGGCAAATCACGATTAATAACAGTTAACGTGGCATTATCAATAAATGGCAAAGCGGCTGTCCACTCCATACGGATAAGCCTTGGCGTGAGCACCGTGAACCTTGCCTGCCCAGACGTTACCACAGCCTTTGGGTTAGCCAGCGGATGCATGGATGATTGCGCTTTCACTGCCGCTACTTGCCCGAGAATAAGCATAACAATCAGCCAGTTTCTAAAATAGGATTTATTATCCGGGTTTAATAAGAACATAAATTGTGATGTATAGTATTGATTTGATTTAATTCCGTCGGTTGATCGTCCAAACAGCAGCGCAAATTAACGAGGTGGATGTCTTAAATATTCAAGTGTGGGTGTCGTCGCAAGGAAAATCTAAGAGTATATTTTTTTAAATAATTACCTGTCAAATTGTTACAATCACCAAGAGGTGAAAAAATCAAGACGCTGTTTTCTCGAAAAATCTTTTGTAGCCATTAAACCTCATCAACAATTGTCAAACGCAAAGTTTACACAATATGGAATATGATCTTAAAGCGAACCGGCAACGTCTTTAAGATTTTGATTTTTCGGTTGATTTCTTTTGCGTAAAGCCCTTTAAATCAATAATTTGTTTATAAGCCCAATTTGATTCTTATTCGCACCCTGCCGCAATCCGATTTAGGGGTATCAAATCCACCTATATTTGGTCAACCAATTTCCTACACTACTATAACCCTTCATTATTATGAGAAGAAATTTACCAATCTTAATGGTTGTTATATTCGCTTATATGGTAAATGCATGCCAGAAAAGTAAAACAACCGAAACACCGCCAAAGGTGGATCCACCTAAAGAGACCGTTAAATACTTTAAAAATCCGATAATAAATGGCGACCATGCCGACCCGTTTGTCGCGCAAAAGGATGGCAATTATTATTTTTTATATACAAGGGGGAATAGCATATCTATCGCTAAGACCCGTGCCATGTCTCAACTTGCTGCCGCAACTGATAAAGTGGTATGGACACCAGCCAATAACACAGAATACTCCGCCGATATATGGGCTCCGGAACTGCATTTTCTGGATGGTAAATGGTACATCTACTTTGCCGCGGCCACACCGGGCGTAAACGACAGCAATCGCATGTTCGTGTTAGAAAACGGAAACGCCGATCCTACGCAGGGCTCGTGGACTTATAAAGGGCGAATATTTGACGCTAATGACGATCAATGGGCTATTGACGGCACCGTACTTACCACAAAGGATAAAAACTATTTTGTTTGGTCCGGATGGGTAAATCCTTTGGAAAAGTACAAACAGTTGATATACATAGCGCCAATGTCGAACCCGTGGACATTGAACGGACCAAGAGTAGCTATATCTACGCCGACCAACGTATGGGAAAAATATGAGCCGGCATCAATCGGCATCGGTGTAAACGAAGGGCCCATAGCATTGCAGCGCGATGCAGAAAGCCCTGTGTTTATCATCTTCTCCGCCAGCCGTTACACTAGTGACAACTATTGCCTTGCGCAAATTCAGTTAAAGAATGGAGGCAACCCTTTGTTAGCTGACGATTGGACTAACAAAAAACAGGTCTTTGTACGAAGTGACAAAGATGGCATCTATGGTCCCGGGCATAACGGATTTTTCACGAGCAGCAGTACGGATAAAGATGGTGCCACTGTTACGGAGAATTGGTTTGTGTATCACGCGCGCAGCGCCCCTAATCAGCCCAACCAGGCCAGGTCAACGAGGATGCAGAAACTAACCTGGAATGCCGACGGCTCTCCAAACTTTGGTAGCGCTATAAATACCACTACCTACATTCCCTGCCCCATAGGCGAATAGATTTTTATAGAAATCGAAGCTACTGTGCTCAAAATTTGGGCGAGTAAGCCGGAGGCATGCCCTATCATGGCTAAACCAATAGTCATTTAGGTATACCGGCGGGGCTGACACTGATTTACCAAACTCTGCATACTAGATTTTAAAATCCACTTGTAAACCAACCTCAAGATTATGAAAGAAGCTACATACACCTAAGTACAAATACGATGTACAAAACCAATTAGCGGCCGCTTTGCCAGGCGGCCAGAGTTGAACCTTATTAATTCAAGACTATGCAATTAAAACTTTTATTAAACCATCTGATAAACAGGGACGGATACCTAACCAAACTCAGTTTTGGTTTAATTATCGTACTATATTGTTTTACATTGGTGCCAAACGCTTACGGTAAGGCAAATAATAAAGCAATTAACAACAACGACAGCTACACCGACATTGATGGCTCATTTCGCAATGATATGGAGGCGACCGCCTCTCCAGAAAGTAAAACGATCTTAGATGAATTTAACCCACGCGTATTAGACAACTACCTGCAAAAACAAATAGCCGGACGTGTGACAGATACCCTCGGCAGGCCTTTGCCCGGCGTTTCCATAACGGTTAAGGGCACCACGCGCGGTATTGTAAGTGATCAAAATGGTGATTACACGCTTCAGGCCAACGCCGGTGATGTTCTGATCTTTAAAATGGTCGGCTTTATAACACGCGAAGTTATTGTTGGTAACGAAATACGTGTAGACGTAACGTTAAAAGAGGAATTGTCTAACCTTAACGAGGTAGTTGTAGTGGCCTTCGGCGCCCAGAAGAAAATTACCACTATTGGCGCACAAAGCAGCGTAAAGGTAGAAGATCTAAAGCAGCCGGTGGCCAACCTGTCCAACGTAATTGCCGGCCGCGTGGCTGGCATCGTTGGCGTTCAACGAAGTGGAGAGCCCGGCTACGACAACGCAGAAATCTATATCAGGGGTATCTCAACCTTTACAAGCAGTTCGCCACTCATCCTGGTTGATGGTGTAGAAAGGTCATTTAACAATATAGACCCGGAAGATATAGCAAGCTTCAGTGTATTAAAAGATGCGTCGGCCACAGCGGTATACGGTGTGAGGGGAGCCAATGGTGTAATTATCATCCAGACTAAGAAAGGAAAGGCAGGCAAAACAGCCATCAATGCCCAATACGATCAGGGCATGACGCAATTTACTCGTTTACCCCAATTTGCCGATGGTGCAACCTACCTGGAAATTGCCAACGAGGCTTATCACAATAGCTTTCCTAATGATCCGAACCCACGGTATACACCCGAGCGGATAGCTGCAACGCGGGATCAGTCTGACCCTGACCTTTACCCTAATGTAAACTGGTTTGATGTCATCCTTAACAAATATGGTCATAACCGGCGGGCAAGAGTGAACGCTAATGGCGGATCTGACAAAGCGCAATATTACCTTTCGTTAGGCTACTATGATGAAACCGGCATGTTTAAAACCGATGAGCTGGCTAATTATAACTCTACGATGAAATTCAGCAGGTTTAACTTTACCTCAAACCTAACGCTTAATGTTACCAAAAGCACCAAGGTTGATTTTGGTGTTTCGGGCTGGATAAGCAATGGCAACTATCCGGGATCAGGTACCAGCGATATCTTTAATGCAGCGTTTGTGCTTACGCCCGTTACCATACCGGTGCGCTACTCTAATGGTCTGTTCTCAAAAATAAGAACGGGCGATATTGCCAATCCTTACACTATGCTTACTCAGTCGGGCTATGCTACAGAATTCAGAAACCAGCTATGGAGCAACCTCCGCCTCACACAAAACCTTGATTTCATATTAAGCGGGCTATCAATTACGGGTATGTACTCGTTTGATAGTTATAACAATCACCGCCTCGGACGTACCAAAACCGTTGATAGCTTTCTGGCTACCGGGCGTGACGCAAACGGTGAACTAACATTTGAGCAAACTCAGATAGGTACTAACTATTTAGGTTACGACAGAAATAACGGAGGAAGCAGGCAATTTTACCTTGAAGGTGCTATAAACTATACCAAAAGCTTCAAGAAAAATGATTTTACGGGCATGTTACTCTACAACCAGTCTGACAGAGTAGAAGCTTTTGCAGGAGACTTTATAAGCTCCATACCCTTCAGATACATGGGGCTTGCAGGCAGGGTTACTTATGCCTATGACAACCGGTATCTGGCCGAAGCAAACTTTGGATACAATGGTTCCGAAACATTCGCCCCTAACAAGAGATTCGGCTTTTTCCCATCATTTGGCTTGGGCTGGGTTGCCTCACAAGAAAAGTTTTTTGAGCCTGTAAGAGATGCCATTTCATTTTTAAAATTGAGATTCTCTTACGGTGTAGTTGGTAACAGCAATATAGGCGGCAGACGTTTTGCTTACATCAGCACCATAACCAACCAGGGTGGATACAGCTACGGGCAAAACAATATCAATAATGATATCGGCGGGTTAAACTTCGGTGATTATGCCGTAGATGTATCATGGGAACGTGCAAACAAGTACAATGCAGGTATTGAGTTAAGAACATTGAAAGATGCATTGTCTGTAACTGCTGATGTGTTCCGCGAAATACGTACAGGAATTTTCAGACAACGCGGAGATGTGCCTCTGTCTGTTGGTATACCTAATTTGCCCTATGCCAACATAGGCCAGGTAAACAACACCGGTGTTGATGCTACGATAGACTATCAGCAAAAGGTTGGCAGTTTCAATATCGGCATCCGTGGTAACATCAACTGGAACCGTGCCATTGTTATAAATGACGCTGAAGCGCCATGGCCTTTTCCGTGGCAGCAGCGCATTGGCCGCAAGCTTGGCCAGCGTTTCGGCTACGTTGCCGACGGCCTTTATCAATCCGAAGAAGATGTGCTGAACAGCCCCTATCAAACCGGTGTAAATAAACCAGGCGATATAAAGTACAAAGACCTCAACGGCGATGGCAAAATTAACGCTTATGATCAGGCACCTATAGGTTATGGCAGCATTCCGGAAATAGTTTATGGCTTTGGTCCCACTATAAAGTGGAGAAACTGGTCGCTTGCAACATGGTTCAAAGGCATAAGCAATGTGGATGTTCTGCTTAACGGCGATGGCTTTCAACCTTTCAGGCTTGGCGGCGAGCGCGGTAACCTTCTTAAAGATATTACTAACCGCTGGACGCCCGAAAACCCAAGCAATAACGTGGTTTATCCGCGGCTGACATATGGTTATGATAACATGAACTATGAAACCAGCTCATGGTGGACAAAAAACGGCTCGTTCCTGCGCTTGCAAACGGTGGAACTGAACTATAATTTTTCCGGAAAGGCATGGTTATCCCGCATAGGTGTATCAAACCTGAACATTTATGCCATAGGTTACAACCTACTTACTATCAGTGATTTTAAAATGTGGGATGTGGAATTAGGCGATGGCAGAGGCGCGCAGTATCCGCTACTTAAAACCTATAACCTGGGTTTAAGATGTTCATTTTAACCTCTTGATCCCTTAACTAATACTATTATGAATCGACAAATAAAATTACTCGTTATACCGATTCTTTTGATCGGTATGCTAAGTTCAGGATGTAAAAAGTTCCTCGACCAGGTTCCGAATGACCGGATTACGATCGAGGAAGTATTCAGAAAAAAGGCTTCTTCTGAACAGTTCCTTGCAAATGTTTACAGCTTTATTCCACCCGATACGCATCCTCAAAATGCTATGCCGTGGGTAAGCACCGCTGATGAAGCAGACTTTACCTGGACAACTTATGGTTACTATCAAATTAACATTGGGAATTTAAACCCATCTAATGTGCTTTATGATCGCTGGGGCAGATATTACCAGGGCATAAGATCAGCAACTTATTTTATAAACCATATTAATGAGAATGTTGAGATACGGGCGCAAAATGGCCAGCAGCTTATAGATCAGTACCAGGCAGAAGCCAGATTTTTACGTGCGTACTTCTATTTCCTGCTTATGCAACAATATGGCCCTGTAGTGCTTATGGGTGAAGATGTAACACCACCAGATGCACAAGCTGCCGATATGCAAATACCACGAAGCCCTTTCGATGAATGTGTTGATTACGTTGTAAGTGAGCTGGACAAGGCCGCCGAGGTACTTCCTATTCAGCCGCTGCGCAACGGCCAGGCAAGCGATGCAGAGTACGGGCGCATAACAAAGGGTATTGCCCTTGCCGTTAAGTCTCGACTTCTGCTTTACGCGGCAAGTCCGCAATACAATGGCAACAAAGATGTAGCCTCATTTACTAACACCGACGGAAAGCAGCTTATTGCACAAAACTATGATGCTGAAAAGTGGAAAAAAGCAGCTGATGCTGCCAGGGCCGTAATTGATTTGGGCGTATATTCACTATACAAAGACCCTAGTGGCGACCCGATCAAATCACTTGACGGTATATTTTTCAACAGCTGGAACTCGGAACAGATTTTTGTAAGAAAGTCAAACGATTTAAAGGAATGGGATGTACACAGCATGCCACGCCAGGCCGGCGGGTGGAACGGTATAGCCCCTACCCAGGAAATTGTTGATGCTTATTTTATGTCTGATGGTCTGTTGCCATCAGAATCATCTTTGTATTCTGAGTCTGGTTTTACTAACGTGAACGGTGTTTCGGTTTATAATATGTATGTCAACCGCGAACCTCGTTTTTACCATGCTATAACATTTAACAATAGCATCTGGCAGGGCGGCAATATGAACTCCCCGGCGGCGATATCATTTTTCGTTTCGGGTCCGAATGGCAGGAACGGGCATCCCACGGATTTCTCAAAAACAGGCTACCTTAACAGAAAAAATGTCGGCCGGCAAACCAATGCAGGTTCTGGCGGAAACGGACAGGTACAGTCTAGAGTATTGATACTATTCAGGCTCGGCGAAATTTATCTTAATTATGCCGAGGCCCTGAACGAGTATCAGCCCGGCTCGCCAGAAGTACTCACTTATTTAAATGCCATCAGAGAGCGCTCAGGCATTCCAACCTATGGTGCGGGTGCAAACCAAGTTCCAATACCAGCAGGACAGGCTGAAATGCGCGCAAAAATTCGTGCCGAACGCAGGGTAGAGTTAGCCTTTGAGGGACATCGTTTCTTTGACATCAGACGATGGAAAATTGCCCCGCAAGTTATGGGCATATTACATGGTATGGACATTAGTAAAGACGGGAATGACTTTTATAAACGTGTGCCTATAGCCACGCCGCATATTTTCAGACCATCTTACTATTGGTGGCCTATTACCCAATATGAAATTGACAGAAACAGAAAACTTGTCCAAAACCCATCCTGGTAATTAAAAATTTTAAACAATGAAAAATCCCACATTTTATAAAGCGTTGCTGCTCGCAGGCCTTTGTTATATGATACAGGGGTGTAAAAACGATGTAGTCTTGCCCGATCAGGATGAATCGCAATACTACCAGTTATATATGCCTCAAGCGGTAAACGGTGCCGTCAGCAAAACACTGCTGGTTCAGCCGGAAGAGCAGGTACTGATTTATGGCGCCAATGTTGGTGGCAGAAATACGCCTGCATCTGACATTGAAGTGTCTTTTAGTTTAGATGCGGATAAGTTAGCAGCTTACAATTTGGCAAACAATACCAATTACGAAATACCACCTGCCGGATCGTTTATATTAAGCGGCACCAAGGCTGTAATCAAAAAAGGTACTTCGGCAACTGAACCGCTTAAAATAACTATTAAAACTGTTGGCGATAGTGCTTTGAAGATTTTCAAAACGTACCTGATACCGGTAACCATACAGTCGGATTATAAAATCAACCCAAACCTGCAAACCACCTATTTTGTGGTAAGATCGGAGCCTGATATTGCGAATTACCCCGACTACAACCGTTCCGGCTGGTCGGTAATAGGCTTCTCATCACAGGAAGCGGAAGGAGAAGGACCGAACAACGGAAGGGCAATTTTCGCATTTGATAATGACATTAACACCTTCTGGCACTCGCAATGGAAGGGTAACACAGCGGTTTTACCACATTATCTTACCATAGACATGGGCACAATTAACACCCTCCACGGCTGTAACTTTATACAAAGACAAGCCAGCGGTACTGTCGGAAAAGCAGATTCGGTCGAAATACACTACAGCTTAGATAATGCACAATGGCATAAAGCTGCCGGCATACATTTGCAGGCTATACAATCTCAGCAAAAAATATGGCTGCCTGATTTTGTTGACGCTCGCTACCTGAAGTTTATTATTGTTACAACGCACGGAGAGCAATTTTCTAATATGGCTGAGATAGGCGCGTTTTAAAATTAATACCTTATCACAATAACTTACTCCGGGAAAAGCATCAACCCTACCCCGCAGTACGATTTTTAATGCGAAAGTTCAACCTCATTTGGTTGAACTTTCGCATATTGTAATATTTACAATCGCCGTGGCGACTTGCACTCTTGGATCAAAAACTCAGCCTCTTGGAAACAATTACTTGTAACAAAAAACACATAAAGCCTTCGCGGTTCCTGGCATTTTTAAGCACCTTTATAGTCTACCTATCAATGTGTTACAGCGAAGTAAACGCACAAACCTTTAAATATCAAAACGAAATATTTTGGAAGGTAAACGAAAATCAAAGCATCACTTGGAACCTGGCTACCGAGAAAAGACTTCCGCATGGTGATAATATAGAAATGTCTGGTCAGCGAGTATCAGGTATAATCAGCTACAAAGTAAATGCTGAAAAACAAGTAGAAATAACCAGGGACATTATATTTCCGCAATTGCGAAAATTTACTAAATCCAATGAGTCTATCTATCGCGCTCACTTGCGTGACCAGTACACGGACGATATGCTACCGACAATTACCTCGGGCCAAAAGAAATTTGAGGCCGGCAGGCTAGATTCCGTTTGTATCAACGGTAAAATTAGCTTCCACTTCGGTGAGCGGGATGGTTTAAGATTGGTAAGGACCTTTTTCCCATCTATGAAGGAGCGTGTGTTCATAGAAAAATGGACTTTAACAAATACCGGCGATACTGTAAAAAAACTGAATATTGGCGCCACTGAATTTTCACAACAGGAAGCCGGTTGGAATGGCGAATATCGCCGGAGAATATTTAACAGTTCCGCATCAACTGTTGACATAAGCCCCGGCCAGGAATACCAATTTGCGATATATTACGCTGCCGCACTTAACAATGAGGGTTTAACTAATATATCATGGCAGCGCGCAGAGCGCCAGCGGAATGGTTTTCTGGATACGATATCCCGAAATATGGCATTGAACACGCCCGACAAAACGATTAACACGTTGTTTTACTTCTCAAAAATTCGGGCGGCAGAGAGTATTTTCCTGTCTAAACTGGGTCTTGTACATTCGCCCGGCGGAGGTAATTATTATGCAGGCATCTGGGCTAATGACCAGTTAGAATACAGCGGGCCTTTTTTCTCTTACCTCGGTTATCAAAACGGCATTACTGCTGCCATGAATGCCTACCGGATTTTTCAAAATAACATCCCTAAAGATAACGGCAAAATTTGGGCGTCGTTTGAAATGAATGTGAGCTTTCCCTTTGGTGAGTATGACCGTGGAGACGCTGCAATGATTGCATTTGGGGCTACGCATTTCCTTTTGGCCTCCGGCGATAAAGACAAGGCAACGGAACTTTGGCCTCTAGTATCATGGTGCCTGAATTATTGCAGCAAACGCCTGAATAACGATGGAGTCGTAGCTTCAGAAAGTGACGAGTTGGAAGGGCGCTTCCCTTCCGGCAAGGCCAATCTGTCTACATCATCACTTTATTATGGAGCTCTGGTACAGGCAGCACGGCTTACTGAAGCTATGAATATGCCTAATACAGTAGCCGACGATTTTAAGGCAAGAGCTAAACGACTGTCGGAGAGCATTGAGCGATATTTTGGTGCCGACATGAACGGATTAAAAACTTACAAATACTACAAGGAAAACACTACCCTACGCAGCTGGATATGTTTACCGTTAGTGGCAGGTATAAATGAGCGAAAAAAAGGCACTTTGGATGCGTTATTTAATTACCTATGGTCTGCCAATGGTGTTCTTACTGAGGGTGGCAATAAAGACGGCACACAGCAAGTATTTTGGGATCGCGGAACGTTATATGCGTTCAGAGGAGCTTTCAAAGCAGGCGAAGCTAACAAGAGCCTGGACAGGCTAATGTCTTACTCACAAACTCGCCTTACTGGTTTCCGTGTGCCTTACGCAGTAGAGGCATGGCCCGAAAATAACATGGCTCATTTGTCCGCAGAGAGTGCCTTGTATTGCCGCATTTTCACTGAAGGGGTGCTCGGTTTAGAGCCAACCGGCTTCCATAAATTTTCGCTTAAACCACATTTGCCCGATGGATGGGATCATGTGGATATTAAAGAGATTAAAGCATTTGGTACCTCGTTCAATATAAGCGTCGTCAGAGTCAAAAAGAGAATTAAGGTTACCGTCGTTCAGCAGGGTAAATTGCTACTTGACAAGGTGGTCAATATTGGCCAACCGGTGGATATCACTTTAAAATGACTTGTCGTATTCCAACAGCCATTTCGCCTTGCTAAGGTCATTTATCAACTATTTTTGCTACTTAATCAGGAGCAAAATCCTGCTGAACAAGACGGATATTATGCAACTTCGCCATTGCAAAATCAGATCGCTTTCCTCAGGTAAGCGGTGTGGTTAAAATTACTTCCCGGCTTTCGAGCAGGGGAATGATCTGGCTGATAACTATCGTTTGAAAGTGCGGCGAATTGCGATGTTCGTTAAGCGCCACTTCGTCCGTGTAGCCTTCAAACAGAATAATGGTACGCGGATCATTAATGCTTTGGTGCACATCATAAAATAAATTGCCTTCTTCTTTACGGCTTGCTTCGGCAGCGTCTTTAAGAAGGGCAAGGACCTGCGCTGTCTGCCCTTCTTTAACCTGCCATTTTGCAAACACGTGTATGGTGGTTGTGTTCATGGTATTTAAGCTATTTTAGTTGTTAATATATTAACTATTTTTTCGCCAACTCCTTTGGCTGATGCTGGATTTTGGCCGGTAACCAGGTTACCGTCTGCAATACTATTGGCAGACCATGGGGCGGCCGCATGGAATATAGCGCCCTGTGCAGTTAATGCGCTTTCCAGATCAAACGGCACATCGGCCCTGGCGTAATTATCTTCCTCGGCGGTTGTAAAAGAGGCTATATTTTTGCCGTTCACTAGATAAGAACCGTCGCTCAGTTTTATCGTCAGCCAGGTTCAGCGCGTCCAGGTATGGGGTGTCACCGCTCAGGCTGGCAAAGTCAATTTCACAGCCAGCTTCGCTGAACACCGCATAAGGATGTGCTACTTCGGGTAAAAAAGTTCCGGTCCTTCTGTTATGCGGGCCGATAGCGTTTGCGTTTGATACGATGATTAAAATTTTCTTTTTCATGACTGTAAGCTTGTTTTAATTAATGATTACAGTACAAATTTGCGCCGAAAAAGAAGGTCAGCGTGAGGAAGCAAATCACTATTATTGTGTGATCCGGATCACACTATTTAACCAGCGTACAAGCGACTCAACGTTTCGCGGCTCACGCCCAGGTACTCGGCGATTAACTTTTTTGGCACCTGCTGCAACAGGTCCGGATATAATTTTACAAAAGCACTATAGCGTTGCTGCGGGGTGCTGGAAAGCAGTAGTTTGATGCGTTGTTGCTGAGCCACGTAGCCGTTGGTAAGCTTCACCCTGAAAAAGTGTTCCATCTGATGCAACTCTTTAGACAATTGCTCGCGCGATGCAAGGGTTGAACAATATACCTCACCTGCAACCAGGCACTCTATGAACATAGCAGCCCTGGTCTGCTTAAAAAAGGCTTCGTAATCAGACATCCACCAACCAGCTTTTGCAAACTGAACTATATGTTCCTTTCCTTGTTCATCAACATAAAAAACCTTGTAAATACCGGACAGAACAAGGTACTCAAACTTTACCTCATCGCCTTCATTTACCAGGTACTGGTGCTTACGCACTTTTTTTAAAGAAAAAAATGCCCGCAAATGATCAAACTCCTCATCGGTTAACGGCACAATCTCTTCTATATGTTTTCTAAGCGGGTCCATGCTTTGCACGAACGAATATAAACAAGCACGCTCACTTTAGAAAGTACTAGATATGACGCTACATACACCTAAAATGAAACGTCAACGGTCTTTAAAATATTCCTTGATGAATTACCTATCATAAGCGTATAACGGCCCGGTTCAGTTTGCCAAGTATTACTTTTCTCGTTAAAGAACTGAAACGCACTCTTATCTAAAACAAAGGACACCGATTTACTTTCGTTAGGCTTTAGATAAACTTTTTTAAAGGCTTTCAACTCTTTTTCGGCGCGTATAATTTTTGAGTTGTCTTTGTGTACATACAGCTGCAAAACTTCCGCGGCATCAGATGTGCATAATCATGAAGAAACACCGCTGTTTGCAAAAAGTATAGAACACAAAGCGTTAACCGGTACTTACGGTATTTGATACCTCCAAGTGAAGGCATGAAAAACGAGCTTATAAAAAAGTCAGTCCACCTATCGGGCAACCGAAGGCGACTGACTTTTTTATAAGCTGATTTCTAAATCGGAGTTACTATTTATATTAAAGACCAGCAGAACCTGACGAAACCAATGTTTTAGCCGCGGCCGTTATTTCTCCGGTATCCGGGTTTTGTATAAATCCGATGATCTCCCAGTCATTGGTGTTGAATTCGGTCGGTATAGAAATATCCTTGGTACCCTGCCCTTGCGGATTTAAAGCGAACGTTTGAAACTCGCGAACAATCTGTACATGTGTTAGCGTTCTGCCGTCATTCTCACCCGCTTTTATCTGGCTTACTGCATGTTTTTGTACCAAAGCTACTACGAGGTTACCTCGAACTGGCCGGCCTTCCACCTCATAGGTCATATGCAAGGCGCTACCTGTCTGACGTGCCTGCAAGATTAGCTCACTGGCAGACTTTCCATTTAGCGAAGCAGTTACAGCAGTTCTGATCTGCCCTTCGTCTGACCCCACAAACTCTGTTTTACCATTAAGGATAAGTTGCGGGGTATAGACCTGGCTGGTGAATTTGCGATTGTACCAGTACTGCCTTTTGGAAAAGCCGGGATTGCTAAAAACATCCTTCCAACCCAGGCGGTCCCAGTAATCAACATGGTAAGCCAGCACATAAACAGGTTTATTGCCGGCCTCTTTTTGTATTCGGCTCATCAGTTCATCGGCAGGCGGGCAGCTGGAACACCCCTCGGAGGTAAAGAGTTCGAGCACCGCAAAGCCATTGCCAGTATTAAAGTTAACTGGTTTGTGTTTGGCAGCCTGATGTTGGTTTACATATACTGCTGAAGTAAGCACGAGTACAACGGCGGCACCTACGGCTAAGAGTTTCATCATTTTCATGGTTCTGGATTTTTTGCTTTGATACAAAACTATCTGCTGTAGTGTCTTATAATGAGCAAAAAAGGGCTGAGCCGGACACAACAGCCGGTCAACCCCGAAATTCAAGCGACGAACATTTCGCTTACAGGCTCATGCCGCCGTCCATAATAATTTCTGCACCGGTGATGAATTTGGCGGCATCACTGCTGAAGTAGGCAACCATTTTAGCTACATCTTCGGCTTCACCCAAATGCTTTAACGGCACGCGTTCTATCATCCAATCATCCAAGCCCCTACGAGCAGCTTCATCCAGCCCTAGCTTGTTCAATATCTCTGTTTGGGTAGGACCAGGGCTTACTGAGTTGACACGTATTTTGCGCGGCGCAAGTTCAATGGCAGCTGCTTTCATTACCGAATTTATAGCAGCTTTACTGGAGGAATAGATAGAAGCATTTGCGCCATGCATGCTTGCCGTATTAGAAGACAGAAAAACTACCGAGGCGCCGTCGTTAAGCAAAGGAATAAATTTGCTCAAAGTAAAAAATGCCCCTTTAAAATTGATACCTATCACATGATCGAATGTAGCTTCGTCGGCATGTTCAATATCAGCACCACCTAAAACCCCGGCATTAATAAACAATATGTCTATTTTACCGAACTGCTCTTTCACAGTAGACGCTAATTGCTCAATGGCATCCACACTCCCCTGGTCAGCTACTAAACCGGTTACTCCTAACGTTTGTGCTGCGGTATCAACAGCGTCTGCCCTGCGACCGGTGATGATGACCTTTGCGCCTTGTATTTTTAGCTCCCGAGCTGCTGCATAACCAATACCGCTGTTACCACCGGTAACCACGGCTATTTTTCTTTCTAAATTTTTCATGACTTTGATTTTATTTCTGCAAACCTAGAGTATCTTTGATATAATTTTGATACCAGTATCACAGAGTATACCAATATGGATGAGCAATTAGTAAAAGAAGTACTATCAGAGCCACGCAACCAAAAGGAAGAAATTCAGGCTTTGCAGGATACAATTTATGTAATTGGCGGCAAGTGGCGGCTGCCTATCATTAATTCTATATGTAATGGCAACCGCCGCTTCAGGGAAATTGAAAGGAGCATACCTGGGATAACCACCCGCATGCTGTCCCGCGAGTTGAAGGATATGGAGGCCAATAAACTCTTAACGCGCACGGTAACCCCTACCAGTCCCGTAATGGTTGAATATTCGCCCAGTGATTATTGCCACTCCTTTGCAGACATAATATTACATATGATAAAATGGGGAAAAGAGCACCGGCAACGACTTAAAACAGATTGATTTTAGAATAAATCTGTTTTGCCTTTCTATTCAGAAAGGCTTTTTTTGTTCCTATCAACGGCGCTCAATTCACCAAATGTCTGACTGGCGGTTTCATATGTCCGGTTCAACTATTATCCACTCATGACGCGGCCTGTTTTGCTACAACTTTGTGTCAACAATCAAAAACAAAACAACGTCATGAACTTAAAAACATCAAAAACAATCTACTGGTCAGGTGCCATCTTTATCTCACTTTGGTTTGGCGCAAGCGGTTTCTTCGAACTTACCAGAAACCCTATCGTTTGGGACATCACTGTTAAACTTGGTTATCCTTCGCACTTCATCTACATACTTGGTGTAGCTAAACTTGCCGGTATAGCCGTATTACTAACGCCCAACCGCTTACTTCGCCTTAAAGAGTGGGTGTTTGCAGGCATCTTTTTCGATATCACCTTTGCATTCTTCTCTAAGCTGGCTGTGCTTGGCTTTGCTCCTACTGTAGACGCCATTGTTGCTTTCACCGCAATATCTATCACCTACCTGATGTTCAGAAAACTTTACCCGGCTACTTACATTAAAGCCGGTGCTGAACAACCGGTTTACAATTACGAAAGAGCATAATTAATATCACCAACACACTAATATTATCAAACTGCCATGGAAGAAAACATAACTACCGGCCGCCGCATTTTTATTATTGCGGCCGCTATCATAATCGCCGTTATACTGTTAAGCAGCACTGATCTGTTACAGGCGCAACCTATAATCGGTCAACTCAATAATCGTCAAACAACTGCACCTGACACCGCTTTTACAGAAATTAAACAGATAAAGGCAGGCGTGCTCAATGTGGGCTACGCCGAAGTTGGGCCAGCCAACGGCAAGCCGGTGATATTACTGCATGGTTGGCCGTACGACGTCAACAGCTATGCACAAGTTGCACCTTTGCTTGCTGCGCACGGTTACCGCGTTATCGTACCCTATCTAAGAGGATACGGCAGCACCACCTTCCTTTCACCAAAAACAATACGCAACGGGCAGCAGGCAGCATTAGCTGCAGATGTAATTGCCTTAATGGATGCACTACACATACAGAAAGCAACCTTGGGCGGCTTCGATTGGGGTGCGCGCACTGCCGATATTGTTGCCGCGTTATGGCCGCAGCGTGTTAATGCATTGGTATCGGTAAGTGGTTATCTGATAGGCAGCCAGCAGGGCAACAAAGCTCCGCTGCCGCCAAAAGCAGAGCAAGCCTGGTGGTACCAGTATTATTTTGCTACAGAGCGTGGAAAAGCTGGGTATGCGGCCAATACCAAAGAATTTGACAAGCTGATCTGGCAAACCGCTTCGCCAAACTGGAAATTCAGCGATGCCGATTACAACCGCTCATCTGCTGCCTTTGATAACCCGGATCATGTAGCCATCGTGATCCATAATTACAGGTGGAGGCTGGGGCTTGCCAAAGGAGAGCCAAAATATGATGTACTGGAAAAACAATTGGCTTTGGCTCCTGCTATTACTGTACCAACAGTAACCCTTGAAGGCGATGCAAACGGTGCACCTCACCCTGCTCCGGCAGATTATGCCAAGCACTTCACCGGTAAATATATTCACCATACGCTTAAAGGAGGCATCGGTCATAATTTGCCGCAGGAAGCACCACAGGCCTTTGCAGATGCAATTATTGAAGCGGATAGTTTAGCCAAATAATCTTCAACAAAAAACACATAATTAAACTTTAAATAAAATGGAAAATCAGAAAGTAATAAACAGCTTGAACGCTGCCAATATTGAAATAACCAAGGTATTATATACCGCCAAAGTACACATTACCGGCGGTCGCGAAGGTAATGCAAACAGCAATGATGGCCGCCTGAACATTGCCCTGTCAACGCCGGGCGGACCAGGTGCCGGCACTAACCCTGAGCAATTGTTCGCTGCTGGATGGTCTGCGTGTTTTATTGGCGCCATGAGGCATAACGCCACAAGCCTGCAAATCCCCTTGCCTGTCGGCCTGGCTGTTGATGCAGAAGTTGATCTGGGTACCGGCGAGGGTGGCTTTTACTTACAGGCACGCCTTAACGTAAGCCTACCCGGATTAACGCCCGAGCAAGCCAAAACGGTAGTAGAGGCAGCGCATGAGACCTGTCCGTATTCAAAAGCCACACGTGGCAATATCAATGTGGAAATTAACGTCGCCGTTTAATTGGTGTAAATAGTGTTTAAAGCGGAAGCATGGATCAAGACCCGGCTTCCGTTTTTTATTTAAACATCATTTTATTGATAAGTTGCTTGCGTTCGGCAATTAGTTGATCAAAATCATGTTTACCCATCCTAAAAAACTGGCGGTACAACGGTGCCATAATAAGAGGATATGATAATAAGGAGAACAGGTTCATCAAAAAATGTTTAGGGTTCATTTGCTCAATAGTGCCTGCCTGCATTTCCCGTTCAACTTCTTTCAGGAATTTGTCTACCGGGCCTTCCTCAATACCAAATACCAGATCTTGCCCGGCCGAGTTTATCTCCGTAACCATAAAGGTTTCCTGGTAAGGATAAATGGACATTTCGTCCATAAAAACATTTATTAAAACTTCCACCTTTTCCTTAAGCGGTTTTTCTGAATCCATCACCCCACCTAAACGCAAGCTTAGTTCCAGCATGGACTCTTTAAAAACTACAGCTACAAGCTGATCCCTCGTTCTGAAATAATAATGCAGCGCCGCACGGTTAACGCCCGCCGCATTGGCAATATCCTGTGTGGTTGCATGCAGCTTACCTTCGGCAAAGAAAATGCGTTTGGCGGTTGCTTTAATTAGTTGTTCTGTGCCGGTGTCTTTAGCTGGCATAACTATCATTTGTTCTTTTAACCTCAATAACCTGATCAATCCCTATCTCATTAATAAAATACTGATCATGTGATATTACCACCAATGTTCCTTTAAAATCTTTAATGGTTGCGGTAAGTACATCAAGACTTTTTACATCGAGATTGTTGGTGGGCTCGTCTAAAATGAGCATGTCAGGTGTATGATTGCTCACTGCAAGGCAACAAAGTGAAAGTTTCATTTTTTCGCCTCCGCTCAACACCTCACATTTCTTATCCCACGAGTTGCGCTCAAACTGAGAGTATATGAGTAGCGATTTAAGCTCGTGTTCCTGCAAGTTGCGGCTATTGTAGTGTTGGACCTGCTCATAAACAGACCAATGAGGATTAATGAGTGTATAGTCCTGATCAAGGTACAGGGAGGTAAAATCTGCCTGGATGATGTTACCAACTGTTGCTGATAACTTGCCGGTGATTAACTTTAGCAAAGTAGTTTTACCAGCGCCGTTATTGCCTTTAATACGTACCCTATCGCCCGAACGTATCTGAAATGTAAGCGGCTGCCATAGCGTTCCGTTACCAAAGTTGTAGGTAAGATTAACGGCATCCACCAATAACTTGCCTTGGTGGATATCGGACGAACCAATGTCTATTTTCAGCACCTGATATTGCTGTATCTGTCCGCGAATTTGCCTGATGCTTTCGCTGATGGCTGTTAACTTTTCATCTTGTACATCCAAAGCTTTAGCCGTACTGGCTTCGGCTTTGCTTTTTAAACCGCCGGCAACAATGCGCGGTAACGAGCCGGATTTGCCCTTGGCTTGTCCGCGCGATTCTGTCTTCTGCCGCTTTTCGGCCACGTCACGGGCTTTTTGCTGAGTTTGCTTTAATGTTTTCGATTGTTCATGCAGTTCATTCTGCAAGGCATTTACCTTACCCGCTTTTTGTTCCCGGTAAAAATCAAAATTGCCGCCGTAAAGTTCTATGCCAAAAGGGCTTAATTCCAAAGTCTCGGGAAGTAAGTTAAGCAGCGTACGGTCATGGCTTACGGCCAGTAAAGTTGCCTTGGTGCTGCTGATCAACTCGTATAACTGTTCTCGGGCACTCATATCTAAATGATTGGAAGGTTCGTCAAGCAAAATGATTTCAGGCGCATGAATGTCAATTCCCGCAATAAATACCTTGGTTTTTTCGCCTCCGCTCAGGTCAGCCATTAGCTGGGTTGGCAACAGGTGCCCCAAGTGCCATTTGCTTAAAGCTGCAGTCACTCTGCCTTCTATCTCCCAGTCATCTTCCAGGTCGTTAAAGTGTTGCTCATCACTACTGCCTTCGTCAATTGCTTCAATGGCAGCTAACTTTTTGTCAACTTTTAATGTAGATGCAATGGTTAAGTTATCATATTGGCCTAAGTGCTGTGGTACATACCATGGCACTGATGAAGTAAAAACACTGCCTGCGGATGGTTGTAATATTCCTGCAATTATCTGTAACAAAGTAGACTTTCCAGCACCGTTATTGCCCACCAGGGCGGCCTTTTCTCCCCTGTTTTACAGTAAAGGTAAGTTGTTCAAATAACCGTTCTTTATCTGGATGATTGTATCCTAAAGCACTTATCGTAATACTCATTCCGGTGCAAATATACGCTTAATCTTTTTTGTTAAACAAAATTGTTAAATAAAATTTAATTTAGCGTCAGCCCTTATTTTGTCCATTTGAGTTTCTAATATGTCCTGATTGGGCTATTTGATTTGGGAAAAATCAATCCTCACCAATACCTTAGCATAGCAAAAGAATTACTACTGCGCTTTATGTAAGTTGTATCAATGAAAAAACCGAAGCTCCATATATCCCACGCCACCATTTGGGTAAGTTCCATTACTTTGGGCCTGCTGTCATCCGTGCCACAATTGGCATCGCATCAGTTCAATCTGCCCGAGGCAGTTGTAAACGCAGCGCTTACAGCTTCGTTCGCGGTGCTCATGTGGTATTTTAACATCTTCATGCTTCGGCATAACCCTGAAAAAAATCGCAAGCAAAGCATTTCTTATACCAAGCTGCTCAGCTCATTGATGTTTGGTTTAGTGGTAATGTTCGGTTTGGCGTGGGTGCAACAGCTTATCCTGTCGCACATTAATTTCGGCCCGACCATGCTAATGGTAGAGGTGCGTGGCATACTCATAAACCTTATATTTTATATGTTTTTAACCCTAATGCAGCAGAATTATGAGAACCAGCATGTAAGCATGGAACTTGAGCGCATTAAAAGCGACAACCTTGCTGCACAGTATGAATTGCTTAAGCAGCAAATCAATCCACATTTTTTATTCAACAGCCTGAACACATTAAAAGCCATGGTTGAGACGGGCGATGAAGATTCGGTAGACTTTATTTTAAAACTATCAAACTTTTACCGTTTTACGTTAGAGAGCCGCAAACTGGACTTGATACATTTAGGCGAAGAGATGGAAATTGTTAACGCCTACCTGTTTTTGCAAAAAGCACGCTTTGATGGAGGATTTACCTTTACCAGCCGGCTAACCGACAATACCTTAAAAACACTGGTTCCGCCATTTACATTACAATTGCTGATCGAGAATTGCATTAAGCATAATGTTGTTTCTTTAAGTCGCCCGTTGCACATCAGCATTTATGAAGACAATGAGCACATTGTTGTAGAAAATGTATTGCAGATTAAGAAAGGCGAGGTAAGCTCAACCGGTGTGGGCCTTAAAAATATTGGCTTGCGTTATGGCCATCTGCTCGAGAAAAACATAGAGATCATTAACGACGAAAAAACTTTTAAAGTAAAACTTCCGCTTATTTATGAACATAATCATCATTGAAGACGAACTACGGACGGCAAAATCGCTCGAAACGATTATTAAAGACCTTAAACCAGATGCACGCATAGCCGGCCAGTATCAAAGCGTGGAAGAATCGGTAGAAGCGCTGAGCGGTGCAGCACAGCCCGACCTGATTTTTATGGATATTCAGCTGGCAGATGGCTTATCGTTCGAGATATTTAAATCAGTAAAAATTACATGCCCGGTAGTATTTTGTACCGCTTTTGATGAGTACTCGCTGGAAGCATTTAAAAGCAATGGCATTGATTACGTATTGAAACCCTTTTCTAAAGACGATATCAGGGAAGCGCTGCGCAAAGTAGACGAGCTTAAAAACTTCTTTCAGCAGAAGACATCGCCTGATCTGGAAGCCCTGCTTTCGAGGCTTAACCCGTCCAGCGGTAAAACCAGCTTTTTGGTGTTTAAAAACCAAAAGTATACTACCGTGCAAACGGACAACATTGCCTTTTTCTACATCCGCAACGACTCAACTTCATTAATGTGTTTCGATGGACAGGAATATGCGCTTAATCAATCGCTCGACACCATTGCTGCATCTGTTTCAGCTAAACAATTCTTTCGGGTTAACCGGCAGTACCTGGTCAACTTTAAAGCCATTAAAGAAGTAGAGCATTACTTTCTGCGAAAGCTATATGTTAAACTGGTTATAGAAACCCCGGAGAAGCTGCTCATTAATAAAGAAAAGTCGCACGCTTTTTTAAACTGGATGGAAGAGCGTTAAAGTTAGCCCTTGCATAATGTCATAATAAAATGTTCACTGAGTTGACGACACTCTTAAATTAGCAACTCCGACGGTTTTCAAAGCCAATGCTTCTGAAGACATTCGCGCAAATTTAATTTAGCCCGGTGCATAATAACCCAAAAGTTACCGGCTGAAATTTTTAAGCTTTTACAGATCACGTCTGTTTTGTGATCGTCGATGTGTTTTAACGTAAAGACCGACAACCATTGTGGGGGCAGCTTTTTGAGGCAGCGCTGCAGCACGCCGGCCAGTTCTTTATTATTTAGCGGGTCGTTATCTTCCACACCCAGAAGTTGAGGGTAATATGGAGGATTCCAATGACCGTTGTCGGGATCAAAAAAGCCCCTCTGCTGCGATTCACCATCTGTACTTTTAAACCGCGCTATGCCTTTTGCCGCGCTTTTCCGGTATACGTCAACAATTTTGTGCTTCATGATTGCTGTTAACCATGTTCGTTCGGTGCTATCGCCTTTAAAGGTGCCCACCTTTTCCAGCGCTGCTAAAAAAGTTTCCTGCACCAGGTCACGAGACAATTCACCATCGCTCAATCGGGTAAAAGCGTAATTGTACAGGTAATCGGCATGCCGCTCAACCCATAAGTGTGGCTGACTGTCAAATGTCTGTTTATCGCTATTCAAATCTTTAAGTTCCATAGATTGCAGTAAGGGCGTATTTAGTCGAGGCAAGGGTAAAAACCTTACAGAAAAATAAAAATAAATTGTAAGGTTCTATCAGCTTTGTCGACTAATAGCTTACCAAGCAGGCCGTAATCTTATCACGTTAATACTGAATGCTGTAACTAATGGATACACTTTACGTCCTATAGTTCCGTTCAGGTAAAAATAGGGCACGAAACAACTTTTGGTCTTTAAAATTCAATTTATTGTTAACCAATAATTTAAGTTAATTTTGCATTATGGAGATCACAGGCAGCTTTGGTTTTTTTGATGACGACGATCAGTCAGAGCGCGAAGCAGTTGAACGCGTTTTACCTGAATTGCTCGCTTTAAAAGCCATCAAGCCGCCGGATAAGCTAAAAAATAACGTGATGGGCCGTTTGGGTTTTGAAACGGAAGCACTTTCCCTGAACAACCTTCCCGTAACGGACAGGTATGCTAATCATTTAAGCTGGTTAAAAGTACTGGCTCCGCTGATGCCGGATACGCCCGTGGAAACTATTTTCAGGAAAGTGCTACGCAATGATGAGTATATCAGCCAAACGCTTGTCATCACCAAAGTGAATGTACCTGAGGAAGTACATGAAGATTACGCTGAAAGCTTTTTTATTCTGGAAGGCCGTTGCACCTGTACCGTTGGCGCAAACGTTTTTGAGTTGATGCCCGGCGACTACCTCCCTATACCTTTACATGTGCCGCATAATGTGCAGCTGATCACCCCTCAGGTTACTGCTATTGTACAATATGAACTGATCAAATCATCCTAAAATGCTCAACGACTAATTCACGAGTGTCATACGAAGGTCACTTCCGAGCCTTTTTTGTGAATAATGTAAGATAAAGCGAACCGCGACGACCAAACGGTAAAATTTAACTTATGATTTTCACGAACAGATTAAAGATCGGAAGCCTTGCACTTCTGTTATCAGCCGGATTTACGGCATGCAAAAAAGATAAGAATGATTCAAACGGAGAGGCCACTCAATCCACAACCATTACGGTAGAAAATGTACTAAACGCTCAGCCCCTGGTTGAATCGGGCACCTTTCAAGGTTCGGGCACACCGGCACTTATTTTGCCTGGCCAATCGGCAACGATCACTTTCTCGGCAGCCAAGGGTGAAGCTTTGTCTTTCGCCACCATGTATGGTGCGTCCAATGATCTTTTTTTCGCGCCCGCTAATCCAGGTATTCAGGTTTATGATGATAGCGGTAAACCAATAGAAGGCGATGTATCGGCCCAGGTAAAATTATGGGACAACGGCACGCGCTTAAATCAGAAGCCGGGTGTTACAGTAAGCCACCCCGGAACGGCCGAAAGCAAAAACATCAGCGAAGTAACCGGCACTGATGCTCAGGGCAACAGTTATCTTGCTGCATCAAAACTTGTTAAGGCCACCTTAAAATATAATGGGAACTCTACCTTCACACTTACCTTAGAAAACATTTCAGGAGGAACGGCTAATGAAACGCCTTTAAGCCCTGGCGTATGGGCCGTATCCTATATTGTTGGAGGCAATTTACTGGCACCTAACCCCCTATTCACCAACGGTGAACCAACGGCTAATGGTTTAACTAACGTAGCCGAGGCAGGTGACAACTCGGCCTTGAGTGCATACGCCAAGTCTATTACCGGTATTTTTACCCCACTTTCACCTGTTCTGGTAGTGGTTTACAATGGTATCGACAATCCGATTTATAAGACAGGTGAGGCGGATCGCGGTCAGGGACTAAAGCCCCTGGCACAGCAAGGCAATGCAGATACCCTTGCCGCCTATCTGAAAGGCAAACCAGGTATAAAAGCGGTTTATGTATTGCCTGCGCCAACAACGAAAGTGTTGCTGCCGCAGATAGGCGGACAAAAGGGTGGCATTGTCTCACAGGAGATTAATGTAAGCAAAGGCGACCGTTTAGCGATCGCGACCATGTACGGATTTTCAAACGACTGGTTCTTTGCCTCCACAGGCAATGGCGTTGACGCAACGCAAAAAGGTGATATTTCGACATCTGTCCAGTTGTACGATAACGGAACAGCAATAAATCAGTTTCCGGGTGCCGGCGTTACGCAGTTTAACCTGGCCGGAACTCCTTTAAAAGAAAATCAACCCATAGCAATTGTCCCGAATCCAAACGCCTTTACAACATTACCAGCTATCACAGGGATTGTTAAAGTAACCCTTAAATAATTCTTGCTATAGGCCGCAACACACCAGCTATGTCCTTTATGGCTGGTGTGTTTAAAATTATCGGCTTATTAATTTACGGCTACTTGTAAGGAATCCGATCACATTTCGACTAAGGGGAAATATGTAAATTTAACCTGGAAGAATGGACACTGAATTTATCACCGATATAGACGCAACTCATCTAAGTGCGCATGAGTTAAAGCCCCATCTTTGGGTAACTCTGCATGCTGATCACCTTTATACGTATGCCTACAGGCGGCTAAATGACGAGGAGGTGGCCCGCGACCTTGTACAGGAGACTTTTTTAGCAGCTTTGGAGAAAGTAAGCACCTTCAAAGGTGATAGTACCGAACGAACCTGGTTGACGGCGATAATTAAGTATAAATTGATTGACATGTACCGAAAAAAAGCACGCACCGCAAAAAAAGTTCAACAGAGCGCCAAGGAAGATTATTTTTTTGATCCGGACCTGAACAATTGGAAAAGAGAACACTGGCCGGCACCATTTGGCATTGAAGATCACGATCCGCTGAACAATAAAGAGTTTAACAAGGTTCTTCAGGAGTGCTTACAAAAGTTACCTGCTTTATGGATGGCGGTTTTTACGATGAAACATGTGGATGAGGAAGTCACTGATGTGATTTGTAAAGAGCTGAGTATATCCTCTTCTAACTTTTGGGTAATCATACACCGTGCAAAAGTAAACCTAAGGTCTTGTCTGCAAAAAAACTGGATATAAGAAGATGAAAAAGGAACTGAAAACCGATCTGGAAAAAATTGCTTACAACTGCAGAAAAGCTACCTATTTGATCGAAAAGAAACAGGATGAGGAGCTAACGAACAGGGAAAAGCTGGAATTGAAGATCCATCTTGCAGGGTGCTACATTTGCCGCGTTTACGAAAAACAAAGCGTGCTGATCAATGCCATGGTAAAAAATCTGTTTGCCTCCGATTATGTTGGCCAACTGAAACTTGACGATGATTATAAAGAACAGCTTAAAAAAACAATTGATGACAAGATTAAACGCACTTGAGAGTTCACATAGCATTGCAATGTTGCGTTTAAGCAGCGCGATTGTTAAATGATATGGCTATCTTAGAAAGCATGGCATCCATTAAACATATGCAATCTCCTGTCAACATAAGCAAAAGCAATCCCGCGTAGATAATAGATTGGTTTTATAGCCTGTTGGCTCGAATAAAAGCCTGCACAGTGTTAGCCCGATAGTATTTATTGTATTAAGATGTAATTACTGTTCACACGCTACATTTCTCAACACACATTTTGCTGTAAGGAAATGCGTTTTACCCCGACTAAACCCAAAAAACTCGATTATGAAAACCAAAAACAGTTTGAACGCATCATGGAAAATTTCAGTGCTCGTCTTCGCATTTATTACCTTTTCTTTATTAGGCACAAGTGCCGTTACCGGTAAACCTGAGTTTCATAATCAGCAGGTAACTCCTTCCGCAATCGGTACAGATACAATTAACATGACCGCCGGGGTACCGTTAAAAGCGGAAGATATTAGTCCCTTGCTTGCTGGCGAGCAGATACCACTCCTTAAACTGCCGGACCTGACAGGGCAACTATTTGACCTGAACAGATCGGTTGCAGAGAAACCAACTATCCTTATATTTTATCGCGGCGGTTGGTGCCCGTACTGCTCAAAGCAATTAGCCGGGCTACAGGATATAGAAGGTGATATTACCAGTTTGGGTTATCAAATTATTGCCATCAGTACCGACAGCCCCGAAAACCTGAGCAAGTCAAAGTTGCAAGGCAAGCTGTCTTATACCCTCTTATCAGATGCGGACCTGAATGCAGCCAAGCGCTTCGGCATAGCATTTAAAAGCCCAATGGCCTACGATAAATTCTTACCTGAAACATCCGGCGGAAAGAACGTGGATAAACTGCTACCGGTGCCGTCTGTATTCATCCTCAATAAAAAAGGAAATATCCTTTTCGAGTACATCAATCCTAACATTACACAACGCTTAAGCGCACCTTTGTTAAAGGCAGCTGCCGCTGCCCTTCGTGACGAGATATAACCGATTGAAATTAGCATTAATCCCAGATGATACAAACGGACAATTATTACAGCATTAAGCAGACAAACGGTACTCCTCCATAAACTGCAATGCTATCAGTCTAACTCCTCCAGCTCCGCCGTCCAATGGTGCAGCGTCGGTATCAATTATATTCCGTAAGGGACGCAACAAAAGTAACCGGGGGCAGATTTGTGATTTGCCCCTTCGCGCACTTTGAAATATGTATTTTCCTCACATGGTCTGGGTGTGTCCGGCACCGCTGCTAACGTATACTCCAAACGCATGAAAATAGGCTAAAACCCTGCTAACGCTTTACCATAAGTCTTCCCCCTCCATTCAGGTTTATCACCATTTTAAAATTTTTTAATCCTTAACACAATAAATTTTAAAAACGATCATAATATTTATATTTATTCTATAGATTTAGTAGGATAATTATATATTTGCCAAAACAATGCTGCATGCTTGTGCAGCACAACAATTTTCTTACCACAAGGAAGCAACGGCAAATGAACATGCACCTTTTATTATCGGCTCGTTTTAAAAATTTCGCCCCCATGGCCGCCCGCTATGCCTGGCTCGAGCGTTGTTGTTGCTAAACTTCTCCTCCTGACATTTACTGTTGCCAAATGAAGGCAATATTCAATAACATTTACATGCTTTAAAATTTATGTGCTGTATTAAATAACTGCAACAAAAAATCCGGCAAGGAAGCCTTGCCGGATTAGATTGAATGATAGATCAGACGTAACGCCAATCACCTCCTGATCCTCATTCCGCGTCTCAATCAATAATTTCTTATCAATTCAAAACAGTTAAATATATGGAAATATATATCCATGTCAAGAAAAAGTATTACCCTATAAAATCCCAATTCCAGGTAATAGCCTACCTTCTTTTTTTCATTTTCTCGTCCATTACGGCATTCGCGCAAACGCCTGCCAATCCAACTATTAACTCCAAACTTTTTGGTAAAGTATTGGATGCTAACACCAAAGAACCGCTTGCCGGGGCAGTGATACGTATCAAAGGAACAACGCATGCCGTGGGTGCAAACGTTGAGGGAGCGTTTAATCTGCTAACCGGGCAAAAATTTCCGTACACCCTACTCGTTACTTACATTGGTTACGAAGATCAGGAGCTAACGGTTGATGGTAGCCCCGTAACAATTTTACTTAAACCCTCTTTAGGCCAGCTGAATGATGTGGTGATTGTGGGTTATGGTACGCAACGTAAAAGTGACCTTACAGGGTCAGTGGCCAAAATCAATGCTGCCGAAAGCAATAAACAACCAGTGGCAAGTTTTGATGCGCAATTACAAGGCAAAGCTACCGGTGTTCAGGTACTGACAAATTCGGGGGTACCAGGCGAAAGTATTTTTGTAAGGGTGCGCGGTACTACTTCAATCAATTCCAGCAGCGACCCACTTTACGTAGTTGACGGAGTGTTTCTTAACAACACCTCTTTACAAACTACCAATTTAGGCGGGCGCACCACCTCACCCTTAACCGACATTAATCCTGCTGATATTGAAAGTATAGAGATACTTAAAGATGCTTCGGCAACCGCTATCTATGGTTCGAGAGGTGCCAATGGCGTTGTGCTCATCACTACAAAAAGAGGCAATTATAATGATCGTACCAAGATATCGCTGGATGCAACAGCGGGCTGGGTACAAGCCGACCCTAAAACCGTTCCGAAATTAGCTACCGGACCGGAAACCGCCACGCTTGCTAACGAGTACTATATCAACTCAGCGGTTGACAAAGGCACACCCTATGCAACTGCCTTTGCAGCAAGACCATTCCGCCCGAAAGCAGAAGGTGGTGCCGGCTTGCCCGAAGAACAAGGCAATTACGACCGTATAGCAGACATACTTCAACACGGAAAAGTACAAGATTATAACCTCTCCATTCAGGGTGGCAGCAATCGTTCAAGGTACTATGTTGGTGCGGGTTATTCAGATCAGCAATCGTTAATTAAAGTACCTGAATTTAAGCGTACAAGCTTAAAGTTCAATTTTGATCAGAACATCACCAACAACCTTTCTTTCGGTCTCACCAACAGCTTCGCTAAAACAAACCGTAACCAGGCACGTACAGGCGATGGTCCGCAGGTAAACCTTTGGAATTCTGCAACCAGTTCTGCTACCTACACACCAAAATATGGGGATGACGGCATTGCAACAGGATCGGATAATATCTATGTACTGATTGACAATTACGACGTAAGAACAACCAGCTTACGCTATATAGGCAACATTTACGCAGAGTTAAAACTCGCCGAAGGCTTAAAGCTGAAGAGCACCTTTAGCCTTGATTATGATAATTACGATGAGGGCGCTTATTGGAACAGCAAAACGAGTATAGGTAAAGCAGTAAATGGCCAGGCAACAAGCGCACTTACACAAAACAGCACTTGGATAAATGAGCAAACACTTACTTATGTTAAGAACTTCGGGAATCACCATTTCAACTTTTTGCTGTGAAACTCTTTCCAGAGTAATATCCTGAAGTATAATTATTCTGAAGGCACGGGATTCGCTAATGATAACTTTAAGCTAATCTCATCAGCATCAATCAGAACCGCATCACAAAACTGGAGCAAATACACGCTGTCATCCTTTTTTGGCAGGATTGACTACAACTTTGCAAGCCGTTACTACATTGGCGCTACACTACGTGCCGACGGGTCATCAAAATTCGGCTCCAATAATAAGTGGGGCTATTTCCCGGCAGTATCTGGCGCATGGCGCATCAAAGAAGAAAGCTTCCTGAAAGAGAACAGTTGGTTAAGTGATCTTAAGTTGCGCGCATCGTACGGTATTACAGGCAACCAGGCCGGCATAGACAATTTTGCGGCCCGTGGCCTCTGGAACGGTGGAAATAGTTATGCTGATGTAGCAGGAACGCCGCTGCCGGGCATAGGTCCTGCGCAGTTAGGTAATCCAAACTTAAAGTGGGAACGTACCGCGCAAACGGATATTGGTGTAGATGTAAGTTTCTTTAATAATCGCTTAAACATTACCGCCGATGTTTATGACAAGCAGACTACTGATCTTTTACTACTCAAGCCTATTCCATCATCTTCAGGCTTTGGCAGCTACTACGCAAACGAGGGCGCTATCAGTAACAAGGGTTACGAAGTGGGCATTACGTCAACAAACATTATAACGAGTGATTTCAACTGGAAGTCGACCTTAAATATTGCAGGGAACCGCAACCGCATCGAGAAACTGCCTACGCCAATAACTCAATATACCCGAGACTGGGTGATTATGCAGCAAGGTTATTCTATGAATTCGTTCTGGTTGTATAACCAACTGTCAGTTGACCCGCAAACCGGCGCACCGGTATTTGAAGGGCAAGCAGCCAACGGTACCGTTACAACGGCAAACCGCAAAATTTTGGGCAATGCCTATCCTAAAATTTACGGGGGATTGAACAATAGTTTTAGTTACAAAAACTTTGATTTGAGCGTACTTTTCACCTTCCAGTCAGGTAATAAAGCGCTTAACCTTAATCGTTACTTCCGTGAGCGCAATCCATCCAGCGGTGGTGTACTTGCCAACGTACTTAATCGCTGGCAAAAACCAGGAGATGTTACTGATATACCGAGATTAACATCCGTAGGTACAAACTATACTATCGATCAAAGTTCAAGATACCTTGAAGATGCCTCATTCCTTCGTTTAAAACAACTGGTATTAGGGTATAAGCTCCCTGCATCAGTATTGAGCAAAGTGCACTTAAGCGGTGCACGCATATACTTTGTAAGCACTAACCTGCTGCTATGGACCAAGTATACCGGTGATCCTGAGTCGAGCGTCACCTCTAATCCAAATGCTCAGGGCCTGGGATCTTTTGGCACACCGCCGGCCCCACGTGAATTTCAGTTCGGTTTAAACGTAACGCTTTAATTATTGAATCATGAAAATTAAGATATACTTTAAAATAGCCATTATTTCAACTTTGCTGGCAACCGGCGTTGGTTGCAGTAAGTTTCTGGACGTGGACCCCAAGCTTACCACTCCTGATGACCAGACCATTGTGGATGGCAATTCAGCCCAGACTGCTGTAAGAGGCATTTATAATCAGCTCCAATCTAACGACTATTATGGTTATACTTTTCAAACCCTCGGCCTGTTTAGCGGAGATAACGTACAGTACGTAGGCTCTCAAACGGTTAATCAACAGCTGACCAATCATGCAGTACTTGCCGACCTTGGTGCGGTAAATACATCATGGGGTGCAATTTACAATGTCATCAACCGCGCCAACAACGTATTGGCTAAAGTGCCGTCGCTGCCTGTGAGTTCAACGCTTTCTGAGGCATTGAAAAATCAGTTACTGGGCGAAGCCTATTTTCTGCGCGCATTGGCTTATTTCGACCTGGCTCGCACATGGGGCGGAGTTCAGCTAATACTTACGCCTACTACAACGGCTGCAGATATTACCAAACAAAAACGGGCTTCTCTGGCTGATACTTATGCACAGGTATTAAAGGATATTACGCAAGCGGAGACATTGTTGCCTAACACTACCAACCGCGTTCGTGCCACGCGTAAAACTGCTTTTGCATTGCATGCACGCCTGGCGTTATATCTGAAGGATTATTCTTCGGCAATCAATAATGCCAGTTTGCTAATTGCCGATAACAGTTATTCGTTGATTGGCCCCTATAACGCGTTTTTTGCCAACAACGCTTCTAACACACAGGAGTCTATTTTTGAGCTGTACTACAACACTAACGTAACCAACACGCAGGCCTACAACTGGCAACCCAGCAGTAACGGCGGTGTGGGATGGGTAACACCCACTAACGCAATAGTGAGCTTACTACAGGACCCGGCAACCGGTGGCAACCGCAGCGCGCTGATCCTGACGCAAACAATATCTAACGTAACCCGCTACTACGGAACGCTGTATTACCGCACCGCGGGTACCGATCCGGCTTACCTGATCAGGCTTGCAGAGATATACCTGATACGTGCCGAAGCCCGTGCGCATACAAATGACCTGACCGGTGCTGCTGAGGATCTAAACGCCGTACGTAACCGTGCCGGTTTGTTGAACACCTCTGCAACTACCCAATCAGAACTCTTGTCCGCGATCGAGAATGAGCGCAGGGTCGAATTTGCCTTTGAAGACCATCGTTGGTATGACCTTGTCAGAACCGGTCGGGCACAGGCTGTACTTGGCATAACCAACGCAGACAAGCTATTGCTGCCTATCCCCTATGCTCAGATATTGAACGACCCAAATCTTACCCAAAATCCAGGATATTAATGATCATACTATGAGTACACTTAGTATTAACTCTAACGCTTACTCCCACACCAGGTGGGAGGTAAGCTTTTTCCAGGTGGTATTTGTATTTGCCTTATTGCTTACCATACCTCTTGATGCCGGTTATTACCATCATATACTGCACACCAACTGGCTTCATCCGCATTTTCAGGATATATTCCAGCTAACGCATGCAGTCCCCACCTTTTTTACTAAAGCACAGTGGGGCTGGAGCAGTTACGCAGGCTGGGGTTTGGCGCTGGTAGCCAGCGTTGTGATAACAGCTGTATGGTCATTTATTGATAAAGGCAGGGCCGTAAACATTCAAAATTTATATTATTGGCTTAGGGTTATTTTGCGATACAGACTGGCACTCGCGCTTTTAGGTTTCGGTGTAATCAAATTAATCCCGGTACAATTACCCGGACCAAGCATCAGCGACCTGCACACCCCGTATGGCGATCTATATCCATGGAAACTTTATTACCTGTCAACAGGTGTGGCTTCTGCTTATTACGAACAAACGCTTGGCGCAATTGAAATATTTGCCGCGTTGTTGTTACTAAGCAGGCGTACGGCGGTAATAGGTGCAGGTATTGCAGCCTCCCTGCTAATCAATATTGTATTGGCAAACTTCGCCTACCAATTAGGTGAGCACCTTTATAGCTTTTACCTGCTGTTCATAATAGCTATCATTATTGCCTATGACGCACCCCGGCTGTACAATTTGCTGGTTAAAGAGCGCGCCACCAAGGCAGATAAGTATCAACCCGAACGGCAGAATAAAAAGCTTACCTGGATAGCCCGGACAGCGTTTCTATTGTTTGGTGTATTTTATACCACGCTAACGTACGCTGCGCACAAGAACAGCAACTGGCCTTTTCCGGATACCCCGGGATTACCAAAGGCCGCCGGAGTATATGACGTCGCAAAGTACTCATATAATGACAAAGACTATCCTTATTCATTAACGGACAGCACCCGTTGGCAGGATGTAGTGTTCGAAAGATGGAATGAGCTCAGCATACGTGTCAACAGACGAATTCCTGTAGACAGTTCGTCGCCGTCGATTACTTATCAGCCTGATGAACAGCGGAAATATGCTTCACAGGGTAACGGTGGCAGAATATTTTACCGGTATAATATTGCGGGAGACCTGTTGCAGCTGGTAAATGTAAATGACAGCAGTGATATAAAAGCATGGCACATCACACGGCCGGATGAAAAAACAATACTGCTTGATGGCACCGGACCAGACAGCAGCTTACACGTTCAGTTAAATAAACTGCCCAAAGAATACCTGCTAAATAAGGGCCGGCGCAAAAAGGTCTTAGTTAATTAAGATAATTTCATTCTATAAGCTTATGGCAATAATCCAAGCAACAGAGGTTTCTTCGGCAGGCGCCGGGGTACACCAACAGCAGCCACATCATTGGTCGGCAGCAGAAAAATTTTGGTTTCGCGTATTTCTTATATTCAATATACAACTCATTGTACCGCTTAGTGCAGATTGGTACGGAAAGCTTTTTGCCTCTAAAACGGTATTTCAGGTACTTAATGGCTTAACCGGTTACCGCCCCAGCTTTTATACAATTTCCAACGAAAGCGGAAGGTGGGGCTTGGCCTCGTACATTACCTGGCTTATAGCGCTCGGGGTGGCACTGGCAGGTGCAGGAATATGGACATTTATTGTGCGAAACCGCCGGATCGTTAACTATGATAAGGCTTATTACTGGATCCGGGTAGCTATCCGTTACCGCATAGCTATTGGCATAATTGCCTTTGGTTTTCTGAAGCTTTACCCGATGCAGATGCCCGATCCATCCATTTCAAACCTCGATACCAACTTTGGCGACTACAATACTTATAAAATTTACTGGCAGATTGTAGGCGTATCCATATGGTACGAGATTGTGCTGGGATTAGTTGAAATAGTAGCCGGCTTACTGCTTTTCTTCAGGGGAACGGCCGCCCTGGGCGCTGTGCTGGTAGGCGGCGTATTGTATAATATCGCCCATGCAAATTTGGCTTATGATGGGGGCGTGCATGTTTACAGCTCTTTCTTTGTGTTACTCTCCGCCTTTTTACTGATTCCATATATTCCCTATTTATGGAAATTGCTGATAAAAAAGGAAGATGTGACACCACGTCATTACTATCCGCCGCTTCGGACCAGAAAGCAGCGCACTGCCTTTTATACTACAAAGTATGCTTTCGTACTCATATTTACCGTCATATTCGCTTACCTCAGGTATGATGTGCATTACCATGTGGGTCAGCTGAAGGAACCAATCACCAAAGGGCTCCCTAATGCGGCAGGCCTTTACAACGTTACCGAGTTCAGGCTTAACGGTAAAGTACTCCCCTATTCGCCTTTGGATTCTGTAAGATGGCAAAGCGTAGTACTGGAAAAGTGGAGTACCCTAATATACAAAGTGAATAAAGCGTTTCCGATCTCCCTCGCTAACGGCACCCCTACACCTAAAGATATTGACCGTAGTTACGAATTAGCAGGCATAGCAGGCGGCAGGCGCTTTTTCTATTACACCATCAATAATAAAAACAACACCCTTGTTTTGCAGGATAAAAACCGCCCGTCCACCGAAGACGGGGATGGTAGCGGCAAGAAAAAAGATATACCCGAACCTCCGAAACTGGTATGGAAATTTAGCCGTCCAAGCGATTCACGCATAGTTATAAGCGGCTTGAACGATCAGAAAGACTCCATTTATGTTGTGCTTGACCGCATACCGAAGCAATACCTCAGCAGAACAGACAGAAGTGAACTTTAAGAAAAAAACATGTTCAAAAAATTAACTATAACGGCGATTTTTACGGCAATTGCACCACTGCTATTTGCACAACAGCTAACACACGTTGTTATCCGTGCAAAGGCTAAAGACGCAAAGTATATCGGCACAGGGATAGGCGGTGCCTTCGTAGTCATTCGCGATCATTTGAGTGGCGAAATACTTGCAAAAGGAATCACTTCTGGCGCTTCGGGTAATACCGATCTGCTTATGAAAACTGCGCATCAACGCTACCAGGCACTGACAGACAGCCTGACTGCCAGGTTCGACGCAAAACTTCAGCTTACTGAACCTGTATTTGTTGATATAGAGGTGAGGGCACCTATCAATCGCAAAAATGCCGAGATCAAGGCCAGCACGCAGCAATGGCTGATTCCCGGCAAGGACATCACCGGCGAAGGTATTGTATTGGAAATACCGGGATTTATTGTAGACCTCGTTGCCCCAAATACCCATCAGCTAATTAAACAGGAAGAGTTAAAAGCCGGCAACCTTACATTCAGGGCGAGTGTCACCATGTCCTGCGGTTGCCCCATAACCAAAGGTGGCGTTTGGGATGCCAACGCCATTGAGGTAACTGCCATTATTAAAAAAGAAGAGGTTAAAACCGGAGAGGTACAGCTAGCCTTAACCAGCCAAAGCAACATTTTTGAAGGTATACTACCAATAAAACAGAAAGGCAATTACGAGATTGCCGTTTATGCTTACGATAAACGCACAGGAAACACAGGTGTTGACAAGATAAATTTTGTGATACAATGAAAAGAAGACGATTTATAAAAAGGTCAGCCACTTTTGGCGGCTTATTTTTTTTAAGGCCACATACACTATTTAGTAACACTAAGTCCGACGCCTCTTCGTGGCATATTGAGCAGTTTCAGGATAAACGGCTTGCACATTACTCTTATGCTGTTGTGGCTGGTAAGGAGATCGTCCTTATTGATCCGGAGCGTGATCCTCAGAAATACATTCACTTCGCGGAGCAGCAGCAGGCTAAGATTGTCGGGGTGATAGAAACCCACCCTCATGCCGATTTTACAAGCTCTCACCTTGAAATACAGCGAAGATTGAAAGCAAAAGTATATACCAGCAATTACAGTAAGACATTCTATTCATCTACTCCTGTTCGTGATGGTGAAATCATTGCTTTAAGCAATGGTGTAAAATTAAGGGCTATTCATACACCTGGCCATGCGCCAGACCACTTGGCAATTGTTTTGCACGCCGAAGGTACTGACAAAGCGGTGTTCTCAGGCGATGCGCTTTTAATCGGTGATGTAGGCAGACCAGACCTGCGTGACTACAATAACGATGTGCTTAATCAACGTAGGCGTTTAGCGGAACAAATGTATGATACCATACATACAAAATTTAACGCCCTGGCAGACGACGTAATTGTTTATCCGGCACACGGAGCAGGTTCGCTCTGCGGCAAATCAATCAAGGACGCGCCAAGCTCTACTATCGGAATTGAAAAAAAATCCAACCCGGCATTCCTGCAAAAAGATAAGCCCAAATTTGTCGACGCGTTGCTGAACGATCTGCCCTTCGTGCCCAAGTATTTTCCATTTGATGTGAATGCCAATCTTCATGGCCTCCCTGACCTTGCGCAAAGTATCGCGCAAATACCACGGCTTGAATTAAATTATCAACCGAAAGCCGACAATCTTGTAATTGACAGCAGGCCTGAGGATATTTTCAAATCAGCGTACCAGCCAAATGCTATCAACTTACAGCGCGACGGCAAATTCGAAACCTGGCTGGGCAGTATCATCGGGCCTGATAAACGCTTTTATGTATCAGCAGAAAACGAGACTGCATTAGACGAATTATTGCTACGGATAGCAAAGATCGGCTATGAGACGAAGGTAGCAGGAGCTTACGTTTATGATAAAGTCAATGGTGACAAATGGCCTTCACTTAATACTGCGCAATTTGATCCTGCAAATGGTCAGTACACCATCATAGACGTTCGTACGGATAAGGAATTTAAAGACGAACCCGTATTTGCAAATGCTATTCATATACCACTGCAGGAGCTGGAGCAACAGATTAATCGTATACCTACGGATAAACCTATAGTGGTAAGCTGCTCTTCGGGGTACCGGTCCGCAGCAGGCAGCACCATTATCAAAGCCCGCCTGCCCCAATCAGAGGTATTTGATCTGGGTAAGGCTGTCAATCAGTACAAGAAAGATTCACACAAATAAGGGCTATGTGATTTCAATCTGACTATATAGTGGTTGGTATTTCTCTTTAATTGAAATAAATAGAGCTTTAAAGAATGGTTTTTTGTTGAATAAATGGTGCTTTTGATCATCGTGGTTAAATAGAACTTTGTAAATTAGGTTTTACTGCTCCTAAATTTACTTATCATGAAAAAGTTTAACCTACTGCTGATCATCTCTTACCTCGTTGCCGGGGGCATCTGGTTAATTTCCGGTTCCTGGCTCATAAACCAATTAAAGGCTCTTGATCCTACGGCTGATCTTCAGTATTTATTTGACATTAAAAATCTACTTTTCCTCATAGTCAGTATTGTAAGCATCGTGCTGATTGTAAACGGCAGATACAGCCGGCTGCTGCTAAAAGAGCAAGTGCTGAATAAACAACTGAGCGAGCAGGAAAAGGCGCTAAGAAATTCCATAATAGATTTTGAACTGGTTAATAAAGCTACGAATGACGTGATCTGGGATTATGATATTGAAAAGGATGAATTGAAATGGTTATATGGCTATAAAGAACTATTTGGCTACGAAGACCTGCTGGTATCAAAAGCCACTTTTTGGAACATGCAAAAAATCCATCCTGACGATCAGAAAGAAGTAATTGCCATGTTTGATGCCCTGCTTAAAGAAGACCAGCAGCGCTGGACTGTTGAATACCGGTACCGCTGTAGCAACGGGAGCTACAAATTTGTTTCCGATCGTGGCTACCTGATCCGCAATGAAGCGCATAAACCGGTGCGGATGCTGGGAGCAATTCAGGATATAGACCGGCAGAAAACTTACAGTAAATTATTGGAGCAGCAGAATGAGCAACTTAAACAAGTAGCCTGGCTCAACTCTCATGAGATAAGGCGTCCGCTTTGTAACATAACAGGCCTGGTTCCGCTGATGGAATCAGCCATTGATGATGCAGATACGATGACATCACTGATCGCCATGATCAAGCGATCAGCGGAGGAACTTGATGCCAGTATTATTAAAATTAATGAAGCAGCTGATTTAAGGCCAATTGTTAATACTATTCATTAGTGTAGCATTAATTTAACCAGTATATCGTTGCAAGCATCTCCTGAGAGGAACATCCGGCAAGCTCTTTTGGCAACCATTTAAAACAGAAGGTGTTCCTTTGTGGGAACACCTTCTGTTTATTTAACTAATTCAACGCTTTGCTTTATTGGTAACGTCATCAAATAATAGCCGACCAACATCAATAACCAGGGTTTTGAGTTAGTTTGCTGTTAATTTGCAATTCTCTGAAAGGGATAGCATATATTAAACGATTTTGCGTAACGTTAAATGTATTTGGAAGTAACCAACCGTTCAGTGCTTTAAGCCTTTCACCCTTTGCTTTAAGTACATCTATTGCCATACCGTTTCTTACAAGATCCGTCCAACGGTGATTTTCAAAGGCAAGTTCGTGACGCATTTCGTTGGCAACATTTTCTTTGGTTGCTGTAGTTAACGCCGGCAAGCCTGCCCGTGCCCGTACCTGGTTTAAATAAGGCAGCGCTTCGGCTACTTTACCTTCTGCAACCAGGCATTCCGCAAGCAGCAGCAATGCGCCAGAGTAACGATAGACCGGAAAATTATCATCAGTATTCCAGTCAACCTGGTATGGCGGGTGAAGGTATTTTTTTATGTAGTAGTAATAATTTACACCAGCTACCGGGGTGTAATCAACCGCGCTTTTAAGTGCCGTTGGTGTCAAGATTTCGCTTGCAAGTGTGCCTTCAACAACACCTACCGACGCGGGCAAACGTTTGTCGCCAGGCTCGTATGAGTCAACCATTTCCTGGGTTGGCACATTCCACCCTCCGCTACGTAAACCGCCGCCGCCATTGCTTACATCAATTCCGATCAGCAATTGTGCACTGCTGGTTTTAGGTATAAAGCGCCAGGCAAAATCACTTTGCTGCCCATCGTTGCCCATCTTGTACTGCACTTCAAAAATAGATTCCTGGCTGTTCTTCCGGCTCAGATCAAAAACGCTGGCGTAATCCGGCAACAATGAATAATTCATTTTAGTGATATCCAAAAGAGCGGCTTCCGCTTTTGGATACTCACGCGTAGGCGCAGACATATATGCATAAGCCAGCAGCATTTTTGCCGCCCCCTGTGTTGCATGCCCGCTTTGCGGAAATGTTTTGGCAATCGGTAAAAGAGGGATCGCAGTATTAAGGTCAGTGATAATTTGATTGTACACCTGCTCGGCAGTACTCCGCGGAAGAAATGCACCTTCAACATCAGTTACCTGATCTAATTGCAGCGGTACCCCACCATAATGTGTAACCAGATCATAGTAATAATAGGCGCGCAGAAATAAAGCTTCTCCTGAAATCTGATCTTTGTCGGCTTGGGTTAAAGATGAGTTTTTGAGTTGCGTTAATATAGTATTAACCGCTGCAATACCCGAATAGGCGTTACCGTATCTGTTGCCGGGCGTATTGGGCTCCTGACTGGTTGTGCTGTTGTCAATAAATTCGGCATACGCCTCAGCACTGGTACCGGTACCCCGGTCTGCAGAATAGAAGTTAAAGAAAGTATTGTCAGAACGCATCTCATCCATATAGATACCCATTGTGGCAATCCCCCTTAAATAGGTATATGCGCCGGTAAGTGCCTGGTTAAACTGTGACGCATCCTTATAAAAAGAAGCTGAACTAAGTTGTGTCTGCGGGGCCAGGTTAAGCGTATCTTTTTTGCAGGATGCAAACGCGAGCGTTAACAATATGCTGTATAGTGTCTTTTTCATTTTGTATGTCTTTAAATTCATGATTAAAATCCGGCATTGAAACCAATGGTAAGTGTACGCGGAACCGGATAACCTGTAAAATCACGCCCCTGGTTAAGGCCGTTCAAACCTGCATACCCGGCTTCCGGATTCATACCCGGATATTTGGTGAAAATAAAAGCGTTTTGTGCGCTTAAATAAGCTCTGAAATTTTTAAAGTATTTGCTTGACTTAACAGGTAAAGTATAACCCAGCGTAATATTCTTTATGGCAAGGTAACTGCCGTTAAATACCTGTCTGCTGGTAAAATTCCGAAAGTCGGCAGTAGTTCCGGTACGGGTTCTGGGATAGATGCCGTCGCCAGGGTCAGCTTCAGAACGCCAACGGCGCGATACACCCTTAAGCACGTTAAATACGCCATCAAGATTTTCCGTCGACTGAATGGCATCGTCCGCAATGTCATTGCCTACAGTTCCTGCTGCCGTAATACTCAGGTCAAACTCCTTGTAGGCAAAAGTATTTGTTAATCCATAGATGAATGTAGGGTTTGGATTGCCTATCCACGTGCGATCATAACTGTCAATCTTACCATCGGGCACCCCGTCAGGACCGCTTACATCTTTAAAACGGGCGGTACCTACCATAGAAGTAGCGCCATGAGGCTGAGTGTCAAACTCCTGCTGGGTCATATACACCCCTGTATTGATGTATCCGTAGAACATACCTATAGGTTGCCCAACAGCGGTACGGTTGTCGTCCCAGTATTCATTGTAACCTCCGATGGGTGCATCATTTGTACCCAGCTTCTTAACAATATTGCGGTCAAAGGAAATATTGAAGTTTGTGTTCCAGTTTAGTGCACCGGTCAGGTTCTTAGAGGAGATGGTGAACTCATGACCCCAAAAATCAAACCTGCCGATATTAGAAGTGATGGAATTGTAGCCTGATTGTACGGGGATATCAATTGCGTAAAGCAGGCCGTCTGTTTTTTTCCAATAATAGTCATAGGTAAAAGAGAGCCTGTTATTCAACATCGCCAAATCTACACCTATGTCATAACTGGTGCTTGTTTCCCACGTTAGCGAATTGTTGCCAATACCGCTGAGCAACTTACCCGGAGTTACGGTATTGTTAAATACATAATTGCTGGTGTTGATGGAAGCGAGATAAGTATAATCGCCTATATTATTGTTGCCTACCTTACCATAACTTCCACGAATTTTCAGCAAATTGATGGGAGTAACATCTTTCAGAAACTCTTCGTCAGACACTACCCAACCGGCAGACACTGACGGAAAGTTGCCGTATTTGTTATTTTGCCCAAAGCGCGAAGATCCGTCACGGCTAAACGCTGCCTCAAACAAATACTTTTCGTTGTAATTATAATTTAAACGTCCTACAAAACGCATCAGCGACCACTGTGTGGCGCCTACATCGCCGATACGGGTTGTTGCAGCAGAAATCCAGGAGATATTGTCATCAGGGAACTGGCTGCCATTGATCACGCTGTTTTCGTAGGAATATTTTTGAATGGTGAAACCCGCCAGCGCTTCAAAGTTGTGTTTACCGACAGACTTTTTGTAATTGATAGTGTTCTCATTTAACCATGATATAAAATTACTGGTTGAGTAACTACCGGATGCCGGCCTCGGCGGCGCGGCACCAAGGCCGCCCTGCGCTGTAGAAGGAGTAAACTGCCGGTTTTTGCTATTATCGGTATTAACGTTGATGGTTGATTTTAGCTTTAACCCTTCAAAAGGCGTCAGCTCTGCAAAACCGTTAGCCAATACACGCGCGGCAGCCGTCCTGTTAATACGCTGCGTAACAACCAGGTAATAATTTGGATTGGGGAACATGCCCGGTTGGTTGAATGAGATCGGGTAAGTACCATCAGCGTTCTTATAATTCAGTGTCGGGTCCATCAAATAGGCGTTTTGAATGATGTTACGCCCGTTATCCAACCCGGGAACTACCTGATTGTTACCATATGATAGCTCCACATTTGCCCCTAACGTAAATTTATCAGAAGGCGTATAGATATTATTTGATCTTACCGTGTACCGTTGGTCCCAAGAGTTAAGTACAACGCCGTCCTGCCGGCTGTAGCTGGCATTTACAACTGCTTTATAATCTTTGGTGCCGTTAGAAAAATTGATGTTATAAGCTTGAGTAGGTGCATTACGCAGCAATATATCAAACCAGTCGGTCCCTTTTTGCCCTGCATATTGTTCGGGATTTGCGTAAACGGCTGGTACGCCACCGGTGTATCCTTCATATTTTGCCGCGTCTTCATAGTATTCCTTTTTATAATGGGCAAACTCTTGCGCGTTCATCAAATCCGGACGACCGCGTTGCGGAACTGACTGAACACCATAATATCCGCTAAACGTAAGGTTCTTTTGGCCCACCTTGGCTTGTTTGGTCGTTACCAGGATGACACCGTTACCAGCTCTTGAGCCATATAAAGCAGCTGCTGAAGCATCTTTCAGTACTGAAATATTATCAATTTCATCCGGGCTCAGGGTCTGTAAGCCACTTTGCGAAGGAAAACCATCAATTACAATTAGCGGATTGTTGCCGGCGTTGATTGAGGCCGAACCGCGGATACGGAAACTCATTTCTGCACCTGGCGTGCCGGAGTTGTTATTGATCTGGACGCCTGCAAGCTTCCCTTGCAGACGTTGCCCCACGTTGGGTACAGGCATATCCTTTAAATCGGAAGCTTTTACTTGACCTATTGCGCCGGTGATTTCGCGCTTACTTTGCGTTCCGTAACTAACAACCACTACTTCTTTTAGTCCTTGTGCCGAAGTTGCTAACCGAATATCCAGGGAAGTATTGTTGGCGACCACGTGCTCACTTGTTTTATAGCCAATGAAAGAAAATACCAGCGTGCTGCCATTCGCTGCATTAATTTTGAACTTGCCATCCGGATCTGTCTGAACACCATTGGTTGTGCCTTTAATTACTACCGATACACCGGGAATTGCTAATGCGGTAGAGGAGTCGCGTACTACGCCGCTGACCTGAACTTGTGCCCGGCTAATGCCTGGGAGAAAAACGATGGAAAGCAGAATAAGCATCAGTTTGCATCTCCATTGTTTTAAGAGTAAAAATTTTCGTTTCATAAATTATAGGGTTTGATTGGTTAAAAAAGCGAATAGGCAATGCAGTAGATCATCTTGTTTGATCTTAGCCGCTATCCGGATACGATAGTTTATTGCTATGCCATGCTATGTTGCCGGACACAGAAACATTAGTAAAGGCAGTACACGGCACAATTGAGTTTCCTGCCATAAAATTCATGTTGTTGTTGATTAATATTTTTTTCTTGGCCTTTCCAGTCGGAGGCAAGAGTCATAATGGTTGATTCAAAATTATTGACAATGAGGACTCTGCAGAATGCCTGATTTGGACATTTATTTGCGTTTTTTGACAAATCCGTTTACAAACGAATTTTAAAGCGATGATTAAGGAAACGAGTAAAAAGCTTGTGAGATAATAGAGAGAAACTAAACGTTACCCGATGAGGTTAAACCTACCGGTCACTTAAGCAAGGCTTTTATCTTCTGTATTTTTCCTGAAATGCAGTGGTGAAACACCCTTCTTTTTCTTAAATAATTTTGAGAAATAGAATACAGATTCAAACCCTGTCTGGTCTGCTATTTCGGATACATTAAGGATGGTTGTTGTAAGTAAATATTTTGCGCGTTCTAAGCGAAGATCGAGATGGTACTGGTTAGGTGATTCTCCGGTAATACGCTTAAACGCCTTACGGAACATAGAATAACCCATGGGCAGTTGCCTTGCAATGGTTGCCATGTCCAGAGGCCCATCCAGGTACTCCTGCATAATAAACTTGGCCTTTGAAATTAACTTAGCCACAGGATCGTCGGTACATTCATGGTGAAGTGTGGTGGAATGAATGAGGCCGAGCATTTGCATAGTTATGCCTGCAATTTGTTGAGGATAACCTATTAACGAAGTTTGTATGCGCTCTATTATTGTCTGAAAAAGCACTAAAAGGTCTTTATTCAACCCTAAATGAACAAACGGAAACTGGGGATTAGAAAAGTTATTTTCGATCAGCTGCTTAACGAACGAGCCATTGAAACCGATCCAGTATTCTTCCCAACCAACGTTGATGTCGGGCTTATAACGATGCAGCACCCCAGGCTGTAAAAAGAAACAAGTGCCTTCGTTTATGGTAGTAGGTTCTGTGAGTGCAGAACCGTAAACACCTTTCCCTTTAGAAATGAACACGATATAATAATCGTTCAAAATCCTGCCCCTGCTCCAGGTAAGCTGATGGCTTTTAGGATGTTCCTGGTTAGGATACTGATCAAACGGTTCAACCTTAGCGTAACCCGCAGCGGTCACGTAGATTCCCCACCTTTCTTCTACAGGCGTTATATTCAGGTATCTGAAGAAATTCTTTTTCAAGGTCTGCTGGTTTAAATGGCTATCCTCAATCTGAAACGGCGTTTAATCAGGTATTAGTTTCTTCTTGCCGCGCATACTTAGGATCACCTAAATTAGCTGATGTACACACAACAAACATTTCCTCACGCTGCTTTTCTTTGTACTTTTTGATATTTGAGCATTTAACTCATCATTAATTTACTTTGGTTTTCATCGCCGGCCTTGATGACTGAAGGCTGCCCAATGCTCTGATAGTAAAATGTCTGTGCCGGTGCTTACAAGCCAAAAAATTGAGTAACACCCGCGGCGTTTTGTCGCATTATACATATCAAAAGTTACAAAATATAGCCGGTTTTTGAAAAAGGACTAATTCTATCCGTTACCTACGTTTGCTATAACTCTAAGACCTTAAATAACCTAGATAAAACAAACGTATGAATACATTAATCAACCAATCACAGATTGATTACTACCAGGAGAATGGCTTTATAATTATTGAAGATTTCCTTACCCCGCAAGAACTTGAACACTGGCGTGTAACTGTTATGAATGCCGTTACCAGCAGACGAGGACAGAAAATACCCGGCAAAGCCGGGATGGTTGGCGAGGACGACGGCATTAACGGTGATGCGGAATATTTCAGCAAAGTTTTTGATCAAATGATCAACCTTTGGCAAACTGACAATGGTGTGAAAGAACTGATGTTTAACCCAGCAATAGGAGAAATGGCGGCAAAACTTGCCGGCGTTGATGGCATTAGAATATGGCACGATCAGGCCTTATTTAAAAAGCCCTGGGCTAACCCCACATCCTGGCATTTAGATACTCCTTTCTGGTCGTTTTCTGATCGAAAGGCTTTGTCTATCTGGATTGCCCTTGATGACGCCACGTTAGAAAACGGCTGCTTGTATTTTATTCCAGGCTCACATAAAAGGACAGGATTTGAAAACCCCGGCATCGGTAAGAATATGGATTCTATTTTTAACTATTATCCTGCTTTCCGGCAAGTGTCTTCAGTTGCTACCCCTATGAAAGCCGGCAGTTGTTCTTTTCACAACGGATTGACAATACATGGCGCAAATGCAAATATGACATCGGGCTCCCGGCGTGCCATGACATGTGCTTATATGCCCGATGGTAATGGTTATAACGGCATACAGAACATTCTTACGGCAGAGCAAATAAGTACACTTAAGCCAGGTGACCTGCTGAATGATGAACGGCAGACACCGCTTATTTACAGTAATAAATAGCCGTTAAGGTGGAACTGAAAATACTAAGTCCGCTATGGGGGCATGAGCATGTGCCCGTTATTCAATTTCTTGACAAGGTAAGGAACGCAGGTTTCGACGGTTTTGATACCTGGATACCTGAAGATAAGACTAATAAAAAGCTATTTCTTGATTACCTGCAGCAATATGAGATGCCCCTCGTCGCCCATCAACACCAGGCGCATGGTAAAACTTTTGAAGAGTTTAAGGCATCATACTTGAACTTTTTAAAGGAGTGTGCGGCAGCAGAGCCGCTTCTGATCAATTCTCATACGGGTCGCGATTGGTTTAAACCAGAAGAAAACCTTGAATTGATTGATATTGCCCACAATTTCTCCATCAGAACCGGCATTACGGTGGTTCACGAAACACATCGCGGGCGTTTAGGTTATTCTCCTCAGTCAGCTGCAGAAATGTTTCAGCAGCGGGAAACTTACTTGTTAACCGCAGACTTTTCACACTGGACCTGCGTGACAGAAAGTATGCTCGAAAACTTTGAAGCGACAGTTAATGAGGCTATCAGGAGAACCAGGCACGTACATGCGAGAATAGGCTTCGAAAATGGCCCTCAGGTGCCAGACCCAAGGGCACCTGAATGGGGCTATGCGTTAAACAGATTTCTTAATTGGTGGGAACAGCTTGTTCTGATAAATAAATCAGCAGGACGATCTGTTCTCACCTTTACACCTGAGTTTGGGCCAGCCTCCTATATGCCAACAATTCCATTTTCAAACACTCCGGTAGCCGATCAGTTCGAGCTTAACTGCTATATGAAAGATCTCTTAAAGAGCAGTTATACTGATCTGGCTACTTCCTGCTGAGGCATTTGTAAAGGCAATATTTCCGTTACTGTCGCTCTTGATGGATTTTACTTTTTTGCCAATTACTAATCTGTATACTGCTGATGGCTTCAGTTGCATAACCAGATAAGTTACCTGCTCGGGTTTTTTGTTTTGATAAATGACCCGGAAGGTCTTCGTCTTATCTGTCCATGAGTCAACTGTCAGTTTTAGCTTGCCGGCATATACAATCTTTAAGTTTGGCAGTTCACTATCTTTATTAAAATAACTTAAATACCCGATAGTTGCTGCGTAGCCGAATTTTGTTGCCGATTTGATCTCGGCACGCTCATTGGAAACGCTGTAGTTGTTTAGCTTTAAGTTGATTTTTAATAACTGGTCATGATAATGGTAATTAAGCAATGTACCATTTAATTCGGGCGTTAAATGTGGATCGATGAGCAGGCGGTTATAACGCGGGTTTATGCCGTAGATTGATTGGTATAAGCCTACAATTGCCAGGCTATTACCAGCAAGTATGTCATCACCCTGGCCAGACTGATCTTTCCTGCTGTAACGCTGAAATGCCAAGCCGTCCTTTCCGTATTGCTCAAGAACATTTTTTACATACTTTAAGGCTGTGTGAGGTTGATACTTAGCATACGCGGCAACGCCGACAGCTCCCCAGGAGAGAAAAAGGTCTCCGTTTTCATAGTTTGGGAAAGGCAATTGATCTTTGCGGAGTTCGCCGGTTTGATATGAGGTCATGGTAAGCGGCCAAAAGAATAGCTTTTCCTGCTGCATCTGCTGCTCAATTTCATTAAGTGTCTGCTCTTCCCTATCCTTCTGATCACAAATACCGTAGGCAATAGCCATGAAATTTACAGGCGTTACCATGTTACGGCCATGCACGGCACCCTTGTTATCGCGCCAGTGCACGTAGCATTTACGCTCGTCGTCCCAAAGCCCACCCTGGCTGGTAGGCTTGTTAAAACTCTCTTTAAGCTTTGCGGCACACTCGTCATAATACTTTGCTTTTGTTTCATTGCCGAGTACGTGTTCAACCGTAGCCCATTTAACCAAAGCATAGTAGAGTTTAGCGTTTACAAAGGCGTTTTCATACGACGCCCAAACAATGTCTATCCAGTCGCTGCTTTTCTGTTCATCCTGGTTAGCATTCATCATTTCAACCAAACCATTGTGGTTTTCGTCGCGTCTCAATATCCAGTCGAGCGCTTTCTCACAAGCCTGCTGCTGGCCGCTCACCCATTTTTTATCGCCGGTCAGGTCAAAAAGATCGGCAACGTTACTCACAAAATCCGGATTTGAATCCATCAAAATACCCCATTGTGCTTCGTAGAAACCATACTCATTATACTGCCCTGGGGCAGCATCTTCATTTGTGTAAGCCCAGCGAGAAAACACCCTGCCGTCTTTCTTAATTGCATGATCACGATAAAAATCAAGACATGCCTTGTAGCCTTTTAAATACCCGGGATCATTTATGCCCAAGCCCAACTGCGCAATGTATTGTTCGTGCAGGCAAATAGGACCATAAGGCGTTGCCCAACTGTTGCCACCATAATGCAGCGAATCAATAACCCCAATACGGGCTATGGTATTTAAAACTGCACTTACCTGGCCGCCGTTTACGCCCGCAAGATGCCCTCTGTCATAACGGCTCTGATTATCAGCATAAGTAAACGTCACTGACATATTTGTGCTGCGTTGCGCCGGTATTGATGCCCATACATTTTTATCACCCCTTATAAATAACCGCCTATGTGTGTCTTCGTCCATTAAAGGAATTATCGGCTGTGGTGAAACTGCAATGGTGTAAGATAATCTGTCCTCCAATGTACGCTTGTAGGTCATTGCTATGTTGTTTCCCGGCGAACTGACATTTACATCGAGTCCATCGCCATTGTTATTGTTCCAAAAACGTGATGTTTGAGAGTGCACTCCATAGCTTGAAGGTTTCTCGGTGAAAAGGTAGAACCAGGCCAATCCGCCGTATCCTTGAAAGGCGCCATCCCACGTTTTAATACTTGTAAAATTGATTACTGGTGATGCAATAGCGCTTAGAGGGGTATCTTTTGAAAACTGTCTTGATATTTTCCATACCACCCGGTTGTCCTCTTTTAAAAACGACCAGGTTTCTGTTATAACAATGCCGTCATCGCCATATTTGATATTACTCACTACAATTTTATTTATCCCGCTGCTTAGGGCAGGTTTACTGAGGAGATGAAGTGAATTGTAATTTTTATTATTGATTGTAACCGAGGTATACATGCCATCAGGGGCGTTAACAATCGGCTTGCCATTAAGGTACATGGCAACAACGCTGGCCTTGTCCTTACAATCAAATATAATTTTCATTTTGCCATTAGAAAGTTCCGGTGAGGCAATCTTACTTTGCGCACGTACCACCGTTAATCCCATTAAGTTGATTACGCAACTGTAAACCAGTAACATCAAAATCGGTCTTGTACGGGCAATCTTGTTCATAGTTAGGTTATTTGTAATATAATTTAGTTTGCTATTGGTGGTCAAATGTATTATAAAAGCCTTTTGAAAAAACGGGCATTATCCGCTTATTTTTTACCTTTTATGACATCAGCAGTAAATGAGAAAAAAGCCGATTGTCTGCCCCTCACCTATTGATACTTTAATTTTAAAAAATTAAGCAATGGATAAGGCTCGCTTGCCATAAATAAATGGAAACACGGCATTTTAATATTTTGCCAAAAAAGACAAAGAATCGGACATTGAGTATACGCCTCCAGTTTATTTAAAATTTAGATTTGGTACGTCTCAATTAATGTCTATTTAACCAATTTACTTCTTATCAATATTAAAAATGACTAAACGACCATTGATACATAGGGCATTGATATTTTTAATCTTGCTAACCAATCACACTATTGTCTCTGGCCAGATAAGAAATTTCGACGCAAAAGGCAGGCAACTTGTTCGGCTAAGCAACGCAGGAGATGCCATTGATGCCCACGATGGTGAAATTGCACAGTTTGATGGTGTTTATTACCTCTACGGCACCAGTTACGATTGCGGGTTTGAGTGGGGAAATAAAGGTGCGCCATTCTGTGGGTTTAAAGTCTATTCCTCTAAAGACCTGGTGAACTGGACCGACCGCGGCTACCTGTTTAATGCTAAAACCCCATTGTGGCAAAGCCGTTGCGATGGAAAAACTTATGGCTGCTTCCGCCCACATGTATTGTACAATAAGAAGAACAACAATTATATATTATGGATTAATGTATATGACAATGTTATTGGTTACCGCGTTTTCACAAGTAAGTCACCAGTTGGCCCTTTTACGGAAGTAGCTGAACCCAAATTAGCCATTAACAACGACAAACCCGCAGGAGGACTTAACAATGGCGATCATGACACTTTTGTGGATGACGATGGCACAGGCTACATTGCTTATACTGATTGGAGAACCAAGGGTACTATTGTGATTGAACAGTTGAGCCCCGACTATCTGAATGGAACAGGAAAATGTGTAAAAATGGTTACTCCGGGATCCACAGAAGCGCCCGGTTTATTCAAAAGACAAGGACGTTACTATTTAACCTATTCTGATCCGAACTGCGGTTATTGCTCAGGAACGGGCACTTCGTACAGGACAGCATCGAATCCGCTTGGGCCCTGGAGCGAGGGCATTTCTATCAGCCCTAACTCTTGCGGAGGCCAGCCTTCATTTGTTTCTACCATAAAAATTAATGCAGACCAGGTGTATTTATATGGCAGCGATCTCTGGAACAACGCAGCAAAGAACGAGGCGTTGGCCAACTATTACTGGGCGCCATTGATGTTTGACGACGAGGGCAAAATAAAGCCGCTTGAGTGTGCTGAAGTATATAAGAGGACAAAAGTGTTATCGCAAAAATCTGCGGCGCTTACTGATACAACTTCATTTATATCGAAAAGTGAGATAAATAAGGGTTCACAATGGGCGCAGACTATGGTAAGCTATGCTGAATGGCCCCTGAAAAAGATTGAACTGAAGGTATTTCAAAACAACCGGCCCGACAAGGGATTGAAAATAAGTATTTGTGCAATAAAAGATGGCCAAATACAAGTATCATCTCCGGTACACTCGCAAACAATTCCGGCTGAAAAGATAGGTTGGTCCGCTACGAAGGTGTCAATACTTCCCAATATAAAGATCAAAAGAGGCGGTCAATACGCCTTGGTGCTTCACACCGATGCTTCTGCTGGTTATTACGGCTTTGTCACAAAACAGGCCACAGCCAAAGGCTCAACTAAGTTGATGTATAGTAAAGATGGCGGTAATTCATTTACCGTTTCACCAGACGAAATAATAACTTTGACTGTAAACGGTAACAAAAGTCAGTAGAAAACTTAGCTGATTACCAGGAACACCATTGTCTGCCCATGATCAATTATTATAAGTATCTGCCAATAAGTGACGAGGATGCAAAGTGGGGATTATCTATCGTAAATGCAGGATGTACGCGTGTAATGGCAGGTACGGCCTACCCTGTTCCCGAACATCCGGGCCACCACAATTTTAGCTGGATTAAAGGACGGGTTTTAAATGAATACCAGCTAATTTACATTACAGCGGGCAAGGGTATTTTCGAGGCTGACAGTACCGGCGTAATTGATGTACAAGCTGGAACTGTGATATTTTTGTTTCCTGGCGAGCGACACCGTTACAAGCCAAGCAAGCATACCGGATGGGATGAATACTGGATAGGCTTGCGGGGCGAAATTATTGACAGGTTAGTGGCGAATAGCATTTTTAAAAGAGAGTCGCCATGTTGGTATATAGGGTTCAACGAAAAGGTATTTGATATTTTAAACTATATTATAGAGCAGACCAAACATGAGAACCCAGGCTATCAGCCTGACATTTCAGGTGCAGCGCTGTCTTTGTTGGGTAGCTGCCATGCCATTTTAAGACAGGGAGCCTTAAATTCTGAAATCAAAAATCCGGTTATTCATAAAGCTCTGTTACTCTTCAGATCAAATATTAACGAAGCTTTTTCACCAGAGATGGCTGCAGACCAGTTGCAGGTAGGCTACTCCTGGTTCCGGAAGGTTTTTAAAGCCCACACCGGCCTTTCACCGGGGCAATACTTCATCCAACTTAAAATTGAGCGGGCAAAAAGCCTTTTGGCTGATCCATCAATTTCCACCAAATGGATAGCCAACGAGCTACGTTTTGAATCATATTTTTATTTCTGCAGGCTGTTTAAAAACAGGACAGGCATAACACCATTAGAGTACCGTAAACAGGTAAATAAGCCCGGAGATTTTTTAAGTAAAAGCAGGGATTAACAAGCCGACAATCATAAAACCGATCAATAGCTATTGCCGCCCGCCTTTAAGTTATTCATTATAGATTTTTTTAGTTAACGCGTACGGCAATGACAGCATAAGGTGAGGTCTGCACGCATGCAACTTTAATCAAAAACGATAAATCAATTATCAAAATGTTCAATTGCTGAGGTATAAAACCGCCTTACTTTAGCTGAACATTTATAGTTATCAAGAACAAAAGTTCTTTTAAAACTCACATTCAACTGAATATAAAATCTAAATACTTGCTTTAGCGGTAACAGACGGTATCTTATGAAAAACACTGCAAAAAGGCCTCATACTGTAAATATAGGCTTGTTCGGGATAGGATTAAACACCTATTGGGAACAATTCCCAGGCTTAAAGGAACGATTAACCAGTTACATTAAGGTAGTAAGTAGTCATCTTAACAGATTTGAAGCAGAAATAACAAACCTCGGTCTTATAGATGATGCACACAAGGCATTTCAGGCGGGTGCTGATTTTCGCAAGGCAGATGTTGACCTTGTCTTTCTTTATGCAACCACCTACGCGCTCTCGTCAACCGTTTTGCCGGTTGTACGAAAACTGAAGGTTCCTGTAATTATTCTCAACCTTAGCCCGACGGCCGCTATAGACTACGATGCGTTTAATCGCCTGCAGGACCGTACTGATATGACGGCGGAATGGCTTGCCTATTGCGGCAGTTGCCCTGTACCGGAAATTGCAAGCGTTCTTAACAGTGCAGGTATTTCGTTTCATCAAATTACCGGCACTTTGGATGACGAGCAGGTTTGGAACAAAGCAGGCGAATGGATTGAGGCTGCAAAAGTAGCGCACGTAATGTCACAAAACGTACTTGGCTTAATGGGGAACTACTACTCCGGTATGCTGGATATTTATGCTAATCTGCGGCTGCATTGTGCAACCTTCGGCGGGCACATCGAAATTATTGAAGTGGATGAATTATCTGCAATACGGCAGAATGTAAAAGACGCCGAAGTTGTACAGAAGCTGGAAGAGTTTAAAAACACGTTTCAGATAGAACCTGACTGTTCCCCATCTGAACTTAAACGGGCGGCCGCCACTGCTGTCTCATTAGATAAGATCATCGAAAAATATCAGTTAGGGTCACTGGCTTATTATCATAAAGGAGTTGGTGTTAAGGATAATGAGGATACCATGAGCTCAGTTATACTCGGCAATTCGATGCTGACGGCTAATGGCATTCCTGTTGCGGGAGAGTATGAAGTGAAGAACGCTCAGGCAATGAAGATCATGGATATTTTTGGAGCAGGCGGATCATTCACAGAGTACTATGCCATGGACTTTAATGACGATGTAGTACTCATGGGCCATGACGGGCCTTGTCACCCGAAAATAGCCGAGGGCAAAGTAAAAGTGAAACCACTAAAGGTTTATCACGGAAAAGTAGGTCAGGGCCTTTCGGTAGAAATGTCTGTGGCATATGGTAAAGTGACGTTACTCTCTGTTGTTGAGACCAAGGATGGTCGTATCTTGTTTTTGGTGGCTGAGGCAGAAAGTGTGCCCGGGCCTATCTTAGAAATTGGCAATACTAACAGCCGCTATCGTTTTCCAATAGGCGCCATTGAGTTTGTTGAAAAGTGGAACCAACAAGGTCCTGCGCATCATTGCGCCGTCGGGAAAGGACATATTGCTTCAAAAATCAAGAAACTTGGAGAACTGCTCGGTATTCAAACAATTACAATCTGTTGATGAACACTATGTAAACAATAGTTGACCGTCGCTTAACACCTTCTGGTGTGTAATTCATTAGGCGCTCATTAACATGTATCAAAAAACACAAATAATCAATACAATATGTTCAACTGACTTTACCTGATTGGTTATAAGTTTGTAAGTAATGTCAGGTCGAACCGACGGCCTTAAGAATATAGACCATCTAAACATAGACCGGATCAGACATCCTATTTATACCATTTAATTAGCCAGTGCAATGAAATTTTCTTTCCTGTTTGTGATAATCGCGTTGGGATGGCTGCATAGTCAAGCCCAGCAGTTGACCTATATAGACGGTCGTCCCACCGCAACTTTAAGAGTGCATTGCAAAGATGAAGGTGTAGTATTAAGGCATGGCGACGGACCGGACAGTTGCGACACCTACGGTGCCCGTGAAGCTATCTTAAACCGCGAGAACAACCGCTACTATCTTTTTTATGATGGAGCCGGCAAAGATGGATGGCGTGCCTGTCTTGCCGTTAGTACTGACCTGAGATCATGGGTAAAAAAAGGCGCGATATTGGATCTTGGCGTTCCCGGAACCAACGACTCAAAGAGCGCATCTGCCCCGTGGGTGATCAAAAGTAAAGGCATGTGGCACATGTTTTACCTCGGCACACCAAACACTTCGCCTGCCCCGGACAGGGTTCCCGCTTTTCCTTACCTGACCATGAAAGCAAAAGCAACTTCACTGAACGGGCCATGGATCAAGCAATATGATGTTCGCCCATTTTCGGAAAAGGCTAACAGCTTTTATACCGTGACATCAAGTCCTGGATACATTGTGGAGCAAAACGGGGAGTTTATTCAATTTTTTAGTGGCGCGACAGAGGATGCAGGGGGAACTAAAAGGACGCTGGGTATAGCGCGGACCAAAGACCTCAATGCCACTTGGAAGATTGATGACAAGCCAGTTTTTCCATTGGAAGAACAGGTGGAAAACTCATCGCTATTCTTTGACGAGAAATCAAAAACATGGTATCTATTTACCAACCATATTGGCATTACCAAAGAAAATGGCGAATTCACGGATGCCATATGGGTTTTCTGGACAAAGGATATTAACCATTGGAACGAAAAAGACAAAGCCATAGTCCTGGATAAGTCAAACTGTACATGGGCGAAAGGCGCCATAGGAATGCCAACAGTAATGAAGGTTGGCAACAAACTGGCTATGCTTTATGACGCCGCACAGGGCAATAGCACCAGTCATATGCATCGAGATATAGGCTTGGCCTGGATTGATTTGCCAATGGTGATTAAATAGTGCGCCTAGGCTGATGGCGGGGAGGTTAATAATTGCAACACCTGGCTCAAATCTTTCGGGTTTTTACCCATTTCCATTTTGAACACTTTTGAGAAACAGACATGTTTTCGAATCCAAATGATAACGCAATTTCGGATACGTTACAATCCGACTTCCTTAAACTGTTCTTTGCTAACTCTGACAATCGTGTATCATTGACCATTTTTAAGCTATTCAACACTTTGAATACTGCTTAGAGCTCTTTGAATACTAATTTGCCTTAAGCATATACTGCTTGGCTATTTTCAGCTGTAAACGAATTATTGAGTTTTACCTCATTAATTCAATACAAATGAAGAAAGTCGTCAATTTCATAGCGCTCTGGCTGTTGGTTTTACCCGGGCTGGCTCAGCAAAAAACAAGAATCAGTGGAACTTTACTTAACTGTGAAAGCAGCGTACTTGAACTTATACCACAAACGGGCAATTTTACCGCCGTCCAGGTTCACACTTACTTAAAGCCGGTTCTGCAATACCGATATATATTTAATGGAAGCCGTAACAAAAGGTTCTCCCGCCAGTTGTATAATAACACACGCAGCTGCACTTTCTAATTTTTGCAGCACTACAGAAAAAACAATCGTCATGAGTAAGTATAAAAAGAAACTGCCCAATCCGGCAGGAAAAAAAATGCCGGCAGACTATCAGACGCAGATCATTGCAAATAAGAAGACAAAATAACATGAGCCAATCAAAAAGTCAGCCGGCCCTGATGGGGTCATGAAAATCCAGTATGTCGCTGGCGCATTGTGTGTCTGTTTATTGTTACCAACTATCATTATAGCGCAAAATGCCGCTAATACTATTCCTAAGCAAAGCGAGCAACGCGACACCTCCCAACAAACTGATCTGATCGATATCGGCAAGTCCCTCTTTCACATCAAACCTCAAAAAATACGAGTTCAGCGTGAGAAGAAGATATATTTTTCTATTTTACCGGTACCTGGTGCAGTACCCGGCGGTGCAGGCCGGGCGCTTATAACCAGTACCACTGCGGGAACCTACCTGGGGCCGAAAAGTACTACCAATCTTTCCAGCGCCAACTTTGCGCCTTATTTGAATTTTAAGGGCCGTTTTGGTATTCCATTACGTACCAGTATCTGGCTGCCTACCAATACGTGGAATATTCAGGGGGATATCCGTTTATTGGTTTATCCGCAATATACCTGGGGACTGGGGAGTACTGATAATGATCAAAACAAAACATTAGTCAATCAGAATTATATCCGCTTCTACCAAACTGCGCTCAAAAAAATTACGCCTTATTTTTATGCCGGCGGCGGTTATAACTTAGATTATCACAGCAGCATTAGTAGCGATGAGCCAGGAATAGACCTTCAGCAATTTACACATTATATTTATGGCACGCAGAGCAGCTCTGTGTCCTCCGGGGTAAACCTGTCTTTACTATATGACACCCGTAATAATTCGATCAATCCGCTGCCCGGGTCTTACCTAAATATCGTTTACCGCACAAATCCAACTTTCTTAGGTAGTGATCAAAAATGGAACTCGCTTTATATTGATGCAAGAAAGTATCTGCCACTAGACCGCGACAACCCGACCCGCCAAAATACGCTTGCTTTTTGGTCCTACTTCTGGACAGTATTTAACGGTAATGCCCCTTACCTAGACCTTCCGGGCATAGGCTCAGACCCTTATAACCGTTCGGGCGAGGGACTAGAGCAAAACAGATATCGGGGCAGATCACTGGTTTATCTGGAAAGCGAGTACCGGCGCGATATTACCGGCAACGGGCTTCTGGGATTTGTTGCATTTGTTAACGTTACAACAGTAAGCGGCTCAGGGTCACTTTTAAGATCATGGCATCCGGCCGCAGGCACTGGTTTGCGTATTAAATTTAATAAGGGCTCCAATACCAATATCGGGATAGATTATGCTTTCAGTAAAGGTTACAGTGCGGTACTACTAAACCTGGGCGAAAAGTTTTAAAAATAGCGTTTTTAAAAATAAAGTTGATGGAAAACAACAGTTATATAAAATACTTAAGGTATGTAAGAACATAACAGCAGTGACGAAAATTTCCACTAACAGTTTTAAACGGGTTAAGCGGAAGTAACAGTTTATATTTAATCGAATGATTCTAAAAATAAACTACTTACCGTGAGCGGGTTAGACATCTAAAAGACAAAGCACTTCGTCGGCTAAGGTACTACGTCAGGCGACGTGACCTATTGAAGTATCTAATCTATCTTGCCGAAGTTCGTGGGCGGTTAAGCTGTTTCCGGACATCATCCACCGCAGTTCCCGCCAACTGTATCGCGGCCTTAAGCTTAGCCGTCGTGACGTTTAAGTCCCGGCTCCACATCTCCAATGCGTATTCATCATCGATATCGATCGAGCGCTCATCAGGTGTACTTATTTTGAATCTTCTGTTCATTTACTATCGGTTTATTATTTCATGTTCATGCTATTCCGGAATTTACGGATCTGCGCATCAAGCAAATTGATGTTCAGGTCCTGGTAATGATCCTCCCTGTATTGGGTCAATTTTTTTATCCCTCGCTCCACTTCACTGATCATTTGACCGATGTAGACCAGCGCCCCGGCTTTTGCTTTTTCCATCGCCACGGCTTTATCCAGATAACCATAGAACATCAGCTCATCAGGTGGCAGTGCGTAATAGAATTGGTGTTCTACGGCCGTTCCGTGTTGGGGCTGCTCTACGGGCAAGCCACGTTTAAACTTAGCGCGGGTGCCCGGCCTGAAATCATTCGACCTTATTTCGGTTACGGCAGTGTCATGCTTGTAAACGCGGTAAAAGCGTATATAAGAGCGATTTTTCATGGTTGGAATTTGGTTTAATTGTATAAGCTCAGGCACTCGCGCGGTTGACCAGGTAGCTGACCCGGGCCAGGAGATCGGTCATATCAAAAGGTTTAGCTAAATAGTCATCTGCCATACATTGTTTTTCGTGCCGGGTTCCCCATCCGTGCGTGGCAGAGACGATCATTACGGGCATCTGACTTGTGGAAGGAGAAGATTTGAGCGCTTTGCAGATATCGCGACCATCCATATCTCCGAGCCTTACGTCCAGCAGCAGCATATCCGGCGACGTTCGTTGTACGGTCAGTATCACTTCCCTGCCTGAGTCCAGCGATGCAACTTCGTAACCTTCCGCTTCAAGGATGATCACTATTAGTTCGCGGATATCATGGTCATCTTCTACTACAAGAACAGTTTTGGGCACGGCTAGCATTGATCGTATTTACAAATAGTACTACAAGGACAAACCGACATCGTTATTGTTTTAAGCATGTCGGTGATTTTTAACTTTTATTCAAAATATTTAAAACAAAGGTTAAATATCAACTTATTATCGTACCTTACACAAAAGCGCCCGGAATTCTCCTGTCGTGATCAAGAACAAGTCATATGAGTAAAGACAAAGGCGCTAAAAACGTCAAGAAAGCGCCGAGTACGGAAGGCAAAAAAGCCGTTTCAGACTACCAGGCGGGCAAAAAGACCACCTCCAAAGATGACCTCGGAGCGGGTGGCAAAAAGAAATAGCACATGGGGCTTATTCTCAATTATTCAATTTTTAAAAAAACATTTTCTTCCCGATCGATCCAGGTTAAGAAGTCAGTGAACTTTCTCCAATGGACGACATCCAATCTTTACAGCATACCATCCAGCAACTACGATCAGAGATCGTGCATTTAAAGTCCGAAGAACACCGGGCAGCTATATTATCAACAGATCAGCGCTACCAGGAAAGCCAGGTCCGGTTTCGTACGGTCTTTGAAGCCTCCCGCTTGGGCAATAAGATCATCGCACCGGACCTTAAGATATTGCAGGTCAACCAGGCTATGGTCACATTGCTGGGATTTGAGACCAAGGAAGAACTGATCGGCGCTGTCATACTGGATTTCGCTCCGGAGGAACGCCACAACGACTGGCACTTTTTACAGGAAAAACTATGGCAAAGGCTCTCACCATCTTTCAGCTTTGAGACTTGTCTAAAGAAGAAAGACGGCTCGAAAATCTGGTGTCAGGTTACTTCCATTCTATTTCCTGATAATGGGCAGACCCTCGGTTATACCATCATAGAGGATATAACCGAACGCTATAATTTACGGGAACAAAGGGAGGAGTTTATCAGTATAGCCAGCCACGAGCTTAAAACACCCATCACCAGTTTGCAAGCCACCATTCAGATCATCCATAAAATGGTAACGGAGGGAAACGTTGTTACAGACAACTTAAAAAAGTTTGCAAGCAATGCCCAGCGCTACACCAAAAAGATTAACCATCTGGTGGAAGATCTTTTAAATATGACAAAGATCGAACAGGGACAGCTGGCCCTTAATAAAAATTTATTTGCCCTGTCAGAGCTGATCGATGGGTGCTGTGATCACATTGATGCGGACGGCAGGCACCGCCTGAGCTATACCGGTGATCATTCCCTGATAGTAAACGCTGATCAGAATAAGATCGAACAGGTTGTGGTGAACTTTGTGAACAATGCGGCTAAGTATGCGCCTGAATCCTACGAGATCGTAATAGACGTTAAGCGTACCGGAAATTCCACCAAAGTCTCTGTCATTGACAAAGGCAGAGGTATACCGCAGGGTAGCATAGCCAAATTATTCGAAAGGTATTATCGCGTTGACGAAAACAAAGAGCAGGTTGCGGGCCTAGGACTGGGCTTATATGTTTCCTCAGAGATCATCAAAAGACATGGCGGTGAGATCGGTGCGGAAAGTGAACCGGGGATCGGATCTGCTTTTTGGTTTACGCTGCCAGACGTTTAAAGTATTGAATAAGTATTTCTCGCAGCAGCAGCGGGAAATACGCTAATTAGTTCGCGGCAAAACATTACTATCACCGAAAGGCCCCTTAATAAACAAGTATTCCGGCCCTCCTGGTGTCTAACCTGATAATAATGCCTTATAAATAAATCATTGTAAAATTTAAGCTAACATGATCTTATCAATAGATATTAGAGCTACCACCATACTTGCACGAATATGGAAGTGGCTCTTATTTCATTCTTTCTTCGTGATCACAGTATATTTCTTAATGAAATACCTGCAGGTCAACCTGTCAATGGCTACGATCATCTCAATGATCGGCATTGTGTTGTCTATACTCATGGGTTTTCGTATAAGTTCAGCCTACGACCGCTGGTGGGAGGCCCGAAAAATCTGGGGTGCCGTCGTTAACGATTCCCGTACACTGGCCAGACAGTTGATCACGTTTACGTCAACAGCTACAATTGATCCGCTGCATTTACAGGGGATGGTTCACCGCCATATTGCTTTCGTTTATGCCATGGCCGGCCGACTTCGTCATCAGGATACAACTGAGCAGATCAAACCGTTCGTTTTTGAAGATGAATGGCATAGCCTGGCCAACCGAGGTCATCAACCTAACCTGTTACTGCTGCATAATTTGTACGCATTCAAAAAAATGGAAGCGGATGGCTTGGTCAGTAATTTTGAATTCCTGGCATTAGACGTGACAATGCAAAGATTGACCGACAGTCTCGGCGCAGCTGAAAGGATCAAAAACACACCCTTCCCCTTGCCCTACAGCTATTTTACGAGTTTTTTGGTACATGTATTTGCTACTATGTTGCCTTTCGGTATAATAGAGGTATTTGGATATATCGCTATACCAATTGCTATCAGCGTCATATTCATCTTTCTTACAATTGAACAGATCGCTATCGAGATCCAGGACCCTTTTGCAAATAAGGAGAATGACATTCCTGTAACGGCTATATCACAAGCCATCGAGATTGACTTAAAGGAAATGCTCGGCGACAGGGACCTGCCACAAAAAGACATCGTTAAAAATGGAGTATTGATGTAACTACAGGCTGAATCTAGAGAAAATGACCACTGCGGTAAAAAAAGTGGCTGAGGGACCTAACTCGGCGTTTATAAATAAAAAAGCCGTTTTCCTTGCTGGAAACGGCTTTTTTATTACTCAGTGCGCCCACCTGGGCTATCTCAGTATCTCTATTATCAATTGATTCAGTAACTTACGAGGGCCACAGCCAGCACTGGGTGCCGTTTTAGGTGTCCACCTCTCAAGTGATATAAAAGTACTAAAAAGTGCTGAAAAATTCCAAAATCCGGGCTAAAAATTGGTTGGTTCCTGGTTCGAGCCCAACTAGGGCTACACTTATATTTCGATCATATAAATTATCGAGGTCCTTGACTATTTCTAAAAAAGCGGCTGATATCAGCCGCAAAATATTACGCAGCGCCTCCTAATGGACTTTGTCAGAAACCAAAAATTATGAGTTTTTCTACGCTAATCAACTGGGCTATTGGGCAATCACGTCCAGGACTTATAAATGCAATGTATTGATTTGCAGTCAATTTTAATAAATAATTGAGGTAACTTTTTACCAACCATGAATCAGGAATATTAGTCGTGGACTGCCTAACTTATCCTTTTTGGCTGGCGAAGAACCTCCATGGAATTATTTACTTAGATCCAAAACGAAAAAAATACTACCAATAGTTAGCATATCGGTGATTGTTATTTCGTTCACAAGAATCAACTAAAATTTTTTAAAGAAAATCTTATAAATATGAAAATCTTAGTAGTTGGAGGAACAGGCTTGATCGGGAAAGAGGTCAGCAAAAAATTAGTTGAAGCAGGTCATGAGGTTATAATTGGCTCGCCTTCTAAGGGCGTAAATGTTATTTCCGGGGAAGGACTTGCCGATGCTTTGAAAGGCACTGAGGTTGTGATCGACCTTTCCAACTCGGCGTCGCCAGATGAAGAAACGGCGTTGAACTTTTTCCGTAATGCCGGCAAAAATCTGGTAGCTTATGAAAAGGCGGCTGGTGTGAAACACCACCTGGTGCTATCCATCGTGGGAACAGACCGAGCGCAATACATCGGGTACCTTAAAGCAAAGACGGAACAAGAGGATAACATTAAAGGATCTGGTATTCCCTACACCATTATCAGGTCCACCCAATTTCATGAGCATACTCCAACAATTATTGCAGTTCAGGGAAACGAAAACCAGGTCAATGTATCAACGATCGAATATCAGCCTATTGCGGCTGAGGATGTCGTTAATTTAGTGATACAGTTTGCTTTAGCCAAGCCGAAAAATGGTACCGTAGAAATTGCCGGCCCTGAACGTGCTCCAATGACCGAATTTGTTCAAAGGTACCTTGATGCAAAGGGCGATAGCAAAGTAGTCGTATCAGACGACGAGAATAAGTACATGTTTTTTGATATACCTAAAGATGGCTTGGTTCCGCTTGGTAAGTTTCACGCCGGTCAGATCGATTTTGACACCTGGATGCTATCTAACTAACCGAAATATTTTATCGTTCCCAATAATTGCAGTTGGGTGAGAACTAAAACGGAACCTATAAAAGTTAATAGGCGGGTATTTAAGTACCTGCCTATTTAAACGAAAAAATGCATTGTTTATCAAGCGCAATGCTATAGTTTAAAAGATCTCACATTACAAATAGCCTTTATGCCATCGCACAATGGCAGCAATTCACGGAAAGATTTCGAATTATCTATGTCGGCCGAATACCCGAATTTCAGCAAAGCCATTTTAGGTAAAAGGTAAAACGTTAAGTTTTACTTGACCTCTTTTAAAGTCCTGGTAAAATTCCTTATTTCATCAGCAGTAAGTGAGGCAAAGCCTAACCTGATGCCGTTCACGTTAGTATTGTATTTATACAGACTTCCGTCATTCATGTAGATACCTTTAACAGCTAATCTTTTGGATAGCTCTGGTATCGAATACTCCGTATTAAATGTAGTCCACACCGCCATTCCCCCTTGCGGAACGGTGAAACGCGCAATGTCCCCTAAGGATGCCGCTAAAAGCTCACAGAACTGATCACGTCTTTGCCGGTATAATTTGACGGAGCGCCGGATATGTCGCTGCATTTCGCCTGTGTTAAACAAATGCCCTACTGATTCTTCAAACAAAACGTCGCCCCGTATCTCAACCAGTTGTTTGAGCTTTGATGCCTGCCAGATGAAGTCCTCACTACCTATTAAATAGCCGAGCCTGATTGTCGGAGCAAGCGTTTTGGATATAGAGCCGATGTACAACACATAACCCTTATGGTCTGCACTGGCTAATGGCAAGATAGGACTGTTTTCGTAATGAAAATCATAATCGTAGTCATCTTCGATCACTGGTAGCTTATATCTTCTGATGAGGTCCAGCAGCTTCATTCGCCGCTCCGCGCTTAGCGTAACCGTTGTAGGATGATGATGGTGGGGAATGATATATAGAAGGTCCGGGCGACACTCGTTACAAATTCGTTCAACTTCGTCAACGTCCATACCATGCTGATCCACTTTCACTTTGATCAATGTTGCGCCGAGTTGCTCAAATAGCTTGTCTGCCAGAATGTAGTTAAGGTCTCCGACAATTACTTTGCTGCCTGGTTTTAACACCATACTTGCCGCAGTAAAAATTGCTAATTGCGCGCCGTGTGTAACAAGCACATTCTCTGATCCAATACTTAACGCTCGTGTTTTTGACAGGAAAGCAGCCAGTTCAGTTCTTAAAGCCAAACTCCCGGCAGAGTTTCCCGTCATGAGCATACCATGCAAATATGCCCTGCTCAATAATGCCTTGTAGCGATTGAATATGGCGTTTAACGGCGCGATCCGCTGATCAGGATAACCATCGTTTATGATCAACTGATAGGGTTTCAATTCCTGTGAAGGCGGGCGGGTAAAACTCACCTGGCGATAAAAATCCGGTTTTTCTGACGAAAAGGACCCATCAAGTGCTTCTGCTTTAAAAGTTTTGGGATTAATCACCGGAAGTTGTTTGGAAACAAACATTCCCTTTTTACCCATCACTTCAATCCAACCTTGTATTCTCAGTTCTTCATAAGCCGCCACTATGGTCGTACGGTTCAATTTCATCATACCGGCCATTTCACGGCTTGCCGGTAATTGGTAGCCTGGCCTCAGTTTACCGCTCCTGATCAAGTTCATCAAGCCGTTTGCGGTCTGCCTGAAAACAGGTGTGGCCGATCTCCTGTCGATCGCTATAAGATTGCTAAAAGGCAGTGTTTGGACGGTCATGTTATTAAATTTTGGATGATTAAGGCCAACCAATGACGGCGTAATTTTACGAAAAAATCTAACATGAAAGTATTCCATATCGACAGCAGTGTTCGCGGTAACTGGTCAGTATCCAAAGATCTGACCAGGCATTTTGTACAACAGTTAAAAGAAAAGTTTCCGGATGCGACTATCGACCATCTTGATCTTGCCGAACATACCCCATCACACCCAACACCATTGTTTATACAGGCAAATTATGCTGCGCCAAACCACAGGACCGCAGAAATGTGGGAAGCATTGGCCGAATCCAATTCATTGGTTCAAAGAATGCATGATGCAAATGTGATCGTATTCGGTGTTCCTATGCATAATTTTTCGATCCCATCAATCTTAAAAGCCTTTATTGATAACATCGTACGCATAAACGAGACCTTCGCCATGACCGTGGATGGCATTGAAGGACTTTTAAAAAATAAAAAGGTATATGTCATCAGCACCCGCGGGGTAGACTTTAATAATCCGCACATGGAAGCGATGGATCAGATCAAACCATACTTACGGACCGTTTTCGGCTTTATAGGGATGACCGCTGTGGAATTTATCGATGTTTCCCCTGTGCAATTTGCGGATCAGGAAGCTCGTAATGAAGCCATCAGCAAGGCAAAACAAAGCATCAACGTGCACATCAGCAACTTAAATACCGTTGAATAATGGTTAAGATAAAAAAGGTTGTTTCTAAGGATGACATCATCATTTGTTCAAAAGCGATACTTGAGTTCCGGCCAAACCTCAACGCCGAAACACTGGTGGGGCAAACCTTACGTATGATGGACGAGGGGTTTAAAATTGCTTACATTCCTAATGACGATCATTCGCAGGCGGCAGCCTTCGTTGGCTATAGAAGTTATGAAATGTACCGGACAGGTAAGATCATCTATATTGACGATGTTTTTACCTCCCCCGATTACAGAGGAAGAGGTTTTGCCGCGGCATTGCTCAAACATATCGAGGCTGAAGCTTTAGCCACCGGCGTACAGTCTATCCACCTTGATAGCGGTTATGCCTTACACCCGGCTCATCGCCTCTATCTGAACCAGGGTTACATCCTACCCTGCCATCATTTTACAAAATCGTTAAATTCTAATCATTTACAAATCAACAGAACAAACTGCGAGTAATATTTTTGCCACTTAATTGGAAGAAATATATGGCTTGACAGTTAAACTTTCGGGCCATATATTTTACAGTATCATCATAGCAAAAGACTGTTTTAAATATCTCTAACATTTTAATCGTGCGGAATTTAGATTAGTTAACAGTATGGACAATGAACCGCACATCATGTTGCACCAACTGGAAAGAAGCGGAAGCGGTATCAAGTTAGGGCGCTGGGGAGATAAAGATGTTGATAATGATGGATCCTTTCACCCTCATAGGCACGATCATTATACATGTATGTTACTTGAGCATGGCGAGGTGGACGTATTGCTTGACTTTGAGAATTTTAAAATGTCTGCTAGAACGTTGTTCATTTCCTATCCCGGACAAGTCCATCAGGTTCTATCGTCAAAAAATGGTAACGGGTGGTATCTTTCGTTTGACGACGCCCTCATCGATAATACCGTTCGCAACTCTCTGAACAGCTCTTTGGCGGAAAAAATATCTGTAACGCTAGGTCATAGAGAATTTAAATGGTTCATAAACCTGATCAATTCTATGAGAGATTTAGGCGAGATCAATGACTTTCCACCTCATGAAGTAGAACATTTGTTATTATCTGCCTTCGTTTCACAGGCAATTTTAAGTTATCAGAGGCGGCAACTAACCGAACAGATAAACATAGTGTCCAGGCCATTCCTGATCACACGTCGTTTTAAGAATCTGGTAAGGTGTAATTTTAGATCAATAAAAAAGCCTGGTGCATACGCTGATCTGTTGAATATTACGGTCTCATATCTCAACGATACGGTCAAAAGCGTTACAGGTCTGTCAGTAACCTCAACTATTCAAATTGAGATCATTAAAGAAGCGCAGCGATTACTCAATTATACTGAAATGACCGTTAAGGAGATCGCAACCTCATTGGGCTATGATGATCAAAAATATTTCACCAGATTATTCGGCAAGATCACCGGTTTATCACCAGGCATCTACAGAAGTCGTAGTGTGAATGGTAAACGAGTGTAAAATCGTTTAGACGGCTGTTGAATATATCAATTTAAGCAGGCATAAGTGATTCGTCCACACGTTACCGCTATCTGTCGGATTGATTGCCATTCAATAGCTCCCGTCCTTTGTAATGAAGATCGAGTATTGCAATACGGATCAAAACTTATTAATAAAAAATTGAAAGAATGAGCAGTCAAAAATTTAATCGCGGATCAAAACCCGCATTAGCAACCACGCCTGATGGTATCGTTGAGTCTTTATTATTACATATTAATTCACTGGATGTTGAAACCATGCTTGGTTTTTATGAACCGGAAGCCATTTTAGTAAATGCTAAAGGCGAACCTCAGCAAGGTCGCGAAGCGATAGGTAAAGAACTGTCTTTGTACTTTAGCTTTGGCCTGCCTATGCAGATAACGGCAAGACATGTCTTTGTAGCAGGAAATATTGCATCGTTGGTATTGGACTGGAACATTGTAGGCACAGGTCCTAATGGTGAGCACGTACATATGGTAGCTACCTCAAATGATATCGCACGCAAAGGGGAAGATGGACTTTGGAGATATATTATTGATAATCCATTCGGTACTCAAGTGCGAAGTTTGTTCTGATCCAAGCTTCATGTTTAAAGGTCTTCATTATCGAAGGCCTTTTTTACGTTGTAAGCTGATCAGCCTTTGATAAATGAACCTGACCTAAAATAAACTCAGTTGATTCTACTGCATAAAAGAAGCCTGGACCATCTGTTTTGACACTTCTGGATCATTTACCTGTGTTTTCAAAGGCTTAGTTTTGTTCAAAACGATGAGAAATAAATTAAAAAATATATCACAGCTGATCACAAGGCTAGCTTTAAGTATTGGGTTTCTTTACCCTGTAGCGGATCGTTTAGGATTTCTCGGCGCGCCGGATTCAGGAGTTAATTGGGGTGACTGGAAACATTTCACAGATTACTCGCAGACGGTGATGGCATTTTTGCCCCGAGCTTTAAGTGATTTGAATGCCCTGATCGCTACTATTCTGGAAATAATTTTCGCCATGTCTTTGCTATTAGGTTTCAAGATTCGTATTGCTGCGATAGGCAGCGCCGTATTAACGCTTCTTTTTGCTACGAGCATGATCATTTCTAACGGTGTTTTGGCACCCATTAAATATCCGGTTTTTGTATTCGTCGGCGCAAGCCTGCTTTTAGCGCAAATGGATTATTTTAAATGGAGCATAGACTCACTTCTGATAGGTTCAGACAAGACCAGTAAGCATCATTAGAATACACAAAAAATGGAAAGCTACTTTTTTTATATAACACGCTCTTTAATGACACTCAGTGTATTGATCATTTTTTATCACCTGGTCGAGGCTATTTACAGGACTGACCGTTCACACTAAATCAATAATGCCATTTCATAAATAGTTCATTTCTTTGTTATGTCAAAAAATACCCGGAAAAAGTTCAAATCGAATTCACAGGATTCCGTTCGAATGTTCAAAAGTAACTTGCTGGAACCGCTTTCAAAGGTGCATTACACTGTTCCGTTGTTCCTATTTATTCCGGTCATATTATATTGTTTATACCGGTGTTTAAATGCAGGGCTTTGGTGGTGGGAATATCCAATTACCTTTATTATAGGTCTCGTGGTCTGGACATTGACCGAATATATAATGCATCGTTATGTTTTCCATTATGAATTGCCCGGAAAGATCGGAAAGCGCCTGCATTTTATCATTCATGGTGTGCATCATGATTATCCAAGTGACCGATTAAGGCTTGTTATGCCCCCCTCACTGAGTATTCCTTTAGCAATCGTCTTTTATTATTTTTTCCGGTCCATCATTCCTTTAAGTTATTTCTGGTGCTTTTTCGCTGCGTTTTTGACCGGGTATCTGGTATATGACATTGGCCATTATGCCATGCACCACTTCAATTTTAAAAGCGGGATATTTAAAAAGATCAAGCAACATCATATGCTGCACCACTACCAGCAACCGGAAAAAGGTTACGGTGTGAGTTCTCCGCTTTGGGATTATATTTTAGGGTCTGTATTTGATAAGGCACAAAGTGTAAAAAACGGATCTACCACGGGCGATTCGTAAATAAATGATCTGGCTAATCATCGCCCCGACACTCCAATTAAAAGCGCCTGTCGGCTCCAACGTATACACAAGCCTTTCTTTATCGTGATTTTATTAAAGGGCATCATTCGGACCTGACAACAAAGCAAATTTGAACCTGACAACAAAACTGACAACCTATGATTAAGCCGAACTTTGTATCAAATGATTAAAGATATGTGGACAACAAATGATATTCCAGGCTTAGGCGGGAAAACAGCGCTGGTGACCGGGGCTAATACCGGGATCGGCTATGAAATGGCGAAGGCGCTTTATAAAGCTGGTGCCGATGTAACGCTGGCGGGCAGGAATGCAGGTAACCTGGAGGCTGCTGCTGCACAAATAAGTACTGAAGTTAACGGTAATGGAACGCTGGCAACCGGCATTCTCGATTTGGGCAACCTCGGGCAAATACAGCGTTTTGCCGAAAACTTCATAGCTGAAAACACGAAACTGGATATTCTTATCAACAATGCCGGCGTAATGATCCCGCCGCCGTCTCTGACAGATGACGGGTATGAATTACAGTTCGGAGTTAATTTTATAGGGCATTTCGCTTTGACAGCGCATTTGTTCCCCTTACTTAAAGAGGCACCTGAAGGCAGAGTGGTTACGCTCTCCAGTGGCGCCGCCACTTTGGCTTCGACGATCGATTTTGATAACCTCAAATTGGAAAAGCCCTATGAGGAGTGGACCGCCTATGCCGTAAGTAAACTTGCTGATGTCCTCTTCGCTTACGAGTTGGACAGAAAAGTGCAAGCTAAACGATTGAATATTATATCTATTGCTGCTCACCCGGGCGTAACTCGTACCAGCTTACAACGCCATATTCCGCATGATGTATTGGACGGTTTGTTTGCGCAATATCCACAAGTAATGGAACCCTGGCAAGGAGCGCTTCCAGCACTGTTTGCAGCTACAGATAGTAACGTATCCGGAGGGAAATTCTACGGGCCGGATGGTGCAAAAGAATATGCCGGTTATCCGGCGCTGTCAAAACATAGCACGCCTGCCATGAACGATGCCTCCTTAGCTGCAAAACTGTGGGATTATGCCGAGCGTGTTACTAATTCGAAATTCAATTTTTAATCATCTCCTATCATGAAAGATCATATCATATTGGTAACCGGCGGATCCGGATTTGTCGGGGTCCACACCGTTTTGCAATTATTGCAACAAGGCTATCGTGTACGAACCACCCTGCGTGACCTCTCTAAAGAAGACACTGTATTGAATGCCCTGCGGAACGGGGGCATCGCAGATCCTGAACCGCTCCAGTTTTTCCAGGCAGAATTAACGAGCGATCATGGCTGGAAAGAAGCGATGAAAGACGTAGATTATGTTTTACACGTAGCCTCCCCTTTCCCGGCAAAGCAGCCAGAAGATGAAAATGAGCTGATCATCCCGGCGCGCGAGGGTGCCTTACGGGTATTGAGAGCTGCCAGGGACGCGGGTGTTAAACGCGTGGTACTGACCTCTTCATTTGCCGCGATCGGTTATAGCAACGACGTCCAGGGGCATGTCTTTACAGAAGAGGACTGGACAGATGATGCCGCCTCGTTAACGCCATATATCAAATCCAAAACCGTGGCTGAGAAGGCAGCCTGGAACTTCATCGAAATTGAAGGCCGTGATCTCGAATTGACTGTTATCAATCCTGTGGGAATATTCGGGCCGGTCATTGGTGACATTTCTTCGGCTTCGCTTGATTCGGTAGTGAAAGGAATAATGACCGGTGAAGTCACTCAAAGTCCTGACTTTACATTCGGCGTGGTCGATGTACGTGATGTGGCAGAAATTCACATCAAAGCTATGTTGCAACCCGATGCGAAAGGACAACGATTTCTGGCCACTGCAGATGGCGTGATGAGTTTTTATGATGTAGCCGAACTCATTAAGAAAGAACGCCCTGAGTTTGCAGCGAGAATCAATGTAATGGCACCAACTCCGGAGCGCTTGTATATTCAGTTGTCAAATAAAAAAGCCAGACAAGTGTTAAACTGGCAGCCGAAAAGCAAAGAAGAAGCAGTGCTGGCCAGTGCAGACAGTATCGCGAAAATGCTATTTTAGAAGACACCAATAGCCGATAACATTTGAAAGTCACTAATATTCAATCCTGCCACCTTGGGCCCGAAATATCACCTTAAAACGGAATGACAGGCAAGCAAAAATTGAAACATCATAACTTAATGGTTTAAAGTTAGAGTCAGGACAGAAGCTGTCATGAACAGTCAGCTATCTCTCCGACAGGTAAGAGAAGGCCGATACACGCCATCGGCCTTTACTGGCTCTTCAGTCCTGACCCCAGTAGAGGTTGAACACCTTTGAAAAGATCTTCCACTCACCACCAACCTTTAAAAGGGACATGTAATCTGTTGAGCCTGTACCGCCTTGCAAACCCTCCAGTTCGATCAGCACAACAGCGGCTGTCTCTGTTTTATGGAGTATGCTCACCACGGGTTGAACTTCTGGAGCATCACCGTTGTCTTTGGTGAAATCAAATAGAAACTGCAACGCAGTATTCAGCTTGCCATCTGGCATATAGCCAACCATGATACCGGTATCATGAAACGCGTTCTTTAACAAGTCGACGTTACCGGTGCGAAGTCCCTCGACATAACCGTCGATCACTTTAAGGATGCTGTTATATTCAGCGATTGTATTTTGATTTTTTGTATTCGGATGATCTTGATCTTAAGCCTGCTTTTCAGCATCGGCTGTTATAAATTGATTAGTTAGCTTTTGAAAGGTGATAGACCTTGGAAATGATCTTCCATTCCCCGTTGATCTTCATCAGCGACAAATAATCGGTAGAATTCTGATTTGGCGCGGTGCTCTTTAGTTCCGCCAGGACGGTAGCCGTATTAGATGTTTGATGAAGCACACTATTTTTGGAAGTGACCTTCGACAGGGCCCCATGCTGCTCGATAATATCATATAAATGCTGCACGCTACCTTCGGTAATCTTATTCGTTTCTGAATAACCGTACATGATCCCGTCTTTATGGAAGGCCTTCTTCAACAGGTCCACGCGGCCTGTTCTCAGGCCTTCGATATACGTGTCGATCACCGCAAGGATGGCCTTTGCATCTGTTTCCCGGGTCTTAACAACTGTTCTGCTAACGCTTGCGGCGCCCTTGCTTTTTATGATCGGATCTGTAGGTTTTGCAAATGCTACGGTAGAGCATAGTCCAAGCATGATTATGAATGTTTTTTTCATTTGATTAAATTTATATTACAAAGGAAGCCGGTATGGGCCTGACGGACTTTTCTATTCGGTTTAAATGTTTTTGCTATTTGGTTCAAATTTTACCCGACCTGACGAAACCCGGTGGGTGCATGACCGTGAAACTCTTTGAATATCCTGGAGAAATGCGAAACGTTCTCAAAACCTAAGGAATAGCAGATCTCCGCCACGGGCAGGTCGGTCGTTTCGAGCATCTCTTTGGCCTTATTCAGCCGTTTTTCCCTGATCCAAGTAGCGGGTGACATGTTATAGAGTTGCTGGAAATCACGCTTGAAACTGGAAAGGCTTCGCCCCGAAAGGTAAGCCAGTTCTTCTATGCGAATAGGTGAAGCATAGTGCTGCTCTACAACGTGACGGAGGTCCAGCCGCACAGGCTGCTGTAATTGTAGTATCTGCCGGAACATATCCTTGCTGCCGATGGCCGTATCATAAAGCAGTTCCATCATTTTGTGCCGAAGTTGACCCGGGGCTACCTTGTCGACGTTCTTAAAATAAGGTTTAAGTGACGTGGCGAAGGTGATCAGGCATTCATCCATGGCCTGAACTGTTGTTGCGAATGATGAACCAACCTCCGGTCTACTGATGTTGAGTTCCGTACTGGTCAAAAATGAGCGGATCAGGTCATCCTTCAGGTAAAACACCAGGCAGTCAAACAGATTATTCTTTCCGGGTTCGCCGGACTTTTCATAATTGATAGCCGTTCCCTTTTTAAGCAAAATCATTTCACCTCGCCTGATGTGAAAGACCTGCTTGCCATAAGCCAATTTGGTGCTGCCTTCCAGTTGAAAAAGCAACAGGTGTTCTTTCAGGTACATGGTACCCTGGGAGTCAATGTGATGTACACATTGCTCGATAAGCGCATATCCATCCAGCGTAAGACTAGCGTCCGACAGGTCTTGATCCATATTTTCTATTAAGCTTGGTACGATCTCCATGGTAGATTGGGTTTGGCTGAAGCTGGTCAGCGGTGATAGACTGTTTGATTGTTATTTTGCGTCAGAAAATCCAGACTGATATTTGTCAATGGTCATTTCCAGGTTAACCCATGAACCACCATTGGTAACTTCCTTATAACCCCGCTGGTGGAGCAGATCAACGGCTTGTGCACTTCTTACGCCTTGTGAGCAGCAGGTCAAGATCGGCCTGGTACGATCAAGGTCGAACGTTTTTCCGCTCTGAAGTTCGTTCAGGGGAATATTAACGGCCCCTTCCAGGTGCCCCATTTTAAATTCTGCCGGGGTGCGGACGTCTACGATCACCGGATCTTTGGCCAATACCCTTTCTAAAGTATGATCATCTGTTGAGGTCGCGAATATGCGATAGATGAAAAAGATGCAAAGCGACATGAATCCGAAAAAAGAGATATACTTCATATGTTAAATTTTTACATACCAGGTGGTATGTTCATATTTTAAAAAAAACCACCCGGATATACAACAGCCAACGCTGTTCAACATACCGGATGGTATGTTACAAACTTAGCGTTTCTATTTTTTAGTCCGCTCCTTACGCGTCATGAAAACGTCAACTACTTTAGTATGGCTTCTCTGTCAGTGTCGGTGGTTCTTGAAACCGCTGTCCTTATCCGTTTGCTTTTTTTCGTTATCGGCAGCCTGGCGGATCTTCTTCATAAAGTAACATTTACCGTTGCAATGCAGCCAGGGCCTGGACCTGTTTTCGCAGAGATTCTTAGCAATGTACGAGCGGTTCAACTTAAACCCTGCATAAATATAAAAGCGCGAACAGTTAGTTCCCAGCAATGCGAAGAGAAGGATGATAGCCACGAGCCTTTTCAGCCATGCAGCACAGCATCCGGAGATTATCATATGAGAATAAGCTACTTTTCGCATTTACTGACGGCTTTATTTTTGGCGGTCCTCCAAGCGCAGGAGCGCCTGCTTCAATAAGGCCAACCCATCAGGCGTGTACTTGATCAGCAGGGCGATATCATGTCCATGCTTATCCATCTTCAGAAGCGAGCGGTAAAGTATATTGATCATTTTTTCAGGGTCATCCAGATACTTGTGCCGCAGGTCTTCATATTGAAATTCAAGAAACAGCAGGCAGAGCGCATTTTCCATGATCTGAACTTCAGGATCCAGTTTGATCCTTTTTTTGAGCAGGATAGTTTGCACCCTTTCGATGACTTCCTGGTCATATCCGGCCTGCCGCATCAGTGATGCCGATACTTTAGCATGATGCTGAGCAAGGTCTTTACGCCATTTCAAATAAGGTTCCCTGCCTTCGGGATAAGTGTCCCGCGGGATCTCCCAGCGACCGATATGCTGGCTACGTGAAGCAAGCAATAATTCCTCACTGGAAACCGGCTGTAAAAAGAGCACCCATTCATATAACATCAGTGCATAAGCGTATTCCTGAGGAAAAAGCTGGTCCTTCCACAAGATCGTCCTTGGATCCTGGGAGTTATAAGCATCAAATAAGCGAAAGGCTTCCTTTAACCGGGCTCGGCTGTGGGTATCATGTTCAGAACTCGTATGCACTTTCTCCGCTATTAATTGAGGTTTAACTTTTCACTGCGGATCTCCAGGCTAACGTTTTTGCGGCGGAACTTGCGGTACCAAATGAAACCTACGATCCCGATAGCTAAATAGGGAGCGGCAAGCAGGTACATGATGCCATGGTTGAGGCCTGTGGCGAGTCCGTCACCTTCCGTTTGCCTGTTTGTTTCAACCGTAGCGACGCACTGGGCACATTGGCTGTAAGAAGGCTGAGCTAAGGTAATGGCACTGAATAATAACAGTGAAGCGAGTATGATTTTGTATGATCTCATCATTTATAAATTTAGTCGATATGACGATGTATAAATTTGGGGTTACTTGACCTCCTTCAGCTTGCCTTCAAGGTCCGTCCATGCTCCACCATTATGCACATCTTGTATTCCGCGTGCCTGAAGGATATCGACGGCTTTTATGCTGCGCAGCCCATGTGAGCAACAGGTGATGACCGGTCTTTTTCCGGATAAAGCTTCCAAGGATACGGTCCGTAACCTGGACAAGGGTATATTTACCGAACCGGGGATATGACCGTCGTCATACTCCATGGATGTTCTCACATCGAGGATGATCGGGTCCCTTTTCAGGAGTGAGGTCAGATCATTGTCAACGCTGGCTGTGCTGTAGCTTTTGTAAATAGCATAGCTTGCGATAATTACGAACACTAAGATGCCTATAAGTTTCATATTGAATTTCATAACAAATTAACGTTTAACGGATAAGCGGACGGTAGGCTTCTGTCACGATAGGCCACGGTGAAAAAATAACAGCTGTCAGCAGCGGAAGCATAGACCATATGGCTAGAGACCTGAGTTTAGCTGATGCCTGTACTGCCTTATTCGTATAATATCTACCGGCATAAGATATTAAGGGCAGGGAAAGCATAGCGATCACATGGATCAAAGCAAAATATCTGATCTCATGACTTTCGATCGGTTCGCCGATATGCCTGAAAAAATACCGGACAAGCGGGCTGAATACATAAACGATCGCACCGATCAGCGTAGCGAAAACCAATACAAAATGAGTGTAATCCTGTAATCCTTTATGCGCATTGGTAAATCTTCCGGTTGCGACAAGGCTGTAACAAGCGAAACCGCACGAAGAGAGCAAACTCAGGCACACCAGCCATCTAGTCAGTGAATGGACGATCAACAAAAATTCAAACCACATCGTTTTCCTTTCCTTCGCTGATCGGATCAACGTCCTTCAAAATGTGGCGGTCTATGTAAAATGTTCCGAAAGGAATGATGCAAGCGATCAGCACCTTCCAGGTAGTGTCCTTAAACCGCCATTGCTGCTCCACGCCAACACTGAGTGTATTGAAGACGAACCAGAGGAACAGCAAGCCGTGTATTGGCCCGATACCCTTCACAACGGCGGGGTTTCCAGCGATATATTTCATTGGCAGGCCAATGAATAGTAGAATGAGTAACGATGTGCCTTCCAGATAACCGGCGAGCCTCAATCTTCCTACCTGTGTCTTTAACATATAAATCATAATTCACTACTTAAGCATTTTCGGAGATACCATAGCACCAACAATCTGTTAAGGGTATGCCGCAATTTCATTTTCTTATAATCCCCTGATATAGGGCCTGCTGGTCAATGGTGAAAAAGGCCAGGGTATAGCGATAAAGATGATGATCAGTGCAATGATGAACCAGGTAAACATGGTAGCATATTTCTCCTGATCGCTTTTCTGACGCTTGGCCTTGGCCGAACCAATGGTGATCAGGACCACTGCGAGCATCATCATGGCAAGGTGGAAATAGCGGAAGAACGCCTGCTCATTAAAAAGCTTATGCGGGTTATCCATGATCCTGTACATAACGATCGGACTTTGGACGTAGATCGCCATTCCAAGGATCAGCTGAACGTGCGCAATGGTCGCGGTCCAGTGCCGCCACTGATTGACCGCGGCCGTGAAAGGTAACTTCTCTTTCCGGCCGGTATAGGCTAAATAGATACTGTAGACCAGGCTGCCAAAAACCAGCCAGCGCCAAAATGAATGCAGAAATAGTAGAAATGGATACATCGTTTTAATAAAAATTACATACTACTCGGTATGTTAGATCACAAAAAATTTTACTGAAGCGCACCATCGAACTTGCAGTAACGTAAAACTAAAAACTCAAAAAACTTAACTTTTTCGATAAAACATACCAGGTAGTATGTACCTGCAAACATCTCAAATCTTCTTTACAAAACGTAGTTTCAAATGTCACGACAAAGCAATTAGGTCAAATATCTCTGTCATCATTTTTGCTCAGCCTGCTTACGGGTCATTGCGAAATGGTAATCGTCAAAATAGATCCCAAACCGGTAAAAGGTATAGACAACCGTTTCAATAACATCCTGCTGGGCATCGAAAGGGATATGCCGGTCCAGTGATTCCAGTAAGCTTGCCCATTTCTTAGCGGTATCTTGTTCATAGCCGGTGAAAAACGACAGCCCGCGATGTATACCCTTTCTTTTCAGTAGCTGGACGATCACCTGTCCGCCTAATACAGATCCTTCCATCACGTACCAGGCACCAAGGGCCTGGATGGAATTGTTTATAGGCGTAACGAATGGAACTGGTAAATCTTCTACCGAGCCACCCAGTTCATGGATATCATTGGCCAGGAACGTACTGTTGCGCCTTTGCGCGCGATCAGGCAATACCTCACCAGTGATGAACGGAGCAGTTACCTCTTCCAATCGACGAAAATATCCATAGAAAGGCCGAAGCAAGTCTATATAGTCCTGCTCATTTTTGATAGCTTTCAGCCGCGATACGATGAGCTTTTCAAGCCGTTGGTGGGCCGCTGCTGAACCTTCCTTTAATGCTTCATGTAAATTCATATCTTATTATTGTTATTCCTGACAATTGTTAGGGCGTCTGAAACCTCCGGTCGCTAATAAATTGCTTATCTGTTAAAGTGAGCAGAAAGGCCATTATTTTTTCCTGCTCGTTGGTTTTCAAGGGTATCCCTAACCGGTCCTTTCCGCGGAGTGAAAGATCAAGGTTAGCATTTGGCTGTACGCCATGGTCATAGTGTGCGAGCACCTCTGCCAAGGTCGAAAATCGGCCGTCATGCATATAGGGCGATGTTACTTCAACATTGCGCAGTGATGGCACGCGGAATTTACCCTGGTCTCTGCTCTGGTGGGTCAGGCTGTCCCTGCCTTTGTCCATTGAACGTATATCGAGGCCGTTATTCCGATAACTGCGGTCAGTGAAAAGTGGTTCCTGATGACAGGATGCACATTTTTCTCGGAACAAAATATAACCGTCCAATTCGTCCCTTGTTAGGTCACCACCTTTTTCCTTACGTATATATTTATCGTACCGGGAGTTCGCAGATACCAAGGTAGCCATGAATTGCGCAAGTGCTTTTAATAGGTTCTCCGAGGTCACGGTGCTATCTCCGAATGCCTTTTTAAAGAGTGGCGGGTAAACCTGATAGCCTTGCAAGCGGGCACTCAGGTTATTTACGTCATTAGCCATTTCACAAGGATTGACCAGCGCATTATGGGATGACAGGTCAAACTGATCTATACGGCCGTCCCACATGAATTCTGATTGCCAAGCTAAATTGAACAGCCCCGGCGCGTTCCGCTGACCGGTGCAGCCTTTCATCCCCCGGCTCACAGGCTTCTGGAAATTGGCAAACGCAGCGAAAGACTGGTGACAGGTCCCGCAGGAGGTTGAATGATCTAAAGATAATTGCCGGTCATAAAACAGGATCCTACCCAATTTAAATCCTTCAGGCGTTACCGGGTTTCGCTTCAGATCATAAGAAGGTTGCGGAAAATTAGCAGGCACTGCAAATCTCACTTGCTCTACTTTGGTATCATAATTTACCTTCGTCGGGCTTAAATTGAACCCGAAATAAGCGATGATCGCATTGATCAGCAAAATAACGATGAACAGCTTTTTCTTCATTTTATAAATATGCCCGGATGCTACTTTATGGAAATTGTAGAGGGCTTTAACAATTATTAGTTCTGGGGATCAAGTAAAACATCCATATCCTCCATAAGCTTTGCTACCTCCTCGGACTTCGTTCCGTCATAGGCGCCTCGTACGCGTCCTTTAGTATCAACCAGTACCAGATAGCCCTGGTGTGCATATCCGCCCGGGGCTTTTTTGTCCTCATTTACAGCCACCAGATAATTTTTTTGGGCTAAAGAATAAATGCTATCTCTTGGTCCGCGAACGAACTGCCATTGTGAGCCGTTCACACCGAGTTTGGTGGCATAACGTTTCAGCACATAGGGCAGATCATACTTATAATCTATGCTGTGGGAAAGCAATTTCACATCTTTGTTTCCTCTATACTTCAGGTAAACCTTCATCATATTTCGATGCATGATCGGACAAATGGACGGACATGAGGTAAAGAAGAAGTCAGCCACATAAACCTTGTTCTTGAACATGTTCTCATTAACGATCGCGCTGTCCTGATTAATGAAGCTGAAGGGCGGTATCGTCTGGTAGACCGTATCGATAACCAGTTTGCCGTCGACAATATGTTCTACAGGCGTGCGTGCTCCGTAAAACGGCAAGGTTCGTTTGTTATCCTTACAGGCTGAGAAAGCGGTCAGAATGAATAGTAGGTAAGCGATCTTTTTCATATCAGTGCGACATTTTGTGTGGTGAACTGCTTTTAGCAGCAGCACCTGTCTTCAGGTGCAATCTGTTGAATAAAGTGTCAGAGGAGTTTATCGCATAACGGAAGCTGTCTTCCATATCAGCTATTTTTTTAAGTTCCTTTTGGTAATAGGCATTAGTAGCTTCCGGCGTATCGCCACTATAATCCGGCTGGTACTGGTGCATCCAATCCTGCATCTGGTCGTCAGCCTTGATCAAAAGGTCCTTGATACGGACGATCTCTTTACGCGTCTTTGCGGTATCCGCATTCTCTGTTGTTTGATACTGGTCAGGCCTAAGGGTATCTAATTGCATTTTGATGGTCATTGCGCGCTCGCTTTTCGCCATAAGGTCATCGTGTCTGGACAATATCTGTTCTTTCGCACTGCTTTCTTTAGGATGTTCATTACAAGCAGTGAAAGATGCCAGCATCGTAGAAGCGGCAATCAGTTTTAGGGTATGTTTATACATTTTGTTTGGGTTTATGCATGTTAAGAAAGGCTTAAAAGCTGGTTACCTGTTCCTCGGAAGATCTTTGTACCGGCTTAATGTGCCTTAGTATCTGTCTGTCTATGTAATAAGTTCCAAAAGGAATGAAGCAACAGATCAGTACCTTCCACGTTAACGTTCCGAAATTCCACTTGTATTCGGTCGTAGCGTTCAACGTATTGATCAGGTACCAGGCAGTCGTTGCGATCTGAAGCGGAGCGATCATCCAAAGCATACTTGGTTGGCCCATGACGAGTTTCATAGGGATCGCGCCCCCAAGCAATAAGATAAGTGTAATACCCTCTGCATATGCGCTAAGCCGCAGTCTTCCAATAATTGTTTCTAATAAGTATTCCATAGTGACCTTTGTATTTCATACCACCGGGTATGTTTTTTTTTAAATTTTTTTGATTTCTATTTCAGGTTCATGCCATTTTTAATTCTTTATTTCTTCGCCTGATAGAGATCAGGAAACCGATCACCATCAGGATGGTCCCCGCCCAGAATAAATTAATGAACGGAAAATTGATCGCCCGTAAGACCACGTAAGGACGTTCGCTTTCTGGCCGTTGATATATAGAAAGCTCGATCTTTTTGTCTTCGGGTAAGACCTTTGAAAAACGGATCTTGAGGCCCAGTTCCTCTATCTTATGCGCGAAGTCATAAACATTGCCATCTCTGATCAGGTATACCGGCGCAGCCTGATAGGTCTTTCCGCCAGATGCGACCTTTATGGTAGCCGCTAACGCTACGTCATTCGGATGCAAAGGGATGTTATGGATCTTTGAGGTGCGCTCCAGGCTTTTGAAATATAGATAGCCTTCCCGAAGCCTGACCGTGTCTCCGGCGGAAACCTCTTTGATCAGTGGTCTATCGTACTTTTTATTTTCTGCATCGGCATCATGACCGGAAGACGTCTCGTCCGTAGCTTCCTGTTCGATAGGCGCCATTGTCACATGCGTATAAAGGTCGTGAAAGAGGAAGTGCTTGGTATCCGGGTTCGCTACAAGGCCCATTTTCTTATTTGCCTGTGCGTTAGGCTTCAATGTGAATTGTTGAACCACCTTGCCCTTGGAATCTAACTTTTTAAAGTTGATCCCGAAAAAATGATCGGGTTTAACGATCGAATCACTACTGTAGGTCAATAAATATTCACCCATACGCACAGGCTTGTCCTTGTATAATAGAATGTTTTCCCTCGGATCACTGGCCTTGGCGAATTCGGTTCCGAATCCAACGCCAGTGCGATTTTCAGAAACTATCTTGCTCGTCCCGGCAGCAATAATAGCTCCCAGCAACAGCATGCCAAAGCCAATATGTGCAATAGCAGATCCCGCCAGCTTGATCTTACCCTTAAAGGCATCAGAAAGAACCCATCCATTCGTCAGAACCGTATAAACGGAAGCCATGACCAGAATGGTGAAGACATTGTTTAAATGATATACCCCGGTCAGGTACGAGATGACGCCTCCAAGCAGCACGGAAGAAATCAGGTAGGCAGCGGAGCGGATCAGGAATTGGCGAATGCCGGTATCCCGGTATTTTAGGAATTGTGTGAAGCCAGTGATCAGCGTCACTACCGCAGCAACAGGCGCCTGCAGGGTGTTATAGTGTCTGATGGGTTCCGTGGGCGGTGCGATCTTGGTTCCGAATATCCAGTTCCATACCGGAATAGAGGTCACAGCCAGCAGGTGAAAACAGGACAGGGCCATGAATACCGCACCAATGAACATCCAGAACTCTCTTGAATAAGTTTCCTCCTCCTTTTTGGATACCGGTAAATGTTTCCACCTAAGTATGACCATCACAACGGCTAATCCCAGAAAGATCAATACAACAATAAGCAAGTGCCACTTCATACCCATGTCGGTAAAAGCATGCACGGAAGTATCTCCAAGTATACCGCTCCGGGTCAGGAAGGATGCATAAAGGACCAGTACATAACTGATCAAAACCAGGATCATGGCGGTCATATAGGCATGGCCTGTGTTCTTATAGACAATAAGCACATGCAGTCCACCTATCATGGTCAGCCAAGGGATCAGCGAAGCATTTTCAACCGGATCCCAGGCCCAGAAACCGCCAAAGTTAAGTGATTCATAAGCCCAAAAAGCGCCCATAATGATCCCGGCCCCTAAAACCATAACAGCGAACAAACTATAGGAGATCGCGGGTGCCACCCATTCCTGGTATTTTCTGCACCAAAGCCCCGCAATGGCATACGCAAAAGGGATCACCATGGACGCGAAACCAAGAAACAACATAGGTGGATGGATCACCATCCAATAATTTTGGAGTAACGGGTTCAGCCCGTTACCATCTTTGATATAGCTGAGATAATCCGGTCGACTAAATATGGGCGCTTCGATAGCCTGCCGAAGCAAGATAAACGGTGAACTGCCGATCTTTACATCCAGCACGGTTACACCAAGTAGCATAGAGGCGATCAGTACCTGTGATAAGGATAGTACGGTCATCACCGGATCCTCCCAACTACGGGCTTTACCTATCAATATTATGCCTAATACCCCTTGCCAGAACGCCCATAACCAGAAGCTTCCTTCCTGTCCTTCCCAGTAACAAGAAATAATGTAATGCACAGGCAGGGAACGCGAGGAATGTGCCCAGGCGTAATGATATTCGAATAGATGATTGTATATGATATAGAACAGGCAAACGGCGATACCAATGACAGCAATGACGTTGGAAAAAAAACCTAACCGGGCGATCTTTCGCCAAGATATCTTTTGCGTGCCGTTTCCGGTGGTCGCAAAAAAATAACTGATCGTCGAAAGCAGCGCGCCTGCGAAAGTCAACACAACAAAAAACTGCCCGAGCTGTCCGGGCAAAAGATGCTCATTCTGGAAACCTGTTTCCATTCATATAAAATTATAAATACCTTTCGACCTTAATGTATAAACCGGAGGTCGGTCGCTGCCATCCGTTAGCCTGGCCGATCAGACCAGTGTTTCGGCCTCGTAATATTCCTCAAGTCCCGAATCCTTTAGTGCCGTTCGGAATGCACGCCTGTAGTCTGATGGCGTGGTCATTAGTAGCCGTAAAAATGTGCGTCGCATGGAGCTCAGTCCGCCAAGTCCACAAATGCTGGCGATGTTCTCTATGGTTTCCTCCGTATCTTCCAATAAAGTACGGGCCTGCTCGACGCGTACCTTCTCCACAAATTTGGCCGGTGGCATGCCTGTCTGTTTTGTAAATACTCTCGTAAAATTCCTTGTGCTCATATTTAAGTGGTCAGCTATACAACGTACATCCAATGTTTCCTGTAAGTTGGCCAGGACCCATTCGCGTACCTTATGGCTTAAAGGGCTTGCTTCAATGGAAGGCAAAAGGCTACCGAACTGTGACTGATAGCCGGGGCGGTTCAGGTACACGACCAATTCCCTTGCCACCTTTACGGCCAGTGATTTTCCATGGTCTTCTTCCAGCATAGATAGTGCAAGATCTATCCCGGAGGAAACTCCTCCGGACGTATATATATGACCGTCTTTGGTATGAAAAGGGTTCGTGTTAACCTGCAATCGAGGATATTGCTGTTGTAGCTTCTCCTGAAGTTCCCAGTGGGTAGTGACTTTGCGTCCATTGATCAGCCCGGCCTTTGCCAGTGCAAAAGTACCTGCACATACCGATGCGATCCTTCTCGTGTTCTCATCGGTACGTTTACCGAGCCATTTATAAAAGGGAACGAACAGATCCTCCTTATTATCTCTCGATTCGTAGTTGGATATGATCAGGGTGTCAATAGCTGTTTTGATCTCCATTGCAGCTGAATGGCACACGATCTCCATACCTGCACCTGTCTTAACTCGTCTATCAGCAGTTGGCGCTACGACGAGCACGTCATAATCAGCAGGCCGGCCTTCTCTGGCCAGAAAGTAGTTAGCTGTTGTAAATACGTCGGCAGGTCCTACAAAGTCCATCAGCATGCGTCCGGTCATTGCGACAATGACGACTTTCTTTCTTTCGCCGGCTTGATCTTTATCCGAATCCGTCTTATTCATGGCACAAAATTACATACCATTAAGGTTGTCTCAAAGGACATAAATGGCGCACTTTAGGCCATATTGGCATTTACGCTGATAACCCATATATTATCAGTTGAATTTTAATAAAATATTGATTTGCAATGATTTGTAAATTATATTAGTGTTTGTAAGTTGGTCGAACTGAATTAGTTCTACACCCACTTTTACCCTTGAATGACAAACATTGATTATAATTTTGAGGAAAACATAGATACCTTTGCAGCATACTAGGCGGTATGAAAGTATCAAAAGCAGAAGGCACACGATCCGATATCTTGAAAAAGGCATTTGAACTGATCTATAAGAACGGTTACAGAATGACCAGTATAGATGATATTCTGACAACCCTGAATATGACGAAAGGCGCGTTTTATTACCATTTCAAAAATAAAGAGGATATGGGTATCGCGCTGATAACGGATGTTATGCATAAAGAGCTCTGGCCTACCGTTCAGCACACCATCGGGGCAAGCAAGGATTTTAGAAAAAATCTTTATAACATGCTTAAAAAGTTGCTGATCGCGCACCCAATCATGACCTGTGAATATGGATGTCCGGCAGTAAACCTGATCCATGAAATGGCGCCGCTGAACGAACGTTTTAAGACTGAACTGCGGAAGAATATGGGCATCTGGGAAAAGGCCATTGAGGAGGAGATCCTAAGGGCACAAAACGAAGGCCAGCTAAGTAAAGATCATGATGCCAAGGCATTATCGCTTTACGTGATTACCCAGTATCATGGGGTGCGAAACATGGGAAAGGTGCTCGGCAACTCTTATTATAACATATTCTTAAAAGAGTTTAAAAATTACCTGAATACACTAAAATAAAAAATTTGCGTTAAAACATACCGGGTGGTATGTGTAATATTTATAATGACAACACAGCTTATCTGTCCAAAAACATACTACGTGGTATGTTATGTATTTTTCAGTGATTACCTGACGATCCTTCCTTTCGACACTTACTTCAAATGGCTTGAAAAAGACCCTTGCGTTCTGGTAAAGCCGACGATCACCACCATATTTCTGAACTGATGCGACCAAAAAAGTACAATCTAATCATCTGGGTGCTGACGCTTGCCATCAACGGCCTGATCGCAACTGCTTACTTCCTTCCAAAAAGCGATATACTTAAAGGGTACGATCTTTCTGGTTTGCCTTTACTGAACGCACTATTGAACGGCCTTACATTTTTATGTTTACTGATGGCACTGTTCGCCATCAAAAGAAAAAATGTAAAAACCCACCGAATCTTAGTGCTGATGGCTTTCTTGAGTACGAGCATATTCCTTTTTTCATACCTGCTGTACCATTTTACGACGCCGTCTACCAGGTTCGGTGGGACTGGAACCATCCGGCTGGTATACTTTCTGATCCTGGTCACGCATATATTTTTAGCCGCAGTCATCGTGCCGTTGGCGTTGATCACAATGGCTCAGGCGTTAAATGGTAGGTTCGAACGCCACCGTCGGATCGCCAGATGGACGATGCCTATTTGGCTTTATGTCAGTCTTACGGGTGTCATTGTGTACCTGTTGATATCACCCTATTATCCCGGTTAATCCCATGATGCCTTTAAAAAGCTTTTAATAACAATATATATAATCACACTTTTATGAAAAAAAATCTCATATATGGTTTGCTTGCCCCCGTGATGATCTTCACCGGATGCTCATCGGGCGAGCCGCAATCACAGGCCAACGTCGTGCCTGCCGTGCCGGTATCGACGGTCACCTCGGCAGACGCGCTGGTTTATACCGAATACCCAGCCAAGTTAGAAGGGCAAACGGATGTCGAGATCCGTCCGCAGGTTCCCGGCATCTTAGAAAAGATTTTCGTTGCCGAAGGTGCTTACGTCGAAAAAGGCGCCCCCTTGTTCCAGGTCGATGCAAGACCTTACCAACAGGAGTATAATAACGCACAAGGAGAGTTGCTTGGTGCCAAAGCAGGCGTAGCTACCGCTAAGCTGGAGGTAGACAAACTTACGCCATTGGTACAGAACAAAGTCGTATCTTCCTACCAGCTCAAAACAGCACAGGCGGCCTATGAGGCTGCGCTGGCCAAGGAGAAACAAGCGCAGGCCAAGGCCGGAAATGCAAAGATCACGCTAGGATTTGCGACAATTTCGGCACCTGTAAGTGGTTATATCGGCAGATTGAGCCGGAAAACCGGTAGTCTGGTTGGTCCCACAGATGCGCAGCCAATTACCTATCTTTCTGATAACCGCGAGATCAGAGCTTATTTTTCCGTAGGAGAAGCAGACTTTGTGTCGCTTAAAGAAAGTCTCGCTGGTAGTACGATCAAAGAAAAATTAAAAAACGCGCAAGCTGTTTCTTTGGTCCTTTCAGGCGGAAAAACCTATGGTCAGACCGGAAACTTGGATATGGTCGATGCTGCATTCGATAGCAATACAGGATCTATCACCCTGCGGGCCACCTTCCCCAACAGAGAAGGGCTGTTGCGTTCGGGAAATTCGGGTAAGATACGATTGGGCCTGAAACAACCTGATGTGATCTCCGTGGCGCAATCCGCTACCTTCGAGATGCAGGACAAGGTCTTTGCCTTTACGGTTGACGGTTCTAATAAGGTACATCAGGTAGCCCTGACCATATCCGGCACCTCGGGAAATTCTTACTATATCTCTCATGGACTGAAAGCAGGCGATCGCATCGTGCTAAAAGGTATGGAATCGCTTAAAGACGGTATGCAGGTCAAAGCTGAACCTTCAAAGATCGCCCTGGCCAGTAATTAAATCAATCCAACATCATGCTCAAAACATTTATCAATAAACCGGTAATCGCTACCGTTGTGTCCATCATGCTCGTAATTCTGGGTGTGGTTGGACTAATAGACCTGCCTATACAGCAGTTTCCCGACATTGCGCCTCCTGTAGTGCAGGTAAGTGCTGTATACCCCGGTGCCAACGCGGAGACCATGGTCCGTGCAGTTGCGCCGCCACTTGAAGAGGCGATCAATGGGGTGGAAAATATGAGTTACATGAGTTCATCATCCAGTAACGATGGGACCCTTACAATCTCCGTCTATTTCAAACTTGGAACGGACCCAGATCAGGCCGCAGTGAATGTCCAAAATCGGGTATCATCGGCTACAGGGCTTCTTCCACCGGAAGTAGTTCAGGCTGGTATCACCACGCAAAAGGTCCAGAATGCGGTGATCATGGCCATTAACATGATGAGTGACAATCCGAAACTGTATAACGCGACCTACCTGACCAACTATGCTCAGATCAACGTCATACCTGAATTAAAACGCATCAACGGCGTTGGACAGGTACTGGTGTATGGCGGCAGCAAAGATTACTCCATGCGGATATGGCTAAAGCCGGCTCAGATGGCTGCTTACAACATCACACCTAACGAGGTTATAGCCGCAGTCAGAAGCAAGAACCAAGAAGCTGCACCCGGCAGGTTTGGGGAATCCAGTAACCGGGCCTTTGAATATGTTATCCGTTATTCGGGTAAATACACCAGACCGGAAGAGTATGGTAATATGATCGTTCGGTCTAATCCTGACGGAAGCATGCTGCGCTTAAAGGATGTCGCACGGGTGGAACTAGGCAGCTACACCTACAATACAGTAAACACGGTAAATGATAAGGAAAGTATCCTTTTCGCCATCATGCAGCTGCCCGGTACCAATTCCCGGGAGATCCAGACCAATATTTCCGCATTCATGAAAAAAGCGGAAAAGGATTTCCCACCGGGAATGAAGCAGCAGATCCTCTACAACACCAAAGAACAGCTTGACCAGTCTATCGATCAGGTGGAACATACGCTGATCGAAGCATTTATTCTCGTATTCATTGTCGTTTACTTGTTCCTGCAGGATTTCCGTTCTACGCTGATCCCGGCGATCGCCGTTCCGGTGGCCGTCATCGGTACGTTTTTTTTCATGTCCATGTTCGGCTTTTCGATCAACTTGCTTACGTTGTTTGCGCTGGTGCTGGCCATCGGCATTGTGGTGGATGATGCTATCGTGGTCGTGGAAGCTGTCCATTCGAAACTGGAACACACCAAAATGTCGGCGAAGGCGGCTACGATGTCCGCCATGCATGAGATCACCGGGGCGATCATATCCATTACATTGGTAATGGCGGCAGTTTTCCTTCCGGTAGGCTTTATGAAAGGTTCTGCGGGTGTTTTTTACCGCCAATTCGCTTTTACACTCGCCATCGCGATCGTTATTTCAGCACTCAATGCCTTGACCTTGAGTCCGGCACTCTGCGCCTTGCTATTGAAAGATGTGCACCATGACCAGCATGGAAATCCTGCTACTTTCAAGCAACGCTTCTTCCATGCCTTCAACAAAGGCTTTGAAACGGTGACCAACCGCTATGTGCTCAGCGTAAAGAAAATGGTTCGATATAAATGGGTAAGTATGGCAGGCCTGGCACTGGTGGTGCTGATCACAGGCTGGATGATTCGCAGAACGCCAACCGGGTTTATTCCTTCAGAAGATCTGGGCTTCTTGGCGATAGCTGTAAATCTGCCCCCTGGTTCTGCATTGAACCGGACACAGGATGTCTTACATGAGGGAGCCAATAAAGTGCGAGATATGAAGGCAAAGTTCGCTTTCAACGAGATCGCCGGACTCAACGTGTTGACCAGCACGAACAGCCCATCTTCAGGGGTGGGATTTTTCAGAATGCGAAAAGATGGTGACCGTGGCGACATGAATGATGTTGCAGCAAACATGGCTGAATTGCAGAAAAGGGTATCGACTATCAAAGGCGCACAATCTTTTGTATTCAGCTTTCCTACAGTTCCCGGATTCAGTAACGTTGACGCACTTGACTTTGTACTGGAAGATAAAGCCGGCGGTAAGCTGGACAAATTCGCAGGCGTTTCCACCAAATTTATCGCCGACCTTATGAAACGTAAAGAGATCGCGATGGCGTTCAGTACATTCAGAGCAGATTATCCGCAACTGGAGATGGTGCTGGATCATGAAAAGATCGAACAATTAAATGTAGACGAAAAGGACGTGTTGAGCACGATGCAGTCCTATTTTGGTAGCGCACAAGTTTCCGATTTTAATCGCTTTGGTAAATATTACCGGGTGATGGTGCAGGCAGATAAGGATGAAAGAGCGGATCCTACTTCGATCAATGAGGTATATGTAAAGAACAGAGCCGGAAGTATGGTACCTGTAAACACGATGGTTACACTGAAAAGAGTATACGGTCCAGAGGTAATTACTCGGTACAATTTGTTCAATTCTATTAGCGTGAACGCGCTCCCTAAGCCTGGATATAGCACGGGCAACGCTATACAGGCAGTCCGGGAGGTCGCTGCTCAATCTTTGCCACCAGGTTATTCATTCGAATTTTCAGGTATGACCAGAGAGGAAATATCTTCAGGCGGACAATCTGTGGTGATCTTCGTGTTGTCATTGCTTTTTGTCTACTTCCTGCTATGCGCCCAATACAATAGTTACATCCTTCCATTTGCGGTCGTGTTATCTGTACCCACAGGCATTATTGGTGTATTTGCCGCAATTGGCCTTGCAGGTATTGAAAATAACATCTACATCCAGGTAGCCCTGATCATGCTGATCGGTCTGCTTGCAAAAAATGCGATCCTGATCGTGGAATTCGCGGTACAACGACGTCATGCTGGCCATACGCTGGTCGAGTCTGCTTTGGAAGCGGCCAGGCTGCGTATACGGCCGATCATTATGACCTCAATTGCGTTCGTTGCCGGTATTACACCGATGATGCGGGCGACCGGTCCATCTGCTATGGGCAACCATTCCATCAGTATCGGTGCCGCTGGCGGGATGTTAAGCGGTGTGATCCTGGGACTGTTTATCATACCCGTACTATTCGTCATCTTTCAGCACCTGCACGAACGCATATCTGGCAAAAAAGGAAAATTAGCACCAAACGAAGAAGCGGTGATATATGAAGCAGAGCCGGAACCGGCGGTATAATTAATCAAGCAACAAAATCAATGCATAGATATTCAAAGAACGTATTTATCTTGTCATTCCTGGCGATCCTTGCAAGTTGCCGGGTTTCCAGGGATGTACAAACCCCTAAGCCGGAAATACCGGTATCCTTCAGGAACGACGTCCATAAGGACACCACTTCGATCGCCGAAATTCCAATTAAGGATTTTTTTAAAGATAGCGTCTTACAAGGACTGATCGACAGCGCCATTAACCGGAACTTTGATCTGCAGATCGCCTTGAAAAATGTTGAAGCGGCACAACAGCAATTCAGGCAAGCTAAATGGAACAATGTCCCGGTCATCGGATTGAACGTTAGCGCGTCGACCACCAATCCGTCCAACTACAGTCTGAACGGACTGACCATAGGGCAGTTTTTGGGAACGAACCATTTGGAAGATCATACTGCCAATCTTGGCTTATCCTGGGAAGCGGATATTTGGGGAAAGATCAGAAGTAAGACCAAGGCGGCATTAGCTGAATATTTGCGAACGCAGGAGGCGCGTAAGGCGGTTCAGACGGCACTCGTGGCCAACGTATCACAGGGATATTTCAATTTGCTCATGCTTGACGAGCAATTGGCCGTTACCCGTAAAAACGTAAGGCTAAATGACAGCACTGCGCGTATCATCCGCTTACAATTCGAATCAGGCCATGTCAGCTCACTGGCTGTCGAGCAGGCGGATGCCCAACTATTGTCGACACAACAACTTATTCCCCAGTTGGAAGAGAGTATTATCACTCAAGAGAATGCTTTACGTATTCTGACGGGAAATTTACCCTCAAGCATCGAAAGAAGCAATTTATTGCAACAGGTAAGCTTTCCGGAGACCATATCCGCGGGCCTGCCATCAGCAATGGTTGGCAGACGACCTGATGTAAGATCGAGAGAACTCGAACTGGTTTTGGCAAACGCACGGGTGGGCGTAAGCAAGGCAAAAATGTATCCGGCATTAAGGATCACTGCCAATGGCGGCGTCAACTCGCTTAAGGCAAGCAACTGGTTCAATATTCCCGGATCACTATTCGGGATCGTTGCAGGAAGTGTATTTCAGCCACTGCTGCAGCGTAGGGAACTTCGAACACAATATAACGTGGATGTGATCGAAAGAGAAAAAACCGTGTTGCTCTTCCGCCAGGCCGTCTTAAATGCGGTCGGTGAAGTATCGGATGCGCTAGCCAGGATCGAAAAACTAAAAGCGAGAGAAGTTATTGCAGCTAACCGTGTAAAAACGCTTCAAAGAGCGACATCCAATGCTAATCAATTATTTACAAGCGGCATGGCGACGTACCTTGAAGTGATCACTGCGCAAAGTAACGTATTACAGAGCGAGTTGGAACTTGCCTCGATCCGCCGGTCAGAGCTGACCGCTATATCAGAACTCTATCGCAGCCTCGGCGGCGGTTGGAATTAAAGTGTTTTAAGGAGACAAAGCATGAAATTTATATATCAAACCTGGTGGAAACTTACGGCTGTCGTTTTGATCCTATCCACCTTTTTCACCGGGTTACTTTTGCCTGTACCGGCATTGCCGATCTTGCATGAGACGATCCGTAACCTTTATTTTCACGTACCGATGTGGATGGGTATGCTGACCGTATTTGTGATCTCGGTTTACCATAGCATTAAATACTTACGAAGCGATGAACAGCAGTATGATCTGGCTTCTCTGGAATGTGTGAATGTAGGCTTGTTTTTCTATGCACTGGGGTTGGTAAGCGGGATGTTATGGGCCAAGTATACATGGGGTGAATATTGGAGTAATGATCCCAAACAGAACAGTGCGGCAATCGGCGCCCTGCTTTACTGTGCTTACCTTGTGCTGCGTAATTCAATCGAAGAGGAACAGAAACGGGCTAAGATCGCGGCTATCTATAATATCTTCGCATTTCCGATCATGGTCGTGCTGATCTTCATTCTGCCGAGGATGACAGATTCCCTGCATCCGGGTAGCGGCGGCAATCCCGCCTTCGGGCGTTATGACCTTGATAATGGTATGAAGCTCGCTTTTTATCCCGCAATGATCGGATGGAGCCTGCTGGCGGTTTGGATCGCTACACTTCGTTACCGCATACAGCTGATCCGTTACCGTCAAAACAGTTTATGACAGTTAATTCCCCTAATTAATTACTTATGAAAAAACTATCTATTTTTTGGTCTCTTATGATCTGTGCATTGCCACTATTTGCACAACGCGGGAACGGTGTTGAGATGGCAGATGTGATGCAAAGTTCCGGAAAGATCTATGTAGTGGTCGGTACGATCGCTATCGTTTTCCTTGGCCTTATGTTCTATCTGTTCAATATGGACCGGAACATCCGAAAGCTGGAAAAGGATGATCATCGCTAACGATAAAAGGCCGAAGGCATTGCTTTCGGCCTTTTATGATATTGACCATTAGTATTACAGGAAAATATAGTATATCAACAGACTGAAATTTATAAGCAGGCTGGCAAAAAATGCAGTTAGGGTCACCCTGATACCGTAGCCGCCCATATTAGCGACAAGGTTGGCAAAAAAACCGCCAACAGTCAAATCGACCAGTAATACGGAAGCATCATAGTAGTATACAAGCACGGCAGGAACGGCCAATACAAGATTGGCGTGTACGACCAGATTGATGAACCACCACATTGTTTTGTAGTTCGCTTGTTTGTCAACAAATTTCCAATAGGCTTTCCAGGGATCAAAGTGGATCTGTTTAAATATTCTTGCCGGCGCTGCGGCAAGAATATTAAGTTTAAGTGTCGTCATCTTATTTATCTTAAAATTTAATCTAGTGAAAGAACTTGCGGACCGAACTCTTCGAAATGAATATGATCTTTGTTGATCCCTGCGGAAACCAGATCCTGGTACTGTTTGGTGATAAATACAGAAGGCCCGCAAATGTAGTAATGTCCGTTAGGGTCTAGTTTAAGATCCTCGATGCCTTGAATGTCGAGAAACCCTTTTAATACGCCGGCAGCACTGTCATTTTCAGTAGGCTGGTCATAGAATATATGATGGTTGAGCCGCTCGTTCTGCTGGGCCATGTCAGCAATCTGTTGTTTGAAAGCGTGGACGCTTTCGTTCCGACATCCATGAAGCCAGGTAATAGGGTGCGGATGATCTTTATCGATCAGCGTTAAAAGCATACTTAATAACGGCGTAAGCCCGATACCGCCGCTGATCAGTGTTACCGGGGCATCTATATGTTCAGGTAAGGTGAAATTGCCTGCCGGGGCGGTCAGATCAACGACATCGCCCTCAACAATATGGTCATGGAGCCGGTTACTGATCATCCCATTCGTATCGATCTCCTTTCCTAACTCACGTTTGACCGAGATCCGGTAATAGCGATGATCAGGTGCACTGGAGATACTGTACTGACGGGCCTGATTCAACTGCAGTTCCGGAAGAAAAATGCGAAGGCTGATATATTGTCCAGGAACATGTGCTGTTATGTGTCCTCCGTCTACCGGCACCAGGTAAAAAGATGTGATTTCGTCAGATTCCACAACCTTCCTCTCCACTTTGAAAGGACGCCAACCTGTCCAGCCATGTAACTGCGTTGTTTTTTCTTCGTAAAGTCCGCTCTCATGACCACTCATAATGGCAGCCAGTTGATTGTAAGCAACTGTCCAGGCATCCACAATTGCTGGTGTCGCTGCTTCGCCCAGAACCTCCTGTATAGAAGCCAACAGATGGTGGCCGACAATGCGGTAATGTTCCGGGCGTATATCCAAACTGACATGCTTATGGCCGATACGGTCAACGACCGGCATCAGTACGGTTGGATTAGCGATATTTTCCGCATAAGCCAGTACAGCCATAGCCAGCGCCATTTGCTGTTTATCCGTTTTTTGATTTCCCATATTAAATATGTTTTTCAGATCAGGATGATGGGTGAACATCCTATTATAGAAGTATTTGGTCAGCAACAATCCATTCTCCCGGAGAACAGGTACAGTTGCAGTTATAAGGGCTTTTTGCTCAGTGGTCATAAATAATATATTAATACCTTTTTATCCTTTTATTTGATGTAATAAAGCCAGCGCTGCTTGTGTTACGGCACAAATCTATGGATAAAAAGAATAAAAGACCAAATTATCTTTATTTATTTTTATCTTTGTTCATGGCGATATTTTCAAAGACTTGTGAGTATGGTATAAGGGCTGTCTTTTTCATTGCCCATACAGCAGGTAACGGCAGGCGCATTGGTATTAAGGAAATTGCTGCCGGTATTGATTCTCCTGAATTTTTTCTGGCGAAGATCTTACAGGATCTCAGCCGCAAAGGGATCATCAATTCGATCAAGGGTCCTAATGGAGGATTTTACATCAGCAGCGAGAACCTAAAGCGGCCGATCAGCGATATTGTAGAGGCAATAGATGGAAGTGGTTTGTTCCGGGGATGTGCTCTAGGTTTAAAGCAATGTTCAGAGATCAATCCTTGTCCGTTACATGAAGAGTTTAAAGCAATAAGGACACGTATATATGATATGTTGCAGGGTATCAACATCGATCAGTTCAACCAGGAACTGATGACCGGTCTACTGTCTTTAAAAAAATGATCACGCAATAAACGGATAGTTAAAATGAATATAAAAAAAGAATCCTTGGAGGCGTCAAGAGACTGCGCTAATTTGGTAAAAACTATCTTGCTCTCAGGCAATGATATTTTATTTTTTAATGCATAAGCTGCAAGAATTTGTTCAGGAATCATTGTGATAGTTTAGGAATACAAGGTAGTGATTTCACTGATAACAAAAAATTAATTAAACATTCGATCAAGATTTTGGAATCAACTACTCGAACTTTAGCAAACTCGAATACTTTAATGGCATGCTTTGTCTTAAATGGATTATCCGCCCCTGTTTTCACCAATTCATTAAACCTTAAGAAAACAGGGGGCGTCCTCAAAACGGGCGGGCGATAGCCCGCCGTCCGGCAATTTTGAAAAAAAGGGGATTGTTCCCCCTTAACAGTGTTTAGTTATAAATCAGCGCTTCGCTGTCCTGATAGTGAATTTCCTGCAAAGATTAAAAGCAGTTTGTGCCCGTTGTTTAGCCGTACCGTCCGTGATCGATTTAAATTTCGCGTCATCGTTTTTTGAAAGTACGAACATTTTGGAAATAGCCCGTTATGGCGTTGTAAGCACCAAAGACGGTTCCTGCGGTCGTATCCATTTGTTGGGTCGGGCTGCCTAAAGCATAATCATAAACGCTGTCTACAATATTCGTGTAGTGGGTGGATAGCTGCTCAAATTTACCTTCGCTTAAGTTGTCCAATACTTCCTTATTAGGTGCCATGGCAATTTGTATCAGTTTTTTCACTTCCCTGTCAATTATGCGGACTTTTGCCCACTGGTTAAACAAGCCTTCCATTTCATGGCTCAACTCACCGCTGATGCCCATTGGCGTATGCGCTTGCTTCAATCGCTCGGCAGCAGATGCGGTATGCCGTATCTTAAATGCTCCTGAATGGTTACGCATGACTGCGTTAAGCGTGTTGTTACATACAATCCTGATTGGCGTAAATGCTGCGATTATACTACCTAAACCATCGTGTGAAGTGGTTAAAAAAGGGTATTGCTCTATCCAGTCCTTGACACCAACACGGATATAATCGGGCAGCTTGGCGGTAATAAACACCCTTTCGCCGTTTCCTAATGCGCCTGCGGTCTAGTATAAAATACCATCGCCCCGTCCGACGATCGCGTCAAAGAACGAAAATGTGTCACGGTTTTGCGCTACTTTGTAATCATTGCCAACAACCCCTAATACCTGCTCGGTATCTGCCCGTACGGTGGCAAAGAAATTAGGCACTGTGATTTCGGGTATGATGATATCGTCGCTGCCTTCGCCCAAATGATTTGCGGTATCATAAGTAAATAAGGGGCGTTTTTCTACAATGTAGTCTAAACCTGCATGTTGTATTGCTTCGCTACTTGTCCGATAACGGTCAATGATCTGTCCCAAAGTGTGGCATGCCTTTTCCTTTACGCTCATAAAACTGTGTTTACTTGTATTGCTGTTGAAATTGATCTCGTGTGCCATGATGTTATATGAATTTGCGTTGTGTCCTTAATACATGTGCGCTGAGTACTTCTACATTTGGGGTGCTGGGTATCTCCAGTTTGGTGTTCTTCTCTACTTCGTCTATCGCTTTCTCGATACCCTTGTGCGTGGTCTTGACCCTTAAGCGCACAATGAGATATATTCTGTCTTCCATGATGATTGCCTGTTAGTGATTATGAAATCTGATTCGCTGTGTTAGCCGTTTAAACATAGCCCTGCCATTAGGCAGGGCTATGGAACGTCAGGCATTCGGGAAAACGATGTTTGACTCTATCTCTGCCAATTTATCGTTGCAGGCATCAAAGATGAACTGCGATAACATGCGGATAAGATTAGGAGCATTGGTGACGAACTCGCGTCGCTTGTCATCCTGAATGATGAATTTGCAGCCCTGATAGGGATTGTCCGCCAGCTCGTCACTTTCCTCCACGAGCTTTACCTGGAACTCCTCCATTAGCTTGATGCGGGCGATAAGTGCGAGCCGCTGAACGGAAAGGCGTTGCAGGTCGCTCACCGACCTCAGGGTCTGCTCAAGGTTGAGCGCGAACTTCTTTGGTGCTGCTTTTTCCCGGCTTCTCCTGCGGTAAGGGCTTGGGCGCTTTGATTTGCAGGGTCAGCGGGTTGGTCAGCCACTGCAGTGACATTACCGGTCTTGTTCTCGCCGGCTTTTGCGGTCTCAGGCTGCGCAGCCTTGCTAGCTGCTGTAGTTTCATCTTTTCCATCTTGTTTGGCTTTCTTTCCAGTAAGGCTTGGACGGTTCTCTGTTCTGTTCGCTGCTTCACCTGCTTTTGCTGTTCCCTGAACGGCTGCTGCATTTTTCTCTGCTGTGTTCATTTTGTAAATGATTAAAGGGTTTAAAAATTTGTTCTTTGTTTCCCCTTCCCTGAGACTTCACTTAAAAGCTATTTTCAAAAAAAACGGTAAAAAAGAAAGTCAAAAAGGCGGTTGTGAGGCCGGGCCGGAGAACTATAAGTCCCGCAGGGTGGCCGCAGCGACGCGGAGTACATTATGCGTTCGCAGGAACGCGCTGACCGATCTTGACGCCGCTTTTGTCCGTTTTCTTTGAAAAATAGAATTTAATAAAGCTTATCATTCAGTTGCAAGGGCAGCAGTGCAGGCGAGTGCAGCTTTTCCCCGCGAGGCGGCGCAATTGGGTAAACGGACCGAAGACGGAACGATGCACTTGCAGGAGTTACTCCTGTCATTAAAAAACAGCGGATGCTTAGGAGCGCAGCAAAAACGCAGGATCCGAATTTTATGAATAGATCCAGTTACCTGTCAAGGATTGTAACGGCATCCTTTTCCAAGAAAAGATATAGTGGAAAGCCTGACCGCAGGGACAGCCACTCTGAATGTGCAAGAGCTTACTAACCCTTGTGAAAGCCTTTTTCGAAGACATTAGTCGCCAATTACCACATTTGCAACGTATCTCTGTATTCACTGATATTTCTATAATTCCTCAACCGCACCGCCGGAAAGCTCATGATGACCTTCCACTGTACAAGTGAATAGTTTCGAGGCTGTTCAAAAGTTCTAAAGACGATATACCGTGGATCAAAGGTCAATCAAAATATAATAACGTGTTTTAAATTCATCTGAATCGTGCGTATCTGATATATACCAAAATATTATTATAATTTTTTATTTATCGTTTCCGGTATTTAATAACTCTTTCAGGTATTCACCAGGATTAACCTTGTAATACTTTTTAAATGCTTTTGCAAAATGCGTCATGTTGCTGTATCCGACCATATACCCTGCCTCAGATACGGTGTACTTTTTCGAGTTTAGCAGATCTTTGGCTTTGATGATTTTTGCTTTTTGCACATACTTATACATGGTACGATTGAAGACCTGTTTGAAGAGTTTGGTCATTTTGCTTTGGCCCATACCGAATTCTGCTGAGAGCTCAGCGATCTTCGGCGTCAGGTGGCTGGTTTCCATTAATCTTCTCCTAATCGCAAACAACTTTTCTACATCAACTTTTAAGAGACCAGAGGAATTATAGCGTTCCTTGATAATAAAGGTGCGGTAGAGTGTTAGCCTGAGCAACTTAAGGAGAGCGAGATAAACGTCAAATCTGGAAGGTCCGCCTTCATCGCCGATACAAGCCAATTGGCGTAAAAGACTTTCTGCCTCCGGCACTGTCTCATCTAAATATAAAAAAGATGATTGAGGATTCATTCCCTTCAAAATGTCAGGCTGATCGATGATATCGCTAATGGTTTTACTGGTAAATGTTATGGCAATTGTTCTAAAAGATTCATTTTCAGGATACGCTATTTTGACAGATGAGCCGGATGAGTAAAATAAAAGGCTATTAGGCCCATTATGATCCATCGTTCTCCATTCACCCTCTGTCTTGAATGTTATTTTATTTGAAGTGATGCTTGAATAGATACAGAATAATTTGCTATCGGTTTCATTGATAGTTTCTACTTGTAATGGAATGTTCAAGCGGTGTTGACCAACATATAGTGATAAATCTGAAGGGAAATACAATCCCTTCAGATTTCCAGAACCTAAATACAAAGGCAAATTAACAGTGTTGTCCCTGCTGACAGTATTGAATGCAATGGCCACGTGCTCGATCAAATCGAAGCCTTCCTTGATTCGTATTATGCTTTTCATAAACAGGTACCTCAGCTACAAAACTAAGGTTTTTCTTAAAACCCATTGTCTGCTATGACCACAGTCTCTTCTGTCACCAGCCTCACGGCGGCAGGAACATCTAGAAAGTTGACGTGATCAGTATCGACTTTATTTAGAAAGTTATCAGACTGATAGAATGCGTTCAGATCTTGTAAACTGTCGAACCATGCCTCTACCATGGCATCATAAGGCGAATCCGGGTAGCCTGCCGCTTTTATAGGAGTAGATACAATAAACTTTCTGACGTACTGTTTCGTCTCAGGAATAGAAAGGAGGAGTGGAGCATGTACATCCCGACGGTAATCTAAAAATTCCTGATGGCTCAATTCTTTTCGACGTTTTAATAAGATAGCTAACTTAATCATTATAATATATTTTAGTCGGTATAAATTTCTGTGATTCCAAAAAGGTACGAAAGCCCGAAATCTTTAATCAATAGCCCGAAATCGTAAAACCTCAATTCATTGTTAGTTCTATCTTAGATTTGGTATGCTGCGCCAAGCATTAATAGCAATTTTTGTAATCGCTCAATATAAGGACAGAATGTGAGCGATATAACACCGAACAGTTTTGGCCTTAGGTTTTCGCAAGAATTGTAAACTATTTCAACGTAATTGGAAGCAATCAGCACGTCATTCTTTTCACTTATCTATTAGCACCACAATTTTCCCTATCGTGCCGCCTTTTTCGAGAGTGCTGTGTGCCTGAAGAATATTTTTTTCGCTCAATCCGTTAAGCGTTTGCTTAACAGGTGACTTGATCCTGCCGTCCTCCACAAAAGCTACCAACTCTCTAAGTATGTCACCCTGACTTTCCACATCAGCCGAGAATAGAGTTTTGGAGAAAACCATTTCTAAAAATACCGTTACCGACTTCTTCATCAAGGGCGAGAAATGGACGTCATCCAATTGTTCAATGGTTGCAAGATAACCGTAAGGGCGAATAATCTCAGGAAGCCAATTCATGGCGCTCTTAAGACCATTTACAGCAAAGACCATGTCAATTTGGGCGATTTGGTGATGCGCCAGTTGCGCTGTAATATCATTATGATGATCTACAACGATATCAGCGCCAAGGTCCATTATCCAACGCTGAGATTCAGGTTTGGAAGCCGTTGCAATCACGGTAACGTCCGTTTTAGCTTTTAACAATTGCACAGCCATTGATCCAACGCCTCCTGCGGCACCTAAAACCAGAACAGTTTTAACGCCGGGGGGCAGTTCACCGCAAAATCGAAATAAGGATTGGTAAGCAGTTACGGTTCCGACAGGGGTGGCCGCCGCATGATCAAATGGTGCAAAGTCAGGTATCTTCGCTGCGGCACGATAATCTGCGGCTACTAATTCGGCATAAGCGCCCTGCCTCGTCATATCACCGATGCCGAACACCCGGTCACCTATGGCGAAGCCCTTAACTTCTGTTCCCAGTTGCTCTATTACACCGCTATATTCGTAACCTAATATTCTATAATAACCTTCAGCAGCATCAAAGGTCCTCCTAAAGAAAGCCTCACCCGGATTCACCCCAAAAGCTTTGATCCTGACCAGCAGGTCTGTTTCTCTGATCTCTGGTTCGGCCACCTCTTCTAATTTGATCGCAAAGTCTTGTATGTTGTTTTTCTGCCGGTAAACTAATGCCTTCATAATACTGTTTGAGTTTAAATTGATAAATGGAAATCTGCTTTGTAATTTTCATGTGTCCTTGCAAATGAACAACACCTTTTGCTTTTCGTGAAAGGGCAATGATTTGAGTCGCCGGTACTCCTTTTTCAATAAATGCGCTATTGTACTTCTTCCAGATACACCGGTAGCTCCAGTGACTAATAATTTTTCCATAATGATGTGTCTGTTAAATGCTTATTGATTATTACTGTATAATTTAACTATTTTAAGTTTAGACACTATCGAATCGTACCGGATGTTATCGGCTAGTTGCCATGAAAGATTAGTGGTTAACAGACTGATTAACCTTCTGAAATTAGATATACTTTGTAACTGTAGTGCTAACGCCACTATAGTCAAAAGTTGCATTATAATTGAAGATTTGGCTGACAATCCCATCATTTTTATACTTCAAATGGCTAATTTTGCTTTTACTTTGCAAGCGCAATTTCAATAAACTACTTTTATTTAGCAAGTATTATTGTAATTAAATTGCTTTCATATTACAAGTAGTAAATGCGTTATGAAAACAACTGAATTCCGCTCGGACTGCCCCATAAGCTCATCTTTAGACGTTTTTGGAGACAAATGGTCGTTGTTGATCGTAAGGGATCTGATGGTTTACAAAACGCGGACTTATGGAGACTTTGCGAAGTCTGCAGAAAAGATAGCCACGAATATATTAGCGAGCAGGTTACAGCTATTGGAGGATAATGACATCATTATCAAACTGCCGTATCCGGATAATAAAGTTAAAGGGCTTTACCGGTTAACTGCTAAGGGTGTAGACCTCATACCGGCTTTGATCGAGATCGCATTATGGGGAGGAAAATATCTATGTAACACTGATGAAAGTCTCGCATTTCTGAGAGAAGCGAAGAAGAACAAGACAAGGTTTTTGAAAACTATAATGGATACGCTGTCAGCTGATGATGAAGAGAGGCAGCCTAAATGAGCGTTGATTAGTTTGCTTGTGCACTTCTCGGTAAGAATGATTTGCACGCAATATCCTTTTTGCTGCTGACCGATTCTTCAATTTGAATACAAAGAACTTCGATACTAACACAATCAGGTGCTTTCTCAGCAATAATTTCGTTCCAAATTAATGCATGAAAAAATGAAAGACAGTTTAAAGGACAAAGTCGTAATCGTGACGGGTGCTTCCAAAGGAATCGGAGCAGGTATCGCTATACAAGCAGGGTTAGCGTCAGCAAAAGTAGTTATTAATTATGCTAATGATAAAGTCAGTGCTGACGCCGTTGTAAATACGATAAGTAAAAAAGGCGGGACAGCGATCGCCATCCAGGCTGATGTATCCAAAAAAGCTGACGTCCAAAGGTTATTCGAAATAACCATAAGTACTTATGGCAGACTTGATGCGTTAATTAATAACGCAGGCTGTTATGAATTTGCGCTCTTGGAATCGCTAACGGAGGGTTCTTACAGAAGGATGTTTGACACAAACGTTTTAGGCACCCTATGGACATCGAGAGAAGCAATAGCGAATTTCAGCGAAGCAGGAGGAAGTATTGTTAATATCAGCTCATTTGTCGGGACAAGGCCAGAACCATATTCGGTAGTATATGCAGCTACCAAAGGTGCCACGGATTCGATCACTTACGCTTTATCTCAGGAGGTAGGCGTCAAACAAATCAGAGTAAATTCTATTCGTCCGGGTGGTGTATTGACAGAAGGTACTGCAAAATGGGGAGCAACTCCGGAATCTGACGCTGTAAAAGGAATGATCTCCCGAAGTGCTTTGGGCCGTATGGCCTTACCGGAAGATATCGGCAATATGGCAGTGTTCTTAATTTCAGATGCATCCAGCGCCATCACTGGTCAGACCATTGAGGTCTCTGGTGGATTTAAATAGATTCGATTTTTGATTTACAACAGATTATCAACAGAAAAGCTCTAAGGGTCTTTTCTGTTGATCTGATAAATAAAGCGAAATGAACGAAAAAAAGAGCATTATTAAGCATATAAATTCAATTTCTGAATTACATCGGTTGTTAGGTTTACCCAGACCAAAACATACTTTAATTACCCTCATTGATCATTCTATCCCTACCTCTTTCCAGACGCCGGGAAACTATCGGTTAATACTTAATTTTTACAATCTCTCAATAAAGAGAAGTTTTAAAGGCAAATTAAAATACGGCAAAAATTTTTACGATTTTGACGAAGGTACGATGTCTTTTATGGCTCCAAACCAAAGCCTTGCCATCCTCGATGAGTTGGAAAGGGATTTAAAAGGTTGGTCCTTACTTTTCCATCCAGATCTGATCGAAGGTTACCCCTTAGCAAAAAGTATCAAAAAGTATGGCTTTTTCAACTACGAAGTAAATGAAGCGCTGCACCTTTCGGATGAAGAAGAAAAAATCGTCGAAGCTATCATTGATACGATCAGAATTGAAATATATAGCAGGATGGATAGTCACAGCCAGGAAATAGTGGTCAAAAATCTTGACCTGTTGCTAAGCAATTGCAGCCGTTTTTATGGCAGACAATTTTTAAGCCGGAAATCGCCTTCTACGGATCTTTTAGCACGCTTTGAGCATCTGATTGATGACCATTTTAAGAATATCCCAGCTAATAAACTACTTACTGTTGAGAAACTGGCAAGCGGTCTGAACGTCTCGCCAGCATATCTTAGTGACATGTTACGAAAGTTTACCGGTATGAATACCCAGCAGCACATTCATCAAAAAATGATCGAAATTGCTAAAGATAGATTGTCTACAACAAACCTAACAGTTAACGAAATAGCGTTTCAGCTTGGATTCGAATATTCTCAGTCATTTAGCAAGTTGTTTAAGCAAAATACTGATCAAACGCCGCTGGGATTTCGCAGAAGCTTTAATTAGTATGAAATAACAGTTCAGTTGTTGTACATTTACGCACTCGTAATCCTTTCTATGATATTATAAGTTTTCTATAAATTTATAAATGACATATCAATCCCGCCCATAGCAACTAATAAATCTCTTAGCGCAGGCCTTAGCACGAACAAACGGCTTATCCGCTAATCAATTTTATTGACCTGCATGATACGGTTTGTTTTTCGGAGACATTCCTAAGCCACTGGTTCTAAATCTAAATTCTTCAGTTTTTTGAAATGATCGTAATTTACATATTTGTTCGATCTTAGATTTGCTCTCTTAAACGTGATATATTAATATCATTTCCAAATTCAGTTTATTTGGAATTGAATAATTAGAAATTCAAGCGGCAGAATCTAATTTCGGTAATCTTTACCGAATTACACATTAGGATGCACCTCGACCATCAAAATGGGCCTGATTAGCGCGGCTAAAACTTACATGCGGTAAAAGCTTGCTTCTGGGTAATACATTTCGTAACATGTCGATCTCATCTAAGGTATAAAATTCGATTTTACCGAGAGTTACGAAGTAAGAAGGGCGCACTCTAACATGAAACAGCAGGAAGCATAGCCTCAAGAGAGCGGATCGCTTACTTAGTTATAATCGACCACTTAGCAGTGTATATTTTCACGTAATCTTTCGGGCTCACTGATAATATGTCTTCAAGCATGCCCTTTATCATTTTGCCATCGCTCCGGAAATTGAGCTTCGTTTCCCATTGTGCTCCGACAGTGCTTATGTTTGACTAAAGTTGAGTAATCAACTCGAAACCGAGCGAAAGACCAACGAAACCTCTAGCCATCTCAACCGGCAGATGGAAATGCTATTTCATGCCATCCCTGTGCAAATTGCGATCGTTAGCGGATCGGAACTTACTTTTACTTACGTCAATCCCAGGTATCAGCAAAAGCTTTTTCCGGGGCGCGATGTGCTTGCCTTACCGCTGCTCGAAGCGCTACCAGAGATCAAGGGAGAACCGATCTGGCAAATACTGAAAGCTGTTTATACCAATGGCGAACCATTTATTGATACAGAAATTCATGTCCCTTTGGCTGCGGAAACCGGAGGACCATCACATGACCATTACTTCAACGTTGCCTATCAGCCGCTCCGCGATGAGAACGGAAAGGTAAACGCAGTATTAAGTTTCAAATATGAGGTGACCGAACATGTTGCAGCAAGAAAGCTTGTTGAGTTGAACGAAAAGGAATTGCAGCAATTGAGCGAAAACCTGCACAGGGCATATTCAGAGTTGCAGGCTAGTAAAGAAGAACTATTAGCTGGAAATGAGGAACTATCGGCGACCAATGAAGACCTGAAACGTACGCAAGAGCAATTGGCTGAACTCACGATAAGCCTTGAACGTAAAGTGGAAGCACGTACGGCCGAATTGCAGGAAAGTGAGCGCGAGCAGCAGGCGCTGAATGAGGAGTTAACGGCGATCAATGAGAAGTTACAGGTGACCAATGAGGAACTCGCTGAAAGCCAAATCAAACTTGAAGAACTGGTGCAGGAACTCGGAATAAGCGAACAAAAGGTCCGCAGCGTTATTGAAGTGCGCCTTTCCCTATTGGCGTTTATACCCGAAGGGAAATGCGGATCGAACTGCTGAACCAGGCCATTATAGACGCATGGAATCGTGGCAGCGATCTTATTGGAAAAACTTATGCAGAGGTATTGCCGGAACTGGCAGGCACCGGTGTGTATGAACGGCTGGATCAGGTATTCATGACGGGCATTCCGTATCACACCTTAAATGAACGGGTCGATTTTTTGGTCGATGGCGAACCCAAGCCGTTCTATTTCAATTATGATTTTACGTCGCTATTTGACAGTCAGGGTAAAGTTTATGGGGTCATGAATACGGCGGCAGATGTTACAGACCTGGTCAATGCGAAGTTGAAGGTTGAACAAAGTGAAAAGAACCTGCAAAATGTCATTATGCGCTCGCCGGTTTCCAAAGCAATTCTGCTTGGCGCTGACCACGTAGTTGATGTAGCAAATGACCGGGTAATTACGCTCTGGGGAAAGTCCCGCGAGGTGATCATGAACCGGCCAATCTTTGAAGCGCTGCCAGAAGCTAACGGACAAGGGTTGGAAGAACTGTTACAAGACGTTTATATGACGGGAATACTTTCGAGGCGAAAGAACCTCCTGTTGAACTTCCGCGCGGGGACAAACTGAAAACGGTCTACCTAGACTTTGTTTACCAGCCGTACCGGGACGCTCACGAGCGGATCATTGGTGTCATGGTCACCGCTATCGACGTCACAACACAGGTCGCAGCCCGCCAGAAAGTACAGCAACTGAACGAGGAATTGGCGGCTACGAACGAGGAGTTGACGGCTGCGAATGAAAGTCAGGCGGCATTTAATGAGGAACTGTCGAGGGTTAATGAAGTTTTGAAATTCACCAGAGATGAAGTGCAACTGGCGGTTGATGCAGCGGCATTAGCTACATGGGATTACAACCCGGCTACAGGCCGTTTTGTCGGTAATGACTTGACCTAGGAATGGTTCGGGCTGATGCCGGAAGACCAGATAGACCTGACCAATGCGCTGGCCGCTATTGCGGACGCTGATCGTGAACGGGTCATTGAAGCAATCAACTATGCGATGACGTACGAGTCAGGCGGCGACTATAATTCAATTGCTTGAATCGATTCGTGTTACCTAAGTTAAAAACAAAAAACAGGTAGTCGGATAGGTAACGAGAACTTTGGCTTTACAAAGGGTTGGAAAGGGGATAATTAATGAAAAAACCCCTTAAATCGCTGATTTAAGGGGTTTCGATACCTCGCCGGAGGCAAGTTTGTGCTCCCAAGCGGGTGTTTCTCGAACCACTTTGTAGCAGATTTAAAAAGCCTTTCATCCTTGAGATTACAATCTTGACGGACATCAAAAAGGTTCGAGTCGTGTTCCCGCTACCTTCAAGTGGTAGCCCCGACAGGACTAGACTCGAACCGCCTTATGTGCGAATTACAAATTTTCACTAAGATTTGATATGGTTCGCCCCCAGGCTCTGGGGTACTAACTATGCTTCCTAATTATGCCGAAACATAAACGTCAAATATCATTTTCTGTAAGTTAATTGATTTTGTTATTACGCATAACCGGAGATGTTGTTGGTCATATATCGATAAACAGGATTCTTTTCGGAGGGGCAATTTCCACGAAGGAACAATCCGCGTACCTAAAAGTAGATGATGAGTAAATTATTGTTAAATTTCCAGCTGTACATGAGTAGATGATGTACAGCCGGAAACTTCTGATTTATTGAATGGCATATTTCTTTTCCCTTTGTTTGAAAGCCCTATTGCCACCTTCCAATATATCACAGACATGCTCTTTGATCCCCTGTTGATGTAGGACATTTGGATTCTGTGTATCCATTTTTTTGGTGTGTTCTAATGAACCGTTTACGTATTCGAAGCGCAAACCTGATGAACTTTCATTCGTCGATTGTCCCAATTGATTCGCTACGATCACGTTTTCAGTATCGGTTGCGACCACCAGGTTGGCGTTGTGCGATACGATGATGATCTGTCGTTCTTTTTTCTTCTCTTTGATGATCCGGCATAGCAGTTCGTAGATGGTTCGATTATCCAGGTTGTCTTCAGGCTGGTCTATTAATATTGGGTATTCAGCTGAACTGATTTGTAAGAATAATATCAAAAGAACAGTTCCTTTTTTACCAGGAGACATTTCAAGTAAGTTATCTCCCTTGTAACTAACTGTGTAATCGATCTCTAAATTGTCTTTTACTAATGTCCTCAAAACAGCGTCGATGGAGACTTTCTGTTTTAAAGGTAGGAATTTTTCTCCTTCATAAAGCAGCTTGTCATCTGTGATTCTCAATGGATGGGTAAAAAAATCATTGATGTAATTGTAATTTACATTGTTTTTACCGGCGAAGAATTTATGAAAATCACTGTCCTGAGAAATTGCTGCCTTATTGATTAAGTCAGCAAACGCGAAATTTTCTGGCTTGTAGATAAGTTTCGCTTCTAAAGTTATTTCCGCATCTATGTTCTTTTTGGTGCCGTTTACGATACCAACGATCAATTCGTAGAATTCCACGCGCTGTTTTAATAATTTAACGATTCGTTCTCTTGTCGATTTATAATCACTATGTAGCGCAGTAATTTGCTTCTCTAAACTTTGAGCTTGCTGAAGCCTGGTTTTTTCTTTATTAAGGCTTTCAGTTAATCTGACCAGTTCTTTTTGACCAGCAAGTTTGGTCAGGTACTTTTCCAGGGATTTGTGTACGGCTGCTAAAGTCTCTCGAAGTTTATTGATATTACCGGTAATATCTAACTGTATTATTTGAACCTTCACATTCTCTACAATGCCCCGGTATTGACTTTGTATGTCTTTTCTCAGATTAGCGACGGTGGCGTCTTCGATGATCTGGTCCAACAAGACATCAACACGCCCGCGTGTATTGATACCGTCTTCATCCTGGCTGCCGAGTAACTCCGCATTGTTGGCAGCGAGTTCAGCGATCAACTTATCTAAGGTTTCCTTCTTCGTGGATTCAAACGAAATTGACTTTTCCACCTCCTGTTTTTGATTGGTTAACTTGTTATAATCCTCAAACTCCTGTGGTGTAAGGTTTGAACTCCGCTGTCCGTCTGCTATTTGCTTTTCTATATCCTCAATGCTTTTTTGAATGGACTGACTTTTGCCCAATTCATTTGATTCCTTTTGCATTGAAAGACCTTTTTCCCTGGTTTGCAGGTAAGTATTTACCAAGGTATCAATCTCTGCGTTGATTGTTTTCACTTTATCCATGGCCTCGTCAAAACGGGTTTTGAAGGCCGAATCCTGGAGCAGGATACTACGGATAAGTGAATTGAGTTCTTCTTTATTGTTTTTTTCGACCAGGTAATTGATATAGAGTTGCGGAATATAAGTGATCTTATGAATCTTGTTATCGCGGTTATTGTCGAGATAACGATCTTTCTCACCGTTTTTCCATTCCGCTGTAAAATCAAAACTTTCCTTAAACGAATATCCATCAAAGCCAAGCCTGGTAGAAGTTCGCTCTACCTGCGCGGGATCGATGCTTTTTGCCATAAGATATAATAAGAGAGACTTACCCGATGACTTACCGCCAATGATCGCGTTCAGATTATCATTCAGCAAAATCTCCTGGTTACCAAACAAAGCGCCACTATCCTGAAAATTTAACTTTGATATAATATATCTGTCCTTTTTTACATCGGGCTTTAGTGCCTGCACTTTTACCCTGTCATCCGGTTCATATATAATTTGTTTAAGGCCCTCGAAATTGGGGTTGGCTTTAATCCAGGTATTACAGTTGCCGATGCGATCTTTTATGGCCGCATGGGAAAAATAATGCGCATCGCTACAATCAAGTAATAAATCATTTACCCCATTATTTTTCAACTGTAGTTTAGCTTTGTCAAAATCCTCGATGCTATTGGAAGCAGTAAAGACCACATCAGCCCGGTTGATAATCGTTTTTTTTGTTGTGACAGATGCATCGGTCCATTTTAGATCTCCCCATTCTGTTTTACCGATAGCAATCAGATGTTTGCCTTTGAAACAATCTTTTTTTAATGATTCAAATATGCGATCCTCTTTAATATTCAGATTGCTGAACCCTGTATTCAGCGGTGAGCCAAAAGTGTTCTTCTTCTCCGCTGGCGCGTTATTGATGATGGTATTTCCAAGTTCAATGACACTCTCATAGGTGATCGCTCGGGTCCATGCTTCTCCTGAGTTTTCCAGCACATAGCTTTGTTCAAGCGTATTTAAAAATTGACTTCTGATGGTTTCAGTGGAAAGGGTTTCAGAAAAGATCACATGAAGGTTGATCCTTTTCAACGCCCCAAAATCAATACCTGCAAATTTCTCTATCCTAAATTCAACAACAGGTAGCAGACACTGAATATTCGCCATACGTCCCTTTCCTTTTTCTTTCAACAGCCTTTCATAGCCATCTAGAAAAAAATAGTCATTGATGCCCAATACACTAAATTCCGGCGGTAGACTTTCAATATCTTTCAGGTAAGCTTCCCATGCTTCTGCAGTATCACCGCCATATTGCTGGAATATAGAAAGTGGTGTATGCACGTGCAAATCCCATTTGCTCCACTCTGAACCTCGTAAAAAGGAGTTATAAACAGACATAATTTTGGATAAGGTAAATAATCAGCACTACCAATAACGGCAACGAATAACAATTATAGCAATTAATATTAATCATTACCAAACTTGCTACTAAACAGGCTTTAACCCTGTCAGGAAAGGTGTTACATTTGATCGGATTAACCTGATCACAATGGAAAAATATATCGTAAGGAACAAGGCGGATCTCTTGTTGGATGTGGTTGATGTTGCGGAATGGCAAAGTGTTTTATTAAGTCACTTCAGTCAGGGTACTCTGATCTCGGAGAAGACGATCCGCTATGGCGTAGAGGATGGCGGACAATTTTTACTGGTCACCTATAGTAACGCAAACAAGGTAAGCAAGATCGAAGATAATTTGAGCAAAGAAGCGTTCGCTGGGCTTAAACAGGCTATCAAAGAAGCATTAATAGACGAACAAGTGGTCAGGGTGGCTAATCTGATCGCATTTTGCGATAGCGATATTAATGGCTATTACCAATATCGTAACCTGTTTCAGATTATCCCCATTCCGGAAGGCAATGCCAAGATGCCTTCTTATACAATGGCGGAATATCCGTTTTTGTTGCAATATAAGTATGTCAGCAGCAAAAATGTGACGGTTTCGCATGTCCGGCGACAGCAACTGGAACGCAAATATCTTAACTTGTTGTCGTTCGTATTAATGCATCGTGTGAAAACTAACCGGCCGGCTTTCGGTTCCTGGGGCTTTCAACCGTTTGAAGAGCCGCTAAGGGCAGCGTGGTTTCAGCATGGCTACGTCCTTGCACAACCGGTAGCAGAGGCGACGGACTTTGAAGTGATTCCTCGACCGTTGGAATTTATCCCGCATGAAGAATTTTATGCTGATAAGGGCCGGAGTGTAGGTGAACCTCTAAAATTACCCGCGTCGTTAACGGGTTACCTGGATACGATTTTTCAGCTTCGAGAAGATCATAAAAAGAAATTTTTTGCAGCGATATCAACGATCAACATGGCTATGAGTATCTGGAACGATTCTCAGTCGGCCAGCTTTATATCGTTGACAACCGCATTGGAGGGCTTGCTGCCTGAAAGTAAAATTTACTGCGAAATATGCAAACAACCGGTATTTTCTATTGCTAAACGCTTCAAAAGTTTTATCGAAAAATATGCGCCCTGGGAAGCTGAGAATAAAAAGGCGCTGGAATTGCTTTACAGTACGAGGTCCCAACTTGCGCACGGCAGTCTAGTTTTTGAGAGTGATATTGATTACAGCGGCCATTTATCCTTCGATCTCATTTCACATAACCAAGATCATACCTGGAGACGAATGCGCTGGATTGCGCTTTCGGTTGTCATAAATTGGATGATCGATCCGAACAAAGATTAAACTATTTGATCATGTTAAATGCACAACAAAAAGAAGAATTTGCTTCGCTGAGGGTAGAGGTATTAGACCTTGACGTTTGCGTAAATTTTTTCATCCGGAAATCAAACCGGTTTGCCTACCTATGGCGGGAAACCAGCCGTGCCTATATTTTAGAGGAATTGACTGCACTGCGTTATCTTGAAAATGGCGTTATACTCCATTTAATGAATTTGGATGATGACAATTCTAAGTATTCATTTCGCTCAGCAGCAGTGGCCTTTAATAAGACCTGCAAAGACCAAAAGGTGATTCGAGAATTAAAGGAAGATCTAAAAACGTACCGTAAGAACCTTAACCGTTTAAAGGTCGAGTATCGTAATCATCGCATTGCTCATTTAAATTATGATGATGATTTACGTTTTGATCAATTCTTACCTTTCGAGAGTATATTGTTACCGATAGTTCTTGAGGCTAACGAAATAGCGGAAAAGCTTTGGGGAGAGCCGATCAGGGTCGTGTTTGACCTGGGATCGTGGGAAGGGAAACTGGATTTTAAAAAGAACCTCGCCGGTTTAAAAAGAGATATTAATGCAATAACCGGATTTTCGTCCAATGAATTAATGGCTTAATAGGTGTATGGTTTATAGACAAAAAGCCGAACGGGACGCTTCTTGCCGGCAATGTAAAGTTCGATAAATAAGCGGACACGACCTTTGTTTTTGGGGTTCCAGTTGAACGAATACTCGTCATTAAACTTCAGTGTCTTGCGTTCACGCGGTTTTAGGGTCATGTGCAGGTCTTCGTCCGCGAATAGATTGATCGGTTCAAAGACCAGACGCCACCAGCGTCTGCTTACCCAGCCGACCTGCCAGTAATCGACCAGCATAGGGGTTGCAGAGAGGTTGGTCAAAAAGATCCGGTCTCCTGTGCCCGGCTGACCTTCTAAATGATAACCGACGTGTATCTGACCATTGTCCCGACGATATTCCCGGTACTTTAGGTAAGCCAAAAAGGCGGAAACACTAAAGCTACAGGATGCGACGATCAAACTGCAAATTGATATTTCAATGGCTGTCATATACGATATTTTTAAAATTGTTCTGTCCAACTATACAATAATTGCCCGTGGCGGTAGCGCTCGTAGTAGCAAGTTCGTGTAACCCGGTCGATCTCCATATAGATACCAACTTTATAACCGCAGACATGCTCAGGATGCGTTTGCCCGTCAAATGACCATACTGTTTCATACGGAACACTCGTCAGTGCACAAAGCCGCTCCTTATCGGACAGCTTTTCGGATTCCGGGGCCGCTGCTTTCTTCATTTCCAAAGCGAGCAAATTATCATGTTGGATCTGCTCACCGCGGCTGTGGATCAACAGGTCACAGGTAATGCGGACCACGACAGCATTGTTGTTGATAATGGTTTTAACTTGCCCGCCCTGTTTGCGATTGTATTCCGGGTCGACATGATAATCGCGCAGAGTCGTTTGCTCAAGCTGTCTATCCACATGGCTTTGCAATCGGCCACAAAGATTCCGCTCACTGACGTCATCCAGGATATTACGAATCTCCCGTCGGTAAAATGATGGCAGTGCAGCTGTAAAAACTTCAAAAACAATTTCTTCCATATTCATTAATTAATTGTCGACATCATCGAAAATGCTTCTTGTCGTAGTAATTGTGGTCGCTTCATCCATACTATCCAATATTCTTTCTGCGCGCTCGGTCCGGTCATAAAAGTTGTGCTCGTTTACCCACTCTTTGGCAAGCCTGACCTCTTCCTCTACCAATTCTACGATCTTCTCGTTATCTTCATACTCTTCAAGTAACAGGTTCATTTTTTCAAAGAAGTCTTCCATGTGCTCGTCCGAGCTATCGCTATTGTATTGACGGAATTCCTTCTGCCGGTTTTCTCTCACGCGAGCCAACTGGCCGATCAGTATTTCCCGGATCTGTGACTTGACAGAAGCCAGTTCCTCCGGTGTAAATACTTGTTGCAATTTCTCGTTGTTCAGCACTTCGAGATCGTCCCCTGTGATAGCATATTGGCTTATATATTCTATAAAGCTTTTACGATATTCTTCCGGTAATAATTTCACCTCGTGTAGCCGGATGACCAGTTTGATCTCATTCGAAAAGTAGAAAGCCATAGACGGTTTGGTGATCAGCTCAAAGAGCTCTGGCTGGTGATCGATGTACAACTTAAGAAATTCTTTAGAAGATCTCCTGGCCAGAAAGGTTAATACTTTTCTTTTTGCGTCCCATAAGGTTAGGTGCGGTGACTTGAAGGCTTCCGACAATTTGAAATCCTGCAAATGTTTGAGCATGATCGGGAACATGCTTTTGGGAACGATCACCGCTTTTTCGATCTGGACATCGCCGCAGGTGACCTGTTCTAAAAGCTTGGAAACCTCTGTCCCCTGCAAATAGATCTGCAATTGTTCCGGGCTTTGGGCTACTATCTTGGCGTAAGCATCACCGATGGTCGGGTGCTTATAACGCCAGATCGCATTGTCATCGATATAGGTAAACTGCACAAAGCTGTCTTTCATATTGCTCAGCGCATCTATACATCTGCCTGCATCACTTCCTAAACGTTCAATAGCCGCTGTTTCGTTCCCATTAAGCTCGACCGGGCTGTCCAATTGCCCGTTGTTCATATATATGAGCGCCAGCGCAGCTTTGCTGTCTTTATCCAGCCCTTTCATTACATCTATCAGGAAGCTTTCCTGTTTGTCCACGAAATTTACCAAGGAATGTTTCCCGAGGTATAGGTTTTTAGTAAATGCCGGATCAGCAAGCCTGCGGGCAGTTTCCGGAATAAACCGCTGATGCGCCGCAATATCATCAAGGTACGGTTTAATTTCGCTGATATACTCTTTGGACTGTCGTCCAAGTTTGAGGTGGTTATAAAGTATTTGTTCCTTTTCAGCGAGCGTAAGTTTGTGCAAGTCGATAACGACCTGGCTTTCGTTAAAGAGTGGAAACGCACCGTCTTTAAGATCATATCTTGCTCTGGCATAAATATAGTCCCTGGAGGTCATCACGATCTTGATACCTTGCTTTAGCATGGTCCTAACCTGTACGAGAACATGGTTCCAATTGGTGACCAGGCTGGATTCATACTGGGTGACACCAAAGGCGTCGTCTATCCAGATGAATTGGTTAGGGTCTTCCGGATTCCAGTGTTTAGTTACTTGTTCCGGCCTGTCAAGTTTTAGGGTATAGGCCTGCCATTGATCGACTGCTGCCATTGCCAACAGGGAGGCGATCGTCGTTTTTCCCGCTGCTGCTTCGCCGATAATCAGAACAAATCCATGATCGTTCAATGCTTTTGCAGCTTTATAGTATGCCGAAGTAATGACGATCTTTGACAGGTCATCCCGCATAGAGATCAACAACTGACGGGCTTGTGCATAAGCGCGTTCATCCAGGATCTGCGACAGGTCGCCAAGGCCATAGATCCGAGGGACCAGCATCCGCAGGCGTTTGTTCTCATATATTTGGGTACAGATCCAGGTGCTGCCAAATATCCGCCAGGCACGAACGCCCAGCGCTGCCATTTTTTTATTGAAAGCACCTTCAAATCTTCCCGAAACGCCTGCATTAGTCATCAGGATATAACTTTCGCATCTACCTGCCGCCACCAGTTTTTTGATCTTGTCAAATTCGTCAGCAAGATCGCTGAGTTGAAGTTTATGGTCGCTCCTGTTGGTAAATTTACATTGAATGACAAAATTTCCATGCAGGTCTTCCCCTCCGGATTGTTCCCAAACGCCGGAAAATGCGCCATCCTTGCCAGCATCATTGGTATCAAGGAAGGACGCCACCGTCTGTCCGAGAATTTCCCGCACCACGGTAAGGCAAAGTTGCTGAAAGGCATGCCAGCCCAATAAATGGAGATCATATTTAACCATTGTGATAAGTGCTGATATTAAAGTTATAAATATTAGATTTTTCGGTCATATTTTGGCAACTTGATTAATTCTCTATCTTAGGAAACCAAAATACACCCGATGGCGAACGAAGTAAATGATGCGACCTTAAAGATCCAGCCGATGGAGATCTCCGTACTCAAAGTGGGCAATAAACAAATGACGATCTCTGTGTTCAACCAGTTGTACGAAGAAAAACCGTATAACCAGGAGTTTGAGATCGTAGCCGAACTTTGGGGGAAGGTTAATCGCGGGGATGATTTTGTGGTTTTCAAAACGGAGCGGGGGGTACGAAAATTCAACTGTAAGCATTACTACCGTGAACTGCCTGCAAATGCACTTGGCGAAAGCATTGCTAAAGCGCTGGACAACAACGAGCACTCTTTTGAATTGAACCATTTCCGGAGGCAGTTGCTGGATTTTTATAACGATCAAAAGTGGGATTTGCCTTACTCACTGGAAACCGCGCTCGACCTGATCACTTGCGAACCCCGGTACCGGGTAAACCGTGATTTCTGGGTAGATTTTGAGCGGTCCTTATCAGGCGAGTTTCGCGAAGCAGTAGAGAAGGAATACCAGAAAGGACTGGACCTATTGGCCAAACGAAACTCGTTGGTGCCGGTCTTTGCGCAATTACAGCAACTGTTTATTGCGGTCTGATAATATTTAGCGATAAATGTATTGCTGAGATTTCAAGTTCTTGCTTGAGTAAACAATTTTTCTTGCCATCGAATTTTCAGGTAGTTTTGTAAGAAAAGCATATCGTGAAACCTGAACATCCTTACACTATATCGACCACGCCAAGACATTTACATCTTCTTTTCTATGTTGATGCCGATTTCAGTGCGCCCAACATACGTAAATTGTTGTTAAAGAATTTAAAGTTATGGGGCGGGCGGTATAATCCCATCGTGCCTCTAAAGGAAAACGCACTTGAGCCATCATGGGAGGAATTATTGAAGTACCAAGACCCCGATTACGTTTATTACAGCAAAGATGTCGACCGGCAGGCCGTGATCGATCTTTGTGAGCAATTTGGCCACAACCCATTGGACGTTATTGAAATCAGCGAGGACCTGCAAGATATCCACGGCATTCACTTTGCTAACCTGATGCCGATGCTTCCGGCAATGGAATTGCCAAGAACATACAATTTATGGGGCATTGAGACATTGTTGGCTGATTTTTATGCGCTCAATTTTCTTGTGGAAGATACCTTACCGGTTAATGAGGGAGTATGGTCATGGGGCAATACCGAATTATTTGAGAAACATAAACTATCATTGGTCAACCAGGCCAGTTTCTATTCGATAAACAGTCTATGGTCTGATCCCGACATGATCAGCATCAGTAAGCTGTCGGCAATGAACACCCGTAAGGCTAAGCTCCGCGAGGCATATCCGTTGCATCACCGCTTTGAATTGGTATTAGCCGGGGGAGATAATGGCATTCAGGATTTCTTATACCATTGGAATAAAGAATTCTACGAAATACCCTGTCATCAATCCCTGAGTATCGTGCTGACACAAGAGGAATTGGCGCTACTATTGAATGAAAAGGGCTTTAGAAGTGTGCTGGTTAAATATGCAGGCCGTGATAAGCGGATCGATGTAGTTTCCTTTTCTCTTGACGACTCGGTGCTCGCGCAGATCGTTACTGACTTAAATACTTATTCTAGCTTTAACACTTTCGCTGTCAAAAAAATTAGTTTATTTCCATTTCCGGTACTGCAAAGTCCCCCCATAATGCAACAGGATAGTGTTGAGAAAGAGCATACACAGGTCATTGAAAGAAGCCACTCCTTTATTTCCCTGCCTGCTTTATCGTTTGAATTGAAGTATATCCCATTTTTAAGTTTGTATGGTGTGGACTTAAAGATCTCCGAGGTCAGGGGGCCGCATACCCAAACACTACGTTTCCCGATGCGGCTTCATCCTGAACTTTATACTGGTCAACCCAGTCGGGTAAGACGATCCCGTCAGTTGATGTTGCAAGTGGACCGCCCCCTTCATCAAAGAGGCAGATTAGAATTAAAGATCCCGGATCTATATAATGTCATCGACATCGTGATCAGTTGTCCGAAGATAATTGGCGGCGACAAATACCGTAATGTTTATCGGGGTATACGGTATTCCGACGGAAGTAACCGGCTAGCCCAATTTATTGCATTATTCAATAACGATTTTATATTCCTTAAGGACTTACTCAACGATAAATTCTGGAATGATATTTTTCGGGAGCTAAGTGATAATAATCGTACGGAGGGCGACACCATAACCTTCGCACAAATTATTGAGCGATGCAGCGGACTAATGAAGGATGACGGCCGAATACTGGTAGAAAAGGGCCAAGGTTATAATCATTTGGAAAACCTCAGATCGGGCCTGACCAGCACTATGCAACGGCTGACCGAGCGAAAAATATTTCTGCCCGGCTATATTATTAAATGCAGCAATTGTTCTTCGCGCATTTGGTATAGCATCGATGAAATAAAACACACGGTCGATTGCAAAGGGTGTTCTGCCCCTAATTTTTTCCAGGCTGAAAACCAGATCGCCTATAAACTTAACCATCTTGTCAAAAACAATTATGGTATGAAAGACAGTCGCGGAATCTTTATGCCTGATGGTAATATGACCACGATCAAAACGCTGATATACTTTTACAGTAAAGCCATCAATTCGTTTCAGTTTATACCACAAGTTGATGTCTTTGGATGCGAAGATGCTTCTAAGCCTTTGACCGACCTGGATATTATCGTACTGTCTGCGGGTGACTTTTACATTGGTGAAAGCAAACACAACGCCAAAGAATTCCATACCGATGGAAAAAAAAGTCTGCGTCATTTAATTACTATCGCATCGACCGCCAGGCCGGACAAGATCATTTTGGCCTGTACTGTTGACGAGCATAATAAGCTACACACAGCGGCCCAGTTTATCCGGCATGAGATACGGAATTGGAAGCATAAGTGCGAAGTGATTACCTACCAAAGCCCTGAACCCACGGCATTTGCAGCAGGTGACTCTTATTATTTTAAAGACCTCGGCAAACTCGGTTAAGCTGCCTCTTTATTCAAAGCAAAGCAAGCAATGTTTCGGTAATACCGAAACGGCTTGCCCGGACGAGCCGGGAAGCGATATACCTCACTTCGTTCCGCACATCGTTAAAAGAGGTTAGGTGTTTTAGATAGCTAATTGCTATATTTGGTTAGCGGCGTAACATTCGCCGAAAGTTTGTGCTCTAACACAGACTTATAAATACGGAGAGAATCCGTAGCGATCCCGACCGGGGTTGAGGTCCTGTCATCCGACACGTCAGTCGACGTGTGCGAAGCAGGACGTTTTGCAATCAATCAAACAATGGCAAGGCCAAAGGTTTCTAAAGAAGAAAAGCGGTCGGTGATCTTCACTATCCGGCTTACGCTTGAAGAACAACGCAAGCTCAATGAGCTTGCCGCTATCTGCGGTACAAGTTCCCGGCTGTTCGCGCGGGAGAAAATATTCAAGGGTAGCTTTCCCAAACAGAAGATGCCTAAAATTGACGTAGGCGTTTACACGGAGTTGAAGAAAATCGGTGTAAACATCAACCAAATAGCAAAGCATGTCAATTCCGGCAGGCTGCCGTACGAGCTTCGCAAAACGTTGCTTGAACTTTCCGAGCAGCAAAAATTCATCATCAAACTATTGTTGCAATGATAGCTGTACAGAAGATCGGTAAAAGCTTTATGGGGGCATTGCAGTATAACCTGAACAAGATGCGGCATCCGGACGAAAGCAAACGGGCTGTATTGCTCGAAAGCAATTTCGCCTCGCTGGATACAGGTATTATCCGGCAAGAAGTCGAAGTAGTGCGTAGTCTACGCCCTGCCCTCAACAGGCATGTGTATCACGCCAGCCTCAACTTTGCTGCTGATGACAAACTTGATAACGACAAGATGCTTGCGATAGCCCTCGAATATCTTGACCTGAACGGTTTCGACAATAACCAGTACATGGTATTCCGGCACCACGATGCCGGACACCCTCATGTGCATTTACTGGCCAACAGGATAAAGTTTGATGGCGATGTGGTTTCCGACAGCAACAATTACAAGAAAGCGGAAGCGGTGCTTAGGGAGCTAGAAGTAAAGTACGGCCTGCAACGAATATCTACAAGCAGGCTGATACCTGAAGGTATAAAGCCGTTTTCCGAGCGGCAGGTAAAGGCAGGGCATTTACATGCTGCGAGAATAAGGAACACGCCGCCCCGTAAAGCACCGACAAAGACCGAACTTGAAATGCTGGAACGCCAGGGCATAATATCCGACAAGATCATGTTACAGGAAAAGGTAAGCCGAATCTTGCGTTCGGGCCATCATACCTTGCCGCAGTTTATTTCGGAATGCGAAGACCAGGGCATCCGGTTGTTGTTCAATCAGCAATCTACGGGGAGGATAAGCGGCATAACCTATTTCCATAACGGCATCAAAATCAGGGGGCAGGCATTAGGCAATCGTTTCAAATGGAGCGAGATTTTAAAACAGGTCAATTATGAACAAAGCAGAGACAGCGCGGCAGTTAGCGCAACAAACGATAGAACAAAACAGCAATACGGTGAGGGAGAAGCAAAAGGTGGACAAAGAATACCTTCAATCACAAATCACACCACAGGAAAGCCTGATGTTACAACAGATATTGGAACACAGCCATTCGGACGCGGTGATACGGCAACAATTACTGACAGACCTGTTGGCGAAAGTGGAAGCTATCGAAACGGAAATGAAGCGGACAAAAGCCAGTCACCGGGTGCTGATCTACTTCATAGTGATAACCGCCATCCTGAATTTGATAGGTTGGACACTGCTTTAAACGTCAACATAAGCAATGATGTGGATGACGAGGCTATATATGGCAAGGAAAGGCAACGTGAACGGAAATTTAGAATGAACAGGCGATAAGTTCAATATTTTTCTAATTTCGTAGCTCAATGCAAGACCAACTTGCATTTGTGATAAGGTTTAGGTTGAAGGCCCCGTGCAACGAGTGTATCGGGGTCTTTATTGAAAACAGCCCATTTTAAAGTTGAATTTGCTAAATTTATTAGTATATTCGCAAATAATGTTTCTTTGTATTGACAGTTAGCAACTAAACTTTTGCTAAGTTTGCACGTTCAGTAATTTATTTTAAAACAGCGTTTTATGCATTCTCCTATAGACATAGCCAATGTTTTTCTCCGTCTTTCAGAGCCGGAAAAAGGCGACATTATTTCGAATCTTAAATTACAAAAACTTCTTTACTACGCGCAAGGTTATCATTTGGCTCTATATAATGAACCTCTTTTTGATGCTGACATTGTGGCTTGGCAATACGGCCCTGTTGTTGAGAAGGTCTACCATGAATTTAAGCAATTCGGGGGTAATGCGATACCCGTCCCAGATGAGTATGATATCGAAGGTTTGTCAAGCGAACAACTTGATTTGATTAAGGAAGTCAACAGCGTTTACGGGCAATATTCGGCTTTGAAGTTAATGAACATGACCCATGAGGAAACCCCTTGGAAAACAACGCAAATCAATAATGTTATTTCACACGAAATCCTTAAAGAATATTTTTCGCAGAACATATAATGGCCGGCAAGATTAAGGTTCAAATCAAACAAGACACTGGCAAAAAAATCAAGCCAAAAGTTGAAATTGTTGAAATTGAAAATTTCAAGCACCCTGTATTTTGCTTCAAGTATTTAAACAGAGACTACAACCTTGATCAATGCACACAAGATGAAAAAATTGCTTTGATAGAACAACTGGTTCGATTAAGTACAACGACATGGCAGGATTTACAATTAGCTCCAAGACATGGGCTAGGATCTGAGAAAATTTCAAAGGGAGCAATCAAAGCAGGCCTGCCTTCAATAATTACTGAAGAAGTTGAATCATTATTAGCATTCCGCTTTTTAGGCAGAGCGCCTTTTGTCGGTTTAAGAAATCGCTTTATTTTCCACATTTTATACATCGATAGAGCTTTCACTCTATACAATCATTGAAAAAGTAATACTCGTCGATTTCAATCCGATTTTTTGGAAGACTGCAATTTCTCACGTTCACTTTCCAATAAGCGTTCCAACAACGCTATTTTCTCATCATAAAGCTGTATGATTTTATCAATCGGGTTAAAATTGCAATGGTAATTCATTACTGCTACAGAAGTAGCGCCGCTATTTGCTCCCTCGTAATTATTTTGTATATTATAAATTGCTTTTTCCTCGTCGAAGTTCTTAATCGCCTCAACGGGAACTTTCAAGATAGAGGCAATTTGTGCCAATATATCTTCTTCGATAGTTTCTTTAGCTTCCAGCAGAGAAACCCTTTTTTGGCTCCAGTCCTCACCCAGCTCGAAAGCAAGGGCTTCCTGTTTCAGCCCCAGCATTTCGCGGAAGCGTTTTACGTTGCGGCCATGATGTATGTGGGTCGGTTTTTCTGCTGTTGTACTCATCGGGTATAAATGTAAGGCTTAAACAAATATAGTAAAAAATGCCCTTTATGCGTATTGTGGTTAACAGGACTATTGCAAATCTAAGTTATGCCGGTGCCATTCTATTATAGAAATCGCGGGAATAGTATAGAAATCACCTGCTTTTGAAATTTGATAAGCTTGCCAATACAGACAGGCATTAAACATTTTCAAAATGCAAGCAGATGATAAAGAACGGCGGGACAACCAGCCTACGCAACTTACTCTACATGAGGTAGAAAATCCTTTGCTGGTATTGTCAGATTTTTTTAACGACGACTGGCTGCCCGAGCAAATGGCACAACTGGAGCGGTGGCGCAATTTCATACTCATAGAAGAATTTTACGTCGATCAAAAAGGCAATCCCGGCGGCCTGTTATCTTTCTATGAATTGAGCGTGCGTCTTGTCGAAGCTATGTGGGTATTGCATGTACGCGAGGGTGGAATAGAAGTAGTAGGAACCAGCATAGTTGAAAATGAAAAAGCTACATGGCGGGATTATCCGGTAAACTTAACGGATTCCGAATTAAGCGATCTTAAATTGGCGACCAATTCCATTTATGCCGCTTACAACCTTTCGCAATACCGTGAGCTCCTGCACGAATGGCTTGAACATGGTTTACATAAACAAAGCGCGGAAGGTTGGATTAACGCTGGCGATATTATACGGATATATGAAAACCTACAAAAGCTCTATTCTGTAGCGTGGCTGATCCATCAGCGTTCAAGCGATACGCCGCACCTGAAGACGATTGCAGTATTTGAACAAGCAAACAATATAACTATTGAGCAGTGTAGCGAAGTATCATTATACCGCTTGAATAATGTAGTGCCTGCAATATATAACGACTTACTTAGAGAGGTGGTTACCCTAATCGTTTGCAAGGTGCCATCTGTACAATGTGTCATTTACTTAGGCGTAAGGCCTGACCACTCCGATAAAATATTCTTGCTTGTCCTGACATCGGACGACGAGCAAAGGCAGGCGCAGCATTTAAACAGCATCATCGAACAGAGTTGCGAGGCCGTTGCTAAAGTGACTGCATTGGTGCACTATGCAGGTGCGTTCAAAACCGGCGTGACGAAAGGTAATTTCTTCTTTTGCCAGGCCTTATCCTGCCCTGTATTGTATTTATCCGGCGGCTTGCTGCTTCCTATGCTTAAAACATTTATGGGCGCGGGCAAAAGCGCAAATGCTGCAGAACAGTGGGAACGCTGGTTTAAGCAAGGCAAAGAGTTTCATGCCATTGCGGGAATGTGCATTAATCAGGGTGTTGCCAATGGAGCTTTGTTCCTGTTGCATCAATCAGCGGAATGCGTATTAGTAGCGATCATTCGGGCGGTACTTGGCTACGATATCAATAATCATAATCTCTCACGACTGTTGGCGTTGACTTACATGTTTACTACTGACCTGCACAGCGTTTTCGATCTGAAAGTTGAGGGAGATAGGGAACTGTTCGAGGTTTTAAAGCATGCTTATGTCAATGTCCGGTACAGGGATAACTACGATGTGGGAATGGAAACGGTTGTAGCCTTGCAGGAGAAAGTGCAGCAGCTTATCGCTTTAGTTGGTGATATCTATGGCAAGCATCAGTTGACGATTGAACTATAGATAATCAAAATGAACTTTGCAGTAATACGGCTCGTACCTCTCCGTATAACTGCTTTGACAGGTATATGGTTATACTGATTCGCAGTTACTATAAGCTATCTTTTATATTTGTTATGAGCGGCATTTCCTAAAACCTGCAGTAATAAATTACTACCTGTACTGCTACCTATTCTTGCCCCAGTTTTGTACTGTTGTGTTTGACGGTATCCTATCGCGGACACAAAATTAGCTCCGCAGGAAAAACAGTCAAGGGCATGTGAATGGCGAATGAGTTGCACATAATTACGCCACCCTTGACAGTCTTTCCTGCTTGCTCTCCGGTTGTTTAAGCGATAAGAATACCACACTATGAGCCCTTCAGGGCGTAAAGCCTTTGCTTAGTGCGCGTGGCATTGGTTTTCGATGATGGGTTACCTATCTGCTGGCAGAGCGGCGAGCGCTATAACCCGGCAGCGGCAGGCAACGCGCAATGCCTGCCCGTTATCGTCGGGCGCTGCGTTTGTTTATCGCAAGCGGTTTGCTGACCCGATCAGAGAGGACGTGTTTTGGGATATATTAATGAAGGTTGAATCTTGCGAAAAAAGGAATGTAACAACAGAACAGGCTATCGAGCTACTTAAAGAAGAAGGTTACGAAGTAACGGAAGAACAAGCAAATGCGATTTTAGACTTCCTGTACTTTTTAGGAAGGCTGACGGTAAGGCAGCTACTCAAAGCTGATAAAAAGAACGCTGATAACCTCAAGAAAGGTAAGCGGAGAGAGGTCAAATATAAAATGAATACCTATGAAAAACGCTGATTTATACATACGGGTTAGTACTGACGAACAGGCAGATAAAGGCTATTCGCAGCGTAACCAGGAAGAAATATTAAGACGATATTGCGAGATCAACAAGATTCAAGTACGTAAAGTCATTTTTGAGGATCACTCTGCTAAGACTTTTATGCGTCCGCGTTGGCAAGCATTACTATTGGAGCTAAGGAAAACTAAAGGACGTAATACGGATTTAATTCTTTTTACCAAGTGGGACAGGTTCAGCCGGAATGCTGGAGACGCCTATCAGATGATGAACACGCTCCACAATTTAGGCGTTGAACCACAAGCTATTGAGCAGCCCCTTGACCTTAGCATTCCAGAAAACAAAATGATGCTTGCTATCTACCTTGCTGCACCTGAAGTAGAAAATGACCGAAGAGCATTAAATGTATTTCATGGAATGCGAAGAGCAAGGAAAGAAGGTCGCTGGATGGCATCTGCACCGGTGGGGTATGCAAACAGAGTGGCCGAGAATGGACGAAAATACATTGGTTTGAAATCGCCTCAAAGTGACATATTAAAATGGTGCTTTGAGAAACTAGCCACGTGCGAATACTCAACCGAACAGATTTGGAAGGTTGCTAGACAGAGAGGCCTGACATGCGGAAAAAATAACTTTCTTGTTGCCATCCGGAATCCGGTATACTACGGAATGATAACAATCCCCAAGTATAAAAACGAAGATAGTTATCTGGTCAAAGGGCTGCATGAGCCGCTGATATCAGAAAAGCTTTTTAATGATGTACAGGATGCACTTGATGGAAGGAAAAGAAAGCAAGGTATTAAGGTCATGTCCCCGGAAGAGTTGCCGTTACGTGGCTTCCTGTTGTGCTCAAAATGCTCACGATTTTTAACAGGTAGCGCCTCCAAAGGCAGAAATCAGTATTACTACTATTACCATTGCTCAAGCCAATGTGGATGCCGCTACAAAGCTGATGATGTAAATGAAGCGTTTGTCAAGGGGCTTAAGAAATACACGCTTTCACCGGAGCTGACCAAGCTAGTAACAAAAATATTAATGGATATATTGGATCAGGAAACGCACGGAGTGAAGGACGACCGCAAGAACGTCTTGCGTGAAATAGACGAGCAGAACGAAAGACTTCGAAAAGCCCGGGAGTTGATGCTCACCGGGAAAATTGACCCTGAAGATTACGCATTGATAAAAAAAGAAACGCAATTAACGCTAAACAAATTGGAAGCAAAAGTAACCGAACAAAGCGAAAATCCCCTGAAAGTTGATATTCTTCTGCCAAAGGCTATTGAAATGATTGCCAATATCCATGATTTATATCAAGTATTTGATAGCGAGGGCAAAAGGGCTATTATTGGTTCGATGTACCCTGAAAAACTACATTTTGACGGCGAGCAACATCGAACCGCAAGAGTTAATGTTGTTGCAGAGGCTATATACTTGCTTTCCAATAACTTGAGAGGTAAAAAAAGAAGGGCAAGCGATGAAAAAACATGCTTGCCCAGTTGGGTGCGCCCACCTGGGCTCGAACCAGGGACCAAAAGATTATGAGTCTTCTACTCTAACCGACTGAGCTATAGGCGCTGAAATTTCTATTGAATTTCGAGGCGCAATATTACATATTTGCACTCAATTACTAAAGCAAAAAATGAAAAATATTAAGAATATAATCTTCGACTACGGCAACGTAATCTTTAGCATTGATTTTGAAACGGCTCAACGTGCCTGGACTGCCCTGGGTATCAGCAACTCTGCTGATTTCTTCGGTCATTTAAAGCAGGATGCACTTTTCGACGCTTTTGATAAAGGCGAAGTAACGGCTGCCAATTTTCGCGACCGCATACGGCAGTTAGCAAACAACATGGACATTACCGACGAGCAGATTGACCATGCCTGGAACAGCATGCTGCTTGGTGTGGCCGAAGGTAACCATGAGTTGCTGTTAAAACTAAAGGGAAAATATCGCACATTTTTACTCAGCAACATCAATGAAATTCATTACGAGTTTATCATGAAATATCTCGAGCGTGAGTTTGGATTTTTGGGCAACGACCACCTTTTTGAGAAAACATATTACTCTCACTTAGTTGGCAAACGCAAACCAGATGCTGCGATATTTGAGCAAGTACTCGCTGAAAATGATTTAAAGCCCGAGGAAACACTTTTTATCGACGATAGTCCGCAACACTTAGAAGGTGCAAAAAAGCTGGGCATACAAACTTATCTGATGAAAGCACCGGATACAATACAGCAATTTTTTGCCACCAATGGCTTATTGTAATGGCTGCTTAAACGGCACTTTAATAATGAAATGAGTATAATGCTCGGGCTTACTCTGTACAAAAATATCGCCTTGCAATGATTTTACCAGTTTACGCACCACATATAGCCCTAAACCGCTGCCGGCAGAGTCTGCATGGCCGCGGTAATACATTTCATAAATACGGTTAATGATCTGCGTAGGAATGCCCTGCCCGTTATCGCTAACCTTAATAACCAAATCGTTTTGGTATTGAAATACATAAACCTGTATCAACAGATTTTCACGATGATACTGTATGGCATTTTCTATGAGGTTATCAAAAATGGACAGATAAGTATGCGGATTTGCAATGTGCGCATCACTCAGGTTGACGTCAAATACTATGCGCCCGCCAATGCTTTTTAATTGCTGCTGATACTTGTCTTTTAATTGCGATAGCAAGCCACTAAAATCAACCTGAACAATTTGTGTTTCGTACAGGTAAGTGCTTAGCACGTTCAGCTTTGATAGCATGGTATCTAAACGATGTACTACATCCTCGCACTTTTCAAACAAAGCTAAGGCCTCGTCATCCTTACAAACTACCCGTGCTAGGTTAGCAAGGCCCAGTATATTGGCCAGGGGTGCTCTAAAATCATGCGATGTGCGGTAAAACAGCGTTCTCAACTCGTCATTAGCACCGGTAAGCTCGGCCGTTCTTAAAGCCACCATCTGCTCCAGATCATGGTTTAGCCTGGTGATCTCCGTGTTTTTTTGCTTTAGTTCCCGGTTGTTTCTTTCTGTTTTTTTTAACAGATCAAGCTGTAGTAACTTATTGGCAACAAGGTCGGCAATGCTGCGCAAAAACTTAAAATCAAGATCGATGTAAGAGATGTCGTTTTTTACGCCTGCGGTAATTATCACATGCTGATGCTTGATATAATTAGCCGGAAGGGAGTAGATATTAGAGACCTTGGGATGTAATATGCTATCAGCCCCCTTTTTAATCCTGTGTTCCACCTCCTGCGCCGTAAAGCTTACGGGTAAGCCGTTCGTTAAAATTTCATCTTCAAATTCACGTATAGCATCATGCCTGGGCCGGAAAGCCCTGCACTCGCCACGCGATACCTCAAAGCACCACTCATTGGCGTTGTTACGGTGTACCAACCTCAGCACATAAAAATCTATGATGTATTTGACATGAGCCGCGAGGGCATCGCATACGTGGCGGTATGAAGAGGCTCGGTTCAGGTTGGTTGCAAAGTTTGATAAGGCTTCATACCGCAGCCGTTGTGCATTTTGCAGCAATGCAGGTGTTTCCATTGCGTTAGCGGGGCTCCATCAATTCATTATCTATCTGTATGCCCGAAATATCGGCAATGGTATTTACCATATTGGTAAGGTCGGCAAGGGCCATCAGTTCCTGCACCTCCTCCAGGCTGTAACCCTCATCGCGCAGCTCTTCAAAGTCATCATCAGTAGTGCTGCGCGGCGCCAAAGCGCAACGGGTGATCACCTCAATGGCCTTGCGGTAAGAAGATGGGATGTAATTGCTTGTCATGTTTTCGGTAAGCACAATATCTGTGCGCCCCGTTACAGTACGGCCCAAACTATTTGCAATGATGCCGTGCGCCTGCGCACAGTAATTGCAGCCTTTGAGGTCAGAAATATTATAAATAATAAGTTGCTTGAGTACGAACGGAACCCTGCCACGGAGCATAGTATTACGAAGCTTTTCCCAATTGCCTCGCAAAACGGTGGCATTATTTCCCTGGCATTTAAACCAGTTGAGCACGAATGGTATACCCATTTCGCGCATGGTTTCCTCGTAAATAGTTTTTACCTCAGGTGAGGCATCCTGATATTCAACGAGCTTAAATCGTTTTGACATAAATCTTTTAAAATAATCGTCACCGTCCGTTCCCAGAATTTAAGTTTGTCAACACGATTGGCAGATGTAAAAAACGTTTCAGCAATTAAACGCTAAATTTTGCGGCGTTTAATTTCATTAACAATAAGGCTTAGCTCGCGCCCCATCTGTCCGGCAATGGCTGTATTTTCCTGAGCCCTTCTGAACAGATATGGCAAAACCGCTTTTATCGGTCCGTAAGGTACGTATTTTACCACATTGTACCCAGCATTGGCCAAATTAAAACTGAGGTTATCGCTCATGCCCAGCAGTTGCGAGAAATACACGTGCGGGTGTTTATGCGGGATGTTGTGCTTGTCCATCAGCTCGGCCAGCAAGCGGCAACTGTTCTCATTGTGCGTGCCTGCCACTATGGCAAGGGTTTCAATATTATCAACCGCGTAACGGATGGCATTATCATAATCCACGTCAGCACTTTGTTTGTCTGGCTGTATGGGTGATTGATAACCGCGTTCGGCTGCGCGCTTGCGCTCTTTTTCCATATATGCACCGCGAACAATCTTGGCGCCCATTATAAAGCCTTCATTCACGGCCACTGCATGGTCGTTCTTTAACGACTCCAGCTTGTCATGACGATAGATCTGGTAGGTATTATAAATGATGATCTTCTCGCGGTTAAAGCGGCGCATCATATCCATAGCCAGATTATCAATGGTTACCTGTATCCAGCTTTCTTCAGCATCTATCATCACGGGCACACCTGCATCGTATGCATACTGGCAAATATCCAGAACGCGCTGCTGCACCTTGGCCCACTCGGCCTGCTCAGCGGCGTCAAGAGCAGTACCGGCATCTAATTTCTCTAATAAAGAAAACCGCCCTACACCCGTTACCTTGAACACAGTAATAGGAATAGCTGGATCGCCGGTAGCGCGTTTTATAGTGCGGACTATTTCGTCGCGTGTTTCATCAAATACCTTTTCATCGTCCTCACCTTCTACAGAGTAATCCAAAATGGTGCCCACGCCCGCTTTGTATAAACTTTTTATAGTAGCATCGCACTCGGCGATGGTTTCGCCACCGCAAAACTGCCTGAAGATAGTAGCCTTTACCAAACCCTTAACCGGCAAACCAATGCTAAACGCAAAATTGGTAAGCGGTGGAGCTATCTTTACTAATGAGTTGATGTTGATCAGGCGAAAAAGCCAGTAAGCACGCTTAAGATCTGCGTTGGAGAACCGCCTGAAGGCTACTTCAGTATTTTCAAAAGAAAGTACATCGGCAGAAACGTTACTGCCGTTGTTGGTATATGAGGCCATGTTGCAAAATTATAAAATGCCGTAATATTTCTCACATTATTCTATCAATAGTTTATTTTTGCCCAACTCATGATTGAATTTGAATTACAAGGCGATTTTATACCGCTGATACAGCTTTTAAAGGCTACCAACCTAGTGGAAACAGGCGGTGAGGCGCAGATTGTTGTAAGCCAGGGCGAGGTAAAGTACAACGGCGTGGTTGACTACCGCAAGCGCTTAAAAGTAAAGCGCGGCGACGTGGTAGAATTTGGGCCCGACAAAATCAAAGTGATCTAAGATGATGCAGACTATACAAAGCAACTCCTACCCTGTAATATTTGACAACAGTATTGATGAGCTGATAGCGTTTATAAAAAAAGGCGCATACACCCGCTTTTTTGTACTAACGGATGAAAACACCAGTAAATATTGCCTGCCCCTTATCAGTGAAAAGCTTGATGAGCTTGGCAATTATGATCTTATTGAAATAACTGCCGGCGAGGAAAGCAAGAACATTGATTTCTGCATTGGCGTTTGGAAGATGCTTATAGATTTTGGCGCCGACCGTAAAAGCCTGATGGTTAACTTAGGTGGCGGTGTAATTACTGACATGGGTGGCTTTGCTGCTTCAACGTATAAACGTGGGATAGACTTTGTGCACATACCCACTACCCTGCTATCGCAGGTTGATGCTTCAGTTGGTGGTAAAACGGGTATTGACGTAGATGGCATCAAAAACATAATCGGCACTTTTACCGAGCCTAAGGCCGTATTTATTGACACGGCTTTTCTGCAAACCTTACCAGCGCGCGAGATATTATCCGGCACGGCAGAAATGCTTAAGCATGGCCTCATATTAGACGCAGATTACTGGGATCAATTAATAAATGCTGACCTGAGCGCCCCTACTGCCGCTATGGTGCATGCATCTGTAGCGCTAAAGAATAAAGTGGTGATGCAAGACCCTAAGGAACAGAACATCCGCAAAAGCTTAAACTTTGGGCATACCGTAGGCCACGCTGTTGAAACCTGGGCATTGAACGATAAAGCCGGAAGCCTTACACACGGCGAGGCCATAGCTATAGGAATGATTTGCGAGAGCTATCTGTCAGTACAGAAGGCAGGTCTTAGCCCGGCAGAATTTGAGGAGATTGTAAAAGTGTTTACACGCCTTTACCCTTACTTTTCGTTTAGCGCCGATATTTACGATGAGCTTTATGCATTTATGCTTAACGACAAGAAAAACACCGGCGGCAACGTTAATTGCACACTACTGACAGCTATAGGTAGCTTTAGCATTGACCATGTGTGCAGCCGCGAAGAGCTTTTTGGCGCGCTTGACTATTACCGCTCACTTGCCAAGGCCTGAGCAACGGATTTTTAACTTACATAAATTAAAAAATAATCAGCTATGTTTGATAGCTGATAGCAAAACCCCGGCTTATAATATATGAGTAAGTTTGTTACGTATTTAAAATCTGCGGGCTTCCGCAATACTATATTGCTGGTTATTGCCACGGTAATTACCGTAGTAATGATAGCTTTTTTTAGCCTCAGTTATTACACCCGTCACGGCGAGGGCATACCGGTGCCAGCGCTGAAGGGCATGAATATAGACCGCGCCATCAGCCTGCTGGAGGCACAGGGTTTTGAATACAAAATTGACTCTACTTATATTGCCGACAAGGCTCCGGGCACTATCATCGAACAGGATCCCGACGCCGAAACCAACGTAAAAGAAGGCCGCGTTATATATTTAACCATCGTTACCACGCAAGCACCTATGGTGGCTCTACCGGATATGGAGCAAAACAACTACCGCGAGGCTTTAGCTACACTGGCTAACTACGGCTTAAAAGTAGGCGATACCAGTTACCGATCAGACATTGCCCGGGACCGTGTGCTCGAGGTGCGTATGAATGGCCGGGTAATTACTCCGGGAACCAAAGTTTCCAAGGGCTCGTCTGTTGACCTGGTTTTGGGCGACGGACAGGGTGCCAGCGAGGTTGACATACCAGACCTCGTAAACCAGGACCTGGATGCAGCACGCTTTGCCATTAAAGGAGCCGGCCTTACCCTTGGCGTGGTAATTTATCAGGGCAGTATAACAGACTCATCTAACGTTGTGGTGGTGGCGCAAAGCCCCGCTCCTACTGATTCTGTAAGCAAAACCAGCATCGGCACACGCATCAACTTAACCGTATCACAAGGAACGGCAACGCCGGCTACGCCTGATGAGCAATATTAATGCTACCGAACTAACCGAAATGCTAAGCAAGGGCGCCGCTGATGCTCCCCTGCTGGTTGATGTGCGCGAGGTGATAGAATACCATACCTATAACATTGGCGGCATAAACATTCCGCTTGGCAGGCTGGATAGTATGGCGCCAGAACTGCTACCCAACAAAAACCGCGAAATAATTGTTATCTGCAAAGCAGGTATACGAAGCCGCACAGCTCAGCAGCTTTTATTGCAACGCGGTTATACCAACGTCCGCAATCTTTCGGGCGGCTTATTAGCTATGCAAAAACTTAAATAATACATTCTCTTAAAAATGGCCACAGAAACATCAAAATCGGGCACACTCAAAAAGTTTTTTATTGCCCTGGCTGTCATCATCGTATTATCGCTGGCAGCAACCGGCGTTTTCTACTACCTGCGCTTTTTCGGCCCTAACGTAACCGGCGAGCAAAAATACTTGTACATACACACCGGTGCCACTTATGAGGACGTTTATGCAACCATAAAAAAAGAAAACATTGTTAACGATACCACCAGCTTTAACTGGGCGGCTTATAACATGAAATACCCGGGCAGGGTAAAGCCAGGCAAATACCGTCTCGAAAAAGGCATGGGCAATCGCAAATTCATCAACATGCTGGCCGCAGGCAACCAGGAGCCGGTTAAGCTATCGTTCCAAAATATCAGGGTGAAGGATAAGTTTGCTGCTTACATTGCCAAGCAACTGGAGCCAGACTCCGCAACGTTATACCGTCTGTTAGACTCAGCTGCATTTGTAGAAAAATATGGCTTTACAACTGACAATGTGTATAGCATGTTCTTACCTAACAGCTACGAGTTTTACTGGAATACATCTGCCGAAAAGTTTTTTGATAAGATGTATGAGTATTATAACCAGTTCTGGACAGCAGACCGCAAAGCTAAAGCAGCCGAGCTTAATTTAAGTCAAGCGCAGGTGTCGGTTTTGGCATCTATAGTTGATGCTGAAGCTTTACATGATGATGAGATGCCTGCCATTGCCGGATTGTACCTGAATCGCTTAAAAAAGGGCATGAAGCTGGAGGCCGATCCAACGGTTATTTTCGCCACCGGCGATTTTACCATCAAGCGTGTACTCAACAAACACTTGGTTACTAATTCGCCTTACAACACCTATTTGCATACGGGCTTGCCTCCTGGGCCTATCATGATGCCGTCAGTTTCGGCGCTGAATGCCGTGCTCAACGCACAAAAAAATGATTACATCTATATGTGCGCAAAAGAAGACTTTTCAGGATATCACAACTTTGCCGATAACATGGCCGACCATTTAAAGAACGCGAGGCGCTATCAGCAGGCACTTAACGAACGCAACATCAAGAAATAATGCTGGAGCACGTAACCAAAATAAGGGTACGCTACGGCGAAACCGACCAGATGGGCTATGTTTACTACGGTAACTATGCCGAATTTTATGAAGTGGGCCGAGTAGAGATGCTGCGCAGCCTGGGCATGACCTATCGTGAGATGGAAAAGGACGGCGTTATGATGCCTGTGCTTGAAATGAAATGCAAGTACCTCAAACCAGCTTTGTACGATGAGGAAATCACGATAAAAGTGATTATGGAACAGATGCCGGGAGTGAAGATCCACTTCAGGTATGAGCTATTTAATGAAAAACAGGAACTTATCAATATAGGTGAGACCTTACTCGCCTTTATAAACATGAACACCAACCGGCCATGCCTGGCGCCTGCCGAATTTATAGAAAAGACCAAGCGGTTTTTTGAGTAGCTTTGATTAGATGAAATGGCTGCACAATATCCTTTTCAGATTTGCATTTTACCGCCGGTTAATTGATTGGAGCAAAACCGTTGTGCTGCCCGGCTTCAGGCCGTTGCCGCTTTATACGGTTGTTGTGTTTTTTATTTTGGAGATGCGCGAGCAATCGCTCAGTAACAGGGCATCGGCATTAGCCTTTAACTTCATGCTGGCAATTTTTCCGGCATTGATATTCCTTGTGTCGCTTATTCCTTTTATACCCTCGATAATCCCTTACATCCCGGAATATAAGTTTCAGAAGGAATTGCTGTCGCTGTTCAAACTCATCCTGCCTGACGATGCCTTCCAGGCATTTAAGCTGACATTAGTTGATTTAATTAAAAGCCGCAACGGCAAATTGCTGTCCTTTGGTTTCCTGTCGGCATTATACTTTGCGGCCAATGGCATTAACAACCTCATGCGGGCTTTTAACAAGTCGTCGTTGCAGTTAGAGACCCGCACCTGGCTTAAACGCCGCATAACAGCCCTATTGCTTACTTTGGTGCTCAGCTTTTCCATGTTCATTGCCATCATCATCATGATTACCGGTCAGTCCGTCATTGGCTTTTTACAGGAGCACTTTTATAGCGGCGCCAACTTTTGGTCATACATCCTTGCCTTTTCACGTTGGATAATTGTACTTGTTATTTTCTTTGTTACTCTATCTATACTGTACAGGTATGGCCCTGCACATAAACAGCGTTGGAAATTCATCAACCCGGGCTCTGTACTTGCAACATTTTTGGGCATGCTCATCTCTATCGGCTTTGCCTATTACATCAACAACTTTTCAACCTACAATAAAATTTACGGCTCTATAGGCACCATCCTCGTTATTATGATCTGGATGTACCTTAACTCGCTGGTTATACTCATCGGCTTTGAGTTAAACGCCAGTGTTGACCTTTCTAAACGCAATTACAAGATAGCTAGCACGCCAGTTAACCGCTTCCGGACGGCCAATACCGAGAATAACTAAAAATTATCATTCTGTTAATCAATAGATTACATTGTATTATATAAATTATTAAAAAAAATCACATTCAAATTTGGCAATTCAAGTCGGTTTTGTACTTTTGCCCCCGGAGAGATGGCAGAGTGGTCGATTGCGGCGGTCTTGAAAACCGTTGACTGTTAAAGGTCCGGGGGTTCGAATCCCTCTCTCTCCGCCAAGTCAAAACGAAGCCCCGCTTAACAGCGGGGCTTTTTGTTTTTCGGACCGAGCGAAGGAACTGGCTTCGTTTCGGTTGAAACCTCTCCCCCGATGGGATTTAATAGGCTACTTCGGCGGATATGGCAAAGTCGGTAAGGTCAGGTGAAAAGTAGGTATAAGGTGCCCATTGTCCCTGAAAATTAAGTGCCCAGGTGTTCAATTCGTTTCCTTTTGTTCCCGACATACCAATTATCGGATGATATCTTATATACCCTTTGTAGTTTTCCTGATTTTCCTTAAAAACGAAACCCCCACCGGGATCGTTAACTGCAAAATTCACTAATTCGTTAAAATCAATCCTGAGCCATTCTATGGCTACAAAAAATTGTTTGCCGGGGATGACGACATTGTATTTGGATAGATCTATATCTATGATTTCACTTGATTTATTCTGCACGAGGATGCATTGTGATGATAGCTCTTTACCCGGTGATCCTGATTGGGCATTAACATCGTAAATATGGATAAGAAATTTTGTATGGGGATCATAATCCCTAACCACCTTAGAGACATCCCGCATTCTTTGTATTACGATGCTCAGCAGCTTTGCATTTGCAACCGGAACATTTAATTTTTGCGCTATTTGCTCGTGGTTAAACCGGTAATTGTACTTATTTAAGCCAATATAAAACCGGGTAGCTTTCTTATTGAATTTGTTTAATATAAGTTTGGTATTATCCTGCTTTACAACCGGCTCATTGGCAAGAGAAGGCTGCTGTTCGTTTAGCTCGATAACAGAACCATTTTTGAAGCTTAATACAGGTATTTTTAAGGTATCATAGTGAAAATGTTTTATTACCAATGTATCTGTACATGGATCATCAGGCACATTAATATTAAACGTGCCATCTGTTTCTGTATTTATAGCTAAATCAGCCTTTAATAATATAACGGAAGCGTAGGGCACGGAGCGCTTGGTTTGATGATTGATAACTATTCCGCGTAGGTTCTTGATCTGTGCTGAAGCGCTAAAGCTTAACGTACAAATACAGATAACTAATATGTTTTTCATGATGTTCAGTTAAGGTGATAGCGCATTAATAAATTACCTGCGCCGAAATAGCAGCTTCGCCCACAGGCCGGGTCAGGTCAGAATGATAAAAATTGTGCCATCTGCCATCCATGCTCATCACCCAGGTGTATGGCTTTTTTATATTATGCTTAAATGGCACATGATATATTAATGGCTGATAAAGAGTAATATACTCCGCTCTGGATTTGACGTGTCCTGGGTTCATGTCAAATTTTGATATTACCACATGCATATAGCGTTCGTTGTACGGTATGTAGAGCCACTCTACCGCTATAAAAAATGTTTTTTGGGGTATAAGTATGTTGTATTTAGTGAGGTCTACCTCAATCGTGGTGTGGTTTTTATCTTCCACTTCTATCAACTCATGGGTGAGATCTTTTGTGGGTGCACCTGTTATGGGATCAACCTCATATAAGTGCAGCCTGAACTTTGCATAAGTGTTTCTGTTACCTGCATCAACAACTCGTCCTATTTTTATCTTTTCAATTAGCGCATACTCTTTTTTACAATCAAACCGTTTGGCTACTTGCCGGTAATATGAGAATCTTGTTTCTGTAAGTCCAAAATCGGAAAAAGAAAAGTTGTGGAGCCTTTCGCGTTCGACCCGTTTTTTCTTTTTGGAGATACTAATCTCGTTCAAATAAATGACGTCTTCGCTCATCTCGATGGTTTGTTTCTGATAGCTTTTAGCAGCACGCTTTACAGTTAAATAACCTACACCTGTAAATTGAAGGGTATCATTATCAAGGTTTTGGGTTGAAGTGAGTTTGAAGCCACCTTTTTCATCAGCACTGGCGGCAACACCTTCTTTTATTAATTTAACGGTAATGTAAGGGATGGGTGCTTTGCTTTGCTTGCTGATGATAGTACCCTCGTAGGTAGTTTGGGCGATGCTGATAAAACTAACAAAGAAAGATAGAAGAAAACTTAGGCAGGATATTCTCATAATCATAATTACTGAAAAGGTTTAGGCTGTGGGGCATAACAAAAATGCTTAAATTAAAAGGTACTGTCAAGTTATTTCCAACAGCCCCATCTCCGCTAAAAAAATCAAACAAACAGCTCAAATTAGATAACTGATTCGTCTTCGTTTTGACCGGACTTTTCATGGCCTTAAGCGTAACATGACAGTTAATAAACAGAAGGGGTTTTGCAGATTATCTATCCATAAATCCAATGCGATAAAGCTTGTTATTTGCCACCGCCTTTTAAGTACTCGCTTTATATTGTTATTAAATTTATCATATTTTTACTCTCATGGAGAACCTAAAGTTATCACCCTCCGCCGTGGAGTTTACTTACAATCCTGTCATAAATTTTGCGCTTCAACAAAACTATGTACCAGCAGTTAGGGAACTGGTTATCACTAACCCATCTGCAGAAGACCTTACGGCATTAACCGTTAGTGTGAAACCAGAACCTGAGTTTGCCGCCGGTTGGACTGAACACATAGCCGTGATACAGGCCGGGGCCTCTGTTATGCTGCGCCCGTCAATTAACCCTACCACAAAGTTTTTAGCGGACCTGACAGAAAAGCTTGCCGCTAATTATACGGTCACAGTTAGTAGTGGCAATGATGTTTTATATACCGGCAATTACCCTGTAAGCCTGTTGGCTTTTGACCAATGGAATGGAATAGGCTTAATGCCTGAGATGCTTGCCGCTTTTATTACACCTAACCATCCGCAAATAGCCGGCGTTATACGCACGGCGGCAGATATTTTAGGGAAATGGACAGGTAGCCCATCTTTTGATGAATATCAAAGCAAAAATCCTGACAGGGTACGTAAGCAAATGGCTGCCATATATGAAGCCATAGCACAATTGCAACTTGTATATTGCTCTGTACCGGCAAGTTTTGAAGAGACAGGTCAGCGGGTACGGCTGGCCGATACTATATTTAGCCAAAGACTGGCAAATTGCCTGGATATCAGCTTACTTTATGCAGCCTGCCTGGAAGCTGTAGGCATTCGGCCATTACTCATCATTACTAAAGGGCACGCTTTTACCGGCGCCTGGCTTACCGACGATTCATTTGCCGATGCTGTTAATGACGATCCATCCCTGATCACTAAACGAATGGCTGATGGAATTAATGACATTGTAGTGCTTGAAGCCACTTGCATGAACGCCGGCCAACAGAGCAACTTTGACGATGCCGTACGCTCTGGTGAGCAAAAGATGCGGCAAACAGATGAGTTTATCTTATTTATCGATGTAAAACGTTCGCGTTTTGGAGCAGTTAGGCCTTTGCCGCTGCGCGTGGCCACAGCGCATGGCTGGGAAATTACAGAACCCGAGTTAAGCGTGAGAGAAGCCATATCGCCGGAGGATGTTGTTGTGGGGCAAAAGTTGGTAAATGTAAATCAAATTGATGTTTCCAAGCAGCGCCTCTGGGAGCGTAAATTGCTTGATCTTACATTGAGAAACAGCCTGCTCAATATTCGTATCACCAAAAGCGTGATACAATTTATGACGGTTAACGCCGGTAAACTGGAAGATGCCCTTGCCGATGGAAAGGAATTCCAAATATTGGGCAAACCATCTGATTGGGATAATGCAGTACGCGATAGTGGCCTGTACCAAACGCTCCACCAAAGCGATCCTGTTTCCAGTCTGATAGAGCACGAACTGTCACAAAAGCGGTTAAGGGCATATCTGTCTGACAATGAACTCAACGTTAGTCTTACCAATCTATATCGGTCATCACGTGTGTCTATCGAAGAAAATGGCGCCAATACGCTTTACATAGCCTTAGGTTTGTTAAAGTGGTACGAGACCGACGCCAGCCAGCGCCCGCGCTATGCACCTATATTGCTATTGCCGGTAGAGATCATTCGTAAATCGGCCCAGCGTGGTTTTGTGATACGTAGTCGCGAGGAAGAAACCATGATGAACATCACTTTACTGGAGATGTTACGGCAGGATTTCGGACTTACCATAGGCGGCCTGGATACGCTGCCGCGTGATGAAAGCGGGGTGGATGTAAAACTGATATTTAATATTATCAGGCAGGCCATCATGTCTCACCCTCGTTGGGATGTAGAGGAGCAGGTACTTGCCGGAAACTTCTCGTTCAGTAAATTCATCCTATGGAACGATATTCATAACAATGCCGATAAACTCGCTAAAAACAAAGTAGTAGCCAGTCTTATTACAGGCAAATTGGAGTGGGATGCCGTAGATAACATGGCCCCCGATGCTATTAACGACGATAAACTGCATCCCTCAAAGGTCGCTTTGCCTATCAGTACCGATTCGTCTCAACTGGAAGCTATATTGAGTTCGGCCGGGGGCAATAGTTTTGTATTACACGGCCCGCCGGGTACCGGTAAATCGCAAACAATTACCAACATTATAGCCAATGCGCTTTACCTGGGTAAACGCGTGCTGTTTGTAGCTGCAAAAAAAGCTGCGCTTGATGTGGTAGAAAATCGCCTCGAATCCATCGGCATAGCACCGTTCTGTTTAGAACTGCATTCAAACAAAGCCAAAAAGACTGCCGTATTAGAGCAGTTAAAGGCCGCTACCGAGATAGCCCGTCACGCTCCGGGCGAACGATACACTGAGGATGCCGAGCGTTTGTTCACCCTTCGGAATGAGCTTAACGCCTATGTAAGCACCTTGCACCAACGTTATCCATTCGGATACTCTTTGTTCGAATTAATTACCGCTTACGGCAATATTAAAGAGGATAGTAAGGTATCCTTCCCGTTGGAGGCTTTTGAAGCCCTTACCGCGCAGCAGGTTACCAACTGGCGTGATATTGCAGAAGATATTGAAGCTGCCGGCAAACAAATAGGCAAACCGAATGACCATGCGCTGGCTGCCATAAATATTGATAACTACTCGCACCTGATGCAGCAACAGGGTCAGGAACTTATTCAACGCTTGCAAGCCTTGCTTTCGCAATTGCGAGACCAGTCTGATATTGCTGCCAACCTGCTTAAACTTAATCAGGGTATAAAAACTATTGAACAGGAACAGGCCTTGGTGCAATTGGCGCAAGCACTTATCCAATTACCCGATGTACCGGCAAGCATGCTACTGGCCGATAGCTTTGAACAAACGCTTGCGGCGCTGATAGGCCTTACAGAGCACGGCATTAAGCGCAATGCAATGCGCGATAGTTTGTTACAGGGCTATCGTAAAGATATACTTACTTTCCCGGCCGAGGCTGCTTTAAGCAAATGGCAGATAGACGAAGGCAAATGGTTCCTGCCACGCTGGCTCGGTCATCGTAAAATTACCAGGTCGCTTCGCGCTTTATCATTGGCAAGCCAGGTTGATACGGATGATGTAGTGCCTGCATTATCAAACATCATCAACTATCACGAGGAGCAGGGCTTTATTGATAAAGCAGGTTATTTACCCCAGTTACTAGGCTTTTTGTGGAACAATGGCGAACCCGATTGGCAACAACTTGCTTCCTGCTGCGAAAAGCTCATCACCATAAACCGGGCAGCTTCAGCATTGGTTGGTACAGGTAATGCAGCCGCATGGCGCCGTGCTTTAGCTAATGAGTTTGGTGAAGGCAGCAGGGCTTACATTGCGGAGCATCAGCCGCTTTTACAACAGTATCTGGAAAAGGAGCGACAAACCCGCAGCGTTATGGCTGCATTGGCAGATGTATTTACGGTGAATTTTGCAGCCCTGAGCACGGCGGGTAATAATTGGAAAGAAGCTATCGGTAATACAATTGCAACCTGGCAGAACAATCTTGCGCAACTGCCGGATTGGTATAACTGGCTAACAGCAAAACGCAAAGCTCTGGTTTATGGCTTAGCGCCCTTAATATCCGCTTACGAACAAAACCTGATTCCGACGGATAAAGTTGTGCAGCATTTTTTAAAAGGGTTTTATCAATCAGCCGCCGGTTATATTTTTACTAAGAGCCCCCAGTTAGCTACGTTCAACGGTGAGCTTTTTGAGGACAAGATCCGCAAGTTTAAGGAGATAAGCATCGCATTTGAAACGCTCACCCGGCAGGAATTATATGCCCGGCTGGCATCAAATATACCATCGTTTGTGCAGGAAGCTTCGCAAAGTTCTGAAATAGGCATGCTACAGCGCGCTATCCGAAATAATGGCCGGGCTATGTCTATCCGCAAGATATTTGACTCTATCCCCAACCTTCTGCCCAGATTAGCGCCTTGTATGCTGATGAGCCCTATATCTGTGGCACAATACTTTGATGCAGATAGCCCGAAGTTTGACCTGGTAATATTTGACGAGGCATCACAAATGCCGACTTGCGAAGCCGTAGGTGCCATTGCACGCGGTACCAACGTTATAGTTGTTGGCGACCCTAAGCAGATGCCGCCAACCAGTTTCTTCAGCACCAATAACATTGATGAGGATAACATTGATAAGGAAGATCTGGAAAGCATCCTGGATGATTGCCTTGCCTTGTCGATGCCATCAAAACACCTGTTATGGCATTATCGCAGTAAGCACGAGAGTTTAATAGCGTTCAGTAACGCTAAGTATTATGACAATAAGCTGCTTACCTTCCCTTCAACAGATGACATAACAAGTAAGGTTAAACACATTGCTGTGGACGGTTTCTATGATAAAGGTAAAACCCGCACCAACCTTGCCGAAGCAAAAGCTATTGTTAACGAAGTAGTGCGCCGCCTGTCTGATCCTGAACTTTCACGTTATAGCATGGGCATAGTAACTTTCAGTTCGGTGCAGCAGCTGCTGGTTGATGACCTGATGAACGATGTATTTAAGCTAAGGCCTGATCTGGAAAAATTAGCGCTTGAATCTGCCGAGCCTTTGTTTATCAAGAATTTGGAGAATGTGCAGGGTGACGAGCGTGATGTTATATTATTCTCGATATGTTATGGCCCGGACGGTTTGGGCAGATCGAGCCTTAACTTTGGCCCTATTAACCGCGAAGGTGGCTGGCGGAGGCTCAATGTGGCTGTATCAAGGGCGCGTTATGAGATGATGGTGTTCTCTACCTTACGGTCAGATCAGATAGATCTTAACCGTACGGCATCAGAAGGCGTAGCCGGTTTAAAAGCTTTCCTTGCGTATGCCGAAAAAGGGCGCACAGCGCTGCCATACAGGCCAAAAGTATCTGTAGATAATCATGGCGCTTTTGAACAGCAGATAGCAGAACATTTGCAGAAAGAAGGTTACACGGTACACACGCAAATAGGTTGCTCTGATTATAAAATAGACCTGGCGATAGTTGACCCGGAAGATAGCGAACGCTACATCCTGGGCCTTTTAACCGATGGCAATAATTATTTCGAAGCTCGCACCTCACGTGATCGCGAAATTGTACAGACAGATGTGCTGCGGGCACTTGGCTGGCAGATACATAAAGTTTGGGCAACCGAGTGGTGGACAAAGCCGCAGAAAGTCCTTACAGGTATTATTAAAGCTATTGATGCCGCGCGCGCAAAAAAACATGAGGTTGTAGTTGAAGCGCCAACCTCACAGGCGACAACGGTACTGCAGTCACAAATACCACTTGCCGTTGCCACTGTACCACCCACTGTTAGCATTAACAAAGGGCTTCCTTACGAGGTTCATCAGCCCGAGCCGCAGCAAACGCAATCGGCCGATGATATTCTTTATCCGCATAACACAGCGAGAATAAAGGCACAGATATTTAACGTGCTTGAGGTTGAGGCACCAATAAGTCGTGACCTGCTTGGCAAAAGGATATTAAGTGCGTGGGGAATAGGGCGCATGGGATCAAGGGTTGCTGCACACCTTAACCAGGTTTATGAGAAGATGAACCTGAGGCAGGAAAACGCGGGTTACAACGTATTTCTCTGGAAAGGAGGGCAACAGCCGGAAGACTACCGTATTTTCAGAATTGCTCCTAACGAAGCACAAAAGCGGTCGGCAGAAGACCTGCCGCCCGAGGAGACTGCTAACGGAATTATTGAGATATTGAAGAACCAAATAAGCCTGCCAACTGCCGACCTTATACGTGAAGGAGCAAAACTGTTCGGCTATGCCCGTACCGGCTCAAACGTTGAGCAAGCTATGCTGGCCGGCATTCGTAAAGCAATTGAGCGCGGAGCAATTAAAGAGGATGGAGACCGGATAGTATATATAAAACAGTAGCGCGAATTGAGAACTAAGAAGCCAGCCGTCATTCCTGATCTTCAAGGGCACAATAAACCCTGATTATTTTCCGACTTGAATAAAAACGTATCAAATCATGTGATTTGATACGTTTTTGTTTGTAGGAACCCCAAATAATCCATCTGAATGGAGCCGCTATATGTATTCGATATTCTAACCTTCATAGATAAATATTCCAGCTCCCAAAATAGTTGACAATAATCAACATTAATAGTTGACAAGTATCAACTTATTATTACATTTGCTTTATGAAAAGAGAAATAGAGCAGATAAGAAGTTTCAACCGCTTTTACACCAGTCACCTTGGATTGCTTAATGAACATATTTTAGATGGGCCGTACTCGTTAGCGGAGGCCCGCATTTTATTTGAGATAGGCCTGCGTCAGCCGGTCGCGTCACAGGAACTGGCATCATTACTCGGTCTTGATAAAGGTTATTTAAGCAAGATTATTAAGATGTTCAGCCATGACGGCGTGATAGATCGCACGCCATCCAAAACAGACTCACGCGTACACCACATCAGCCTTACTGAACAAGGTTCAGTTTTGTTGAAAGAATTACAAGGAAGATCTGACAAGCAGATCGAGGTGTTTGTAAAAAAGCTATCACCCGATGAAAGGGGTATGTTGGTGAATTCCATGAGAAGCATCCAGGACCTTCTGTCTGCCGATTATAATAATAAGGTCTTATCAGATCAGGTTGTATACAGAGAAGGCTTAAAACCGGGCGATATTGGTTACCTCATCTATTTGCATGGCGTACTTTACGCACGCGAATCAGGATACTCTCAGGAGTTTGAAGGTTACGTGGTAAAAACCTTTTATGAATTTTTGGAACACTATGACACCAGTAAAGATAAAATCTGGCTGGCAACTTATAATGAGCAGATTATTGGCTGTATCGCCATTTTGTCTAAACCAGCCAATGAGGCGCAGCTCAGGTGGTTCCTGGTACATCCCGTATTCAGAGGTACTGGCATAGGAAAGCACTTGCTCACAACCGCTCTCGAGCATTGCAAAAAAGAGCACTTTAAAAATGTTTACCTGCTTACTACCGATGTGCAACAAAAGGCTATTGCCATGTACAAGAAAGCAGGCTTTCAGCCGACAGCCTCCATAGAATTGGAGCAATGGGGTAAAACCATGCATGAGGAACGGTACGACCTTGAACTGATAAAATGAAGTGAAAGTTCTCAATTTACCTTTGTAATGATGCGTAAAATATTTTACCGGTATTAACTTTAGTGAAAAAATAAGCCCGCTTTCTGCCTGACTTTTGGATCAACAAAATTTAATAAAATGAAAAGATCAGCAAAAGCCCTTTGGAACGGCGACCTTAAAACCGGCCACGGCGAGTTAACTACAGACAGCTCAGTTTTAAATAAAACACAATACTCTTTTAACAACCGCTTTGCAGACGGCATTGGCACTAACCCTGAAGAATTAATTGCCGCTTCGCACTCAGGTTGTTTTACCATGGCACTTGCCTATGCGCTATCGCAAAAAGGTACACCTGCAAATGAATTGCAAACCATCGCTACTGTAAATTTAGACATGGCTGTTGGCGGTATTACCGGCATCGAACTTAATCTTAATGCTGCGCCTATCGATGGCGTATCAGAAGAAGCTTTTCTCGAGATTGCCAATGATGCCAAGCGGAATTGTGTGATATCTAAAGCACTCGCCAGTGTAAGCATTTCCCTTAATGTACAGTATGGCGTGCAAGTGCCAGCAGTTTAATTACTCCGCCACCGGCCGGCGACAATGACCGCCGGCCGGTGGTTTAAAATCATTAAATCATGTCAAACATAAATGAACATATCAGGTGCCTCATTATCGGATCGGGCCCTGCAGGTTACACGGCTGCAATATATGCTTCGCGCGCAGGCTTAAATCCGGTTATGTATACCGGCATGGAGCCAGGCGGGCAATTAACCAAAACCACCGACGTAGAGAATTTCCCCGGCTACCCTAAAGGGATACAAGGCGCAGAAATGATAGAAGATTTCAGGGCGCAAGCCATACGTTTTGGTACAGATATCCGCTTTGGTCATGTCAGCAGTGTAAATTTTGATTCCTACCCTTACGAGGTCACCATAGATGAACGAACAACGGTAAAAGCCGACAGCATTATTATATCAACGGGTGCTTCGGCTAAATGGCTGAGTCTGGAGTCTGAAGTAAAATACCAGGGCTCCGGTGTATCAGGCTGTGCCGTGTGTGACGGCTACTTTTTTAAAGGACAAGATGTAGCCGTTGTGGGGGCAGGCGACACCGCCGCTGAAGAAGCCACCTACCTTTCAAAACTTGCCCGTAAAGTGTACTTGCTGGTGCGCAGAGACAGCTTCCGCGCTTCAAAAGCAATGGTAGCACGTGTGTTGGCCACTCCAAACATTGAGGTATTGTATAACACCGAGACCACAGAGATACTTGGCGATGGTACGATAGTTACTGGCGCACTCGTGCAAAACGTTACAACAGGCCAAAAAGAGGTTCTGGATGTGAGCGGCTTCTTTGTTGCCATTGGTCATCACCCTAACACGGGTATTTTTAAAGGAGTGCTTGATATGGATGATACCGGCTATATTCAAACCAAACCAGGCACCACCGTTACAAATATACCAGGCGTGTTCTGCGCCGGCGATGCGCAGGACCGTATCTACAGGCAAGCCATCACGGCAGCCGGATCAGGCTGTATGGCTGCACTGGATGCCGAACGTTTCCTTGCCGCTGCCGAGGCACCAACCATAAATTTATCTGCAACAACTGCGCTTCAGCAAGCAAGCTAAGCGCAATCCACATATATTCATAACTGTTTGCGAAGGCCTTATAAAGGCCTTCGCTTTTTTTTAACCATTGAGAATTCTGTAAATGTGCTAATACGAAATAGCAAACGCCGAGTAATACTAACCGTAACAGCTATGTTATACGCGCGTTTATAGATGCCGCTTTAGTTAAGCTGATAAAATAACCTACCCGCAAGGCGAAACTATAAACGATTAGTGCTAAAAGCCAGGCCAACAAGTATAGGGGCATTGACTAACTTAGCCATTGAACCTTTTGCCATAGGCAAAAAAACATCACTACAAGTATAGCTTTATTTCAGATATGAGAATTTAAGCTATGCTCTCGGATGCGATCCTAAATAACCTTGTTTGACCCATTCTCCGCTGAAATCAAAACCATGGGGGATTGTACCTGATGCATTTATGATTGGGCAAATAAATTGTCGGTGTATGAAGAGGAACCGCCTCCCTGGAACAAACAAACACTTTTAAAAAATTCGAAATCATTTTTTGCTGAATCCTTTTGCTGTCAGTTTGAACTGATAGAGGTCTATTTTGTAAGATTTTAAAAACATGCTCGCAATACTTTTACGGTAGCTTTCCGCGGTATTATTTTTTAAAGATTCCTGTAAACCCAAAGCTAAAATAACAGTTTGCAGTTTTAGTTCCTCTGCCGTTCGTGCCCGCGTTGCCAGGGAATTGAGCTTTGAACTATTGGCTAATATCCCCGCCATTTGCATTCTTGCAGCCCGCTCCTTATCCTTGGTGACCTGTGCGTCAGGCACATTGTTGACGATTTGATAACCAGCTAAGATCAAACCTGCCAATGCATCGGCAGCATCGTTATCACGTAAGGCAGACGTTTTTAACATTTCCGCATAGACGGTTCCATAGTCTGCCTTTCCGGGGCCAAATGTTGTCATCACGGCCTGGGCGCCTTGCGGACTTTGGCTTTGCAGGCGCTTTGTAAACGAAGCTACCACCGATTGTCTGAGTGCAGGTGTAGATTTGTAGGGAAAGCTACTTTTTACCTTGGCCGAGCTCTTCGGCCCCCAAGTGTTGCCATAAGCTAAATTGCCGGACCATCCGGCCATTAGCGTTGGGTCAAGGGCCATGATTGGCGCGTCCTGAGCTGAAACAGTGCATACAATACAAAGTAATATGCCGATTATAAGACTTGTCTTCCTTTTCATAAAATATTTATTAACCTCTATATAATCAACTGATTCGAAAAAAGTTTGGGCAGCAAACCTCCTGGTCGATAAGTGTCGTATTGCCGGATGGAACAGCATGTTGCGGATGTTGTTATTTACTACTTTATTTTGGAGCAGTAGGAATTGTTATTGCTGGAAGACGTAGACAGCCAAACTTGGATCGTCCATAAGTTAAGGCGTCGACAGTATTTTGTTACATAGCTGAATTTAAAAACAAAAGCCGCAGGCGAGTGCCTGCGGCTTTTATTTATCATGGATGGATTTTGCTGCTTAAGCGGTAACAAGCGCGCTTTTGATGGTTTTGCCCAAGCGTATAGCTGCAAGGGCAAAATAAAAGGCACCAAATGCAGAATATCCGGCAAGTGAGGCTATGCCTTGGTTTGGCGCATGCGCAGTGGCAATGATAAAGCCGCCTGCAAGCATTGACTGTGCACCGCTGATAATCATTGGCCACTGCCCTTCCATTTGTTTTCTACGGCGCAGGCCTAATATCAGCTGTATAAGTCCGGTTAATGATGCCCAAACACCAAATACCATTAACGTTTGCGGTATACCGCTCTGCAAAGCTACACCAACAACTATGGCAGTGATGATACTGATAGCCATGTTAACATATTGTGGTGTTTTATTGGTTAAAGGCGAATTTGCTTTGATATCAATATATGTTGCTATGGCATCCCAGGCAGGATACAGTACAAACAGGAACATCGCAAGCGAATTGTTCGTTTTAGCCACTGTGACTACGAGGATAATCCAAAGTACGGAGAAAGCTACGCGGGTAAAATATAAAGTGCGTAATGATTTGGCGGTTGTTAAAGCATCGTCTGAGATGGCCTTATAAGATTGATCTGTTAGTTTCATGATGTGTGATATTTATTATTTTATCTTGTTACATCAAAGGTCGGTAGATAAAGCCCCCCTCTTTTTCACTTAAGTTAAAAGTGAAGCGGTAAAATCCGAGTTGACATTTCTATGATCTAATCTACTGAATAACTGAAAGCACAGAATAATGCCCCGATCTTTACTTATTTAAAATGAATCCCAAAAGGCTTGCTGCCACCGCGAAATTGTCCCGTTTTGTCAATTAAAAATACGCATTCAGCGGCAACATCAATCAAAGTTGTTATAATAAAATTTGCAATCAGGGTCATGCGGCGTTTAAATGGTTTAACGTTTTACTAAGTTTTGTGTAATATTTGAATAACAAACCCCTCCTTTTGATACAATTTTATCAAAATGGAATATATTGCACCTTTATTTCACCACTAATCACAAATGAAAAAATTACTACTCTATAGCTTTGTCTTTTTATCCACCGTTTTTACCGCAAGTACCAGCTTCTCTCAAACATCGTGGACGGTAAAACAGGGCAAAGCATACCGCGAAACGCCAAAAAAAATCAATGACCTTGTTGATACCAAACTGGACGTGAGGTTTGACTATGATAAAGGATATCTATACGGTAAAGAATGGGTAACGCTTAAGCCCCATTTTTATGCAACTGACTCGTTAAGGCTGGATGCCAAGGGAATGGATATACATAAAATAGCCATAGTAAAAGCCGGTAAATTGCAGCCGCTTACGTATACCTATGATGACAGCCTTACACTGAATATTAAGCTCGACAAAAAATATCAGGGTGGGGAGCAATATGTGGTTTATATTGATTACACATCAAAACCAAATCTGCTGCATGACAAACCAGGGCACAAGTTGGATGGCAAAGGCTTGTATTTTGTAAACCCGACAGGTGCAGAAAAGGGTAAACCTACTCAAATATGGACGCAGGGCGAGGCAGAAGCTTCATCTTGCTGGTTCCCTACCATTGATGTGCCTAATCAAAAAACCACCCAGCAACTGAGCATGACAGTGCCGGCCAAATACACTACCCTATCTAACGGCTTGCTGATCAGCCAGAAAAACAATGCAGATGGCACCCGCACCGATACCTGGAAACAAAAATTGCCGCATGCGCCATATCTTTTTATGATGGCTGTGGGCGAGTTTAAGATATATAAAGACAAATGGCGCAATAAAGAAGTTAACTATTACCTGGAGCCAAAGTATTTCCCTTATGCCAAAGCCGTATTTGGTCAAACGCCTGAAATGATGGAATTTTTCTCCAAAGCGCTTGGCGTAGATTTTCCTTGGGAAAAGTATTCGCAGGTGGTGGTAAGAGATTATCCGCTTGGTGCCATGGAAAACTCATCAGCTACATTGCATGGCGATTATGTACAGAAAAGCCCATGGGAATTGGTTGACGATCCTAACGGAACAGGCGGAACTACCATAGCACATGAACTTTTCCATCAATGGTTTGGCGACCTGGTTACCTGCGAAAGTTGGAGCAACGAAACGCTTAATGAATCTTTTGCAGTGTTTGGGGAAAAGTACTGGAATGAGAAGAAATATGGTAAGGACGATGGTGATGCCAAGCGATATGAAGAACTGCAGGCCTATTTGAACAATAAATCAGCCGCTGATCAAAACCTGGTACCTTTTTACTACTCGGACGAAGAGGGAATAAACGGCTCTAACATTTATGACAAGGGCGGGCTTGTTTTAAACATGCTACGCAATTACCTCGGCGACGATGCCTTTTTTAAAGGCCTGGGCCTCTACTTAAAGACCCGAGCATTCAAAAGTGCAGAAGTGCAGGATTTGCGTTTAGCATTTGAAGAGATATCAGGTAAAGATCTGAACTGGTTTTTTAATCAATGGTACTACGGCGCCGGCCACCCTGTATTAGATATTACTTACAGTTGGGATGATCAAACCAAAACCGAAAAAGTATTTATATCCCAGAATCAGAAAGGGCAAATCTTTAAGCTGCCAATTGCTGTAGATATTTACAGCAACGGTACTAAACAAAGGCACCAGGTTTGGCTGCAAAACGCAAAGGACACTTTAATTTTTAAATTACCCGCCAAACCAAGTTTGGTTAATGTTGATGCTGATAAGATATTGCTTGCAGAAAAAACAGATCATAAAACACCTGAAGAATTCTTATACCAGTACCAACACGCCCCGCTCTATATGGACCGGTTTGAAGCTTATAAAGAAGCTAAAGAACAGCCAAACACAAAAGAATTTAAACAGGTTTTGTTAAGCGCTTTAGATGACAAATATTATGGCCTGCGCATACAAGCTATCAACTCAATAAAGGCAGATGATAAACAAATGATGACATCGGCACTGCCTGTCATAACCAGGTTGGCAACTAATGATGTTAAATATCCTGTGCGCAAAGCAGCTATTAGCTTTCTTGGTAAAACAAACTCGCCTGCTTATAAACAATTGTACGTAACTGCGCTTGGCAGTCCATCTTATAACGTGCGGGCTGCTGCGCTTACCGCATTAAATAACATTGCGCCGGATGAGGCCTTTAAAGTTGCAAAGGCTTTAGCGCCTAAGGCCGAAGGTCCGGTTACTATGGCTATTGCCAGCGTTTATGCCAAAAATGGTTCTGATGCCGAATGGCCGTTTTTTATAGATGCATTTAACAACGCATCTGTGCAAGCCAAGTTTGATAACGCCGTAAAAGTAATGCCTGCCATCTTGGGCCGCCTTAACAACCGCAGCTACGTTGCACAAGGTATTACCGCTATCCGCGACCTTGCCGTGGCCTACAAAAAGTATGGCATTGCTCCTAAACTGATTAAAGCATTGGAGGAAACAGCTAAGCAGCGAAAAGAGAAGAACGATGATGAGTCTGCCGCACTTGCGCAGAAAGCCATCGATTATATCCAGGATGCTAAAGAATAATTTATCACAAAACACATCCGCGTTACCACTCAGAGACATTTAATTCAGTAAAACTACTTTGGATTTTCACTTTAGTGAAAATTTCAAAGTAGTTTTTCATTGAGCTTTGGAAAACAAATAACAACCAAATTTCCATTGCTATGAAAATGAATTTCAAAACGGCATTTATCGCAGCCATAATGGCTATAACATGCGGCCTTACATTTACTGCACCAGTTGCCAACGCACAAGACAGTACGGCACATACCACACTGACGAAAGGCGATAAAGCGCCCGATTTTTCACTTAAAGATCAGGACGGTAAAATCTTCAACCTGTCTAAGGTTATCGGTAAGAAAAAGCTCGTCATCTATTTTTATCCAAAAGATGAAAGTCCGGTTTGTACAGCCGAAGCTTGTGCGTTCAGGGATGCCTATGAGAAGTATAAAGACGCTGACGCCATTGTTATTGGCATCAACAATGGCACAGTAGCAAGTCACAAAGCCTTCGCTATCAAAAACCACCTGCCGTTCATTTTACTGAGCGACCCGGGGAACGTGGTGTTGAATAAGTTCGGAGTTAAAGAGCAAAATTTCGGAAACAATGTAAAAGTTAGCGGTCGTGAAACTTTTGTTGTGGGATTGGATGGCACTATCGTTTACAGCTTCCGTGATTTTATGAAAGGCGATGAACACTCAAGCCAGGTATTAAATTATCTGTCGGGCAAGTAATCACCTGTCTTGTTAGCGCCGGTAAACAAACTTTACCGGCGCTTTATAATTTATTTTTGAAACAAACGTTTCAGAATAACTCAATACCTCAATACGCATCAATTAAAATCAACAACAAATGGAACAGAAAGTAAATGAAAACCTTGAGTTAGCAGGCAAACTTGCCTTAGTTACCGGCGGCACAAGAGGCATAGGAAAAGCAATTGCCGACAGGTTAACTATGGCAGGCGCAAAAGTGATAGTTGCTGCCCGCAATGCTCCGGCAGAATTGAAAGAAGGGCAGCATTTTATTGCAACGGATTTTTTAGATGCTGAAGCAGTTAAAGCCCTGGGGCGCAACATTCTTGAAAAATTCGGTACTGTTGATATACTGATTAACAACGCCGGTGGAAACGGCAATCCTAAAGGTGGCTTCAGCGTGTTGGAAGACGAGCACTGGGAGCGTTCTTACCAGCTTAATGTTATGGCCGCTGTACGCTTAGACCGCATATTACTGCCGGCCATGATCGAACAAAATAACGGAGTGATTATTCATGTTTCGTCCGGGGTAGGACAAATGCCTTTCTGGGAATTTACTATGCCTTATGCCGCGGCCAAAGCTGCACTCAATAATTACAGCAAGGCACTTTCAGCAGAGGTGTCGGGCAAAGGTGTCCGTGTGCTTGTTGTATCTCCGGGAATGGTTAAAACCAGTGGTATGGAGACATTTTTGGGCAATCTTGCAGAAACTATGAAGATATCATCTTCCGAGGCAACGCAACTGTTGATGAAAACGATTGGTGGAGTACCTATAGGCAGACTTGCGGCACCGGAAGAAGTGGCGGAATTAGTTGGGTTCTTAGTATCCCCGAAAGCCTCATACCTAACAGGCGCAAATTATTTTGTGGATGGTGGCGCAATACCTACGGCGTAATAACATTTATCAAACAGGCTTCTAAGCGGTTAATTAATTGAGTGCTTAGAAGCCTGCTTTGGTTGTGATATACCTAAGCATTTATCCTCTTTCTTATCCTGCTGAGTGATGGATTGGTAATTCCCAGGTAGGACGATATGTGATAAGCCGGAATACGGTTGATGATATTTTGGTGTTCGTTAAGAAGCCTTACATATCTCTTCTCGTGGCTCATAAACAACAATTCTTCGGTACGGCTTTGGGAGTAGGTAAAAAAAAGCTCGGCCAGTAACCTGCCGAATGTAGCCCAGTTGGGGTGTGTTTGATACAAACCAGTAAGGTCACGGTACGATATATAGATGATCTCCGAATCTTCCAGCGCCTGAATAAAATAATGGCAAATGTTCCTCGTAATAAAACTCCGGAATGATACCAGGAACTGGTTTTCTGAAAAGAAGTAAAGATTTTTCTCCTCGCTCGTATTCGGGTCGACATAATAAATACGGAAGATACCTTTAACTACTAAACCGAGGTCGTTGCAAACCACATATTGCATATTAAAGAAATCGCCTTTATTGATTTTCCGTGGCTTCCAAAGCACGTTTGCATCATTAATATCCTTATCTGTTAATGCAGCGAAGTTTTTGAGGTGCGCATTAAGTGTCTGATGATGTTCGCTCATGGTTCTATAAATTTATGCTCGTTCAACCTTGATTATACAAAGTTATTAACCTGCACATTGTATCCTATTATTTATACTTAGCTACGACTATTAGCCGCAACATGACACTGGCTGAAATTTGGGATTATATACCGCATCATTAATGAAAGACAAAATATTTTCAACCGGAAGGTGGTCGCCTAAATATTGGTTGTAGTAAATATCTGTCAAAGTCCCATCCTCCCCTATCAAAAAATCTCCACCCATCAGCTCACGGTGTCCTTCCGGTTCAAATCGCTGCTTTGCAAGCCTTTCTCCCTCTACCTTTTTTGCATAGACGCCCTTATACATTGAATATAGCAATTTAGCATAATTAAGCTCTATGCCGTAAGTCTGGTACAGGTCAAATTCAGGGTTAGCAATCAGCGTCGCGTAATGGTCATCTTTCGCCGTGTATTTCAAAAGATTTTCTACGGAGCTTTCATAAATGGCAAGAACTGCCAGGTTCTTTTGCCGGAATAACTGGTCATAATTACTTAGTTCCAGAAATCGCAAATGATTTACCGGGCATCCCACATGGCGGTAGAACGTCAATAAAACCTTTTGTCCTTTATATTTACTCAGCTGAAGATTGTTACCGTGTATATCACTTGTAGTAAAATCCGGTGCCGGCTGATTTATTTTGAGTGCCATAAAATCAATATTAACTGGCTTGAAGCGCAATCATTATCCTCTTTGACGGATTGGGAATGAAACCCAGTCATCATGAATTGCCATCATAGCCTTGCAATATCAAAGATCAGCAATAAATAAAACCATGTTTTTAACTTAAGTTAATATGGCTAAGATGTTATAGGATATTCACAATGTAAACGATTAACCCGTTAGCTTAATTGAAACACTACACAAAAAAGGTTACCTTATTAAAAGGTAGCCTTTCTTGCGAATCATTGCAAATGCTGTTCGGGCAGTATCAGGCGTTGAAACCGCTGTCAGCGGTAATGAATGAGCCGGTGATGTATTTGCTCTCTTCACTGGCGAGGAAAGACACCAATGCGCCTATACCTTCGGCGGTTCCGTACTCCGGCAACGCCATTCTTGTACGAAAGTAGTCCGCAAGCTCGGTATTATCAGGGTTCATATCTGTTGCTGTAGGCCCCGGCTGAACAAGGGTCACAGAAATGCCCTTAGGACCAAGGTCGCGAGCTAGCCCCCGGGTAAAACCCTGCAATGCAGATTTGCTCATGGTGTATAAAAGTGCTTTCTGCATAATGGCGTTATCTCCCATATTGCTGCCGATGGTAATGATTCGGCCGCCTGCCTTAAGGTACTTAATAGCTTCGAGTGTGGCCACATATACAGCTTTCACATTGATATCCATCAATTCGTCATAGTCGCTTACGCTCAGTTCACTAACATCTTTGGCTACAAATATGCCGGCGTTACTTACAAGAATATCCAAACCGCCAAACGCGTCTGCTGTTGCTTTTACCGCTCCAGTCACCGCGTCCGGATGACGGCTATCTGCTTTGATTGCAAGGGCGCGGCCGCCCGCAGCTTGTATCCCGGCAACTATTGCGCCGGCTTTTTCGGCAGAGCTATCGCTGGTATAAGTGAATGCTACGCTGGCCCCATCAGCTGCCAACCGTTGTACTATGGCAGCCCCTATGCCGCGGCTTCCACCAGTAACTAACGCTACCTTGTTTGCTAATTTTTTCATGATGATATTTGTTTTTGAAATTACGGCACAAACGTACAAGCAAACTTTTACCTTTGTGAGTAAGGCATCAATTGTTAGGTACTAACAAAAAAGTAAGTATGAGAAAAGAAGCATCAACAAACTTTATAAACGAGAAACGTATAACCGATAGCTGCGGAATGGCTAACACCTTACGCATTATAGGCGGCCGGTGGAAGCCGGCCATTTTGTGCCGTTTGATGCACGGAACAATGCGGTACAACGAGCTTAAAAAATCAATAGAAGGGATATCTGAACGCATGTTGGTAGCGCAATTGCGAGAGTTGGAACAGGATGGCATTATCGAAAGAACTGTGTATCCTGAAGTGCCTCCAAGGGTAGAGTATCATGCAACCGATTTAGGGAAAACCATGCATGATCTGATCAACGCTATGGCTGATTGGGGAAATATGTATCGCGAGACAATTGAGCAAAAAGACATCAAAGAATCGGCTAGTATTTGATCGGACTGTGGTGTTTTGCAATATGTAAGGCAGCCTGGGACTATTGTGATGACTACATGTGCTGCCCTTTTTATTTCACTTCTTTTCGTTCCACTGAATTTAGACGTCTCTCTCTTTACTCTAATCAAACTCCGGCACACAACTTATTCCTGGGTTTCTTTATGCTTTCTTCATGACATGAATTGTCATTTATAAATCGAAAAGGAATTTATTTTGGAACGATAGGTTTTTTATTTCTAATTTTGACGCATGCCGAGGAACAAAGAATTTGATTATCAGGACAAGCTAAGGGTCGCCCGTAATCTCTTTTGGAAAAAAGGGTACCAGGCAACTACTATGAACGACTTGGTGGACGCATTAGCCATCAACAGGAGCAGCATCTACGACAGCTTTGGCAATAAGCACGATCTATTTTTGAAATGCCTGGACGATTATATCCAAGAAACAGAATCAAAATACCGTGATTCCGTTAATAGAGGAGCATCTGCACTTGAGTCGGCGATCAATATCATTAAGGACCTTGTTAAGACGATTTTGATTGACACCAAAACATGTTTAGCTATCAACTCCACGTTTGAACTCTCCCGTATAGACGAAGATGTTAACCGGATGCTTAAACAGCAAGCGAATAATTCTATAAAGCTTTTTGAAGATTTGTTTGTAAAGGCACAACAGGAAGGCGAACTTTCTGCTGACAAGGATCCCAGTTTGCTGGCTTATTTCGTAGTTACCAATTTTGCATCGCTTTGGAATGCCGACCTGCTTTTTAGTGATAAAAAACGGCTATATCAACTGACAGACTTCTTGATTGGAATTATCAAAACTTGAATTTTTTTTGGCCTATTTTGGAACGATAGGTTGGTTATCGAATACAATGAATTTTAACAATAAGGATTATCACGTTTTAAGTTAACTAATATGGAATCAAATACTGTTGACCCACGGCGGTGGCTGGCGTTAGCCGTACTGCTGACCGGTACACTGTTGCCCCCACTGGATTTTTTTATCGTGAATGTGGCATTGCCAGCTATCCGCACGGATCTCCATGCATCCCCGGCCGATTCGCAATTGGTGGTATCGGTATATGCAGCTGCATACGCCGTAACTTTGATACTGGGAGGCCGTTTAGGAGATATTTACGGGAGAAAGCGGGTTTTTATTTTCGGTATGCTCGGCTTCGGCGTTGCTTCTGCCCTATGTGGTTTTGCATCATCACCGGCCATATTGATAGTCGGCAGGCTATTACAGGGTATTTCGGCAGCCGTAATGGGTCCGCAATCACTGGCTTCCATCCATGCCATATTCCCTGCAGAGGAAAAGAACCGGGCACTTAGTTTTTATGGGGCAACTTTCGGGCTTGCTTCTGTAGTGGGGCAGCTATTAGGTGGTGTGCTGGTATCGGCAAACCTGTTTGGCATGGGCTGGCGCAGCGTGTTCCTCATCAATCTACCCGTGATTATACTTGCTATTCCGGCGGCGTCATTATTACTCAGGGAAAATCGTGCTGAAAAATCTGATGTTCTGGACATACCCGGCGCAATACTCCTCGCTGCGGGGCTATTAGCATTTGTGCTTCCGCTGATAGAGGGGCGCGAAAATCACTGGCCATGGTGGTGTATAGTGCTTATTATAACAAGTATCCCCTTGCTGTTAGCTTTCTGGTATTATGAAAAAAAGAAAGAGTCAAAAGGGATTTCCCCTTTGGTTTATCCGTCCTTATTTATGCAAAGCGGGTTACGGAGAAACTTGGCTGCAGCATTCTTTTTTTATGCCCTAGCTTCCTTCTTCCTCATCTTTGCCGTATACGAGCAAGGGGCTTTGGGGCATGATACACTGTCGACAGGCTTAGCCATTTTGCCGTTGGGAATCGGATTTTTTCTCGGGCCGTGGTGCAGCCCCGCTATAGTTAGCAGGTTTGGCTCCCGCACCGCAGCCTTTGGGATGATACTTGAAGTTACCGGACTGCTTTTGGCCGCCATTCTTTCCCTGAATGCAATTACCTCATATCTTTTTCTACCTCTTTTTATCATAGGGCTTGGCCAAGGTATTGCCATCCCAGCGTTGGTACGCTTAAACGTTGACCAGGTGGATCCGCGCTTTTCAGGCTTGGCGGCGGGCTTGGTAAGTGCTACTTTTCAAATAAGTGCTGCCGTCTTCGTTGCCTTAATTGGCGGATTATTTTTTACACTTGCACCGGATGGCGCAAGCGCACATCAAATTCAGTCAGGCTTTGGCATATCTACTGCGGCCATAGGGGTTTCTTTGGGAGCGGCAGCCATACTATGCTGGAGACGATAACGTATGAACAACTTAGCACTATGTTTATGCCACGAATACCGGCGATATAATAAAATTTAAATGAGTAAGGGTAAAGCGTGACAAGCGTGTTATTATAACGTCCGTTTTCTAAACATTGTGCTGTTTTAAATCATCAGAATAATTGCTTGGTAATTATGGGTAGGAAACACCTGTTTACGATATTTATAATATTTCTTACTTCCCATACCGCGTTATTAGCTCAAAGCAACCTGATGAAACAGGTTACCATCGATATTAAAAATCGGGAGCGGATTTCCTATTTACTCGAAAAAATAGCAAGCAAGCAAAGCTTTTCTTTTGCATACAACAATCAAGTAGTCCCGGCAGACAGTCTCGTGTCTGTATCCGGATACAGAGGCACCCTGCTGGGTTTACTTGAACATATTTTGGGCAACAATTATGAGTTTAAAGAGGTGCCAGGATATATTGTACTGAGGTACGCACCACGCAAACTATTTATAATTGCAGAAGCTACAAACGACGAAGGGACGCATACTGTACTTAAGGGCTATGTGCGCGATGTTTCAGATCAACGGCCGGTACCTAAAGCCAGCGTCTACGAAAAGGATCTGCTGTTATCTACCCTTACTAATGATAAGGGATATTTTGAAATGAAAACGAAAAGCAGCACAGGGTCAATGATACTTACGGCCAGTAAGGAGAATTACCGGGACACAACCCTGAACATGCTTCCAGACGTTGTTGTGCAGGAAAGACGCTCTGGTAAAAGATACCGCTATTACCCCGACGATGCTACTGACGGCAGGGTTGAACACAGCAGGTTCGCTCGCTTTTTTCTGAGCTCGAAACAGCTGCTGCAAGGTTTAAACGTCGGTAATTTTTTTGCATCCAGCCCGTACCAGGTGTCGCTTGTTCCGCGCCTGAGCACCCATGGGCTTTATAACAGCCAAGTGGTAGATCATGTGTCTATTAACCTTATAGGCGGTTACACAGCCGGCATAAATGGTGCAGAATTCGGCGGACTATTCAATATAAACCGAAAGGATGTGCGTTTATTTCAGGCAGCATCCACTTTCAATTTTGTAGGCGGCAGTTCTACAGGTGTACAATTAGCCGGCTTGTACAATCGTGTGTTGGGTAAAGCCACTGGCTTTCAGTTCGCGGGGTTGGCTAATAATACCAACCGTTTCAAAGGTGGGTTTCAGTTAGGTCTTTTAGCCAACAAAACCGAGCAGTTTTCGGGTGGCTTTCAGTTAGCTGCTTTGGCGAATATAAATAAACAAGCTAACAGCCTGCATCTAACGGCCCTTATGAATACCGCCGTTAGCAGTAAGGGAATAACTATTGCCGGCTTAACCAATGTAACCCGCGATAGCAGTACCATCCAGGTAGCAGGCCTCATGAACAAAAGCAGATCGGTATCTTTGCTGCAGTTAGGCTTTATGAACATCACTAAAATGGCAAAGGGCTTGCAAATTGGATTCATCAATGTAGCTGATAGCAGCGACCATGCGCTGGGTATCGTTAACCTCATCAAAAACGGAGAAAAAAGTATCAGCTTAAGTACCGATGAATCATTTTTTACCCATGCCGATCTTCGTACTGGCGGTAAAATATTGTATGGAATGATAGGTCTGGGATTTCAGCAAGATGATAATAAGTCACAATACGCACTCGACCTTGGCGTAGGCGCTCATATCATTATACAGGATAAATTCTCCCTGAATACAGAATATGTTACTACGTTTTACAGAAGAAAGAGCAATTCATCTTGCCAAAGTTATTCTGTAAATGTGCTTCCAGCTTATAACTTCAATAAACATTGGGCATTCTTTGCTGGTCCCGCTTTCAGGCTGACCTCTGTTGAACAGAATCAATCCATAAATGGCCACGGCTGGATATTGCACAGGTCTGTAACTGCCGATCACGCAAACACACTATCATTAGGCGTAACCGGCGGCATATCATACAAGTGGTTTTAAAAGCAGGACTATTTGATGATATATACCTGTCCTTGTTTTTGGACATGCATATCAGAAGTGGTAAGCCGTATCAGTTCCAGAATATCTTCTAACCTGTCCTGAAGTTTGATATTAGCCGTGATAGGCACATTACGCAAAGCCTTGTTTTCAATCCGGATGTCTGCGCCGTAAGCTTCCTGCAATACCTCGGTCAACCGCCATAATGGCGTCTTATTAGCTGTAAAGGTATTACTGATGTAGTAGTTGTATAACTTATCGCTATTATTTTCAACTTTAAATGCGTTATCCTCTGGCTTTATATTAACCATCTGGTGTGCATTCAGTTGCACCGCATTTTTATTGCGGCTTACTTTTACCACGCCGCTCGCTACAATGATCTCCGTAGTGTACTGCCTGCTTTTGATATTAAAGGCCGTACCAATGTCCTGTACAAGTATATCCCCTACCTTCACTGTAAATGGTACCGCATCATTATGTCTTACATCAAAAAATGCTTCACCTGTAAGTTTAACCTCCCTTTTTGATTCAAAGTTGCCTGAATAGGCAAGTGCCGAGTTTTTATTAATGTGTACCACAGACCCATCAGGCAAAGTGTCGGTGCGTACCTGGCTCCCGGCTTTAAGTGAGATCCAGTCCGTTGAGGAATTGCTCCTAATGTTATAAAAATAATAGGCCATCCACCCGCCACCAACAAATACAAGTAAAACTGCTGCTATCCTTAGCCAGGTCTGGTAAGCACGTAACGGAATATCCTTTGTCTTTTCGTTTATCGCAGCTTCCCTTTTGCGTTTAAACCTTTCCCATGCTTCAGTTTCGGTCAGTGGGCTGGCTTGCGCCAAGCGATGGCTTGTTTCCAGAATGATCTTCATGTCCTGCAGTTTCCGGGCATTGTCGCTGTCGGCAGCCGCCCAGGCTTCAACCTCCAGTACTTCATCAGGACTACTCTCACCAAGAAGATATTTGGTCAGCAGATCATCGCTCATTTGCTTTTTCATGGCCTGAATATATTTAGTAGCATAACTGCTATGATGGGTAAAAATTCTATCATTTCTTGTCTTAAAATTCGTAACGCCTTGCCCATCTGGGCCTCTACTGTTTTAATAGAAATATTAAATTTATCGGCAATCTCCTTGTATTTTAATTCTTCGAAACGGCTAAGGTGAAAGATTGCCCGGCATTTTTCTGGTAGTTTATTTAATGCTTTTTGTAAGGTAAGTTCCAGTTCTTTTGTGGCCAGCTTTTCAGCAGCATTACCGGCTTGATCTTTCATAGCATGGGCTGTGTTGGTTTGGTATTTTAACTGAACCTTTTGATTTCTGATATGATTAAGGCTTCTGTTATATACCGATTTGTACAGATAAGATCTGACGGAGGTGGTAACCTGAATATTTTCTTCTTTTTCCCATATCCTTAAAAACATGCCCTGAACGATCTCCTCTGCAATATCCCAGTCCCGTACTAAAGAAAAAGCATACGCATGCAGCTCCCTGAAGTACAACTTGTACAGTTGCTCAAAGGCCGCTTCGTTACCAGCGGGCAGCTCGTTCATTGCTTCATTGCTATCCATTAAACCTCTTCAAAGTAAGTATTAATAAACGTAAAACATTTTGAAACCTCACGCACGACCTTGCCGCATTTGATGGTAACTGCGCCAAAGCCGGATCAAACCAGCCGCACAGATGCCTGCCTTTAGTGCAAATTTGTTATTTAACCCTGTTAGTTGTATGACCACCAAACAAACGAACGTTGTGATCATCACTTGTATTAATACTGTTCTAAAACTCACCATTTTATTTTTCATTATATGTACATCAATCGCGATTAACTCCGGTCATAGGTGCTTATCACTGGTTTGTTCTTATAAGTTCAACTGAATGCCGGCAGTGTAACCGAAGTATATGCCGTGAAAGTCGCGGCCGTTATTGGTAGTCCAGTCAGATACATAATGCTTAATCAGTTTTCTGCCTTCTTCTGTATCCGTGACTACAGTATTGAAGGACGGGCCAGCAAATATTTCGACTGATTTACCTAACCGGAAGGCCGGCATCAGGTAAGACGATGATTTGTAATATTTACTGCCTTTAAAGCTTTCCAGTCCGCTGGCAATGAGTTCTGTTTTTAAACGGAACTTTTCTAAGTTCAACAGCCTGGCACCTATGCCGGCCTGGTACGCATACTTTTGGCTGTTGTTATTTAAGTTATAGCCGATACCGATAATACCGTAAAAAACCTTACCGCCCGACCTGAAGGATAGTGTGGTAGTTTGCGTTTCATCTATGCTAAAGCCCAAAGCCATTTGACCGTTTTTAGCCACGTTAATAAGGCCAATTTGAGTACCAGCGCTATCAGCTATGTTGACTAAGCCAACCTGCAGGCCCGTACTACTCTTTGCTATGTTGATAAGGCCGGCTATTTGAGCCCCCTTCAGCTCCCGCGTTAAGTTCATGAAACCGGCAAGCTGCAGCGCGGATGCACTGCCTCCTTTGTTGAATACGCCCGCCACCTGCGTACCCGTATTGTTAACCGCTAAATTGGCTACACCTGCCATTGAGACGCCGCTTCCACGTGAATAGGTATTGAATGCTCCTGCCGCAGTAAAGCCATTTATGCTGCCTTTTATATGGTTGGAAAAGCCCGCCAGCTGAAAACCGCTTGCATTGTGCCGCACAATGTTTGAAACACCGGCAAGGGCAAGTCCCCGTTCAGAAGCCGATATCCCGGCAACAGCATTAATTGAAATAACATTTGTGTCGCGTGAGGCGCGCAGGCCATTAGTACTCAGGGGATAAATTAAGCCAACATTAGCACTTACGCTACCTTTATTCTGTGCGAATGCGGTGGAGGCCGATGCCATTAATAATAATAGCGTTGTCCCGGTAGAAATATAACTTATGCTAATTTGTCGGACCGATAGGTTATTCATGCTGTCATTATGCTTGTATACATGAATGACACGCTTCAGGAAACTTACCCTTATTCAGTATAGCAATATTTTAATCAAGATGGGCGCAGCAGAAAAAGGATAAGCTTCGTTCTTTGGCAGAATTTGCACACAACCCGGAAAGAAAGACGCGCCTGTGGGCATATCCGGAAACTGATCAGATCAGAAAAGATCCCTCGAATGTGTCATCGACCTAATAAATCTAGACGGCTAAAGGATTAGAAAAATTCCGTGGTTTAGGGAGCCTTGATTATTTTACTCGAGATCAGTTACCTTCACCTCACTTGCCCGCTTAAAATTATTGTTTGCTGTAGACAAGTTGCGGTCGATAAGGACACTCTTGGGCAGGGAAGAAATGTTATAAACCTTTTTCAGGTATTTTGCTTGTTTCTCGTCTGCAAATAAGTTCACCATTTGTAAGTGATGTTTTGCCGAAAATGTCTTCCACGTGTCAAAGGGAGTGTCTATACAGATATTAATTACTACAAGATTTCTACTTTCTTTGTAACTGGTATACAGTTTATTCTCTGATGGAAACTGCTTTATACACGGTGCACACCAGCTTGCCCAAAAGTTTACGATAATCAAATGATCTTTAAATTGTGATAACGAAACGGTATCTCCGGCTAAACTTAACAGCCGAAAACCTGGTGCTTTTTTTCCCACCAGCGGCAAAGAAAACCTGGCCTGAGCTACCGAATCTAAAATTTGTTTGTTTTGCGGGTTTGCAAAAGTTACCTGACGAAGCAAATTCTGGTAGCTGCTTTCAGAACGTGCGTAAGCATCATACAGCAAGCGCATTTTAACTGCATCTCCTATCTCGTTTCTCCGGTACTCTTTCTCAGCCGCGGCAAGCATAGCCGCCGGAAGCAAAGAATCCGCTCTGTTTTCTTTTGCGGCGATGTCTCTTAACCGGAATACGGCATACCATAAATATTCGGAACTTAGCAATGCTGACTGACCTGTCAGTGGTACCTCCCTGTCGAATTTATAATAGCTATCATCTAAATGGAAATCTTTGCCTGATTTAAAAGCTAAATCAAATGGCACATGATGCTTTAAAAAGGCATTGTTATACATCAACCGCCAGTACTCCTGCTCCTTAAACGACGAGGACAATGGAGACTTATAGCTTTTAAGAAAGCTGAGGTTGATGTTAGTTATTGAATCAGCCAATGCCGGGAAGGTATTCATATTTGAGATATGACTGCCGGCTTGATAGTAGACGTGATTGCTTAGTGCTGCCTTAAAGTAAGCCTGGTAATATTCATTCTCTGCAGAAAAATCGCCTTGAAAACTTATTTTCAGAGGTACTACCCTTTCAATAGTGCATTTAACCATTTTTCCCGGCGCCGCATAGATGCTGAATGGTACGGAGGTGAACTGTATAAAGTCGGGATAATTCATTTTCACCTTTATCACAGATGATTTTCCCGGAGCAATGTCTTCCTCTATCAATTGTTCATATATAGGCAGATATAACGCGATAGCGCCTCTAAGCTTTACAGTATCACTTGTGTTATTCGCCACTGTCACTGTGGCTACTCCTCCTCTCAGGTCTACATTCCTGGCTAAGGTTGAGTTAACAGAGTCAAGCTTTTGCGCACTCGCGCAAAGGTGAATTAAGAATAACAGAATGAACAAGTTAAAAATTCGCATTATCAAAACTAAATATTTAGTTATTAAAACCGATTATTTTCAAAAAATATCATGAGAAAAGTTTGCGCAACCCAAAAGTTGCATTATATTTGCAACCTAAGAGTTGCATATTTATTATCAAAAATGAAACAAGACATTTTCCAAGCTATAGCAGATCCTACACGCCGGGCAATATTGATGCTGGTTGCGGCACAAGCGCTTACGCCAAATGCTATGGCGGAAAAATTTGATATGACCCGCCAGGCAGTGTCAAAACATATTAAAGTACTGCATGAGTGCGACCTTATTAAACCGGTACAAAGCGGCAGGGAAATTTACTATCACTTTAACGCGAAAAAGATGCAGGAATTTGATCACTGGTTAGCACAGTTCAGACAAAGCTGGGAAACGCAATTCAATCAACTCGACCAATTATTATCCACCATTCAAAACCAAAAGAAATGAACAACGATTTGCTATTCGATTTTAACGTTGACAAAGCAGCCAAAACGGTATACATCACCCGCGAATTTAACGCCCCGCAGGCGCTGGTATGGGACGCTTTTACCAAAGCCGAACTATTGGACCAATGGGGAGCACCCGCACCTATGCGTGCCAAGACCAAGTATATGGACTTTAAAGTTGGCGGACGGCGCTTTTATGCCATGATAACCCCTGAGGGAGAAGAACGCTGGTCGGTGCAGGAGTACACCTCCATTACACCAATTACCAATTTTAAAATGTATAACGCTTTTGCGGACAAAGACGAAAACCGTGAGTTGCCGGGCTCTGAATGGGATCATAACTTTAGTGAAAAGGATGGCAGAACAATTGTGAGCATTACTGTATATAACGAATCTTTTGAGCGACTGGAAAGGTTACTGGAAGGTTTCAAGATCGGCTTTACCATGACTCTGGCAAACCTGGAAAATTTGCTGGCAGAATTATCAGAAAAACAATAAAAGAACAATTTACAATCACACTTAATATAACAATCATGAGAACAATTAACCCCTGGATCAACTTTAATGGCAATGCCGAAGAAGCATTCACTTTTTACAAATCAGTTTTTGGCGGAGAATTCACAAAGATTGTACGCTTTAAGGACCTCGCAAGCGAAGAATTTACTGTACCCGAAGCCGAAGCTGATAAAATCATGAACATTGTTTTACCTATAGGCAAGCACAATGTTTTAGTAGCCAATGATGTGCCTGAGTTTATGGGCCGCGTAAGTGAAACTGAAAACCGGTCGAAAATTTTTGTATGTGCTGACAGCCGCGAAGAAGCGGAAGCGGTTTTTAATGGATTATCGGCCGGCGGAGAAGTGGAAGGACGTATTGGCGATAGCCCTTGGGGTACCTACGCCGGGATGTTTAGAGACAAATACGGTATTGAATGGATTATAGAATTTGATCCAAGCTATAATGGGTAATTAATCCATTTTCTGTCTAACCAAAAGCTTTAGTAGGAAGAATTAGTAATAGTTCTTCCTATTTTTATGCCCGTAGATTTGAACTATTACAAAAATGGAGGCAATTATATTTTGTGGAATTCAGGCAACGGGAAAGACTACTTTTTTCAAAGAAAACTTCTTCAAAACGCATATTCGCATTTCCCTGGATCAATTAAATACCAGAAATAAAGAGCTTCGCTTTATTGAGACTTGCCTGCTTACCTCCCATCCTTTTGTGATTGATAACACTAACCCTACTACTGAAGAACGGGCAAAGTATATCGCTATGGCTAAAGCAAGTAAATTCAAAGTAATAGGCTATTACTTTCAATCAAAACTTGCTGATGCGTTATTGCGCAACAATCAACGCACCGGCAAAGAAAACATTCCTGAATTAGGTATAAAGGGAACTTTTAAGCGGCTGGTTTTGCCTTCGCTAACGGAGGGTTTTGACGAACTATATTATGTAACTGCTGAGAACTATACTTTCTCTATAAAAAAATGGTCAGATGAAATTTGACGACTTGGACACCAAAATGAGGGTTTATGAAACCGCTCATGATCGCCATATCATGCCCGGCATGTATATTGTTGCCCGAATAGACGGCAGAGGCTTTACTAAATTAACCAAAGAAGTGCATCAATTTGAAGCACCCTTTGACGTAAAATTCCGCGACCTGATGGTTGAAACCGTTAAGCACCTAATGAATTGTGGCTTTAACGTGATTTACGGGTATACAGAAAGTGATGAGATATCTTTGCTTTTCCATCCAACTGAAACCTCTTTCGGCCGTAAAACCAGAAAGTATATTTCAATTTTGGCCGGCGAGGCAAGCGCCAAGTTCTCTGCACTTTTAGGTAATGTTGGAGCTTTTGACTGCCGGCTTTCTGAACTCCCAAACCGTAGACTGGTGGAAGACTATTTTCGATGGCGTAATGAAGATGCACACCGGAACGCTTTGAATGCACATTGTTACTGGCGACTTAGACAAGATAATTTTAATGCAAGTGAGGCTAGCCGTAAAATTAAAGGATTGAATGTTGCCGCTAAGAACGAATTGTTATTCCAGTATGGTGTCAATTTCAATAGCATACCCACATGGCAGAAAAGGGGAATTGGATTCTATTGGGAAGATATTCAAAAGGAAGGCTTTAACCCGAAAACGAATGAAAATGTAATGGTAAGCAAACGCATATTATACACCGAAATGGAACTACCTATGCGAGACGAGTACAATAGCTTTATATCGGCGTTGTTAGACAGATATGTTGATGAACAATAAATCGGGCATATGGCAACGCTCGGTTGTTGCTTAGGTCGAATTCTTGATACGTTAGCCATCAAATTCAAAAGGCACGGCAAAACGCCGTGCCTTTTATTAGTTACAATTATTTCATGCTAACAAGCACGCCATTTTTCAAATTACCGGTAGCAACATACTGCTTCCCATTTTGTAGAATAATGGCTTTTACAGTTTGAATGTCTTTGCTGATATCATAGCTTCCTTTGGCAGGTACAATACTTAATTTTGTTTGTCCTTTCTGTTGCTTAGCTGTAAAGTTGAGCACTTTAAAGCTGCCTTTTTTAAACGCCCAGCCTTCGCCACCATCCCAATACATTTCGCCTTTAGCGGTGCCGTTTGCATCGAGGCAAATGTACAGGCTGAGTTCCGAAAGTGAGTTTTCATTGGTACTTTGTACCACTTTACCAGCCGGGATGATGCTGCCTCCCTTAATTAATAGCTTTGCCTGGTAGCGGTCGGCCTCATCGTCTTTCACGAGACTAAGCGTTTCCCATCTGCCGGTTGGCAGCTGCGGATCTTTGGCAAAAGCCGGCACTATTAAAAGGCTTTGCCCTAACATGAACGCCTGCTCCTCTCCTCTTAAGCGCGCATCCTTAGGGTTGTCAAAGAAAAGTGGGCGCATTACAGGCATACCGGTTTCATGAGCGTCATGAAACAATGTATACAGGTAAGGCAGTAAACGGTAACGCCGCTCAAGTGCAATGCGGGATGTGTTTTCCATTTCGGCACCGAAAGCCCATGGCTCTTTGTTGTTTGTACCGGCGCAAGCGTGGCCCCTTGCAAAAGGTAAAAAAGCACCAAAACCTAACCACTGACCCCAAAGCTCAGCACTCGTGTTACCCAAGAAACCGCCGATATCCGGTCCGCTGAAGGGCTGTCCGGATAACCCGAGGGTGATAGACATGGGCACAGAAAGCTTCATAAAACGGTCGTCGGCATAGTTGTCGCCTGTCCAGGTAGCGGCATAGCGCTGTCCACCCAATAAATTGGCCCTGGTCAATACAAAGGGCCGCTTCTCAGGCCGGGTGGCAAGCACTCCTTCCCTGGTGGCCTGCACCATTAATCTTCCATAAGCGTTATGATAAAGTAAATGTGGCCCTGCCGGCAACTCGCCGCCACCGCGATGGGGTGTGTTATAAGGCATAGTGCCCAGTTGCTGATCTTTCGGAAATTCGCTGTCGTTCACAGCAGGCTCGTTCATATCGTTCCAAACCCCATCTATGCCTGTTGCTAAAAAATCTTTATATAAGCCAGCCCACCATTTCCTCGTCTTCGGTATTGTGAAATCAGGAAAAGCGCAATCGCCGGGCCATACTTTGCCGTGGTATTCTTTGCCAGCAGGGTCTTTAACCCACACATCATTCGCCAAGCCGGATTTAAAGACCGAATAAGTACTGTCAAACTTTACACCGGGGTCAATCATAAATACAGAGTGAAAGCCTTTGGCATGCAGGTCAGCATTTAATTTTTTTGGATTAGGAAAGTTAGCTTTATTGAAAGTGAATACCCTGTAACCTTCCATGTAGTCAATATCCATCCAGATCACGTCGCACGGTATCTTTTTCAGACGGAAGGTATCAGCAATCTCCCTTACGCGTGTTTCAGTGCCGTATGAAAAGCGGCATTGTTGGTAACCCAATGCCCATCTTGGCGGCATCTCAATAGTACCGGTAAGTTCTGCCAGTCCTTTTACCACTTCCTGCGGCGATTTGCGGTCGATCACAAAAACGCGGAACAGCGGGCCTTCGCTCCTGAACTCTATCTTATCGTCCTGAGTGCTTAGCTCGGCTTTCCAAAAGCTGTCGAACAATACACCGAATGCAGTGCCGTCAGCCCTTACACCCATCACCCACGGGTGTGTTTGATACAAGCGGGAACCACCATCAACGCCGTATGCACCGGTATCGGTGTTCCAGAGTTTAATAGTTTTGCCGTTGCGCAGCAGCGGACCGGTAACTTCCCCTCCACCATACAGACTAATTGGGCCGCTCAGGTTGATAATAGCTGTTGTTTTACCATCAACGGAAACAAATTGTGGTACGATTTTCCAGCCGGCAGGTACGGCACCAGCCATAACCGGCTCTTTTTTCAGCATCAGCGATGGTACTTTGGTTTTATCGAAACCTTTGGGTATAAATTCAGCTATACTTTTACCTACAAGCCCGGAACGGCCCACAGGTACTTTTGCAGCGAATAACGACCTTAATGACAGGCTGGTTAACAATAGAACGAGTAAAGATAATCGGGTAAAGTGTTTAATCATGTAACGTATTTGTTTATTGTGTTAGCGATAAATAAATAAATAAATAAGCCTGCCGCCACTAATCCCAGGCGGCAGGCTTAGGCTTTAATAGCCCGGGTTTTGTTTAAATTGTGGATTGACGTTCATTACATCGCGCCCGATCGGGAATATTTCCGTATGCTTATCGGCATCGGGTTTTTTATCCCACCAGGTACCGGTGGTAAATACCCCCCAACGGATAAGGTCGGTTCGGCGACGGTTTTCACCCAGAAACTCCCGGCCCCACTCGTCAAGCATCTCCTGATCCGTAAGCTGGCTGCCATCGGCCGTATACAAGCTTGATGATCCGCTCGGGTAATTACGCTGCCTTACCTGGTTAAGCAACTTTGCCGCCTCTGCTTTATCGCCTTTGCGGTACAGGCACTCGGCCAGTGAATAGTAAATTTCTGAAAGGCGCACCTCAGCATAAGCCGAGGTAATGCGGTTAGGATCAGGCGTTGGATACAGCGGATATTTTATCATGAAGATGCCCGAGTTATGGTCGGCGTGGTTCATGTTAGATTCCTTGTCGGCAACTTTGGTACCCGGCTTAGCGTCGAGAAACCACCCCACCTGGTCGCGGATAAAAAGCGGGTACGAGCCCTTGTTACCCCTTACGGTATCATTTACCGTTTGGCCGTTAACCGTACGTTTAAATGGCAGGTATCCGTACAGGAACATACCCTCGCGTTTGCTATCACCAAGGTTGCGGTACTTTTTCAAACGCAGGTCATCCGGGTATTTTTGGAATTTTATAAATGGTTTACCTAACTGATGCGTGTATTCTACGCTGTCCACGTCGCGGCCCGGCTGCAGTGCAAAGCGCGGGTTAGCTTTTTCCCAATCTGTGAAGCCAAGGTATAACGGAGCGTCGTAAGTGATGCCCCACCAAAACATCCCACCGTCATACTGCCAGTGCGTGCGCGCCAACGTGCCGGGGAAGCCGTAGATCACCTCGGTGTTAAGTGTAGTGTTGGTATAATCAAATGGTGCATCCCAACGGGTATCTAACTGGTAAGCGCCGTATTTGCCGGCTATTATGTCCTTACATACAGCTTCGCACTCAGCAAACTTGTCAACGCCGGTGTATACTTTTGCATTGAGGTACAGTCGCACCAATAATGCGGCTGCACCGGCCTTAGTCCAGCGGCCTGTGCTTTTGGCACCTAACTGCTCACGTGTAGGCAAACCTGGGATAGATTCCAGCAGTTCCTTTTCAATAAAGTTGAAAGTTTCCTGCGGAGTAGCCTGAGGCTGTCCCTGAGTGGTACTCTTTACATCAGTAATAATTGGAATATTACGATAAAGATCAAACGCTCTTAGGTTAAACCAAGCCCTGAGTGTGCGCAATTCAGCTTTGAAATCGGCAAGCTCCTCTGCCGTGATGCTTAATTTGGCAGGGTCTGTAATGCCCTCCATATCCTGCAATGAGTTGGTAGCCAGTACTACGCCCTGAAACAAGTTCTTCCAGGCGCCGCTGGTAAAACCGTCATTGATATTCCAGGTGTGGTAGTGCATACGCTGATAATAACCACCATCCTGCCAGTCGCCCTGGCGGTTGAAGGTTCCTATCTCATCGGTACTGTTTTCACCGGCAGCGTACAAATCATTGCCTTGTATGCTCCAGTAGCCATGCTCAAACGGACGCAGAAAGTCCCTTAAAACGTCATCCCTTCTTGTAAGGAAGTTGGAGGCATCTACCTTATCGTATACTTTCTCATCAAGCTTAGTACAGCTGCCCGTTAACAGGGCGCCAAATACTATAATGCTTATATAAAGTTTATATCTTTTCATGTTCTTAAAATCAAAATGTTGCCTGCAAACCTAAAATCACTTGTAGTGTGGCCGGGTAATAATTTAACGTACCGTTGCCATCGCTACCTGTGCTCAAACCCGGCGTAAGACCATTGATATTTACCAGGTCCGGGTCGCCACCTGTATAACCCGTAAAAGTGTGCAGGTTACGGCCAGCTGCATAAATGCGTACAGATTTAAGGTACTTTGTTTTTAAAGGCTGTGTGTAACCCATAGATACGTTGTCAATCTTTACGAATGAGCCCGATTCCAGGAAGTAATCGGAAGCAATTGATGTTGTTGCGTTATTGGTAAGTTTTGAATATTTGCTGTTGCTGTCATAAGCCGATTGCAACACGTTAGCGTCGGGCTGGCTGCTTGGCGTACCTAAGTAGAATGCCGGGGTATTGAATATTTTATACCCGAATGCACCTCTCAAAAAGATATTCAAATCAAAACGTTTGTAGCGGAAACTATGGTTCATAGAAGCGGTGACTTTTGGCAAACCGTTGCCTACAAACTGCTTATCGTCGTCAGATGATTGGTCTGCTGTAACAATGCTGCCGTCCTTTTTATAAACTAACAGCTTACCCTCATCATTTACTCCGGCAGAGCGGCGCATGTAGAATTCACCGATAGTACGTCCTTCTACCAATCGCTGTATGGTACCCGGTGAACCTGGTGCAGGCAGGCTGGCCACTTCCTGAAATGGTTGGCCTTTATACAAATCGTTTGAAAAGGAGATGAATTTATTACGGTTAAATGCGAATGCAAGCGATGAGTTGTAACTAAAGTCTTTATACTTAACTATAGCGCCATTTAAAGTGACCTCCACGCCATAATTTTTCATAGTACCCACATTGGCGAACGTTCGAGCTTGCGAGTTTGGCGGCAATGGCACTTCGTAGTAGCCAAGCAAATCCTTATTGGTACGCACGTAATAATCAACAGAACCACTTAAGCGGTTTTTAAATAAGGTAAAGTCAACGCCTGCGTTGAAGTTAATGGCGCGCTCCCATTTCAGGTCGGGGTTTACGTTAGATGCAGGGCCATAAACCTGGTATTGTGTACCATTGAACGGAAAATATCCCGCACTACCATATAAAATTAACGACAGGTAGTTATCAAAATCCTGGTTACCGGTTACACCATAATCGGCACGGAGTTTCAACTCATCAATCCATGACACTTTATCTTTAAAGAAACCTTCTTCTGATACGCGCCATGCACCAGATACCGCCGGGAAATTACCCCATTTGTTATTCACGCCGAATTTTGACGAACCTTCGCGGCGTAAACTACCGGTAAGTATGTACTTGCCATCGTAGTCATAGTTTAATCTGCCGAAGAAGGCAATCAGGGTAGAGCCGTTCTGTGTTGAACGCACCGCATCCTGGCCCTGCCCTTCGCCGCCGCCGTTATACAAGCCGGATCCTAAATGATTCCACAGGAAGGTATCAAACGGAATGTCGTAGTTTTGCGCATAAAACTGCTTGTAATTGTACAGGGAGTATGAGTAACCGCCAAGTAAACGGAAGTGATTCTTTTGCAGGTCGAGCGAATAATTACCTGTCCACTCCACGTTCTTTTGATCATTCTCCTGCTGCTCCTGGGAGGCAAAGTTGGTTTTGGTGGTATTGCCATTGTGAATAATAGTTGACAAGGTAGACGGACTGAAGTTCATGTTCCTTGCCGAACGGCTTATCTCAGATATGGTAACCATGGTGCTCAGATTCTTTAAAATATTAAACTTTAAAGAGCCATTGATATCCATTTCCTTAATCTCCGCATCAGACTTAATCATTTTACCGTTCTCTACAGGGTTGCTGGAGAAAAAGCCGGTGTTGATATAGTTATACTTGCCTTCCTCATTGAAAATGGGATAAGTAGGGTTTAGTGTAAGTGCATTGTTGAAGTTTCCTAAATCAGCATTGCTGGTATTCATGTAACGCGGCGCAATGTTCAGGGTAGCTACAAAAATGTTATCTTCTGATGCATGGTTGAGGCTGATCCTGGCGCCATACTCTTTCTTATGTGCCCTTAGGTCTATACCATCTGCATTACGGTAGTCTGCCGATGTAAAGTAATTGGTACGGTTGGTGCCGCCCGAAAGCTGAACGGTGTGCTTTTGGCTGAAGGCCGGCGAGTTGGTTACCTCATCCAGCCAGTTGGTGCGGGCGCCATAATCCTGCCCCTGCTTGTTATTCACACGATTTTCTATAAACTGCTCAGGCGACAGGTTTTTTAAACGATTGGTTACGTAATCAAAACTTGCATATCCGTCATAAAACGTACGCGACTGCGAGGTTCCCTTTTTAGTGGTGATTATAATAACCCCGTTACCGCCGCGTGTACCGTAAATAGCTGCGGCTGCACCGCCTTTAAGCACGTCGATACTCTCGATATCATTCTGATTGATGTTATCAATATTACCGCCTGGCACGCCATTGATTACATACAGCGGTCCGAGGCCTGCATTCCGTGATGAGGCGCCGCGTAGCTGCACGTTAGGAGATGAGTTTGGGTCGCCGCTTGAGGTATTGGTAATAGTTAAACCGGCTACTTTGCCTTGCAGGGACATAAGCGGGTTATTGGCTGATACCGGCAAAAGGTCCTTGCCGGATACGTGACTAATAGAACTTGATACTTCTTTCTTATCAAGCGTGCCGTAACCTACGCTTACCACCACTACCTCTTCGAGCGTACTGCTTGATTGGCTCAGGCTAACATTGATTGGCGTTGTGCCGCTAATGTCAGCAGTTTTGGATGCATAACCGATGAAAGAGAAAGTAAGGCTTTTGGCCGTTTCGGGTACGTTGATGGTGTACTTGCCACTAACGTCCGTTGTGGTGCCGGCCGTGGTACCTGTTACCACGACGCTTACACCTGGCAATGGCGTTCCGGATCCGGCTTCGGTTACCTGCCCGCTAATGGTTTTGTTTTGGGCAAAGGCAGGCGAACAGGCGAAGAGAACCAAAACGCAAATGCGTAATAATTGTAAAAGTTTTTCTCGCATGATGATTTAAAATTGGTTTTCTAAAAGGCATGATGTATCCGCTACTGCAGTGAGCGGACAGGTCAAAAACAGGTAGAGTGTTGCGCTTGTACTCCGGCACAAATTAAATGGCTGCAGGACGGTCTTTTTATATCACAAGAGCCCTGTCAAAGAAAAATCCAACAATATAAAAATTCAAAACCCTGATAATAAGATCATTAAATAATAACTTTTAGTTAAAAATCCAGACTTATAAGACAACTTATGGACTATTTTATGATATTAAAAGTTTATTTTCACGGCTCGAAACCCGCGTTTGATACCAACAAACGTGCGCATTTGTTAAGCCAAAATTGTATATGACTAAATACCTTATAATAATTAGTTCATTAGTGTTAGCGACTTTTAACTGCATGGCCCGTCGGGTTGATGCCGATAGTATTTTAAAAGTTTTAAAAAATGAATTGGCACAGCAAAAAGTGTATGATGCTGCAAAAGAAAAACAACTGCATAAGTTGAAGATTCGCCTCCACAATTCGCAGTATAAAGAGCCGATAGTACAATACAACCTCTGCTTGCGGATTTTTGAAATGTACCGGACTTACAAGTTTGATTCTGCATTTATATATGTGAACCGGATGGTGGCTATTGCCAAACACTTTAAAAATCCGGACAAGCTAATCAGCAGTCAGTTAATGCTGGGCAGTACGTTGCTCAACTCTGGCTTATACAAAGAGGCTTTTGACATTGTAAACCAATTAGACGCCACCAAGTTGAATGACAGTTTAAAATCAGAATACCTCATACTACGCTCGCGGCTGTATGGCAGCATCGCTGATTATAATAATGATAGCTATTTTACCAAAATCTACCGCAAACAATCTGCCGGCGATTTTAAATCTGCACAGGTAAAAGTACCTGCCAGTGATTTTGAAAAAACCATTAATAAGGCGTTTCTGCATGGTGCCCAAAGAGACAAGCGTTTAACGCCTGATTATTTTTATGACTATATCATGAACCACCGGCTGGATGAGCACGGCGTAGCCATGGTATCTACCCGGCTAAGCTTTGCTTACACAGGCGAAAACAGGGTTTTCTTTCTGGCGCTGGCTGCTATAAATGATATACGCTCTGCTACCAAAGAAACACTGGCCATTTTTCTGCTGGGGCAGGAACTGCATAAACTTAACCGCACTAACGATGCTTATATTTTTATGCAAGCAGCTGCAGCGAACGCAAAATTCTACGGTGCCCGCAACCGCGAGGTGCAAATAGAATCTATGCTGCCGCTTATTGCCAGTAAGCTACTGGCCGAAAAGCAGCATGAGAAGGACAAGTTTTTGATAGGCTTCCTTATTTTCTTAATCACAGCCGTAGTGCTGTTCTTCCTGCTCGTGATATACAGGCGGCAGTTACAGAAAATAAAAGCAAACGAGGCAATCATCAGCAATCAGAATACTGAACTTAAATCCGTTAACGAAAAGCTTTGGGAGTCATCGCGCATTAAAGAAGAACTGATTGGATTGTTCCTGAAAACGTGTTCTACCTATATCGATACGCTCGACCGTATTAAACGTAAGGTGTTGCACAGCATCAAAACCGAAAAATATAACGAAATCATCACGCTACTTGATGGAGTACATATTGATAAAGAAAAAGTGAACTTGTACGAAACGCTGGACAGCGCATTCCTGAAGATGTTCCCTAACTTTATTACATCATTCAACGGCCTGCTCAATAAAGAAGACCAGGTATGGCCTAAACAAGGCGAAACGCTGAACGCAACCCTGCGCATATTTGCCCTGATGCGTTTAGGAATTAATGAGTTGGGAACGGTCGCCAAAATACTCAACTATAGCGAAAGCACCATCTACACTTATAAGGTGCGTATCAAATCAAAGGCTTTGGTACCGGGCAATGATTTTGAGCGCCGCATAATGGACATAAAGTTTATTGATAACTAAGTTTGCCCATTAATTAAATGTGTATAAAGCGTAATTTCTCAATAATTAAAACCATCCTGCATATTGCCTGTTAAGCGGGGATGGAAAACAATACAACCAACAGAACCCGCTATTCTGACGCCGACCTGGCCGAATTTAAACAGGTAATTGACAACAAGCTTGCCGTTGCACGCGAGGAGTTTGAGGCCTTAACTTCGTCATTGTCGTCGGCTAACCCTAACGGTACTGATGATACATCAGGCGCTTACCAGACTTTAGAAGATGGTGCCGCTACTTTGGAGAAGGAATCCATCCATCAGCTTGCTGCCCGCCAGAAAAAATTTATCGAACAACTGGAAGCGGCATTAGTACGCATTGCCAATAAAACTTATGGCGTTTGCCGCGAAACCGGCGAACTGATACAAAAGGAGCGTCTGCTTGCCGTACCGCATACAACCCTAAGCATGAAAGCTAAGCTTAAGCAAGCTTCTTAATAACACAAATACAAAAGGCTGCTCACCCATTCAGTGACAGCCTTTTGTATTATGTATATCTATGTCGTCCCGGCAAATGGCATAATTGGAAGAATGAAAGAGCAATGGGCAGCATGTGTCTATCAGGATTCGAACCTGCCCGCTTACGCGGTTTCACCAGCGAAGTACCACATACTTACGGCATCTTTCATTAAGGTTTAAAAAGGGCTATAAGCAACAAGTGTTTTTTTTAACTGAACTACTTGTGATAATATTCACCGGCTGGATTTGAACCAACGTCCTTCTGCCTCAGGCAGGTGTTCTAACCGATGTAACACTTGTTTACGGCACCTTTTCGGTTTAGGCAATAAGTTAAGAAGAGCAATTGTTAACCAGCGTTTTGATCTTACGGGACAGGTGAAGTAACGCTGATCTACGGCATCTTCTTTATTTTGATTTCTTTAAAAAGAAGGGTTAAAAGCAATAAGCCATCTGCACTGCGCTCTATCCAGTTGAGCTACCCTTACGGGGACGGATTCGAACCGCCAACCGCAGCGTCCTAACGATGTAAGGCTTATTTACGACACCTTTTTTATAATATAAGGAGCAACAGGCGAACGCGGGACGGGGTTTCGCAAACGGGACTCGAACCCGCAGTTTGGCTTACACCATACTGACCACCCCTTAATGAGCGAAGTAACCCGTTTCTACGGCATCCTTAGCCCCTTTATCCCCCTGAAGGGGAAATCAAATCTGACGTTGATTCTCCCTTCAGGGGTTAGGGGGCAAAATTTACATTATCTATTGCGTCCAGCGCAGTGCCACCATTTTCTAAGGCTGCCAGTACCTCGAAAACTTTATCGCTCCAGCCGGCTACCAGGTAAACGTCATTTTGCAAAACCTGTAATGGCGCTTGTCCGTAACCTTTTAGATCGAACAGGTACAGCTTAGCCTTTGGCGACACCTCTGCCTTATAGCGCAACCATAATGGATGAATATGATCGCTTGTTTTGGACGAACTGTTCCATAACTGGCAGTCGGTAAACAGAAACACCTTATCCATTTTCACCCGGCGTGCCAACAGGTCTTTGATTACCAGATGTCCGTTGGTGGAGTAACCTACCTCGCCCTCGCGGCGATAAAACTCCTGCACGTTACCCAGTATGTTGTTACGAGGCACGGCTATGATTTTCCAGGTATCACCAAACATACCTACCTGTACATTTTTACAGCGCGATTGCAGGAGCATGGCCAGCATCAAACCAACATCATACAACAAAATCTTAGACTTTGCCGATACAGGGGTTTGCATTGAGCCCGATACATCGCAGGCCAGCAGCACACGTGTCTCATGGTCGAAACCTTTGATGTTGGCTGCACTTGCCTGTACCGCTATCTCCAAAGCTTCCAGCAACTCGCCTGTGTAACCCTTGTTGCCGCGCTGCATTAATTTAGTCAGCCTTTTAATGATCCTTTGTGAAGGTGTCTGTTCAACCCGCGGATTAATCAGTTCGCGGTATGCGGCCAGGTAACGGAATGGAAACTGCTTCGCTTTCGCCACTTCATCCGCATCACTTAACCGTATGCAAACCTTTTGAAAATGCGCATAGCTTATTCCCGCTTCCTGCATATTGCGCAGGTTACGTAGCATGGCCATATAGCCCAGTTTACCGCTGTCTATCAGCTCTTCCCACTTTGTACGGAACGCATCAGCTCGCGCTTCGTCACTATCGAAACCGGCCTGGCCCAAGGCTGATAATTCTGTTTCCCAAGTGTATGGGGTTTGCAGCGTATTGTTGGCTATTTGATTAAACAGCTCCTGCTGTAATTCATTTTTTGCTTTAGGGTGAACCAGAAACAAGGCATCACGCAGCTTAATCTCGCCATCGCGGTTATATTTGGCAAACTGATATTCATCAAACCGGTTAAAGGCTGCCGCCAAACCTTTTTGCATCTGTTTGCTCAGGCGATTAAGTTTCTTGGTGCCTCGCCGAGCATTCAGCAACTGATAACATGCCAATAGCTCGGCAATCTCGTCGGCCCGGTTTACCACGCCAGCCGTAACACGTGCTACCAAATCGTCGCCGGAGTGCTGGTTAGCCAGCTCAGTAACCAGCACCAGCGGTACTGAACGCATATGCATTTTGGTACGGGCATACACAGCCAGCTTACCTACAAACTCAGGCTTACATTGGTTTATTAGCTCGCGTAAGCGCTGCAGCCTTGCCTCGTCTTTCTCATAAAAGGAATCGTTTAAGCTCCAGGTAACTACTGTGGTGTATAATTCCATCTCCGGCGAGAGCTTAAAAGCTACGGCGCCCTCATGGTTTATAACCTGAGTTCTGAATTTGCTTAATAGGTTGAATTTCATTTTAAACCTCCTTTTTTGTGATTTGTTGACACAAAGGTTGGAGGCTACTGCGCAACCTTTCTGCGCAGTAAATTTTTTATGATTTTTTTTATATTTTTTCCCGACAGGCTTTAAACCTTCAGCGCTACAAACACGGCGCCGGTGTGCTCCTTGTCCTGCGCGGTTTCAAAACCTTTGTTTATCTCATCCAAAGTAAAGGTATGGGTGATGAGCTTGCTGGCGTTCAATTTACCTTTTGCCACAAGGTCAATACACATTTTCATTTCAGAATGTATGCCCCAGAATGAATAGCTGGCGCTGGGTATGATTTTCTTCTCGGCCATTTGTAGCTGCTGCCAGTTTAATGTAATAGCCATTTCGCCTTTTTCAAAGCCCCCTACCACTATCACTTTGCCGCCAATACGGGTATATTCAACTGCCTGGGGTAGCGTTTCGGGCATGGATGGGCCGCCGGCACACTCAAATGTAATATCGGCGCCGCAATTGTTGGTATATTCCATAATCTTTTGCAAAGCGTCTTCTTTTTTGGTGTTGATCACCAAATCGGCACCCAGCTCTTTTGCAATAGCCAGCGATGAATCAACCATATCCATAATGATAACGTCTGCTCCGCTTATTTTTGCAAGCTGCAACTGACCCAGCCCTATCGGCCCGGCGCCAATAACTACTACGGTATCGTTCAATTTTATACCGCTTAGCTGTATGGCATGCATACAAACGGAAAATGTATCCAGCAAGGCGGCTTCTTCAAAACTGATGTTATCAGGCAGCAAATGAAATTTCTCTGCCGGACCAATCAAATACTCTGCAAAAGCTTGCGAAACGGTTTTCATGCGTACAGGATACAGGTTAGGGCACAGGTTGTACTGCTGCACCCGGCACCAATCGCAGGTACCATCGCCAAGCAACGTTTCTACCACCACGCGGTCGCCCGGCTTTACGCTGGTTACTTTATCGCCCACGGCAACTACCTCCCCGGCAAGTTCATGCCCCATAATTTTGTGTACCAGCTCCGGTTCGTCCTTTTTCCAGTGGCGCAGGTCGGTACCACATATACCGGTTACCTTTATGCGCAGCAGGGCCCAGTCCGGGTGCGGTATCTCCGGCCTGTCAACCTCCTCAATATTAAATTCCCCTTTTTCGTTTTTTAGTGCCGCTTTCATATTGGTAGTCATAACAGAATGTTTTTTGGTAGTGAATGGAAAATGATTTTTAATTGTTAAAGTTCAGCCGGTTCTTTTAGTGTGTTGGCTGCTATTGGTTGCTGCCGCGATACCTCGCACCACTCATTGTCGCGCAGGATGGCTTTAGCTACAAAAATGGATAAGAACTGCACCGCCGCTACGATCATGAGGGCATAACGCAAAGCGGCATCCTCGCTTGCGTACCGCGCCGTCATGATAAACAGCAAACAGCCAAAAAGCCTGCCTACATACAGGCCCACTTCATGACTGAAGATGTAGGCAAACTGGTTACGCTTTTCTTTTGATGCCACGCACTCAATTACGCCAAGTTGTATGGGGAAGTAAGCCAGATCAAGCAAAGGGCGGGCAAATACCAAACAGCCCACGAAGATGATTGCGCCCAGCGCATCAAACCTGAACATGTTCACCGCGGCGCCGATAACAAACAGTACCAGCCCTGCCGCAAAAATTTTTACCCGGTGAGCTGGTTTAGCTTTACGACCCAGGATGTACAACATTATTGCAGACAGTAAGGAACCGGTTGACTGTATGGAGCCTATGGAACCCTCCTTGCCTACCAGTTTCATAATAAGCATCACTGGCGCGGCAATAATAAAACCCTGCGCTACGCCTTTAAGGGCCGCAAGGGCAAGCATTTTATCCCATAGGCGATGGAAGCGCCAGTACAAAAAGCGTGCATTAACAGGGTTTACGAAACGCCCTTTGTGTGCAATGACCGATGCGGTGATAGTAAGCAGGATAACCAGCACGGTAAGTATATGGTAAGCTGCGTTTAAACTACCACCCAGCCAGCCCAGCTTTTGTGTTGATGCAATAAAGTAGCCTGCTATAAGAGGCATAATAATGGATGCGATGGTAAAAAAGAAGGTCTCAAGCCCGTAATAATAATTGCGGTTCTCGTCGCGCGTACTGGTAAGTGCAAGAAACACGCGGTTTGCCCAGAAGAAGCCGTAAGACAGACCCATTATAAAGCCAATGAGCCCAACGCCAAACATGTTAAGGTCATGCAGCAACATCATTACGCCCATATCAATACCGCTGATGATCATGCCAAGGGCGTACAGCCGCGAGATATGAAAGCGCCGCAGCAAATAGCCGTTCATGATAAAGGTGATGGGAATACCAGTGCCTTGCGCCAACTGGTAAACCATCACCAAACTCACATCATTTGATTTACGGATAATATAAGCTCCTATAAACAGCTCAATAACCGGCAGCGCCAGTGCGTACACCAAGTTGGTAAGCAACAGCATGCGCATAGGGCGCGGTTGCTGGTTAAAGAACTGATATTCCTTTTTTATTTTCCCCATTTATATTATTTGCAGATGCGGCCTTATTTTAAGTTCAACAATGTCTGAGCGTTCGGGCTGTGAAAGGGCAAACAGAACTACCTGTGCAATATCCTCCGCCTTTAGCATCTCCAGGTTTTCCTGTTTCTTTTGCTGATCCGGCACTGATACCGGTTGCATATCCGTACCTACTGCGCCAGGCTCAATCAATGTTACTTTGATACCCAGTTCATTCACTTCTTTGCGCATACTTTCTGAAAAGCCCTGTATACCTGCTTTAGTTGCCACGTACACCGAGCTGTCTTTCTCGCGCACGTCTGCACTCATTGAGCCGATATTTACAATGTGGCCGCGTTTGTTCTCTTTCATGCGCTCAATGGCCATGTGGCTGCAGGCAATGTAAGCAGTGAGGTTGGTATTCACCACTTTATGCCATTCTGAGTAATTACCGTCGGACACACCCTGATATGCCAGTGCTGCGTTATTGATAAAAACATCAAGCCCGCCTAAAGCAGCATCGGCCTCGCTGAATAGCTGGTTAATACCTTCTTCAGCAGAGAGATCGGCAACGATGCCGTTGATGCTGCCGCTCAGTTCCAGTCCGGCAACGTCTTTCAAGGTATCATCAAGATGCTGCTGATCGGCGCCGTTTATAAAAACGTTTGCGCCCTGCGAAGCCAGCAAAATGGCAGTAGCCCTGCCAATACCCGTTGTTCCGCCCGTTACTACTATCGATAATCCGTTTACACCTGCCGTTGCGCTGTATTGGTTACTTTGATTACTTGCCATAATTGTTTGTTGTTATTTCCAGGATATGATGATTTTCTGGTCGCCGTGAATGAAATATTCAAAGGCACCCTTTTTATTTTTTGAACTCTCTATTTCCGCCTGATCTTCGCCGTTACCCGTCATTACTTCAAACTTGGGTAGTTTGCCTTTTTCATGCGGCACAATGCATAGCCGACAGGTAAGCTGTTTGTCGCCCAGTACTTTAAAGCTGAGCGTTTTATCTTTTATTACTTTATTGGTGATGGGATAATCAATGAATACCAGGAAGGCACCGCCCTCTAAACTGATGTACTGCCGCGGAACAATACCGAATGCTAAACCGGCACCGTATACCTCCTGCCCTACTTCGCCGGATTTCTCCCAGCCGTCATGTATATCCTCAAGAGCAATCCACAGGTCTGGGTCCAGCTCGCCGGTCTTCACCTCGTCGGCCAGCATTTCTTTTGGCAGCATCGGCGGATAATAGTATACTGCCCTATTGATCATATACTTTACAAACTCCGCCAACAGCACCGAAACAGAAGGAAGAACGTCTAACCCCTCTGCATAGCTGAGGTATTCATGCACACCGGCGTATGATTCCTGCTCTTCGTAAACGGCTGTATAAGGCGCATCGCTAAGCGGAAACAGTTCAAAAAAGCTGGGGAAGTATTGGCCATAGCCATAGTTGCACTCCCAAAGCGCAACGTTTTTGAAGATATTAGCAAGGAACACGTAGCTCAGGTCGCGGTAAAGCTCCTTTTTGGTTTCCCGGTAAAGCAGCATCATGGCTTTTGCCGAGAACATAGTGTTGTTTGCCTGGTAGAACACATCAAAGCCATGCTGCACCATTGAATTGGCAGCTTTTTCGGCCTCTTTGAAATACTTTTGCTCGCCGGTAACTTCCCACACCTGCAGCATTACATGCGCATATAAACCGGCCACATCCTTTTCGCCACCCTCGCCGGGCTTAGCTTCGGCTTTTACAACCTCTAAGGTGTCCATGCGGTAAAACACCGGCCATACATAGTTAAAGTGATGCGCAACTTTGATGGCGTAATCTACAGACTTCAAAAGCAGATCCTTCGCCAGGTCATCTCCGGTAGATGCCATACGCGCCAGGTTAAGCAACGGGTGATGCAGGTACCATGAATCCATCACCATGGGTGTTTTTTGCTCTTCTGATTCATCGAGCATGTGCTCTTCTGACGGCAGCCAGCGCATTACCGTACCCAACTTTTCGTTGTAGAAAGCCGGTAACGCCGCCTTTATCTCGTCTTCCATTACGCACTTTTCACCGCTCCAACGCATATACTCCTGCACGGGTAGTAAAACAGCCAGTTGCACCATTATCTCGGGCGGGGTATTATAATCGCACACATAGGCATTAAGGTAAGGATGCCCACTGCGGTGCGACCATGCGCCTTTGTTGTTCTGCAGATCGTACAAGGCCTTTTTAAGTATATCCGGATAGTCGTGATAAGTGGTATCCGGCCGTGGCAGCAATAAATACACGCTTGCTATGGCATCCAGAAAACGTTTAGAGAGTTCAAACTGATCCTGCGGCACAACATCACTAAAAACCACAAATGCATCAGAGATAATATACTTTTTACCTGCCTGCATTGGTTTGTCGAGCGCGGGCGGCAAACTTAAACCCAATTCGGGCCATTGGCCGCCTACTATACCTGCGGCAGACGTTTCGGTATCTATATTGTACTGCCCCAACGACGTTAAGTTTTGCAGATACAGGAATGAACCTGCCTTGGGTTTTTCCAGCGAAGCGTAGATTAAACCTGACCGCGCACCAGTCTGGCTTACGTGTACTTTACCCTCGGTCTGGTGCTCCTTGCCTTTGGTGCCGGTAACAATAATATCGCGCGGCCAGAAAGGAATAGTCATGTGGTTTGATGGCGTCAACTCCACCGCATAATGTAAAATAACATCGTTGCCTTGCGGCCACTCTACGGTTACGTTATAATCTCCCGTCATGGCCTTGAGTGCAATTTCGAGTTTGTTCTCCTCTTCTTTCACTGCTACGTTTATAAAGCCGTCGGGTGAATAAGCCGTGCGAAAAGCCATTTTGACGTTATTGCCCATGCGGGCTACCACGCATAATGAATCGTTCAGGGTGATCACTTCAAAATCAAACCTCTGCACTGAGCGTTGGTATAATGGTGCTGACTTTATATCAGCCAGTTGGTTGACAGCAGCAACTGCCCATATTGATGTTCCGGTTGACATAATTTTTTTATTTTAACTATTAATATTTCTGTAGTACTGCAGGCGTCCACACCTCGTGCCCGCAATTCTGGCATTTGCTATCCTTAAGCGGCTTCTCTTTGGTAAAGCCACAGTTTTCGCATGATAGTAAAGCGTCTGACCGCTCAAAACGGGCGTAAAGCTCCTGGTCATCACGCGGTATAACGAATAAGCCCGGCTTATCCTCAACCTCTTTAATCAATGTAAAATCACCGTTCGCTTCTATGTATAAGCGCTTTACCTGGCCTAATTGCTTAACACCGCCGTAGCGAAGCTGAGCAACCAGCCTTTCGCGCGTAAGGCGAACTTTTTTCATTTCCGTCAGGTCCATTACGGCATCCTGCACCAGTAATGATATGTTGCCTTGTGTAACCCGTTCAAAACGCTCATTAAAAAATGCTTTGCGCGCCATCCAGCGGCCTACCCAAACTACTATCACTGCAATGAGTATGGCCGGCAGCAGGCCCCGGTCCGGCGCTTGCAGCGGTATACCAATGGTAGCGGCAAGGGTAACCATGGCTACCAAGTCGTTCCGCCCGAGCTGCGATGACATGCGTTTGCCTAACAAACGCATGGACACCATCAGCAACAGGTAGATAATTAACGCACGGATCAACAGCTCCAGGTAAAACAGGCTCGGTACATCGCCAATTACAATGCGCATCCAGTCCGTTATATTTATTTCGCTAGCTTTCATATTATATAACAGCGAATGTGAATTGATCCTGATTACATATAGAGCACTTGCCGGTGGCGTTTGCCTTTCTTACATTGCCACAGTTAGAACATGCCTGGTAGTCATGCGTTTTTTTCGCAGCAGGAAGGTCGTCCGCATCTAAAGATTGGTCATAAGGAGGATATAGCGGCAAACCGGGTCGCGGCTCGGGGTAGGTGTACACGCTTAGCAAACCGCATGCTTCCAGATAGATGCGTTCTACCATACCCAGGTTATAAATTTGCTGGCCTCTCAACTCGGCAAAAAGTTGTTGCCTGGATACTTTTTCCACTGCCATTTGTTTTAGATCAAGCAGGCCATCTTTTACCAAAGTGTTTGGCTTGCCCTGTGTTATATTTTCTATGCCATGGCTGCGGTAACCGAGGTAGCTGATGCCCCGCTGAAAGCCCACCGCACAAAGCAATAATAAAAGGCCCTGCAGTATGCCCCTGTCCGGCGTTTGCATAGGTACCGATACAATGGCACCAAGCGTAATCATCACGGCCATCTCCATAATAGTGAGCTGACCGCTCATGCGCTTGCCAAGCCAGCTAACGACCACCAGCAAAAGCACATAGGTAATAAGCGCTCTTACAAAAACCTCCAACAGGAATATCGGCGGCGTTTCGCCTAAGAGAATGCGTTGCCAGTCGGCAAAATGTATTTCCTCCTTCTTCATTGCTTATACGCTATCATACTTTCCTGATTGCAAACAGCAGTACCACCAACACTACCAATGTTAATACCATTAAAATGATTTGTGATATGCGGTTGCGGTTGTGTCGTGTCACGCATGGCTGCCATTGTCTTTTTCTTTTAAACGAGTGCATTGTTTGTTGTATCCTCTTCTCCTGATTCCTCTTCATTTGTTTTACGCTCGTACTGGTAAGCCTTCGGCTCAGCGCCTGTTTGCTTACCTTCATCGCCTTCTGGTGCTGCGTCCTTCATTTTTTCAAGCTGATCCTGGTTGCGGGCACCTCTCACTATTTCCTCCGCGCTTTCGGCATTCGGATTACCCTGCGGTTCTTGTTCCGAAGGGTAATTCTGCTGACCCGGCGCTGCGTTCTGTCCTTGCTCGTTCATAGCGGTTATCCTAATTCGTTGTAAATATTTTTAGCTCTTTCAGTATGTTCAGTGATGGTAGCCAGCGCCAAACTTGCCAAATGGCGCGTATGCATTTCTTGCGGTGAGGTTTTGCCTTTGCTGCTGTTCACAAAGCCCGAGGTCAGCGTCCTTAACGCCTCATGTGTATCAACCTGCGCTTTCATAAAGGCCTTATCAAAAGCGCCTCCGCTTGCCGATTTAAGTGAGGTTATTAAAGCTTGTGCCTGGGTGTCGGGCGGTGGAGTGGGTGTACCCATCTCTTTAAGTATTGATGCAATGGTAGTCTGCTCGGCTGCCTCAAAGCTTGCAAACATCTGCACCTTATCGTTAGATGCTTTGGTTTGAGCCAGTTGCGCGGTGAGTAATGACTTATTGCCCAGCTTTGCAAGCTGCGTGCGGAATTCAGCCTCAGTTGTGGCTTGCGGTTTCGCGCCGACTGAAAATGACTGCAGTAATGCGCCAACAGGCGACAATGCAGCACCTAAAATAGCGGTGCGGGTTACGGATGCAGATATAAACGCTCTGCGTGCGATTTTGACGTTGTTCTTCATAGGTATAAATTATTCTACTTGTTTACCCTAAAATTGAACGGCAAAAAAATAAGGACTTAAGTCCCCGGAAGCATCATCATATAAAGCAATAAGGTGTGATATAAACAGCTTGCGGCGTTTCGTTGTTTTACTTTTAATTAATAAATAAACCATAAACGAAACGCACGAAGCGCGTTATGATAATTACATTGACGTAAAAAGCAAATTTTACCTCGTGGCCGGTGTATCCCTTTGTACACCATCGGCAGGCCGCTCATTAGGCGTATTGTTAGTAGGTGCCGATGAGGTATCGTTTTTTACTGTGTCATTTTCTGCCGGGTCTTCGGTGTCGGCGTCCTGGCGAAAGCTACTGTCCTTCGCGCTATTATTGTCGCCGCCATCACAGGCCGTAAATAAAACGGAGGTTGCAAATGCTGCTGCAATGAGTATCTTTTTCATAAGTAATATGATTTACCCGACGGCGCAAAACTGTGCCGCCAGGCTGTTTAACATTTATTTATTTTTTGCTGGTATAATAAGTCCATTGGTTTTCGCCCTGAGGCACACTTGCGTTAACCTCATTGCTGCGCTCGCGACCAAGTGATTGGCTTTGTAGTTCGGCAGTTTCCAGTGTACGGTCAGTACCCTCCGGCTCTATGTTTACCAACCCGTCTGTAGAGCGCACCTCTTTAAGCGGATCGGCTGCATATTGCCATTTCTCGCCAAGCTGAGTGCTTTCACCTTCATTCCACGGACCGCGCACTTCTTGCCCGTTAGACATGTTGTAATAACGGTTGCTATAACGAGGGTCGCTTTGCAGCACGCCCGGAGGAAAGTTGGGTTGAATAGTATTAAGAGCGGCCTCAAACATTTGGTAGTGGGCCACCTCACGTGTCATTAAAAAGCGGAGCGAATCTTTAACATACGGGTCGTCAGTAAACTGCATCAGGTACTCGTACACAATTTTGGCCCTTGATTCTGCAGCAATATTGGAGCGCAAATCAACCGTCAGGTCACCATTGGCATTCACATAAGCAGCAGTCCACGGGTTACCATTGCTATCGGTAAGCGTAGGGCCGCCACCGCTCAGCACGGCAAATTGCGGATTGAGCATGGCCTCATGGATAAAGCCCTCTTTAGCAGTTTTGCCATTCATAGCCTGCATAATTTCCGACTCGTCGGCCGCGTCCTTCAGATCGCCGTTTACGCCCCCAAGCAGCATCTGTATGGTGGCGCCTACAATTTCCAGGTGACTGAATTCTTCAATGGCAATATCCATAAGTAAGTCATACTTATCCGGATAGGGCTGACGGCAGTTAAATGCCTGCGTAAAATATTGCATTGCTGCTTTTAATTCGCCGTTGCTACCGCCAAACTGCTCCAGCAGTAAGCGTGCAAAACGTGGATCAGGACCCGATACCCGGGCGTTAAACTGTAACTCTTTAACGTGATGAAACATAAGATAGATTTTTTAGTAGATGATTAATTGTATTGAAAGGCCTTTGAACGCTAAGGATGATTGGTACGCTGACCACTGAAAGCAGCAGGTATAGCGCCGTTATTTTTCCCTTCGGGCGTCTCCAATGCGTTATGCGGCTGGTTAGTTGCGCTAAAGGCCTCAATGTCGTCCTGTATATCTGCCTGAGAGAGCTCGTCCTTTTCCCGGTCATGCTCATTGGCGTCACTTAATGGCGGCTGGCTGTCATTGGTTTGTTCCTCAGGGGGCACAGTCTCGCCCGAACCTTCGCCCGGACGGCCGTAACCGCTTCCCTTTTCAACCGAATTGCCGTTGCCTGGTTGCTCACCATCGGGCTGCCCGCTGGCTGGCTCATTTATTTCGTGTAATTCCATAGTTATGCTTTAAAAAAGTATCGCAGCAACAGGTCGGCATATATAGGCTGCAGTATCAGAAAGGCAATAGAATAACTAGGATATTGTAACTTTTGTTTAAAAAAATATAATTTTAATTAAAATAAGGCCACGCGATATGAGCGGTTAGTAAAGAGTGTGTTAGAACAGGCAAAGCCTATTTTGCGTTATATTATTTAATTTTGATGATATGGAAGGTCAGGACAAACTGCAGCGCATTATTGATGCGCGCATGAAGCTTAAAGCACGTTTTGAGGAGAAGATGAGGCTAACCCCCTCTGTAGCGGATGATGTGCCCCGCGGCAGTGGGGCGCCTAACAGGCACGGTATGCCGGCGTTGCCGGTTGGGCAGTCTGTCACCTACAAATGGCCTGTGCTCGACCTTGGCTATCAGCCTGAAATAGGTCTTGATCGCTGGCGACTAACAATTGATGGTGCCGTTGAGCAACCTGTCCGTTTAACCTGGCAGGAATTTATGGCCCTTCCTCAAACTAATGATACGTCCGACTTTCACTGCGTTACCACATGGTCTAAGCTGAACATGCCCTGGGTTGGGGTGAGCTTTTTAGATCTGGCGGCTCTTGTACACCCGAAAGAAAACGCCACACATGTGATGTGCTACGGTTATGATACCTATACTACCAACTTATCCCTTGAGGAAGCGCTAAAGCCTGATGTACTTTTAGTGCATACCTTTGAGGGCGAACCTCTTGCCCGTGAGCATGGCGGCCCCTGCCGCATGATAACACCGCAGCTTTATGCCTGGAAGGGAGCCAAGTGGATAAAACGTATTGAGTTTTTGACTGAGGACAAGCTTGGTTTCTGGGAAGAACGCGGTTACTCTAACACTGCTTATCCATGGCGAAACGATAGATACAGCGATTAAGCAGACTCATATTTAAAGCCACCGGCGTCATAGACTATAATGCCGGTGGCTTTGCTTTTTAAAATTATCCGTGTAAACATTTATTTATATCGGTTATAAATAGTATCATTGCGACATTATTTATACTAAGTCTAAATAAATGAAAACACGCTTTACACAATTAACCGTATTTGCCCTACTCTGTTTATTAATTCCCATTTCAGCTTTCTCACAAAACACAAACTCTGCAACGCTTAAAGGCTTTGTTACCGATGAGAACGGCGACCCACTTGCCGGTGCTACCGTTGTTGCCACAGGCACAACGGCTACTGCCGCTACTGACACCAAAGGCCATTACTCATTAAACGTACCGGCCGGCGATGTAACTATTCAGTTCTCATTTATAGGTTACCGTACCCTCTCGCAAAAATTCACTTTGGCCGTTGGTGCTCAAAGAACATTTGATGCCTCGTTAAAACCCGATAACTCCGAATTACAACAAATTGAAATTACAGGCCGTAAAGAGCGTACTTATAAAACCAAGTCGACTTTCATCGGCAACAAGACTGAAACTGAAATAAAAGATTTACCGCAGTCGGTATCATACGCCAGTAAAGAACTGATGGCCGACCAGGGTGCTATCCGCATTGGCGATGTGGTAAAGAACTTCAGCGGTGTAAACCAGTTTACTTTTTATGATGATTTAACCATTCGCGGCTTCCGTGTAAACGGACAAAGCAATACACAATTAATCAACGGATTGCGCACCAGCACCGGCTTCTGGAAACAGCCTTTAACCAATTACCTGGAACGTGTAGAAGTTCTTAAAGGCCCCTCATCTGCATTATACGGTAATGCCAGCCCCGGTGGTGTGGTAAACCGGGTTACCAAAAAACCGTTGAACGAAACACGTCGCTCTGTAAGCATGTCATTGGGCAGCTTTAACACTTTAAGAGCTTTGGCAGACTTTACCGGCCCTGCAAATAAGGATAGCTCATTACTTTACCGCCTCAACCTTGGTTACGAGGATGCCAACTCCTTCCGCGACCTGCAGTTTGATAAGAACGTGGTAATAGCGCCTTCCCTATCGTTTGTAGCCAGCGAAAAAACCCGCGTGAATGTGGACCTGGTTTATAATAACTCTAACAGCAGACTCGACAGGGGGCAGTCTGTTATCGGTAACGATCTCTACTCTACCAAGCAATCATTAGCACTAAGCGCCGGAAACGATTATCTCAATGAACAAACATACATGGTTACCTTATCTGCTAACCACCGCTTTAGCGATGCGCTGAGCTTTAACGTGGCGTACTCCAAAACAGGTTATCAGGAAGATTTATACGAGCACCGCAGCGCCAACGCTTATGCTAAAGATGGTAAAGGTGCCGACATATCAAATCTTGTAGCCATGCAGATATTTAAACGTAAACGCAAACGCTATATAGACAACCTAAGCGGATATTTGAATTACAACGCCGAAACGGGCATCTTAAAACATAAAATTGTTGCCGGGTACGATTTTGGCAGCGAAAAGATGCCTGTAGGCGCATCACAACTGACCGCATCCGGTTATCTGAATGCTGCACGCACGGGCACCATCGCCCAGTTTGACACTGCTAAAATTGCGAACTACGCACTTGACAAAAATGGTAATCCTGTTCCCAACGTTCCATCTTTTGACCTGAATAACACCATCAATTCACAACGTTTACAGGACGACAGCAAAGCCATTTTTGCACCTACTACACTTGCTCCTACTTACTATTATTTAAACGCAGGTTATGTGCAGGATCAAATCAAGATCGGCCGTTTCCAGGCACTGTTAGGTGTACGGTATGAGTATTACACAGACTTTGCAAACTATGCATCGCCAAAAGAAGAAAAAACACACTCCAGTGCATGGCTGCCACGTTTCGGCCTGGTGTATACCGTTAACAATAATGTTAACGTATATGGCTCTTACGTAACAGGCTATAACCCTCAATCGGTATCAATCATTTCTAACCCAAACGCCGGCGGACCTTTTGATCCGTTGACCAGTAATATGGTTGAGTTTGGTGCAAAAAGCAGTTGGTTCGAGGACAGGCTAGGTATAACCACCGCTATATACCAGATAGAACAGAACAACACGCTGTACCCTACAGGTAATGGCGATGAACAAAGACAGGTAGGTAAAGAACGTGCCCGTGGCTTTGAGTTTGATATTACCGGCCGCATATTGCCTAACTGGAGCATCCTGGCTTCTTATGCTTATAACGATGCTAAAATTGTTGAGAGCCTTAACCCCGATGAACTTGGCAGGCAAAAACCAAACGCACCAAGAAACACAGCCAACATCTGGACACGTTATAACTTTATCCGTGGTCCGCTAAGCGGTTTTGGTTTGGGTGTGGGCGCAAACTATGTTGATAAACGCAACCTGTCTATCAACCTTAAGCAAAGCATTCCCGACTACACGCTCCTTAACGCTGCGGTTTATTATCGCGTCAATAAAGTGCAGCTGCAGTTTAATGCCAATAACATAACAGGTAAAAAATATTGGGTGGGCGGTTATGATTATATCAGGTTGTTTCCTGGTGCACCGTCCAATTACCTGCTAACATTAACGTATGATTTTTAACAGCAAATGATCTGGAAGCGTTTTAAAGCTGTTGCAGCCTGGCTGCACTTATGGGTAGGCCTGGTTACCGGCATTATTGTAGTAATTGTATCGGTAACCGGGTGTATCCTGGTGTTTGAGGATGAGCTTTTTGAAGCTGTTCACCATGATTTGGTAGAAGTAAAACAGACCGGCCCGGCAAGGCCGGTTTCTGAATTATTGGCTATTGCCCAAAAAGCGCTGGGGACTAAAAAGAAAATCACCGACATCCGCATAAATGAAGCTGGCGAAAGTTACGTATTCAACGCCACTAAGGTGAACAAGATCAAGGACATCAACCTAAGCTACTTTAGCCAGTTTAAGTATCGCGATGATGTTTACGTTGACCCTTACACGGGTAAGGTTTTAGGCATAATTGATGTGCGTTACGAGTTTTTTAACATGATGGAACAATTGCACCGGCAGTTGCTGCTGGTAAAACCTGTAGGGAGTGTCATCATCGGCTCATGCATCCTTCTGTTTTTGTTAATGATGATAACCGGGTTTATACTTTGGCTGCCCAAAAACATCAAACAGTTAAAAGCACACCTCACCGTAAAGTGGAAGGCCAAATGGAAGCGCGTTAATTATGATATGCACAACACATTTGGTTTTTATGTATTGCCCATTGCCATGATCATTGCCATTACCGGCCTGGTATGGTCATTTAAATGGTGGGAGGATGGCATTTATCGTATGTTGGGCTCACCTGGAAAAATTGACCTGATACGCCATGCGCCAAAACTTGCCAATGCAGATACGAGCAGTATGCATCTGGAGACGGTTTTAACTGGCATTCAAAACAAGGTTGCAGGTAATTACTATACCATTGGGCTTAGCCTGCCTGAAAAAGGCGAGCATGCAATCATGGCATTTGTATATCTTAAACAGCGTACCGACGGCTGGCGCAGCATCAGTTATTTTTACTTTGATGACCGCACCGGCAAAATGTTCGATAAGCTCGACCACGCCAGTAAACCACTCGGCCTTAAGTGGAGAAACTCTAATAAGGACATTCATACCGGGCGTATTTATGGCTTGCCTACGCAGATTATTGCTTTTTTAGCGAGCCTTACCTGCGCCTCGTTGCCCATAACCGGCTTTCTGATATGGCTTAACAAGCGTAAGAAAGGTAAAAAGAGAACCAGGCCTAACCTTAGGCACATTAAACGGAAGGTGGCTATGACCACACCATGATGTAAATGCCTGGCAACAACTGCCGGGCATTCTGCATTACATTAGCCTTGCTATCAATTATTTTACAATTGATTTAATGCCTTACGGATAGTTTTTAACAATTTTACCATAAACCAATAGGCTCATCTACCTTTATTATACATGCAACGCATCAACGTTAAAAAACATTCTGGCACTTTCTCACTCCGGTCTTTCAAAGGCATAACAACCGTCGGCAGTATTATGATATTGCTGCTGGTACTGTACCGCTGCAGTTCAACAAAAAGCACAACTACCATCAACACCCAAAAATGGCCAGACACAGCCGACCTTAGTAAGTCGCCCGTGGTACCTGCCCTGCAAAGTTTAAAGCGCATGGCGGTAGAGCCTGGCATGGAGGTGAAGCTGTTAGCTGCAGAGCCGCTATTGAGTACACCGGTAGCAATGACGTTTGACAACCGCGGCCGCATGTGGGTGGTAGAAATGGCCAGCTACATGCCTGATACACTCGGCACCGGAGAAGACGTGCCAAACGGCAAGATAGTGTTGCTTACAGACGCTAACAATGATGGTACGCCTGATAAACGCCAGGTAGTAATTGATTCTTTGAAGATGCCGCGCGCTATATGCTTAATAAATGGCGGCATTTTGGTAGCGGAACCCCCTAACCTTTGGTTTTATTCGTTGAACGATGATAAGCCTGCCGGCCGTACCCTCGTTGATGCACACTACACCGGCGACGGCAACGTGGAGCATTACCCTAACGGATTATACCGCGCGCTTGATAACTGGATCTATAATGCCAAATCATCCAAACGCTATCGTTATAAAAACGGTAAATGGCTGATAGAAAACACGCATTTCCGCGGGCAATGGGGTATTAGTCAGGATAATTATGGCCGCCTGTATTATAATGATAACTCCACTAATGTGCAGGGCGATTACTTCCCTCCCGGCCTCGGTGCCGGCAACCCTGATCAAAGCAACGTAGCCGGCTACTACGAGCGCATTGTTGCGGATAACCGTGTTTATCCTGCACGACCCACGCCCGGCGTGAACCGTGGTTATACAACCGGCACATTGGATGATAGCCTGCGCCTGGTGAACTTTACGGCAGCTTGCAGTCCGCTGATATACCGCGGCAGCCTGCTTTACCCGGAAGTGGCGGGGCAAATGAACGCCTTTGTGGCCGAACCGTCAGCGAACCTTATAAAACGTAATATTTTACATCTTGAAGGTAATGCCGTTAAAGGTAAAGAGGCTTATAAAGGCCGCGAATTTCTGGCAAGTACCGATGAGCGTTTTCGCCCCGTGTTTTTAACCGATGGACCGGACGGGGCATTATATGTGGTTGATATGTACCGTGGCATCATTCAGCACAAAACCTACCTCACAGATTACCTGAAAGGCCAAATAAAAAAACGCGGGCTTGAAGTAAATATCAATTGCGGCCGCCTGTACAAGGTTTATCCTAAAGGCTCACAACTTAGGGCCGTTACCATCCCGACTGATGCTGCGCAATTAGTAGCCCTGCTCGGCAATAAAAATGGAAGGGTGCGCGATAAAGCCCAGCAAACGCTTATTGATGGCAAGTACACCCAGGCCATACCTGCATTGCGACAGGCATTAAAAAGCGGCAGCAACACGTTGCAAAGAGTACACGCGCTTTGGGCACTGGAAGGCCTAGATGCCTTGACTATGGATGACGATCTGATAGCTCTACGCGACACCGCGCGGATATTAAAGGTACAAGGCTATGCCGCTATTCCATCGGTGTTAGAGAAGGGCAACTATGCCGAAAAGATGTCGGAGTTTCTAAACATCAACTATGCATCCAGCGAACAGAATGCGCCATACATTGCCTTGTTGAATGGTTACGTGTATCCGCACAAAAATAAAATCGGCAAGCTTGATGTTGTGCAAAATGCAAGCGAAATGGCGCTGCGTTACCGCAACAACCGTTATGTTGTCGATGCGATTATCAGCACCATACCAGGCCATGAAGACGCTCTGTTGAATGATATTACTAAAAAGACAGATACCAACAGTGTGCTTTACAAGCGCCTGGCGTCGGTTATTAAACATCGTAATGATCGCTTAAAGAACCGTAACCCCGAAACGTTGAAGAAAGAATTTCCGAAAGGTGCGGCAATTTTTGCCTCTACCTGCCAAACCTGCCATGGCCCTGACGGAAATGGCATCACATCGCTTGCGCCGCCGCTTAACCGCTCGCAATGGGTAAACGGCGATAAAACCACTCTCCTATCCATTGTGCTGGCAGGACTTACCGGCCCGGTTGAAGTAAATGGCCATGTCTACAAAGCGCCGGAGGTAGCTGGCGATATGCCGGGAATCGGCAACAATACCGAATTCAGCGACGAAGATATTGCGCAGCTGTTAAGTTTCATCCGCCGGTCATGGCAAAACGACGCTGACAAGGTGCAAACGGCAGAGGTTACTACCATGCGCACTAAGCTAAAAAGCAGACAAAAAGCGTTTACCGTACCGGAGCTGAAAGCGCAGAAGTAGTCTTGTGGTGAATGGTGAAAGGTGAAAGGTGAAAGGTGAAAGGTGAAAGGTGAATTCCGCTCTCGAGAGCGGTAAGGGGTGTGTTGAGGACTAGGCAAAATTGTATCTCCAATTAATTAAATATCAAGCCTAAAAACCTTAACAAAAAGACCCTGGGGCATCGCTGCTTGCCAGGGTCATTGAATTAAATGAACAATGAAATCAGTTCGTTTACAGGATAACTTCCGCTAATACCGGGAAGTGATCTGATGGATACTTGCCGTGGTAACTATCGGTAAGTATACCCCACCGTTTAACCTGCGGCTTGCCGGTTACGAAAATATGGTCGATAACGCCGGTTTGATTGATGGACTTACCAAAAGAGTTGAATGAAGGGTTAAACTCATAAGGGCGCTTCGCCAGCGAGTAAGTATCTGTGAGAAAGCCTGATGTAGCCAAACGCTGATACCAGGTGCTGCTATGGTCGCCGTTGAGATCGCCGGTGAAAAATGCTTTCTCGCCTTTAGCTATTTCTTTGATCTTAGCTAATATAAGTTTGGAGCTTTCTTCGCGCGCTACCTTACCCTGGTGGTCAAAATGTGCATTGAAGAAGTAAAACTTCTTTTTACTCTGCTTATCGAGCAAATACACCCATGAGCAAATGCGGTTACAGCACGTAGCATCCCAGCCAAGGCCCGGTTTGTCCGGTGTTTCCGATAGCCAGAAATCGCCTGACTTTAATAATTGAAAACGGTCCTTCTTAAAAAAGATAGCCGAATGCTCGCCGCCTTCCTTACCGTCATCGCGGCCTTTGCCATAACGTTGGTACTCCGGCAGGTTATTGCTCAGGCTATCCAGTTGCAGCTTTAAACCTTCCTGGGTTCCGAAAATGTCGAAATCGTGAAAACGGATCAAAGCTGAAGCCACCGGCGAACGATCGGCCCATAAATTACCTACGTCGCCCGAGTTGGCATAACGCAGGTTAAAAGTACCTACTATTAAGTGCTGTGCCTGTACCGATAATGTGGTCAATAAACAGGCTGCAGCTAAAAAGAAATGTTTGATCTTCATAAGGGTTGATTTATAATTTAGTTACTCCATCCGGGGTTTTGACCAAGCTGAGGGTTCAGCAAACGCTCTGCCTCCGGGATTGGGTAAAGATAATATTTATCATCCCATTTACGGGTTACGTTGGTAAGCCAGGTAAGCTCATTATCGCTATTAAGGCGCTGCGGGTTAACCGAACCACCGGTAATGGTCTCGGCTACACTTACATAGGTAAGCCCTTTAACCTGCTGATCCAAAGGAGGTACATTTTTAGTGAAGATAACATCGTTGGTGCCGTCCTGATTCAAATCAAGCGGGGTGTCTAACTGCGGTACGTAAAACCCGTTCCAGGTCATATCCATTAGTTCGCCGCGTTTCCAGCGTATAATATCACTAAACCTGAAGCCTTCAAATACCAGCTCAATGCCGCGCTCACGACGGATCTCCAACAAAGACGGATCAGAAATAGATGGGAAATAATTCGCCCTCAGGTATTCATCTACCACAGTAGGCTTGGTGCTGGTGTTGCCAGTTATACCTGCCCTGCGGCGCAATGCACCTACCGTCATGTTCCAGTCGGCATCAGTAAAAGTACCCAGCTCAGCTTTAGCCTCAGCATAATTCAACAGTATTTCGGCATAACGCATTATCGACATGGAGTTGGTATTACGGCTGCCACCATCCATTGAGGCATCGTCCTGCGTTAACTTTATAGGCTGATAACCGGTGTAGGTATAAGAAAATACCGGCGGCGCTGCCTGCTGGGTGGCACCGTTAAGGCGTGTATAGTTGCCCATGCGGATGGTTTGCTGCAGGCGCAAATCGCGGCCTTTTACCTCTTCCCAGAAAGGCATGGTTTTGTAACCGGCTTTGGTGGTAAAAGGTGTACCATCAATGTTTAAGTAAGTATTTACAAAAGTGCGAATGAGGCTCAGCCTATCGCCATAAGTGGCGCTGGTCCAGTACCAGTTAGCATCGTTATATATGCCCAGGGCAGGATCAGACACGGCAGCCAGCATTACCTCAGTAGCTACCGGCGCGGTGCTGGTAAACAACTGGCGATAAGCTTTTTCGGCACCACCGGCAGTATTCAGACTAAAGCCACCGTCTGTAATTACTTTTTGTGCAGCATCTACCGATAGATTGAGCAAACCATTTGCGGTAGATTGCAGGTTGTATTCGGTATGATATTTACGGAAAGTACCTTCAAACAAACACACGCGTGATTTAAAACCGTAAGCGATGTACTTGGTAATCAACGTGCGTGAGTTATCATTGGTAGCGCTGATGTTCTGGCAGGCAAAGTCAAGGTCGGCTATAATAGAGTCAACCACCAGCGTGCGCTTGTCACGACCTGCATATAACAGCGGGTCATTAACTGTTGGCGTATGGTTGATCCATGGCACATCGCCGAAACGCTTAAGCTTATCAAAATAAAACCAGGCTCGGAAAAAACGGGCCAGCGCTATGAAGTTGTTACGCTGCTCTGCGCTTATGTTAGGGTTATTGCAGTGCTCTATAAAATAGTTGATATTACGCAACGGCGACCAGTTGCCGATAGACCAGCCTGTACTTTGCTGTGGTCCGTAAGCTCCCGGGCGTAAAAAATCAGGCACGGAAGTGCGGGCGGCATAATCAGCCATGGCATCGCTGCGCAGCACGTCGCCGGCAGTAGGCAATATGTCATAAAAAGAATTGCTGTACAGTTGCAAACCGTTTACGTTGCTAAACACCGCTTCAGGGGTGGCAGTATCCTGCGGCACCTGGTCAAGTTTGTTACAACCTGTTGCCCCTAAGCCAATTACAACAATACCCAGCAGGCATTTATTATATATAGATTTTAACGAAATCATATTTAATTACTACTAAATTGTGTTACTGTTATTTAAAAGGTTGCGTTTACACCCAGCGTGATAGTTTTCAGTATCGGGTAGTTGTTACCGTTACCACTGCCACCGTCAGTTAGCACGCGGTCAGATCCGTTGATGCTTTCCGGGTCAATATCCTTGGTGATCTTGTACAACGGCGACCATGTAAGCAGGTTCTCGCCTGATACGAATACGCGCAGGTTGCTTAACTTTATTTTCTGGATAAGCGGTAACGGCAGGTTATAACCTAACTGTATGTTTTTTAAACGCAGGTAAGCAGCATTTAACAAATATTTGGTTTGCGCCTGGGTAAGCTCACCAGATCCGTTCTGTGCAACATAGCCACGCAAACGCGGGAAGTAAGCATTGGGATTCTCCGGCGACCACATCTTATCAAGCATAGACGCAGGTATTTTATTATACGGCCTGTTGTACTGGCCCCAGAACACCGAAGCTTCTGAACCCGGGTACCAATCGCGCTTGCCTACACCTTGTAAAAAGGCCGAGAAGGTAAAGTTGTTCCAGTCTGCATCAAGGCTTATACCGTAAGTGTATCGTGGTGTAGAGTTACCAATAATGCGGCGGTCGCCTGGTTTATCAACGGTTTGGTCGCCATAGTCAATTACGTTATTGCCGTCAAGGTCGGCGAATTTAATATCGCCCGGCAGCAATTGCCCTGATGTAGATGCTTTTATAAGCGTTTGCTTAGGCGAGTTGGCTATATCTTCTGCCGATGTAAAATAACCAAGCGTAGTATATCCCCATATTTCGCCAAGCGTTTGGCCTGCATAGTAATCATTCAGCAACTTTTTAGGGTTGTTGTATTTGGTAATCTTGGCCAGGTAATCGGCAAGGGTAACACGTATGCCATAGTTAAATGGTTTTTGGCTAAGTTGGAAACGGTCGCGCCATGATACGGTAACCTCCCAGCCCTTGGTTTCCAGGTTGGCATAGTTGCCTTTTGGAGGCGTAGCGCCGAAAAGGCTTGGCAATGTGTTACCAATGGTATACATGTTCTTGGTTTCGCGCACATAGCGGTCTGCCACTACGGTAAGGCGGTTAGCGAGGAACGCCATATCTACACCCAGGTTAAAGGTGCTTGATGTTTCCCAGGTAAGGCCGTCAGGCAATACTGCCGGCAATGATGTTTTCTGTGGTATAACGCCATTCAATATTCTACCAGAACGTGATACATTCAACAATTCCTGGAAGATGTATGAGTTGATGCTACCGTTACCCAATGAGCCATATGAACCACGTATCTTGAAATCTGAAATTGCATCAGGAGATATTTTCCAGAACGACTCATTATTTACACGCCAGCCTGCTGATACTGATGGGAAGAAGGCGTAACGCTGATTAGCCGGAAACTTTGAAGAACCATCATAACGGCCATCAGCCTCAATTAAATAGCGATTTTTATAAGAGTAATTCAAACGGTAAAAACCACCTACAATATCCCACTGCTCGTATCCGCCACCGGTGGTAATACCCTGACCAAGCGCAAGATTAAGATCATTGGCGTTCTCATAAATCAATCCGTTACGCAAAACGCTAAGCCCTTTGTAGGTTGATTGTTCAAAGTTGTAACCGAGCAAACCTTTAAAGTAATGATCGCCTTTTAGCTTAGGTTCAAACTCGCCATAAATATTGCTGGCGATGTATTGCGTTTGTTGATAAACCTTTTGCAAATCGTTAGTAGCAGTACCTACGTACTCAATAACCCCGGGTTTGCGGCTGTATGGTACCGGTACACGTTTTTGGGTACGGTTATTATCCGTGTTCTGGAAGGTAAAGTCACCTTTTACACGGAAAATGTTATCAAAGAAATCGGCTGCAAAACTGGTAGTGTTACGGAATACGCGGTTATCAAAGTCGATACCGTTTTTGCCGTAGTACAAGTCGCCAACAGAATAAGCAGCAGAGTAAGTAAGTGTACCGTCAGGGTTCAGCAGCGGCACCATGGTATGGCCTTCGTCCTGTATGTTACGCCATATACTGCCACCCTCACCCACGTTTAGCGGGTTGTGGTACTTCATGTTAGAGTAGTCCGCATTGTTAGTGATCTTTAACCATGGGTACACCTGTAACGAGCCTTTTGCACGCAGGTTGTACATATTGTAGTCGTCACTGTTGTAGCGGAATAATCCGTCCTGCGCATAGTAACGGCCGGTGATTAGGAAATCTGCCTTACCACTATTACCATTAATGCTGATGTTATGATCGCGCGAATTGTTGTGGCCTTTGTAAAGCAACCCATACCAGTCCGTATCACCATAGTACTCATACTCGCCTGCAGAGTTTACAATGGTGGTTGGATGATTAGGATCATTATTGGCTTTTTCTAACTCTGCCAGGTAATCCTGGGAGAATTTCACAGTCTTATTGATGTTCTGCGGCTTTTGTGAATAGTCGTTCCAGGCGCTCCATGCATCGTTAAAGTATTTAGCAAACGTATAACCATCTGTAACAAACTCGGGAACCGCGGTCGGGCTTTTAAATGATTGGTTGAACGAATAAGAAACGCTTGTTTTTTCTTTGGAAGGGTTTTTTGTGGTGATGAGTATCACACCGAAAGCACCACGCGCACCGTATATAGCTGCCGAGCTCGCATCCTTCAGTACCGATACACTGGCAACGTCATTCGGGTTAATGCGGCTTGGGTCGCCCTCCACACCATCCACAAGTACCAAGGCGTTACCACCCTGGCCAATAGAAGTAATACCCCTGATGTTATAGGTAGGAGATTGAATAGGCTTACCATCCAACGGCACAATGTTAAGGTTAGGTATTACGCCTTGCAAGCCCTGTGACAGGTTCGGCAACGAGCGGTTCTCTAATACTTTCGAAGTAACCTGGTCAACGGCGCCTGTAAGGTTTTCCTTTTTTTGCGTACCGTAACCAACTACCAATACCTCATTCAGCGTACCATTTTGCGCAACCATCGTAATGTTGCCAAAATCTAAAGGCTCGTTCGCTTTTATTTTTACGCCTGGTACACGCTTGGTTTCGTAAGATATAAAGCTTACTACCAAAGTATAAGTACCTTCTTCAGCATTAATTGTAAATGAGCCGTCTACATTAGTTTGTGCGCCAATGTTAGATTCTAACAGCATTACTGTTGCACCTGGCAGCGGCAGACCGTCCTGGTCAACTACTTTACCGCTAAGCTTACCTGTGGCAGCCTTAACGATAGGCTGGCGCTTGTAAAGGGTTATGGTACCTTCTACCTGCTCCTTAAAACCTATGAGGGTGTTACCGAACAGCTTCTTTAAAACATCGTACACTTTCTCATTAGTGAAGGTATATGATTTTACAGACCTGTCTGCCAGCTTCAAAATCTCCGGATCATAGGCAAAGTCAACCTGGCCTGCCTGCTCTATCTTTTTAAGTGAGCTGGACAGCGTTTCGTTTTTCAGGGTTACACTGATACGTTTTTGAAAAACCTGACCTGTTGAAGGCGATGCAAACAGCAAACTGCTGCCTGCCATAATAATGGTGTAAATAAGAAATGTAATACGCATAGCTTTACTTAAGCGACGTAAATTTTTTTTCATACTTTTGATATACTTAGTGAATGTTAAACTGAAACTAAGGGCATTAGCTGTGAAGGGCTCCAATCTATCCCAGCTTTTGCAAGATCTTGCCGGTTCTGCTACAGAGCCGGCTTTTTTATGCGCTCTAATAAATAGTTACTTCATTCTTGTTTCTCCTGTATTTGTTTTGATGTACCGAGCATATTACCTGCATGGTTTCATCAAGGGTACGTGATGAATTGATGTGAACATTATATTTATATCCTGTTGTTGATTTGCTTCCGCCGATGAGTTTTACGCCGTAGATGTTGTTAAGCGCCAGGGCCAGCTCATCAAAAGAGGCATCCGTAAGTATGGTATGCCCTTCCAGCCAGGAGCGGGCATTGCCCGCATCAATGGAATGTATTTGCAGCTTGTTATCAGCCTTATTAAAAATGATCTGCTCACCGCGAACCAAAAGCGCAAGGGTTCGCTGCGCCGAGCTCACCTGCACCTTGCCTGTACGCACGGTTACCGATGCTGTAGCAAGCCGTTTATAAGCTTTTACATTGAAGGATGTACCCAGCACCCTGGTGGTAATAGAAGAGGTGATTACTTTGAACGGACGAGCCGTGTCATGCTTTACCTCAAAAAAAGCTTCGCCTTCGTCGAGATAAACATTACGTAGCCTGGTAGTAGCAAAATCCTCCGCTACGCGCATAGTGCTGCCAGCATTAAGCCATACTGCGGACCCATCCGGCAAAACCAGTTTTTTAACCTGGCCCTGCCCGGTTTTTATGGTAGTGTAAGCAACTTCGATTTGGTTGCGGTTTCTGTCTGCAAGTAATAGCACTGCAGCTGCACCTACCAGCAGCAACACGGCTGCGGCGTAACGTATGGCATTGATGCGGCGTACGCGGGCTACCTTGCGGTGAACATTAAATTTAAGGTGATTTTGGATATCGTCTCTGATCTGCTGCTCGCGTAAGGGAGACATCTCAAGCTTCGTGTCGTCGTAAGAGTCGTACCATTTGTCAACCAAACGACGTTCCTGCTCATCGGCACTATTTTGTAAGTAACGGTCTATTAATTTTTTTAACCGGGGGGTAGTCATTAATTGTTCTGTGCTATTTTACCTGATGTTGCACAAAACGCCGTTTACTACCTCAATTTTAAATCAACCTTACGTTAACTTTTTGTGAACAGCAGTAAAAAGATACCGGCAATACTCACATACCTGTCCGGGTATTCAACATTGATGCGCCGTTTGAGCCTTCTGAGCGCTTCAGTGATATTGTTGGCCACGGTTTGCTCAGCCAGGTTAAGGCTTTCAGCAATTTCTTTAATGGAGTAACTATCGTTACGCAGCAAAAAGGAACGGCGCATGTTTGCAGGCATTATATCTACCTCTTCGCTTACTATTTTCTCCAGTTTAAAATAATCGGCAAGGTCGGCAGTGTTACCTGCAATTTCGGTCATGCGCTGCAGGGCATTTTCCAAAACGGTTTGTTTGATGGTTTCGGACCGGTAGTGATGCAGCACTTTTAACTTTACTGCGCCATATAAATATTGAGACAGGCTTGTATTTACCTGTAGCTGTTCGCGTTTCTGCCAAAGTTCAATCAGCAGGGTCTGCACAATGTCTTTAGCAACTTCATCATCGTTAGTACGGGCAAGGGCGGCCGTGAACAATCCGCGCCAGTAACGCTCGTATATAATGTCAATAGCAAGGGTTTTGCCTTTGTTGAGCATTACAATCAGTTCCTCATCGGTATGGTGGTGCACACTTGCTGTCAGCATGCAGCAAAGTTAGGGATGCACTGTAAAGTAAATGTTAAGTTAATCCCAAACCATCATATATATATAAAACAAAGCCCCGCATGTGTTTACATGCGGAGGCTGAAAGAACTCGATCAAATATCAATAGGTTATTGCCAGGCCACCACCCCAACCCATATCGCTATCATAATGTGTAGAAAGTGATATGTACTTGGTGAGCACATACCGCAAGCCTGTGCTGTACTCCCTGTCAGTATTACCAACAATAGTGAAACGCAGCCTGCTGGTAAGCGGTATATCTTCCCTGCCCAACTGAAAGCGCAGCTTACCGTCAGAATCTATACGGGCATCAGCCACAAATAACATGGGCAAGGTATAAGCCACACCGGCAACGGCGGCCCTACGGTCGTTCTTATTACTACGCTGACCAAACAGGTTATTTTCTATTTCGCCGGGCTTTTTGTAATGATAATCAAACCCTCCGTAAACATACAGCCATTGCTGCTTACCAAAGAAACGGCCTACCATGGTTTCGCTCTCAAAGCCTTTGCTTTTACTGGTGCCCAGATGCCACATGGACCAAATACGCCAGCGCGTGTTCGCTACGGATATGTTACCGTCGCTACCATTACTTTCGAGACCTATATTGGCTGATGTATAAAAGCGGCGGTCATCAGCATAAACCTTTTTAAGCGCAGCTGCAGGATCCGGCACTTCCGGGTTAGGCGGCGAGTTTTCATAACTGAAGATGCGCCCCATGCCCGACATCATGTGGTAAAGTATATGACAATGAAAAAACCAGTCGCCGCTTTCACTCGCCCTAAACTCCAGCGTATCCCGCTCCATGGGCATTATATCCAGCGTATTTTTAAGCGGAGAATGCTCGCCCTGACCATTTAGCACACGGAAGAAATGCCCGTGCAGGTGCATGGGATGCCGCATCATGGTATTATTGTACATGATGATGCGCACATTCTCTCCTTTTTTAATCAATATCTTATCCGCCTCAGAGACTGTTTTGTTGTTGATGGTCCACACATAACGGTTCATGTTACCGGTGAGCTCAAAATATAAGGTTTTGAGCGGCCCCTTAGGCAGGGTAGTCGGCTCAGGCGACCGTAGCATGCTATAGTTAAAGGTTTTGATATCGCCGCCTGATTTCATCTTGTGCATATCATGCATAGCTGATGAGTCGGTATGTTGCATATCCATTCCGCTCCCTTCGCTCAGCTCCGGATACATTACCTGGTTCATATCCATCACCTGATGGCTCATTTTCATCCCGGGCATCTCTTTCATGTTGCCATGCATGTCCATCATGTCATTCATCATCTGCATCCCCTCAAAGTATTTAAGCCGGGGCACGTTTGGCGCATTGTGCTTTTTTCCATCACCCAGCCATAGCGACGTATGCTTGGTACGGTCCTCGGCCGTAGCCCTGAACTCGTAACTACCATCAGCAGGTATGGTAACCACCACATCGTAGGTTTCAGCCGCAGCAATAATGAGCCGGTCGGCCTCCACGGGTATACAATCCATTCCGTCGTTAGCTACTACAGTGATCTTGCCTCCGCCAAAGTTGAGCCAGAAATAGGTAGACGAACTGCCGTTTACCACCCTTAGCCGGACTTTGTCGCCAGCCTTAAATTGCGGTGCCTGTTTTTCAACCTCCCCATTGCTAAAAAAGCGGTCGTAATACACGTCGCTCACATCCATGGCCGTCATCCGTTTCCATTCGTTGGTGAGCTTGGTTTTAAGATGGCCCGTCTTGATAGCCGCAAGGTAGTCTTGTGTGCTGCCTTTTTTTATGGCATACCAATCGGTAGCGGTGTGCAGCGAGCGCTCTACCTCATCGGGGTTCTCATCCGTCCAGTCGCTCAGCAGCAAGATATATTCTTTTTCTTGCCTGGGCTTTTTAGGGTGGATGATGAATGCGCCGTACAACCCGCTTTGCTCCTGAGTCATGGTATGGGAATGATACCAATATGTACCGTTTTGCACCAGCGGAAACTCGAACTTGTGCACCTCTCCTTCCATTATAGGCGTGGTAGTGAGATACGAAACGCCGTCATAACGATTGGGCAATATAATGCCATGCCAGTGGATGGAGGTTTCCATCATCATTTCATTGTGCACGTATATCTCGGCGGTATCGCCCTCAGTAAACTCCAACACCGGCGCGGGTATGGCTCCGTTGATGGCCATTGCCGGGCGCTGCCTGCCGGTATAGTTAACCGCAGTATCAGTTAAGTAAATATGGTAAACCGCACGGTGCCCCACCTGCCGGTAAAAGGGCTCCCTGGCATTATGCCCATGCGCTTTCATTTTATGCTGCGCAATAGCCGGCAGCGCTGCCAAAAATATGAGGCAGGCTGCCAGCCTAAATACAATACCCTTCATAGCGCAACTATTTAGTGCTGGCCTCAATAGTCTCCGTTACTGAACCACAGTTAGCCATCTGGCTGCCATAGTACGGATTGCGTATGTCTTTCTCAGCGCTTAGCCAGCTTGCTTTCTTCATTGGGCAGTACTGCACGTAGGCAGTTGTGCTATGCTGAGGCAGGGCTTTCCAACCGGCAATAAATTCGGCAGACAGGCTTGCAAAATCTTTGCGCTGGGCGGCAAGGTCTTTATCAGCCGCTATGCGCGATGCAGCATCCTTTATCTTGGAAGCTGGCTTTTTCCAGTCGGCAGTGTTGTCATTTTTGCCAAACCACGCGCTTAATGCTTCCGCTTTTTGCGCGGCTAATTGCTGGTCGCCTTTAAACAGCGCATCCTTTAATTCCAGATATGCATTTACAGGATTATTTGGAGTTTGCACTTGCTGTGCAAATGAGGTGTTGGTGAACAATAGAATTGCAAACGCTAAGAATATATTTTTTATTGAATTTTTCATGATTGATTTGCTTTTATTCCCTGGCTTTGGTGTAGGATATACTTTAGCCTTAATTTCTGTAGGGATTATTAATTTTTAAAGATTGCTTCGTCGTTGCTCCTTGTAACGACGACTGACTTAAAATTTAGCTTTTGTTGTCATTTCGACGAAGTATGAGGAGAAATCTTTAGCTCTCGCTAACTCAGTGGCGACCTCTCCTAAATCCTCTCCAAGGGAGAGGACTTTTATTGTTAAGGTTCTTTTGCTTTCGCCTCAACAAGATTCCTCACTACGTTCGGAATGACAGATTAAATAGGAATTCGTCTGCTATATTGAGAAAGAAATTTATCAAATTCGGAAGTTATGATACCGTATAAACGCCGGGATGTGGCTACCTAAAGGCGGGCCATGTGCAGCGGCAGGTACTCGATTAACTGCAACTGGTAAGAAGGCACCTGTAATGGCAAACTGACGGTCAAGAAAAATAACCGGCGAGGCCAGCGTGAAATGTTGTGCCGATGCTGCGCTGCTTTTGTCGGCCTTTAAATGCTGATGACTATCGGTGCAGCAATCCTTGCTGTAAGCTTCGGCTTTTGCCATGCCACAGGTATGGCATTTTTCATCATCATTATGGCCAAGGCTTATTTTTACCAGTTGCCCCATGCAATACTGGAAATGCAAAGTAGCCCCGGTTGATACACCGAGGTATAATATTGCCAGCAGGGTAACTAACGCCTTCTTTGCCATAACACAAATATGGGCATTGCTGCCAATACCCATTTATATAATTATGTGTAAAATTTATAAGTTTTTGCCGTGCTCAGATACTGTCCAGCGGGCGGCGGCTTTGTCCGGATGCCTTGTAGTTGCTTGGGCTAACACCCGTAATAGTTTTAAACTGTGCCGATAAATGCGCGCTGCTGCTGTATCCCATTTTAAAGGCGATTTCATTCAGATTGAGTTCGCCATATTCCAACAGCTCTTTCACCTTTTCTATCTTCTGCTGAATGATGAATTTTTCAATGGTCGTGTCCTCCGCCTCAGAGAACAAGCGGCTCAAATAGCTGTAATCCTTATTCAAACCAGATGATAAGTACTCAGAAAAATTTGTGCGCCCATCGGCCAGATCGCCGTAATGTACCTTTTCGATAATCAGCGCCTTTATGCGTTCGGCAAGCTTATCCTTTTCGCTGTCTATTAACTCAAAACCAAGCACCTTAAGCGCTGAAGCTATTTTGCCGGTTTGCTCTGCAGTGGGCTCAGGGTTTACATCAGCAACACCCAAAGCGATGCCATCAACCTTAAAACCAAGGTTCTCCAACTGCTGGCGCACCACCATTATGCAGCGGTCGCAAACCATGTTTTTAATATGCAGCGTCATAAAGGCGTTTCTCTTTATATTTCCTGCGCAGCGTAACCGTTGGCATTCAGCGCATCAATCACATCATCCGCAGTGAGGCCGCCATCAGTTTGCACCGTAAGTATCTTATCAACGCTATCGGTATCAACCTGCCAGCTTTTTACAGCCTGCATATTATCTAACACCGGAGTGATAGTTGCCACACATCCGCCGCATTTTAATGTAGTTTTAAATTGTAAGGTTTGCATATAATGATATAAATATTAATCGTTCAACTTTGCCAGTTTAAGCCTGAGGCTGTTACTTACTACCGATACAGAACTGAGTGCCATGGCCGCCCCTGCAATCATCGGACTAAGCAAAAACCCGTTAACCGGGTAAAGTATACCTGCCGCAATGGGTATGCTTACTATATTGTAAATAAACGCCCAAAACAGGTTCTGGCGTATAGTTTTCACGGTGACTGCTGATAGTCGCAATGCTTTTGGCAGCTGCCTTAAGTCCGACGATACCAGCGTTATACGTGCTACATCCATGGCAATATCGGTACCTGTACCCATAGCTACAGAAACATCTGCCAAAGCCAGCGCCTGGCTATCGTTTATACCATCGCCTGCCATGGCCACTACCTTGCCCTGCTTTTGCAAAGCTTGCACAAAGGTAGCTTTATCATCCGGTAATACACCAGCTTTATAATTGTCTATTCCGGCCTGAGTGGCTACAGCTGCTGCAGTTTGCTCATTATCACCGGTTAGCATATAAACATCAACGCCTTGTTTTTTTAACTGTTGCACCGCATCTTTGGAGCCTTCCTTTATCTGGTCGGCAATGGCTATTACGGCTTTTACTGACAGATAATCTGCAAAGTAAATAACCGTTTTTGCCCCGGCAGCAAATGTTTTTGCGCTTTCAGCAAGCGGTGATGGAACAATTATCCTAAGCTCTTTCATCAAATCCGGACTGCCCACGTACCATTTTGCTCCGTCTATTTCAGCCATTACACCACGCCCGGTTACGCTTTCAAATTTGTGCGGCACTATTGGTTTGCCTGCGTCATTTTGCAAATGTTTAACCACTGCATCTGCCAGCGGATGTTCGCTTTGCTGCTCCATCGCTTTCAGTATGCTACTCAGATAAGACTGGTCTGTTACATCATCCGCCCAAAGCATATCTGTAACCTGGGGTTTACCCACGGTGATGGTGCCGGTTTTATCAAGCACAACTGCATTTACTTTGTGGCCGCGTTCCAGGGCCTCGGCATCTTTTATCAATATCCCTTTCTCGGCTCCTTTGCCAATGCCCACCATTACAGCAGTCGGCGTGGCCAAACCTAATGCACACGGGCAGGCTATCACCAATACGGTCACCATAGCAAGCAGGCCATGTGTAAGGCCGTTATCTCCGCCTAAAAAGTACCAGATTATAAAACTTGTTAGAGCGATCAGAATGACTACAGGAACAAATACCGAAGCAATTTTATCAACCAGCTTCTGCACCGGTGCCTTTGAGCCTTGTGCCTCCTGCACCAATTGGATAATACGCGCAAGCATAGTGCTGCTTCCCACTTTTTCAGCCTGGAACCGGAAGCTGCCTTTTTGATTAATAGTACCGGCAAATACCTGGCTACCCGCCACCTTTTCTACCGGAACAGGCTCACCACTGATCATACTTTCATCTACGTATGACGAACCTTCATATACACGCCCATCTACTGCGATTTTTCCGCCGGGTTTTACCACTATCTTATCGCCGGGTTTTACAGTTGCAATATCGGCCTCGCGCTCACCCGACGGCGTAACAAGTATTACGGTTTGCGGTTGCAGTCCCATCAGTTTTTTTATGGCTGATGAAGTGTTAGACTTAGCCCTTTCCTCCAAAAGTTTACCCAACAATATAAATACGACAACCACCGCAGCAGCTTCGAAATACACATGTGCTTCAAGACCTCTCGACGTCCAGAAAGAAGGATAAACAGTATTGAAAACGCTGAAGAAAAAGGCTACACCGGTACTCATAGCCACCAGCGTATCCATGTTTACGCTGCCATGCCGCGCTTGTTTAACGGCACTGCTAAAAAAGCTGCCGCCGCCAAAAAACACAACCGGAGCAGTTAAAACCAGCATAATGTAGTTGGCGTAAGGCATATGCATAAATAACATGCCTATTACCACAACCGGAACCGTGAGCAGTGCCGCCCAGGTAAACCTGTTCTTCAGCTGTTTATAATAAGATTCTTTTGCTTCCTGATGTTGATGTGCAGCCTCATCGCCAGTGGCAAGGATAAGATCGTAACCAATGGACTGAACGCATTGCTGCAGGTTTTCGGGCTTTACAACATCCGGATGGTAGGCCACCCTGACGGTTTGTGAAGCATAATTTACTGCAGCCGACTCCACCCCTTTTTGTGCCCCAATCATGGACTCCACACTGCTGGCACATGCGGCGCATGACATCCCGGTAACCGGAAAGATTGCTGTTTGTATTGCTTGTGCTGCCATATCAGTTATATCTTTTACAAAGATACTGCTAACATCGCCCGTAGCATTTACACATTTTGGGGAAAGTTTTATAGAATTTTGCTAAAAGCAACTTGGGAAATACTTCAGATAACCGAGGTTTAAAACCTATGCTGTTTATGTTACTTTACCTTAGATGCAAAGTAACCAAACATCAAGCCAAAAAAAACCTTCAGCCGCACCGGCCATACTCCCGGCCCGGTTTTTTGGCGGGCCAGCGCTCGTTGTTACGAAGCGCCCCCTTTGACAGCGAGTCTTTATTTCGATTAAGAGAGGATACTACTTAACCAAAGTATCCATCACCTCGTACCTTGCCGTATGTGTTTCTGCCGAAGCGTGAGGTTTGGCATCAAGCACCATCACAGGGTTTTTATCGCTTTGCACGGTATTCCATTTGGGGAGCCCTTTACCGTTTGGATTAGTGGTCTTAATAAAATTGGCAAAGTAGTTTTGGGTTACTTCTGATGCTTTGTAGTCTTCCGGCCGCCATTGAAAAAGATTGACCAAGTGCAAATTACCCAGCGAATATTCAATATCAGATGCGTGCGGTGCGCCTATAAGCGGGTTTTTCTCAGGCCGCACTTGTGCGAAGTAGTATCGGTAAACAGGTTCCTTGCTTGTTTTAGCTTGCATGGTAACAAATTTCCAGGTAGCAAAAGCAATAAAACGGTCGGACGCCAGGTTGGTAGCCGCCTGCTTAACCTCTTCATTATTGGTGGCCGGGTAAGCTGACAATACTAACTCAGACTTATCGCCATACAGACGCTGTATAGCCGCCCTGTAATTCTCTGGCGTTGGCTCCTGGTTGCCAATTACCCCCTGGTAGCTTGATTCAGCAGATGTCCAGCCGGCTAACAAAGGTACCCTCATTTGTTTGCCTGCAGCAAAGGTCTTCTCAGGCTTCTCCGTAAGCAGGTAACCATCTATGGTATGCCAGAAGCTGGCCTTGGAACTCAGCTCAAGCAATTTTTCGGCAGGGATTTTACGCAGATCGGCTAATGAAGTAGTATTTATGTCTGCAGCGAATTTTTCACCGGCCTTCTCGGCCTCGGCCAGCGGCCTTGGCGAGAGGTTACCCAGCACTGCCCCGCTTTGTCCTATTGCCGCCCGGAACAAGCCTTTTGATAATGGTGATGCCACTTGCGCACAAACGGACATGCTACCGGCCGACTCGCCCGCGATGGTCACCTTCATAGGGTCGCCGCCAAATGCTGCAATGTTTTTTTGCACCCAAAGCAATGCCGCGTGCTGATCCAATAAACCATAATTGCCAGACGCGTGATGTGGCGACTCCTTTGTCAGCTCGGGGTGTGCCATAAAGCCGAATACGCCCAGGCGGTAATTCACCGTAACACTCACAATACCTTTTTTGGCGATGCTCTCCCCATCATACCTCAGCTCGGAGCCATCGCCTGCTACGAAACCGCCGCCATAGAAATAAACCAGCACGGGCAGCTTTTCACCGGCTTGCCTGGCTGGCGTCCAAACGTTCAGATACAAGCAGTCTTCGCTTTTACCATTGCTGCGAAACACCATATCACTGAACATGAAACGCTGCATAGCCTGCGGACCAAACTTATCTGCTTTACGTACGCCCTCCCAGTCTTTAGGCGGTTGCGGCTCTTTCCAGCGCAGGTCTCCAACCGGAGGCTGCGCGAAAGGCACGCCCTTAAACGAGCGGATGCCGCTGCTGTCGGTAACCCCTTCCAGCAGTCCGTTTGCAGTTTTTATAACATTGTTGTTTTGGGCTGATGCAGAAATTGCGCTCAGCACCATTATAGCGAGTATGAGTTTTTTCATGTCTTGATAGCGGTATATAGATGGTTATACAATAATAATCATTCTTTAAGCATATCAATCATAAATCCCGTAAATGTGCAGTTAGCTTTAGTTAATTGTGGTTGCGTATATTTTGATAATTTGAGGGTCTTGCTCTAATCTATTATCATCATATACCGTCACTATATATCGCAAATCGTTTTGATCTTTAAACACCATTACGTCTAAAAATCCGTAACCTGTAATGTCATTTTCATTGATCCCTTTAATAGCTTCTATATCGTTGTTTTTAATTAGCTTTTCAATTTTGAAGTACTCATCTCGAACAAAATCGACTGTTTTAAGGCTGTGAAGTTCGTTTACCGTCGTTATTCCAAATTCGTTATTCGCAAGAATGCTTTGAATAATATATTGGTCATAATCCATAAATACTAATGATCGTCTTCCGATATTCTTTCGAAAAAAAGCAGGATTTAGGTTAGCCTAATTAAACTATTTCAACGATAATAAGTTTAGACCTTTCAAGTTAACAACTTGCGTCGCTTAGCGATAGTTCGGTTATTTTATACGTGGCCTTATCAAATTTGATGTAAAAAAGCATTTCGATTGGTTGTCCATCTTCTTTCAGGAAAATACCGATTTCCCCATCCTGGTTGTCTGCCGCAACAAACTTATAACCCGGAACAAAACTTTCCAGCGCTTTTACATCGTCGCCAACTCTTATCTTTTTTCCATCCGCACCGCCCAAATACCATTTGCCTGATGAAATTTCAAACATCTCTAATTTATTCTGCAGAAAATATAAGTCAGCACCTTTATAATGGTACACTGTGGCCGTATCTTCATATATTTCCCAATAATCTTTTGAGAACGATTCCGGCTTGCCGAACGGATTTTGATGAATGGCATCGCCCCAAGCCAATACTTTCTTGTGCCCGTCGACATGCAATGCCATTTTACCCGCATCAACCAGGACCATATCATCAGATGGTTTAGTTAAGGCTATGGCACTTGTAAAATGATTTAACGGATTTTTTGTATGGAACGACTGCGGCAACAATGCTACCATGAGTGCAGCAGCGATAAATGATGTTTTAAGCATAGGTTTATTTGTGGTTTAAGTACAAGCTAATATATAAACAAAACTGAACCTAAAAAAAATATTCATCCATAAAAAAAGCGATGGTAATCAACCATCGCTTTAGTGTATTTTTTAAGAAAATGTTAGCGTCTTTCGTCAAACACCTGGAATTCGGCAATTGATGGTGCATCTTTATACGCTTCCATCTGGATGCGTACTTTACTGCCCCAAACACGGTCAAAGCGGTGCAGCTTCACACGACTTGCGTTTTCGCCGGCAAAGATTGGTTTCCACTCGGCGCCATTCCAGTACTCCAGCTTGTATTTGCTGATGTTTGGTTTCGACTCAAATACAACAATGGCATTAAATGGCTTGTCTTTTTTAAAGTCGATTTCGTACCATGGGTTTTTAACGCGAGGATTTGATTGCCATGATGAATGATAGTCGTCATCGTTAGCAAAGTCCATAATGTTCATATCATCGCTCCAGGTAGAATTAGCAGGCGCATTGATAGCTATATTGCTTGATATGATCGGGTCTTCCAACGGTGATAGCTTGGTTGTAGGGCCTTCGTTCTTCCAAAGCTCACCTACCTTTTTAAGGCTGGCAAGGGCGTTATCATCTACCAATCCATCGCGGTTTGGCGCTACGTTCAATATAAAGTTACAGCTTGCTTCGTTAAGCGGCTTTATCAGTTCGTTTACAATTTTTTCAGGCTCACGCACCGGAGTGGTAGGGAAATCTGTTTTCCAGAACCATGCGCTATTGATAGGCAGGCATGCAAGCGTAGGCATACGCTTTACATCTTTTGACATACGCTGACCGGCACCCATTTCGTAAGTTTTGATGTCGGTATAGTACAAACCGTCACCAGGGTATTTGGCGCCGTTAAGGTCCATCACCAAACAGTCTGGCTGTAGTTTTTTAATGAGATTATAGATATCTTCAAAAGGAACGTCATCATAAGATATACGAGACCATGGTGCATCCCACCCGTCAATGATCAAAGCCTCGATCTTACCATATTTGGTAAGCAACTCGGTAAGCTGGGTTTTAATCATCTGGATATGCGCAGGCGTAATCTGGTTGGGGCGCAGTTTATGGTGCGTATCGAGGATGGAATAATACAGCATTACTTTAAGCCCGTTGGCGCGGAAAGCATCAACAAACTGTTTAACCACGTCCTTTTTGTACGGGCTGTTCATCACGTTATAGTCCGTGCTTTTGGTATCCCATATACAAAAACCGCTATGGTGTTTGGTAGTAAGACAGCCGTAGCTCATGTTGGCAGATTTGGCAGCCTTGGCCCATTGGTTGGCATCCAGTTTTTTGGGGTTGAATAAAGATGCCGGAGCTTCAGGGTCAGGCCAGTCTGCATCGTAAAACGTTGGCATGTTAAAGTGGATGAACATACCAAAGCGCAGATCAACAAACTGTTGTTGCAACTGGTTAAGCTTGGTTGGGGAAGCGGGGCTTTGTGCACGCAGCACCGACGGCAGACTTAGTGCCACAATGAGCGTGAATAGAACCTTTAATTGTGTGATTCGCATTTTTTGAACAGTTAATAAAAGGTCCAAATACGCTATTTTGTGAGGCAAGCCATTAAGCATTTTTGGCAAAGAATTAAGCAATTTTTATTCAAAATATTCAAACACGGTGAATATCCTGTTAAAATTGCTGATTTTATAACTATTTACCAAACGGAGGCCTACCGGTGAGCTGCTTGTATAAAGGCAAATCTTCGCGCGGCTGAGCCGGTACATGAAAATCATTACAATAGTAAACCTGCAAATGCAGCTCGTCGCGGCCATTCCGCATTATAACGATGTCTGGCAACTGTTTTACCGAATCAAAAAACGGAGTAACATCATTTTTTACATTCTCATAATGCCGCTGCCCTATCACGATGCAGTCAAAGCCTTTCAACTTATTCGGATCAACCAAAAAGGCCAGGTTACGCGGGTCGTTATTAAATACCACAATGTCCTTACGGCCGCGCAATGCCCAGTCTACCTTACCGGCCAGCCACCAGCGCGGCGCACCTACAAATAAGCGCGGGTTATTGTACCATCCTTCTTTCTCAAAGCGTTTGCCTATGTCGTCATAATCAATACCCTGAATGGTAGGGTCATCGGTATCACCGAACTGCTTAACCACCCACCTAGGCCCGTAAGTTTGCCAAAAGCCTGTAACCATGTGCATACTGAGCACTGTTATTACGATAACGGTAAACAGTGAAGAAAAGCGTAACCAACGCCGTGTGCCGGCAGCCCTCTCCGGGTCGCGATTCAGCCTTTGATCTACCGCATAACCCAGGGGCATAAAAAGCATCATATAACCAGGGGCCTGCCAGTGAAAATGGTATTGCAGATCTGACCACAGCGTAACCACCGTAAAAAACACGATGGGCAGCACAGCCGTCCAGAACACAAAACTGTATGATTGGGAATTGTTCCTGTTTTTAAATGATTGTATGAACTCTCGCACCATTGGCACCCATATCCATGGCAACAGCCACAGCGCCTGCCCGCCAATGCTCCTCAAAAACCACTCGGGATGCAGCTGAAACTTGCCACCATCGCCGGCGCGCGATCCCTGGAACACGAATGATACCCAGTTATTTTCATAGTTCCACCAAAATACCGGGAAAGCAATGATAATGGTAATTAATACGGCTAGATACGGACCAGGATGGCGCAGCCAATGCCGCTGCGAAGGGTTAAGCACCACAAACAAAAAAACGCCTGCAAACAAGAAAAGCACATGGTATTTACTCAATGTGGCCAACCCCATTAACACACCTATCAGTAACCAGCTTACCATTGCATTGCGGCTGGCAGCTTCGTTTTGGTGGATGCGCATCACCCTGGCTATATAGTAGGCGGCAGCCATCCAGAAGAACATCAGCGGCGCATCTGGCTGAAACCAGCAGGCAATGGCCACCGTAAATACAGCGCTCAGATTCATGAGCGCCACCGCCCAAAAACCGGCTTTTGCATTAAATAATAAGCGTGATAAAAGGAACAGGAACCAACTGGTGCCTGCAAAAAGTAATACCGCCGGGAAACGCAGCGCAAACGTGCTAAGGCCGAATATTTTAATGCTTAACCAGCTTAGCCAGAAAAATAATGGTGGTTGGTCAAAATAACTGAGGTCTATGGTGAGTGCACCTCTGAAGTAATATGATTCGCCTATACCTAAACCGGTAAAGGCAGCAATGAGCACCCTTATAATAAAGGTAGCCAGGATAAGTATGAACGTATAACGGGCAGCGTTTTGTTCAGTTAACTTTTTCATGCAGCAGCAGCGTTGAATAAAAAGTGGAATTTGCGGCTACAATATTAGAGAATTATCGCATCTGATATATCAACGTAATATCATCATAAAGTTTTATTTAAGCAAATGTTGCATTACTTAAAGGCAACTTGAAGAAAAACCGAGAACCTTCTCCCACACTGCTTTGTGCGCCTATGCTGCCGCCATGGCGTTCTACTATTTCCCTGGAGATATACAAGCCTATGCCCAAACCCGGAATTTGCCCCGAATGCTCATCAACGCGAAAGAATTTCTCGAACACATATTCCAGCTTCTCCTGCGGAATGCCAATGCCAAAATCATGCACGGTAACCGTCACTTCTTTATCGTTACAGGCAGCTGATATATGCACCTCATCTTTACCCGGCGAGTATTTAACAGCATTGGTAATCAAATTGAGTAACACCTGCTCAATGCGTTCTTTGTTGGCATAAACATACAGGCCCTTGGCAACATCTTTCACAATCAGCTTATGCGGACCAACAAATACACTGCAGCTTTCGGCACATGATTCAATTAACTGGCCGATGTCAAGCCGCTCCATTTTGAACTGCAGCTTGTTTGCATCTATGCGTGACACATCCAGCAAATCGTTGATCAGGTTTTTGAACTTATGCAGACCGAGTGTGGTTTTTTCTACATAGGCCGGCAGGTTATCGTACTGCTTGTTATTGATGCCTCTCTCAATCAATTGCACATAGGCCATTATAGAAGTGAGCGGCGTTTTCAACTCGTGGCTGGCGATGCTGATAAACTGGTCTTTCTTCTCGTTGAGCTCTTCTGCTACGGCCAATTGTGTTTCCTTGCGGAAATTGGCTTCTTTTATAGTTTCGTATAGTCGGGCATTATCAATGGCTACGGCCGCCTGTGCGGCTACGCCTATCACCAGTTCCTCCGTGTCGGCGGTAAATACATCCGGTTTTGAATGACCAAAGAGCAGTCCGCCGATAACTGTGCCCGATTTAGAAACCACAGGCACAGCCAGGTAGCTCACTACCGGCAAGTGGCCGGCCGGCATGCCGCTTAGCGGCGGATTTTTGGCGTAGCGCGGGTCTTTGGTGATATCTCCGGAGCGCACAACGCCTGTACCATCAAATGTGGACCGGAAGACGCTGGTTTTGCGAGGCATGCCCAACTGCTCAAAAAGCTCGCGCGGAGCGCCCGAAAGCGTGTAAAGCATGTATGCTTCGCCCGAAGTGTTTAAAGAGTTATAAAAGAATGCGCCGAACTCGGCTCCGGATAGACTGGTGGTAGCGTCGGTAACCTTTTGTAAAATCGCCTGCAGATCAAGGTCAGCAGTGATAGATGCTCCAACGTTATTAATGGTTTCCAGATGCCGTATACTGCGCTCAGCCTGCGCCTCAATTTTCTTTTGTTTACTGAGGTCGTGCATTTCAATAACCGAAAACGTGAGCACACCGTTTTGATAAACCGGCGTAACGGCACACATTGCCGGAAAGAAAGACCCGTCTTTACGCAAAAATACATCCTCATGGTCGCGCAGTTCAAAACCCTCCTGCGTTGCCCGGGCTACGGTACATTCATGCATCGGTAAAAAATCACCTCCCGGCCTTTTGTAATGAATCATGTAATGCAGCGGCTGGCGGGTAATCTCTTCAAAAGTAAAACCCGTTATTTCTTTTGCGGCCAGGTTCATGAAAGTGCAGCAACCGCCGGCATCAACCAGGAATAGTGCTGCAGTAGCATTCGCCACTATGATATTCATAAGCTGCTGCTGTTTCTCAAGCGTTTCTTTCTGCCGCCTGTGATCATCAACATCTGTAATGACACCTATGTAATACAGGCTATCACCAATAATTTGTGGTTTGGATTTGCTTAAGAACCAACGATATCTGCCTTCGGCATTAAGGATACGGTATTCAACCGAATACCCCTGGCGATTTGCAAGGGCTGCAGTTTGTATGTCGGATGCCTTTTCCAGATCGTCGGGATGTACGCGGTCGTTCAGTTCATCAACAACAACACCCACGCTGCTACCTTTAATACCAAAGGAGCGGTAAAAGGTGTCGTCACCAAAAATACGGCGGTCGGTAACGTTGAAAACAAAGCGGCCCACTATCCCGCTGAAAAAGCTCTCGGAATGTATATGCGTATCTATCAAGTAGTTTAAATCGGAGGGGCCTTTCACTTATTAAGTCGAGCTTATGAGTAAAGATATGCTAATAAGTTGAGTATTCATTTAATTATCCTACAACAATCGCGAATGATTAAGTTATTTAACTGGCACGTTTTGGCCATAGCGTATAGTTAAATCAGAAAGGAAGATTGTAATGATTTGTGCTGCTCATCCTCATCGCTTGCCTATTTTACTGTATATTTAAAAATGAGAAGCAGCGTAATATTATGGTGTTTAATTGCATTGATGTGTAATGCCTGCCATTATAAAAAAACGCGTGTTGGCAACGGTGAACCGGCCAATCAAAAAACATTAAAATTTAAGAGTAATTACAAGAGCATACATGTATTTGTAGCATTGTGCGATAATGAATGGCAAGGCATTGTACCGGTGCCCGCAGCAATTGGTAACGGAGATGATGCAGACAACAACCTGTATTGGGGAGGCATGTATGGTATGCGCACTTATTTTAATAAAAGCAGTAATTGGCAACTGGTAAAAAAATATGCTGTTGACAGTGTGCTTTTGGAGCGACTGATCTACAAGCACCGCACAAAGCCGTATTACCTGATAGCTGATGCCTACAGGGGTAAGTATATAAAACAGTGCACTATTAATTATCTGAACGCCTGTGCAGGAACAGATAGCGATACTTTAAAGGCAGACCGCAATCTGATCGGCTTGTATGGTAATGCTTCCCTTTTAGCTTACATCGGGCATGATGGATTGATGGATTTTTCGCTGCCCGATCAGTTTATAAATACGTCCGGGCAAAGGCGGGATGCCATGGTGTTTGCCTGCTTAAGCAACAAGTACTTCTCTTTTCACTTACAGGCTGCCAAAACCAGGCATAACCTGCTTACCACCGGGTTAATGTGCCCTGAAGCATACACCCTGCATAGCGCTTTAAACGCATACATTGCTAATAGTAACAACTGGCATGCAGTAAAAGACAGCGCCGCCAGTGCCTATGCAAAGTATCAGCGTTGCGATAAAAAAGCCGCTGACCTGTTGTTTCACGCTACTTATTAGGTTAACCAATATAGTGGCATCATACTTGCTATATTTAAGGCACATTAAATAATTAATTATCATGAACTTACTTAAATTTGTTGCAATAGGTGCTGCCGTGGCTTATGGAGTTAGCTACGTAACCAAGAAAAATGCTGATGGTCGTTCTATCATTGATGATATAGCCGACAAGGTTCCGGATTGGACAAACCATCTTAAAAAATATGGCGAAGACGCTTTAGCAAGAGCAACCGAAAAGGTTAAAGCTCAATAAAACAAAGAAGCCCCGCAAAAAGCGGGGTTTCTTTGTTTTATACCTGACCGGCCCATTCAGCACAGTTGCCGGTAAACACTTTGAGAAATGGTTATATAAATCATTAATTAATTTTATTTCTCAAAACTACATTTAATTAATAATGTTAAAAATATAAGCAGAATGGTGACGCACTTGACAAATAGCGCTTCACTTATTATTTAACCAATTTAATTATAATGTTATGTTACTTCCAATTGCATTTGTCATCATAGCCATCTTCATCATATTAGCGCTGATACTCATCATCAGGCAAAGTACTAATAAAGATAAATCAGGCGAGGTGCGCGACAGGTAATCGTCGCGTTAAAAGGTCACCTTTCGCTGCCGCTCCAGTGAGCCGGTGATAAGGCTGAATAATAACTTCTTGGTTTCACGATATTCGCGCATAATGGTGGTTACCAGATATTCCAGCTGCACCTGCTTGCCTGTAAGCTCCTCAGTATCTTCGGGTATAATATCTTCCGCCATTAGTTCCAGATGACGCAATTGTTCGTCGAGCCTGACTTGTGCGTTGTGCACATTGGCCGTAAGCCTGCCTAACTGGCCGGATACCTCACTTAGCCGCGCCGCACCTGCCTTGTTAACCTCATCTAAAAAGTACCGGTCTAACAGCTTTTTAAAAAATGCACTTTCGATATTGAAGAACTCAAGGTCTGAGGCCCAGTGCCGCCCGATTACCAGATACTTTAATGCGCGGGATGATAGGGTATTGTATAATTCCATGTTGTTTTGTTTGTTGATGTGTGCCTCAAAACTCAGCAAATTGGTTGGTGTAAAACATGATGATGGTCACATTTGAAATACCTGTCAATAAACACTTGGATGCTGCAGGCTAAAAAGTGATGGCCGTCACTTTTTGAGGTGAGCCTCATCATTACCATTTCAGGCATATTTAATTCATATTTGTGATGGCTATCATTATTCTTTATAATTTTCGTAAATGGAAAGCGCTGCGCTGTTAAAAGCAATCATTGAAAATGCCATTGACGGCATAATTACTATTGACGACCGTGGATTGGTTGAATCCATCAACCCATCGGCATGCAAGCTTTTTCAGTACGAGCCACATGAGGTAGTTGGCCGTAACATATCCATGCTGATGCCACCGCCCGACAGGGAAAATCATGATGCTTATATTAAGCGTTACCAGCATACCGGTCATGCACATATCATCGGCATTGGCCGTGAGGTTAAGGGCCTTCGCCGCGATGGCAGTGTGTTTCCGTTTCGTTTGGGAGTGAGCGAGGTACAGTACTCGGGCCGTAAAATATATACCGGTTTTATACACGATCTGAGCCGTGAAAAAGAAGCGGAAGAGCGCCTTATAGAGTATGCGGCCAGTCTGGAAGAGCAGGTAGAGGAGCGTACACAGTCGTTAAAAAAACTCGTAAATGCCTTACAGGTGGCCAAGGAAGAAGTAAGCCAGTCGCTGGAAAAAGAGAAAGAGCTCAGCCAGTTGAAAAGCCGCTTTGTATCCATGGCGTCACATGAGTTCCGTACACCGTTAAGCTCCATACAACTGTCGGCAGTACTGATAGAGAAATATGCGGCACAGGTGCCCAACCCCAACATCAGCAAACACATCAATAAAATAAAAACGTCAATCGGTAACCTCACCGGCATTCTTAACGATTTCCTTTCGCTGGAACGCCTGGAAGCCGGCAAAGTGGAAGCCGTGTTCATTGATTTTGATGTGGTAAAGTTTGCAGAGGAAATTACCGAAGAGATGCAGCTTATTGCCAAGGTAGACCAAAATATAGTTTATCAGCATACCGGCATCAAAAGCCATGTACAGCTTGACCCTAACCTGCTGCGTAATTGCGTAATTAACCTCATCAGCAACGCTATAAAATATAGCGGCGAGCATACTTTTATTGAATTCAATACAGAACTTACCGACAATCATTTAATCATCAACATAAAGGATAACGGCATCGGCATACCCGAAAATGACCAGAAGCATTTGTTCGAAGCGTTCTTCAGGGCCCATAATACGGGCAGCATACCGGGCACAGGTCTTGGGCTTAACATAGTAGCACGCTACGCTGCGCTCATGAACGGCACTATATCTTTTATAAGCAAAATTAACCAAGGTACCTCCTTTGTACTTTCATTTCCACTATGAGCATGAAAACCATACTGATTATTGAAGACAATACCGACATCAGGGAAAGCACTGCCGAGATACTGGAACTTACCGGTTACCAGGTTTATCAGGCTGATAACGGCAAGGCCGGTGTAGACCTGGCAACAAGGCATAAACCTGATATTATTTTATGTGATATCATGATGCCTGAGCTGGATGGGTACGGCGTGTTGTATATGCTGAGTAAAAATGAGGAAACCGCAGGCATTCCGTTTGTATTTTTAACAGCCAAAGCAGAGCGTACCGATTTCAGAAAAGGGATGGAAATGGGCGCCGACGATTACCTTACCAAACCTTTTGACGATATTGAATTGCTGAATGCCATTGAGTCGCGCTTAAAAAAGAAGCAGCGCCATGATGATATGCTAACGCCGTCGGTACAAAAACTGCAGCAGCTGGCCGCAGTAACTAACAACGGCATGGCCGAGCTTAAAGCAATTATTGAAGGCCGCAAAGTTAGGCAGATAAAAAAGAAACAGATTTTATACTACGATGGCGATATGCCGCAGGGCCTTTACCTGGTATTGAGCGGGGCCATAAAAACCATAAAACTGGCCGAGGATGGCAGGGAACTGATGACAGGCCTTTTTAAAACCGATGATTACCTGGGCATACATGCGTTGCTGATTGATGAGGCTTATTCAGAAACGGCCGAAGCCATTGAAGATTCTACGGTTTGCCTGCTGCCAAAAGACACGACGCTTAACCTGCTGGACAAGTATCCGGATGTGGGCCAGCAATTTATACGCATACTTGCCAACAACGTGCGCAAAAAGGAAGAGCAATTACTTGAACTGGCCTATCACTCAGTGCGCAAACGCCTGGCACAGGTGTTGGTACGTTTGAGCCGGCAGGTGGCAGACCCCTCGCAGTTTAAGATATCGCGCGACGAACTGGCCGCCATGGCTGGTATGGCTACAGAAACCGTGAGCCGCACCCTTACCGATTTTAAGGAAGAAGGATTGATAGAAAAGAAGGGCAGCCATATCACCATCATTGACATCAACCGCCTTATAAAAATGAAAAACTGACGCAGATCATTTTTCGGGCTGACAGCACTCATGTTTTAGGGTAGGCGGCATTCGTAATTTTGAATAAATATTATTCAAGAACATGAAAGTTGTAGCCTACAGCATAAAACCGTTTGAAAAGGAATTTTTGGCGAAGGCCAACCAGAAGAAGCATGATATAACGCTTATCTCTAATTCGTTAAGCTTAGCTACCGCAGCTTACGCACAAGGCAAAGACGCCGTGGTAATATTCACCAATGATGATGCCTCCGCGCCGGTTATTGATAAGCTGGCCGATATGGGCATCAAATACATTGCCACCCGCAGCGCCGGTACTGATCAGATTGACAAACCTGCCGCAGCACGCCGGGGTATTAAACTGGCCAACGTACCGGTATATTCGCCGCAGGCTATTGCAGAACATACGGTAGCACTGGCCATGGCGCTTAACCGCAGGCTTACGGTAGCTAATGAACATAGCCATCATTTTGATTTTAAGCTGGACGAGCTTATCGGCTTTAACTTTTACGGCAAAACAGTTGGGCTTATTGGCTTGGGCCATATCGGCCTTGCTACCGCCGCCATATTTACCGGGCTTGGCTGCAAGGTAATAGGTTATGACATTGCCCCTCCTGCTAATGCCGGCAACATAACCTTTACCAGTCTTGATGAAGTATTGGAAACTTCGGACATCATATCGCTGCATGCGCCCCTTACGCCCGACACTTACCATGTTATCAATGCAGAGGCTGTAAGCAAAATGAAGCCGGGCGTAATGCTGCTGAATACATCCCGCGGTGGTTTAATAGATACCCCTGCTGTACTGAAAGCGCTTGAGAGCGGCGAGATAGGTTACCTGGGTATAGATGTTTATGAGAACGAGAAAGGCCTGTTCTTTCTGGATCACAGCAATGATGCCTATAAGGATGAGCTGCTGCAAAAGCTGATGGCGCTGCCCAACGTAATTGTTACGCCGCACCAGGCGTTTTTAACCAACGAGGCGCTACAACAGATTGCCGACCAAACCATCCGCAATCTGGACCTGTGGCAGCAAAACAAATGCACCGAGCATGCCTGCGCCTGCGCTAATAACTGCAAAGATAAAAAGCTGCCTGAGCAGCCTACACACATCATCGCCTGAATATTTATATGCCAGTACCGGAAAATTTAGTGGCCAAGTACAATACGGCTGCTCCGCGTTATACCAGTTACCCCACAGTGCCATACTGGGACAATACACCTCCCACCCCATCTGCCTGGGCAGAAACCGTAAAGGCATCATTTAAACAAACTAATGATACCGATGGCATCAGTGTATATATCCATCTCCCTTTTTGCGAGAGCCTGTGTACCTATTGCGGCTGCAATACCCGCATCACAAAAAACCATGCGGTTGAGCTGCCTTATATTGAGGCTGTTTTAAAAGAATGGGATTTATACCTTGCCGTTTTTGGCACGAAGCCAAAGATAAGGGAGATACATTTGGGTGGTGGCACCCCCACTTTTTTTAATGCCGCCAACCTGAGCCGGCTCATCAACGGCATTCTTCAAAAATCCGGGCTGCATCCCGAAGCGGAATTCAGCTTTGAGGCGCATCCGGGCAATACTACCGTTGAGCACCTCGAAACACTTTACCAGCTTGGCTTTCGCAGACTGAGCCTCGGCATTCAGGACTTTGACCCGCGGGTACAGTTTATCATTAACCGTATACAAAGCTTTGAGCAGGTAAAAGAAGTTACCGAACATGCCAGACGCATCGGGTACACCTCCATCAATTACGACCTTATTTACGGTTTACCGCTGCAAACCCTTGGCGGGCTTATAGACACCGTACAAAAAGTTGCCCTGCTAATGCCTGACCGTATTGCCTTTTATGCTTACGCCCATGTGCCCTGGATAAAACCCGGCCAACGACGGTATACTGAAAATGATTTGCCCGATGCCTATTTAAAAAGGCAGCTGTATGATATGGGGCGAGAAATATTTACACAATTAGGCTATCGCGAAATTGGCATGGACCACTTTGCCTTGCCGGCAGACAGCCTCTCTGTAGCCGAACAAAACGGCCGCCTTCACCGCAACTTTATGGGGTATACGCACCAATACACCCAACTGCTGATCGGTTTAGGTGTATCATCCATCAGCGATTCATGGTTTGGCTATGCCCAAAATGAAAAAACCGTAGAAAGTTACCTGCAACGCATAAATGCCCATGAATTGCCATTGATTAAACTGCATACACTTACCGACGAAGATATGCTGTTAAGGCAGCACATCCTCAACATAATGTGTACCGGCCAAACCAGCTGGAACAAGCATTCAAGCTTTGCGGATGCTATGTTTGATATTATTGAAAGGTTGGAGCCATTGGCGGCTGATGGACTGATAACGCTCGACACCTGGAGCCTTAGGGTTACGCCGCTGGGTAAACGTTTTCTGCGCAATATATGCATGGCTTTCGATGCCCGCTTATGGGAGAATAAACCAGCCACACAACTGTTCAGCATGAATGGGTGACTCAGTTTTCGATATACACCGTTCCCTTATTATTTAAACAAAAAAGCGGCCTTTGCCGCTTTTTTATTATCATGCTAACGCCTCAGGCATCAGCGCATACAATCTGCTGCCTGCCCTTACTAATGCCGTGTCCATTGTTGCGCGGGCTGTTTCATTGTCAGCAAATAGAACAGTTAACAAATCCGTATAGTACTTTATGCCCTGCTGCAGTTGAGCGGCAAATTTGGACAGGTATTTCTCGCGCCTCGTATCACCAAAACCATTATCCCGTTGAATCTCCTTAGCCAGGTAATCAATGTACAAGTCAAGTTCGTTTATGAACACGTGCGGCCGCATAACGGTATGCAGTAAGTTGATGCGCCCGTAGATATGGTCAACCATTTCATCCAAAGCGTAAGTGCCACTAAAGTATGCCAGGTTTGGCCCCGGGCAAATGGCAACGGCTTTACTTTCGCGCGGCTTTAGCAAGTCGTTTTTAATGTAGGCCGGTGTTGCCAACCCTTCGCAGAGGCAGCATTTTTCCAACACCTCGTTAAGCCTTCGCTGGTATTCGGCCGGGGTTAGGCCTTCCGCCTGCAGCTCCATTATTTTTTTATGCTGATACTCGCGCGATGCTGTGCAGATAGGCTTATCAGTAAACTCGGTGTTAGTGCAAAGATATTTTTTGGTACAGGGGCTGCCGGGCCGGTCCCTGGCTATGCGCTCCAAGCGGAGCTGCTCCATACTGCTCTTTTTAAAGTTATTGAACAACACGCCTAACGGGGATGCCGCACTTACATAAAAATCTGTTTGCTCAGCTGTAATGAGTTTTTCGAGCGTAGCGTTATCCACATTGGTAGCTTCCGGCACTAACAAGAACGGACTTCCCCACCCTGTGCCATCTAACTCATAGTGGTTGCGTAAAAAAGCATCCTCCTCGGCGGTACCTATCCCACCCTGTGCTGTAACTCTAATAGTTGGGTTATTGATAACGTCATACCCTTTTGCAGCCAACGCTGCCAAATAGATCTGCTGCAGCTCGGTAAACATTTCCTGCCGCTTCTGTTTAAATTCTTCCAGAATAGGCCCCAGTAATAATCCGTCAGTGGCAAAGGCATGGCCACCGCAGTTGAGGCCTGACTCTACCCGGAACTCGTATACCCACAAGCCTTTTTTAGCAAGGAATTTTGCCTGCACAAGTGCCGAGCGGTAATCACTCACTTTTAGTATGATCTTTTTCTGGATATCGCCGTTGGCATCAGGCATAAAACAAGGAAACTGTTCCAGGTAACTGTACAATCTTGGGTTCATCCCGGCGGAGAGTATTACGGCAGAATTTACCGTGCTGTTTGCAAAACCCCTTAATGCGGCCAGCGCGTCGGTATACCTTTCGTCGAGCGCATCGCCATGCTTGTCGTAATTCACCTTGTCCAGTTTCGACATAATGTTTACATCTATACGCCCGGGTTCCATCCGGCTGCGTAGCTGGCGTAGCAAAACACTGCGCTGCACATCATAATCACAATTTACTACCTCATGGTATAGTTGTTTTAAATCACTATCATCAGGCAGCATAGCAAAATATCTGTCAATATCATTACCCTGTCCGGGCTCCTGCCCTTTAAGCACTTCAAACTGCTGGTTCACTACTACATCAAGCACATCCAGGTATGCTTGTATGCGCCGTGCGCGGTAGTCGGCTTCGCCGTTTTTTATGGGATTATAGTCAAGTTGATTTTGCAGGCAATGAAACGCCCGCATACGCTCTATCAGCTCGTCATCAACAATAGAAACAACGGAGGATATACCATAGCGTGCCACCTTAAGCGGCGTATCAATAGAAAAACCCAGTCCTAACACCGGGATATGGAAACTATGCATGTAAGTAACGTTATTTAAGTCAAAAAAAAAGCGGTTCGTTAAAACCGCTTTTAACACATACCAAACCTAACTCTACCTTAAAATATTACAATGAGCGTCATTGCCAGATGAATAAGGATACTTGCACCAAAGAATGCCAGTACCGTGCGTATTCCTGCACCTGCCATGTTTGCAATAAGGTTTGCGAAAAAGCAAACCATGGTGATGGCCAGCATTATAAATGGTGCATCAAAATAATAACTCAACACTGCCGGCAACGGTAAAAACAGTACGCCGTGCACCATCAGTACCAGAAAAAACCAGAGTGTGCGGTTTTGCTTCTGCCCGTCGGCAAAGGCATTAAATTTTTCTACTAAGCTTATATGGCTTGCGTTAACATGAGCATGTTCAGCAGCTAATTGCGGGGTGATTGTTTTTAAAGTTGCCATTGTATTATCGTTTTGTTATGATACAAAGATGGCTACAAACCCCTGCCCCGGCCATGATAGCAGTCACCCCTAAAAGTGATTGAGCGCACATTTTTATTTCTATTGGCATTGCTGCGCAGCCTTAGCTGCCGGCGGACTCAGGTAAGGTACATTAAGCTCCAGGCCCCGCGCTACAAACCAAAAGCCTAATAGTATCATAAAGTAAGGCACCACGCGGTTAAGCCTTGTCCGTACTGTGGTATTTACAAAACCGGCCCCAATAGCGGCGGCATATAGTAAGGGCAGCGTGCCCAAACCAAACCATAGCATAAAACCGGCTGCACCGCCAACACTGTTCATGTTTACAGCACCTACAAGTGCCAGGTAAACAAAACCGCATGGCAAAAAACCATTGAGCATGCCTATAGCAAAGTGCCCTGCCCGGTGCTTGAGTGCGTAGGCAAGTAACTTGTTTAAAGGTGCCATTAACTTTGCTGTGATAGCACTGCCTGCTGCCCACCATTTAAATACGCGCGACAAGCCGGCCATCACAATCAGCACACCGCTTACAATGCTTAGTCCGTTTTGTATGCCCGAAAGCCAAACCTGCCTGCCAATGATACCCGCAATGGCACCCAAAAGGCTGTAGCTTAAAATACGCCCCAGCTGGTAAAGTAGCCTGTCGGCAAAGAGCTGCCATCTTGCCGAACCTGTGAAGGGAACGGCAAACATTAGCGGGCCACACATGCCGATGCAGTGAATGCTACCGAAAAGGCCCACAAAAAATGCTACCTGGTAGTCGCTCATGGCAGGGTTACTTCCCGCTTGTACAAATACTGCTTGCCTGCAGACTCCCAACTGAACACTAACTGCCAGTGTCCTTTCGGCACATCTGTTAACCCAACGGCTACCTGCTTATCAGTATCTGTAGTAAACTTAAGGCTGCGATCCAACTGCCGGTTTGATGGCCGCAGCATCTTTAGTTCGCCTTTGGCGTTAGCAGCAAAGCTGATCAGCAATTCATTGCCCTGCACGTTTAGCTGCGGCGTGGCATGGTCATCAACCACATTCTTTTGGCGGTTATATTCGCTATCATACTCCAGGCCTTTCTCGTAATAATGCGAGTCGAAATCATCAAGCGGCTGGTTGAGCATGTAAACAGCCATACCAATGATGTAAAGCATAAAAGCGGCCATCCCCACTATAACGCCGCCGCCCCAATTTATTTTTTTAATCGCTTCCATATACCGGTCCTATAAATGTGGTTTCTATTTTATCAATTACTTTATCGCCCTGCATTACCTTTATTTCCACCTCGTTTTTGGGCCTGCTTATTTTGTTGGCAGGTATCATCAGAAATAACACCGCCTTGCCCTCGCTCTCGGCTTTAAGGCTATTGAGGGCTTGTATATATTTAACTTTGATGTAAGGCTCAGAGGGCACCAAACGTATGTTTTGTGTTTTATCGGTTTTGTTAATGAATTCCGCATTGTAAATGTTGCTGATGTAACCTCCCGGCTGCTCCTGGTACAGCATCCCTGCCGACCGCAGCATGGTTACATCTACCGCGCTGCGCTGCACTATAAAACCCGTAAGCACACCTAAAAGCACAACAATGACAGCGCTATAAGCCATCATGCGGGTATTAAATGTGAATTTTTTGTTTTGGGCGATGGTTTCCTCTGAGTAAAAGCCGATAAGATTAAGCGGGCGGTTTATCTTCTCCATCACCTGGTTGCAGGCATCAATACAGGCAGTGCAGTTAACACACTCCAACTGGGTGCCCTTACGGATATCTATACCCGTAGGGCAAACATCCACGCATAGGCCGCAATCCACACAATCGCCTACTTTAGGTGCATCAGCCACCACCTTGCGCGAGCGTTTACCGCGCGGCTCGCCGCGCAGATAGTTGTAAGCCACCACCAGGGTATGCTTATCGGTAAGTACCCCCTGCAAGCGGCCGTAAGGGCAAATCACAGTGCATACAATCTCGCGGAGCTGGCTGTAAACCAGGTAAAATACCAAAGTAAAAACCCATATGTTGATAAAGCCCGCCACATGTTGCTGCACAGGCTCCGTCATGATACGGATAAGTGCTTCGCTCCCTATAATATAGGCCAAAAAGGTATTGGCAATCAAAAATGAAAGCGCGAGGAATATGGTATGCTTAACCGTCTTTTTTAATACCTTTTCCCGCGTTAGCGGCCCCTCGTCAAGCTTTTGCCGCTTTTTGGCATCACCCTCTATCCATATCTCTATCTTGCGGAAAACCATCTCCATAAAAATGGTTTGCGGGCATATCCATCCGCAGAATATACGCCCGAACGCTATGGTGAAAAGGATGATGCATACCAGCGCCACCAGCATGGCCAGCACGAACAAAAAGAAATCCTGCGGCCAAAAAACCTGACCAAATACTACAAATTTGCGTTCCAGTATATTCAACAATAACAGGGGATGCCCGCCAATGCGTATAAACGGACCAGCAAAAAACAGCGCCAGATAAATGTAGCTGAGTATGCTGCGATAACGATAATACACTCCCTTCCGCACGGCAGGATACAACCACCTGCGTTTACCGCCTGTGGTTGTATTAGGCTGCGCCGTCAAATCACCTGTAATCATCCCCTGTTATGTTATTATTTAATTATAGTGATGCCGTTTTTGGCGCCGCCGCATCGTCGCCCTTGTATTCGTCGCCTTGCGGCTCTTTTGCCCCCGGCGGATTAGTGCCGTATAACGATTTTACATAGTTGGCTACTTCTGATATCTGCTTAGGCGTAAGCTGTTTGTCCCAATTAGGCATACCCTTAGCCTGCACGCCATACTTAATGGTTTTAAACACATCATTAATTTTGCCGCCGTGCAGCCAGTATTTATCGGTGAGGTTTGGCCCCACTATGCCCTGGCCTTTATCGCCATGGCAAGCCGCACAATTATTCTTAAAGATGGTTTGCCCTGCCGTAAGCACATTCCCGTCGGCAGTGAGGGTAACCGTAGTTTCGTCGACCCGGTTGGCAGAGTTGGCCAAGAATGCTTCTTTTTCCTTTTCGGCCTGTTTCATCTCTATGGCATACTCCTCATCCTGTAAAGGGCGGGTTTTAAACACATGGAACACGGCAATGTACACCACCGCAAAAGCTATGGTAACATAAAACAGCGCCATAAACCATGCCGGTGTAGGGTTGTTCAACTCCTGTATGCCATCGTAATCGTGTTCAATAATGAGCGATTTTTCTTCGGATAACGGCTTTAATGACAAGAGTTTATTCACCAGGCTATTCTCCGGTTTAGCCTTAACAGCTTTCTTTTCCTCGTCGAGTGCTTTGGCAGCCTCCGGACCGAGCAGGATTCGGGTAAGCACTTTGAAGGTGCGCAGCAATACCAGCATGGTAATGATGAATAGTACCAGCATCAGCATTATGGCGCCATAGCCTATATAATTCATGGTATCAACAGAAAGCAAACCGTCCGGAGCCTTTGTTGCTGCATCGGTGCCTGCATCCTGGGCAAACACGGGTGCTGCCATACAGGTAAGCAGCAGTGCAGGTATCATCCAACTCTTTTTCATAGTTCAATAGTGTTTAAGGGTTCGGTTATACTGTCGTTAAGCGGCACATCGCTCATGTAATCAACATGTGCTTTTTTGGTACGCAAAAGCAAAACTGTAACGGCTATAAAAAACAGCAGGAATATGGCGAGCGAAGAGATGAGGTAAACCTGGTTACCATCAATACCTTCTGTAAATTGCTTAAACATGATTATTTATTGTTAGCTGTTTTGTTCACTTTAATATCAGTGCCGAGGCGTTGCAGGTAGGCAATCAGCGCCACAATCTCTTTATCGCTGCTTACCTTTATTTTGTCTCTTGAAAGGTTGTCGGCAATCATTTTGGCCTGCTCGTTCAGGTCGGCGTTTGCTTTATTTTCGTAACCGGCGGCATACGGTACCCCAAGGCTGCGCATGGCATTGATTTTTGAAGCCGTGGTGGTGGTATCCAATGTTTGGGTAAGCAGCCAATCGTAATTTGGCATAATACTGCCCGGCGACATTAGGCGCGGGTCCATCATGTGATTATAATGCCAGGCGTTGCTGTATTTACCACCCTCGCGGTGCAGGTCGGGCCCGGTACGTTTAGAGCCCCACAGAAACGGGTGATCATACACAAACTCACCTGCTTTGCTGTACTCACCGTACCGTTCAGTTTCGGAACGGAAAGGCCGCACGGTTTGCGAGTGGCAGTTCACACAACCTTCGCGGATGTAAATATCACGCCCTTGCAGTTCCAGCGGCGTATAAGGCTTAACACTGGCAATGGTAGGCACGTTAGAGGAAATGGTCATGGTAGGTATCAGCTCTATAATACTGCCTATCAGTATCACTATCAGCGATAAAACCAGTAATTGCATTGGTTTACGCTCGAGCACGCGGTGCCAGAAATCGCCCTGCGGTTTCACGTATACCTTTTCAAGCGGCAACGCCTCTGCAGCTTCCTGGGCAACAAGCTTACCTGCAAGCATGGTTTTGGCAAGGTTAAATGCCATCACTATAACCCCTGCGAGGTACATCGTACCACCTACTGAGCGCATTACGTGCATTGGTATAATGCGCATGGTGGTTTCCAAAAAGTTTGGGTATTTCAGGATGCCTTCAGGAGTAAACTCTTTCCACATCAGCCCTTGTGTAAAGCCTGACCAATACATAGGCACGGCATAGAACAGAATACCCAGTGTACCAATCCAGAAATGGAATGAGGCCAGCTTTTTAGAGTACAATGGCGTGCGGTAGATACGAGGTATCAACCAATACAGTATGGCAAAGGTTAAGAAACCATTCCAACCTAAAGCGCCTACGTGTACGTGGGCCACAATCCAGTCGGTAAAGTGCCCAATGGCATTGATCTGCTTAAGCGAAAGCATAGGCCCTTCAAAGGTTGCCATACCGTAAGCGGTAAGGCCAACCACCATAAACTTCAGCGTAACATCATCGCGCACTTTATCCCAGGCACCGCGCAGGGTGAGCAAGCCGTTTATCATGCCGCCCCAGCTTGGTGCAATAAGCATGATAGAGAATACTACGCCCAATGATTGTGCCCAGCCCGGCAATGAGGTATAAAGCAAATGGTGCGGACCAGCCCATATATAAATGAATATTAATGCCCAAAAGTGCAGGATACTTAGTTTATAGGAATAGATTGGGCGATTGGCCATTTTAGGCAGAAAGTAATACATCATGCCCAGGTAAGGCGTGGTTAAAAAGAATGCAACCGCGTTGTGCCCGTACCACCACTGTACCAGCGCATCCTGCACACCTGCAAACAGGTAATAACTTTTGAATGCTGATATAGGCAACTCGAATGAATTGACAATGTGCAGCACCGCAATGGTTACAAACGTGGCAATGTAAAACCAAATAGCCACGTATAAATGCCGCTCGCGGCGCTTAATGATGGTGCCGAACATATTGACGCCGAACACTACCCATATAAGCGTGATGGCAATATCTATAGGCCATTCCAGTTCGGCATATTCATGTGAGGTGGTTAAACCAAGTGGCAAGGTAATGGCCGCCGCTACTATAATGAGCTGCCAGCCCCAGAAATGGAGACGGCTAAGCACATCACTAAACATGCGCGCTTTTAAAAGCCTTTGAAGCGAGTAATAAACGCCCATAAAAATGGCGTTACCCACAAAGGCAAAAATTACGGCATTGGTATGCAGGGGGCGCACACGACCGAATGTGGTGTATTGGTTGCCCATGTTGGCGCCGGGGTGATAAAGCTGTATGGCTACCAGCAGGCCAACCGTCATCCCTACAATGCCCCACACAATGGTGGCGATACCAAAATTCCGTACAATCTTGTTATCGTAGTAAAATTTTTCGGGTTGCATAAATAATCAGGGTTAAAACGAGTTTTTAATTACAGTGTAAAATTACCGGCATGGCGCCAGCCACTGAATGACGAGGGTTGCGTAAATAAGTGATGTGTCTCACTTTTCGGTATTGGCGGGCGGCTCATCATCAAGCAGGATGCGTACCGAGGGGGTGTACAGATCATCGTGCTGGCCTTTACGCTGTGCCCAGAAAAAAGCACCTAAAAAAACAAGGGCCAGCAGTATGCTGCACCCTATTAAAAAGAAGATGATACTCATAACAGTTTACGTTTTTTTGCCGCGATGCGTGTGGCAATGCTGGTGAAAGAGATAATGGTCACGGTGCTCAAAGGCATCAGTATAGCTGCAATTACAGGCGATAGCTCGCCGGTTACTGCAATGCTTAGCCCGGCAAGGTTATACAGCAGTGAAATGATGAATGACAAGTGTATCACCTTAACTGCATCTTTAGAAAACTGCAGAAAAACAGGCAGGCGATACAGCGATCGGCCGTCCAGTATGGCATCACTACCAGGTGAAAAGTTATTTACGTTGTCGGTAATGGCAATGCCAAGGTCGGCTTGCTTAAGCGCGCCGGAATCATTAAGGCCATCACCCATCATAGCCACCTTGTTACCCTTTTGCTGCAATGCTTTTATAAATTCCAGCTTTTGCTGCGGCGACTTGCGGAAATGCATAAACTGCTCGCTGCCAAAGTAAGGCAGCAGGCGGCTGCGTTCATGGTCATCATCGCCCGATAGCAGGTAGCACTGGTAATCATTGCCGGGTTTGGTTACCTGATCCAGCCCTGTGCGGTACTCGTTGCGAAACGTAAAGCAGCCAAGGTAACAGCCATCTATCAGTATATGAACGGCGCTCGCATCCGGCGCCTCAGCGCTTTCATAACCTGTAAATGCGGCGCTACCAATTTTTACAGCATAGCCATCAACCATTGCGCTGATCCCCTTGCCTGGTATTTCGCTATAATGGCTTACAGCCATAGGCTGCTTTTTACCCAATACCGCACAAATTTGCCGGCTAAGCGGGTGACCGGAGTTGAGGCAGGTGTTGTAAATGATAGATTGCTCAATTGCAGTAAGCAGCGGGGGCATGCTACCTGCGGCCTCGTTGCCGGTGGTTATGGTACCGGTTTTATCCAGCACAAGCGTATCCACCGCGGCAAGCTGTTCTACCACCGCAGTGTTTTTAAGATAGAAAAGGTTGCGGTCGAAAATGCTCAAGGCAGCCGACATGGTGAAAGGCGTGCTCAGGGCCAGCGCACAGGGGCAAGCAACGATAAGTATGGCGGTAAAGGCTGATAGTCCGCGTGGCCAGTCGGTAGGTAACCAAAACAGCAATGCACCTATAGCTATAGCCAGCAGTGCAAACGTGAAGTACTTGCTTACCTTCTCGTTAAAGGTTTGCACACGCGCATCCTGCGAGCGACTGAAAGCCTCATTGTTCCACAACTGTGTGAGGTAACTTTGCGATACCGGCTTAATGATTTCCAGTTCTATGGCTTCGCCGGTTTGCCGTCCGCCTGCATAAATGATCTCGCCAAGCTCTTTGCTTACCGTGCGCGACTCGCCGGTTACAAAACTAAAATCAACCACGGCATTGCCTTTGAGCAAAATAGCATCAGCCGGAATGATCTCATTGTTACGGATACGGATGCGCTGGCCCACCTGCAGGTTGGATAGTTGTACCGGTTTCTCCCCTTCTTCGCCTAAAACCTGTACGGCAACCGGAAAGAATGAGCGGTAGTCGCGTTCAAATGAGATATGGTAATATGTTTTTCGCTGTACAAACCTACCTACCAGTAAAAAGAATACCAGGCCGCAGAGGGTATCGGCAAAGCCGGCACCGGTATGCATAAGTATCTCTGCCAGCGTACGCAAAAAGAGAACCGCAATGCCCAGCGCAAGCGGAAAATCAATGTTTAAAACCCGGTTACGCAGGTTGTTATAGGCCGATGAAAAATAATCTGCACCGCTGTAAAATACTACCGGAAGTGAGAATGTTATATTGAGCCAGCCAAATACCTGCCTGAAGGCCTGGTCATTGCCAGACAGGCCCAGATACTCTGGGAAGCTGAGCAACATCACGTTGCCGAAGCAAAAGCCGGCCACGGCTATTTTTTTTACCAGGTTATCCTTGCTGCCGGCAACTTGCTTTTTAATCACATCCTGCAAGCTGATAAGCGGCTCGTAACCGATATCAAACAACAGCTCCACTACACCGCGCAGCGTTATCTGGTGACTATCAAACCTGATATTTACCTGCTTTTTCAGGAAATCAACCCGGCTGTAATATACGGCCGGGTTTAGCTTGTTCAGTTGCTCCAACAGCCATATACACGAACTGCAATGCACGTACGGAATGTAGAAGGTAACATGCGTCATGCTACCGTCGGCATAATCAACAAGATCTTTAATTATACCCGGGTCATCCAGGTATTCAAAACGTTTATCTGTTTTTGCGCGGTTGGCCCCGGGATGCTCGTTGTAGTTATAGTAACTGCACAACCCACTTGATGACAGCACCTGGTACACGCCCTTGCATCCGGCACAGCAAAAGGTTTTTTCCTCGAAACGCAGAATATCGTCAGCACACTCGTTACCGCAGTGGTAACAGGTATGTTTTACGGAAGTATCTAAAAGCATACGGCTCATTCTTTTTACAAAAATGAGCCGCAGGGCTTGTTTATTAAATGATGTGCGTACCGGCTAAAAAGTGATGATGCTCACTTTTTTCGGTCAGAAATGAGGCACAAAAAGGCGTTGCTCCTCTGGCGGGAAAACCAGCAGCGGCATATCTATATGTTCAGCCAGGTGTTTGGTATGGCTCCTGCCAAACAAGTTTGCCCAGAAGCCATGCTTACGGTGCACCACACAAACCATATCTATCATGCCATGCTCGGCCAGCCACTCCAAACCATGGTCAACGTCCATGCTTTTAATGTGCCGGTAATATATCTTGTCGTAATTTACGGTGTTACTCACTTCGCGTAAAAAGGCATGTATCTCCTGCTCATGCTCTTCCTCGTACTTATCGTCGGTAACATGGCAGAGCAATACATCTGCATTAAAATACCGGGCAAGGCTTGCTACGGATTGTATAAGGTCCGTTTCCTTTTTGTTGAGGTCTGTTGCTATAGCAATCCGTTCTATCTTTTTAAATTTATAGTTTTTGGGGATGAGCAGCAGCGGTACCCGGCTGTTTGCTATCATGTACTGGCTGGTACTCCCTAAAAAGAAATGCTCTATACTGCCCGCGCCAGACATGCCCATTACCACCATGCAGGCCCTGTCTTTAACGGCTGTTGTAGCCAGCATTTCGCCTGCCATGCCGGTTGTTACCTCGCAATCAACCGGCCGGTTATAAGTGCCCTCCATTTCAGTAGCCTTAAGGCGTTCAATCAACTCAATCATTTCTTTTGACGAACAGTTGCAGGCTTCGTCAAAATCATATAGCGGCCACGCCACCTGTGATGCCATGGGTGCTGCCGCCGGAATTAAAACTGCGTTGAATAATTTGATGCCGGCACCGGTTATTTGAGCCAGGTGCATGGCATATCTCGCTGCATTTTCGGCAGGGAGAGAAAAGTCGGTTGGAACTAAAATCGTTTTCATGACTTTACAGTTTAAGGAGTTACTATAATTAGGTTTACCTGAGGGCTACGGTATCTGTCACGTTGTAAAACGCGGCTTCCAGGGAGCGGTCAAGATGGTATATATCGGTATAACTGGCAAGTTCGCCCTCAACTACTTCGCAGGTGAGGTAGCTTACTATAAATTTAACGCTTTTCTTTAAATTAAATGTTAAGGTTTGCTCATTTTTCAAGGCGGTTTTTAGCTGCTCCACCCTTGCCACATCCCCCTGACTTTTTAATAGAAGTGCGGCTAACTTGTCGGGATATTGCACTCTGATACAACCGTGGCTCAACGCCCTGTCAGTACGCGAAAAAAAACTTTGCTGAGGAGTATCGTGCAGGTAAATGCTATACTCGTTTTGGAAACGGAATATAAGTAAGCCTAAGGCATTATCGCAACCTGCCGACTGCCTGGCAAAGTATCCTTTTGGGTTTTTGGCTATCAGCTTTAAGGCCGCGGGCGTGGCTTCTATGTATTGTTGCTTACTGTTATAAAGTGTGTATTGGTTACGGTTAATGTAGCCGGTATCCTTCAAGGCCTTTGGCAATAATTCCCTTACAAATATGCTGGCCGGCACGTGCCAATCCGGTGCGGTGGTAAAGTGCGTAATGCGGCTTACCAGTTGGGGTGTGGGCGTGGCAGGCTTGCCAACCACCGTTTTAAAGTAATAAATGGTATCGGGCGTGTTATAAGTTAGCTTGAATGATGGTATGTTTACCCTGATGTATTCTTGAGCACTACCGATGTTTTGCCAGCGCAAACGCTCCATGTTGATGGTGATTTGCCTTACCGTGGCGTCAGGAATTTCGTAGCAGTCGCCGGTGTACTGGCCGGTAATCAGCCTTAACTGTTCCTGCAAATGCCGGTAAGTCTCGTCAGTAGGCTGGGCGGTGAGCATGGCCTGTGTAAAGTTTTTTGCGGTGATGGCATTTTTGAGTACGTTAAGCGCACTAAAGCTACCCTGCTCCTGCTCATCAACCATTGCAGGTGTTACATCGGGGTTCAGTTTACCAAAATGCACATAATTGGCAAAGGTGAGCATAGCATCTGTAAGCATCATCTCAAACCTTGCTTTCTTAGCTGCAGATGTTGCTTTGGGAGAATCCAGCATCAGCTGCAACTGTTCATACAATAACTCGTTTGCATGATAGTCTTGCGGTGCCAGGCCGTATTGCTTTACACAATCCAGCAACATTAAGGCATCCCAGGCATTGCGGGATTGTTTGTCGGTAAGCCAGGCAACAGCATCGTTACGGCTGGCGTAAAAGCGCTGCACACTTAGCGGAAAATGAAGCTGCGATTTAACCTCAGTGTCAGTAAGTGCGTACTTTATATTTACCGGCAGTTCGGTACCTGCGTCCACAATATTTTGTGCCCTGCCCGGTACTCCCACAGCTACCAGGAGTAATATTGCAAGCAGGGATATTTGCAAAGCTTTGAAAAAGAATAGCGTTCTCATATAACGGCGATACTTGTATGAAGCAAAATTGCCTCAAAAGCAGCCGCTAATTAGTGATGCCGGTCACTATTTTACCTGATACTCGGCATCAAGCGTTAACGCCGCTCAAACAACCAGGCAAAGGGTTTCATAGGCTTGTGGGGCTTTAGTCCAAACTGCTTTATGCTCTTTTCCTTTATCAGCTTTACGGCCTCGTCAATATCGTCGGTAAGCAAAAACAGCTGCATATCCTGCTGACCTATGGCAGCGGTATCCTGCATTTGTTGAATGTGTTCCAGTAAATGTGCGTGGTACTCCCTACCAAAAATAATGATAGGGAAATTTTGAATTTTGTGCGTTTGTATGAGCGTGATGGCTTCAAAAAATTCATCGAGCGTACCAAAGCCGCCCGGCATCACCACAAAAGCAAAAGAGTATTTTACCAGTAATACCTTGCGTACAAAGAAGTACTTAAAATCAACCCATTTATCCAGATAAGGATTCTGATGCTGCTCGGCAGGGAGCAGAATATTGCAACCTACGGATCTCCCTCCTACATCTTTTGCACCGCGGTTGGCGGCTTCCATTAGTCCCGGGCCACCGCCAGTGATGATGGTAAAGCCTAATTTTGCAAAGCGACCGGCTGCCTCACGGGTAATTTTATAAAAAGGATGATCTTGCTGGTAACGTGCCGAACCGAACACGGTAATGCAGGGGCCTACAAAATGCAGCGCCCTGAATCCTCTTATAAATTCAATAAAGGTTTTAAACGCGAATTTCAACTCTTTCCACCTCGAGTGCGGACCATCAAGAAATTGTATCTCTGAATTTTTAGGCATATACGGTTATCTAAGGGCAGTAAAACCCACCACAAAAATGCGCAATTAACAAATTGACTGGCAGCATATTTATCACGCCGGATAATGACGGCCGTCACTTATCCCGGGCTATTTAGCGCTTAACTTTGTAACAACACCAATTATGTAAGTATGAAAACGCTCCGCTTTCACTTTTGCCATCCCGTTAAAGGCACCGTAATGCTTATAAATAGAGTAAGCCCCGGATTAAATCGCATACAATCATTCGATACCGATAGTGTAGACATCGCTAACGTGGACATCAGCGGCCTTACTGAGGGCCAATGGACCGCCGCATTGGCCTGGGAACATGAAGGAAAGGACTTTTGCTACGAAAAAGACTTTGTAGTGAGCCGCTTATTTCAATAACACTATAATTCATTTACATCAATTCATCGTCGTTCTTTTCATGCCATACTTTGTATGCCAGGTAAAAGAACAGCACGGCAGGGATTGCTCCCCTGAGTACGGTTAAAACGCCAACGTTGCCGCCGGCGGTAAACAGATCGTACCCGAGCAGTAGCAACGACAAAACGCCGCCAGCGATAAACAGGTAAAAATATTTATAGGTCATGTTACCTTATAATCAGCTCTTAGTTACCTTCACTCTTTTAAACACCACGCCAGCCAGCGGTGGCAGCGTAACAACAATGGAGTTGTCTTTAAAATGCCAGCTTTCCTGTTGTGAATTGATGGCATACGGATTTTCTACGCCGCTTCCCCAAAACTCCTTTTTGTCCGAATTGAATATCTCGCGCCATTCGCCCGCTGCGGGTACACCAATGCGATAATTTTCGCGGATAACAGGCGTCATGTTCAGGGCAACAACCACATCATTGTCCTCATCATTTCCATGACGTGCATACACCAATACCGACTGCTCCTTATTGCCGCCGTCAACCCACTCGAAACCACTCCAGTCAAAGGCCTTTTCGTATAGCGCGGGCTCGCCGCGGTACAACTGGTTAAGTGATTTAACCGTCTCTTTCATTCCCTGATGGCAGTCGTATTGCATCAAATGCCAATCGAGCGAGTGCTGAAAGTTCCACTCTTTACCTTGTGCAAATTCAGAGCCCATAAATAGCAGCTTTGTACCCGGATGCGTGAACATGTAAGTATACAGCAAGCGCAGGTTGGCAAACTTTTGCCACTCATCGCCAGGCATTTTATTCAGCATGGATTGCTTGCCGTAAACCACCTCGTCATGCGAGAAGGGCAGCATAAAGTTCTCCGTGAAAGCGTATACGGTACTGAAGGTAATTTGTCCGTGATGATATTTGCGGTAAACCGGATTGTTGGCAAAGTATTTTATGGTGTCGTGCATCCAGCCCATCATCCATTTCATGCCGAAGCCTAACCCGCCACTGAAAGTCGGGCGGCTTACACCCTTAAAAGCTGTTGATTCTTCGGCAATGGTTTGCACATCCGGGAAATGCGCGTAAACGGCCTCGTTAAACTCCTTTAAAAAAGATATGGCTTCGAGATTCTCATTGCCCCCGAATACGTTGGCCTCCCATTCGCCATGGTTGCGCGAGTAATCGAGGTACAGCATTGAGGCTACGGCATCTACCCGCAGGCCGTCGGCATGATAACGGTCCAGCCAAAACAGCGCATTGCTAATGAGGAATGCCCTCACCTCGTTGCGGCCATAGTTAAATATATACGATTTCCAGTCGGGGTGATAACCTTTGCGCATATCGGCGTGCTCATACAGGTGCGAGCCATCAAAACGGTATAGCGCATGTATATCGCCCGGAAAATGTGATGGCACCCAGTCCAGTATAACGCCTATTCCGGCGTTGTGCAGGCGCTCTACCAGCTCCATCAACTGCTGTGGCGTGCCGTAGCGCGATGATGCCGCAAAATACCCGCTCACCTGGTAACCCCAGCTCGGGTAATACGGATGTTCCATGATCGGCATAAATTCCACATGCGTAAAGCCCATTTCTACCAGGTATGGCACCAGCTTATCTGCTACCTGCGTATAACTCAAAAACTCGTCAGGACTTTCGGGGCTGCGTGCCCACGAGCCCATGTGCATTTCGTATACGGAGTATGGCTTATCGAGCGCGTTGCGGTCATACCTGTTGCTCATCCACTCCGCATCTTTCCACTCATAGTATGTATCTGCTATAATGGATGCCGTTCGAGGCGGCAATTCCCAGCGCAAAGCAAAAGGATCGCTTTTCTCTAATTCTTCGCCCGACGACGATTTGATAAAGTATTTGTACGCTTCGCCATTGCCTACATGCGGAATAAAGCCTTCCCATATGCCGGAGCTATCCCAACGCACCATTAACTGATGCGAGCCGCGGTTCCACCCGTTAAAATTACCTATTACCGATACGTACTGCGCATTGGGTGCCCAAACAGCAAAGTAAGTGCCCACTGTACCCTGATGTTCCATCACGTGCGAGCCAAACTTTTCATAGAGCTTATAATGCTTGCCAGCCTTAAACAATGATACATCAAAATCGCTAAACCGGCTGTAGGGCTCCACCGCTTTAAGTTGCCGTGCCGGAGCAGCCGCAACAAGCGATTGGTTGTCTTTATCAGCTTGTATAATAGTAGTATTGGGCGAGGTGTTTTTCTTGGATAGCTTTGCCATATGGGATTGCCTAAGCGGCGTTTTTGCAGGTATTATTTATGCTCAAATATATTAATATAAACTACACTTCATAACCTGTATAGCCTATAGCCAGTAATTTATGAAAGTGCTTAAAACAACAACGGAGCTGCCTTTATGTTCGGCAGCTCCGTTGCATTATGTAATTTTTAGTTAAATAAATACTATTACTGGCCTTGTGGCTGGGCTTGCGGAGCCTGTGGCTGCGCGTTACCTTGCTGAGCATCCGGGGCCTTACCAATCAACTCCATAAACTGATCGAGTTTTGGTGTGATGATGATTTGTGTACGACGGTTTTTGATACGACCTGCCTCTGTGCTGTTGTCAGCAACCGGGTTAAACTCGCCACGACCGCCCGCAGTTAAACGCTTAGGATCTACAGCGTAATTGTTTTGCAGCGCCTGCACAACTGATGATGCACGCAATGCACTTAAATCCCAGTTGTTGCGGATGTTCTTTTGCGTAATAGGTATATTATCGGTATTACCTTCTACCAGCACATCGTATGAGCTATAGTCTTTTATGATCTTAGCAATTTTGCTTAAAGTTTCGCCTGCACGGTCTGATATTTCATAACTGCCTGATTTATAAAGCATATTATCGTTCAGGGAGATGTATACCACACCTTTTAATACCTGCACATCCACATCGCGGGTTTCCTGTGCGCTAAGCGAACGGGTAAGGTTGTTGGTTAGCACCATGTTAAGCGAGTCGCTTTTGTTTTTGGCATTAACCAATTGTTGTATGTAACGGTTAGAACGGTTGATCTCATCAACCAGTTTAGAGATGTTTACGTTACCCTGCCCGCTGGATGTTAAACATTTATCGAGTGCATCCTGCAATTGTTTGTTGTTGGCACGCTCGGTAGCAATCTGGTCGGTAAGGTTTTCTACTTTATTGGTTGCTACGGCAAGGTTACGCTCTGTAGTAAGGTAGCGGCCGCGCATAGCACGGGTGTTGCTATCCAATTTGTTATAATCGCTTTGAAGCTGCTTGTATTTTCCTGAGCTTACGCATCCGGTTGCCAATGCCGCTCCTATTAACAACGCCGGAACAGTTATTGAAAGTTTCATGTTTCTATACATTTGGTTTTAATAATAATATAGTACAACAATATACAACTTAGTAAACGCAATAATGTTTGAAAATATACTTAGCCAAACAACAAAACCCTGTTTATGACGCTCGTTTAACGTTTTTTAACACACAAAAGAATATGCCTCATATTTGAGAATAATATTTTAATTACGATTTAATTTGGGATGTTTTTCGGGCTTTAAGCGAATTTTAGAAGAGTGCAAGAATTAGTCTAAGAGATAGTTTTGCGTTGTAAATACCCCCTAGCTTTTAGCTGTTGTGCGTGTTGCGACGGAGTTGGTTAATCGCTGGAAATTGTTTAAGTGGTGAAAAATCGCCTTTGAATACATCAAGTTCAAAAAAATCTCCGTTTGTGTCCAGATGGACGTTAAAAAAGACCGGCACTCCGTCAATATCAGTAAAGTCAGCGCCTGTGCCTAAATCACTTCCATATATCCTTCTATCTTCGCCATCTATATAAACTCTTAAACTGCCCATTCCCCCATCTTCCATTTCTTCAACAAGCAGGTCTTTTAAACCTTTAATTATGGATTGGGCCTCGGGCGTTTCTTGAATTATCCAAATGATTAGCGCCGTTTCTTCGTCTCGTAATTTTCGTATTATCACAAACCTGCCTTACTGTCTATCAAATAAGCATTACTACAAACTTGCACGAGCGTTGCAGTAACACGATCTTGCCACAAAAAAGGAGCATCTACAATAGCAGATACTCCTTAAATTATTTTCGCTGATAGAATATAATTTACGCGCTTATCTCTATCCGCTTGAATGTTTTAGTATGCCTGAACACCAGTATATTAAGCTCGTTTACAATAAAGTCGTTAACAGCTCTGCCATCAATGATTATTGATGTTGGGGTAAAAGGCAAGCCTATCACGTTAAAGCAATAACCATCATAACGTGGCGTGTACAAGCCTTCCATGCTGTGGTCAACCACCAGGCTGCCGGCATCGCCATTCACTACAAATTTTTTCTCAATGTAAATATCCTGCTCGTAAGCAAATGATTCGCCATGATCTTCAAACAGGAAAGAGTTGGCTTCGTAGTCAGAATAATAAATATTCAGCTTCACCTCCTCTACCGGGAATTCGCTGGTGTACTGCATCACCGGATACTCCGGAATCACCGAGCCTGCCTTAATAAAGATAGGCATAGTCTCTAACGGTGCAGCCACTTCAAGCTCTTCGCCCCCGCTTACTACCTCGTTCGTCCAGAAGTTATACCACTTACCTTTAGGCAGGTAAACGCGGCGCTTACGCTGACCGGGGTACAATACCGGGCACACCAGTATTTTATCGCCAAAGGTGAACTCATCCTGGCGGAAGTGATTTTTAAGCACATCCTGCTCCTGCATCACCACTGGGCGCAGTATCGGGAAACCGTAGCGGTGGTGCTCCCAAAATGCCGAGTACATATATGGCAGCAAGCGGTAACGCAGCTCTATAAAGGCACGGTTAATGGTGGTAAAGGGCTCGCCGAAGCTCCATGGCTCCCGCTCTTTGGTATCACCGGCGGAGTGGGCGCGCATAAAAGGCGAAAATGTGCCTAACTGTATCCAGCGGGTAAATAGTTCGCCGTCGGGTTCACCACTGAAGCCCCCGATATCGGTACCGCAAAACGGCACGCCCGACATAGACAGGCGCTGGCACTGTATATTACCTAAACGCAGGTGCTCCCAGCTGGCTACGTTATCTCCTGTCCATACGGAGGCGTAGCGCTGCAAACCGGAATATCCGGCGCGGGTAATGGTAAACGGACGCTTAACCTTTAGTATTTTGCGCATACCCTCGTAGGTAGCGCGCACCATTTGCATGCCGTATACGTTATGTGCCTTACGGTGCGAACCGCGATGCCCATCGTACTGGTGGCGCACATCAACCGGGAAAGTACCTGAACCGAACACCGCAGGCTCGTTCATATCGTTCCATACGCCGGCAACGCCCATTTCTATCAGCTCATCAAACAAACCGCCCCACCACTCGCGTACTTCGGGGTTAGTAAAGTCCGGAAACTGGCAACGGCCAGGCCACACGTGGCCTTCCATAAAGTAATCATCGCTGCGGCGGCAAAAATACTTCTTCTCCTTACCTTCTTTAAATATCGGGTAATTATCATCCACACGTATCCCCGGGTCAATAATCACCACCGTTTTAAAACCCTGCGCTGCTATATCAGCAATCATCTTTTTAGGATCAGGGAAATAACGGCGGTTCCAGGTAAAACAGCGGTAACCGTCCATGTAGTCAATATCAAGATACAGGGCATCGCACGGAATGCGGTGCTCCCTGAAACCGTTGGCTACCGCACGCAATTTTGCCTCCGGGTAATAGCTCCAGCGGCATTGGTGATAACCCAATGCCCAAATGGGTGGCATAGGGTGTGTACCGGTGAGGATATGGTAGCGTTTTACCACATCCATCATGTGCGGACCATGAATATAATAGTATTGCAGCTCACCACCATCGGCCCAGAAACTGGTTTTGCTCTTGTCTTCGGAGCCGAAATCAAAATGTGCCTTAAAAGTATTATCAAAGAAAATACCGTGTGCAATGCCATCATTTACACTGATGTAAAAAGGTATACTACGGTAAAGGGGATCCTGGTTCCAACCGAATGAGTAGGCGTCAGTGTTCCAGTTAGTAAGGCGTTTTCCGCGGAGGTTAAGTTCGGTTGGCTTATCGCCCAGCCCGAAAAAGTTTTCGTCGGGATGGCACTCTTTGGTACAAAAAACGTAGTAACCGCCAAACTGCGTATTCTCTTCCCAGTGCATGGGCTTGGCATCGCTGCTGGTAACCACTTCACTGATATCGGAAAAGGATATAAAGAAGTCCGTTTTACGGATATGGCAATTTAACTTTGGGGTAGATACCCTGAATTCCGCATCTGTTTCTGTAGCCGAAATAGCGATGTTTTTGAATTTAAGCTCAGGCACGGCGTATGAAAAATCCTCCAGGAATACACCATGTGGTGCCAGCCTTACGCGGATGATTTCTTCAGTGACAACGATAATTTCAACTTTGGCATCTCCATCTGTAAAATAAAACTTGTTGCCGGTACGGCTTACATGGGTAGGAACGCCGAGGTATTTTTTTGCTATAGGTTTTATGCCATCAGCAGGGTTATTTAAGTGCCTGAAACCTTCTTCCTCAATATAAAGCTCTTCGGCTGCCTCGTTCTGATTTGGTATATTTTCTTCCATACGGTCAGATAATAGCGGATTTAATATTTTCTTTAAATGCTAATTTGCTACTTGTACGCAATATAGCGTTTTACCACCTTTTAGCCCTATAATTATGCCATTAAGTTTATGTTTCCATAAGGCATACAGGCTTTATACGGATGAATTGCAAAACGAAGCTGAATTTTTTTGCAGATTTTTTAAAAACCGGTAACAGCAGTAACGCACACTTATATTGTTACACATAATCTGTAGAAAAGGCACCACAATGCATGTATTTTCGAGGAAAATCAACCTAAATGAAATATCTGATAATAACATTTTTTCTTTTTGCGCAAACGGAATTTCTAAAAGCGCAAACAGCGCAGACAAAAGTTGATAAGACTATTAATAGTTTGCGGAAAAGCGGTACCGATACTTTAGTGGTTTACGATACCGAATGTATTGGCTACCTCCTGACTGCTATCAGCACACCTGATAAATGCATACCCAATAGCGTTTTATATCTGATGTGACAACGTGGAGGCAAGCCTTACATTAAGCGCTTTGACGAATGCAACGACTATGCCCCTAAGATAATGAAGACAGATCTTTTAGCATTTGTGAGCAAAAACTATCAGCGTGCTTTAACCGATAGCATTTTACCTCCTGAAGCGTATATGAAGATTGATGGCAAACAAACGAAAGTTCATTTATCGCAAGATCACTACTGCACCAACATATTTCAAATTATAACCCGCAAAAGCAAAAAAACTCAGCGTGTAAAGGACTACCAGCTAACCAAGAGGATGCTCAGTGATAGCGTTCCCAACATCAACTATGCGCACAACCAGGCCACTGCGTTAAAACAAATGTGTGACCTGATGGAGGTGGAATTGAAAGAGAACTACCCGGAAACGATTGAAAGTAAATAAAACTTCTTTTTAAAAACTCAGCATTAAGCCACCGGTAGCCGGCAATTGCACATACAGGCCGCCGGCGATATCTTCACTTACATATTGGTTACCGTTCAGGATATCCGTAAACAAAGTGTGGCCGGATATATTCAGGCTTTGCAGTAGATCATGAGGCAGCACAACTGTAAACGGCTGCTCATGGCGATTAAAATTAAGTACGATGAGTACCCGCTCTGCAGTGGTGTATCTCAGGTAAGCGTACAGCTTGTTATTGAAGCCGTACTGCCGTTCGTTAGCCATCATGAGGTCATAGAACTGCCCTTCGCGCAACGCTGTGTTACTGCGTACGGCGTTAACCAACTTACCATAAAAGCTTCTGAGTTGCTGCTGCTGTTGTGAAAGTTGACCGCCATCATAAGCATGTCCATTCACCCATTTCTGAAATTCCGGAACGCCCCAGTAATCAAATATGGTGGTACGCCCATCGCGCCCGCTAAAGCCTTCGCTATCTGCAGCCGGTTCGCCTACCTCCTGGCCAAAGTAAACCATTAGCGGCCCCGTGGCCAGGGTAGCACTTACTATCATGCCGGGTACGGCATACCACGGATTGCCTGCAAACTGCTCAGAAGCGATGCGCTCTTCATCGTGATTTTCCAAAAAGCGCAGCATGTGCTTTTCAATACCTTGTGTGTGATGGTTCCAAACAGCATTTATATCCCAGGTACTGGCATGCCATTCATTACGGGTAAGGCGCTTAACCGCATCGTACAAACCTACCTTATCATACAAATAATCAAACTTGCCGTTGTAGATATAGTTACGGTACTCATTAGGGTTATAAGCCTCGCCAATAAAAATAAGCTGAGGATACCGCGCTTTCATTACGGGTATCATCCAACCCCAGAACTCAAAAGGCACGTACTCCACCATATCACAACGAAAACCATCCACGCCTTTATCAGCCCAGTATGATAGAATATCTACCAGCTTATGCCAAAGCGGAGGTACAGGCTCAAAATGTTTAATATAGCCGCCAACAAAGTCAATACCGTAATTAAGCTTTATGGTCTCGAACCAGTTGTTTACTGAAGGTGAAGCATTGAACACATTGTCGCCGGTTGCCTTAGCCGGATTCTCATCAAAAAAGCCATCTTTTAGCGGACTAACAAAACCATCGCCCCCTGGATTGTAGCCCTGCGGTACCCGGAAAGTCTCGCCCGGCAGGTAATAAAAATCGTTGGTTGCTGAAAACGCCTTAGTGTTATCATCATCCTCGCCTATGTCGCGCAGGCCTTGAGGCTTTGCATCAGAGCGATAAGTGCGTGCTACGTGATTAGGCACAAAATCAATAATAGCTTTCAGGCCTGCGGCGTGAGTGCGTTGTATCAGCGCTTCAAACTCTCGCAAACGGTTGGGTACGTCTACAGCCAGGTCCGGCGCTATATCGTAATAGTCTTTAATTGCATAAGGCGAGCCTGCCCTGCCCTTCACCACATCAGGGTCGTCGGGCGTAATACCATAGGCAGAGAAGTTGGTCATGGTGGCGTGTTCAATTACCCCGGTGTACCAAACGTGGGTAAAGCCCATGCCGGCAATTTCTGCCAGTGCCTTTGCATTGATATCGTTCAGTTTTCCGCAGCCGTTTTCCTCTACAGAACCATAATGTTTATTGGTGTTGTTTATGTTGCCGAACAATCGCGGCAGCAATTGATATATGGTAAGTTTATGATCGGTCATAATTTTGCCGGGTAATGCATTGCTAAGATATTGTTTTTAATGAGACCTAAGACTATAGGATATTAAAGGGCTTAACTTATGAGGCCTCACCTATGGAACCTCTCCTATGAGACCTCTCCTAAATTAGGACCTCTCCTAAATCCTCTCCAAGGGAGAGGACTTTTATCCCTTCGGGAGGGTTGGGTGGGTCCAAAGACCCCGCCTGAGTCCTCTCCAAGGGAGAGGACTTGTTGCAAATTGGTTCCCCTCTTTGAGAGGGGTTAGGGGTGTGTTAGTGATCTGTTTCATTTAGACCTCACCTGTAAACCTCTTCAAAATATAGGACCTCTCCTAAATCCTCTCCAAGGAGAGGACTTGTTGCAAATTTATTTAGCCCTGTAAATGTTTCTTAAATCATCCTCCAAGAGAGAGGACTTGTTGCAAATTGGTTCCCCTCTTTGAGAGGGGTTAGGGGTGTGTTAATGATCTGTTTCAGTTAGACCTCTCCTGTAGACCTCTCCTAAATCCTCTCCGAGGGAGAGGATTTGTTGCAAATTGGTTCCCCTCTTTGAGAGGGGGTAGGGGTGTGTTGGTGATCTGTTCGATTTAGACCTCTCTTAAATTCTCCCAATGGTACTAAAGCAATAAGACAACAAAAGTCTTTAGAGTACCGCTCTCATCAAAATCCATTACCTTAGCAGCCGTTCTACGCTATCTGTTATGAGGAAAATTATACTGCTTTGTTTGCTGATGTTAATGGCTGTTGCCGGTTGTAACCCCATCCCCGAGGATACTTACAAGGTTGTAAAAATAAAGGATGGCGATACCATAGAATTGCTCGGCAGCGATATGCAGACCATCACCGTACGCCTTGCCAATATTGACTGCCCGGAGAAAGCCCAGGCGTACGGAACCCGCGCAAGGCAGTTTACCGCAGAGCAATGCTTTGGGCAAAATGTGACCATCGAAGGCAACCAGAAAGACCAATACGGCCGCACGGTGGCTAACGTGATACTGGCTGATGGCCGCAACCTGAATCACGAGCTGGTGAAAAATGGTTTTGCATGGGAATACACCGCTTACTCGCACGACCCTGCTTTGGCGGCCCTGCAGGAACAAGCCCGCGATGCACGCCTCGGATTATGGCAGGATCCCAATCCTACGCCGCCGTGGAAGTTCCGTAAAAACAAAACACAGAAAAAGCAGCGTAAGAAACGAACAAAAAAGCCTAAAACAATATCTTTAACAGGTATAAGCAATACGGTATTAAAACTCAGTGCATGAAGTTTATAAAGGCCTTACTTTCCATAATTGTAACAGCGGCATTGCTGTGGGCTTTACAAACGCCTTTTGGTGATGTGCCTCCTCTCGCCAATTTCCTTAACCCGGTAACGGGTTTCTGGCAAAATGCAGAAAATGACCACTCGCTTTTAGGCACGCAGGATATTATTTTGCCCGGCCTAAGCGGTGAAGTTGTTATCAAGTTTGATGAAAGGCGTATTCCGCACATTTTTGCCGATAACGAGCATGACCTGTACTATGCGCAGGGCTTCATTACCGCGCGCGACAGGCTATGGCAAATGGATATACAAACACGCAGTGCATCGGGCCGGCTGTCAGAAGTGGTAGGCGAAAAGGCGCTGGAAGTTGACCGCACCAAACGGCGTATGGGTATGGGTTACGGCGCAGAAAATACGCTGAAAGCCATCATGAAGGACAGTGTAATGCGTGGTGTGATCGAAGCTTACACCGAGGGTATTAATGACTATATCGCCTCACTAAATGTACGTAAATACCCCATAGAGTATAAGTTATTAAATTATAAGCCTGAGCCATGGCAGCCTATAGATTGTGCTTATTTGCTCAAACTCATGTCAGAAACACTGGCGGGTGGCAGCGACCAGTTTGCCATGACCAACAATTTAAAGGTTTTTGGCACCGATGCTGTAAAGGAATTATTCCCGGACCGGCCCCAGCACGATGACCCTATCATCCCGGCAGGCACGCCCTGGAATTTTACACCCCTGCATATCCCCCAGCCTTCAAAAAGTTTTATTGCACAGCAAACTGAGAATATTAAAACCCAAGCGCGACGGGAAGGTATCGGCAGCAACAACTGGGCTATTAGCGGCAGTAAAACAGCCAGCGGTTACCCTATATTGGCTAATGACCCGCATCTTAATCTTACTTTTCCGTCTATATGGTATCAAATTCAGCTGCATGCGCCGGGCGTAAACGTGTATGGCGTATCGTTACCCGGAGCGCCTGGCGTGGTTATCGGCTTTAATGATAAGATAAGCTGGGGCGTAACTAATGTTGATGCAGCAGTGCTGGACTGGTATCAGATTAAATTTAAAGACAATAAGCGCAATGAGTACTGGTACCGCAACCGTTGGAACAAAGTAAAACGCCGGATAGAAAAGATTGAAGTGCGCGGAGGCAAAACTGTCTACGATACTGTCATCTATACCCATCACGGTCCGGTGGTGTACGAAAGCGATAGTAAGAAATCAAAAAAAGCGCCGGATAACATTCCAATAGGCAACGCCCTGCGTTGGATTGCGCATGAGGAGTCGGATGAGTTTAAGACATTTTATTTGCTCAACCGTGCAGCCAATTACAAAGACTACCGCGAAGCCTTAAAGTATTACATTGCCCCGGCACAGAACTTCATTTTTGCCGATGCCAACAAGGATATCGCCATCACCTCTAATGGTAAAATACCTTTAAAATACCCGGAACAGGGTAAATTTATAATGGACGGCACAGATGCCGGAAACGACTGGAAGGGTTTTATTCCTTACGCTCAAAATCCTACGGTTAAAAACCCGCCGCGCGGTTTTGTAAGTTCAGCCAACCAGTTCCCTACGGATGCTACTTACCCTTACTATATCAACTGGCAATTTGCGGTTTATGAGCGTGGCAAGCGCATAAATGACCGCCTTGCGTTAATGCAAAATGCTACTGCCGACAGCCTGCGCATACTCCAACTGGATGACTACAGCATTGCCGCTCAGGATGCCCTGCCTACACTCATCCCATATATTGATACGACCAAGCTGGATAATACACAGCAACTGGCATTAAACATTTTAAAAAAGTGGGACATGCACTACCGCGTCAACTCCGCGGGTGCGAGCATCTTTTTTGTTTGGTGGCAAAAGTTGTCTGACCAGATCTGGAATCCACGCTTTAATAAAAAGAATACAGTACTGCGTAAACCCAGCCGTGATGTTACCCTTGATCTCATTGCCAGAAAACCGAAATCTGTTTGGTTTGATAATCCTGCAACGGAAGATGTGGAAACGGCAGCAGATGTAGTTAACAGTTCTTTCTTAGCTGCGGTAGATGAGTTGGAACGCTTGCATGGCAAGCCCCGCAATTGGGCATGGGGGCATGTAAAACCTTTTGAGGTAACGCACCTGGCCAACCTGCCGGGCTTTGGCTCAGGCAACTTTGCCACACCGGGTAACGGACTCACTGTTAACGCGCTGATTGACGGTCACGGCCCATCGTGGCGTATGGTAGTACAAACCGGGCCAAAAATGCAGGCATACGGTATTTTACCGGGCGGGCAATCAGGCAACCCCGGAAGTTTCTACTATGATGATATGCTATCTAAGTGGAAAGCCGGGCAGCTTGATACACTGGTGGTTTTACAGCATGTTAATGATGTGCCGGCTAAAATACCAGCCACACTGTTCCTCCACAAAAAACAACATTAAACCTGGGGGCATTTTATCACTCTAACAATAAAGCGAAGAGGCGTTAAAACCCTCAACTGAATATACTGTTGATAGGTTACACTAAAAATCATGAAAAAAGTTATTTTATTACTCCTGATACTTGTTACCGGTGCAGGTGCATATGCACAAAAGGATGGCGATGCCCGTACCATTTTAAACGGCCTCAGCAAAAAGTACCGCTCATACAAAGCGCTTAAAACTGAGTTTGCCGTTACCATTAATAACAAGCAGGCAGGCATAGTACAAACACAAACCGGCACGCTCTTTTCGGATGTAAAAGGCAATAAATTCCACATCAGCTTATATGAGCCGGCGGGGAAAAAATCGGCTATAACACAAGAGATCATCAGCGATGGTAAAACCCAGTGGAGCTACCTGGTTGATGATAAAGAAGTACAGGTAAACGATGCCGGCCAGGGCGATGACAGCTTTAACCCGGCCAAGATATTTACCATATATGAGAAGGGCTACAAATACGTTTATACAGGCCTTCAGAAAGTAAAAGGCGTTACCTGCCAGGTTATAGAGCTTACACCCGAAGCTGAGAACGCACAGTTTTTTAAGCTTCGTTTATTTATAGATAAGGCGAAGAATCAGATAAACAGCCTTACCGTTTTTGACAGAGGCGGCAACCAATACCAGTACACCTTAAAAAGTGTAACCCCTAACCCACCGGTAGCACCGGCGCTGTACAGCTTTGATGCTAAGAAGTATCCTGGCGTTGAGGTGGTAGACTTGAGGTAAATAAGGAGAACATTTTTAATAATTGAGGCAGTCGAGCAATCGTCTGCCTTTTAATTTTTGTGGAGTTGTTAAAATACCAACTTTTTATTATATTTGCGTAAATAGACCAGGAAAATCCTGTTCGAGCGATGTTTGTAAAAATTGTCAAATAAGTTAAACAGTAAAAAAGGAAAAAGGAGATCGCTGATGAATAACAAAACTCTTATTTACGATGGTCATCATCAATCAAAAAAAATTACTGGATTTTGCCAAAAAACACGCGGACGCGGCTAACAGCATTAGTACTTGGCGTAGAATTGTGCAGGAAGCTAATTGGGAAAAGGGCACTGATATCTTAGCTGAATTTCCTAAAGCAAAACTGATACCTTCAAAACGAGCACGATTTAAAATCACCGGTAACAAATACCGGCTGATTATAGAAGTTGATTACGTTGACCAAATCGTAGAGGTTAGGTTTATTGGCACACATGCTGAATACGATCACGTGGATGCCTCTACCATTTAAGATTGTTAATAGTTTAAAGATGGAAAAAAAGCCACAATGGTTTTTAATTAAAACTGATCAGGAGCACGAAAGGGCTCTTGCAAGGTATGAAGAGATAAAGTATGCTACAACCGGAACTCTGCATGAGGAAAAGCTTTTGCTGGCACACTTAATTCAAAATTACGAAAACAACACTTGGGACTTACCTGATGTGGACCCAGTTGAAATGATAAAAATAAGAATGGAAGACTTTGGGTACAGGGCTGCTGACCTTGCCGCTATATACGGAGACAAAGGTACGGTAAGCAAAGTATTAAACTATAAGCAACCCCTCTCTCTTACCATGATCCGAAAGTTTAGCAAGTTGCTGCACTTGCCTGCTTCGGCTTTAATAAAAGAGTATAACTTAATAAACTGAAACACCTAAGAATCTAAAGTGTAACGGAATACCTTAAGGCAAACGTCAAGCTCGTTTGCCTTTTTTAGTTTTACTTTAAACCTTTTAGGTGTACATTTATCAAACCTGAAATCAACTTATACAAAATTCCTTCTTATCATGAAAAAGACACTACTTACACTCGCAGCAGTGGCCGTTATATCTGCATCTGCTATGGCGCAAACAAATGCCCCTGCAATTGATTTTCAAAACCCAAATGTTTACGCACTAAAGAGTTTGCCTAAGGCAACGCGCGACAGCTTGATTACCACCCTACGCAAGTCGGCCCAAGAGATGAACAACCCATCATCCTATAAATTCAACGACCAGGTAGCCAGCGGCAAAATGCGGGCAGTGTTGAAGGATTGGTATAAGGGTATGTCGGCATTATTGATAGAAGTGTTAGAACATCCAACCGAAGATAATGTAGCGCGCAACCAGCGTAAGCTTAACCGCCTGCAGTCTCAATTTCAGTTTGATATGCAACTACTTGCCGAAGAATCCAATTACAATACCAGTCGCAAAGAAATTATTGACGAGTACAAAAACGGCGACTATGACGATGCTGAGGAGCGCCGTGATGCACGTAAGGAGATGAAAGACGACCTGAAAGATCTGGAAGAAGATTACCGTGATACGATCAAAGATTTAAAAGAAGAACACCGCGAGGCACTTAAGGCACAAGCCGAACAAGAGGCCGATGCCATGGCGAGCGCCTGATGGAGTTTGACACCTTAAACAACAAATACAAAGTGTTGTGGAAGGGCTCGAAAAAGCCAAGGTTACAGCGTTGTCTTCAACAGATTCAGTACCCGGTTCGTTCGCGTTTCCACAGTAGTATCACCGCTGATGGTGAGCACCGGGCAGGTTAAAGTTTTGAGCCAGTTAAGCTGATTACGTAATGTACGGCTGCCTGGTGTGGTATTATCATCGTACCCGGCAGCCCAGTTCAAAAAATCAATGTATTGCTGATGGCGCACGGGGTCGTGGTAAATGATATCGCCATAGCGTTCATGTTCGCGCTTTTTTAAGCGGCTCATGCGTATATGATGCGGAATCTTCAAAAACACTACGAGGTCAAAGCTGATGTGCTCCAGTACGCCCCAGCTCATCAAAGGCCCGCCAACTATCCAGTTACCATGGCTGCGCAGCTCTGTCAACAATAACTGATTGCGATGATCGGGCACCCTGCGCACAGTAAAAGCGGTATCTGCATTGTTGTCCCAGTAAAAGTCGTCGCTATCCACATAGGGATAGCCGGTTTTAATGGCCAGTTCGCGGCCCAGGGTGGTTACCCCTGCTCCTGAAGCGCCCAATATATTTATACGCATAACCCTGATGTTCTTGGCTGCTCAAAAATCATGGTTTTATCATCAAAACAAAAACTTTTTAGCAAACATCGTCGGCGTTTATATTCTTTTATATTTTTGAGGGCGGCGCGCTACGCGTTTCCATTGTGCATTAATTATGTTGTCTGTAACCAACCATACGCTCGAAAAACTGGAGCTGCTGCTCAAAAGCAGCGGTTACAAGGTGCGTTATGAGAAAGGCAACTTTAAAACCGGCGCCTGCCTGCTGCAAAACAGCAGAATGATTGTAGTAAATAAGTTCTCTAACCTGGAGAGCCGCATACAATCATTAGCCGACCTTACCCGAGAGCTCGAAATAGACCATAAACTGCTTGATGAGAAACAAATAGCTTTTCTGCATCAGCTTAAACAAACCAACCTGCAACTGTGACCATTACTTTTTTAGGCACCGGAACATCGCAGGGCGTACCTGTAATTGCCTGCAACTGCGAGGTATGCACCTCGCATGACCCGCATGATAAGCGCCTGCGCAGTTCAGTAATGATTGAGGTGGCGGGCAAAACCATTGTGATTGACTCTGGTCCCGATTTCAGGTACCAGATGCTGCGCAATAACGTACAGCACCTGGATGCCATCCTGTTTACCCATGAACATAAGGACCATGTTGCCGGCCTGGATGATGTGCGAGCCTTTAACTACGTACAGCAAGGCCCGGTTGATATTTATGCCATACCCCGCGTGCAGGAAGCGCTTAAACGCGAGTTCAGCTATATTTTTGACAATGCCGGGTACCCGGGCATACCGCAGATAAATATACATACCATCCATAACGGCGAGAATTTTACCATAGGCGGCATCAATATTACGCCAATTGGTGTAATGCATTACAAGTTGCCCGTGCTCGGTTTCAGAATAGGTGATTTTACTTATATAACTGATGCCAAAACCATAGCGCCTGCAGAAATTAAAAAAATTAAAGGCTCAAAAATTCTGGTGGTGAATGCGCTGCAAAAGCAAAGCCATATCTCGCACTTTACTTTTGATGAGGCTATTGCATTCGCCAGAACCATTGGCGCCGGTAAAACATATTTTACGCACATCAGTCACCGGCTGGGAAAACACCATGTAATATCGGAGGAGTTACCGGATGATATTGAACTGGCGTATGACTCCTTGCAACTGCACCTGTAATACAAAATGAACAATACTGCTTAATTGCAGGCATCGCCATAAAACAACCCTTAGATGAATTTATATCAGGTGATATATGTAAGTACAGCCATGAAGCTGTTTACCGAATACGAGCTTACAGAGATATTAATAGTTAGCCGCGAGCTTAACCATAATAATAACATAACCGGTATGCTGCTTTATGCCGAAGGTACTTTTTTGCAAGTGCTGGAAGGCGAACGGGATATGATAGGACAAACTTACCGCCGTATACTGCTTGATACCAGGCATAAAAACATTATAGAACTTGTAGCGTCACCCATTACTGAGCGTACATTTGGCGACTGGGCGATGGGCTTTGCATCCGTTAATAATGAAATACTGGAGATGTTTGCCGGTTATAGCGACCCAGCCAAGCCAGGTTTTTTAGACAAGGAGAAGCGTAACGCCACCATCCAGATGCTTAAGGGCTTCGTGGCCGACAACCGCATGAACTGATTGCTCATCCAGGGCTGATCATCACAGCATTATTACTTTCATTTAACAGGCAGGTAGCGGCTGTTTAACAATATCGGGCTAATTTTGCACCATATGAAGCGCCTCTTCTTTCTCTTACTACCGCTGTTGAGTTTCGTATCTGCTTACAGCCAGGTTGATACTTCAGAGCAGATTGTTCCCGGCCGTACCAATAGTGCCGAACAACAGGGCAAACCATATCTTATCATGATTTCGGCAGATGGTTTCAGGTATGATTATGCCGGGAAATACAAGGCGAACCATCTTTTGGCATTAAGCGCAAAGGGTGTCCGCGCAAAATCCATGATACCCTCCTACCCTTCATTAACGTTCCCGAACCATTATGCTATGGTCACTGGTTTATACCCATCGCACAATGGCCTGGTACATAACACCTATTTTGATAAACAGCGCCGGCAGACCTATAACATGGGAAATAAAGCTGCGGTGGCCGATAGTAGCTGGTATCACGGTACGCCACTGTGGGTGCTTGCCGGCAAACAGCAAATGCAGTCTGCCAGCTTTTACTGGGTAGCCTCTGAAGCTAATATCCAGGGTTTTAAACCAAGCTATTATTATAATTACAGTACCGACATCAGTATACGCGATCGTATTGAAAAGGTAGCCCGGTGGCTGCAGCTACCGCCTGAAAAACGGCCGCACCTGATCACTTTTTACATGCCCGAAGTAGACCACGCCGGTCATTATTACGGACCAGATTCGCCCGAGACAGAAAAAGAAGTGCTTTACGTAGATTCGGTTATAAATGAGCTGACAAAGGCTGTAAGTAAAACGGGATTAAATGTGAACTACATATTTGTAGCCGATCACGGCATGACCCGGGTCGACAATGATCACCCGCTTAGTATACCTGCCATTGATACCACAAAGTTTGATGTATCGGGCGATGGCGTGCTTCTGGAATTATACGCGCGCCCCGGGGCTGATATAGCGCAAACGTTCAAAGAGCTGAAAACGAAGGCCAAAGATTACGAGGTGTTTTTAAAAACCAATATGCCATCGCGTTTGCATTACCGCAGTAACGACGACCGTTACCATCACATGGGCGATATATTGATAAGGCCGCGCTGGCCCAAGGTTTTTGACGTATACCACAAAACCATTAAGCCCGGCTGGCACGGTTTTGACCCTTACCTTGTGAAAGATATGCACGCCACATTTTTTGCCTGGGGCCCCGACTTTAAAAAAGGCATAACTGTGAAGCCCTTTAAGAATGTGAATGTTTACAATATTGCCATAAAACTATTAGGGCTTAAGCTGGACGGCCCTGTTGATGGGACTGATGAAACCGCTGATAAAGTGCTGTTGAAGAAATAAAAATGTTTCCCTGTAAATAATTAAATAAGCAAGATATAGGGAATATTTGGCGAATAAGCTACTTGTGCGTTTATAGCATCTATCTATCTTTTTGAAAAAATATGAAAAATATTTCATTTTTTATCGATTTATAAATCAGTTATTTAAGTATTATTTTACCATTTTTTTATCAAACTATAAAGATTGTTACATTACTGAGCTTGTATATATAAGATTATAGTGTACTTTTGCAGAACTAAGTAAGTTCATACTTACTAATGTGATAAGGTTTAGGTTGAAAGTCCCCAAGCAGCGAGTGTAAGGGGACTTTTATTTTATGCATAATTTGAAATAATACTATATAAAATTTGCGTAATAGATAATATTATATCATACATTAATTTGGTATTTAATATTATATAATAAGCCCCAGGCCTTCCCTCCAGGTAATATTATAAAACAAGCACATTGCAGGTGATAGAAAAACGCTTATATTTGCACCGTTCAAAAATAAGCGATACCACATCGCGCAATTACATGGTCCCGTAGCTCAGCTGGATAGAGCAACTGCCTTCTAAGCAGTAGGTCTTTGGTTCGAATCCAAACGGGATCACCATAATGGTTAAAAATGGCGCAACTTGATAAAAAAAATTGCGCCATTTTTATTTAATTTCCATTTTACTAAATTTTTTAGCATATATTCGTAACGTCTTTTATAGGTAATTCAGACACCATGTTACACCGCTACAAATAATCAAATGAGCATTAATTTAAAGGTTAGACTTTTCAAGGGGAAAACCTTCTCCTATGGCTCCCACCCTATACAACTGCAATTCTATTTAAATGGAACACTCAAGCGAAAATCTATTTATTCTTGTCATGCAGATCATAGAACATGATGTCGATGGCGGTACCATCACTATTCACTCGTTGAACCCGGATAAAAATTTATCCTGACGAGACGCTCCATCTGAATGATGTAGAGCAGATATTTAATGTAGTTCAAAAAGTAGATAAATAACTTAACCAATGAAAAAAAATTTAAGACTTATTACATTCACAATCATATATATATTGATTAACTGCGTTGACGCGCCTGCACAAAACAAACGCCCAAAAAAGTCAACCTCTAAAGCTCAATCGATTGAGATCAAAGCAAAGAATTGGTTTAAAGTTTATTATGTTCCTTTAAACTTCAAAGACCCATATAGCTATAAGATTTTAAAATGCTTTGCAATCCCAATTAGTAACAAGGAAGCATTAAAGGAAACATACGAAACCTTAACTTATAATTTAAAGGACTTAGACACTGCCGGATTTGGGAATGAATATAAAAACGCGTTATCTAATTACAGGTGGAGCCTTAAAAAACATAATATAGAATTTAAAGGAACTGATACAACCGACAAAAGGTATCAAATATCAATTCAATCTTTAAAGTATGAAAATGAAAAAATAGAAACAATGTTAAAAAAATTTACTGACACAAAATCTTCGCTTGATACTATACGAAAAATTTTATCTACTTTAAGTCCTGAAGAAGAGAAAAAAATTGCTTATTATAAAATCTATTTGGATTGCTATAGCAATAACAGCTACGGAAATAAAGTACTTGGCCGATTTATGTTTCTTTTTAACAATAACGGAGTTGTACAGAGTCCTATTCAATTAAATAATTATTAAACCCCGATCTACTGATAATAAAAAGAAAATGACCGAAGCATCTACTCTTGCCCAGCTTGTCACCAAGTATAACCTGAATCAAAACTGGTTAGCTACATGCGATGGCAGACCTACAAACTCAGCGCGCCGACAGTCATCACTTATCAACGATCCTGCTAAGATCAATGAACAGGTAGAAGGTTTTTAAAAATACATCAGTATTTATGGAACTTAACCAAAACCACCTTGTTAAGGCTATCGAGGGATTGGAAAAGAATGTCGAGGCCTTAGAGGTGAAAAGCGTCAAGATATAACCACCTATTTGACGCCATTAAGAAAACGTCTGCATAACAACGTTTGGAAAAGTCAACAGTCAAATAATAGCTACAGTAACAATGTAGTTAATCCAAACATGAATCCAACAACTGTTTTTACATTAATTAATTAATCAAATTGCCCATAAAAATGGTACTAGCGCCCTGGATTGCCCATTTCGCAAATAAACAATAGAGAACATTAGCAACGCCATGAAGTTTGCAATAACGCCTCCTATGCGTAACTGTATCACGCCTATGCCCAGGTATCTGAAAAAAGCCGATGCCATAAGGGGCTCGAGTATGCCGGTATAGTTGTTCATACCCTGATAACCCGTAACACCTTGCTGACCATATTTAACGGCCTGCAGGCCAAACCAGGCTTCGTCTCCGTGTAAACCCGGTAATACTTCCAATTTATATAGCCACCAAAAATTAAAATATAAAAGAGCTGCCATAATGCCGATAAATAAAAAGAGGCTCTTTTCTTTATTGAAATTTACATTTTGCCGCAAGAAATAAAACTTGAGTTTAGGTAACACGGTATAGTTTGGTTAATATTTATAAACTATTGCAAAAGATAAATTTGTTTATAAATTTGTATTATAACCCTAAGTTAAAACAAACCTTTCTAAACCGAAATCTTTATGCAAAAAACAAATTCTTTTAGCGTTCCTGCTTTACCATAGCAGTAATATTGCACGCAAGTGCAAAGCCATTTTAACATCAAATCTTATACTTTTCACGCCTAAATTCTATCCTTTATCATGAAAAAAAATACCCTATGGGTACTTACCTTGTTTGCTGGCATCTGCCTGCTATTATTTGCCTGCCGCCGAGATATTGACAATTATATTCACGACCGTGACAGCGCCCCTTCCATGACACTCGAATCAGCTTAAATATGGTACCTTCAGCACCTGGAAACGGACGGCATCGAAAAACTGAAGGCGCTATGGGAGGATGGATGGACGTTAAATCAACCTCCGGTAAAACGTTGATACTGGTGCCCGCTCCTGAACAACATATTGATAACCTCGATATAACTGCACGCCGCTTTTTTGTTTTTACTGCTAACGGCAGCAATGTGTCTGATGGCCGTATTGTAGAGCTCATTGGCAACAAGTATAACGTGAACGACAATTTTGACCTATTACTTAAAAATTACGATCGGAATGAGATCGCAGGCTTTAACGGAAGCATACTGACTTACGATGTAAACTATCACTTTGTTTACAGTACTTCATTTAGCAATGGTAAAAAAAATAATCACGATGCCAGAATAGTCACTGGTGACATGCATGCTCTAAAAAGCAACAAAGTGCTTGCTGGCAGACCGGGATTAAAGGTAAATGATTATTGCACTCCCGTTCAGCCTATGAACCACAGTTTCCCGGGCAGTACCGCTCCAGAAGGCTGTGTATTCGTATGGCACCAGGATGTTGTTACCTCTGGTGGTTGCATCATTAGTATCCATAACTATTACTTATATACATATTGCCCTAATGCAGGCACCAGTGGCACTGGCTCTGGTAGCGGATCAGGTAGTGGTAGCGGTGGGTCCAGTGGTAATACGGGTATGGGGGGAGAACACAACATAGAGTTGGATAACGACGACGTGAATTGGGGTAATATAAATGACAATATCATCTTGAATGATCCAAATCCTGACACCGAATATCAAAACCGAACACCTTGGCCGACAACCCCTTCGGTTTTACAGCCTCAAGATTTCGTAAAGTTAAGAAATGACGCAGCAGGTAACATCGTTAATTGCCTAATCTTAGCAAAGGAACAAATAGCTAAAAAAGGATATACATGCTCTGGTTATGATCCAACGGGTCAAACTTTTCAAACGTATGACGCAAATGGTGTAAATTTATCCAGAACAAAGAAAGCATTAAACTATCTATTTAATGCTCTATCTAACGGTATACCCGTAGTTGCGGGAGCCGATGCTTACAATAGTGTAAATAATCGCAATGTAGATTACATTACAGATCATTTCATTGTGTTGATAGGAACAGGAACAGATTCAAATGGGAAATACATTAGCTTTTTTGACAGCTCGACTAACCAAACCGCTTTGGAGCAAGCGCAGCAAATAAATTATATTATAACTCTTCAACAGGAATTATCACAGGAAGAAGCCAAACAGATTGTGGCAATAATCCAACAGGACACGCCTATGTTGTAACGCAAATCAGAAAAAGCATTCATCAATAAAAATGAAAATTTCGTGTACAATACTTATAATACTGCTGTATAGTATAATGACTGCGTTGGGACAGGAAAAGACAGATACAGCAAAATGTGATTTTTTAGAAAACCTTACTTTTAAAAACGGCACCGATACCATTATTATCACTGGCATAAAAACCGCAAATAGTAAGATAAACCTATCTGAAAACGCATTAAAAGTTGCAAAAAAACTAGGCAAGGACGTTCATTACCTTTCATCCGGCATTGCTATTAAGCGCCATGGTTGCAATAAAGTATATTTGGTATCCAATATAGATTTCGGTGAAGAATCGTTGAAGCTATGGGATGCAGCGCCAACTGAGCCGCTATATTTCAGGTGTATCGTATTTGAAGGTTATTATGAAATAAAGCAGCCCTTTTTTATAGTTGATCGTATATCCAGAAAGCCTATTCAATAAGCGTTATAAATGAAACAGTTATTTGGGGTTCTGATATTCTTTGTTGCTGGATTTAACTACAGCGCTTTTGCACAAGCAGAAAGCCACGAGGGGGCGGAATCTGCGTAGATAAGATGATACCAACAGGCAAATTTCAATATCATGAAAAAACTAAATTGTTTTACGGTAATTCTTTTTGCCTCGCTCATTGGGATTCAGCCCGAGGCCTCAGGGCAAACTATAAAAAAGACACATTATATTATTTGATTGATACCGTTGTTACACCATTAAATGACAAAATAATCGAAATAAGCCATGACACTATAACCTCTCAAGATTTAAACACTTTTTATACAGCTCAATTAAATGCACCCTTACAATCACGGCTTGCAACTACAGATTGTAACTAAAAATTTTGACATGAATAAGAATATTTTTCTTTTCTCAGTTGTTGCAACTCTATGCGTCAATTATGCATTCGGACAAAAAGGCATGGTGAAAGATACATTATACTACATGGTGGATACATCCAAAGTGCCATTAAATGACAGGCTTGTTCAAATTGAGCAAGAAGGACCCCGAATTACCTACAAGATCACTTGCCCATGTTTACAATTTGGGGAGTACCCGAAATTTGTAACCGGTAATAAAAGAACAGAAAAAATAGACAGGATTTCAAAGGCACCTTATACCAATCTTAGTAACTTACTCATCTATATTAAAGAGAATAGTAGAGATTTTAATAACAAATATGTGATGTATATCGTACGTTTATTGGGAGGCTCATATGTCAAACAAAGAGCTTTTTTGCTTGTAAACCAAGAACCATCCATAGATCAAGAAAGAATTAAACAATAATTATCAGTAGTCTTATAGATAATTGATATTACTTATTTACAAAAAGCATTTATGTTTCTGGATGGTATAGAAAATAACGAATAATGGTAAGACTTTATATGAAATTCTGCTCAAAATTTATACGTTTTAAGATCACTTTTAATAGACATTTTACTTGGTTTAGTTAAAAAAACATGTCAAATTCCCAACAATCAACTTGATACTTATTGGCTATTGAATCTAATTGCGCCTGCAAATGAAAAATTACCTACAGCAAACTGCCCTTAAAAAGAAAACGATATTTTTTGGAGTTTTCATTTTGTTAGCGGGAACGTTTCCTATGCATCTGTTTGCGCAAAATAGCGACACTACATCCATATATTACTTGCTTGATACGGCAAAAACACCCGTGAAAGATAGAATGTGGTTAATTCACCCTGAAGGGGTTTATGCTTTTTATTATATAAACTGCCCTTGTATTGAAGAAAATCAACGACTTTATTTATATTCCAAAAAACCTACAATACATTTTCGAATTTCTAAACAAAAATTCAAAAATATAAAAACTGTAGCACTGTATGATTTAATACTCCACTTAAAGGCCCGTTATCTAAGTCCTCAAAAACTTCCTACCTATATTTATATTGTACAGCCAATGGATGGTGACTTTGAGGCCACGAAAGTACGATTATGGATAAAGGATCGTGGCACGATTGTAAATTAACTATATTTTAGAAATAGAGTACAGATCTGGGCAGTTTATTATGTCAATCTGATTACTGATTATCAAATGATAATCAGTATTTCTGTAAGTAAACTAATAGGCGATTATTTATTGAGGCAATATCTTGGAGACGACATAATTAAATGAGCATTTTTATAAACGCATGGTCTAAACACTAATGCGATTATTGCGGTTTGTTTAACTTAATACGGCGTTATAAATGAAACAGGTATTTTGGGTTCTGATACTCTTTGTTGCTGGATTTAACTACAGCGCTATGGCGCAAGCAGAAAGCCACGAGGGGACGGAATCTGTTAAGTATTTCTGTTTAGATAAGATTGATACCAGTAAATACATAGTCACCACTGTGCACCTGGACAACGGAGCAGAACTTTTTAATGTGTTTTTGGGTGATAGCACGTTTGTACTCTTCTCGGCACTCCCATTCAAGGATGGGCAGAACTGGGTACCTGCTGACGAAAGTAAAGTATCGGAGAACAATATTACAGCAAACGCTTTACATGATACATTAATATCAGCCTATAAAACATGTAGCAGATCTTACGGGTATAACTATTCCCCTTTAAAGAGAAGTGATATACAAATTGCGATCAAACGACAGGGGAAATATTATATCCCCAAAACCTGCCTCACTGAATTTTTTTGGGTGATTAGCCAGGAGGTTATGTTTCCAAACGTCACAATTATTGGCTGCATCAATCCGCTTTCGCCCCCGATAACAACTAAGGAGTATGAAGACCGCAATTTAAAAATACAAGGCGAATACTCCTGCAACACTATTGCCTCAACAAAGGCAACCGGTGGCTCGGCTTTGGTACGCCCTCTTGAAAGACCGCTTTTGTTTTACTCAGGTCCTGTTAAAATCGGAAGCCTTACCGGCTATAAGTTCTGGACATTTACAGACTGGCGGGTAACTGATGCAAGCAATAGTCACCGTGGTATCGACAGATTTGTATATGTACCAAATGTGGGTATTGTTGCCGGCTCTTACGACTTTTGGTACCAGCATAAACTAACTGATAAAGCAATGATGGAAAACTACATGAATGAACAGGTATTTAAGCCGGTAAGCATTAATGGCAAAGCGTTATAAGTGTTATTCGGATCAACCGCGCCCCCAATAGGATTAAACTCGAACCTTTTAATGACTGATCTAATGCGTATGACTTTTTAATTATAGCTTTTTCGTTTACATGTAAGGGAAAGCTCGTTGATCTTACAATTGCCATTTCATAAGACAATTAGGTTTATCCATCACCACCTTTACTCAGTTTTTCACCCTGCTATTTTCTTCACCGGCACCTGTCTGATTGTGTTTACGCTGACCGGAAACTGCTTTTCCAAAGCGCATGCTTAAAGTCAATAAGGCAGCACGCGAATCGGACAGTGTCTGAAAATTGGCACTGGTCTGGTACAGGTTGCCAATGGTGCCTTTGTTAATATTGGTGTATAACAGGTCACTGACGCTGAATTTAAGCGTTGCCATGGGTGATAGTACTTTTGAAACCGCTGCATTCCATCGCCCTCTGGCTGCGATCAGAAATTGAGCGTCTGTTTGTCTGCCTTGGTATTTTCCGTCAGTCTGCAAGGTCCAGCCTTTTTTAAGTTTAAACTGTAGTAAAGCTTGTCCTGAAAAACTTGTGCTATGATTAGCCAAAGTTCCAGTGTAAAAATCACTCCGTTGATGGATCTGCCACACATCGCCGCTCAATTGCAGGCTGCACCAGGCAGTCGGGTCAAAACCGGCGTCTACATTGAGGTCAAAGATTTTAGTATTGCCAATATTTCCCGGCTTGTCGTAATAATAACCGTTACGTATATCTATGGTCTCTGTTACCCTGTTGCCTATATCCATATAGCTCAACGTAACTGAAATCCGGTCTTTATAAATATAACCTAACTCGTAGTTTTTAGAATACGAAGGTAGCAGATAAGGATTTCCAGTATAGTAAGTGTATTTGTCTAACGGAGAAATGAAAGGATTCAGGTCCTGATAGTAAGGGCGATCAATGCGGCGGCCATAATTCAGTTTTAACTGGTGATCTCCCAATGTATCCAGCTTATACAGGAGATATAAGGTTGGAAACAGGCTTGTGTAATTGCGGTTAAAAGATGAATCTGGTTTTTGCACATTTCCAAGTTGATGCCCACGCGAATCTGTATTCTCCAAACGTAAACCAGCCTGAATGCTTAATCGTTTAAAATCTTTGTTCAGGTTGAGATAACCGGCATTGATAGCCTCCTTGTACAAAAAATGATTGGTTTTGTCATAGTCCGGAATAGTATTACCGGCTATGATGTTAACATAATCAGCCTGATTATCGGTATTGGTATAACTGCTTTTAGCACCCGTTTCGAGCTTCCAGCTCTTAGCTATAGGCTGATTATAATCTACTTTGGCTGAATAGATATGAATGCTACCGGGCAGGCTGCCGTTAAGCTGATCAGCAGATGACAGCTTGCCTGCAACATTGTAATTTTTATTCAAAAACACCTGATCATTATCGGTGGAAAAAGCCAGGTAATCCAAGTTGGCCGTGATCTCCGGACCATCCTTTTTAAATGTATGCTTATAGTTCAGGTTAGCTGTGCCATTTTTAAACTTACCCTGTTCATTGTTTTGTGAAACGATTGATGAGTCTGCCTGGTTAGTTGCATTATACAACTGGCCCTTGCTATTGTTGCGGTTGTTGGGTGAGCGGACCAGGCCAGTAAATAATACGCCAAGTGTAGTCTGTGCCGAGGTGAAAACGTCCATACCTAACGTAGCTTTGTAGCCATCGCCCCGCCTGCGGATGTATGAGTTTTGCCGGAAAGCGCCTGATGGTTGCTCGGCATTATAAAAATACTGCCGATCAATATCGATATCGTTGAAGCTGTTACGCACCGTGTAAGCCAAAGTACCAAACACATTAACTTTATCTTTCCGATAATTAAAATCCATGCTGTTATTGGTTTCGGTGTAGCGGCTTTGGCGCAGGCTCAGGTTTATGCCCAGGTTAAAGCCAGAGAGCTTAGTTTTTTTAGTTTTGATATTAATTATGCCGCCAGTACCGGCAGCATCATACTTGGCTGGCGGGTTGGTCATCAGTTCAATCTGGGACAGCATGGTAGAAGGCATAGAACGCAGATAGTTTTGCAGATCACTGCCGGATAAGTGCGTCGGCTTATCATCAATGTAAATGGTTACGCCGGCTTTTCCGTGCAAACTGATAGCACCGTTTTCACTTACGTTTACGCCCGGCGATTTTTCAAGCACTTCAAGTGCCGTAGTTCCGGCATTGCTGATTATAGCATCCACATTAACAACCGTGCGATCTATCTTCTGCTCCAAAAAGTGCTTCTTCGAGGTAACCACCACCTCCTGTAAGGCTTTGGTATCAGGGTGCATTACAACAACAGGTAGCGTAATGAGCAGGTGCTGCGTATCAACATCAATGCGCTCACTTTTATAAGGCAATTTACCCGTAGATGAGACGCGGACACGGTAAGCGCCTGCTTTAACCATTTGGAAATGGAAGCTGCCATCGGCAGCAGCCAGTTCATATTTTAACGTTAATGAATCTGTAACGCGGATGAGGGATACGGTGGCACCCTCAACAGAGCGGCCGTTTTCATCAAGCACTTTGCCGGTTATTTTGCCGCCAAGCGTTTGAGCATTTGCAAAAGTTAGGGCAAAGCAAAGCCCTATGGCAAAAAATGCCATGAAAAAAATTTTCATAAAATGTTTTTAGTTAATGTGAGAAGGGAATGTATTAGTGCTGCATAATCACCTTGCCAATATCCTGACACATTTTTTTAATGCGGGTCATGATGATTGATGAGTTAAGCTGTTTGTCTGCTGTAATCCTTAATTCTCCTTCTGAGCTTTGGACGCGGAAGTTGGCTTTTTCCTTTTGGAGCACGCTACTGCAGCTGTCCATATAGTGGGTAACCTCGGGCATTAAGCGCTGATTAAAGGAGGCCGTGAAGGTTAAGCGAGTTGGTGTATCTTTTAATGATACTTCCGTTTTACCGTTACGTGTTTGATTTACAAAGAAGGCGGCTCCAATACACAAGCTCAGCAGGATAACTATTGCAGTTAAGGTATTCTGTTTCATTTTCAATAGCATTAATAGTGTAAAACGGGCATAGTATGTCCCTGCCCATCGGGGACTGTATTTTTAAACAAAGAAGGTGTATGTTATTTGCCGAGACGGCTTAGCAGAAAAAAGTTTGCCAGAAAACCTAAGGCTAAACACAAGGCAACGGCCATGAGGGCATAAATGTCAGTAAGATGAAAAAAGCCAATTGCGCCTAATCCGGCAGCAATACCACAAAGCGTGCAGAACCACTTCAGGCTGGTTTTCCGTTGGTCTTTATGAGTGGCTATTAACTGCGCCACTACTTCTTCTGGCGTTCCTGCTTCTACCATCTTAGACTTTAGCCGGTTATCCAAAAAAAGCTTTATCATGTAGAGGATGAAACTGGTCGTCAGGTAAATGAGCGCAAGGATTACTACACTGCGTACCATCTCCTCGAAAGTACCTTTGTCACTTAAAGGGTAATAGCCATCTTGCGCATGCGCACCGATAGTGGTGAGCAGCAGTAAGGTTATTGTGAGTATTTTTTTCATGTTTTATGTTCTTAATGTTTATATCTGATGAGACCGGCCATCTAAATTAAAGTTGCAATGTTTTTGTACTTAATAGTGCATGCATCTGCTTATGATGGGATTTCAGCATTTCAAGGGCCTGGAAAATCATGATGACAACTGCTCCGGTTGTTGCTGCTGCCAGTAGTACGATCGACATGCTCTTGATGACTGCCATTATGGAAGCCCAGAAAAGGAACACTGAAACGGCAACAACTAAAATAGAAAATATGGGAATCAGGAGGGCGGCCCATGGGAAAGTGGCCTTAGGTGCTGGCAATTGTTTAATGACCAGTGCAGATAAGTCAAAATCAAAGGCGGGTTTTGGCGTATTATAAATGCTCTTGAAAAGCAGCGTATAATTTGCAGCTTTTGCCTGGCAAAAGGCGCAATCAATTACATGCTCCTTTTGTTTCTCGCTGATAGCATCCGGCTCAGCCACATAAAGCTGTATCTCCTTTTCGGTTAGATGTGCTGTTGTCATAACTCGCTCCTTTTATATTTGGATAATATGTTTTCTTTTAAAGTTTTCCTTGCCCGGAAGATGTAGTTTTTAACAGTTCCTTCGGGCAGAGAGGTGATCTCGGCAATCTCCGTATAACTCAGTTCTTCCTGGTGATAAAGAGATATCAGTGTTTTGTAGAGTGGCTTTAAGGCATTGATTTGTGACCAGAGGATGCCAGCCAGTTCTTTACCAAACAGTAGCTCTTCGATGCCATCCTGTGGATCTTCACTAATCTGGTATTCCGGCATTTCTTCGTCTTTCCCAAAGTCTTCCAGTAAAACCAGTTTCTTTTTTTCCAGGTAATGAAGACAAGTATTGTAGGTGATCTGGCCGATCCACGTCGATAATTTGGATTTAAATTTAAAGCCGGATAAATTTTTAAAAGCTTTTAGGTACACTTCCTGGGCAACGTCCTTACGGTCTCCAGGGCTGTTGATCATCTTAAAAGTGATTTGAGCAACCAATCCCTCGGTTCGTTTAATGATCGACCCAAACGCATGGCGATCACCACGCAGTACGGCAGCTACCAGCTGTTGATCAGTTAAATTTTTCTCGTTTGGGTTGCTCACTGCTGATTAGACCGGCTGCTTGGCACAAAGTTGCAATTTATATTATTTGAATATTGTTATTTGTGTTGCGCCATGTATAAATGTAACTCCAATAAAAACCTCTGTAACGTATGGAGTATAAGTAAGAAGGTTTGGATTTCTCATACTTGTAAAACGCTTACGCAAATCTTTCCATTACCCAAAGGTAAGCCCATCAATTATACCTGGCCATCCGCTTTATATACCTTTGATTATCAATAATAACAATAAAAAACAATAGAAATGCCTTTCAAAAAGGGACAGTCGGGAAATCCGGCCGGCAGACCCAAAAAGGGTAAAAAAATCCTTAGCATAATCGAGAGAGCATTGCCGCGAATCGAAAAGGAAATAGACACCGCTTCGGTAGAAGTTTGCCGGCAATTGGTAGTAGGTTTAGCCGAGGTGATCCGGTATCAATCACAACAAAAATAACATGAGTACAACCAGAATATTACTTCAGCAAAACGATGTGCTTTTAGAACGCATCAAAGGCGACTTAAGCAAATTCAGCAAAAACTTTAAGAAGGTTGAGCAGGCTTTTGCCGCCTTGCAGGTCGGCTCTCTTACATCGGAGGTTTTTGATTCAATCATAAAACAAGACTTGCAAAGCCTTCGTTCGGTGTACGCAAACGCGGTAAAAGATCAGCTCACTGCGTCAGGTGTTGTTAACCCCGTGCTGCAAAAGATCGCTACCGAGGGCACAGAGGATTTATTTAACGAATTTGTTGCCGCCGCTGACGCATTTACAAAAACTGACTTAACCCCATACGCCTACGGTAAGGATAAGGACCGGACGCAATTCCTTCACCTTGCCGACATATCGTATCAAGACGGTGAGCTTACCATAACGCCTGAGGCTGAAGAGCAGATCCTTGACAGGGCCTGCAGAATTTATGTTGAAAGCCCGGCAGAGCACAAGCTATACCAGGTGCTGAGCAAGCTACAGCCATGCCTTAAAGAGTTTCGCGACGAATTAACCGCATTGGGCTTTGACCTGAGAACATTTGATGGTGCGGGGGTTGCAAGCCATTTCATTGACGAATTTTTCACGGTTAAGCCCAACAAGGAAGTAACAATTAAGGCTTCGTCGGTAAAGTGGGGTGCAAACGGCGAAAGGAAGTATTAGATTTTGAGTTATGGAGGCGGAAGATAAAAAGATTGCAGAGGCAACTTGTGAAGAGATTGAAGCAGTGTTTGGCTACCTCGGCCATACCCCTGCCAAATCAGCACATGAGTACAAGCCACAAGAGGGTGAGGCCACAGAAGAAGAAATTGAGGAGGCGTTCAAAAACATTAAAATTTAATAATCAAACACTCGTCAGGAATATCCCTCGGATGGAAGCTGAAATCAATTCCTAAGTGCTGCTTACTCACATAAAGGATTGTGACAGGCTGCGCCAAAAGCGGCTATGTACCCATAGCTTCAATATAGAAATCCATCACAGCGGCGGTACAGTTTCTTACTCCTACAATGTTCTGCACTTCGTGAGCAATCAAGCTACGCCGCCGGTATTATCCAATTAATTATAACAACAAATTTCGCAGTAATGGCTGAATATAGAATAAACGGTTATGGGCTCTATCTGGGTGCAGGGATAATCCCTGACTCAGACCGGACAACGGCCAACAGCTTTGAGAAGCCTGCCGACATGGCGGATGTGTTTTCGCACGAATGGGATGACGGTTTTATTGAGTATGACCTGAGCGCACCGGTAAAGTATAAGCCGCGGCTGTTCATCATCAAAGGCCGGCTGATTGCGGATAGCATAGAAAGCTATAAGCTAGGCAGAGATACGCTCAACTTCCTGCTATTTCAAAACTACGTAACGCTTGAGCAGGTCGACCTTGGCATTAAAGCCAACGCAAGGCTGAAGAATGGCGCTAACACCTGGAGCCGCCGCACAAACCTTA
>JAYRLR010000014.1:0-3041 GCA_041905165.1 Mucilaginibacter sp.
GCCAGCGGCTATCGCGGATGGGGACCATTGATCTTCGCGTTGATTATCTGCGCCCAGGCAGGGGCGAGCGTTTTACTGCTACTAGTAGCCTGTTGCGTGCAGGCAATAAAGTCGCCGTCGCCCGCGTTGAATTACACAATGAAGAACAGCTTTATATTGCCAGTGCCACCGCCACCTATATGGTAGGTTGAAGACATAAAAGCAGGTAAACTGCTGTTACCAATTAAAAATGAGTATTCCCGATGGATGCAAAACAAACGCGGCAGGGCGTATTACTCGCTCTTGCCGCTTATTTTATTTGGGGTATAGCGCCAGCGTACTTCAAACTGATTTACTACGTGCCCGCCGATGAAATCCTGACGCATCGCGTGATCTGGTCGTTTTTCTTTATGGTGGTGCTGATGAGCATTTGCCGCCAGTGGTCCTATTTAAAAACGCTGATTCAGACGCCACAGAAAATTTTTATGCTGGCAGTCTCTGCCGTGCTGATTGGTGGCAACTGGCTACTGTTTATCTGGGCGGTGAACAATCACCATATGCTGGAAGCGAGCCTTGGTTACTTTATTAACCCGCTGGTGAACATTGTGCTGGGGATGATTTTCCTCGGCGAGCGATTCCGCCGGATGCAATGGCTGGCGGTGATTCTGGCGATATGTGGCGTGTTAGTCCAGCTGTGGACTTTTGGTTCGCTACCTATTATCGCGCTGGGACTGGCATTTAGTTTTGCCTTCTACGGTCTGGTACGCAAGAAGATTGCCGTTGAAGCGCAAACCGGCATGTTAATTGAAACCATGTGGCTGCTGCCCGTGGCGGCAATTTACCTGTTTGCTATTGCCGACAGCTCAACCAGCCATATGGGGCAAAACCCGATGTCGCTGAATTTACTACTGATCGCCGCCGGTATTGTCACTACCGTACCGCTGTTGTGTTTTACCGCCGCTGCCACGCGCTTGCGTCTCTCAACGTTAGGCTTTTTCCAGTACATTGGCCCGACGCTGATGTTCCTGCTGGCTGTGACGTTTTATGGTGAAAAACCGGGTGCCGATAAGATGGTGACTTTCGCCTTTATTTGGGTGGCGCTGGCAATTTTTGTGATGGATGCGATTTATACGCAGCGTAGAACGTCCAAATAAAAAATAAATATATTCTGAAAAAATATGCCGACTCTTGCATGAGAGTGGGCATATTGCCATGCTGACCGGAGACTCATACAAGGATGTAAAATTTATGTTACGTATATTTATCCCAACATCTAACGGTAAGATTTCCAGACGTCGTTATATATTTTCATTTATTTTAATAAATTTCATTTTTGCCTTTCTTATTATCTTTTTTAACGATGGAGAAGCAGGCTTTCTTGTTATAGTCTCTACCATCGTACTCCATTATCTCGTCATCAACATGAATTGCCAGCGACTCCGTGATAGTGGTTTCATCTATATAAAAACTTATGTTTTTGGTACATTAGCAGTATATATCATCTCTATCATCACAATGATAGCCGAAGATTTTGCCTGTTCAGGCAATGGTTCGATGATTTTTTTGATTTGTTATTTTTCCACTTTCAGTATGCTAATGCTTGCACCTACTGATTCATCAAAACAATAGTTATGGAGTATTTATGAGTAAGGAATATATGAACGATGGTTCATTAAGTGAAAAATGGAAATACCGATTTAATTTTTATGATCAACATGGTTTTCCTGGATTCTGGGGGGCAACACCAGAATATAAAGCAGCATTTAAAGCATTAAAAGTAAGACAACGCTTAACTATTCAAATGAATTTCATTGCTTTCTTCTGTTCCTGGATATATTTATTTGTCCTGGGGTTATGGAAAAAAGCAATTATAGTTCTATTACTTGGTATTCTATCTCTATTTGTTGGTGCACTAATTGGCGTTAACATTCTGGGCATTGCCGTAGCAGCCTATGTTGCTATTAACACGAACAAATGGTTTTATGAGAAAGAGGTAAAAGGGTTAAATACCTGGAGCCTTTGAATAACAGGTGGCTTAGCCAAGCTAAGCCACCGCCTTCTTTTTACAGCCAGTTCTTGCGCTTAAAGTACAGATACGGTGCCAGGCCCGCGAGGATCATAAAGATAATCGCGCCAGGGTAGCCGAAGCCCCACTTCAGTTCTGGCATAAACTCAAAGTTCATGCCATAGCTGGAGGCAATCCGCGTAGGAAAAAGTTTCCTAATCGGTAAATTCAACATTTTGTTATTAACAATGGGCAAAACCAATCAATAACGAGATTCCCTTCAGAATGTAATAAAAATGTGAAGTGTACTTCTTTTTTAAAATTTTTTTACCCTAGCATTTGTTCTCGAATTGATATTGAGCTTAAATATAACTAAGGAAAATGTAAATGAATAACACATTACTTCCATCAATTAATATTCCCTGTACACTTTTCGAAACTATTAGTTTATTTGATGATTATTCTGCTGATGATATGCAATATGGTGATATGGTAGAACAAGATTTTCTCTCACTCGGCCTAAGCGATATCTCAGCAAAAGTTGATCCTTACAGACTTATTAAATACCATTTCCCTGGCCCAGGTTCTATTAATGTTGCTTTTAGTGCCTCAAGTTCCGGAACAAAAATATCACAACGTGAATGCACTGATATTTTATTTGCAGAAATGAAAGAACTAGCAAAAATGTTTTCCTTTTTTGGACAATATAAAACACTTATCGAAGATCTGATTGAACATTTTAGATATGGAAATGGCAGCAATTTACATAGCCAACAATTAAATTTATCTTTTCATGAAAAAACAAATAAATATAGTTATAATAGTCCAATACGAATAATCAAAGAATGTATCGAAAATGGAATTATTTCAACTCCCTCGACAGGATACCAACCTCTTATCCTGCAAAGCATTAAAACCAAATTACTTTCATCAAGACTAAATAAATTTAATGACTTCGAGGACAGTTTTAATGGCTTAGGAATCAGTGTTCATGATATTTCAGCTCAAAAAATATCTCTTTTAAGCTTTCAAAAATACGCTATAGGATGGAGTGCGA
>JAYRLR010000015.1:0-2908 GCA_041905165.1 Mucilaginibacter sp.
TGCTGCGGGTACTCACCACCGCCACCAGCTCATCTTTCAGGAAAGTGGTATATTTAAGATTGGGCTGGCGGATGATACCCTCCACCAGTCCCAAGTCAATACGATGCTCCAGCAAGGCACCCTCCACATCGCGCGAATTACCATTCAGCAACGACAACGAAACCTGCGGGAACTTCTCTATAAAACGTGCCAGGAAAGGAGGCAGCACATACTGCGCAATGGTGGTACTGGCCCCCAGGCGGAGCTCGCCCGAGCATTCGTTCTGCAACAGATGCATCTCGTAATCCAGCCGCTTGTAATCGTCCAGTATCCGTTTGCTGTGCTCCTGCAACAGCAGGCCTGCCCTCGTAAGGGCAATGCGATTGCCCAAACGATCAAACATACGGGTTTTATAGACACTCTCCAGCTCATGAATATGCTTCGTAATAGCCGGTTGAGTGATAAAAAGCTCCTGCGAAGCCTTCGTAAAACTAAGATTCCTCGCTACGCTTAAAAATACTTTTAACCTAAAATCAGCCATATAAATCAGGCATAACCGTTTAGCATTCCATAAAAATACATAGGCTTCAGGATATAAACCTTCAACACCCAGGCCAGCCATTGCTCCTGCGACATGTCCATAAAGTTGAACGGAACACTTGGTTTCGGATTCTTGTCATAGTCGAATTCGCAAAGCAGCACCTTGCCATACTCCGTAATGATCGGACAAGCCGCGTATCCGTCGTACTTCTCCACCGGCTCTTTGCCTTCCATCAGCGAAATAAGATTCTTGGCAGCCAGCGGAACCTGCATACGTACCGCAGCCGAAGTCTTACTGGTAGGAATACCAGCCACATCACCCAGACTCACAATATTATTATATGTTTTGTGTACCAGCGTCTCTTTGTCTACCATCACCCACGCTTCGGCAGCCAACTTACCCTCGGTCCACCCCAATCCTGAGTCGCGTACAAAGTCGGGAGCCGACATAGGCGGTGTAAAATGCAGGAAGTCGTAATCCTCGGTATAAGGCGTTACAATCTTCTCCTCCACCTTGGTTAACTTGCCGGTCTGCTCATCTTTCACCTCTTTCTCAACCTTTTCCACCTTGTTGAAGAAAACCTTCTTTGCAGAGGTATCGATACCCTTCACTCTATAATTCAAGGTAATACTTACGTTACGTTCTTTATAAATCTCCTCCAGGCGGGTTGTATAATACTTTACATCGTACAATTCTTTTGCTGCAGTGTAATAATCCAGCTTCACCTTATCGCGCGTATTTTGCTGGCGGGTATAATGTTCCGTAAGCAAACAGATTTTTTTGGGAGCCCCCCCGCATTTATGCTTGGTGTAGGTATCGGTAAATATACCGCGTCCGCCCTTCTTGCCAAACTCCTGCAAGGCAGCCCAGGTACGTTTGGCCCCTTCAAAATCGTATATACAGTGTGCGTTACCCTGTCCCAGTGTTTCATGCGTCATACCCTCCACCAGGTTCCAGTTAATCTGCAAACCGGGCGTAAGCACCAGAAAATCGTAGGCAACCACTCCGTTTGTCTGGGTTCTGATTTCGTTCTTCACCGGATCTACGGCAGCAACGCTATCCTTTATCCACTTCACACCAGACGGAATGCAGGCTTCCTGTTTCTTATACACATCCTCCGGCTGATATACCCCCGAAGCAATCAGTGTAAAACCAGGCTGATAATATTGTAGTTCGCTAGGATCGATCAAGGTTACATCCGGCTCATCCAGCCAGTTCATCAAACGTGCAGCCATACTTATCCCGGCTGCTCCCCCTCCGATAATCACTATTTTACCTTTTGCGTTGCTCGAAAATGCCTTTATTTGCGAGGTACCTGTCACAGTAAGCATGCCGGTCATCCCCATCAGCTTCAAAAAATGGCGTCTGTCCATCCCCGCTTTTTCAAGCAGTTCAAGCCTCTCTTTTAGTTCGTTGTTATTCATAAATAGATATTTATAGAGATTGTTTTACAATGTTTCCTTGCAAGAAAGGCGTAAAGGTAAAACATAACCTACTGCAAAACTAATTGTTTTTTTTAATGATGTATAACCAAAAGTTATAATATTATATAACGTTACAAAAAAAGCCCACCTTAAAAAAGGCAGGCTTTAAAAAATCAATTTTTATGATATCCAAAAAAATTAAACCCGATTCTCACGAACAGGATTTAGTGAACACTATTTAGTATACTGCAAAGGTAAAGCGGATTATTTTTATTACAACCCCTTTTTATATGTTTTATAACATGTTTTGGCAAAAATCTATCTATTTAAAAGGACTCTCGCACTAAATGTTTACACTTCTTTAACACTAAAAGTTAAAAGCCCCCCATAAAAAAATAACTAATACAATTATACATATTTAGCAAAGGCCCATTACAAAACAAGCTATCTACCGATGCACCAATATCTTATATTCAAATCTAAAGAGAATGCTGACTAAAAAACCCGTCAGATCCCTTCGCCTATAATGTAACCCAGTTCCTGATCGTGATTTTTATCCTGCAAATGATACGAATTTCCATCGGGCGACTCAATGTAATACACGTGGGTATAGGTAAATTCGGGATGAGTTTTATGCAGGTAAGCAATCACATTTTCCGGAACAACCGCATCCCTACCCAGCTCGTACCGGGTTTCGTACCAGAAACCACGATCAGATTCCACTTCTCCTCTAAAAGTTACAAACTTCACCTTACCCTCATGCAGGATAAAGTATTCATTGTAACCCCCGTTATTTACATACCCTCTTATTTCGGCTCCGCTGTACTTACGGGCAATGTAATTAAAATGATCTTGGGGCAACCTTACAAACCAACTCGGATCGTTTGGTCGCCAGTTTAAAGTCTTTATAAACAGTCCGTCTTCACTAATAAATACGTAATGTTCCACATTGGGCGTCTTTTTG
>JAYRLR010000006.1:0-437359 GCA_041905165.1 Mucilaginibacter sp.
CCTCACAGATTGGCTAAAGGAAAACAATTATAACCAAAATGAATGCGGCTTGACAAGCGTAGATAATTTTCGAAGCACTTATCTGCTTTATCATCAAAAACAAATAAAGAACAATGCATATTTCAGAGGAATTGTTTCAGGATTGGATGCAGATGATGTACAGCTAAGTCCGGTACCCAAAGGCTTGGAACCGTTGGCTGTTATGAACTTTAATAAAGACGGCTATTCGGTTTATTGCAAAGAATACCGCGAGTACCGCGAATGGGAGGAAAAGCGCAATCAGCTGCGCTATCAAAGCACCTTATCGCACGGCAAGAGTTACGATGCTAAGAACATGATGCATACTTTTAGACTACTTAGCATGGCGGAGGAAATAGCGCTACATAAAAAAGTAATAGTTTGCCGGCATGATCGCGATCAGTTATTAAAAATCCGGAACGGTGAGTTTGACTTTGAAGAATTGATGGATATGGTGGAAGAAAAAATGGAGAATATTAAAGTGCTTTATGATAAATCTCTATTGCCCGACCGGCCAGATGTGAAATTCGCAGAAAACATCTTGATACAGATACGGATGGATATTTATGGATAAGGTCTTATTAAGCTATCTGTAATATTCACAATTGTCAGATCAATTTGTGAGTATTATAATTTATACCCGATTCGAAGTAGTCTACCTGCTTATCTTGCCTTTGTATCCTTATTCACTTGTAACGAAGTGTCAGACCACTAAGTGCTCAACGAGTTTGACGAACCATTTGTCATTCTGCCCCATTTCTTCAGGACTAAGCAAAACATTGATAAGTTCTTTTTCTTCTTTGAGATCATATAAGAAAATGCCAAGCCATCCTGAGCCCCAATTATCAATCTGACCTCCTTTGCTTTTACTTTCAAACAGAACTTGATTTAATGAACCAAAATCGCCTTGTTCATAATAGCGGTAGGTCACTTCATATCCTAAAAGCTGTGGTTCTATCTCTTGCTTGAACCAGTTTATGTCATAATCAGACTTGTTGCTGTTATTATCACGATAACTTACAAGAGTATATTTGTCATAAGCCATAATATCAAATACCTTTGAATCACCGGTCTTTAACCATCGCTTGTATATGAGCTTGCCATTCATGTATAAATAAAGTTCGTTGCCTATGATCTCTTTATGTACAAGCATATCAGTAAAGCTAAGCAAAGTGATTTAAAACGCAAACCTCTAAAAGGGTTTACCTTGAATACGATTGAGGGATTGCGGCGTCCTTACAGGGTCAAATGACTTATTGGACTTAAATCTAGCATGCTTCGAAGGTCGGAGCCAGATGTAGCTTTGCTCAGATTCAGCTGACTCAACCTAGTATCGCATGTGGTAATCATCAGCACTTACTGCTACGTCCATTTTACATGATGGCAAAGTACCTTATGCATGCCGGGTGTCAGTTCTAAATACGGTATGTGCTTAAATACGTCTTCAAACCTCTACAATCAAAATGTTGGGATAGCTTTTGTCGCCATCTGTAAATAGCGTGAATGTATGATTGGTGACTTTGATATCACTTATAGGGTAAACAAAGGGCTTGCAAGGATTATCTGTTGATTTCTTGGTTACGGTATAGGCTAACTTAGCAGCTTCCCTGTCTTTGAGCTTAACGTTGTAAGTGTAGGTCCCAGGCGTTTCGCTGGATATAAAAAGAACTACTAATCCATTTAGCGGAGTAGCCGCGTTTCCTTCGTTAACCAGTCGCCAGTTGCTTATTGTTTTGCCGGTTTGTCCGTCTGTTACTTCCACGTCGGCGGCAGTTAGTTTGTCGTCCAGAATAATGTTCTCTTTTGATATTTTATCTTTAAACTGAAGGATGACATTAACCGGCGGGCTTTGATTATAAACATTGTCGCAAGGGTCTGCGCCAGAGTCCTTTTTCTTACATGCGGAAGTGATGGTGAAAAGTATTAATGCAAGCAGGCAGATACGTTTAAGATTCATAGGTTGATTTTTAAAGTTTCCAATTATACAATTTTCCAGGTGCATCAGCCTAAAAATCAGGAATATTTTAAGTGTGGATATTATTTGAACGGGTTGTTAACGCAAGTCGCATAAATGTCGTTTGTGTGCGGCTGCAAAACATCATGCGCAAGTAGGCGGTTATAACATCATGGCAAAAATATTCATTACAGGCTCTGCTGATGGGCTTGGGCTATTAGCTGCACAGCAACTGGTTAAGGAGGGGCACGAGGTAATTTTACATGCGCGTAATGCAGCTCGGGGACAAGAAGCGCTGCAAAATGCGCCCGGGGCTAAAGATGTGCTTATTGCGGATCTGTCTGACCTCGAGGCCGTAAAACATCTGGCACAAGCAGCTAATCAGCATGGTCCGTTTGATGCTGTTATCTACAATGCCGGTGTTTACCAGGCATCAGCACAAGCTTTGTTAAATGTGAACACGCTTGCTCCTTATATACTTACTTGCCTAATGAGCAAACCCAAACGGTTAATCTACCTTAGTTCGGGCATGCACCTTAGCGGGCAGTTCAAGCCGGATTTTAGAACGGTTACCTACTCCGATACTAAACTCCATGTGCTTATGCTCGCAAAGGTGGTTGTACGCCTTTGGCCGGGTGTGCAGGCAAACGCAGTAGATCCCGGCTGGGTACCGACCAAAATGGGTGGTGCCGGCGCTCCGGACAGTTTGCAGCAAGGTTATGAAACCCAGGTTTGGCTCGCTACGCACGATACACCAGGCGGTAAATACTATCACCATGAGCAGGAAAGGCGATATAATCCTCAAGCGGACGACATTCAAATGCAAGATAGTTTGCTGGAGATTTGTGAGCGATATACAGGAGTGGAACTGAAATAGCATGAGCGTGACAAAACTTGGCAGCAAGCCGTTTGCAAAACGCTGCGGATTGTTACGACAGGAAAGTCGTCGAAGTAAAATACCGGGCCTGTCCCGAAAATAACCGTATGACAGCAACAAAAAAGAGCCACAATCTACTGCTGATGGGTTTTGCCCTGGCTAAGCTTTTTTTGCATTTTGCTGCCAATGCTAACTATGGCATACATGCCGATGAACTGTACTACATTTCAATGGCCAGGCATCTGCAATGGGGTTATTACGACAACGGACCCTTCATTACCTGGATGGTACGGTTGTCGGAAATGTTGTTCGGTACGTCTACGTTTGCCTGGCGAGTTTTACCAAGTATTTTTTCGGCCTTAACAATTGTCTTAACAGGGCAGATAGCAAGGCGGCTCGGTGGTGGCTCCTTTGCTGTAGTGGTGGCATGTACCGCCATGCTATGCTCGCCGGCATTCACCGCAACCGGATACCTGCTACAACCCGCAGCCTTTGATCAATTTTTTTGGACGGCCTTGGCTTACGCTTGTATTTGTTATAAAACCACCGATAATCCTCAATATCTGTACCTGGCTTCACTGGCGCTGGGCTTTGGCATACTTAATAAATTGTCCATCGTTTTATATGCGGCAATATGTTTGTTCAGTATAGTTGGTGCTGTAAAATCTTTCCGCACACTCGCCATTCCTTTTTTGTTACTTGGTGTAATATTGCTTCCGTATGCATTATGGCAATCTAATAACGGCTTTCCGGTAGTGTCATATCTTGGTGTGGTTACGTCCCGGCATATCTATGCGGGCATTGGCGATTATATCTTTCAGCTCGTTTTTTTCCATGGCGCCAGTATGGCGGTTTGGCTGGCAGGCCTGGCTTATTTGCTTACCGTAAAAAGTGAAATGAGTTTTTATTATAAGGCTAGTGCCTTAGGGTTCATGACCCTTGTGGCGGTTTTATTTCCCCTGAACGGAAAATTATATTATTTGCTTGGGGCATTTCCGTTGCTGATGGCGGTAGGGGGTATTTGTTGGGAACAAATGCTGCAAAATGCTGTCATTGCAAAGCGAATTTTGATTGGCGGTCTTGTAGCAGTGGCATTAATTGCCATGCCCGTAGTATTGCCCATATTGCCGTTTAACTATATGCGCCGGTATGTTAAGCTGATGACTACTTACACGCCGATTAACCAGCCGTTGCGCTGGGATGACGGCCGCGTACATGAGTTGCCGCAGTACTTTGCGGATATGCTGGGCTGGGAAAAATTGGCAGCCAAAGTGCAACAGGCAGGCAAGAAACCAGCAGTTGTTTATGCACAAAGCTATGCTGCCGCCGGGGCAATTAATTATTACCACCAGGGGGCAAATATTACTTTAATAGCTGATAATAATAGCTTTAAGCAATGGAGTCCGCAAAGCCTACCCACGGAGTTTATATATGTTAGTAATGAGGACAAAACGGAGGTTGCTCGTTATGCGGCCGATGTTTCAATAGCCGCACATTTAAGCGACACCTTAGCCACAGCGAACCAGCTCACTATTTACCTGCTGCAAAAACCAACACGGGCCTTTGCAGAACAATACAGGTTGCGCCGTAAAGAGATGTAATCAACAACAATCGTGTTAAGGAGCGGTCACTTCAAAAGACTTATAACGTTACAAAACGTTATTCCTGAATCAGCTCATTTAGTTGTTTCATAAAGTCGTCTGCTGCAAAGTTTGCCATACCTTCATGCCGGTACCTTACACGGCCGACTTTGTCCAATATAATGGTAGTAGGCAACGTTCCCGAGTATAGGCTGTCTGCAATACCTGAAGGAGATTTTAGCAAGGGTAGGCTGAATGAATTCTTTTTGAGATGATTCTTAGCTGCGGAAAGTTCGCTGTCCTCGTTAATAGTGACAAAGGCAAGCCGGTGATCACGACCATACCCGTTATAGAGATTTTGTAGCGATGGCAGCTCTGCCCGGCAAGGCGGGCACCAAGATGCCCAAAAGTTAATAAGCACTACCTTGCCTTTTAAATGTGCTATTTGGTGAACGTTGTTTTGCTCATCCTGATAGTGGAAATTAATCGGGTGGCTTGACACAGGCTTATCAATATGTGCATTATAAATACCCGTATGTAATAATTGGCGCAGTAGCCATTGCTTTGCGCCGGGGTTAATTTGCACTATAATCAATGCAATCATCAGTACAATAAAAAAGCCGTTCTTTCTTAAAAAATGCATCTATTGATCATTCAATGGTCGTAAAGATTGCATACTCGAAATAATTAAAAGTAAGTGGATTGTAAACTTACGGGTTAATTCAACTAAACACACATTTTGGATGGCGTTTTGCTCAATTTTCGCATGTTAACAAATCCGTTTAGTGTAAAGAGTCGTAAATTCGTGAACCTAATTAATAGACAGCAATGACAGGCCTTACGTTAGCCTTTTATGTTGGACTGCCCGTTACGGCTATCGGTATTGCTATAACGCGGTTTTTCCAAAAGCATTCAGCAATTTATGTGGGAGATACCGTGAGGGTTATTGATACAGCCTCAGTTAATTATGAGAAAGGTGGCGAAGTGACCGACATCAAAGGCGAATACCTCTTTGTACAAATTGATCCGAATGCAAAGCCTCTCCGCTTTCACATTAGCGAAGTTGAGTTAGTGCCTGAGATCTGACGTTTCCTACATCTCTATGATTTATCAGATATTGAACGTATAACTTCATCAAGTTCGCTTGCACTATCAAGCAGCATGGTATTAATGCTGTGCGTGTTTTCACTTGTTTGCATGCTTCCTAAAATACCTGCCAGCCCGATGATATTTGCTAGTGGTCGGCGAACAAGGTGCGATTGCATATAGCCGATTTCGGCCAATCTCGTTTTGGTATCCATGTACTCCGTTATATTATAACCGATACAAAAAATACCTTCCGGTTCCCCATCGTCACTGAAGATTGCTTTTAGTTCCCATTGGGTGATGACGTATCCTCCTTTACCGTCATGTTTTCTTAATGTGGCAGGCAGTAATCTTCCAGGTTCCGTAAAGCATTGCTGACCCACCTCTTCGCAAACCTTAATATCATCGGGGTGCAACGTAACCGAAAACTCCTTACCAAGTAACGAGCCGCCCAGAAAGTCGAAATTCCTGTCGTAATTAGGACTTACGTAAGAGTATCGGCCGTTCAGATCAACAGCGATGGTATAGAAAAACGACGAATTAGCTAAAAAGCTGTTAACGGCAGAGATATGTTGCATGCAGTGAAATAAAGGGGTAGAATCAGGGGATGTTGGGGCATCGGCTAAGCATTTATATAACTAAGTATCGGTAAAAATGTTTTGGTCTAATCATAACCCGTCCTTATTGAGCTTTTAAGTAGATGCCCCATACCATGTTCGAAAATTCACCGGCAGCAAACTGCACGGTGATTTGTCCATCACTGACTTCATAAATACCCATTACATGATCCTGGCCGTAGATAGGATCCTTAACGTTAAGGTACTGTCGTAAGTCTTTCCAGGGATAAGCCCATATATTTAGCCCATTAATTCGCAATTCCTCTCCGTCAATTACAGATGTATAAAACTGCCAGTCCTCCTTCATAACTAAATTGCGTTACTAAGATATGAGTTAATGGCACTATTCTGTCGCGCCGGCAACAAGAAGCTGCTCCAGTATTTCGGTATATCCGCGTTCGCTGGCAAATGCCATTGCGCTTTTGCCGTTATTGTCTACGGCGTTCACATCCGCACCATTTTCAATCAGTATAGCCGTAAAATCATTAAAGCCAAGTTGTGCCGCTACCAGCAATGGTGTCTCGCTAAAGCTATTACGGGGGTTGATGTCCGCTCCGGCATTAAGCAATACTTTGCCTAAGTGATGATTACCCATCCCGGCTGCGTAATGCAGTGCGGAGTTGCCGTTAAGTACATGCAGATTTACATCAGCACCGTTTTTTAACAACAACTCTGTAAGATTAATATTCGAGTTGTTGACCGCCAAAATGAGCGCGCTTACACCGTCATTGTTCAATTCGTTTAAGTTGAGCGCGTCGCTTTTGAGCAAGGCACGCACCGTTTCGCTTTGGTTGTTGTATACCGCCTGATGCAGCGGTGTGTTCCCGTGATCATCTTTCCGGGATGAATTGTCTGCCGAAAGTGCGGTCACAAGGTCGCGCATTCCGTTTGCGGTGGCATGATCAAAAATGTTATAGCCGCCATTATCCTTAATGTCGGTGTCCGCACCCGATGCTATCAGGTAAAGAGCGGTTTCTGTTTTGTGTGCCAACACGGCATAAAATACCGGGGTCTGGCCGTAATTGTTAGCGCTGTTTACATCGGCCCCCGCCCCTGTAAGTAAACTAATGATGTCCTTACTTCCTGTTCGGGCAGCTATGTGTAAAGGCGTTTCACTGATATTATTAGCAAGGTTTACATCAGCGCCGGCAGCTATTAACATGGCTGCTATGTCCTTTGCACCCTTGGTGCACACATAATAAAGAGGGGCGTTACCAAGAGCGTCGCGTTTGTTTACGTTGATACCGCCCTTTTTCAGGAACGCTTGTATAATTCCTTTTTGCGCATTTTTACATGCGTTTAAAAACATATTGTCCATAGGTGTATAGTATTTTTAGGCAAGTATTTGTTTTACAACCGCCTCATTATTATTTCGTATGGCAATATCCATTGCTGTTTGTCCGGCGTTGTTTACCTGTTCAATAATGGAGCTATCTGCCTCCAGCAATAGAGATACCAGCCGCTTTGCCGACATATGGTCGCCGTTACCAGCGGCGTACATTAAAGCGGTGTTGCCTGTTTTATCAGTGTAAGCAGTATCCGCGTCGTTGTCAAGCAATAGCTCGGCAATGCCATATTTCACTTCGTTACCGCGCTGGGCGAATGACATTAATGGCGTTTTGCCAAAAGTATTTGGTTGGTTGACGTCGCAGCCCGCCTCTATCAGTTCTTCAGCGAGCGATGCGTTAAGGTCGGCAAGATAGCCTGCCTGGCAAACTACGTTTAAGGCTGTGTCGCCCTCATTATTTACCGCTGCATCAAGGTCTAAACCGTTATCCATGAGGATGCGCAGCATTTTTACAACGTCCCTTATATCCTGACTCATGCCCCGGCCAAAGTTACTTATGGCCTTGGTAAGCAAGTAAAATGCAGCCGTTTCGCCATTACCGGTACGGTAGTTTACATCAGCGCCACCTGCAGCAAGCAATTGTACCATTTGCAAAGAAGGGTACTCGCAAGCCAGCATCAACGGTGTGCGATGGTACTTATCCGACACCTCATTTAAATCCAGGCCATTTTTTATCAGTGCTTCCACTGCAATGGTATCACGATTTAACACCGCTTCATGCAACGTCATACCGCCGGTTACGGTATCATTTTCGTCGCCAGAGAGCAGTGCCGCTATCTCTTTAACGCCGCTGCGCTGGGCATAAGTTAAAGGTGTTGTGTTATATACATCTTTGTCTTCAACGTCTATGCCGCCTTTTTCAATAAGCACACGCACAGTTTTGGTAGCCGCTTCTATGGCGCCGGATATGCTTTTGCGGTGAACCAGTTTTTCACAGATAACATGCAACAGGTTTTTACCTTCGGAGTCTGTCGCATCCATCTTTACGCCAGCCTCACCGATGGCATCAAGCATAGGATAGAGGTACACCAGGCCGGCCTCAAAGTACGCCAGCTTACCGCTGTCATTTTTCTTTTTTGGGTTGATGCCAATATCCAGTAACAACTTAGCGGTATCATAAATTTTAGCTGCCTTGGTTTCTAAATCCTGGCCGTTCAAATCAAACTTGGTTAAAGCGAGGGCATGCAGTGGGGTATCGCCATATTTTGCTGGACGCGGTTTCGCGCCAGCCTCACGTAAAAAATTTATGGCATCCGTATCAGTAAAACGTACTGCCAGGTGGTACAAGCCCTCCTCACCGTCGCCGGTAATGTTAAGGTCCGGCAGGGCACGGTATAATGCTAAAACGTCGGCACGCTCATTTGGCTTTGCAAACATGTTGCGATGGTAGGTATCTCTTATCTGATTAAATTCATTCATTTCTTTTAACTTTTTTCCTGGCTGTGCTTAGTGCCGCGGTGATGTTAGCATAGTTTTTATAGGCCAGCCGTGCAGCGGTATCTATCACGCGGGCGTAATCGCCTAATTGCAGCCAGCAATCTGTTTTAAGCCTGATGATACCATCTGCTACGTCATGCGCTGTAAGCGCTACATGCCTTTGTATAATAGGCCGATGATGATCATCCACTTGGTTTTGCCTTTCACGAATGGCTTTGTAAAAACCATCTATGTGCAAGTTGGTTTTGGGAGTATCTGGCTGTAGCAGCATTTGAGCTTTGTCAAGGCACAGTAAGGCCTCGCGGTAATTTCCTGCAAAATAATGGCATAAAGCCAGGTTGTATTGAGTGGTCACTAACTCGACGGATTCGGCTTTTAACAACACATAAGCCTCCGCATAGCGGTTCTGACCAATTAGTATCGCAATGAACTCGGCCTCGCTGCGCTGTTGATGAGTGTTGTTGTTTGATGTGCCTAAAAGCATACCTGTGCATCTAACAATTGTTAATCATTTAAAGCCATCACGCTTATGCGGATACATATCATGCGGGTGGAATCTATCTTGTCCTCATAAAACGGCACGGCAATGCTATCTTTACCTAATGTTGGATAGTGCTGGTCCGGTCCACGCAAATGCTTGCGGATAGGATGCGCCATAACAAATAAGTCATTGTCGGCAGGGTTGGCAATGCCAACGGCATCCGCTCTTATAGACGACCAGTATTCGTCCATGGCTTTATAATCAATATACGGGAAGTCGTTGCCATCTTCAGGTTGCCTCACCGGGTGAAACACAAAGTGCTCATCCAGCCTGGAATATATTTCAAGTTCGCGACCGTTCTTATCCCTTTTGGTGTGGGATGATGTAGATGGCCCCTGGAAAAGCCAATAATATCCATGTTTCTGATTTGGCCAGTCGGCATAGCCAAACTGATTCCTGAACTGCATGGTATCTACCCGCCACAGCTTATATTCCTTTTCGTTTAGAGTGTGGATGTTTACGTAGATGCGCTGCGCAAGGCTGTCAAGCCGCATACTTGTATCAGTGGAGTCTGGCTGCAAATACTCATCGCCGATTTTATAAACTACCGGAAGCTTTGGCAACTTAAACGGTTTCTCTTCTGCAGCCTTATGCTGATAGCATGATGCTAACCAAAGTATACTCAGGATAGCTGCGTAAGCAATGATGTGTAATTTGTCATTTTTCATGCACTTAGTATAAGTATACAACTAAAGGCCAATAGAATGCGGCGGTCTTAATCGGCCGCCACATCCTTAAATGGCCAGGCTTAGGCAGCGAAGTTGAATTTGCCTTCGAACATTTTGCCCACAACTGGCAACGGTTTTATGGCCTCGTTGTTGGCGGTAATAATGCCGAGCAGCAGCAATACCAATGTAACTAAGCTTACAATTAATGATAAAAAGTATAGCGATGGTATGATTATGGCCACGATGGATACGCCTATACCCAGTATGAATGACAGGATTATTAAGCCGAGTGCCTGGCCAAGGTGGTAATTTACCAGCGGACTTTTTTCTGCACTTTTTTTATACTCCAAATAAGCTATTACCCAACCAATAATGGTGATGTAAGCTACGATAGACATTGTTTTGTTAGACATGGTGTTGTTTTTTTTAAGGTTAAACAATAAAAAGATGTTAACCCAAAGGTAGAGGTGGAAACAGGAGCGGCCAAGAAAACACTGTCTACAAGGCGTCTACGCGTTGTGGTGCAAGCGTCTACACTTCGTCTACAACAATTATATAACTTTCTGTGTTACAGATAAGAGATTGCCCTGATGAGCATTTTATTTTATCAACCAAACGATGTGTAATAGCTTTAACCACAGGTTCTTGAGTTGCGTTATATATATATTGACGCTATTCGTTTTCCTTTTCACGGGACGTGTTGCTCATTCCCAATCGCTTGTAATTGATTCCCTGAATCGAGCGTTTAATGCCGCACCCGACAGGCAAAGACCAGTTATTTTAGCTGAGTTAGCGCGCGCATCTCTTGATAAAAATGCAGCGAACGCGTTTAAGTATGCACGGCAGTCACTCCAGATGGCAAAAAAAAATGACGATGCCGGCGCCAAAGCCTTTGCTCATGCTTCCATGGCGCATTTGTTCCTGTTAAAAGATGATGAAAAAAAGTCGGCTGCGCATATAGACAGTGCTATGAAATGCGCTGCAAAGGCGACCGATAAAGAAATGGTGGCCTTTGCATGGTTCAGAAAAGGTTGGTTTGATTTGGTTAAAGGAAATAACGATAAAGCGATTCCTTCACTACTGAAGGCTGAACAACTGATACAAAATGATGATAGCAAACGTGCAAGCAGCTACAAAACGCTGATAAACCATTATGTATCGAGCATATATGCTTATGGCAGCGATACATTAAAACAGCATAAATATGCGCTTGCCTGTTTAATTATGGCCAGGCGTAGTGGCTTGCCTGATGATATGCAGATGGGGTATATGACTTTAGCGCATAGTTTCTTTTCTGCCTTTGAACGGAAGATGGCCGATCGTTCGTTGCTTGATTCGTCCATGTATTACTTCCGGTTGGCAGGCAACGTTTACAGAAATAATCCTGAGAAGATATTAGTACAGAGCAATGCCTCTACCACGGCGCTCAACCTGGCCAATATCTATTTTAAATATTATCCGGCTACTTACAAGGACAGTGCGATAAATTACGTCAACCAGGCGCTGGGTATTGCCCGCCGCACCAGCGGGCGCGAAATTATAGCTAACTGTTATGGCATACTAAGCGAGTATGCCCTCCGGGCAAAAGATTTTAAGAAAGCTGAGCAATATCTTATTACAGGTATAAGTGAATTGGCTAACGCAGCGCCTGGGGTTGACATTACCCGCTCAAGGATGATGCTGGGATTAGCCAACGTTGCCGAGCAGAGAGGTAACAGCGCGAAGGCACTTAAGTATTATAAGCAATATGTAAATTATTATAGTAAAGTTTTTGATGCGCAGAAGTTGGCTATTACACAAAAGCTTGAGGAAGAATATCAATCGGCACAACGGGAAAACGAGATAGTACGCCTTCGCGAACGCGACGAATATAACCGTCGCTTGAATTGGCTATATGTGGCCATAGGTTCTGTTAGCATTGTATTACTTGGACTGCTGTTAAGTTCGTATCATTATAAATTGAAGGCGGCACAACAGCAAAAAAAGCTTACCGAACAGCAGAACGAGGAGCACAAGCTACTCGCACAACTGCAACAGGCCGAAGCGCAACGCTTGCTGCTGGAAAAGCAGGAAGCGGAGTTGCAGGCATCATTACGGGAGGAAGAGCGTGCAAAAGCCGAGGCGCAGCAAGAATTGCTGCAGGACCGTACCGAGTGGCTGGAAAAGGAATTGCTTGCCGGCACACTTAAAATAGAAGAAAAGAACGCCATACTGGAACTGCTCAAAGAGAAGGCACGTAATGCCGGTTCGCCGGTGGTAACGCGGCAGATAGGGCGCATCATCAATCAGAACCTGCGTATGGATAGAAACCTGGATGAGCAGCAGGAACTTAACCAGATTCATCCGGCATTTTTCAGCGCTCTGCAGGAACGGGCAGATAACAGCCTAACCCGGTTAGACCTAAAGTATTGTGCTTATATTTTAATTGGGTTGGATAATAAGGAGATCAGCAACAGGCTGGGGGTAGACCCTAAAAGTATCCGTATGGGCAGATACCGGTTGAAACAAAAGCTTAAGCTGAATAAAGACGACAACCTTGACCATTTTATCAAATCAATGGATAACGCCGCCAACCCGTCACGTAATGGTTCCTTCTGAAATAAATCTGATAAAGAGGCCTTCTGCTTAAGTGTTTTCCTCTTGTAACTCAATCCATGCAGGTGCATGGTCGCTGGAGTGCTCCCAGCCGCGTACGTGTTTATCGACCTCAGCTGATGAAAGTCGTTTGGCAAGGGTATCATTAAGCAGAAAGTGATCTAAGCGTAGGCCGGCATCTCGTCCGTATGCGTTTCGCAGGTAATCCCAAAAAGTATAAATCCGTTCGTCGGGGTATAGTGTACGGATAGCATCTGTCCAACCGATTTTCAGCAAGGCCTGCCATAGCTTACGCGCTTCCGGGCGAAACAACGCGTTATCGATATACTTTTCCGGTTTGTAAGTATCAAGTTCGGTAGGCATAATATTATAATCGCCTACCAGCGCTACCGGTAAATTAAACTTGAGCAATTTTTTAGCATGCGCTGTAAGCCGTTTTATCCATTGCAGTTTATACTCAAACTTCGGTCCTGGGTAGGGATTGCCATTGGGCAGGTACAGACAGGCTATAACGACACCGTTTATAAACGCTTCTATGTAACGGCTTTGCGTATCATGGTCATCTCCATCCAGTCCGCGCCGGGTTTCCTGAATCTCCCCGTAGCGCGAAAGTATGGCAACACCGTTCCAGCTTTTTTGCCCCTGCCAAATGCTATGATAGCCGGCATCCAGTATTACCTGCTCCGGAAAACGATGGTCCTCGCATTTGAGCTCTTGCAGGCACACCACATCTGGTTCAGCCTCTTTGAGCCAGCGGAGCAGGTTTTCTATGCGGCTGTTAATGCCGTTAATGTTATAGCTTGCTATCTTCATGCTTATAACATTACGCGTGGTTGTGGCTATTGTTTGTTACTTCTGCAACGGTCCGAACAATATTTTACCTCATTCCAAACCTTCTCCCATTTTTTGCGCCAGGTAAATGGCTTGCCGCAGGTAGCGCAAATTTTTTGAGGCAAATGCTGCTTTTTAATTCCCTTCATTTATAAAACAACGCAAATGCGATATTACAGCAGGTAATAATCTGTAGGCTGTTTTGGCTGCGGCACGTCCTGTTCGTTAATCAGCTGTTTCAGGTTAATTTCAATAGTCGTCGCGATGGCTGTCATGGCGGTATCAGTGGGCTTATTGCTGAACGGGTCCTGCAGATGGGTGGCTGTACGCTCAAGCAAAAAGAAAAAGCAGGCAATGATCAACAACAGCGGTATCTCAAAATAACCGGCAACATTCCTTAGTGAAATAGATAAGGTAATGATGAAAACATAGATGATGGAATGAAGAAATAAGCGGTAGGTAACCGGAAAGATGGTGCTCTTAATCCTTTCGGACATCCCCATTCCGTTGGTGAAATTTACCAAAGTATTATTGAGCTGTACCAGGGTAAAAGTATCCAGCTGTCCCGCATCTCTCAAAGCCGAAATGTCACGGTTGTTAAGCGAGAGAATGCCAAGCGGCTTGTTCTGGTGCTTGCTTATTTCTGCAATGTCATCTGCCGAGAGGTATTTTTGCATGTTTTCAAACGGGTCAAGCCCTCTCAGGCTTTGCCCGAGGCAATAACACCAGGCCATGTGCCTGTAAGTAATTCTTTTAATGATGGCTTCATTGCCTTTCTTCACAAATGCTTGCAACTGCATCACCAGCGTACGCGAGTCGTTAACAATGCTTCCCCATATTTTCCGGGCTTCCCACCAGCGATCGTATGATTGCGACAGTTTAAAAGATAGAATGATAGAAATAGCCGTTCCTAAAAACGTGGGGATGGTTAAAGGCATTTCAGGAATGAGATGTTCAAACGCTTCTGTAAGCCCATAAACCAGCACAGCCAGAATCGAAACGTAAATTAACTCAGTTTTTATTTTACTGAAAAGGTATTTAAACGGCGGTTGTTTATCGAGTAGCATGTGATATTTTAATGATTGTACAATAACTGTTGAGGATAATTTTAGTTTCTATACTTATGCGTCCAAATCAAATTCTAATAAATTCCTAATATGTTGCCTATAGTTGTCAGTTGATCAGTTGCATTTAGCCAGTTTCAGCTCAAAAAGCAGCTTAGCCTTATCGGTTATAATATGTCAATATTTACGAATGCTAAAAGGAACAAATATGGGTGATTCAGGTTGTATGGAGTGAGTTACAATAATTAATAATATGAGCTTAAGCAGACCTTACGTAATCTGTCATATGGCCAGCACTATTGATGGCCGAATTATTACGGAGCATTGGGGCAATAACCTCGATAAATACAGTAAACTTTATGAGCAATGCCATCAGAGTTTTAATAGCCAGGCATGGATGGTTGGCCGCGTCACGATGGAAAAAGACTTTACCGACGGTTTCGAGCCGGAGTTGAATGAGTCGGCACCGCCGATAGCGAGAGAACCATTCGTTGGAGATACAGAAGCTACATCCTTCGCTGTTGCAATAGACCCTAAAGGTAAATTAGGCTGGCAGTCGGCAGACATTGATGGCGACCACGTTGTTGCCGTATTGCTGGAAGATGTGAGTGATTCATACCTTGGCTATCTGCAAAAAGTTGGCGTGTCGTACATTTTTGCGGGTAAAGATGAGATAGTCTTCAGCACGGCCCTCAATCAATTGTATGATGTTTTTGGTATAAAAACAATGATGCTTGAAGGCGGGGGTAATATTAATGGATCGCTGCTCAGCGAAGGGTTGATTGATGAGGTGAGTTTATTAATAGTCCCTCTGGTGGACGGTAGCGCCGGTGCTGCAACTGTTTTTGATATGAGTAAGGCTGCTCAAACCCCTACAGCAAGAGAGCTGAGACTCATAAGCTCCGAGCAATTAAGCGACGATGTGTTATGGTTGAAATACAACGTCATTATCAGGCAGGAATAGCCAGACATTCGAGCAACATGCCGGTGATCAATATGGTTGCATTTTGTATTGCCGGCATGTTGCAACAAATTTTAATCTAAGCCTGGGGCAAGCAAATCGGGGTCAACAGCGCCGTCATTGGCATGTGTTATTTTTTGCAGGCTATAATACAAGTTTTCTCCGTCTTGCTCACCCGTTAATAGGCCCTTCTCATACCATGTGGTCAGCAGTTGGTGTACATCGGCAATCAAAAGTTTGTCCGACTCGCCGCCATTCAATTCTTTTAACTTTGCCACTACTTCGTCAGCAGTAGCACGGCCCAGTTGGCCTATGGCAAAAAGCGTTTTATCTTCAATAGAGGCATCTGCCTCAAAATGCGCAGGCACCCTCAGCGGGTGGTATTGTTCGCGGAATTCGTTATCGTCCATCATAAAGCTTAGCGTAAATCTTGATTTGTATTATTAAGATATAAATGAAAAAATTGTTTGACAACGCGCGTCTAATATCAAAGCTATTAGCGGTTAAGTTAAGTGCTTAACGGAAGTATGTTATATGTGAACTTTATTTTAATTGAAGATTAATTTAATATGAAACAACCAAATTATTATTTACTTCGTATTTGATAGGAGTAATTAGAACTGTGAAGCGGTTCTGCAAATAGTATTATAATGCCAAGCGATAAACCGGATCTGCGCTGCCCTAAATGTGGTAGTGTTTTCCATTACCGACAAGTGACACCAACATACATTAAGGCTGCACTATTTTTTTTGCCGGTAAAAACATTTTTTTGTGCTAAATGCCTTAAAAGCAGGCACCTCATACTTTCTGATAAAAAGTACAAGGAATTTAATAAGGTAACCTGGTAATCATCAGGGTCCGCAAACACGGCAAAGTCGTGTTCAAGGAGCAGGTAGCACACCTTCAAATGTTCAGCATTCACCTGTTATTGCCCGTGTCTTGGTAGTGTAATTATTACACTAATGTAGGCGATAATTGTGTTTAATAAGCTAATTTCATCAGCTTGTTAATAGCCATAAATGAAGAAAGAACTTTTGCCCCTTACGCTTGGTGGCCTTGGTATAGGTACCACCGAGTTTGTAATGATGGGCTTACTCCCGGATATTGCAACCGATTTTAAAATAACCATTCCGGAGGCCGGGCATCTTATTTCGGCTTATGCGTTAGGTGTAGTAATAGGTGCTCCTTTACTCGTTGCTATCAGCAGCAAGTATCCACCAAAAAGGATATTGATAGTGTTGATGACCATGTTTACGCTGTTCAACGCATTATCTGCCTTTGCACCCGGAAATGTCTCGTTGCTGATAGCCCGTCTATTTTCGGGGTTGCCGCATGGTGCATTTTTTGGTGTAGGTTCTGTAGTGGCAAGCCGCCTTGCCGATAAGGGCAAACAGGCGCAGGCTATTTCTATCATGTTTGCCGGCCTTACAGTAGCAAACCTGTTAAGCGTGCCCCTTGGTACTTATATCGGTCATCATTATTCATGGCGTTACACTTTCGGGCTTATTGCAGCAATTGGCTTGCTGGCTTTGGTGGCCTTGCAGTTTTTGATGCCACCACTTGAAGCCGGTAAGGCAAAGAGCATACGCGAGGAACTGGTGTTTTTTAAAACTGCAGAAGCCTGGCTTATATTGCTTGTTACGGCAATAGGTACAGGTGGTTTGTTTTGCTGGATAAGCTATATAGCCCCGTTAATGACCGAGGTAAGTAATTTCTCTAAAGAAACGGTTCCGTACATACTCATCATTGCCGGCTTCGGTATGGTGGTAGGTAACTTTTTTGGCGGTCGCCTTGCGGATGTATTGCCGCCGGTAAAAGCATGCCTTGCGCTGCTCTTAGCAATGACGGTTGCACTTATAATCATATATTTCTTTTCGGCCAATAAAACCACGTCGCTCATCATGACTTTTGTGGCCGGAGGGCTGTCAATGGCGCTCGGCTCGCCTATACAAATACTGATGATAAAAACGGCTAAGGGTGCTGAGATGCTTGGTGCGGCGGCAACGCAGGCTGCATTTAACACCGGCAACGCCTTAGGCGCATTTTTAGGTGGTTTACCAATTGCATTTGGGTTTGGTTTTCCCTCTGCCGATCTTGTTGGCGCAGCAATGGCAGCCACGGGTAGTATTTTTGCTATGATACTTTACAGGCGGCAACACAATATTGTAACCAAGCCTGCATTATAGTGCTTTAAGAGCGCTGAATCGATGTTTTTTTAGCGCTATAATATTATAATATTGCGATTCATACCGTTTTATTATTAAGAAAATTGTTGTACACTTACTGCAATTTTCAACCCCCGTTACATATGGCTATCGAAATCGCTAAAATTCTTAAGAATAAACAGTCTACCATCCTTGAGCGTTGGATGACTAATCAACTGGCAGATCCACGTTTGCGTGAAGACCTGATGAGTGATGAAGATCTCAGAACAGAGTCTGAAGAGTTGGTGAATGCTCTGGTAGAAGGGCTTACAGACCAAAATATTGAAAATTTTGAGTCGGCCGATTTTGACCATGTAATAGAGGTACTGGCCGGTATTTCAATATCAAGAGCTCGCCAGGGTTACAGCCCACGCGAGACCGGAAGTTTTGTACTGGGACTTAAAGAGGCGCTGATAGAAATTGTTCAGGAAGAGGTGAGCGATCCGGCAGAACTGAATAAAGTAAGCACAAAGGTCAATCGTTTAATGGACAATTTTTCTATCATTACTTTTGAAACCTATATCAAAGGGCGCGAAGAGGTAATCTTGCGCCAGACCGACGAGATCGCTGAAATATCAACTCCGATTATACGCGTTTGGGATGGCATCCTTGCATTGCCTATTATAGGTACGCTTGATAGCGCCCGTACTCAAGTAGTAATGGAAAGCCTGCTTACCGAAATCGTAGATTCGGGCAGCAGCATAGCCATACTTGATATTTCTGGTGTACCTACAGTCGACTCGCTTGTTGCACAGCATCTGCTTAAAACAGTAAGCGCTACCCGCCTGATGGGTGCCGAATGTATCATCAGCGGTATACGGCCAGAAATTGCACAAACCATTGTGCACTTGGGTATCGATCTCTCCGACATTGTTACCAAAGCATCCTTGGCCAGCGCGTTACAGTATGCATTCCGCGCATTACGACTTGAAGTAAGAAAAAGTGTTGTAAAAACATTCTAAAAAATAGTATGGATAGAATTCCTATCTTAAGAATGGGCCAATTTTTACTGGTAACCATTCAGGTAGATTTATATGACCGACTTGCCCTTGACCTGGAAGCCGACCTGGTGAAAATGGTTAGCAAAACAGGTGCAAAAGGTATTTTGATTGATATTTCAGCCGTGAGTATTGTTGACTCTTTTATGGGAAGAATAATTGGCAATATAGGTGTAATGTCAAAACTATTAGATGCAGAAACGGTTGTTGTAGGCATGCAGCCGGCAGTAGCAATTACGCTTGTTGAGCTTGGCTTGCCGCTGAAGGGAGTATACACTGCTCTCAATGTAGAAAAAGGAATGGACCTTTTAAGATCCAAAATTCAATCAGTTGAAGATGATGAAATAGGTCCGGAAGATGATAACAGCGACGATAGTACTGAATAAGGACAACATTGCCGTTCAGCGCGAACCGGATGTTGTATTATTCAGAAACCGCGTAAAAGAATACGCTGTTAAAATCAAGATGGGGCTTGTTAATCAAACCAAACTTATTACAGCTGCCAGCGAACTGGTGCGCAACATGCTAAGGTATGGCGGTGGCGGTGATGTGCTGATAGAAGTGGTATCAAGAGGTCGTGATAACGGCATTCGCCTCACTTTTAAGGACGAGGGGCCTGGTATTGCAGATATAAAAATGGCGCTTACTGATGGCTACAGCACCGGCAAAAGCCTGGGGCTTGGTTTGCCCGGTACAAAAAGACTGGTTAACGAGTTTGATATAAAGAGCGAAGTGGGAAAAGGTACAAAGGTTACTATTTTAAAATGGGCAAATGGTTGACGCTACGCACAAGAGTTTTGATGCCTCTGACAGAAGCTATTACGCCATCATTAAAAAAGAGATACACAACCTGGCTACCAGCGCAGGTTTCCCTGTCAAAAAGATCGCTGAGCTTGATATTATAATTGCAGAGTTAACATCAAACCTGCATAAATATGGACAGGGAGGCGAGCTGCTGCTTGCACACCGCCAGTTACTTGATAAAGAATACATAGAAGTTATATGCATGGACAACGGCCCGGGCATGCAGGATGTATACCGCATGATGGCCGACGGATTTTCCAGCAGCAACTCCATGGGGCACGGTTTAGGCAGTATTAAACGACTGTCAGACGAGTTTGATATCTTCTCCGTAAAAGGTTGGGGTACCATCTTACTTTCCAGAGTATTTAAAACACCACCGCCCAAACTCAGGTTAGAAAAAAAACCTTGCATTGCAGCTTTGATAGTTGCCAAGCCTAACGAAGTAGTGTCAGGCGATGGGTATTATGTGAAAAGCACGGGGCGAGGCGTAAAACTGATGATTGCCGATGGGCTGGGGCACGGGGTTGAAGCCAATGCAGCTATACAAAAAGCAGTAGAGGCGTTTAAACAATGTCCTTATGATTCACCGGTAGAAATCATCCGCTACATTCATCCGGCCGTGCGTAAAACCCGCGGACTGGTGGCTACCTTTGCCTGTTTTGATACGCAGCAAAAAGTAGTGCGTATTGCCGGCGTTGGTAATATTTCGGCTAAGTTGAGTGGGCCGCTATTGAGTAAAACGCCATTGGCTTACAACGGCATAATTGGCCATAATATACCTAATACAATGAACGAGCAGGTAATGAGCCTTAATGATTATCCTCAGCTCACACTCTGTTCAGATGGTATACGGTCAAGGTGGGAGTTAAACAAATATCCGGGCATAGCCCGCTGCGATGCCTCTATACAGGCAGCCGCTATATACAAGGACTTTGCCCGCCGTACCGACGATATGTCTATCATCATTACTAAATTTTAACAGCACATGACAGCTCTTGCACAGATTACACTGGAGAACGAAATGGACCTAACATTGGCCTATAAAAAATCTATGCGTACGGCAGAGCTGCTTGGTCTTACACTTGCTACACAAACGGCTTTTTCAACAGCCGTATCAGAAGTTTGCCGCGAGGTGATAGATAAAGCACAAAACGGTGCACTTACACTTGCAGCCGTTTCTGACGCTGGTAAATTTTACCTTACCGCACTTGTTAAGTGCCAAACTTCCGAGTATTTTAATAAAAGCAATGAGGGCATTGATTATGCCCGTAAACTGGTGCCCATACTGGAAATTACAGCTGCCGATGAAAGCCTCGAGATCATGCTGAAACTGTCCATACCGCGGTCAACGCAAATTAGCCAGCCAAGGGTGTTAGCAGTTAAAACCAGGATAGAGCAGGAGGGACCGTTAAGCGCTTATGAGGAGGTGAAGATACGTAACAGCGAGCTTATACGTCTTAATCAGCAAAAAGAGCTGGCATTGATGAATGCCAATTATCTTAACGAGAAGAAAACGGAATTCCTTTCCATAGCGGCGCATGAGCTTAATACGCCTCTTACAGTGTTGCGTTCATATGGTGAGTTGGCTTTGCGTATTGATAATGGCCAGCAGGAAAAGCTTACAGATACGCTAAAAAAAATACAAAGCCAGTCTAACAAAGTAGTTACCCTGATAAGGCAGTTACTGGACATTTCCAAGCTTGAAGCTGGTGAAATTATTTACACAAAGGAGCATGTGCAATGGCAGGACTTTTTAGCAAAGGCTACCCAGGATTTGCAGCTTGCCGTGCCTAAACACAAGCTTACCCTTGAGCAAAATGCAGATGCGGGTGTATATATCGATCCATTAAGGATTGAGCAGGTCTTGTACAATATCATAGGCAACGCGGCTAAATACTCTTCGCCGGCATCAAGCATTAATGTTTCTACCAAAAGTGATAAAGGTAAGATTTATATAAGCGTGACGGATGAGGGTATAGGTATGAACTCACAGACTATCAAAAACATCTTCCAGAAGTTTTATCGCGGTGATGATGCCATCCGGAAATATAATGGCCTTGGCATGGGCTTGTACGTGGCGTCACGCATTATCAGCGATCATGACGGCAGTGTTGATGTAGCAAGTACCGAAGGCAAAGGCTCCACATTTACCTTTAGCCTGCCCGTTACTGCACAAGCCTAATTGTACCACACTTCTTATTGGTTTAGATACGACTAAAAATCTGATGTCGCTTAATATGTAAGCCACGCCCCCTCGTTTAAAAGGCCTGTTTTCTCAGTGCTTCTTCCAATGCTTCTACTTTATGGGTTTTTAACAGCAGTTTGCCAGAGCTATCTATAAGCAGGTAGGTTGGGATGCTCTTATGTCTACCTGTAATGCGCTGGCACTGGAAAATCCTTTCGCATCAGACAATCGCAGCCAAGGGTATTAAATTTGTTTTCTTACGCAGGTAACTTTGGAGATATTTTCACATATAAAGCGCGGTTGATAAAAATAAAATAAATTTATATGTACATACATATTTACATATCTTAGTTTGCTTTTATCGTTTTTGTTTTTTTGTTGATGTATGAACCACTGAAACACGGATACTCATGACAAAACAAATGGTTTCGTAATTATTATAGACTCTGTTTTCTATCTTAACCTACTGATGAAATTTTTGAAGAAAATATCGTTTACGATTTGCTTTCTGATAGCTCTCACAACCAGCTACGCGCAGAAAAAACAGCCTATAGATTATGTAGATCCTATGATAGGTACGTCTAACTCGCGATGGATGCTTTTTCCGGGTGTAACCCGGCCTAATGGTATGGTGAAATTAAGTCCGGACAACCAGGGCAGCGTATGGCAGGCAGGGTATGAGTATTCAATTGGCAGCATAAATGGCTTTAGCTTTCTGCACGGCTGGACAATGGCCGGTTTACTTACTATGCCAGCCAACGGTGATCTCGCGCTTGGTCAGGGCACGCCCGATGCGCCTTTCAAAGGCGCAGGAGCAGGGTATCATTCCCGGTTTGACCACAAAGATGAGCACGCCATGCCAGGTTACTATTCGGTATACTTACTGGATCCGCATGTAAAAGCAGAGCTTACCTGCACCGAGCGTACCGGTGTACAACGTTATCATTTCCCGGCAGACTCGTCCAACCGTGTGATGATACAGTTAAATCCGCCCCAAGAATATGGCTATGACCTGCATGAAGCAGTGATTACCAGGGTTAGCGATACGGAGTTACAGGGGTACTCCAAAATATCATCTGCAAATTTTAACGACTATACTTTGTACTTTGTAATGCAGTTCAGCAAGCCGTTCAGCAAATTTAAAGGCTTTAAAAACTGGGAAGAAATAGCGGGTGAAGAAGAAGTGAAGGGCAGCAAAGAGTTAGGTGCATACGTCACCTTCCCAACACATCAACCCGAAAATATAATCGTGCGTACAGGTATTTCTTTTGTGAGTATAGAGCAGGCAAGGCTAAACCTTAACACTGAATTGAAAGACTTTGGTTGGGATTTTGACAAGCTGGCAGCATACAACAAAAAATTATGGAACAATCTGTTAAGTAATATTCAGGTAGAGGGAGGAACAGAACGCGATAAAAGAAAATTTTATACCAACTACTATCGCTGTTACACGGCGAAGATGATTATGAGCGATGTGAATGGTAAATATGTTGATGCTTGTGAGCAGGTGCAGCAGCTACCACCGGGCCGGGATGTAATGATAGGGGGCGATGCTTACTGGAATTCTTTCTGGAACCTCAACCTGTTCTGGTCTGTAGCTTCGCCGGGCATGATGCGGCAAATGGTGGATACTCAACTCGAAATGTATGAGAAGACTGGCTGGCTTTCTAAAGGGCCTGCTGGTATCGAATACTCAGGTATTATGGAAGGTTCGCACGAAATGGCACTCATGACCAGTGCATACCTTAAAGGCATTGTGAAGAAAGACGGGGAACTGGCCTATGCCGCCATGAGGAAAAACGTTACCGTTGAGCCAAGTCCTACTTGCGGCGGCAACCCGGGTAATCCGCAGATTAGTACTTACGCTGCAATGGGATATGTGCCCATTGAAAAAGGTGTAACATCTAAAACCCTTGATTATGCTTTTGATGACTGGTGTGTAGCGCAGATGGCAGGTTTGTTGAACAAGAAAACCGATTGCGATTTTTTCCTTAAACGTTCTGGCAACTGGCATAACGTGTTCAATAATGCTAACCGTTATGTAACGCCAAAGAAGCAGGATGGTACTTATGTGAAAGATTTTGACAGGTTTTCTGTAAATCATTTTATTGAGGGCAACGCCTGGCAGTACTCATTTTACGTACCGCATGATGTTGATGGTGTTATTAAGGCTATGGGCCGCGATACTTTTTTAGCAAGACTGAGCCTCGGGTTTAAGAAATCGGTATTTCATAAATTTGCCGCTCATGCGCTCGACCGCACGCAGGGCCAGTCTGCCGAGTATTATATTAACCATGGTAATGAAGTGAACATGCAGGCTTCTTTTCTTTTTAACTATGCCGGCCGACCCGATCTTACCCAGTATTACACCCGGAAAATTCTCGACACGTTTTATGATGACTCGCCTTATGTAGGTTGGAACGGCGACGAAGACGAGGGGCAAATGGGCGCATGGTTTGTGATGAGTGCGTTGGGGCTTTTCGAAATGAACGGAGGCACATCCCCAGATCTTAGGGTAGATATTACCAGCCCTTTATTTACCACCACGCGTATCAAGCTCGACCCCCGATTTTATAAGGGTAAGGAGTTTGTTATAAAAGCTTATAATAATTCGGCAACAAACATCTACATACAATCTGTAAAGCTGAACGGAAAGCCGATTAATAAAAAGTACATTGGTTTTAACGATATTGTAAGCGGCGGTTTACTTGAATTAGTTATGGGGCCATCACCAGCTAAATGATATTGGTAGCGATAGGTTTGCAATTTTATATGAAAAAACTAGTTGCATTTTTTGCGTTGGCTTTTGCCGTGATTTGTGCAGACGCACAAACCAAACCTGAGATATTATCTCTTACTACTGCTAATGCAGTACAAATTAAAAATTATCCCCTGTTGAGCATGCTCATGCAGGACAAGGCCGTAAGTAAAATTTTGTTGAAGGACACAATGCTCACTGGCATTTATAAGCGCAAGAGTAAAAGTATCGCCAAAGCTCAAAGCGAATGTAAAGATGTTTCATGTGTAATTAGCCGGCTTAAGTTTACTGATTTGGAAATAGCCGGAATAGGTAAACACCTCGCTGCAAATTTTGAGCGTTATAATGCATTCAAATTGTTAGTTGATAAAAAGTTAAGGCCATCAGGCGCTTATGCCTTGTATGACAGTGTTGCCGGGCCGGACTTGCTTTTAAAGGCTTGGGAGCAGGATGCAAAGGGTGTTAATTACTGTATTGATGTGTATGGTGCGGGCAAGGCGCCCAATTACCGCAACATTGATTCTATCAGCTACGATGTGAAACGTGCGGACTATCTGCCAGCGTTACTTAAACAGTTTAAAACATTAACCAGGGGTATTCAGGCAGGCTATTTTTTTACGCCATCCATGAATGCGACGCTCAGCTTGCTGCAATTTAACGGACGAGACGAGGCAGGCGATTATGAACCAATGGCTGAAGGCATAAATGAAGCGGCTTATGACCGAGTTAGAAGTATTAACTGGAGCAAATATAAACACTCGCTCATATTGGTATTAGGCGCCGGTCCGGATAAGCCCGGCGATGCTATCAGCGGTTCAGGCAAGGTGCGTTGCCGAACAGGCGCACAATTGTATTTTGCTGGCGAGGCGCCGTTCATTGTGGTATCAGGCGGTAGGGTGCATCCCTTTAAAACTAAATTTAGTGAAGCGTTTGAGATGAAGAAGTTTCTGATAGATAGCTTGCATGTACCTGCTTATGCTATTATCGCCGAGCCGCATGCAAGGCATACCACTACCAACCTTCGCAATACTGTAAGGATAATGTACAATACACAGATCCCGGCTGAAAAGCCCGCAATGGTTTGTAGTGATAAACCGCATATTGATTATGTGATTGGTGCTATGATGCAGCGCAGCGCACAGGAATTAGGTTACGTGCCTTTTAAAGCGGGCAGCCGTTTAAGTGATACCGCCTTAGAATTTTACCCTGTTAAAACGGCCATGCAGGTAAACCCTATGGAGCCACTCGATCCGTAAGCTTACTGTTGTTCGCGGCGGCTTTCTATCGTGTAAATAAAGCTGTCGGCTCTGTAGTATCCCAAATTAAATTCAATAGGTCGGTCGCCTTGGTCAAAAACAAACCTTTTACGAAAAAGCACAGGGCTGCCGGGTTCTATTTCCAGTTTTTGAGCAATAAATTTATCAGCTTCTTTGGCACTAATTTCTTCTTTTGAAAGATCGGCAACCACGAGGTAATCTTTCTCGAGTATCTCATAAAGCGGACGTTTAAAATCTTCTTCGCCGGTTAGGCCAACGCGCGGGTGAAAATAGGATACAAAGTAAACAAACGGTCCCTCCGTACGGCCGCGCAACCGCTCAAGCTTTAATATCTTCTTATCTGCACTTATCTCAAAAAAGTTGGCTACCTGCTCATCCGGGTTTACCCAGCTTATATGTAACTCAAAGTTTTTTATCGGGATGCCCCTTGCCTGCATCTCCTGTGAAAAGCTAAGCCAGTTGTTTGATTTGGAACTTACCGACGTGCCCGCCACCTTAGTACCCACACCTTTTTTGCGGATGAGCAAACCTTCATAAACTAATTTATTAAGTGCCTGTCGCAGTGTAGTGCGCGATATAGCCAGTTGCCGGGCAAGGTCTACCTCGTTAGGCAGCAGCTTGCCGCCAACATATTGCGGATCCTTAATTATAGCACGTAACAATTCTTCAGCTTGTATATGTAATGGTATTGGGCTTTTATGGTTGATAGAAAACTTCATTTGTGCTGACAGGTGCTTTGTATCGTATAGGAATAACAAAAATACTAATTATATGATTGTAGAGTATTGTCTAATGTAGGTATATATAACTGCTTAATGAGTCATCAAACTAATCAATTTATAAAATTAAGCTTGCAAATAGATTTTTTATTATGTACTTATGTATGTACATATAACAACTATTTATTTTTATGCAAAGCAGCCTAAAAGCAGCAGAAACCAATTGGAGATCGGGATCACAGCCGTTAATGCCAGTACGAATACAAAAAGAAAGACACCAAGGATATGACGTTTTTCCCTGGCATTCGTTAGGTGATGGTAAAATACATACTGGCTTCGGCTCACTTGCTGAAAGGATTACTGGTGAAAAATTGGTCTGTATTGACGGTTTTGCAGGTGTTTTCTGGCAGAACATAGAAGCGGCGCTTGAGGAAGAGCTGCTTAACAGAGGACTTAAAGTGCGTTGGGTGCATATGACCGACTTTTTAAAACCGGAGCCGGCTATAGAAGATATGGTAAGGCCATTCCTGGGTACGCCCGGGAGCGTTTGGGGCACACGCACAACGCTTAGCTTAAGCGACTTTTACCAATTTAATGATCCGCCGGCAGCAGCAGAAAATGCAGATATAACTATAGTAATTGGCCCGGGTGCCGCGCTGTTATATAAGGATGCTTTTTTGATATACATTGATCTGCCTAAAAATGAATTGCAATTGCGTATGCGCGCCGGATCAATCTATAATCTTGGTGCCGACAAACTGAACAGTAATGCCGAGATGTACAAACGGTATTATTTTGTGGATTGGGTAGTGCTTAACGAACATAAAAAGAATATTTTACCTCGGATAGATATTGTCGCTGATGCCCAGTGGGAGGATGACATTAATTGGATGGAGGCTGATGATTTCACAGCCGGTCTGCAAAAGCTCGCCCATACCGCGTTCCGCGTACGACCATGGTTTGAAGCCGGTGCCTGGGGCGGGCAATGGATGAAAAAGCATATTGATGGCATTAATAAAGACGAGATCAATTATGCATGGTCATTTGAATTGATTGTACCGGAGAACGGACTGGTGTTTGAGAGCGATGGCTATCTGCTTGAGGTATCCTTCGACTTTTTGATGTTTGCCCAGCGCGAGGCAGTACTTGGAAGATTTGCTGATCGCTTCGGCGACGAATTTCCTATCCGGTTCGATTTTCTGGATACCTGGGACGGCGGTAATCTTTCTATACAGTGCCACCCGAACGTTAAGTACATCCGTGAAAATTTTGGCGAAACCATCACTCAGGACGAAACCTACTATATACTTGATTGTACCGAAGATGCAGGAGTTTACCTCGGCTTTCAGGAGGGTATCAATCCATCGGCTTTTAAAACTGCGCTCGAGGATAGCCGCGACAAGGGTGTTGAGCTGGAGATTACCGACTACGTGCAATTGCACCATGCCAAAAAGCATGATCTTTTCCTGATACCGAACGGTACGGTACACAGCGCAGGTGCCGGCAATTTAGTTTTAGAGATCAGCGCTACGCCATATATCTTTACTTTTAAAATGTACGACTGGCTGCGCCTTGATCTGAACGGCCAGCCGCGTGCCATCAACATAGACCATGCGTTTAACAACCTTCGTTTTGAGCGCCAGGGAGAAAAAGTGAAGCAGGAACTGATATCAAAGCCGGCAGTAATTGCAGGTGGCGACGATTGGCTGCTGATACATTTACCAACACATGCCGATCATTTTTATGATGTGCACAGGATAGAGTTTGACGGCTCAATTACCGTGGAGACCGATGGTAGCTGCCATGTACTGATGCTGGTTGAGGGCGCATCTTTAACCGTATCCACTACGGATGGCAATGAGATGGTCTATTATTATGCCGAAACATTTGTGGTGCCCGCGGCTGCAAAATCATATACCTTGCAAAATCGTGGAAACACACGTGCAAAAGTTATAAAAGCATTTTTGAAACCAATGTAAACGCCAATAATTATGAGAAGGTTAATTAAGAAGGTTATAGTATTGTCCCTGATGGGATGCTGCATTCACACAGCATGGGGGCAAACTAAACAACCTGTTGACTACGCCGATCCTTTACTTGGAACGTCTGAATCGCGCTGGATGCTTAATCCAGGCGCTACTATGCCATTCGGTATGGTGCAACTGAGTCCGGATAATCAGGAAGGTGTGTGGAAATCGGGTTATGAATATTCTTTAAACAACGTAAGCGGGTTTAGTCATATTCACTCCTGGACTATGGCCGGCCTATCTGTAATGCCAACGGTAGGCGTATTAAACACTCGCCGTGGTCCTGCTGATGGTCCTACCACCGGTTGGACTACAGGCTACCGCTCGCGGATCTACAAGGAGACCGAAAAAGCAAGTCCAGGTTATTATGCAGTAAAGTTGATGAACGGAAACATCAACACAGAACTGACTACCAACACGCGCAGCGGTTTCTTTAAATTTACCTATGATGATGCGGAAGATGCGCATATCCTTTTTAATTTAGACATACCTTTCGAGTACACGGCTGACATACAGGACGCTAAATTCATCAAAGTAAGTGATACGGAGATTGAGGGCTATTCTAAACAGCGGTCCGGTTTTAATGAGTATACCGTAAACTTTGTGATCAGGCTGAATAAACCCTTTACGGCTTTTGGCGGCTGGGCAGATAACAAGATAAATAACGATGTTAAAGAGGTAAAGGGCAAGGGTAAAGTTGGTGCGTTCATCGATTTCAAGACCGCCAAAGGCGAAGTAGTGCTTATGCAAACTGCTATATCGCTGGTAAGTATAGACCAAGCAAGGCTCAACCTTACTACAGAGATGGATCCTTTTAAGTGGGATTTTGAAGCCGTGCGTGAGCATGCCCGTAACACCTGGGCCAAACTGCTGAGCCGGATACAGGTAGAGGGTTCGTCAGAAATAAATAAAAAGAAATTTTACAGCAACCTTTACCGGTCTTACGTGGCCCGCACTATCTGGAGCGATGTAAACGGCAAGTATGTTGACCCGAATGAAGTTGTACGGCAGGTTGACCCTGATTCGCCGGTGTTAGGCTGCGACGCTTTTTGGAATACCTTTTGGAATTTAAACCAGTTGTGGACGTTGGTTAACCCGGAGGTGGCAAGCATGTGGTCAAAATCCTTGCTGGAGATGTACAAAACGGGTGGGTGGCTGCCCAAGGGCCCTGCCGGCATAGAGTATTCCGGTATCATGGAAGCATCGCATGAGATATCACTTATCGTTAGTTCATACCAGAAAGGTATCCGCGACTTTGATGCCCAACTCGCCTTTAAAGCCATGTTGCATCAGCAGACAACGCCAGGGGTAAATACACCCGAAGGCGGTTATGCAGGTAACAAGTTTTTTAAATCATACCTCAAATTGGGCTACGTACCGAATGATGAAGGACAGGTGTCAAATACATTGGAGTATGCTTATGACGATTGGTGTGTATCTCAAATGGCCAAGGCGCTCGGTAAATCGGCGGAATACAACACTTTCATAAAGCGTGCGGGTAATTACAAAAACATCTGGGATCCGTCAGTAAAATATGTGCGCATGAAAAATAGTGACGGCAGTTGGGAAAAGGACTGGACACCTTATTGCTGCACCAGTTTTGATGGTAAGGGCTACCTCGAGGGCAACGCCTGGCAGTATAGCTTCTTTAATCCGCATGATGTGCAGGGTATCATCAACCTGATGGGCAAAGACGAATTCAATAACCGCCTGAACGAGGGATTTGAGAAGTCGGCTAAATTCAACTTTAATGCCGAGGGCGACCTTTATGATCTGGTGCCAATAAATCATGGAAACCAACCCAATATGCAGGCGGCATGGCTATTCAATTACTCGGGCAAGCCCTGGCTTACCCAAAAGTGGACACGCGAGATAATGGAGCGTTATTATGGCTCAACACCGTACCATGGCTGGCTGGGAGACGAAGACGAAGGGCAGATGGGCGCCTGGTTTGTGATGGCAGCAATGGGATTGTTTGAAACCGATGGTGGTGCATCAATAAAGCCGTTTTATGAAATAGGCAGCCCGTTGTTTGAAAAGACCACAATTGCGCTGAACAACAAATATTACAAAGGCAAAACCTTTACCATTGAAGCCAAAAACACGTCTAACGAAAACCGCTACATACAATCGGCCACCTTTAATGGCAAGCCTTTGACTAAGCCGTGGATATACCATGATGACGTAGTAAACGGCGGCAGGCTGGTTTTGGTGATGGGACCGAAGCCCAATGAGAACTGGGGAAGCAAACCCGGGGATGCGCCGCCATCAATGTCAAAAGCACAATAGAACCTACCAATTATAACCAATTATGATGAACAATGAATACAAAGGTGCAGGCCTGGGATTAATTACCGTGGTGGCTTCACTTGGTGGTTTTCTTTTTGGCTTTGATATGGCCGTCATCTCAGGGGTGGTGCCGTTTATTAAAGAGCAGTTTCATTTAACGGCAGTTCAGGAAGGATGGTTTGTGTCGTCAGCCCTGGTAGGCTGTATTGTTGGTGTGGCTTTATCGGGTGAACTAAGCGACCGCCTGGGCCGTAAAGTGCCTTTACTGATATCCGCTGTGCTGTTTCTGTTATCTGCACTGGGGTGTGCTTTTATGCCATCGTTGCAGTTAGTTATCGCCTCTCGCATTATAGGCGGTGTAGGCATTGGTATAGCATCTAATGTTGTGCCGTTATACATATCAGAAATAGCGCCTGCAAACATTCGCGGCAGGTTGGTAACATATTATCAGCTTGCGTTAACCTTCGGTATCCTGATAGCATATCTCAGCAATGCGGCTCTGGTAAACGGAGCAGATCACCTTACCTCGCTTTTTTATAACGATACCTGGCGGGCTATGCTGGGAGTGGGAGTTTTGCCGGCTTTGCTTTTTTTGCTTGGCTTGTTTATAGTTCCGGAAAGCCCACGCTGGCTAATGCAAAAAGGATATACAGATAAAGCTAACGCTATCAGCAAAAGCATCACCGGTATGCCAGATGCGCAGGGCAAAATTACAACCTCAGCAGCAAGAGGGTCTTATAAGGAGCTGTTTGCGCCGGGCATGCGTAAGGCCTTACTTATAGGTGTTTTGTTGCCCTTGTTTTCGCAATTCAGTGGCATCAACGCCATCATCTATTATGGGCCGCGTATACTGGGTAATGCAGGTATATCGTTAAGCAACTCGTTAATCAGTCAGATAATTTTCGGAGTGGCAAATATGTTATTTACACTCATAGCGATATGGAAGGTTGATAGCTGGGGAAGGCGGCCCCTGTATCTTTTCGGTACAGCAGGAGCCACTGTTACGCTGGTTGCTACAGGCTTTTGTTTTTACTATGGCGCCACCACCAGTATATGGCTGTTAGTTTGCGTGCTGGCTTTTTTGGCCTGTTTCGCTTTTTCAATAGGGCCGCTCAAGTTTGTGGTCGCCTCTGAAATTTTCCCGAACGCCATACGCGGCAGGGCTTTAGCCATAAGCATTATGGTGATGTGGGTGGCCGACACCATTGTGGGACAGCTTACACCAATCTTACTGGAAGACTACGGAAATGCAGGTACCTTCTGGTTCTTCTCTTTCTTTTGCGTTGTAGCATTTATCTGCATTTATAAACTGCTGCCGGAAACGAAAGGGAAAACCCTGGAACATATTGAGAAATACTGGCAGGAAAAAGGCCGGCCATCAGATGAGCAAGCAACCGATAATATACCCTTACATTAATAAAAATGATATTTCAATATAAACAAGCAATACGCCGCGCTGCGGTATTAGGAAGTATTTTATTATCATACTTAAGCGCGGGTGCGCAGGTAAATGACGATCTGACGAAATATGTAGATCCGTTGATAGGAACAGCACACTCGCGCTGGTTCTTTTTTACGCCAGGCGCTGCACCCTTTGGCATGGCCAAACCTGCACCATCAACCAACGGGCATTATGGTAATGCCGGCGGTTGGGAGGCTGTAGGTTATGATTACAGGCATACCTCTATAGAAGGGTTTGCCAATTTTCATGAGTTCCAGGTTGGGGGAGTGGTTTTAGCGCCAATAACAGGCAAGCTGCAAACCACGCCCGGCGCGCTCGAAGATCCGGAGAGTGGCTACCGCTCTCGCTTTGACCGCAAGAATGAACACGCAACTGCAGGTTATTATTCGGTTATTTTGAAAGATTACAACGTTAAAGCCGAGCTAACGGCTACTGAACGGGTGGCTTTTCACCGGTATACATTTCCGGCAGGTAAGCAGTCGCATATATTGTTTGATGTTGGTAACAAACAGGGCGAAAGCGGCGAGGTGAAAGACGCCCGGGTTTATGTTAAACCAGATGGTACTGTAGAGGGCTACGTAATCACCAAACCGGTTTATGTACTCAAATATCAACCCGATGCAGAAGTAGCCATGTATTTTTCTGCCCTACTTGACAAGAAGCCCGACGCTGTGGGGATTTTTCGAGACGCTGAAGTACAACCCGGCAAAACGGAAATCAGTGGCAAGGGAGCCGGTTTATACCTCACCTTCGCTACAAAGAATCAGGAGGCGATCACCGTCAAGGTAGGTCTTTCCTATACGTCTATAGAAAATGCCCGCCAAAATCTAAAAGCGGAAGCGGCAAACCTCAACTTTGATAACGCGAGGCAGCTCTCTCATAAAAAATGGAACGATTATCTTCACCGCATCGAGGTAGAAACCAATATTAAAGCTGATAAAGTAAAGTTTTACACGGGTTTGTACCACGCCTTGTTAGGTAGGGGGCTCGCAAGCGATGTCAGCGGTGCTTACCCAAAACATGACGGCAGCATTGGGCAAATACCTGCCGGCGTTAACGGAAAACCAGCATTTAATCATTACAACACCGACGCTATTTGGGGTGCTTTCTGGAACCTTACGCAATTATGGGCAATTGCTTATCCAGAGTATTACTCGGATTTTGTGAAAAGCCAGTTGCTGGAGTATCAGGACTCCGGTTGGCTGGCAGATGGTATAGCCAATAGCAAGTATGTATCTGGCGTGGGCACCAATTTTACAAGTTTGATAATTGCCAGCGCATATATGGCCGGAATAAGGGACTTTGATATTAAAGCCGGGTATGCTGCGTCGTTAAAAAATGAACTTGATGGTAATAACAGACCGCCGGGCGCGGGCAAGCTGGATGTTGACCAGTTCATCAAATACGGTTATGTGCCGCACCTGGATAAAGGCGAAGGCAGTGGGGAGCGCTGGCAATTTTCCGCGTCACACACGCTCGAGTACGCATATAGCGCCTTTGCAGTAGCGCAATGGGCCAAGTTGCTGGGTAAAAACGATGATTATGAAAAACTGACCAAGCTTTCGCGTGGTTGGAAAAATCTATATGATCCTCAGCTTAAAGTGATGCGACCTAAATTAGCGAATGGTCAATTTATCAGTGACTTTAAGCCAGCACAGGTTTGGCGCGGCTTTCAGGAAGGTAATGCTTTGCAGTACACCTATTATGTTCCGCATGACCCGGAAGGGTTAATCAACCTGGTTGGAAAAAATACCTGCAACAGCCGGTTAGACAGCGTATTCATAATTTCGAAAAAGAATGCTTTTGGTGGCGGTACCAAAATCGATGCCTTTGCAGGATTGGAAGGTGTGTATAATCAAGGCAACCAACCCAACCTGCACATTTCCTGGTTGTTCAATTATTCTGGTCGGCCGTCGCTTACGCAAAAGTGGGTGCGGGCCATTTGCAACGATTTTTATGGTACAGAAGGTATTCACGGCTATGGTTATGGCCAGGATGAAGACCAGGGCCAGTTAGGCGCATGGTATGTGATGGCAGGCATCGGCTTGTTTGATGTTAAAGGCCTCACCGAAACTACTCCAACATTCGGCTTAGGTAGTCCGCTTTTTACGCGCGTGCGCATAAAGCTTAATAACAAATATTACAAGGGTAAAGAGTTTGTTATTGAAGCTCCGAAAAATTCGACGACTAATGCTTATATCAATCGTATCACGCTAAATGGCAGACCGTTGCATAAGCCGTTTGTCAGGTTTAGCGAGTTGACTTCGGGCGGCAAGCTAACATTGAAAATGTCGCAGCAAGCTACTGACAAATATTGAAGGGTTTGTAAAATCGTCCGGAGTGGTTAGCCGCTCCGGACGATTGATTGTTGTTTTTTGATGAGTAAACCTTAAGGCTCTTTTCTCAAGCCGATTTCCAGATTTTAAAAACGTTTTCGTAACGGGCATCTGTGTCCCTTATAACTAATGACAGATGCTCGCTCCGGGTAGGGAACTTGCGGTCGATCATGTTATAAATCTTTTGCAGGAGATTGCCCAACCCGTTCTCAAAATCCTGGCGGTTGATACTGATAATCACTTTCCCGGCGATGGTAGTGACTGTACCATCGTGAGTAAGCTCTGTTTTCAGCAAATGTGCTATTGCAGCACCTAACGCTGTAAGCTGGGATAATTCAATTGCATTCATTTCTCGTCCTTCACCTGAAACAAAAAAAATATACCCTGGTTTTAGGCTCCTTGTAATAAGTTGATAATTAGTTTATAATTTTTTAGGCGGGTATAATTGATTTAAAGTTACACAAAATGTAAATGTGTGCAAACGCAATTGCCGAAAAATTTAAATATTACTTAAATCTGAAAGTGAAGTTTCGTTAGCAGCTCAGCAGAGCGTTTACCCTGCTGGCTGCTACGATTGGCATAGAGTGATTGGTAAAATTAAAATGTTATCGCAACCGCAAGCAGCCACAATACTTCGGTGTATTTTTTATACTCTTTGTCGCTGATTAGCAGGTAACGCGTTTTCAAACAGCGCGCGCAAAAGAAAGATTTTACCGGTAAAAAGAACAAAATACTGCGTACCCACGAGTTTGGCGTTTTACGATAGTGATAAATGGTGTTGCAAGTACGGCAGCGTAATTCTGGTTTAGATGTGCTCATATCAAAATTATTACTGCTACAAAAATATAGCTATCGGTAATGCTGCTCAATACCCATAAATAGGTATAATTAACATGTGTTTACAACATAAGCGAATGTTGGCTTAGAATTTACGCATGCTTAGTCGTATTTTTTCGCGGTGCTGCTCTCCCCAATTTCTTAATTCCTTTAGTACGCTACGCAGCGTATTGCTATAGCCGGAGGCCTCATACATTACGGTAACAGGTGTGGTTGGGTAAACCTTGCGTACAACAAATTCATTTAGCTCCAGATCCTTTAATTCTTTAGCCAGCACTTTGGGTGTAATGCCGTCCATAACTTTTTGCAGTTCGTTAAACCGTTTAGGGCCTTCCGTTAAACTGAAAATAAGGGGCAATTTCCATTTTCCATTCAGAACATACAGCGCATCGCGGATATGGTTAACGCTGGCAGTACATTCTTCTTTAGACGGATAGTGTTCATTTGCAATGGTTTCCATGTGTGTAAAGCTACGCACTTTCCCTTAGGATACCACTATCCTTAAGGAAAGTAATATCTTTTTGATACTCTGGTAAGGTAGCTTTGCCTTAAACAATGAGTATGAAAGCTAACAAAATAGTTTACTGGGTTACCACTCTCATCATAGGGCTTATGATGCTTAATTCTGCATTCATGTATCTTAATAACGATGCTGTTAAGCAGGGCTTTGTGCACCTTGGTTTCCCTTCATATTTCAGGATAGAACTTGCGGCGCTTAAAATTATTGGTGCCGTTCTACTGATAGCGCCGCTGTCGCGCAGCTTTAAAGAATGGGCGTATGCTGGTTTTGCTATCACGTTTGTTTCGGCATTTATAGCTCACACAGCATCCGGCGATCCGCTTACCAACCGGATAATGCCCCTGGTATTTCTCGTCCTGTTACTGGTTTTGTACATCACCTACCATCGTCAATTAATAAATACAATTAAACAATAAGAAAGATCATGAAAAAGATATTGCACATTATTTCAAGCCCTCGCGGAAATGCATCAGTAAGCATACAACTGGGTAACGCAATCATTGCTAAACTACAGGAGCAACATCCCGATAGTGAAGTGGAGACACTAAATTTGCTGGAGGAGCCAATGCCTCATCTTGATGCGCCGCACCTGCAGGCATTTTACACTCCAAAAGAACAGCTTACTGAAGCCGACAGGGATGCGATCGTTCATTCAGACAAAGCTATTGCCCAGCTAAAGGCCGCTGATTTTATCGTCCTGGGAGCGCCATTATACAACTTTGGCATTCACTCCGCACTTAAAGCGTGGATAGATCATATAGTGCGTGCAGGCGTAACCTTCAATTATAGTGAGCAGGGCCCACAAGGGTTGGTTCATGGCAAGAAAGTATATATCGCATTTTCTGCAGGAGGCGTATACTCTGATGGCCCTTACAAGCCTTATGACTTTGTCGCCCCATATTTGCAGGCTGTACTTGGATTTTTAGGGATGACAGACGTTACCATTTATCGCGCCGAAGGCGTTAACATGCCCGGCCTGAAAGAGCATGCGCTTGATAAAGCTGTTGAAAGTATTGAGGTAGCCTAAGCTTTGTATTGTGTGAAAAAAAAGGAGCCATAGGCTCCTTTTTTAGTTTAGGTATATAAGTACTTTAATTGTGATATTAATTTGATTGATTTTCTTTCAACCACTTTAAGCGTCGTGCGTCCGGCAGGTGCTGCACTTTAAAGTTTTCAAATTTGGCTTCAAAGCCGGTACCATCCGGTGAGGCAGCCATTAAGCCAACCATCACAGGCCGGTTATCCTGCAGGTAAGCGTTGCGCATCATTACATAATTCTTATCGTCGAACGAGTAAAACACCTCCACGGCGTCCAAACGGCGCACTACCTTTATCCAAACATAGGGCGGCGTTTTGTCGAGCGTTATTACGCTCCAGTCGCTGGTATGGTGTGTTACAACAGTGCTCAGGTTATACTTGCCGTCTACAAATTCAATCCCGGTTTTTATGTAGTTCTCATGGTCGGTACGTACCATCAGGCCCATTTGATCAAAGCGCGCTTTGTAAGCACCGGTAATTTTTACCTTGGCTTCAAATTCGCCTCCATAGGTGGCATAAAAAAATGGTGCATCATCCACCGTAAAGCCATAGTGAGAGATGCGCCAGTAATCTGTTTTTGGCGTCACGAACATGTTAAGTACATTGTTCTTGACTTCCCATTTCTCGGGTTCGTTAAACCAAGTCATTTTCTCAAGGCTCTGCGCATGCAGTGTAGTGCGGGTGTTTATCAAAAGCAGCAGTAAGGCCGGTAGTAGTAGTTTTTTCATGTGTAGTAAATTGCTTTGCTCAAGGGCTTAGTTTAAATTGCCATGCAAATGTATAACCGGCCTTTACGGCCCGCAATACTGAACAATAACCATTGTTGCTGGAAAATGAAATTAAATATTGATAAAGCGCTGCACCATACGCTCCTTACACAAGGTTTTAAGCATTCCGGTTTAGGGAATGCCGAACTGGAGGAATGCATATATATGGCCAGGATGTACGCTGCAACGGAAAATGCCATTGCTGTTTTAAGTGATTTGCGGGAAAATAAAAGCTATATCTATTACGGCGGTATGGCAACGCAGTTAGGACTGGCTGCTGCAGGTACTTATACAGAAATTGATTCGATATGGGAGGAGGAAATATTAAGCAAAATTCATCCGGATGACCTGGCTGAAAAATATGCCATTGAGCTGCAATACTTTCAACTCTTGCGCCAACTGCCTAACACGGCCCGTAACAATTATTTTGTAAATGACGATATGCGCATGACGGATGCCAGCGGACGTTACATTACCATAAGGCACCGTATTTTTTATGTGCGCAGTACGGCTGATGGTTCGCTGTGGTTAACCTTATGTTTGTATAATTTATGCTATGATGAAGGTTTTAAACGTTGTATAGTGAATACGGCTACCGGTGAGGTGGTTGACAGGGTACAGGACAAGGAGGGCATCCTCTCGCAGCGCGAACGGGAAGTGCTTAGGCTGATACGCCAGGGCAAGTTAAGCAAAGAAATAGCCGATGCTCTGTTTCTCAGTGTAAACACCGTTAACCGTCACCGACAGAATATACTGCATAAGCTTATGGTAGATAACTCCATGGAAGCATGCCGTGTTGCCGAACTGATGAAATTGATCTGACAGCTTGCAGGCCTTTAAATACACAAACTTCATAAATCGCTTAAGCCGGTTTTAAATAAAAGCGCTTTATTTGTTTGGTTACATTATACCTTATGAAAGAAACAAGACGCGAATTCATCAAAAAAGCTACGCTCTTATCCGGCGCAGCAGGGTTATATTCCCTGCTGCCGGCATCCATACAAAAAGCAATGGCTATTAATGCCGATAAGGGCAGCACCTATCTTGATGCTGAGCATGTTGTTTTTCTGATGCAGGAAAATCGTTCGTTTGACCATTGTTTTGGTACGCTGCAGGGCGTGAGAGGGTTTGATGACCCGCGGGCTATACGACAGCCGAATGGTAACCTGGTTTGGATGCAAAGCAACAAGCAAGGTGAAACTTACATTCCTTTCAATCTGGACATCAAAAACTCAAAAGCTACCTGGATGCACTCATTGCCACACTCTTGGGATAACCAGGTGCATGCGCGTAACAATGGCAAAATGGATGCCTGGCTCGAGAGCAAAAAATCAGGCAACCCGGAGTATGCAAAAATGCCGCTTACGCTGGGCTATTATAACCGTAACGATATACCATTTTACTACGCATTAGCTGATGCTTTTACCGTTTGCGATCAGTACTTTTGTTCGTCACTAACGGGCACCAGCTCTAACCGGTCATACTTTTGGGCGGGCACCATCAGGGATGACGAACAATCGCCAGCATTGGTGGATAACGGCGATATCAATTACCGTGATCTGCTGCGGACTACTTTCCCTGAAAGGCTTGAGGAGGCGGGCATAAGCTGGAAGGTTTACCAGAACGAACTGAGTATTGATGTAGGTTTTGATGGAGAACACGATGACTGGTTGAGCAACTTTACCGACAATAACCTTGAGTTCTACAAGAACTATAATGTGCGCCTGCACAAGGCCCATTTAGAGTATTTGAAAAAAGCAGAAGCAAAACTGACAGCGGAAATAAAAGAATTGCAGGGAACGCCTGCATCTGCAGAAAAGGATAAACAGCTAAAGCAGAAAAGTGAAAGGTTGCAACAGGTAACTGCAGAGCGCAAGGAATGGAGCCAGGAGCGTTTTGACAAGTTGAGCGACCGGGAAAAAGCTATTCATAACAACGCCTTTGTAACTAATGTTAACGACCCTCACTATCATGAGCTGGAAACGCTCACTTATAACGATAATGGGATTGAACGTGAAGTAAAAGTGCCTAAGGGCGATGTATTGTACCAGTTTCGGGAAGATGTGAAGAACGGAAAGCTGCCTACGGTGTCGTGGCTTACAGCACCTTCTAATTTTTCCGACCATCCTGGCTCGCCTTGGTACGGCGCATGGTATGTGTCAGAGGTTCTGGATATTCTTACCCATAACCCCGAGGTATGGAAAAAAACCATATTCATTTTAACCTACGATGAAAATGATGGCTACTTTGACCACGTGCCGCCATTTGTTCCGCCGCATTCTGCCAAACCCGACACAGGTCGCGCATCTGCAAAAATAGACACGGTTACAGAGTTTGTGACAGAAGAGGAGGAGGCAAAGCGTGGTAAACCTGAAGGACAACGGCATGAAAGCCCTATCGGATTAGGATACCGTGTGCCAATGGTTATTGCATCGCCATGGTCTCGCGGTGGCTGGGTTAACTCGCAGGTGTTTGACCATACGTCGTGCCTGCAGTTCCTGGAAACCTTCCTCAACAAAAAAACGGGAAAAAGCATCCGGGAAAGTAACATCAGCGACTGGCGCCGAACGGTTTGCGGAGACCTTACATCAGCCTTCAGGCCATACAACGGCGAAAAAATAAAATACCCGGCATCCTTAAAAAGGAACGATACAATAGAAAGTATTCATAAAGCACAGTTCAAACAACTGCCCGGTAACTTTAAAAAGCTGAGTAAGGAGGAGATCGCCGCGGTAAATAGAAACACTGAATCCCTAGCGGCATTTCCTAAACAAGAAAAGGGGTCGAGACAATCATGTGCGCTGCCTTACAATATACATGCTGATGGCATTTACCAAAAAAGCAACAACAGCATTCATGTGAAATTTAAAGCCGCAGGTACAGGCGTACCCCTTAGTGTGTATGCCGCTGTACCTTACCGCGAAGCAGATAAAGCGCCGGAGATGATGCGTAGCTGGGCGTTTGCCGTGGCGGCCGGTGATGAGATCAATTACCAATGGCCATTAAATGCTTTTGAAGGCAATGCTTATCATTTAGATGTCTATGGCCCTAATGGTTTTCTGAGGACTTTAAAGGGCAATGGCAGCGATCCGGATATTGATATAAAGTTTATGTACACACCAGCGGGCGATATAGAACTGCAGCTAATTAATGCATCTAAAAATAACTATGTACTTTCTGTAGCTGATGAAGCATACGGGCAAAAAGGTACAAAGTTGATCTTGCCGCCCGGGAAAACCTTGTCACATGAATTCCAACTTGCTAAAAGCCATCATTGGTATGATTTTTTAATATTGATTGAGGGCCATGCAGATTTTGCAAGAAGATATGCCGGTAGGGTGGAGACCGGAAAGCCCGGATATACAGATCCGCTTATTGGTGCATAGCATCAACTAAAAGCCCCGTTCGGGGCTTTTAGTTGGGTGAATCAGATCTTAAACAAGCCTTATGTTACTTAACTTCCGGCTCCCAGGTGCACTGATGCTCGGGTGGGGCGATCTGATTGCCCCAATCAAACATTGCTTTCAGTACGGGTATTAGCGTCTTTCCTAACTCACTTAATTCGTATTCTACGCGCGGCGGCTTTTCCATATAGCTATGCCGAACAATCAGGCCGTCCTCTTCCAGTTCCTTAAGTTGCTGACTCAATATCTTGCGTGAAATATCGGGCATTTGTACGCCAAGTTTACCAAAACGCACTTTGCCGCCGTTCAGTAACCGTATCAGTATAATCGGTTTCCATTTTCCGCCTATGTAGGCAACTGTTCGTACAACAGCACAGTTCTCCGGGTTCTGAAGTATTTTTCTCATTAGTTACGTTTATGTTACTACTAATCGGCTTTGGTTACAATGTGGTAACTACCAATTAAGCCGCAATTCAGTAATGCCTGCAATTGCTTTAGTTTCTTTGCGAAACAAAAGTAAATGAATTTTTAATTATGAGCGATAAAAAACAGTTTGAGCAAGACCTTGCAGGCAAGGTAGCGCTGGTAACAGGTGGTACAAAGGGTATAGGTAAAGCAATTGTTGAAAGATTGGCGGCCGCAGGAGCTAATGTTATTGTGACTGCGCGCAATAAATCCGAAGAGGCTGAGTATCCCTATCACTTTATTGCAGCCGACCTTGCAAAGCCGGATGATGCGGCGCGCGTTGCTGACGAGATATTGGCAAAGTTTGGCGGCGTTGATATTTTGATTAACAACATGGGCGCCAATACTTTTCCTGGCGGGGGCTATGGCGCACTTAAGGAAGAAGACTGGCTCCAGGCGCTACAAATCAATTTGTTGTCATCCGTGCGGCTTGACAAAGCACTGCTGCCAAAGATGGAGGAGCGTAAAAGTGGTGTTATCATCCATATTTCATCAACAACCGGTCAGCTTCCTATATGGGAGTCTACCATAGCTTACACTGCTGCCAAGGCGGCTTTAAACGCCTACAGCAAATCACTTTCTGACGAAGTTGCCCGTAAAGGAATAAGAGTAGTTACCGTATCTCCAGGCTTAACCAAAACCGAGGCAATGACTTTTTTTCTGGAAGATTTGGCAAAGCAGGCAGGAATTTCGTTTGATGAAATGACACAGAACCTGTTTAACAGGGTAGGAGGTGTGCCCTTAGGCAGGATGGCCGACCCTCAGGAAACGGCTGAGCTGGTGTATTTCCTGGCATCGCCAAAAGCCTCGTATATTACCGGGGCGAATTATTTCATTGACGGTGGCAATTTCCCGGTTGTGAAGTAAAATAAATTAAGTCTGAAAAACGCCTTAAGCTTATTGCCAATTAAGTAACCCGTATCAGGATTTCACTGATATGGGTTACTTTTTTCTGCTTGCCTAATCTATTGCATATAACTGAACATTTCAAAGTTTTTTAATATAGCCTTGACCTGAATTCAAGAAGTTTATACATTTGTGTAATCAGTTACGTAATTATGAAATTATTTTTTCAATCAGTAGGTATAAAGGGTTTAGGTAGCAGGCTAAGGATGCTTACAGACATAATCACCAACGATGCAGCACAGATCTATAAGCTATACGATATAGACATGCAGCCAAAATGGTTTCCGGTGTTTTATGCTTTGTCGCGAGGCGAAGAAAAAACCATCACCGGTATAGCTCAGGAGATAGGCCATTCGCATCCTTCAGTAAGTAAGATCATCAGCGAAATGATTAAGGCTGGGCTTATCCTTGAAAAAAAGGACAAAGCAGACGGAAGGCGAAATATGGTAAGCTTATCCGAAAAAGGGGCCAGCTACACCCGGAAAATCGAAGAGCAATATACCGACGTAGAAAGCGCCATTGAGGCTATCAACGCTCAAGCAACAAATAACCTTTGGAAAGCGATAGAGGAGTGGGAGTACATGCTGGAGCAAAAATCGTTACTGCGTAGAGTAAGCGAAGAGAAGAAAAAGCGCCAAAGTTTGGAGGTTAAAATTGTAGACTATCAACCGGAGTACGCTGCGGCTTTCAAGTCATTAAATGAGGAATGGATTTCTGCTTACTTTAAAATGGAAGAGACGGATTACAAGGCCTTAGATGATCCCGAAGGATATATCTTAAAAAAAGGCGGTCATATCTTCGTTGCTTTGCATGAGGATAAACCGGCAGGCGTATGCGCACTTATAAAAATGAAAGATAGCGAGTTTGACTTCGAATTAGCTAAGATGGCGGTATCGCCCCTCGTACAGGGAAGAAATATTGGTTGGTTGTTGGGGCAGGCAGCGCTTGACTGGGCCGCCGCACATGGAGCTAAAAAGATATACCTTGAAAGCAACACAGTGTTAAAACCTGCTATCAACCTTTACCATAAGCTTGGATTTAAAAAAATTGCGGGCTACGCCACACCTTATGAAAGGTGCAACATTCAGATGGCCTGCGATATCAGCAAAAGGAATAATCAGAATTAAACGATTTGTTATGTATGAAAACAAAATAGCCGTTGTACTGCTGAACGATTTGGCGCAATGGCAAAAAATAAATGTTACCGCTTTTCTGGCCAGTTCCGTTGCCATCGCTTTTCCGGAAACTCACGGTGCACCGCTGGTTAGCGCATCGGGAACACAATATTTGCCGTTTTTAAAGCACCCTGTGTTGGTATATGCCGCAGAAACAGACGATTTGCTTAAAAGGGCTTTTAACCGGGCAAAAGAACGTGAATTGCATATTGGCGTTTATACCAAAGGACTCTTCGCAACAAAAAATGAAGAGGGAAACTTAATGGAGATTGCCAAACACGCTGATGCTGAACTGGACCTTGCAGGCATCATCATCTATGGAGAAAATAAAAAAGTTGACAAAGCCATAGATAAGCTTAAATTTCATTCTTAATGAAATACCGGAGCTTTTTTAAGGATATGCACTATACAAGAGAAGCCTCTTTAAGAGGCTTCTCGCGCATTTATGAGGCTATCATCCGGTTAAAACCTGTCCCAAAAAGCAGGCGGCTCAATACCGAGTGCACGTAAATAAACATACCCCTGTCCGCGATGATGTATTTCATTATCAAACAGGTATTGCAATGTATTAATGATGGTGTTTGGATATTGGCCAAAAGCAGCTTCGGTTTCAAAAAAGCGTTCGGCGGGTATTTGCGGCCAAAGGGTGTTAATTTGCTCCGTTACCTGGTCCCAGGCTTGTAAAAGTTCTACTTTCGTTTTCAGGTTGACTTCCTGATTAAAGTGATCAAGTTCCGGAGTGGTTTCCCATTTGCCGGTCACAATGCCATTCATCCCGGCACTGGCAAGTCCGGCCATTTCGCCCACCAATTCGTTGTAAGGCCGCATTCCACCTATCGAAAACTCAAAAAGCTCTTTTTCCGGAAAGGCTTCAAGCACTCTGCGGCTAAGATCACGATGAGCCTGCCAGTTGTGCAAAAATGCCTGTGAGGTTATTACCGGTGTGTCGTTTATTACTGTTGAAGCGTTTGTCATGATTTGAAGTTTTATGTTTGTGATACAAAGAAAACTCAGCCCAACGACAACGGTATGTCAGTAGTAAAAATCTATACCTAATTATTTCTACTAAATTAACTAAGCAGATAACCATGCGTTATGCATCTGTTAATGCAAGCGCTTATGGTATGTATTGACAATTGTCGACTTATTTTTTTATCAAAACTCATCGTTTTACAACCGGCCCGTGCAGCACTTTTACAGTAAACAAAACATTAACTTATGAAAGTCGGATTAATCGGTGCCGGCCATATTGGCAAGGCGCTGGCGAAAAAATTTGTAAAAGCAGGATATACCATCATTGTTTCCAACTCTAAGGGGCCGGAGTCTTTGAAGTCACTGGTGGATGAACTCGGTGAGCTGGCAACTGCCGGCACAAGCGAAGACGCAGCTAAGGCTGACCTGGTTGTACTTGCAGTGATGTGGGAAAACACGAAGGAAGCGCTCACGACTGTAAAAGAGCACCTTGCCGGGAAGATTGTAATAGATGCCACCAACAATATGAACAGCAACCCGGACGACAAACCTACCAGCGTGGTTATTTCTGAGCTGATACCCAGTGCCAAGGTTGTTAAGGCGTTTAACACGCTGATGGCAGCAACACTGGATTTAGACCCTGAAGTGGAAAATGGAAAACGCGTTATTTTCTATTCCGGTGATCACGCTGATGCTAAGGAAACTGTGGGAAGAATAATTACTGATTTTGGTTTCGCTGCTGTTGACCTGGGCAATCTACAGCAGGCTTCGCCGATAACAGAATTCTTGAAAGCATTATCAACCCTAAACCTTGTAAACTATCCTAACTGATAGTGCAGTAAAAAGACAAGGGCTGAGTAATTCAGCCCTTGTCTTTTACAGTACGTAAACTATCTCACACGCTGCTTTTTTACGCGGCTCAGCGTCTCTTTCGTTATTCCCAGGTACGATGCTATATGATGCTGCGGGAACCGCTGAATAAAATGAGGGTATTTATTAGCAAATTCGAGGTAACGCATTTCGGCGGTACCGCATATCATGGAGTTCAGTCGGTTGTGTAAAGCAATGGCATGCCTGTCATCCATAACGCGCAGCATCACCGCCAATGCCGGAATTTTTTCAGCCAGCGCAAATATGTCATTCGGCTTAACAATCAGTATCTCTGTGTCTTCCCAGGCTTCGATATTATACGCCGATGGCTCCGCCGAAAAAAGGCTTGCACGGTCTTCTGCCCAGTGCTTTTCAATATAAAGGTGAACGATGTTCTCGTTTCCTTTTTCGTCAAGGCAGTACTGCCGCATAGCGCCTTTTGTAATGAAAGCCGTGTAACGGCATGTCTCGCCAGTTTGTAAGAAATACTGTCTTTTCCTTAGTTTTCTTGGTTTAAAAGTGCTTTTTATCAGTTCAGTTTCCGGATGGCTGATAACCATCCCTGAGTATTCCTGAATATAATCTATTAAAACTTGATACATTTATAATTCCAGACTCTCCCGAATTTACATTTTTTTGGACATAATAAATAATTGAAAATTGATTACCGCCTGCTGATGTATTAGCGACGAAAGATGAGCTAAAATACCATTCATGCCACCTCAGCTCAGGCCTTTCGTCGCTTATTTAAAAATCAGTAAAGGCAGATTGAAAGCGAGTATATTAAAACACCATTGAATACTTGCAGTTCTATTGCTTTAAGAAATGGTAGCCACCAAAGTATTTGATAGGCGACCATGAAGGCAGTATCTCTCCGAGTTTGGGTGACAGGTCGCTGTATTTGCCTGAGCTCCAAACTACTCTTCCGCCCACTATTGTAAGTACCGATGTGAGATTTTTGATCTCGTCATCTGGTATTGTAAAATAGTCATCACTGAGTAGCACAAAGTCTGCAAGGTTGCCGGGTGCTATGCGTCCTTTTTCGTTCTCCTCATTCTCAAACCAGGCAGCGCCGGTAGTATACATCCTCAGGGCTTCTTCACGTGTCAGGCGATTATCTTCCGCCAGTATCACCTTACCTGATACCGATTTACCGGTTACCGCCCAACTTATACCTGTCCACGGATTAGCAGGTGAAACGCGGAAGGCATCCGTAGTTAATGATAGGGGTATGCCACTTTTTTTAAGAGCGCCAAATCTTGGCGTGTACATGGCTTTATCAAGACCATAGGTTTTTGCGAATCCTTCGCCGTGGAGCGCCATTTTATTATCCAGAGCAATGCCGCCACCTAATTTTTTAATTCTGGCAATATTCTCATCACTGATGGTTTCGGCATGTTCAACCGCCCAACGCATGCCATCCAGCGGCGTGGTCTTCACTACTTCTTCAAACGCATCTAAAAATGGTGTCAGGTTCTCGTTGTAAGACATATGCACCCGGAACGGAATTCTATGCAGAATAAACTTGCGTATATATTCTTCTGCATATTTTTTCATCTTCTCTTTGGGAATGATGATTGCCGGCTTATCAAAATTTTCATGGTCATGAACCTCCGGACTCAGTACTTCTCCTGTACCTTCATACTCATGGCCGTGCTCCATGTTCGGGTTTAGGTTTTGCCCGGGGCTTACAGGAGACAGTTTAGTTACCCTTTCAATCTCTGTATCAACCCAGCTTTTGTTCGGATCGTATGTAAAGCCAAGATCAACGAATGGGAAGCGAATGTTCATCCTGTTCTCTTTGATTAAGGTCTCGATAGGGGCGTGACCCTCCGGATATCCGATAACACTTGAGTTCTCAATAACAGTGGTAAGTCCCATGTGGTTCAGATCCCTGATGAGGTATTCCATTGAGCTGACCTCCTCTTCAGGCGAAGCAGTTGGCAGCATGGCGTCCAGCGCCACAAATACGAAGGTATTTGCATCAATTACACCGGTGTAATTCCCTTTGCTGTCTTTATGAAGCACGGTGCCAGGTTCAGGTTTAAATTTGGGAGTACCAATACCGTAAAACTTCATAGCGGGCTTGTTGAGCCATAACCGGTTGTAGGCATACTGTATCCATAGCGGTTTATCTGGCACCGCTTTATTCAATTCCTCAATGGTTGGTTCACGGTGTTCTGCAAACTGGTATGGCGACCACGCTCCAGTTACTTTCACCCATTGCCCTTCCGGTGTTCTTGCCGCCTGCTCGGTGAGCATTTCAAGCGCGCGCTTCAAGGTCGGCACCCCGTCCCATTTTACCTTGTAGGTAAAATTTCTTTCGTTCAGTGGGTGCATATGTGAATCTTCAAGACCAGGTATAAGCCTTCTGCCGTCCGCATCTATAAGCTTGGTATGGCTGTCTTTAAATGCGAGAATTTCCTCATCGGTGCCAACGGCATAGATTCGTCCGGCTTTCACGGCCAGTGCCGATGCAGTGGGTTGTGCAGCCGTGAGCGTCGTGATCTTGGCGTGATAAACAATCAGGTCGGCCCCGGATGAATTGACTGATTGAGCATGTAGCTGCAAACTTAAAAGCGCTGCAGCGAGTAACGTAATGGATTTTTTCATAGAGAAATTGTGTGATAATTAAAATTACCTGTGGAAGCTGATCAGCTGTAACGCGTTAGTGCACAGTATTATTCGCAGCAGGAGATTTTAACATGTTGATAATGTAAAATTACTACACAAACGCTTATCGGGACGATGAGATATGATAACAAAAGACGTCGACATATATCAATAATGTCACCTTTGGGGAATTACTCTAACAAAGGCACTGAGGCGTGAATACGGTAATAGGGTGATGGCTATTTTAACATCGTCTTACCTTTGCGGCCCGATGCTTTTGATCTGGTGATTGCATTAGCAAAATCTTCCAGTGGGAAGTATTCATCAGCCTCAAGTACAAGTTTTCCCGATCTGATAATATCAAATAGCTCGCCAATGAATGCGGCTTTGCGTTCATAAGAGTTTTCATTCAGCCAGTGCAAACTTGTATAACCGGCTACAGTAAGTTTTTTGGTGATAAATTCCATTGGATCCAATGAAACAGGATATTTTGACATATCAGAAAATAGTAGCATTTTGCCGCCGAACCGTAACGTTTTGGCAGCGGCCGAACCCGTTTCTCCGCCAACAGGGTCTATTACGCCATGTACACCCAAGCCATCTGTAAGGGTTTTGGCCGATGCTATCAGGTCGTCTTTCTCCGTGTTTATAACACGGCGAGCGCCCAATGCTTTCACCTCCGCTTCGGCTGCGCCGTTCCTCACAACGCTTATCAGATTGAAATTAAGTATTTCGGCAAATTGAATGAGCAGCCGACCAATATTGGTAGACGCAGCGGTATTTAGCAACCACTGACCTTTTCTTATGTCGAACATTTCACGCAATACGATCAGGCAGGTGAGCGGGTTAAGGATAAGCGCTGCCTGGATGTCTGTAATATCATCAGGCACGGCCATGAACTGGCTTGTTTTGCCTTTTACCAATTCCTGCCAGGTTCCGGGCAAATCAACAGGCATTGGTATTACGCGCTGCCCTTTTTTAAACAGCGTCTGGTTTCCAAGATTCTCAACAATGCCTACACCTTCAAAACCAGGCACCTGCGGTTCTTTGAGCGCATCGCCATCCTCGCCGGCAATGATGGCAAGTTCATAAGGGTTAATAGGTCGCTCAATCATCCGCACCAGCAACTCGTCATTAGCTAATGTCGGCATAGGTGCCGTACCCAGCTTTAATACAGTAAGCGGGTCGCCATGCATTTCAAAATACAATCTTTTCATTTCGGCGTACATCAAACGTAAGCAGCTACACTACCCTTAGTAAACTTTTATCTTGACGATTTACTGACCGCGCTGTTTTTCATAGTCTATTTTGCCGTAGTCGCCATTATAATAATCGCGGTAGGCATTCGCTATCTCCAGTTTGGAACCCATCACGAAAGGCCCCTCAGCAACAATCGGCTCTGTGTAAGCTTCTCCGCCGAACAAAATGATGTCACAAGGTTCGGCCCCGTGGTTGACCATTTCAATCTCTCCTTCGGCTCGGTCATATTCTATAAATGTACCCGCGTCGAACGCCTCGTCATTGATCACAGCCTTTGCATCAGGCAAAAAAGCAGCTACCTCAATCTTTTCAGGGAATGAGATATTGAAACGTGCACCCGGCTTTAACTGGATATGATACAGGAACTGCTCTGAATAACCCGGGATAACAGACCGCAACTCATGGTAATTTCCGGCGATCACCTTGATGAAGCCGGCGTCTTCCGGCAATTGTTTAACGGGTACATCATCGCCTTCTATGGAAACGTAAGCTGGCTTTTCCTCTTTTACTTTTGCCGGTAGGTTAATCCAGAATTGAAATGCATGAACGAGTTTTGAATCAGTCCGCGAATCAGGATTCAGAGTCTCATCATGAATGATGCCGTTGCCGGCTTTCATCCACTGAGCACCGCCGGAATGCACCTTAGCGTAATTGCCGGCACTATCAAAGTGCTCTGCCTCGCCGTTTAACAGGTAAGTCAAGGTGGCAATTCCCCGGTGCGGGTGCGCGCCGGTACCTTCACGATGAACCTTCTGTTGCATGGTCGGCACCAAATGGTCAAGAAAAACAAAAGGGCCTACCGCGTCGGCATAGCGATTAGCCAGCAGGCGGTAAATCACCATATCGCCGATATCAGCACGCTGGCCCTTAGTAGAGAAACTGCTTTTTTTCTTCATATCTATTCTGTAAAGCCCATTAATATTCTTGTTGTAATTTCTTCTTAACCGAAGGGATTACCTTGGTTCCAATCAGTTCTATTGAACGCATTAACTGCTCGTGGGTAAGACCGGCATTGTCCATCTGGAAGGTAAAGCGGTCGACACCGCCAAGGGCCTCACTATGACGAATCAGCTTTTCCGCTACGGTCTCCGGACCGCCTACTACAAGTACGCCTTTTGGAGCAATTTGCATATTAAATTGGCTGCGGGTTACCGGCGGCCAACCGCGTTCCTTACCTACTTTAGTCCATAATTCGGCATAACCCGGATAGTATTCGTCCACTGCTGTCTTATCATCAGTACTCACAAACCCCGGCGAATGAAGGCCTACCTTTAGTTGCTCCGGGCTGAAACCTGCCTCGGCACCGGATTTCCTATATAGGTCAACCAGCGGGCGAAAACGTTCAGTTTCTCCACCGATAACAGCAACCATTAGTGGAAGGCCAAGCATGCCTGCGCGGATGAAGGATTGCGGTGTACCGCCGACGCCAACCCATACCGGAAGCTTTTCTTGTAAGGGCCGCGGATAAACGGGTTGATTTTGCATGGCCGGCCTGAAGTTGCCCGACCAGGTAACAAACTCTTCATCCCTGATTTGCAGGAGGAGTTTCAATTTTTCCTTGAACAAAGCGTCGTAGTCATTCAAATCAAAACCAAACAGGGGGTAAGCTTCAATAGCAGAACCGCGGCCAACCACAATCTCCGCCCTTCCTTTTGATATAATGTCGAGCGTGGCAAAATTTTGAAAAACCCGTACGGGATCAGAGGTGCTCAGTACTGTAACTGCACTGGTAAGCCTTATATTTTTTGTACGTGCCGCTGCTGCGGCCAATATCATTGACGGCACCGAATCCAGAAATTCTTTTTTGTGATGTTCACCTATGCCGAATATATCCAGTCCGTAACGGTCTGCCGCTTCAATCCTGTCAAGCAGTTGCTCCATCGCCGTTTCACTGCTCAGTTCGTGGCTGCCATACATCGCGGATGCAAAGCTATCTATTCCTATTTCCATGTTATTCTGTTCGTCTTTAAATTTCCTTTTGAATTTGTTGTATTTGCGATTCGAACGCTATCAATGTAGCATCTCATGCTCAAAGGCAGCGCCACTCCGGTTATGCCTAACAATGCTATTACCTCAAAGATATATTTTTGATAATGATGTCAACCTCAGGACCAAGACCACGGCAGCTAACTTAATATATGTTTTCATTTAGATAGATGTAAGGGCCGATTTTTTGAGACATGTTTTCGCCATACGTTCAAACGCGTTAAAGGCCTTTCTTGATCTCATTCCACGGCAAAGTTCATTCCATGCAGCTTGCTGAAAAGATGACGTATGTCTAAAAATATTGTCGACATATGTCGATAATATTTGTTCATTGCTGTGGGGCTGCGTGTGCGGCCAATATTCGATAGCGTTTTAAGCCATTTTTTAAGAGTGAATTATAGTTAAGGAGCGCAGACCTTATGCGTATAAAAAAGTATTAAATTTTATATTTGTTAGTTGGCAACGGTTATTTCCCTAACTTAAAATAATACATACCCAAAAGTTTTTTATGTACGAGGCTTTTTTTACTTACATGCAAAAGTTCACTACCGCACCCATAACGGGGGCCGAAAAGGAGCAGTACAGAAATGCCTTTAAGCCTTTTAAACTCCGCAAAAAGCAATATTTGCTGCAGGAGGGTAACCAATGCAAATACGCTGCATTTATTGTTAAGGGATCCATGAGGATGTACACCGTTGATGAGAAAGGTAATGAGCATATTGCCCGGTTGGGTATTGAGAACTGGTGGATGAGCGACCGGGAAAGTTATGTTATGAATACGCCGAGTATTTATAACATAGATGCATGGGAAAATTGCGAATTGCTGCTACTCAGCAGACCGGATTCACTTCAACTGATGAAAATTCCTGCTTTTTGTGAAATGCTTCGCCACCTTGACGATAGGAATAATATGGCCAATCAGCGCAGGATCACCTCAGCCATCAGCGCCACTTCAGAAAAACGCTATCTGGAATTTGTGGAATGCTACCCGGAGCTGCTGGAGCGTTTTCCACAGCACATTATTGCCTCTTACCTTGGCTTCACTAAGGACACGATGAGCCGTATCAAAACCAAACTCCTTAAGAAATAAGTATTCAGTTTTAGGAGTGAAGTAGACCTAAGTCGACGCTATTTTTTGCCTTAAATCATCTTTACCTCATAGCCTGCAGGCTGAAATTTGCAGTTCATTACCGGAACTGCCGCGCTTAGCCTTTGGACTTGCCGTGCACTTTCCTTCACCTTAAACAGCCTATGATGGAAACACATGAATATTCAAATGGGGATATTACCATTCTCTGGAAGCCAAAGGCCTGCATCCATTCAGCAGTATGCGTAAAAACGCTGCCGCAGGTATATAACCCTGCAGCGCGTCCGTGGATCAGTCCTCAAAACGCAACCACGCAGCAGCTCATTGAACAGGTGGGCAAATGCCCTTCCGGAGCATTAAGCATAAAACAATAATTATTCAAAAAATACTAACGATGGAAAGTACGAAGGTGATATTGAATGGCCGCGGCATGGGCGAGGTACAGCTTTTTGAGAGTGATGATAAGGTGGGCAAAATGGACATTGCAGTATCAGACAGCAGGCTAACGGTATTTCATACTGAAGTTGCGCCGGAATTTGAAGGCCGGGGCTTTGCTAAACTGTTGCTTGATGAATTGGTTGGCTATGCGCGGACGAATGACCTTAAAATTATTCCGCTTTGCCCTTATGTAAACCTGCAATTCAGGCATCATCCGGAGATGTATGCTGATGTGTGGAACAAAGACTGGCACGCGTGAAATACATACTTGAAAAGCCTATTACCGGAACCATTGGCATCGAAAAATATAAAACAACTATCCACTGGCGAAATGGGGTATTCACTACTGATGAACCACAAAAACTGGGTGGTAAAGATGCCGGGCCCGATCCATTTACGCTGCTGCTTAGCTCGCTGGTATCCTGTACGCTGGCTACCCTTCGTATGTATATAGATCATAAAGGGCTAACTGTTACTGATATGTCTGTCGAGGCAAATATGTTCCACCGGATAGTGGGAGAGAGCACCCTGCTATGCATTGAGCGGAATATAGATATTGGAAACATTACCCACGAAGAGACGATAAGCAGGCTGCTGCGCGTTGCTGAGAGTTGCCCTATCTCTAAAATACTTAAAGGCAATATCAGAATTACTACATCTTTTGCGCAAAGCACGCCTGAAAATACAATCTAAAAATGAGAACAGGCCATCTGCATATTAGCGTAAAAGTTACCCTGTGGCTTTGCACGGTATTAGCAGCAAGCGTTTGCGAAGCACAAAACTTTAAGTTGATGCGCTATGATGAGGATTATTCTTCGCTAAAGGATAGCACGCGGACCCTTTATAATCGTATAAAGTACATCCCCCTTAATACAGGTGGTAGTAACTACCTTTCCTTTGGTGGCAGCATCCGGCAGGAATTAGACCAGGCCAGGAATGAGGACTGGGGGGCATTTAATACTGGTACCGATGCATTTTCTTTGCAGCGCTATAACCTGCATGCCGATTTACATCTTGGCAGCCGCATACGTTTTTTCGGTCAGTTGCGCAGCGGGCTGGAGTTTGGTCGCCGTAACGGTCCGCGCCCGATAGACGAAGACCAGTTGAACGTACAGAACCTGTTCATAGATGTGATACCCTACCGTAAACAGGAGCGTTCACTTACCATACGCCTTGGCCGGCAGGAGATACAATATGGCAGCGGGCGGTTGCTCGATGTTCGGGATGGCCCCAATCTTCGGCAGTATTTTGATGGTGCAAAGGTTGTCTTTGCCTCATCCCGATTCCGGATCGACGGCTTTCTATTGGCCAATGCCAGTGTAAGAACAGGAGTGTTTGATAATCCAATTAATGGCAAGGCGGGGCTTTGGGGTATTTACAGCACCTGGTTCGGCTCTGCCGGCAAAGCAATTGATCTTTATTATCTGGGAATAGACAGAGAGCAGGCGCGCTTTGATGATGGTATAGCGGATGAAAACCGGCATACTTTAGGCGCGCGCATCTGGCGTAACAGTAACACCATACTGTACAATCTGGAGTTTGGTTATCAATTTGGCACCTTCGGCGCAGGCCGGATCAGTTCCTGGGGTGGATCCTCCGAGATTGGTTACCGCTGGCAACAATATAGTACAATGCCAACTGTGAAATTACGTGCCGACTTTATAGCGGGAGACCGGAAAAAGGGCGATGGCCGGCTCGGTACATTCAATCCTTTATTTCCAAATGGAGGGTATTTTGGTATGAACCCACAGGCAGGTCCTGCTAACATCTGGTCGGTGCACCCCAATTTGTCCTGGGTACCGGTGAAAAAGGTAGTGCTATCGCACGAAGTGGTGTTTTACTGGCGGCAGTCACTGCACGACGGCGTTTACAGGCCCGACGGTGCTTTCGGTTTGTCTTCTGCCGCATCTAATAAGCGGTATATAGGCACCGCTTACATCAGCACGGCAACTTGGGAGATCAGCAATTGTCTGAGCTTAAACCTGGGTGCGCAATACTTCCAAACAGGCAGCTTCATCAATGATGTTATCCCAAGGCACCGCGACGGATTTTTCCTTAGCTCATTGCTGGGTTTCCGGTTCTAACGAAGGCAAATTACCCATAACAAAACAATGCACGAAAAACTACTACTCGTTCTCGGTCTTCTCTTTGCAGTTATGCTCCTGGTGATGCTTGCCCAGAGGCTGCGCATTGCCTACCCGATTTTTCTGGTGGTAGCGGGGCTGGCCATCGGCTTCGTTCCTGGTATGCCAACAATAACCATGGATCCGGATCTTATCTTCCTCATTTTTTTGCCGCCACTGCTTTACGAGGCTGCCTGGAACACATCATGGAAAGAATTTAAAAAATGGCGCAACCCGATAGGTCTGCTGGCTTTCGGCCTCGTGTTTTCTACATCAATCGTTGTAGCTTTCGTAGCCAACGTTGTTATTCCCGGTTTCTCAGTAACTCTTGGCTTTCTGCTCGGCGGTATCATTTCTCCGCCCGATGCTATTGCCGCTACCACCGTTCTGAAAGGGCTGAAAGTGCCGCGGCGCACCATTACTATACTTGAAGGTGAAAGTCTGGTGAATGATGCCTCGTCGCTTATTGTATTTCGCTTTGCCCTGGCGGCAATACTCACCGGTACGTTTGCTATGCATCAGGCAGCCGGGCAGTTCATATTAGTAGCCGGTATGGGTGTGGTTACAGGCCTTGCAGGCGCACATATTATGTATTCGGTTCATCGCTTTCTGCCCACCAACGCTGCAACGGATACTGTGCTTACGCTGATAACGCCTTATATCCTGTTCCTGTCAGCGGAGCACTTTCATTTTTCGGGCGTAATGGCCGTGGTAAGCGGTGGTTTATTCATGTCCTTCAGGGCTCACGAGGTGTTTACAAGCGGCGGTACGCGGGTAAACATGCTATCAGTATGGCATACGCTTATCTTTATCCTGAACGCCCTGGTTTTTATTCTGATCGGACTGGAGCTACCGGAAATTGTGAAAGGACTTGGTAATATCTCGGTGAGGGATGCTGCCTTGTATGGTTTGCTCATCAGCTTCACCGTTATTGCATTGCGGATTGCATGGGTTTATCTTTTGGCTGATGTACCCTGGTTCCTCAGCAGGCAACGCCTGAAAAACGTAGCAAGACCAGGCTGGAAGAACCCGTTGATTATTGGCTGGGCCGGTATGCGCGGCGTGGTGTCGCTGGCAACGGCTTTGTCAGTCCCGCTTGTTATGATGGATGGAACGGCATTCCCGCAGCGGAGCCTGATTATATTTATCACATTTTGCGTAATTGTGGTTACGCTGGTGTTTCAGGGGCTGACCTTGCCGCTGATCATACGTCTCATCCGCATTAAAGAATTGGATCCCACACTCCTGGAGCATGAACAGCATACGGGTATCCGGCTGCGGTTGGACGAACTGGCGCTGGATTACTTACAGCAACGTCATAGTTCTACTTGTGAGCAGAACAGCCTCCTCAGGCATTATGCGGAGCAGTTAAAAAGGGATACTGCTGCGCACCGGCTTAACTTAGATCCGGCATCACATGTCAACCACCTAAAAGAACAAGAGGAGTTTCAGCAGATTACGAAAGCAATTCATGACCTCCAGCGAAAAGAACTTTTTAAAATGAAAAGCGAACATACCTACACAGACGAAACAATACGAAAAGCAGAACATTTACTGGACATCAGTGACCTGAAGATTTCGCAAAGCACGAGGTGAGGTAAGCAGGATATGGCAATGGCTGATGTGTACGGACCATATTCGTTACCAAAAAGTGTAGAGATATTGGATATCAATAGGTTGCAACAAGTCAGCAATAAATCAGCAACAATACACGAAACCAGCCCACAAACGTCGTCTTAATAAAAGTTGATGTTAGTCACTAAATAAAATGTGTGTCTTCTACTATCTATTTTAAGAAGGAGTATGCATAATCTGAAGGTGCACACTCCTTTCCGGTTCAGTTTTTAATCTGCAATATGGGCAGGTATCCCGGTTTTATGGGGATCAACATCCGCCGCCAGCACATGCCTGTCTGGATAATCGCCGCCGTTTTGCGCCCGGTATGCGATCGGCGCATCCGTAAACAGATTCTCCAGCCGCTTTTCCCATTTCCTTTTTTCCTCTTCAACTTGTTCTGGTTGTATAAATGTAGAACTATAGATGACGTGGGTAGGAAGTACCTCCATTCCGGGGTAAAACAATGCACCGTGGGTTAAAGGAAAAAGCAATTGTTCAATAGGCCCATTAATGCCCCTTGGGCTATAATCCGCTTGCGGACCGCCTGCATATACTGAAACCAAAGCTCTTTTGCCTTTAAGAATTCCCTCCCCGAAACGGAATTGATTTGTACCGTTTTTATAGCCGTAGGCAAAACCAAAAGCATAAACTCTTTCTATCCATCCTTTCAAAATAGCCGGCATGCTGTACCACCACAAAGGGAATTGAAAGATGACCGCATCTGCTGCCAGCAATTTTTGCTGTTCAGCCAGCACATCTGCCGTTTGATTTTGCGTGGCATACGCATTCCCGGACTCATGTATAAAGGAGAGCCTATCTCCATTCACTCTTTGTGGAAAATCATGCTCGTCATAAACAGCCTTCCATTTCATGCCATACAGATCCGATAACATGACTTCGTAACCTAACTGCTCAAATTTTTCTATGCTCGTATTTACCATCGTCCTGGTAAGCGACGTGGGCTCAGGATGGGCAAACACAATTAAGATTTTCTTTTTAATGATATCGCCGGAACCGCCTGTAATGACTATGCTTTTATTTTTGAAGTTTTGCATGTTTAATTAATTTATGATTAACAAGAACACAAAACTCCGACAGTAAATGCTGTATAAAAATCAGCTATATAAAGAAATTTGCTTAAAGTAGTTTAACTTTTTCCGGCCTTTTGATTGCGAAGTTGCGATAAGTAAACCGGTGTAATACCCAAAAAGGATGCTATTGCATATTGTGGCACCTTCTGCAAAAATTCCGGATATTGTTTAGAAAATTCAATGTAGCGTTCTTCTGCGGTTTTGCTCAGGTTAGATAATATTCGCCTCTGCAGATAGGCAAATCCGCGTTGGGTGATGATGCGGAAAAAACGTTCGAATTTCGGGATTTCGTCTAATAGTTTTTGCTCATCATCATATGCAATTTGAATTATTGTACTGTTGCTCAAAGCTTCGACAAACAGGGTTGCGGGTCTTTGATAAATAAAACTATTAAAGTCAGAGATCCACCAGTCATCAATCGCTATAGCTATGGTATGCTCTTGCCCATCGTTACACATAATGTATGATCTCAACGCACCATTTACTACGTAACTTCGGTATTTACAGATAAAATCCGGCTGTACAATAAATTGCTTTTTTTTAATTTTTCTCACCCGAAGCTTTGAAAGAAATACTTTTTTCTCATCCTCAGTAAGATCAATATACTTTCCGACGGAGGCAAGTATCTGGTCAAAATCTCCCATCTTACAAAAATAGAAAAACCATCAGAAAACGACTGAGGTCTTTCACTTTGTAATTTTTGTCCAAATTCAGGATTCAAAAAGCCTGAGTGAACGCATGACCTGGTTTTGAACGGTTGTTGTTCGGAGAGCCTACTTGCCGATGCAGAACTTACTGAATATGTTATCCAGTAAGTCGTCGGTTGTTACGGTGCCAGTAATCTCGCCGAGGTAATGTAAGGCTTGCTTAATGTCCATTGCCATAAAGTCGGAGGTGATGTAACCGTCTATACCGCCCAACACTCTGTTAAGTGCACCTTCCGTTTTCTGCAGGGCCTCTACGTGGCGTATGTTCGTTACCAGGGTTTCTTCGCCGCTTAATTGCTCTCTGATGGCTGCATTATAAATGCTATCGGTCAGTGCATCAATGTTCAGTTTATCTTTTGCAGATATCATGATCATGTTATCAGCTTTTGGTAATACCGAAAGTTCTGATTCACTTAAAAGGTCTATCTTGTTGGCTACCAAAAGCAACTTCACATCCGGGCGCTGAAGATTGGCTATATCAGCCTGCACTGTTTCTGCGCTCGTTTCCAAAGCGTCAAACACGTATACAAGTAGTGCTGACTGACTAATCTTCTCCATGGTGCGCTGCACGCCAATTTGCTCAATTGCATCGGTGGCTTCGCGTATCCCGGCAGTATCAATCAGCCTGAAACTGATGCCGCGGATATTCAATACCTCCTCAATAGTATCGCGCGTGGTGCCGGGTATGTCACTCACTATGGCGCGTTCTTCATTTAATAGCGCGTTCAGCAGAGTGGATTTACCGGCGTTTGGCCTTCCGGCTATAACTGTGTTTACTCCCTGCTTGATGGCGTTGCCTAACTCGAATGAACGTATAAGTGAACCAATGACCTTCAGCGTATTCACCACCAGCTGTTTAAGCTGATCGCGGTTGGCAAATTCTACGTCCTCTTCCGAAAAATCCAGCTCCAGCTCTATAAGCGAAGCAAAGTTTACCAATTGCTCGCGCAGTTGCTGCAGTTGGTTGCTAAAGCCGCCACGTAACTGCTGCAAAGCCACCTGTTGCGAAGCTTGTGAATTGGAAGCGATCAAATCGGCTACGGCTTCAGCCTGAGAAAGGTCGAGCTGGCCGTTGAGGAACGCCCTCATTGTAAACTCACCCGGTTTGGCTGCCCGTGCACCTTTCTTTATCAGCAGGCGTATAACGCTGCCGATGATGTAGGATGATCCATGACATGATATCTCCACTACATTTTCGCCCGTGTAGGAGCGGGGAGCAACGAAAAGTGATACCAGCACCTCATCCAGCGTTACCTCACCATCCACAATATGGCCAAAATGAATGGTATGTGAAGCCTGTCCCAGCAGGTTCTTGCCTTTAAAAACGCGCTGAGCAATGGTTATGGCATCCGGACCCGATAGGCGGATAACACCGATAGCGCCTATGCCTTCCGGCGTGGCGAGTGCCACTATAGTATCTTCGTGCTGTATGTTCATGTTAATCTGGCTGCAAAGGTCGTTAATATATACTAACTATCAACATTGCGGTATCAGGTAACCGTCATCTCAAAAAAAATTCCGTATTTGGCTTCTTGTTATGATCACTTTTTTTGAAGCTGCCTTAAATACCGTTGCTGTGCACCGTGTGGGCAATCCTCTGCAGGACGAGATGTATGCCCTCAGCGATGTCCCTCTTGAACTGAAAGATGAACTGATACAGCGTCTGCTGATGCAATACTTTCTTTCGCCATTTGAAAAAACCAACGAGGTGTATCATTTTATGCATCACAGCGATGATCTTAACCTCAACGAAATGCACACCTTCGCCAAGCAGGTGTTTGAGGATGAAAGCCGGTTCCATGAATTATCGCAGCAGATTGCCAAACACCTTTACAATGCATCATCGCATCCAAAAATCAAGGCAGGGGAATTGTACGTGGCGTTATTTGATAATGTGCAGATAGAGGGGGAGTTGCTCCAGGTTATCGGTGTCTTTAAATCAGAAACGAAGGAAACATACCTGAAGGTTTATCCAGACGCAGGAGGATTTACCATGGATTACGAAGAGAACGGCATTAACATTAACAAGCTCGACAAAGGCTGCCTCATATTTAATACCGTTGCTGAAGAGGGTTATAAAGTGGTAGTTATTGACAAGATAGGAGGGCAGGATGCCGCTGTTTACTGGAAGGATGATTTCCTCCGATTGAGGATCAGGAACGATAATTTTAATCAAACCAATAACACGCTGTCTGTCTACAAAAACTTCGTTACTCAAAAGTTGGATGAGGAATTTGAAATGAGTAAGGCAGATAAGATTGACCTGCTTAACCGTTCCATCAAATACTTTAAGGAAAAGGAGAACTTTGATATGGACGAGTTTGCAGGCGAAGTAATAGGGAATGAGCAAGCCATAGAGTCATTTAAAAACTATAAGCAGCAGTATGAACAGGAGTTTGATACGCCTATAGCCGACAGCTTTGAAATATCGGCCAATGCGGTAAAGAAGCAGTCGCGGGTATATAAAAGTGTGTTAAAGCTCGACCGTAATTTCCACATCTATATACATGGCGATAAAGAGCTTATAGAAAAAGGCTTTGACGAAGAAAAGCACATGAATTATTACAAAGTCTATTTTAAAGAAGAGCAATAACCTCCGCCGGTGAACGGCTGATTTATTGCCCGTGTGCTTCCCGTACTTTGTTAAAATAAGCAACGAGCTTATCTATATTGGTAAGGTTAAATTTGTTTTGCTTTATCTGGGCCACTACTTCAGGTTCGTCACCCATAATATCGCACATAATGTCATTAAACGCTGCGGGTGTGAGTTCCTGCATTTCGGCGGTATTGGCACCGTAATAGTAAGTGGTCTTATTTTTTCCACCGCCGCCGCTGCCTAATGATATGCCTACACCGCCGCCAACACCGCTGTAGCCGCCACCGCCTAAGCCAACACCGCCTGATAACCCTGGTTTAACCCTAAAGCCACCACCGCCGCCGCCTTTACCGGTGTAGAGCTTTATTTCGCCATCTACCACCACGTTTACAAAATCGAGTTCCTTACCGCCCCAGGAGCCATTGCCCGGCGGATGTGCCAGCACGAAGCTGTCGCGCCCTGCGGTGAACGAGCGGAGCTCGCTTGCAGTGAGCTTTACCGGCTCCATTTTTTCATCTGCGCGAAATTCAATAAACGCTTCATCTTTTACGGGTCCTTTGCCTGACGGATAAGCATTTATCAGTCCGGCTTGTCGGTTGCCTTTATTGTCTGTAAAGCTGCCTGGCTGCCACTTGCTTTGAGCAAAAAGACTAGAGCAACTAATAATCAGTACAGTAACGGAGAATAGGAATTTCATTTTAAAAGTCATGAACACTAAGCCTTTTTAGCTAATAAATAAACGGCAATTTTAAATTGATATTTTATAGTCGTATCCATCAATAATACTTGCCATCGATGGCTCCTGATGATTCTGAAGGTTTTTCAACACCGTTTTTATAAAAGAAAACCAGGTCTTCCATATCGCCTTTCTTAAAATCCTTGTCCTCAATTCTTTTTACCACTTCCGGCTTATCTTCCATCACACGGCTCATCATGGTAATAAAATTTTTTTTAGTGAGCTCAGTGGCGTTATTAGGAGAATCACCTACGTAATAAATGTATTTTTTAACATTGGAAGCACCGGTCGATGTAGTTTGAAGACCTTCTACTAAACTAAGGTACAGCTTGACAGAATTGTCTATCATAACTAATAGAAACGGTTGCCCTTGTTCTCCCAAACGCTTACTCACGGTAAAGCTGTCTATAACGCCGTCTTTTTTATAAACGATGAAATCTCTAATATTCGAATAGTGAACTTTAATTTCCTGTGCATCTTTAGCCTTCTTAAAACGGATATCTTTCGCTGATTGACCAAATGTAGGATTAGATGTAGATCCGCTTATAAAGCCTTCATGTCGCATTCCGTTTTTGTCGTGATAAACTCCTTTTTCCCAACGTGAACCGGACAATTGTGCCTGTACCGCAAGCCCGGAAAGTAACAATGTAAATAGAAGTAAAATTTTGCGCATAAGATTCGGATATTCGAATCAAAAATAGCACATAAACACCAATTACCAAATGATAGTAGACCTGCGGAGTGATACCGTTACCAAACCCACACCAGCCATGCTGGAGGCCATGATGAATGCCAAAGTTGGAGATGATGTTTTTGGTGAAGACGAAACGGTAAACGCGCTGGAAATTAAGGCTGCAGCCACGTTCGGGATGGAGACCGGTTTATTTTGCCCATCAGGAACTATGACCAATCAGATCGCGATCAAATGTTTTACTGAGCCCCTGGATGAGCTTATTGCCGATCAGACAGCTCACGTATATCGCTATGAAGGTGGTGGTATAGCATTCAATTCGGCAGTATCTACCCGGTTGTTAAACGGCTATCGCGGCATTATTACCGCGGAAATGATAGCGCCCGAAATCAATGAAGATAATATTCATTACCCGCGCACCAGCCTGGTGGTGTTAGAAAACACCGTTAATAAGGGCGGCGGGAGCTGCTATACACTCAAAGATATTGTACCTATTGCCGACTTATGCCGTGAACGCGACCTAAAGCTGCATCTGGATGGTGCCCGAATCTTTAACGCACTTACGCATACTGGTGATAAAGCCGCAGAGTATGGCAAGTATTTCGATGGTATATCAGTATGCCTTTCAAAAGGTTTAGGTACACCGGTAGGCTCAGTTTTGCTGGGAAGTAAAGAAACCATTGCCAAGGCGCGCAGGTTGCGTAAGGTTTTTGGCGGTGGCATGCGCCAAGCGGGTTTTTTGGCTGCAGCCGGGATTTACGCGCTCGATCACCATGTAGACCGTTTGAAAATCGACCATGCACACGCCGCTATCTTAGCCAGTGAACTGCAAAAGTGCGAATGGGTAACTCACGTAATGCCAGTAGAAACTAATATTGTTTTGTTTGATACGCTGGAACCCGCAACAGCGTTGTTAGGGAAACTTGCCGATAAAGGCATCAAAGCCGGCGCTACAGATAAACACCGCATCCGCTTTGTAACTCACCTTGATGTACATGCCGATGCGATAGAATATGTAGTAAAGGTGTTGAAAGAGTTATAGAAGTCAGAAAAGTCCGGAAGTCCGAAAGTTAGTGCAGTTTTAAGTCATCTTTCAGACTTCCGGACTTTTTTGACTTCCCGACTAATTAAATCTTCCTATCCGCCGACTGTCTTTCAACCATCCAGGCCGGGTATTCTGACGGTAATGCACTCACTTCATCTATGCGCTTAAGGTTTTCTGCACTAAGCACTAATTCGGTCGACTTAATGTTGTCTTTAAGCTGATCAATGCTTTTGGCGCCGATAATGGTGCTGGTGATACCGCTTTGCGAACGCACCCATGCCAGAGCCACCTGTGCTGCCGATACATTGTACTGCTTGCCCACCTCAGTTATTACATCTACAATATCATAGCTTTTTTCTTTGTTAATGGGCGGGAAGTCAAACGCATCACGACGGGCACCTGCCTTGTCACCGTTACGGGTGTACTTGCCCGAGAAGAAACCTCCGGCAAGGGGGCTCCAGGGCATAACGCCGAGGTTTTGATCCTTGGCAAGTGGGAGAATTTCGCGCTCAATATCGCGCCCGCCGAGCGAGTAGTAATATTGCAGGCCAACAAATTTATGCCAGCCGTTCTTGTCAGCAATGCCGAGGCCTTTCATCACCAACCATGCCGGCCAGTTACAAACGGCAATGTATCGCACTTTGCCTGCCTGCACAACATCGTTCAAGGCACGCATTGTTTCCTCAACAGGTGTAAGCGGGTCAAAGCCGTGCACATACAGCAGGTCAATATGGTCTAACTGTAGTCTTTGCAAACTGGCGTCAACAGAATTAAAGATGTGGTAGCGGCTCAGTCCGGCGTTATTCGGTCCCTCGGCCATGCGTCCGCGTACTTTAGTGGCAATGATCAGCTCATCGCGGTGCAAACCTAAGTCGATAATGGATTGTCCGAGCAACTTTTCCGATTCGCCGAAGGAGTAAACGTTTGCCGTGTCAATGAAATTAATGCCCGAATCAACTACCTCCTTCATCAGTTCATTAACGCCTTGCTGCGGTACCTGGCCAATGTTTTCCCAAAAGCCTTTGCCGCCAAACGTCATGGTTCCAAAACAAATTTCAGATACCAGCAGACCGGTATGGCCCAACAGATTGTATTTCATAATAGTGTGGTGTTTAGTTATCGAACACAAATTTTATGAATTGTGTTGAAGAGATGGTCAACAAAACGTCATCATAAGTAGTGGCGTATAATGATAACGGCGTCCTCAAACCTAAGCGGATATTGGTTGTTATCCACTCATCAATTTGAGATTATGAACCGGCTGCAGAAGAAACTGGAAAAGATAGGAAGAGACCCGAAGATAACCGCCAAGGCGGTGGGATTGCGTTACGTAGCCGACAGCATGCCGGGCTATGGACGTAAAAAATCAGGTACGGGATGGAGTTATTATGATGCAGACGGACAGTTGGTTAAAGATAAGGACTTACTATCGCGCTTTAAAAAATTGGTTATACCACCGGCTTATACCAATGTGTGGATATCGCCTCATGAAAACGGACATTTGCAGTTTACCGGCGTTGATGCTGCCGGCCGTAAACAATACAGGTATCACCCGGAATGGAACGCTATCCGCAACCAATCCAAATACTACCGTTTGCAAACTTTTGCTGCACATTTACCTGCCATAAGGCAACAGGTAGATACCGACCTGCGCCGCCGCAATATGGATCATGAAAAAGTGGTTGCCCTGGTAGTGCGCCTCATGGAACTGACGAGCATCAGGGTAGGTAATGAGTCTTACCAAAAGCTATACGGAAGCTTTGGCCTTACTACTTTGCAGGATAAGCACGTGAAGATTGAAGGATCTAAAATGCGCTTCACATTTAAAGGAAAAAAAGGGGTTTACCAGGATATTTCGCTGAAAAGCAAAAAGTTGGCTAAGCTGGTTAAACAATGCCGCGATATACCCGGCAAAGAGTTGTTTCAATATTATAATGACGAGGGCGGCCGTTGCACCATAGGCTCCGGCGATGTGAATGATTACCTGAAGGCCATAACAGGCGAAGATTTTACAGCCAAGGATTTCCGTACGTGGGCAGGCAGCGTAAGCGCTTTATATGCCTTTAAAGAAGCCGGTGAATATGATAATGCAACCGAATGTAAAAGGAAGATTGTAAGCGTACTTGATGAGGTGGCCGTTACTTTAGGCAATACGCGTACCGTCTGTAAAAAGTATTATGTGCACCCGGCGGTGATACGCAGTTATGAGGACGGCTCGCTGTTTAAGTATATTAGCGGCCTAAATGAGGAAAAGGATATTAATGCTTCGGAGCTAAACGCTGCGGAGAAAACCTTACTTCAGATTTTAGAGCAGGAGAAGTTTGCTAAGGCAGGCTGATAAGATCATTCAAATTAAACGATACACAATTATTCTATAATGGCAGCTATAACTACGGTTATTACCGGTGCTACATCAGGTATAGGGCAGGAGACTGCCCGTGCACTTGCCCGCAAAGGGCACGGGTTGTATCTGCTTGTACGTGACATTACCAAGGGTAACGCCCTGGCACAGCAACTTATTAAAGAAACAGGCAATCGCGAAATTAACTGCATCAGCTGTGATCTTTCTGACCTGCAAAGTGTGGCCGCTGCTGCTGATACGCTTAAGAGCAAGCTTTTCGCCGTAAACGTGCTCATCAATAACGCCGGCGGTATGTTTGCTGAAAGGCAGTTAAGTAAGGACGGTCATGAAATGACGTTCGCGGTCAACCATCTTGGGCATTTCACACTGACTCGTATACTTATGCCGCTACTTTTGAAAGGGCAGGCGCGCATCATTAACGTTAGCTCCAGCGCGCATCGGGTAGGTAAAGATAATTTCGACGATATTGATTACAACAACGGTTATTCGGCCATACGTGCATACGGAACGGCAAAGTTGTATAATATTTATTTCACAAAGTCGCTTGCCGAGAAATACGGTCAGCAGGGCATTACTGCGTTTGCGCTGCACCCGGGCTTTGTAAACACCGGCTTTGGTGCTGATATGGGCGGTTTTGCCAAACTGTTACTGACGCTATCAAGGCCATTTATGATTTCGCCGGAGCGAGGCGCTCAAACAAGTGTTTACCTGGCTACACAACCAGGGTTACATGGTAAGAGCGGACAGTATTTTGTGCGCAAGCATCCATCACCGGTTTCCCTTACCGCCCGTAATGAAGAGTCTAGCCAAAAGCTTTGGGCTATTAGCGAGATATTGCTACAGAAAGCGGGATTATTGTAACAACCTTACGATATTATGACAAAACTTTTCTGCTCAACAATAATGTCTTACTGCTTTTATATATTTACCGCTCAATCCCTGTTACAATGATTATCAGCAAAAAATTAATGGTCAGCGCCGGGCTGCTCGCTATTATCGGCCTGTCATCAATGGCAACCCTCAACAATAACGCTCAGGCCGACGAGCCGCAATTTAAAAACCTGAAAGTATTGCCAAAAAATATCACCAAAGAGCAAATGCACGATGTGATGGAGGAGTGGGAGCATGCTTTAGGTACAAGATGCAGCTTCTGCCATGTGCGCGACACGGCTACCAAAAAAATGGATTGGGCAAGCGATGCCAAGCCTGAAAAGAAAATGGCGCGTGAAATGTATAAAATGACCGCCATGCTGAATAAGAAATATTTTCACGCTAAAAAGAACGAAATAGGTATGATGACGGAAGAAGGCGTTAACTGCAATACCTGTCATCGTGGTACTGAGCACCCGGAAGTGGTGCCAGCAAGCAAGCCGGAAAAAAAGGATTAATATTATTCGTTTATTAATGAGGGGCTTATTGAATTTATCTAACTAATGATAAACCTCATGACTTTAAACAAAAACTTAGCGGCATCAAAAAACTATCATGCACTGTTTTTTGGTGCCGTTGCCATTATTATTACCCTGATGCTGGCTTACATTGATGAAGGTAATTACAGTTTTGCTGGTTTGCTTTCTGCCAGCGCATTATTTGCCATGGTCTTTTACATAGGCCTGTTATTTTTTCCGCAATTCGCTCTCTACTATTTATCTACATTAGTAATACCGGCGCGGTTGCGTTGGATAAGCGCCGTAACCATTGCCGGATCGCTTACTTATGTGGTTCTGGGTTTTGTGTTTTAACTACAAAATCTCAAACAACTGGCATGTTTATTGGGTTATAAGTTATAAAAACTGATGCGGCTTCAACCGCCGCTATTTATCACTAAAACTTATACTGCCATGGAAAATTATGAAACCTTAGTGGACGCCACTAACGACCTCATGAAAAGAGGATATACAGCTAACCTGAGTATGGATAACGACTCAGTTAACGATAAAGAGCATAATATTGAGATGCTGCCGGATGAATTTGAGATTGATGAGTTTTATCGTTTCGAAGGTCCGAGCAGTCCATCGGATACGTCAATCGTATACGCCATCAGCTCAGAAAAATACGGACTTAAAGGTGTTTTAGTAAACGCTTATGGGGTTTATGCAGATGACGCAGATGCGGCGTTGGTTGCCAAATTGCACCATAACCAGGTAAGCGATCATTTGCACGGTGAAGACCGTCCGAAAGCATAAGTCTCAATTACGAGTTGAGTAGATAAATAGCGATAGGTTTTACCTGTCGCTATTTTAGTTTAAAGCGAATCAATTTTATCTACAGCGATGGATTTTATGCCCAACGCTGCTACAGATTCAGTAGTAATTCAACCTAATCTATTGGCTGGCCAACTTTTTTAATATCATATTGCCGCGCGCTTGAATAGCGGTTGTGCCGTTTTTCATCAAAAAATGCAGTTGTTCTGCAAGCTCAGCGGCAATCCAGTCATGAGCCGGCGCAAGGTACAGTAACGCTTCCGCCGCTGAAGCCTTGACAGCCACGAGCACTTGTGGGTCGATTAGCCAGTCAAACAATTTTTCAATAACCGGCTGCATGTCTATATTGTCTACCTTGCTTTTTATACTTGCAGGGGCCTTAGGGCTGGTTAGCATGTGCGTAATATTCGCATAGTGCCGCTGGTTACTTGCATACACTATCCGCGGCACGTTCTCAAAAATATAAGGCAACTCTTCAACATAGCTTGCTGCGTAATTTTTTATCAATATCTCTAACAGCCATGATGCCCTGAAAGCGGCTCGGTCATCGGGATGAAAAGTAAGGTCCACAATTACCTTTAACGGAAAATGCTGTTCATGGAGTTTCCCGGCCAGCTCAACCATAAAGGCTTTGCTATATCTTTCAGTAAGGTAAGAGAGTAACTGCGTTTGTGATATCATGGCTCACAATTATAATAATTAATGCCGCACATAAATATCCGTTTTGTAGTAAATTGGCGCTAAATTCATTGCGCCATGTCAAACATCAGCCTTATAATTGAAGAACGCCCCCGCGATATCGGAAATTTTCTTGTTGGTCGCCTATTGCCTTTTTCTGGCAAGCGCATGGTAGGCCCGTTCATTTTTATTGACCACATGGGCCCGGCTAAGTTAAGCGAATATCAGAACATAGATATCGGCCCACACCCGCATATAGGCTTATCCACCCTTACTTACTTATTTGAGGGTGCCATATTTCATCGCGATGCTTTAGGTACGGCTATGGAAATAAAGCCGGGGCAGGTTAACTGGATGACCGCTGGTAGGGGAATTGCCCATTCGGAGCGCACACCGGAGTATCTAAGGCACTCTGAAAAGCAATTGCATGGCTTGCAGATTTGGGTAGCGCTTCCTGCGCATCTGGAAGACATGGAGCCGGAGTTTTATCATGCGGGCGAAGAGGAACTGCCTGTATGGGAAGATGACGGAGTAACTTATAAATTGATTGCAGGTGAGATAATGGGTCGCCGGTCGCCGGTACCAGTATACAGTCCGCTATATTTTCTCGAGTTAAAGTCAACCCAGCCGACGACTATCCGGATTGGTAAAGAGCTGTTCGGCGAATGCGGCTTATATATATTGGAAGGCAGCATAGAGAGCGAAGGTACGAGCTATGCGCCTAAGGAGTTATTGGTAGCCAAAAACAGCAGTTTGTGTGAATTTACCATGGCTGAAAGCACCACTGTTTACTTTTTCGGCGGCGAGCCATTCCCGGAAGAGCGTTTCATTTACTGGAATTTTGTTGCCACCAGCACCGAACGTATCGAAAACGCAAAACAAAGATGGCGTAACCAGCAGTTTCCGCCTATTCCCGGTGAAACCGGTTTCATACCGCTGCCACCTGAGCCTAAGGGCGTGAAGTTTAAGTAAAGTAGTCAGATAAGTTTTAAAATTTTGCCTTTGGTATATCGATTATCAGAAGCTACCTCTTACTCAACGTTGAGCATACACTATTACTACTTTTACTTCTTTTGAGCGGTCAAAAGAAGTAAAACCCGCCGGCTTTTTAATTTTCTGTTAACGTTTAGTGCATCTACCTGCCACCCGAAAATTAAGAGGCCGGTATTTTTTGCTTATTAACGGTACTGCTTAATTTACTAAGGTTTAGGAACCATTAGCTGGGACAAATTGATTAAGGATGAAACGGTCACTCAAAACTTAAAAAGTCTTTACTTACCCACTTTTCGCCCATGCTTATTTTACACCAGTTGTTTTGCTCGGTTATAACGAAAATTTCTTGCCCTTTTACAAATGAGCCACCTTTTGGGAAAGTAGTGCCTGGTCCTGTGCGCACGTTCAAAGTATCTGCCGTTACGGTGGCCTTTTTTACTGGCTGTGTGTAATTGCCGTATACCCAGTGCTGCTGGCTTGATGATATTTTGTACCAGCCATCTTTCTCTTGGTACACCCTTAATATAGCGCCAAAAGTAGCAGGCTGCCGGTCAGTAGCTTTTGCTGCCGAGGTGGCGGGCTGCACGCGTACGTTAAGTGAAATGGCAGTTACCACCACATATTTTTGTGCGGTTGGCGGATTGTTTTGCGGGTTTACCAATACTGCTACCAACGGTAGAAAGTTGGCTTCGCAATCGGCAACTTTATTACCACCAAAAAAGGCCGTGCCGGGGCAACTCTTGTTATTGCGTATACCATTGTTGCGTTGCCCGGTAGAGAGGTCGAACCAGTGGTGGTAAACGATGTTGTTACTGTTCACCGCCCGGTTAAATCGCTTACATAAAGCGGCAGTGAGCCCAATGATGGTTTCGCGTTGTGCGCTCGTCATGCTGTCGGCGCCTTTATCAAAATTGCCCAGGTTCTCAATGCAAATGGCGTTGGCGTTTTGCCCCAATATGCAAGCCGGCGATAGTTCCAGCGAGCGGCCGGTCATAACCGAGCCATCCGGAAAAGTGGTAAAATGCTGACCTATGTCCGACCATCCGTTGTGATTTACATGGTAGTCTTTCATGCTTTTTTGCAGCTCAAAATGGTTGGAGCCTTTAAATAAAGCATAGGATGGACTGTAAGTATGATGTTCCTGAATGGTGAGCACGGTACGTGCAATGTGTAAGTTGGCTAACCAGTTCTCCAATTCCTGGATGCTCATTTTAGTGAAGCCATATTTGCTGTTCATGGTAAGGATGCGATTTAAGTTTTTAACGATTTGTGTTGATATAAAGTTATTATAATGAATGCCTTATGTCTATACCTCAATAGCAGTATTTTAAATAAGCAAGTAATGTTTCTTAATAAAAGTTTAACCTGATAGGGGTTTTGTCTTAACCTCACGGAAATAGTTTTGCCGCTTAACACATTAAAAAAACTATGAAATATCCTTTACTAATTATCTCATTGCTGGCTATAGGCTTTGTTGGTTGTAAAAAAGACAAAGCAGAGCCGGGCAAGCAGGAAGAAGAATTTTTTGTAAACGAAGACCCATCAACATTTAAGGAAGTGGGCTCTATTGATATTGGCGACGCAGGTGCTGCTGAGATCAGTGCTTTTGACCCTGCATCAAAAAAATTGTTTGTTGTAAATAATGATGAAAAGAATGGTGACATTAACCGTATAGATGTGATTGATCTGAGCAATCCTGCGTCTATGAAAGTTATCCACTCTATCAGCATGCAGCCTTATGGCGGTGCCGTAAATAGCGTTGCTGTATACGATGGTAAAGTTGCTGCTGCTATCGAGTCAACCGATAAACAGGCAAACGGCAAGGTTGCCGTGTTTAACGCCAGCGATTACAGCGAAGTAAAGGTCATCAACGTTGGCGCGCTCCCGGATATGGTTACTTACTCGCCCGACGGAAATTTCATTGTAACGGCCAACGAGGGCGAGCCAAGCCAGGATTATACTAACGACCCTAACGGATCAATCTCGATTATTGCCGTAGACCAGAACTATACCGTGTCTACTGTTGATTTCTCTGCCTTTGCAGGGCAACAGGCTGCTCTTGAAGCAAAAGGCTTCCGTGTGTTTGGGCCGAGCAAAAGTTTTGCGAAAGATATAGAGCCGGAATACGTAACTATTTCTTCCGATTCAAAAACAGCATGGGTAACTCTGCAAGAGAACAACGGTATTGCAAAAGTTAACCTTACCAACAAAACCATCACTGATATTTTCCCGCTTGGCTTTAAGGACTACAATGCCAACGGTAACGAAATTGACCCAAGTGATAAAGACGACAAGATTGCTTTTTCCAAATGGAACGTAAAAGGCATTTACATGCCGGATGCTATCGCCGTGTACGAGCAAGGCGGCGCGCCGTTCTTATTTACAGCTAACGAGGGCGACGCCCGCGAATATGATGCCTTTGAAGAAGCAGCCCGTGTAAAATCTTTAACGCTTGATCCGGCAGCTTTCCCTAATGCTGCCGATTTACAAAAAGAGGCGCAGCTTGGCCGTTTGAACATAACAACTACTTTGGGCGATGCAAATAAGGATGGCAAGTACGAGGCGCTCTATTCGTTTGGCGCACGTTCTTTCAGCGTTTGGAATGGCAACAGCGGCGCGCAGATTTATGACAGCGGCAACGAACTGGATGTAAAAGTAAACCAGGCAGGCAGCTATGACGACGGCCGCAGCGACGATAAATCTGTAGAGCCCGAAGGTATGGCCATCAGTAAAATCGGTAAAATCCCTGTAGCCTTTGTTGGTATGGAGAGAGTAGATGCAGTCGCTATCTATAACATCAGCAACCCTGCCAAACCGGTATTTTTAGAATTGGTTAAAACCGGCGACGCGCCTGAAGGTGTAATGGTTATTCCGGCTAAAAGCAGCCCTACAAAAAAGAGCTTGCTGGTAGTAAGCAGCGAGGGCGATGGCCTGGTAAAGGTATATACGCCTGATACCATATAACTTATTTTCATCGAACTAAAGGCCCCGCATTGCGGGGCTTTTTAGTTTCTTACAAAAGTTTTCTGGTAACTAAGCGGGCTTTTGCCGGTAATCTGCTTAAAGTATTTATGAAAGCTTGCAAAGTTATAAAAGCCACTTTCGTAGCATATTTCCTTTACGTTCAGGTTATCATCGATGAGTAGTTTGCAGGCGTGGCCAACACGTATCTCATTTACAAATTGTGAGTAGGTTTTATTACTGCGCGATTTAAAAAAGCGGCAGAATGAGTTAGGGCTTACGTTAGCCACAGCAGCTATTTCTTCAAGTTTTATCTTATTTTTAAAATTGGCTATAGTATAGGCATAAATAGCGCTTATGCGGTCCTTTTCATTTTCCTGGAAATTGTAGTTAAAGCCCATTGATGCCAATGCCGTGCCTTCCGGATGGTTGCCTATGGCGCTTATTACCTGCATCAGCAGCATAATACGTGCAGGCCCTTCGGTGCTAATGATCTTTTGCATCAGCTCGGCAATGTGCTCACGCTCGCCCGAGGCGAGGCGTAATCCGCGTTTAGCGCGCTCGAGGGTATCTCTTAGTATCTTGTTTTCGGGCAACGCTAAAAACGCATCTCCCCAAAAGCAGTCGTTAAAGTGAATGGCGTATACATCTACCGGCAGCCTGTCGCAGGTAAAGTAATCATCATCAAAGCGCCAGTAATGCGGCAGGTTGCCGCCAACCAGTACAATATCCCCGGTTTGAAAATGCTCTATGCTATCGCCGATAAATTGCGTCCCGCGACCGCTCTTAAAATATATCAGTTCAGTTTCCTGATGATAATGCCAAAGACTGTTTACATCAGGCGCCGTATCGCGGCGTGCACTGAAGGAGTGCACCATATTGGTTGACACTTTAAGGAGCTGCGGTTTCATTAATCAGGAATATAAATCGGTTCGTGATAATTTGTAAAATAAGCTAAAAATACTTCCTAAACAAAAATTAAACCTTGTGCAATACAATATCGCTTAATAATCGGTTAAAAAAAAATAACTTTTACTTGCCCCCTTTGTATTTATTTGTAATCATTACATTAGGAAGCTACAAGCTGTTTAAACCTGTTTTTCCTTTACAACATCTGATGAAACGCTACTGTCTTACAACCAGTCTTAAAAACGACGAGCAGCTTATTGCCGCTTATGAGGAATGGCACAAAAAAGTATGGCCCGAAATATTGGAGAGTATTACATCAAGCGGTATCAGCAACATGGAAATCTATCGTTTGGCCGACCGCTTGTTTATGATTATAGAGGCTGATGATGATTTTACTTTTGAGCGAAAGGCTGCCATGGATGCCGGTAATATGAAAGTACAGGAGTGGGAGGAGCTAATGTGGAAGTATCAGAGCCCTTTGCCGCAAGCAGCACCCGGAGAAAAATGGCTGCTGATGAATAAAATATTTGATTTGAAATAACAATAATGCCCGATAATAATATCCCTTATTTACAAATTCACCCGGCTGATAACGTGCTCGTTGCTTTATCAGATTTACCGGCCGGAACGTTAGTTAGTTTTAATGGCGCTGAGTTTACGCTGGCTACAAATGTAGTAGCAAAGCATAAATTTACTTTAAATGCCATGCAGCCGGGCGATGAGATATTGATGTACGGCGTATTGGTAGGTAAGGCCAGTGAGTTTATTCAGCAAGGCGGCGCTATCAATACCTCAAACGTGGAGCATGCGGCTGGCGACTTTGAGCTGCGCGGTCGCAAAACAGAATGGCATCAGCCGGATGTTTCTGCGTTCAGTGAGCGCACGTTTATGGGATATCATCGTGCGGATGGCGCTGTGGGTACTGCCAATTATTGGCTGGTAGTTCCGCTGGTGTTTTGCGAAAACAGGAACATCAACGTTTTAAAAGAAGCATTAACAGAGAAATTGGGCTTTACCAAGCCACGCGGATATACCAGCGAGGTGGATAAATTGGTGGGCTTATATCAGGCGGGTAAATCCGTTGAAGAGATTTTAGCTGCTGACCTGCAGCCCACACCCGAAAGCAAAGCAGCAAGTAAGCTTTTTCCTAATGTTGATGGTATAAAATTCATCAACCATGATATGGGTTGCGGCGGTACCCGTACAGACTCTGATGCTTTATGCGGATTGCTTGCAGGGTACATTACGCATCCGAACGTGGCCGGCGCGACTGTATTAAGCCTGGGATGCCAGCATGCACAGGCCAGCATATTAAGAAATGAAATCGCCAAGCGTGACCCTGATTTCAGCAAACCGCTTTTCGTCTTAGAGCAGCAGCAATTGGGCACCGAGAGTAATTTGCTACAGCACGCACTCAAGCAAACATTTACCGGACTTATAGAAGCAAATAAAAACAGCCGCCAGCCGGCACCTTTGTCCAAATTATGCGTAGGACTCGAATGCGGTGGCTCTGATGGATTTTCAGGCATTTCTGCTAATCCTACGCTCGGTTACTTGTCGGACATGGTAGTAAGCATGGGCGGCACGGTCATCCTTTCAGAATTTCCGGAGCTATGCGGTGTGGAGCAAGAGTTGAGCGACCGTTGTGTGGACGACAACACAGCTGAACGATTTATGCACCTTATGCGCACCTATAATGCACGTGCCGAGGCAGACGGCTCCGGCTTTTACGCCAATCCATCACCCGGCAATATCAAAGATGGCTTAATTACTGATGCCATCAAATCCGCCGGGGCAGCAAAAAAAGGCGGCACATCGCCTGTTACAGCCGTATTGGATTATCCTGAAAAAGTAAGCAAGCCAGGCTTAAACCTGCTGTGTACCCCAGGGAGCGATGTGGAGAGTACCACCGCCGAGGTAGGATCAGGCGCCAATGTGGTGTTGTTTACTACTGGCTTAGGTACACCTACCGGCAACCCTGTAGCGCCTGTGATTAAGGTGTCATCAAATACGGCGCTTTACAACCGCATGCCCGACATCATTGATATCAACTGCGGCACTATTATAGAAGGCAAGGAATCCATTGCGCAAGCGGCCAGCCGCATGCTTGAATATGTTATTGCTGTTGCCAGCGGTAACGAGGTGCCCAAAGCCGTTAAGTTAGGTCAGGACGATTTTATTCCATGGAAACGTGGGGTGTCATTATAAACCAATTATAAAACATGTTCAGTTTAAAAAACAAGAAGGCGCTTATCACGGGCGGCGGTAGCGGCATCGGCAGGGCTATTGCCTTGTTATTTGCGCGCCAGGGCGCCGAGGTAAACATATTAGAGCTTAACAGCGAGGCAGCGACAGAGGTTATTAAAGAGATAGAAAGCGAGGGCGGTAAAGGTTATGTGCATACGGCAAATGTAGCCATTCAGCAACAGGTTGCCGGCGTATTCGCCAATATAGGGCAGATAGATATACTGGTGAACAATGCCGGTATAGCGCATGTAGGTAATTTGGAAAATACCGGCGAGGCCGACTTTGAACGGGTATTTCAGGTAAACGTTAAAGGCGCATACAACTGTCTTTACGCAGCCGTTCCATTAATGAAAGCTGCCGGCGGCGGCGTTATCCTTAATATGGCTTCCATTGCTTCGCATGTAGGTATTACTGATCGCTTTGCTTATACCATGAGTAAGGGCGCCGTTTTTGCGATGACACTTTCCGTGGCACGAGACTATCTGGCAAGCAACATCCGTTGCAACAGCATATCGCCGGCGCGTGTACATACACCCTTCGTTGACGGCTTTATCGCCAAAAATTATCCTGGTAATGAGGAAGCTATATTTGAAAAGCTATCCAAGAGCCAACCTATGGGCCGCATGGCAAAGCCTGAAGAAGTAGCATCACTGGCATTATACCTTTGCTCAGATGAGGCAGGCTTTATTACCGGCTGTGATTATCCAATCGATGGCGGCTTTATTAAATTAAACAATTGATATGAAATTAATAAGATATGGCGCTGCTGGCAGCGAGCAAACAGGGGTGCAGATTGATGGCGTAAATTATAGCACCGCAGGTTTGGGTGGTGATTATGATGAAAAGTTTTTCGCTGATGGCGGCCTTGAAAAGCTTGCTGCCTTTGTAGCACAAAATCAGGACAAGCTTGAACGTCTACATGACGACGTGCGTTTGGGCAGCCCTATAGCACGTCCATCTAAAATAGTATGCATCGGCCTTAATTACGCAGATCATGCGCATGAAACTAATGCGCCGCTGCCACCGGAGCCGGTTATCTTCATGAAGAGCACCACATCATTAGTGGGGCCGTTTGACGATGTGATGATACCACGCGACTCAGTTAAAACTGACTGGGAAGTAGAGCTGGCGGTGGTTATAGGTAAAAAAGCTTCATACGTAGAAGAGGCCGAAGCTTTTAATTATGTTGCAGGTTACCTGTTGCATAACGATGTATCAGAGCGTGAGTTCCAGTTAGAGCGTAACGGCACCTGGGATAAAGGCAAAGGCTGCGATACGTTTGCACCAATGGGCCCCTTCATGGCTACTTCTGACGAGATTTCTGACGTGCATAATCTGAAACTGTGGCTCAAGGTGAATGGTGAAGTAATGCAGAACGGTACTACATCGAATTTTATTTTTAACATACCGTTCCTTATTTCATATGTGAGCCGTTTTATGACCTTGCTGCCTGGCGACGTAATATCAACCGGTACACCGGCGGGTGTTGGCTTAGGTTTTAAACCTCCTGTTTACCTAAAACCCGGCGACGTGATGGAGTTAGGTATTGACGGCTTGGGCGTTTCAAAGCAGCAGGTAATTGCTTATGAAAAGAATTGATTCGCACCAGCATTTCTGGATTTACAATTCTGTAAAAGACGCCTGGATAACAGACGATATGCAAATCATCCAGCGCGATTTTATGCCTGAAGATCTGTTTCCCGTACTGCAATACAATCACATAGAGGGTTGTGTAGCCGTTCAGGCCGATCAAAGCGAGGCAGAGAACGAGTTTCTGCTTGGTTTGGCTGCTACCAATCCTTTTGTTAAAGGCGTAGTTGGTTGGGTTGATCTCAGGGCAGGTAATGTTGAGGAGCGGCTCGTGCACTATAAACAGTTTGATAAACTGAAAGGCTTCAGGCATATACTGCAAGCCGAGGATGGTTCCTTCATGCACGACGAGAAGTTCCGTTATGGCATATCGCTGCTCAACAAGTATGGTTATACCTACGATATTCTCATAGCGCATTACCAGTTGTCGGACGCCATTAAGCTGGTGGCCGCCTTTCCGGAGCAGCCTTTTGTTATTGATCATTTGGCTAAACCCGATATTGCTAATGGAGAGATAGCTGGCTGGCAAAAAAATGTTGAGGCAATAGCGCAATACCCAAATGTTAGCTGTAAGGTATCGGGTTATTGTACCGAGGCCGACTGGTATCACTGGCAACCGGCCGATGTTGAGCCTTACCTTGATGTGGTGTTTTCAGCTTTTGGTCCGGATAGGGTAATGTACGGTTCTGATTGGCCTGTGAGCCTTTTGGCCGGCGGCTATAACCGCGTATTTAAATGTACCTCTGCATACGTCAGCCGGTTCGACGAAACAGTGCAGCATGGTTTCTGGAGTGGTAATGCCACAAAGTTTTATAATTTAGGCTAATCATATTATAGAATTCTACCTAAATGGATTTACAATTAAAAGATAAAGTAATTATAGTTACAGGTGGTGCGCGGGGTATAGGCAGAGGCATTGTACTCGCTTTAGCCGCCGAAGGAGCTATACCGGTAATTGTAAGCAGAACGGAAGAGCAGAACTTAAATACACTTGGTGAAGTAGAAGCCGCGGGAGGACGAGGTGGCCAGGTAGTGGCGGAACTCTCGGACCCGACTGCTGCTGAAAAGGCGGTAAACGAGGTGATTGCGCAGTTCGGCCGTATTGATGGTTTGGTGAACAACGCAGGTGAAAACGATGGTGTTGGATTAAAAGATGGTAATTATGAAGCTTTTATTAAGTCTTTACATAAAAGCCTTGTACATTATTACCTGATGGCGCATCACGCCCTGCCCGAGCTTATTAAAAGCGGGGGAAGTATAGTTAATATTACTTCGAAAACCGCTGAGACCGGCCAGGGAGGTACGTCGGCGTATGCCGCAGCCAACGGAGGGCGCAACGCGCTTACACGCGAGTGGGCGGTTGAGTTATTGCCTCATAATATCCGTGTAAATGCGGTGGTAGTGGCCGAATGTTATACGCCATTGTACGAGCGCTGGATAAAAACGCTGGACAACCCGGAGGAGAAATTGAAAGAAATCACCTCAAAAATTCCTTTAGGCAATCGTATGACTACCGAGCATGAAATTGCAAATGCTGTTGCCTTCTTGTTGTCGCCGGTATCGAGCCATACTACAGGTCAGTTAATTTACGTGGATGGGGGATATGTGCACCTTGACAGGGCGATATCCTGATAAAATATAGATGAATGAAAGTAGGGTTGTTTATTCCTTGTTATATTAACCAGTTTTATCCAAAAGTAGCTGTAGCAACGCTCGAGTTGTTAGAGAAATTTGGTTTGGACGTAGAATACCCCCTCAATCAAACCTGCTGCGGCCAACCTATGGCCAACTCCGGTTATGAGCACCTCACCACCGGTACAAATGAACTATTTACCCGCAACTTTTCTAAGTACGATTATATAGTATCGCCATCAGGAAGTTGTGTGCTGCATATAAAAGACCATCTGCATGATGATAAGCAACCGGATGCTGCAAAAGCTATCCGGAAGAAAATATATGAGCTTGTGGAATTCATAACTGACGTGGTAAAGCCTGCGCAGTTGAATGCACGCTTTCCGCATAAGGTGGGCTTGCATCAAAGCTGCCACGGGCAGCGTGGGCTTAAGCTTTCGCAGATGACGGAGCTTACTGCCGAACCGTTCTCCAAACCCATGCAATTATTAAACATGGTTAACGACCTGGAAATGGTTACACTTGACCGGCCTGACGAGTGCTGCGGTTTTGGCGGTACGTTCTGTGTGGCTGAAGAAGCGGTATCCGTTAAAATGGGTAAAGACCGCGTTGCGGATCATATAAAACACGACGCGGAATACATCACCGCTGCCGATATGAGCTGCCTCATGCACATGGAGGGAATTTTAAAAAGACAAAAAAGCAGGGTGCAGGTTATTCATATCGCCGAAATATTAAACGCTGAGATTGATGGCTGAGGTAAAAGATCATGCGGCTTTGGCCGACGTTTTTAATAAGGACGAAGCACGTGTAGACTGGCACGATGAAACGCTCTGGTTTGTTCGTGCAAAACGCGACAGAGCCAGTCATGCTATCCCCGATTGGGAATTGCTGCGTGAAACGGCTTCGCAAATTAAGCATAATGTATTGTCAAACATGCACGATTATCTGGTGCAGTTTGAAGCCAATGCAATAGCCAACGGCATTAAAGTACATTGGGCTGCCAACGCTGCTGAGCACAACGCTATTGTATTGTCTATCCTCAAAGAAAAAGGCATTGACCGTATGGTTAAAAGCAAATCAATGCTTACCGAGGAGTGCCATCTGAATGATTATTTACAGGATAACGGTGTTGAGGTAATTGATTCTGACCTGGGCGAACGCATTGTGCAGCTGGCTAAAGAGCCGCCAAGCCATATCGTGTTACCCTGTATCCATAAAAAGAAAGAAGAAATAGGGGACTTATTCCATGAGCATTTAGGTACCGCGGCCGGCGAGGCAAACCCGCAGATACTTACAGAAACTGCCCGCCAGCACCTTAGAGAGGTTTTTTTAACCCGCCGCGCTGCACTTACCGGTGTAAATTTTGCTATTGCCGAAACCGGTGAATTTGTGGTGTGCACTAACGAGGGTAATGCTGATATGGGGGCACACCTCGCGGATATGCATATTGCCAGCATGGGTTTTGAGAAGTTACTGCCCAAACGCAGGCATCTCAGTGTGTTTTTGCGCCTGCTTACCCGTAGCGCAACCGGGCAGCCTATCACTACCTATTCAAGCCACTTTAAAAAACCGAGGGACGGTCAGCAAATGCATATTATTATTGTTGACAATGGCCGGAGCATACAATTAGGCAGAAAGGATTTTCGTAATTCACTGAAATGCATTCGCTGCGGGGCATGTATGAACACTTGTCCGGTTTATCGCCGGAGCGGTGGGCATAGCTATCATACCGCTATAGCCGGGCCGATTGGATCAATATTGTCGCCTAACCTCGACATGAAAAAATATGCCGATCTGCCTTTTGCATCTACGCTTTGCGGGTCGTGCTCTAACGTTTGCCCGGTAAAAATTGATATTCACGACCAGCTTTATAAATGGAGGCAGGAGATAGTGAAAAGTGGCTACTCGCCAACGGCGAAAACGGTAGCCATGAAAGGGATGACGCTTGCGCTGTCATCGCCGGCGTTATTTAACATATCAGGCAAAGCAGGTAGGATAGCGTTGAAGTATATTCCATTTGCGGTAAATAATCGCTTTAACCCATGGTATAAGCATCGCGATATGCCAACACCGCCGGAAGAATCGTTTACCGAGTGGTATAAGAACAACAGGAAGGACAGTAAGAAATGAGCCGTGAAAGTATCTTAAAAGCCATTAAAGGTAATCAGCCGGATAGCTTGCCCTTGCCACAGGAGATCGACTTTTATCATTCAAACGAACCGCTTACCGAACAATTTGAACGCGTACTTAACTTTATTGGCGGGCGTTTGTATCGTGTAAAAAGCAATGCCGAGGTCGTTGACCAGCTTAACGACCTTTTCCCCGGTGGCCGTTGGGTTACTACCTTAGCCGATTTTCAACACCATGCCGAGTTGCTTACCGAGCAGGATCCACACTTGCTGGAGAATGTTGATGTGGCTTTGATAAAAGGGCATTTTGGTGTAGCGGAAAATGGCGCCATCTGGGTGACAGAAGATTTGTTAGGCACACGCGTGCTGCCGTTTATTACCCAGCAACTGGTGGTTTTGCTCGAGGCAGATAAACTGGTTCCGTTGATGCAGCAAGCTTATGACTTTATTGGCGAAGCTGACTACGGGTATGCTGCCTTTATCGCCGGCCCATCAAAAACAGCTGATATTGAGCAGTCATTGGTGATTGGCGCGCACGGACCGCGGGGACTTACCGTGATGCTATTAGAAAAGTAAACGTTTGGTTTTTATGTATAAAAAGTGAGCCGGTTGTAAATTACAATCCGGCTCTTTTTATTAAGTGCAAAAAATGGGCTTGGTTATTGGGCTTCTTCAATTTGAAGCACCACACTGGCGCGGCCTGCATTGACATCAGGGTTATAGCCCACAGTCATCAGGAAATCGCCGGTGAATACCTTGCTGGCATCCAAACTACTGTTATTGCCAGGGTAAAGGTTTATCTCTTTTAAGCGGTATTTCTTGTTAGCATCCAGCCCTTTTAACTTAACAGGTAAATGGCTGCCTGCGCCATAGCGATTGCTTACCAGGTAACTGAACATAACACCTGCGTTTTTTTGCTCGTTCACATACATCACCGAAGCTATTTCACCTTCGCGCGGGTTAGCCAGGCGATACTGGTCGCCTTGCCAGACAATGGATTTAATGTTGTTGTAATTTTTAATCGCATCCTGACAAAACTTAAGATCGTTTTCGGGCAGTTTGCTTACTACAATATCAAAGCCTAATTTACCCATCATCGCTACATCTACACGGAATTTAATAGGCTGCTTGCCCCAGTCGGTTACGTGGTTAGAGCTGGTTATGGCAGGGTAGAAGTACGAGTACTCCCATTGAATAAAAATACGCTCCAGCGGATCAGTATTGTCGCTTGGCCAGAACTCCGTAAAGTATTTTAAAGCTGCATAATCTACACGACCGCCACCGCCTGAGCAAAGCATCATTGGTACTTTAGGGTACTTGGCACGTATGCGCTCCAGTACTTTGTAAAGGCCACGCATGTACTCAATGTAAAAATGCGATTGATTTTTAAGTTTGGCAGAGTAAGCGTTAAACACCACGGCATTGCAATCCCACTTGATGTATGCCAAGTCAGGATTTTTGGTGAACAGGTCATCTACAATACCAAATACGAAATTCTGTACCTCGGGATTGCTCAGGTCAAGCTCCAGTTGGTTGCGCAGGTAATGCTCTGGGCGTTTTGGTTGCTTTACTACCCAGTCCGGGTGCTTTTCATACAGTTCGCTTTTCGGGTTTACCATTTCCGGCTCTATCCATATCCCAAACTTTACACCCGTTGCGGTAGCTTCTTTAACTAAGGAAGCTACGCCATTCGGAAGTTTCTTTTTGTTTTCCTGCCAATCGCCCAAACCTGCAACGTCACCATTACGGGGGTACTTATTGGCAAACCAACCGTCGTCCAGCAAAAACATATCTACGCCAAGCTTCCTGGTGTCTTTAATCAGCTCGAATAGTTTACCCTCGTCAAAATCAAAATAAGTGGCTTCCCAGTTATTGAGCAAGGTTAGGCGGTTGCCTTTGCCATCCAGCACACGGTAATTACGTGCCCAGCGCTGCAGTTTTCGGCTGGCATCACCTTTACCCTGGTCGCTCAGTGTATACAGAAATGCCGGCGTGGTGAAAGTTTCATTCGGTTTTAAAGTATAGGTAGATGCATAGTTGTTGATACCCGCGATCAGACGGAGGTTGTCCAGATTATCAAGCTCCAGGTCGACACGGAAATTGCTGCTCCATTCTACTGAGCCGTATAGCACAGTACCTTCGTCCTCAGTAGCGGGATGATCCAGCGATACCATAAAAACTGATGGTTGGAAGAGGTTGGCGCGTGTACCTAATTTAGTATCCAGCGTTTTAATGCCGTGCGTTAACTGCACTTGCTCGGGCTGCATTTCTTTTGCCCAATCGCCATGGTATTGAGTAAGGAAATATTTATTTGCTTTAAGATACAGGTTTGCTGATGCAAATTTGTTGAGCAACACGTTACCTTTTTCATGATGCTTAATCTCGCTCCACTGCTCCACCACATCCTCATTAAAGTATGATTTATAATATAGCGTTACTTCAAAATCATAAACCGGGTCTTTAAGTGTAACCGACAGTAGCGATACATTATCGGCTACCTTGGTTACCTTATGACTTACATATTTGAGATCAAGCGAATTATTGCCATCGGCGTGTGTAACGCTGATGGCCGGCTCGAACAAACCCCGTGAACCAGAAGGTGAATAGGCAGAATTGATAGTGCCGTCGGTATAGTCTGATGCCTGGCGATACTGCCCTGAAACCTGTTCGTAGCTCGCTGTGTTATTCAGTTTTTTACCGAGGTAAATAGTACCTACGTCCTTCTTGTCATTTACCTGCAAAACTACAGCATTATGGCTGGTCTCTACAGGTATTGTAATCGATTGCGCTGTAGCGTTAAGCGATAAAGCCATAGCTATAGCAACAGATGCGATGGTGTAGCGGTTAATAATTGGTAATTTAGATTTCATCCTTTAAAAGTAATACTTTGAATGGAATTACTGTCATATATACAGCTCTTTTTTTCCATTAGAATACCTGCTGTTTTATCAATTCATTATGCGATTTTGCCCCGAAGTGCTCGGCATCTATGTCCAGCACTTTTAATAATGCTTTTGAGGCTTCATCAGCACGTTCAAAACCGAGATGACCAAGGCCCTGAACAAACCAGCAATGTGCCTGATTGCGCAAATTAAGGTCATCTTCAAAAATGAGGAGGTTGGGTAGTGATACTGCAAAGTAATCTATCTTCACTTCGTCATCCATGTGTTGCTTGCCATAATCAATCAGCTTTTGAAATATTTGCAATGCGCGTTCATGATTACCGAGCTTTTTCCATGCAAGACCCTGGTAAAAGATTTTGTCGGGCTGTTGGTCATTATAAAATATGGCCGCAGTAGGTTCATCCAGGCCAATTGTAGCTTTTTCGAAATAAGCTTTTGCTTTTTCATTATCGCCTAAACCATCGTAGGCGCAGCCCAGCCAGTAAAATATGTCGTTCTCCTGAGTGCCGTAGAGTTTTCCTTCCCCTAAGTTTTCAGGATAACTTTGTGCAGCTTCCAGTTTTTGGATAGCATCTTCAAAAGCGCCATTACTGATGGACTCTTTTGCCAGCTGCACCAAACTGTAAACGTACTGACCGGAAGCTCTGCCTTCGCCACCTTCCCACGGGTGAAACTTGCGGGAGGTAATCAACTCTAACGCTATGGTATAATTGCCTATGAAATTGTAAAGTGCTGCACGTTCAAGATAAAGGTCGTCGCGTTGGTTGGTGGTGTCGATGTATTGTTCCAGAAAGGCAAGTCGCTCTTCCGGTTTTTTGTTAAGCCTTTTGTAAAGCTGATCAAGCTCCATGAGTACACGGGCGTCAGTAGTATCCAGTTGAAAAGCCCGTTCAAAATATTGCAAAGCTTTTTCCTGATCGTCACGCTTATTGAAGTATGCGATAGCCAGGTTGCGCAGCACGGTAGGGAAGGTGTCATCCAACTTGGCCGATGTTTCCCAGTAAGTGATGGCATCATCATACTGGCGCTTATCATAAAATAGGTTGCCCAGGTAATAAGGAGCTTTAGCATCAGCACGATTGTGCTCCATTGCAAACTGCAGTACGGCGATGTCTTCCAACCTGTCCGGAAAGCATAAGTAAGGATCGGCTGATGCCGCCAATTTTAAATAGCTTTGTGTTGGATCTTCATTTCCTGCTTTATGACTGAAGTAAGCCAAGTAATAATATACCATAGGGTAAGTATACGTATCCTTCACTGCCAATTTTAGTAAGCCAGATGCTTCGTTGTACAATCCGGCAGCGGCAGAATCCAGTGCGTATTCTATCAGGTTCTGATGTTCGCCCCGGGAGAGCGTGAGCATTTCGGCTATATATTTTTCGCTTTTATCCCTTTCACCCAGCTCAAGGTGCGCTAATGATAACTCATATAAAGCGGCAAGATTAAAGGCGTCTTTTTTAAGTGCCTCTGAAGAAGTAAGAATGGCTGCTGCATGCTTACCCAGTTTGCGGTAAGCCGCTGACCGTAACACATAAGCTTTGCTGTTATTTGCATTTCTATCAAGCGCCGCTTGCGTATGCTCAAGCGCCAGCTCAGAGTCGCCGTTTTGTATGTCAATTTGTGCTACGGAGAAATACCCGCTGTCTTTCCAGGCAACGCTCCAGGTAGCTTTATAAAAATATCCGTAGGCTTCCTTCTCGCGGCCCATGTACTTTAAGGCGAGGCCGAGGTTGTAATAGCATTCGCTGTCGTATGGGTTGGGGTTGCGCTGGGTGCTTGTTTCTATTGCTTGGCGAAAGTATGGTTCGCTTTTTGCAAACTGCCCCCGGCGCAGGTACCATAAACCGAGGGCATTGTTGCTACGGATGTCTTTCGGATCGCGGCGTAAGGCTTCTTCGTAATATGGCACCGGACTATAAGTGGCATGGCGATATTGCTCCAGGTGCTGTCCGGTTAAAAACAACTGTTCATTGTTTTCTACGTCTTCAGGCGCTAACGCTGGCTTGGCAGCCTGCGGAATATTATTCAGCTTATTGCTGGCCGGCTCGTAACGGATAAGTTCTTTGCCTGAGGCCGAAGTTACGATTAGTATAAGCTTATTTTCATCGGCAATACTGGCTAATAGCTCTTTAGTATAAACCTGTTCCGGCGCTATACTTGCTACCTCGTCGAACAAAACCTCATCGTTATAAATCAATTTGATATTAAGGTCTTTTTGCTCGCTTGTTACAAAAACCTTTACCTGCACCTTGTCGCCATTGATATCTAGCCCGAGCAAAATATCTTTGCTTGCATTTTTTACTACACCTAATTCGCGGTAAGGCATAAAGTATTGCGTAAAATGCTTTTCTTCGTTGGGCATCAACCAGGTAAAATCAGGCTGATTGTCGGTAAACATGCCTGTCATCAGCTCAATGTATGGCCCGTCTTCATCCGTAAGGTTGCGGTCCCAGGCCTGACCAAAATCGCTGTGCCCCCAGGTCCATTGTTTTTTACCAGGCGATACGTGATGGTTAGCTACATGCAGTAAACCGGCCTGAGTATCATGCTCGTAGCCGCCTACAAAGTCGTAATTGGAGTTGATGGCCATGTACGATGTAGGAACCGGTATGTTTTTGTAGCGGGAGATGTCAGTGCCCGGAGAATAGTCTACCTTATAATAAGTACCGGTGGCGATAGGGAAGGTAGATACATCGCGCTTGCCATGGTCAAATACTGCATTTACATCCGGCGGGAAAACTGATTGGTAATCATCATTTACCTTAACTGCAGGGTTTGCCCACCATAAGAACGTTTGCGGCAGCGGCGAGCGGTTATATAGCTTCGCCTTAATTTCGATGTAGGCCTTATCCGAATGCAGGGTAAAACCCGCCATACCCTTAGTATGGAACATGCGCTCCACCTCATTCACCCAAACGGTTTTGCTGCCGTCGGCATTGTGCTCAATTTTATGATCAACAGGCTCAAATGTACTCGGGCGATGGTGCTGCGGCCAGTTAAACTCTATTCCGCCGGATATCCACGGCCCGGTTAAGCCTACCAGCGCCGGTTTTATGACCTGGTTATAATAGATAAAATGGCGCTCACGTATTTTATCATATGCCATTTGTATGCGCCCGCCTATCTCAGGCAATATCATCACCTTCAGGTACTTGTTCTCCAGAAAAAGGGCGGTATATTGCTTGTCTTCTTTTTCGTCGTATATCTTCTCGATAACAGGGTTAGGATATACCTTACCGCTGCTACCCTGATACACGCGCTTTTCAAAAAACATGGGGTTTTTATCAGGCTTGCCAATGCCGTAGGTGGGAATAGTAACTACCTCTTCCCAAACATTTACATACAAGTCGTTCATGATGTATTGCTTTTGTAAGTATTTTAATGATGGATTATTAGTGACGCACAAGCGTGTCTTCCAGTTCTTCGAGGGTTTGGCCTTTAGTTTCTTTCACTTTTGCCTTTACAAATACAAAGCCTATAAAACAAATGGCGGCGTACAAATAGAAAGGCCCGTAAGTGCCTAAAACCTTGGCCAGGATAGGGAAGGTAAACACCAGTATGAAGTAGGCACCCCATAATGACACAATGGCCACTGTTGATGCCGCTCCCCGTATTTTGTTAGGGAATATTTCTGAAATGAGTACCCAGGTTACCGGTGCCAGCGATATGGCATAAGTGCTTATGGCAAGTAGTACGAATATAGAAACCAAACCTGCTGCTGCACCGCTTTGCAGTAGGTAAGCCAAAACTATGTAAAGGATAGATAAACCCAGCGAGCCGATGAGCATTAACGGACGGCGGCCAAGCTTATCTACCTGCCACATGGCCAGTAAGGTGAACAAGAGGTTTACGATACCGATGCTTACCGTCTCAAATAATTGTTGGTTTAGCGTAGAGCCTACAGATTCAAAAATTGTCGAGGTGTAATTGAACACCACATTAATACCGCATAGCTGCTGAAACACGGCCAGCGCTACACCAATAAGTACCGCAGGGCGTACACTTTTTTGAAACACTGCACTAAAAGGTGTTTTACGCGCGCCGGCAAGCGATTTTTCTATAGCAGAAAGGGTGGCGTCAACAAAATCTTTGGAGCCGATTTTGTTCAATACAGTAAGCGCTTTTTCGTCGAGACCGGCTTTTACCAGCCAGCGAGGGCTTTCTGGCAGCCAGGTTACACCCAGCAAAAAGATGGCTGAAGGTACAGTTCCCAAACCGAACATCCACCGCCACGCATCCGGCCCTGTATCGGCTAAAAAATAATTTACCAGGTTAGTTATAAGAATGCCCAGTACTACTGTTAATTGGTTGATAGCCACGTTGCGACCCCGCACTTGTGCCGGGGAGATTTCTGCAATGTACATCGGGCAGAGCATCGATGCCATACCCACGCCAATGCCTGCTAAAAAGCGCATTATCACAAAGTAGGTGAGGCTGTGTGATAGCGCAATAGCTACCGATGAAGCTGCAAAAATAAAGGCGGCAAGCATCAGGCCAGGTTTGCGGCCGTAACGCTCTGCGATGGTACCAGCAACGAGGCAGCCTACGATACACCCCAATGCTAATGACCCGGTTAAAAAGCCCTCCCAAACGGCGTCCAGCGCAAACTCGTGGCGCAGAAAAGGGAGCGCCCCGGCAATCACCGCAAAATCAAAACCGAACAGATATCCGCCCAGTGCCGAGATAAAGGAGATGCCAATAATGTATGAATTATTAAATAGGTTATGTTGGTTAGTCATTGTTCAAAAATGAGTGTTTACGATAAGTAAATAAATGAACAAATAAGCCTATTAAATGGATTATATTATCATGCGTTATAAATGCAGGTACACTGCAGCGCCCCCACCTTTGGCCATATTTATATCTATTTTACTTTTGCTGTTTACTTTTATTTGTTTGTGGCTGTAGCTGCTTGCAACAGTTTCAGCATCAGCGCCATCGGTGTATATTTCAGCTATGTAGGTTTTTCCTTTAGGCAGAAAAGACAAGTTGATAGTTTGCTCTCGGGCTGTCCAGTTAGTCATACCGCCTACGAACCAGTTTTTGCCTTTTCTTTTCGCGATGATAGCGTATTCTCCAACCCGCGCATCGAGGGCTTTAGTCTCATCAAACACGGTAGGTACAGCGCTTAGGTACTCCATAATGTCCGGGTACTTTTCGTACTCCGTTGGTGAGTCTGAAAGCATGGCGAAGGGCTGGTCGAACACCACATACATGGCCAGCTCATGGCAGCGTGTACCTAATGTTGAGGGTAAGCCCGGGTCAACAGGCTTAAAGGTTTGCATGGTAGCGTTGCGCATGGAGCCGGGCGTATAATCCAGCGGTCCGCCCAGCATGCGGATGAAAGGAAATGTAAGGTGATGTTGCGGATTAGCCGTGTAATCCCACTTAGAGCACTCTTCACCGCGCACTGCCTCGTAATTTACAATGTTGGGGTACTTGCGCTGCATGCCGGTTGGTTTGCTGCAACCGTGAAAGTTTACCATCAGTTGCCTTTCTGCGGCTGCTTTGGCAATCGCCTCCATCCATTGGATCGCTTGCTGGTCGTCGCGGTCAAAAAAGTCTACCTTGATGCCTTTTGCGCCTATTGATTGTAGAAAGTCCATGTCCTCATCCAGGTGCGCTATCAGCGGGGCTGCAACACACCACACGAATACCCCAATATTCTTTTTGGAAGCGTAGTCGATAAGTTCTTTTATATCCACTTTAGGGTTGACTTTTTTCAGGTCGAGGTTGTTAGACCAGCCGGCATCTATCATTAAATACTCAAGTCTATTTTTGGCTGCAAAATCAATATAGTACTTATAAAGTGCCGTATTACGGTTGCTCATGCCTGACGGTATGGCCGCACCCGGTAGCATAGCATCATGCCACCATTCCCAGGTGGCTTTACCCGGTTTAATCCAGCCGGTGTGTTTTAAGTTAGATGTTGAAGATAATTTATAGATGAACTGATTACTTAGCAAGGTTTTGTCATCATCGGTTACCATCACTATCCGCCAAGGGTAGCTGCGCTTCCCTGTTGTATGAGCAATGTATGGTGCGCGTTCTTTTACTACGGATACAAAATTACCCCAACTGCCCATCTCTGTCTTTGCAGGATACGCTGCAAAATTGCCTGAAAATCCTTTGGTATTTTTTTGAATGTACATTCCGGGGTAGTCGTACTGATCAGCTTCAGCAATAATTACCCTGATATTATCTTGAGGGTAGCTCAAAAGCGATGGGGTGAGTGCGCGTTTACCATTCTTCACCGAGTACAATGCGCCATAGGCAATATAAGGCACTTCCCAGGCAGTATAGTTTTCAGTTTCGGGCAATGTAGCACCCGGATTGCCGGCGATGTTGAAATCAGCTTGCTCGGAGATAACACTTACACTGTCAGTCATATTGGTAACAAAGCGATAGGCCATACCCTCATTTGCCGCCCTGAATATGATGCTGTAGTTGCCAACCAAATCAATGTTTAATTGATTGTACTCATCATTTAATTTGGCATCTTTTCCATACAAAGGTTTAATGGTATGTTTTGCATGTGAGGTTTTGGCCTTAAACACATATATTTTTTTGCCTAAAATGACGCCGTCATTCAACTTTAAACTGATAGCCGATGGCGTGATTATGGGTTTACCTTTGTAATTGATGGCGTAAGTAATACTATCCTTAACCGTTATACTCACACTTAGCTTTTTATCAGGAGATTGCAGCTGATAAGTTTGCGCTTTAGCTTTAAAGCATGTAAAACTTATGCAGCAAAGCAGTAAAAATAATCTCATTCGATGCCGAATTTGTAGTGAATAAAATGGTTGTAAACCTTATGGGCTGGCAGAATAATGGGTGGGAAGCCTGGTTGATTAATAGCGTCCGGATAGAGCTGGCACTCCAGGCAAAGCCCTTCAAACGGTTGGCAAAGCCGGCCGTGATGGTTAGGATGTTTGCTGTTCAGGTAATCGCCGGTATACAGAAATACGCCAGTGTAGGAGGTGTGTACTTCTAAAGTACGGCCTGATTGTTCATCCCTTAACAGGGCAGCGTAGCCATTGCTGTTGAGTAGCTGGTCATCAAAGACATAAAATGAGTTGATGCCTTCACCTGCCGGGCCATTTACATCAATTTTTTTGTTGAGTTGATTATTTTGAAACGCAAGTTCTGCGGCCGGTCTCACTTTACCAGTCGGGATGTAGCCTTCACCCGACTCTACAATTGTTGTACTGCTGATAGTCAAATAATGTTGGCCGATATCCTTAGCGCCATCCGACAGGTTGAAGTACGCATGATTGGTAAAATTAGCTATGGTATCCTGCTCGCAGGCGGCATGATAATCTATCTTAAGGGTGTTGTATTCCGTCCATTCATAGATTACACGGAGCGTAAGATTGCCTGGAAAGCCGCCGTCCCCATCATGGCTGTGCAGCACCATTACCAGTTTATCCTCAAGCATCTCAAAACCAAACACCCGGTAGTTAAATCCGCTTATCGCACCATGATTGCTGTTAGGGCCGTCGTTGGCTTCCAGTTTATATGTCTGGCCATTTAGTTCAAATTGCGAATTGCTGATACGGTTGGCTACACGACCAATGGTAGAGCCAATGTAGCAGCTATCCTCCAAATAAGCCTGCGGCTCATCAAAGCCGATAACAACACTGCCTAATTTACCGTCGCCATTCGGTACAACTATATTTACTATAGTAGCGCCATAGTTGGTAATTTTAGCATATGCACCGCTGCTGTTTTGCAACTTAAACAGATAAAGGCTCTCGCCTTTATCTGTTGTTCCCCAATCGTGTCGCGATATGGTTATGCTCATCTTTTAATTGTTTGAGTATCCCGGATTCTGGTCGCTTTCGTTGATATCATCGTTCAGCTTTATCTCCTGCAGCGGAATAGGGTAGCGGTTGTGAAACTCCTGTATGGTGTTTGATTGTTTAGCCCACTTGTTGCGTGCTTTAACCAACTCTACCAATTTGCCGGTACGTATCAGGTCCATACGGCGCCAGCCTTCAAAGCAAAGTTCGCGCATACGCTCTTCCAAAATATTAGTGCGAAACTCTGAAGCAGACATGCCTGCATTCCATGCTTTACCTGCGGGTAGGGATCCGCCAAACGCACGCTTCCGTACCGTATTGTTAACCACTTCTACGGCTTGCGCTGTCGCGCCGGTCTCGTTCAGTGTTTCGGCATAGCATAGCAGAATATCTGAATAACGCAGGTAAAAAATGTTTTTGCCCGATAGCCAAAAGGTCAGCTTACCATCTGTGCGTATATCTTCATACTTCTTAACGTGCGGATCTAACTCATCGCCTCCAAAACTTGGGTTAAGTGTAGGCGTGCGGCCTTTGTAAGTAAAGTCATACCGTATGCTTTCTTCTTTACGTACGTCGCCGTCTTCCCATATGCCGCCGTCACTCACATCCTTATAGGCATGCTGCGTAGGCACCATAAGGTCATACCCGCCAAAGTAGCAATATTGATCCAACTCGGCGAGTGAGCGTGAGCCCATTTGCCATTGTGTTTGGTTGTTGTCTGGCTGGGTGTTGTTAAACTGGAATTCATAAATTGATTCGGAGGTGTTGGGTTTTGACGGGTCCCATAAATCAGCGTAATTAGTTACCAGCTGATATTTACCACCATCAACCAGTTTTTTAAACTGATCGCGGGCTTTGGCATAGTCGCGTACGCCGGACGCCTCCGGCGCGTATAAGTACACCTTACCGAGCAACGCAATGGCAGCACCCTTCGTTACCCGCTTTTTGTCGCCTTGAGTGTCTGGCAAGTTGGCGATGGCGCGTTCCAGATCAGCAACTATGGCGGCGTATACTACCGGCAATGGCTGTCTGCGTTTGCCATACTCAGCCAGTTTCGAGTAGTCGTTCAGCGGTATCTCTCCCCAGTATTGCGCCATTTCAAAATCAAGGGCACCACGAATAAAACTTGCTTCGCCCAACAAGGAGGGTTGTTTACCTGAATTGTATTCCTTGGTAGAAAGCGCGTTTATAGCAGCTCCCGCAGCGTCTATAATCTTAAAGCGGCTGTTCCACTGGGCGCCAAGCGCTGTGTTGCTGGCCGTCAGGAAGCCGTTATAACGGTCAAGCCCTGCCTGTCTGTCATCGGTTTGCACCTGGTACGCGCCTTGTTGCGATTCATCACTTCCAAGGCTGAAGATAAAGCCTGCACGATCTTTCTTCGTATCGCGCCAACGGGTGTAAAGACCCATTACAAAAAGTTCTGTATTGTCAATGTCTCTAAAAACCTGCTCTTCTGATAAGGCGGTTTGTGGTTCTTGTTCAATAAATTTCTTGCACGATTCGGACAGCATCATTAAAGCTGCAATCGGTATCAATATATATTTTTTGTTCATGGTAGTGTTCAATTAAAATCCAACATTAACGCCTGCAACTATCATTTTGGCAGTAGGGTAGCCGTCGCCGCCTTCAGGATCGTAACCTTTGTAGCTGGTGAAGGTGAACATGTTGCTACCGGTGAGGTAAAAGCGCATGTTACTCAGCTTGGCCCTTTTTAGAAAGGCCTGGTTGAAGTTGTAAGAGACCGTCAGTGCAGAGAGGCGCAGGAAAGTAGTGCTTTGCACAGCATAGTCCGTTTCGCCTGGACTATATCGGCCCGAACCACGGTAAGCACGAGGAATATTGGTGTTGGTGTTTTGTGGTGTCCAGCGATTTAGTTCATCTTCATGAGCAGCATACTCGCCGGTGCCGCCTATCAGTCCTTCATATAAATAGTTGATGCGCTTGCCGCCTACGTTGTAGTTGAATACCGCGTTTAAGCCAAAGTTTTTATAATTAACGTTGGTTGCAAAGCCTCCGTAAAACTTAGGGTCGGTTTTTCCGACTATCACCCGGTCTGCATCATCAATTTTATTGTCGCCATTGATGTCAACAGGTAATATATCGCCAGGGCGAATGGTACGGCCACCATAATCAATACCTTTTATCCTGTCCATGTCTTCTTGCTGTGCAATCTTGTCAAATTTGTAAGTATAGATGGAGTTAAGTGATTGACCGAGGAAGAGGTTGCCCTCGCGTTGTATTTCCACGCCGGTATAGCCGCCGTAAGAGTAGATGGCATCAGCATCGCCGAAAAGTTTGGTTACACGGTTGCGGTATGAAGAAAGATTTGCGCTAACACTCCACTGAAAATCCTTTACCTCAACAATGTCTGCATTCAGGTTAAACTCAATGCCTTTATTCAGCAATGAGCCAACGTTTTGAATTGTTTTCTCAAAGCCGTAGGAACCCGCAATAGAGCGCGGCATCAGCAGGTCATCATTATGAATGATGAAGTAATCGGTGCTCAGCGTAATGCGGTTATTGAGTATACCCAGATCCAAACCAAAGTTTAATTGTTTCTGCTTTTCCCAGCGCAGGTTAGGGTTGCCCATCTCGTCAGGGCGTACAATAATTACCGATCCGTTGGTATAGTTGGGGGGAGTTATGGTTGCATAAGCAAAATTGGGTATATTTTGGTTACCTGCTACACCAAATCCGGCGCGAAGTTTTAAGGTGCTCAGCTTTGAGCCTTGCATAAAGTCTTCACGAGCGATGTTATATGCTAACGCAAGCGATGGGAATAAGCCCCATTTATTACCGTTGCCAAAGCGTGAAGAGCCGTCATAACGACCGGTAACAGTAGCGAAATACTTATTGTCGTAATTGTAATTAAAGCGTGCTACGTAACCGATAAGGGTATTGGTGTCAAAGTTTGAGGCCAGGTTAAAACGATCTTTTTTATAACCTGCTCCCAAGTTTTTAAAAGAGAAGTCGTCAATAGCGAAACCTTGCGCGTCAACCTGGGTTTGGTCGTAGTCATTCTTGGTTAAACCAAAGCTCAGGAAGCCGGTAAAGTTGTGTTTGCCGTAGGCTTTCTCATAAGAGATGGAATTATCCCACTGCCAGTTGAGCCAGTTTTCGCGGCGGTGTGTTGCGCTGCCCTCGGTAGAGTTACGTAACGATTGACCAAGGTCGCGGGGGATGTAATTAAAATAGTTTTGATTACGTGCCTCTACAGAAAAGCCTGTACGAATGTTAAGGCCGGGAATAGGTGTAACCACCGCATAATTGGTAGTTAGCAACCTGTTTTGATTGCCTTGCCCGTCAATACGCAAGCTGCGTATCGGATTATACAAGTCCTGGCTTAGTATGCCTTTCCAGCTCAGGTAAGGTATACTATCGTTAATTGGCAGCAAGGGGTTGGCATTCGCAGCTATGTTGAACACGCCGCCATCTATATACTGCTCAACGGTGCGCGTAAAGTTGGTATTAGTACCTATCTTAAGCCATGGCTTTATTTTTTGGTCGACATTTACCTGGCCGCCGAAACGTTTGTAGTTAGATGTTTCCAGCAAGCCCTTTTGATCGGTATAATTGAAACTTACGTAAACTGATGAACCATCATCGGTACCTTTGGAAAAGCTGATGGTGTGGTTTTGCTGTACGCCGGTGCGCCTTATCTCATCCAGCCAGTTGTAGCTTTGTCTGGAGCGGTAAACTTCAAGCTCCTGAGCACCAAATGCAGCCGAGCCGCCCGCCGCCAATAGCGACTGAACATAAGCATTGCGGTCGGCACCCGGATTTTCATCAATGTAACGGTTAGCGTAAGCATCGATGCGTAAGTCGGCAATTTGCTGAGCGTTAAGATAAGGTATGTCTTTGGTGAATGATTGCACACCTGCCCATGCGCTGTAGTCAACCTTGCCTTCGCCTCTTTTTGCTTTTTTTGTGGTGATAAGTACTACGCCGTTAGCACCGCGCGAACCATATAACGCAGTTGCGGAAGCGTCTTTCAAAATGTCTACACTGGCGATGTCATCAGGGTTGATGGTGTTAAAAGCACCTTCAATCACCAGGCCGTCAACCACGTAAATGGGGTTGGCACCGAATTGGATGGAGTTGTTACCCCTGATTTTAATGGTTGAGCCGCCACCCGGTCGCGGGTCGTTGTTTTGTACCAACACGCCCGATACACGGCCCTGTATCGCTGAGTTTACGTTGGTTACTGGCCGCTCTTTAAGTACTTTCTCATCAACGCTGCCTACGGCACCGGTAAGGTCACCTTTTTTGATGGTTACACCCACCACGGTTACTTCTGTAAGGGTGTTTGAGGCAGGTGATAGCGTCACCTTCATGTTGGCGGCAGGGGCCGCCTCCACGTTGTCGTACCCAACGGCACTAAATACAAGCTGCGCCTGTGCAGGTACATTCAGTGTAAATTTACCATTAACATCTGTGCTGGTTGCGGTGGTTGTTCCTTTTACCGTTACCGTGACTCCGGGGATGGGCAGGCCGTCGTCTTTGCCGTTTACCTGGCCGGTGGCTGTGGTGGATTGGGCATAGGTGTTTCGCGAAAATAATACCGCGAACACCAACAGACAAAATGCCCTTAAGGCTTTTGTAGTAAGTTTTTGCATGATACTAATAAATAGATGTGTATAATCAGTTGCCCGTCAGTTCAAACAAAAGTTTGATAACGGGTGGTTAAACGTACACCTATTAGTATTTTATTAGAATGGACAATCCTTTAAAAAAGATGGATTTTTTTATCATGTGGTATAAGGGAGCTTATATGAAGCTGCTTTGTTTAATTGCAAATAAACTACCAAACTGTTAATTGCAATCGATAACATATATTTAATTAATTGTGTGCAGAGCAAATAGAAATTTATAATTTGTAAAATATATTCATTGCCAAGCTTATATTTGTTCTATAACGATTGATTAATTTTGGTGCCATTACTGATTAGATGAACGAACGTACGACCTTAGCGAAAAAGATAGAAGAAGGCTTTGTTGGGCAAAAAATGATTGTATTGCCGCCTAACCTTAAGCGCACCATACAGACCAATCCTTTAATAAAAGATTTTTATTTAACAGCCATTGGTTACTATCCTAAAGCCACCTATCATGACCGTGAGCGAAAAAACGGAAGCAGTGAATACATACTGCTCTATTGTGTAGATGGCGAAGGGTACGTTTACCTTAATAATCAGCATTATACGCTAAAGCCTAATACCTATATTATCATCCCTAAAAACACAGCACACCGTTATAAAAGTTCTGTAGGTTCGCCATGGAGTATTTACTGGGTGCATTTTACCGGTGCTGATGCTCCTGAATTATATAAACGTTCGCTTGAGGAAGGGGAGGTATGTGTGCATGACATTCCGTATGATCAAAGCCGTATCGATTTATTTGAACAATTGTGCCTGGTTTTGGAGCATAGCTTCCTGGAAAAAGAGCTTGAGGTAGTAAATATCAACCTCATGCAGTTCATCGCGTCGCTGGTGTATTATAAGCAAATAAACCCGGTGGTGTATGATAATGATTCGGTAAGCAACTCTATCGCCTTCATGAAGAAGAACCTGGAGAAAAAATATCGCATAGAAGAATTTGCTGACCACCTTGGTTTATCCGTATCGCATTACTCAAGAGTGTTCAGACAAAAAACAGGTACCTCGCCTATAGCATATTTCAACCTGCTCAAAATTCACGAATCCTGCCAATACCTGTACTTTACCGATAAAAGCATCAAAGAAATCTCTGCTGATTTAGGGTTCGACGACCAGTATTATTTTTCCCGCCTTTTTACTAAAACCATCGGTATGTCGCCGTTGAGCTACCGTAAAAAACATAAAAATCACGTGGGCTAAATAATAGTAATTTTCAATAGTATAGTCCATTAAAATAAACGGATACTCTATTCCGAATGCCACTGCGCTGCCGCTATTTTTGGTTTCAACAACATTAGCCAGTTAAACCATCTTGTAAATCTGTTATCATTAATTACGCTCATCAATCAGCTTTCTTTTTAAGCTGTGATTGTGCAATGTAATTTATTGCCTTTAACAGGTTGGTTTTAAGTTGGTTTGCCATTAGCTATGTTGTTGCCTATTAAATATGATAGCAATAATTAAATAGCGCTGTTAATGTCGTTACTAATTGATAAAGTAATTTTTTTAACCGGTGGCACTGAGGGTATAGGATACGAGTGTGCCAAAGCATATCATGCCTGTGGTGCGAAATTGTCCATCATATCAAATTCCCAGGAAAGTATTGCCAACGCTGAAAACGAGCTTTACGGAGATGATATTTTGTACATCCACGCCGACGTTGCCAACGGCGCAGCCATCAGCGCGGCGGTTGATGCCACTATCAATAAATACGGCAAAATAGATGTGGTGCATAATAATGCCGGCATATCTGACCCATCCAAGCAATTGCACGAGACCTCTGACTATGAGTGGCACCGTCTTTTTGATATAAACGTAAAGGGGATCTTTAATACGGTGCGGTATGCAATGCCCGAGCTGCAAAAAAGTAAAGGCAATATACTAAACACCAGTAGTATGGCTGGCCAATTAGGACAAGGCCTTCATGCGGCATACAGCGCTACCAAGGGCGCCGTGAGTGCGCTCACCAAGTCGATGGCTATAGATTACGCGCCGCATGGTATTAGGGTGAATGCTGTGGCACCCGCCGGTGTGTGGACGCCAATGCTGCGCAACTGGAGCAAGCAGCAGCCCGACCCTTCATCCATAGAAAAATACCTGGATGATATACACCTGTTAGGTTATTGCCCCGAGGGCGATGTAATTGCTGATGTATGCGTATTCCTTATTTCAGATCGTGCGCGGTTTGTCACTGGTTGCATAATGCCGGTTAGTGGTGGTGCAGAATTGGGTTACCGCAGGTAAGATTTAATACGATGATTAAAAATATACAAATAAATGATGTGCGCTATACGCTTGACGGTAAAGCAGGAAGCGACGCCATACATCGCGACCCTACATACTCTTACGCCGTTACTTCTTTAACAGATGAAAGCGGTATTACCGGCACAGGTCTTGCATTTACACTGGGCCAGGGTAACGATCTGGTATGCAAGGCAGCACAATTTTATGCCGATAAATTAAAAGGCCGCGACATTGAAGAATTGATGGCCAATTTTGGGTCGGTGTTTAACGAGCTTGCTAACGAGCAGCAGTTTAGGTGGCTGGGGCCGCACAAGGGAGTAGTGCACCTTGCGTTGGCCTCGGTTACCAATGCCTGCTTTGATCTTTGGGCAAAAAAGCGCGGTTTGCCGCTATGGAAGTTACTGATATCCTTAACAGCCGAAGAAATAGTAAACCTGTTGGACCTTACTTATCTCGAAGATGAACTGACTAACGGCCAGGCCATTGATCTGATAAAGCAGCACTACGGTGGGTTTAACGAACGCCAATCCATCCTTGCAGGTGGTTATCCGGGCTATGATACTTCGATAGGCTGGTTCAATTATTCCGACGAGCAGGTGCGCAAAAATTGTAAAAAGGCCGTAGAAAGTGGTTTTACAGCTATGAAGCTGAAGGTTGGTTCAGCAGATGCGGCTCGGGATATACGCCGCGCGCACATTGTACGCGAAACGGCAGGCGATGACGTAAAGGTGATGCTCGATGCCAACCAGCAATGGAACCTGCCGCAGGCCATTGATATTTGCACGCAACTAAAATCCATGAATCCTTATTGGATTGAGGAACCAACGCATCCTGATGATGTTTTGGCACACAAAACGCTGGCTGATGCCATTAAACCGGTAAAGCTTGCACTGGGCGAACATGTTCCTAACCGCGTAATATTTAAAAACTATCTGCAAACCGGCGCAGCTTCATTCATCCAGGTTGATGCGGTGCGTGTAGGTGGAGTAAGCGAATTCATAAGCGTGAGTTTGCTTTGCAGAAAATATGGTATTCCGGTGGTGCCGCATGTGGGTGATATGGGGCAGCTGCACCAGCATCTGGTACTATTCAATCACATAAAGCTGGGGCATGAGGCTTTATTTTTAGAACATATACCGCACTTGCAAAAGCACTTTGTAAACCCGGTACGTATTGAAAATGGTGTGTACATCACTCCTCAGGAAGCTGGCAGTAGCTGCGATTTAAAGTCTGTTATATTATAGATTGATGATAGGTACTTTAGATATTGTCATAAGCGGCCTTTACATTTTAGGTATTGTGCTGGTAGGCTTGTGGGCGGGCGTAAGGCGACAGGCCAAAAGTAAAAACGGGGCCAATGCTGGCGAGTATTTCTTGGCGGGCAAAAGCCTGCGCTGGCCAATGATCGGGTTAGCCCTGTTTGCCACTAACATTTCATGCGTGCACTTGGTCAGTCTTGCGCAAAGCGGTTTTGACACAGGTTTGCTCAATGGAAATTTTGAGTGGATGGCATCTTTTACGCTTATCTTGCTGGCGTTATTTTTTGTGCCTTTTTACATCAAATCGGGTGTGACTACGTTGCCTGATTTTTTGGAGAAACGCTATGACCGAGCAAGCCGCGATTGGCTGGCCTTTGTTTCGGTAATATCGGCCATCATCATTCATATTGCTTTTTCATTGCTTGCCGGCGGCATTGTACTGCAAACTCTTTTCGGTGTTGATATGTATACCAGCGTCATCATTATTTCATTGCTTACCGCTGTTTATACCATTGTGGGTGGTCTGACTGCCGTTGTGGTGACAGAGTCTATACAAACCATTGTTTTACTCGGCGGCGCAGTAATTATGTGTGTTGCTGCCTGGTATAAGATGGGCGGCTGGGAACCCATGGTGGAAGTGCTGAGCAAGGGCAATGAGTTAAATAAGCTATCCATGATGCGCCCACACGGTGATGCCAGCGGAATGCCATGGTATTCTGTCTTCTTAGGGTATCCGGTGTTGGGTATTTGGTATTGGTGTGCTGATCAAACTATCGTTCAGCGAGTACTTGGCGCTAAGGATGAAAATCATGCACGGGTAGGGCCTTTGTTCTGTGGTTTTATCAAGATACTACCTGTATTCATCTTTGTATTGCCGGGCTTATTTGCCTACACGCTTTCCAAAACCGGAGGGCTCGATTTATCTGCTATTACCACGGTTACAAACGGGCAACAGGTAGTGAACAGCAAGGGGATTTATACTTTAATGATAACGCAGCTCATCCCAAAAGGACTGGTAGGTATTTTGGTAGCTGCACTGCTCTCCGGCTTAATGAGCCAGATATCGGGAGCGCTTAATTCTATTTCTACATTGGTAAGTTATGATATTTACAAACGTCGCAAACCCGTGGCTACGGATGCTGAACTTGTACGAATAGGCAAAATATCTGCTGCTTTAGCTATGGCGGCTTCGCTGTTGATGTTGCCCTTACTAAATAGCTATGAAAGTATTTTTAACGGATTGAACGACGTAATAGCTCACATAGCGCCGCCAATTACCTGCGTATTTTTGCTCGGTGTTTTCTGGAAAGGCGCTTCAGCGCAATCCGCCAAACTCACCTTGTGGTTTGGTTCGGCGTTGGGTGTTTTAGTGTTTGCAGTATCTAAAGTTATGCCCGAAAGCATTATTGGCCAGATACCTTTCATGATGATGGCCTTTTACCTGTTTTGTGTTTGCTTGCTGATGCAGGTTAGCCTGTCATTCATCTACCCGGTACAACATACGGTGGACAGCGATAAATTGTATTGGCGTTCGCTTTGGGAGTCACTGCAAAGCCCCGGATGGAAAGGTATTGGTAACTATAAGCTCTTGTCTGTATTGCTTCTGTTAATCATGTCAGTATTATTCTATGTTTTTAGGTAAAATAACTATGCGGTTGATGCATTTGGCCCTTGTTGCGCTGTTGGTATCAATAATGTCTTGCGGCAACAACAAACCGCCTGCGCAAAAGGTACAGCGATTTGGAATGGTCACCGGTTTGCGTGCCGGAAAAGTAGCGTATTATAAAAAGCTGCACGCAGCTGCATGGCCGGGCGTCCTTAAAAAAATTAACGAATGTAATATCCGTAACTACTCTATATACCTGAAACAAATTGACGGCAAATATTACCTGTTTAGCTATTTTGAATATACCGGTAGTAACTTCAAGGGCGATATGGCCAAGATGGCGCAGGACAGTACAACGCGGCGGTGGTGGAAAGAGACTGACCCAACACAAATACCTTTGCCTGATGCTGCCGGTAAACATACCATTTGGTCGGCGATGGAAGAAGTGTTTCATACGCCCTAGGATGTAAGGGTCAAATAGTCTAATCCTTCATTGATCGGTTTGCTAAAACGTGTTTATTACAGTTATAAATATGATAATGATTTAACGTTTTACTTGCTAAAACAATTTGATATTTACAATTTATCATGCTTTGGTTGTAGATATTGCAATATTTTCAACCAAGGTATCTAAATACTGCCGAATGAGCAGTATGATGGAATAATCCATTTAAATAAAAGAATTTGTCATTTATCCCGCCTAAACCTTAGCATACATTTGCTTAATAACCTATAGCAAGAGCATTTCCTGAGAACAATCGGGTGCAGCTGATGGCCAGCAAGCAATAAGCCATTTTGTGCCTGGTTTTTTCTGGTTTGGTCTTAATTAAGTTGCTGATTATAAACCATTTAATTAATGTAAACTTTATGAGAAAACTTTACCAATCAAGTAAACTGTATTGGGAAGCTGGAGGGCGTAGACTGCCATGTGCACCTTTAATCCGCTTTTTTATGGTATTTGCACTTGTTCTTGCTTCTGCTGCATCTTTTGCACAAAGTAAAGTAACCATCACCGGTACTGTTACAGACACGCTGGGTAACACCATTATCGGTGCAAACGTGGTTGCCTTAAACAGCAAAACCGGTGGCACTTCTACCGATGCAAACGGAAAGTTTGTACTGGATGCCGAGGTAGGCGCAACACTGCGTATCACTTTTGTGGGTTTTGAAGAAAAGCGCGTTACCGTAAAAGCTGGTCAAACCAGCTACAAAATTATCATCAAAGAGGTTGGCAATATGGCTGAAGAGGTTGTGGTTACCGCTTATAGCCAGAAGCAAACACGTGAGGCATTGGTAGGTTCGGTAACGACAGTTAAGCCTTCACAATTAAAAATTCCGGCAAGTAACTTGACTAATGCGTTAGCGGGACAAGTGTCCGGGGTGATAGCCTTCACACCCAGCGGGCAACCAGGGCAAGATAACGCAAGGTTTTTTATCCGCGGTGTCACTACCTTTGGTTATAAGCAAGATCCGCTTATCCTTATTGATAACGTTGAGCTTACACCTACTGACCTTGCAAGGCTTAACGTAGATGACATCGAAAGTTTCTCAATCTTAAAAGATGCCAGTGCAACTGCCCTTTACGGCGCACGTGGTGCAAATGGTGTAATCCTGGTTAAAACCAAGGAAGGTAAAGCCGGCAAGCCGCAGATCAACTTCCGTTTAGAGAACTCCATCTCACAGTCTGTTAAGACATTGGAGTTTGCCGACCCTATTACTTACATGACCTTGTTTAATGAGGCAATAAATACAAGAAGTGAAACTAAGGATAGGCGAATAAAATATAGCCCTAATCAAATTTATAACACCCGCGCCACGCTTTCAGGTGCCCCAGGCAGTAATCCTTACGTATACCCGGCAGTCGACTGGATTGATATGCTATTCAAAAAGCGCACCAGTACGCAGCGCGCTAATCTCGCCATTCAAGGTGGAGGCGGTGTAGCGCGGTATTATGTTGCCGGTTCTTACGCCGATGATAATGGTATTCTTAAAACAGATATCCGCAACAACAATAACAACAACGTTAACTTCAAGAATTATCAGCTTCGTTCAAACGTAAATATCAACCTTACTAAATCAACCGAATTGATCTTACGCTTGTCTGGTACGTTTAGCGACTACAGCGGCCCGATCACCAGCGACGGTTCATTTGCAACTGATATTTATAACTTGGCGCTGCATACCAGTCCGGTAGATTTTCCGGCATACTACGAGCCAGATGCTGCTAACCAGGGCGTTCAGCACATTTTGTTTGGTAATACTGTGCTTGCCAATTCGGCTGATCAAACTACGCCAGCTACCATTAACCCTTACGCTTATCTATTGCAGGGGCACAAAAACTACTCGGAATCGCGAATGCTGGCCCAGTTGGAGCTTAATCAGGATTTGAAGTTCTTGGCACCAGGTTTAAATTTTCATGGTATTATGAGCGTTAACCGTTTTTCAAGCTTTAACTCATCCTTACAGTATAAGCCGTTCTATTACACAGTTGATACCTATGATAGGTCAACGGATGTTTATACACTCAAGTGGATTAACAGTGCGCCAAAGCAGGCCCAGGAATACCTCGATTACGTGCCAGGCACCTCTGTACAAACCAGCTTTTTATATCTGCAGGGTGTATTAGATTACTCGCACACTTTTGGTAAATATCACAACGTAAGCGGTGCTTTAATAGGTACACGTCAGCAAACAGTAAATGCTAATGCAAACTCGCTGTTCAACTCGTTACCCTTCCGCAACTTAACCCTAGCAGGACGCGGTACCTACAATTACAAAGGCCGGTATTACCTCGAGTTTAACTTCGGTTATAATGGATCAGAACGTTTCTCAGCCAATCACCGCTTCGGTTTCTTCCCGACTATTGGCGGTTCATGGATTATATCTGATGAGCCTTTCTGGGGCGACCTGTCAAAAGTATTCGATCGCTTTAAATTTCGCGGAAGTTATGGCCTGGTGGGCAACGATGCCATTGGTTCACAACGCTTCTTCTACTTGTCTGACGTTGACCTTAACGGCGGGAACCCTTCAACATTCGGTACAAATAACGGCTATACCCGCAACGGTGTAATTATAAAAAACTATCCTAACCTCGATGTAACCTGGGAGAAATCAAGACAAGTTAACCTTGGTATGGAGTTTACCATGTTTAAGAACTTCAACCTGATACTTGATTTGTACAAGAACAACCGTTATGACATTTTGCAGGTAATTGACGATGCATCTATCCCTACCACCATGGGTCTGGAAGCAGGCATATCATCGAACGTGGGTAAAACCGAATCAAGAGGTTTGGATTTACATGTTGATGGCAAGAAAATGATAGGAAACAACGCGTTTATACAGCTGATGGGTAACTTTACTTATACAGAAAATAAATATACACAGTTTGTAGAACCCGACTATGCCGAATCATACCGATTTAGGACCGGTCAGCCTCTTAACCGTAATTACGGTTACATTGCGGAGCGTTTATTTGTAGATGACATAGAGGCTCAAAATTCACCTAAGCAGCAGTTTAGTACAAACGGTATCCTTCCGAAAGGAGGAGATATTAAATATCGCGACCTTAATAATGATGGCAAAATAGATGGGGCCGATCAAACATTTTTAGGCTACCCAACCATACCTCAAATAGTATATGGTTTTGGTGTGAGTGGCAAGTACAAAAACTTCGACTTGTCAAGTTTCTTCCAGGGACAGGCTAAAGTGTCTTTCTTTATAGATCCGGCACGTACCAGTCCTTTCATCCAAAGCCCGGATAGTTACTTTAATGGTAATACGCAATTACTTAAGGATTACGCGGATAACCATTGGTCAGAGGACAACCAAAACTTATATGCCTTGTACCCACGTCTTGGCGAAACCGGGGCACAGATCGAAAATAATCGCCAAAACAGTACCTGGTGGATGCGTGACGGAAGCTTCATTAGACTGAAATCATTAGAGGTAGGTTACACCTTACCTAAGAGCCTTGTGTCGGCTATCAAATTTAAGGATATGCGTATCTATTTCAACGGCCTGAACCTGTTTACCTGGAGCCCCTTCAAAATGTGGGATCCGGAGCTTGGGGGCAACGGCTTTGCATACCCAATACAAAAGGTATTTAACCTGGGCATCAACGCCAATCTATAACATTTAAGAAAAGAAAGAAATGAGATCATATAAGAAATATATTTTCATGATTATGCTGGCTACATCGGCAGTATCATGTAAAAAATACCTTGATATTACTCCGGATAACGTAGGTACGCTTGAATATGCCTTCAGAAACCGTAACGAGGCCGAGAACTACCTTTTCTCTTGCTATGCTACGCTGCAGCAGTTGCAATACCCACAGTACAACGGCGGTTTTGTAACCTCGGGTGAGGTGATTTACCCTAACGACCTGACAGACTTTCAGGGAATGGATCCAGCCGGATTTAATCTTATCCGTGGAACGCAAACTGCAGAAAACCCTGGCCTTGATTTTTGGAACGGCCTGAACGGCGGGCAGGCGATGTTCAGGGCATTGAGAAGATGCAACATTATGTTGGAAAACATTGATAAGCCTATCGACTTAACTCAGTCTGAAAAAGTGCGCTGGATAGCTGAAGTAAAATTCCTAAAAGCTTACTATCACTTTTATTTAATGAGGATGTACGGACCTATTCCGATCATTGATCAGAATGTGCCTATTACTGCCGAGCCGGATGAATTGAAAGTAAAAAGGAAATCGGTAGATGAGGTGGTAAGCTATATAGTACAGTTACTTGATGAGGCCGCGCCTGATTTGCCTGTAACTATATTTAACCAAGTCAAAGAGCTTGGCCGTATTACACAACCTATTGCACTTTCGGTGAAAGCAGAAGTGCTGGCTACAGCGGCAAGTCCATTATTTAATGGCAATCCGGATTACGCAGGTTTTAAGGATAAGGATGGTAAAGAGTTGTTCAGCGCAACTTATGATGCCGCAAAATGGGACCGTGCTGCTGCGGCGTGCGACAGCGCTATAAAACTTTGCGAAGCCAATGGCTACGCCCTGCACACTTTTGTACCTACCAACAGCGTTCCGCCAAATCTTACAGATTCACTGCGTACGGTACTTTCTATACAAACCGCACTGACCGAAAAATGGGAAAATAATAAAGAGCTTATTTGGGCGCTTAACCCGCCTTTTGGTTACGGCAGGCAAGAGTACTTTATGCCGCGTTTAACCGCTTTGGCCGCCGCTAATCCAATAGCGCAGGGTACTATTGCAGCGCCTATCAGTGAGCAGGAGTTGTTTTATACGCAACATGGTGTACCAATCAATGAAGATAAAACCTGGGATTACACCAACCGTTACGATTTGAAAGTTGCCCAGGATGCCGACCGGTTTTATATCCATAACGGCTATACCACTGTTAAAGCACACTTTGACCGTGAGCCACGTTTCTATGCCGACTTGGCGTTTGATGGGGGAGTATGGTATGGCAATAGCGTTTTTACGCCCGAAAACGCACTGTATGTACAGGCGCGTGGCAACAGCTCATTTGCAGGCCCTACAGATAACGTAAGGCTAAATATCACCGGCTACTGGCCAAAAAAGCTGGTTAATTACTTGACTGTGTATGATAAAGAAATGACATGGCAAGATTATCATTATCCGCTTATCCGCCTGGGTGGTTTGTACGTGCTTTATGCAGAGTGTTTAAATGAGCAGGGGAAATCATTCGCCGAAGTAGTACCGTATTTGGACAAAGTACGCCAGCGTGCGGGTTTGCCCGGTGTAGTTCAGGCATGGACCACTTACTCGAAAAACCCAAACAAATACACGACCAAGGATGGTTTGCGCCAGATAATACATCAGGAATCGCGCATTGAGCTTGCATTTGAGTCACATCCGGGTTGGGACCTCCGCCGCTGGAAGGAACTGCAAAATGTAATGAGCCGCCCATTACAGGGTTGGAATATTTACGAGGAGTCTGCTTTTAATTATTACCGCCCACGCAACCTGGTTACGCCAGTATTTAATCAGCGTAACTACCTATGGCCGCTTAAAAACCGCGATCTTATAGTGAATAGTAACCTGGTGCAAAATCCGGGATGGTAATTCAGTATTGATAACTACAAATACAAAAACAGACATGAAAAAAATTAATCATATATCGTGGTGTTTAATGATGGTGTTGCTTGTTTTGGCAATAGCATCATGCAAAAGAAACGACGGTTATAACATCGCCCCAATATCAACCGATCAAACAAAACCGGGAGTGGTGACTAACGTAAAGGTCGACAATTTCAGCGGCGGTTCATTTATCACGTATGACCTGCCTAACTCCGACAATATCTTATATGTATTGGCCAAATACACTATAAGGAACGGCGTATCTCGCGAAACTAAGGCATCGTATTATATCGACACCGTTAGGGTAGAGGGTTTTGCCAAGTCGGATGATTACGATGTGACTTTATACACCGTATCACGTGCAAACGTAATGTCGGATGCGGTGACGGTAAAAGTACACCCTGAAGAGCCTGGTTATCTTAAAGTAAAGCCGACAGTTGTAATATCGCCTGATTTTGGTGGTATCAACATCAAGGCATTTAACCCGGATAAAAGTGAAGTGGGCCTGATCTTAAGCACTTATAACCCTACTTTGCAAGAAGACGAGGTGATAGATCAGCATTTCTCGAAGACAGATTCTATTGATTATGCAATAAGGGGATATGAGGCTGAGCCGAAAACTTTTAAAATATTTGTTACGGACAAATTTGGAAACGTATCTGATACGGTAATTACTACCGTAACACCACTATATGAGGAATTGCTTGACAAAACTAAGTTCACACCTTATGTACTGCCAAGCGACTCTGAAATCGGCTACGGATGGTCGTTGTCAAATCTTTGGAATGGTAGCATTGATGGTGCGGGATGGCATACCAACCCTGGTCAGCCTGCGCCTTACGTGGCAACATGGGATGTTAGCAAAGTATATAAGCTAAGCCGCTTTATTTTGTGGGAGCGCTCAAACGATGGCTCTACTCAATATGCCTTTAACCATGGTAACCCTAAGGTTTTCTCATTGTGGGGCTCAGATAAATCGCACCCCGCAGATGCAAAACTGCCGGTATCGGCACCGGTTGGCGCGGTAGTGGGCGACTGGACAAACCTGGGCAACTATACTTATCCTAATCCTCCATCAGGTGCGGCGCCGGGTTCAGTAACATCTGCCGATAATGACTTTGTAAGAGCTGGTGTAAACTTCAACGTTCCGTTCAACTCGCCATCAGCCAGATTCTTCCGCCTTGCCGTTTCGCGGTCATGGTCGGGCGGCGCGTTTGCACATGCCATGGAAATATCTTTATATGGTAAACCAGAATAGTACTTTAAATTATAGCTAAAATGAAAAAGAATTTAAAATATATAACATTGATCTTCTTGCTGTTTGCTGTAATTTATGGCTGTAAGAAGTTAGATACGGATTTCCGAAACTTTTATAATAATGAGGAACTTACTTATACCGGGGCAGTAGGTAAGGTTGACTCCATGCCTGGCAACCTTCGCGTAAAACTCAGATGGAAATCAAGCACCGACCCGAGCATTGTGAAATATGTTGTTTACTGGAATAACAAGGCAGACTCCCAAGTAGTAAACGTTACTACTAAAACGGATAGTGTGAGCACCATTATCAGCGGTCTGCAGGAGTATGTATATTCATTTAGCATTTACTCTGCAGATGCTAAAGGTAACCGCTCAATAGCGAAGGAGATCAATAACGTAAAATCATACGGGCCAATTTATGCAAGTACGCTGCTTAACCGCGCTTACGATGCCAATACGCCTTATGTTGTCCATGAGGATGGCTCTCTACAATTGAACTTCATTACTCCGGATACCATAAACATCACAACCGTAATCAGATATTTAAATAATTCAAATGACAGTGTTAAGGCTTATTTAGCTCCTGATAAAAACTCTATTATTCTTCCGGATTTTAAATTTGGTAGCGATATTCAATACAGGTCATCATACATACCGGAACGCGCATCTATTGATACTTTTATTGTAAGCCGTTATGAGGATTTTCCACATATTACTTATGTGCAATGTTTTAAATCTCTATTTAAGGCTACTAATCTCTCCAAGGATGCTCGGGCCGATTTTGGGACTGCGATAGAGAAGCTTTGGGACGGTACTACTACACCACAAAGCTATCCCAATATCTTTCACTCAAACGGAAGCACGCTGCCTCAACAACTTACCATTGATTTAGGGAGACTATATAACAATTTAGCGCAAATGGAAGAGACCGGGCGTGATTGCTGTCACAATCCTGATCAATTTGAAGTTTGGGGTATAGCTGATATAAATGGACATGATACAAACTTATCGCCCGGTGATGCCGGCTGGAAAGAAGAAGCTTTGTCTAAAGGATGGGTTTTGCTAAAGGATGTTGTACGTAGCGATGACGGGAGTCAGCCGTACAAATTTGATATTGATAGTAAAGGTAAAGCTATCCGTTATATAAGGCTACGTGTAAAACATACTGCCAATAACGAAGGGAGCTATTGGAATATGAGTGAGCTTACCTTCTGGAATAAATTTTAGTTATTGTTTGGTTTACTTAGTTCCCCGGTGCTGTTCATTCAGGCCGGGGTTTTTTAATCATTACCTAATGAAAAAGTTGCTGATAACCCTAAGTCTCTTGTTCATAACCATTTATACCTGGGCGCAAAATGCTTCAGGTACAAAGGCAGCTGCAATGAAGCAGTTTATGGATAGGCGCTTTGGTATGTTTGTGCATTTTGGGCCGGTTAATTTGCGGGGTACCGAGATAGGATGGAGTCGCGGCAAAGAAGTTTCCTTTGATGACTATGATAACTTATATAAAGAGTTTAACCCGGTACTGTTCAATGCAAATGAGTGGGTGAGTGTTGCCAAACAGGCTGGTATGCGCTATATGGTTATTACTGCCAAACATCATGATGGGTTTTTACTTTGGCCTTCGGCTGTATCAGCATACAATATTGCCAATACGCCTTTTAAACGCGACATAGTGGGGGAGTTGGCTGCGGCATGTAAAAAGCAGGGCATATCATTCTGTATTTATATGACTGTGCTCGACTGGCATGACCCGGATTACCCCATCCATAGTCCGCATGATACCTTGCATAATGTTCCCGGCAATATGCCGCGCTTTGTTAATACCATGAAGAGGCAACTTACAGAACTTATCACGCGCTACAAGCCCGACATGCTTTGGTTTGACGGATATTGGGAAAAGCCATGGACTAACGCTTATGGTCTGGAAATATACCAGCATATTGAAAAGCTCGATCCGCACATTGTAGTGAATAACCGGTTGGGCAAGGAGAGTGAAAAGTTGAATAAAAATTCGGTGGGTGATTTCTTAACGCCTGAGCAGCGCATCGGTAATATTAACATGCTGGAGCCTTGGGAAAGCTGCATAACCATCTGCAATCAATGGGCATGGAAACCGAACGACCAGATGAAGAGTCTTAGCGAATGTATCAAAACATTAGTGCGCACTGCAGGAGGCAATGGTAACTTGTTATTTAATGTAGGCCCTATGCTTGACGGGCGTATAGAACAAAGACAGATTAGTCGCTTACAACAAATGGGAGATTGGCTCAAAGTTTACGGCGAGACAATTTACAGCACCAAGGGTGGCCCTTACCTACCTAACGATAACTATGCAGCAACACGTAAAGGCAAAAAGGTGTTCTTGCAGGTGTTCAGCAATGTGGGTGGCCAGCTTACTTTGCCAAAACTGCAGGGTGCTAAAGTGTTAAAAGCGAACGTGTATAACGGCGCCAATCTCGCATTTAAAGACAACGAAAAGCTTGAAATTAGCCTGCCTGCCAACTTGCCAGATAGTATTTGCAATGTGATTGAACTTACACTGGATAATCCCGCTGATGATTTGCCTTTAATAAAATAAAGTTTAACAATAGGATTATCGTTTGGCCAGCATGCGGTATTGCTCAGGTGATGAGCCCATGAACTTTTTAAATATACGCGAGAAATAATACTGATCTTCATAACCCAACGCCATTGCTACCGATTTAATTTTCGTTTCGTCGGCGTATAGCAACTGGCAGGCTTTCTGCATTTTTAAATTGATAAAATAATCAATAGGAGGCATGCCGGTTGCTTTTCTGAATAATATAGAAAAGTATGAACTTGAAAGATTGTGTTGCGAAGCCATATCCTCAACGCTCAATTTTTTATCCACGTTTTCGCGCATAAAGTGGATGGTTCTGGTAATTACATCCCCGCAATTTTCGCTTTCGCCATTTGCGCTGTATTTATCATGAAAGAGGAAAGTAGCTATGAGGTTATATAGTGAAAATATGGCATTGCAAAGATTCTCGGTACTAAAGCCCATTTCGAGGCTGTTGTAAATATTGTTCCATATTTCAAGCCCTTTAGTATTAAATGGGATGCTTACAGCGCCCTTATTATTGTTAACATTCAAAAAATGATTAAAGTTATGCATGTCGGCGCCCGTGTAATGCACCCAATAAATGGTCCAGGGATTGTCTGCATCAGCCCAGTAACGCATATATTGGTCTGTAGCCGCAACCATTATATATTGGTTGGCATTTACTTCAAACTTTTTATCGCCCAATACAAAGTAGCCTTTGCCCTGCACACAATATATCAATATATTATCCTCGCAGCCTTTCCTCCGCTCGCGGTAATGGAAAGATGCCTTTGGAAAATACCCCATATGGGTAATGTACAGCTGAAAAAACGAAGGATCTTTCCGGAAAATATCTTTCCAGATTTTTGATGGAATATTTATGAATTTCTGACCTTCAAAACCGTCTCTTCTCTTTAATACCGCTCCATTCATCAGACAAAAAACAAAATAGTAGGATAATACATTTGTTGGTTTGCAATTGGGTCACGCTATTATAAGACATTTTAGCAGTGAGTTCAAAATACGGCACCCCCATTGGCTAAAATCGTTTAATAAGTTGCGAAAATTGCTTATTGTGCAATGGCAGTTTTAGTGATAACTATGTAATTAAAACTCAGGGTAGTATAATCCATCTGTTTTTGTGCTTTGTCCATTTTTCAGGGGAGCCTGCCTGCTTATTTTTACTTAACCATTATGACCAAACGTAATTACAAGTTAATTAACGGCCGTAAGGCACTGTTATCTGTTTTAGCTATCGGTATGTCCGGTATATGCTGGGCGCAGAGCAGTTGGAAGGGTTTTGCCCGGGTAAATGTTAAAATAGACGGCCGCGATGCCTATTACGTAAAACCAAAAGCGGCCTTACCCGGTAAGCCATGGGTATGGCGTGCCTCATTCCCCGACTGGCATACGGAGATGGACAGCCTGCTGCTGGAGCGGGGCTTCCACGTAGCCTTTATTAATGTTGATGATATGTATGGCAGTCCCTCAGCTATGCTTTATTGGGATAAGTATTATCAGTATTTAACTGACTCAGTTAAGCTGTCATTGAGACCAGCTTTGGAAGCTGTTAGCAGGGGTGGTTTGTATGCGCTTGGTTGGGCCAAACGTAATCCGGATAAGGTAAGCTGCATATATTCCGAAACACCCGTATACGATTTTAAAGCATGGCCGGGTGGCAAAGGAAAAGGCCCCGGTGATACTGCCGCCTGGAAACAGCTCCTGAAGGTGTACGGCTTTACAGATAAGCAGGCGCTTGAGTACAAAGACAACCCGGTAGACAACCTGGAAGGGCTTGCCTCGTTTAAGGTGCCCATATTAAATATGATTGGGCCGGAGGATAAGCTGGCTATACCGGCAGAAAATAGTTTGCTTTTTACTGAGCGATATGTTGCCGCTGGCGGACCGGTAACCACTTTCCCCGTTACGGAAGGTCCGCAGGAAATGAGCGGCCACCACGTGCCGGTTAAGCATGCAAAAGAGTGGGCAGATTTTATGTATTATAATTCATACCCGGTAAAGTCCGTTCTGCCTTACTACGATTATTATAAAAAGCGGGCTGGCTTGCATAACTTCTATAACGCTGCACAAAACAACAAAAAAGCAACCGTGGCCTTTTTAGGTGGCTCTATCACCTTCAACCCTGGCTGGCGCGACAAGGTGACCCAATACCTGCGCGAGCGTTTCCCGGAAACACAATTCCATTTCATAAAAGCTGGCATCCCCTCACTGGGCAGCAATGCACATGCTTTCAGGTTACAGCGCGATGTACTTGATAGTGGCAAAGTAGACCTGCTATTTATTGAAGCCGCCGTTAACGACCGAGTTAACGGTGTTGACAGCATCACGCAAGTTAGGGGGCTGGAGGGCATAGTAAGGCAGGCACGTAATGCCAATCCCTACATGGATATAGTAATGATGGAGTTTGCTGACCCCGACAAAACAGCTGACTACAAAGCCGGAAAAGTACCTGTTGAAATAAGCAACCATGAATTGGTTGCCAATAGTTACAATGTTGCGTCTATCAACATCGCGGGGGAGGTTAAAGAAAAAATTGCCAATGGCGAGCTGGATTGGAATGACGACTTCAGGGATATTCATCCGGCGCCGTACGGGCAGGAACTTTACTTTGCAAACATCAAGGCGCTGCTTACCGATTGTTTTGATGATGCGAAGGGCAATCCCGTAAAATATAAGCTACCAAAGCCGCTCAACTCAGCAAGTTTTGATCACGGGCAGTATTACGATATACACAACGCCAAGTTTGATAGTAATTGGCGAATTGACGAAAGCTGGAAACCATCCGATGGCCTTGATACCCGCCCCGGCTATGTAAATGTGCCAATGCTGGTAAGCGATACGCCAGGTGCGGCCTTAAAAATATCCTTTAAAGGAAATGCTATCGGGATTGCCATTGCTTCCGGCAGCGATGCGGGCATCATAACCTATTCTATAGACGGGGGGCCAGAGCAACGGAAGGATTTGTTTACGCAGTGGAGTAGCTGGCTGCACCTGCCATGGTATTTAATGCTCGGCAGCAATTTAAAAGATGGAAGCCACACGCTCGAAATAAAGATCAGCGACCAGAAGAATGATAAAAGTAAAGGTCATGCCTGTCGCATAGTATATTTTCTGTTGAACAAATAACCCTTTTTATAAACGATGAGAAAACCGATACAACATCTCTGGTTAATTGCATTACTTACTTTAATGGTTGCGCCAGCATTTGCGCAAACCAAAACTTTAAAATTATGGTACGACAAGCCCGCCCGTGTATGGGAGGAAACATTGCCTTTAGGTAACGGGCGTTTAGGTATGATGCCGGATGGCGGCGTGGGCAATGAAAAGATAGTATTAAACGATATAACCTTATGGTCTGGCGCGCCACAGGATGCCAATAACTATGAGGCCTACAAATACTTGCCTGAAATACGCCGTTTACTGGAAGAAGGCAAAAACGACGAAGCACAGGCACTGATAGATAAAAACTTTGTTTGTAAGGCTCCCGGTTCGGGTGATGTGCCTTTCGGCTGTTACCAGGTACTGGGCGAACTGAATATTAAGTACAATTACAACGGCGGAAAAGAGCCGGAGTTTAGTAATTATTACCGCGAGCTTTCACTGAACAATGCGGTTGCGAAGAGCAGCTATGTAGCAGAAGGAGTAACTTACACACGCGAGTACTTTACCAGTTTTGGTGATGATGTAAGCATTATAAAGCTTACTGCCAGCAAACCGGGTATGCTTAACCTGAGCATTTCCATGAACCGCCCAGAGAAGGCAGAGGTAAGCGCTGCCAACAACACCTTGCAATTAAATGGTGGCCTGCAAAGCGGCAATGATAAGCCGGGTATGCAGTTTTTAGCCAAAGTAAAGGCACAGCTGACAGGCGGAACGCAAAGCACTACAAGCAATACGCTCGAAATAAAGAACGCTACAGAGGTCATCCTTTTTGTATCGGCAGGTACAGATTTTCGTAATCCGGGTTTCAAACAAAAAACGGACGCCCTACTTGCTGCTGCCATGAATAAAAGTTATGCACAACAAAAGCAGCTTCATATAAAAAACTATCAGCGATTGTTTAACAGGGCAAACTTAACGCTTGGCGATAGCAAAGAGGCCGAGGCCATGCCAACCAATAAAAGGTTGCTGGCTTTTCATGATCATCCCGAGCGTGATAAAGGCTTGCCGGTGTTATTCTTCCAGTTTGGGCGTTACCTGTCTATCAGCAGCACAAGGGTGGGGCTGCTGCCGCCAAATCTGCAGGGCTTGTGGGCTAACCAGATACGCACGCCCTGGAATGGCGATTATCACCTGGATGTGAATGTGCAAATGAATCATTGGCCTGTTGAGGTTGCTAATTTATCAGAACTAAACCTTCCGCTTGCCGATCTGGTTCAGGGCATGGTGGAGCCGGGTAAACGTACGGCTAAAGCCTACTACAACGCAGATGGTTGGGTGGCACATGTAATTACTAACGTATGGGGATTTACCGAGCCTGGCGAGAGTGCATCGTGGGGTATTACCAAGGCCGGCTCCGGCTGGTTATGTGATAACCTTTGGGAGCATTACGCGTTTACCAATGATAAGGCTTATTTGAAAAAGATCTATCCTATACTAAAAGGTTCTGCGCAGTTTTACAGCAGTATACTTACGCGCGATAAAAGGACCGGCTGGTTGGTTACATCACCGTCATCATCGCCAGAAAATACATTTTACTTGCCCAATGGAAAAACCGCCAGTATTTGCGTAGGCGCTACAATTGATAACCAGATTATACGCGAGCTGTTTACCAACGTTATCACCGCCTCAAAAACTTTGGGTATTGATGTGGCATTCGCGGCGCAGCTTAAAGAGAAAATTAAGAGCCTGCCTCCGGCAGCACAAATATCTGCCGATGGCCGTGTGATGGAGTGGCTGGAGGATTACAAGGAGACCGATCCGCAACACCGTCACATATCACATCTTTACGGTCTTTACCCCGCATCTTTGATAACAGCTGACGGTACACCCAAGTGGGCGGAAGCAGCAAAGAAGACATTGAATGTGCGTGGCGACGACGGTCCAAGCTGGACCATTGCTTACAAACTGCTTTTTTGGGCACGATTGCACGACGGTAACCGGGCATATAAGCTGTTTTATGAAATCATGAAGCCTACCGAACGTACTGATATTAACTATGGAGCAGGAGGCGGTATCTATCCCAACCTGCTATCGGCAGGGCCACCATTCCAGATTGATGGTAACTTTGGGACAGCCGCAGGTATAGCTGAAATGCTGTTGCAAAGCCACGAAGGTTACATTAACCTTTTACCTGCCATCCCTGACGTGTGGAAATCTGGAGGCGAGATTAAAGGATTTAAGGCGCGAGGTAACTTTGTTGTTGATTTTGCCTGGAAAGACGGAAAAATCACTCATTATAAAATATCTTCGCCAACGCCGCGTAAAGTGAAGCTTAAAGTGAACGGTAAGTTTATCACTATCACCGCAAAAAAGAAAGTATAACAACCCTTAACCCCGCATGATCAATTTAAAAAGACTCTTCCCCGTTTTTATCCTGCTTATCAATTTCTGGCTACCGCAAGCTTTAGGTGCATCAAAAACACACAACGCTGATTTGGCAGGTGATAACTTGCTTAAGATTACTTTTAACAAAACGGACTACATATTATATAATCTTACTGCCGGTACATACGATGTTTACAGCAAGGGTAAAAAGGTATTTATAGCGCTTACATCATCAGTAAAGATAAACGGCGAGGTAAGGCGATCTTCGGCTTACCCAAAGCATGTTTCATCATTCGGCAGCATCAACACGGGTTTTGGCAGAGGCAAAAAGTATGTTGTTACATCGGCCAAAAGTGGCTGGCCCACAATGGAGCAAGTTTTTTATACTTATGATAAAGGGTATTTTATTACAAGCGTAAGCTTATCAGGAAAAGATTTGGCAACAAACGAGATAGTTCCGTTAGAGGGTGGTTTTGTGCCGCCTGTGGGCGAGGTTTACTCCCTTTTTATGCCCTTTGATAATGACACATTCATAAGTTACGATGCCAAGCCGTTTAAAGGTACAAAAAAGGTAACCAGTGCCGAGGCAGGGGTGGTGTTTAATAATCAAAACAGGCAAGGGCTTATTGCCGGCTCCTTAGAACATGAGGTATGGAAAACGGGTGTATTCACAACCTCAGGGCAAAAAAATAGTAACATTAGAATTTTGGCTGGCTACACAGAGGAATCTGTTACGCGCGATAGAATTGCACACGGATTTGTTAAAGGTAGCAAGGTAAGCTCGCCATTGGTAATGGTTGGCTATTTTAATGACTGGCGGGTAGGTTTAGAGGAATATGGAAAGGCCAACCGCATTGCCGAGCCGCCATTTGTATTTAATTGGACCAAGCCAACGCCAGTTGGGTGGAACAGTTGGGGAGTAATACAGGAAAAACTTAATTATGAAAAAGCTACTGCTGTGGCAGATTTCTTTGCCGATAGTTTAAAAGCGTTCAGGGACGGTAATACCGCTTATATAGACCTTGACTCGTACTGGGACAATATGGTTCGCAATAATAACGGCGTACGCGATTTCAGTAAACTAAAGGAATTTGCAGACTATTGTAAGCAAAGAGGCTTGCAGCCTGGAATTTACTGGGCACCATTTACCGACTGGGGCTATAAATCAGGTGCTGACAGGAAAATGGAAGGCAGTGATTATAAATGGGGCGACGCCTGGACAAAGGTAGGCGACGGTTATCATGAGATTGATGGTGCGCGAGCAATTGATCCTACCTTCCCGGGTACGCAGCGCCGTATTGATTATATGATAGATCATTTTAAGAAGTGTGGTTTTAAGATGATCAAAATCGATTTTCTGGGACATGCTGCGGCGGAGTCTACGCATTTCTATGATACTACGGTGACCACCGGTATGCAGGCTTATCGTAAAGGTATGGAATACCTTATCAACAGAATGGACGGGCAGATGCTTGTTTACGCGGCAATATCCCCCAACCTGGCAAGTGGTCGTTATGTACATACACGCCGCATTGCCTGCGATGCATTTAAAAGCATAAAGGATACCCGCTACACTTTAAACAGTGTGACTTTTGGCTGGTGGCAAACTTATTTATACAATTATGTAGATGCCGACCATGCCGTATTTGCTGATGAGAGTGAGGGAGCTAACAGGGCACGTCTGCTGTCGTCGGTGATAACCGGTACGCTGATAACCGGCGATGATTATTCCGCACAAGGAAGATGGCGCTCAATCGCCAAAAAATACCTGCAACTACCCGAGTTAATGACCATTGTACGTAACGGTAAAGCATTTCGGCCGGTTGATGGTAATGTGGAGGATAAGGCTTCAGAAATTTTTGTTCAACACATAGGTAAAGACTACTATGTGGCAGTGTTTAACTATGGTAATGATGCTAAGTCTTTTGCGCTCGACCAATCAAGGCTAGGTATCAAAGGCAGCTCCGCTACCGTTATCGAACTATTTAATTCCGCTGCCAAACTCAGTGGAGCGTCGGGTAAAACGGTTGAAGTGCCTGGCGCGGATGCTGCGCTCTTTAAATTCCACTTAGAGTAGTTAAATAAGGTTATCACAGAAGGGCAAATTGGTTAATTAACTGGTTTGCCCTTTTTTATTTACGCTTTATTACATAAGCGCAAGTACTGGCGTTAATTACTAATTAACACTTGCTTTCATAATAAATCATTTTTATTTTAGAATAACCTAAAGTTTATTTTTTACTGATACATATAACCAATTATACAGCCAGGAAGCTTTATCTGGCCACCTATCACGCATGGCAGCTATTACAGAAAACAGTGCAGATGTGAATGGCATTAGTCCGGAGGGGCCGGGCCGTGATGCCGTTTTCACAGACAATATATTGTTCCGTAAAATTATAGAGAACAGTTACGAGGGCATAAGCCTGTTAAACCGCGATTTAAAGGTAATTTACCGCAGTCCGTCAGCTGAACGTATCACCGGTTGGAGCTGGAGAGAAAGGCTGAAGGAAGAAACGCTCAATATCATCCACGAGGAGGACTTGCCCGGACTAAGAAAACTGTTAAATAATTTGATGGCGGAGCCGGGTGCTACAGATACCTGTACCTTCCGGTCGCTCCACAGTAACGGTATCTATGTTTGGCTGGAATGTACATTCTCCAATTTGCTGCACGAAAGCGGAATTGAGGCTGTTGTATGTAACTTCCGGGATATTACCGCTAAAAAGCAGGCAGATGAGCTTTTGCAACAAACCTTACAAGAGTTAATAGCTTATAAGTATGCCATTGATGAATCGGCCATAGTTGCCATTACCGATCAGAAAGGGATCATCAAACACGTAAACGATAACTTTTGCAAAATATCAGGCTATAGTGCAGACGAACTGGTAGGGCAGGACCATCGTATCATCAATTCGACTTATCACGATAAATCTTATATAAAGAACCTTTGGCATACCATAGCCAACGGACATATATGGCGTGGCGAACTGAAGAACAAAGCCAAAAATGGGCAGTACTATTGGGTGGATACAACCATTGTACCTTTCCTGGACGACAAGCATAAGCCTTATCAATACGTGGCCATTCGGTCGGATATTACTGAACGCAAAGAAGGGGAGATGCAGCTGATAGCCTTGAACCAGGGCTTAGAAAAGCAGAAAAAAGAACTGGAGATTTCAAACGAGGAACTTGAGCAGTTTGCTTACGTAGCATCGCATGACTTGCAGGAACCGCTGCGAATGATCACCAGTTTTTTAACCCTGCTGGATAAAAAATATAGCCTCAGCCTTGATGAAAAGGCCAAGCAATACATCTATTATGCTGTGGATGGTGCAAAACGCATGCGGCAGATTATATTGGACTTGCTCCAATTTTCACGTGTAGGGCGCGCCGATGATGATATGGAAGCTGTTGACATTAAAGAAATCTTAGACGATATTATACACTTATTTTCAAAACAAATTGCTGAGCGGAATGCACTTATAGCGGTAAGCAATATGCCAACAGTGTTTACTTACAAAGCGCCGCTGCGTGTGGTCTTCCAAAATCTTATCTCAAACAGTTTAAAATATCAAAAGGATGATTCACCGCCTCGCATTAATATTGACTGCAAGGAATATTCCACGTATTGGCTATTCAGCGTGGCAGACAACGGTATTGGCATAGACCCGGAATATTATAACCGCATCTTTATCATTTTTCAGCGGCTGCATAATAAAGATAAATACCATGGAACCGGCATGGGGTTGGCCGTCACCAAAAAAACTATCGAACACCTGGGCGGTCGTATCTGGGTAGAATCGGCCGAAGGCGATGGCAGTACGTTTTATTTTACGCTTCCAAAAGATCAAAATCTATGAAACCAATACATCTGCTCCTGATTGAAGATAACGAAGGCGATATACTATTGACGCGGGAGGCATTTGCGGAAAGCAGGATCATCAATAACATGAGCGTGATTACCGACGGAAAATCAGCCATTATGTATTTCGAAGAAACTAAGCAAACTGAAGACTTGCCCGACCTGGTATTGCTCGATATTAATCTGCCCAGAAAAAGCGGCCACGAAGTATTGCAGTATATAAAAGGGGAGGAGCGCTTAACGCACATACCGGTGATTATGCTTACCACGTCATCCTCAGAAAAGGATATAATTTTATCCTATAAACATCATGTTAATTGTTATATTACAAAGCCGATTGATGTGGTTGATTTTATGAATGCCGTCTCAAAAATTGAAGATTTCTGGGTAAGCATTGTTTCTATTCCCCCTAAAACTAATTGATGGATAAACGCCGGCTTAAAGTATTGGTTATTGAGGATAACCCGGGAGATTTTCTGCTGGTTGAGGAATATTTGCTTGAGCAAATTGAAGTTCCTGCCATCACACATGTAGAATGCTGTAAAGAAGCGGTTGACCTTCTAACCTGCCCCGATAATCGTTTTGATGTAGTTTTGCTGGATATAACCTTACCGGACGGCGCGGGCGAACAGCTTATTGACAAGATTGTAAAGGAATGCCCCGAAACGCCTGTAATTGTATTAACGGGCTATTCAGATTTTGCCTTCAGCGTAAAATCTATTGCCTTAGGTGCATCCGATTATTTACTTAAAGATGAACTCACGGGACAGGCATTATATAAATGCATTATTTACAGTATGGAGCGGAAACGCATTGTTGCTGAACTGGAAGATTCTGAAAAAAAATATAGCGACCTCTTTCATTTAAGCCCGTTGCCTATGTGGGTTTTTGATGTTAAGACCCTGATGTTTCTGGATGTTAATGCAGCTGCTATAAATCACTACGGCTACTCCAAAGAAGAGTTTACCGCCATGAGCATTAGAGATATACGCCCGGCGGCTGAGCTGCCTAAGCTTGACGCGGTTATAGAAGCATATCAAACCCAAAAGCTTTCCAAAACAGGTGTTTTTACCCACAGAAAGAAGTCGGGAGAATTGATAGAGGTTGAAATACAAAGTAACCGTTTAAATTATAAAGGATTTGATGCTAAGATTATACTGGCGGTTGATGTTACTGAACGTTTTAAGTATATAAAGGCTGTTGAAGACCAAAACAGGCGATTAAAAGAAATATCGTGGATACAATCGCACATTATACGAGCGCCGTTGTCGCGCATAATGGGGCTTATACCGTTGATAACCGACCCTGCCGCTAAACCCGAGGACAGGAATATGATGCTTGGTTTTTTAAAAATCTCTGCGGAAGAGCTGGATAGTGAAATACGCGAAATTACCGATAAGAGTAACGCGGACCTTGATAAACCAACCAATCTGAAAAATTAATTACTTGTAAATCAAATCGCTTTGTATTAGTTAGCAAATGTAGCTACAGAAGCATTTGGAGGCATGCGTTTAAAAGCTATATTTGCGCTCCGGTTTACGATATCAACAATTGTTAATCGTCCGGAAAGTCGTTCTTTGACGCTGTTTGATAAGCTGATTTTTAAAGCATGAAACTTTATAAACTGATTATCAGGCGGTATAAAAAAATGTTAAATAATTATTTGCAATGGTGCTTTAAAATTGTACTTTTGCAAACCCTTTCGGGATGTAGCGTAGCCCGGTATCGCGCCACATTTGGGATGTGGAGGCCGCAGGTTCGAATCCTGCCATCCCGACGATACCACATATCAAACGATATGGAAAGCCTGTAAATCGTTGATTTACAGGCTTTTTTGTTTTCCTGCCAACGCAAATTATATCAAATCATCGCAAGTTATCCGTCACCTAACTGAACACCTCTTTTCGTTTCATACTTTTGAGGTATTCAAAAGTGGTTTAAATCACTGTATTACAACAGGTTAAAAGGCAACGAACTTACGTTGTTTTGCGCTGATTTGAGCTGATCTTTTGATACCATTAGGTATGATTTAATACCCAATGCAAATGGTTTAATTAAATCAATGTTATGAAAGCGATCAACACGTTTAGTGTCCACTTCAATTTGCGGACAGAAAAAGGAAAAGAAGGAAAAGCGCCGGTTTATGCGGCAATTAAAGTCAATGGAGAGAAAGCCATGCTGGCACTCAAGCAGAGCGTTGCTACAAGGTGCTGGGACGTTCGGAAAGGTATGGGCAAAACTACGACTGTTGAAGGTAGGGAGCTCAACATCTACCTGGAAGAAGTAAGGCAGGTATTGGGAGAATGTTACCGGGAGTTACAACTCAAACGGCGTGTGATCAGTGCCGATGCTGTTAAAAACGCTTTTTTGAAAAGTGGTGATGACGAACACACCCTGGAAGAAATTGCTGAGTATCATAATGAAACTTCCCAAGGTGTACTTGCACCAGCCACCATGAAAAATTATTACACTACCCAAAAGTACTTGCGGGAATTTGTTAGTAACAAGTTAAAAAGAAGATCATTCTTCCTATCAGAGCTCAATTACAAATTCATCCAGGACTTTGAGGTATTTCTTCGAAACCATCAGCCACTTGACCATCAAAAGCCTCTAACAACCAACGGTATCATGAAGCATCTGGAACGGTTCAAAAAGATGATCAACTTAGCTTGCCGGATCGAGTGGTTATACCGTGATCCTTTTGAAAAGTATCAACTGAAATTCGACCGTGTAGAGAAAGATTTTTTGACATCCGACGAGCTGGCTGCACTGGAACAAAAACATCTGCTACTGCCTCGATTGAGTGTCGTAAGGGACATATTCGTGTTTGCTTGTTACACCGGACTCGCCTTTGTTGATGTGATGGAGCTTACGCCAGACAACCTGGTCAAGGGACAGGATGGCGGTCTCTGGATCAAGACCTTCCGTCAGAAAACCACTATCCCCGTCAATGTCCCGGTACTCAACGAGCCGGAGCGTTTGTTGAACAAGTACAAAGGAAACGTACGAGCAGCTGCAAACGGAACGATTTTTCCTAAACTATCCAATCAGAAAATGAATAGCTACCTCAAGGAACTTGCTGAATTATGTGGAATTAATAAGGTCCTCACCTTTCATATGGCAAGGCATACCTTCGCCACCACGGTAACGCTCGTAAACGGAGTGCCGATAGAAACGGTAAGCAAGCTTCTTGGCCATACCTCGATGCGTTCGACCCAGGTCTATGCCAAAGTTATCGAAAAAAAAGTAAGCGAGGATATGGCAGCGTTGAAAGGTAAGCTTAAAGGACTGTCGGTCGCTTAATTATTTGTTGACTGAAAAAATTTGATGAGATGGAAAATCAATCACAGCTGTTTGTTCCTGACGAAGTTGTTATGAGCAAAATATATTTAATACGCGGTCAAAAGGTAATGCTTGATGCTGACCTTGCTGAACTATACGGAACCGAAACTAAAAAACTAAAGCAACAAGTCAACCGCAACCTTGAGCGATTCCCTGGCCATTATATGTTCGAGCTAACCAAAGAGGAAAATGAAATTTTAAGGTCACAATTTGTGACCTTAAAGCGAGGTGAACACTCAAAATACCTTCCCTATGTGTTCACAGAACATGGCATACTGATGCTATCGAATGTTTTAAAGAGTCAAAGAGCAATTGCGGTCAGCATTCAGATCATCGACATCTTTGTTAAACTTCGGGAAACTCTAGCGGGACAAACTGATATTTGGTTGGAAATCGAAAGAATAAAATCAACGCTCATGAAGCAAGATGGAAAAATTGACTTACTGTTTAAATATTTAGATGAGCTTATTCAACAGCATCATGAGCCAAAGCCAAGACAAAGAATTGGCTACAAACCGGACAAGTATTGAGAGCTAACACTGAACATGTAAGCGTAACCAATTTGCCGTAAACGTCCTGCGCATTGACTCACCGCAGACGCTCCTCTTAACAGATTGGGCGCTGAATTTATTAGCTTACCGCTTGACGTGGGATATCAGCAAGAATATGTAAAGGCTTCCTTGATTCTGATGCTGTTTTCAACATGACACCGGGTATAGACCCTCCGCAAAACCACGAGTTTGAATTGGCTAAGCAACTGGCGGACGCCGTGGTGGAGGCTGGTGTAAACCATTTGGTCTTCAGCAGCCTGAAAAATATAGATAAGACCACCGATGAAAAAAATTTCGTACCCCATTTTACGAATAAGGCACGGGTAGAAGAATATATCCGTACGCTTACCATCAGAAGCACGTTTATCTACATTGCTCTTTTATACGAACCTCATGGAATTCTACACCCCCTATCAGCACGCCGATGACCTTGTCTTTCAAATATACCTTCCAGAAGATTTCCAGGCGCCATTTGTCGATCCACTCATTTTAGCACCCCCATTGTATATCAAGACATTGTAATCAAGTGCCATTTGTTTGTGGTACCGAGGGTCGTGGGTTCGAGCCCCATCATTTACACCTTGGTGCTGAAAGCCGATGCAAAAGCCTGGGAATGAAGTTTAGATGGCAAAACGTTGACAGTTACAAGCCAGGTAATGAGTTATAAGGTAAAGCCTGAGATTATTATCACTGATAAAAACATGATAAGATACTAATATGAATGAACCATTTCACCTGCATGTGACCTATCACTAGGTTTACCAAGTGTGCGATGAATTTTTATTTTGATGACGATAGGGCCTTTCTTATGCGGCTCAAAGACTGTGGTGTGATTTTCAGGTATGAGGCAAGATATTGCAGCGGCACCTGCTGTACCAGCATTGGGTAGCGCCTCAGCAACTCAAGGTATTTGGTTTTAGCATCACCGAAGTTTAAAAAATCGTTATCTTTTATCTTTTGCAGTAAAGTAGATTCACTCATACTTTTGAAGAGTATATAAAGATTGGGGATCACCTGCAAATGTCTCTCAAAGGCTGAGAAGGTGATCGTAAAAACCTCTCCGGTCACCACTGTCTGGATCGCTTCAGTAGCAGACTGTTTGGTGTAATAGCTTTCAAGATTAGCAAAAAACTGATTTGGTTGGATAAAATGCTTGGTGATGTCGTTATGAGTCTTATCCAGGCCCAACACTCTTAGAACACCGGAATTGACAAAAATAATGTCCGTTGCGACCTCGTGCAGTTCCTGTATGTATTCGCCTGCCTTTACCTTACGATGCCTGAAATCAGTGCTCAAAAGTTGAATATCTTCATCAGAAAGAATTCCGCCGAATGCCAGCGCAGCTTTTAACATTTCCATTATTTTACTATTTGGTGTTTGAGGACGCTTTCAGCACAAGCGATCACCGCATCTTTAGCCGGGATCGGTCGCCAGCCAAGTTCTCTTCTTGCTTTGGTCAGGTCTGTTTTCCTTCTTTTCATTTCCAGTAGAACCGGTTTTAATTCTGGTCTAAAGTTCGCGATCAGTTTTGTTATGAAATCAGGGAACTGAGCTAAGGGAACTTTCCTGCCCGGATAATGATCTTTTAAGATCAGCGCGACTTCTTTTAAAGTCATATATTCGGACGCTGCAATATAACGATTACCGGCTGCAGCAGGAGCGGTCATGGCTTTCATCAGCAGGTCGGCCACTGATCGTACGTCCACCAGGTCAAAGCCGATCTTCGGTAAGGCTGGGTAACTACCATTCATCAAGGAGACAACAATATTTGCTGAGGTACCATAATCATTTTCCAACACCGGCCCTAAGATAGCACCCGGGCAAACCGTTACCAATTCAAGATCTGAGTTGGTGCTTTTTATAAAATCCCAGGCAGCCCTTTCTGCAATGGTTTTACTTTTATAATATGGGGTAATATCCTTGCCGCTGCTAATATCCGTCCAGTCACTTTCATTAAAGACCTTATTTTTATCAATACCATTCTGACCATAGGCAATAGCTGAGAGAGAGGACGTCATGACTACCCTTTGAACCTTGTTATATTTTGCCGCTTTAAGGATCTGTAAAGTGCCATTCTTTGCAGGCAAGATCAGATCCTCCTCATTCTTCGGTAATGTTGCCGGAAAAGGTGATGCCACATGCTGAATATAATCAACACCGTCGGTCAACTGGTACCATATTTCGCCATCATTGAGATCTGCTACTTCAAAACTTAACCTTTCATGATGGATCGTATTTTCCTGAATTGTTTTCCTCATCGACGGGATCCGGTCTTTAGAACGCAATGTTCCGATCACTTCATAGCCTTCGTTTAACAATTTGATGGCGGTGTGAGCCCCTAAAAATCCGGTGACCCCTGTAATTAATACTTTTCTGCTCTCCATGATTATATCTTATTGGCAAATCTCGATGAAGTATAGTTTACCGCAATTACCATTTGTTAAGAAATGATAACGCAATTGCAAACGCAGGCGAAAAGGGTCTTGTAAATGAAAGAAGATCAAATTGCCCCGTTTTACATAGACAAAACGCTTGTTTGCATAATAGGCTTGCCCTTTATTAGTGCTCAAATTACTTTTGGTCTTGGTCATGGTTCTCGCATAGCATATCGGTTATGTAGACAATGACGAACTTAACTGAGGCAGCAACTTGATAATTAACGGATCATATGATCTGATAAAAATTAAAATGAAAAAGATAGCTTATATATTATTACTGATCTCCATTAGCACATCCGGTATCTTATCCGCAAAAGCGAAAGAGAAAGGCCTTTTATGGCAGATCAGCGGCAAAAGGATCAAAAACCCGACCTATCTATTTGGTACGATCCACCTTTTTGATACTTCCTTATATAAGTTACCGCAAAAAGTGATGGAAAGGCTCGGGCAAGTGAAGAAGGTTTATTTTGAACTTGAATTCAGCGACAAGACCCTGGCTGAGCAAAGGCGTTACGCAATGGTCACCGATACCATGCAGCAGATCAACAAACTGATGCATCCAGGGGCACTGGCAAAATTCAACACTGCTATCAAAGATCATCCGGCCACTAAGAAACTGGGCAAAGCTATTTACAAATTCAAGCCTATATTCATTACACCGATGTTGCTAACCAACGGCAAAACGGTCACCGTGGATATGGAGATGTATAAACTGGCATCTGCGAGTGGCGTCGCGGTCGGTGGCCTGGAGACCGTGGCAGAACAGATGAAAGCTATTGATGCGGTTCCTATGACCAAACAGGTAAAAATGATGGAAGCCTTCCTTGAAGATTACAGGGGGCCGGATCCTATAATTAAAAAGATGACAGAGGCCTATGTAAAGCAGGATGTTGACCGTTTATTGGCGAGCTTAAGCGATGACGGGTCGGCCGACGCGAACCTGGATAAGAACGTCATTGTTGGGCGTAATATCAAGATGGCAGAACGCATAGACAAGATCGCCGGCGGCCAAAGTACGATGTTCGCGGTTGGTGCCGGTCACTTGGGCGGCCCTCAAGGCCTCATAGAACTGCTTAGAAAAAAAGGGTATGTATTAAAAGCTGTGCCTATAACTTTTACCGCGGCACCTTCGCGATGAGAAGGGGTTTATGCTTTCAAATCAAGCAAAGATTCGGGATGGTCGTTGCTATTATGAATTATTTGCGGCCTCCTTATGCGTCTCATCTGATCTTTGAGTGCTTAAACAGAAACACATATTCAGTAACTTGTAAAATAAAATGAACCAGATCATGTCAACATTCAAACAAAGACTATCAGCAATGATAAACGGAAAGGTAACTTTACTTATACTGATCATAAGTGTAATATTCTTATCGTTCTCATTTATAACTATCAGGCAACAGCCAAAGAAAGTCAAATGTATCCCAGCCTTCACCTATGCGCAAACGGCGATGATGAAATTCAGAAAAGCATCTGAAGCCGGTAATATCGACCAAGCAAAAGCACTGATCAAAGAGGGAATGGAGCAAAGTAAAAAGGCAGCTGACTTTGCAGGCCAATGTAAATGTGTTGAATCGCGAACATTCTCTTTGACGTCCCATACGTTGGCAAAAAAAGTTTATGATGAGGGCAAAGAACTTGAAAAGGTAAAAAAGGATATTAAAAAAGCCATAGTGTTTTCAACGAATGCAATGACCGCTGCTCAGAAGTGTGATAGATAAGTAGTCGGCAAATTGATAACGGATCCCTCATTGGAGAAACTACTTGGACATTATGTCTGCGTAAAGCGCAGATATATTGCAATTTGAAAAGGTGCAGAACAGCTAAAACCGTCCGGGAAATTCAGTCGATCTGCTTTGATCCTATCCTTAGAATCATGAGCTTAGGACCATCAGGTTAAATTTTACCGCATCGAAAGGTAACCCGTGTAACATTGGTCGGTATCTAAAGCATTTCTCAAAAGCACCCCACGAAGCAATAGGTCTCTTCTGGTAAGGTCTGCAGTGATTCATCGGCTCAGCCACTGTTTAAATAAAGTTGCCCGGCTTTTACTCACGACAATTCCATCAGGCAGATCAGGCGTCACATATACTTTAAGTTTTCCATGAAAATAGTTATGAATCGCTTTAACGGCAGGAAATGACGTGATGTATTGCCGGTTTTATTTGTGACACCACACCGCAGGATCGCGATGGATTATTCATAGGCTCTATACTGGCATTCAAGTTCTGATACGTTCGGAGGTTCATTTGCCAAAGCGGATCATCAAAGACATGCAGGATGGTATTGAAATTAAAGGAAGTAACAAAGCATGGAGTAATCAAAAAGTAAAGAAAAAACGAAGCGAAGACTTATCGAGGCTGTAGCCCATATCTTCTGCATGGAGGGATATGCCTGACGGGCGATCGTCCGGCTGCTTCGCAACGCAGAGCCCGTTTCGCCTCGCATTTTGCGATTGGTGTAAGAAGGGTGAAAATGCTGGGCGCTTCACATGTTTAAAAAAACAGCCGCCTCAAATTAGCATCGATGAGGCGGCTCTTTTGTTATCGTGTATCGGGATGATGTTTTTTAAACGATGGTATTATTGGATCTCTGTTACCAGATCATTTCGGCTTCGCCTCACTTTTTTTAGCTCGACCAGCCAATCTCCTTCTTCGGCACGGTAACCTAAGGGCAATAAGATGACGCTTCGTAATTTTCTGCTACCCAAGTCAAGGATCTCATCGACCGCTTTTGGGTCGAATCCTTCCATGGGTGTGCTGTCCACTTCTTCGAATGCAGCGGCGATCAGGGCTGTGCCTAAGGCGATGTAGGCTTGACGGGCGGCGGCCTGGTAGTTTGCCTCTTGGCCACGATCGTCTACGATCTTGAGAAGTTGTTGCCTGTAGTTCTCCCAGCCTTCATTTTTAAAACCCCTGATCTCGTTGGTCAGATCGAACATCATATGGACCCGTTCAGGGGTGATATCATCCCATGCTGCGAACACCAGCAAGTGCGAACAGTCGGTTATTTGGGCCTGGCCCCATGCCACCTCCCGGATACGCTGGCGAATCACGTCATTGGTAATGAGGATCAGCTCGAATGGTTGCAGCCCGCTGGAGGTTGGTGTTAACCTTACAGCTTCGATGATGCGTTCGATCTTATCCTGAGTTACTTTTTTAGCCGCGTCGAATTTCTTGGTCGCGTAGCGCCATTGTAATCTTTCATGTAATGCTTCGCTACCTGCTGATAGCTCTTTTATCTGATCTTTTTGCATGATGTTTATCATAATTGTTTTCACAAAATTATGAGGTCACCGCTCGTGAAATCGTATACAAAAGACAAGAAAAACAACTAATGCTTACCGGACCGAATAATTCTTTTCCGGATGCGCGATAGGGATGTGGGCGTGATCCCTAAATAATGGGCGAGATATTGCTGGGATATATTTTGGGTCATTTCTGGCCGGCAACTGAGGAGCGCTTCATACCGTTCAGCTGGGCTCTTCGTGATGAACGCCTCTAATCTGTCCTCATAACAGAATACGAGCTTTTCGGTAATCAGCCTGCCTAATCGTTCAGTTTTGTGCCCTATCAGAGGATGATCTAATGCGCTCTCCCAGTTCTGGCGGTCAAACACCACCACTAAAGAATCTTCTAATGCCTGTATCCCAAGTTGACCAGGCTCCTGAAGAATAAAACTTTTATAGGAACTGACGAATTCGTTGGGAAGGGTCACATAGGCGGTGATCTCAACGCCATCTTTGATATGAAAAAGTCGCACCGAACCCGATATCAGGAAACCCAGATGTGCACATACCGAGCCTACCTCAGCGAAATGGCCTTTTCTTTTGATCTTTATTAATCTGACGTGATCGTTCAAGATCTCCCACTCCTGAGTATTAAATATCACCCATTTATTGATTTCCTTTCTGAATTGCTGCAGGTGATCATAAGCTATGGGAACGACCTCGAAATCTTTCATGTTTAGTATTTTCGATCAAAAATACCGGAAGCCGTTAAATTATTTTTCACCGTTTTGTAAATTGCTAGTAGGATAGGTGCCTGGCCAGGTAGGGAGCGGTACGGCTTTCTTTACTCTTGACGATCGCTGCAGGTTCGCCTTCAGCTACGATCCGGCCGCCTGCTTCACCCGCGCCCGGCCCGATATCGATCACCCAGTCGCTGGCCGCGATTACTTCCATGTCATGCTCAACCAGTATGACCGTATTACCGGCGTCGACCAGGCGGTTGAGTTGTAATAATAAGCGCCCCACATCTGAGGGGTGCAATCCCGTGGTCGGTTCGTCCAGCACATACAGCGTTTGACCATGCTGGGCGCGCTGCAATTCTGTCGCCAATTTGATTCGCTGCGCTTCGCCGCCTGAAAGTTCGGTCGCGGGCTGTCCCAATCGCAGGTACCCCAAGCCAACTTCACGGACGACCTCCAGCGCGTGGCTGATCGCCGGTTCTTCATCAAAAAAGTTGGCCGCTTCATCTACGGTCAGGCCAAGCACTTCCGCAATATTTTTGTCCTTGTAGGTCACTTCTAATGTTTTTGAATTATATCGGGTTCCACCACAGGTCGGGCATGGGGTATACACACTTGGCAGAAACAGCAGTTCGACCATGACCATACCTTCACCCTCGCAATGCGGGCAGCGCCCTTTGACGACATTGAACGAAAAGCGGCCGGCATCGAACTTGCGCGCCTTTGCCATAGGGGTGGCGGCGAATAGTTTACGGACATGATCGAACAGGCCGGTATAAGTGGCTAAGTTAGATCGCGGCGTACGGCCGATCGGCTTTTGATCGACCATCGCCAGTCTTTTGATGTTTTGCATACCACTGCTGATCTGGCCGCCCGTGGTTTGTATTGGTGCGTTTTCTAAAGCATCTGCTTCGCTATCGCCGGTGATATCCAACTGCAAGCCCAAATGCTCAGCCACGAGTTCAACCAGAACCTGGCTGACCAGGCTGCTTTTGCCGGAACCAGATACGCCGCTCACACTCGTTAAAACGCCTAAGGGAAAGGCGACATCAAGGTTCTTCAAATTGTTTCTGGTGACGCCTTCCAGTTTTAGCCATGCTTTGGATTTCCTGGAGGCGTTGGTAGTTTTGTGCCTGTTAGGTCTATCGTCATAGATATAATGGCGCGTGAGCGATTCCTTCACATCGCGCAGACCTTCCGGTAAGCCGCTGTAGAGAATATGACCGCCTTTTTCACCCGCTGCCGGGCCGACATCCACGATCCAGTCGGCATGCCGGATCACATCGATCTCATGCTCTACAACAAACAAGGAATTACCCGATGCTTTCAATTTATCTAATGCGCTTAGCAGGGCTTCGGTATCGGCGGGATGCAGGCCTGCCGATGGCTCGTCCAGCACGTAGACCACACCGAAAAGGTTAGAGCGCACCTGGGTAGCTAACCGCAGGCGCTGCAATTCCCCCGGCGATAGGGTTGGCGTGCTTCTTTCAATGGTCAGGTAACCTAAGCCAAGGTCCAGCATCACTTGCACACGGGCCATAAAGTCTTCGGCGATGCGTTTGGCGACCACGACCTTCTCCGGGTGCTTTTCTTTCAGTTGTTGGAGGGCTTTGGCCTCGCCGCTGGCATAGGGTTCAAATATTGTTGCGAGTTTGTCTAGGGCAAGCCGGGATAGTTCAGCGATATCGTAACCGGCAAATTTGACGGACAGTGATTCCTGCCGCAGACGCTTTCCATGACATAAAGGGCATTCGCTGCTGATCATGTATTGCGCGACCCTTTTTTTCATGAGTGCGCTTTGCGTATTGGCGAATGTATGCCGGACGTACCTCCGCGCGCCGGTAAAGGTGCCCATGTAATCCGGCTGGCGCTTATTTTTGATAAAGCGCTTAATTTCTTCGTGGGTATGCCCAGAATAGACCGGGACGACAGGTTGCTCTTCGGTGAACAGGATCCAGTCACGGTCTTTTTTAGGCAGGTCTTTCCAGGGAATGTCGATATCATACCCCATGGTGGTCAGGATATCCCGCTGGTTCTGGCCTTGCCAGGCTGATGGCCAGGCGGCGATCGCTTTTTCCCGGATGGTCAGGGTGTCATCCGGCACCATCGTTTTTTCAGTGATCTCGTAGACCCGGCCCAGGCCATGGCATTCTGTACAGGCACCTTCAGGTGTATTGGGGGAAAAGGATTCCGCGTAAATAATGGCTTGGCCCGGTGGGTAATCTCCCGCACGTGAATAAAGCATGCGTAATAAATTGGACAGCGTCGTTACGCTGCCCACCGAAGAACGGGTGCTGGCCGCGCCACGTTGCTGTTGCAAAGCGACTGCAGGTGGCAGACCTTCGATCTCATCCACTTCAGGGATGGCCATTTGGTTGAACAACCGGCGGGCATAAGGCGATACCGATTCCAGGTAGCGTCTTTGCGCTTCTGCATATAATGTGCCGAACGCAAAAGGATTTACCGGAGCCGGAAATTCCTGTAAACACCACCAATGCGTCGCGGGGAATATCCAGGTTCACATTCTTCAGATTATGTTCACGGGCACCGCGCACCCGCACAAAGCCGGAAAGGTCCTTATCATTCTTAGCCATGAATAGGGAACAGTAAATTAAGGTCGAAGTTTCGGTTCATTCATTTTGTTGCTTTCGTTAGAACCTGCCCGTACGGATCAGGGCAATAATTCCAACAGCTTTTTGTCAAGATGTTCACCCCGCAGGTTACGCGCGACTATGTTGCCCTGATCATCGATTAGAAAATTATCAGGGATGCCGCTGATACCGTAGATGAGGGCTGCTTTGTTCTGATCTCCCTGCAGATCACTGACGTTTTCCCAGGTTAAGTGGTCGTCTTTGATCGCTTTCAGCCAGCGCTGCTTGTTATCATCCAGCGATACGGCCAGTACCTCAAAACCCTTGTCTTTGAATCGCTGGTAGGTTTTTACCAGGTTAGGGTTTTCTTCTCTGCAAGGACCGCACCAGGAGGCCCAGAAATCGAGAAGGACATATTTGGCCTTGATGCCGGAAAGCCTGATCGGCTTGCCAATGGAATTGAACTGCCGGAAATCCACATATCTACTGCCAACCCGGATATCGCGGTTCAGGGAAATGAATGTGCTGACTGCTTTGCCATAAGCGGTTCGCTTCAGTTCAGGGCTCAGGCCGCGAAATAATAAGGAAGTTGTGTCTTTACCCCAGGTACTGGTATAGACGCTGAGCAAATAAGCCGCGATAAGGGAGTTCGGATGATCGCGCACATAATTCCGATCGTATTGCGCTGCTTTTTTCCGAAGATCAGCTATTTCCGTCGATAGGGTTGTGCGGGCGGACCGATCTGGTGTAAGCTCGCGGACCTTTTCCAGGCTGTCCAATTTTTTAGTTAAAGGTTCTGTCATCGCCTCAAAATGCCGATTCTCCATTTCAGTCTCAGAACCGGTGATGGTCCCTTTTTTGAACTCACCGGCCTTGACATGTATCTTAACCGTTGTGTTCTCCAACCAAAAGGCGACATAGTTGGTGTAGCGGGCCGTGTGCAGATAGACTTGGACGGCTTTCTCATTCAAATGCCCCTTCATTTCAAAATTACCGCCGCGGACCTGGCAGGAATCGATATCCTGATCGGATTTGGCGGTACGCAGGTAGAGCCAGGAGCCTTCGTCCAGTCCCGTCACGCTGCCGGTGATGATATAGCCTTTTTCAATTGGCTTTGAAGCGGTCAGGGAGATTATCAAAAATAAATCGAGGATAGTTAAAGATCTCATATTTACGGATTGTTTCGTCCAAAATAGATACAGTTTTCGTTAGCTCCGGCGATAATTAGACCGGCCTACCTAAAATTTCGACAAGACCAGGTCCTAGAACTTTCGTCTAAAAAAAATAGCGGTTGATCGAAACCTGACCTCCCCGTAAAGATTTTTTTGGGCAATAATCCGTAAATTTCCCATATGCAAATACGCTGTGTTAAATGGAACTGGAAATACTTACGCATCGAGTTCTTCATACTTTTTTTTATTTCTTTTTTACTCTCTATTATCAGCGACCTGGAATACAGTTCTTATGAAGAGCATGATATTTCCCGTTTTGCGGCAGGGCTAGATTACCGGCTGATCTGCGGTGCGTTCAACTTTCTTATCTATGGCTCGTTCTACTGGCTTTTCTTAAAGAAGTATGTTCTCAAAGGCGATATATTGAGAGTACTGCTATGCCTGACCGGTTTTGTTTTTGTCAATCAATTGGCTCATTATTATATACTCAACTGGATCATCGTGCATGCCAAATTCATTTCGGAGGATATCCGCGCCCGCACAGCAGGCGGACATTTGAATTTCGTTGTCAACTACCTGATAATTTCGGTTTTTTTTCCCTTACTCGGACTGGCCGTTCTGGTGCGTACTTTAAACCAGAATGAGATGATGAAGGCCCTAAAAGAACAGCAGTTGATCACGGAACTGAACTATTTGAAAGCGCAGCTTCATCCGCATTTCTTTTTTAATACTATCAATAACATTTATTCGCTGGCTTTACAAGGCTCGGCCCTGACCGCGCCGATGGTAGCCCGGTTAGGTGAAATGATGCGGTACATCCTCTATGAAGCAGCGCGTGGGCAGGTTCTATTGCAGCAGGAGATCCGGTTTATAAGCAGCTATGTGGAGGTGGAAAAGATGCGGTATACTGAAGAAAAGGAGATCATCTTGGATGTGCAGGGGGTAGATGCCGGACACCAGATCGAGCCTTTGTTATTGTTGCCCTTCGTGGAAAATGCTTTCAAACATGGACTTGCCGAAGAGACGAAGAATGGATTTGTCCGTATCGTTATTTGCAGAACGGAAAATGAATTGATCTTGGAAGTGACCAATAGCAATCCGGATACTACCGGACCGCGGTTGGCGCCTGGGATCGGCACCACTAACGCGCGCAAAAGATTGGAATTGCTGTATCCTGACCGGCACTCCCTTGATGTATTGACGGAAGGAACAATCTATCGCGTAAATTTGACGCTACAACAAGTATGATAAAGTGCCTCATTGTCGATGATGAGCCGCTGGCAAGACAGGTGTTGGCCGCTCACGTTGCCCGGACTTCTGAGTTAAAGCTCGAAGGCGAATATGCTAACGCGCTGGAAGCGTACGAAGCCATATGTCGCATCAGGCCGGGGCTGGTCTTTCTCGACATTAAAATGCCTAAGCTGAACGGGCTGGATATGTTGCGTTCCTTACATGACCCGCCCGCCGTGATCATTACAACGGCATATAGTGAATATGCAGTCGAAGGTTTTGAGTTAGAAGTGATCGATTACCTAGTAAAACCGGTTACCTACGAGCGTTTTTACAAAAGTATCAAACGCCTGCTGAAAACTTCCGAGCCGGAGAAGATCAACGAAAAGGATTATACTTATTTTAAAGTATCCGGACAATTGGTCAAGATTTTACATAGTGAGCTGCTTTACGCAAGGTCGATCAAAGATTATGTCCAATTGCATACGACCAGAGGGCGTTACATGACTTATATGACGATGAAATATTTAAGCGATCTGCTCTCTGAGGGTAGCTTTTTGCGCGTGCATCGCTCTTATCTGGTCAACATATCGTATGCTGACCGCGTCGACCGTAATTTTGTGTATATAAAAGATGAACAGATACCGGTCGGCGAAAGTTACCGCTATTTATTAGACCATGTTAAAGATTGGTAACTGTTAAGTTACGGCAGTGAAACAACGGATCAGCAATCCATCCAAAAAAAGCTTATCCAACATTAAAAGCTGATGGACTGATATCGAGAAAGGTCTGTGCACTAATGCTATTCAGGGTAGAGTTTAACTGACGAAAAACGGAAAAGCCTTTAAGCGCATTACTGATGCGATGAGAACTGGCTCGTCCTTTTTTCCGGTGACGAAATAAACCCCTATAGGGCTGAGATCAAATATTTTGATCTCAGATTATCTCCCTGAACATTCAATTAAGATGCGATCATCCTTCGGTCGACCTCCGCGGATCACGAAGTTGGTTTGGCCAGGAGATTTATAAATTTACTCAATGTCAATCCCTGGACAATGATCGAAAAAATAACGATCACAAAGCCAGCGGTCAGGATGAGTGGCTTGTAGTCCGAATCAGGCAGCGACAGGGCAAGCGCTACGGATATTCCCCCTCTCAGACCACCCCAGCTAAGGATGGCCACACTGCTGTATTGCAGGGCGAGCGTTCTTCTTAATAGGGCGACAGGAAGTACGATACTCAGTGCCCGGGCGATCAGCAGGATCAGCACAGCAGCACCGCCAATGAGCAGGTAATCCTGGCGGACGTTGATGGTCACCAGTTGCAGCCCGATCAGTACGAACAGGATGGTATTTAATAGTTCGTCGGCCAGTGACCATACTTTTTCAAGGTTTTCTCCTTCTGCGATCGATTCATTTCTTTTAAAAGAATGGCTCCCAATGATTAGCCCGGCAGTGACAACGGCGAGTGGTGCGGACACATGTGACAAGCCTGCGATAGCAGCAATGCTTAGTACCAGGGTCACCGAGAGCATCACGATCGTTTGAAAATCACTGATCGCCCGCATCATACGGTAGACGATCAAACCAAGCACGCCCCCTAAGAGCAGGCCGCCGAAAACTTCCTGGCCAAAAAGCTTTAAGGCTTCTGTAAGTGAAAAATTTTTATCAGGGATACTGGCCACTTCGGAAAAACTGACGAACAGAACGATCCCGATCCCATCGTTGAACAATGACTCACCTGAGATAATCGTTTTTAAGCGGTCCGGCATTTTTGACTTGGTCATTAACGCGGCGACGGCTACGGCATCTGTTGGTGATATCAACGCACCGAAGACCAGGCAATAGATAAATGGCAGGTCGATCCCTGTTAAATGCAGCAGCTCGAATAGTATTCCAGCAAAGATCAATGTCGAAATGATGACACCCACTGTGCTGATCAATAATACACCTCTGAGGTTTTCCTTTAACTTGTTGACATCGAAATGAAGTGCGCTGGCAAACAAGAGGAACCCAAGCATGATATCGAGCAAGGTTTTTGAAAAGTCGACCGAATTTGCCACGTTCAGGATCAAGCGGCTGAATCCGGGAAATAACGAACCGGTGGCAACGGTAACAATAGATGCTAAAATGGCCAATACCATAACTCCGATCACTCCGGGCAACTTTATCCACCGTGCGTTGATGAAACTAAAGCCCGTGCTTATCGCTATTAAGGAGGTAATGACCAGGATTGTATTCATAAGGGTCGCTTAGATGATAGGATACATTAAAAAATTTAATCATTTGTGCTGCGGTGGCTTGAAACCGAGGCAAACCATGATACCTTCGACAAACCGCTTGGTATCTTCGGGGCCACGCGTTTGCAGACAGGTTACACCGGTTTTGTAGGCGGGGTGATCGTTACCGCCAGACATCAGCGCGTCGCCGATAAAGATCATTTCAGTTATTTTAATCTTGAGGGTTTTCTGTAGCTTCTTGATGCCGTAAGCTTTATCGATGCCGGGTTTCGTAATATCGATGGAGGTAACACCACCCATGTTCACAGCGAAGCCTTCCAGGGTCCTATCCAATATTTTCTTGATCTGTTTACGCTTTTCAAAATCGGGGTCCCATTTCTTTTTTTCGTTGATTGGAGCGGATTGTCCCAGTGCGGAGTAGGTGATCTGGCTGTCCCTGTCCTCGATCTGTTCGCCCCAGGTCTTTTTGGCTTTGAAGCCGGATGCTTCCACGGCATCCGTCAATTGTTTGATGATCAGCTCTTTTTCTTCTGTAGTAAAGTTTTCGGAATAAAGTTGCTCCCATCCGTTATCATAATGATAATATTTTGTTCCGCAGGTCGGCAGTATCGATAGTTTTTGGAGATCAGTAGGTGGCAGGTGTGCCAGAATCTGTTTCTGAAATTGCGGCCAGTCCCCACCCGAAATGATAGCGACCTGAACGACGGTGAGCAAATTGGACAGGATCGAAGCCATCTCTTCATCTATTGCTGCCTTGCTTTCAGCCAGTGTTCCGTCAAGATCGAATATGACCAGCTTTTTCATACGATCAGACTTGTTTTAATTTGGCTTCCATGGTCTGTGTGGTATGCGGCACGGCTCGAAGACGTTCTTTCGGGATGAGTTTTCCGGTTGTGCGGCAGATACCATAGGTTTTGTTATCGATGCGCATTAATGCTGCTTCCAGTTGCTCAATAAACTTCTTTTGACGCGCCGCTAATTGGTTGGTTTGCTCTTTCTCCATCGTAGCTGAACCATCCTCCAGCGTTTTGCCGGCGATGGTCGCGTCGTCGCCGTTGGAATTAGACGCGCTGAGCGTGCCGGCCAAGTCCGCTAGCTCTTCCCGTGCCATCTTTATTTTTTCGGTGATCAGTTCTCTGAACTCATTAAGTTCATGGTCGCTGTATTTGGTCTTCGTCGTTTGGGACATATTCTCTTGCTGCATCTGTTCCTAACAATGCTTTGATGGAAAGGTTCGCAGGCTTCCTTTGGCATTTACGCTGCGCTGCAAAAGCCGCCGTTTCGCTGCAAGAATGGATTCTCTGTTCTTGTCAGACGTGTTCACGGACTGCTTCAGGTATTAGCCACTTACGCTATTTTTCCAAAGAAAACGGACAAAAGCGTTGGAACGTCTCTTAATGGCGGTCGAACGTGCGAAGATCAAACCTGTTATCGAGGCCAGCTATGGCTTCACTGACCTTCCATTAGCCTTGGACCACCTGGACGAAGGTCCACTCGGCAAAGTGGTCGTCGAAGTGGGTGATTTTTTATGAGGAATGGTAAGAACCTTCAATGCACGGATCACTAATCACAACGTTATTTCTTGTCATCATTTGTCCATTTGCTTTTCAAACAATCAGGACACGTCGGATGGAATTTACCTTTGTTGATTTTAATGGTAGTTCCGCAATAAATGCAACTAATCCGCTTTTGTCTGCTCTATTTTGTTCGGCAATGAAAAATTTACGCTTGTAGACGTCCCACGGCGGTACTATCGAAAAACCCGGTGAATTTGTTCATCAGAATAGGTGAAAATACTTACTTCACAGATACTTTCAAAGAAAGCGCCCTTAGTAAATTTTTAATTAAAAATGAGCTGAGCCTGCCGTTGTTGTGAACCCATATTATTTTAGACCTTTTGATTTTAGCCATGAACTGATCTTGCGTGAGAGCTGTGCTTTAAGTTCCAGCGTTACCCAGTGGCCTGAGGGCATATCGATCACGGTTAGGTCTGAACAGGCCTTGCGCATGGGCGCTCCAATTTCACTGACGTTTATATTAGAAAACGGCTCATATTCGTCATTGATGTATAAAACAGGCAGGCTTAGCTTTCCATGATTCAAGGAGGTTCTGGCATAGGCAATATTGGCCACATCGTTCAAATAATACGAGTTGGCAGGTCGGAACCCGGTTTTCTTGAAAGCCGCCGTCAACGTATCGAAATCGGCCTCAGGCCATAAATCGGGGTCGGGTTTGGTAGCCGGCGCCCGATGCGCTGCGCCGAAACGTCCGCCATGAGCAGTAACAACTGCCGAAGGCGATACCTTCCTGGATGATGAGGGGACTCCTTTTGTGAAAATAGAGGCCAGGGTAGAAGGTATATCCGCATTCATATCACTCACAGACTGATCAAAATGCGTGAGGTAGAAACGCCAGTAATCCCATTGCCCATCAGGGTATTTTTCGGCTGGATAAAGCTTTCGGTCTATATAAGGTAACAAGCTGGGTAATGCCCAGGCATTTGGCATATAAGGTACAGAAACAAGCACTGCAGCCCGACTGATCTTCGGATAATGTGCAACAAGCAATCCAACAACAGGACTTCCCCAATCATGCCCTACCCAAACCGCCGGTTTTCCGCCGAGGTGGCTGTGTAATTCAATTATATCATCAACTATTTCTTTTAACGCATATGACTCCTTTTTTACAGGAACAGAAGATCCTCCGAATCCGCGCAGGTCGGGTGCAATACAGTGCCATCCTTCAGCAGCAAGTTCCTGCATTTGTGCCCGCCACGTTAACCCAATTTCCGGCCAGCCGTGAATAAAGAATATAAGCGGTCCGTTCGCAGGTCCGGCATCCCAATAGTGCGTGGTTGTGCGCTTGGATTTAAAAACATGCGAGGTCATTTCCCAGACTTGATTCCTGTTGGTGACCTTTGTGGTTTGGACTTCCGACTTAAATGCTGAACTGACTGTCAGTAAGCCCGTAGCGACCAGCGCTATTCTGATTAGATGACTTTTCAAATTCATATCTTGTGGTTTTGAAGTTTATAAGCTTTTGTTAAGCTATATCAGTTTGCTCAAAATTGCTTTGGCAGCCAATAGATCGTCTGCCTGCTTAAATATGGAAGCAGATACGATGCCCCCCTCTGTCATCATGAAAATTAATTCCGTTAGTTCTTTATCGCTCAGAAGTTGATTATGCCCCGAATTTGCCACCAACCCGGCTACGTAATCTTTTAAGTGCTGTTCCGCCAGTTGTATTTCTTCCAGCACCCTTATGTCGCTCATGCCAGCTTCGTCATTAGCTTTGATAAAACGACAGCCTTTATAATTGTTTTGCAGCTGCCGCTCCCTGTGATAGTCGAAAATTGCCAGCAGTTTCTCTCTTGGATCTTTTACTTTTTGAATTTCGGCTTCAAGCCTTTCAAGCCAGCGTTGGTGGGTTCGTCGCAGGTAAGCCACCAATAGATCGGTTTTGGATTCAAAGTGCTTGTACAGCGATGCTTTAGCAATGCCAGCTTCTTCAATGATCTGGTTAATTCCGGTGTCATTATACCCTTGTGTGAAGAATAACCTTGCGGCTGTGTCTAATATTTTATCGACTACAATTTGCCCCCTGTGTCTAATCATATTAAATAGACAAATTTGTCTATTTAATGTTTTTAATTATTGTAATGGCATTTCTCAATTTGTAAAGGGTTTGAAATCGCTAAATGGTCAATTTTACCGATCAGGACAATTTCCGCATGCTTTGCTTTACTTTCTCCCGGTGCTGTTCACCCCACGCGCTGAGCTCTCCTAAGACATTTTTCAAGGTGCGACTGTAGACTGCAGCTTCATAGATTATACTCACCGGAGTGGTAGAGTATACGTTGCGGATTATAAAATCATTTAGCTCCAAATCTTTAAGTTCTTTAGCTAAGACCTTAGCAGATATGCCGCCTAGTTCATGCTGAATTTCGTTAAAACGTTTTGAGGATTGAACCAAGGAAAGTATTATCGCAAGCTTCCATTTGCCATTAAGGACGTAGAGCGCGTCAAGGACGTTTTTAAGCGAGTTCGCGCATTCCACCTTGTTCGGAAGCGGTTCATTTTTAATGACTTTCATAGTGTCAAAGGTAACAACTTACCCCGATGTAAGCGCTTACGTTTGGGTAAGTACTCACTTTTTGCCAGTTAGTAACTTTAATTTTGGACGTATGAAGAATATACTTTATTTGAAGTCTAGCCTGCAGGGCGAAGCTTCTTACAGCAATAAATTAGGAGATGCAATTATTGAAAAAATTAAAGTCAAATATCCCGGCAGCACGGTAAATGAACTGGATTTAGTGGAATCCGATATACCGCATTTGAAGCCCCAAGTTTTAAAAGCGATGTTCATGCCCGAACCGGAAAAAGCGGCTATTCAGCTATCGGATGTATTAGTTAAACAATTGTTCACTGCAGATATTATTGTGATCGGTGCGCCGCTAATCAACTTTACTATCCATAGTGCGCTTAAATCCTGGATCGACCATATAACACGCGCTGGAATTACTTTCGGCTATGGAGAAAATGGTCCTGTCGGAAAGGTCACCGGAAAAAAGGTTTATGTTGCCATGTCTTCCGGCGGAGTGTATTCTGAAGGCCCAGGAAAAGCCAATGATTTTGTCGCTCCTTATCTTAAAGCATTCCTCGGATTTTTAGGCATGACCGACTTAACGGTTTTCCGTGCCGAAGGCTTGAAAGTGCCTGGCGTAAAAGAACAGGCCATGCAAAAAGCTTTGGACAGCATACAGATCGACTAATGCGAACTTTGAATAATTTCAAGAATGGGATAAAGCGATTTTGATTATTGGCAGCGGGTCGTTGATTCATAATCTAAGCCTGGCAAGGCAGCGGTTCGCGACCGGCGATATGAGTCCTTTCGGTTGGGAAGCTGATTACGATGATTGGATCAAAAAAGAGATTGACCAGCGTAACTTCGAGAATATTATCAATTACAACCATAGCCATTCCTTGGGGAAGCTGGTTGCACCAACGCCAGATCATTTTGTGCCGGTATTATACAGCCTTGGTTTAATGGCTAAAAATGAGGTCAAACACTTTTATGAGGGTGGCGCGAAACTCCCGGCGTTCAGCGAACGCAGTTTTATGTTGGAAAGTTGTTAGCTGAAATGTTATTTCTGCCTTAAGGCTTTCAATAGCTATAAAGTCTACTTTTTAAAAGTCTCCTGACAATACTGTTATAAACAACTGCTGCTGCCCCAAAACTGGCTCGCTGGCCAAACTGCAAACCGACAGTCAGGAACTTCCGATTTTTAGAAGAAAACACATGATAAAATTTAATAGTTAAAGGCATTTTGTCAGAAATGGGGGGGGTAGTGTAATAAGATGAGTAAAGATAGGATGGTTTATCTCTAATGCCGCATGTTGGAATAAGTCGAATCCACAGTTCGATCTTTACGGAGGTGGAGCTTTTATTACAGCACAAGGTTTGTTAGCTTATCCTACTCAAAAAATTCGCTGTATAAGTTCTTCTTTACGCTGCGCGGATACCTCAATCTCCTTGCCATCACTCAGCTCAAGTGTTCCGCCATCACCTTTTTTGTATTTAATTACATATTCAAGGTTAACTATGCATGACCGGTTCACCCTGAAAAACTGTGCATCCGTAAGCGTTTGTTCGTACTCTTTCAGCGTTTTAGAAATCATTATCTTTTTATTCTCTGTCAAAAAAAAAGTGCTGTAATTATTCATAGCCTCTATGCGGATAATATCGGCCTTTTTGACCAGGTAAACACCTTCTGCTGTAGGTAAAGCAATGCGGCTGCCATTTATGCTGCCGGTTGTTGGCAATACCGGCTTGGGCTTATGTTTTTTGGCCACACATTCCTGAAGGCGTTGCAGCGCTGTTTTAAGTTCGTCTTCATCAACGGGTTTTAGCAGGTAATCCAGCGCGGCTACACGCAGGGCATCAATCGTGTAGACGTCATAGGCGGTTACAAAAATCACCTCGAATTCGAATGCACCCAATTTTTCCAAAAATTCAAAGCCGTTTAAGCCTGGCATTTCTACATCAAGGAAAAGCACGTCGGGCTGTAAATCTGAAATCTGCTCAAGCGCCTGATACGCGTTATTGAAAACGGCAAGCACGTGTAACTCATCACTATAAGGCTCCAGCTTTTTTTGCAGTAACTTGCTGCCGCGAAGCTCATCGTCCAGTATTACCGCTTTTAACATAGTTATGAGATCAATGTTTAACGCCTTGAAATGAATTAAATATCAATGTTTTAACTGTTATTTGAAAATATAAACTTCAGATTCTGCATTGTTAGCGTAAACTACCTTTATTGCGTACTGATTGTTGGGTGCGTTATTGCCGTCTTCCGTAAAGGTTTGTTTATCTGCAGCGATGGATTTGTACATGGTTAGGCCTTTGCCCTGGTCTTTATACAAAATGTAGAACTTTACAGGCTCGCCAGGTTTGTTCCAGTTAATCGTAACCTGCTTTTTACCACTATCGTAATTACCATTGAGGCCAATGTTGAATGTTTTTACATTGTATGCTGTTTTTACATGCAATGGGAAAGAGTAGTTAGATGCCAATCCGGTGGAGTCAACTGCTTTAACAGCATATTCATAAGCATTGCCGACCGCAACGGAGCTGTCTGTCAACGTTGTTTCCCGGGTTTGCAGGATATTGACCCATGCTGTATCGCCTGCCAGCCTGCGGTAAACCATAAAGTGCGAAAAATCATTAGCCGGATTTTTAGACCAGTTGAAGCCAATGCCTTTACTGGTGTTGGTGTAGCCGCCAATTACTGGCTGCGGCGGGGCGATGGTATCCGGGCGGTTAAGCTTAATTACTTGGCTAAACTTACCGTGGTTAAAGCTGGCATCAACTGCTACTATTTTCACAAATACATTTTTAGTAAGCGTTTTAAGCGTGACAGGGAAGGAGTAGGCGGTGTCCGGTATCACGCCGCTCACAGCATCAAAGGTCAGTTTAGCGTCGCTCGATGTAAAAATTTTATATCCGCGCAACACGTCGCCGGTCTTGTCATTCGCCCATTTCAGGCTCACTATACCCGTTTTATTAATGCTGCCAGTTAGTCCCTGAGGTGCCGCAGGCGGTATGGTATCCGGGTTGAATATATAAACTGCGTTACTCAGGCTAATGTTGCCTGCGGTATCTGCCGCCAGCAAACGGTAATAACCCGCGCTAAAATCGGGCGGCAGTGTGTGCTGGAATCGGGTTGAACTTGCGGCCAGTATTTCACCGTTTGCCAACGTGTCCATCTTTTTAACGCCTTTGCCGCGCAGCAAGTAGTAGCCTCTCAAATCTTTTTCGGTATTGGCTTTCCATGTAAAGGTCACCTGGTCTTTAACACGCGTAAAGCGCAGCTCTGGCACTTGCGGAGATTTTCGGTCTAACGCCAAACCCGCGGCAATTTCTGCAAATTGGTGCCGTTCTCCAAATGCGTTCACGCCAGTTAAACGATAGTAGTATTTTACATAATTGGCTACGCTATCAGTGTACATCAGCATATCGGCAGTGGCAGCGGTATCTGTGCGGGGTAAAAAAACTTCCTTATTCAACGGCTTAAAGTGTATTTTATCTGTACTGCGCTCAATAAAGTAGCCGCTGAATGGCGACGTTTTCTTAGGCCATTGCAGGGTAATCCGGTGGTCGTCGCCGCTGGCGCTAAGGCCTGTATAAGTGATCTTAACTACGCGGTCATGTCCCACAACATATATATAACCCGTATCCAGCCGGGCCAGGCCCGGCATCTGTTTCGCAGGGTAGATGCGGTAAACGTATTTCTTAGTGGTATCGGTTATAAGCTTGTCATCAAAGGCTAATCCGGCTGCGGCTGCAGCGCTGGGACTTAGCGCCGAATACAACGTTACAATCAAGTGGCGATTTTGCTTCTCCATATCCTGCAGCTGCACCTTTTCTAACAACGATACATTTTTAGGAAATTCAGATTTTCCGTATAAACCTTGGGCCACAATTATTTTTGGTGTATCGGTTTTAAATCCGGGCGAATCAAACCCATTCAGCGTTAACGCTTTAATAGTATCAGTAGTTATACGTTTCCAGCCACCTGCTTCGGCTTTGTTATCCTGGCCAACAATCAGCCTGTCTATCAGCACACCGCCGTGCACCAGGTTACTAAAAACCTTAAAGTTATCGGTGTTCCAGCGTAGCGAAATCTTGTCGGCATAAGGCTTGCCCTTGCCGACGATGTGTGCTACTTTAACTATTGTAGCGTTTTTGGCGATAGGGGTACTCTTTTTTGCTTGTGCTATAACTGATTGATTGCCCAGCAACAGTATTGCGGTAGTGTATATAAGTGAATTGATGATAGTTTTCATATCTGTTAAGTTTTAAGGGGTCATGATTACCTGATACCTGCCCCGGCTTTCTTTGTACCCTGAATGGCGTTTTGTAATTGCGATTGATTAATGGAACCATTCATGTATCTGCTGGTGGCCGAGCTTACACTTTCCCAATAAGAAACGCCTTGCATTACCTGCCCCGGATTCATGGTGTTATCACCCGGGTTAACTGCCCAGTTTTTCATTTTGTCTATCTGCCGCTGAATTGGGTCGGTAAAGGTCATCTGCCCCCGAGTATCGCACTGATGCAATACCGCGCCAAATGTTTCGTAAATAACAGGTGTGCCCGATAGCAGTCCCAGGCCGGAATTAAAGCCTGCCGGTAAATTTATGGTTGAAGTGCTTATACTGTTAAAAGCGCTGCCCGTATTGTTTTCGGCTTGAGGCAAGGTTGTGGGTAAAGGACCGCCAACCTCGGTTTGATTTTCGCTGTAATAGCTTTCGTTGCCGCCACGATTATAGCAGTAACCGTAGCCGGCATCGGTTTCTGCCGGCGGCTGGCTCACCTGCACCACAATGCTGCTTACCGGTATGCCGGTACAGTTGGCTATAAACTGGCGCAGTTTAATGTAATCCGTGCCATAATCGGTAATTAATTTGCCTGTATACTTCTGCGCTATTCCGTTGCTGCGCGGCACACCGCCGTTTTCGTAAACTGGTTGAAATACCCGGTCGGAGGTTGATGCATCTAAATCAGCCCGGCTAAACCGCTCGCCAACCAATGTTACTTCTATAGGGAAGTTAAAACCGCCAAGGTTATAGCCCAATGTAATGGTGTATTTGCCCAATTGTGGTTTTATCCACCGGTTAAATATAGCTTTGTTAGCTGCTTTGGTTGCCGTCAGTTTTAGTGCGCCGCCGTCCTCAGGCCGGGTTAACTGTTTAATTTGTAAGTCGCGCATTTTACGTTCATAGGTATCGTAATTGCTGGTTTCAAAATTAAAGCCGGCTACAATTGTTTCGTTGCTGCGCAAGCTGTTCAGCTGATTGGCTATAGTTCTTACTTTATAATTTATTTGAATTAGGTTATTGCCGCCGTATTCGTAATTCTTTGCTTTCTGTATGCTCTCTGTGACATTACCGGGTTGCGTAGTCGGCGTTTTCCCAATCACTATTACAACATAGCTCGAATTCGGTTTAAGCGTAGGCGATGGGAACGTCCAGCGGGTATGTGCCTTTGCATTCGGTATAGTGGTTAAACCTGAGCCCGGGCTAACGATGCTATAGTATGTACCATCTGCCAGCGGGCCGTTTATTGTGCGCATATCGATGGGTATATCGCCGCCTTCTTTAACGCCATTGCGGTAAATGCGGGCGAAGTAGGTGGTACCTTCCGGATATTTAAAGAAATCCAGGTTATTGATGACGCGCTTGGTCTCAATGGTCATTTTGTTACGATCAATCATGCCATTGTCTGTGAGCGGTACCGCCTTGTGCGAATGCAGCGGCAAGGTGAGTGCATACTCCGATGCAGGGATGGCAGAGAAGCCGTCATCGGTTGTGAAGGTGGTTTCTTTGGGCTGGAAAGCATCCTCGTTAGTTTTAATTCCGCCAGGGCTGGCTTTTTTTACAAAATCTTTGTAATCAATATAATAATTAATATCGGTGAGGTTATTTATGCCAGTTATCACAACGCTGCCCTCGCGCATTTTGGCTACCACTTTAAAGTTATATTTGGTGTTCTTAGTCAGGTAATCAGTGCTTTTGTAACCAAAGGCAAAGCCATCTTTATCCAGGCTGTATAGGTTGGCGGTAACATCCTGTCCGTTTAACGTTGCGGTAACGCATGAGCGGTCAAAGCGGAAGTAGCGTTTCTTTGGATTGCCATGTTCGTCTACATTTTCATAATCGTCAAACTCAAAGTCGCCATCAATGGTGGTGTTATTACTACCCGTGAAAGGCCCCCCATTTTTTACGTTAAACACTACGCCCGGCATCGAGGTAAGCGGCACTTTCTCTGAACTTGGCGCCGGAGTAACCTGCGAGATGATTTCCAGCCCGCCAAAAGCATCGGCATTGGTATTCACACACTTGGTGCCCATGCTAAACTGGAATTTAAAGTTGCTGGAAATGGCGCCGTCCAGCAATTCAAAGTAGCCGCCAATGGTGCCTTCCACCCAGGCCGGGTTTGGCAGGCCCGCCTGTACAATGGCCGCTGCACCGGCATCAAAAATGGTAAACTTCCCTTTCACAAGCAGCAGGTTTACTTCAATGCCGATTTTGGCCTGTGCGCCCAGGTAGGCCGAGCCGCGGGCATACCAACCGCCAGGTCCTCCGGCTGCATCTACATTATCGCAGCTTTGGTCTTTTTTTAACGAAATGTCAAAACCGGCTTTGGCGAATAAGGTGCCATAAAACATTAAAAAATGGTGCTCTTTGGTATCGCCTAACTGAACGGAGCCGCCCAGGATAAGGCCCGAGCCCTTTGATGGAGTGTACTCGCGATTACCTTCGTCAGACTTTTGCAGGGTTTGGTTTTTGGTTTTATCCCTGCCTCCGCTAACAATGGCTGCAATGTCCGGGTCAATGCCGGGCATATCATCGATATTTGTTCCTACCTCAAAGTAAGACGTTCCGGTGAGGAAATTCAGGATGGTAAGCGTATTAGGCCCCGGCGATGTGCCGCGTGGCGAGCCAATTTTCAGTGACCAATCATTACCGTTATTATAGCGGAACTCGCCGCCACCTCGCGCATACAACAGTGCCTTATCACCCACGTGTGGCACACCCAACTCCATATCCAGCGATGCCAGGAAGGCATTGCCCTCGGCTGGGTTAATATCGATGATCATTTCGCCTGCACCGGTTGATGCTGCACGGCGCTCAGTGAGCGGTTTGCTTACATCTGTCAGCAAGCGCGCATTAGCCCTGAAATGCACGTTGGCTAAGCCTCCGGATTCTGTAAAGGTGAGCGACAAGGTAGCATCGGCATCCAGCGTATTCCTGCTGGTTAAACCGAACAACACGGTTGCCTCGCCGCCAAAGGTACCCTTGTTGGGCGTTAAGACGATGCCTGACGGGTTTTGATCGAGCAACGCCATCGGATCACCTAACGCTGCCCCTGATTTTGATGGCAAATCTTTGTCATCCACATCCTGTGTTTTGGTTTTTACCGGAACATTGGCGGCAGCGGGCAGGCTTTTAGTATCTATCTTCATGTTATAAAAAATGCCGCCGCCAAAACCATAAAATGCCAGTGGGATAGGAGGGGCAAACGTGATTCCGGTTTGTCCAAAATCGCAGAGGGCATTAAAACTGAAGTATTTGTAGTCGCCCTGTGGGGTGTTGAACATTGAGCCAAATTGCGCTCGCATGTTTACAGTGAGGAGGCCACCAATACCTGTTTCTAAAGCACCGATAAAGCCTTCTTCTGTTGGTTTATTGTAATAACGTATGGCGCCCTTGATGCGCAGCGGACCCAAAGCTGCGCCGGCACCCAGTGCAATAGAATCCACCCGGCCATCCAGGGCGTTCCATACAATGCGTCCGTTTGTTTTTTTAATGCCCGAAAGCAAACTAAAAGTGCCGTCGGCCTGGCAAGCCATTGGTCCGGCTGCAAGGCTTACACCGCCAGTGAGCGAGAAAACTACATTTCCATTTTGTATGGTTAAACCGTGGGATTTGAGGCTGAAATCAAAACCACCAAGATTTTGCTGCTTGCTAAAACTGCCGGGGCCATTATTAACTGCCATAGCAGCTTCACTGGCGGCCGGCCCACTCAAAATGTTATTTTGCTCTGGGATATAATCAATACTGCTGTTACCCGGGTTGTCTCCGCCACCAGTATCGCCCGCACCCGATGTTAATTCGAACTTGAAGTCATCAGTGTTCAGGAATTTATCATATGTCTGGAATTTAAGTCCCGAAAATTTAAGGTATGGTAAGCTGAGTTTGCCGATACCTGCTATTTTAGTACCGTTGGCGTTATTAATTATGCTTAACTCGCCGTTCATATTCATATCGGCCTTCAGCTCTTCATTCGTGCTGCCCTTTACGCGAATGGCTGTACCCTCGGTAAGTTTTACCCGCATAAACAGTGCGTCAAAATTCAGCTCTCCATGAGTAGGGTCAACCTTAAATTCATAAGCAAGCCCCTGCTGGCTGCTACTGGTTAAAGTGGCGCTATAACTCAGTTGGTTTTGAGGCAGATTTACATTTTTACTGGCGGGTAGCACTACCTTACCAGTCATACTGCTGGCTTTAAAGGCCGATTTAAAAAATTGCAGGTTTACATTATCAACAGATGCATACCATCCTCCCATGGACCCGTTGAGCAGTTCCAGCACAGTGCCTTTGCTCGTTACCGAGCCTGTAAAACCATTGTTGTTGTCGTAAATGAGGTTTTGACCAGCTATTGTAACGGGTTTATCCTGCGTAAGCATGTTTTTAATAATAGCCGGTAGCTGTACATCAATTTCAGGAATATAAAAGCCCTGCCATAAATTGGGCGCGATGTTAATTTCGGGATCAGCCGCATCCGGCGATTTAAACGCTGCCGGCATACCCGCGGGGTTTTTAAAGTCGGAATGATCATACCATATCTCGCGGTTGCCCAGGCTAAAGCTGATGCTTTGCATACCGTCTACATAAAAATCGGGCATTTTAATGCGGGCCAGCCAGTCCGTCCAGCCGGTAGCGGTTTCGGCGGTCAGGGTGGCTGTTAATGGTTGATTGCTTTGCTTATCTCTCAGTATTCCCTCTGTAAAGGTATATTCACCGCTGATGCTGAAGTTGTATGTACCATCACCTTTAAATGTAATGGAAGTGCCGGGGTCATCGGTGTTGTTAGTGCCTTGTCGTAATAACAATCTATCGTTTACACGGAAATCGTTCACCACAAATACCTGCCCGTCTTTACAAAAGTCCGCTCCGTTGCCAATGCAAATACCCTTGCCGCTTAAGGCGAGCGTGTTGTTAGCGCCACCATCCGGAATATCTACCGCACCAATGGCATCAAACCAACCCTGCGTTGCATCAAAGTGTACGCGGGCAACGGCCAGGGTTACCGGCCCGGTGCTGATGCCGATTGGCAGTTTGAAGCCCGCTGCGTTGGCCGACGATTTTAACGCGTTCAGCATCTGGCCGGGATATTGTGCCAGGTAGGTTTGCATTTCTTTGGCGTTTTGCGGGGTAACCTGAAGGGCGGGCAAGCCGGGCGCATCGGCAGTGGGTATCATTGATGGGTTGGCATTTTCTGAAAGCATGCCTTCCACGTTGCCGTTTTTCATCACCAGTTGGGCATTAACGTCAAGCCCGGTAAACGTTACTTTAAGTTTAGCACCGTTAACGCTGCCGATAAATGGTAAGCCAATAGTACCTTCGCCGCTTACTGGTTCGTTGTTGGCGGATCCTTGATTGAGCCTGATAATGGTCATTTTAAATAAACCTACAGATACTACACTATTGGTTTTTAAAAGATTGTTGGCACTGGCGCCTGTGGGTACTTGTGCCTTACAGCTGCAATCCGGTGTGTTTACAACCTGCCCTATAACCGGTAATGGCATATTTGACTGCAACGCCAACGGTGTTGGTGGCACAGGGGCGGTACCGTAGGTAAATGCGCGTACCTCGCTTCGGCCATTGTTGCGGAATGGTGTATTATTAAACGGGTCAAAAGCTTCTACCATCCATGAGTAGCGTCTGCCTGGTGTAAGTTGCGGATCGGCTGCATTGTATACATAAGCGTTGCCCACCACTTCCTTTTCAAAAAAGTAAGGCTGCGTAGCTGAGCGAATGGCATCATTGGGATTACGATTGCCCATGATTTCAACCATACGGATACGGTACCGAACGGACGACACTATTTCTGGTGAGGTACCTGGTGGGGTTGTCCACTGCATCACCACATTTTGCCCGGTTTGGGCTGTTACTACCGCGTCTGCGGCGGGTGAGATAAGCATAGGAGGCTCCAGGCTACTTATGGTAAAAGTATTACTGCAGCCCACGGGTTCATCAGCACTAACCGGAGCGTTGGTGTCATAATTATAAGCACGGATACAAAAGCGGTAGCTCCCCTCGGGCAGCCCGTTTTTGCTGATAAACTCATTTTGGGTGATGCCTTTATAATCTATCTTGGTATAATCAAAAAAATATTTCAGGTCGGCCCCGTTAAGCATGCGCACATCTCCGGGGCCAAGCTCAATAGGCGAAGTGCTTTTGTAAGTATTGCAAACCCTCAATTCCACGCCGTTATCACCGGTTACTGCGCCACGCAACTGTATGCGCTGACGCGTAGTTGATGAGTTGGTAACACTAATTACCATTAACTGCGGGCGCGAGGCATAGTCGGTAATTTTAGTGGGGTAGGGTGGCAATATCTGTATGGAAACATTTACCTGCGCGCTTACCGGCAGCCAGGCAATCAGGATGAGGAGTAGCGGGTACAATCGTTTCATGTTTCTCAGAAATTTAAAGTGTAACTTAATTCGCCGCGGGTTTCGGTAAAGTTGGGTTGCTGTATGCCTGTGCCCTGTGCGTTATTATTAGTCAGAAAAAAGTTGAAGTTGAGTTGTTGCTTGCTATCCACCCGGTAACCCAGGTTGCCGTTAGCATTGATAATAAAAGCGTTTGTCCCCATAGCGTCTTTGCTTTTAGTAAGCGTAGTGCTTAGGCCGGTAAGCAGTTTTTGCTTGTAAAAACTCATGTTGCCCCCAACCGTGGCCGAGCTAAAGCTGTACTGCATGCCTTGCCCGTTTAAGTGGGTGTTGCCCAGGTTAAAGTATGTGCTGAGCATTTTTTTGGGAAACGTTAGGTTGTAGGTAAGAAAGTACTGTGTGGTTTTAATATTGCGCGATGTGGCGCTGGCACTGTAATAGCTGCTGAAATCGCGCAGCGTGTTGAGGCTAAAAGTGCCGGTGATCACCTGTACCAGTTCGGGCCTGATGATGCTGTAGCGCGGCATCAGCGTAATGGTTTGCGTGGTTTGAACGATCTTTAACGAATCGGCAAAGAGGGCAGTTTGCGCGCGCTGGTTATCTGAAAAGTTGTTGTAAACTACATCAACCGCAAATGCTTTGCTGATATCGATGCCCGCATTGGCCGATCCTATAATGCGATGGTTGGTAGCCCTTTTCTGGTTCTTCACATTATCGTGCTGAAAGCCCAGGCTGCCATTAAACCTGATTTTGCCATTGTAAAGTGTGGCCGAGGGACTAATGGTCCAGTTCTCAAAATCTGAACTGAAATAATAAGCGCCCATACTTTGATAGTCGGGATCTACACGTTTGTAGTTTACCTTTAAACCGTATTTTTTTGATTGATAGCCAAAGGAGGCAGCTAACGCAGTATATATTGCCGATGTGCCGTTAAGACCAAGGCTGCCCCGCAAATGGTTGAGCAGTTTGTTATCAGCCTCTTCTAATTTGATGGGTGAGTTAACGTCGTTTGTGTAAACGCTGCCGGCACCGTCGCTTTCGAAAATGAAATTTTTCAGGAATGAAAATCTGAACTTGTAACCCAACACCGTGTTTTTAGCAGGGGTAATGATGTTTTGTTCGGGGCGTAAGCCATCTGGTTTAGTAGTACTATCATCGCGGGCGCTGAGGTAGCTGAATTCAAAGAAGTTTCGCTCTGTACCGTAACCAAGTTTTGCGGCGTAACCTTTGCGCGAAAAGGAGAATGGCACAAGCGCTTGCCGGGCAGTATCAATGGTGGTGGCTGCATTTAACCGGCCATACATAAAACCTGCTCTTAACTTACCGGGACGTAACTCAAACCCGGCGCCCAGCATGGTATGCCCACCCAGGGTATAAGGAGAAAAGTCAACCTCGCGGTAACCTACATGCAATGTAACCCACTTGTAGGTAGGGCTCATGCCGTATTGGTTAAACGGCTGGCGAAAAGAGCGGTCAGCTTCACTGAAAGTAAAAGAAACGGGGATAGAAATGCCATACAAACTTATAGTGGGTGCGCCGGTGATGTAATACGTCCACGGTTGCCTGCGGGCATCAATACCGTTGGCATTATAAAATATACCTTGTGTTTGTATGCTGCCATTAATGGCAACCGGTTTTTGCTGGCCTATATTTTCAAGGTCCTGAGCCCTAAGCGCATTTTTAAACGCAAAAAGCATCAGTACAATGAGTATGCATTTTTTCATACCAGGTAGTTTGATAACTCCAAATTAGGGTATCACCAAACCTGATTTTTTGCCAATGAGTAAAGGGGTAATTTGGGCGAGTGAAGGGCTGTTAAGGTTGAGTGAATGCAGAATAGTAATTTACAAATCAGCCATTTTTATTGCCATTCAAGTGTCTGATCTCATGATATTTTTCGCTCAGACCTTTAAGAGTTTAGGAAGTTTTAAACGCGCAACGGTTCCCTTACCATTGCTTTCTTTTAATGAATGTATCTCAAACTCGGCATCTCCATGGTCTTCATGCATAGTATTAATGAGGCTGATACGATCCCGAATGGCAGATAAACCGATGGATTTATTTTTAATTGCCGATGTTTTGGGTTTGGCTTTTTCATCAATGCCGATGCCGTTATCTTCTATTGTAAACAATAGTTCGTGTTCGGTTTGTTCCAAACGCACCGTTACCTGCTTGTCATCATCAGGCGAGTTGCGCAGGCCGTGGTGAATGGAGTTCTCTATCAGTGGTTGAATGAGCATTGGGGGAAGGAGGAGGGCAGAAAGATCAATCAGCGGATCAGCATAAAAATTATAGGTAAACTGATTATTGAAACGCATGGCTTCCAGTTCGGTATATAATTGCAGGGCCTTCCACTCACGCTCTGCCGTTACCAGGCTTTGGGTAGAGTTCTCAAGGATAATACGGCTTAACGAAGCAAATTTTTGAACCAGGCGGCAGGCCATTTTCGGGTCGTTCTCGAGAATATATGATTCTATTGAATTAAGTACGTTGAAGATGAAGTGTGGATTCATTTGTGCGCGGATAGCCTTCAGCTCACTTTCAGACAGTTTGTTCTGATGCAGCAGTTCGCGGGTTTTTTCCTCCGCTTCCTTGCGCTGCAACTCGTTCTTTAGCCGCAACTGACCAATACGCGAACGGTTAAGTAAAAAGATCATCAACGCGCTTATTACCACAACGGCCAATACGCCATAAAGGTAAATCTGTCTCATCTTCAGTTCAGCCAATTGTTGTTGCTGTTTATATGCCGTTTCTTTTTTCTGAAACTGGTATTGGGCTGTTAGCTCGGCTATTTTATTTTTACTCTCCTGCGAGTAGAGCGAATCATCAATCCCTTTTGCCAGCTTATAGTTTTGCAACGCCAGTTTGTAATCGCCGGTTTTTTCCTGCAGCTGAGCCAGGTTATCAGAAAAATAACTCAGGTTATCTTTATCGCCAGCTTGTTTGCTCAGGGTTATAACACGGCTTAAAAATTCCTTGGCTTTAGCCGCAACAGCGTCGTATGTGTTTGGAATGTATTTAAAAGGCCTGGAAGGGTTTAGTAAGCGCCTTAAATATACATCGGCATAGGTGCCGCCAATGTTACCCAGGTTAGTTATAGAAATAGTATAAAGCGGATCCGTGGCATCAAATATTCTTTGCGCCTGTAAAAGGTAGCTCATTTTAAGATCAATGCTTGCATTATCATATAACAAACCCAGGTAAGAAAGCACCGTTGCCTCTCCTAACGGATTGTCAACCTTCTTGTATAAGGCTATGGATTTATTATAGAACTTCCGTGCGGCAACAGTGTCGTTCATCTCATGGTAAACGTTGCCCATGCCGCTGTAAACGCGGGCCAGGTGTTCATCATCACCCATTTTCTGGTAAGTTTTTAACGCCTTACGATGATAAGCCAGGGCGGTATTAAAATTACGTTGTGCGGTAAAGATGTGTGCAATGTTATTGAGTATGGTACCCTGCAAGTTCAGATCGTCGGTTTGCTCAACCAGGGTTAGAGCTTGCAAGTGGTATTTTTGCGAGGCTACAAAATTACCCTGCCGCTGATACGCCGAGCCGATATTGTTTAAGGTAGAGGCTAAATTGCGGGTATGCCCAATTTCTTTATAAATGTTAACGGCTTTGTTATAATGATTGAGGGCTTGCTTATAATTGCTCGCATCGCTATAAAGCATACCCATGGCATTGTAGAATCCTGCAATGCCTTTTTTCCATTGCAACCTGGTAGCCAGCTTTAACCCTGCATTTGCATAAGCCCATGCCGAATCAGGATTTAATTGCGTGTAAGCATCGGTCACTTTATAAATAGCTTTGGCGCGCATAGAGTCAGCCTGGTGAGTGGCCAGAATCTCCTTTTTTAAGGAGTCAATCTCCGGTGTGCTTTTCACCTGACCCAAAACCTGGCTGAAGAAAAAAGTACATATGCAGGTTAGCATCAGTTGGGCAGATGTTTTCATGGCTCTATTTCTTGCTTAATAATACAACTAAAATAAGGGCGCAGGCACCCGGTAGCAGTAATCACACCCTAATTAAAAGCGCGTGTTTTCTCACTAAAAATACCATTTTACCATTGTAGATTTTTCGGGCGCTATTTTAACCGCCCGAACAAGGCTAAACCTTCTTTTTAGATGTTTTAAGTTGTGCTGATAAGTAAAAGCCGCAATTTTATTTTTACTCATCTCTCTTTGCGTATTCCCTCGGCAATAACACCTCGTTGCTCATTGATGGAAAAAAAGCCTATTAACGTAACCTAAATTTAATCATTGATCAATAAAAACAAGTTCATCATTTATAAAAACAGTACCATGAAAACAACAAGAAACATCATTACCCTATCATGTTTAGCGTTAATTATATTAACTGCATTCAGTGCGTGCAATAAAAGTAACGAAGAGGATGTGAATCCGGATGCTGGTAATGCAAAAGGTAGCTATAGCTATGATGGCCGTACCATTAACAGCATACGCGGGGATTTCCTCTCTGCCGACGGAAATTTATACTTATACGTTTACGGGCAGGAAGCTACAGACATTGTGCAATTCATCTGGGTTAAAAAAAGTAAGTTAGAAACAGGCGATTACACCTTCAAACGTGAAGGCAATGGCTATAACCCATCTTTAAACTTTACCGGAGGCACTGTAATTAGCGCAAAAATGCCCAATGGAGATTTAATTACGGGTGGCAAAATTTCTGTTAAAGAAAACCGTGACGGTTTTGAAGTAAATATGGATGTTACAACCGCGGCGGGCAAGAATTTAAAAGGCAACTACACGGGTACATTTACTTCGAGATAGTTTTTTGAAAGTTCAGTTTTAATTTGGGCACTATTAATTGATAGTGCCTTTTTTATTATTATGTACGGCCTGGCAACCACAACTGCTGGGCTGTTGAATTTTCGGAGCTATTATCATGCTAAAATATGTACCAAAAATTATAAGATAATCGATGAATTTCGATTATCTACAACAAGTGAATATATACATGCTTTTAGCGCAAGTACGATGCCCGCTGCGGAAGGGGGCTTAAATATCAACCTCGCTAGATAAGCGCCAACCCTTCAGATCCATCAAAGGCACACATTACCAAGATCCCGTTCTTTTCCTGATGATAGGTAACCTCGACGTAGAAGCGGTCCACGCTGTATAAAGCACCAGTACCCTGAAGTGACAACGCCGATCGGTATATCAAAGTGACCAATAGTAACAATCAAACGATCATTACTTCGTATCGATTGCGATCGGCAAAAAGCGATCGGCTTATCGCTATAGGACAAGTGAGCTGGATATTTTCTGAAGAGCTTTCTGGTTTCTTCCTTGTTTATGGCCGCCAGTTTGTTTAATTTAGGAAATGCAATTCTGCCGGCGAAACTTTCTTGTACTGCTGTTTTGTCTGATAGGACAGGCATCTTTTTGCCAGTCCCGGCTTGCCGAACTTTACCACGAAAGAAACTACTTCGGACTGCAACGCGAATTCAACGCTGACAGCACCACGACAAAGCCTGCTGAACGTCTTTTTTACCAGGCAGTACTACATAATGCCTATAACCGTCCGCAAGCGTCCGGTCAAACGATAGCACTATTGCTTAAAAACTTCCCGAAAGCGCTGAACGACACCCTGCGCAAAGCGCTGTTCAACCTCGAAGCGGATAATGCCATCAAGCTTTATCGCTATCAGCAAGCGGCGAATGCTTACCGTTCCATTATCACACAGTGCAAAACGGACAGCGCCGAACGTGCTGACCTGGAAAATAGCATCGCCTTATGGGGCGCCATTGCTGAAGTGCCCGAGCAAGCAATCATCCAAAACCGCAACGCAATCCTGCACTGGCGTAAAGATAAGATAGGGTTGTTACAACTGCCGGTCGGTCATCGCACTGATACCTGCGACCTCGTATTTGACACCGGAGCCAATATTTCTGTCATCACCGAAAGCAGTGCCAAAAAACTCCACATGCGGGTTTACCCGGTGAAACTTGACCTCGGCGCAGGCACTACCGGACAAACGGTGCAATCATCGCTGGCGGTGGCGGACAGTCTTTGGCTCGGACCGATCCTGTTGCGGCATGTCATCTTCCTGCTGCTGCCTGACAGCATGCTGGAATTTAAGCAAGCCGGTTACCGGCAGCAGGGCATCATCGGTGAGCCGCTGATGGCGCAGCTCAGGCAAATGACCTTTTATGGCGATGGCCGGCTGGAAATACCCGTGAAACCCTTAAGTATGCAGCCTTCCAATATGGCTTTGGACGGCGCGATGCCAATCGTGGCATACGAAGTGAACGGTCAGCTTTTACCCTTTCGTTTTGACAGCGGTGCTAGCACGTCGGTGCTGTATGCGCCGTTTTACCGGCGTTTTGAAAAGCTTGTCAAGACTAGTGGCCAAGCCTACCAGTTGCGTACCGGAGGGGTGGGAGGTACCATTAACACCGCAGAGGCCTTCAAGCTCCCGAACGTAAAGTTTAAAGTTTCCGGGAAGACCTTCGGTATGCCGGCGATCAGCGTCCGTACCACCCCGGTCGGCCAGGAACCCGATCTGTTTTATGGCAATATGGGCCTGGATATCTTCGGCAGTTTCCAACGGCTGAAGATCGACTTTACCAGCATGAGCCTGGAAGTAAATTGACAAGTTGAAGCTACCGGCGTTATTTAAATTATCCGTTGCGCGCTCAATGGAAGCGACTAACGGTCACCAAGTCCGCAAACGCTAGTTTCGCATATATTCGATTCTTTTTATGGTACCCTTCACTTCTACTCAGTTTATTTACATAATCTGTCAATGTAAGGTATGTCATACATTTTGACACATTAATCGTCTTGATATTATAAAGTAAATAGTTGGTTAACGTCAACTTAATATGCTATTAGCAACTTTAAAGCACATCACTAAACCTGTGTTTATGATAGTGAAAAACGCTAAAGCCAAGCAATTTACATCAGTCTATCACACAACCCATAGAAAGCTTTATGCTGCTGTTGTAAATATATGCCGTGATAAGGAAACCGCTCTTGATATATTACAAAAAGCCTACCTCAAACTTTGGGAGAACTGGGATAAGATTACTGATGTGACTGACGCTTTCCCTTTACTATATACTTATTCTAAAAACAGTTATATTGATGAGTTGCGTAAACTGAGCACGGCACGTAAAGTCGCAGATGCTATCACTATAGCTTCGCAGGATGAATGCGGTGTTTCTGCAGAAGTGCAGTACAAGCGAAAAGAATATCGTAGCGCTTTAACAATGGCCCTGTCAAGATTAACCAGCAGGCGCCGCGAGGTGATGCATTTATATCTTGAAGAAGATCTTTCACGATTAAAACTCGCCAAGAAACTGGATATATCGCCTAATACGGTTGATAATCATTTGCAGGAGTCGCTGGCGTTTATACGTAAGGAACTGAAACTATATCTCGAAACGGGAATTGACTGATAAAATACCGTAAAACTTTTAGTTATACATTTTTTTTACGATTACTTAATATAAGTTATATTTGTTGTAATTTACAGCTTAGATACCTGTAGAGTAATTGACTAAAAAAAGGCTTGTCTAACGGTAAGCCTTTTGTTTTATACAGATAGCTCAGTTATCGGCGATTCTTTTAAAAATTACTTCAGGATTATGAAACGGAAGGCTGCCATCAGGGCTACCTTGTATCGTAAGATCAAGTCCATATCCGACATGTCGCCCAACGAACTGATCAATCTTGCCCGCCTTAAAAAGGCCGCAGAACTCCTGTCCGCCGGGGAGATGAAGATGTAAGAAATATCGGATATCGTGGGTTATAGCAGTCAGAGTTATTTTGGCAGGAGCTTCTATAAGCAATTTGGTATGTTGCCCTCAGACTATGTCATGCATAGATAACAGCTTATAATAGGGGGACTTGTTAACTTTCTTTATTTTTTGCATTGGTATATCGTTTTTGTGACAAAGTAAGATCATTTGTCAGTCAGTGTGATTTGAACACTTTGTATTGATTATCTCCAATCGTTGCCGGAAACTTAGAAATTTTGATTGTCACCTCGATGGAGCGTTTGGCGCATTGGCAAAATTGGTTCCTTCGTATACAGGACAATTACCTCCAATAAAATTGGCTGATAGCGTCGCTTTTACATAAATGGATGTATATGCATTATGAAGTCGGTTGTTTATTGGTTAGCGATATGATAAATAGCTATAGACGTTTCAGTTCAGAGCACTTCAACATTTCAGAATACTATACTATATTAGCTGATGCTGACCTTATCCAAAATGAAAGTAATGCATTGCCTTGGATGAACGATCACAGGAGAGGTGGTCAAGTCAAAATCCCTCATTGTCAGGTGATTTGGCAGGTCCGTAGGTGTCGTTAAGAATTTTTTTTATGGCTTGCCTGACACGTTCCTTGCCGTCATTTGTGTTCAGGTTAATTCCACAAAATAAACTGTCATTTGATTTGGTATGAAGTACCATATAATAGATTCCGGCGACCAGCAAGGCTGCAACCGGCCGAAGGTCAATGTTTTTGCCGGCAAGTTCAACCTCTGCCATTGAGAAGAAATCCTCTCCGAGTTTTTCCCGTTGCTCAGCGATCTCGTACATTACCTGACTTCTTTCGCTTATCTGCCACAGGATGATCTTCTGCCATTCCTCATTACGGATAAAGTAGTCCATCTGATTAATGAGCATGTTTTCAAGAATATCTTTTGAAGACGAAGAGGCTTCTGCCTTACTCAACTCTTCTCCTGCATTACCTTCGGCACCTACAAAATAATCCTTACCTCTGACGTAAGTTTCTATGAGTGCGTTCAGACTTTCAAAATAAACATAAATAAGACTGCGGTGTACGCCGGCTTTTTTAGCGATATTAGAAGCGGTCAGTCCTTTGTAGCCGTTTTCGCGAATCACTTTTCCGACGCCTTCGATCAATTTGAGCTTAGAACGCTCTTTGTCATTAATTGGACCTTTATATTGACTTCTTGCCACGTGCAAATTTACACCGAAATTCGCAGTTTTTGATTTACATACTCAAATGCATTTAGCGCCTTATCCAGGTGCTCTTTGGTGTGGGTCGCCATTAGGCTGGTCCTGATCCGCGCATTCTTACGCGCGACGCCGGGATAGACGATGGTATTGGCATAAACACCAGCTTCCAGCAGAAGTTTTCCAACTATACCGGTTTTGTGAGGGTCACCGATTTTGACCGGAATGATCGCTGAAGCGGTGTCGCCAATATTTAATTTAAGATCCAATAACCCCCTTTTAAAGTACGCTACATTCTCGGCAAGACGATGTCGCCAGAATGGTTCTTCATCGATCAGATCGATCGCTTTAAGCAATCCGGCCGCAGCTGGTGTAGAGGTAGAAGAAAAGACCTGCTGCCGGGACTGATATTTCAAGAAATTTATGATCTCGGGAGCAGCAACGATAAAACCGCCTACATGACCAAATGCTTTGCTTAGCGTGCCTGATATGATGTCGATCTGGTCGGTCAATTCGAATACTTCCATTGCACCTCTGCCATGTTTTCCTAAAACACCGATACCATGCGCATCATCTACCATCAGGTATCCTCCATACCTTTTGGTCAGTTCCAATATCTCCTTCATCCTGGCAAGGTCACCATCCTGTGAATAGACGCCGTCTATGATCACCATCCTTGTTTTGTATTTATCCTGTGCATCTTTAAGCGCCTTTTCCAGGATGCCGAGATCATTGTGCAGGAACATCTTTACATTAGTCTCCTTGCAGCCTTCAAATACGCTGGCATGAACTGCCATATCTACTATAGCAAGGTCATCTTTTTTAAGCAGGGCAAGTAAAGAGGCGCTATTTGCCGTGTACCCGGTGGTAAAGATCAACGCTGATTCAGGTGAACGCCCAAAAAAAGCTGCTATCTTTTGCTGAAGCATTTCGTGGTATTCGTGATGCCCGCCTATTAAGGGTGAAGCGCCAGCTCCTGTACCATATTGTTCTATCGCAGCAATGGTCGCCGCTTTGATCTTAGGATGCTGGGTAAAATTCAAATAGTCGTTCGATACCAAACTTACACATAATCGGGGGGTAATGTTATATGGGGATGACACCCACATTTCCGGTCCATTTCCTTTTTTACTGGTCAGGAAACGAAAGTTCATCTGACCGTTCGCTTCCATGTGATCTGTAAAATCCTGGAACAACGCTGCGCGTTCAAAAACATCCAATTTAGGAATGGATTCGAAGTCTTTAAAGCTCGCTTTTTCAAAGTTGATATTGTGTTTTATCATCGTAAAATTGATTAACCTTTCGTTAATTCATAATATACATTAGCGAAAGAAATGATGCCTTCAAATATATCGTTTTTAAACTTAATACTTTTTTATAGTCATAATACATTGTTATACAAATGTTTGAAATCATGTAACAGCTTAGTTACGCTAATTTTAACAGATATGTTAAAATTAGCGTAACTTTAACTATTGAGAAATGAGGGTATGAAAATATTTTACGCAATTCTTTTTTTAGCGCTGTTTACGAGCTGTTCAACCTTGAAGAAAAGCGGCAGAATTAAGCAAAGCAGCGTATTCGCCAACGTCAACGAAATAGGTACTGAAAAAACAGAATTCTTAAGGAAATATGGACAGCCTTTGAATAAAGATGTTTTGCAAGAAAACGGTGAAAACATAGAGAATTTATACTATGTAGAAGTGATCGACCGATTGATTGTCACCACTAAGTTCCGATTCGAAAATGGTAAAATGACTGCTCAGTCTAACCAGAAAATTGAATATTCAGACAGCAAACGTCTTAAAGAATTGCAAGATGAGGTTCAGCGGACCCGTTTGCAAAGCTTCATGAACCAAATGAGTAATTAACCAATTCGTTTATTTAAATAATCTCTATGAAAAAGATCTTTTACTCAATGGTGCTAGCTTGCGCCCTGTTTTCTTGTAAAAAAGAATCCAATCTCCAAAAAGCTGCAGTTGAGCCGGAAACTCAATCTTCGTTAAAAAAAATGACCTCTTTGCACTTGGCAGGAGATACCATTTTTCAATTGGATTCTACAAAATTCCCCAAAAAGCCGAAGAAAGCTGCCAAATTGCTGACCCAGGATGTTTTTTCTGATCTTTATCAATTGAACGGAATCGATTTCTTTATCCAGACCAAAGATTCCTATTTCGGAAAGAACACTTTTCAATCACAGGGCAGAGGGCAGGAAGTGGTTTTGGCACCGTATAATGCCACTAACAATGCACAGCTTTTCAGGCTGCAGTTTTTACCTGCTTCATCAGGAATCCCTTACCTGATCTATTCTTCAAAGGAGCAGGCACCTATAGGAGCGGGTTCATATGCAAGCGACCCAAATCGCTATGTGCTTTATACGCAACAAAGCGGATCCACCAGTCTGTTCGGTTTTTCCTGGGACTTTATGCTTAACGCAAGCAATGATGGTTATTATTTTGAAAATCAGGATATCTTAGGGACTGGTCCCAACGGGCCGTGGGATATTTATAACTATGTATTGGACGGTACCAATGGCAATATCAGTTTTAATAAACTGAACAACTCGTTCGCACAACAATTTAATATCATTCCGAATGACGAATTTACCGTTCAAAGCGTACAGGTCTCTGCCGATGGTGCCCAGATCACCTCGACCACTCCTACGGTATTACGGTCAGGAGAGTTTACCAATAATACATCGGGTGTCGTTACCAGAAACCTTCAGTTCAACGAGAGTAAGACCGATGCCAGTTCTTTCTCAGAAACAAACGGTATCACGACGCGGAAAAGTGGTCAGGTGACAGTAGGGGTATCACTATTTAAAATCATCAACATTGGCGGTAATTACACTTTTGAGCAAGGCACGCAGGAATCAATGCAATATGGTACAAACAGTTCCAGGACCGTCAGCCTGACAGAAGGATACACGATCAACGTCCCTCCGAATACGGTATCAACCTATGAGTTCAAAGCAATGCATCACACGGTAAAGCTTCCTTATACGGCAACGATGCAGGGCGTGAACACGCAAAAGATCATCAATGCAGGAGGCGTTTATTCCGGTGTAGAATATTCTACAACTTCACTCGTTGTATCTGAACACCCTGTCGGTGCACGAAGTGCGGCACCTACCCGTACCTACGTTGTTTATCCTACTAAAGAATAGTATCTGAAAAACATCATGACCAAATCGTTTTATCTCCTACTGATCATCATTGCTGTCCTGGTGTCCTGTAAAAAGGACCGCAACGTAAGATCGGGCGGTTCGGAATCAATCCTCCCAGAAAAAGAAAAATTTCAGTTTCAAAAAGTAGAGTTTTTTAACGGTGACAGTAGCCGTGCTACGAGGGATTCCGTCCGGATATTCAGCCGAACTATTGACAACAATTCAGTCGCAGATGTAGATGCGGTCGTTGAATTGCCTGATCAAGCTGAAATCTCTGAATTTTCTGCGATTGCAGACAGCATTACGCTTGATGAATCGGCATCAGTCAAATTTGCTGTCCCGATCTTGATAAGCGCAGATAAGATCGTTACCGGAAACGCGGATTGGACTTTTTCCCCCGGCGTAAGGGAATCTGTTCAAACCGCTTTGGTCAATCAGAAACTGCACCTTAAAGTTGAAGCTAAAACACGCCAATTGGTGACGGTTTATGCTAAAAGGCAAAAGCTTAGCAGTGCATATAAGGCAACATTAACAGGAAACGTTTCCGGGAAGGCAATTATAATTACCGGGGTTTGGCATGGTATACAGCTTACCGGATTTTCAAACATAATTACGAGCTCCAATTTGTAATTTCCGTTGTTCAAACCGAAAATTTCAGCTAAGGCCGTCCCACTTATAATGGGACGGCTTTTTATGTGGCTTCTGGTAAACCCCAGGCTTGCAGATCAATCTTTGTGATGGAAGATGACAAATAGTGTGAATTGACGGGAACTCCAGTACACTTATACCGTGGTTTTCTGCCGGTTGACGTATATCCATTTTGCACCGTCAAACCCTTTGACAATGTATTATACCGCAATTTTTGAATATCTACAAAAGCCAACCCTGTGGAGCAACAAAAAATAAATATATCCCTTACCTGCGTCAAACGGTCTGCTGCAAATGATTTGTCAACTATGCTTTGTAATTTATCTGTGGTCAGAAAAACCCTGTCCACTCTTTTCATGGTATGTTTGTAGTTAAGGAAAGGGCTGGCTGTTATCCATCCGCTCGCATAGCATTTTCGGGTGATCTTGCTAATGTTCTTCATGTTCTTTACTGCCTTATTATTTTGACAGTGGCAGCGTCCCCTTGGAAAATAGAATCGTCATCAGATACGAAAGTTTAATAAACCTACGGAACATCACAATCGTTGACTTTGTATTTCCATATAATAAAATCCTGTGTATGGTTGAAAGCGGTTTTGAAACAGGTCAGTGTGCCTTAGCTGTAGCTTTCATTTGCCACGAGTGTAGCCATTTGCAGGTTATGTTCTTTAAAAATCTCAATTAACAGATGCGGCTTTTCCTCCTTTCCGGTCAATTTGTTCTTGATGATATCAGCAGTGATCATCACGTTAACCTCGGACAATTGCCGGTGTGCTTCATAAAACTTTTGGGTCAGATCATCCGAATAAGCGTTAAAGACCCTGGTTTTATCTTTGGTGCCATGAACCCGGCGCCTTCTTTTCAGGGTAATTCTTGCTGAGTCCCTTTGCTTCTATTACAAATTCCACAACGAGTATTTAAGTACACACTTTATCCGGCGGTGACAATTGCTGGATCATACTGAATCCAAGTTTGACACAACAAGGCCTACTTTTTGCAACATTTTCAGATAACAGCATCAGGTGGTTTGAACGTAACAACGCCACAGGGCAGCGAGATTTACGATCAGTACAAATTGATAAATGCCGGAAGTCAATGCCTGACTAAATCAAATCAGAATGATTTGGCACGACCGACTTATAGCGTAGGTACGAACAAAGGGCTATAAATATTATCGGCGGCTTTCAATCGAGTAAACAAAGCTATCAGCTTTATAGTAGCCGAGGTTGTACTCTATTGGTCGCTCCCCCTGGTCAAAAACAAAGCGTTTTCGAAAAAGCACAGGGTCTCCCCGCTTGATTTGGAGTTTCTCAGCGATCACCTCCTCTGCTGCGTGGGCGCTTATATCTTCCTTTGATAAACTTGCAATAGTGTAATAATCTGTTTCAAGTAGTTCGTATAAGGGGCGTTTAAAATCCTCGTCGCCCGTGAGGCCTATCCGCGGATGAAAGTAGGAGATAAAGTAAACAAATGGCCCGTCGCTTTTTCCACGTACACGTTCCATTTTAAGTACTTTTTTGTCTGTATTGATTTCGAAAAAATTGGCTAGCGTTTCATCTGGAAATACCCAGGTAACATGTAATTCAAAATTTTTAATATCGATGCCCCTTAGTTTCATCTCTTGCGAGAAACTGAGCCAATTGTTAGATTTAGAACTTACCGTTGACTGATTAACCTTTGTACCTGCACGCTTCTTACGTATCAATAAGCCTTCATACACCAATTTGTTGATAGCTTGCCTCAAAGTTGTGCGTGAAATAGCTAAAAGCTTTGACAACTCCACTTCATTAGGCAATAATTTACCGTTTTGATATTCCTCCTGACTTATCAGTTTTCTCAATAATTCCTCCGCTTGTGCGTGAAGGGGAATGGGGCTTTTATGATCGATTGCGTATTTCATAATGCTTGATACAGCAATTATAGACAATAATATAAGTCACTACAAATGTATGTACATATTGTAAATCATACACCATCTTTTTTTTCTGAACAACTAATGTAAGCTTAAAAATAAGTTTGATTTTATTTGGATATCGTGTTTTTGTTCATATGTTTGTACATTATAAACTAACAAATACCACTAATTTACCAAGTTAAAGGCGTTACCTATTGCGCAGTTGCGTGATAGATTATGTACATACATTAATACAATTATGAATTTGGATTTCCCTGAAATAGTTCAGCAAAACGCAATTTATCCTGAGCTTCGCAAGACGCAGCAATATATCATGCCTGCAAGGTTAAGCAAAAGCTCTTTAGAAATTAGCGACTACGACATTTACCCTGCAGAACATTTAGCGAGCGGCAAAATTTTTAACGGATTTGATTCGCTGGCCAACTATATCATTCAACATAAATCGGTGTTGATAGACGGCTTTGGCGGAGTATTTTGGGATCGTATTAAACTGGGTCTTCAACGTTGTTTTGATGAAAAACAGTTAAATGTCAACTGGATTTCTACTGCTGACTACTTAAAGCGGGTAGCAGTAGTAGAAGAAATGGTTGCTCCTTTTCTTGGTGAGGATGATGCTGTATGGGGTACCAAAGCAAAATTGAAATTAGTTGATTTATTTGAGACGGCTATTGCAGAGCAAGCGCCGGATAATAATTTCCCTATTAATATCGTGATCGGCATCGGCGCTGCTTTGACGGGTTGGGAAGTTCCGTTGATTTACTTTGACTTGCCTAAAAATGAAGTTCAGTTCAGGATGCGCGCAGGCAGTATTTGCAATCTCGGAACTACTGAATTGTCGGAACCCTTTAAAATGTACAAGCGCTTTTATTTTGTGGATTGGGTATTGCTCAATCAGCATAAGAAAGATATTCTCAATCGTATTGATGTAATGGCCGATGCGCAGTGGCCCGATACCATCAACTGGATGCTTAATGAAGACCTTAAAGCAGGGCTTGATAAACTAAGCCGTTCGGTACTAAGGGTACGCCCCTGGTTTGAACCCGGTGCATGGGGCGGGCAGTGGATGAAAGAGCATATCAGCGGCTTGAATAAAGATGTGATGAACCTGGCATGGTCATTTGAATTAATTGTACCCGAAAACGGCTTGGTGTTTGAAAGCGACGGCAACCTGCTCGAAGTATCTTTTGATACTCTTATGTTCAGTAATAACCAAAACGTGTTAGGGGAACATACAGCGCGTTTCGGTGACGAATTTCCTATTCGTTTTGATTTTCTGGATACTTATGATGGAGGTAATCTTTCAATTCAGTGCCATCCGAGCCTTAGCTATATACAAGAAAACTTTGGTGAAAATATTACGCAGGATGAAACCTACTATATTCTTGACTGTGATGAAAACGCGAGTGTATACTTGGGTTTTCAGAGAGACATCGATCCGCTAGTCTTTAAATCAGCCCTGGAAGGCAGTCAGGACGAGGGTGAAACTATTGATATCGAAAAATATGTGCAGGTGCACTCTGCTAAAAAGCATGATTTATTTCTGATTCCCAATGGCACGGTACACAGTGCGGGCGCGGGTAACCTGGTACTGGAGATTAGCGCTACGCCTTACATTTTTACCTTTAAAATGTACGATTGGGTTCGGCTGGACCTAGATGGCAAACCGCGGCCTATCAATATTGATCACGCCTTTAAAAATCTTGATTTCTCCCGCAAAGGCGATAAAGTGCAGCAGGAACTGATTTCAAAACCACAGTTAATTAAAAGCGCGCCGGATTTTGACCTATTACACCTGCGGACTCATCCCGAGCATTTTTATGATGTGCACCGTATGGAATTCGATAATTCTATAGAAGTGGATACGGATAATACTTGCCACGTACTAATGTTGGTAGAGGGCCAAGCTGTACTACTACAAACTGCGGATGGTACGAAAAGGCAATTCGCTTATGCCGAAACATTTGTCGTGCCTGCTGCGGCGGGCTCCTACAAACTCACCAACACTGGCAGCGGTCGTATCAAAGTTATTAAAGCATTTTTGAAATAATAGCTATGGCAACAACAATGCAAGATGCAACAGTGAAAAAGGGAACTGCATACCTATACCTCATATGCCTGGTGGCCGCTTTGGGTGGGTTTCTTTTCGGGTTCGACACGGCTGTAATATCCGGCACAGTAAGTTTGGTTAAGAATGATTTTTCCCTTGATGCAGTAAGCGAAGGGTGGTTTGTGAGTTGTGCCCTGTTAGGTTGTATTGCAGGTGTAAGTTTCTCGGGTAAGCTTAGTGATAAATATGGTCGCAAACCAGTGCTTGTCATATCGGCCATAATGTTCCTGGCTTCGGCTTTAGGTTGTATGTGGTCAGGTTCGTTTACGGCGCTTATCATTTTCCGTTTGATAGGTGGTCTGGGTATAGGAGTAGCGTCAATGGTGTCGCCTTTATATATATCTGAGTTTTCGCCATCGCGGTATCGTGGTATGATGGTTTCGCTGTACCAATTAGCCTTGACCATTGGAATAGTTGTGGCTTATTTCACTAATGCCTACCTGGCAGGGCATACGCATGATACCTATACAGGCAGCAATATGCAGACAATATTTTCTGCTGAAGTATGGCGCGCTATGCTGGGCTTGGGTGCATTACCTGCGGGAATTTTTTTGCTGTCGCTATTTGCAGTACCCGAGTCGCCAAGATGGTTGTTGCTTAAAGGGTATCATATAAAAGCTAAACTCATATTGATTAAAATAGACGGCGAAGAAGCGGCAGTAAGTGAAATAAATGCTTTTAACAAACAGCTCGATGATGGCGATACGTCTTTAAAAGAACTCTTTAAACCGGTCTATCGTAAAGCGCTTTGGATCGGACTGCTCTTGCCCTTTCTTTCTCAGGTGTGTGGCATAAATGCAGTAATATATTATGGCCCGCGGATTTTGGAGCAGGCTGGATTTACATTAAACAGCGCTTTAGGAGGCCAGGTAACTATCGGCATAGTAAATGTTGTTTTCACATTTGTCGCCATCTTTACTATTGATATTTGGGGACGCAGACCCCTGCTTTATGCGGGAGTGGGAGGAGCCGTTACTGCTTTGCTTATTATAGGTATCTTGTTCGCTCTAAACGTTACCTCCGGACCCTGGATACTTATTTTCATTCTGACATTTATTGCCTGTTTCGCTTTTTCGTTCGGCCCGGTATGCTGGGTTATTGTAAGTGAGATATTTCCCAATGCGGTGCGTGGCAAAGCAATGTCATTAGCAACACTTTCGTTATGGATAGGCAACTTCCTTGTGGGGCAGTTGACACCTTGGATGCTGGAAGGTCTTGGCCCCTCATGGACGTTCTGGCTGTTTGCCCTTTGTTGCTCTCCCGCGTTGTGGCTTACCTGGCGATTGATCCCGGAAACTAAAGGCCGTTCCTTGGAAAACATAGAAAAATATTGGAAGGAAGATCACGCGCATAACTTGGCCGGTGATAGTCCTTTACCGCTTGCTACAGATCATAAATAACCAAACCAAATTAACCCAATAATTATGAGATTGAAATTACTACACGATGTAAAGCTCAAACGCCTTTACAGCCGGCCCATGCTCGCATTGCTCTGTATGGCAGCAGGGGCAGGCGGTGCAGCGCAGGCCGCCACCGTTGCAACAAGCAGATATGCCGCAGTAAGTCACTTTGATAAAACAGTGACAGGCCGAGTTACCGATGAGAACAATCAGCCTTTGCCAGGGGTAAACGTCAGCATAGAAGGCACAACTGTAGGAACCACTACCGATGCGAACGGACAATACCGTTTGAATGTCCCTGATGCATATGCCGGCCGTAGCTTAACTTATTCATTCATCGGCTATACCACTCAAACTAGTACAATTGGCGCCCGACAAGAAATCAATATAACTCTTAAGCCCAATAATACCAGCCTTAATGAAGTAGTGGTTGTAGGTTATGGTACGCAAAAACGCATTAACGTAACGGGTGCGGTCGGTACCATCAGCTCAAAGAATATTGAGAACAAACCAGTACTCAATACTTTTCAGGCGTTACAAGGAGAGTCGCCTAACCTAATTATCCAGCAAACAAATCTTAATCCGGGAAGTGATGTAACAGTTAACATTCGCGGTGTGGGTACACTTGGGGATAACACTCCCTTGGTGGTAATTGACGGTGTAGTTGGCGGTAACTTAAATACGCTTAATCCCAATGATATCGCCAGTGTATCTGTACTTAAAGATGCGGGTTCGGCAGCTATATACGGTTCACGTGCGGCAAATGGGGTACTATTAGTAACTACCAAAGCTGGCAGCATTAACTCTAAACCAACGATTAACTACAACGGTAGTTTCGGCTATCAAGATGCCAGGGTATTGGTGCACAAGGTTGATGCATGGGATAACGCCTATTATAAAAATCAATCCCTTGTTAACTCTGGTCTGCCGCCTGCTTACACGCCGGAGCAAATACAGGCGCTTAAAGAAGAGGGTAACGGAACATGGGATATAGAACACTTGTTGAAGAAAGCACCTTTGCAATCGCACAACGTAAGCTTTAGTGGCGGTGGCCAAAATAATTCCTATTACGTTTCGGCGGGCTACCAGAACCAGGGAAGCAACCTTATTGGCAATGGAGGCACTGGTGCTGATTTCGGTTACCAAAAGTATAATCTACGGTTGAATCAAACGTCTATCGTGGGAAAATTCAGATCCAATATCATTTTAAATTATACGAAAACCCGTAATAAAACAAACAGCGTTGGCGACAATAACATCTTTGCTGATGCCAACCGCGTTCCATATAATTATAACTGGAAAGACGAGAATGGTAATTACCTTACTAATCCGGTCGCATCACAATATAACGAGTATGGCGTGTTAGAAAAAGGTGGTTATAACCAGGCTGATAATGACGAGATATTTGGTGCTTTCAATGGTCAGTTAAGCATCACCAATGATCTGAAGTTAATTGGAGAATTTGGTGGTACTATTCAGAATAACGGTACATTCTTTCGTCGGACGCAAGTTGATTATCTTCCTGCAGGTGTATACGGTAATGACCTGACTGTTTTAGACGGCAACAGTAAATCATTATTAACAAACACAAAATTATCGACTGAATACACGAAAAGAATCTATGACCATAACTTTAAGGTACAATTAGGTGTATCGAGCGAAACTTATAGCCAGCGAGGTTTTCAATTACAAAAAACGTTAACCGATCCGCTATTAGGTACGCCAACTACCGGTACTATTGTAGATACCCAAAACTCAACCAACAGTATCGCCGTGAACTCTTACAGCTTGCTTTCTGTCTTTGGTCGACTAAATTACTCCTATAAAGAAAAGTATCTGTTTGAAGCTTTATTCCGCGAAGATGCTTCATCAAAATTTGCGTCGGGTAATAGAGCAAGCTTCTTCCCGTCTGTAAGTGCCGGGTGGATAATTACCCAGGAATCGTTCATGGAACCGATTAAAAATACCCTGAGTACATTAAAATTGCGGGCATCATACGGTACAGTTGGTAATCAGAACGTTAACAACTATCAGTATCAAACCACCTACTTTAATTATCCCAATGCGTATGGTTATGGTAATAATATTGTTGGCGGCGCAGGTACCATAATTGCGAACCGCGATATAACCTGGGAGAAAGCGGCTAAATTGAACATCGGCTTGGATGCAGGCCTGTTTAATGATAAAATAACAGCCACCTTTGATTATTTCAGGGAGATAAGAAGCGATATCCTCGCCCCCCGTGCCGATGTGCCATTTATTTTTGGTGCCGGCTCTCCTGATTACAATGTCGCAAAGGTGCGCAACACAGGTTGGGAAGCTGCTATCACTTACAACTTACGTGGCAAAGAAGTTAGCCAGAGCTTTAGCTTAAACATTGCTGACAATAAGAATACATTGCTAAAATTAACAGGCAGTGCAAACGAAACCATTTACAACCAGGATGTTTTCCAACTGATCAGACGGGTTGGCCAGCCGGTTACGCAATACTACGGCTACGAAACAAATGGCTTTTTTCAAAACCAGCAGGATATTGACAATTCGCCAAAGATTGCCGGTAATAGCGTACAGCCAGGCGATTTGAAGTTTAAAGACCGTAATAGTGACGGTATTATAGATGAGAAGGATAAAACTATTTTAGGTAACCCTTTCCCTCGTTATACATTTGGATTCACTTACCGTATCAATTACAAAGGTTTCGATCTGTCATTATTTATCCAGGGTGTCGGTAAGCGCGATGCATTCCTTCGCGGAGAATTGGTCGAGCCTTTTCATTATGGTTATGGTGCTACTGTGTATGAACATCAAACCGATATATGGTCACCCAGCAATCCAGATGCACGTTACCCAATACTGGCGAACATCGGCTCGTCATCAAATACCAACAACTGGCGTACCGGTTCAGATCTTTATAAATATGATGCCGCCTATGTGCGCTTAAAAAACGTAAATATAGGGTATAGCTTTAGCCCGGCAATCACTAAAAGACTGGGCATCCAACGTCTTCGCTTGTCACTTATAGGCCAAAACCTGGCAACGCTAAGTAAGCTGAAGTTTATTGATCCGGAAACATCGGAGTTTAATAACAGTCTAAGCCCGGTCCAATCTAATGGTGCTACGACACCATCAAACAGTGCAAGGCAATATCCTCTGCCGGTATTTTATGGAGCAGGCCTCGATATAACTTTCTAAGAACAGATTATAATTAAAATAGAAGAAAATGGAATTTTTTAAAAAGCTTTTGATCGTGTCTGTTGCGGTTATAGCGGCAACAGGTTGTAAAAAACTTGATATTGCACCCACAGACCGGTTCTCTGATCTTACTTTCTGGCAAGTTGATGCCAACGTGTATAACGCTCTTAATAATAATTACAGCCTTATATATAACAGCAATTTGTACTTCGATGCCGAAGCGCTATCAGATAACGCCTATTCACCGTCCGGCGACCTGAACCTGATTGCCAGCGGTAACGCTACCTCACAAACCGGAAAGTTTGCCGGCGACTGGAACAACTATTATTCAGCCATAAAATCCTGCAATATTTTTCTGGCGAACATTGACAAAAATACAACGTTATCAGCTGATACGAAGGCAAGACTAATAGCTGAAACCCGTTTTATACGCGCATTTGAGCATTTTAATCTTACAAAGTGGTATGGCGATGTTCCGCTGGTTGATAAAGACATCACACCAGAGGAGGCGCAGACGATATCACGCTCGCCTAAGGCCGCAGTAGTGAAATTTGTTATTGATGAATTGGAAGCAATAGTAAGCGACTTGCCATCAAGTACAACTTTACCCGCAAATGAGAACGGCCGTATCACCAAAGGCGCTGCACTTGCTTTAGAGGCGAGGGTGTTATTGTATCAGGGCGACCGTATGGCAGACGTGGTAAGCATTTGTGAAAAACTAATGAACGAGCAGGAAACTTACGGGGCCTATAATCTGGAAACCAGCTACAGCGCGTTGTTCAGCGATCCTAACGTCAACAAGAATACTAAAGAAAGCATCCTCTCCTTGCAATACGTACCAACCCTGCGCACCTGGCAAAACTTCTGGGACTTTGCGCCGCGCACTGTGGGCGGCCGGGTTAGCAGTATGGCGCCCACGCAGGAATTGGTTGATGATTACATCATGCTGAACGGAAAAGGAATAAGAGAAACCGGATCCGGATACATAGAGAATAATCCATACGTAAATCGTGATCCTCGCTTAACTGCAACCATCGTTTATGATCGATACACCTGGATAAACGCTAATAATACTACCAAGACTATCTACATTAAACCTGGTACCGATCCTGTACAACCTGGACTTGACGAATACAGCGCCGGCTCGCAGGCCGCTTCAGCCACTGCCTATTATTGGAGAAAATACTATGACCCAAGCGCACTGGCTAATTTTGTATCGGGTAACAATTTGCACCTGATCAGATATGCTGAGGTTTTACTTGACTATGCTGAAGCCAAACAAAGCCTTGGCCAGATGGATGCAACGGTGTGGAATAAAACGATCCGTGCACTGCGCCAGCGGGCGGGCTTTACGGACGCCGGAGCGATTGATTACCCCGGCACTACGAACATGACCAACATTATCCGTCGCGAGCGCAGGGTAGAACTGGCTATGGAGGGTATCCGCCCAGATGACATAAGGAGATGGAAAACTGCGGAGACCGTTATGAATGGCTACATCCATGGCGCAAAATTTTCTACCGACCAAAATACAGATGATGGTTATATAAGGACGCAGCTTCGAAAGTTCAATGCTGACCGCGATTACCTTTGGGCAATACCTGCACATGATGTTGACCTAAACAAGAACCTGAGTCAAAACCCGGGTTACACCAAATAGGCCCATTTTAAACCAATATAGATTATGAGAAAGATAATGAAACTTGCTGCCGTATTGCTGCCGGCCCTTGCAATTATAAGTTCATGCAAAAAAGACAGCAAATCACTGAGTTTAAACTTTGACCCAGTAGGTACGTTGGCTACTCCGAATGATAATGCGGATGTAAAGCTCGATCCTACAAGTTCGGCGAGCGTACTTTTTAAATGGGATGCCGCTGGTACAGATGAAGGTCTTGTACTCTACGAAGTTGCCTTTGATAAAGCAGAAGGAGATTTTAGTAAGCCCGTTGCCAAGGTTTTGTCTGACGGTGTAGGGGTTAAGACCCAGCTAAGCATCAGCCATAAAGAATTGAATAAGATAGCCAATGCTGCAGGCATTGCCTCATCAAGCACAGGCAAGCTTAAGTGGACAGTTATCGCATCTAAGGGAACCAACGTTAAACCGGGAACGGCCGCGCGTATGTTGCAATTGGAGCGGCCTGCGGGTTTTGCAGAAAATCCCGTTGATTTGTATGTCACCGGTTCAGCCACGGAAGGTGGTACTGATTTGAGTAAAGCTGTCAAGCTTAAAAAGATTGAAGATGGTGTGTTTGAAGTGTATACTGCTTTAAAGGCAGGCGAATATTACTTGACTGATAAGAATAGTGATGGCGGTAAAAAATACTACATTGATAACGGAATCATTAAAGAGGGTACAACGGCAGTAACCGTATCAGGGGATTCAAAAACCTATCGTTTGAGTTACGATTTTACCTCTGCAACCACAAAGTCTGTAGAGATACAATCAATCGGGTTATATATGTCTGCATACGGCAAAGAGATAAGTACTCTTAATTACCTTGGTAACGGTGTGTTTGAAGCTCCGAAAGTGGCAGTTGAATTTTATCAATTTAGCTGGGGCCGGGATGAGCGCTACAAATTTATCCTGCATACACTGGCGGGTGATGAATATATGGGGGCCAAAGAAAAAAATAACGTTCCCCCGGGTGGGCAGGCGGCCTCATATTTCTATCTCTATCCGGTTAATAATGATCAATGGGAATACACCTACAAGTTTGACCCGTCTGCCGACAGGAAGAACGTAAAAGTTGATGTGATGCTACAACCAGCGGCTTATACCCATAAAGTTACAGTTTTATAAAAATGGCTAGCACCCGCAACACATTGCGGGTGCTGTTTTACGTCTATCACTATGAAAAAATTGATATTAGGATTAACTGCCGTGGTTGCTATGCTGGTTTCCTCTTGCGGGAAAGATAAGGAGACTAATCCTGGCACAGGGGACGGTGGAACAAAACCGCCGGTAGATCCGCCTTCAACAACTGTTGATTACCTGGTCTTGGCGAAGGAAACACGAAATTTTATTACCAATAACCTACTTACCTCAAATTTTAGTTATCGGGCAAATACTACTACGCATGCCAATAACTGCTACGAATGGTATAACGTGAGTCAGATTTATGCTGATGCGGCTTTGATCGCCGCAGGGGATGCTTCGCCATTAACCTACATGAACCGGACATTTGAGTTTATGGAAAATTTTTGGGATAAAGCTGATCTCAGGGGTGGGTACTTCGCGTCTGTTAACCTTAACGGTACCGGAGCAGCGGGTGATAAATTTGTGGATGATAATGGCCTTACCGGCATGGTTTATCTTGAGGCTTACGAGGTTACCAGCGGCGCAGATAAGGCAGCTTATCTTGCAAAAGCCAGAGCGTGCGCAGACTGGCTTATTAACAGTGGGTTGTGGGACAGCACCTATGGCGGTGGTTTTTGGTGGAACACCTCTAAGCCAGATAAGCCTACACAATCTAATGGCGTTGCAATGCAGCTATTTGCAAAACTGTACACGATTACAGGCGAGACTACTTATCGCGATTGGGCGGTTAAAGTGAATGACTGGCTAGTTGACAATATGTTTGATTCAGCAAGCGGACTTTACATCTGGAAAATTGATGGCGGTGGTGCCGGTACCAAACATTATGAAAAGTTTACTTACGATAACGCCATTATGCTTGAGGCTGATATCATTTTCGGTCAGGCCATGAATGACCCATCTTACCTGGCGAAGGCGCAGGCCATAGGAAATGCAATGAATGCTGTGTTATGGAATGCACAATACAAAGGTTACATATTCAATACCGATCCAACCCAAACCCGCATTAATCCAGCATGGTGCGGTTGGGGCTCACAAGGAATGATTAGATTATATGAGCAGGATAAAAACGAAAAATGGCTTACCTATGCACGCAACAATATTGATGCCCTGAACAAGGCTAACCGCAACACCGATACCAAAGCCTATTATTATTTTGCCGGTTTTACTGGGAATAATCGTTCACCTGAAATTGAAGGGGTCGACCAGGCGTGGATGCAGCGAATACAAGCGATGATATCGAAATATGATAACAATTAAAAGAGGAGCGGTTGCTCTTATATGATTTTTATGAGAATCCATTATAGTTTTATAGCTGCTTTTTTAGCGCTTATGTTCGCTGGATGTCGTGCCAAACGAGAGAGTGTCTTAATAAAATATGTTGACCCCAATATCGGCACCGCACATAGCCGCTGGTTTTTTTACACACCGGCTGCAGTCCCTTATGGTATGGCGAAGCTTGCTCCATCAACTAACGGAAGTTATGGTAATCCTTCCGGTTGGGAGGCGGTTGGTTACGATACGCGCCAAAACTCTATTGAAGGTTTTGTCCATTTTCACGAATGGCAAGTAGGGGGCGTAAGCTACATGCCAACCACCGGAGCAATTATTACTAAACCTGGCGATCTGGAACGGAAAGCGCCAGGTTACCGTTCAAATTTTGATAGAAAGAACGAAGTGGCCGAGCCGGGATATTACAAGGTGCTGCTGGACGATTATCATATTACTGCGGAGCTTACCGCTACCAAACGCGTGGGATTTCAGCGCTATACATTTCCAAAAAATGATCAGTCGCATGTTATCCTGGATATAGGCAATAAACAGGGGGAGAGTGATATCGTCACCGATGCCGGTATCAGGATGCTTGATGATACCCATTTTGAAGGCTTTGTCTGTACCTATCCTAAGTATGTAAAGATTTACGATCCGGAAGGAAAGGTGAACATGTATTTTTACGGAGAGCTAAGTAAAAAGCCAGCAAGCGTGACGGCCTTTACAGCAGGACAGATAATTAGTAACAAGAAAGTAGCCGAAGGTAAGGGCGCTGGACTGGTACTAAATTACCAGACAACGGATAATGAAAAAATAGAGGTAAAAACAGGTCTATCTTATACCTCGAATGCGAATGCCAAAGCCAATTACTTAGCTGAGGCGGAAGACCTGAGCTTTGAAAAGGCCAAAGAACAGGCGCAGCAAACATGGGAGGAGCAACTTGGTAAAATTACTGTGGAGGATTATAATGTTCAAAATAAGACCAAGTTCTACACCGGACTTTTCCATGCCCTATTAGGTCGTGGAATCGCCAGCGATGTCAATGGTGACTATCCTAAACACGGCGGTCAAACCGGACACTTACCATCGCAAACCAATAACACGCTAAAGCCTGAATTTATTAATACGGATGCCATATGGGGTGGGTTTTGGAATATCACGCAATTGTGGTCATTATCATACCCGGAGTGGTACGGAAGTTTCGTAAATACTGAACTTCAACTCTATAAAGATAGAGGTTGGTTTGGTGATGGTATTGCCAATAGTGAATACGTATCAGGCGTCGGTACTAACTTTGTAGGGCTCGCTATTGCCGGTGCTTATAACGTTGGTATCCGTAATTATGATGTTAATCTTGCCTACGAGGCGGTAAAAGCCAATGAATTAAACTATAAAAACCGCCCGGTAGGCTCGGGTAAAATGGATACCAAGGCCTTTATAGATCATGGTTATGTGCCATTTTTTGACCAAACGGGTCGGGATTTCGTGACCGATTCTGCCGGGTCAAACTTTGGCGGTTCACACACCCTGGAATATAGCTATAGCGCATTTGCAGCTGCGCAAATGGCAAAAAGCATGCGTAAAACTGAAGACTATAACAGGTTTGTCGAACTCTCAAACGGTTGGCGGCATATCTTCAATCCACAAAATAAACTAATGCAACCTAAAAGGGTTGACGGAACTTTTATTGAAAAGTTTGACCCTTATCAACCATGGCGGGGATTTCAGGAAGGCAACGCTATACAATACACCTTTTATGTGCCGCAAAACCCTGCTGCTTTGGTAGCTGCTATTGGTAGGGATAATTTCAACAAACGCCTGGACAGCATTTTTGCCGTGTCCGAAAAACAAGGCTTTGGCGGGGGTAAAACTATTGATGCCTTTGCAGGTATCAACTCCATTTATAACCATGGTAATCAGCCTAACCTGCACATTAGCTGGTTATTTAACTTTTCTGGAAAGCCGTGGCTTACCCAAAAGTGGACAAGAGCAATTGGAGAGGAATTCTATGGCACTGAGCCTATACATGGTTATGGTTACGGGCAGGATGAAGATCAGGGTCAATTAGGGTCATGGTATGTAATAAACGCACTAGGCCTGTTTGATGTTAAAGGTTTTACTGATTATCGACCAATAATTGAATTAGGCAGCCCGTTGTTTGCTAAAGCTGTCATCACACTGGGCAACGGCAAGAAGCTTATTATCGAAACGCAGAACAACTCAAAAGATAATGTGTATATCCAGTCTGCTTCGTTCAACGGCAAAGCGCTGGATAACTGCTGGCTTTACCGCGATGAACTGATGAAAGGGGGTGAACTAAAATTTGTTATGAGTAATCAGCCGAATACTTCCTGGGGAACAAAAGTAGCACCGCCATCGGCACAATAGCGCATTAATATGAAAAAGTTCGTAATCCACATAGTGTTGTTGCTAAGCGTATTGCCATCAAGGCTTTTTGCACAAGGCAGTGCTGCCGAGTATAAACAACGTGCCGAGACCATGTTTCAGTTGGTGTGGAAGCGCTATCGCGTAACAAAGTTCACTGGCCTTTTCTCTGAGCATTATCCAACAGGTAATGATGACTCGCTTAATTACTTCCAGGGTGATGCAGTGAAAGAGAAAGAAGTCAGTTTCCTGTGGCCATTTTCTGGTATATTCACTGCAACAAACATTTTGATGCGTGCCCCGGGCCTTAAAGCAAAGTACAAACCCTATCAAGACAGTTTGGTTATTGGGATCGAGCAATATCACGACACATTAAGGAAGCCAGCAGGGTATCAGGCATATCCTGTCCGGTTTGAAAAAGCTGACCGTTATTATGATGACAACGGCTTGGTTGGTATTGACTACATGGAATCATACTTTAATACGCGTAACCCGATGTATTTGCAGCGCGCCAAAGCAGTGTTCAATTTTATTTTAAGTGGATGGAATGAGGATGTGGGCGGTGGCGTGACCTGGCTGGAAGGGCACAACGACCAAAAACCGGCCTGCAGTAACGGTATGGCGACCTTAACAGCATTAAAGATTTACGAGGGAAACCAGGAACCTTATTATCTTGAACAGGGCAGACGTTTTTACGACTGGATGTATTCAACGCTTCGCGATTCTACTACCGGCATCATAACTAACGACGTGAAACTTGACGGGAAGCAGAATCGTACATTCTGGACTTACAACACAGGATCACTGATAGAGGCTGCAGTGTTGCTATACAAGTTTACCGGCGAAGCAAAATATCTTGCCCAGGCTAAGCAATTAGCGGCGAGTAGCTATACCTACTTCAGTACCCTGCCTCACGATAAGAATTTAAGGATGCATATCGACGTGCCATGGTTTTTGACAGTGTTATTCCGGGGTTATGAAGCACTATACAAAATCGATCGCGATTATAAATATCTTGCAGCCATTGAGCATGATCTTAATTACGCCTGGCAACATTCAAGAGATCAATATGGCTTGGTAACGAAAACCTGGTTGGCTGATGGGAAGACACTTGGTAAACCTAAATGGCTGTTAGACGAGGCTTGCATCGCCGAACTGTATGCAAGATTATACCTGCTTAAAGTTGCAGAAATTTAGTTTAGTACATATAAGTCGTTGCAGCCAGAGATCGGTAACATACGGCTTTTCTCATTCCTGCACAATTGTACCCTAACATTAATGCGGCCACAATACAGTCATAAGTCCTGACAGTCTAAGCACCGACTAGGACACCCTTGATGGAAGACTATCTCAACGGGCTGGCGGAATCCATGAATATCGGTCGGGAAGAAGCGTAAAAGGTGCTGATCTCCAAAGTAGGTAGACTGCCGATGGGCAGGATGGCGGACCCGTCGGAGATCGCAAATATGGTAGCCTTTTTGTCCTCTTATGAGGCCAACTATGTCACCGCAGGGAGCTTTTTACTGGATGGGGGATTGATCCCTACCGTCTAAGTAGCGTGATTTATCCTGAATAGACGGTTTTCAAATAATAACAGGGGAATGATTTTCAGCGTTAATCTTCCCCTGTTATCTGTTTAAAGAATGTCACCGCAGCAATCCGTTTCAATCCTTCGTCAAGGCATCCATCAGTTGCCGGTATAAGGCATCATTCTCCGCCGGACGTTCAGCTGCTTTCACCACGATCTTTCCTGACCGGTCAGCGATCAGATAATGCGGATAGGCCCAATCTTTTTCCGCAACGCCGAGCGCATTCCAAAGCATGCCAATCTCAGTTGCACTTTTGCGTACATGCTCGCCCACGACGTTATTCACAAAGATGAAATCCCGCCATTTTTCGTCGTCTTTATCTTCATCCTGCGCCACATACAAAAACACGACGTCTTTCCCTTCCAAATGTTTTTTCAGCGCAGGTTCGTAGGTCATATCCTCTATACAGTGCGGGCACCAGGTACCCCACATATCGATAAACACCACCTTCCCTTTATATGGTTCCAATAATCCCTCAACCGAATTCAGTTCCCTGTAATCCGGACGGATCTTAATGTTGAGGTTAGCGGCGTACTTGTCCCGCGCTTTTTTTAAGGGGGCATACATAGCTTTGGCTTGCTGGACCAGTCGCATATCTGTTGTATTCCGTTGAATAAATTGCAGCAGCCAGCCGCTGTCCTGTAAGCGTCCTGACATAGCAGAATTGTATAAGCAATTATTGAGCAGCTTTTCCCAGGCATAGGCAGGAAGCAATTGCTTCAGCCGGGTGTTGAACACCAGCATCTCATTGCCCCGTTCCATCACCTCCTGCTTCAACGCTTCAAAGTGAATCCCAGTGGACTTGAGAAATACACTGTCGGCATGCTGCTTATCCGGATCGTTCTTGTATATATAGAGCAGCTTCCAAACCTGCAGTCTGAACAGCCGCTCGAGGTAGAGGTTCGCTGCCGGGCTTATGGCCAATTCAGTAGCTGTTGGCAAAGGGAAATGCGACTGTAAAGTATCAATAAAACGCAGGTGAAAATCCTTACGGTTTTTGCCCTGGTTCAACCAATAAACGAGGTCGCCTGTCATCCCACAGGCATAGTGGTACTTCAGTTCTGACAGGGTCGTTTCCTGCACATCTGACGGCAATCCAGCCAGACGAACGACCCGACGCGCCGAGTCCAATGAGTGAATGATCAGCGGCAGCTTGTATCGTATCACTGAGTCGACGGAAGCATTTGCATAAGATGGTTTTTTGCTTAACTCTTTCACAAAGGGCAGGTTCTGAACGCTTTCCAAACCCAAGCGGGCAATAACCATGTTTTCCTTTCTTCCGGCCTCGGTAAACGATAGGGTAGCATTTCTTATTGCGATGTTAATCGGCCTGCCCGGGCTTAGCAACACGCATTTCCGGTTCGCCTCGTCGCCGATCCACAACCATTTGGAGGATGAACCCTTGAATGTTTTTTTGAAGTGGCCAGCCGCATCGGCCCTGATCAGGACCGTATTCTTTTTCCAGTAATTACCATCATAAGGCTCATTCACCTCGATGACAGCACCGGGTCTAGTCATGCCGCTCAAAACCAACTGCTGCGCCGATGCCTTTTGCGCGAACAAGCAACAACATATAAGGATTAACTTTTTCATAGGGAAGATTTTAATAAGCGCAGTCGTTGGCCTGATAACAAATGATTGAGCGCTAGGAGTAAGAGGGTGACATAGATCAGGCGGCATCCCAACTGGAAGGTTTCACTGTTGAAGCCAGGCAGCGCGGAAATAAAAAATGTCGCTATGCCACCAAGCAATGTACCGAGTGCGAAGAAGAGCCAGGCTATTTTCCGGTAGCGGTGGGCGGCTGTCTTCACTTGCCGCTCTTTGGCAATGCGCAGCATCATGCATTCTTCAAAGTCGCTGAACGGCTGCTGAAGCCTGCTTAAGGCCATCAGTTCTTTAAACGCTTGTTCATTCATGTTTCATCAATTTAGTGATCACCGTCAACATATTTTTGCGAGCCCGGTGCAGGATCACTTTAACATTCGATTCGCTCCAACCGGTGGTCTCACTGACCGTTTTGATCGATTCTTCCTCGAGATAAAAAAGGCGCAGTACCACCGCCTCACGGTCGGGCAGGCGTTTAAGCGCTTCGTTGACCAGCCAGGTTTTTTCCTCCTGACCCTTTTGTTCAAGCGGAGCTTCATCGACCACTTCATGTTCGTAGTCTTCTTTAAAGTCAAGAAATTCCTTCTGCTGTTTATTACGCCTGAGAAAAGCCTCGTTTAACACAATCCGGTAAAACCAGGTCTTAAAGCTTGCTTGCATGGAGAAGGATGACAGGGCGTTAAAAGCTTTGACGAATGCGTCCTGTACCGCTTCTTCTGCCGCAAATTCGTCTTTTAGTACAGACATGGCCAGTGAAAACGCCATATCCTGGTATTTCCGCAGAAAATAACGATAGGCCTCTGTATCACCTTCCAGCACTTTGGCTATGTAAAGGTCATCCATCTGCCGCTTAGTCTTTCTTTTGCGTCAAACGGTTTGCCAGGATCAGGCCTGCGCCGCCACACAATCCCAGGATACTTGTGGGGATTGCACCCGATCGTCCGAGCGCGTTGAACTGCACCAGCAACCCGATGATCGCAACACCTATGCTCAGGCCGATCACCACGATACCCAGTTTAAGCAGTGCCTTTTGAACGCCCGATTCACCACGAGTTGCCGCATCAGGGTCCATGCCTTTTTCGATCATGAGCAAGCGCTCTTTGTGTCTCGCCGTATGGGAAAAATACCAGGCGAGGAAGATAAACAGGCAGCAGGCCAATGCCAGAATACCGAAGATTTGAATATTTTCCATGTCTTATACTTGCTTTCTCCTATTGGATTGAGACAAACGAAGAAAGGTTACAAATACTTTCAAAACGAATTTTTGATGAATCTAAACAGGAGCGCAATGCGTGTCATTATTCGATCAGGACACCACTGCCCGGAACCTGTATGCGCTGTCCTAACGCTATTATAAAAGCGTCTGAATAATTTATGCCTCCCGCCGAGAACCCTGCGCCATGTCCCTTATCGTGCAGCATCAGCTGTGCATTTGGTATCGCGCGTTTGATCAGCCGGTTGAACGATGGCCCGCACCATGGATCCACATCGCCAGCGGAGATCAGCGCAGGAACCGATGAACGCACCGGTTGCCTTATTGCTTTCGCGACCAGCTGCACGTTCCAGCAATTGCATATCGGTTGATCTACATTGTTGAAGGCGTACCCAGCAAGCCATGGGAAACGGGTCTCTTTGCTGTACCAGCACTGATTTATTGGCAAACGCAATCTGCCCGCTGCAGTAAACGGAATAGCGCATGCCAGGCTGACTGACGGAATACCTGCAAAATAACCATCCAGTACCTCGCGTACAAAGGGTGCCGCCCGTCCGCTGATGATCTCCGAGATCACAAAAGGAACCGATTTCACTTGGGTGGTGATCAGGCGGTTGATGATCGCGTCGAGCAATTCCTGCTTGCCGTAATGGACGGTGATGCTATCCATGCCTTTCTCTCCTGGTAATGGACAGCAAATCTTTTATTCCCCAGTTCCTCAAAATACCGGCGGAAGCGCGATTCAGGTCATTATAGGTTGCTGACGAATCCGCTGCGCTATTGACGAACACCTGATTCAGCGCTTCATCAATATTGTTGAGGGCGCTTTTTTCGTAAGTCATAAAGGCAGGCAGGGGGGTATCTTAATTTTGTCGATTCGTTTTGCATGTTGCTTCAACAAAAATTCGATGGGATGGTTGTCAATAATTCATCCATTTGAGATTGCTGATATGGAAGCCCAGCGACGAATGCTGCTTTCGCCTGACATGAACCACAAGTAGCCCGTTCAGTGGCCGGACTTGAGAGCGAGCTTAATCTTTTATCACCGCATCGGCCGCGACCTTAGCGACTTTCTTTGGAATTAATGTCTTCTTATCGATTACGTTAGCGGCGGTATCGCTAATACCTTCTTTAACTTTACGGGTAATCTGACGGCGATACTGCGCACCTTTGTTTGTGAGGTACAGCCAGCCTAAGGTAATACCAGCTGCCGCGCCGATAGCTATTCCGATATATAATCCGGTATGGTCTTCATTTACAAATGGATTTCTCATAGTTCTTTACTAACCAGCAAAAAACGCTTTTGTGTGCTTCGGATCCTTGGTATTTGAAGATCAGTTGTCAATGCCTACTTTTTTGATTTATCTGTCAGCCCTAATTCATAATCCCAATTTTTAAGATAGGATATGGAAGATATTTGCCGTCCGTTTACAATCTCTGGCAATTGGCCGTTACTCATGAGATCATTGCTTATAACAGCCTCCCTTCATCTGGTGAAATGACCAATTATTTTACACTGTTTTCAATGTTAGTAAGTTCAGGCAAAACCTATTCGATTATATTTGGTAAAATTATTAAGGCTAGTGCACCGCCTCCAGAGTTGTTACTAATTTTGATCTTACCCAAATGTACCTTTACAATAATATCATAACTTAGTGATAGCCCTAAGCCGGTACCCTCGCCGGTAGGTTTTGTGGTAAAAAAAGGTTGCATAATTTTATCAATGATAGCTTCGGGTATTCCCATACCATTATCGCCTATGGATATCTGCAAATGGTCTTTAATCAATGCTATAGCTACTTCAATTGTGGGTATATAGCTGGTATCAGCCTGCTTTTGTTTTTGCTGCACCGCGTAAAAAGCATTATTGAAAATGTTAAGCAACACCCGACCTATGTCTTGGGGTATAATGCTTACTGCTGGTAAATTGTCTGGGTAACTTTTAAGAATATTTACGTTGAGCGTATTGTCTTTTGCTCTTATACCATGGTAAGCCAGCCGTAAATATTCATCGGTCAGTTTTACAATATCAACAAGCTCCCTGATACCTTTTGATGTTCGGGAATGCTCAAGCATGCCCTTTACAATATTGTCGGCCCTCTTTCCATGTAGGTTTATCTTTTCAAGGTTTTGCTTAATATCATTAGTGAGGTATTGAGCTTCCTGTATGTCGCCCTTGTTCAATTCTTCTTCAAGTTCGATGATCAGCTCTGTGCTTACCTCCGAAAAGTTGTTGACGAAGTTTAAAGGGTTCTGTATCTCGTGTGCTATGCCGGCCGTCAACTCACCCAATGATGCCATCTTTTCCGTTTGTATCAGTTGTGTTTGCGCGGCACGCAGGTCATCAAGTGAACGGCTCAAAGCTGAGGTGCGTTCCTGAACCTGACTTTCAAGTTTTTCATTCTGATCAGCCAACAGTTGCTGCTTTTCCTGTTCCTGTGCAATGTTTTGTGCGGATAATGTTTCAACCTGGACCAGTTTATCGCGCAGTAAATTGCTTGTTAAGGCAAACTCGCGGGCAAGATATAATGAAATACCCAAGGCAGGAGCGAGATAGATGATACCAACAAAAGCCTGGAACCAGCGAAGGTCAACCTCTATACTCCAATATTGTATAGCAGAAGAAATTGCAGCAGCCACAACTGAAGCACCGAAGCCTGCCGCAATGATACCAGCCCCTGATTTGCTGGTCATCAGCGCTTTAATAAGCAGGTAAATTTGAATTAGGGTGAATAATATCAGCGTGCTATCAAAGTTTACAAAGCCCGACCCCCAAAGCAAAATACTTACACTGCTGGCCAGGTAAACAATCCACATGCCTATAATGAGCTTGCTGGTTTTAAACTCAAAAAGGGTACTAAGTGCCTTTGCCGACCAGATGCCTGTCATTAACGATAGTATAAACGAGGGCAACCGTACAAGGCTGTATAACCTCATATCCTGAAAACTCCCTTGCATTGCAACCATCAAGAAAGTTATAGTTGAGATAACAGCATACCAGCTGAAATAGAGATTGGCGCGCTGAGTTGGGTCGTAACGGTAAAAGGATAAATGCAGCAGGCTAAGCAAAAAGAATACTGATAGCAGTACAGTATAAGTCTGATTACTTTCATTTACCGCTGTTACTGAATTTTGCCAATTGCTAAAGTCAGTAACACTTAGCACAAAAAAGTCATTATCCATTTTTGAATAAAACCCAAACTGCCATGGCGAAAATCTCACTGCAAAAACATGTTCCTTTTCCGCATTGAGGAAAATCTCTTCAAGAGGAAGGTTAACGCCCACAGGTACAACTTTAGCCGGGTTCTGGCTTATCGTTCCATATCGTTTTATCAGTTTGCCATCCAAATAAACCTCCGATGCAGCGTTTTGAAAAACCGATAGCAGCAGTGCTTTTTCACTTAATTCGGCACCAACCTTAAAATGTAATCTCATCCAGCCTACCTTGATGTTTTTAAGCTGTGGTAATAAGCTAATGTCTTGCGCGGGTACAATAGGTGTCCAGCCATTCTCTTTTACTTCCGTTTTTGAAAATTCCGGATTATCCTGAGCTGTCATTAGCCAGCCTTCTGTTAAGCTCAACCCTTCAGGAGGGATTTTTTCATAGAACTGAACCTTACGGTTTTGTGCCTGAGCAACAAAGGACAGTATACCAAATAATATGAGTGATAACAGTTTAGCAGGCATTGGCTGAGTTCAAGACCATAAATATAGCTTTTAAAACATCAATATAAACGGCATATAATAAACTTCTGTAAATGGTAAATACTAGTCCTCCGTTTTAACCTGATTGTTGTGACATCAATAAAGGTTCGACAAAATTTATTTATCGTCTTTGTCTTTGGGATCGAAAAATTGTATAAAACCGTTTTTGTTGTTCGACCGCCGAAAAAGGAAAGTACTCGTTTTTTACTTGCCAACTATTTACAGCTGCATTTTTAGCCAGTTAAATTCACAATGATTTAACAACCTCATCTTTTTCTTTTTTTCGTCCTGACCATATCGAAAAAACCAGTTACAGGGAGTGAAGCTGCGATCAACCATCCGAAAACGTGATGAGTTTAGAAGGGAAGCCAAATACTCAGCCGTAATGCAGGTCACTGCTGATGTCGTTCAACTTATCGCCTGTGGATAGATCATTAAACTTAACGACACTGATCAGTTCCCCGGAAACTGGAAGGAAATTTAGGTTGTCAGCGAAGTCGCATTGACCGGCCCGCTTCCAGATCCCGACATTTTACACTTCACCGTTATTTGGGGTATCGCGATATGATTCATGTGATAACTGGGATATAAGTTATTTTCATCACTTTCTAACTGTTCAATAGCTTGCTTTCCGCTAACAGGTTTAACGCTTGGATCGATCCTGACCACTTTTTCCACCGGCAATTTCCCATCGCTGAGATAGTACATCGTCGCTCTGGCTCATTGAAACGCCCAGACCAACTCGGTCAGTACACAGAATATGACGCTCCAGCACATGTAAAAGCCAAGGACGTTATGCAGGTCATAATTCAATCGCTTGGGTGAAGCCGTAAGTTTCACTGAAAAACGTTTTTTAGCGGCCGCCTTGTTCTTGGGCCACCAAAGTACCACGCCGGAAATGATCATGAATAGAAAGATCAGTGTGTAGTAATTCATGATCTGCGCACCAATATCCCCCAATAGAAGCTGGGTGTGCAAACCGATCACTATTTCCCAGAAAATACTGTCACCTTCCCTTGATCTGATGATCCTGCCGTCATATGAATCAATATAAAACTGGTAGAGCACATCATGTTTCTTATATTCCCAGGATGAATACACCACAGAGCGATCAGGCTGACCGTACGCAGTAATACTGGTCCAATCCCATTTGACCGGTAAATTTTGTGCAGGAACTTATTAAGCTGTTTAATCGCCCTCATTTTTCCCCTCCAGCATCTTGAAGATATCATCACTTTTGTAGTACATGATCTTACTTACACGGCTGAACTTCAAGGTGCTGTTGATCCTCAGCGTCTGGAGTGTACTGGCAGAAATGCTAAGTATTTACGGACTTCTGAGCTTTTCAGCCACTGCTTAACGTACATATAATGGAGCAAAGACGATGTTTTTCAACAAGTGTTCTCGAAACTCCTGCAAATCTTCCTTCGTTATAATTTCAATTGCCGACATAATATTGATTCAAAGCAAAATTATGGATACGAACCAGGTGGAAATTCCGAGGTCATCCGAGTCAGACGTCAAAAAGATCGTTGATCCGGCGTCGGGGGTGTTTGTCCTGATCACCGTTTGGCGGAATAATCCATCACAGGTTGTCAACGCTATCATTGGCCTGCCTATTTCCTGTTAACCGATCTCCAATAAGTTCGCCTCCGACTCGGACTATATCGGATATATAGAACACTGCAAGTACAGAAATTTGCAATTACAGATTTATTCAAATGCAGCAATGCATAATTACAAATTTCTATAAATACATAAAGCTATGACAAAGATCATTACAGTCGCCCACCAAAAAGGTGGTGTAGGAAAAAGCACCCTGGCACTCAACCTCGCATTATGTTTTCAGAATAAGTTAAGTGTCGCACTGGTGGATGCTGACCTACAGGGCAGCATCCACCATCTGAAAGAAGAATTTCCGGGAATATCAGTTATCAATACAGATCAGTTAGCAGAAATTGCAATCCTGGATTATGATCTGGTGATCGTTGATACGCCACCATATCTTTCTAACAAGTTACTCGATCTGTTCGCATTGTCGTCCGTGGTACTCATTCCCACTAAGGCAGGCTTTTTTGATGTCATGGCCATCCGGTCCACACTTGCCTTGGTCAGGTTCGCGCAAAGCAAGCATGCGGGCCTGAAAGCGGCCATTACGCTCAACATGATCAAGCCAAGGTCTGGCATAACACGGGAGGTCATTCATCTGCTCGAACAGCTCGGCACCCCCATTCTTACAACGCGCATTCATGATCGGGTTAGTCTTGCACGTTCATCAATGACCGGAGGTATACTGGCAGGAAACGATCAGAAAGCAAAGGCAGAAATGACGTCACTGGCTGGGGAACTGGTTGACCTGCTAAGTGCATAAATACATAATTGTAGAAATACAGCCTTATGCATTTATGCAAGTACATAACGGGTAATGCCTATGAAAGATTATGAAAGCAAGTTAGGAGCATTAGCTGATCGTCTGAAGACTGAAGTCCCCTCAACCCCCATTCAAAAGGTTGAACCTGTAAAGGAGAGTTTTGCTGTAAAGGAAGAGGAGGCGCAACTGAACACATGGATCCCAAAATCCTTATTAAAACGGATGAAAGTGCATGGGTTGGAGCATGATTCATCTTTAAAGGAGATCAATATCAAAGCGCTGGTTTTTTACCTGGACACTGGGAGTGATCATAATTAATTTACTGAGGTGAGGGTTTTCATCGCTGTCTTTTTGCGATGAGCAAGATGTACGTTTGTACCACAAACGCATCTTGCCTCCACTTCAAGGTCGTTCCGGGACATAGCGATCAAACGCTCCGAAGTCGGTTTGAACAACAGCAATCAAATGGCACAAAAAGAAGAAAACAGGTCTCAGTGGCTGAAGGTCCGCCTGACACCAAATGAGCGGGCGTTGCTGGATCAGCGGTTCAGGGCAAGCGCCTTTTCCAACTTAAGCGAGTACGGCAGGGCCTTGATATTAGGATCACCTGTAACGGTGATTCACAGGGATAAAGCCATGGATGAGATCCTCGAGGAGTTGGCAGGTCTCCGGAAAGAGTTGAATGCGGTCGGTAACAACCTCAACCAGGCGGTGCGAAGCATCAATATTAGTCATGGAAACGCGGACAATCGTCTCTGGGCGGCACTGCTTTCCGTGATCACCGGGAAGATTGACCCCGTGGTACAGCAAATATTTGAACGGATAAAAACATATGGCGTATTATGGTCGCAAAAATTGAAAGCGGAAAGAACCTGATGGGCGCCTTGCAGTATAACGAGAAAAAAGTATCGGCTGGGAAAGCGGAATTTTTGGAAGCGAGGGGCTACTGGGCGCATGCTGGTAACCTGACCCTGCATGACAAAATCTTCCGGTTACAGGATCTGGCGGGAAGAAACCAGCGTACACGGACAAACACCGTTCATATATCACTCAATTTTGATCCTTCCGAATCGTTGGAAAAAGATATGATGGTCGCTATTGCCGATCGGTACATGGCGGGCATTGGCTTTAAAGATCAGCCTTATTTGGTTTATCAGCACTTTGACGCCGGACATCCGCATATGCATATCCTCTCGACCAATATCAGGGCAAATGGTGAGCGGATCTCCTTACATAATTTAGGAAAGACCATATCGAACGACGTTCGGCAGCAGATAGAAGAGGCGTTCGGCTTGGTGAAAGCGGCGGGAAGATCATTGTCGACTTCTAAGCTTACGGCGCTGACGCCGGTAACCTACGGCAAACAGGCTTCAAAAAAGGCGATAGCTGACACGGTGAACTTTGTCGTTCAGCACTATCGCTTTACCAGCCTGGCGGAACTCAATGCGGTATTGAACCAGGTCAATATTTTGGTTGACCGGGGTGATAAGGCCTCTGTAATGTACCGTAAACATGGGTTGCGATACTGGATCACGGACGAAGCCGGAAAGAAGACAGGGGTACCGATCAAAGCAAGCATGATCCCCGGCAGGCCGACGATGAAGCTGCTGGAAAAGCGGTTCTTACTGAATGCAGGGCTGCGGAAGCCCCTGATCGCAGGTGTGAGATCTGAGGTTGAAGACGCTCTTAACCGCAGCGAAAGCCTGTTCGGGTTTCAGAAGGCATTGTCTCGGTTCGGCATAACGGTAGACTTGCGTTATAACGACAGTGGCCTGCTGTACGGGGTCACGTTTGTCGATCATCAACGAAAATTGGCGGTAAAAGGAAGCGACCTCGGAAAATCTTTCAGCGCAAACGCCATTAAGTACCGGTTTGCACAAGATGCCGGCAGCAAGCCTAGCTCCAGGATCCTGGAAAAATACGTCATACACAGTCTAGCGCAAAGTACCGCTGACGTTGGCTCAGACACCTCGCAGGGGCTTTTGGACGCACTGTTGGCAACTGAAAAAAATCAGGAAGGTTTGCCTGCAGGGCTGGTTCAGAACAAGCGACGGAAGAAGCGCAAAAGGTTAAATCTTTAAATTTAAATAGCATGCAAACAGGAGAAAATGAACAGGCCCTGAGAAAGATCATTGATTTCACAAGGTTCCTAAGCATTGCCATTATGCTGATACACCTTTATTTAAGCTGCTATCCGTTGTTTGCGCATTTGCAGCTGACGGGTTCCATTGTAGATAAAGTATTATCACCAATGTCGCGAATGCAACTATTTCGATCGCCCTTGCTGGTAAAGTTATCGGTGTTGCTGTTGCTTGCCGTTTCGTTGATCGGAACGAAAGGCAGGAAGTCGGAAAATATTAAGGTGAGAGCAGCCTGGATTGCCGGAACAGCCGGCCTATTGCTGTTCCTGGTGAGTAATTATTTGATCCCGGTTACCGCCAGTGTTACCGCCATATATGCTGTTTATATCATTATGACTGTAGCCGGTTACTTATTGATCTTATCCGGCGCTTCAAAGCTGGCCAGGCACATCAAGCTGGCATTAACAGCAGATGTATTTAATAAAGATAACGAGACCTTTCCCCAGGAAGAGCGGCTTTTGGAGAACGAATACTCCGTCAATCTGCCGGCGCTCTATTCGCTAAAGGGAAAAGCGAGAAAAAGCTGGATCAATGTGATCAACCCGTTCCGCGGCACCCTGGTCATGGGCACCCCTGGCGCAGGAAAATCCTACTTCGTTATCCGGCATATCATTACCCAACACATCCGTAAGGGCTTTTCCATGTTCCTCTATGATTTCAAATACGATGACCTTACCCGGATAGCTTACAATACCTTACGGAAATACCACAGCGCTTATGCGGTGAAACCCCGGTTGTACACTATTAATTTTGATGACCTGTCCAGGTCCCACCGCTGTAATCCGCTCGAGCCGTCCGGAATGACGGACATCACCGATGCAATGGAATCGGCACGGACGTTCATGCTGGGCCTTAACCGCGAGTGGATCAAAAAGCAGGGCGATTTCTTCGTTGAATCCCCCATTAACTTTTTGACGGCACTGATCTGGTTTTTGAAAAAGTACGAGGGAGGGAAGTACTGCACGCTCCCTCACGCCATAGAGCTGGCACAGGTGGAATATAAAGAGCTCTTTGCGCTATTGAGAACGGAACCGGAGATCGAGGTACTGATCAATCCGTTCATTTCTGCCTGGCAAAATGAGGCTTATGATCAACTGGAAGGGCAGATCGCCAGTGCCAAGATCAGTATGGCCAGGCTGGTTTCACCATCTCTATACTACGTGCTTTCAGGGGATGATTTTTCGCTGGACCTGAATAACCCGGAGGAACCTAAAATTATCTGCATGGGTAACAACCCGCTGAAGCAACAGGTTTACGGCGCGGTCCTCAGTTTGTATATCTCCCGAATGATCAAGCTGGTCAATCAGAAAAACAAACTGAAATGCAACCTGATATTTGATGAATTCCCAACCATCTATTTCAATAACATCGACAGCCTGATCGCGACCGCACGATCGAATAAAGTGGCAACGACGCTGGCCGTGCAGGACTACAGTCAGTTGAAGAAGGATTACGGACGGGAACAGGCAGAAGTCATCATGAATATCGTCGGCAACATCATCTCCGGCCAGGTAACCGGCGATACGGCTAAACAGCTGAGTGAGCGGTTCGGTAAGATTATGCAGGAACGGCAAAGCGTAACGATGAACAGCCAGGACACTTCGATCAGCAAGTCCACGCAACTGGATTTCGCGGTACCTGCCTCGAAGATATCGGCCTTGTCATCTGGTGAATTTGTGGGGATAGTGGCGGACAATCCGGATAACAGGATCGACCTGAAAACTTTTCACAATGCGATCGTCAACGACCATGAGGCGATCAGCGCAGAAGAAAATACCTATAAAGATTTGCCGGTGCTGCGCGGATTATTAGCTGATGAGATTGCTGCGAATTATACCGGCATCAAATCGGATATCGCAGAGATCGTCGGTAAAGAAGTGCTGCGGGCAAAGGCTTGATACGAAAAGGGTTGTAAAAGGTAGTAAGTGCACCACGGAAAAACAGTTTGTTCGTCCGATGTGATGGCTTAGCACAGCTTGCATTCCGGGTTCTGCGGAAAACTTAGTCGTGCTGACATTGCTACCCAATTACACCTGTCTCAGCAGCTGCTCATGCACTTATTTTGAGCTAAGCATTTACCTCATGCAAAACGCTGCAGTTCAACGCGCCAATCATCGTAAGATCCTCGTGGTCATTGCATCACTTCTGGTGTTGCTTTTTGTTTATACCGCAGTCAGTAAACTGCTGGTATTCGACGTGTTCAAAAAGCAGATGGTGAACCAGGCGATACCTTCCTGGCTTTCTGCGGCCTTGATATGGACGCTTCCTGAAATTGAGCTCTTAACCTCAGTACTTCTACTGACTCAGCGGTTCAGGATGGCCGGGTTGTGGCTGTCTTTAGTGCTGATGAGCCTGTTCACCGCCTACATCGCCTATATCCTGACTGGCCTGGCGGGGCGCCAGCCCTGCTCTTGTGGGGGCGTTCTGCAGGTACTGGGCTGGAAGGCTCACCTGGTGTTCAATATCTTTTTCTTGCTGTTAAGTGTCACCGGTATATACATTGCTAACAGGGAAAGGAGATTGCTTGGCAAACAGTAAAGTTCATTGGCTGGCAGGTGCACAAGGTGGATCACGCCGGGAAGGGGCATGCTGAAACCCTTTAAACGGAGGCAACGATACAATTGATCACTTAAAGTTTTTCCGGTGCTTTTTGATCCAACAAAGCACCCTTTATCATGAAAAAGATAAAATTAAACCTGGCACTGATCGCAGTGCTACTTGGAACTGGTGCTGCAGTGGCTACGACTACGTCAAAGCATTTCACTGCCCCGAATTATTACAACACCGGCACATCGGCAAGTCCCAACTGGGTGCCGCTGACCAGGTCCATCGGTACGGTTGACGACCCCGGAACTTACAGGTGTGATGCCGCATCGAATATCTGTACTGCCTTTTTCAGTACGCCGCCAGCAGCGCACCAGGTGCCGACCTCCGATTTCTCTTCCGGTAAGTACCTGGAGAACAATTAACTGACCTCAAGCAACAAAAGCCGCACTCGCGGCTTTTGTTGTATTACCTGGGATTCTGTTCGATCCCGCTCCGGAGTATCTCATCATCGGGAATAGGAAAAGCATACCTCGGGTCCCCGGGGACTAACCTGTAGGTTTCGCCGCCTACCGTCCGGGAAATAGTAGTGGCGAACCGGCTGTCCTGGTTCAGCCGTTTCAGGTCGGTCCATCTGAGCAGGTTACGGTAGACCAGCTCTTTTCGCCGCTCCGCGAAAACCAGCGGCAATGCCTCTTCAATGCTTGCAGCATGAAGCGCACGATAAGTCCCGGACCTGTAACGCTTCATCAATAACTGGTTCAATGCATCCATTCCTTCAGCAAATTTCCCCGTTCTGATCAATGATTCGGCATGGATCAGGTACACTTCATCCGTCGCTACTCCCGCGAAAACGTTCGCGCCGTTGGAATAGTTGCCCCTGAAAATAACATTGTCGCCGCTGACCCTGAAGTACAGCGTCTTTCTGAGATCATCGCTGTTATAGGATTGATAAAGCTGCTTGTCGATGTAAGTAACGGAAGGGCTGATCAGGAAGGAGGCATTGCTGATCAGCGGCGTATAGTACAGTATTTCCGGGTTGTTGTTGACCGGCAGCACTTTGGGGAACGGCCTGCCGAGCGCCGGGTCCAGGGTATTGTAGTCCATCAGTTCACCGTGTATGGCGAGGCAGGCGGCCGCTGCCTGCTCTGCTTCTTCATACCGCTGCATGGTCTGGTAGGTTCTTGCCAGCATCCCGAGGGCCGCGGCTTTGGTCGGACGGGTTGCAAAGGCCGTTTTTTCGGGCAGCAGTTCCGTTGCGGCAGAAAAGTCGGCCACCATTTGCGCATAGCTCTGTGCCAGGGTGCCGCGCCTGGATTTAACATTGACGTCCGCCACCAGGCGGATTGGTATGCCTGGAACCTGGTCCGCCGTGGATGGGGCATAGGGGCCTGCGAACTGCTGGGCAAGGTTGTAAAAGGCAAATGAACGGTAGAACAAAGCGGAGCCCTTCACCTGGTTCCACTGTGCCTGCTCATTCGTTGCCGGGTCGATCTTTTCCAGTCCGTCAAGTACGATGTTGGCGTAAAAGACCTGTTGGTAGGGAATATTCCAGTTGTAATCGGTTTGCCCGCCGTAAATGTCCTTTGCCCAGGTATAAGCGTTTCTGATCAGGTAATCTGCGCTTTCCAATCCGGCATCGGTCGTGACGATATCGTCCGTAGCAACCATATTGAGGTACGGCGCGGCGTTCATCGTCACATTGTCGTCCAGGATGGCCTGGAAGTCGCTCAGCTTCGTCGGAACGAGTAACGCCTGGTCCGGCTTCTTGTCAAGGAAGTCCTTTTTGCAGGATGCCAGTAAGGAAATCCCTGATACGAGTAGGATATTCCTGAAAATAGTTATGCTTGCTTTCATTTGCGTTTTGTTAAAGTTCTGCTTTTAAACCGATCGCCAGCGTTCTGGCCGGCTTGTAAGGTGAGGTGGAATAATCAGGGTCAATGGTTCCTTTGTCGGCTTTCCACAGGATGCCTAGATGATTTGCATACAGGTATAGCTGTATGCTGCGCATTGGCAGCCATCTGTGCCTGGCCTTATTAAATTCATAGCTGACGTTGACATCTTCCAGCCTGATGTTATCTGCTTTCTTAACAAGCACCGAAGAGCCCTGATAAAAGTCATCGCGGGCAACGTCTATGGAAGCAGGTACCGAGGGCACGGTCGTCTGACGTTCATCGCCGGGTTGTTGCCATCTTAAGTTATAGTCGCTGTGTCCGCCCGCTCCTGAAAGGATCGCGGCGTAGGACACCGACGCGGCCCTGTAATAATAACCTAAGCGGTAACTGATGTTGGCGGACAGCGAAAGGTCACCGTAGGTCCATGTATTGCGTAAGGCGCCGTAGGTCGTCGGCCTTGCCGGGCCGTTGTAAACGAAACCGCCGTTGGCAGCGGCTGCCAGCAAACCCACATAATCCTTGCTGACCGCATTGTTGAGCAGACCCTGCGGGTCACCCGTATTCGGGTCCAATCCTGCCCAGGCGTAACTGTAAATACTGTTGATCGGGTGTCCGACCACTGGCGTGCCAATGCCCGGTAAGGCAGCGGGAGCCTGGTTATAGGTCAGTACCTTATCGGTCTGCCTGCTGAAAAGAAGACTTGTTTGCCAGCGCAGTTTGCCGGTCGCATTGATCGTATGGAGCACGACGTCAACGCCTTTGCCCCGTACGGCCGCGTTATTGCCGGTAAAGGTGGTGATGCCCGTCGAAGGTGCAAAGGGGGTGGTTCCGATCAGGTCGGTGCTTTTCTTATCGTAGTATTCTATTGTTCCGGTCACCCGCTCGCCTTTGAGGCCAAAATCAATCCCTAGATTGACTACTTTCACCTTTTCCCAGCGCAGCTCCGGGTTAGGTGGGTTCCTGATGGTGGCATAGGGGAGCTGCGTACTGACCGCGTTGCTGAAATAGGTTGCCGTCGTATACGCGGAAACGTTCTTGTACACGTTGCCATTATAGCCATAAGTAAACCGCGCTTTCAGGTACGGGAGCCATCCGAAAGGATAAAAGGGCTCTTCACTGACATTCCAGGCCAGCCCGGCAGACCACAAGGGCACGCCTTTCTGGTTCGTGTTCACGCCAAACAGGTTGGACTCGTCTTTTCGTATGCTTGCGGAAAGCACATACCTGGCGAGATAGCTGTACCCTGCGTTGGCGTAGTAGGAGCGGTACCGGTCGTTCAGCTCGGCGGTGGCATCCCGGTTCGGGATCTGCGAGCTGGCACCGGGATAGTCATAACGATTGAAAAAGGATACGTAATCTACCTTGCTGCTGGCCGCATATTCGGGATCATACCCATACAGGCGGTAAGTGTCGCCTACCGTATGGGCGTCTTTAACTTCGTACCCGGCAATGGCATTGAGGCGGTGCTGCTGCCAGGCCTTCTCATAGTTAAGCTGTCCCCGGAAACTCTGGCTGACCAACAGGGAATTACTCCGGTCAAGGATGCCGCCCAGGGGAACGGGCCTGCTCAACGGCGTACCGATGGAAGAGAACTGGTTGATCAGGCTGCGGGTATAATAGGTTTCGGGACTTTGGTAGTTCCTGGCATCGTTTTGCAGCCGGTTATACTGGTACAGGATATTTGCCTGGATGCCGAAAGGTAACTTGTAGGTAAGTCCCCCGTTGAGCCGGTATTCATGGACGCCCTGCCGGTTGTCAGCAAGCTGCAGTTCTTCAAGTGGACGGTAACTCCAGTCGAGCAGGCCGTTTGATATGGCAAGCGAGGTAAAGTCCGTCCGGTAATCCCTGACGACGCTTAAGGCTTCGCCATTTTCGCCGGCAAGCCTGGCATACGGGTAGAAAGGATTGGTGAGCGATGCGCTGTTGTACAGACCGGTAATTCCGGGGTTGTTGTTGACATTCTTGCTATGACCAATGAAAATGCCCGTCGTCAACTCCAGCTGGTGGTTGAACCAGGCATAAGTGCTGTTGGCGTTCAGGGTCATGCGTTCATACGCATTGCCGGTTAACCCGCTTTGGTTATGGTCGTAGCCGCCTGCCACAAAGTAGCGCTGGTGGTCCGAACCGCCATTCAGGCTGAGGCTGTACTGCTGGTTGACTGCCCTTTGATAAAAATACCTGCTGAGGTCCTGCCGCACGTCGACAGCACGTAAGGCATCGATCTGCTCGTTTGCTGCGGCCTGGGGAATCTTTCCGTCCCTTGCCGCGATCAGCAGTTCGACAACCGGTGTCACAGCCTGGTGATTGGGCGACTGCTCGATCGATTGGTAATAGCCTTTTTCAAACAGGCCCTTTTCGATATCGATAAAGGTGGACGGGGAGATCTGCGGTTGATAATACAGGTCGGGCTTTTGTCCTACGGTCGTATTGGCGTTAAAGCTCACCTGCATTTCGCGTTTATATTTCCCTTTTTTCGTGGTGATCACGATGACGCCGTTTCCTGCGCGGGAGCCCCATATGGAAGCGGCCGCAGCGTCTTTCAGCACCGTGATGCTCTCGACATCATTGGGGTTGATGTTGTTGATGTTACCGTCATACGGAAAATTATCGATGACGATCAAAGGCTGGGTATTCGCAAAAAGGGTGCTCTGGCCCCTGATACTGATGTTCGTACCCGAGTTGCCGAGCGCTGCATCACGGTTGAACGTTAGACCGGGGGTGACGTTCTCCAGGCGGCTGATGATATCCGTACTGACGCGCCGGTTGAGCAGCGCTTTGTCAACTTGCACGAAGGAGCCTGTTGCGCGTTCCCTGGGAAGCTGCTGGTAACCGGTGGAGACCGTAACCTCCGTTAAATTATTTGTTTCCTGTTCAAGATAGATCCTTAAGCTGTCCGTACGGGGCTGTTCGGCAGCGATCGTGCGACTTACATAGCCGGTGAAGGTAATGATCAGAGTAGCCGGGAATTTCGGGGTTGCTATGCTGAAGCTTCCTGTAGCATTTGTAATAGCTTGTACCGGTGCGTCCTTAAGCCGGACAACAGCGCCGGGCAGCGGGGTGCCGTCCGTGGCAAGGACTTGGCCTTTGAGTATTTGACCGCCTGGCTGGCCGAAGGCGGGAACGTTGAGCCATGCCGATAGGACGATGGCCAGTAAAAAGGTGAGTGTTTTCATGCTAAAGTTTAAGTTTAAGGTGTACGGTCGCGGATGACGAGGACGTCCGCCTCCATCGTTCTTTCTTCAATCGTCAGGTCATATTTTTTCAGTGCCTGGTTAAGCGCTTCGACAGAACCAAGGTCGGCCGCAACGGAAAGGTCGATAGGAGCGGCGTACCCTGTGCCATCTACGAGGGGCAGTTTGGAATTTCTTAGATAGAGCTGGTTCATCCGCTGGATCAGCGCCCATACCGACAGGTTTTGAATAGTAAAGCCGTTGGGGCTGAAGTCAGCGACAGGTTTGCCGCCCGTCGTCTTAATACGGTCAACGGCCGAGGTGCGGACAAGGGCCAGGCACCTGATCTTCCTTGATTCAACAGCAGCCTTGTAACGGGTAAAATAGCGGTCCAGGTCCGAGCGCATAAAGTCGCTTTCCTTCCCGTTCAGTGCGGGCGGGAGGCACAGCTCGTACGTGTAGCCATTGCCTGCCGACAGCCAGTCCAGGTAGGCGCTGCCGGACAGGTCGGTGTCAAGATTCGAAGGGTCATGGACCTCAAGGACGGTACGGTTGTCAGGAAAGTAATGCTTGTCCCAATAAGCCATGCGGAACAGCGTGATCAGGGGCACATTGCGGAAGGATAGCTTGGTGCCGGTGATGCTGTCCCTCGTTACCGAACCTCCGGCAGGTAATCCCGGCGTGTAATTGCCGATTAGTGAATGATAGGACATTGCCTGGCCGTTACCACCGTTATGGTTAATGAACAGCGGCTTGTTTTTGTCATAGGCGACCTGCTCTTCGTCTTGCTTAACAGCTAAACGGGCCTCAGGTGTTTTCAGGAATTGCTGGATGTTTGCCGCCGTTACTTCTTCATAACCGGTAATCGCCAGCACGGTGCCATCCCCGCCGATCCACACATAATGCGGCAGGTAGGTGTGCGGGAACAGCGCGGCCAGGGCCTTATCGCCGGTTACTTCGGGGAGCTGGATAGATGCTGATGCAGTTTCGTGTTTTGTAAAAAGGGCAGGACCACTGTCGCCTGCTGGTAGGTCACGGGCAGGAACTGGATTTTATCGGCAAACTGGGATTGCAGTTGTTCCATCTTCGGGAGCATGGCCACGCAGGGGGAACACCAGGTTGCCCAAAAGTCAATGATGAGCAGCTTCCCGCGGAAGTCTGAGAGCTTGCCGTTTACCGGCTTATCCTGGTAGTAATAGGTGAGGGGGATATCGGGGATATGCTGGCCGATCCCGATGGAACTTGGGTTGGGGTCAGCTTGTCCTTTGGCGCTTAAAAAAAGGCAATGCGCGGCCAGGACACTATAGAGTATCGTTTTTTTCATGGAGCGTTTTCTTAGGGGTTATCTAAATAGCATTAGGAAAAACGGCAACCGTATTTTAACTATTAACTGAGGCGGTTGCCGTTAGCCGCTTAGTTAGTCGGGCGGGCACAGGACGTAGAACCAGGGATGTAACTTGAAAGGGTTCATGGTCGCTCTCCTTTCTGATCTTCCTGTTGTTGTTGGCAGTAGAGTGCGAGTAGAAGATCCGGTAGTTTGTCCAGGAACAGGGTAAGTTGTTCCGGAGTGAGTTGCTGCAGCGTGGAGGCGCTGCCGGTAAGGCCATGGCTGAGCCATTTGCGCAATTCCGTTGCAACTGCTGCATCGTTGATGGAAAGCCATAGGTTTTCCAGCGCCTGGTCGGCTGTGAGCAGTTTGACTGAATTGATGGTTTCGACTTTGGCCATACCCTTGTTTAATTGAAGAAGGGTGACGTCTTGGTTTGCGGAGCAAAAGGAAGGCGTGGAACCCGTCTTATTGCAACTTGGTACCTAGGAGAACCGACGACAATAAGGGAGCCCACGCCTATAGCGTGAGCATTCCACTTATCATCTCGCCGTCTTGAAATTTCCTAGGTTTCAGTTACGAGATTCAAAGCGAATGCTTCTTTATGTTATTTGAAGTATCGCAAATTTATGATTTAAGTGACAACCGCCACTTTCAGTCATTCATTTAATCAAATATATTTAAAAAAAATAAAATACGACATATATGCCCTAATATTTCAGTTGCTCAAACTTCACCTTGTGTTAGGTGAAAAAGCATTACAGAAATCAAGATTTAATCGACAAAGTTAGGGCTCGTATTCTTGAGATCAGGAAGGTAAAAAACATAACTCAAGAAAAGCTAGTTGAAGAGACTGGTTTTGATATTAAGCAGATCGGGCGAATAGAGCGAGGGGAAACAAATCCAACCATTAGTACTATTGAAGCCATTGCTCGAGCTTTAAAGGTAGAAGTGAAAGACTTATTTGACTTCCCAAACAAGTCATAAATGGGGGCGTTGCCTCCGGCCCAGGCTTTCCGTTGCAAGTCCTCGCTTTGCTGCGGGCTTTTCACTGCAATCCTTAACGCTGAAAAAAGACAACTATGGTTGAGTTAATACTCAATAAAGGATAATGTTCAGTAATCATTTATGAGGGCAAAAAATAATTAAGTAAGCTGCTCGGAAATATTTCATTCTACAGATATTTCCGCTAACGGTCCGCAAAATACTTCGATTTCGTGCAATTTTAGTGGTCCTGACCTAACGGCGTTTTAGTAATTAAATTTAATCAGTCCAACTATAAAACTACTCTCCTTCTAGAGGTTGAGGTCCACGTTACTCTTTTAATTTCAAAAAGTCGCCTTGAAATTGGTATATCCTTTTATTGCGATAATAGTCACCCGGCATCTGGACCATGTCCAACGAACGTTCACTAACTATCGATGAGACGGCATCGTCATGCCCTAATATTTTGGTCTCGTATGTTTTAATTAACAGCACTAATTTTTGTCCTCGCACTGTTAATGGCGACAAGAAGGATGGTTGAAGCATTCTTTCTGTCCAATCGATCAGGAAATCTGCATAATCTACTTTGACCAAGTTCTGTGACATGATGAATTTCACAAAGTCATTAAGAAATTCGTGATCCTGGCTGCCGAGGCCTATCCCAAATTCCGATTTATTTTTAAATTCTAAATTCTCTTCCGCGATGTAAATAGCGACGGAAATTGAATAGTATAAATGTCTGCACAAATTGGTCAATCCATAAGCAAAAAGGTCAAAGAAGCTCATGGGAAAATTGTTGTTGCCGTTCCTTTTAGTAATCAGTACTTGTAAAACCTGATCGAGATCAGTAAGGTAGTTTTCCTCATATCCGTAGGCCTGAAACAATTGCCATTTTGTATTATAATCCAGCAAATTGGTTTTAGGCACCAAAATATCAGGTTTGGAGATATTATTAGGAACAGACAGGTAATGGCGTGCATCAGTAAAATAGATCAGGTTTGTTTCCGGCTGATGGAGAAGAAGAAATACAGGTATCGGATATCCTTGCCAATATTCCCGGTGTTTTTCCGAAACGTAAAATGCCCAATGACTCTCCTTATCAATGAAATAAGAGTTGCCGGATTTTATTTGTACAGCCAGGAGTTTTCCCGATGCTTCGCCCTTTTCATTGACATACTCTATCTGGCCATCAATGCCAACATCGGCATTGGGCGTTTCCCTAAATATGAGCCCCAACTGGTTCAGTTTTGCTGCAACCTGAATAACACCAGCGCGTTCTTGAAAGTAGTTGGGTAATACTACTGGTAGTGCCAACGAGGTATTAATTTGATGTGTTAGGTTCAAGCTCGATCAACACCTTTTGGAGATCCACTTTGCTGATCACCTGGGCGCAAACACCATGTTTGAGCATTTTAAGATTTTGTCGGCCCATTTTGCTTTGAAGGTATTTAACAACTTTTTTTTGGAATTTAACGGGCAGTTCGATCCGATAGACGCAATCGGTTATTGCGACCCGACCCTTTTCCAAAAACAATATCTGCTCGTGACAGGATTTACCCACCCGGCCGATCAATATATCGCCTTTTTGTGCCATGGTCGGTTTCCTTACTAAAGACGAATAATCGAATTCTTCTATTCTTACTTTTTGTTTATAACTCTTAAAGTTCGTCGTATGAAAATAGGGAAGTTTGGTTGCGCGCAATTCAAGATTGGTGTAGTTACCACGTTGTATGGCAGTCGCTATATTTCCCAACCTAATTCCCTTTTGTGAAAGTTGTGCTTTTCCTGCATGGTAGGCAAAATCCATCCTGCTCAGCAGGTCAGCGGGCTTAACATACATCGTATCGGTCACAGTGCCACCTGCATCGGCGATGCGTAGCGGGACCTTCAATTTTTCGGTAGTTCCCTTTTTTACGATCAAGATAAATGTTTTGGCTTCCGTTCTCTTAAAAATTTTTGACTCCAGTTCGATCACCGTTTCTACGGTGTGGTTCTCCAAAAGATCCATGCGGAATTTTATAAACTCATGTCCGCATAGCAATCCTGCTGGCAGTATTATTCCTAAAACACCGCCATGTTTTAAAAGGGCTAAATTCTGGGCAAAAAAGAGCAGATCGGTAGTATAGTTTTTAATGTTGACCGAATTAGGCAAGCCGGCAGTGCGAAGCAGGTTACTTAGGTTTTCGTCCCGTTTTATATTTAGATAAGGCGGATTGCAGATGGCGATGTCCACGCTTCCAACCTTGATATTGATCTTTTCGTAGAGGTCCGCATCAAGGGAATTCAGGTTATAAAGCGTGATATTATTCAGTGTTTCGTGTAGTTGGTTTACTTTTTCGTTATCCACATCGATGCCAAAGAATGTAGCCTCCTTCCATCGCTTTTGCGCCGCACTGGTGAGCGAACCATTCCCGATCCCTAGGTCAAGGATAATCTGAGGATTATCAAAAAAGATGCTTTTTGTCAGTAGGTCACAAAATGGTTCCTGTGTAAAATATTGCGCTAATTCGCTCATAGTATTAATCTATAAAATGGGACAAATGATACATATTGGATTTCAGCACGCTTTCGCTCCGGAAGTTCTTTTCCACTGGAAAGTCATAGATCAAATGACAATCACGGTATTTTGTAGCAAAGATGGCGGAACCGAGCGCATGTGGCCTAGTACCGAGCGGCGCGAGTAAAATCCTATAATCATGTCCATAAGTATCATAAATATCTTTTAATAGGTTAAAGATACCAAAAGGACTTGAAGCTTCGCAATAACGCACTTTTTGTTCAGCTTCGGCGTCAGACAAAATCTTGTAGTTCATATACAGCGCGGTCAGATCCCAGCCGGGCACGAACGAGGGAAAACCCAGTATAGGTATTAAGCCGCCCTTGGGTTCAACATTTTCATAAATGGAAAGGAGCCGCTGGCGTTCGAAGCCGAAAGGGGCCACCAACATTTCGTTGTCGTTCCGATTTATTTTCGCGAAGCCAGGAACTGAATAATTGCAGCCAATGATCTCATCATACAAGTCAAATTCTTCATCATCAGTCAGTACTCGGCTTACCTTTAAGTACTTTTTGGGTTCCGTATAGGAAGCAAACAATCTTTTAGGTTTTATTTCAGACAGTAAGATTTTGACCAATAAAAAAAGAATGGGCTGGGACAGGCAGGTGATGTCGATGCAAACACTGCTGTTCGGTATGTCCTGTAATGACAGAAACTTTTTAAGGCCTGGTATTAGCGTCAGGCCGCTTTGCTTATCCAGAACACTATTCTGCCAATCCTTGATCTCGTATTCAAATACCTCGGCAGTTTCATTTGTGCCGAGGTTCAGCACCGTGCCTCTGAAACTCGCTAATTCCTTTCTTACGTGGCTACATCTTTCATCACGGGTATTATCGTCCCTCAGTCCACAGATCAATATATCAATTTGACCGGAAAAGTAATCGGAGGAACTCGCGTCTAAATCAAATTTCTCCTGATAGATCATTGCCGAAAAAATTAAGTGTTCCCTGTGTGCTGTTATCCGATGCTTTATTAGCCAGCGATTTGATGACTTTTTCTGCTTCAGAGTTGTTTCCAATCAAAAGCGTTTTCAGATCTTTCGGATCAATATAAAGCTTGCGCTTTCTTCTATGTGAAATTTTAAAGAACGGGCAAAAAATATGATTGATGTGATAGTCCGTTGTTTCGATGCTGTCATTCTTCTCTTTGGTAGGTACGTCAAATTGGAGTACGTTGTGCATTACAGCATGTTCAAGTACCCGTAGTGCATCGTTGGACAACGATTTAAGTTCGGTTGTCTTGGTATAAAAATGGTTAGGTTCCGGTTCGCCCAACGTGGCATCCGGGTCCGTGTGTTTCAAATAAAATAGCTTACCCAACGCCAATATCATTCTTTTCAGGTAAACACCGTCTGGAACAAAGCCATCAATCTTGGAAACCTTTGATTGGGAAACATAGTGGGCGGCCTGGGTCTGTTCTTCTAACGTCAAACATCTAGGGGCCTCGAAACTGAATTTGTTACTGATCGCAAAGTCGAAGGCACTTTCGCAGATTTCTAGGAAACTTCTGATCACGCCGGAGGAAAGCATGGAGAAAGTTTTTAATCCATGATATTTTTTATTCACGTCTAATTCTTTACACAATAGAAAATAAGTGGCGAACAGCATGTTGTGCTTCCAATCTTTATATTTTTCTGTGTTGTCTTTTGCGTTTTCGTAGAGGTCTTTTAGCTTGACTTTGCCCTTTCTATTTAGAATCGAAATGTGCATGCGCACAATGTCAGGTGTTTGTTCGATCAGTACGCTATAAACCTGTTTGAGCTCTTCGCCGGAAAAGATGCGATATTGATTATTTTCGTTATCGATCATTTCCTTTAATAGTCCTTTTATTTTTTCAAACTTTGGCTTGTCCGCAAATTCCTTCAATTCGACATCAAGCCCGTAAAATTTCAGATAAAACTTAATATCAAAAAAATCAGGATTATCAGCTAATCGGTCGGGAATATAGTCTTGCAAGCGTTTTTTGCATATAGAGACCAGCAGCTCTTCATAATCCTTCTGCCTTGAAAAGCTATCGCTTTCGGGGTAATAGTGGACAAAGTCATGTGGCTCCTGGATGATTTCGCCGGAGATCGTCTCCTCCGTGTACCGGCCGGTACTTTTTACCCCGATGTCGTAAACCAGCCAAAATTTACTTTGCTTAATGAGCGTATTGATCTGTTTTTGCTGGGGAATATTCATTTCCTCAAATTCATCCACAAAAACATGAAAGCGGCAGGCAGAGAAGGCGCTGATCTTTCTGATCTCTTCTATAAATGTGGTGACAAGTGTCCCTGCGTGCAGGCCAATGGGTTTTTCCTGTTCGGGGTCGTTCGAAAAAGCTTCGACTTTGTCTAAAACCTGATCAAAGTAATTTCCAACGGCGGCCAGCGTGTTTGCTTGATCCTTATTTTGTATTTTCTGGTTTACCCTTAACAGCAGGTTGGTAAGATGAACGGCTTCAATTTCACCTTTGTCCAGGCAATATTCGAGAAAAGCCAAAATCTCTTTGGCGATCATGATATTGAAATAGGTATTAAAGATCGACTGCCAGACCCATTCTTCTATCCCTTTGCCAAATAGGTTACGGCCCACAAATTTACCGTCAACCTTATAATAAAATCCGAGAATATTTCCGTCTACGAATAGCGTATTCAGCGGCTGACCATTAGCTTCGGTCTCCAAAAATTTTTCTTTCCAGGAGTTGCACAGAAAAAACATGGTTTTACCACAACCTCGGCTCCCTTCAAAGATCAACGGCTTTTCTGATAACAGTTCCGTCGAACCCGTTTTTACATAATATTTCCAGTTGGCGTCGCCCATTTGCTCGGCCCTGTTCCTGTTGAATGGGTTTTTTGCATTCATACTGCTTCCGAGTTTTTTCTTTTAAATAATGGTTTCCAGTCTGAATTTTCCGTCCAGAAAATCGGCAAAGACCAATCAGGTGTGGTATTGTGAATGAAAACCGCAAAATCCATATTACCGAACCCTAACCTTGGCACGCTGTAAATGGCGCTGATCTGGTCAAAATAGCTTATCGCATCATCCAATTCATCCTTATCCCCGTTCCAAATGTTATTTGTCAATTGAAAGACACCGTTTTCCTTATTTACCTTTTCGCAAATGACCACTTTTAAGCCGACTAGTTCACCATTTATCTGTAACTGCGTCAAGGATTCCTCATTTCCAATCAATACGAGGTAAAAGATCTCCAAACCGAGACGCTGCGCTTCTTCTTTGATCACCTTAAACTTATCATTGTAGTTCCAAAAACCGGTCAACTGGTCGCCCGATCCCAAACAATCATCAACAATGATGATGCGCGTGTATCTTTCCAATTGCTGCGGTTCAATTAGAAAGTGAAATGCGGTGTTTGCGCTGGAAATGCTTAGTTTATGGTTTAAGTACCGGATGATCGCGTTGCCGCTTTCGCTCGGTTTGTCATGATCTAAAAGGGGAATAAACAGGGTTTTACTTAATTCTTCTTTGATCTCAGCTTCTATCTCAGATTTTAATTTATAGATGTTTCCGTCCGCTATTAGTTGTTTCTTGATATTATTTCCCAGTATTTTATTAAAGATACCGTCTTTCAGCAAGGCGATAAGGTTATTTTCACTGTAGTATAGGCCGTGCAATAAAATCTTTATGGCAAAATACTTTCCCTTGATCTCTTTAAAATTGTGATACAACCAGTCATCAATATTCCCCTCAGTTATCCCGCTCCATTGGTTCGAACGGCAGATCGTTCGTAATAAGGCTTTTTTGTTGGAACAATAGAGTTCCATGTCAGTATTTGATGGTAAGGCCATGGTTATACGGAGATCGGCGCTTTGATCGTTGGGTAAGGATCATAGTCCGACAATTCAAAATCTTTATAATTGAAACTAAAGATATCCTTAATATTCGGATTAATATGCATGGTTGGATATTTTCTTGGTCTGCGTGATAACTGTAATTTGACCTGTTCGAGGTGATTAAGGTAAATATGAGTGTCGCCGAATGTATGGATAAATTCGCCGGGCAAAAGGTTACATACTTGTGCGACCATCATAGTCAGTAAAGCATAGGAAGCGATGTTAAAAGGAACGCCCAGGAACATATCAGCACTTCGCTGATACATCTGGCAGGAAAGTTTACCATCGGCTACATAAAACTGAAAGATCAGATGACATGGTGGAAGCGCCATATTGTCGACCTCCGCTACATTCCACGCGCTGACGATAATCCTTCTGGAATCAGGGTTAGTTTTTATGGTATGGATGATTTTAGCGATTTGGTCGATATGGCCGCCATTGGGCGTCGGCCAGTTACGCCATTGCGTACCATAAACTGGCCCGAGTTCACCGTTTTCGTCGGCCCATTCATCCCAGATTGTAACGCCGTGCTGTTTTAAATAGGCGATATTGCTTGAGCCCTGCAAAAACCACAACAATTCATGGATAATGGACTTCAAATGCACTTTTTTCGTAGTGACGAGAGGAAATCCTTTTAAAAGGTCGAAGCGCATCTGATAGCCAAAAATACTAATCGTTCCAGTTCCGGTTCGATCACTTTTTTTGACTCCATTCTCTAGTACATGTTTAAGTAATTTTTCGTATTGATCCATTGCAGCCCTGTTTACAACAAACTTAAATCATTAGCTCAACACTTATAACATCTGCAAATCATAAAATATAGTTGGCAAAAGAAATTAGATTACAAGGGATGAGGCTAAGAAAGTATTTATCACGGCTATTGGTTTAATGTTGTCATTAGATTCAAAAATTTATTCAAAACAATGAAACACGACGGTGCTTGGTATAGGACAGTATCTCCATACTTACTTTAAATGCAATAGTCAAAAGTTTAATCCATGAAAAGATTTTGAAGAATATAATTAATAGATAACTATTTATTATCATTCAAAGTGCAGTAAACAACTGCAGTTCTTCGTGATATTTAGTAATCATCAAAATAGCGATACTTGGTTACTTCGTGAACCTGCATTTTCATCACCAAATTTTGGCAGCTTCTCTCCCCATTCATACGGAGCGTTTTTAGGCTTTCCTTCAGGGTGCGGTTTAGAACCTCTTATGGAGAATACAGGGTAATATTCAAGATCTTCGTTGGGTACTTTGTAACTGAGAATTTCAGTCATATCGCCTTCAGACAGGTCGTCTTGTATCCATGCTTTTTCCATTTCAGGCGTGACAAATAGGGGCATTCGGTGCTTATTATCACCATCGTTGTGGATCCACATCATGACATCATTTGCGGCACGGGTAATCATGGTGAAGGTTGGCACCCTGAAGATTTCACCCGTACTTTGATCAACTTCCTCACTGATCTGGTATAGTGCGGGCACATAAAATCCTTCGCGCCCCTTTTCACTGATATGGTAGGGTATCTTATTCTTAAAACCCGCGACTTTTTGGTGTTCGTAAATCCCGGTAGTTGGTATAAGGCAGCGGTTTTTTCTCAGTCGGTACCAATAGGACTTTTTATCACCAAGAATCCGTTCCGACTGCGCGTTGACCATATTCCGTCGCCGGATCTCACGCATTTTAGGGTCGCTTTCATACGTTGGGATGATACCCCAGCTCATATTTGCTAAGTGCAGGCCGCTTTTATAATTAAAAACTATAGGATACTTTGGCAATAACTCACAGGTGACGTGTATCATTTCATCGGCATGACGCGCAACGTCCGGTTGCACTTTTATCCCTTCGAAATCCCTGGTTACGATCTGTATTTCCGAATGAAAGCTGATGTCTCTACACATAAAACTAAGTTACTAACTTATAAAAAAGATTCGTATGGCGATGTTCACCGGAAATAACCTCACCTTTCACACGACCATACTCCACATAGATGCGAACAGCATAGCCGTCGTAGTTAGGCATGCGGATAATAGTCTTGATATAATGGTGTGTCTGTTTTGCATATGACTTTTGCAGCCGTTTCTCATTACGTTTATCCAGTGTCCCGTTATAGAACACATAGAAGGCGGAAGAGGTTTTCACGAGGTCAATTAGCTTGGCCATTTGAGTATTGTCCAATAAACTGAAGAGCTTTCCTTCCTTTTCTGCAAGCTCATTCTGATGCAGTTGTGCTGCTCCGAATGTGTCGTAAGCGCTCATCATAAACCCTTTCTGTGACGGAACGCCAGGCCATTCAAATCGCTGAAGAATAACGTGAGGCCTTCCCGAGGCTACGAGCTGGTACAGCAAAGTTTCGTTCACGCGTACGAACGGGTTATAGAAAAGCGGATTGATCATCTTTTTTTTAATATATGAATCAGCATTCGTGTTTAACAGCTTATTTAAAATTTCTTCCTTTGTCCAGGAAATCTTCCGGTCCTTTTGATCTTACCTGCGTGCGCTTGTTGACCGGCAGGAACGGCCCGCCCTTTTCATCGGCGCGTGACAAGGTCAACACGGGTTGCTGATCATTAACAACGGCCGTCAGATTGCCCAGCAGTTTTGTGAAGTCGATACAGCGGTAAACAATAACGTGGATGGTCTCGGTCTTCTGAACCTTCCCTTCTACCATTAACAGGCGCGCATGTTGTACTTCTTTCCGGTATTTGTCAAATAACTTGGGAAAGACAACCAGATTGGCCGTGTCGAATTCGTCTTCGATGGTAATGAAACAGACGCCTCCAGCGGTACCGGGGCGCTGGCGGACAAGAACGAGGCCGGCAATTTTGATTTTATCGCCGTCATTACAATCCTGCAGTTGTTTGGTGTTTAAGATATTGAACATATTGAGTTTTTCCCTGATAAAAAAGACCGGATGGCCTTTGATGGATAATCCTGTGGTAGCATAATCATGCACGACGTGTTCTGAAGTTTGCATGAAAGGTAATTGTACTTGTGGCTCATATTCGCTTTCAGAGGGCTGTCCCTGAAAAGCTTCGATTGGCCGGTCATTGAGTGCAGACACCTCCCATAAGGCCTGTCTTCTGTCAAGTCCCATGGACCTGAACGCATCTGCGTTAGCCAGGCGCTCCATAGTAGCCACGCTGACGCCGGCATCGCAAATCTGATTAACAGCGCTGTACTCCTGCTGGTAGTAATTCATGCGGCCGTCCGTGAGCTTTTGCATTTCATCTTCCCTGATCCCTTTGATCTGCCGGAAACCCAGACGCAGGGCTTTGAAATGACCACCCTTATCTTCCAGGGAATTGTTCCAGGAGGAACGGTTCACGTCTACCGGTAATATTTTTACACCATGCTCCTGCGCGTTACGAACGATCTGTGCAGGTTGATAAAAACCCATAGGCTGGCTATTGAGCAATGCCGCTGCAAATACGTCCGGGTAATAACACTTCAGCCAGCAGGAAACGTATACCAGCAGGGCGAAACTGGCGGCATGGCTCTCTGGAAATCCATAGCTGCCGAACCCTTCCAGTTGCTTGAAGATACGCTGCGCGAATTCTTTAGAATAGCCGCGTTCCACCATGCCGTTTACCAGCTTCTGTTCGAACTTGGTTACCAGCCCGTTGAACTTAAAGGTAGCCATACTTCTGCGGAGCTTATCCGCTTCGGCGGGGGAGAAGCCCGCGGCAACAATGGCGATTTCCATTGCCTGTTCCTGGAAAAGGGGTACGCCCAGCGTTCTTTCAAGGATCGCTTTGATCTCATCAGAAGGATACTCGACCGCTTCCTCACCGTTCCTTCTTCTCAGATACGGATGGACCATATCTCCCTGGATCGGGCCGGGACGAACCAATGCCACTTCGATCACCAGGTCATAAAAGCAGTTGGGCCGCATTCTCGGTAGCATCGCCATCTGCGCCCGGCTCTCTATCTGGAACACGCCGAGCGTGTCTGCAACGGAAATCATTTCGTAAACTTTTGGATCATCCTGCGGGATGTTGGCCAAAGTCAGATCCAGCCCATAATGCCCCCTGGCCAGGTCAAAGGCCTTGCGTATACAAGTGAGCATTCCTAAGCCGAGCACGTCCACCTTAAGGAAACCAAGCGCATCAATATCATCCTTGTTCCACTCGATGTTTGTCCGGTCCTCCATGCGGGCGTGAAAAATAGGGCACAGGTCACTCAGCTTACCTTGCGTGATTACAAAGCCTCCTGTATGTTGTCCCAGTTGCCGTGGAAATCCGATCATTTCGGATGTCAGCTTTAGCACATTAAGCATGTGCGGATCCTCAGGGTTCAATCCCAGGTCGAGTATCTTTTCCTTGTCAAGCGTCTCATCCGTAAATTCCCATATGGCATTGGATAGCCGGTTAACGGTATCCACTGATAAACCCATTGCACGCCCTACGTCACGGATCGCACCTTTTTGATGAAGTACCGTAACAGTCGGAAGGATCGCTGCCCGGTCCCGACCAAACCTGTTGAATATGTATTGTATGACTTCTTCCCTGCGTTCGTGTTCGAAATCCACATCAATGTCAGGCGGTTCCTTGCGTTCCTCGGACATAAAGCGGGCGAACAGGAGGTTGAACTTATCAGGGTTGACCGAAGTAATGCCTAAACAGTAGCATACCGCAGAGTTTGCGGCCGATCCCCGGCCCTGGCATAGGATGCCGCGCTCACGTGTCCATCTTACATAATCTTCCACCGTTAAGAAATAATTCGCATTACCTGTTCTGCTGATAAAATCAAGTTCGTACAGCAGGTTCTTACGCACCTTCTCAGGAATGTCCTTGCCATACATCCTTTCTGCACCTTCCCAGGTGAGCTTTGCCAATTGTTCCTCCGGCGTCCGGCCATCCTCTGTCAGTTCACGAGGATACTCGTACTGGAGGCTCTTCAGGTCGAAATCGCAGGCATCGGCAATACGCAAGGCGTTTTCAATGGCTTCGGGAAACTGCCGGAATAAGCGTTGCATTTCATCAATGGGCTTCAGGTGCCGCTCTGCATTGGGATATAACTTATAGCCGGCCGTATAGATCGTGCATTTTTCGCGCACACAGGTGAGCACATCCTGTAATTGCCGGCGCTCAGCGTGATGGTAATGTACATCGTTGGTAGCGATCATCGGTATACCGAGTTCTGAAAGCAGGAACAGGCGCTTGGTGTCGTCGCCTGTATAAGACCTGGAGGCGGCGATAAACAGGTCTGGCAGAAACTTCCGGTATTCCTTTAAATGATGTTTGAAGTCCAATTCAAATTCAAAATCCTCATCCAGTTCCTCCGGCGGGATGACCACAAAAAAGCTTCCTTCGGCATGCGCGTAAACGTCTTTGCGGTACAAATAACATTTCTCTTTTTCCGCACGCATATTGCCCAGCGTGAGCAGGGCAGAGAGCCGAGCATAGGCAGATTTGTCTTTTGGGTAAGCAAGCAGGCTGGGACCATCAAGCAGGTCAAGGCGCACGGCCGGTATAAATTTGATTCCGCGTTCTTTTGCTGTTACATAAGCACGTACTAATCCGGCCACTGTATTGCGGTCGGTGATGGCGATCGCACTGTAGGCGAGGTCGGCTGCCAGATCGACAAGTTCTTCCGGATGGCTGCCGCCACGCCGGAAGCTGAAATTGCTGGTTACCTGTAATTCCGCGTATTTCATACGAAAAAGCCATGTAAAAACCAGTGCCCTGATTGCGTGCCGTTATAATGTCCTGACCGGAAGATCCAGTACCGTTTGCCTGCCTGGTCTTCAACGACATAGTAATCCCGGTGTTCACCTTCCTCCATCCACCATTCTCTTTCTATTCGTTCAGGCCCGTCTGCTTTTTTAATCTCATGCCGTTTTCCTTTATAAATAAACAGAATAGGCGGATAATCCGGCGTCAATGCCGTCGCGTCGATGGGTTCCGGAGGATTTAAAAGCTGAAACGGCCTGGGCTTATTGTGTCTCCATTCTGTCTGCCGTTCTTTTTGCAGGTTAGTAGTGGCGATCGCAGTACGCTCGGGCCAGAAATGTTCAGCGGGTAAAAAACGCTTAAGGTTTTCCTGTCCGATTCGGCCGCCTATGCGGTCATAGAGTTCGCTTGCATCCATGCTATCTGCGGTTGGCTTACTTACCCACAGGCCGTTTTGCTTCTCGCTCACAGGTTCGATCTTTGGAGCATCCAGCACAAATAATTCGATACCTAAGCCGGGTGAAACGTCATCCAGCTTAAGATTGAACAGCTTAAAAAGATGTTCGCTGCGATGACTTGCATGGTGAGTGCCGATCTCGACGCTGCCGGTTTTCCCATCGATACGGTACCAGGTTAAAACTGCCGTTCGCAATCCCTTACCTTCGTTATACAGTCGCTTGCAAAGCGTATCCAATAAAGTTCTCAATCCATGTTCAATAGCCGGACGAGTGCGTATGGGTTCAAGAAAGGGCAGACGTTCGGTATAGGGGATGGGCTCTTTGATGGGTAGAAGAAACTCTTCCTCTTGTCCAAGCGCCTGCTGCAGGCGCAGTACCATATCTTTGCCGAACCGCCTTCTCAGAACTGACTTTGGCATATGGATAAATGTACTGATGCTGGTTAGGCCCAGGCTTTGCAGTTTAAGTATTAACGGAGCAGATAAGCGAAGTGCTAACGGTGGCAGGGACATCAAAGCTGTCCTGTGCTCGTTTGGCTTCACCAAAAGCCCGGAGGCGGTGCAACGAGATACGGCCCAGGCACAGCCAATAGTATCAGCCAGACCCGGACGGACGTTGTAACCGGCAATTTTTAATCTTCCCGTAAGGTCATCCAGGAATGTCTTTTCTCCACCCTTTAAATGGGTACATCCGGTTACGTCCAGTAATAAGCCATCAGGCGGATCTATGGCTACAAGCGGTGTATAACGAAGGCACCATTCCGCCAGGCCTTTTAAAAGTTTTAGATTTCGCCCGGGTTTATCTTCGAAATATTGAAGAGCCGGAACGATAACCATTGCATCGGCCACGGTCATGCCATGAAACACACCATAGCATTCCGCTTCAGCAGTTGCCGCGGTGATCACCAGTCGTCCGTGATCGTATTCGGCAAACACAAAAGGCTTGTTTTTCAGGGAGGGATCACGAATCGTCTTCCAGTCCGTAAGAAGATGGCGGAACCAAAGTGCTGCAAAGCGTTTAGGCATAATGCTGACTCCTTTCGGCCGCCCGTTCAGGCGTAACCAGCCGGAAGTTTTTCCGTTTCCATTCAACCGTCCACTTCCCGGGAACACCGTTACGGACTTTTTGTAATTCTATGTTCCAGCGGGGAAGTCCGACACCCGGCATCCCTGGCCGCAAAACACTGGGTGCTGCGGTTACCATCCATCGCGTAACACAGGCAGTCGTGTTGATCGCCTTGCATTCCTTTCTTATAATAAAGCCGGTCGCCCTGCTGTTTTCAACCGCCAGCTGAAGCCGTTGCGATTCCTTGAAGCTTAACTGCCTGGTTTCACAGATCACAGCCGTTACGCCAATTGATTTAAGCGCCTCCTCCGCCACCCACAAAACGTCTTTTTCACGTATCACGTCTGCAAAAACGATACGGTCCGCGTCCAGCCCGAACTGTTTTAATGCAGGAGGATAAAGACGCCGGGTATAACTCACCCAGACGCAAGCGCCGCCACGGGCTAATAGCGACTGGACAATCCCGGTAATGAACCCACCCGTAGCGGATGTATCCTCCGGGCATGTGCTGATAAACTCGTGTATGGCAGCGGTCGGGAAAGTTTTATTAGGAAAGGAGTTCTCAATAGCTTCCAAACCAACACTTATCGTCTCATTGCTTTCGGACGGGCGGAATCCTTCCCACGAGGCGATATCCCGGCGGAGTTTGCTGATGATGTCTTCTTTGGTGGCAAGCATGTCGATTGAATTTGGCCTACAAAATTATGCTAATATTTTTAGCATATCCTATGGCTTTTTACAATTTATTTTTCAACTTTGTTTCGATGAATGAAGTAAAAGCATGGCTGAAAAGAAAAAATGAGACCGACGAGGTGCTAAGGATCATCCGCAGACCTGAGGGAAAAGCCAGCGCCTTTGTGCTATTGCGAGCTTATGACATGGGTGCGCCCGCATTAGGAAAGATTCTGTTTGACGAAAATGGTTACTGGATCTATGACGGAGATGAACTTTTGGTGGAAGAACAGGAACAGATGGCTACTTTTATCGTGAAAAATTATTTTAAAGATGATGATCACGCAGTATGATTTCCTTCGCATGAGCCAAGCCGAACAATTTGACGCCGTCTGGAAAGGCAACTTTCTTGGTGACCGCAAAGAAGGCGACCAATGGATCCAATGTTACAGCCTGGGTACCTTTTATGTCGAAGTTTATTACGACCAGGCTGCCAACCAGATCATACGGCTTCGTTCATTTTCAAAGGCCGGGGAACTGGCGCCGTATCTTAGATCGTCATTTTAAGTAAATGGCCTGAACAAACTTCATGGTGATTTCACCAGGGTTTACGATCTTGCAACACATTTGAATTATGAAAAAAAGAACATTTATAAGCGCCGGTCTGGCTATTGCTGCTTTGGGTTTAATCTCCTGGGGATTCAAGGGACACCGCGCTGTAGCAACCATCGCACAAAAACACCTGAACGCCAATACGGCCTATGTCGTGTCCGCTTATTTAAAAGGCGAACCCATGGAAGAAGTAAGCACCTGGGCCGATGATAACCGTGATCCGAAGACTGCACCCTGGCACTATATCAATTTGCCTTTAGGACTTTCCAGAGATGCTTTTGTCAAAGCCGTACAGGAAAGCGACAATAATGTATATACCGCTATTCTGAAAACCGAAGCCACGCTGAAAGACGTCAATGCTTCAGCTGAAGCCAAGAACGAAGCTATGAAATACCTGATCCACCTGGTCGGTGATGCGCATCAGCCGATGCATGTGAGCCGCAAGGAAGACAAGGGTGGCAATACAATACAGCTTCGTTTTGACGCCAAGGGAACCAACCTGCACAGCCTTTGGGACAGCAAACTGATTGACAAGGAAGGGCTCAGCCAGGAAGAAATGGTAAGAACTTATGACACAGCGACACCGGCCGATATCAAAAAGTGGCAGAGCGATAGCCCGATCGAGTGGTTATGGGAAAGCTACCAGATCACCAATGAACTGTATGCAAACGCTAAGCCTGGACAGAACATAGATGATGTCTATTATCAAAAATATATTCCCGTGGTGCGTAAGCGAATTGATCAAGCGGGCATCCGCCTGGCCGGTGAGCTCAACCGACTGCTGGCCGGGCAAAAAGCCAAAGCGGCTTCAGCCGAGGTCAATGCAACACCTCAAAGCACGACTGTTACTACGGTTGGAACTCCTACCGTGATAAAGCTCGAAGAAATTAAAAATAATATTGGTAAGACCGTAACTGTTAGCGGCAAAGTTTACAGCAGCAAAGATATCGGCAGTATGATCCTGGTTAATCTTGGCGCGGCTTACCCGAACCAGTTGCTAACCTTGGCGCTGAAAGGCGATGCAAAAACATTAGGGACGCAGTTGGATGGCAAAACGTTGACGGTCACAGGTCAGGTGATAAACTATAAGGGAAAGCCGGAAATTATTGTCATTGATAAAAACATGATCCGATTCTGATATGAACGAGCCATTTCACCTGCATGTGACGCATCAGGGTCAGGAACGGGAGTTACCTGCACGCTTTGAACGTTGGGGATATACCCACCGCTTTGCGGTATTGATCAATGAGGTCACTTACTTATTTGAACCGGATGAAGAAGGAAGCTATCGGGTACTTACTGAAAGATCAGATACTATTGCAGCGCCGGTGAGTTTGCTACAAGCGGTGGCTAATCAGCTTGTAAAATTAAATTCGAATAAAGTGGATAACTTTACCTTATTTGAGTCCAACAAATAGTCGTTAATATCCTTAGGAACATTTAAGTAAGTATTGCGTTCAAAAGGGAGCCAAAATCTGCCATTGTTACAAGTTGATATGAACATTTGGTGTTTGTCAAAGCGGAACAGGAAGAGTTAGGGTTCAGAACCTATGCGCTCTACGCTTTACTGATGCTGTTTTTGGCAAATTTTTCAAAAAGACTCTACGAATGACGCACTTCTTTTAATTTACCCCTTGTGGAGCCAGAGGGTTTAGAACGAACTCATTAACATACTTATAATCAGTAATTTAAATTTTATAAAGTTGCTTTATCTACGAATGACGCATTTAGCAAAATTACTCTAATTGTTGAATCAAATATAGCATATTTCGCTATCTGAATAGATTTAATATGCATTTTTTATTTTAAGCTTTACAATTGTTTGCAAATGCATAATTTCATATGTAAATGAGTAAATATAAGATGTTAATAAAATTAAATTCCGACGCGGCAGTTCAACAATGTGTATATGGGTAATGCTAAATAAGATTAACTGACACGTGTATTTTAGAGTAATTAGCGGTAACCAACAACATCCTTAATTTTTTCGATGATCTGTTGTGGTGTAAGTATATGATCAGGATGATCGTTAGCGATCAGATTTTGCGGCATAAGCGGGAAATCGGCAGTAATTGGATCCTGAACTATCACTAAGCCTCCTTTATCTTCAATGGCTCTTGCACCTTCTAGTCCATCATAGCCGGCGCCTGATAGTATGACGCCGATAGCTTTGGAAGCTATCTCCTGCGCGATGCTTTCAAAACAGTGATCGATCGTTCTATTCACCTTGTCAGTAGCGAACCGATCGCCAATAGCTAAAAATCGGTCTTTCAACTGGAATTGTTTACCGGCCGCCATCACATAAATGTTTCCAGGTTCTATATATTCAATGGTCTCCACACGAACCAGATTCAGCGGTGTTACGCGTTGTAGTATCAGGTGCAAATTGCTATCGTGATCGACGGGTAAATGCTGTATCACAATGATCGCAGCATTTATGTCAGCAGGTAACCCTGCGATGATCATTTTAAGCGGATCGATACCTCCAGCGGAAGAACCGATACCGATAACATGGAAATCGTATCCGCTCATAATTTATCCAGTTTGTAGTAACCTAAGTGGATCTGATCCTGATGGGCCTCATCAGATGGAGTAAGTTCGACATTATACCTTGCCCTGACCTCTTCCGGTAATATATCGTCTATACGATAAATATCATCTACATCTATACCATATTTCTCGTCTATATGCGCACTGGCACTTTTGACGGATGCAATGCTGGAGGTCTTGAAAAAGTCTGTCATGGTGGACGTTTTAATCGCACCCTTACGGTCATCCTGAACGGTAAGTAGCGTATAGTGCTGCTCTTCCAATTTTCCACTTTGATAACCCCCCTAAATTAACAAAGAAAAGCCGCTTGCCGTTTCCGGCTCCTTGAGAATCGTTTCTTGGAATAATTCTCACTGAATGCCTTTCCACATGCGTGACCTCCCGCCAGCCATCAATGTGTAAGCTGCTGCCCGCTTCCGGCCAGAAGGCAATCATTTGAGGAACCAGTTCCTGAAGTGATGCCGCTATCCCGAAAAAGTAGTCATGCTGCTCGACGGTTCTATTTGACGGTTTAGATCCTAGCAGCACCATGAAAAGTTTGAGTTGTTCTTCCATATCCTCGATATTTTGATTAAGCCAACAATGGCTTGACGATCGCGACCGACGCAGCTTCGCCAAAGTCCAAACCTGAATAATCCGGGTTGTAACCGCCGATAAATGGCACAGCCATGATGTATATGCGCTCGTTGAGGGCATTATACTCGTCAACGGCCTGAAAGCTATCATTGATGGTAATACCCGGCACGGTAAGGTAATACCGCCCATCCCTGTCCACGCCAACCTGGCCACCTTGTCTTCCCTGCTCTTGCATTCCATGCTGCTGATTTCTAGAGTATAATTTAGCTCGGCTAACTGTTTTGCCATCTACAAGTCCTTTAAACGGCAATTCATCGAACGACAAATGGGGCTGGCCTATACAGTCAACAAATGTTTGATACTGTTCATGATGTTCTCCCTGTTCATCAGTGTAATGATAGATGATGCCACCCGTATCCAAAGCTTCAACTTTACTGTCATCACCAACCGACACGATATCTAGGTGCCCGGCCTGGTGCATAGCAAGCATTTCTGCGGCTGAGCTCTGCGGTACGTAGGCAATTACAACAGATATTAAAGGCATTAATTCACGTTTCAGGCGAAGCATATCTTCGGCAGAGAAGTATTTGGCCGGATAGTTCATTGCAAAGCTTAAAACGCCGAGCATCTCTTTCCAGTAAATAGATTCGCGACGTTTAATGGACCTATCTGCTTCGGTATACTCTGCTGCCAGCAACTTAAAGGCATCAACCCGTTCACGCAGCTCCATGACCTTGGCTACAAACCCTTCAATAGACAGGCCTTTAATTTCTTCATAATAAGCCGGGTCATTTTGTTGGACGCCGGCCTTAAAGTTTTTGTCAAAAACATAGTCTAGCGGCAGGAAGCCCTCGTTTTCAGCTCTTACAGCGGCAATTTCATCTGCAGTCAGTATGGTGTCTTTACCCAGGTGAGAATCTTCCAGGTGAAACCGTAATGCAGGTAACAAACCGTTACGCGAGTGCATTTGAATTTTAAAGTTAGGCGAATCTGCTTTAACCTTATACACAACTTTGCCACGTTCATCTTTATCAAAGGTTCCGTTATATCGGCCTAGCGTGCGTATGGCATCAATTGCAGTTAATGATGAACCTCGAACCGCTACCGGATGATCAGCCTTAAAGGTTAATTTTGATGGGGGATACGGCGAATCGTAATAACCTTCAATTTTACCTTCATGTTTCTTAGGCCAAAAATGCCCTGTGCAAATGATCACCCTGTCGTACTCAGCACCACTTTCTCCGTTTAAGGTTACTGTCACTTTCTCTTGTAAAGTGTTATCTGCCACGTCGGTTACCGTGCAGTTAAAGTGAACATTGGTGACAATGCCAGCTTCTTTAGCTTGTTGCTGCAGCATCTTGAACTGATCGCCCAAATACTGCCCAAACAATAACCGAGGTAAGGTTTTGTACTCGTTGAATTGCTTCGGATCAATACGGAATTTGTCAAGCGTGTCTTTAGGTACAGTGCAGATCCACTCGGCAACGGGTGTAACAATATCCGGTATCTCATTGCCTGAGACATTTGTAATATGTTCATCATTAGCCCCATCGGCACTGTAAGGCATGCCGGCACCTAGGCGGCCGCCTTTTTCGAATATGTCTATTTCTATATTATGCTTACCTGATTCTACGAGTCGCTTATAGATGAATAGTGCACTTGGACCGCCGCCTAGTATTGCTATTTTTAAATAAGATGTGTTAAGTTTCAATGTTGATAAGCTGCTTTTTAAGGGGCAACAACATCTTAACCAACATTGACCTTTATTGTGTTAAATAAATGTTTTAACAATTAATTAATGTCGTGCAATACAATTACAGGTAAATAATACGCCTGGGGTGCACGATTTGATAAATATACATTATCTTCATAAGCCGAGCTTTTATTTATTATTTATCAATTTTTTAATGCCAAATCGATTGGCGAACTTTAGTGATTAAGACAGCCTGGTCGTTTTAATGGCACTTACCCACTCATTTCTCTGGCACCGCTTACAATTATGCATTCCAGGCTTCAGCTCTTCTGTCTGCGCACAATATGTGCAGGCGTAATGCCCGGTCGCTGTAATATTTTTGTTCTTCCTTGAATATACACTGGGTATAATAGGCAGACCATAAACGACTTCCTCATCATCATAATAATAGAAACTGACGGTGCCGTTACTTTCCAGAATAGCGATACGCACCTGACCCACATGTTCGATGCTCTGCTGGCGCATCTCTGCAAAAAATTCATCTTTTGCAAAGGTATGGTCGTTCTCATCCATGACGACAAAACGCCCGTCCTCAACAATCAACATTGACTCGCCTTCCAAAAGTTTTTCGAAACGTTCACTTTTGGAAGCAAAGTAAGTGATTAAACGGTAGAATAGCAGAATGGTACCGAAGACCATCAATGCGGGAAGTATGGCAGCATCTTTATTGAACATGGGGTCACCGGCGGCCGAACCCAGACTGATAATGATAGCTACCTCGAAAAGAGATAGCTGACGCACCCCCTTCTTTCCGGATAATCTAAGGATCAGCAAGACCATGACAAACATGATCAGTGATCTTAAAGCGATCTCCAGCGCGAAGCTAAAGTCAAGATCGCCAATAAATATTTCTTTCCAATCAAATTTCACGATCAGTGGTTAATTAATTAATAAAAAGGGCTGCATCTCTGCAACCCTTATATTCGTACTATTGATGTACAATATGCTTTTCAATCTCTGCTAAAGCATTTCTGATGCCGTCGCGTTGTTCCGTTAATAATTGAATGTGATCAGCGTGATCGGCATAATCTGCGATACATTTATCATAAGCCTCTATGACAGATCTCTCACCGGTCGTAATGGATCTCAAAATAGCATTATCGTCATTGCTCCTTAAGCTTTGCTTGATGCTCAGCCATGCACGGTGTAACCCGCCCAGGATCCCGCCCTTATCATTGTCGGCATCTGCGCCGTGGAGTGCAATATGCTCCTTCAATTCCGATGCATAGACAATACGTTCTCCGGAAATCCTCGAAAATAATGCTTTAAGTTCGGGGTTATTGGTCATGTCGGCAGCGGTCTGATAACCTTCTTTACCATCATTTACCAATTCCAGTATTTCTTTCAGGTCATTAATGACCTCACTTTTATTTTTTAAAGAAGATGTTTGGATCTTTTCCATAGGATTAATATTTATCCTAACTAGTTGCAATTAACCGGCCAATAAACGCTAAATCTTAATAAAAGGTACCTGTCGTCTATTCAGGCGCATTTCATTTGAGGATATATTATTAATTAGAGGTTACTTTGCAGCGATATGCCTTACTTACTGCATACTCGAGTCCCTGGCTATGATGTGTAAAACTTTTCTTTTGAGAGAACCATTCAGCTACTCGCTGGATCTGCTAATTTTTATCTGGTCAAGATCGATACGCAAGGGAATTATGTTTACATGAATGACCTGTTCTTAGACCGGCACAGTTCGTTTTACAAAGCATCTGAGATCCGCTCAGCTGCATTAGCGCTCCACCCGGATGATCATGCCACGAGTTACCATGTCTATCAAAACTGCGTTGCCCATCCTGATAAGAGTTTTCCTACCACCCTGAGAAAGCTGGATGGCAAAGGCGGGTATATCGTAACCTATTGGGAATACAGAGCGGACCTTGATAGTGAAGGTGTGATCAGCGGGGTTATTGGGATAGGCCATGATGTTACCGCTTTTGAATCCCGTAAGGAGCATCTACGCTTTTTAACAGAAACACTTAATCAGCTTGCTGAACAGCAATCACATGAGTTTCGACGTCCGCTGGCCAATGTTCTTGGTTTAGCAGAAGTACTTAAAGATCTGGGAGATGATAACGAACAAATCAAAGAGATCACTGAGAAATTAATAGCGAGTTGCAAGCAGCTCAACGAACAATTTGAGGTTTTTCTAATCAAGGACCTTACAGGAAATAAGCGGTTGGAATAATTTGAACCTGTTATTTTATCTCATCGAAACAAAGTGTTACAGATTTGCTTATAAGGATAACAAATCGCCTGCTAAGAAAATGCCGGTAACCTATACGTGGAAAAACAAGAAATTAAGATCTTAGATCTTCATCGCATTCTATTTGGTCAGGAACCACCCTATTTCTTAATTGAAGTACTTATTCGCGCGCTTTTAACCTACATTATTTTGCTGGTCATCGTACGGTGGCTTGGCAAGCGAATGAGTGGACAATTATCTATTCTTGAAATGGCCGTGATGCTCACATTAGGAGCTATCGTATCTGTAGGAATGCAGATCCCCGACCGCGGTGTGGCGCTGAGCGCTATCGTATTACTGTTTATCTTGATTTTTCAGCGTGGCTTAGCCTGGCTTGGTTTCAAACAGCGTAAGGTAGAGAACCTTACCCATGGAACTTTAGATGTTCTTGTGATCAATGGTATCATGCAGTTAGAAACTCTGCAGCGCTGCAATATTTCCAGACAGCAATTATTTGCCCACTTAAGAAGTAAGAATGTTACCAACCTTGGTACCGTTAGGCGTGTCTATCTTGAAGCTAGTGGGTTATTCAGCATTTATGAATTTGACAAACCCAGGCCCGGACTACCGCTTTTTCCGCCGATCGACCATAAGGTGCTGGAAAGGCGAGTTGGGCATAACCTGGTATCCTGCAACCACTGTGGACTAACCTGTGATAAGCAGCCATCGCAGCCGCATTGTTCCGAATGTAAGCGTAATGACTGGACCTCCGCTATTGATGAAAGATGAATGATCCGATAAAATTAAATGAATGGCAGCGTATCCTTGTAGGTGAGGTACCGACAGGCTTTTTTATAGAGCTGTTCATCCGTGCGATCGTTTGTTACCTTATCCTGGTTGGTTCCATGCGTATGATGGGAAAGCGCATGTCATCCCAGCTTAGCCGGAATGAATTGGCGGCAATGGTGTCGCTTGCTGCAACGATAGGCGTACCGTTGATGGCACCGGATCGCGGCGTGCTGCCCGCGCTGATCATTGCACTTACTGTCGTATCCACACAGCGGATCATCGCCCGTTGGGCATTCAGTAGTCAGCGGTTCGAACGCATTTCGCAGGGTAACGTTAGTATTTTGATTTGTGACAGCGTGGTGGATGTAAAGGAAATGGAAAAGACGGGCTTATCGCAGGAGCGCTTGTTTGCAGAACTCCGGTGTAATTCCATACTGCACCTTGGCGAAGTAGAGCGGTTATACATAGAAGCTAATGGCGCCTTTACTTTGGTCAAAGCAAAAGAGCCATATCCCGGATTATCCGTTCTGCCGATTCAAGATGAAGCGTTCGTTGGTGAGTGTTCATTCGACGAACAGCATAGCGTGTGCGGTTTTTGCGGCTTAGAACAAGCTCAAGAGAATAAATCAAGTACTTGTGATAATTGCGGAAAACAGGAATGGAAGCCGGCAATGAATGTATGACATCTTCATACAACTGCTTGGATAATTAGTTGTGGGCGAGTTACAATTTTTTCTATAGTTACCTTCAATTTTGCCTAAAGCTGGGTATTAAAAAAGGGGATGCTTTATATAATAAATACATCCCCCAATATCGGATCGGCTGTGACAACCCTTCACAGCGATTGCCGTGCCAGACTAACGGACTTCAAATACTTTATTAATTATAAGACTATAAGTCGGTTGTCACCGTTCTGATTCTCGTTAATTATTAAAAATTCTTAGAAAGATGGAAAGGACTTAAGTATATTATCTGCTACAGTAATCAATTAAATTTACCTTTTTAATCAAGTTGATTTATACTTGAGCTTACCTTGTAATGCTTTTATAATGTCGCTATCAATACGTTCAATACTTACAATTCACTGCCATGTAAACCCTACATTCCTACTTGATCCATGTAGAAAGTTGTGTCCGTTAAATTATAGATCAGATGCTTTTACTATACATTAAACATAGTCTCAAATCAGGGTTAGTATTTATTTTATTACGCTATTGGATTATTACTATAGCTATTGGTTGTGTTGTAAGTTGCTGTAACTAGTTTTGGAAAAAAAGTAAATATATACTTCGTAAAACGGCAACATCATTGACGTGTAGAATACCTAATCTATACTTATGAAATTCAACATTGAAAACAAAATTGCCGTAATCACCGGAGGAGATTCGGGCATCGGTTACGCTACAGCTCAGTTATTAGCGGCAGAAGGCGTCAAGATCATCTTAGCTGACAAGAAACAGGAAAGCGTTTCGGAGGCTGCAGCAAAATTACAGACAGCATACCCGGATATCGAAGTCCTAGCGCTTGCCTGTGACCAGGACGATAATCAAAGTGTTCTAAATTTTGCAGAGCAAGTAAAAAGCAGGTTTGGCGGTGCGCACATCCTGATTAATTGTGCAGGGGCCAGGGGTGCGGCCGGCGACTTTTTGACTTTAACTGATGAGGACTGGATGAACACGATCAATACGGATCTGATGGGTGCCGTACGCTTATGCCGGGCATTCATCCCTCAACTGCAAGCCAATGGTTGGGGAAGAGTGGTATTGATCGCCTCTGAGAATGCCTATCAACCTTATGAAGAAGAAAGTCCTTACAACGCCTGCAAAGCCGGTATTATTAATCTGAGTAAGTGTTTGTCCCGTTCTTACTCCAAAGATGGTTTGCTTTTCAACTGCGTATCACCAGCCTATGTAGAGTCACCAATGACCAATGCAATGATGGATGAACTTGCTGAAAAGCGCGGTACAGATCGTGAAGAAGCTGTCAAATGGTTCCTGGCAAACGAGCGTCCGCACATTGCCGTAGGCAGGCGGGGTAAAGCCGAGGAGGTAGCAGCTGTAATCGCTTTTCTTTCATCAGAACTTTGCAGTTATGTTAACGGCAGTAATTACCGCGTAGATGGCGGAGCCGTGGAATCAGCGTTTTAACTAAGCTGATGACAACAACAGATCTAACGTCACTAAGGTCGGCAAAGCCGGCCCTGGTGTTTTTACACTACTTCGGTGGTGCTGCAAAAAGCTGGGAATGGCTGATCGATGAACTAAGCCGTGATTATGATTGCCTGGCTTTGGACCTTCCCGGATTCGGCGGATCAGAACCTTTAGTTGATCTTTCTATTGAAACGATGGCCAAAAATGTGATCGGACAGGTGAAGCGTCAATGTCCAGACCGCGTATTCATACTGGTGGGCCATTCCATGGGTGGCAAGATTGCTATAGAGGTTGCCCATCGACTTCAATTTGATGGAAATTTGGAGCGACTGCTATTGTTAGCGCCGTCGCCGCCTACCATCGAGCGAATGCCTGATGAAGAGAAAAAGCGTATGCTGATCCACCCTGACCAAACGCAGGCTTTGATCACAGTGGATAATGGAACAAGTAAAAAATTATCCGGTGAACGTTTGCAAACGGCAGTCGAGACACAGCTTGCTGTTGACGACAGGACCTGGCAGTGGTGGATTAACGAAGGCGTGAATGAGTCGATCGCTGATCACGCAAAGAATATCCATTTACCGATAGATCTCATCGTATCGTCAGATGACCCGGCCATAAAAACGGAGATGACCGAGGAAGAAACCATCCCTAATTTGCCTGAAGGGTTAAAAATAATGTGGACATCGGGCATCGGCCATTTGATGCAATTGGAAGATCCAATTTGGCTGGCTAACGCGGTCAGGCAATTGATATGATCAGCGTTTATTAAAATTAAAAGCCAACAATGTAGTAGAGATCCCTGTTGCATTATACATCAAAAATTATCCAATAAGAATAACATGTCAGAAACAACAAAGAAAAAACTGGAAAACCCTGCAGGTAAATATCCTGCGCCGCCGTTTGACAGGCAACCGCAGGAAGTACCTGGCCTTGCATCGAAAATGAAACCGCGGCCAGACCACGGGGAAGAAAGCTATAAAGGATCGGGCAGGCTTGAAGGTCGTAAAGCGTTGATAACAGGCGGCGACTCCGGGATCGGCCGTGCCGCTGCAATTGCCTATGCACGTGAGGGTGCTGATGTGGTGATTAACTACCTTCCGGAAGAACAAAGTGATGCCGACGAAGTAATTGCTTTGATACAGGCAGCCGGACAAAAAGGCGTGGCCATTCCCGGAGACATTACTAATCCGGAATTTTGCAAAGAATTGGTTTTAACTGCTGTGTCTGAACTTGGCGGGTTGGATATTCTGGTGAATAATGCCGGCAGACAGCAAGCTATCGACTCTATATTGGACATTACGGAAGAGGGTTTTGATGCTACCATCAAAACGAACATTTACGCGCCATTCTGGATCACCAAAGCCGCTTTACCTCATTTGCCGGAAGGGGCAGCTATTATAGCTACAACCTCTGTGCAGGCGTATGATCCATCAGAAAACCTTTTCGATTACGCCCAAACCAAGGCTGCGAACGTAGCTTATGTAAAATCATTAGCAAAACAACTTGGGCCAAAAGGAATAAGGGTTAACGGAGTTGCACCCGGCCCTGTATGGACACCATTGCAGGTAAGTGGCGGGCAGCCTCAGGATGCTATCGAAAAATTTGGCTCGGTAACACCATTGGGCCGCCCTGGCCAACCTGCCGAACTGGCCTCAATATTTGTGCAATTAGCCGATGCTGACGCAAGTTACGCAACCGGCCAGGTTTATGGTGCAGCAGGTGGTAACGGGCATCCGTAAGCCAATAATTTAACTATCCGTGCCGGGCTGTGTATCAGCCCGGCTTTTTATTAGCCGCTAACGTTACATGAAACAACCATCCATATCCTCGCTTGCCGTTATAAGTGACAGGCACACCTGTGCTATTCTTGATAAAGAAGGTACCATAAGTTGGTACTGCCCGACAGCCTTTGACCGTGATGCCATCTTTTCTTCATTGCTTGATGAGGAGAAAGGCGGTTACTGGAACATGGAGTCTCAAGGACATACTTATGAGTCTCGTTCATTTGAAGATAGAAGCAGTGTATTGACTACTCATTTCAATGTAAAGGGCGAACGATTCTCGTTAACAGACTTTATGCCGATCGGTACTTCGTTGAAGGGAATTTGCCGAAAGATCTCTAAAGTGCCCGTAGACATAAACTTGAACATTTGCTTGAGAAAAGATTACGGATTAAAGGACGTCACTATTATACAGGTTCATTCCCATTTGGTCCATTTGTCAGATCTAAATCTGTGGGTGTATAGCTCGCATGAGCTTAGGGTTGATAGTGATATCATCAAGTACGCTATTCCGGCCGGCCAGCATGGATGGGCTGCCCTAATTGATACTGATCAGATGGATGATGTCATGTTAGAGAATGCTCTTTTATCTACGCTTGCAGCTTGGAAAGAAATAAAAGCAAATATCGATTATGAGGGGCCTTTTGAAAATGAGGTTTGCAACTCATTACGCGCTTTGCAGCAAATGGTATATGAACCTACCGGCGGCATTATTGCCGCGCCGACCACAGGGCTGCCTGAAGTAATTGGCGGTAAAAGGAATTATGATTACCGGTATGTGTGGATGCGCGATGCGGCGCTGATCACATCATCACTGGTAGGCCTGCGGACAGACGGAAAGGTTGAGAGGGCTTTCATGTCGTTCGTATCGGGCGCAATGCGTAAAAACAGGGAATCCCATGTATCCTGTTTTTACGGCATTGACCAATCTATCAGGAAAGACGTGAAATATCTTCCGCTGAAAGGTTATAAGGATAGCCAGCCTGTTATGGCAGGGAACACAGCTGCGGATCAGTTTCAACTGGATGCTGAAGCCAGTATTCTTTTGGCATGTGGAGCCATTTACGCGAAGACCGACGAACGGCCAGAATGGGAAACAGTGGATGCTATTGCTGACTACATCTGCAAGAATTGGGAACGCAAAGACAATGGCATATGGGAAGAAGAGCAAATTCAGCATTACACCTCCAGTAAAGCGTTAGCTGCCCGGGCGCTTGAAGTAATGGCACCTTATCAAGACAATAAAGAGACAGCAAAACGCTGGCTTCTTAATGCGGAATTGATCAGGAATTTCATCGAGGACAATTGCATAACCAGTTATGGCGCTTTTGCCGTTCACGCGGGTTCTGAAGATGTGGACATTTCCTGCGCATTATTCGCGCCTTTCGGCTTTGTGGATGCAGATAATGATCATCTCAAAGCTACTATTGCTACTATAGAAGAACGTCACAGCGAAGGCAACCTTTACCGTCGTCATTTATTGGAGTTTGATGCAAATAATGAAGGTGTGTTCCTTGCTGGCAGTTGTTGGATGGCTCATTTTTACGCCCTTGCGGGAAAGCCAATGAAAGCGGAAGCTATATTGAAAGCTGTTTTAAACTGCGCGAATGACCTTGGGTATTTAAGCGAAGAATATGATGTTAAACAAGGTAACATGCTTGGAAACTTCCCGCAAACATTTGTGCATTCATCTTTCATCTGTGCTGTGAATGGTCTTGCGAAGTGTTCGCAACCATAAAACTGTAAATAGTTAGGGATCAACTTTTCACCTTTTGATTGCTTCAAACCGATCGTATTCTTAAGGGTTGTAACTAACTTTTATTAATTACTATTCAACTAAGTGAATTAGTAATTAAAATGTATATGTTTACTGATTTTCTTTTAGCTGCACTACTGAGAAAAGCACGACCAGCCTTTTCAAATTACGCATCTACTCAATCATTTATTTTTTTCAACTTCTAAACACTATTTATGATCAAAACCTTACTATTAGGTATTGCAGTATTATTTTCATTTACCAAGCTTTTTGCGCAAGAAAGGAGGCTAACCGGAAAGGTCACGGAGAATGAAACTAACGCTATCTTACCTGGCGTAACTGTTACGCTAAAAGGAACTTCTTTTGGAGCAACTACCGACAGCGAGGGACGCTATTCTTTGACGATTCCGATGAACAAAGGTGTATTAATATTTTCACAGGTCGGAATGCAGACCACCGAGGTAACCTTAGGCAGTCAAAATGTTATCAATATTCAACTTAAGCCAGATACCCGGCAACTAAAAGAGGTAATTGTTAACGCTATTGGTGTGGAAACCCAGCGCGATAAATTTGCCTCATCTGTTTCAACCGTAAAAGGTAAAAACATTGCCCAAAGCGGCGAAACCAATTTGCTTACAGGTATGAGCAGCAAACTTTCCGGCGTGTTGATAACACGTAACGGGGGCGATCCTGGCTCAGGCGGCTATATCCAGGTGCGCGGGCAAAACACTATTAATGGTTATGCGCAACCCCTGTTTATTATAGACGGCATGCCGGTAAGCAACTCAAATGATAATCTTGGTGCCGCAGCGGCAAACGGCATTGTGCAACAGTCACGCATCAATGACATTAACCCGGAAGACATTGAAAGTATGGAAGTGCTAAAGGGTGCTTCGGCTGCAGCTTTATGGGGAACCCGTGCTGCAAATGGCGTTATCATCATTAAAACTAAGCGTGGTAAAAACACCAATGGTAAATTGAACATCACCTATAAATCAACCATATCATTTGATCGGGTTAACAAACTACCGCCGCTACAATCTACATACGGCCAAGGTTCGGGCGGCTTTTATAACCAGGGTAACAAGGTAAGTTTCGGTGACTACATACCTTCACGCAGCGGCGGGCCGGATACTTACATTACCTCGCCAGGCGCCGCTGGCTACCAGGGCTATGTTACTTTTCCCGACGGATCACAACGCTACGCCATCCAATCCGGCAATGCAGCTAACCCCCACGGTGGCAAAAACTCCACCGAAACTTACAATCGTTATAACGATATTTTTCAGACCGGGCACTTTTGGGAAAATAACCTCACCCTAAGTGGCGGCGATAGCAAGTCAACGTTTTTAATGAGCTATGGCAACCTTAGTCAGGATGGCATAGCAAAGGCATTTAGCAAGTACGGGCGTAATACCGCCCGGGTTAACGCAGCTACACAGTTTAACACTTGGTTGCGTGGATCGGCCAATATCGGCTATTCTAAAATCAACTCGCAACGCAACCAGGAAGGGGACAATGTTGACGGTCTTATGCTTGGTGCAACACGTACCCCGGCAGATTTCGACAACCGTTACTACACGGGCACGTACACAAGCGTTACCGGCGAGATGTTCCAAAATGCGCATGTATCGTACCGTAATCCTTTAGGTAAAGATTTGGGAACAATTTACGCAAACCCTGTTTGGAACCTTTATAATAACCGCAATAGCAGTGATGTAGACAGGATTACTGGTACGCTTGAGCTAAACGTTACACCTGCCAATTGGCTTAATATAACCGGCCGCACGGGTATTGATAACTTTACAGATGACCGTACCGAGCGTTTTGCACGCAACTCGGCTACATTCCTAAATGGCTATCTATCCAAAAACCTGTTGATGGAAAAGCAATTTAACAGCGATATTTTCGCAAGCGCCAACAAAACCTGGAGCGATAATTTTAAGGGTACGTTGCTTGCCGGCTTTAATTACAACAACAGGCGACGCAGCACACGGTCAGACGCTATATCAAATTTAATTGTACCTACAGCGCCTGATATTTTAACTAATGCCCTTAACTCTAATTTGGTAGCCGGCAACACCACTTCACTCATAAGAACTTACGCATACTACCTTCAAACTGATGTTGAAGCGCTTGATATGTTCTACCTAACGCTAACCGGCCGGAGCGAAAGTGCTTCAACCTTTGGCAATAAAACCAGTAGCAGTTTTTTCTTTCCGTCGGCAGCGCTGGCCTGGCAGTTAACTAAATTAAAGGCGTTCAACAATCTTACATTCCTTAATTTTGCTAAGCTGCGTGCAACTTGGGGACAGGTGGGTATACAGCCGCAACCTTATCAAAACTTTACGGCATTTAGTCCGGCAATTTACGGTGATACGTTTACACGGGGACTGTCATCAGCAAGTGCACTTTACGGCGGAGGTTACAGCCGAAGCTTTGTTGAAGGTAACGACTACTTAAAGCCTGAGCGTAAAACTGAGACGGAATTAGGCCTTGATCTGCGCATGTTTAAAAGCAGGGTAAATTTTTCTGCAACGGTTTATACAAACAAAACTAAAGATGTTATCCTGTCGCTTAACGTACCTAATGAAACAGGCTTTACCGTGCGTAATACGAATGCAGCCATATTGTCAAATAAAGGTGTTGAGCTTGATGCAGGTGCTGACGTGTTAAATATTAACGCCTTTAAATGGAACCTCTCGGCTAATTTTTCGGCTAACCGCAGCAAGGTAAATTCTTTGGCAGGTACTACGGTTTATACGTTGCCTGATGCTTTCCTGGGATTAGCCTCTTTGATACCCGGTCAGGCGTTTGGCTCGTTTTATTCTACCGATTTCCTAAAAGACGGGTCGGGTAAGTATATTTTAGATAATAATGGTTTTCCTCAGCCAGGTATAAGTAACGAAATTGTGGGTAATCCTAACCCGAAATGGCAGGGTGGCCTGGGTACTACGCTATCCTATAAAAAACTGTCGTTGTATGTGTTGTTCAGCAGGGTAGCAGGTAACGCAATTTTTAATGGTACACGTGGTTCGCTGTACAGCATAGGTACTCATGCTGATCAGGGACAAACAGCCATTGCACCTCCAGGGGGCGTTAGAGATGTAAGTGGCGCGTTGATTCCGGCAGGTACTTCGTTCCAGGGTTATGTTACCGATTTTGGCGCAGGCCCTGTAGCCATAAATCAGGCATGGTGGCAGGGACGTGGTTCGGCTAGTAACACGGCTTCGTACAAGCAATTTGTGGAAGATGGCAGTGCTACCCGTTTACGTGAAGTTACACTTACTTACACGTTGAACTCGCCGGCATTTCAGCGTTTAACGCATCTTGCTGCGGTAGATTTTAGCGTTACCGGAAGAAACCTGGTGCTTTGGACCAAGTACACCGGCGTTGACCCTGAGACAAACGTAACAGGTGCTGGTCTGTCACGCGGTCAGGATTGGTTTAATAACCCTAACACCCGCTCCTTATTATTTTCATTACAAATCAGGTATTAATTTAATTCCGGTTTGCATTTAAGCTATATACATGAAGAATTTAACTACTGTAATTATTATATGTGTCGCTTTCACCGGTAGCGTGTTAAGCAGCTGTTCAAAATTATTTGAAAACCCAGATATCAATACCAATCCTAACGCCGTGACCAATGTGGATTTGCCCACACTAATGGGTGGAACTTTGTTAGGAGTAGGTTTGCTGCATGAAGATACCGATGTAAGGATAGCCTCCATGTGGGCGGGCGAGTTGAACGGATTAGCCCGCGCTCACCTGGGTTATTCGCAATACATTGTATCTGCCCAAAACTTTACCTGGAGCCCGTTATACCCCGTGGCAGGCCAGGCAAGGTTAATGCAACTGAAGGCTGATTCGATAGGCAATGCCTGGGGAAAAGGGATTGGTCAGGTGCTTGAGGCAATGGTTATTGCCAAAGCCACCGCGCTTTATGGCGACGTGCCTTACAGCCAGGCCTTTGATGCAGCACGCTACCCTACACCGGTGTTTGATAAGCAGCAAGATGTTTATACCGCGCTGCAAACTACGCTCGATAACGCAATTGCCAATCTATCTGCTGCAACAGGTTCGGCCTATCCGGCAAAAGATTTTATTTACAAAGGCGATATTAAAAAGTGGTTGGCTGCCGCTAATACGCTTAAAGCACGCTTGTACCTGCATACCGGCAACTATGCACAGGCTGTAAGATATGCACAGCAGGGTATAAGCAGTTCTTCTGCCGATGCATTGATGCCTCACGGCACCGCTATAGGAGTTGACATTAATCAAAACTATGATTTCTTTGCCGTATCGCGCATTGGTGATACTGGTTTTGATGGCGCTTTTTTACCAAAACTGATGCAGTCGCGTATCGGTTCGGCCAATACTAAAACAGATGAGACCGCGCTGTATAATTACTTCTTTAAAAAAGGTATTACAGCTACTAACAGTTTGGATGGCAATACAGTTGATGGTGCCTTTGTGGCAGCTGCGCCGCAGCCTTTGGTTACTTACTATGAAAACCAATTAATTTTGGCCGAAGCACAAGCCAGATTAGGGCAAAATAACGAGGCTTTGAACGCGTTAAACAGCGTAAGGGCTAGCCTGAACAATGGCATTATTAACGGCCGCACTTTTGGTGCTACCGGCCGTAAATATGATGCCTACACGCTTGCCGACTTTGGTGTTGCTGGCCTGGCTAATAGTACAGGTGCGGCTAATGTGCAGGTAGCCATATTGTATGAAATTATTTCACAGCGTTACATTTGTTTCCTGATGCAATATGAGGCATTTAATGATTACCGCCGTTTGGCAAGTGCTGTCCCGGTGGTGCAACTGCCTATTCCTTTGTATACAGGTACACAAAAGCCGCAGCGGTTTATTTATCCACAGGTTGAAATTAATACAAACCCAAATGTGCCTAAGCCGCTTGCCAGTCAGTTTACTAAACTTCCTGTGTTTCCCTAAAACCGAAAATAGATTTTAGCCGCTACCTATGAGATTAAACAAACGGTTATCTACTTTGGCCGAACGTGTTTCGTTAAGATATTTCACCTTTATTGCTTTGTATTTTGCCGAAGGATTGCCCATGGGCATTTTGTTTATCGGTATACCGGCCTGGATGGCCATGAATAATAAAACCGTTACAGAAATTGGTGCCTTTGATGTGGCCTGTGCCATGCCATGGACTTTTAAGTTCTTTATTGCGCCAATGATGGACAGATATACATTTTTACCCATGGGCCGTAAGCGCCCCTGGGTAATCATATGCCAGTTAGGCTTATTTATAAGTTTGCTGATAATGGCATGTATAAAAGATCCGCTCAACCATTTGTCGTTACTGGTTGCAGGCGGGTTCCTGGTATCGGTTTTTGGGGCTGCGCAGGATGCCGCAACCGACGGTCTTGCGGTAGATAACATACCTGCTGAAGAGCAAGCGCGCGCCAATGCTTTTATGGGCGGCGCAAGGATGATCGGAAGCTCATGTGCGCTGGCCTTAAGCACTTGGTTGCTCGAACAATATAACTTTCTTGTATCCACAGCAACCATCGGTGTTATGGTGGGCTTGGTTACATTAGTGCCATTATTTATTCGGGAACACCAGGAAGAGCGATTGCTACCGTGGTCGGAGGGGCAGGCAAACCCGGGCAATAAGGAAATCCAGATTAACAGTTGGGTGGAAATGTATCGTTCGCTGTATGCCGCATTTAGCTTAAAAAATGCCTTTTTACTGGCTTCGCTACTGTTTTTGTCGCAAGGGTCATATAATTACTTTGAAAAGTTGCTTCCCATATTTGCGGTAAAAGTCACCGGGTGGACGCATGTTTATTATTCAAATGCGTTTGCCGTGGCCGACCTTACCGGCGGCATTGCGGGTATTTTATTGGGCGGATGGCTTATTGAACGCTTTGGCATCAAGCGTATGATTTACATCTATTTCTTTTTTATCTGCGTACAAACGTTACTGTTGTGTTCACTTAGCCAATACTGGAAAGACTCGAACTACCTGTACAGCTATATTATTGTTTACCGTTGGGTAAACGCCTTTGCTAAAATTGGTGTATTTGCCATTGCCATGCAATGCTGCTCAAAGCGGGTTTCTGCAAGTCAGTTTACATTTTACATGACTATTGGTGCAGTTGGTTCAATGGTTGGAGCGGCGTCAATTAGTCCGGCAAAAAATAACTTTAGCTGGGAAGTGTCCTTTATGTTTTTTGCTGTTATGATGGTTTTGTGTGCTATAAACCTTCGCGCTTTAAACATCAAAAGGTTAGAACGACAAATTGAAGAATTGGAGCACCAGCATAAGTAACGTTGCGCCAATTGGGCTAATTAGTATGGATTTTGCGAAATGCTGTCTCTTAATTGCTCATTCGTGGGTTCTTGAATGATGGTTATGTTTTCTGCCTGGTCGATATTTATTAAGCCCATTTTTCGAAACGCTTTAAGCCAGCGTTGCATGGGTAAAACATTCCATTTAAGTCGGTATCGCCTTGCATTTTCAATGATAGAGTCGAAGTAGTTTACAGGTGGATCGTACTTATCATGATATTGATGCAGTACATAATCTTGGACAAAGAATAACTTGATTCCTTGCTGATTAAACATCATGGCAAAATCAGTATCCTCGGCCCCATAACCTGTAAAGGATTCATCGAAGCCCCCAATGTTTTCAAACGTTTGCTTTCGAATACCAAAAATCAACGACCAGAACTGGAGATGCTCAACCGGTTTGCCCACCGGTATATGTTCCCGGGCAGGGTGCCTTACTGCTTCCTGTTTTAGTGCGGCATAATTGCCTGTTTCCGGAACAAACGGCAGATATAAAGGGTAAGCCGCAATAATATTTTGAGATTGTAGCTGCGCCAGCATGCTCTCAAATAAGGTTGGCGATACAATGCAGTCTACATCAATAAAAATAACATTGTCTGTTTTTGCAGCCTTTATGCCTGCATTGCGTGCTGCAGCTAATGGCAGCTTTTGCGAATTACCCATTACGTGAATACTCACATTTAAACCGGCAGGAGGTTTTATGTCATCAGCATTGTCCATACAAACAACCTGTAAATCATAAGGCAGGAGCGTTGAGGCCTGTACAGACTCAAGCAGGTTAGCTAATTGTTTACGCCTTCCTTTAACGATAGTTACAATACTAAATTCAGGCATACCACTCTTTCATTTGTTGCGCTATCGATTGCGGCGATGATGCACTTGTTAGGTTTATTTCAGGTTTGAAAGTTTTAGCTTTTGCTATCAGTTCCTGCCACTGTTTTGCGTTAAAAGTTTCTTCACCTAAAAGGGCAACACCCTTATCTGCTAAAACCTGAGCATGCACTGCCTGCTCATTGTAAGGCCGGGGTTCAGGCAGTAAAATCAAACGTTTGTTAAGCGACAGCAGTTCGGCAATGGTGTTTTGTCCGGCAGCAGTTACTACATCTTCTCCAACGATAGCTTTGCTGATATCATCCACTTTACCAAGCAGTGTGCAATTGTTACCTAAACTGTAGTTTTGTTTATTGCCGATGATGTTAAAATGGGTGTTCTCATCTTGGGTGATGTTTTTAAGTATACGCTCGTCATAATTATCGTAGCCTAATAGTACGGTCACGTTATTAATTTCGGGTAATGAGTTTTGTTCTATATTACGTCCGGCATACTTTGAGATATATCCGCTGTAAAAAGTTTTAAATGCAAATTGATAATCTTCCTGTTCAATACATGAGGGGAAGTGAGCTATAATATGGTCTGCAAGTTGATGTGCAAACACCTGGGTGGGGTCGTTTATAATATTACCGTGCAAATGGACTAAGACAACGGGTACGCCCATGCCTCTTACCATAATGGCCAGCTCAGGAACGCCATCGCAATAAAATGCTTTTGGTCTATAACGTTCTATCGCTTCGGCAAGTGCTTTGGCACGCTGCGCGGGCTCAACAGCATAAGGTGTAACTTCAAACGCTTTGGAAAAGGTATGCTCAGGTATTATATAGTCGTCTGGATATTTTGCGGGCAGCTCCAAAACTTTAACACCATGCTTATGCTGAAGATAGCCGGTTATTTCATTATTTGTGGTTACTGCTATTACGTCAAAAAACGCTAATAATGCAGGGTATAGCATATTGAACGTTGCCCTATGCCCGTTGCCGTGTGCATGTACAAGGTAAAATAGGGTAGGCTTGCTCATAATTGCGCCTCTTTCGTTAAGCGTTCGTAAACCCTAACATAGGCCGCGGTAGTTTTTGCCATATCAAATGATGCTGCGAAGTTTCTGCAGGCTTCAGGAGTCGATTTTTTAGCAACCTCCAGCGGTTCTATCAAATCCTGCCAGTTGTGCGAATTAACAGTAATTGAAACTTGCGAATCTCGGAGTTCAGCTGGTATAGCAGTGCTGAACCCCACAACAGGTAAACCGCTGGCAAGCATCTCTATGGTGGCTAAACCAAACGGCTCTTCCCAGGTTGCGGTTGCTAAAAATGCAGAAGCACCTGCCACTAATTTACGTAACTGTTGCTGTGTAACGTGAGAGATGTATTCTACATGCTCATTCAACTGTGGTTTAACATACTCGTTAAAATAGCCTTGGTCAAAAATAGAGCCTACTATTTTAAGGGGCTGTTTTAAATGATTTGCCAGATGAATAGCGGCTTCAACATTCTTTTCTTTGGCGATACGCCCGCTCCAAAGTAAATACCCGTCGGTATTGCGGGCGTTTACCTCCCATTTTTGAAGTGGTATTCCATTCAATATCAACTCCACATCCTGACCCAGAGATGTTTTCCATCGTTGACTCATTCTGCCTGAAATTCCAATAGGTGTAACCGGAGCGTGCTTTATAAAAAACTTATACATCAATTCAAACCGTTCGGATGGGGGTAAATGCAGGGTAAGTACTGCCGGGGTTTTAAAAAGCGCCCCCATTGAGTAAATTTCAGGTATGTAGGAGTTGTAATGGATAATATCATACCCGCTAACGTCAAATGCTCCGTATTGCAATGTTTGGTAGTTTTGCTGCCCGACCTCCTCATTGGTTGGCCTGTATGAATCGTCTTTCATGCTGAGCGCACTTTCCCGAAATTCAATTACCTGGAAAAGATTTTTTTCATCGGCATCTTTGGCTATCACATCTACGGTATGACCGGTACGCACCAGTTCGTTGGCGTGTTCAACAATAAACGCCTCGGTACCTCCGCTATAGGGTTCGCGCAGCGAAATGGATGGTCCTGCAACTATGAGTATCTTCATATTAACTTCTCAAAGTAGTTTATATAGCGCTTAGCCATAGTAGTTAAAGAAAATTTTTGTGCGTGTTGCCGTACCTTTTCGCTATCGAGCAACATGGCCGCTTTAATTGCTTGTGCCAACGAGTTAACATTTTTTTGATCGGAAACAACTCCGCTGTTGGTATCTACAAGTTCATGAATGGCTCCGCGATTAAAACCCGCTACAGGTACCCCTGCCGACATGGCTTCTATATTTGTAAGCCCAAACGGCTCTTCCCATCTAACAGCGTTCACTATTGCCGCTGCTCCTTTCATGTTTGATAGGGTATTTGCTTGTGTTAAATGCCCGAGGTACGTATCGTCAGGGGTCATGCGTGGTCTGATCTGTTCGTCAAAATACTCCACATCATCAACTGGCCCGCCAAACTTTAAGGGCATATTTAATTTGTGCGCAGCATCTAAAGCTATATCAAGTCCTTTGGCATGTACAATTCTGCCAAACCAAAATAAGTAGTTGCTGCTAGTGCGTACAAGTGGCCATTGATCAAGGTCTACACCATTATGAATAACCGTTGAACCATTATTAGTGTACGGCGCCCAGGTGCTTTGAAAAGATTTGGAGGGCAAAATAAAGTGCAAGTTTGCTGAATGGGATGATATTTTAATTGCAGCTTTCAGCTTACTGGTTGGAGGCGTATGTATGGTAGTAACCACCGGAATTTGAGCCTTCATGCCCCACATTACAGGTAACTCATGTGTAGAATTATTATGAACGATGTCGAAGTTTTGCTGTTCGATATCTCTTAGTATCGATAGATACTCATCATTTTCGTAAAGTTCAAACTGCTTGTCTTCCCGGTGTTCGCTACCGTAAAATGCTTTAATGTTTAATTCCGGATCACTATCGGCATGAGCATACAAGGTTATCTGGTGCCCCAACTTTATATAAGCTTTACATAGTGAATGTGTAAATGCTTCCAGGCCGCCGCGAAAGGGTTCGCCGATGGGTAATCGGGTTTTGGCTATAATGGCAATTTTCATGAGCAGCTTAGTTGATAGGTTGTGGTTGCTCAGAGGCAATTTGGGTCACGCTGTTGCCTGTAAAAAAGTCTTCTATAAATGCAGCTTCATTTAGCACTACCTTTTTATAGAGGTCGAGGTATTCAACAGTCATACTTTGAACATTCATGTTTGATGCAAATTCTCTACAAGCATCTGAACTGATAATTTGGCTTTGCTCAACCAACTCTGACAGGTCTTGCCAGAGAAGGGAAGCTGTGGTTAAAACGGTTTCATGTTTCCAGTCGGGCGGTACTGCTGTATTAAAGCCAACAACGGGTACACCGCTTGCCAGCATTTCCAGCGCTGCCAGGCCAAAAGGCTCTTGCCAGGTAGCGGTGGCAAGGTAAGCTATCGCATTTTTTGCTAACCTGCTAAGTTCCCGTTGGGTTACATGTCCAACATATTGAATTTGACTGTTGAGATGAGGCTTAACCATTTCATCAAAGTAATGCTGATCCGTAATCCTTCCGGCAATTATGAGCGGTAGTTGCATATGTATTGCCAGGCTAATGGCAGCGGCAACGTTTTTTTCTTCATTAATACGGGCCGACCATAGCAGGTACTTGCGACGCCTTGCGCCAATTGCAGGCCATAAATTAACGTCGATACCATTAGATATGAGCGGTATATTAAGGCTAAGCGCATCATCCCATTGTTGTTTTACTCTTTCTGATATCGCAATAAATGTAATATCGCCACGCTGAGCCAGTCCCTGATACGCTGATACGCGTTTGTGGTCTGCCGGTGAGTGCAATGTTAAAAACAAAGGTTTGTTAAATTGCAACCCAGCAGTTATCAGGTGCGGGTAAAACATATTGTAATGCACAACATCATATTTATCAGTGTTTAGTCTTTCAAACTGACTTTTTTCTTCCGCAATGTTGCTGTATTCAGATTGATTTGAGGTGGAGGCCGAAAACGGTTTTACGAGTGTGAACTTTGCATCAGCGTCGGCCTTTTCGGCAACAATATCAACATTATGCCCCTCATCAATAAGCTGGTTGGCAAGTGAAACTATAAACGCTTCAATGCCGCTGTTGTATGGCTCTTTGAGTGATATGCCAGGACCTGACACCAATAATATATTCATATTAAAAAAGCACCTATCTGTGTAGCTAATTAGTTATCCGACATTAAAGGCTACATACAGATAATACCAATATATATGCGCGCATCTTTTGAATAAAACTGAACTATACTATATAAAAAATAAAAGGCATAAATGTTCACTGCATCTCTAATTTTGCCAGATAGCTACAATTTTTGTTCAATCGACCAAAAGAGTCAATGCTTTACGTTAAGTCGTACAAACCTGATTATTCGGCGCTTACCTTATTCATTGTGCATGATTGCTATTGATATGAATCTATGGGTAAAAACATAGACTCGCTGTCATCTCGATCATTTTACAGGCTATCTTCCAGCTTATTTATGACTTTTATCCCGGGTTGGTGATGCAAGGTGCGGGGGACGACAGGTCGCTGAGATATCTATTACCGATCTTAGGTGTGTTAGGTATTCTAAGGGCACTGCCTATGTTAATGACTTATCCAGAAAACAATGTATTTGCTGTCACGATCCCTTTGGTTAGCCGGCTCCGGATTCAGTAATACCCTTTTACCTTTTTGATCATCCGTTCCAGTACCTCAACGATATGATCCAGATCAGCTTGCTCGAATTGGTAGGTGCTTTTGCGCATGCTCATCCAGGAGATATTTTTCGTACGATCGGTTGACAAAAATGTAACCAATGAGCGAAAGATCAGGCTTAAAGAACGGGACAAGATGAGCTTGATGTCATCGGCAGCCTTGATCAGGATGCCTAACTGGTCAACGCTAAGCTGACAAATTACTTTAACCCCGTTAGGCTCTTTACTTGCCGGTTCTTGATACCGTGCCTTTGTCAGGTACTTTCCGAATCGCAGTTCGACATCTTTTTTTAATTCCTCCAGTGCCATAATGAGCTTTTCAGATAAAGCCACGATGTTCGCCAGGGCACAATCAGCCATGTTACGCTTGGCCTGCGCCATCAATGTCAATATCGTTTCATGATACTGTACCACAAAGTCGCGGACTTTCTTTTCCGGTCTTCCGAACGTCCGTGTCTTCAGGTAGTTGAGCAGTTCCAGCGTTTCCTGCTCGATCCGGTCTTCCGCTGTATGTTATGGAGATGTTGACCACCCTGTTCCGGGCCAAATTGACCACTGGGTCAGTTGACTTTTGGGTTGCAGCAAATGCTATAAAAGCGTGTACAAAAATAGTTATTTAAAAGGTATTTCCATTAGTAGCTTTTTGCAGGTTCAACACTACGTTTTTTCCTCATAGATTCCCCCTTCAGTTCGATGCGGTGCGCATCATGAACGATCCGGTCCAGGATCGCATCAGCAACCGTTTTTTCACCGATCACTTCAAACCATTTGCTTACCGGTAACTGTGAGGTAATGATCAGGGAGGTCTTGCCATGCCGGTCTTCAATAAGTTCCATCAGCGCAGCCCTGCTTTGTGCATCAAAAGGCTGGATACCGAAGTCATCCAGTATGAGCAACTGTGTCCTTTCGAGTTTAGCCAGTTCTTTGATATAGGAGCCGTCTGCCTTCGCCATCTTCAGTTTAGCGAATAGCTTAGGCGTACTGGCATAGAATACCCTGTAGCCGAGCATACAGGCTTGGTAGCCGATAGCAGAAGCCACATAACTTTTACCAATGCCGGTACTACCGGTAACCAGTATGTTTTCATTGCGGTCAATGAAAGTGCAGTCTGCCAAGCGCATGATCTGATTGCGGTCGATACTTCGTTCGGCATGGTAATGAACGTCCTCCACAGAGGCTTTATAGCGGAACTTGGCATATTGTATAGTTCTTTCTATACGCCTGTTTTGCCGGTCGTCCCATTCTGCATCTACCAACAGGGCGAGTAGCTCATCCGCTGTGTGATCGTTAGTTTTACCCGTTTCCATGCTGCTTTTGAAAGCATGGAACATACCGAAGAACTTCATCTTCCTCATTTTTTCTAATGTACTTGTGTTCATGTTATTGTTGTTTAATGGTTATTTGTAATAGTCTTTTCCCCGGATATTATCGTGGTTAGGCATCGGCAGCTCATCGGCAAACAAGCTTTCCTCGTAGCCGTCCATCTTGTTCTCCAGGATGGTCTGTATGGTTTTATAGTTGTAAATACCATAGCTGAGTGCCCGCTGACAAGCCATTATTAACCGCTCGTTACCTGCTTTCTTCGCAAAGCCAAGTACGCCCAGACAGGACTTGTAGGCCTGTTCCGGGTGCTGTTTGCGGTCAAGTATCTTAAGGATATACAGTCTGACATCCTCATGGATGGAAGCAGCCCATTCTAAGAACTTATCAGGTGTCCAGTCGGTTACAAAGCGGTGCGTAGTAGCCATGTGGTCTTTGTCGGTCGTATAGCCATAGGGGTTCTTTGCCCGTTTGTGCAAAGCAATGCGCTCGTAGTTGGAGTAGATCTCTACGATGGTACTGGAATACAAAAGCTTAACGCGCTTGCCGATGAAGCGATAAGGCACACTGTAATAGTGTTTATCCGGGCCGAGGTTGACATGGCCATTCTTGATCACCTTGGCGTAGAAGTGCTTTTTGAACTGGTAAGGCAGGACAGGCAACGACATCAGGGTATGCCGCTCGATCTCTTCGAACTGTAGCCTGCGGCTATAGTTGCGACCTTTAAGCAACTGGCTGTTATGGGTTTCCAATGCTTCCCAGATACCTTTATTCAACTCTTTTAAAGAATGATAGGTAACCCGGTTGATCGGTGCATAGATCTTGGTATAAATGATCTTAACGGCACCTTCTACCAATGCTTTATCACGCGGGCGGTACGCCCGCGCTGGTAGTATGGTAGTGCCGTAATGATCTGCAAAGTCCTCGAACGTTTCGTTCAGGGTGGGTTCATAGCGGCTGCTTTTGGTTACGGCTGCCTTCAGGTTATCAGGGACAATGGCGGCAGGAACGCCACCAATAAAGTGCAGGGTGTTCTCACAGGCAGCAATAAAGTCTTCCTTCTGTTGGCTCATAACCGCTTCCACATAGGTAAGCTGGCTGGCTCCGAGGATAGCCACAAAGACCTCTACAGCAATAACTTCATCGGTATCCTTATCGGTATAGCTTAGCTTTTCACCTGCAAAGTCCACATAAAGCTTATCACCGGCTTTGTGATCCATATGCATGGTCGGGTTGACCCTGGCTTTCCACTGGTTATAATAAAAGCAGAATTGACTGTATTGATATCCGTCAGGAAACTCTTTATAGTAGGCCTCCCATAGGATCTGCCGGTTCATGCCGGTCTTTTTAAGCTCTTTATCGACGTGGGGGAAACAGCGCAGCATAGACTGCATACGTGCGTTAGGCGGGTGTTCTTTAGACTTTCCGAACAGGTCTTCCAGTTCTTTGTCGTTCAGTGCATTAACCTCATCAAAAGTGAGGCCGCTGGCTTTGAATGTTGCTACATACTTTTTTACCGTGTTTCTCGATGCATCAGCCTGGGCAGCTATGGTCATTAAAGGCCGCTGTTGGCTGTACATCTTTAATATCTTTCTGATCTTACTCATGCTGATTGTTAAGTTTGCCATTCTTAGGAAGGTGTATTTGCCCTCAAAAGATGGTCTCTTATACAGCATTTGCTACGAGTTTACGGTGGTCAGTTTGCCCCAGAATCAGGTGGTCAGTTTCGCCCGGAATAGATGGTCAGTTTGTTCCGGAATGTGGTGGTCAAGTTCAACAGAATCTCCACCTGCAATTTTTAAAAGATAATTAAACAACGAGAAATTTAGCTTATCTTTTTTCGCGTCAAAATTCGTTAAGCTTGCTTATTATACTCTTCACTGTCATTGAAACAATCCCAGGTATATACCCATTTGCTTTTCATACAATTAGGACAGGTAGGAAGGACTTCACCTTTATTGACATTAACGGTAGTTCCGCAATTAATGCAACTATAGCCGCTCTTGTCGGCCCTGTCTTGTTCAGCAAAGAAAAACTGAGGCATTGACACATCCCACGGAGGAACTATAGGCAAACCTGATTGAATTTGTTCATCAGGATAGGTGAAAATACTTACTTCACCGTTACTTTCAACGTAAGCGCCCTTTACCTGGCCAAGATGATGAATGCCACCCAGGCGCAGTTTCAATGCCAGCTCTTCCTGGGAATAACCAGCTTTCCGCATCCCTGATCGATCCAGCAGGCGATTTTCGACGATTCTGACAGCTGTGCCTTCAATGATATCTTCCGTTCTGTCACTTCTGCTGACCACATAAACCGTAGCCCGCATAACGGCTATTACCACGCCGACAACCAGAAAGGCCTTTACAAGAGGGATATCCGTATCGATCATAGGCTCACCAACTGCAGCGCCTAGTGCTATGATGATGATTATCTCAAATAACGACAGGTTACCAAATCCGCGCCGACTGACAAACCGCAACAGAACAAGGGCATAAAGATACATAACCAGCGACCGGAATGCGATCTCGCATAATAGCATTAATGAAGTATCTCGCCAGAAAATTTTATAAAGATCAAAGCTTTCAGATTCCATGATGTTATTTTTTGTCGTTATTATTTTTCATCACCTTTATCCTGCTCAGCGTTTCTGGTTTTATCCCCAGATAAGAAGCGATGTGATACTGTGATACTTTTTGCTCGATGCCCGGATAGTTCTCGAGTAAAAGGTCCAGCCGTTCAGACGCGGAATGTTGCAGTAATGACGACTCTCGCTCACATTTTCTGATGTAAAATTGTTCAGAGATATATTTCCCAAGTTTTAACCATTCCAAATCCTCTGCCACCAACTGATTAAGTTGCTCGTAAGTGATTGTATAAATCTCAGCATCAGATAATGCTTGTATATTACAGTAATTTGGTCTTCTGGTCAAAAAACTGTTATAAGCGCTAACAAAATTGTGAGGGAAATGAAAGTCGTTATTGAATTCCCTCGATTCATTTTGAACGAAGGATCGCATTGTTCCTGATGTCAATATGCCTATGAAATCACAGATCGTGCCTTCAGTGATCAGGAAATCATTTTTTTTGATTGAAGTTAATGAGGCCAATTGTACAAACTTGTCTGCGTATGGAGAGGAGAGAGCTAGTTTTTCTGAAAAAATTGAAGCAAGGATTTTGTTCATATTAAATGTTTTGTATTGCCGCGGTAATTGAGTCTAAGCTAAAAGTGTTGATTGCTTTTGTTTATAAAGAGAACTTCGGTATACTGTATTTTGAAGTTGAAATTTGCTATTAGTTGCTTACTAACAGATGGAAAAAAAGGGATGATAGCTATTGCATTATCAACTGCTTTCATCCCTTTTCGTTTGTCAAGATAAAACGAGCCCGACCTTCTACTTTGAACATCGAACTTTATTAACTCATAGTTCAGGATGCTGAATCCAGGGCTTCAATTAAAGCTTCCGCTGTTGGTCCCGCTGACGCGGGGTTTTGCCCGGTGATGAACAGACCATCCGTTTCCACATGAGACGTAAACGGGATCAGCGCCGACTTGACATTCGCCCCCAGATATTTCAGCCGCTCGTCAAGCTTATATGGTATGTTACCGTTTCTGAATACTAACGCTTCTTCCGCGCTTGTAAAGCATGTCATATTCTTTCCGTTCAATAAGCCAGTCTGTAGTTCTGCAGCTTTAATCAGGGCAGCAGGGCCGTGGCATACAGCCGCAACATACTTGTTGTTCTCTAAAAAGTCCAGGATCAATCTACCGCTGGTATCATTAGTTGCTAGGTCCCAGAGCGGGCCATGTCCTCCCGGAATAAATACTGCATCAAAATCTGCTGCTGCGACTTCATTCAGTGTTAAGACAGTGTCCAGTTTCTGTTTTGCAACCTCATCATCCTGAAATCTTCGGTTAGATTCGGTGATATTCTCAGTCAATTTACTAACGGGATCGATAGGCGTCGTGCCTCCTTTAGGGCTAACCAATGTGACATTATAGCCTTTATCGATAAATTCGTAATAAGGGTCAGTGAACTCGCCAAGCCATAAACCTGTTTTATGATCGGTGTTCTCCATCTCGACGTGCGAGGTAAGGATCATGAGTATTTTCTTCATAATATTCTCGACAATAACTAATTGTTATCAGTTTCCTTTTAGGAAAGCGGATTGCAAATCGTTTTGTTTGATTTACTGTCTACTCGTAGGAGACTAATTTCTCTGCAGGGGTCTCAGGTTCCATGTCGTAACACGCTTGGACTTCCTTATGCCTTGTGCCCAAGCCATCGCTGATTTTTTTCTCCCAGACTTTGCGCTCATTCTCCTTAGTTTCTTCAATCATGAACTTTGGCTCAAGATTCCTGAATAGGTCGATTTCACCCGCGGCCACTGCGGTCAGTGTAGCAAATACAGGTTCAGGATCAAATTGCGGTCTCGGAAAAGCAAGCTTTGAATAATCGAACAGCCGTTGTGACGGGTCATCGTTCCAGCTGTTATAAACATCAAAACCACGATCGTTAAAGCCGGTCAGGAAAGGTCCGGGATTTACCGTGGCGACCTCTATACCGAACTCCTGCAATTCAACGCTCATCGTTTGAGCAATGGCTTCGATGGCATGTTTTGATCCTGAATATATTCCGGTGAATGGATTGACATTAAGGCCTTCCCTTGACGACACAAAAACTATCCTGCCTTCACCACGTTTCACCATTTGTTTGGCGATACCTTGTGTTAAAAGCAATGGGCCAGTCACGTTTACCTCAAATTCACGCCTGATGTTCTCACCCGGGATATCGACTACCGAGCCGCCCTCTAATACGCCTGCATTGTTGACCAGAATTTCTACATTCCACTCTAGTGCCTTTTTGCGGTCACCTTCATTGGTAACGTCAAGTTTCACAACCCGCAACTCAACACCCCGTTTTTTTGCCTGCCTTTTTAATGGCTGAACCTGCGCATAAAGTTCCACGGCGGCAATCACGTCAAAACCTTTTTCAGCAAGACGCATCGCGCTTTCATTTCCGAATCCGGTTCCGGCACCGGTAATTAATAATGTTTTCATAGTAATAGTTTTCAGATGAATTATTATGTTGTCAAAGGTATTTTTTAGCTATAAAAACGCTCTTGACTTACATCAAGACTTTAAAAAACAAGCGTATGCTGAACAACTACCTCCTTAAATAATACTGATGGGGTATGATCGCCAGTTTCTGAACCATTAATATTATAATTGATGTGACGGACTTTGTTTGGTAGGCAATAACTACTTCTGATAAATAGCAGTCAAATAATGGCTTAACGACGTTGGTTCACGATTCAAAAAAAACGGCAAGGTCGTTACTCGTAAACTCACCTTCGCCATTCGCCTGCGCCAAAATAATACTCACATATTCATCCGGAATAGAGATGCCGGATTCAGCAAGATCTTTTTGCAAAGCTGGAAATTTAAGTTTCCGCAACTGTTAGGCATCTCTATCACTCCGGAAATTCGGTGTGGCGGGTTTCTTGTAAACGAGGTGGATTAACAGGTTTATTTCCCCAGACGGATTTGGCTGATGCGAAACATTCGCGTCGAGCGCTCTGATCCTGACGCTTTCGGCTTCAGATTATTACTATGATGTCCACATGTTTCACGCGGCTAAAGCTTGCTGACATTATGTATGGTTTGTAAAACGCCTTACACTAATACTATTAAGCAGAAAGTGGGGTAACGTGATCTCGTTTATAGCGCTGCATAACTTTTGTAACAATTACCGTTAACCTGTTCTTGTAATCCTCTTTCAGCCAATCGGTGTAGTTTTTAGTTACTTTACCCAGGCATTTGCCATATTGTTTTACGCGCCATTCAATTTCCTTGTTTAGATCTTCAACAAGTTTTAACGCTTCTGGGATAGAAGTACTATTTTCCATGCACATTACGGCATGCTGACGAATGGCATCCCGCAGCACGATTTTGCCTTTCTGGTTGTTATCAACCGCTTGCTGATACGCCGCTTGAATATCAAAGTTCATGGAAAGGCTGTTAGGGAACTTAGCTTTCAGATCCGCAGGTATGGCATGTTGTTCGCCGGCGGATTGTGCATGAAGGCTTTCGGCAAACGCTTCCGGATGCTCAAAAATCGTTTGCCAGTCCAGTGGTTGCTGCCACTCTCCAAAGCGGTCGGTATTGTTGCCGAGATCAATGATTGTAAACGTTTTTTTATTAGGCAGACGTCTTGATCCACGGCCGATCATTTGATGGTAAAGGGTAATTGATGTAGTGGCCCTGTTTAAGATTACAGTACGCACAGATGGCTCATCAAAACCGGTGGTGAGTATGGAAACCGATGAAAGTATTGCGTTTCTGGTTTTCTTAAACCACTTCAGTATCTCTGTTCTTTCGGCCGGTGGGGTATGGTTATCAAGATGTTTGACAGCATAACCGGCATCACTCAACACCTGGCAAACGTTTTTGGATGTGAATATACCATTGTTAAATATGAGCGTTTTCTTGTTTTTTGAATGTGCCTCATATGCATGCAATAGCAGTTCCAGCATTGCGGGTGACGAGTAAAGCGCATCAGATGTGCTTATGGTAAAGTCACCGTTGATACCTGTTTTAAGTGAGTTGAGCTCAACATCATAGCGCCAATTGGTGGGCTTGGCAAGATAGCCTTGCTGAATCAGGTTATCGATACTCTCACCCACCAACAGCTCCTGATAGTTTTTATACATCGGTATATCTGCGTTCGAGCTGAAAGGCGTTGCCGTTACACCAATGATGTAGGCGTTAGGGAATTTACCTAAAAGTTTCTGAAACGAATTGTGATGCGCTTCATCTATAATTACCAAACCGATGTTGGCAGTGTCAATAACGCCATCTTTTATGCGGTTGCGCAAGGTTTCTACCATTGCCACAAAGCAGGTGCACTTGTCTTTTATTTTTAACTGTTTAACCTTACTGTCAATTACCTTATTATTCACTCCAAGCTTTTTTAACGTTGCCGATGTTTGGGAACAGAGTTCTATACGATGAGTCAGTACAATTACCCCTTTGTGATAATGTTCAACGAAACGTTTAGCTATCTCGGAAAATATACGCGTTTTGCCACCACCGGTTGGCAACTGATACAGTATACGGCGATCAATGCTTACCTGTGATATTTTATTAAATAGTGCATCCAAATCACGTTGCTGATAAGGGTATAAATCGCTTTTGGGCGCTTTCGTCAGGGATTCTTGAGTATATTGAGGGGTATCCATTTAAAATTCAGATTATAGTTGTTTCTTAAAACTTATGGTACGAGTTTGCCTTGGAGAGTTTCGATAAGCTTGTTTGAAATCATCGGCGTCTATAAAAGTTAGCTGAGCGAGTAAGCAATATTCGTAATACAGCTCGAAATGTTGTTGTTCAAAAGGCCAGGGCTCAACTGTTAAATTATTTTGGTTGAGTGCTTTGAGTTGATGGGATTTACCGTCCGGACCAACACTGATTTCTATTGAACGGCTTTCAGGCGGGCACTGATGCTTGCAAAGCAGTAAGGATAATGCATCGCACCACTCGAGCAGCCGGTAATCATGCTCCAATTCTCCGGCAGTAAGTCCTATTGTTTTAAGCCAGTTAGTGCGCTGAACTTTTTGCTCTTTGATAAACGTTACAATGTCCTCATTATCGCCTGCGGTACCTTCACACAAAAACTGAAGATGCATAGACGATAGCAATGCGATATAGGTACTTTTGTTATAAGCTCTTGTCATGGTGTCCAGGCAATGCACGTATTCCATTTTTCGCATGGCAAAATCTACCGGTCCACCCTGATCGGTGAGCAAATCAGTACGCTCCAGTTCTATCTGGGCGTCATCATGCTCTGCAATTGCAATCAGGGTTTCCACCCAACGTTTAGAGCGTACCTTGTACTTCCACGCGTTGGCAATAGCAGCAGCTAACAGACCATGTGCCCGCTGTGAGACAATTTCCCAACCCGACGAAGTGTAGTTTACAATCATGAATGCTTGATAAAAAATCGGAGATCAAATAAGGGGATACCTCATTCAAAGCATCCCCGCACTGGTATCGGCTAAATGCCGTATTCATAGCGATAGTGATGCCAAATTTGAAGAATCAGCGCCTATGTGATGTTAATTGTTACGGGATAGGGGAATTACAACGATGTTAATGTGGTCGGATAGTCAATTTAGCAAAGCAGGGACCTTTAAAATAATCGACATTGCCCTGAAATTAGATCAACGAACCTTGTTCAAGTCAAATGACGGCTATGGTGCACGAGGATCGGGATAGTGACCGAGGCGCTTAACCTTAATGATTGTATTACGAGAGCAAACCACTTTAGTTTGAATATCCAAATGAAGACAAAATACAGCCATTAAAAAGCAATGTCCAGCTTGCAAAATAAGGCTGCTACACTACTTGCTATTAATCTGCATATCGGAATCGTTGGACTTTGAGAAAGTTTCTGCTCTTAATTGGCTAATACGGCTCTCAAACAAGAATGACACTTGAAGATGTATCGTGAGGATTCGCCGGAGCTGTCAAAGAACACGCGATTGACAATCTATCAGCGCGGGGGAATTCAAACAGCAAATCGTAATGTTGCCGATTAGTTACTTGATGGATAAGAATAGCACATTCTTAAAGCTCAGCCATTCCGCATACAGAAAAGACCAGGCTAAATGATCCGAACCCAACAAGCCTGTTGTCGTTCGATTTACCCGAAACTTCTAGCACATCTGGTAGCAAACTGTTGAACGCAACCCTGGAACTATTGCCAGCAGTTGCGTTATGCTTCGACGCCTGTCACTATTTCAAACGTTCAGCGTTTTCAAGTATCAATATGCCTTCTTCATTGCCCTGCTGCGCAGCAAGGTCAAATACGGACAAGCCTCTGTTATCGACTAGAGATATATCTGCGCCGTGTTTTAACAACAATTCAATGAGATTATTGCGTCCGAACATGGCAGCGAACATCAATGCGGTTCCGCCATTTCCGTGCTGCCGGTTAAGATCCGCACCGCTTTCAATGAGTAGTTGCGCGATCTCCGGATAACCTTTAAAGCAGGCGCCCATCAGAGCGGTATTGCCGCCAAAATCAGCCGCATTGGGGTCTGCGCCGGCTTGCAACAGGTATCGCGCAGCTTCCAGGCGGTTATTGTAACAGGCAATGATCAGCGGTGTATAACCTCTGTCATCGGTCGCGTTAAGATTTGTATCAGCGGTTATAATGTTTTTTAAACTATCAACGTCGCCCGTACGGGCGGCGTTGATAATGTGTTGAACAGATTCATTCATCGATGCAGGATATGTTAAGCAGGTATAAGCCTCGGTTTTTCACGTTCCCAAAAGCGGTGTTGCGCGATCATTTTGATAAGCAATGCGGTAAATCTCTTGTCTGTTTTTCCAACCAACACACCTTCTCTTAACACCGATTCTTCAGAAAAATCAGGCGGTAGTTTTTTACTGAAATACGTAGCATCAATTACCTGCATGGCGTCCTCAGCCGCCGCGATTGGTTTGCAATGCTTAAAAGCCTCGTTTAAAAAGTGCACGGCATTAGCTTCTGCTTCCAGGGAGGCCACTGCATTAGTGCCGCCCGCAATGTAAACTGCATCAAATAACACAGAAGCGGCCGTCAGAAAGCTTTGGTCAACCTCAATTTGCGTATCATCGGTAGCGGTGATAAAACCCTGGCGTGGCGCTATCACTTCAACTACGGCACCTTCAGCTTCCAGGCCAGCTTTTACATTTGCAAGTGTTTTGGCGTCCACTCCATCAGCGGCCAGTATGGCAATCTTACGGCTCCTGATACTATCTTTAATAGTATTGGCCATGCTTAATGCTTCAGACTTGGCTAATGCACCCTCAACCTGCACCGACTGATAATCTGCCGGATTACCATCAGCGGGAATGCTTTGATTGGTCGGCAAAACCTCAGGCAAATGCAAACCTAAGCCGTATGCAACCTGAGTGGCTAATCCTTTATCGATCTGTACTAAAATGCCCAACATGCGTACACGTATGGCAACGGTTTTCACTTTGCCCAGTTCGAATGTTAAAGCGTCCACGATATGGTTCTTCTCCGGATCAGATTGACTGTTGAAGAATAATCGGGCCTGGCTGAAGTGGTCAAAAAAGCTTTTGTTGCGCAAACGCTCTTTGCGGGCTTCGATCCGCTCGCGGTAGCTGACGAAGCCACCCGATGCTTCTTTCACCTGCTGCGGGTCATTACCGCCTAATGAATTAGGACTGTAACTGACTTTACCACGGTTGATGGTCTGGCGCATATAACCATCGCGCTGGTTATTGTGCACGGGTACGATCGGACGGTTGATCGGGATTTCCTGGAAGTTAGGGCCACCTAAGCGGATCAGTTGTGTATCTGTATAAGAGAACAGACGACCTTGCAGTAAGGGGTCATTAGTAAAATCAATACCTGGCACCACATGACCGATATGGTAAGCTATCTGTTCTGTCTCTGCGAAGAAGTTATCTGGGTTTCGATTCAGCGTCAGTTTACCTACCCGCTGCACGGGTACTAATTCTTCTGGCACCAGTTTGGTCGAGTCCAGCAGGTCAAAGTCATATTTGAATTCGTCCTCTTCCGGTATGATCTGCAAGCCCAGTTCATACTCTGGAAAGTTGCCGCTTTCGATCGCGTCCCACAGATCACGGCGGTGGAAATCCGGGTCTTTACCTGAAATGTTCTGCGCCTCATCCCAGGCTACTGAATGCACACCTAAAAGCGGTTTCCAATGAAATTTTACAAAGCTGGCCTTGCCTTCTGCATTGATCAGCCGGAATGTATGCACACCAAAACCTTCCATCATCCGGTAACTGCGAGGGATGGCACGGTCACTCATGGCCCACATGATCATATGCGCCGATTCCGGCATCAATGAAATGAAATCCCAAAAAGTGTCATGTGCGGAAGCTGCCTGCGGTATTTCGTTGTCCGGTTCGGGCTTCACTGCATGGATTAGATCCGGAAACTTGATGGCGTCCTGTATAAAAAAGACCGGCATATTGTTGCCTACCAGGTCAAAATTTCCTTCAGTCGTATAAAACTTTGTAGCAAAACCGCGAACATCCCTTGCTAGGTCTGTAGAGCCCCTTGAGCCTGCAACAGTAGAAAAGCGTACAAACACCGGCGTCTCCACCTCAGTATCGTTCAGAAAAGCTGCTTTTGTATATTCAGCCAATGGCTTATACAATTTAAATACACCGTGCGCGCCTGATCCTCGGGCATGTACTACACGCTCGGGGATACGCTCATGGTCAAAGTGCGTCATCTTTTCGCGGAAGAGAAAATCTTCCAATAAAGATGGCCCCCGGTCTCCAGCCTTTAACGAATTTTGATCATCGTTTATGGGTAACCCGGTATTGGTATTCATCTGCTCGCCTGCAGCATCAGCGGTATGCGGAGCGAGGCTTTGTGTCTTTGCATTCTCAGGTTGCGGGGCCAGTTGTTTGTCAATAGCTGCCTCGGTACCCATTTTAGGTGACGGTTTTTTTGCCATGTTATGCTTCGTTTGCTGCGGTGTAATTAATGTCGCTCTCAGCTACCTGGGTTAATTTTTCATCTGCGGCTTTTTCTTCCGCCAACGTTTCGGCCAAGATCCCTGCAACTTCTTCCAAACCAAGGGTAATGGCGAGTTGATGCAAGCCGCCATAAGTAGCTATTTCATAATGCTCTACTTTTTGGGAAGCCAAAATGATTCCGACATCACGGGTGGCTGTACCGGCTTCCGTACTTTCAATGATGCCTTCGCCTTCCTTAGCCAGGCCTTCCATGGCATCGCATTTCTGGGCCTGCACTTTTTCGCCCAACAGCTCGAATACCTGCTCCAGGCGGGTCACGTGGTTCTTGGTTTCCTCCAGGTGATCGGTTATACCCGAAGCCAAGGCTTTAGAGGTTGCGGCTGCTATCATTTTAGGCAGGTTTTTCACCAAATGGTTTTCTGCCCAGTAAATGTCTTTGATGCCGTCCGTGAATAGCTCCAGCAAGGCAGGTTGCTGTGCGGGCGTAGTCTTCGTACTGAATTTAGGTTCCCCTGATTCTTTCTTCATTTTGGTAGATAATTTATTAATTAATTGGCCGCAGCAAAAGATTGGCATGGTCAGCTACGGGATCAGTATGTCATTGTTTAAACTCACAGTTTATGTAATTGTTTTATTATGATAACTCAGCCCGCTAGTTTTTGCATTTAGAAGTGGTCGTCCATTAGCTCTAAAAGGTTCAGATATTTAGTTGTCTTAACTATTTGCCATGCAATACGATTAACGGCGATACTTAACCTCAAAAAAATGGCCGCAAAATTGATTAGATTGCGTTATGGACCACAGCGCAATAAAGATCGCCCAACTGGAAGCAGAAGTTGACCGCTTAAATAAACAGTTGGATCAACACCAAATCTCTTACAAAGGATTTGAAGCGATCTTTTATGCATCAGATGTTGCGCAAAAGATCATAGACAGCGACCTCACTATATTGCAATTTAATCAGTCAATGATCGATCTGTTAGGTTATTCCAAGGAAGAGCTTAAGGGTACAAAGATCCTGGACTACACGCATCCGGACTTCAAGGAACGATGGCATCATCTTCAGGTTGCCTTATGGAACCATGAGGTTCCAAATTTTCAACTGGAGGCATGCTTATTGAAAAAAGATGGCACGGAAATCTGGTGCAGCATTCACACCATACTTTTCCGGTCATCAGATGAAACCTTCGGCCATACAATTCTTGAAGATATAACAATACGAAAACAGCTTGAGCGCCACAAAGATGATTTTGTCAGTGTAGTGGCCCATGAGCTGCGCACGCCGCTGACAACGATCAAATCGCAGGCACAGCTGCTGGAACGAGGTTTGGACAACGCAGGCAGTGAACAGATGCGAAATTTTGCTAAGGGCATTAACAAACATGTCGGCCGTCTCACGCGTATCATTGACAATTTGGTCGGCGTTTCGAGGATAGAAAATGAGATTACCCAATCCCTGATGCAGTCATATGACCTCAGTTCGGTCATAAGTGATGCAGTGGCCGACATCCAGAACCTGAATGCGCACAGGGAATTCAAAATGAATATTGAGAAGGCATTGACCTTGTATGGTGATGAAGATAAAGTTCGGCAGGTATTGTATAACCTGATTAATAATGCCATCAAGTTTTCACAAAAGGATACATCGATCCATATTTCATTAAAATCCGCTGACAATCAAGCGATGGTTTGTATCAAAGATCACGGTCAGGGTATCCCTGACGCTGAACTGGAACTGATCTTTAAACGTTTCTACCGAACGGAGCAGACCATTAATTTGAACCTGGCTGGTATGGGGTTTGGTCTGTATATATCCGAACAGATTGTTAAGCAGCAAGGAGGTCGTTTGTGGGTTGAAAGCAAAGCTGGCGAAGGCGCCACCTTTTGCTTTACATTACCGGTCTTGTCTCTCCCTCTCCGCTGATTACATTAACCAAAGTCTGAAAAAGTCCTTTAATTGTGTGTTAAAGGCCTTTTTGATCATACCGATGAAGATATACAACATGGTATGAAAGGGTTATTGGATTTAGACACCAACCAGATCCAAAACTTTGCGGAGATAACATTGCGGTCCGGGTGTTTCCAAACGCAAACTTCACATGGTACATGAAATGAAAAGATTTAAACAATTCTACCAGCGTTGTACCAATCCTAATATTTATCCGATGGTCGACCAGGTTCCGATAGACATCGTATATGCTATCAGACCCAGCTTTCAATTAAGGAATAAGCGGACAGGCATAATTTCGTTGACCAATACCGATATGGATCAACTTTTGGAAGCCTGGAACTTTTAGAGCAGAGAATAAACCATCTGTTGAAGAGCAAATGCACTAATTACCTACTTTAAAGCTTCTGTAGTTCGTGATGATCCTAAAAAGCATTTCCATTTCAGCGACAGACTGCTTCTTGATGGTGACTCACATGATCATTTAATGCCTGAAAACCGCGTGAAGCAACAGCATAGCTATAGCAACGGCCGGCCGAGTAAGGCATTTAAAAGCAGCAGGGATACCGAAGCAAAAAAGAAAAGTGCAAAAATGACCGTAGGGCGGGCACTTTTAAATTTAGTAAGGAAAACAAAAAGCGGCAGAATTTGCAATGCGTGAAGCCCCATAAAATGGGCGATCCGCAGGTCACCTGCAATGCGGCTCCAATTAAATATTGGCAGGCCTGGACCACCATCAGCCGCACCGATCGTGTGGGACATCTTAGCGGACATCATACCACCCTCAAAAGCAAAGAAACAAGTCATAATAATCCCTAATCTTATCGCCCACAACATCGCCGGGGTGATCTGTGTGGTTTTCACTTTAAAAAACCGAATCCCGATATAGAGCGCAAACAAGGTCTGCAAAATGATCACTACACCCATCAGGATATATATAAGCAAGTTATAAGCACTTGAATGATTATAATGTGACAGCTGACCCCTGGCCGCTTGCGAGGCCACTGCGAACATTTCATAACTCATCGCAAATACAGTGAACCGTGCGAATCGTCTTTTAATAAGCCCGAAGGGCAAGTACTGTAAGAGTAGGGGCCATGTTAAACAGTATATTGCTATCGATATGGAAAATTTGATCGGCTTGATCCATAAGTTCATGCCCAGCAGCTGCCGGTGGTCGAATAGGGCTATGATGCTAAAGAGGATAAATAAGGCGAAGTGGACCAGGGCACAGTAATACAATAAAGGGCTGGCAGCCCTGATGCGGTTGAAAAAAGTTTTCATAGTTATCGACGGAATCTTTGAATGATTTGATAAAGCAAAAAGCCTACGGGACCGAACATAAAGGTCAATGCCAGGCAGGGGATCACGAGCCAGTGAGAAATAGCTTTTTCCTGTGAGGATCTGATGATCGCAAAACCGATCAGCAGGTCGAACGCGAGGTAGTGCACCCAGCCCGCTAGCAGCAGGCTGTCGTTTTCAAAAAGTGTGCGAACCTGCTGCAAAGAACTATAGCCGCCGCTTGGTATGCTGAAGAAGCCGGCGATATAAATGCAGTAGATCAATGAAAGCAGGACGGGAACAACGGAATACCTGACCAGCCATAACGTTACCCTCCACTTAGGTAGTGTGATCAGGAGCAGCCATTGCAACGCAGCGGTGGTGCTGGCAAGGGAAAAGATTTGTGATATGCCCATAACGATTTTTTTTTAGGGCGCATTTAAACGCGCATCACAAAGCTGCGCTTAATAAGCAAGCTGAAAATTGCTTTAAGGTGAAGAAAGAGGCCGAATTCGTTAACCTATGATAATTTATTCCTGGCCACCTCTGCCCGGATACGGCTTAAGCTTTGCGGGAGCACACCTAGATAGGAGGCGATCAGGTGCTGTGGTAACCTTTCAAAAATTTGTGGCCGGCCGTTGAGCAGCGCCATATACCGCTCTTTAACATTGCGGAGCATCAGGTCGCTTTTGCTTTTGGCGGTGGCCAGGAATAGTTGTTCTGCCATGATACGCCCAAATCTTTCGAAGCGCTGACTACGCTGATACAAGGCCTGCATGTCAAGATAACTGAGGGCAAACACTTCACAATCTTCGAGCGCCTCGATCAGGCAATTTGAGGGTGCTTGCAGCAGGAAGCTCTCATAATCACCCAGCCATTCGCCCTCAAAGGCAAACCCGATGGTGTGGTCTCCTTTTTCAGTCCTGGAAAAATACCGAAGCCCGCCTTTATGGACGAGCACCATCATCTTACACACCTGTCCTTCTTTCAAATAAAATTCATACTTTTAAGATTCAGCGGCTTAAGCTTCTGCATAAACAGGAACAGCTCTTCATCATTGAAGTCGACCAGTTTGCGTAAAGAATTTGTAATGACCTCGTACATGATATGATTATGGGACGATGTCCAAATATAAGATTTGGCGCCCAGTTATACCATCCGGTCTGTAAACTTGAAGGGCGCACTCCCAGGGTGCAATAAGTTGCGGCCCACTACCCGTTTACAGCAGCCGTAAGATAGTATCTCCGCTGACAGTCCGACGACGGGCTACGTTTTACGATGGTTGAGCGTCTCCGACCGAAACTTTTAGCTTATGAAAGCTTATTTTTACAATATTAACACCCGTTAACATGGCGAAAAAACCGAAATCGATTCCGTTGAATGTGATGGCCGACAAATTCGGCAAAGGTATTGTTATTGGCCGGGCCTCAGTTTCCGGTGTACAAACTTTCGACGAGGCTGCACAATCCCACCGCGACGATTACCATTTGTTTTTATTGCTCGAAAAAGGGTCTTTCAGTATTGAAATTGATTTTCAAAAATACCTGGTCATGTCCAGGTCAGTGGTTTACATTCACCCTGACCAGGTGCACCGCATCGGTGCATTCGAAGACGCAACTGTCAGTTATTGGGTAATCGACAATGAAAATCTCCATGATGAACAACGTAAGCTATTGGAGGATCTTTCACCGGTCAATCCAATACAACTGGATGATGAATCATTTTCCATTATTTCTGATGCAATATTCCTATGCCTTAAGATCTCGGAGCGTGGAGATGGAAAATTATACCACACCCTGGTAAAAGACAGCTGTAACACCTTAGTCGGTCTTGTTGCCGCGCAATATGCTAAAGGAGTCAAGACCATTGACGCATTGTCCCGGTTCGAAGCTGTTACCAAAGCTTTTAAGGTCATTCTGGAACATAATTTTATCGGTTCCAAAAAACCCGCTGCTTATGCAGCATCGCTCAATGTCTCTGCCCACTATCTTAACGAATGTGTCAAGAACACAACCGGACAATCCGTTTCCAGGCATATCCAAAACCGTCTGGTACTGGAAGCGAAGCGCCTGTTGTACCACTCTAATAAATCAGTTAAAGAGATCGCAGCGGACCTTGGTTATGACGATTACCCTTATTTCTCCAGGTTATTCAGAAAGGTCACAGGGGTGACACCATTGACATTCCGAAACAGTATTTCTTAATAGCCGACTTTAAGCAGTTTCACCATTTACTTTTCATAGCACTTCTAAAAGTGCTCCAGCTTTGCGTAAATAGATCTTTTACGCTACTTATCAGCGTTTAGACAAGTGTCTTTTGATGATTCCGCTCAATGCTGTTGCTATCTCAGATTGGTAAGCAGTGAAACCTGTCGGCCAATGAGAGGATGCTTGAATTTCAATAGCATGATCCTCATTCATTCTGAAAAATAGTCTTAATTGCCAACTGGATGAATAGTATTGATGATACTCACCCTCGCCGTCTCCCTGCAGTTTGATCACCCCTGCGATCATCTTGTTGTCGGAAAGTTTTAAACGTGCAGCGATTATCTCCATTTACTTGATTGTGCGACAAAGATAAAACGCTGACTGTATAATTCTTAAGACGATTCAAAACTTGATATTTATGCGACTACTTTGATATATATGATTACGCTGTCTTTTGGAATGATTCTGTTGCCAGGTATATCACCGTTGAAAATGAATGCTTGTCACCTTTGACCTGACTTGTCAAAGCGATGAAATTGCTTTGAGAATCAGTTATTTCCTGTTCCAATCTTCTCATACAGCTTTGAAAGTCTTGAAGTCTCTTTTGGAAGGTATATAAATTAGCCCTGTACATTTTAGACTGCTCCCTTAATTCGGAAATTTTAGCTTGAAATTCAGCAGTAGCCACGTGAGTAAATTTATTTTCACTTAATTAGCAAATATTATTCCACGGCTAACTTAGAAGAGTTGTAAAGCTAGAGCGTATTATTTCAGCCATCTGGAAATTTTATCATATGATAAGATATTTTAACTTAAACGAACATAGATTGCAACCGATTGTCGAAATTGCCGTAAACAATCCGATTATTTAAAGAAGGTAAAGCTTTTTGATGAATTATTAACCCTGAAGAAATCCTGCTTCGGGCTACTATAGAAAGTTCTGCGGACATTATTCAGGTGATGGAGTTTTCAAAAACTCCGAAACGTCCAATACTTACTCCCTTTCGGCTTATCCCAGTCATTTAAAACCACGTTTCTTTACATCTACAACTATTAGAAAATGGAAGTGATAAAAGATAAAAATGTACTGATCTCCGGTGCGAGCATTGCCGGTCTTAGCACGGCCTATTGGCTTACCAAATATGGCTTTAACGTAATGATAGTCGAACGCGCAGCACACATTCGACCTGGCGGCCAGGCAGTAGATGTACGCGGACCTGCTTTAGAGGTTGCAGAGCGCATGGGTATACTTAACAATATACGCGAGAATAGTACTAAACTCAAGGGCATGTCGATCGTTGACGCAGTTTCCGGGGAGGAGACTTACTGGAACAACGAAAAAACCCTTACCGGCGGCAGGCACGACAGCCCCGATGTAGAGATATTGCGTGACGACCTGTGTAAGGTGCTTTTTGAGGCCGTCGGCAACAAGGCCGCGTATATCTTTAACGACAGCATTGTAACACTTGAACAAGATGACTTAGGAGTTGAGGTAACCTTTACCAATGCCTCACCCCGACGGTTCGACCTGGTCATTGGTGCAGACGGCATACGTTCAAACGTGAGAAGGATTGTATTCGGCCCCGATTCAGAATTTATACGCTATCTCGGCCATTATGTAGCCATTTTCACCATGCCGAATTACTTTGGCCTCGATCACTGGGAAATGATCTTTCAGCACGAAGGCACTCCGGTGAGCGTCTGCATAGCCAAGGAAAAGGAAAGTGAAGCAAGGACTTATCTCGGTTTTAGTTCAGATGAGCCGATCCAGTACAACCACCGTGATATCCCGGCGCAAAAGCAACTGGTTGCGGATCGGGCCACAAACCTGGGCGGGATGACTTCCAAGATCAAGGAGCTGATGCAAGACTCCAAAAACTTTTATTTTGATTCGGTAAATCAAACCATTATGGATACCTGGTCCAAAGGGCGTGTTGTATTGGTTGGAGACGCAGGTTACAGCGTGTCCCTTTCCCTTGGACAAAGCACGTCTGTTGCGATGGTCGGGGCCTACGTGTTAACCGGTGAATTAGCGGAACATTGGAGAGACCTTCCAAAGGCATTTGCAAATTACGAAAGCGAATTGAAAGACTATGTAGCGAATAACCAACAACTGGCTTTCGATGCCAGCACAGCACCGCAGCAGTCGTTTGGCGAAAATTCAGAAGAAGGAACGACCATTGACGCGAATTCCCTTCCCGACTTTGGCCAATCGGTGATCCCCTTAACCTTGAAAAATTACAATAATTATTAAAAAGGATTAAGTATGATCTCAAGTATGCCTAAATGGGTCGGTGACTGGCTCGAAGGTGCAGGAGGACCACGACTGAAGGTAATTGACGTGAATTACATCACTCAGACCATTAAAAAGATCCGGCTTGGTGGCGATCTCTCAAAAATGAAGTTCTTGACCGGCGGAGCCAGCGTTATCCGTGTGAGCGATACTGAGTATCGCAATTACACTATCGCGTCATGTGATCTATCAGCAAACCATTTGGACCTCATCGTTCATATCCACGGTAATGGACCAGGGAGCCAGTATATGAATTCATTAAGAAGTGGTGATAGCTTGTACATCAGCAGCCCGCGTGGGAGAGTGATGTATGATCGGTATGTGAAGCGACAGTTCTTATTTGGCGATGAGACATCGCTTGGGCTTGCTTATACCCTTCAATACAATTTCAAACGTAATGAGCAAAGCTTTCATTTTTGTTTTGAATTGGAGCGGGAAAACCAGTTGGCCCCACAGTTACTGGGACTGGAAAACTGCACGATATTTTTAAAAGACGGTTCATTCGCCAATGAAAGCTGGATCAAATACTTGCCGGTACTGAAGATTGCCGAATGGGCGAACGCCAATTTTATCCTGACAGGAAACGCCAAATCGGTACAGGCATTCCGGAATACATTAAACACTCATGCTGTTAAAGGGAAGGTATTCGCACAGGGCTATTGGCTTGAAGGAAAAAAAGGCCTTTAATGTAAGAGTATCAGCATGTCGGATAGGCTCAGATAACAACCGAGACAACAGTGGTGCAGAAAGTTATGAGAACGAACGCCTCGAACCTTGCCGCAGATAAATTCAAACGTAGTCTTTCTTCAGGTATTGCATTTGAGGTGTCTTAGTGCTTTTCGATGCCCACTGATCGAAGCCAGCCGACTGATACTTCGTTGATATTTATCAATAAAATGGCCTCAAACATATTCTTGCCGGATTCACAATACTTCGATTATCCTCCTTCCATAATTGAGGAATCAGCCTCCCAGCCATTTAAATGAACATTCTACCTATGTTATGCGATGGTAATTACCGCCCCTTAGGCAAGCCTTTAATACAAATTGTTTAGCCGGGAAATTTGATATTGATAAACATCAATGAGTTTCGAAATGCCGCGGGATAGTTTTGTCTTGTTCCAAAAAGGAAATCAAAATCAAACTCACACGACATGAAAAACATTGAAAAAAAATCATCGCACACCCAAGCGTTAGCCGCAACCAGCTTCCGTTTAGGTATCACTTTTCTAGCCGCGATTCTGCTGCTTATTCTATCACCAGCCGGCACTATGGCGCAAGGGTACGTTGAGGGTGTCAACATATCCTATGAGCACATGCCCATTAAAGTGAAAACGGCTACTGGTGAACAGAAATTTACAGGGAACAACTTAAAAATCGCTACGTCGATCCCAATTTTCCTGACACCGAATAAATCCAAATATCTGATCGTCGGCGGGAACCTGGAAGCATTCAACTTTTCAGGTACCCATCCGGCCTTCGAAGTGAAACGGGTTTACAGCGTTTCGCCGACATTCGGTTACAGCACCATGGTCAGTCCCACCTTCAATCTGACCGCATTACTAACACCCACGATGAACAGCGACTATGAAACCGTCAAAAGTTCAGATATCAAATTTGGCGGTATTGTCAGGGGTAGCTGGAAGGCGAGCGATAACTTGACCTGGAGAGCCGTCTTAGGTTACAGAAGACAGTTCTATGGCCCTCAATACCTTGTTACCGTGGGCATGGACTGGAAAGCCAGCGAAAAAGTGCGGATTTTCGGTGATGTGCCTAAAGATTTGACCATCAATTATGCTTTGAACCAAAAAATGAATACCGGTTTTAACCTCTCTGTTCAAAACTCTACTTACCGCCTGGAAAATCAGGACCGTTATTTCGAATACAATACGGTTAATCCGGGCCTCTTCTTGGAACGCTATATCTCTTCCAACTGGGCAGTAAGGGCAACAGCAGCTTACACACTAATCAGAAACATGGAAATTTATAACAAAACCGATAAGGCAAAAGCATTTATCGACTTCGCAGAGTTTGGCGACCGCGCTGATCCGATCAATCCGGAAGTATCCAAGGGCCTCGCTTTTAAGATCGGCTTAAGCTACAGAATCGTTCCAGGTAAGAAATAACCACTTTTAATTTTATCATCATGACCAGATTATTCATTGGGTTAGCCATTGGTGGCTTCCTGACCATCCTCAATACTTATCCGGCGTTTTCCAGCTTTTTACCAAAATGGGAAAAGATGAAAAGCCATAACGAAGTCGCAGAACTACTAATCGATACGGTAGCTGAGGCCGGCACCTTAAAAAAAGGCGGGCATATAATAAAATCTACGTCGGAAGCGCTGACCTTTAGCAGGTTCAACAAAGACGGGCGGGTACATACCCTTGCCGTACAGCAAGATGACGGCCGAAGCATTGCGGGGATAGACATCAGTGCAGAACTCGGCCGTTACGACAATAACTCCTTTGACGTGATCAAAGGAATGGCTTACGAAGAAGTGGTTAAGACCATTAGCAATAGCCATAAGCGGATTTCCTTGAGATATGCTGACCTACTGCCCAGCGTCGCCGGCACACACCATTTGGCGATAGGTATTAACTATGCGGAGCACGGTAAAGAAACGGGACAGGTTAAACCCTTCATGTTCCCTAAATTACTATCAACAGACCCTGCTGTGCACCGTTTACATTACACTGACGGCTGGTTGCTGGACCATGAAGTGGAGCTCGGGATTGTGTTTCCATCACCGGTTCGCTCGGTCAGTGATCTCGACCGCATAATGATTGGTTTCCTGGTTGTCAATGATTTCACGGACCGTGCAGAATTAATGCGTAAAATGGACAGCCAGAACGTAACCGGCGGAAAGGGATTTCCTGATGCTAAAAGTAAAAAAGGGTTTTTGCCGACCGGCCCCTATATGGTTATCCCCAAAGACTGGCGGGCTTTTGTCAAAGAACTTCATCTTCAGCTAAGTGTGAACGGGGTTCCCCGGCAGAATGGATATGCTAAGGATATGGTGTGGAACATTGAGACAATCGTAGAACGATCGCTGTCCGCAAAAGGTAAAAATGACAGTTACTATCAAAACCGCAAGATCAAATTATTTGAGGGCGACGGCATTCCGGCCAACAGTATCATTGTCACGGGTACGCCGGCAGGTGTAGTGTTCAATGCACCAAGCAAGAGTTTCATCTTTGGTTCGGTTACAAAATACATTTTCACAGGCGGTTTTTTTAGTGCAAAAATGCATCCTTATATTCTGAGCGACTACTTAAAAAAAGAGATGAAAAATTCGCGATACCTTAAACCAGGAGACCAAGTAGAAACGTCAATCAACTATTTAGGATCTATTCAAACAACGGTTGTTGAGGACAGCAACAAAATTGAACAAAGACCTGCCAGCAACACCAAGCTTAAGTGAGAAGTGGATTACACAGCAAGTCAATTACATGTGTCCGTATCCGCTCAATTAAACCCAGCTAGGTATTGATTTTGTTTTCAGACCCCTATAAACGATATTTATGCAGAGTAAAGAAAAAGCATACTAGATGACCGGCCCTGCACACCATTTTAAAATAGAAACCTTTATAAGGCATTTCATTCAACCAAATGAGGAAGAATGGAATGCCTTTGCTGCCATATTACAAGAAAAGAAATTAAAGAAGAAGGACTTGTTGTTGCAAGGGGGGCAGACCTGCAACTTTATCGGCTTTATCAATTCTGGTGTAATCCGCGAGTATGCATTTGAAAACGGCAAAGAATCCACGGTCGACTTCGTGTCCGAAAACCAATTTGTAGTAGATTTTCAAAGCTTCATTCTTTCAACTCCGTCCAGGCAGTACCTGGAGGCCTTAACTGATGTTGAGCTGGTGGTCTTTAAAAAGGATGCGATTAACAGGCTGTACGACAAGTACAAGATATGGGAAAGATTCGGACGGCTGATCATCGAGCACGTGTTCTGTGGCGTAGAAGCCAAACGGAAAAAAATCATTGCAACCACCCATGAAGAGCAATATCGGACCTTTGCGGCCATATACCCGAATGTAGTTCAGCAGGTTCCCCAATATTATATCGCATCTTACCTCGGCTTAACACCGGAGCATTTGAGCAGAATAAGAAAGCGGGTTTAAAACCGGCTATCATTAACAAAAACGGCATTTATTCATCAGGCACTCTCGCCGTCGAAGCGGTTAAAGAATCTCGTTCCATGCAGACTTCGACCCTTTGACCCTTTCAGCACACAAACTTGAACTTTCCAACAAAACACACTTGCTGTAAGCAGCGCATCTTTGTACTATAAAATTTATAGTCATGAAAAAAACAGTTTTAGTTACAGGTGCTTCGGCAGGAATTGGCAAAGCAACCGCCATTTATTTGGCACAAAATGGTTATCAGGTTTATGGTGCTGCACGCAGAACAGATAAGATGCGGGATCTGACAACGCATGGCATTAAACCCATTGCGTTGGACGTTACTAAAGAGGAAAGCGTTATAGCTTGCGTGGATCAAATCGTCAAAGAAGCCGGGTATATTGATATATTGGTAAACAACGCCGGCTTTGGGTTGGAGGGTGCCATTGAAGACCTGCCGATGGAAGACGCACGCTACCAATTCGAAGTTAACGTATTTGGTGCCATGCGCCTGGCACAACTGGTATTACCAGGAATGCGGGAAAACAAATACGGTAAGATCATTAACATCTCATCTGTCGGCGGTAAGATTGCTTTTCCGTTGGGCGGGTGGTATCACGCCAGCAAGTTTGCGTTGGAAGCCTTAAGCGATAGTATGCGCAATGAAGTAAGGGAATTTGGGATCGATATCATCGTTGTTGAACCAGGCGCTACCCAATCAGAATGGGGTAACGTAGCAACGGACATTCTCCTGAAAGTATCCGGACATACCGCCTACAAAGACCTTACTAATAAGACACATAATCTCTTCACCCGGCTGTCTAAGGACGTAGCAGACCCCATAGTGATCGCTAAGCTCGTCAGGAAGGGCATAGAAGCGAAAAGCGCCAAAGCAAGGTATACCACCTCACAAATAGCCTCTTCACTTTTGTTATTTTTGAAAAGGATCCTGTCAGACAGTCAAATGGATAAGCTGATCATGAGTCAATTAAAATAAGAAACCATGGAAGACCATTTAATTCTTCAGCATAATTTTTTGTACTCCCGCGGCCATCAGAAGACCCAAAGCAGCGAGCATTACTTTCCCGACCACGCTTTGGGAATTATGCTGTCGGGAGAATCGCATTACTTTTCAAATGAGGGTACCATCATCATGAATGAAGGTACGTTATGTTTAATGCGGCGAAATCAGTTATTTAAAAAGCTAAAGAAAGCAGGGCCAAACGGTGAACCGCCTTCGCTGATCAGCATATTCTTAGACCAGAATACGTTACACAGATATGCTGCGGAGAATGACATTGTAAACAAAAGTGTTTACAGAGGCAAAGCGATGATCGACCTGACCGGCAACCGTTTTTTAAAAGCATTTTTTGACTCCATGCTGCCGTATGTTGATCAGCCGCAAAAGCTTACCGCCAAAATTGCGGAACTGAAAACTTATGAAGCCATTGAGCTATTGCTTCAAACAGGTGATGCTTTTCACAACTTTTTGTTTGACTTTCACGAGCCGCATAAAATTGATCTGAAAACTTATATGAACCATAATTATAAGTATAACATTCCACTACCAGCTTTTGCCAAACTTACAGGTCGCAGCCTGTCAACTTTCAAAAGGGATTTTACCAAAATATTTGAATCGACACCCGAAAAATGGTTGCAGCAAAAGCGTTTGGAACAAGCCCATGATTTGATCTCTAAACAAATGCAACGCCCGTCAGAGGTCTACCTGGAAGTTGGCTTTGAAAACCTGTCACACTTCTCATTTGCTTTCAGAAAGCTTTTCGGAATGACGCCATCAGAATTGCAAAATTCATAAAGAAAAAGATCGTGTAATACACCGCTAAAAAAATACCTGTTATTGATTACATTACCGAATCCCTGACTTATTGAACCAAAATGCTACCGGGATTTTATCCCTTTAATAACTTTATCTCTATGCTGCATACCCCAGGCAGCAATCACTTCAATAATAGGTTTAAGTGAATGGCCATATTCAGTGAGCTCATATTCAACGGTAATGGGCTTTGTGTTTAATACCCTTCGGCTCACCAGTCCGTTCAATTCAAGGTCCTGCAACTCCTTGGATAACATTTTGGCGGCGATACCATCGATCGTTCCTTTCAATTCCATAAATCTCCTCGCACCGAAGCTTAACACCCCGATAATACGGATCTTCCATTTGCCATTAAGTATATCCATGGTATCGCGAATACCGCGGTGATGTGCTGTGCAGGCATCCTGATCAAAATTTGCTGATTCTGCTTTCATAGATAGTTTCCTTGAGGTAACTGGTTTCCATGAGTAAACCCATTACAAAAGTAAACTATAACAGGCATAATTTTGCATTACATGAATGCATTAAAAATTAAGTATTGGGTCACAACCGGCTTAGTGGCTGTTGGTATGCTGATCTCTTTCTTTAATTACATGTTCAACCCAGCAATGAAAATAGGCTACGCCCATATCGGGTTCCCGGACTGGTTCCGTGTAGAGTTAGGTATCGCTAAGTTATTGGGTGCTATCTCGTTGATCGTTCCTAAGATCACAGGGCGGGTAAAAGAATGGACCTATTCGGTTTTTTCGTCAATTTCTTTTCCGCAATACTCGCTCACAATGCGGTGAATGACCCTGTGGCCAACATGATGGCACCGCTGTTTATACTCATAATACTGATCATCTCCTACATCACTTATCATAAAGCAATTGTTAAAACCATAAAATAAAATGGAACAAAATAAATTAACACCAGATAGGGCAGAAGCCGTTTCGAGTACTCCGCCAACTGCTACTTCTAAAACCATTATTGAACTTACCTCTGCAGATCGTGAATATGCGTTGCAGGTCCGCGTCTCAGCACCGGTGAAAGGTGTGAACCTGCCGGTCATTTTATTCGCTCATGGCTTTGGCTCATCTATGTACGGTTATGATCCGCTTGTCGACTTTTGGAGCGCAAACGGATTTGTGGTCATTCAACCAACATTTCCGGATTCAAAGACATTGTTGGGCATTCCTAAAGCCACGCATCAGGATGCCATCAATGCGTATCTAGATAATCCTAAAGCAAAACGTATATGGCGGCAGCGGGTAGCTGACATGAAACTGGTCCTCGATCAACTGAATTATATTGAAAGCATGGTTCCTGGCCTTTTGGGGCGAATTGACTCAAGCCGTATTGCAGCAGTCGGTCATTCCTTCGGCGCACATACTGTTGGCCTGTTACTGGGCGCAAGAGTGATCAGTCCCGACGGACATCCGGAAGATGACATGTTGGATAAGCGGATCAGCGCAGCGGTTCTGTTAAGTGCTGGTGGCCGTGGCGGTGATGCACTGAGTGATTTTGCCAAAGCGCACTTCAGCTATCTTGACCAAACCTTTGAGCAACTGCAAACGCCGTTACTGGTGGTTGCCGGCGACAATGACAACTCACCATTAACTGTACTTGGACCTGAATGGTTTACAGATATCTACACACTAAGCCCGGGAGCAAATGCACTGCTGACCCTATTTGGTGGCGAACATATGCTTGGCGGAATAACCGGTTATTTAGCAGAAGAAACCACAGATGAAAGTCCCGAAAGGGTTGCGGCTGTTGCCCAGGTGAGCTGGGCTTACCTTCGGTCATCACTTTTACCTGGAGACCAAGCCTGGGTTAAGGCCAAGGCTGAATTCTCCGGTGGCAACTTGGTAGGCCATATGATAATTAAATGATTTACGGTGCCATAAATGTGAAACCCCTGGCTGATCAGCGTTAATGTTTCAAGAAGTCTTGAAACATTAACGGATTGATTGGCTGCAAGCTTGTAAAATGGGAATAGGTCATTGGAACAACCAAGTGTCTTTATTGAACGTAACTGTCCAGTACCTTTTTGCGTCCGGAGATTCCTAGATATAAAGCAGCGAAGCCAAACATCAACTCCTGTATGAACACAGGCATACCACGACGGTAACCTTGTGTCATTTTTACAAAATATAAAATTTCAAGAAAATTTGCGGGATAGCCTCCCTTATCGGCACCACCGCTGTTAGCAATCCCGCATAGCAACTGAAAGGCCCGGGTAAATCCTCCTGCAGGTATTCCTTCTACCGTAAATACTGCAGGCTCATCATAGTCATTTCTGAAACTGTGCAGCACGCCAATTTCGGCCGTGATGCTTTGACCGGGGGTCAGGCGGGTAAGGCGCTGATCTTCTCCGAGATAAAAATCTAGCCTGCCTTCTCTAAGGGTAAAAATTTCTTTGAATTTTGTATGGAAATGGACGTAAGGTCCCTGATCATGTGGCGGCAAATACATTTCGTACTTACTGCTTTTTCCACCATTCAGGTCGCCATCGACCAATAATGTAAGTGATTCCCCGGAAGGCTCATGGGTGATTTTTTGATTGACTTTCATAAGTTAAAAAGCTGTTTGTTTTTATTACACGTTAATATTCTCAAAGGGTCACAGTGAATCGGCCCCAAGCAATAAAGAGGGCCAGGAAGGCGATCACGACATTAATTGTAATCTGCGATCCCTCGCCACGCCGTATGTGAAACAAGCCGGCTAAAATCATAAGCAGTGTAATGAAAAGCGCGGATATAGGAGTTAACACCGGATAAATGTTAAAAAGCATCGGGAAGATCAAACCAACAGCTCCCGCCAAGTCGGTAATGCCAGTGAATTTCACTAATGACACTGGTGCTTCTCCAACCCATGGCCATGTCTTCTTTAATTTACTAACAGGATTAAACAATTTCATTCCGGCCGCCCACAGTAATATGGCAGAGAGGCTTCCCTGACAAATCCAAAGAACAATATTAATAATCGAATTCTTCATTTAAACAAAATTAGTTACCTTTACTATCCCTTGTAAAGCGCTATCCCTTTGGATAGCACTATCCAGAGGGATAGTATTGTAGAATTAACTAGCATGGTTATTAACAAAGACTAGTTTATGCTAAGTGATGGCGGCTGCCCAAAGAATATGCTTTCTATTAAAGATGCCCTGGATGCTCTCGAAGGCAGATGGAAATTACTCATTTTGTTTGCCTTATCCACAGGCTCCAAAAGATTTAAGCAAATAGCCAAAGAGGTTACTGGAATTACTGACAAAACACTTTCAAAGGAGCTGAAGGCATTAGAAATAAACAAGCTGGTCAAAAGGACCGTTTATGATACCTTTCCTCCAACAGTAGAATATACGATTACAGAGCATGGTCAATCATTGGAAGATGTACTCAAAGCGTTACACTTTTGGGGTCTTCATCATCGCCAGGAAGTAATTGGAAAAGCAGTTAAGATAAAGGGTGATGTTACGCGTCTACCCGCCTGAAAGAAAAATCCCTATAACTTTAGTGCTATTTCTACAATCAATCATCTATTCACTTTGACAATTTTCGCCTTTTTTAACTTGAATGGCGAAGTCATCTGCCATTTGAAACAATAGATTATTACATACTCTAATTATCAATAATTGAGCTGAATTGGGATGAGGTCAAACCAGTCTTGACGATGCGGGATTCACGATATTTAATGCGAGCGACCGGTAAAAGAGACCAGCGACTTGCTCAAGGGTGTACTCGGCGAAGGTATGGATCTGGCCAAAACTATCCAAAAAAGCACAAAGCATATTTAATAGGCGTCAAATTCTAAGAATTTTACGGCGAATTCTCAGTCATTATAGGTTCCATGAATTATTTAAAGCAAGTTTGTTCAAAAAACAATTGCAGGGAACCATATGCTTGCTCTCATCAAATGGTATCTGCTAAATGAAATTGTCAAAACAGGAAAAAGCATTTTGCTGCTCTCTGTTTTGCAGATAGTTAGCCTGTCCGTTTTTGCGCAGCGGGAATTTGATCATCCTTTTGGCAACAAATTTCAGTTCGATGTGTTCATGAGAGACAAGGGCACCATGATCCCAGAGCCTGTTTACGTTCCTATCAGTGACAAAGCTATCTATCAAATATTCGAGCCTGAGGAAAGTTACCGTATCATCTTACTCCGCTATTCTGCTTGAGCAAAACATTACCACCAGCCTGGATTAAATTCCGTGAGATTTTTTAATCATCTAAATGAATCATTCCGTAAAATAATCCAAATAGATTGGCTAGATATAAAAGGGCGACTTTTGCTAAAAATCGCCCCTTTGGGCGGAGCCGGAGGCCCCAAATCGTTTAGTGGATGAAAGCTTTTCTGTTCCGTTGTTTTTTTTGCGGCAGCGCTTCCTGTTGCTGTGCTGATTTCTTTTGAGTTTGGCTTTTTGTCTCATTCGGTTTGAGCAGTTCTTCACGTTTGATCCGCTTCATCTGGTGGTCATATAAGTCAACTGTTTTGAATTGCGGGTTGGCCGTAATGAAATATTTCTGACTTTCTCCATCCTTCTCAACAGTGATCTGCTGTGCGTTGCCCTTGCGAAGGGAGCGCAGCAAATTGTCCTGCGCCTGACCGCCATCCATCTCCTTAATGCCTTTTCCGGCAAGTACCTTTTCCAGCTGGTAGCCGTAGGCTTCATTAAAATGCCGGATCTTTTTGTTGCCGCCCTCGGTCAGGTTGTCTTTATCCAGCTGCAGCCAGGCATTGTATTGCTGACCCTCTGCATTAAATAATTGTTTGTTCACGGAACGGCCTTCCATCAGGTTGAAGGCTTCCTTGGCCGTGATGCCGCTGCCCTTATTGATGTAAAAGGTCTGCCGCTCATCCTGCTTGCCATTATTCATGGAAGCGTCGAACTTATTAAAGAAGTAATTCTCATCTTTACTGCCCGCTTTGAAATGCAGGGTGTAATCGACCTTGCGTTGATTATAATCCTGGGTCACTGCCAGGTTGAATTCAGGTGTTTTCGCACGGATCTGTTTTTCAAGTGCTGCATTCAGCTTTTCACCAAACCCCAGGTTCAGCAAACTTTTCTTAAGGAATTCTAAATTTTGCGTATTCATTGTTTTACTAGTTATGTTTCATAATGGATGGCTCAGGTTCAGGATCCTGGCTGCTTATCGTCCATTGTTTGTCTGGTCGTTGTTTTTTAGCAGCACGGGGTATTCATTCTTGAGTTTCACTTTGATCTTTTTTACCTTTTTGCTGAACAGGTCTTTGGCAGCGTTGATGCCGCTGGCCGCCGCCTGTGCCCCGATGCTTTGGTCCATGCTCATTAACTGCATGCTCTGCAGTGCCTGATCGGCATTGCTGCCTGCGACACCGCTGAGTTCCGCCTCTGGGGCAGGTATCCCGGGCATGCCATCCTCACTGTAAACCGTAAGATTGACCGGGATGATCTGCTCATTCAGCCGGATGTTCCTGATGGTCAGCAGCAGCCGCTGGTTCGTGATCTGGCAGGAGCCGAAAAGTTCCTGGCCCTTGGGCAGCAGCTGATTTTTGATAGTAACGCTATCCGTTAATTTCAGCTTTACGGCCGCGCCGTCCGCCACCCGCTGCTTGCCGTCGATGATGGCTGGTATAGCCCGGAATGGCGTTGCCTTTTCGGCAGGCTGCGTTTTTACCGCTGCGGTCTGCGGATTTTGAATGGCCTGGATCTTATCCAGCATGCTGCTGAGCTGCCGCATTTCGGGATCCGGTATACTACTCGCACCAGCACGGTTCACCAGCTTTTGAAGCTGCCTGACCTGGGCCGGTTCCGGCTGCGGATAGTCTTGAGGCTCCGGGGACGGGTATTCCAGTTTTTGGTTCAGGGTGGCCAGCTTTGCCTCGATCTGACGCGTTTGCTGGTCTGCCGTGTTCGCCGGATCTTCGCCGTTAGCTGTGGGCTGCTTCAGGCCGATCGACTGTAAAAAAGCTGGACTGACGCCGCTCTGCGAACTGTCTTGCTGGGCCTGCTGATAGACAGCCAGCTTATCGTTCTTCTCATTCTCCTTCCTGAACTGTGCCTGCGGCAGTCCCGTATCAAGACCCTTGTTAACGACAGCCGCAGGCCTGGATCTTCCGCCGCCCAGTGCCCAAAAGGCCATGGTCAGGAATGGAATGACCAACAGGGGCAATACTAGATAGAATTTACGTTGCTTTTCCATTTCAATTTATTTTGTGGTTAATGAATCTGTATGCTTTTTATAGTCCATACCCGAAGGCCGTCCGATGTATCGAGGCACACGGACACTGCCGGCTTCCGGATAAAACCGCAGGTAACATATGCTTAATGCCAGCATACCAGCGAATCCTGCAAAGAAGATAACGGCCAGGCATATCCGGCGGCGCTTGTCCAAACGATTGAACCAGCGGCTAAGTCTTTGTGCGGCGCTGCGGATCATGGCTGCTGGATAATTGTGTCCCGGTTATTGATCGTATCCCATCTTTCGATAAGGAAACCATGAGGGTTATTATCCGAGCGGCTGACGTTTCGCAGGTAGCCTTGTGTCACGAGCATTTTATTGATCGTCGAGCTGGAGCGCGTCAGTTTTTCTTTTGCGAAATATTTAAACCTGTACGGATAGCTGTTCATATCCAGCTGGATGCTATCAACAGATACGCGCTGGCTGATATTGCCGGAGATGAGGTTGTTGTAATAGCTTTTTTCTTTCAGATCATTGTACTGGTTGCGCGCGCTTTCGTCGGCCAGGTAAAGCGCCTTACTGATATTGCTCTCTATAACTTTTTCATCTGGATCAAGATCGAAAAAGTATTGATGGAACATCTTTATATGATCCCTGGCCTCTACCGGGATATTGTCCTTTCGATCAGCGGCGACGGCCTCAAGCGCCTTGCCGTTGGCCAGTACGTAGATTTGCCGGCTGGCGCCCTGATAAGCAGCAAAGGAAAAATAGATGGCGCAGACCGAAATGACCATGCTGGCGATGATGACAAGGGCCACAATGCGCTTGTTTTGCTGAAAAGCGGTTTCGATGTTTCTTAGTTGCGTAAACATAATGCTAGGATTTATGGTCTTTTACTCTCCCCGTTCAGCTTTTTAGCCTGGGGGGCTTGATTGGCAGCGGTCTGGTAGCCTTCCCTGATATAGTCTGGGGCATGGACGATGTTGGACGCACCGGTTGCAGCTCTGGCTGCGGCGGCCGAAGTGGCTCCGGAAACCGTATTTCGTACGGAGGTGACGCTAAGAGAGGTCAGGCGCGTTACCTTGTTCAGCAGCCCGTTTCCGCCGCCGGGATTGATGATATAACCAGCGACCGCGGGTACGGTGAAATAGCCGACGATGCCAATCATCAGGAAGATGAGGTAGGCGGTATCGGTTGATGAAAAAAAAGTGTCTCCGGCGTCCTGAACCTGGCGGATATCCAGTTTTAACATGTTTTCCTGTACCTTTCCGATGATCGCGCCGAAAATATTGGCGACGGGCAGCCAGAGAAAGACGTTCAGGTATTTGGCCAGCCAGCTGGTCAGCGTATGCTGGAATCCGTCAAAGACGGCTAAGCCGAATACCAGCGGTCCTAATATGGCAAGTACCACCAGATAAAACGTCCGGATCGTGTTGATGCAAAGCGCCGCCGCCTCATAAACGACCTGCAGTACTTCTGAAAGCCATTGCTTGACACTGTTCCGGAACTTGTAACTGGCCTTGTCCATCGCGAACTTGACATCATTCCCAATGCCAGCGATAATGCCCTCACTGTTTCCTGCATCATCAGGATGGGTATACTTATACCATTTATCACGGTCGCCCTCACCATCATCCCCAACATACATTTGCCAGGAATCGGTCTTTTCGATAGCGGCTTGTTTCTGGGCCAGCAGCCTGGCGATCGCTGCGTCAGAATTTTTGACCATGCTGCCTGTGGCGCTGACCGTCGGTTTCATGACGCCGTTGACGATGGCGATCACCGTTGGGAACAGCAGGATGGCCATGCCCAACGCAAACGGCCGGAGCAGCGGGTAAAAGTCAATAGGTTCTGCATTGGCCAGGTGACGCCACACCCTGGCAGCGATGTACCATAGCGCGCCGAAGCCGGCAATGCCCCTTGCGACGCTGGTCAGTTCGCTGCACATCGGCAGCATGTCGTCGTAGACCTCATCAAGGACGCCCTGCAGGCCGTGAATATCACCGGCCAGGCCTTCTGCTTTCGAAATCAGGGGAAAGAGTACCCCTGCCAGCACCGCAAGGGCGCCGGTAATCATTTTCTTTTTCATAACTTTTATGATTTAGTGAATACCGTAGAGCTGTTTGAGGGCTTCGGTGTCCTGCCGGTCTTTGACCCGCTGAAGGCTCAGCATCACGGCCTTTCTGTTGAACCAGCGTAGGAACTGGAGCTGGTCAGTGCTTCCGCTATAGATCCGGTCGATCGCACGCAGGCGGTCATCATCGGACATCCGGAACTTCCCGGCAGTGGTGATCCCGGCCAGGTCGTCAACATGGACATTGCTTTGACGGACCAACTGATGATAGACCGTTCTGATATAGTTGATCTCGGAGGCACTGAACGTCCCGCTCCGCTTAAATAAGACCTGATAGCGGCGATACTCCGCCAAAAGACTGCTTTGCTGGCTAATGATCTCCCTGACCCGCGGATTGTTTCGCACTGCCGGGTTGACCGCCAGCAGGCCGGTGAGGTACACCTGGTGAAGACTGAAATTGCCCTTTGACAGGCTGGAGATCGTCCCGTACCCCTGCTGGTAGATCTGGTAGCCTGTTTTCATGTCAGCCAGAATAGCTTTCAGCTGGGTTAATTTTTCAATGTTGAGCAACAACTGCTGCAGCTCTGTTGATTGTGCTTGCGCCTGGATCTGAAATAGGGTCAGTAGTGCAGTTACTACAGCAGACCAGCACATTTTTCTGCTATTTTTCATATAAGTTTTTTAAAGAATGGATATCTCTTGATGCATTTCGCCGCTCTCGGACATAGATCAGCAGCTGGCTGCTGAGGTAGGCGGTGAAGCGGTAATTATCCTGCATGGCCTGGTGTAAACGGCTGACCTGCCGGAGACGCTGCTCATCGCTCATTGCTGTTTTGCTGTTTTCCATTACATCCTGAAGATCCGTCAGGCGGACTTCGCAATGCTTTAGCACAGCCGAGCAAACCCGGTCAACATACGACCGCTCACCCTGCGTAAGGCCGGCCGTTTTGCGAATGCCGCCGGTTGTTATGACGATCTCCCGCTGCCAGTTCAGTATCTCACGGACCTGCGGATTATTTTTAACGGCAGGACTGACCTGCCGGAGATGGGTGTAGTACTGCTGATGCAGAGCGTATTCATTACCCAGATAATTGCTGATGCTACCAAGGCCTCCTTTGGCAATGTTATACCCTTTGACAGCCTTCATGCGATACATGTTGAGCGCGGCGATCTGTTCTATGAGGTACTTTCGCTGCGTTTTCTTTTGGGAGAACCACTCGGCAAAAGTTTGTCCGCTCGCATACTGCTGACCCATTGCCGCAGTAACGACCGCAAAGGCCAGCAGACGTCGGGTACGGCGGCGAAGTGTGCCGGCTTTTTTAAGCGCTTGTTCAATGCAGTCCATAATAGTTCCTGATGGCTTGAATTTCGTTAAGGTCCTTGCTTCTGCGCAGGCTAAGGATCATGTTCTGGTTGTTGTATTGTTTCAGATCGCCGTAATTCTCATCAAGCTGATCGCCGGCCTGGTTGATGGCTTCAAGGCGCTGCTGGTCGGTCATTTGCGTTTTGCCCGGGTTGATCACCAGCATGACCTGTTCAAGATTCCGTGCGCTGGCTTCCAGGATCCCAATGTATACCCTTTGCATTTCGAGCAATTCATCAGGCTTAAAATGTTTGTCCGATCGAAGCAGCTGCCAGGCCCGGCGGTACTCGGAAACCATAGAGACCTGTTTCACCGTCAAATCTTTCACCCGCTGGTAGTAAGCAATAGCCGATTTTACTTTCCATAGTTCCTGGTAATAGCCATCATACAAAGCCCGCTGTTTATCTGTCCAGCCGGATATGTCGTTCAGCCTGAACTTCGACAGCTCGTTCTCGATCATTTTTTGTGCCTGCTGCAGCCAGATGGTCTTATTTTGCAACCGCTGTACCTTGAGGTCGATAGCCTTGATCACTTTTTTGACCGTTAACCTGATTACCTCGGCCGCTACGAATTGTGCCTTCACTTCCGCTGCGCCGGTCAGCAGAAGGAGAGCCAGGATTATTTTAAGGTTTTTCATAACTATTCAATTTTTTGGTACTGCAGGTCGCCAAGTACAAGGCCGTCCTCCTTGAACCCGATAACTGGTGTCATCGGGTCGTTTAACCGCCACCTCGTGATCTTGGACTGCTTGGGCAGCAGCTTACCGTTCCGCTTCCTCTGGTAGCCGGTCCTTTTGGTGACAACATTGCCGCGGACAACCAGTGTATCGTCCCCGGCAGCATATTCATGCTGATAATGGGCGACATACGTTCCTTCTTGTTTTGGAGGCGTACATGCAGCCAGCCGTAACGCAGCCCCGACCATTAACTTTTTCATGCCGCATTGATTTTAGTTCCTTTTTCTTCCGTTACGATAGCAGCGATAGCTTTGCGTATATCCCCGTATCTGATCTGATAAGCTTTAACTTTTGCTTTTTCCGCGCTTTCCGTGGTATAGGTCCAGTACTCCTCCCGGCTGACTTCCGTTCGGTAAACCTTGGATAGCTGTCCGTTCAGGGAAATAAATACTTCTTTGTATCGGTAGCGTTCATCATTAGCCCGGTTCATACTCATGATCAGCGCTGTTTCTTTGTCAGTGATGCCGAGCAGCTGCTGAATTTTCGGAAAATCGTTTTGGTACTTCCGTTGGTCAAGCAGGATCTTGCAATCACTGTTGTTGATAATGGCTTGCTTGACCACCGGCGAACTGATGATGTCCTCAATATCCTGGGTGACTACCAGCGCTTCTCCGAAATACTTACGCACAGTCTTGAAAAGATATTTGATATACTCCGCCATTCCCTCGCGGGCAATAGCTTTCCAGGCCTCTTCGATCAAGATCATCTTCCTGATGTCTTTGGGCAGCTTGCGCATTTTCGAAACGAAGGTCTCCATAATGATCAGCGTAACTACGGGAAAGAGGATCGGATGATCCTTGATGTTATCCAGTTCAAAAACAATGAACCGTCGCTGCAGCAGGTCGAGATTCTCAGTAGCATTGAGGAGGTAATCGTATTCCCCGCCTTTGTAGTAAGGCCTCAGCACGAACAGCAGATTATCGATGTCAAAGTGCTTATCTTTGACTTTGGACTGTTTCATGGTCTCATAAAACTCGCCGCTCAGGTAATCGTAAAAGCTGTTGAAACAGGGAAATAGTTCCGGGTTTTCAGCAAGCATTTCGTAATAATGGTAAAGCGCATCCGATATGGCGATGTATTCCGAGCGGAGGACGCCCTCATCTTCTTTTTTCCATAACGCCAGGATCATTGCTTTGATACTTTCCCGTTTTTCAGTGTCCAGAACATCTCCGCTGCCTACGTAGAATGGGTTGAAACTGATCGGCTTCTTTTCCGAATAAGTGAAATAATATCCTCCCACAAATTGGCAAAGGCCCTCATAGCTATGACCCACGTCAACCAGTACGATATGCGCGCCCTGTTCGTAATAACTGCGCAGCAGATGGTTCGTAAAAAACGATTTGCCGCTGCCGGAAGGGCCAAGAATGAACTTGTTGCGATTGGTCGTGATGCCTGACTTCATTGGTTCATCACTCAGGTCAACATGCAGCGGCTTTCCGCTGATCCTGTCTCCGAGCCGTATGCCGCAGGGTGAAAGAGAGCTGCTGTAATTGGTTTCCATATTGAAAAAGCAGCATGCCTGGTCGGCAAAGGTGTCAAACGTATCATTTACGGGAAAGCTGCCGGCGTTGCCGGGCATGCCTGCCCACCAGATCTGTGCTGCCCCGTCCGTTTCCTGCTTTGGCTGCGCATCCAGTTGTGCCAATGCGCTGCTGACCTTGTTTTTAAGTTCTTTCACTTGTGCTGGGTCGTCCGTCCAGGCCAGGATATTGAAATGAGCCTTAACCGGCAAGCGCTGCTGGGCAATGGCTTCCTGCAGAAAGCTGTCTGTCGCGTCCCGGCCGATTGCATTCTCACGGGAATAAGCTGACAGCGACTGCAGCCGCAGTTTTTTGCTTTCCAGTTTCTTCAGCGTCTTCGCCGCGTCATCGATAAAGAGGTATTGATTGTAAATGTGATTACAACTCAGCAGGGCACCCACCGGACTCGCAAACCCGGTACTGAATTTGGTCTTATCCATGCTGTACGGGTCAAACGTGATCCGCGGTCCGCATAGGGCCGGTAAGTTCTCCGGATCCGACAGCGTGTACAACTGGCATCTGTTATCACCTATTCTCAGTTCATCCCGCAGATGGATGTCTTTAAGTACAGGTTCATCAGACTCAGCTAGTAAAAAACAATACTGTTCCAGTATCCCGGGACTAACCAGCGAACCGGCAAGATCCTCGTTCTTCAGTCTCCTCACCTTGATGAGGCCGCTATCTTCCAGCAGCCGCCTGAATTGGGCTGCCTGGTCAGCAAAGTCCGTAAACAATTCTGCTGAAATGGTCTCGGGCGGCACCAGGTGTTTACGCATGAGGGTGCTGAATGCACTCGTTACAGGCTTGTAATTCTCCGGCAGCTTCGTAAGCAGCACAAGGCACTTGTGGGCAAGGTATGGCCGCTCGTTGAAAAAGCGTTCACTCGCGTGACTTAAAAACGTGCGGTCAGCGAAGTCGGCCTGGAAGCTGCTCTCGGTAAACCAATCCTGCTTATGCAGAATGCTGTGTTTGGGCAGCATCCGGATCGCCTTGATCCACGTCTGGTGAAGGGACAGGTAATCCTCATTTGATAGCGTAAAGAGCTCCGGGAGCCTGACCTCAAATCCAATGGTCAGTTCCCCCTGCATGGAAAGCAGCGTATCATGTTCAACTTTATAGATCGGAAATAGCTGTTCAGCGGCCTTCATAAAACAACCTCCTGCTTTTAAATTTTAAATAGGTGGGCAAGTACTTCTTTGCCCTGTGTTTCATCAATCCATGCGGCCCGTACTTACGACTGAGTTTAAACACCCGGTCGAACAATACCGCTCCGAGTACGACAGTGACAAGCAAACAGATAGATAAGGGAACGGATAACAGGTAAAGTATTGCAAACAGAATCAGCAGACTGACTAATCCGGCGCCCAGATAGCCTATATACTGTGCTTTCAAACCCTTGAATTCGATAGGCTTATTGATACCTTTATTGATATGGTACATCATGAGAATGAACATTAGGGTCAAACGCCGAAAAAGGATTTCAATACAGTAGCCACAACGACCAGAAAAATACAGGAGCCGAACCAGCTTGAAGCTACTTTCCCGGTATCATGTTCACCGTCATTCCATTTCTTGTAAACCTTGATAGCGCCGACCAGTCCGACAACGGCGCCGATAGCATACATCAGGTTGGTCCCGGTATCAAAATAGCCTTTGACCTGGTTCGTTGCTTCGGTAATGCCTGCATTGCCATCCTGCCCGAGCGCGGATTGTATGAAGAGGCATAGCGCGGCCACTATAGCCAGCTTTTTGAAGGTTTTGTGCACGTTCATTGTCGCACGAATGTTTCTTAGTGTTTTCATAACATTTGATTTAATTAATTTCTGGTGTCCACAATTTTTCAAGATCTGCAGCGGTAAGCTCGAATGGAAAACCTGACCGGTCCTTTGACAGGAGGAATTCATTGATCTTTTGCTGATAAGGTGTGCCGGCTACGTCAGGATACTTTTGCATAATGAGCCGAAACAGCAGTTCAAAATTTTCCCGGCTTTCTCCGGTGTCCACAATAACGCGGATAAGGGTCTTAGTTTCTGCAATCATATCCGGCAAGTTGTTGATTACATCCGGCTGGTCCCGACGCGTTACTGACAGGGTATCCGGAAGCTCATCCGGTTCGGGCGTGCCGAAAACGATTGAACTGTCGTCCAATACCTGTACAGGCCCGGGAGCGGCAGCGCCCATGATATCTGCTTCAACTGCCCGATTGGCGATAGCCGGAAAAATCAGGTCGTTTCTCGGCTCGCGGCTATCGAAAAGCATTTTTTGCCCATACTTATTATACCGGATAAGTACAAAAGCATAATACATTAAGGTGGTGATCAAAAGGGTAACCAGGTAAGTCCCCCAGGAGATATGGCTAAGCATGTGATGATTGTTTCACTACAGCACCATTGCTGTCAGCGTGAAACAAAGTTCCGGCCTTTCGGGCCGCTTTTGCTCCGAGTCTGTCCGACTCGGAGTGCGACTTTTTTTAATTTGTTGGTTAACCGAGGCGAAATTTCTTCTCAATGCGCTCGGTTAGCGCCGCTTTCATCTCGTCCAGGTAAAGCGTAGGACTTTGCCTGCTGCTCAGCCATTCAAACGTATCATAGAAATTCCCCAAAGAGACGTTAAATGCGCGCTCGATGAATTTGACGATGCTTTTGAGGTTCTTTTTTCCGAACGCCTCTGTTGCGTGCCAACTGTAAATAAGTTCGATCAGCGCGCATTTAGTTTGCTTCCAGTCAAAGTCCCCGAACGCTGTATCAGTCTGTATGATGGCGTCACGCTGGTTGATTTTCATGATCGCGTGTTCAATATGGTCCTGCAGCAGCTCGCTTGCCAATACCTGTGCAAGTTTGTGATCATGCGTCGTACTGAATGTAGGATCAAAATCAATAACGCACTGGTCGGGATCGAGGTGGACATCGTAAGCACCCCGCACAAAATAAGATTCATCGAGATAGCTGGCTTCTGTTCGCACGTACTGATAGAATGACAGGTTGCTTTCAAAAAAATGCTGCAAAATCTTTAATTCGTTGGCAAGGTACTCGCAAACGACCCGTCCCTCGCCGATAGGGCGTCGAAGTTCGATATGCAGCAGCGATTGATAAAAGATCAGCTGGGATTTGAACTTAGGCTTTATCTTTTTAAAAAAATTAATTTCATCGGCCGTAGTCGACGGATTACTCTGCTTCCAATAATCTTTTAGCTTCCGGAGATATTTGAGACAGGTATGAACAGACCGTTCCAAACGCTTAATTACCTGGCCCTCCTCAAGCGCATGTGCGTTCAGATCTTTGGTCAGATCGGCAAATAATCTTTCACTGAATTTAACAATCATGGTTTTTGCTTTTAAGTGTACGATCAGCTGCCCGGCAAATACCTGACAGCCTTTTAATTAGGTAGCCATTTATTCATGAGTTTAGCTATTGGGGAAAATATCGCTGGTCGATTAACATGATCATTTGCTGCAGCCAGCCGCGGACATACGCTGCATGTTTTTGTTCCGAGTGGTAAAAGGCGCGCCCAAGACTTTTAAAGGAGATATGATCCTGGCGTTTGGAGGTGAATCTGCTGCTGAAAAAGCGCAGCATTGCTGAAATGTTGTCTTCGTGGAAGCAGCCCTCCAGATAGCACAGGCGAAGAAATAAGCCGAACTGTGCCACTGAAAGGTTGAGCGCTACCTTTTGATAGTCACCTGCGGAAACGATAGGGGCAGGTTGCCTGTCGCCTTTCAACTCCTGCAGCCACGCCAATAGTTGCCCGGGCATAGCGGTTTTCCCTGATTGAGCGACATCCACCTTTGGTTGGAGGCTTTCGAACTTTGCTATCTCCTGATCGATGAAGCTCTTTTTTCCAGACTTGCTCAGGGAATGAAGTTCATTACTGATGTAAGCTTTATACCAGCCTGATGCCTCTGCAATGTCGACCTTGTATTCAACGAGCAGTTCGAATATCTCTCTTGCCTTCGCCGCCCGGCCTGACAAGCGCATCAGTGATCCGGTGAATTCCTTAACAGTTTCCATTGTAGCGTAGCTCAGCCGACGCTTGAAAGGGCCCGAACTGATATGTTCCAACCATCCGAATACAGCATCAGCCAGCTTTCGCTCGTCGGAGCCAGGATGCCATCCGTCCTGAACCGAAATTCTTTTTTCGTGAAGGCCCATCGACCAATCGTCGATGCAAAAATCAGTTACGGAAACGGAATGGTCGTACTCCCGGTAAAAATAGGTGCGTAAATAAGTGAGCAAGGCTTCGAGCGCTGATGATGCAACTGATGGTCCGGAATGTCCGCTCGCGAAAAGCCGGTTGGAGAGCCTGGTTATGCCTGCCTGGTGATATCGGATATATCGGGAAATAACATGGTCTTTGGATATACCAAAGTAATTACCCGTCCAGCGTTGGATGAGCTCATCGGAGATCCGGTTGATCTCCTGAAGAAGATCGTCACGAAACATGGTATCCTGCGCGGACGAATGCTGCAGCAGTGCGTTGACGACCCCCTGCAACTCATTTAATTCTGACTTTAACAAAATATGACACCTTAATTAAACAATCCGGAATAGATTAGCGAAAGGTTACAGATAGAAATTACTTAACAACCGTTATTTTTTGAGTGGAAATCCCGTATTAACAGTTGTAAGGGTGATGATCGTTGTATTGGTAGGATCGGTGCCTGTCGGATTACCCGTATCATATCCTGTGCGGGCGGGAGCATTTTCTTTAAAGTCGCTGATGGTACTGATCTTTCTACTCAGTTTTTTTGATTTATTCGATTTCATGGTATCTGCTTTTTCTTAAAGCTATTCCCATGAATGATTGAACCGAACTTTATTACACGGAGACGCTTTTGCACTATGCAGAAAGTGAACTGTGAATTTGGGATGACGTTGGAGATGACAAAAAAAGCACGAATCACAAGGCACGTTTTTCTGTGGTCACTTTTTATCGCGTATGAGGTGGCCTTCATTCATTTTACGACAGGGATAAGGTCTGAGCCGTATCACTTTGTCATTTTTTACGGCTTAAATATTTCCCTTTTCTATTTCTATGCACATGTTGTACTTGACTATGCCTTTTTCCGGACAAGGAAACCATACCTGGTGGCGTGCCTGTTAACGCTGCCCACGCTGATGGCTTATCTATGTACAAAGTTCCTGATCGATCAGCTGCTGGCGTCCGGGGCCGGCCTTTTCGCTTCGCTCACGCATGTTTCAGAGCTTTACATCGTTACTAACCTCTGGCGTGGTATTTATTTTATTGGCCTCAGCATCGCTTTCTGGTCAATGCGTTATTTTTTACATTTTCAAAATAAGACCCATCAAATGGAGACCGAGCAATTAAAACAGGTCGCCAGAAATCTTGAACTGGAAAACAGATACATGGAGGTCGAAAACGCGTTCCTGCAGAACCAGATCAGCCCTCATATTCTTTTTAATTCACTGAATTTTATCTATTCCGACATCCGTCACCTTTCTGACCGGGCAGGCAAAGGCGTTATGCTCTTATCTGAGCTGCTGCACTATTCCCTCCGAACGAATGATGATCGCCAATTGGTCGAGCTCTCCGCAGAAGTGGCCCAGGTTGGCAACCTGCTCGAATTGATCAGGCTGCGGTATCATAACCGTTCCATAGTAAGATTTAATAAAAAAGGAAGGATAAGCGGTCTGAAAATCATACCGCTGTCCCTGCTTACTATAGTAGAAAACCTGATCAAGCACGGTGAGCTTTTTGACAGGAAGTTTCCGGCGAAGATTAGCCTCGAGGTTTCAGAAAACAAATTAAGATGTTCAACCGTAAACAAAATAAGAATAAGTTCCCCATATTCCAGGAATGGCATAGGCCTCAAAAACTTGCGGAAACGCTTGGAAAATACATATTACGGCAGGTATAACCTGGATGTGCGGACGGTTGAGGATCTGTTTTTCGTTCACCTTGTGATTGACCTATGAATATGCTCCGTTGCTTTGTCATTGACGATGACTCTGAGGCTATACTTTTGTTGAAGGAATATATTGAAAAGACACCATTCCTTGTATTGGCCGGAACTGCCGAAAATCCGCTGGAAGCCCTTGATGCCCTGACCGGGCAGGATGCGCCGGACATCACCTTTATGGACATCGACATGCGTCAGCTGTCTGGACTGGAACTGGCAGGTATGGTCAACCTGTACACGAGCGTGGTATTTACAACCGCATTTCCGCAGTTTGCCTTGCAGGCTTTCGAGAAAGAAGCCTTCGACTACTTGTTAAAGCCGATAAATTATGAACGTTTCATCAAGTGCTTACAGCGCATAAGACGGAAAATGCACCGTTTGGCCGGTCATACCGTTAACCATGGATCAGACTTCTTTGATATTAAAAGCGAAGTTAAGGGCCGGATGGTGAAACTGCGTTTCGAAGAAGTGCATTATATCGAAGGAGCCGCAAACTATATATTACTTTACACAGCAGAGGGAAAACATATGACGTACCTGACCATGGGTGAAATACAGCAACATCTGCCCGGGCGGTTATTTGCCAGGATCCATCGCTCATTTATCGTTAATATCGATAGTGTCCGGATCATCGAAAGAAACAGGATCAAGCTCGATAACGGCATTGAACTGCCCATGGGCAATCATTATAAGCAACGTTTCCTCGAGATCATGGATGAGAAGCTGATCAATACTGACCGGGCTTCATAGGCAGCTGGCTTTTCAGCTTCGACGTTGTTTTTTTTGTGACCTCGAGTTTATTCCGTGCAGGTACTTAAACACAAAGTAATAGGTCACCATTTCATTGTACCGTCCGTTTTGCTCGAACAAGCGATTGAGGTGCATATGGATAAGGTTTTGCAGCAACTCCGCCGTAAGCGCGTCACGATCCGTTAAAGCGTTTTTTAGGAATTGTGCCGTTTCAGCGAATTTCGTCATTGCTTTACCAAACCTGCCTCTGCTGATTAAAAGTTTGCCTGTACCTTCCTCAAGTGGTTTTTTCCATTCCCTGTATTTTCCGTCAAGCTCGACATGTGTCCGGCTGTTGCCTTGTTCACGCCGGAAACTTTCAAAATTATTCCTGCAAAAAAGTACCTGTTCGCTGTCGTCAGTTATGAATATCCTGATCAAAGCGATGGTTGTATGCATCGCAAAAATTTGCACGGCCAGTGCTGATTCAAACTTTCCTGTAATGAGTCCTAGGACTATAAGCCGGCTGCTGGCTGCAAAGTGACTTTCAGCATCCGCAATGTTGACCATTGCGTAGCGTTCCAGCTCACGGTTGTAGGTGTCGACCTGCACCTCGCGTATCAAATGGTGATCTGCTTCTGTCGTTATCAGTTGCCGCAGCGCCGTTAACCAACTTCCGCTTTCCCGCGGGTCGATCAGAAAACGTATCCTGATGTGTGGCGCGGGATCGGCGTAACGGACAAAGAACCATTTATTGCCGCTTTCATTTTTTCCTGCAGGTAGTAATAACGGTTTCAATCTTTTCAGCAGTCGGTTCGTGTTTGCCGCCGGCTGGTATAGCTTAAGGTATAACCATTCGGAACCGGGTATAAATTTACGGCGGACCTTAGTGGATACCGAAGGGACAATTCCCGCACCTTGGATGTTGATAGGAGCGGTAGGCAGGATAAAAGCATTGTACTGGCAGCCGATATCATCGCTTACCGTTCCTGTACAGGTTTCGAAGGGCGTTACCTCTGTGATATGGACATGAGAAGATCCCTCGATAGTTGAAATGAAAAGATCTACGTCACCTTGCTGTTGTTGGTCGAACACAAGTTGCCGGTCCTGCTGTACCAGTTTAAATAAACGCGGCAGTGCCAACTGCTTGTTCAATGTGTTAAAGCGAGTGGAACCGTCAATGTCCTTTTGTTCCGTTAATGCTTTTATCATGTCGGTTTCCAGTAACCACGTAGTTGGATACAGCACAACATTGTTGTACACCACCCTTGGATATCGCTTTAAGCCGGGAAATATGCTCTGCATATCCAGTGTATAATTTACGTGGCCGAATTGGTAGCCAATATCCACTAAAAAACGAAACAACGGTAAATTGTTCACATGGTGATTATAGGCAGATGTCAGCCTTGGTATCACCACTTTGTTGTGTTTTTTTGACCGTAATAACACGGTACCGCCCTCACAGCTTACAAACAGATCGGCAAGTTCCAGCTGGCGGGAGCGCGGAAGTAGTGAAACTGCGGTTACAGGTAGTTCCCAGGACCAGATGGCTTCTCGCCGGTTAACGTTGTCTGTCTTGGGATGGGTGAGATGCAGCACCTCGGCAAATATAATGTCTGGATTTAACTGCTCTTCGTGAACTGCCATTGATCTGACCGCGTTGTGAATCTCATTGTCTGCGACCGAAAACCTGCCTGCAAGTGCCCCGGCATGTGTACCACCGCCATTCTCCATGATTAAACGGCCGTCAATGATCCGGAAAAGCACGGAGAAGCCGTTTTCCCGGAAGGTTGAATTACGTTCAGGTAGCAGCAGTAGCTCATCTTCATTGATATTAATTTCATGACCACCCATTGCTAAGGCTGCATGCCATTTATTTAATAGAAAGCGCTGAACAGCGTTCCATTGTATAGACGGCTGTGGTGCTATGGCATTTGTCGTTTCACTCAAATTTTCCTGTCGGGGGCCACCCGCGGGATACCCTATGCCGGATTCAGGATCCATTACGGCCAAAAGGGGTACAGATTGTCCCTCAAAATGCTTTAAAAACGCTTCGATAAAACCGGACAGGCCGGGCGGTTTTACAGGTTGGCAAAGTTTGCTTAATGCAAACAAGGCGTCCTGAAGTCTTTGCTGATTAACTGAAGGGACCGCTGTCGACGGTTGATGTCTAAGCAGCGTCAGGTTCAACGCAGGAGGCAAGCCATGTGTATGCAATGGTAAGGATCGGGTGATTTTTAGGAGGTCACGGAAAGTCTGGCTGGTAAACGGCCAGGTTGTGGATACTTTTCTAATGACACGGGAGTAAGTTTTTAAAATTCGATTATCTGGCTGGCGTTCACTTAACGCAGACAGCACATGCAAAAGGTAGTGCTGACCCGTTATATTTGGCCGCATCAATGGCAGCAAAATCTGTGAATCTTCCAGGAAAGCCACATAATTGCCTGCTTCAACCACCGTACAGCCGGTTTCCCCTTGGATAAATTTTGCAATTGTTTCAGGTGTTTGTCCGCCCTTGCAGAATTGCAGCAACTGTTTTAAAACAAGTGAATACCCGATGGATTGCAATAAGTATGCTCTGTTATTATTCTGGGCTGTAAGCTCAGTACGTATGAAACGAAACTCCCGATGCCTGCGGTAAAGCGTTGGATTGGGTTCGAGCACTGACCGGTATAAAGCCGACAGCGCAGGGCCAATTATTTCGGTCATTTCACCGGATACCTGTGCGTGAATAGCACGTTGGTCCCAAAGTGGCTTGCTGCCTTCTCCCCAGGCGACGAGCGAGACCGATGACAACAAGCCGAACGGTGTCGGACGGTAGCAATAGCGATTGAAGTACCTCCGAAGCGTTTGCCGATCCTTCTCTGCCGGCGTTACCCCTGAGACCGCTTTATTATGCAGCAAAGGATTTGCATGCACCAGCGCGTTGAGAAATACCTTATCGCTGATAATGGTGTCGATATCGGTTGTGTAGGTGCTGGGTCTCCGCCCTGGCTGCCGTAATAACAAAAAGGGAGCGATCAAATAGTAATTCATAGATCAGTTGTATTATAAGCAAGAAATGCTGCTTGGTAAACACTGAAACGACCGCTTACAATCACCGACCGAAAAAGACATGCTATAATCGATTTTACGCATAAAAAATGAAATAAGAACCTAACTCCTGCACTTTACTTTTATTTGTTGCATTGTGATTACATACTTGTTTGAGGGTACTATGGCGCCGTTTCCCTTTGTTTCAACCGCGCCTTGTCTTTTTCATGCTAACTGCTTATGCATCAGTTAATATAAGCGGTCCAAGGTCGTGTGCATGCGCAGTAAGCAGTGGTGGATTACCTCACCCGGTACTGTTTTCGCCAGAAAACGGCAAAAAAGGGCAGCGAAGGTCTTGCCCGCGGCGGTGAATTGCTTAAATCAACCAAAAGACTACGGCATAATGAGCTGCTCCCGCTTCGCTATCCTCTCTCACCCTGCGGGACTTATTCCGTTTCCTTTTGGCAGTCGCGGGCAGCCTTTTGGAGCTTTCTTTTTTACCGTTTTTTCTTTTGAAAACAGCTCTCAGGGGCAGGCGGCTAACAGGAAAAGCAAACAAAATAATCCACCATTTAAACAAAAAAACAATGGAAATCACAGGCAGACTGGTAGCAGATGCTACCGTAAGGAAAACAAAGACCGACAAGGAACTGACAGGGTTCAGGGTGGCGGTAAACCGCAGCTACACTACCAATGGCGAACGCAAGGAACAAACCAGCTTTATCGATTGCGCCTACTGGCGGGGCACCAGGATAGCGCCTTATCTCACCAAAGGCTTATTGGTGCAGCTGTCCGGTTTTATGAATGCCAGAGCGTGGGTGAGCCGTGACGGCGAATTGATGGCAGGGCTGAACTTCAATGTAGGCGAAATTAACCTGCTGACCGCATCGGCAAAGCAGGGCGATGACGGCGCGAAGAGCAGCTTAAAGAGACATCGTTAACAGCGTTTTTAACATCAATAAGACATATCATGGCACATAATCTTTTTTATAACGAGCAGCGCGCGCAGCACAGTTTTTTTAGTGTAAAGGAAAAAGCATGGCACGGATTAGGGCAGATCGTTGAGGATTACCCGACAAGTTCCGAAGCCATCATTTACGCAGGCTTGGACTACACCGTCGAGAAAAGGCCGCTTTTCACAGAAGGGCTGACCAATGAACTGGCGGAACTGGATAACGGGCAGTTCCCTAAAATTGATGTACCTAACTTCTTTGCCACCGTCCGTAATGATAACCACACGGTGCTGGGCGTAGTCGGAAAGGACTACGAGGTGGTACAGAACTCGGAGGCTTTCCAGTTTTTTGATGCCATTGTCGGCGGCGGTTCAGGTATCAAGTATGAAACCGCAGGGGCATTAGGCAAGGGGGAGCGCATTTTCATCACCGCTAAACTGCCGGATTACATCAAGGTAGGAAAAGCGGATTTGATCGAGCAGTATATTTTTCTAACCACCTCGCACGATGGCTTTGGCAGTATTACCGCCGCCTTTACGCCGACCCGCATCGTTTGTAACAACACGCTGAACGCTGCTATGCGGAACCATTCGAACGGTATCAAAATACGCCATACCGCATCTGCCAATGACCGACTGAAACAGGCGCATACCTTGATGGGCATATCGCATGTAATAGCTGAAGAATTGGAGGAACTGTTTAATTACTGGACAAAGGTGCGCATTACCGATAAGCAGGTCAAAAAACTCATACAGGTTGCATTGGCACCTAATAGAGAGGTCATTCAAAATTTGGAATTGGGTTTACTGGAAAATCTGTCCACTACTTACACCAATATCGTGGATACCGCCTATGCTTATGCAATGGGTAACCCCACCCAACAGATGGAAACTACTGCAGGGACGTTGTTCGGTGCTTACAACGCCATCACAGGCTATTATCAGAATGTCCGCAATTTCAAGGATGGTGGGGCCAAATTTAAGTCGATCATGGATGGCACGGCCAAACAAAGGGCGCAGGTGGCATTTGACCTGTGCGGAAACTTCGCCAGGAGCGGAGCGGATGCGCTTAACCTGAATTAATAAACACATCGCAGGGGCGTAAGCCCCTGCATAACCAACTAAATCAAAATGTCATGCAACCACTAAAAGCAATGAACAACGTACAAAAAGCAAGGCTGCTGCACGCCCTGCTGTTACCTGAAATACCGCAGCTTTTGGCCTACACCAAAGAGGCCTGCCTGAATATCGCAGCCAATGCCGACACCATTTCGGCTACATGGAAAGAACAACTGTTTGCAGCGGATTTTTGGATTGAATTATCAAGGGACGCTCATATAAGGATTGAAAAATACGGACGTAAACTCGAACAGAGTAGCATTGTATTTGCCGAGCAGCTGTTTGACGGTTACGGTGCCATCTTCATGATCTATCAGTTGATCCGTTACACGGAGACGGGCAGGCACACTGAGCCGAAATTCGAACAGGCCATTGAACTTTTATTTACCTGAACGAGTAGAAGCAACATCACTACGCTGTGCCCATAGGCATTGTATTGCTCCCAAACCGCTTTATTTATTGAAACTTAGCCGCTTGCTCTTATTTTCCCCCTTTAATACCTTCATGATGTCTTCGTAATTGTAATACAGAATACCACCGATCTTAGTGAATGGAATGGTCCCGTTATCCCTAAGGGTTTGTAAGGTGTTACTGGAAATCTTAAGCAGGTTCTTGACCTGATAACTCTTTAGAAACTTCCTTGGTTCTTCATTTGAACCGCCACTGATCAGTATTTTCATTTGACTAAGCAGTCGTTCGCCGAACTCCTGCAAGTCTTCTTTCGTGATGATTTCTGCTGCCATAATTTTAATTTACCGATATGCTCAATCCTGGTATCCTGTCAGATGCACTGCAAATAAATTTCAGGTAGTATACTTTCATGGAAAGTCATACTTTTCTGTAGAGCGCAGCTGGCAGTGTAGTCACCTTTTACCTTTCACTTGCATTAAAAGTACAAAGGTGCTGTTCAATAATATCTTACCTCACGTCGTAAAAGGTAAAGTGGGATATTTGTACAAAGGTAAGCTAAGGGGATCAAGGTACAGTCCGAGTTCATCCGAGTCGGAATTAAGATTTTAACAAAGTGACTTAAATTGATATGCTAAAAAATCCACATAAGCGGGTCGGCTAGGCCTCCGCTTATTGTAGCCTTGATACATTTTGTAATCATTATTACTAAAATTATAGAACTTCTTCCGGAAGTCGCCAATCACTACATTATTTGTGATATTACCGGTTTTATCATTGGCATTCTGTCAGCTATAATAAATTGCCGGGTCGAGGGGAAATAAGCGCAATTTTTGGCCCTGCCTTGCTAGAGATCTCGGGTTATCCCAGTAATGTTGAATTTAACAGTTGGCGAAAAGCAGTCGGTGTACTTAAGTAAAAAGGATAGCTGCCATAGATTCGAGTGTTATTTCGGATTAGCTAATCCTTATTTACTCACGACCATTACATACTCTTTGTTATAATATGCGGAATTTATGTCTGCAAGATTGGACTACTTTGCTCTACTGCCCGAGGAGCCCTAAAGATTACAATCATAACTTAGGTAGGTTATGATTGCTTGCTGATTGCGTATTTTTGCAACGATGATGCATACCAATTTCAAATATGAACAACCTTGATATAAAGGAAAAGGAATTCTTATTTGCACCCTTGCTAAACGTTTTACAGGGTGTTAGCGCTGTTCCGGAATCCGATCAGCCGCTGATACGTGACGCATTTGTTATAAGAAAGGCAAAAGCCAATGAGATCCTCTTATTATCCGGTGATAAGGCGAAAGAACTTTTTTTTATTGTCAACGGCATTTTAAAGATTACTTCTCTTAATGAAAAAGGTAACCATGTTACCCATTTTTTTAAAAGAAAATCAGTTCTGCTCCATTTTAAGCAGCTTAAATGGTAATACGCCTTCGGAAGAAAGTATCATTACTGCCTGTGATTGCGAGTTGCTCGTGATTACAAAGCCGAAACTTTTAGCACTCTACGAAGAGGTACCTTATTTCGAACTGCTGTTAAAACATATCACGACACAAACGTTGCTTAGTAAGATCCAGACCCGCAACGCATATATGGGAGAAGACGCTTTAATCCGCTATAAAAAGTTCATTAGCCGCCAGCCGGATATTGCGTTACGCGTTCCCCTTGTTGATGTCGCTTCCTACTTGGGCATCACTCCCCAATCGCTGAGCCGTATCAGGCGTAACATCCGTTGATTAATTACCATTTGGTAAGCCTGTTGTAGTTCATGGTTAAGAAATTTGTAATCAAATTAAATAACGATGAGCACATTAGAAAAATCATTCACATTATCAGGAAAACGGGTTGTCATTTTAGGTGGAAGTTCAGGCATAGGCCTGGCAACAGCTCAAGCAGCAGCTGGAGACGGCGCTGAAGTTATCATTGTTTCAAGCAGCCAGCAGCGTATCAACAGCGCTCTGGAAACGCTGCCAGCCAATTCTCAGGGGTATACGGCCGATCTTAGCGCAGAAGAGAATATTAAATTTTTATTCGAACAGATCGGGGCATTCGATCATCTTGTCTATACAGCAGGTGAGAATATCAGCCTGAGCATGATCGCCAACACGGATATTCTCAAAGCGCAGGAATACTTCAAGATTCGTTTTTGGGGAGCCTATGCTGCCATCAAATATGGCAGTCCACACGTCAATCAAGGCGGATCGATTTGCTTAACCAGCGGCATTGCAAGTCAGCGTCCAGGTGCAGGTTGGTCTTTGGGCGCATGTATCTGTTCTGCTGTGGAAGGTTTATGCCGCGCTATGGCTGTGGAACTGGCACCCATAAGGGTCAACGCAGTACTGCCAGGCGTTATCCGGACAAACCTTTGGAGCAGCATGACAGAAACAGACCGCAACGGCTTGTTTGATTATGTTGGAAACACCCTGCTCGTTAAGCGGATCGGTGAGGCTGAAGAGATTGCACAAACATTCTTATTTATGATGAAGCAGTCTTTTGCGACTGGTCAGTGCTACACAGTGGACGGCGGTGCATCTCTAGTTTAATTCCTTTCTTATAATAAAAAGCAAAATCATGTTTGTGATCACTGGTGCTACCGGTCATGTAGGCCGCGGAACCGCAAATGTATTGTTAGGGCAACAGTAACCTGTCAGGGCCATTGTTCGAAATGCGGCAAAAGGTGCGGATTGGGAAGCAAAGGGTATCGAAGCGGCTATCGCAGAACTTTTCGATCAGGCCTCTCTTATAAAGGCATTTCAAGGTGTGGACGGCCTGTTTATCATGACACCTCCCGCACTTGACCTGGATGATGTAATGGAAAAGCATTCGGAAATGCTGGGTAACATCATCACCGCAGTCAAGGCAACCAAGCCTAAAAAGGTGGTTTATTTATCTTCAATCGGTGGTCATTTGGAGAAGTGCACAGGGGCAATCAGAAAATTGTATGATATGGAACGGGCACTTTCCCAACTGGATATACCAACTGCCGGTATCAGAGCGGGCTGGTTTATGGAGAATTTCGCGGGTTTGATCCCTGGAGCTATACAGTCCGGTAAACTCATGAGTTTCCTTTATCCGACAGACCTTCAGGTATCTATGGTCGCGGTCAAGGATATTGGTAAAATGGCGGCAGATTTATTAAACCAGGATTGGACGGGGCACCGCATCATTGAACTTGAGGGGCCTTGTCAATATTCCGCTGACGATGTTGCATCAAGCTTGTCTTACTATACAAAGAAGTCCATTACCGCTGTTCCGATTCCACGAAGTGAATATGAGCAAACCTATGCTTCATTTGGCTTCACGGCAGATGCATCGCGTTTGATGGCGGAAATGAACGACGGTTTCAATAACAAATGGATCGTTTTTGAAGGCCGTAATGCAGAACTTGTATCAGGGGAAACCTTATTGGAAGATGTAATTAAAACATACATCAAATAATAATCGATCGAAACCTTTGACATTTAATTTTTATTTAATGACTTTCGAGGTAATAGTTAATAGAAGACTTTAGAACAAGTGAGCGCATTTTAAAATTAAAAACAAAATTCTTATCTTTAGTTACGAAAACAGGTATCACCTAAGTGAACACCTGCTTTGATTTGATTTTCATAAAACGTTGTTTATAAGGGATTTACAAGTATAGGTTATCGTCCTGCCATCCCGACGATATCACATATCAAACGGACGTGGAAAGCCTGTAAATCAATGATTTACAGGCTTTTTTGTTTTTTAATATTTTCTAAATCCCTTTTATACCTAACTGTTTCGAGTTCTGTCATCGTAAAATTTTAGAACCTTGGTATAATCATCAGCAAATTTTTACTATCTAAGTAGTTGATTTGTTGATTTGACGCAAATCTTTACCTGTGAAAACCGCTCCCATGCATGGCAGATACAGTGTCATTCATACCTTTTTGCGTCTTGACGCATTTAATGTGTTTGATAATGACATGTAACATACACAGCCTTGGATGCAGGGTCCAGTTTTATCAACTCGGCTGCTAATTTTCCATTTACGCTTTCATACTGAATAACCAGCGAATTAATCCCGTAAAAAACATAGTGCAGCTTGAAGTTTAATTCCGGATAAGCGTTAAGTCCCTTATCAAAATATAGTCTCAACAAGGTTTTGCCAAGGGTACGGCCATCATTGTTAGCTCCCAGCGAGACGATCATCGGTGAATAGAATTCCACCTCCTCAGCGTAGTGTGCCATGATCCGGTCAAGGTCATGACTGTTCCAGGCATCAATCCATTGTTTAGCAAACTCATTAGCCAGCTGCTGTGTCATCATTTCTAATTTTTCTGTTTAAAAATTCATCTGTAAAATGTTGCCTTGCCTGCGGCTGGCTGAACTTTTCGTGATTATAGTCCGTCGATTGGCCTTTCGGTATCGACAACGATGTCCAATGATTAGCAAGCATTTTTCCTATAAAAACGATCTGTCCAACATGATAAGGGTAATGTGCCAACTGCCGGTTGATTGCCTCCAATACAGTGTGGCCTTGATTGCGGATGTAGATGATCTTGTGCAAATCCTCAGGTTGCAAGGCATAAAGGGTGTTCAGCAGCGTTTCCCACCCCTCATCCCAGCAAGCCATCATTTCGCTTCGAGTAGTAAGGTTATTTTCAAACTCTGTATCCCGGTTCCGCCAGGGTTTCTCACCATCTGTGGTCAACACGTCGGCCCATCTGCTCAGCATATTGCCCGACAGGTGTTTAACGATCACCGCAATGCTGTTGCTGTCGGCGTTAGCCTGCCAAAAGAGTTGTCTATCGCTCAACTGTTCAAATGTTCTTTCGCCAAGCAGCTTATAATACTCAAACTGCTTAATAGCGCTTTGCAAGTATTCATCCTTCATAACCAAAGATTTATCTTAACTTACTGTTTTTGCGGCCATAGCAAAAATAAATAATGATTCCGATGATCAGCTAAACCGATAATCTCAACCAATTGGCCCAGCCTAAACCATAGATCATCGCGCTACAGAATGCGATACCCAGCAGCGGTATGAAAGGCACCCACGGCGCTTTAAACTGACGCTCAAGGCCGGGCTCTCTTTTACGCAGAATGATCACGGAAATACTAGCCAGGATAAAGGCGAACAATGTTCCAATGCTACTCATGTGGGCAACAACGGTACCCGGCACAAAGCCAGCGAACAAGCCGACCAGGATCATAATCACGATATTGGCTTTGTAAGGCGTATGGAAAGTGCGATGCAGCGTTGAAAAATAGCCCGGCAGCAGGCCGTCTTTTCCCATGGCGTAGAACACCCGAGACTGGCCCATCAGCATGGCCAGGATGACGGAGGAGAAGCCTGCTAAAAGAGCTACGGTTACCAGTTGCGCCAGCCAGCCATAGCCTGGCATATAGCGTTGTATGGCAAAAGCGACCGAGGCCTCTTTCCCGCTGGTGCGGAAGTCATTAACGCTGGCTAACCCGGATAGTACATGCCCGAAAAGGATATACAGCACAGCACAAAAGGCAAGCGTACCTAAAATACCTATGGGCATGTCGCGTTTGGGGTTAATGGTTTCCTGAGCCGTTGTGCTTACCGCATCAAAGCCAATGAAAGCAAAAAAGACGGTTCCGGCTGCTGCCAGGATGCCTTCTATACCTCCAAAGCTGTGGGTAAAGCCCTGCTCATCCGTGTAGCTACTTGACGCTGGTATGTAGGGGACATGATTGTCAGGATTAATAAATCCCCAGCCGAGTGCGATGATCAGGACAACGATGCTTACTTTAATGATAACGATGACACCGTTTACCAGTGCAGATTCATGCGTGCCTTTGATCAGTAGTAAACTCACCAGCACAATTATGATCAGCGCTGGTAAGTTAATCAGTCCTTGTTCACCTGTTGCAGCATGTTGGAACGGAGAATGCGAGATTGCATATGGAATAGCCGGCAAATGCAGGACGTTCACTAACAGATTGTTGAGGTACTGGCTCCAGGAAATGGCCACGGTGGCGGCACCCACGGCGTATTCAAGAATAAGGTCCCAGCCGATGATCCAGGCGAGCAGTTCGCCCATGGTGGCATAAGTGTAGGTATAAGCGCTGCCGGATACGGGTATGGCCGAGGCCAGTTCGGCATAAGAAAAGCCGCTTAAAGCGCAGCCAAGGGCAGCTACGAAGAATGCGATGGTTACCGACGGCCCCGCGTCATCGGCGATGGCTGTGGCCGTACTTACAAATAAGCCTGAGCCGATGACCGCCCCAATCCCGAGTGCGATGAGCGACCAGGCGGTGAGGGTTCGTTTGAGACCTTTGTTTTTCGAGGTCTCCGCCAGCAATGATTTTATCGATTTCTTTTTCCAAACGGATGGCATATATCAGCGGTTTAAGTTTGATTTAAGTGCGATAAGTTCGCCCAGTGCACGGGTGATGGCTACCTTGCTTTCCAGACCTAAAGACCTTGCAATGGCGGCTACCTCAAGATTTAACGTATTAATTTCTGTGGGCCGGTGATTCCGGATATCTTGTAAGGTGGAGATGAATTGCCCGTCAGAAGCGCGGCTGATAGATAGTAAGGTGTTCCTGATCTCCTCCGACCGGAGCGATACGCCTGAATGATTCGCTATCAGAATACATTCTTCAATGATACAGTCAGCTATTTGGATTGCCGCAGGTTCACGGTGGAAAACGCCGTTATCCACATCCAGTAAAGGGCAAACTGAATTAAAAACACAGTTAACGATTGCCTTTCGCCAGACCATTTTACTGATATTATCCTCCCGGACGAATGGGAACCACTTGGTATGAAGTTGCTCAACAACAAGGTCGTTGAAAGCAGTTTCACGCTTAATGCTTCCGATCGGACTGGCAGCTACCGGCCGGAAGCGTAATTCACCGCCAGTCTCAAACTGGCTGGTCGCCATTAATACGCAGCGATATAAGTTTGGGAAGCCACTACTCAGGAACGGGCGTTCAATGTTCAGGCCGTTCTGAAGCAGTACTATGGGTGCGTTGATTGCTAGCTTTCGCAGCTTTTCCGCGATCCCTTCATTTGCAAAGGATTTACTAGCCACCACAAAAATACCATTCGGTTGGTGTATGGAATTGAAGGTTATCAGTTCCAGATCGGCATGTAGTTTAGAGCCGTCAGCTAATTTTAATTGAACGTTCTGCACTTCGTCAACTTGGTGATCCAGGCTGCTTCTTACCAAAACAACATCTTTGCCTGCACTGGCAAGGCAAACAGCCAGTGCTTTACCTATCGCGCCGGCACCAATAACATAAATACGCGTTGCCATATTATTTTTTGCAATACACAATAAGGGATGCTTTTGCAATGGCCGCTTTGTTGAGCAGAAAACCTGTTAAGGCTGCAGTGGCGTTTGTCGGTGCCTGAAGTTTATCAGTGTTTAAAGCATAAACGGTGATGAGGTAGCGATGCGGCGTGTCGCCGTCGGGACAAGGACCTTGATAGCCTTGTGCGCCGGTATCATTCTGCCCCTGTATACTGCCGGTAGGTAATAGTTTAAGATCGGCGTTGCCGGCACCCTGGCTTAGCTGCGTAGTAGAAGCGGGTAGGTTAATGACCACCCAATGCCAAAAGCCGCTGCCGGTTGGCGCGTCAGCATCGTACATGGTAATGGCAAAGCTTTTGGTGCCGGCCGGTGGGTTTGACCAGTGCAGTTCCGGGGAAAGGTTTTTACCATTACAACCAAAATTACCGGCCACAAATTCGTTGGTAAACTGTCCGCCAAGGTCTTTACTGGCAAGTGTAAATGTTTGGGCAGAAACGCAATTATAAAAAGTAACAAAGCAAACAAGGATGAATAATTTTTTCATACCCAAATATGGGCGCTGACCACATCTCTCTGTTATTGCACAAAGTTCAAATTCTATTGCATAAAGTTCAAATCAGGCGGTGGACCGGTAACTTGAAGGCGTTACGCCAAATTTCCGTTTAAATGCAGTATTGAAGTTAGACAGATGCTGGTAACCGTAATCAAGGTAAAGTTCACTGGCGGATCTTCCTTTCAACAGCTCCTTTCCGGCGATCTCCAGTTTGCGGTCGCGAATGTATTGTTGCGGGGGCACGCCATACATTTTTATAAAGTCGCGCTTAAATGACGAGACACTGCGGTTTGCTAAAAATGCTAATTCTTCGAGGCTAAGTTCTTTGAGCAGGTTTTGCTCAATCAGGTTCATTAATGAAAGGTCTCGTTGGCCGCCGAATAACGATATGAGCAGGTTGGGATAAAGATCATAAAGAGCCGTCAATAGTTCGTTTACTTTGATTGCGGCCAGTTCAGGCGAAAGCTTTTGCCCGCGGCAGATCAATGTTTTAAGACTTTTTACGTACTCATCAATGTAACCGTCGATCTCAAAGTGAATATATGGCGCATTTTCTTTACACAATTCCTGGTGCTGCCGGGAAGCGATAAATTCTTGCCCGATCGCTGCCGGGAAGAAAATAATTATGCTATTATAAGGCTCATCTGAATCACTATGCTCTGCGATGATGGAATGGCCTTCAGGTATCAGCATGCCATGTCCCGGTTGCAGAATGGTATTGCCTTCGGCTCTGTAAATATGCTTTCGACCGCTTTGAACAAAACTGAAGGCGAAACTTTTAAAGAGCACACGGTTTCTAAATGGGCCGCCTTTGTCGCGATAATCTACAAAACGAATATCACCCGCTTCGATCTGAGGATGACCTGTAACTATTTCCGGCACATTGAAGACTTGCATAATTGAGTATCCAAATTAAGGTTTTGGTTTTAAAATTGCCAAGTAAATATATGTGATTAACAATTCTCGTTGATATCTATTTCCCTGGAAGATGCCTTACAAAATTGGAACTGTTGAAATTATTATAAATACCTAAATAAGTTATTTCAACAACTTGTGTCCTATATGGTACTGCATCAAAGGTATTCTGTTAAAAAGATTCCAATCAGGGCGCGCAGTGAATGTCCAGGTGTGAATGGCGAACACGCCGAAAGCAGGCCCAGACCATACGACTATGTGTCCTTTCTCGGCAACCTTGATGTTGGAGGTGATCTACAGGCCATCAGAATGCCAATTGAACAAATGTGCTGGTTTAAAGGCCCTTCAAGTTATCAATTTCCCAATTATTCACGTTAGTCAGGATTGACCAGACAGACTGATTTCGGCACTGCTTTTTTAACCGTACTTTTTATCGTTCACACGGGAGCCATGGTGTTGTAATCTACCATGCTTTCAAGGTAACTGCTTAAAAGCATAAAATATGTAAGAAGATAACGATCACTTTGACGGTTTTCGCGATGGTGCATTCCAGTAGTTATCGCTGGAATATTCTTGGTAATCTATTTGGTTCGAAGAAAAAAGCAATAGTCTATGGGACGTATCAACAGGCGGCACTATCACAATTATGACAGCGAACAAGACGCCCAAAAATGGAATGAAGAGCTATATCTAAAATATCGTTCTTAAAAATGAAAATACGGAATAACATAGGTAGTCGCGAAGTATCAAATGTGAATTGTATGGACTTTATGTTAACCGGCTTCATGTGCTAGATTGGGAGGCGAGGTAGTAAAGACGGAATGGCTGCTAAAGGTCGTCACCTTCGCTAATTACCGCATCTTAAAGCCTTCTATCAGACTTTCCTATGATGTTAAGCCCAGAAAGCCGGTTCTTGCCAAACTAACCTGTTATGGCATGTATTAAAACGCAAGGCTACGATACTATAATTCTCCTTTACCGCCCCTATGTTCGACTCTAGATATTTGTGTGCTTTTCCAGTTTACTCTAAATGAAATTTCCCTTCAATGACCGGATGAAACTTTTGATTTACTAGTCCTTGATATACAAGCTGCTTTGCCGTCAGCCGTAATACAGGATTTGTATTCACGTCCGCTATTGTAAGTATTTCTAAGGTGTATACTTATTAACATCGGAACCATAATTCAATTCTCTTCTACAAAAAGCTAATCCTTCACCTGAACATGCTTGCCACTAAGGACGCGGTAAGCGTTTTTTTTCTTTCTGTTCGATCGTTTTTACATAGACCAAACGCCTGTTGACATAATAGAATTTCCCGCTAGTAGTGCTCAAACTACTTTTGTTTCATGGTTTTCGTGAATATTGATCGCGTTACGATCACATGATCTGACGTCTTTCTTAAAACGACCTCCTGTTTTAATTATCTATTTATCATCATTTAAAAAAATTAAAATGAAAAAGGCAACAGTATTTTCGCTCATCACGTTCCTGGTAATGGGCCTATTAGCAGCATGTTCAACGCCGTCTTACTTTGGCAAAACGTATTCGCCTACATCAAATGTAGATGTGTATCTGACTAAAGAGGATGTAAAGAAGAACTATACAACAATGGGTTCTACTAAGGTTGGCAAAGGATTCAGTTCTTTGGAGTCTGCACAGCAAAAAGTGATCGAATTAGGCAAAGCTAAGGGCGCAGATGGTGTGATCATGGAACTTAATGAAGAAGTAGTGAGTACACAACAAACCGGCTCGGGCGTTGTAACCCAGACAAAGAAGAAAAATGTAATAGGTACCAACAGTTCTACTACTATGGATATCAAAACCAAAAAAATTACAGCTACCTTCATTAAATATGAATAAATTACAGCAATAGCAAAGTCTTGCCAATCCAACTCCCAATGATCAGAGCGGTGATGAGTTTCCTCAAAAATAACAGCAGACGGTTGTTGCTGTTGACTGTATTTTCGCTGTTCATATACGGATCGTTCTTTATGCTTTCTTATTTGGTAACACCAGAGCAAACGGTCAAGAACTTTGCTGGCGACAATGGACTCGCTTTTAATATAATAAGCTTTATTGCAGAGTCTGTGATAACGCATTACCTGCTGATCTTCGTTGTCATACTGCCAACTATGCACGGTCAACGCGGTCGCAGAAGCGCCTTGTTTATAACGATAGGAGTCTTTCTGATAAAATTTGCCGTCAATTATGGCACCTACCTTTACGAGAAAGACGGCCACGATGCCGTGAGAAACAAGTTGTCAGAGAATTCTTTTGGCTGGATACTGTTGATCTCTTACTTGTTTACGCTGGTTAGCAGCCTCTCTGTAGCACTGCTGGTGGAATGGGTGAATAAGAGTAAAGAGCGAATCATACTTCAAAAGCAACGAACGGAGGCAGAACTCAGTGCTTTAAAACACCAGATCAATCCTCATTTTCTTTTTAACTCGTTAAGCTTTATCTACGGTAAGGTGATCAAAACGGACAGGGAGACCGCTGAGTCAGTATTGATGCTGGCCAATATTATGCGGTACGCGTTGGGTACAAGCGAAAGTATCGATGGAAAAGTGAATATCATGGATGAGCTCGAACACATGAAGAATGTGGTGGAGATCAACCAGCGCCGTCACGACGGCCATTTAAATATCAGGTATGAGGAGCAGATAGACGATCAGTCCATAAGTATCCTTCCTCTGATCCTGATCACGCTTGTAGAGAACGCTTTTAAGCACGGCGATCTGCATGATCCTGACTGTCCCCTGTTAATCAGGATCAGCACCAGTGTTAACCAGCTTAACTTTGAAATTGAAAATAAGAAAGGTAAAGGGATCAAAGAACTCTCGAATGGCGTCGGCCTCCAAAATATCAGGCAACAGCTCAAATTAACTTATGGTGATCGCTGTACCTTTACGATACAAGATACAGGTGAAGCTTTCCGTGTAACATTACATATAACATTCTAAGTATGATTGATTGCGTTATTATAGATGATGAGCAGCACGCGATAGATCTGCTTCTCCAACATATTAGCCAAGTGCATTTTCTGCGGGTGGTAGGTACTGCCACAAACCCTATTAAAGGGTTGGCCATGATCACCGATCTGAAGCCGGGCCTCGTTTTTCTGGACGTGCAAATGCCACAGCTTACCGGGGTGGAAATGCTAAAACTGATCAGTAAGGATAGCCACATCATTATGACCACCGCATACAAAGAATATGCAGTAGAGGGCTTTGAACATGAGGTTGTTGATTACCTCCTGAAACCGGTTCAGTTCCTTCGGTTTTTAAAGGCCGTGAACCGGCTGTGGACAATCCATAGCAACCAGCGCCCAGCAATGGAACAGGATCATTATGTGTTTGTTAAAACCGAACAAAAAGGGAAGTTATTGAAGATTGACGCCCGCAGGATAACCTATATTGAAGGACTGAGCAATTACGCGATCATTCACATGGACGACCAAAAGAAGATCATCACTTATCTAAAGTTGAAAGAGTTGTCGGAAAGTCTCTCGGCACGAGGGTTTGTGAGAGTGCATAAGTCATTCATCATATCCCTTAGCCACCTTACGGCAGTTGAAGGCAACATGGTCAGAATTCTTAATGAGGAGCAGCCGATTACTATCGGTGAAGCCTACAGGAAAGACTTCTTTGATATCATAAACACGAGAATGCTATCTATGCCGCCTGGTAATACCATCAATTAAACAGGCATGCGTCTGGATAACCAGGCAACAAAGAGGGCTTTCATTTTTCCGAAAGCCGGTCCAAACAACAATTTATGTATGCGTAACTGATGTTTGCAAAACCGCAGAAAGGGGACGCTATGCACATTGTACTTTTTTGCAGAATAAAAAACGTTAAAAAAACTTAATCGAAAAGACATGAAGATCAAAATACCTGGGGCACATCAACGTGGTTCTATATTGTTAAGAACAGTATTAACATTATTCATATTATCAGCATTATTAATGAGGGCATCAGCGCAGAAGGCGTTGGTGGTTAGCGTATTTTCTAAGTATGGATTGGATGAATCAATCTTAGATCCGGCAAATTTACGATTACCGACAGATTATGCTTTTGAACTTAAAGAGTCTACCATAATCGCCGGTAAGACTAAAGTGCTCATTGCTAAATTTAACCCGGCCGCTTCCGGCCGCGAGCAATGGAATGTGGTTTCTGTGGATGGTAAAACTCCTACGCTGTACGAAATCAATACATTCCGCAACACCAGATCCAAGCCACCCGTAGATATACCCGATGAGGCAAGTTATAAAATAGAAAGCGAAACTGCGGATCAGCTTGCTATCAGCTATAAATTGAATAACACGATCATCCCTAAAGATGCAACCTTTTTGAAAGACTGTAAGGCAATACTTACGATAGATTTAAAGAAAAAGCAACTGAGCCAACTGGAACTCCTTAACGAGAAGCCAGTGAAAATAGGTCCCCTAACTGCTAACAGGTTTAATATTGTAACAAGGTATACCTACGAGCCATCTACCAAACGTTACCTGCCAATAAGTGATAATCTTGATATGGAGGCAAAATTTATTGGTAAAACAGTAAGCACTCAAGTAGAGACAGTGTATTCCAACTATAAAAAGGCAACGAAGTAAAATCCTTTTATAAAACTGATATGTATTAATTCACATCAGTTTTTGGATATATATGCCGATTTCAAGTCTTTGTCCAGGATGTTATAACATATGCATGGATGTTTCTCACTTACCTAAGTTTTAGGTACAAGCAACCGTACTTCGTCTCCCCAATCGGAGAGCTTGTCAAGAATTGGCGCCAGCAGCCGCCCGGCCTCACTCAATTCATATTCCACGTGAGGAGGAATAGTTTGAAAATCCTTTCTTATGATTAACCCTTCATTCTCCAGTTCCTTGAGACGCTCGGTCAGCATTTTTTCAGAGATACCGGCAATCTTATTTTTTAACAGCCCATAGCGGTTTACACCGTTCTTAAGCATCCACAAAATATTGATTTTCCATCGTCCCGTAAGCAGGGTCATCGCAAAGGTTACCCCGCAATGTGCAGCCAAAGCCTGTTCGTTTAAATGATTGGTAGAGTTTTCCTTTCTCATGTTGCAAATATAACTGTAACAGGCGGTACGAACTAAATTGTATGTACCCTACTTTTTGTTCGCTTATTGGATAATAGTCAATTTAGCCAATAAATAATGATACAAGAAATGGGAAAATTAAATAACAAAGTAGCTGTAATCACCGGCGGTAATAGCGGTATAGGTTTGGCCACTTCAAAACTGTTTGCAAAAGAAGGAGCCAGGGTGGTGATTACCGGTCGTGATGAGAAGACTTTACAGCAAGCTGCAGGGGAGATCGGCGATGATGCCCTGGCTATCCGGGCCGACATCCGTAATCTTGCTACGCTGGATGCAGCTTATGAGCAGGTTAGCGATCAGTTAGGAAAGATAGATATTTTGATCGTTAATGCCGGTGTTTTCAAGGGCTCGCCCTTAAATGAGTATACTGAGGAACTGTTTGACGAAATTGCAGACATCAATTTTAAAGGAACCTTTTTTACCGTCCAAAAAGCATTGCCTTATCTTAATGACGGAGCATCAATCGTGATCACCGGTTCTGCCGCGGCGGAAGCCGGTCTGGAAGGTGCATCTGCCTATTCGGCCAGCAAAGCGGCAGTAAGATCATTGGCGCGAAATTTTTCTGCGGATCTATTAGCGCGAGGCATTAGGGTCAATGTGCTGTCGCCAGGCCATGTTGATACACCCATTCACGAGCGTTTAGGTTTATCTGTTGAACAAGTAAAAGAATTGAGAACTAACCTGGCAACTACCGTTCCCATTAAGCGTGGCGGTACGCTTGAAGAAATGGCTGGTGGCTACCTGTTCCTGGCAAGTGAAGACTCTACGTTTATGGTTGGTGCTGAAATAGTTATGGACGGTGGCTGGCAACAGTTATAAGCTCATCTAGTCACTTATCACACAAATGGCGATCTTATTCAGGATCGCCATTTTTATATTACTGTAAGTAAGGAATAAGGTTAGGATAGCTTACAGATACAGGTTTGGTTTATTGATATTATAACCACTCTTCCCAACCCATACGTTTCATCCATTCCACGCTTAATGGCCCTTTTGCATCAGCATATTCCTGCTCCAGGTTGTCTGTTACCCGGTTTACCGTTGTAAAATGTGGCCGGGTGCCGGGAGCCATCTCTATGAGGTTTGTGGTGGCAATAGCTACTTCCTGCGGGTCCATTTTGTATTCATCGGTCTTGCCAGCCATGATGCTGCCAAACTTTTTGAGTTTAGTGGTTAATTCCTCACCATAAGCCTCAAGTATCTCCTGGCGGTCCGCATGTGCACCTTCTTTTTCCGTAATGCCGGTAGGGAACGCACTCGGTTGCAGGGTAACGGCTTCTATACCAAATTCCCGTACCTCGTAGCGTATAGCTTCCGTCATACCCTCTATAGCATACTTCGTTCCGATATACGGTGCAATGTAAGGTGCGGAAATAAGGCCAAGGCCACTGGTGATGTTGATGATCAGCCCCGAGCGCTGTTGCCGCATATGTGGTAACACCGCGAGGTAGCCTCTTACGGTTCCCCAAAGGTTTACCTCAAATAAGCGCTTCATCTGTTCTACCGAAAATGCTTCCATAGGGCCGAAGCCTGCAATGCCGGCATTGTTCACCAGCACATCTATACTGCCATATTGCGCCAGGGTTTGCTTTACTGCAGCCTCAACAGATTCCATACTGGTAACGTCCATTTCTACTACGGTTACATTGGGTATTGCATTCAGCTCTGCTGCAACCTCTGCGTTTTTAGTACTCACGTTTCTCATGGCAGCAGCTACCTTATAACCTTTTTTTGCCAGGTCCAGAACCATTAATTTTCCAAATCCGGCACTGGTGCCGGTGATCAAAATTGTTTTTGACATACGTTCTCGATTTTTTATTTCTTGCAGATAACCTGCTGAACAAAAGTGGCGTAAGGGCAGCCACCCTAAAGAGGGCATTTGGCGCAAAGTAGGTGTGACATTTATCACGCGTACCGCATCGGCAGGCCTATCACTGTGTATGCGGATTGGTCGGTCATTGCAATTGCATTTTTTTTAGATCTATCAGTTCATCAGCTTTTTCAAATATTTTTGTTTTACACGCAAACAAATGTTTGAAGTATTTAAGCAATATCTGATCGAGAAGACCGGCATGGACGAGCAGGAAATTGCTGCTGTGCGGGCATTCAGCGTGGAAAAAAAGCTACGTAAGCGGCACTACCTGTTGCAGGAGGGCGATGTGTGCCTTAATAACTGCTTTGTAACAAAAGGCTGCCTAAGGATGTATCATGTAGACGAAGGGGGCAATGAACACATGCTGAGATTCGCGGCAGAAAACTGGTGGATGAGCGACCAGGAAAGCTTGAACAATGGTACGCCATCGCGTTTTAATATTGATGCCCTGGAAACTACAGAGGTGATATTGATCAGTAAAGCCGATCACCTTACTTTGCAGGCCACTATTCCGAAATACAGAAAACTCGTGGAAGAGCTTAAGGCGAAAAGCTTTGACGCAAGCCAGCGAAGGATACTCAGCAATATAAGCAACACCGCTGAAGAAAAGTATCAGAACTTCATGAAAACCTATCCCAACATCTTTTACCGCATCCCACTAAATATGATCGCTTCTTTTTTAGGCGTTTCGAGAGAAACACTTAGCCGCATCCGCAGAAGATCAGGCGCAATGGGTTGAGTAGGTTGGGTACACACTGATGAGATTGAATCTTTAAAACTACCTTGAGGAAGAGCTTAGCTTGTGTGGGGAAAGGGCTAATTGCGGAGATTAAAAATCAGATGGCTTCATGCTTTTATAATTGACATACCGTTATTTAACAGCTAATAGCATTGTGTACCTCGTCTCGAAACCGACCGCAACCACGGTGCATGCCATTTTGGTGTTGTGGGAGAGGGCTGTACGGCTCAATAACAAAAAAGATCGTAAGGCGCTGGTAAACAATTGTCTTGTATGGCTGTTTTCTACGACACCGATTGATATGGCCATATTAGACAAAAGCCTGCAGAATAAAATAGATGATTTATCGAACCAGGCATATGAAAAATTTCAGAATGGGGAAACTGACGCGTCTTTCAGTCTGTTGCTTGATGCCTGGCACCTTTACCCTGAACCGAAGAGTCAATGGAACGAAAGTTATAACACCGGCAAATACATTTTTCAGGACTACATCCGCGTCGGCGACTTTGAACATGCAAAGCTTTGGTTGAACCGGATGATCGATCACAATAACGAGCGGCATTTATTTGACTATGATGTAACATTCAATGTTGGCAAGTACTATTTTGAAACAGGCGACTACCAAACGGCCTACCAAAAATGGCAGTATGTGGTGAGCGAAGCAGGTTTACGTTATTTTGAGGAGGAGAAGAAAGATTATCTTGATTTTTACCTTCAGCAGGATAACATGTAAAAAATAGCTTCCAGCCCTATAAGTATTTGGCGGGACTCTTGTAACCTGTTAACAAAACAAGGTAAACAATGTTATTGGTGTTATGGCGCTATTAGACCAGGATAGATATAACCCTGTAATTGAGAAAGGGAAAGAAGCCGTCGCTGCGATCAAGAATGCGGACGTGGCTACGTTTTTATTAAAAGCTGAACAAGGTTGGGAGGCGTTCCCGGAACCCAAAAACAGCTGGAACCAGGGATACAATTACGCAAAAATGGTATTCAAGCATTTGATGGAGCACCGCCGGTTTGAAGAAGCTAAGACTTGGTTAAACCGCATGATCGACAACAACAATACCTTGCAAAACTTCAATTATGAAGTGACGTTCTATGTCGGCAAATATTTTTTTGAAACCGGGGATCAGGAGCAAGCCCTTGCTAAATGGCGTTTGGTAGTCGAGGCGGCTGGTTTGCGATACTTCGAGTATGAAAAACCTGAGTATCTGGCTTTTTACCGATCTCGAAGTTGATAAGGTATTCTTGAACCAGAATAACTGCAGCATAAAGCCCAGATGAGGTTCTACGATGATTTATAAACCTGACTTTTTTTATTAAGAGCGCATTACCGCTTATTACCTACCTGCTCCTTCCCAGTAAACTTTTAGCTAAAGTTATTGTTCCGATATTAAAGTCCTGACCCATGTCCATCTTACTTATTCGCATCCTGTTGTTCTGTTGCATTCCAGTGGGCATATTCATCCTCGTTAAAGGCATCAAACTTATCCGTAGCACATTTTATGGTCCATTGTTTTTAGAGTTATCCTACCTCCAGGGGACAGGGCAGTTTGCCTTAACCGAGGGAGGTGATTACTCCATTTGGCATAAAGCACCGCTATTAAGGAGAGTCCCGATTGATAAATACCGGCCGCACATTTTTAACGACCTGACCCACGAAGAGGTGAGTTTAAGCCGGTCCTACTTGGGTATGCAAGCAAATGGTTTTGGCGACGGACGTTTACAACTATTCACTTTTTTTGCAGGCCCGGGCAATTATACTTTAACACTCAAGGATGGTTCGAGTATATCAGGTCTGCAAAAAATGATCGCCAATGTCATTCCGCAGCCTGAAGGTACAGACCTGTCCAAACACTTCATTCAGGTCAGGAAAACACAACCGATACTGCTTACCATCCTTGCCATTCCGATCACCATTTTGGGCGGTAGCGGTATTATCGGCGGGTTTGTACTGGGTTTGCTGGCCGACCAGGTATTTAAATAATCACTACAGTCCTGCCGCAAAACGCCCTTTGTAAACACGTATAAGCCGCTCCAGCCGCACTTTACTGATATTGAAATCGCTGACGTCGATATTGACCAAACCGCCCGGATACTGGAAACTGAAAGTGTACAGGATACCCCTTTTAGCGCGGTACGTCCGTGTTACTTTTTCGTTAAAGATCTGGTCCCATTTCAAAAAACCTGTTTCAGGCGTAGTGAGCCCCTGGTTTTCAAGCACCAGTTCGGGCTGTTTCCTCAGCATCCGTTTAATGTTGATGGCCATGTACCAGGTTCCGGCAATTGCGATCACGGCGGCAATCAGTTTTAAGCTAAGGTTTCCATTATTCTTTATCGCGAGGTATTCCAGGGCACAACCTATGCCAACAAACAGCAGGCCGAATAGGGTATACAAAGTAAGGTTAACTTTACTGTAAGATACCTCGGTTTTGTAGGGTAAGGCAGGGTCATCTTTGAAAATATCCGGAAAGTCGAAGCGGTCCTGAAGTTTGCGCCACTGCTCTCTTTCTTCGGCCGACTGGATCTGTAGTTTGTCCATGAAGGTGCCATAAGCAGGGCATAGGTTTGCATTTACAGCTGCTATCTTCAGTTCATGTACATTGTCTACATTGTCAAATGCCCACAGCTTCCAGCGCGTTGTGCGTTTACTCCAAAAAAGAAATGGCAGGTAAAAAAATACCACAAAGCAAAATAAGACGACGCCTGCGCAAATCAGCCACTCCTTTATGGTGAAGGTGGGACCTTCTGTAACAGCGATGAATACCATCGCTATAGGAAACAGAAAATAAAATAACCCAATAACCATGAGGATGCGTGGGAGCAGCAACATTTTACGGCCTTTGGAGATCGCCTCATCAACGGAGATCAAATTAGCTTTCTGATAAGTATTCATATGTTTGGCTATTAAGCTAACCAATAGCGGAACAAAACAGTTTTCGGTTGTTATAAAAGTAAATGATGATGAAAGTAAACCAGCTAACCCTATACCTCGCCTGATGGGAAAGGCGGCGCAAACTATCTCTACGACCGGCCTGAGCCGAAAGCAGTGCCTGGTTACGGCATTTGAAACGGTTAAGTCATTAGGCTGGCGCATCCGTTTTGTGTCGGACGCAGGCGTAATAGCGTATACGGCAAACAACGGCTTTTCATGGAATGGGGAGATCACGGTCAGGGTTCAGGAAGATCATTTGCAGGTTGAATGTGTATCAACCGCGGGAATGCCCATTGATGATACACGGAATGAAACCGCCGTGAGGCAATATGTGGAGGCTTTTGAAAAGCTGAGAACGGTGATAACGGAAGAGGAAGTGCAAATGAAGTATAAAGCATACGAGAAAGACTTTGTACCGCCTTATGAGGATACGCTGAAGCCGGACATGCGGCCGAAGTTTAACCTGATCACCGGCTTCTGGGGTTTTTTCCGCCCGTCTAAGAACTATTTTTTTACGCCTGTGCTCGTGGTTCTGAACATCCTGATATTTCTTATCATGGTTGCAAGCGGAATCTCTATCATCGATCCGGATGGACAAAGCTTACTCGCTTGGGGTGCCAACGCAACCGTTGCCACTCTTAACGGGCAGTGGTGGCGTTTGCTTACCAATTGTTTCCTTCACTTCGGCATTATACACCTGGCGTTGAATATGTATGCGCTGGTTTTTGTAGGCATGCTGCTGGAGCCATTTTTAGGGAAAGCAAAGTTTTTAAGTGCCTATCTGTTAACGGGCATAGCAGCAAGCGTGGTAAGTATATGGTGGCATGATTACACCATTAGCGCCGGCGCTTCCGGTGCCATATTCGGTTTGTACGGCGTGTTTTTAGCCATTTTGAGCACCAATCATATTGAACGGGGTATGCGCAATGGGTTACTCAGCAGCATTGGCATGTTCGTGGTTTATAACCTGGTTTATGGTGGTCTCAAAAGCGGTATCGACAACGCTGCACATATAGGCGGCCTGGTGAGTGGTTTGCTCATCGGTTACCTTTATCTGCCAGCTTTAAGGAAGCCAGATGACGCCCAAATAAACCGGCTGGTGACAGGAGGAGCCACTATACTCATCCTCACACTTTCGGCATTCACTTATACCTTCCTCTCACGCAGCGACCGCGTTGTTTATTTTAAGCGGATGGAAAGCTTTTATCAGCTGGAGGAGAAAGCCGTTAACGTAATTGGAAAGGATGATAACAGAACGGCGGCTGAGCTGCTGCCTCATCTGCAGCAAGGCATCGGCTATTGGCAGGAAGGTATCGGATTGCTAAAGGAACTGGATAAGCTCAACGTGCCATCCGGTATACATGCAAGAAACCACCAGTTGATGATATACTGCCAGCTCAGGGTTAAGAGCTACCAGGTCATGCTCAATGCCTACCAAAAAGGTACTTATCCCGATCAGAGGCAGGTGTTTGACATTAACCGGCAGATTAAAGAAGTTATGGATGAGTTATCATCAAGATAGCGTAGAACATTGAGCGGTAAGATGGGGTAAATGTTAGAAATATTACCAAACAGTAAGAAACGGGTGGGAGTTGCGGTTCACAGTCATCAACCGACGGACGTGCCTCATCCCGAAATTTATCAAATATTAATTTTGTAAATACCAATAATCATCATGAAACACCTTATTCCCATTATATTGATAGCTGCAGCTTTACTTGGATGCCAGTCAAATTCTAAACCCGGTTCCGGCGATGACACTAGTAGCAAACTGCGGAAGTTCCCTTAGGCTATGCCGGGCCACTTGATCTGTCCAGGTTGCAGTTAAAAGAAAATGCGCCCGCACTGCTCAAGGCTTACAGGGTGAAACTGGAAGCCGTGACTGACACGGATGCAACCATGCTGGGGCTTGACCGCATGAAAACCCGGGCATCGGAAGCGCTGCAGTATGGTGAAACAAATCTTGCCGGGAGTGAGGGTAAACTCAACAATTATGCGGTGTTCCATTACGACGAAAATTCAAAAAGACTGGTGTTTTATCAGGTGATCCTGTATACGCGTGACAAGGCCGCCGCGCTAAGCACCGCGCTGGAAAAAATGGGAAAGCCCACATTTGAAAAGCAATGGCCTGATGGATCGCTGACAGTGGATGCGGAAGGTAATGGGGTGCCACCCAATCCGGATGAAAAACAGCGTTTCCGGGTTTGGGAAGATAAAGCCACCGGTATCAGTCGTATTTATAATATTGTGGAAAACAGTCATAGCCTTGTTGCAGAATTAACGGTGCTGAAACGGGCCGACAAGGCATCAAGAGATTGGATGAACACGACGGAATTGGACTGGTACACCAAGCCATAACAGCGATTTCATTTATTTCCCTGCGGTTTCAGTGTTGGTAGTTACCAATCGCACAATTTCAGCTATTGTCATTTCCGCACGGGGTATCTGGCTGGTTTCCCGCTTAATGAAGGTGATTTTGGAATTGGTTTTAAGAAGTGCAGTCAGCGACGTAATCACGGTCTGTTATTGTCTTAAAAGACATGTTTAAACAACATTTGTCATATCTAACATGTATTCCTGAAATGTTTTTGCGTGTATGATTATCGAATTATTTAAGAATCCGTGAACATTTAGAGCAATATTGGTAGGTGGAGTCGTGTTGCGAAATGAGGCAGAAAAGATACTTATCATCACCCTGACATCGAATTCGTTTTTCTTGAATGAAGGATCGATTATTTCAATTTTAATGTCTGGATTCACCTCTAAAGCTGTTCTAATACTTGCATTTATGTGCTCATCAGCGAAAGAATATCCTACGATGATGAGTTTATCTCCAACTATGCAGTCCTTGTCAAAACAAGCTTGCATTTGCTTAAAAGGCGAAAAAATACTGCGTTGAGTTTTTTGGTAACCGGTTACAATGTTCGTCAAAAATATCGTTTTACCTTTTTCACACTGGAATGTTGGATACTCATCTGTATTCACTTCAAGATAAGGCATCCCACTTAAACAAAAATATGGTAGCTCAAGTTGGTGGTGATTGTATCGCTCAACTTGCCAGAAGATGCTACCGTGTAAATTATAATGAGTGTTACAGTGCTCGTCCAACAATATTCGCCGAATATTGGGTCGAAGCTTCGGATAATAGTCTATACGTTCATCACAATCAAATCCTTCGAAAACATAATCAAGATATCCATATTGCAAAGCAAGAATTTTAAATAATCGATCGTAATTTAATGTATACATTCTTAGAATAACATCTTCGGATTCCTTCTTTATCCAGTCACCAAAAAGTCTGTTAAGTTCGCTTTTCTCCTCTACAAGTACATTTGAGTAAGTAGTTGTATGTAAAGTATAATTATCTATGTGAGTAGTAATTTCGGTCAATATTTCCCCGATTAACTGCAATAAGAAGAATTGCTCCGGGCTTTCTTTCCCTTGTGAACGTTGTGCCCATTCTTGATCCCTGCCAGGAATTTTAAGTATAAACCCATTGTGACTTGTATTTTTCAAAACTTCAAAGTTCAAGATCACTGATTCAAATGTTGGTGTTAAAAACGGCTTGATAATAGAACCCCTACTTTCGAACAGTCCATGCTTAGAATAATAGACGATTAATTCTTCAATTACGTTAATGATGGTCTCAAAATTGACTTCCTCTTCTTTAAACCCACCTTCATTGATGAGCTTTTGATAAATGAATTCCGTAATACGGGTTTTATTATCACTGGTAACAAAGCCGCATTTCCTTACAACCTCTGTGATTTTAGGAGTAGACGGTGCTCCCCAACCAATTACGGCTCCCGCACCAAATAATATTACAGTTCTTTTTTTCATGATAAGGAATTTACCAACTAATATACTGAAAATCCCCTCGGCCTTACGCCTTGCGATTTGCAGTTAAAATTAACAGGTATTAAGTATGATCAGTTGTTTGCGCTTCCCACGTTTCGCCGGCGCGCTACTAGGTATGCGGATACGACCTTGTCTGCTTCCTGGACTATAAGGCGGTCCAAAGGGCGGCGCTATCTTGGTAATGGTACTCACCAAACAACAGGATATTTCATTTATTTCTTTCAGTATTACCATTTCCCGCGATCAATCGCACAACTACAGCTGTAGTCATTTCTGCATGGGCTATCTTGCCGAGATCCAGCTTAACAAAGGTGATTTTGGAATTTGTTTCGCGGTCTTTTCCGGATTCATAAACGGTCTCGTTTAAACGGATACGGTTTGGATCATCTCCGTTAAGGACGATTGTTTGGTTCACCGTTTGCCTGCTTTCTATATTGCGATAGGTGTTAACCAAGCAGCGTTTGCCCTTGTAATTTATTGTTTTGGTGAAACGGGTTTCTTCCTTATTGACTGCACTAATGGCGGTCAGCCGGTGATTGCTATAGCGGTACTTAACGTTCCAATTGTCGGTCATATCGGCCTGACTGCGCCGGGTAACGATTCGGGCTGATAGGATGTGTTCAGTGGTTGATTGCTTAAAGAGGAGTAGAGGCATCACTTGTTCGAGTGGGTAATCGCCAATTGCGTCGCACAGGAGATATAGTAGCGGCATTAGCTGATGTTGCTGAACCAGTTGTGATTTGATTATTTGGTAAAAGGCGGGGAAAAGAACGTAGCGGTCATGATGGTTGATGATCAACGTGTGGTCCTTGTCAAAGGAGATCAATAAACTATCTTTGTTTAATTGGCCGCCGGTTAGTGGTTCCACCCTGAGGATAAATCCATCTCTTGTTTTGGCTAATGTGTATTCGGTAGCGGCGCTGACCAAGCCGCTTTCTACCCTATAAACACGAATCTGCTCACCTGTGTTTTTTTGGCAATACAGCATCCGGGTGGTATCATTATCAACGATGCGGCTGATCACTGTGGCGGTGTAACCGGCATTGTTATGGGCCCGCAATTGCGTCAGGCAGCCAAACAAGAGCAAAAGAAGGGAATATTTGAACATTCGCGTCATCGTAGGAGAGACGGAAAACACCGCCTTTTGTTTTGGTAACCGGCTCACGCTATCTGTCCCCAAAGTCGCCTCATCCATGCAAGCACTTACGACACCGCCTACGGCCTGCCATTGCCCGATTGTTGTGAGTGGCGATTTTATGGTTTAGTCCAGGATTACCTGCCACTGATTTTGGTCGTTGAGCATATAGCCCAGACCATCGCTCATTTCATGTACTTCTTTCTGATGTTTTTCATTGAAGCGGGTATGCAGTTCACGCACGGTACCGCCGTTCTCTCTTTTGAGGAATATCAGCAGGGAGGCCATATTGGGCGCAATATCTTTTAGCTGCTCATTTTCGCTTTCTTTAACAAAGGCGCTGCTCATGATCATTTATTTTAGACACGAAAGCCCCGTTAAACGGGGCTTCGCGCTTGTTTAAAATTAAGATTATTTGATTTTTTTCTCAATGGCACTGCGTTGGTTTCCCGCTGTTTTTTTCGCGTCTTTTACCGCCTTTTGGCTGGTGCCCTCTTTATGCGCCTCATATTTGATCTCGTGTGGCTGATTCGATACTGAATTTCTTTCCACTTTACTTCCTCTTGTGCTCATAGGTATATGATTTATCTTATTAATTAACAAAATTTATTCCAAGAGGTTTTGAGCTACTGAAACAGGTGCAGCTTTTTGCTGTTGTTTACCTAAAGTGAAACAATGAGCTGGACCTGCCCAAAATGTGATCGGGAATTACCCTGGAAGGATTACCGGCATTATTGCCAGCGGGTAAGCCTGGACAGTTTATTTGAGGGGCGTTCACCGGAACTGGTTTTAGCGTTTGATAAAATATTGGCAGAGGTGGCAGACTGGGAGAAAGTGCTGGTAGGTGTTACACCGAATTGTATCGTTTTTACCCGGAGGGTGGATTTCCTTATCATAAGACCAATGAAAAAATGGCTCGACATCAAATTTTATTCAGCAGTGGCACTTACTGAAAAGCCCGTAGTGAAAAGCGTTAAGGCGGGCAATAAATACGAGAACCACATACGTATAGATGCGACTGACGACGTAAGGCCGGGTTTATTTGTTTACATCCGCGAATCTTACGAGCTGATGCGCAAAAAACGCCAGGAAGACGACACAATAAAAACGTAATATTAAAAACACTTTTGAGGCCAAATTATCAATGCTTTAAAGTTTGTATAAAACATCGTATTGGAGGCGGTATCCTGCTTGAAGCTTGGGGAGCGGCCGCCATAATGTTTAACTTTTAGGGAAAGGTGAAAACGAAAGAGCGATCTTTGTATCTAATCGAACGGCTCAAAACAATCGTAATTGCGCTGGCTAATGATCAGTCCGTCTTTAAATTCAAAGAACTGGGCAAAGTAAGCTTTCATTTCTTCGCTTGCATAAATATTACCCAGCGCGATACTTAATGTTCCGCGCCAGATAACCTCCACAATGACAGTATTGTCTAAAGCAAAGGAATTGATCACCTCGTAACTTTCTTTCTGTAATACCTGTAAGCCTCGGTCTGATGCTGTTTTTAACTCACTTAAGTTACGCGTAGTTAAGTGCTTTGTGAGTGTATTAGGGTATTCGATCTGGATAGCGTCAGCATGATAAAAACGTTTCAGTTCTCCGAAAGACGTACGGCTCTGTAATACTTTTAAAAATTCCGTTACAACGGCGATCAAGTCTCTTTGCATAATGTTTTAAAATCAGATCAGCGTGATCAACTCGGCTATCCGGTTAGATATTCCCACTTCATTGTCATACCAGGCAACCACTTTAACCAATTTACCCATGGCTTTGGTCATGCCGCCATCCACAATAGATGAGTGCGTGTTGCCTAATATATCAGACGATACAAATTGTTCTTCGGTGTATTCCATAATGCCTTTCAGCGAAGTATCTGCATATCGTTTTAATACCTCGTTTACCTGGGCAGCAGTTACTTCTTTTTGAAGGTTGATGGAAAGGTCTACGATGGAGCCATCAATCACCGGAACCCGGTAGGAGTAGCCGTCCATTTTACCTTGAAGGTTGGGCAGCACATTGCCAATGGCTTTGGCGGCACCCGTTGTGGTAGGAATGATGGAGTATGCAGCAGCGCGGGCACGGCGAAGATCCTTATGCGGTGCATCCTGCAGGTTTTGGTCGGCGGTAAAAGCGTGTACGGTTACCATGTAGCCCGATTCAATGCCGAACTCTTTATCAAGTGACAGCAAAACTGGGGCAATACTTCCTGTAGTACATGATGCAGTAGAGTAGATCTGGTCATCGCCAATCAGCTCGTTGTTTACGCCATGAACAATTGTTTTTACACCGCCGGTGGCCGGTGCGGTTATCAATACCTTTTTTGCGCCGGCATCAATATGTGCTTGTGCGGATGCTTTATCTGTAAATCTCCCGGTTGATTCGATCACTGCATCCACCCCCAACGCTGCCCAAGGTAGTTGAGCCGGATCTTTTTCTTTATACATGGCAATGCTTTTACCGTTAACTTTTAGCGTGTCGCCTTCGGTGATTATCTCGCCCGGGAAACGGCCGTGAGCGGTATCGTATTTGAGCAGGTGCGCTAGTGTATCCACATCGGTGAGGTCATTAATGGCCACAACGTCCACGTCGGGGTGAGACTGTAGTGCGCGTAAAGTCATCCGGCCTATCCGGCCGAACCCATTGATCGCTATTTTCATGGTGTTATATAATTTAATTGATGAGTAATTCTGCTATTCCGGTGTCTTTCAAAGCCGTGCGAAAGGTGCGCCGGTAATCGGATGGGGTTACATTTAAGTGCCGCAAAAATGTGCGGCGCATGCCTACTAAGTTGACAAGGCCACAGTCTTCCGCGATCCTTTCCAGCGAGACATTTGTGTCTTCTAGTAATTTGCGAGCGGCTTCCACGCGCACCTTTTCAATAAATTTGGCTGGCGGCATACCGGCTTGTTTATGAAACACCCGCGTGAAGTTTCTTGTGCTCATATTCAGATAATCGGCTATACGCGCTACATCAATGGGCTCATTCAAATGGTCTTTTAGCCACTGCTGCAGTTTCACGGCGATGTTCTCGCTTTCATAAACCGGCACCAGGTTGCCAAACTGCGACTGAAATCCGGGACGGCTTAAGTAAAAAACCAGTTTTCGTGCTACGCGAATGGCTATGTCTTTGCCAAAATCTTCCTCTACCATCGCCAGCGACAGGTCAATGCCTGATGATACACCAGCCGATGTATAAATATTACCGTCGACCGTATAGAAATGATCAGCATTGACTTGTACACTGGGATATTCTTTTTTTAGCTTTTCGCTGCGATCCCAGTGCGTGGTAGCTTTTTTACCATCGAGTAAGCCAGCTTTTGCTAAAGCGAACGCACCGCCGCAGATAGAGGCAATTCGCCTCGTATTATTAGCGTCTATACTACCAAGCCACTGCTGAAAAGCGGTTAAACGGTCCGTGCCGCTTTGGCTCATATCGTTTCCTGCTATGATAAGCGTGTCGATAGGCTGGGCCACCTCCATAGCACAGTACGGGCAAGTGATCTCTATACCCGTGCCGGCAACTACCTTGCGGTCGGTTGTGGGTGCAGCAATGACCACATCATAGCCCTCAGGCAAGCCGGATTCCCTTAAGCAATTGTTGGCACTGGTAAATATGTCTGAAGGGCCTGAAAAATTAAGTAGCATATTGCCAGACATTACCACAATAACAACTTTTTTTCTTTGAGCGTCACCTTTCATGTATCAAAATTAAGGTTTGTGATACATGTCTCAAAGGACATAAATTAGTCAATTCAGGCCAAGTGTCTCGATTTAAATTCAATAATGGGAAATCCGGGTTGGACCAAAAGCTATATATCTATTAAACGGCTTTAATGTTTATACTTAAGGCCAACTTGATTTTACAAGCGGTTTAGCTAAAAAAAGCAAAGATTGAAGGCACCACATAAGGTGTTGTGCAGATAGTTCGTGGCCGAGTAAAGTTTAACACTATGCTTCACAAAGCATGTTTGGCATAATTGAAGATAGTCTTAAGTCGGCTGTGTAAATCAGAAATTTGTTCAATTTTAGAGATACTGTTAAAGTTCACTTAACACTAGCATTATAAATTTGCCCCGTATGATAGATATACTGCAATCTGACTGGGCAGTGCTACGGGATATTAAGGAAGGCAATCAGGCCGCATTCGAGCTTTTGTTTGAAAGGTACTGGGAGCGTCTTCACCAGGCAGCGCTTGTGCGCGTCGGCGATGAAGCCATTGCTCAGGATATTGTACAGGAACTTTTTATCAATATATGGCAGCGCAGGCAATCGCTTAGCATTCAGCTATCCCTGGAAAGCTACTTGTTCAGTGCTGTGAGGTTAAGTGTTATCAGCTACTTCCGGTCAAACAAGGTGGATTTTGTACGGCTTGAAGATGCCATGCATCGTGTTGAATACCTGGAAAGTGCCATTGATGCTACTGCCGATTACCTCGAACTGGAAAAAACGCTTGCAGAAGCGGTAGAGCGCATGCCTGAGATGCTGCAAAAGGTTTATACCCTCCGCACGGAGAACAAGTCGGTTAAAGACATAGCCGGCGAACTTGGTATAGCCGAACAAACTGTAAAAAATTACACAGCAGAGGTTTCGCGCCGTTTAAGAAAAACCATTATCCAACGCCATCCCGAAAGGCAGGCCACCTTCCTTGCCATACTTATTACCCTCCTTAATAATTAATTAACGCAACTTTAACGGGAATTAAAAGTACCTCCGGCGGTTTTTAGCGACATGCTAATGAAACCCGGAAGGATGAATATAAACAATTTTAATGAAAAGCTGCGGCGCTATGCCGATGGAACAGCCAGCGATGCAGAACGCGCTGTGATTGAAGCATGGTACCGCTCATACGAGGATGGTAAAGAAATACCGCTAACCCCGGAGCATACTGAACAGGCTATCAGGCACAAGATACAGCAAGCAACACGCGCACCCAGGCGTAATCAATTTTTTTGGTTCCGCGTGGCAGCGAGTATCATACTTGCCATAGGCGGTTCATGGTTCGGGTATAGGCTTCTTAAAGGCTCCGGTAATGAAAGTTATACTTACGTTACTACAGCTGCCGGTGAGTTGAAAAAAGTTAAACTGCCGGATGGCTCGGTAATGTGGGTTAATGCCATGTCACACATACGTGTCAGTGACAACTTCGATGGCGAAATGCGAAAGGTTTATGTAGACGACGGCGAGGCCTTCTTCGAGGTAGTACACAAAGAAAAGCAACCCTTCCTGGTAAATGTGGCGGGTCTTAAGGTGCAGGTACTTGGCACATCCTTCAACATAAATGCTTATAAAGGCCTGCCCAATATTAAAGTTGGCGTTGCTACCGGAAAGGTTGCCGTAAGCGCTAATAAAGGGTTACTTGCAATGCTTACGCCAGGTAAAGGCCTCGCTTATAACCGCAAAAGCCACAGGCATTTTCAGCACAACTTTAACATCAACGAAAGCTTAGGCTGGCGCGATGGCCGCACTTATTTAAACCAGGCCAGCTTTGCCGATCTGGCCACCGTCGTAAAAAATCTCTACAGCATCAAGCTAAAACCCGCCAACGAAAAGGTTAACAGCTACCAGTTTACGCTGCTGCTGCAGCGCGGCATGCAACCAGACGAAGTATTAAAAACCATCAGCATGATTCATAACACGCATTACAGAAAGGAGGGTGATGAAGTAGTGCTCTATTAAAAAGAAACCGGTCTCCGTTGCCGCGGAAACCGGTCTTAAAATTTGCGCATGGCAAGGTTTGCCGACCTGCCTGCAAGCTTTAGCAACTCATTTATTATTAATTACAAAGCATTCAAAAATATGATTTTTTATACACAAAAGTGGAGACAGTTTATGCGTATTACCTGTTTATTACTTTCTATTTTATTTACTGCGTTACTGTCTGTTAAGGCTACAGATATTAATGCCCAGGGCGTAAAGCAACGCATAGACCTGTCTGTGCAGCATGAAGACCTGCTGTCGGTTATTAAAAAGCTGGAAAGCAGGACCGGCTTGACCTTTGCGTACGATAACAATTACCTGCAGCTATCGGCAAAAGTTGTACAGCCTGCTAACTACAACAACCAATCGGTTGAAAGCATACTTACCGGCGTCCTTAAAGGCCATAATATTGGTTTCAGAGAGCAAGGCGGCAACGTATTACTCTTTAAACAGGAATCGGGCAGGATAGCCGGAACAATTACTGATGAGTCAGGCGCGCCATTGCCCGGTGCTTCGGTACGGTTAAGCGGCACGGACTACGGTGTAAGTACAGGTGTCGACGGTGACTTTATGTTTACTGCCCCCGAAGGTGATTACACCCTTACGGCCAGCTTTATAGGTTACCGCCCTGGCGAAGCCAAAATTACGGTGAAAGCAAACGAGACGGCACGCGTAACTTTACGATTATCAGCCGGGACGCAATTAAGAGAAGTAACTGTAAGTTACGGTAAGCAGCGCGCACGCGAAGTAACAGGCTCCATCGCCGACTTAAGCTCCCGCCAGTTAGAAGACATGCCGGTTAATCAATTTGCTCAGCAACTGCAAGGCAAGATAGCAGGTGTGCATATTGCACAAACCAGCGGACAACCGGGCCGTGGCGTAGAGTTCCGGATACGGGGCGCTGCGTCTTTTTATGCCAGCAACCAGCCGCTATTTGTAGTAGATGGCATCCCGGTAACGGGCAGTATCAATAATATAAACCCTTCTGAGATTGAGAGCTACAGCGTATTGAAGGATGCTTCTGCAACTTCATTATATGGTTCGCGCGCAGCAAATGGTGTAGTTCTTATCACCACAAAAAGGGCAAAACCAGGTGATGCAAAAATAGAGTTCAATGCTAATTACGGCGTACAGAAAATCCCTTCGGAACGTGTGCCTAAAATGATGGATGCACGCGGCTTTGCTCAATACATGAAAGAGAAATTTGAGGATGCCCGTAAGTACGAACCCAATTACAACACAGCTACACCGGCAGAATACTTAAACCCTGAACAATATGGCGAAGGCACCAATTGGTATAAATTGCTTACCCGCGCAGCCCCGATACAAAACTATGACCTTACTGTACGCTCTGCCAATGAGCGTTCGGCTACGTCTGTTGTACTGGGCTACCAGGCACAGGAAGGCGTGCTTATTAATACAGGCACAAAGCTTTATTCGGTGCGTATCAACCATGACCTTAACCTGGCTAATAACAAAATAAAGGTTGGGTTTAACCTTGCACCAAGTTACCGTTTAGACCATAACAACCGTTTAAGTACCGATGGTGTGGGTGGCTTATTCGAGCGTATTTTCGAGGCAAGTCCGTTAAAGTCGCCATACAATGATGACGGCACTTATAACCGCGATACGTACTCCCCAGGCATGGTGGCATATATAAACCCACTTGCGCAGTTCAACCTCACGCAGGACGATTATAAAACTACCCGCATTTTGGGTAATGCCTACTTTAATTACGAATTCATTAAAGGGTTAAGCTTAAAAACCAACTTTGCGGTTGATAAGGGCGCCGAGACGCGTAAATATTTCCAATCGGGAGTGGTTACTTCTACTCCGGGCCGCGCTACAGGCACCAGCAGTTCGGTTGATAATGGCTCGTATACAGCGGAGGCCAACCTCGTTTATGACAAAAGTTTTGGCGACCACAATCTGGAAGTTTTGGGCGGTTACTCGGCGCAAAAATTCAGCAGCATTAGTAACTCCATCACTGGTGAAGGTTTCCCTGACGACAATATACCTTACTTGTCTGCTGCATCAACTATAACGGCAGGTACCAGCGGCTATACCGCTTACTCGCTGCTATCGAGCATTGCCCGCGTAAACTACAACTATAAAGGCCGCTACCTGTTGCAAGGCGCTGTGCGCCGCGATGGTTCCTCCCGCTTCGGTAAAAACCAAAAATACGGCACATTCCCTTCAGTATCTGCGGGCTGGGTAGTAAGTGATGAAAGCTTTATGAAAGGCTTCTCATTTATCGACCTTTTCAAAATCCGTTCAAGTTATGGTATTACCGGTAATAACTTCTTTGGCAACTACGAAGCCCAGGCTACCATAGGCAGGTATTACTATGTAAACAACGGTTCGTCAGTCCAAGGGCAAAACATCAACCGCCTGCAAAACACCGAGCTTAGCTGGGAGCGTAACAAGCAGTTTGATATAGGTTTCGACTTAACGCTGCTGAAAGACCGCCTTACCATTACTTATGATTACTACCACAAAATCTCTGACGACCTGATTATGAACAGGCCGATACCAAAGGCTTCAGGTTATCCGAGCATACTGGATAACGTTGGCGCAATAGCGCTTTGGGGTCATGAGGTATCAGTTAGCAGCACCAACCTAGCAGGCAAACTGAAGTGGAACACTAACTTCAACATCTCTTTTGACCGTAACGTCATTAAAAAGCTGGTTAGCCCGGGCTTCATACGCCGTAATAACACGGTATCGTCCGACTACTTCCGCCAGCAGGAGGGTCACCGCCTTGGAGAATTTTACGGTTTCGTTTTTGAAGGCTTGTATAAAGATGCTGAAGACCTGGCCAAATCGCCAAAATATGGTTCAGCATCTGATGTGGGTACCATTAAGGTTAAAGACATTAATAATGACGGGGTGATTGACGACGTTAATGACCGCACTTTCATCGGCGATCCTACGCCAACTTTCACCGGTGGTTTAACCAACAACTTTGTTTACGGCAATTTTGATCTAAACATTCACAGCACGTTCTCGGTAGGTAATCAGATATTAAATGCTGCCAAATGGGCGTATCAAACCAATATGGACGGTTCCCGTGTAATGCTGGCGGCTGCTGCCGACAGGTGGCGCTCACCTGAAAATCCTGGATCAGGCGTTTATCCGCGTACAAAAACCGGTACTACGGCTATGGGCAGGCAGGTAAACTCGCAATGGCTGGAAGATGGCTCATACTTTACCATCAAGAATATATCATTGGGCTATCGCTTCAACATGAAGAACTCCGTATTAAGCAACCTGCGTATATATGGCTCGGTACAGCAGGCTTTTGTTTTCACCAGCTACAGCGGCCTCAACCCGGAAATAAACTTTGCCGGCCAAGACCCAACGCTTGGTATTGGTGTTGATGAAAACGCATACCCAATACCGCGCACCATCTCATTCGGTTTAAATGCAACATTTAAATAACAGCTCCCTAATTAAGTAAACAACATGAAAAAAGTATATATACTGCTTGCAGCACTCTTTGTTAGTGCTACATCATGCAAAAAAGATTTTATACAGCTTACGCCGCAGGATTCTTATAACGGCGACACGTTTTTCAAGACCGAAGATCAGTTTAAACAAGCAGTTACAGCTGCTTATGCTCCTTTAAGGGACGTGATGCTCAATGATTACTTCACTTCGGAAATGCATTCTGACAACACCATTTACCAAGCGTACCCAAGCGTACGTGGTACGGCTTACATTCAGCGCGAAAACCTGTCGGACTTTACCAATAATTCAAGTAATGACTATGCCAATGCCGTTTGGGAACATTGCTATAAGGGCGTCTCTCGCTCAAACATCGTTATTGAAAGATTGGCACTGGTGGATTTTGCACCTGAAGTGAAGGCGGCTATAGATGGTGAAGCTAAGTTTTTGCGCGCATGGTACTATTTTAAACTGGTACGCCTGTTTGGCCCCCTGCCTTTATTTTTAAAAGAGGTTAAAAGTGCGGAAGAGGCCTTTATAACGCGCACTCCCGTTGATGCGGTTTATCAGCAAATTATAGCTGACGCTACAGACGCCATGAATGAGCTAAAGGCACCTGCCAAATTCCCGCAAACCGGAGCCGCCACAAAAGGATCTGCAGTTATGCTGCTGGCCGAGGTTTATGCCACACAAAAAAAATGGGATCAGGCAGAAACATTGCTTAACACACTGGCTGGCATGGGTTATGACTTAAATGCCAAATATGCAGATGCATTTTTGCCTACCAACAAGAACAGCAAAGAATCAATATTTGAGGTGCAATACCTGCAGGGCAACGCGGTTGGCACAACACCCAACACACTTACCGCACAGTTTTTGCCGCGTACCACCAATGCGTCAGTTCTTACAGGCATCACCGTTAACAACAGCGGTAACGCCGGCTGGAATACACCTACGCAGGACCTTATCAATAGTTATGAAGCCGGAGATGAGCGTCTGGATGCATCTATCGGTATTGTAGAAGGTACTTATAACGCCAGCAACCTGTTTACCTATTCGGCTAATAAAAGCGTTATTGGTTATGTAGCTGCAGATGGCAAGGAAGGTGTGCCTTACATAAAAAAATACCTTCACGGGCCGTTTTTAACCCCTGACGGATCAAATGACAATTTCCCTATTTACCGCTATGCGGATGCGTTGCTGCTGTTGGCAGAAGCACAAAACGAGCAGGGCAAATCGCCGCTTGATGCATTGAATAGGGTGCGCCACCGTGCAGGCCTTGATCCGGTTTCTACGTCAGACAAAAATGCATTGAGCGATATTATTGCACACGAACGCCGCGTTGAACTGGCTTTTGAGAACCACCGCTGGCACGACCTTGTACGCACTGGCAAAGCGGTTAGCGTTATCAATGCCTTTGGCACAAAGCTGAAGCAACAAGTATCATACTTAACACCCGACGCCTATAAACTGGATGACCACATGCTTATACTGCCAATACCGCAATATGAGGTGGAGCTTAATCCGTCAGGCATGCCGCAAAACCCTGGTTACTAAATTTTTTACCTGGCAGGTTAGCCTGCCGGGTTCTTTACCTACTTAATTCTCCTGCTTATGAAAAATCTGAAATGGAAAATACTGGCCGGTGCTGCCGCTTCGCTACTGATGGTAAACGCGAAGGCTGGTGTTACTGACTATGCTACAAGGCCGGTGGTGTTTATAGATACTGTATTGAATACCCCCGGTAAGCCTGCGACTGTTAAACCGGGCGACTTTAGCATTGCGGTACTGCCGGATACGCAGTATTACCTGGCTCAGGCTCAATTGGGCGGCAACTTTGAAATGTTTAAGGCACAAATAGCCTGGATACAAAAAAATCAGGCTAAAGAGAACATTGCCTATGTTGCGCACATGGGTGACATCACCGAACATGGCGATAATCCGGCAACAGCACGATCTGAATGGTACCTGGCCAAAACTGCTTTATACCGATTGGAGAACCCGGTTAGTATTCCGTACGGTTTGGCCGTAGGCAATCATGACCAGTATCCATCACAATATCCGGTTAAGGGCTCTACCGATGGATATAATAAATATTTCGGTGTACCGCATTTTGAAGGGCGACCGTATTATGGCGGTCATTATGGTAATAACAACGATAGTCATTACGACGTGTTCAGCGCAGGCGGTATTGATTTTATTGTGCTGTTTTTAGAGTACGATGCATTTAATGAAGACCAGGTGGGGATGTATGCCTGGGCAAATGAGGTACTGAAAAAGAATGCAGCACGCAAAGCCATTGTAGTGAGTCACGCCATACTTCACTTTAACCCAGTAAAAGGCACTAACACGCCGCAGGCAGAATTTAATAAACAAGGAAAGGCCATTTATGAAGCATTGAAAGATAACGCCAACCTGTTCATGATGCTGTGCGGCCATGTGGGCGATAATGGCGAAGGTTACCGTACCGATGTATATAACGGCCACACCATCAAAACTTTTTTGAATGATTACCAAAGCCGGCCAAACGGTGGAAATGGTTTAATGCGCCTGTACAAGTTCTCCGTGAAGAAGAACGAATTAAGTGTGCGCACATTTTCGCCGTACGCCAATGAAGAAGAAACCGACGGCGACAGCAAATTTACTGTGCCCCTTTTTTAAATGGGTAGTTGCTAACGCTGTGCAGAACATAAAAAAGACTAATCTACTAATGAAAAAAATATTTAAAAGCATTATCGTTTGCCTGCTTGCCGCTGCTACGGCACAAGCGCAGAACAAACACGTAGTTTTAATAAGTATAGACGGGCTGCGCCCGGAATTTTATCTTGACCCATCATGGGGAATGGTGAATATACGCCAGGGGATGGAAGCGGGTGCCTATGCGCAAGGGGTGCGTGGCAGTTTTCCAACGGTTACTTATCCCTCACACACTACCATTATAAGCGGCGTGCTGCCGGCCAAGCATGGCATTTACTATAACACCCCGGTTGAGCCATTGGGCATATCGGGCAAATGGTTCTGGTATTATAAAGACATCAAAGTGCCCACACTTTGGACAGCCGCCAAAGCATCTGGGCTTACTACCGCCGGTGTGAGCTGGCCGGTTACCGTTGGTGCCCCCATAGATTATAACCTGCCGGAATATGTAATTCTTCCGGCAAACAAGGGAGAGAAGAAAGACGAAATAAAGGCCTTGTACAATGAATCAAACCCTAAATCATTGATCACCGAAGTACAGGAAAACGCCATAGGCAATTTTGGTGAGTATGGCGCCGTGCTAAATGATTACACTAATGACCAGAACAAAGCGCGCATGGCCGGCTACATTTTAAGGAAGTATAAGCCGGCATTTTTAGCGATACACATCGGCCTTACCGACCACTATCAGCATGAGCAAGGGCGCGATGGCGATAAGGTGCGATCGGCAGTGGTTGGTGTTGATGTGGCGGTAAAATCCATCATAGATGCGGTAGAAATGGCAGGTTTAAGCAAAAACACTACTTTCATCATAACCGGTGATCATGGCTTTGTTGACATACATACGCAGGTAAATCCGAACGTTATGCTGGCAAAAGCAGGCTTATACGATCCGGAGAATAAAGAGAATTGGAAAGCATATTTCCAGGCAAGCGGCGGTTCTGCCTTTCTACACCTCCGCAACCCAAAGGATGATGCAACGCTAAAAAAAGTTAATCAGGCTTTAGCCGAGTTACCTGCCTCTATAAAAAAGCTGTTTCATGTTATCGACAAAAAAGCACTTACGGATGCCCAGGGCGATCCTAACGCAGCACTGGCAGTTGCTGCCTATCAGGGTGTGAGCTTCGGCGCTACGGCAAGTGGAGATTTACTAACGGCCGCTAAAGGTGGTACGCATGGTTATTTGCCTACAGATTTTAAAGAAATACAGACCGGTTTTGTGGCTTTTGGCAGCGGCATAAAAAAAGGTGTCGTGCTGCCCTTGATCGGTCAGGAAGACATTGCCCCGCTTATTGCTTACCTACTTAATATCGATCTAAAAACCGATGGCGTGTTGTATCCCGGCATACTGATACCGGCAAAATAGTCAAATCTACACTTATGGTGGACGGTCCTTAACTTAAACCGCTTCGCACTTTTTTAAAATGGAAGGTTTTATAAAGTTAAGATCATATCCAAGCTAATTGGAAAGTAGAATAAATAAGATTGGAAATTTAGCATCCTTGTACATATAGCCGGTAATCGAATTTGAATTACCGGCTATATTTTGTTTTTATGAGTTGATCCCGTCGAATGGGTTCATAAGTTCTTGGCAATATATCGGCAAGAGATTTATAGTATGCTATAAAGATTGCCAAAATCTCTTGTAGTATTTGCTTTAATCGTTTAAAGTAATTATTATTGGCTACTCTTTATAAACCATATTTATCAAAATCAGTGAAAAAGGTTCTGCTTAAGGATATTGCTAACCATGTGGGAGTTTCAACCGCTTTGGTATCGTATGTGCTTAACGGTCAGGCAGCGGAAAAGCAAGTAAGTAAGGAAAATGCTGCACGGATTTTAGCCGCTGCTGAAGAGCTAAACTACAGGCCTAACCAAATTGCTAAAAGTTTAAAAACGCAAAAGACCCATACTATCGGTTTAGTAGTGGCTGATATCAACTACAGGTTCAGTTCGGGTATCACCAGTGCTATCGAAGCCGAAGCTAAAAAGAAAAATTTCACGGTGATCTTCGGCAGTTCAAACGAGAATGCGGAAAAGTTTGATGAGTTGGTTAACGTATTAATAAACAGGCAGGTTGACGGACTGATACTTGTACCCACTGAAAATTCTGAACAAGCTATACTTAAATTGCAACGCTCAGGAATTCCATTTGTGCTGGTGGACAGGAACTTTCCAAATATTCTGGCTAACAGTATTCTTATAGACAATTACAAGGCAGCTTACGACTCTACCTGCTACCTGATCAAACAAGGTCATTCCCAAATTGCATTTGTAAACTATCAATCTACGATGTTTAATTTAAATGAGCGCAATAGAGGATACCAGGATGCTTTGAATAACAATGGTATTAAACCGGACGAACACCTTGTGAAATTGATAAGACCTAATCACTTCAAGGCTGACATTGATAAGGGCATAAGCCATTTGGTGGGGAAGGGGCGCAACTGCGATGCGGTGTTTTTCGCCACCGACCGTTTAGCTATCGCCGGCCTGCAGGAAATAAACCGTTTGAAAGTAAAAGTTCCGGATGATATTTCTGTATTCAGTTTTGATGAAGCGGAAGCATTCGACCTGTTTTATTGCCCTATTTCGCATGCCAGACAACCTTTGGAGAAGATGGGAAAACTGGCTGTTAATGCCTTGCTCGATCTAATAAACAAAAACAAGATCATAAACCAGGTTTACCTGGAATCGGACTACGTTTACGGAAAATCATGCAGAGAAAAATAATGTTTTTTTTGTCTAATACTTTAAACGTTTAAAGCAGTCGGTTGAATTCGCATCATATGCAGCAAAATTGAACTACAATAGAGGGCTGGAAAGTCCCAATAAACTATAACCAATCATCATGAAAAGACTACTTGCTATTCTATTATCACTTTGGATGTACACAGCTACGGCGCAGCTCGGTGTTAAATATGACCCATCAGTACAGTCCACTACCACTATGCAGTATTTTAAGCCCAAAGGCGATCTGTTTGTCGGTGATTGTATTCCATTTGATCGTAACGGCACTTATTATTATTACTGGTTGCTTGATTCGGCACACCACCGCAGCCTTAATGGTTTGGGAGGTCATCAGTGGGCGTTAAGCACATCAACCGACCTGAAAACTTGGAAACAACACCCCGTTGTGCTGGGCATTGACGAGGAATGGGAAAAGTCAATCTGTACAGGCTCCGTTGTATACCATAAGGGCAACTACTATGCGTTTTATGCAACCCGCTTGCTGGTTGACGGCAAAGTAAATGAGCAACTGAGCTATGCCGTTAGTAAGGATGGTATTCATTTTAACAAGCAGAAGCCGAATCCATTTTATACATCTGCACCGGGGTACAGCACGCGCAATTTCCGAGACCCGAAAGTGTTTGTAGATGATAAGGGCGAATTTCACCTGTTTGTATCCAGTGACCAGGAAAAGCCCGTTATGCAGATGGCCAGCGGATGCCTGGTGCACTTATCCTCAAAAGATCTGAAGAACTGGACTGTTCATGACCCCATCCTGACAGGGCAGGGGTCTACACCAGAATGTCCTGAATATTTTTTTTGGAAAGGATGGTATTACCTGGTATACAGTGATAACAGTAATACGTATTACGTGAAATCAAAACAACCGTATGGCCCATGGGAGGAACCACGATACCAGGCGCTGAACGAAGATTGGTCGAACGTGGTTAAGACTGCGGGTTTTAAAAACGACCGACGTATTGCAGCTGCATGGGTGCCTAACCGTGCGGAAAATAAAGATTATCAGCATGAGATATTCGGCGGTAATTCACTTTTTCGGGAGGTAACGCAGGAGCAGGATGGCACGTTGAACACACGCTTTCCTGCTGAAATGATTCCGCTAACGGATGCCGTATTACCTATAAAGCCAGAAGCGATGTATAAGGCCACCATAGAGGCAGATAATAGTGTTCTTCTTGCTGATGCCGGTGGCATAGCAAGCGCAAGGCTTACCGAGGTGCCCGGAAATTGTCGTATCACCCTGCAGATAGAGCCTGCCGGTATCAACGAAGAGTTTGGTTTGATTTTAAAGTCTGATGAAAAAGCGAACGATGGTTATAGGCTCAATCTTTCGGCTAATAATAAAACTGTGAGTCTTGGTAACACCACCATTCAGGGCGTTGACGGGTTGGGCAAGCCAATCATCATTGATCTGGTGATGAAAGATGGTATATTGGATGCAGACATTGACCATAGGCGCACAATAGTGAATCGTACGTACGAGCGTAACGGCAGCGTGGTGTGGTTATACGTAAAGCATGGTACAATACGGGTGAAAAATATCACCGTAAAACCATTAACACCGGCCGCCAATTAAGCTCAGCCCATAAAATATTATTACACATCTTAGCATATGTTATTAGGTTTTGATATTGGCGGAACTAAATGCGCCGTTTTGCTGGGTGAGCAAAGGGGTGAGGACATACAAATCATTCATAAAGGGGTAATGCCAACTGATTTGCCGGTTTATGAGATGATTGAAAAATTGTTTGAGACGGCAGAAAGCATATTAGGTGTACAAGGCGTTACTAAGGATGAATTAACAGGCATCGGTATAAGCTGCGGCGGGCCGCTGAGCAGCAAAAAGGGAATTATATTATCGCCACCCAACCTTATTGGCTGGGATAATGTACCTATAGTAAAGATGGCCTCTGAGCGTTTTGGCAGACCTGTTTTATTACAAAATGATGCTAATGCCTGCGCTGTAGCCGAGTGGAAGTATGGTGCTGGTAAAGGGTATAATAACCTGATGTTTTTGACTTTCGGTACGGGTATGGGGGCAGGCCTCATTCTTAATGGACAATTATACTCCGGGATATCTGACTTAGCAGGGGAGGTAGGTCATATACGGCTGGCAGGTAACGGGCCGGTGGGCTTCGGTAAATCGGGATCGTTTGAAGGTTTTTGCAGCGGAGGCGGTATCGCCCAGATAGGACAATCCGTAGCACGAGAGCGTTTGCAGGTTGGCAAAAGTGTGTCGTATTGCAAATCCATAAATGAGCTTTCGTCCATTACGGCAAAATCCGTTGCCGAAGCTGCTTTTAAAGGTGATGAAGCTGCCCTGGAAGTTTACCGTATAACATCGCGGTATTTAGGTTATGCCTTGGCAATTTTTATAGATATGCTCAATCCGGAGATGATAGTGCTGGGCAGTATCTATGGCCGTACGCGTGAGCTTATAGAACCAACAATGATGGAAGTCATCCGCCGTGAAGCTTACATTGAATCGTGGCAGGCTTGCAAAATAGTGCCCGCCGGACTATCAGAAAATATTGAAAATATAGCCGCCCTGTGTCTCGCAGTTATGAGTGCGGAAACATATGCTTAAATGCATTACAAAATACATACGGCATTAGCCAAGACGAATAGCCACATTTCCTCCGGGGATTTTCCTTACAAAACAACCAGTATTATTGATCATTAACGAACAAGTGATGTATCAAAAACGAACATATTGATTGCTGAGGTATTTCGCAATATTCTTTAATACAAATATTTACAACAAGGGCACACGCTTTGGAGTTTTTTGTGGCATTATTAAAAGGACAAATTCTAAAGTTCAAAATATTAACAGATTTGAGCAGTTTAATCGATTCTTATCTGGATGGAAGAGTACGTTAGCAGGTTTATACAATGATAAAAAACTACCTAAAAATAGCTTGGCGAAATATTGTAAATGATAAGCTTTTCACTACGCTGAACGTCGCGGGTTTGGCTATCGGAATGTGCGTTTGTATCACTCTTTTTGCATGTATATGGTATGAAATGAGTTTTGACCGCATGTATACGAACGCCAAGCATATTTACCGGGTCAACATGCAAACTTCGGCCGACTACAACTATAAAGTATGGGCTCAAGTACCTAACGCTGTCGCACCGGCTATTAGTCAAAACATACCACAAGTAAAAACTGCAACACGCCTTATCAAGCATGACTTTGGTGCTAAAGTGTCAATAAAGACGGACGATAAAAACTTTACAGAAAAAGGCCTTTACATGGCCGACTCTACCGTGTTTAAGATGTTTGATGTCAGGTTTGTTGAAGGAAATGCCCGCAATGCATTCGTGCAGCCAAAATCTATTGTGATTTCCAGGGCGGCTAAGGAGCGGTTGTATGGTAAATCTGAGGCGTTAGGAAAGATCATTTATGTAAATAACCGGGACACTCTGCATGTATCAGGCGTGTATGCCGACATGCCAGCCAACAGTACGATTGACTGTGATATGATCTACAATATAATGGATACATGGGCCGGTAAAGACGTTTATTGGAGCAATGCCAGTTACGAAACCTACTGTCAGTTACAACCCGGAGCAGATGTTGTTAATGTGCAAAAGCAGGCGACAGCGTTGATCGATAAAAATGTTAATAAGGAAAACAAATACTTTACGCAATTCATCTTTCAGCCACTTGCTGCTATTCATCTCTATTCTGCTGATATCAGAGAAGGTTATTCTTCAAGAATGGGGAGCATAAGCACCGTAAAAGCATTAGTTTCTCTGTCTGTACTGGTTTTAGTTATTGCTTGCATCAACTACATGAATCTCGCCACTGCCCGTTCACAAAAACGTGCGAAAGGGGTAGGGGTAAACAAGGTGTTAGGCGCCAACAGCCGTCAGCTATTGATGCTTTTTTATGTGGAGACCGCCTTGTTTTCATTTATTGCCATAGTCATAGGGTATGCATTGGCTCTTTTTGCCGAACCTTTTTTCCAGGACGTGACAGGTATCGCTTTAAGCCGTTCGGCATTAGTGTCTATGCCTATAGTGCTGGGTTTGGTTGCAGTTTGGTTGATCGTGACTTTCCTTGCAGGTAGTTATCCGGCTATTTCACTATCCGGCATTACGCCTCTGGTATTAATGAACAAGCTAAAGCTGAAAAATTCCGGCGGGGAGATGGTGCGCCGTACTTTAGTAGTGTTTCAGTTCGCCGCTTCCATAATTCTGATTATATCTGTTATTGTCATATTACAGCAAATGAGTTTTATCCGTAATAAAGATTTAGGTTATAATCCTAATGGTATAGTTGCGGTAAACATTAAGTCTGCACAAAATAAAAATCAGGTATCTGCCTTTACAAATGCATTGCATGGCATGGCGGGAGTAGAAAGCGTTTCCGCCGTACAGTCCATCCCGGGTGACGTTGAAAGTGGACGAAGCGTTAGAAAACTGGTAACCGACAAAGAAGGCATGCCGGTAAAAACCTGTCATACCGATGGCGCAATTGTTGAAAGCATGCAGCTGAAATTGCTGGCCGGTAACACTTTGCCTGTAAACATTGCTGAAGGTGACACCACATGCTATGCTTTGATTAACGAAGCTGTGCTTAGCTACCTGGGGTTCAAATCGCCACAGGATGCCGTAGGTAAAAATATTGCCAGTGAAATGGCGGACAAAACCATAGTGACTGGCGTCGTAAAAGACTTCAACTATCAATCGCTGAAAAATGAAGTAGGGGGCTATATTTATTATACCATGAATAACGCACCTGAGTCATTACGTACTTTACTTATACGGTATAATACCAAAAACCTGCCGCAGCTGATGCATCAGGTAGAGGAAAGCTTTAAAACAGACATGCCAAACTCAAGTTTCGACTATGAATTTCTGGATAACCATATACAAAACCTGTATGCGTCCGAACGCCATATGGCAACCACTGCAACTGTATTTTCGTTGCTTGCTATATTTGTGGCTTGCCTGGGCTTGTTTGGCTTAGCTGCATTTATTGCCGAACAAAGAACCAAGGAAATCGGCATCCGCAAGGTACTTGGCGCAAGTGTAACAGGTATAACCAGGCTGTTAACTGGAGATTTTCTAAAACTGGTGATATTATCAATCATCATAGCATCACCTATAGGCTGGTATTTGATGAATAAATGGTTAATGGGTTTCAGTTACCGTATACACATCAGCCCGTGGGCCTTTGTTATAGCCGGTTTTACCGCGGCACTACTCGCATTGCTAACGGTTAGCTCGCACGCCATAAAAGCGGCTATTGCCAATCCCGTTAGAAGCCTGAGAAGCGAATAGCGGCAATTGCCTCTGCTATGTTAAGATTTTGAATTTTATCGTAAAGTGAGTATTGAGTGCGGAGTGTTAATAGCACTACTTGGACGTTCTTTGTCTTGATATACCACGCGTAACAGCACCTGTTGTTTCCATTCAAATTTAATTTACATTGCTTGTGTTTAAAGCGCTATCCAAGGCGTACAATAACACTTTAAATGTTTCTACAGAGCCTAAGCAGAATCTTTGGGATCAGCGAAAAGGTCCGCTATGGTAAATTCATCATCCAACAAACAATAGATGGTCATATCGGGGTACTCGGTTGCTGATTCAAAAACAAGCGTGGTTTCAGCATCTTTGTAAAAGCATATTGCCTTAAGTTTAAGGGAGCGCTCCAGATCAGCATAATCACTTTTTACAGGTTGGTAATCAGTACCGGAGTAAGCTGCATCGGTAAGCTCAGTGGCAATATCCGTTATCAGCTTTTCCAGCGTGTTTTTATCGAAATTTGCCAGCCATGATTCTGCCTGCGACATTACATCTCTGACATCATCTGTACCGCAATCTTCCAGATCTAAATCGACCTTTAGTTTTCCGATCTCGGGCAGCTGTATATCACCGGTGAGCTTGTCTTCAAGACGTGTAAAATTTTTGAATCTTTCCATTCTAAGTTTAAGCCGGATTGGTTACAGGTGCAACTTTGTTGTCAATATCATTCCATAAAATTTTGTCCGCTACCTCTTTGCGATGATAGAATATCCTGCTGTGATAAGCGCCCGCACCTATACCCATGCCGTATTCGCCGTTTTGTTTAAGGTACTTTTGTAGTTTACTCATAAAAGCTTTAATCCTTTTATCCGGATCTTTTGCAACCATTCTCAAACTAAGCTTCTCAACTTCGCTGTCCGTGGCTCTGCCGCCCTTCACCTCAATCACATGCATAAAGAATCCATCGTCATAAAAATGCCTGTTAGTTTCCTCATCAAAGGGCTCGGATGTTATAAAGATGGTCGTCGCGTATTTTCCGTCTTGAAGCAATTTACCCTCATGCCAGTCGTCAAGCTGTAAAACTTTTTCAACGATTCCGGCTGTTCTCGTGTAAATGTGCAGCCCGGCGGAATTTATCAATGGCGCTGTGTCTTTAAAAAAGGTTCCTATAGGAACAAAAATGTTTATCAGGCTGGCCATATTTATCTTAAACTGGGTTTAGCAATGTGTAAATTCACTCGGGTAAACAGTACACTGTTGTTGGGATACCTATGTATCACTATGATTAGGTTTTGACGACGCAAAGGATTTTTTATCAAAGTTCTTTGCCAGTTCGTTGGCAAACTCTCTGAATGATTGCTGCGCATTAGGCATTAATGTTTTTAATACATCATCTTTGTTTCCCTCGGGGTGTACTGCTGATATCTTGTGCGAAGAGTCGTAGGAAAACACGTAAATTTCATTATAGGTATCGGTTAACTGTTCATCCACGAACATCTCTACATTAAATTTTACCTTGATATCCGGAAGGTGGCCCCATATACTATCTGCTGTATAGGTCATGGCACATCCCGAGCCGCAACTTAATACAAAGGATGGCAGGTCAGCAGAAGTGGTTTTTTCAGTATTATCATTATTATGTGCGCTATCCGGCTTTTTTTCAGCGGTATTTACACGCACTTTTTTCTCTTTGTGGTTTTCACAGCCCGAAGCTATTATCAAAAGGCTAAGTACAAGTGTTGCAACGGCTTTTGCTTTCATGTTTACTTTATTTACTGTGAGAGAGTTGTGAATTGGTGCTGATTTGTGCTACATATTTCTTCCTGAAGCTTAGAAATAGCAATATTGTAACGAATACGTATAGCAACGAAAAAATGAAAAGCTTTGTCATTACACCTCCGTTGAAATGATAATTGTTAACTCGCAAATCAATTGTCAGGGCAACCAACAATGCAATTGGTAATCCTGAAAAGCTTAGCCACGAAAGAAAGGAATTACTCCTTACCTTACTTAAAAGATTGAGAAGAACCGTTAACGAACAAAGCAAAACCGCCACAAGGTAAATTAATGAGAATCCCAGATTTAAAATGATGTCTAATCCGTATAAAACCGTCGCAAAAAAGCCATTGTCTGCGGCGGTAGCATCCATCATCATAATCCTGAATGCAACAAACAAAATGATGCCTGTCATCATGTCTATCATCCAGTATTTTAAGATCAGTTTCTTCATTGCTAACCAGTTTACATAGTCGTTCAGTAGTAAGCATTATTGTTTTTGTAAAAGCCAGGCCTAATAAGCTTATCAATCAAATGGTACTAAATCATCTTCCGGAAGATCGTACTCATAAATACGATCATTCTCTTCATCAATGTAAAGCCATTGCACAATGTGGCTTCCGTTTTCACCTACCGGCGCAATGCCGATCACTTTGTAGCTGCGGTTATTTCGCTCTCTCGTCTCAATGGAATAAGTAATTTCATCCCGGTTTTTTACCGCAGCTTGTAATAAGGGATTTTTCGTTTGCGTGAGGTAGTATTCTACTATTAAATAGACCTTGTCCAGGTAGGAAGGTGTAAATTCCTCGTCAGGCGACCAGGTGTATCTTAGCTTTTTGCCATATGTTTTTCTGAACGCAGAAACCGGACCCTCGGCAATCTTTTTAACGGAAAACAGTAATTGTGCTGGTACTTCAGCATCGCCATCTCCCGGCAGGGTAACAGTGCCATCTTTCCAGGTAACTCTTATTTTATCTCCTCGACTTAAGTTTCTGCTGCTATCAGTTTCATTAATAAAACTGAGTGTGCTATCGCCCTTTTGCGCCAGTAGTTGAAAATAGTCGCCATCATCAATATACTTCACAAATGTCAATTCGTCTATATGCTCAGTCATAATCTTCGTTTTTTGTTTGACAGGTAATTGTTCCACCACACGTTGAAGATTGCCCGATTTTTTATCTTCAGTTGATTTTAAATGGCAAGCTGATGATGTGGAAACTATCAGGATTATAACTGCATTAAATAGCTTTTTCATTTGGTGCGTTCGTTAAATCAATTACATAATGCAATAAGCTTTTGCCGCATAAAAGTTGATTTCATCACTGTTTTATTTAATGATATAGAGTTTTCTTTCACTATTACTAAACAGCGCATACCCCAGGTCGGGATTGGTATAATACATGTAGGCGTCGATTAAAATAGAAGGTTGCGCCTTGTTCTTGGTAAGGGTTCCTATATTTTTGCCATCTATCTCGATGCTTGAATGGTGCCATTTCTTTTCGAGATACATGAATTCTTTCAATCTCAATGTATCAGTTTTATAAATCACATCCGTAAAAAGGTTCCCATGGAAAAGCATTTCGTCAAAGCCTGGTGCGTTGCCCCCGCCGCCTGAAAAGCGAACTTTCTCGAGCTTAAGCTCCTGAAAATATCGGTACCGGATATGAGATGTTTTTATGATCTCTTTATTACCGCTTGCCTCGGTATTGATGCGTTTGAAAAGATTGTTGAATAGCAGTTTCTCCGTGTAAGAATACGGAAAGTCGTTGCTTACATCTAACGTGGTTGTAAACCGAAAACATCTATTGTTCTGAAAGTAAGTTAGAATGGTATAAGTTATCGGAGAAGGTACGGCCTGAATTTCATCATCGCTTGATGGCTTCTGGGGCTCGGGACTTTCTGTCTCATAATCTATATACACGGCAGCGGAACTTTCTTTTATATCAGCGAGTTGCTGCTGCTGCTTTTGCAGGTCCCAATCAAGCCGTTCGTTTTGGGCAACTATGTTGATGGCTTGCTTATTCCCGTCAAAGCTCCATTTATAATATTGATGCTTCTCTTTATCAATAATAAAACCTTTAACGAAGGCAATATCCGAGGGCCTGCACATAATGGTTAACGAATCGGTTACAACTCCATTTTTGGCTATTTTGTAAAACGAATTTTCCGTTTTATCCGCCACGGTGTAAATGATGACCTCATTATTGGCAGTTAGGAATGACTGGATATCTTCCATACTTTCCAGCAATAATGTCATTGATGTACTTCCGGAGCGGATTATAGCTGAACTGTCAATAGATTGGTAATGCCTGAATTGTAATGGCAGGGCACTGTTTACGGCTTGCTTATTTTTGTAAAGCCAGATCCCGAAGATTGTAAAAAGACTGATAGCCGCTAGAGCCAGGGACCAATATAACATCCTCATAACAGTATAGGTACTTTGCTGAACAAACAAATATCACAAATGTGTGATTTAATTGTTTGCTTTATTTAAAAGTATCTTAACAAGTGTTTGGTTGCAATTTGTCGGGATGATACAGCTTACTTGTAAATCAAATCAAGTAGTTGCTTAAGCGCTTTTTTAATTTCTTCCTGACCGTTTGATTGCTGAATATCAATTCCGCAGAAGGTATTTTCCTGCATTTTGGCGTGTAGTGTTAAATAGTAAACGCCTCCCATAAGTAAGGCATACATGGCTCTAAAGTTTTTGTCGCTCTTTGCAAAATGCTGATCAAAGATTTCGCGAAGCACCAGTTCACCTATGTTTTCGCGCTTCAGATCAAGTTCTTTTAAAATTGGCGACTTTTCGCTAAGTCCCCATGTGATGATGCGGCGCATTTCTTCATTACCAATCAAGCTGTCAAACTGATCTTCCAGCACACCATAGGCAAGGGATTTTCCTGCATCTTGCCGGGCGTATTGTATAATACCCTCTACATCGTCTGATTTTATTTTCCAATAGTCCTTGGTATTCAGGTATTCTTTAACTAAGCCTTCAAGGCCGCCGAAGTAATCATAGATTAGCCGCCTGTCTACCTTTGCCTCATCGGCAACGCTTTTTATGCTAAGACCTGCGAATCCTTGCTTTTTAAGTATTTTTCCTAATGAATTGACTAGGTTTGCCTTTGTGCGTTCCTTGTTCCTAACCGGACCATCAGTGACCTTTCTTGCCATTTTACCCTACTTTGGTGCAATTTGCAGTGTTTTCTATTACCATCAATTTAAATAGTCAAGCAGCCTTTCTTTATCACTATATTTTATATCACAATATAGTGATATATGCTTATATTAGCGGCACCAAAGAAATCCAAAATTAACAGTAGAAATAATATAAAGAAACGCCATACCCTAAAACCTTATCACTATGGCCGCCTTGTATACTAGTTGTCGTTTTATAAGCGCAATTTGATATACTTTGTTTACCCTCAATGAACTTTAAATGCCTGGAATATACCAGGGAGTGCATTGAGGGTAAAGGGTCATGTTAAGTCATGTTATAGATAAACCGAGTGCGACTTTGCATGTTAACTTGCTACCTCTTTAATTCACCATGAAAATCTTTAAAGCAAATTATTTGTCATTAGCCATTGCAGCCATAACTGCTTGCATATGTATTATCTCTTGTAACGGCGGTAGCAATAATAATTCATCACGAACTAAAAGCAACCCTGATACAGCAGACACAAATGATTTGGTTACTATCCAGGAAAGTGATCAACTGCAAAGTAACACGGATACTGCCATAGAGATAATGGATGAGAAAGACATCCGCCTGAATGGAAAATTGCAACGATATTTTTCACTGAAAGAGTTTAAAAGGGTACTTGGAGAGCCGGACAGCACCAAACTGTTGCTTGATGAGGAGCCCTGCACTACCATTTTTCAGGAACCGGACGGCTCCGTTGATTCAGCAGCAAAATATTTGTTCAAAAACGGCTCCCGCTTTGAAAGTACCAAAGGTAAAGTAGCCATTGACGAGATAAAGTTTACCAACGGGGATTTTATCGTTTTCAAAAATACTACCCTTAACAAGCACACTTCGGTGGCCGAGCTGAAAAAGCTATTTCCAAACGCTGGTAGACACATCAGCGACATAGACGTAGCAGGAGAGGGCAAGCTACAGGTAATGGAACTGCGCGAGGATAAGGACAATATTTCTGACGGGCACATCAAAATTTTCATCAAAAACGGTAAGCTCTATTCGCTGCATTGGTGGTTTCCATGTTAGTTATATCTATGTGATAACAAGCCATGTTTCAGCTTGGGGGGTACTTGTGTTTTAAAATCTTACACTACCAAATAATAAGGATGACAAAAATTGTTAAGGTGCTGCTGTGCTTCATGATACTTAGCTCTACGGTTATGGGTAAGACCTTCCATTTAACTTCGGTAAATCAAGCCAAGCAGTTCAGCTTAAGTATTTACTGCACACCGGAAGGGAAGGGGGCATTTGTGCAATATGCCGGGCAAAAAAGCTTTATGCCACTACGCCTAAAAAAATATGTTGTAAGCGTCTTAACCAACGGCAACAAACAGCCCGAAGGTTATTATTACGAGTGGAACGAAATATTGGACGGCAATGTGACAGGCAGCTATGCAATCACAGAACAGTCGGGCCGGGTGACAGCTGCCTGGTACGTTCGCAATAAAGATGGCAAGCGGTTTACATTGCAGGGAACCAACAAAGATGCCTCTCCGGATAATGTACAAAAATACCTGTTGCACAACGTGCTCATCACCTTTGCCTGGACCAGTACAGACGACCAGTTTATGTTTACCTATCCGGATGGTAAAGTAGATTCACCTAACTTTATCTCTTTGGATGCACCCGACGTAAGCAGATCATGCTATATCAAAGATTACAATTTCGATGGATATGACGACCTGGCTTTCTCCCTTCCAGACGCAGGCATGGGTGTATATCATACGTTCAATATCTGGTTGTACGATCCGGCTACTAAGCGCTTTAAACATTTGCAGGAAAGCCAGGATACCCGCGCAAAATGTTCATGCCTTTGCGATGTTACCCTCAATACTAAACAGAAGCTACTTTACACAGCCTGCCGTGGCGGTGCACGCTGGTGGCAGGATGTGTATAGGGTAGGCAAAGACAATCAGCTGATATGGCTGCGATCTGCGGAGACCAAATGAAGCACCTTCGAGCAGGCGTAACAATAGCTTTTAAATAAATTTAACTTATATATTATTCTGTAGCAGAGTTTGCGCCGCTAAGTATCTGCACCATTCTTTGTATAGATTCGTCAGATGGCGAAGCAAAATCTTCAATGGTTTCGACTGTTTCTTTGCTTAAGCTGCCAGCTCGGGTAAACATCATATCTTCATAACTTTCAATTGCTTGCTGCAAGCTTGTGTGTTCATCATTTGTTAAGCATTCGCTGAGGTCAAGAGCGTCAAGCATGGCCAGGTTCACGCCTTCGCCATTGGGTGGCATCAGGTGCGCGGCATCGCCCAAGAGGGTAATATTAGCTTTTGTTTGCCATCGGTGTTGTAAGGGGAAGTAGTTAAGCGGGCGAGGAACATAACGATTGCACGCTTTAAAAAGCGTGTAGAACACCGGGTTCCAGCCATCATAAAAATGCAAGAGGTAGTTGTAAACTTCGACTGTATTATTGAAATTGATTCCACTTTTTTGCGGCCAATCCTCAGGGTACATAGAGATGCTGTAAAATGTAAGGCCGCCATCACCTCTCGGTTGTGCGACTATTGTTTTTCCTCTACCCATTGCCATTAGGTTGCCGTTATCTACTAAGTTGTACATCTCGGGGCAGGCACTTTCAGGATCGTCAATCTCGCCCTGTATAATGGTGGCACCGGAATAGAGAGGTTTAACATCTGTGAGATAAGGGCGAATTTTGGAACGATATCCATCTGCACCAATAACCAGGTCGGCTGTGGCCATTGTTCCGTTTTTAAACTCAAGCTGCCAGCCTTCACCAGCCTGAGCCATACCCATGAACTGACTATCCCAAACAACGGTATCCGGAAGCAGTGAATCTATTAAAAGATCCCGTAATGCGCCTCTGTCAATTTCGGGGCGGAAGTTCCGGTGGCCAAAACTGATCTTACCGTTCTGGTCACCGTCATCCAAAAGAATGTTACCATCCGGATTAACCAGGCGAAATTTATCAGCACCGGGCATATAAGTTCTTTTGAAAGCATCCGTCAATCCGGCTATCTCTATTACCTTAAGACCTGAGTCGAAATGGAGGTCGACAATTGCTCCTTGTACACGCGCCGCCTGGCTGTGGTCACGTTCGTATACTTTGACAATTGCCCCCTTCATTTGCAGTAGTTTGGCAAGGGTTAAGCCACCCGGTCCGGCGCCTATTATAGCTATCGTTTTATCCTGTAATAAACTTGTTTTATGTGTTATGGGCATTGCTATCTTTTATATTGATGCAAAGAAACGCAGGTTACATGCCCTAAAAAATATCAAATGGCGGTAAGTATAGCACTAATCGCGGGTTTCGTCCCGGAAAGCGATGGGCGTTAATCCGGCTATCTTAACAAAGATTCGAGTGAAGTAGGAGTAATCGTCATAGCCTAACATTCCGGCAACTTCTTTTACGGATCTGCTGGAATGATATAAGAGGCGTTTAGCCTCAAGCACCACGCGTTGCTTTATGTGGTGAGATACGGGGTGCCCGGTGGTGGCTTTAACGCAGTCATTAAGGTAGGAGGTAGAGAGATTGAGTCTGTCGGCGTATGCTGAAGGGCTTTTAACCGAACTGAAGCTTTGTTCAAGCTCATGTTTGAATGCTTTGGTAACTGCTTCCAATCGATTATGAGTTACCGCTGGTTTGGCTTGAGAGAGGTACCGTGAAATAACAAGGCCTACTAAGATGTTACAGCTATCATTTGAAATGGCGGTATGCAGGTAATCATCCTTCTTATCAAACAATTTTAAGCAAACGCTCGCGGCTTCAGATAGTACCTCCAGATGTTCTGCAGATATGGGCAAGACATCGAATGGACTATTTTTATGCAATAGGTCTGCATATTCCGGCCGTATGTTTTCTTCGGCAATCATCCAGGTGCTGATGGTTGCCTTTTCAAAGCCAATAACGCGGTGCACTTGGCTGGGATGAATAATGATAACTGCCGGTGCTACCAGTTGACAGGTTTGAAAGTCGACCTCCAGATGCGTAATCCCTTTTTCCTGCAAAATAAATGTAAAGCCGCTGTCGCGGTGAGCATTTTGTACATGATTCATTTGCATGCAACCATCAAAAGAATCGTGCATTATCATTACCCCCTTGCCGGCGCCGGGCGGCAATTGGTGAACGGGGATATTTTTGTTTTTCTTTCGCATCCTTTTAATTGTGGCTTTTACTCGTTTTTACAACCTTATCTGCTACATCAAGACACGACAGACATTGTAGCTTTTGGAGTGCTACTGAACATTGCTAACCTTACTTTCTGACTTGATTTTCTCACGGTGCAATACTCCCCAGTTAATTAATGCATACACAACATCTTTTAATGTTTGGCTGTAGGGGGTAAGCTCATAATCAACAGTCACCGGCGTAGCGTCGGCTTGTACCTTTCGTTTTACAAAGCCATTCAACTCCAGGTCCTTCAATTCTGCTGAAAGTACCTTGCCGGATATGCCTTTGATGGTCCGTTGCAGGTCGTTGAACCTGCTGTGGCCTTGCGAAAGTGCAATAATCACCCTGAGTTTCCATTTGCCGCCAATAGCGTACAATGAGTCGCCTACCGCCTGTAATTTTTCACCGCAACCGAGCTCATCAACTTTTACATGGTTATCCTTCTTCATATAACTTACCTGCAGGTTAGTAGTTACCTTTTGTTAACTACTGGTGTTTGGTAAGTAAAGGTAACTAACTTTGGCAATAATTAAACAAATAATAATAGCATATGCTCGTTACTATAATCGTTATCATTTTGTTGCTCATCGTTTGCCTAGGTCTATTCTTTTATTGGGTTTACGCACCAACACCTGAAGAACCCCGCTTGCAATCGAAGCTATCCAGAGAAGAAATAATGATAGGCTCAAAAAAGCGCACTTACTGGAAATATGTGTCAACTCAGCCGGGGAAAGAGGGTATGCCCCTTGTTATTGTATTGCACGGCTCCGGTATAGATGGTGCCAAAATAAGGGCTTGGACAGGTTATGAATTTGATACGATGGCAGATGAATATGGCTTTGCTGTTGCCTACCCTGATGGCTATAAACACAACTGGAACGATATAAGGAAAAACGCCCCGTTCCCAGCAAAGAAAAAAAATATCGACGATATTGAATTTATTAAATCGCTTATTGAGCATTACCGAGTCAACGATCACATAAATCCGCAGCGCGTATATGTTTTTGGATATTCCAATGGCGGTACAATGGCATTCCGGCTGGCCATATCAAATCCCGGTATGCTCGCTGGTATAGCTACAATAAGCGCTAACCTCCCGACACCAGAAAACATAACGGACAAGATTTACACACCCATGCCGCCTGTTATGATGGTAAACGGTACCGACGATCTGATCATACCCTATGAGGGTGGTAAGGTCAAGTTGTTTGGCAAGCCCCTTGGCAATGTTATCAGCGCAGAAGCTACAGCGGAAGCGTTTGCTCAGAGCCATAACGAAGCGAAGGTAGCGCAAACCGTATTTTTACCTCATTTAAATCCTGATGATACGACAAGTGTAGAAAAAAAAGCTTGGCTGCAGGATGGGCATGAGCTTATTGTATTGTTTACCGTGCTCGGAGGTGGCCATGTTGTGCCTCAATCCATCGCTAAGTTTCCAAGACTGATGGGTAAAGTGAACCGGGACTTAAGCGCGCCGCGAGAGGCAATCAACTTCTGGCGTCTTAATCACCCATAATTGTGAGTGTAAAAATCAATTCCCAACCATGAGAATATCGCATGTGCTGAGGTACTCCTAAAATGGTACTGATTTGACAGTAGCCGGCATGCTACCCCTTAACTTTGCTGTATGGCACCGATAAATTATTCAGTTCTCGACCTGGCAACAGTCATTGAAGGACATACCATAGCAGACAGTTTTAACTACAGCGTAGCCAATGCGCAGCAGGCAGAAGCTTTGGGTTATACCCGTTACTGGTTTGCAGAACACCACAACATGGTGAGCGTAGCCAGCTCGGCCACCAGTTTGCTAATAGGGCATGTTGCTGGTAAGACCTCTTCGATCCGGGTTGGTTCGGGCGGTATTATGCTGCCTAACCATTCGCCATTGGTAGTGGCAGAGCAGTTTGGCACGTTGGAGACGCTTTATCCGGGCCGAATTGACCTGGGTTTGGGCCGGGCACCGGGTAGCGACCAAGCGACTGCACTGGCCATTCGCGGCGAAAACATGAACGCGGCTTTTCATTTTCCGCAGGATGTGCAATCACTACAGCATTATTTTGCTGGTGATCATCCAAACGGTGTTAGCGCTGTTCCAGGTGAGGGTTTGGATATTCCAATCTGGATACTTGGTTCCAGCCTGGATAGCGCCAAGCTGGCGGCTGCCAAAGGACTTCCTTATGCTTTTGCCAGTCATTTTGCGCCGGCCTATTTTCTGCAAGCGATAGACCTTTATAGAAAGACGTTTAAGCCGTCCCGTCACTTGTCAAAACCCTACGTAATTGCCTGCGTAAATGTAGTAGCTGCGGATACAGATGACGAGGCACAATATCTGGCTACTTCCTTGCAACAGTTGTTCAAAGGCATTATTACCGGCAGAAGGCAGCCTTTGCCACCGCCGGTTGAAAACATGGACAGAATCTGGAGCGCTGCCGAACGTGAAGCAGCGATGCAAATGCTGGCCTATTCTTTTTTTGGCAGCAAGACCACAGTTCAGGCTCAGTTAACAGACTTTATTAACCGTACAGGAATTGACGAATTGATGGCTACTTCGCACATCTATAATCAGGAGGATAGGTTGAAATCGTATCGTATATTGGCCGAAGCTTTGAATGATTAACCTGAGATAAACAGGACTTAAGCCTTTCCGATTGCAGCTTGATTGGCTTTTACACGTAAATCTTACTTGGGAATTTATCAAAAGCGGTTAGCTTCTGAATTTATTAGCTACTTTTAAAAGAAAAAGCTATGAAAGCGCTGATCATAGGAGCTACAGGAGCTACAGGCAAAGACTTGGTTGAGGTGTTGCTTAAAGACCCTGCCTACAACGAAGTTGTAGTATTTGTGCGCCGCTCTGTGGAGCTAACCCATCCTAAATTAAAGGAAGTCCTTACAGATTTTGACGATCTGGAACGGATATCCGATCAAATCAGCGGCGATGTGTTATTTTCTTGCCTCGGTACTACCCTAAAAGCGGCAGGTTCGAAGAATAAGCAAAAGCACATTGATTATGATCTGCCTTTGAAGTTTGCTGAAATAGCCAAGATGAACGGCGTAGACCGTATGGTGCTGTTGTCCGCTTATGGTGCGAGTGCAGGAAGCAAAGTTTTTTACTCGAAGATAAAAGGCTTGTTGGAAGATGCGATTGCGGAGCTTGGTTTTGCGCAGTATATCATCTTTAAACCCGGTTTGTTGGTAAGAAAGAATACTGACAGATTTGTTGAGCGGATAGCCGCACGCGCCTTGTATGCGCTGAATGGTTTAGGTATTCTCAGAAAATTCAAACCATTACCAACAGCCGTTTTAGCTGAGAAACTGGCCAGGGCGCCCCATGTATTCAAGACCGGCATCCACGTGATCGAGCTCAATGATATTTTTAAAGTATGACATTACAAAACGTGAGCAGGTCGTTTTTCCACTCATTTGCAAGGTTCCCTACACTTATTAAGCATGGCCGATTATTGTTTGCCGTACGTTTAGTTACACTAATTCCATTTATCTAAATTCCTTGTAGGCCATTCAAAAACATTTGGCCCATTAGTTTTGCGCGCTGCTCTTCATTGTTTGTTTACGTAACAGGTTGATCACCACGTAGGCGCCTATCAGTGCCGGAAAGAACAGCAGGAAGGATCTTTGAAGCAGCGTAAAAATTGGAATCAGCGCTTTTGGTACAATCTTGCCGAATAACGAAGCAATGAACACTTCTGCAAAGCCACTACCGCCAGGGCTTGGTGCAAAATAGATCATGAACTGAATAAGTATCTGTATGGATATCACCTGTACGAGGCTCGCGTTAACCCCCAAGCCCAGCAAGATTACCCATTGCAGGCAATACTTGTTCATGTAAAGCGCGGTGGTAATAATTAAACTTAACGGGAACAGAAACGGATGTTTCTTTATGATAACGCTGCAGGTTTGCTGGTATTTGCTGATGTTTTGAAAAGAGTTGTCAGCCCATTTATCAAATTTTTCTTTTCTCTTAGGGAATAATTTAGATAAGCCGACAGCTATCTTTTTGATGATGGTGCCTACCCAAATCGGTTTCCAGAAGGCAAGCATAAAAGCGATTAGAAACAGCAGGAAAAAACTGAAGCCATATTTAAGCATGGTGGGTACCATGCTGCCCACCTCGGTGGTATCCATTATCATAATGGCGATAAAGCCAGCCAGGGGCATGAATATAAGCGTAGCACCCATGTTAATGAGGCTAACTGCAAAAGCATCAATAAAGGATACTTTATTACTGGTATAAACAAATATCTGTGCCGGTCCAGCTCCGCCGTGAGCTGGAGTAACAGCCCCCATAAACATGTTGGCCACATTGGCCCTAAAGCTTACCCAATGCGAAACACCAGGCGCCAGTTTGCGGATGTATATGTGGTTACGCCAACTGCCCAGCATCAAGTCAATAAAAAGCATTACAAAGCAAATGGCCACATATCCTATGGAGATATGGGAAATGGCTTTTACCGTGTCGCCGGTGTTATTATAAAAGAAAACCACGGCAATGGTTGCTACTGTTATAAGCGCAAACCAAAGCGTTCCTTTTATAATAACATTTTTATTGAAGACTGTTTTTACGTCCTGCTTTTTAGGCTCTTCGGTGTTAGGTTGGTTTTGAGTCATGTGGTGGCTTGTAGCAGTTAAAATAAAGGTTCGCCTTCTGATGATTCAGGAGTTATACCTTTCCATTTCAGGATGGTATCAAACAAATCGGCGGTGCGGGCAGGGTGGTCTTTCCAGCCCTTTTGATTATAAATAAGCGGAACGTGGATATGGTGCCTGTGCAAAGATCCGTGCGAACCTTTATGTTCCGGATATTCCCAGAAATCGCGCAAGTCATACCCTACGGTAGCGCTCACAACAATGTCGCCAGCCCTGCGGCTGCGGAACAGCTGATAGATCTGGAATACCGCATCCGGGTAATCGGTTTCAAAAGTTTTGGCTAATATCTCGCGGTGGCCGGTGGCCTCTATCTTACCGCCGTATTTAAGCACATCGGCAGTTTGAGGCTCATACGTAAACACATCATTTTTAACAGATATCCTGGCTTTACCGTCGCGGTTATGTACAATAAAAGTATTTTCCTCGTCGCCCCTGTAAATAATGAAATCAACAGCGTCTTCTTTTACCAAAAGCTGAAGCCTGTCACCGCCCATATATTTCAAAATATCACCTTCGCGCAATACATCATCACCGGGATGATTAAGCAAGTGAATGGCGCCGAAAGAGTTACCTGATATAAAGACCGCACTTTTGGGATTGGTTTTCCATATTACCGGATAATATACCGCTTTTAGCCCTTGGGCAGTCATCCAATCGCCAAGATCGAGGTGCTTGGTAGTTGGGGTGAGTCCGTGGTCAGACGTCATCAGGAAAAGCGTATCATCCCATTTGCCCTGCTTTTCTAAGGTTTCACGTACTTCGGCCAGGCTCCTGTCAACAATTTTATAGGCCTCTATGGTACGCTCATCACGAATGTGGTGATAGTGCGAATCCCAATCCACACTCGGAAATACTGCAAAAAGAAAATCAAAGTCCTTACCACTGTTCAGCATCTCCATTATACGGCTGTGGCCCTGTAAATCAACAGGGTGATGACGCAGCTTAAAATGCGCCCGCATGTACAACGGACCTTTCCCTTTTTTACCTAAATCGTACTCATCCGGCACACTTCGGGTAATCATGTTGTAAAGGTTGTATGATTCGCCTAATAACTCAAACAGCGTGGGCTTATCCGCAGGCATATCTGTGTTAAACCATGCAGCTTCAGGTCCGCAATAGCTGCGCATGGCCATTTTGTTGAACCGCGTGCGCTTAAATTCTTTTTTATCAAACCAGCGAATCCCGGTAATGCCCATTGTGCCGGGAAAGTGGCCCGTTAAAAATGGCAAATATGCAGGGCCGGTTGTTGAAGGAAAACAAGTGGTAGCATTTCGGTAGGTGCCTTCATCAACAATACGTTTAATGTTTGGCAAAATACCTTGGTTGATAAGTTCAGGTAATACCTCGGCATGAGCACCGTCTACGAGGTAAAAAACAATTCTCTTTTTGTTCATTTATTGTTCTTTGATGAGTTGCCATGCAAAAAAAGCCCGACAAGCACTCATCATTGTAATGATTTATCTATAGCAAAAAATTAGCGGGGCAAATATAAGCTTAACATACAGTTTATTTTTCATCTGAAACGAACAATTGCTCAAATTATGTTCAGGACGCGAAACTATATTTATTTGACGCGGTGAAGATGTAGACTGTTGTCAGGTATAACAGATAAAACATCAAAGCCCCCTAAATAATAATTTAGAAGGCTTGATGTATGGTACTTAAGTGTTTAGCTTTTAAGAGGATTCATATTTCTTCGCAAACTCATCAGCGAATTGCTCTAACTTTATTTTCCCGGTTACATTGCCGCCGGTTGCGAAAAAGTCTTTCATTACAATTCCATTTCTTACACCCTGGCCAAGTTCTGTGATCAGTCCGGCCAACTCAGGTGGCAAACCGCCTGACAGCATACCCTGTTTAAGTTGCTCGTCAGGAATTTCTGTCCATGTAAGGTTGGGTTTGCCAATCACACCGCCAAATAACGCTGCAATTTTGTTCCCAGTTGATACATCGCTCACAATGTATTTTACCTCAAAACCATTGCCTGCACTTTGCAGCTCCTGTGCAATGGCTGTAGAAAGGTCATCGGGATGCGTAAGGGCCAACTGATCGCCGCCGCTATAATTGTTGCCGAACAAGCCTTTATTTTTGATAAGCGGAATGTCCCTGAAGAAGTTTACATAGAAGAAACCCGAGCGTAGAACAGTAACGTTAACCCCGTCTAACTGACGAAATGTTTTTTCTACATGATGAACGCCACCTACCGGGCCGGTACCTCCGTCAGCATCTGCGCCAACGCTGCTCAACAAAACTACGCGTTTAACGCTGGCTGCCTTTATAGCATCTGCATAAGCTTGTCCGGCTTCAGCAATGTTCTGTATCATGTTAACCGGCCCCATTGATGGTGGCAGCATGGTATAAACAGCATCTGCGCCTGTGAATGCCTCTGTTAAAAATGCAGGATCACTGATAGAGCCAACGGCTGCTTTCGCGCCCAACGCTTCAATTTCTTCATTTTTGTCGGCCTTGGTAGTAATAACGGTTACGTCATGGCCGGCTGCTATAAGTTTAATAACTAATGGTTTGGCTACATTTCCTAATGAGCCTGTTGTTGTAATTTTCATGAGTAAAATATTAATAGGTTAATGATGATTCTAATACCTGATAATCTGTATATCCTTGTTCGCCAGCGGTGTATAAGGTGTTATAGTCCACCTCGTTTAAGGGGGCGTTTTTTTCCACTCTCCTTATAAAGTCGGGATTGGCCAAAAAGCTCCTGCCAAAGGCAACCAGGTCGGCTGTGCCGCTCAATAACTTAGCTTCTGCAGTGTCGGCTGTTAAGCCGTTACAGTAAATGAGCGTGTTGGTGAAGTTTTCCCGAATAGCTTGGTGCGTTTCTGCGGGTATAGCCGGATTGTCTGATATGTGCAGATAAGCAATGCCTATGCGGTTCAGCGCTGTTGCCAGGTAAGCGTAGGTTTGATGCACTTGGGCATTATCGTAAGCCGGCATATCACTCAAGGTAGAGTAGGGAGATACGCGTATGCCTACCTTGTCGGCGCCGATGGATTGAGCTATTCTTTCAGCAATTTCCAGCGTTAAACGGCTGCGGTTTTCTATCGAGCCGCCGTAGCTGTCGGTACGGTTATTAACGATTGTATTAAGCGATTGCTCCAGCAGGTAACCGTTGGCTCCATGAAGTTCTACGCCATCGAAACCTGCTTTAACAGCATTTTGGGCTGCTATTACAAAGCTGTTGATCACTTTTTCAATTCCTTGTGCGTCCAGTGCAACAGGTGCAGAGTGGTCTTGCATGCCTTCGCTATCGGTAAATATTTGTCCGGCGGCTTTAATGTCAGACATGCCTACTGGCTGGTAGCCTTGCGGCAGGTTGGCGGTATGGGCAATGCGGCCGGTATGCATTAACTGTACAAATATCTTTGATCCGCTTTCGTGTACCGCTTCGGTTACCGCTTTCCAGCCTTCTACTTGTTCTTCAGAAAAAATACCCGGAATGCGTGGGTATCCTAAACCTTCAGGGCTGGGAGAGGTGCCTTCTGTAATAATTAGTCCGGCTCCTGAGCGCTGTTTGTAATAGGTAGCCATTAAAGCGTTAGGCAAATTATTTATAGCCCTGCTGCGGGTCATGGGCGCCATAACCACATGATTTTTTAACTGTAATGAGCCACTATTGTATGGCGTTAGTAACTTTTTCATTTTGTTGTGTTTAAGATTACACAACAAAGGTGGCTCATTAAGGCAGGCTATAATAGCGCAATAAGACGCAAAAACAGTCCGATCCGGCAAAGCGTTGCGCTGTATCCGATAGAGTGAAAAAAAGGCTAAGAAGAGTAGGAAAAGCGTTTAGGATTGAGGCCGTAATGCTTTTCAAACAATCGGCTAAAATGACTCAGGTTGGAGAAGCCCAATTCATAACCAACCTCGGCAACCGAATGCCCGCCTTGTTTTAGCAAAAATGCGGCTTCCTCCATGCGCGCTTGCTGATAATAGTTATAGATAGTGTTACCGAAGGTTTGCTTAAATAGTTGCTTAAGCTTGGTTTCGCTCATTGCCGCTATCTGTGCTAGCTCCGGCAGCACGGGTGGCACACTCAGGTCACTGATGATGTGATTGCGAATGTATAGCAGTCTTTCCGCATCGGCGCTGTTGATTGTTTGGTGCGCAGTGTTTTCACGTGCAGAAAGTTTTTGAAAAAGCAGGTACAGTAATTCCTGCACTTTTACGTGTACGTATAAATGACTTAAGCTATCCGTCATGTTTACCCCGGCTATATTCTTAAGCAGTAATTTGGTTTCGGCAGTCATATTTTCAAAAAACAGGAACGAGTTGCCGCTGGTAGTGAGCGTTTGCAGTACAGAATTAAGCACATTGTTAGCTAACAGCGCCTTTAGTTTCAAAGGCGTTACCGCAACAACCATGTAATGAATTTGGTGCTGTGCGGGGAAACGTATGGTTGAACTGAGGTCGTTAGAGGTAACCTGTATGGCCGACTCATCGCGTTGAGAAAAATCTACCCGTGTGTTATTATCAAAAGCTATCCCAAGAGACTCCTCATTATTGTAAAAGAAAATGGTAATAAGGTCATTTCCCTGGCCGGAGGTATTGCGTTTAATAATCAGGTCCTCATTTAACCGGTAATTATGAATGGTGATCTTAAAATCAGGCGCAAAGCTTAACTTTCTGATATGGCCTTGCCCTAAATGCTCAGGCATAGCCATTACACCATCATGAATTACCCCACGTACTTGCCGGGCAAAGTAAGTCATAAAGTCAAAGTCGGGGGTGGCATTAAAGCTGAAAACCATAACGCTAATATAATCAGTGTGTGGTAGTAATAAGCTACGTACTACTTGTTTGCTAATATATGAACAATCATTTCGGTGCGTACCACAAACCCCATGTCTTGGTAAATATTTAAGGCGCGCGTGTTGTTGGACCGCAAATGCAGAAACGGCAATTTACCTGCAGCTCTTAACTGGCGAATGTGCGCATTGATGATTGCTCTGGCGTAACCTTTGCCGGTATGGTGAGGATGCGTGCATACGGCACTAATTTCTACATAAGGCCCGCAATGGAAACGGTTGCCGGCCATTGCCACCAATTGCGTACCGCTGAATACGCCCTGATAGCCGCCAAGCCTGATGGTGCCATGCAAAAATGGTCCCGGCGGATTAAATTTAGTGAGTTCCAGCATTGCAGGCACGTCTTTATCGGTAAGTTCGCTTATGGTAATCTCTTCCTGTTCCGGAGGCGTTGGCCCTTCATAAATTAATTGATAGCCACCAACCCGGTCGACAACGGTTAGCGGTTGCGCGTCAAGATTACTGTCAGCACTGAATGTTGCTACAGTTTCACCAGGCAATACCAATTCCTTCAGGGCGCTATAATGTTCGGGCGTATGTTGAGCCACTCCAACAAAATTTGCCACACCTGTTTGAAAGCGTTTAGCCAGGTCATTGCCATGCGCTAAGTGCTTATTTCCGGTTATGAGTGCAGACCACACCGGATTGTCTAATAGTTCTTTCATTCAATTCCTCTTCATTATATCCTGCAAAGAGACCGGTGCGAAGTTATTTAAATGCAGGTGATATTAATTATACGAGGTAAGGGTTTAACGCACATATAACAATATTCGCAAATGCTGTTCCTGCCGGCAGGCGGACAGTCAGGCATAAATTTCATTTCCGTCGCAGAAAACAAGTTTGATGACAATAGGGTTGCTTAAACTATGTTGAACAACTCAGCGGTGCCGCTAATCTTAACGCTCCGGCTTGATGCGGATAGCCAGAAATTTTTTAACAAGCAGCGTAAAGCCTACTTTCCGCCCGATCGGGATTTCCTCGACGCGCATCTTACACTTTTTCACCAGTTGCCAGATGACGAACTTACAAGGGAGAAGTTGGTATCAATAGCTGAATCACAATCAACTTTTCAGCTGCAGGTTACCGGTTTGATGTTTTTAGGAAGTGGTGTTGCCTATCGTTTAGAGAGCGAGCTTTTAAAGCAACTGCATAGTAATTTGGCAAGTAGATTTGCCGATGAGCTGATCCCGCAAGATAAGCAACCATTGCGGCCACACGTCACCATACAAAACAAAGTCAGTCCAGAAAAAGCCCGGGGACTCATGAACACACTGTCGGCACAATTTACGCCATTTACTGCACATGCCATTGGGCTCGATCTGTGGGTATATCTTGGCGGGCCATGGCAACACGCGTTCTATTACGAATTCAATAAATCGGTTTGATAGAAAAGTGTGACTTTACGGACCGGGATCGATACCTGGTTCCCGGAAATCTAATATAATGGCTATAAGTTCGCGCTGCTCATCATCAGTAAGCAATTCACCATCATACCGCCATTGTTCCCCTTCAAAAGTAACCTTACCCAGGTAATCGGGATTAGCCGCATCGGGTAACTTGGGCCGGTTTTCCGGATCAGGCATTGTAATCAGCTCCGTTTGATCGCCAAAAACGTCCTTGTAAATCTTGTAAGTGTTAGTGGGTTCCCAGTTACCATCCGCCGCGCTTTTCAAAACCGGCTCAATAATCACCGGCCGTCCCTCGTCGGTGCCTGTAAGTAACTGCGTTTGAATAGGATTAAAAAACTTTGCCATAAATAACGATACAATGCAGCAGCTCAAATAGTTTTAAAATGGTAACAATCGTACTGAGGGTTTTTTATTGACGAGACTTGCTATCTTATGAAATAATCAGATATTTGGTCAACCGCAACCAGTGCGGACATCTAACCAATTTTATTTTCTTATTTCTCTATCTAATCCTATGGAAAAATCTCGCCGTACCTTTATCAGGCAGGTATCATTAGCTGGCGCCGGTGTAATGCTGGGCAAAACCGCTTTCAGTGCAAAAAGTTATAAACGCATCATCGGCGCTAACGACCGCGTGCGTGTGGGTGTTGTCGGTTTTTCTGACAGGCACCGTGGCTCGCACATGCCTTGTTTCATGAACCATTATAAAGAGCTTAATTTTGAAGTGGTAGGTGTGTCTGATATCTGGAAAAAGCGCCGTGAAGAGGGCGCCGCCATGTGGAAGGAAAAGATGCAGAATGATGTAAAGGCTTATCGCAATAACGAGGAGATGTACGATGCTAAAGCGGTTGATGCAGTCTTTATCAGCACAGCTGATTTTCAGCACGCCCGCCATACTATTGAAGCTGTAAAAGCAGGCTGCGACGCATACGTGGAGAAGCCATTTGCCGAAACCATGGAGGATAATCGCGCAGCATTAAAAGCCGTTAAAGATTCGGGTAAAATAGTACAGATCGGCTCACAGCGTCGCAGTGGTACTAATTACCATGCAGCGGATGAATTCATCAAGTCGGGCAAATTCGGGCCGATCACCATGGTAGAGCTCACATGGAATGTGAATCAGCCAGGCCGCTGGCGCCGCCCTGAGTTACTTAATGTTCTTAAAGAAGAAGATACCGACTGGAAACGCTTTTTAATGAACAGGCCATATGAAGCATTTGACCCGCGTATCTATCTGGAATACCGTTTATTCTGGCCTTACTCTTCCGGCTTGCCGGGGCAATGGATGAGCCACCAGATCGACACTGTGCATTGGTTCAGCGGTCTTAAGCATCCGCGCAGCGTAGTGGCGAACGGTGGCATTTACATGTGGAAAGATGGTCGCCGCAACTGGGATACCATAACAGCGGTGTTTGATTACGGTCCGCTGGATGATTTATCAAAGGGCTTCCAGGTTACGTTTGGATCGCGTATGCATAACGGTGATGAAAATCCTGCCGAAATTTACTACTCAAACGGCGGCGAGCTTAACCTTATCACCAACAAAATATCACCACAGGGTGGTCTTACCGAAAGGATGGCATCAGCAATGGGCATGAAAGCCAACCTGCTGCCAAGTATGGAGCTCAAGAGTAGCGAAAAGGTAGTAGCATCGGCCAATACAGGAGGCGACGTTTTAACATCAAACCATATCCGTAACTGGATGGAATGCGTGCGCAGCCGAAAGCAACCCAATGCCCCTGTCGAGGCTGGTTACAGTCACTCCATTGCCAATATAATGACCAATGCAGCAGCGCATACTGGTTTAAAAGCCACTTTTGACGAGGCGAGGCAGGAAGTAATTGCTGGTGGCAAAGTTTTTAAATATTAAATAGCTTTGTTATGAACCTGACAAACACCGCAGCAATGGTTTTTAGTATGATGCTGACTTCAATTGCAGCAACAGCGCAAACCCAACAGGTGAGTGTGTTACCATCTGCCAATGCTAAAAAGGTTGATGTAAAGATCGGCGGGAAAGATTTTGCCAGCTTTCTATATCCTGACTCCCTGGAAAAACCTGTGCTTTATCCGTTGCGAACAGCAAATGGTACAGTAGTTACACGCAGTTTTCCGTTAGATAAACGCGAAGGCGACCCTACAGATCATCCGCATCACATAGGCCTATGGTTAAATTTTGAAAATTTAAACGGTCTCGATTTCTGGAACAATAGCTACGCTATTCCTGCCGAACGTAAGAACCGCTATGGATGGATACGTACCGATAAGATTTTAGAAACTAAAAGCGGTAAAACCGGCATATTGGCTTATCATGCAAATTGGGTTAACCAGGCGGGTGATGTTATTTTAGAAGAAACTACCCGTTTTGAATTCAGCGGCACAGCAGATCAACGCATGGTTGACCGTGTAACTACGTTAAAAGCAGTGCAGGAAGCCAAGTTTACCGACGCTAAAGACGGACTGCTTGGCCTGCGCTTAGCGCACGAACTGCAGATACCCACCAAGGAAGATCAACAATTTACCGACGACAAAGGCAATGTTACCATCGTAAAAGGCGGTACTGACAACCTGGCCAATGGCAACTATCTCACCAGTGAAGGCAAAACGGGCGATGCGGCATGGAGCACACGTGCGGCCTGGTGTAAAGTATTTGCTAAAATGGGCGCCGATTCCGTAAGCATAGCAATAATAGATCATCCCCAAAATATAAACTATCCAACCTTTTGGCATGCGCGCGGCTATGGGCTTTTTGCCGCTAATCCGCTTGGAGAAAAAGTATTTACCAACGGCAAATCCGAAAAAAACCTCACGCTGAAGAAAGGGGAGGAGGTGACTTTCAGATATCGTATCATCATCAATACCGGTAAGCAAACAATAAGCTCTGCACAACTAAATAAGGCAGCCGCAGATTTCGCCAAAAAATAAATGCTGTTACCTGCATAATTTCAACGCTTTTGAAAAGTAGTGTAAACGCCTGTGTATAATTAGTTTGCAAATTTGATAAAACGAATTATCTTCGAGGCTTAAGCCTTGCATCAAAGGCGTTAAACTTAAGCCACAACAATCAACAACCATTTATGAACCTTTGTAAAAATTTATTTTTGTCATCAACCATGCTGCTTTTTTGCGGCGCTACATTTGCACAACCGGCTAAATTACCAACACCATGGACCGAAGCTGCCGCTAAGGCTGAAGTACCGCTGTCGGTGTACCCCCGTCCACAATTACAGCGCGACGAGTGGATGTGCTTAAACGGCAAGTGGGACTATCGGGGTGGCAAGGATGTGCCCAACGCCATGCAGCCCGAAAAAGCTGCTGCATTTGACGGCGTTAAAGAACAAATACTTGTGCCTTATTGCCCCGAGTCTTATTTGTCAGGCATCCAGAAAAAGCAGGAAATAAACATGTGGTACCGCCGCACCTTCACGGTACCCGAAAAATGGAAAGGCAAGCAAGTGCTCCTTCATTTTGATGCCGTAGACCATGACGCTACAGTATTTGTAAACGGCAAAAAGGCAGGTACCCACGCGGGGGGCTATGATGGATTCAGTTTTAATATCACACCTTTCTTAAAAAGCGGCGCTAATACACTTGTTGTGGCAGCTCATGACGCTAACGATGGCCGCACGCCATCCGGTAAAAACGGTCCTCGTGGCGATTATACCTTTACGTCCGGTATATGGCAAAGTGTATGGCTGGAGCCTGTAAGCGCAAAGTATATCAAAAGTATCCGTCTCGTGCCTGATGTTGCAGGTCAGCGTTTAAAAATATTAGTGAATGGCGATGCGGGCAGTAAGGTATCTGCAGTGGCGCTCAATGGTAAAAAAGCGGTATCTCAAATAACCGGCAGCGCTGGTAAAGAATTTTATTTGCCGGTTGAAAAGCCTGAGCTATGGTCGCCTGAAAATCCGTTTTTATACGATTTAAAACTCACTTTATATAACGCTGATGGTTCGGTTGCCGACGAGGTGAATAGCTATTTCGGCATGCGCGATGTGAAATTGGGCAAGGTGAATGGCGTTGTGCGACCATTACTTAACGGTAAGTTTGTGATGCAGGTAGGTTTGCTGGATCAGGGTTACTGGCCGGATGGTGTCCTTACCGCCCCAACTGAGGATGCGCTGAAGTTTGATGTGGAATACACCAAGAAAGCCGGCTATAATGTGATACGTAAGCACATGAAAACCGAACCGCAGCGCTTTTATTACTGGGCGGATAAGATGGGGGTATTAGTTTGGCAGGATATGCCGGCCATCTGGTATCAGCATGAAGATACCTTGAAGACGCGCACCAATTTCCGTAAAGAACTGAAAGCAATTATCGACGATCACTTTAACTCTCCGTCCATTATTACCTGGGTGCCGTTTAACGAGAATTGGGGCGCGTTTGATGTACGTAATATCACCAACTGGGTCAAACAATATGACCCATCGCGGTTGGTAAATGGCAACTCCGGCTTTAACAATAACCCATCTTACCAAAAGGCCTACGGCGATCCTGGCAATGGCGATTTTGTGGATACGCATATCTACATCGGTCCGTATGATGCCTCTGTGCCTGACGATAAGCGGGCGGCCTCTCTCGGTGAATTTGGAGGTCTGGGTTTATTTGCACGGGGGCACATGTGGCCTGTTGAAAATAATGCTTATGACTATGCCGCTACGCGAACTGCGCTTACCGACAGGTATGTGCTTTTATTGGAGCAGGTGGCACAACTAATGAAATATAAAGGGTTGAGCGTTGCCATTTATACCCAAACTACCGATGTTGAGCATGAGATAAATGGTATTCTTACCTACGACCGCGCTATGGAAAAAATGGAGCTGAATCGCATCAAAGAGATCAACGAAGCGGTGATTAAGGAAGGCGATGCGCTGAACGGTAAAACTAATAATGAATAAATTCAGGTTAATTATCGTTAACGTTGCAGTATCAACCTACTAATCATGAGTAATAGCAATAACGACGCAAGCACCTTAAATCCCGGGATGGCTGAAGACTTGTTAAACACACTTAAAGCCCGTTTTGTGAAGAATAAAGAGCGGCATAAAGACATTGCATGGGGCGACGTAGAAAGTCGTCTAAAAGCCTCGCAAGGTAAACTTAAGTCGCTTGAGCAAATGGAGTATACCGGCGGGGAACCCGATGTTATCGGCCGGGATGAAAACACTGGCGAGTACCTGTTTTGCGATTGTGCTGCCGAAAGCCCTGCCGGACGCAGAAGCCTTTGCTATGATCAGGAAGCGCTGGATTCCAGAAAAGAAAATAAACCGGTTGGTAGCGCTGTAGCAATGGCTGCGGAAATGGGTATAGAATTACTTACCGAAGAGCAATACCGCTATTTACAAAGCTTAGGTAAGTTTGATTTGAAGACTTCAAGCTGGATTAAAACACCTGCAGACATACGTAAATTGGGAGGATCCGTTTTTTGCGATAGAAGGTACAATGCCGTTTTTATGTATCATAACGGCGCAGCATCTTATTACGCAGTAAGAGGATTCCGGGGTTTGCTCAAAGTTTAGGTAAGAAAATGAGAGCCAATCGGCTCTCATTTTCTATGTATATTTTATAATCTGTTGTACATGGCTGCCTGTTTATGCAATGCAGGAGCAAGCTTTTCAGCTACGCTTAGGTCAGTTAGTCGCCAGGCCCAGTTGCCATCTGTAGATGCTGGCAGATTCATGCGCGCATCTCCCCCAAGACCAAGCACATCCTGAACAGGCACAATAACCGTTTCTGCCACTGAAGAGAGCAGCAGGCGGTATAATACCTGATGCACATTGTTTGCGTTTACACTAACACCGGTATAATCCTTCAGCCTTTTCTTGGTTGCAGCATCTGCATCCGTTGTATACCAACCTTTCATGGTATTATTGTCGTGCGTGCCTGTGTAAGCAATGCTGTTTGGGGTATAATTATGTGGAATGTAAGGGGATGCCGGGAGCTCATCACCAAAAGCAAATTGCAATACGCGCATGCCCGGCAAATTAAAGCTATCGCGCAGAGAATATACGGCGTCGTCTATGTCGCCCAAGTCTTCTGCTATGAAAGGAAGATCGCCGAGTGCATCTTTCAAAGCCCTAAAAAATGGCTCGCCCGGACCTTGCTGCCACTTGCCGTTTACCGCAGTTTTCTCATCGGCAGGCACCTCCCAATAGGCTGAAAAAGCGCGGAAATGATCAAGCCGGAGGATATCGCACAACTCAATATTCTTTTTAATGCGCTGTATCCACCATTCGTAACCTGTTTCCTGGTGCTTTTCCCAGCAAAATATCGGCATTCCCCATAACTGTCCATCAGCATTGAAATAGTCAGGCGGTACACCGGCAACACTCAGCATTTTGCCCTCATCATCCAGGTCAAATAATTCAATATTTGCCCATACATCAGCCGAATCATAGCTGATATAAAAAGGCATATCGCCAATGAGTTTGATATTGCGCTCATTGCAATAAGCTTTTAACCCAAGCCATTGCTTGCTGAAAATGTATTGCAGCCATTTTGCCTTAGCTATTGCATCGCCCTGCTTTTTTATGAAGCTTTGAAGTGCCGTTGCCTCTCTTAACCTGTAACGCTTAGGCCATTCGTACCACGCTTTATTTTCATGATGCTGTTTCAGTACCGTGTACAGTGCAAAGTCATCAAGCCAGGTTGCTTCTTTCTCACAAAAAGCGTTGTAATCTCTTGATGACGATCTGTTGCTTTTAAATTTGCTCCATGCCTCATAAAAAAGCGTTTCCCTTACATGCTGTGCTTTCTCATAATCGGCTTTATCGGATACTGCCAGCTTAGCGTTGGCGAGGTCTTTATCACTCAACAATCCTTCCTCAACAAGTAATTCCGGACTGATCAATAAGGTATTACCTGCCATACTCGAAAAAGAGCTGTAAGGCGAGTTGCCGGCTGACGGCTCTGTAGGGTTGAGCGGCAAAATCTGCCAATATTTCTGACCAGCGTCAGCAAGAAAGTTCGCGAAGCGTATAGCTTCAGGACCCATATCTCCAACGCCGAACGCCGACGGCAGCGAGGTGATATGCATCAATATGCCACCACCACGAGGATTGGCCGGAGATTCCAGTTTAAATATGCCGACAGCGAACGAATTAAAAATGTCTGCCGCATTTAGCTTTTCGCTGGCGTCAATCTTCTTGCTAATGAGCAAATTGGTGCATTGCTTAGGCGCATTTGCGGGTAATTTTACATGAGTATCTTCCCAGTCGATGCCGGTAATGTCAACTTCGTCATTAAACAGTCCGCCTGTGTGAATCGGTGCAATAGTCACCATCCAAGTGCCATTATGAACACGCGCAAAAGCAATAAGATGATCGGCGAGCTTACCTTTAACCTCCAGCGGCAAGTATTCGCCTTTTTCAAATACTTCGGCATGCGCTTTTCTGATGTTATGCAGTTTCTGCGTCAGCCACAGTTTAATTTTTCCGGAATAGCGTTCTTTCCATAACTCATTCAAATCATATCTGTCTTCTTCAGCATTAAGCTCCTGAAGCATGTCTTGACTAGGTGCATAGTCTACCGGTCGCCTGTTGTCGGGATCTACCAGGCTCAAGTCCCAGCGTTCGCATCCCTGGTATACATCTGGCAATCCCGGACTTGTAAATTTAAGCGCCACTTGCGTCAGAGAGTTGATGATGCCAACGTCGGCTATTTTTTTATAAAATGGCTCAAAGCTTTTCAGGAAAGGAGAACGGTTTTTAATTAACGAAGAGACGAATTGTTTGGTCGCATCCTCGTAAGCGATATTCGGTTCTGCCCATTGCGAATGCTGCTTGGCTTCGCGCAACGCCTTTTCAAGGTATTCATGCAGGCGCTCTTCGTAATTGCCAATGTCCTGGCCAGGCATAGGGTACGAACCGGCAATGGTTTGATATATCAGGTACTCATCATTTGCGTCGGGAGCATTTTCTGATTTATAGCCATTCGTATCAGCGCGCCATTTACTGACTATATCCGACCACTCCTGCGGTATATCGCTTATTGCCGCTAACCTTGCACGTACATCTTCACCACGTTTGGTGTCGTGTGTTGAAGTTCCGCTCATCGCTAATGGCCAATCTTTTTGCCTTTCTGCCATTAGTGTATGGTACTGACCTGTACTGATGCCGAAAGCGTCAGGCGCATCGCCAACCTCGTTATGGCCAACAAAACGGTTATAGGTATACATCAGTGTGTCTTCTACACCTTTTGCCATCAGTGGGCCTGAAAACTGCATACAGCGCTGATAGAATTTTAGTCGACCCTGATCATCATCACCAGCGTTATCCAGGAAAGCAGATTTTAACAGACCAACAGCGTCTTTTAATTCAGGCTGCTCATTACTTATCTTACTTAGCAGTACGCTTACTTCTCCGGCTTCTTCGACGCTTAAAGGCAACTTATTTCCATAGAAACGGTATACAGGACAGTAAATCAGAAACCAGGCTATCGCTTGTTTCAAATCGTCATACTTTACGCTCTTTAACCGCTTTTCGTCAACCAGGTTAAGGTTGTAAAAGTAACGCAGCAGGTTGTTTAATTCGCCGCCCATGTGCTCGCTTAGTATGTGAGCTTTCTTTTCGCTGATGAGTTGCTCTACAGGGCTTTGTTTACCAGCAATGTCTTCATATAATTTATCAAAGGTATTTTTGGTAGATGTATTTGTAAGGAGATTATTTACCAAAGCCAGGTAATCGTATCCCGACGTGCCTTGTATAGGCCATTCTACGGGAAGTTTCTCACCTTGCTCCAATATTTTCTCGGCAACAATGTACACATCGGCACCAGCCAGTTCCCTTAGCATTTGCAGGTAAGCGGTTGGGTCATACAAGCCGTCTATATGGTCAACACGCAGGCCCTGAAAAACGCCCTCATCAACCAGAAGCTTTATCAGCTCATGGTATTTACTGAAAACCTCCGGGCGTTGCATATTCAAGCAAATCAAACCGTTTACCGTGAAGAACCGCCGGAAGTTGATCTTGCTGTCTGTTTCCTGCCAGCTGCAAAGCCGGTAATGCTGGCTGCCTATTAATGCTTTAAGTTTGTCTTTATCATTGTTCAGCGTGTCAATGCAAGCATCAATAAATTTTTTTACAGTAGTAATGTTGTAAAGTGATCTCAGCTGAAGCTTAATTTCTTCAAACTCCGTGGCAAAAGCCTCCGCTTCATCAGCACCTTTAATAAGGTTTTCAATTTGTTGGAGCAATGAGCTAAGCGATTCGTTTTTGCCCGTTTTTGCCGACAATATTTCGGCATAAGATGATAACTTCAGCGGGTAGGCGCTGTCGTAATACTGCATTGAAAAACCACCGTCGCTAAAGGTTATCTTTAACTCATCGTTATCAATCACATCCTTTAATGCAGAACCCAAAAACGGAACCATCACCGGCCCTTCAAACAGGTCGCTGTTACCGGCCATGTCAAAGAAATTTGCATAGGGCGACAGTGCGCCTTTTTCAAGTACGTCCATCAACCATTTATTATTCGGGTGGAACGCCATGTGATTGGGCACAATATCCTGTACCCAGTTGATGCCTTGGCTTTTTAGTGTCGCACTTATTTCCCGGAGTTGCTCAACCGTTCCAATTTCAGGGTTAATCTGCAATGGATCGGTTACATCATAGCCATGTGTACTGCCTGGTACTGCTGCAAATAAAGGTGATGCATAAATGGTACTTACACCCAGATTTTTAAGATAGGGGATAATCTCTTCCAGATTCCTTAAAGTGAAATCTTTGTGGAATTGTATGCGATAAGTGGCAACAGGATTAAATGTGCTCATTGCTGTAAATAACTATCGACTCTGGTTGTAAATTCGTTTTTGTAACCGGCTGAGTGGTTGTATCTGTTGAGCCGCCCCATTGTTTGGCAGCACTGTTAAATACCATTGTCCAGGTGTAACCTTCGGGTAAATTTGCCTGTGCAATCTGGCCGGAAAAGTTCATTGCCGCTACTACGTGTGCTTCGCCATTCCAGCGGTGCAGCATCAACGTATTAGCTTGCTCATCAAAAGAAACTTCAAGCTGTTTCCTATCCATATTATGCAGGGCAGGCAAAGCTTTGCGCAGCTGTATCAATGCTTTATAGTAGTTCAGCATTTGCTCATGCAGGGGTTCGGTGAGTAAATCCCATTGCAGTTTCGAGCGATTGAAAGTCTCTTCCGACTGCGGGTCCGGCGCTTCGCCCTGTGCATGGAAAGCTTTAAACTCTTCTTTTCTGCCTTTGCGCACCGCTTCAACAAGTTCAGGGTCGGTATGGCTAACAAAGTACTGGAATGGATGAGGTTCGCTCCATTCTTCGCCCATGAATAGCATAGGCAAGTAAGGACTAACCAAAACTGCACCTGCCAACAGCTTTTGCATTTCAAAGCTGTGTAACTGGCTGGTGCGTTCGCCAAGCATGCGGTTGCCTACCTGGTCATGATTTTGAGAGAATACTATAAACTGCTCACCGGGATTGTCTGTTTTGGTGCCAAAGGTTTTGTTACGATGCGGCGAATAAATACCATCATACACGTATGCATCCTTGTAAGCTTTGGCTAAATGGGCAATGCCGTCAAAATCTGCGTAATAGCCACTCTTATCACCACCGGCGGTAACACGTAACGCATGATGGAATTCATCTACCCACTGCGCATCCATGCCGAATCCTCTTTTTTCCAATGTGTCGATAAAGCGCGGATCATTCAAATCCAGTTCTGTGATGAGGTAATGGCGGCGGCCTGTTTGCTGCATCAGCAAATCGGTATGCTCCTTTATTTCCTGCAGGATGTGTTTAGTGCTGAAATCTTTTATAGCGTGCACAGCATCAAGCCGCAAACCGTCGATATGAAAATCCCTAAACCACATCAGCGCATTTTCTATAAAATATGCTCTGACACCATCACACCAGGCATCATCAAAATTGATGGCATTGCCCCATGGCGTATTGTATTTATCGGTAAAATAAGGGCCGTAATCATTAAAGTAATTACCCTCCGGCCCCATGTGGTTATATACCACATCCAGTACAACTGCCATGCCGCGGTTATGGCAGGCATTTACCAATTGCATTAATCCCTCTGGCCCGCCATAAGAGTTCTGAACCGCAAACGGAAACACACCATCGTAACCCCAGTTGCGTTCACCTGGAAATTGTGCCACCGGCATAATTTCTATCGCAGTCGCTCCAAGTTTTAGCAGGTGATCCAGCTTTTCTTCAACTCCTTTAAAGTGTCCTTCGGGTGAGAAAGTGCCGGTGTGCAACTCATAAAAAATATAATCTTTAAGCGCAGGATTTTGCCAATCAGCGTCCGCCCAATCAAAACTTGTAACGTCAAATGCAGCTGATGGGCCATGCACGCCTTCCGGTTGAAACAAGGAAGCCGGGTCAGGTCGCTCAGTCTCGTTATCAATCACAAATTTGTACTCGTCCCCCGGCTTAATATTGGCCGTTTGTGCCGTCCAGTAACCGTAATCATCTTTCTGCAAGGGTAGCTTTTGGCCATTTGCCAGCAGGTCCACACTTTTTAATAAAGGCCCCCATACACGAATGGCAGCATTGCCCGCCGCATCAAAATTAACGCCGAGCTGCCGCTTGCTCACATCAATGCTTTTCATCTTTGTGAGTTTTGTTTAGTAGTAGAATTACCGAACGTCCGGGCACACATATTTTATCGCCGGCACCATGTTTTGTTGAGGTGGACCTGGCTTGTGTAGTATCCAAAACTTTAACCCACTCCTTACCATATTTTTCTGGCGGTAACTGATAATCTATCGCGTCATGAAATGCGTTAAAAATCACATAAAAATTGTTATCGGTAATTTTTTCACCTTTCGGATCTACAGAACGCAGGCCATGGCCGTTGAGAAACACTGCCAGAGATTTTGCAAAATCATGGCTCCAGTTGTCTTCACTCATTTCAGCACCCTCAGGCAAAAACCAGCCTATGTCTTCAAGGCCACGGCCGGTAACGGGTTGCCCCTGGAACCACCGACGACGTTTAAAGGCCGGGTGCTCCCTGCGAAAAGCAATAAGATGCTTGGTAAAATCACACAGTTCCTCGTCTGCATTTTCCCAGTTTATCCATGATATTTCATTGTCCTGACAGTAAGCATTGTTATTACCTTGCTGCGTTCTGCCCATTTCATCGCCGGCAACAATCATCGGCACTCCTTGCGACAGGAACATGGTTGCCAAAAAGTTGCGTTTTTGCTGATTACGTAATGCAATAACGGCTTCATCATCAGTTTCACCTTCGGCGCCACAATTCCATGAGCGGTTATGGCTTTCACCGTCGTTATTATCTTCACCGTTGGCATCGTTATGTTTTTCGTTGTACGATACAAGATCGTGCAGGGTAAAACCATCATGCGCGGTTATGAAGTTGATGCTTGCGGTAGGACGTCGGTAATCGTCCTGGTAAAGGTCAGGGCTACCGGTGAACCTCATGGCAAACTCTCCTAACATACTGTCGGCACCGCGCCAGTAATCGCGGATACAATCGCGGTACTTACCGTTCCACTCTGCCCATCCCGGTGGAAATTTACCTACCTGGTAGCCACCTTCGCCAATGTCCCAGGGCTCAGCAATCAGTTTTACCTGTGATATAGTTGGATCCTGGTAAATGATGTCAAAGAATGCGCTTAAGCGATTTACTTCGTGCAACTCACGGGCAAGCGTGGCGGCAAGGTCAAAACGGAAACCATCTACGTGCATTTCTGTAATCCAGTAGCGGAGACTGTCCATGATGTAACGCAATACGTTTGGCAACATGGCATTTAAGGTGTTTCCCGTGCCGGTATAATCCATGTAAAAGCGCTTATTGTCTTCCACCAGGCGATAGTAGGAAGCGTTGTCAACGCCTTTAAGCGATAGGGTAGGGCCCATCTGGTTACCCTCGCCGGTGTGGTTGTACACTACGTCAAGTATAACTTCTATGCCTGCCTTATGAAGGGCTTTCACCATCTCTTTAAATTCGGTTACCTGTCCGCCTGTAACGCCGCTTGATGAGTAACGGCAATCAGGGGCAAAAAAGCCTACCGTATTATAGCCCCAATAGTTAGATAAGCCCTTTTCAACCAGGTATCGGTCGTTAACAAACTGGTGTATCGGCATCAGCTCTATAGCGGTTATGCCTAGCTCCGTTAAGTGTTTGATGATGGCCGGATGACCGATAGCCGCATAAGTACCGCGTATTTCTTTCGGAACTTCCGGATGCTGCATGGTAAGGCCGCGCACGTGCGCCTCGTATATTACCGATTGGTGGTACGGTATGCGTGGCGGTTGGTCATCGTCCCAATCAAAAGTGTTATCTACCACTACAGACTTTGGAATGTAAGGTGCACTGTCTGATTCGCTGAAACTTAAGTCTTCCTGTTCGCTACCAATTTCATAGGCAAAAAGCGAGTCGTGCCAATCTATAGTACCGGCTATGGCTTTTGCATAAGGATCTATCAAAAGTTTATTTGGGTTAAAGCGATGTCCGTTTTCGGGCTCATATGGGCCGTGTACGCGATAACCATATAACTGACCAGGCTTTATTCCCGGTAAATAAGCATGCCATACCTGGTGAGAACGCTCAGTAAGGTTTATTTTATGTGATTCAGTTGTTGCGTCTGTGTTGTCGAAGAGGCAAAGCTCTACGCCTGTTGCATTATCTGCATACAAAGTGAAATTTACACCGCTGCCGTCCCATGTGGCTCCAAGCGGGTAAGGTTTTCCAGGATAAGTGATTATTTTCATACACTAAGCAAATAGCGTATCCGGTTAAATTGTTTTCTAATTAATAGTTTTACTTTTAGTTAAAACATTACTTTATAAGATTTGTCATTCTAATACCAATTATTCCTTGCTATGAAAAAGGTACTTATACTATGTACTGATCAATTTACTATTGATCAGCTTAACCGGGATTTGTCCACATCCGAATTAGAATTAGTTCTGATAACAGATCCAAACAATTTCTTCGATGAATTGAGATCATTTAAACCTGATCTTGTTGTGGTTGATTTTATTCTTAGTGAAAAAAATGGTGGAAGTATTTGCCACCAGTTAAAAAGTAATCCTGATACGAAAGATTACCCGGTGCTGATGATTTCTGAATTTGCAGAACGCCCTGAAAGATTTGGTTGTGACAGGATGATCTATAAACCATTTGATACTGATGCGCTGGTAGCGAAAATCTACCAGTGCCTTGAAGAGGCCAAGGTAAGTTAACAAAAGCTCTTAGCGCTGTATTTGAATTAGAGGTAAAAAAATTAAGTAATAAAACATAAAAGTTTAATTCGCTACAACCACTTCTTAATAAATGATGTTATAGTGATAAAAGAACCTATGGAATCTACTGACTTAAAATCGTACAGCCGCGACGGACAAAATATAAGTATATGGCAAAGTGCAGAACCTGCCGCAATACAGGGAACATTTAATGATTCGCTTGTTTATGACACTCTGGTAGTTGGCGGCGGCATAACGGGTTTAACAACCGCCTTGTTGCTTGCGCGGCAGGGCAAAAAAGTAGTGATTGCAGAAGCACACCAAGTTGGATTTGGTACCACCGGCGGTACAACTGCGCATTTAAACACCTTCTTTGATGCCACTTATCCTGAGATAGAAAGTAGCTTTGACGAAGATGCTGCAAAAACAGTTGCCCAAGCTGGTAAGGAAGCCTTTTCGCTTATTGAAAGTTTGGCTGCGGAGTACGCCATAGATTGCGATCTGGAAAAGAAACCGGGTTACTTATACGCGCAAAATGAAGAAGAAAGCAAAATGCTTGATGATATACTGCAATCATCAAAAAAAGCGGGTGTAGCTGTTGAGGAGTCGAGCACAAATGGTGTAAACATCCCCTTTATTAAATCGCTTGAGTTTGCAGGCCAGGGTCAGTTTCATCCACTAAAATACTTGACCGGCTTGGTTAGGGCGTTTACGAGCTTAGGCGGCATATTGCTTGAAAACACAATTGTACAGGATTTGGAAAGCAAGGACGGTGTACATGTTGCACATATAGGGTCACTAAGCATCAGTACAAAAACGGTGGTCTACGCAACCCATATGCCACCGGGCATTAACCGGCTCGATTTTAAAGCGGCGCCTTACCGCAGCTATGTTATTGCCGTGCGCTTAAAAGATGACGCTTATCCGGATTGCCTGGCTTATGATATGAAAGAGCCTTATCATTACATCCGTACACATGTGATTGATGGCGAAAAACACCTGATCGTGGGTGGTGAAGACCATAAAACCGGTCACGATGATCCGGAAGCGGCTTTTGCTAATCTGGAAGATTATATACATCAGTATTACCCTGTCGAACGAGTAACGTACCGTTGGTCTGCGCAATATTATGTACCTGATGATCTGTTGCCTTTTATAGGTAAACTACCGTTTGATAGTGATGGTATTTATGTGGCCACCGGATATAATGGCAACGGTATGATCTTCGGTACGCTTGCCGGAAAGATCATAAGCGATTTAACAAACGGTAAAGATAGCCCTTACAGCAAATTGTTTAGTCCTGCGCGCATGAAACCGCTGACCGGGTTAGGCGAATTCATCAAAGAAAATGCTGATGTAGCTTATCGTTTTGTAGCCGACAGGTTTACATCGGAAGAGCTTACAACATTCAAGGACATACCTAACGGTACGGGTAAGATTGTAAAGTTGCAGGGTAAACAAATTGCCCTTTATAAGGACGAAGACGGCACTGTGCATACCCTCAACCCAACCTGTACCCATGCCGGTTGTATTGTCAATTTTAACGCGGCCGAAAAAAGCTGGGATTGCCCTTGCCACGGTGGGCGTTTTGATGTGGATGGTAATGTGCTAACCGGACCGCCGAGGCTTAACTTAGAAAAGATCTCGTTAGGAATACTATAGAGGCATCAAACAAAAACTATATGCGTTTGCGTTGTAAACATTGGATTTACGGCGCAAACGTTTTTTTATGACCTTGACGACCGTTAATACAATTGATACAAATATGAAAAAAGGCGAAATAGATCTTAATAAAGTATATGACCACATATATGAGTGGGTGTTAAGTTACGGGCCTCGTTTCTTGATAGGCCTTGGTGTACTCTTTGTTGGTTTTTGGCTTATCCGCTGGATACTAAACCGCTCGCAGCACAGCATGCATAAAAAGGATGTAGATCCTACAGTGAAACCATTTCTTTTAAGCCTAATAGGCGTGGTGTTGCGCATACTACTCATTATAGGCGTGATGCAAATAATGGGCATACAGCTCACCTTGTTTACTGCGATAGTTGGCGCGTTTGGTGTGGCGGCAGGCTTGGCATTGTCGGGTACGTTACAAAATTTTGCAAGTGGAATAGTAATTCTTTTATTAAAGCCGTTTGTGGTAGGAGACAATATTATTACGCAGGGTTTAGAAGGCACCGTAACTTCTATACAGGTGTTTTATACCATGGTTCGCACCTTTGATAACCGTATGGTTATATTACCTAACAGCAAACTTTCTAACGAGGTGATCATCAACATCAGCCGAGAAGGCAGAAGAAGGTTGGATATCAATATCAAATTCCCAAACAGTATAGACATTAAAGAAGCAAGAACTGTAATTAATAAAGCTATTGATAAGGCAGGTAATATTCTGGCCGAGCCGGCGCGCCGTATCGGGGTAGGAGAGTTGCAAGCAGACGGCTACTTAATGAGCGTAGGCGTATGGGTACAGGCGCACGGTTACCAGGATACCAAGCTTCAGGTACAAGAAATCATTTTACAGGACATAAAAGATTCAGGATTAAAAATCCCGGGCATGTAACAATTGCAGCGTGGTACGGTCTGAATATGAGTTATTGAGAAATCCTTGACTATTCATATATTTAAAAACAATCTCTAAGCTCATGATCATTGCCATCGTCATCATTGTGATAGCCTTAATAGGTATAATCATTTACAACTCACTCATCGCAAAAAAAAACCAGGTTGATAATGCTTTCTCTTCGATTGATGTGATGCTTAAAAAACGTTTCGACCTGTTGCCCAATCTTGTAGAAGTGGTAAAACAATATACACAGCACGAATCCGCAACGCTTAGTCGCCTTACTGAACTGCGCACCCGGGCCGTAGCACCCAACCTTAGCGAAGCTGATAAGGTCAACCTGGATCAGCAAATAGGTGCAGCCGTAAAGGGTTTAATGGTAAGTGTAGAAAACTATCCCGATTTGAAAGCGAGCAATAACTTTCTTAATCTTCAATCGGCTTGGACCGAAAGTGAAGAGCAGATTGCAGCAGCGCGCCGCAATTACAATGCGTCCGTTACGTCCTATAACAATGCTATTATGCAATTCCCAGGCAACTTATTAGCAGGCATGTTAAAATACTCGCCTATGCCGGTATTAGCTGCAAGCGAGCAGGAGCGTCAGAGTATCAGCGCTAAAGAACTGTTTAAAAACTAATGGCAGAGCTTGTTGCACGAAATGCTGCTATTGATGCGGCACTGCATGAGCTGGAACAAAGCCGGCGCACGTTAGCTCAGCAATATATCAAAGGCATTATATGCATAGTGCTGATGGTAATTGCAGGAGCAGTGGGGTTTATTTTTGATTATGTTATTGCCGGGATAGTAGTGGCAATATGTGCGCTTGTTCCGGCAATAATTTTTCTTACCAAAGCCAGCAACCTGAACGCCGATTATCGTGCCGGATTCAAAGGAGGTGTTATTGCCGTTGCATTAAGTGATATAAATAGTACCCTAAGGTTACAACCTGATGCGGGCATACCTGAGCGGGAGTTTGAGGAGTCGCAATTGTTTACTACATCGCCCGACAGATACCATACGGAAGATTTTATCAGTGGTAAGGACAGCAAAACTTCGTTTTATTTTGCAGAGGTTCACGCCGAATATAAAACCGAGCATCAGACTAAAAATGGTAAACGAACAGAGTGGCATGACATATTTCGCGGTATCATTTTTTGCGCCGATTTTAACAAAAACTTTCGAGGTGTAACTGTAGTCAGGCCACAGGATTTTGGGACTAAGTTTGGCTCCTGGTTTTCAAAAAACATCTTTTCATTCGGGAATAAAGATGTAGTAGAGCTGGAGAACCAATCATTTCAGAAAACGTTCGTTACCTATAGCACCGACCAGATAGAAGCGCGATACATACTTACCCCCGCACTTATGGACCGTATATGTGAGCTGAACGAACGTTGCTCGGCTACCATATCTTTATCTTTTATAGATTCGCGGATGTATATCGCCTTTCCCTTGCAACACAATTATTTTGAACCGCCCGTATATTCCAGTTTGCTTAAACCCGGTGTTTTAGAAAAAGATATTTCTACAATCCGTTTCATGTATGGCATTGTAACAGAGCTTGATTTAAACACACGGATATGGACCAAAGCATGATTGCGTTGATTTGATTTTAGATTTGTCAAACCAAACTAACATTGCAGTCATACAAACATCACGACGACACAAAGTGTAATTTTATTTAAAATGTTTTATTGAGCTTTACGTCTATCACAATAAAAGCCGTAACGTTTATGAAAACATTTACCACCAACACAACATATACAAGCAGCCTTGAGGCCGCACTGGCGGGTGATGCCCTCATCAATGATCTTTGCCCGCAAAAGATTAATTGTAACGACCCGATAGGAATTAATAATATACCGGCGCCTGCTGCTGACGCCGAAAAAGAATTAGCCCTGTTGTTCCTGGATATCCGCAACTATACCGCTATGTTGCAAATGCATCCGCCGAAGGAACTTATACAAGTGATAAGCCGTCTGTTTTCAGTATTCACCAAAGTAGTCACCAATTTTAAAGGGCGGGTTATTGAGCGTGCCGGCGATAGCTTGTATGCAGTATTTGGTTTGCAGCACGGTTTAAAAGAAGCGGTAAACCAGGCTTATGATGCCGCAAAGATGATGTTTGAAACCCTTAACGTATTCAACAGCAATTATGCCGAGGCTTATTATGGCCACCCGCTCGAAATGGGTATGGGCCTGCATGCCGGCAACGTAGTTGTTGGGCAGATTGACTGGGAAACTCATCAACAGCTTACCGTTATGGGGTTGCCTGTTAACATTGCATCGCGTTTACAGGCTGAAACAAAGGCCATGAATAACGATATGGTGATCTCTGAACAAGCTTACAATCTGTTGGATGTTGAAGATAAGCACGAGCAGCGCCTTGTACAATTGCAGGGAATCAACGGAAACCAAAGAGTAAGGCTGGCCGGTAAACCTTATGGCAAACACGCACAGGCACTGGCCAACGGTTTAGATATGGATTTTTTACTGGCTATATCTGGTTAATCATCCGATCGCATTAAAAATAGAAAAGCGGGTTTCGATAACGAAACCCGCTTTTTTTATTATAGTGTTACAGTCTCACCAATAGCTGGTAGCAATAGCTCTATGCCCTGCTCCTTAAAGTAGCTCACAGCTTTTTCTTTGTCGAGCTTTATAAAGCCGAAGGTATCGTAATGTACACCTACCGCCTTTGTTGCGCCCACCATTTTGCAGGCTTCTGCAGCGTCCTCGTAACCCATGGTCAGCACGTCGCCTACCGGTAGTACCGCAAAGTCTAGCTTTGCCCAGCGCGGTACCAGTTGCATATCCAGCGTAAGTGCAGTATCACCGCTGTAATAGAAATTACCTGCCTCGCTTTGTACGATAAAGCCGGACGCTACGCCGCCGTAGGTGCCATCGTTGAAGCTGCTTGAATGCTGACCGATTGTGGCTTTCACTTTGCCAAAATCTAACGAAAGCTGTCCACCCGGGTTAAGCGGCTGTACTTTTTCAATACCTTGTTTACCTAACCATGCCTGCACCTCAAAGCTGGCTACTGCTGTAGCGCCTGTACGTTGTGCAATTGCTACTGCATCATTGATATGGTCAAAGTGCGCGTGGCTCACAAAAACGTAATCAGCCGGAACTGCGTTTACGTCAATATCTTTCGCTAATTCGTTAGGTGTAATAAATGGGTCGAATAAAATGTTTTTGCCATTAATAAGCACGCTGAAGCAGGCGTGTCCGTAATATGTTAATTCCATAATGTAATGTTTTGCTGTAAAGGTGCAAATGCGCGGCCAAACTTTCAACCGTTAACAAGAGTTTGAAGAAAAATAAACGCTGGTTTTACAATTCATATTACTGAGGACAAGAGGGGTTATCCTACTTGCTAATTTTGATTAATTTTAGCACTTTTTATTGATCGATGCTAAAATATCTCCTTTCATTTCTACTGCTTTTAATCAGTCGCGCACTATTTGCCCAGGTAACCGTTTCCGGTATCGTTACCGATAGCATGAGCTTTTCCGCTGTAAGAGGTGCTAATGTTACAGTGGGAGATGATCATACAGTTACCGATGACAACGGAAGATTTGCTTTGAAACGTTCGTCCTCATCTGCAGACACCTTGTCGATATCTGCAATAGGCTATCGCACTTTACGCGTTCCTGTCGTCGTATTCAAAAGCGGTACTACGCTTTCTTTATCGCCACAACAAACACAACTGGCTGATGTAGTGATAAACGCTGGAAGCAACAACCCATATCGCGCAATCAGCGAGGCAGATATCCGGCTGCGCGGCATCTCCAATTCGCAGGAGGTTTTACGTATTGTGCCAGGACTATTTATCGGGCAGCACCAGGGTGGGGGCAAAGCCGAACAAATATTTCTGCGCGGCTTTGATAACGATCATGGCACTGACATTAATTTAAGTGTAGATGGGATGCCTATTAATATGGTATCACATGCGCATGGGCAGGGTTATGCCGACAGTCACTTCATCATACCCGAAACTATCGACAATACAGTTTATGAAAAGGGTATGTATAATGCAACGAAAGGCGATTTGGCCGTTACCGGTTTTGTTGATTTTCGCACGGCCGACGCTGTGAAAAGTCAGGTGAAAGGGGAGGCCGGTCAGTATGGCACAGTCAGAGCATTAGCTATGTTAAATTTACTCGATGACAAAGCCCGCCGTAAAGGGCAATCCTGGTATGTTGCTTCTGAATACCGGTACAGCGATGGTTACTTTGATCATACTCAACTTTTCAAACGCTTCAATTTTTTTACCAAATACACCGCAAGGTTAAACAGTAACAATAACTTGTCCGTCTCGGCGGGGACAGCATACAGCAAATGGGATGCATCCGGCCAGATACCGCAAAATGCTGTTGACAATGGTACCGTTGGCTTTTACGGGCAATTAGATCCAAACGAAGGCGGGCGCACTGCTCGTACAAACATAAACGCGCAGCTTTCTACCCGTTTACATAATCATGACCTGATAAAGAACCAGCTTTATTACTCTTACTACGACTTTGACCTGTTCAGCAACTTCACCTTTCTTTTAATTGATAGTGTTAACGGCGATGAAATTACGCAGCGCGAAAAACGCAATATGGCTGGCTATAATGGTAGCTACATACACGAGGGCTATTTAGGCAGCAGCAAATGGATAAGCGAGTTTGGGCTCAATACCAGATTTGATGCTACTCGAGGTTCGGAGCTATCACATACTGTAAAAAGGTATACCTTAATTAATCCCATCAAGTTAGGTGATATAAATGAGTGGAGTGCCGGCGCTTACTTAAATGAAACGCTGGATCTATCGAGCAGGCTTTCTGTAACCGCAGGTTTGCGCTTTGATCAGTTTTATTATAGCTATGATAACAAACTCGCGGCAGACAGCACATTGCATGGTGCGGGTTTGTATACAGCGAATAACAATGTATTAAGCCCTAAATTAAAAATTAATTACCGGGTGGGCTCAAAGGCGCAGTTTTACTTTTTCGCAGGGAAAGGTTTTCACTCTAACGATGCCCGGGTAGTGGTAGCGCAAACCAGTGGGAATACTTTACCCTCAGCCTACGGTGCAGATTTAGGCACGGTACTTAAGCCCGTCAATAATCTTATTATTAATGCTGCCGTATGGTACAGTAAGCTGCATAAGGAGTACGTTTATGCAGGCGATGGTGGAAGCGTAGAATTTAGCGGCCGCACACGCCGCATAGGTGCCGACCTTTCGGCCAGGTACCAACCCGTTAAGTCACTTTATTTAGATGCGGACTTAAATTACGCACGGGGTCGTTCGCTCGACGACCTTAAAGGTGAAAATTATATTCCTTTAGCACCGGTTTGGAGCAGCACTGGTGGAGTTACACTGATGTTAACCGGTGGTTTAAACGGCAGCTTGAGGTATCGCTGGCTTGGCAACCGTGCTGCTAACGAAGATTATAGCCTTACGGCTAACGGCTACTTTATAAATGACTTGGTAATTAATTATACCAGCAAAAAATACGAAGTTGGTTTAACCGTGAATAATCTGTTTAATGTTAAATGGCGCGAAACGCAGTTTGAAACCCTAACCCGACTGAGGAATGAACAACCTGTAAACGGCATTGCCTTTACAGCAGGTACCCGTTTTATGGCGCTGCTGCATGTCACTTACTTGCTTTAGTGCTAACGGTTTAAGAAAATTACAAGTAATGCTGGAAATATTTGCCATTATAGCAAATGTTTGTTTACTGTTAGCAGCAATATGTTAAAAAGTGAAATATTTTAGCTATTGGTAAATAAAATATTTAGCATTGTAATTCCGATTTGAACCATAATACACCATTTTCTATTTTTTGTTTTCAGTTTTAAAACAACGTGACCAATTGGCCTTTGCGAGTTTTAAGTTTTTCGCTGGTCTGATAAGTTACACGATTGTTTGCATTGTTTGACTGTACAAATTTGTCATTCAAAAAGTATGATAAGATAGTACATCACTTTATGAAAACGATGTTAATAATATCTGTTTGGTAAGAGGTTTTACCATAACTAATAAGTTGCTAAACATTACGCATAAAAACGCGGACTTTATAACAATTTTTAACGTAAGCTGAATGCTAAAACCGTTTAACCTTATTTTTTGATATCAATTTGTTAATAAAATTCGTTAAAGATTAACAAATTTATAATTTGAAAAGTAAAACGGTATTATATAAATAAATTTGTAATCAATTGTAAATAATTTTTGACAAAACAATAACGTTCGTTTATATTTGCTAAACCGATTATTAAACGTCATAATCACAGTACTTAAACTTAACCTGATTAATTAGTTCTTTTATTATTATATATACTGTAGTTAAACCTAAAATTGAAAATTTATGAGTAAAATTTTTACGTTACACCCATTCTTTTGGATATCGCAGATCGCATAAATACCTTGCTGTTCTCAGGTAGAGTATAATCCAAAAAATCCATTTTTTATTTAATCAATTTAAATTATCCATTAATTATGCGATACTATCGGCTGTGCTTTGTAGTTTTTGTTTTGAGCGCTATAAATGCATCTAACGGCTTAGCGAAGAATAATGAGGGGGCGATAAGCAAATTCAAGTTAACTCACTTCTGGCAGGATACCACCAAAAAAGATACGGTACCTGCTGACTCTTTGTTGCAGGACAGTATTGTTACAGCAAAGACGCGCACGCTGTACAACTCCTTATCTGACCAAACTGCAAAAACACCGGCAGAACTGGCAATTTTCCCTGCAATATCTTTGCAGCAGTATTTAAAAGGGCAGGCAGCAGGCTTGTATGTGCAGGAGCCATCTGGCGAGCCTGGTACCGAGCAACCGATGTACATCAGAGGCGCTGCGCTTCCGTTACTTTCACGCAGAGATGAGTATCAATCTCAACCTCTTGTTGTATTAGACGGTATTCCTCTTGTTACAGAACATCCTTTTGCTTTTGACATCCAACAATATGATTTCAATCGCCTTGGCCCTGCAACAAATATTTTCGCCGGAATAGATATGAACAACATTGCGTCGGTTGAGGTATTAAAAGACCTTGCCGCTACAGCTATTTATGGCCCCCGTGCTGTTAATGGTGCAATTGTTCTTACTTCAAAAACGCCTGGCAATGTCCGTAACATCAGCTTTAACTCTTATGTAGGTTTAGTTCAGCGTCCGGGTGTTACCACAATAAACGGTAAATATGAAAACGCCTTCAGACAGCGTTTTTATGATCTTTATACGACCAACGGTCGCTACTCTGATGATGAGAATTACCCGGTTTACCTAAGCGACTCATTGAATAATGTATACAGTGGAAAGTCTGACTGGACTGACCTTTATTATCGTAATGCAGTTGTTTATGGTATAAACTTTGGCATTTCGGGTGGTACAGATCGCGCAAACTTCCGCTTTTCATTAGGTAATACCAAAAACCAGGGTGTTGCGGATGGTACGGGTATTAACCGTTACAGTGCTATGTTCAACATCAGTATGAAACCTTTAAAATGGTTGTTGTTTACGGCGATGGTAAATGCTAACCGTTTGGAGCGAGACCGTAACCGTTATCTCCGCGACAGGTTTACGCAGGTAAACTACTTTCCAGACATGACTGCGCCGCTGCCGCCTAACAAAGATTATTATTCTGATTACATAGCGCAGTACGAAAAGGGTTTTGATGATAACAAGACCAATATTATTGACGGTTACGCGCGTATAGCTATCTTATTGGGTAAGTTTAAATTCTCTACCACTTTCAACGTGGATTATAACGAAGGTTACCGCGATGTGTTTTACGCACGTACTTTGTTGCAAAACAATAGTTATGCATCAAACTACTATGGTTTTAACCAACGTATAATGATTGATAACAAAGCGACTTATGATTTGAACTTAAACAATGTTCATGATTTTCATTTTGAAGCAGGCCAATCTATACAGTGGGATACTTATAAATATAGCAACGCATACGCTTATCGCGGCGCCAACGACTATATCAAGATTAACCTATTAGAGTCAGACCCTAACTCAGGTAACTATTTAACTCCTTTGGCGTTTCCACGTGAGTTAACTTTCCGTTTCCTGGATAAAACAGGTGAAAATCTGTTGTCATTCTACGGCAAAGCTGATTATACCTTTAACAAGAAATATACCATCGCTGCTACATTACGTTTAGATGGTTCGTCAAACGCTCAGCCAACTGACCGCTGGTTTTTCTCACCGGTAGTATCTGCAGCCTGGAACGTTAAAAAGGAATTGCTTGATGAGCAGACTTTTGTAAATGATCTAGTATTGCGTGCTAGTGTTGGCAGATTGGGTAGACTTAACGTTTATGACAATTATGCACAAGGTCCGCAATACACCGCACAAGTTGGTTACACCGGTAACCTTACAGTACCAGGATACAACGGTATAGCAGTACTTACCCGTCCATACTCGGCCGGTTGGATAGGTTATGGAATTCCATGGGCATATTCGGAGCAAATAAATGTTGGCGCCGATGCAAAAATGCTTGATAATCGCCTCCGTCTGTCATTAGAGTGGTATACTAAAACAGAGAAAAACCTGATACTGGGTATTCCTGATTATGCAGAATATGGGTACAAACAGTCACTGGAGAGCGGCATGTCTGTAAAAAACAGCGGTATAGACGTAGCTATCAGTGCTGACATAATCCGTAAAGAGAAATTAGGCTGGACTGCAGGCCTGAACCTTAATCACAATTCTAACAAATTACAAGCGCTGCCTCGCGGTCTTGACGAGATTGTTGTCGGTAATCGTTTACTACGTGTAGGCCAACCGGTTGATCAGTACTGGTTATTCGTTAACGAAGGCATTTACACTTCTGATGCAGATGTACCGGTTGTTGACGGCCAACCGCTTAAATATAACGGTACGGCTCTTAAGGCTGGCGACCCGCGCTGGAAAGACGTAAACGGCGACAACATTATTGACAATAATGACAAAGTACTTGCTGGCCATTCTTTGCCAACTGTAGCCGGTGGTTTTGATAACAACCTGCGTTACGGCAACTGGAACCTTGCAATGAACTTTTACTTTAACCTGGGCCGCAAGTTAATTAACCAGGAAATGTCAAACCGTTTTGACTTTGTAAACCGTGAAGGTAACAGCGAAGTGAACTCGGTTAAGGAAATTACATTCTGGGAGAAAAGGGGCGATTATTCTAAATACCCGCTGTATAACCCATGGAGCACTGTGTTGCCATACCGTGTAGACCAGGACTTATTCTTAGAAAATGCATCATTCTTGAAATTAAGGAACTTAACATTAGGTTATGACCTTACTTCAATAATGAAGCGTAAGAGCAAAAATATAACTCGCTTCTACGTATATGGTTCGGTAGCTAATGTGTTTACTGTAACATCTTACACAGGACAAGATCCGGAATTAGCGGGGTATACAGGCTATGATGCCGGTTATGGCCAGCCTATACCACGTACATATACACTTGGTGTTAAGATGGATTTATAATAGAACAGGTTTCCAATATAAATTATACAGAGAAATGAAAAAAATATTCTATATATCAATGATGTTCCTCACGGCTTTAGCTGGCTGTAACAAAATTCTGGATAAGGATTCTGTTCGGGTAGTTGGTGAAAAGAACATGTGGAACAAGCTCGAAGACACCCGCGGCGGATTGATGGGTGTATATGGTCTTACCAGAGCAGCGCTATCAGATAACGATGGGTACTGGATTTACGGTGACGTACGTACTGGAGAATTCTCGAGCCCTAATCGTCAAGATCTGAAAGCTATTATCAGCAATCAATTAAACGCATCTTATCCGGTAGTGGAATCACTGTCAGACTGGACGAGGTTTTTTGCTATTGTTAATGCGGCCAATCTGTTTTTGGAAAAAGCTCCGGACGTTTTTGCAGCTGATAAGCGCTACACGGAATCTAACCTGACGGTGGATATGGCTCAGGCACGTTTTTTACGCGCTTTTGCTTACTTCTACATGGTACGTATTTGGGGCGATGTGCCGCTCATTACTTCATCTCACGATGGTAAGTTTGATAAACAAGCCCGTGAAGATAAAGATAAGGTACTTGCCTGGTTGACTCAGGAAATGTTAAAAGCCGCGGCCGATTTGCCTTTTGCTTATAGCAGTAATGATATTCAGCAACAAGGTGATTACTACGGAGAAAGTTCAACTCGTTGGGGTGGTGCGTTAGCCACAAAAAATACAGCTTATGCGGTATTAGCGCATGTTGCTGCATGGCAAGGCAACTACACTGATGTAGCTACTTACGCTAAATTTGTTGAAGACAATTATAGCAAAAGTGGTATAGGTTACACTAACACCGGCGATCTTACTAACCCAAACGGATTCTTCTTTAATAAGAGACCAAGCCACATTTTTGCTTTCAACTCAGATTGGGGTCATATAGACGGGGCCGTTGCTGGTCACATAGAGGAGCTTACTTTGGCTCAACCTGTATTGAACAAGCAGGTTCCGGATATTTACATGACTAAGGATACCATCCTGAAAATATTTGATCAGCCGAAAGACGAGCGTTTCAGCATGGACACTTTGGGTCAGCCTGTGTCAGAGCGTTACTTCGTTAACCTGAATGGTAAGTATCCAATTTTCAGCAAAATCAAATGTATTCAAGGTGGTGGCACAGATCAAAACTTCCGCTATTTCACAAGTGCATTAGTGTTCACTCGTCTGGAAGATATAGTGTTGCTAAGAGCTGAAGCCTTAGCGGTGTTAGGCGACCTTGCCGGTGCTGAAACGGAACTTACTAACGCGATGGAAAGGAGAGGTATTACCGAACCGCAATTTGGCGAGAAGGATATTATTGATTTGATATTTGAAGAACGTCATCGCGAACTTCTGGGTGAAGGCCAGCGCTGGTTTGACCTGGTAAGGTATCATAAAATTAAGCCGGAAGACAACCAAGCCTTCACTGATTTGATAAACAGGGGCGGTATTTATTGGCCGATATCACGAAAGCTATTAGTGCAAAACGATTTATTAACTCAAAATTCGTACTGGAAATAATTAATCATATATGAATTACACTGGAAAATATATGAAAAACCTTAAATGGTTATTGCTGATAGTGGCAGGGTTATCGGGCTGTACAAAGGATGGCGGGTACTATGACGCAAAGGATAACGATCCCACTTTTAATGGTACTACCTATGACTATTTGAAAAGTAAACCTGGTGTTTATGATTCATTGTTGGTAGCAGCAGAAAGAGCTGGTCTTAAAGAGACGTTAATGGATAGTAACGTAACATTGTTTGCAGTTACTAACCCTAGTTTTCAACTTGCGCTTACCAACTTAAACACTTTAAGAAGACAGCAAGATAAAGACCCTTTATTTTTATCTAACATAGACGGTATACAGCTTGATACTATGGTATCTTATTATATTATCAGGGGGCAGCGCCCTTCAGATTCGCTTACATTGCAAGATGGTTTGGATTTAGCGGGTGTGAGATATGGTTATCCTATGCATGCCAAACTAATTCAGAGCTCAGCATCAGGTAACGTAGGCATTGGTCCGGTTACTATAGAGTTCAGCAACACTAAACGCAGCAAGTTTGTAAGATACTGGTCAAACGCAACTACGGGTTCAAATAACATTCGTACAAAAAATGGTATAGTGCACGTGTTATCTCCGGATCACTTATTTGGTTTTGATGAGTTCGTTAAAAGGCTAACCTTTGTGCCGCCGCCGCCAAACCTTATTGTTGAAGTAGGAGGTAAACTAAGTGTACTACGCGATAACAACGGTGGCCCTGACGATGGTGAGGGATCTAAGAAAGTTATTGATGGTGACGACCATACCAAGTATCTGTGCGATTTCAATGGCCGGGTATGGATGCAGTTTGAATTTAAGGAGCCAGTAGTATCTGGTGTGTACACTTTAACATCTGCCAACGACGCGCCTGAACGTGACCCTAAAGCATGGACATTCGAAGGTTCAGATAATGGCAGTACCTGGGTTGAGCTTGATCGGAGAAGTAACTTCTTCTTTGAAGAGCGCTACCAAACAAAGGTGTTTAGGTTTACCAATACCAAAGCTTATAAATACTATCGTATAGATATTTCTGAACTCAGAGGCAACGCGCCGTTCCAACTAGCAGAGTGGACCATTAATAAAGTAAAGTAAGCAATGAAAATCCAAAAAAATAATACGATGCATTATATGCGTTCAATCTTCAGAAAAGAATGTGTATTCCTGATGGTTGCGGTTGCAGGTTTTAGTAGTTGCAGGAAAATATTTGACCTTCCGAATGAGAAGGATTATTTAAGTAACAATGTTAATTATAGCAACAAGGTTTTTGAACCAATAATAGGCAGAAGTAATTTAATGGGCGGGTTTAACGGAGATAACTCCACCCAGCCTATTAAATTTGAAATAATCAATGCCAGATATGGCAACGGTCAACCTGTTACAGACTTATTTCAAGTGCGCCCGACATATGTTTGGAAAGCAGCATACACAGGTCTTGAAAAAAGCCTTGAGGAGATTGAAGCAAAACGTAAGTTAGAAGACCATCCATTGTTTGAGGTTCGTTCTTCAGGCGAATTTATCATGTGGCCATCTGCTACAAATCAGCTGATCACCCCACGTTCTGCCGATAGCACGAACTTTCCTCAGGATACCCGCTTTTTTGATTTGCGTTTAACTAATACCGGTGGCACAACTGTTATCAGAGACTTTGAGGTTAGGCCATTCAGGGAGCGTCCTTATGAGCCATCTGAAGACTTTAACATTTACTCTGGTAAGCCTGCACCACATCCTAAAAGGCCATATGATACTACCAGCCGTAATTACATTCGTCCTTTCCTGAATGGTGTTATCGGTGATGTTTCAGAAAAGAACCTGGAAAGTAACGACGATAAAAATGATGTTGTTGTTTATATCCGTCCTTTCACAGGTGGTAATGGTCATTCCCTGCGTTTCAAATTTTTGAATACCGATTCAATACCAATGCGCCCTTCATTATTTAATGAAACCAAATGGGCTGACATTGTGCATGGTTTCAATATGCAAAAGAATGATGAATATGTACAGTATGATGTAGCCTATCCTATCCCTTTAGTGAACATTGTAACTAAATACGCACCAGGTGGTTCACGGGATCACGCTGAATTTGCATATTCAAGAGTTGGTTTTGGTGGAGAAAGGGTAGTTGCCCGCTTTGGGATTGACTTTGCAATTTATCAACCAGGCGACTGGGAGATAGTATTTCATTTCAAAAAGGAGAACCCTAAGTTTAAAGACGAGTAATTAACCTTTAAAGCCAAAACAATGAGAATACATATACTATTTTACACAGTGCTTGTTGTTTGCATTGTATTGTGTACAAACGCATTTTCGCAAACAAAAACAATTACTGTTAGTGGTACGGTAATAGACAAAGCAGCAAACATTGAGTTGCCTGGTGTTACCATAGCAGCAAACGGTAAAGGGTTAATACAAACTGATGGTAAAGGCCGTTTTACGGTGAGTGTACCAGCAGGAGCAACACTTACATTTTCGTTCATGGGTTATACGCAGCGTAGCATTAAAGCTACCGGCGAAGAAAAAAATCTTACAGTATACATGACTGAGGACAAAAAGGCCCTGGAAGAAGTTGTAGTAGTTGCCTACCAAAAGCGTACTAAAGAAACCTTCTCTGGTTCAGGTACCGTTATCAGCGGTAAAGAAATTCAGGACGTACCGGTATCTAACATCGAGCAATTGCTTCAAGGTAAGGTGGCTGGTCTTAATATCCAGAATAACACTGGTGCTCCAGGTTTCCGTGGTTCGGTTCAGGTACGTGGTCTGTCAACATTAAGTGTTACAGGTAATGGTAACGAGTCTTTCCTGCAACCTACGTCTCCGTTATACATCATTGACGGAGTACCTTTGGATGCAGATAAAGCTTCTGAATATGGCTTTCAAACGCAAGGACCTGGTGTAAGCCCGTTATCGCTTATTCCTCAGGAGGATATTGAAAGTATACAGGTAATGAAAGATGCCCAAGCTACATCATTATATGGTTCGCGAGGTGCGTATGGTGTAATCATCATCACTACCAAACGCGGTAACTCAAAAATACCTCGTGTACGTTATGTATCTAACTTCTTTCTTAACACACCTCCAAAATTACGCGAAACGTTGGGCGGTAATTCTGAGCGCGCATTTAAGATCAATCAGATCCTTAGCAATGCAACTTCGCTTTCACAGTTACAACAAATTAGCCGTACTCCATTTTTGGCGGACAGCTTAAACGCTTATTGGAACAATTCAACCAACTGGCAGAATATTTTCTACGGTAACACTTATAATCAGTCACATAACCTTGCTCTTGATGGCGGTGACCCTAAGTTCAACTACAAAGCCAACTTAGGTTATTATTCAGAGGGTGGTGTAATCAAAAATACAGGCTTCGACAAGTATACACTTAACATGAACATGGAGTTTAAGCCAACTGAAAAGTTCCGTTTCTTCGGTTCATTGTTCGGCGCTGTGGGTAGCCAGGGTAAAGGTGACGGTTTAGGTATACTCCAAACAGGTGTTGCCGCCAATGGTCAGGTATCAACATTGTTACCCCCGCCATCTTTCTATTTGGCATCAAATGGTGTTACCTCTGCGCTCAAAACGCAGAACAGCAACAGCTCCAGAAACTTGCGCGCCAACGTTGATGGTCGTTATGAATTCATTCCAGGCTTCGCCGTGTCATCAAGCTTGAGCTATGATTACACATCAAATGCAGAGGCAACATTTACTCCGGCTGCTGCAAACTCGCAATATGCACGTGTGTATGACTACGAAGGCCGCGATTATACTTTGTATAACCGTAACGCCATCACTTATGCTAAAACGCTGAAAGAGAATCACAACTTTTTTATTAATGTGTTTAATGAGATTTACAAAAGAGGTTACCAGGCCGGTATCATCCGTCAGGACAGGAGCCCTAACGACCAGTTGCAAGGCCCTATCGGTTATGACTCCTATAACTCGCGTGGTGGTGGTGTATTGCAGAATTATAACAATGCAACACAAGCATCATTTGCAGGCGCTTTCACTTACGACTATAAACGTAAATACGTAGCAGAGTTCTCTTATCGCTTGGATGGTACATCGTTAAACGGTTTAGATAACCCTTATTCAAAAAACCCATCAGTGGGTCTTCGTTGGAACTTTAACAAAGAGAACTGGTTTGAGAATTGGTCATGGTTAAGCTACGGTGCTTTAAGGTTAACCTGGGGACAAAATATCAGTCCAACGGGTAACTTGCAAAGTATATACGGTATTTATAACCTTAATGGTAACTTCAACAATAATCCAACCATTGGTATAAATTATGGTATTATTCCTAACCCGTCATTAAAGCCTGCCACTACAACTCAGTACAACTTAGGTTTTGATATTGGTTTGTTCCAGGAACGTGTTAACCTTACGTTTGAAACTTATTACAAAAAAGTTGATAACCTGTTATTTGACCGCCAATTGGCTGACATGACCGGTTTCAGTATACTGGCAAGTAACGATGTAGGTATCGCTAACTACGGCTATGAATTACAGTTGTCCACAGTGCCTATTAAAACTAAAGACTGGACGGTTCAGCTATCAGCAAACGGTGCAATTAACCGCGACGTATTATTACGTTTACCTGCTGAGTATAACGGGCAATACATTCGCTTTGATGGCTCTGCATACAATCAGCACATAGTCTACAGGGTAGGTACCAATACACTATCAAACTACCTGTACATTAACCAAGGTGTTTACCCAACAAACCAGGATGTTCCTGTGGATCCTGTTACAGGTCTGCGTTATCGTTCAAACGGTCTTGCTTTTGAAGGTGGCGATCCCCGTATCAAAGACTCTAATGGCGACTATATCTTAGATTCAAGAGATTATGAAATCACCGGTAACGCGCAGCCGTTATTAACAGGTGGTGTGTCAACCAATATTACGTACAAACAATTTGCACTTAATGTTTACGGTACGTTCACAGCAAAAAGAACCATTCTCAACAATGCCTTGTCTGACCGTATGGCAATTATGCGTAATCCACTTGCTGTGGACAATGATGGTAACCCGGTTACACCGCAAGCGGTTGTTCCATTGGATAACCTGGACATATGGCGTAGTCCTGGTCAAAACACCAAATATCCTAACCCTTATGATTTTGCCAGGTTTGACAGAATTCTGCCGTTGCGTCCTGAACAGACACTATGGCAAGAGAGTGGGTCATATTTTAAACTGAACAACGTAACCTTCGCTTACACGTTTGAACGCAACTTTGTTCGCAGATTTGGTTTCAACTCCGCAAGGGTATACTTATCTACCAATAACCTCATCACCTTTTCATCGTATAGCGGACCTAACCCTGAAAACGTTACTTCTTTAGGTCGTGACGTATCTAACGGTTATCCGGTACCACGTGTTTACAACATCGGTTTAAATCTCGAATTAAATACAAGTAAATAAGCTACTGTATCATGAAAAAAGCTATAATATACATGTTAGTAATTGCGGGAGGTTTCGCATTACCATCTTGTAAAAAATTCCTGAACATACAGCCTATTGATAAGCTGACAGGCAACAATTTTTACAAGTCGAAAGACGACGTAATCGCTAATATATATGACATGTCAAGGATTTTCTTTGGCAAAATAAATGAAACACATTACGCTGGTGCCGTTGGCGAATATCGTTCCGGCGAGGTATTGGCAGAGCCACAGGCAGATAATCCGGATGCACGTGCTTTTGTTGAGGCATTAGGAAAAAACGACATACTCGGAATAATAGATGGCAGCAAGCCGTGGAACTGGTATAATTTTTCTAAAATAACTGATTGGAAAGGTTATTTCCAAGTTGTGCAGGGCGCTAATCTTTTGATTGATAAATTAGAAGAGGGCATCCCCGGGGTAAGTGAGTCCGAAAAGACACAATTTGAAGGCGAAGCGTCATTTTTGCGTAACCTTGCTTTCTTCTTTATGGTAAGATTATATGGTGACGTGCCTTACTATACTGATCCTTTCCATACACCGGCGTTGCCACGTGAAAACATGGTGTCAGTATTAAATAAATGTATTGCTGATCTTGCTCAATATAAGGACAAAATGCCATGGACTTACAGTGACCCGGCACTGAAAGGTGTACGTGCAAATCGTGGTAGCGTAATTGCACTTATGATGGAGATGAACATGTGGAATGCAGGTTTTGATGGTGGTAATGCCACTAAGTACTACCAGGCTACTGCAGATTTGGGACGCGAACTGGTTGCAAGCAAGGCTTACCGTTTGCTACCAATGGAACAATGGGCTGACGTGATCAAAGGCCGTTCTGACGAAAGCTTGTTTGAATTTTACCGTAGTATAAATTACGGCGATCAAAATTCGGCTATTGCGCCTTTTGGCGATATGTTTTTACATTACCCATATAAACGCCCCGAATACACTCACCGTGTTAGTTTTGCTTATTACAGAGGTGAGTATATGCAAAAACTATATCCAAATGGTGATGATAAGCGCGTAACTAAGTGGTTTAATGATGACATCTACTCAGATAATGGTCGTTTCATGATGCTGAAATTTGCGCAGAATGCATTTGCTACAGGTGAAGAGGATGCTAACCCTGATAATACCTTCATGATTTTCCGTTATGCTGGTGAGATATTACTATGTGCGGAGGCTTTAGCCGAACTGCCAGGTCAGGAGCAAGAAGCTATAAATATGCTGAATATGGTTCGTAACAGAGCTGGTGCGGCTCCTTACGCAGGTGGTTCTCCGCAAGATTTAAAGGATTTTATTTTTCTGGAAAGATCCAGGGAATTAATGGGGGAAGGACACCATTATTTTGACTTGGTACGTACGAAACGAATTTTAAGCAGCAAATGGTCTTATAATGTACTTACCCAAGATAAATTTAGCCGTGGCGCCTGGACTTGGCCAATATCAAGTTCAGCGTTAAATAACAATCCATATATGTCATTGAACATGTATTGGGTAAATGGTGGTAATTAATAAAAAAGAGGAACCATGAGAAAAAATATAAAAAACCTTGCAATAGTTGCAGGCTCCTTATTTGCCCTGTTTACAAGCTGTAAACGCGATAATTATTACACAGACGGCGGATTAGCCAATCCAAATTATCCAGGAAACATGATGGAATATCTGGAGCAAAAACCGGTGCCGTTTGATACTATAGCACAAATTGTAAAGCTTGCCGGTTTGGAAGAAATGTTCCGGAAAGAAGATTTTACCTTTTTTGCACCAGATGATGATGTTATTAAAAGATCAATAGGTTATTATGACCCCGATATAACTAGAGCGAGGGGGCTTAACAGTTTTTTATTCAGAGCGAACCGTGACACGGTTAAGAAATTGTCTGATATAGATCCTATAGTTTGGCGCAAATATCTTTTAAGATACATGTTCAGAGGGGTAAATCGCTTAAAAGATTATCCGCAGATAGATAACGATCTATTAAGCCAATATCCTGGCCAGCTGTTTTACTCATATAGCGGGGATGTGTCAAACATTGGCGTGGTGTATAACTCAGCAAACGGTGTTAAATATATCGGCCCACGCCAGTTGCAAATAACGTATGTTCCGGACATAGCCAATCCTACAAGCGGTATAAGCAGGCATTTAATATCTTCGTCAGATATAAAACCAACTAACGGTGTAGTACATACATTAGTGTCAGACGGGGCCGCGCTCGGCTTTGATCCTATTGATTTTTACAACGATGTGTATATTACGGGCTTAAGAGATTCAACTGGAAATTAAGGCATTAAAGTTTGATAGTAATATGAAAAAAATTAAACATATATATATTATAGCGGTTGCCGCAATAACCTTATTTGGATGTAAAAAGAAGGATGAGGTGTTTGAAGATCCGTATGCAGGTGGCAACCCACCTTTAGGTGTAACATTGAGCACATCTGCACCCAATCCGGCGTCAGGTGCCGTTGGTACAGAAGTAACCTTTCAGGCTACCGGTTTAATGCAGTACAAGGACAAACTCAAGTTCATGTTCAATGGCGAGGTAGGTGAAATTACAGAAGTTACCGATTCGTATGTAAAGGTTAAAGTACCGGCATTTGGTAGTAGTGGTGTCACCTCGCTTTCTGTAGATGACAGATTGGTTATAGGTCCGCAATTTAAGGTAAATGGCTTTATTAGCTTCGATCCGTCGTTCCGGGCAACTGCGGGCGCCAACGGTGAGGTTAGCAAGGTGTACACACTTGTTGATGGCAGGAATATTGTTTTGGGTGGTTTTACCAATTTTGATAATAAGGGTGTAATTAATCCGCTTAACCGCATTGTGCGTACAACAGCTGAGTTTGAGTACGACCGTTCGTTCCGTACAAGAAAAGGCGCCAATGGCTACCTTTCGGACATGATAGAGCTGGGTAACCGTTTTATAATAGCTGGTGGTTTCGGCGGTTATGATCAAAGAACTGAAAATATCAGTAACATCACCGCGCTAACAAATACCGGGGCGGTTGACACGATCGGTATCCAGGTTTACAAGAGACCTGCTACACCAAAGGATTCTTCAGATACGCTTAAGTATTTCCCTAAATTTAATGGTGGTACTAACTCGTTTATATCTCACGTTTACAAGCATCAAAACAAAATTTTAGCTGTTGGTAACTTCCGTTATTATGTGCGCCGCAGATATGGAAAGCCAACCTATGATTTTTCCAAAGACTCAGTTATACTTGATAGTACAGAGATTAGACAAGTGCTTCGTATGAACGCAGATGGTTCATTAGATACAACCTGGCGGTTTAATCTTTCTACTCATAAAGGTTTACCGGCTGGCAATGGTTCTGTAAATTCTATAGTGCATACTGAGGGAGCTTTAGCCGACCGCATTGTTTTGTTCGGCAGTTTCACAACCTTCGACCAAAAGCCGGCGGGTCGTATTGTAAGACTTAAGGCTGATGGTACCGTTGATAATACTTTTAACACTGGTACAGGTGCTGATGACGGCATAGGGTTTGTAACTTATAATGGTGTTACTAAAAAATATTTGGTAACTGGTAGCTTCCGCCATTATAATGGTAAGGCAGTTAACGGTATAATGCTGCTTAATGAAGACGGAACATTAGATGAATCATTTAAAAATAAAGTTTATGATAATTACATCAATACATCACGTCAGCTTAGCGATGGATTGATAGTAATTAGCGGCAGCTTTAAAAGGTATGATGGCGTGTCTAGAAACGGATTTGCCATACTTAAGCCTGATGGCAGCCTGGCACCAGGTTATAACTCAACCGGTCCATTTTCCGGATATCTTAATGATATTATTGAAACTAAAACTGCTGATAACAAACGAGCTTTGTTACTTATCGGTAGCTTTTACAGGTTTGATAACGTCAACACTAATAACATAACCCGTATCACTTTAGAATAACCCTGAAGTAAAATACATAAACTAAATGATGATGAAAATTAAAAAATTTAAGGGTTTACTATTCTTGCTCATCTGCCTGGTTGCTGCCGGTACAATTGTGTCCTGTAACAAGGACTTTGTAAGAGTGCTTCCTGACAAGGATTATCAAGACACGGCCAATGTGCGCTACGGTAAACGAAAAGTTTTATATCTTATTGTTGATGGCGCACGCGGCCAGTCGGTAAACGCGGCCAATTTGCCTAACATAAAAGCACTGTTACCTACAGCTATCTACAGCTGGGTAGCATTGAGCGATCCTGACTCGACTGCCGATATAAGCAACTGGGCAAATATGTTAACCGGTGTAAAGAAAGACAAACATCACGTACTTACTAATGATCTTAACGGAAATAACCTGGAAACTTACAAATTACTTTTTCAGCATGTTAAAGAGGTAAGTACCACAACTAAAATGGTGTCTTTCTCATCGTCAGCACTATTTAAGAACAGCCTGACTGCCGGTACGGATGTAAGTGAGTCTTTTGCAACTGATGCAGAAGTTAAGGATGCTGTTATAAATGATTTGAATACTGATACCGCTTCATTAATTGTAGGTCACTTTACTTCAGTTGATAAAGCAGGTGCTGCATCAGGTTATGATAACTCATTTCCTGCTTATAAATCAGCCCTTGAAACTTTTGATGGTTATGTTGGAGATATCGTGAGCGCGCTAAAAGGTCGCGAAGAATATAAAAACGAAGATTGGCTGATAGTTATAGCGTCGAGTGGTGGTGGAAAATTCACCATTCCAGCCAACGATAATGATAATACTGTTTTCAGCAACACATCTGCTAATTCATTTTTAGTGTACAGTAACCTTCGTTACCATCCACGCATTATTACCAAGCCGTTTACCGGTAATAGATTTTTGGGCAAAACAGTACGCCTGCATGATCAGGATGTGCGTGCAGAGATTGATACAGCTGATGTATTTAACCTAGGCGATACTACAGAATTCACCATAGAACTTAAAGTAAAAAAGAACGAAGAAAAATTTTACTGGCCAAGCATTTTGGGTAAACGCGGCGAGTGGTCAAGCGGGCACCCTACCGTGGGTTGGGTAATTTACCTGGAAGATAAATATTGGTATTTCGAGATGAGAGGTACCAAAGATGGTGATTACAGACAGTGTCGTGGTCGCGATCTGGAACCGGGAATATGGAAGAACCTGAGCGTTAAATGCGAATTTAGAGGTGGCCGCAGATATATACGTACCTACACTAATGGCGACTTTGACAGTGAAATGGATATTACCGATGCGGGAAGCCTTGACAACCATAACGCCCTAAAAATGGGCTTCTTGAATGGCCAGGGGCACGGTACGCCGAATGTTTATATGGCAGATGTCCGTTTCTTTAAAACAGACTTGCCGGATGCGACAATCAAAAATTACTCATGTGAGACAACTATTGATGAAAGTCATCCGTATTACTCTTTCCTGGCAGGCTACTGGCCTTGTACTGAGGGTGAAGGTAACCGTTTCATTGACTATGGCCCGCAAGCTCGTGACTTTAAATTGATTGGTAACTACCAATGGACTGATTTCAATGATATCATTTGCCCTCCTTCAGCCGAAGCATTGGCGGTTTTTGTACCACAAACAACCGACATACCTACACAGATATTTAATTGGTTTAGAATAGCCAGCAGAGAAAGTTGGGATTTGGATGGCAGAGTTTGGTTAGATCAATAATATAGGTTATAAAATATAAAAGATTATGAGAAAGATTATATATAGCCTTTCGGTATTAGTAGTAATGGCCGCATCGGTTATTTCTTGTACCAAAAACAAATTGGATAATGTTGATCCGATTGAAAACGAACAGAGGAGCGTGACCGGTGATGGTGTAATAACCGATCAAATCACCCAAGATAATGAGACAGTAAGGATCCCTTTTAAAATTACTTTAAATGCGCCGGCTTCAAAAGCTTTCCAGGTAGCAATCAAGTTAAATAGCGACACCGTTAATCAGTTAATTACTAACGGTACATTAGAGAACACCATTATAATGCCTAATGGAGGGGTAGATTATCCTAATGTACTAAAAGTTGAGTATGGAGCTACCACCGCTACGGGTGTCGCAGTGGTGAGGTTAACGCCTCTTGAACGCAACTGGGGCAAAAAGATAGCCTTTGCCTTTAAACTTAGTGATCCGGGCAAGAGTAACCAGATTGATTCCAAGAATTCTAACATCCTTGTAGTAGTGGATACTAAAGCAATTATAAAGGAGGAAGATATACACTATCTTTCCTTTGTAAATGGCGGTGGCATTATGGATGTTGATTTCCAAAAGAACTATGTATCTGGTAACGCAGGTATCACAATTCCTTTAGTTATTAATTTAGCGGGCAAGCCATCAAGTGCATTCAACGTGCATGTGCGTCTGAACAGAGATACGATTGCTCAATTAGTAAAGGCCGGGAAATTGCCGTCAAATGCAATTGCCTTAGATTCGGGCAAGTTTGCACTTGATACGCTCATAAGAATTGCATCAAACAGAAGCACCGCTACTGCCCGTTTGCAGATAGAATGGCCTGTATTTGATGCCAATATTCAGGCCAACAAGCGTTTTGCCTTTGCAATAAGCCTGGAAGATGCGAATAAGCACGTTCTGCATCCTACAAAAAGCAAAATGATTGTTTTGGTACAACCAGAAGTTAATTTGGACAACAACTCTTACATTACAGGTAATGGTACCGGTCTAAAAGCCGAATACTTCAATAACAACCAGTTGCTTGATTTTGACAAGCGTGATCCTGATTTGATTCGATTGGAGCCAAGAATTGAATGGAATAATGATGGTGATTGGCAAAATAGCATGCCAAGAAAAAACAACGTGCCGGTAATCGGTAACGATAATTTTTCGACACGTTGGACAGGTGAGTTCCTAGCACCGGTACGCGGCGAATATCGTTTCTGGCAAAATGAGTGGGATGACGGAGCGAGATTGTACGTTGACGGTAAAGCGATTGTTAATGACTTTACTACTGAATGGGATAAAGAGAGCCGTAATGGTACTATCTTCCTGGAAAGAGGAAAACGCTATAAAATTGAGGTACATCATCGCGAAAACGTTGGCGGACAACGGGCAAGGCTTACTTACGAAGTTCTTAATGTGTTTGAAGGCCGCCGTATTGTTCCGACGAGCCAGTTATTTCCTGCACCAGGAATCCCAGGAATTTAGTCTTTCAATGTTGTATTTAAAGTAATTTAATTATGATGAAGTTTTCAAAAATTATTGCGGCATCTCTGTTAACGGTAGCAGTTATCACAGGGTGTCAAAAAGAAGATAAGTCGGTGGAAATTGTACCGGATCAACCGCGGTCAGTAACTGGATTCGAATATTCAATTCCAGATTCAGTTCAGTATCAAACCGTTCATTTTACCAGTACGTCCAAAGACTATAAAGAACTGCTTTGGCAGTTCGGAGATGACTCAACATCTGTTGAAGAATCACCGGTGCATAAATATGTATATGATGGTACGTACCGTGTTACGCTTACAACGCGCAATGCGCAGGGTTTGGCTTCGTCAAAACAAATACTGCTGAAGGTTTATGATCCGGCATTTGATCCTACTAAAGTTGGTGAAAGCTATTTTGCTACTATAGGCGGTAAACTGACAGTTTCCCGCGATAATGGCGGTGGTCCAAACGGGGGAGAAGGTTCATTAAAGGTTGTAGACGGAAGTGTAGATACCAAATTTTTGCAATCTGGATTTGCCGGTGACCTTTGGATGAAGTTTGAGTTGGACTCTGCAGTTGCAGCAGGTGCTTACACTTTAACTTCCGCTAATGATGATCCGTCACGCGATCCTGTGAGCTGGGTTTTCCAAGGTTCAGAGGATGATATCAAGTGGATAGATCTTGATTCACGTTCCGGACAAACGTGGAACGGCGCCCGCAAGACCCGTAAGATATATCACTTCAACAATAACGTCGTTTATAAGTATTACAGAATTAGAATAAAGACTGTAGGATCCGGAAGCCGCTTATTCCAACTTGCGGAGTGGACAGTAAATAAAAAACAACCTGATAAATAAATCAGTTAACCGGAGGGCGAGAAATCGTTTTCCGGTTTTTTATTTTATTCATCGTAAACCTTACACCGGCAGCCATAGGCTGCCTTTTTTATACACTGCAATGTCAGAATTAACTTAAGCTGCAACTTGTCTTCTCCAAAAGGTAATTACTTGCTAAATTGCATGACTAAACACACAATACATGAAAACAAACATCGGAATTACCCAGGAGTCGCTTACCGAAGCCGCCCATGCCCTAAACGCTATTTTGGCGGACGAACTAGTGCTGTATACCAAAACACGCAATGCACATTGGAATATTGAGGGGCCTGATTTTCATAGCATGCATTTGTTTTTTGAGAGCCAGTATGAACAGCTCGACGAAACTATGGACGATATAGCTGAACGTATTCGCTCGCTCGGTCATTACGCGCCGGCAACGCTTAAATCATTTTTAGAACTTACTCATTTAAGCGAGCGTTTGCATGAAACTAACGACAGTCAGGGTTTTATTAAAGAGTTGCTTGCTGACCACGAAAGTATTATTATTCACTTGCGTGAATTGATAAATCCGCTCGCCGAAAAGATGAAGGACGCCGGCACCAGTGATTTTATTACCGGCTTAATGGAAAAACACGAAAAAATGGCCTGGATGTTAAGAGCTCATATAAAGTAATTTATAAAGCATAAGTTGATTGGCAGATGCGTGATATTAAGATTTTGTTTTAAAATGGTATATTCGCACCTCGGTTTATTTATGCCGACTCCGTAGCTCAGCTGGTAGAGCAAATGACTCTTAATCATTGGGTCCTGAGTTCGAGTCTCAGCGGGGTCACTTAAAAACTCTTCTAAAGCCTCTTATGGGGCTTTTTTTGCGTTATAAAGTCTCATTGTTTAATCAGCCGCCCTCACAGCATAATCCTATTATGTTTATTCGAAATTGTGGGGCTGAATTTTGTTTGTTTATCTGCATTTTATGCCATAGTTTTACATTAAACCTATTGTTTATGAGCAAGATAAACCTAGCAATTGGTGCAATACTTTTGCTTTTTGCCACCGCCTCCTGTGAAACGCAAAGAGTGGAGCCTGACGACCAAGACACCACTAAAACCGACCCCAAGGGATGGAATCAGTTGCAAGATTATCCCGGCACGGGGCTTCGCTGGGCATCCGGGTTTTCTTTAAACAATAAAGGGTATGTAGTTGGCGGGCAATATGAAAAGCCATCAGATGGCAACACCGCCCATGTATTTGAATACAATCCCTCAACAGATCAGTGGAAACAGCTAAACGACTATCCTGGAAAAGGCATGGGGCTCATGGCCGGATTCTCCATAGGCACTAAAATCTTTCTGGGCACCGGCTTTAACTACGGTTCCAATCTTTTACAGAATGATTTTTGGGAATATGATGCGAGCACCGATAGCTGGATACAAAAAGCAGACGTTCCGGGAGCCAACAGGCAAGGCGCAATGTCATTTGCCATAAACGGAGAAGGCTATATACTGGGTAATCTTTTAAAGACAAAACAAGATTTGTGGAAGCACACTCCGTCTACAAACCAATGGTCACAAATGAATGATTACCCCGGCTTGGGTACCGCTGAGATGATTGGTGCATCAGTCAGCGGGAAAGCTTATGTAGGTGGAGGAGCAAATGTGAATGAGGTAATGAGTGACTTTTGGGAATACGACCCTTCATCAGATAAATGGATAAAGAAAGCTGATCTATTAGAGCCTTTATACAACGCTGTCGTTTTCACCAAGGGCTCAAGGATGTTTGTTATCGGCGGGATAGGACAGGATTTGAAATTTCGGAAGTCTGTGTTAGTATATGATACCGCAACCGATCAGTGGACCAAAACAGAGGATTTCAAGGGCCAAGAAAGATCTGCAGCGGTAGGGTTTGTGATTGGCGAGACCGCTTATTATGGAATTGGAGCTGGTAGTAAAACCGCCGGAGGTGCAACGTATCCGGTACCCTTAAAGGATTTCTGGAAATTTAAAGAATAGAATTAGCCTTAGCGTAGGCAAGAATTTCGTATCAAAGCGCTTTATAAACACGCTTTTGATACGAAACACTCATATCTTTATAACGAAAGGGTGTGCAATGGTTGTACTCCGATATTGTCTCCCTTAAGATTTCTTTTTGGTTTTAGTTTTGGAACCTGTCAGATCTTTTGGTGTGGCCTCATTCCCGGCATCATGCATACCTTTTACATAGCTGGCGGTGATATTATTTGTGTATAAGGAAATGATTGATTCTGGTGTTATGTATGGATATTTTATGTCCATAAAGCCCTTAATATAACTTGCTGCGATATTCGTGGTGTAAAAAGTGATGATCGTTTCTGGCGAAATATATTTATAGTTTATATCCAGGAAGCCTTTGATATAACTTGCCGTAATATTTGTATTGTAGAAAGTAACCATCGTTTCGGGTGAGGTATATTTATAATGTATATCCGAGAAGCTTTTAATATAACTTGCCGTAATATTTGTATTGTAAAAAGCAACCATCGTTTCGGGTTCTGTGTTAGTATATCTTATATCCGAGAAGCTTTTGATATAACCTGCTGTGATATTTGTATTGTAAAAAGCTATCATCGTTTCTGGCGAGGTGTAATTATATTCTATGTCGTTAAAGCTTTTAATATAACCTGCTGTGATATTTGTAGTGTAAAAGGCGAGGATGGTCTCTGGAGAAATATAACTATATCGAATGTCCATAAAACTTTTAACGTAACTCGCAGTGATGTCTGCATTGTAGAAGGCCCTCATAGTTTCTATAGAAGTATAGTTGTAGCCAATATCTTTAAAGCTTTTTATATATGCCGGAGTGATGCCTTCATTACTCATTACAGTAAGCGTTTCTACATCTATAGCGCCGCCATTGTTGGTTTGCTTATTGGTATCTATACTTAGCTTACCGTTTTCAACCTTAATTCTTACTATGGCCTCCTTTGTTTTAATGGATGTATCTTTTGATGCTGTTGATACTTTTTTACCTACCGTAAGGCTAATGTTGATTTTAGGTATCTCTTTAGCGATACTTTGGATGGGTTTGTTAAATATGCAAAGTAGCAACACCAGAAATGGTAATAGCATACAGTATTTCCAAATGTTATGCAGGTTAGATTTTTTAGCGTTCATCATCATGATTCGTCGTTTTAAAAGTGATTGGTTATAGTTTGTTGTAATACGCATTGATAAATTGGGTGCAGCTACTTTTACAAGGCTGAGCTGGTAAGACTGAGGCTCCACTTTATGATTATTGATTACTGAATCATCCGTTAAAAACTCAAGGTTATTTTCAATCTCTTTTCGGTAAAGCCAGGCAAAAGGGTTAAACCACTGTACAACCAGCATTAATTCGGCTAATAAAAGATCTACTGTGTGACCCTGACTAATGTGTACCTTTTCATGCACGAGTATTTGATTGTAAGTATCCCAGTCGTATTTTTCAGGATTAATGAAGATGGTACGCCCGAAAGAGCAGGGGGCGTTATCGTTATCGGTTTCTGCAATTCTGAACATGCCATCTTGTATAAATGGCTGTTTGTAAACTTTATAAAGCAAGGCTGTCAATTGCACCAAAAAATTCAGACCGAATACGGCCATTCCAAACCAGTACGTCCACACTGCCCATTTGAGCAGCTGCTTGTAATCCAGCGAGATGGTAGTTTTTTGAGCACCGGAGTTTGTTGGTTTGACTTTGGTAAACGTACCAGCATCGCCATCACCAATTGGTTTGTCGTGGGCCGCAGGCTTTTCATCGGCGATTTCTGTTATCCCCGATATTTTCCTTAAAGAATATTTTTGTGATAAGGGAATTAGTGGCAGCAAAAACGAAAGCGCTAAGCATACAAGCAGAATTATCCGGTTAAGCTTATAATAGGTTTCGTTTTGTAAAAGCAGTTTATAAAATAACCAGCAAGCAGTAAGTAAAATGGCAAGGTGTAGGCTGTAAGGTATCATTGCTATTTGGTTTTAATAAGGTTTAAAATCTCTTTCAGCTCCTGCTCACTTAATTTTTCCTGTTTGGCAAAAAAGGCCAGCATGTTTGAATATGAGTTATCAAAGTACTGACTCACTATGTCTTTCATAGCATGAGCCTGATAGTCTTCTTTACTGATTATAGGATAGTATTGATAGATATTGCCTATAACTTCGTGACCTAAAAATCCTTTTTCTTCCAGGATTTTCACCATGGTGGCAACCGAATTGTAGTGTGGCTTGGGATCAGGGAGTTCAGGTATAATTTCTTTAATAAACGCACGTTCCATCGTCCAGAACACCTGCATTATCTGCTCCTCACGTTTGGCAAGTTTTTGCATAAGTTTAAGTTTGTTCACTAAGATAGTACTAATAGATTAGTATTGCAACTAATTCATTAGTATTATTATATAAGACATTGAAAGTCAACCATAAATTTAATTATTCGCTTAGGGGGTGGCTCAGCTGCGTAGTTGGGAGTAAGTAAACTATTGTATAAGTAAACGTTCGTTTAAATAATTTTCAAATTCAGAAACCTAAGATCATCCAATTTAGGATCGTCGCCCGGCAATTCGCTAATGAGGATGTTGATCTTATCAAGATCACATACTTTAAAGTATTCTTGCTCGCCAATTTTATTACTATTGCTAAGCACTACCACTTGTTTTGATCTTCTGAGCATAGCACGTTTTACCTCTCCGTCTTCCTGCAAAGCGGCAGTTATGCCAAACGTTTTAGATACGGCACAGGTGCCCATTAGGTATACATCAGCTACAAACCTCTCGGCGTCTTCGCAAGTCTTGGCGCCAATAATTGTTTCTGTACTGCGGTTGTAAGTCCCCCCAAGGATGATAAGTTCGATGTTTTGATGCTGTGATAGGATAGGGACTAAAGCCAGGTTATTGGTAATTATCCTTAATGAAGTATCGGGAGGGAGATGCCTGGCAACCTCGCACATGGTAGTGCCGCCATCCATAAACACGGTCATGCCCTTTTTTAAAAACTGTTGTGTTTTTATACCGATGACAGTTTTCTCATCTGCGGCAAACCCGGCCCTGTCTTGAAAAGTAAATGGGTTTTTATTTATAGGGATAGCTCCATTCCTCACCTTAAAAAGCAATCCATTACGGTGCAGCGCCTCTATATCCCTCCGGATGGTATCAGCAGATACCTTTAAGACCGCTGCCATTTCGTGATAAGTAACGCTACCCGTTTCCGTTAAACCGGATAAAATGCTTTTGTATCTTTCTTCTTTAATCACCATTATCAAATATACACCATGATTTAAGTCAATCAAAATTAAATTGCAATGTTTTGCATTTTTGCATATAATTGCAAAATGTCTATTATCACCATGAACTCATCAGTTATAAAAGCAAAACGGGCTACTCAAGCCATCTTCTTGGTTTGCGGCCTGGCACTATCCAGCTGGGCACCAATGGTGCCTTTAGCCAAGCAACGCTTAGGATTAAACGACGCTAATCTGGGCGTTCTATTGTTGATGCTGGGTGCGGGAGCCATAGTGATGATGCCTATAAGCGGTTACTTTTCGCATCGTTATGGTACAGGAAAGGTTATGCTGACTTCAGGTATTGCGTTTGCCATCTGCCTGCCGCTATTAGTCATCATAACAGATCCGATTATTATGGGTGTAGTGCTGTTCGTATTCGGTGCGGGCATTGGCACCATTGATGTAGCCATGAATTCACACGGCATTCACGTGCAGAACAGTTATGGCAAGCCCATTATGTCGTCTCTGCATGGGTTGTTCAGTGTTGGTGGTTTGTTGGGTTCGTTAGGTTTGGGACTACTGATAAAAGCCGGTTTAGACGTACTCACAGCAGCTATAGCCATTGGAGTGCTGTTGCTGGTTATACTCTTCTGGCAATATCAATATTTGCTGAATAAGAAAATGGAGTCAGAGATATCCACAAAAAGTGAACCTCAAAATACTGATAATTCCGGCGGTCGTTTAAAATGGTTAAATTCTGGTGTTATATTCCTTGGTTTCTGTTGCTTTGCCATCTTTCTATCCGAAGGGGCAATGTTAGACTGGAGTGCGCTTTTCCTTAAAGAACAACGCGGTGTTGCGCAGGAAATGGCAGGCCTTGGATATGCGGCTTTTTCTGTAGCAATGGCATCGATGCGTTTACTGGGCGATAAAATTGTAGAAAGATTTAACGGAACCACTGTTGTTATCGCAGGGGGACTAATTGCCTCTGCCGGGATATTTTTGAGCGTGTTAACACCATGGGTAGCTACATCTTTGCTCGGCTTTATTATGTTAGGGATAGGAGCAGCTAACATTGTGCCCGTGTTTTTTAGTATGGGTGGGCGCTTGCAGAAAACTCCAGCGTCTATTGCCATACCGGCAATAAGTACAATGGGTTATGCCGGGCAGTTAGCAGGCCCTGCATTGCTTGGCTATGTGGCCTATCATTTTTCTTTAAATCATGCGCTCGCAGTTGTCGGCCTTCTTATTCTGATAGTGGCTCTATCATTCAGTTTTCGTAAGGAGAAGTTATGAAGTTTAAGGAACGTTAGTTTTAGAATAAGTTTCAAGTATAAAAGCCGGTGTAATTGCCGGCTTTTATACTTGAAGTGAAATATTAATTATTAGAACTCGCTGTCGTGACCCACGGTCTTTACAATTTTATTGTAAATGCCAAATAGCAGAAATGGCGCAGCCCACTGACCTACAAAAAGCGCTGTATGCTTTTTTTGCAGGCATTTAAGTGTTAACGAGACACCCATGGATGCTATAGCAGCCCATAGAAATACATCCGACGGCACCTTTGAGGTTTGGCTTTCAATTGTCTTGGCTAATTTTCCTTCTTGATTCATGATTATTATTATTTGGTAAATGATTCGTGTGGTTAGTCGTTCACCTCTGCCTGAAGGTCTTCCGCTTCTTCCAGGTGCGCTTTAAGCGTTGGTAGCTTTCCTGATGCAAAACTGCGCAGGTCGTTATCGGGCACACCTTCATCATCAGCAGCTTGTTCAAATAAATTAATGGTTTGTTGGTGTGAGGTCACCATCATGGCGGCAAAGCGTTTATCAAAGGCCTCGCCGGTAAGATCTTTTAACGAGTTCAGCATTTGCTGATGCTCTTCCAGCATAGATGAAGGCATTGTCAAATCTTTATTTTTAATAACAGCTTGCATTTCGGTAGCCGCTTTGCTGTGGTCTGCCACCATATGCTGCCCATAAGCCTTTACATTGGCATTTGAGCCTTGATTGACAGCCAATCCGCCGGCAGCAATCTCCAACATGTTACTGCTTGATGCCCGGGTAACAAAATCCTGGTTACTCATACTGAAGTTTTCATCGTCATCGTCACTGCACGATGTAAAGGCCATAGAAAAGATGCTGCACAGCATCACGGTAAACAGAACATTCAACTTTTTCATAGTGTATTGTATTTTAAATGGTTACTAATTATTGACTGCCGTGTGTATATAAATGCTGCTCCAACACATATTAAAGAACAATAAGATGAATGCGCAGCATGTCGCTGCAAACGGGTATACCGGTTTTTCATAAAACAATTGTTAGATGTAAATTGGAATAGCAGATAAAGGGAAACAGGAACAGCAATCAATCCCCATTTCAGCGGGAATCAATTACATAATAACAAATATGGAAAATTGTTTAATTAAAAATTAAAAAAAATGATAATGCAGATGTTTGAGGGATTAAAATATTGCGTTAAAATACAACCCTTATAGTACATAAAAAGGTAGTGAGCGCTTGAGCAGCGCAATGCGGAACCGGTAAACGGTGCGGTGTCAGAAATTGAATATATTGTCGTTCGACTTAGTATTAAAGCGCCATCACTAACTCTCTGCAAACGGCTCGTAAACCGTAGAGACAATGAATATAACATTTATACTTTCAACTTTGCTGCAGGATTCACCCTTACAGCCCTGACGGTTTGCAGGCATACCGCTAACAATACAACCACTATTGAAATGACAATCGCTATAGTAAAGGGTAGTGCAGAAACATCAACTCTGTAGGCAAACGTCTCTAACCATTTGTTTGATAATAAGAGCGCTACAGGCCAGGCGATGAGGTTAGCCAGAAGAGCATTGTAAAAGAAGGGTTTACTCAATGTAAGCATCAACTGCTCGGCACGTGCACCAAAGGTTTTGCGGATGGCCACTTCTTTAATGCGCAAGCGGATGGAATGCGCTGCTTGCGAGAACAGCCCCAACGCCGCAATGACGATCGCCAGTACGGTGAAACACAATAGCACCATGCGCAATTGCTCTTGTTTGATAAATAGCTGCCCGTATAGCTTATCTAAAAAGTGATAATTAAAATTATCGCCGTCAAGCCGGTTAATATTGCTCCACTCACTGTTGAGGGTATGCACTATAGATGCAATCGCTTTGTTATCCATCTGTATCATGATCTGCGTTTTTGATATGCCGCAGCCAGCGTTCATTAAGTATATAGATGGTTGTGTGTTTTCTTCAAACCCATAGGCCTTAACATCTTTAACAACTCCAATAACGGTATAGCTGCCTCCACAACCGTTGATTGTTGTACCAATGGGCGCTTTCAGGTTCATAAGTTTCGCAGCAGTTTCGTTAATTATCGCTCCTGCAGAGTCACCCCTAAAAGCTGGTGTAAACACCCTGCCTTCTCTAAGCTGAATGTTTAATGTTTCAAAATATCCGTAGTCTACCCCTATGGTGTTCATGGCATAAGGCCGGTTTAAGGCAAAATATTCATGAGTAGCGGGCACAATTCCCCCCGGAATGTTAGATGCAACGGTGACTTTCTTCACACCAGGTATCGCCTCAATCCTGTTGCGTACGGGTTCAAATTTATCCGGTGTGTTAAACAAGCTCAAGTTATCGATGTAAAGCACCTGCTTTGCCGTAAAACCCGGGCTTTCATTTTTCATGAATTCCACCTGCTGGTTAATTACCATCAGCAAAACTATAAAACCAATGGCGAATGCGAATTGCACCACGGTAATGCCATTTCTTAGCCAGGCAAATTTACGTCCGTTGCCTAGAGGGTCGCCACGGAGTACATTGGCCGGTTTAAACCCTGCCATTATCAAAGAAGGATAGGTGCCAGCAAGTAAGGTGAGGATGATTAGAGTAGCGAGTAATTGCGCGACTATGCGGCTATCGATGCCCGAAATTGATAAATGCACCTGCAATAAGTTGTTAAAATAGGGCAGTGCAACTGTAACTGCAACAAACGATATGGCAAGAGCTGCCAGGCATTGCAAAAAAATCTCAAATAGAAACTGAAAGGCAATCTGTCTTTTCAAGATACCATTAACTTTTTTCACACCTACCTCTTTTGCCCGCCTGTTCGCCTGAGACAGATACAGATTTGTGAAGTTAATTGCCGTTACAAAAAGTATAATAATAGCCAGCGCCGAGAGGCCCTTTACTATCTGGTTATTAACATGCGAGCCGTAATGCGGTTTAAGATGAAGGTTGGATAGGGCATCAAGATAAATGGCCGGTTTGTCCGAGTGGGCAAGCGCATCTTTTGCTACCTGGCTTGTGTCCGCCAGTGCTTCCTTTTTGTAAATTCGGTCTATCTTTTGGGCAAGTAACGATATGTCTGCGTCAGGTCTGACTAAGATGTAAGTTTGATAGATCTGCGTGGCATAACTTTGGTCTTTGCCTTGAGTAATATCATTGCTAAAGCCTATACAGTCAAAGGTGAAATTGGTATTGCCGGGAGGGTCTTGCGCAACTCCGGCAATAGTTACAGGCATCCCGGACTTGGACCCCATATTTACTGTTTTGTTTTGTGCCGACGTATCGTTAGGGAAAAGTACTTTTGCCGTGTTAGAGGATAGTAACACCGTTGGCTGTATGCTTTCGGGGTTAAGGTTGAAGCCTTTTGGTTTGATGCCTAATATACGCGCGATGGAATAGTCGGCACCCACCCAATTCTTTATCAGAAACTTGCCCGATGGCGTAAAAAATGGTAACTGAAATAGCGCGGTATTAGTCCTGCCTGCTTCTTCTATCTCCGGGCATTCTCTCTTAATGGCCTCCGCCAGTTTGCCGGGTGTGTAGGGAGACGGCCCGTTGGGCATTTCCCGGCCAACCATGTAAATGCGATCTGCATTTTTATTCCAGCGCTCATAGCTGGTTTCGTTATCAATATATAGCGTAACCAGTATGAATGCCGCTAATCCAAGGGCGAGCCCAGCGATATTCAAGAGACTGTACCATTTGCCCTTTGAAAAGGTGCGTATAGCAATTTTTAGATCTAATACGTTCATGTATTGCAGCGTTCTACTTATTCACTCCTTAAGCTATCAACAGGATTGGCCAATGCAGCCTTTATGGCCTGGTAACTTACTGTCACTATGGCTATAAAAACGGTTAACAAACCGGCGGTAACAAACATCCACCAGCTTAGCGCGATACGATATTCAAATTTTTGCAGCCATTGGTTTAATGCATAAACGGAGAGCGGTACCGCAATAGCAATTGCAATGACAACCAGTTTTAGAAAATCTTTCGAAAGCAATGCGGTAAGATTGAGAACTGTAGCACCAAGCACCTTGCGCACGCCAATTTCTTTTACGCGTTGCTCCGCTGCGTAGGTAGCTAACCCGAAAAGGCCAAGGCAGGAGATGGCAATAGCCAGGCAGCCGAAAAGGTTGGCTGTTCTTGCAAGTAACTTTTCGTCTTTAAACTTGTTTTCAAAGGTGCTATCTACAAAATTGACCGTAGGCGGATAAGCGGGATTAACGCTCTTTAACACGCCATTGATGGCGTTAATATTAGCCGAAACACTTTTAGCAGGATTAAGGCGCAAGGTAATTACCGTGCCCGGATTGGCATACTGCGTCACCATCGGGCGCGTTTTTTCATAAGGTGATCCCCATACAAAATCCTCGTAAACACCAATTACAGTCAGTTTGCTGTCGCCCCAGTTGATGACAGAGCCTATTGTATTTTTGAGGTGCATGATCTTCGCTGCCGATTCGTTGATCATCACATTCCTTCCGGCGGTATCTGTAGGATTACTTGATGAAAAATCGCGGCCTTCCAGTAGTTTTACCCCGGCAGTTTTTGTAAAATCATCGCCCCCATGGAAAACATCAAATAATATCTGCTGGTTTTCGGGTTTGCCCGGCCAACCGATAGCCCAGGTGTTACTGCCCGATTGGGTGATGCTTTGCGACAACATTGTAGCATGGGTAACTGCGCCAGTGTTTTTTACTTCGTTGATAAAGACTGCTGCCTGGCGCTCCAGGTTACCTTCAATAGGAATCTCTACCAGGTTGTTCTTATCAAAACCTGTCGACTTGTCCTGAACGTATTTAATCTGGTAATAAATACATATGGTAGCAGTGATGAGGAACATGGCAAAGCAGAATTGTACTACCACCAATATTTTGCGTACCGGTAAGGCAGCTCCGTTCCCTTTAAAAATGCCTTTTAATACTTTAATAGGTTCAAAAGCTGATAAGTAGAAAGCGGGGTAACTACCTGCAACAATGCCCGCCAATATACCGATAGCTGCTATGGCCAGCCATACGGTTGTATTGTTGAACGGAAGCTGTAACTCAGTGCCTAATAGCGAATTGAAGTAGGGTAGTGTAGCTATCACCAAAATTACCGCTATAACGGTGGATAATATTGACAATATAACCGATTCGCTCAGGAATTGGTAAATCAACGATACCCGGCCGGATCCTATAGCTTTACGAATGCCCACTTCCCTGGCCCGCTCTTCGGAGCGTGCGGTGGACAGGTTCATGAAATTTACGCAGGCGATCAGTAAAATACAAATTGCGAGTGTAATGAATAGCCGTATTTGTTCAATCATACCGCCAATGGCTTTACCATCCTCAAATTTTGAGTAAAGGTGTAATTTTGAGAACGGGTACAGAAACAGTTGGTTCTCATTACCGTCCTGGTGACGGCCCACCATGCCCTTCATAATCTTATTAGCTTTTTCAAGGTTGTTGGGATCATGCAGTTTTACCACTGTTCGCGCAAAATTGCTGCCCCAGCCAGCATCTTTAATCCAAGAGTTAGTGTTCTCAAAAATGGCCCAGGGCAACACGAATTCAAAATGGAACGTAGCGTTTGCTGGTACATCTTCTATAACGCCGGTTACCGTTAAGGGCAACTCGTCGTTACGTTTAACAACTTTATTGATGGGATCTTCATTGCCAAAAAGAGCTTTAGCCACTTTTTCGGTCAGCACAATACAGTTGGGCTGTTTTAAAGCCGTACGCGGATCACCTTTTATAAACTTATAATTGAAAAGATTAAAGAACCCATCATCAGCAAACAGGCCGTCTCTTTTTAAACTTTTATCCTGATAAGCCAGTAAACTGCCGGCTTTGTAATCAACCACCCTTACAGCATCTTCAACGCCAGGTACTTCGGCTTTAATAGTGGCCGCCGCCATACGCGGAGTGGCACCGAAGGTGTAAATTTTGCCATCACCTTTCTGGTTGTTTTCAACCAGGAAAAGCTTTTCGGTGTTGCCAAGGTGCTCGTCATAATTGATGTGATAGCTCACATACAATAACAGGAGCAAGCAACTGGCCAGACCTAAGGCAAGGCCACCGGCGTTTATGAATGAAAATGTCTTATGCTTAACTATGTTGCGCCAGGCAATCTTTAAGTAATTGTTTATCATGATAACGTTTTTGCCGGTTAGTAAAACCGCGGTAGTCAGTATATATTAATAGCCTTACGTTTAATATAAAAGCTGTGCCATGGCGTTAAGATTTTGATTGTCAATTGTTTGTTATCTCGACCACCTGTCGGGGCGTACGTTAACGAACAGTGTATGTTACATAACGATACATATCTGCCTTTTCAGAGATTACTCGAAAGGTCGTTATCTATATCACGGTGTTGTCATGTCGGGCATTTTATGTCATTTGATTTTAAATTAATAAAAATTGGGTTTACATCAATTTAATATTGAGTTATCATTGCAGTTTCAATCCGCACTGTTATGACTGATACCTTACACACACAAGCCTCTTCACATCCGGATAAAAAATCGTTTTATTCGATTGAAATTGCATCTTACCTATTTCTTTTCGTGATAATAGCTATCGGTATCGTGTCGTGGTGGATAGATGATCAGTGGTTCGAAAATGTTTATGTACGCGAAGATGGTTTTGTTGAAAACCTGACCATTGTGCCATTGATAGTCGCTATTGTAGTGAGTGCGCGCTACCTGTTAAAATTGCGTAGCTCGCGTAGTTGGGCTTTTTCTTTAAGTATGCTTGTGATTATTGTATTTGCATTTTTTGTGGCAGGAGAGGAAATCAGCTGGGGTCAGCGTATTTTTCAATGGCAAAGCTCGCAGTATTTTATGGCCAACAATGCCCAGCAGGAAACCAATTTGCATAACCTCGTGGTAAATGGCGAAAAAGTAAACCGCGTTATATTTTCAAGGTTGCTCTCCATATTAATTGGAGTGTATTTCTTCGTTATCCCTGTTCTGCACAGAAAGAATGCTGCAGTACGAAAATTTATAGATTGGTTTGGAATTCCTATCCCCAGGCTTACACAAATAGTAGCAGCAGTGACGATGGTAATTTTGCTTGCCATTATCCAAAGTGCTAAAAACTCTGAGATAATGGAATTTGGCATCACCTTGATGTTTTTGTTGATACTGATGCATCCCACCAACGCTTACGTTTTTAAACAAGCAGAAACGCCAAAACATGTAAAAGTGCCCGAAACGGTTGAAGCATAAAACCGGATAAAAATTTACTTTGCTGATAGCTTTGATTCGCCTTAATGGTAATTTTGTGATAGAGATTTCAACCCGATGAATTTAAGCGCTCCGCACCTGGTGCTCCCGTTTTTTACCAACCTGCTTATTCTGCTGGTAACAGCCCGAATATTTGGCGAAATACTGGAACGGATTAAACAGCCGGCCATGATCGGCGAAATTATCGCCGGAATTATTGTAGGGCCAAGCGTACTCAACATCATTCATCGTACCGAGGATATTAAGGTAATATCTGATTTAGGTATTTTTCTGCTGGTAATTATGGCAGGCCTCGAAATTAACGTTGATGACATACTGCGGTCTCTTCGTGGCAGAAACATCATCATATCAATCAGCGCATTTTTCATTCCTATTGTAAGCGGCTTGGCCGTGGGTTATTTTTTCGGCCTCGAAATAATGACCACCACCTTTCTGGCCTTATGCGTTGCTATAACCGCTTTGCCGGTAAGCATTCGCATTTTGGTAGATCTGGGCAAGTTAAATTCAGTGGTGGGGCAGAAGATAATTTCAGTTGCCATTTTTGATGACGTTATCGCACTCAGCATTTTAGGCGTTTTATTGAACGTGAAAGATACCGACAGGTCGTTCGCGGCGGTACTTAAAGCTGGCGGTGTATCATTGCTTAAGCTGGCGATTTTTGTTGCCTTGCTCAGCGCCGTTTACCTGCTTTTAAAGAAATTGACCAAGCGCGGTAATTACCTCGAGCAGTCGCTTAACCGAGTGATCGGTTTTTTGAAGGGGCGGGAACCGTTGTTTGCCATTTTCTTTGCTTTTGTGTTGCTGTTCTCCACCTTTACAGAAACGTTGGGATTACACTTCATCGTAGGAACATTTTTCGCGTCCATGCTGATTAGTGATAGTCTTATAGGTCGCGATAATTTGAAAACTATAGAACGCACAACCAGCAATATAGCCATGGGCTTTTTAGCTCCAATCTTTTTTGCAGGCATTGGGCTCGAGTTTAACGTATCATCAATCACCAACATAAGTTTGCTGCTTGCTGTAATTGTGGTATCCTATCTTTCTAAAATCTCCGGTGGTTACATTGGTGGACGATTTGCTGGACTGAGCAGTATCGTGTCGTTCACTTTAGGTATTGGGCTTAACGCAAGGGGCATTATGGAATTAGTGATAGCCAACATTGCGCACAAGGAAGGTGTAATAAGCGATGAGATTTTTTCTATACTCGTCATCATGGGTGTGCTTACCACTATAACTACGCCTGTGATGCTTAGGCGTTTATTTAATATGATGGATAAGCACCCTGCTCGGCAGGAGCATAAGGAGTACGCGTAATACTTTAAGGCAGCTCAATTTGTACAAATCATTGAGCTGCCTAACAGATCAAATCTCGCTCGCAAGCAATTCATCAAGGTTGCCATGAGCCATGGTAAAGCCCTCTTTAAAGCCCATCTCTACTATTTTTTCCAACTCGGCTTCGGTATCAAAAGTGATAGTCACGTTTACGACGGTTGCATCGCCATCGCCTTTAAACTCGTTCAGCAAGTTCATGCGTGGAAAGTCCGGTGCCGGTGTGCCGTTCTCATCACAGAAAGCGTCCTTTGCTGAGTAGCTTTTCTCCTTATCAATGTTTCCATAATCGGCGCGGCACCAGTGGCGCTCGCCTTCGGGCCCAACCATGCTATATAACCAGTAGCCTCCTGGCGTAAAATCCATAAACTTGGTTTCCGTGCGCCAGGGGCGTGGCGCCCACCATTTGTCAAGCAATTCGGGTTCGGTCCAGGCGCGCCATACTTTGTTTACCGGTGCATTAAAGCTACGTGTTACATGCAGTTGTTTGTTGTTAAGGTTTCTGGTGATTACAGTTTCTAAAGCCATGATTGTAGAGTTTTTATAGGTCTTTTAAAATATCATCGAGTTGATTGAATCGATCTTCCCATAGTTTCCGGAATTTCTCCAGCCAGGTATCCACCTCTTTCATTTTTTCAGCATTAAAATGGTAGTATATCTCGCGGCCTTGTTGTTGCTGGCTCAGTACATCACATTCTGCTAATATCTGAATGTGCTTTGATACCGCCTGCCTGCTCGTGTTAAAGTGCTCTGCGATAGCATTCGGCGTCATAGCTTGGAAAGCAAGTAGGCCTAAAATCGCTCTACGTGTGGGATCAGCAATAGCCTGAAAAATATCTCTTCTTATTTGCAACGACATGGTTGCAAATATAATGCAATTATTCGGTTGCGCAATCTTTTATAAAAAAAATGCCGGGAAGCCGGCACTTTGGTCATAATTATTGAATTTTAACGGAGGACACTACGTCATTCGCGTTAGGCGACAAACCGACAAAATTGGTATTGCTTGAAGTAAGCGTCCAGCTTTGTCCGGTAAAATTATCGTCGGCATACATGGTAACAGTCCAGCCTGCCGGAATTTTCACAGATGATGCCCAGTCATTCACAAAGCCCCAGTTTTGGAGTTGCGACAGGGTGTAATTACCCTTGGGCAATGCTCCCATGCCTGCACCGTTGTAATTTACGTCGGCAAAGAAGGTAACCCCTGTAACGGAGTTGCTGGTATCATATACGGTTGATGCACCATTATACAATTGAGCTGACACGCTTGACAAATAGGTATGCACATCGCTGTTTGGTAAATTATAATACAGGTATATGCCGTAGCTGTTGGCTACCGTCTGGCTTGCTAAGTTTGCGGCAGTTGAGCTGCTGGTGCTTTGTATATCAATAGCGGCGGGGCCAAGGTTAGGCTTGGTTAAACCGGGTACGTTTGGTACAGAGTAGGTGCCGTAAATAGCGTTCCATGAGTAGTTGATTTTAGAACCTACCGTTACACCGTTATATGACAGCCTGGATGATGCCGGCCCATAATTATAAAAGGAGATGATCTTATTAGGTAACAGCTGCCTCAAGGCCGTAACCAGGTAAACAAAGGAATAAGCATTTGGCTGCCCGGTACCGTTGTTGCCGTAATCAGAATACTCGTCGTCAAAATCAATACCATCCAGCCCGTACGTGTTTACCGCATTAGCCAACTGCTGGGCGAAGGCCTGTGCAGCGGCTTGGGTAGGGAAATTACATATACCTGCCCCCTGATGGTTTCCCAGTATAGAGAGCAGCACTTTTATGCCACGGCTTTGCAGCGGCTGAACGTAAGTATTGCGGTTGCTCAATACATTAGTTACCTGCGGATTAAAATAAAGCTCCGCTGTTTGGGTTGATGTGTTGTAATTGATGTTGGCAGCAAATATTATCCCGATATCGAATAGTTGCTGACCGCTTGATAGTTTGTAATAAGCCACATTACGCAGATCGTTGTAGTTTACCTCTACATAGCAAACGCCTTTTGGCCCGCTGGCGCCGATAGCGTTACTCTTAAGAGGATTTTTGGCAGGAGAAGAGGTTTCCGGAAGTGCGGCATCCTTTTTACAACCATTGGCAAATAGCAATAGGATAGCCGCTGCCAATGGCAGTAAAGCAGAACGTTTTTTTGTTCTCATAATTAAAATAGATTGTGTGTATAATTTGGTTAATAAATTGCTTTACACACAATAGCTAAATTATCAGGGCGGCAGTACAGAAGTTATAATTGGTTCTTGTTAAACGGGAAGGAATGATAGGAAGTTACAAAAAGCTTTGGTTTTTTGTATGCTAAAACGATAGTGGAGCAATAGCATTGTCCATAAAAGGCATGTAAGCAGGCCGTGGAGGCCCGCCTACATGCTTATACTTTCATTTAATCAATATCGAGAGGTGTTTTGCTCAATAATCGCGCTATCGGGTAACGCAAAAAAGATTTTTCAAAGAAGGGTGAATTGCGGTAGATAAAATCCAATTGTGCGCGGGCGCTGGCTGCCACCTTTGGTTGCCGTGCTTTCTCATCATCAAGTTTCCTTTTTAACTCAGGATGGCTTTTAAGATACTCAAACGCTATGTCCTCGAATACGTAGTCGGAGTAATACTCTTTTTGTCCAAGGAATGAATCAAAAAAATTCCAGGCAAAAAATGAATCCACCCCCTGCGGTTCAAGCGTTTCAACAATATACCGGTTAATAGCCTGGTCGGTATAAACCACGTAGTCGCCGGCATAAAACCGCATTTTGTTGTTATTAATAGTATCCAGTTTAACGCCACTGTGCGGGTAATGCCCCTCGTAAGGGCGTTGGGGCGTTTTATAGTCGGCGATATAATAGGTTTGCACTCCAAGGGTCGTATCATGCTTCAAGCGGTGCATGGCTACCTTGTTCAGCTTAAACAAATCTATTATTTTGTTCCATGCCTGTGGGATGATATAGGCCACAGGTTTTTCGGCTGTTACCGTAGGTATGTAATTGTTATAATATCTGATGGTTTTGGTGAATGGCTTGGTGCGGTCGTAATACAGCCTCGGTAAGCCGCTGATGTCGCTCGGCTTATAACCGGCCTCATATCCTTTAAATGTAATAGTATCAAAACGGGCGGTATCTACATCCCAATTAAGAGCGAAGGTTTTTTGCTGCTTAACGGCTGCATCAGTCTCCCGTTTCAACTCACCTATCTTATCAGCATCCCGGGAGCATACATCAATAAGATGCTGCATAAAATAATAGGTGCCGTACACTTTTTTGTCGTAGGGCTTAAGCATGTGAGTTTCGGTAATATAGCTGATGATATTTCGCTGCGCAGCATATCCGGATGAAAAACGAGGTGTTTCCAAAAAAGCTACAATGCCCGAATCTGGCGTGCGCTGTATGCTTTCCACATAAGGTGTCATCTCATAACCGCTTGCCTTCATTCTTTTGTACAACTCAGGCGATAGTGTTTGTGAGGTGTATTTTGCAAGTATGGGGTTTTGCTTATCTTTTTGCGTTTCAATGAGCGTCATAATGTACTGATAGTCAGCACCATTGCTGGCATGATTATCCAGAAATACCTCGGGCTGCCAGGTATTAAATATTTGAGTAATAGCGAGCGCATTAGGGCTGTCGCCTTTAATAAAGTCACGGTTCAGGTCGAGATTCTGATAGCTTCCGCGAAAACCATAAGCAGAAGGACCATTTTGGCTTATCCGAGATATACCACGGTTAAAACTGCCACCGATGTTATACAACGCAACAAAGCAGACAACAACATTTTTAGGAAGCACTTTCTTAGCCAGCAGGTCACGCGCGAGCATCATGCTGGCATCTATACCCTCCGGCTCGCCGGGGTGAATGCCGTTGTTGATCAGTATTACGCATTTGTTTTTCTGTTTGATCTTGGCAGGGTCAAACGTGCCGTCAGCTGATAGTACTACAAGCGTCAGAGGTTTGCCTACGTCAGTAGTTCCATAATCAAATAGCTTTACCTGACCGGGATATTTTTTTACCAGCTTTGGATAATAAGCCATTACCTCCGCATAGGTCGCGGTGTAGTTTTTGTCTTTACTTAATTCAAAAGGAGTTAGTTGTGCAAAAGAAGTAGATGCTCCATGCAGTACCAATAACAGAAGTAACAGTTTTTTCATGTTTGCCGTGTCCGGATGCTGAAGCGGCAATTTAGCAAACAGGCACGAAAAATAGCCCCGCAACATGCCGGGCAACGCGAAGCAATCAAATTTGTTACTCAGAAGTTTTTTCGGTTTACTACTTCCGTTTTAATAAAAAGCCTATGCCAGCGGCTAACAACACCAATGATCCTGTGGTGATAGCTTTATGGGTAGTCAGCCAAAACTTAGGACTAAAATCCCATGCTTGTCCATTGAATTCGCCATGCGCGCCGTGGTCACCAGGCAATGGATGGTAAAGATTATTATCACGGTTTGGATCTTTGGATTGATCAGTCTGTTGCCCATCATATCCGGTTTTTGCCAGGTAGTAATCCAAAAACTCAGGTGCTACTTTGTTCCCCCAGATGGTCTGCAGGGTAGGATAGCCTACGTACATTTCACGCTCATGATGCAATGCTGTGTACACAACTGCGCGAGCGGCAACTTCGGGCTGATAGATGCGCCCCATGGGCTTAGGTTTATTGGGCAAAAAGCTCTTAACAAAACCAAACTGCGTGGTGTTCATGGCAGGTAATTGCACCATGCTTAGTTTAACATTGCTCTTGGTATGGATGAGCTCAGTGCGTAACGACTCAAAAAAGCCCAGAATAGCATGCTTTGCACCGCAATATGCCGACTGCAGCGGTATGCCGCGGTATGCCAAAGCAGAGCCGATGAGTATAATAGTCCCTTTGTTAGTCTTGTTCATGCGCTTGAGCGCCGCCATAGTTCCATACACCTGCCCGAGGTAGGTAACTTCGGTTACGCGCTTAAAGTCATCAGCTTCAATTTGATTGAATGGACCGAAAACGCTGTTCATGGCATTGTTTACCCATACATCTATACTGCCAAAGTCGTTTTCAATTGCCGCTGCGGCAGCTTCAACCTGGTTGTTGTCTGCAACATCGGTAGGGTAGGCCTTAGCCTTACAACCCAGTGCTTCTACTTCCTTTACTGCAGCGTTAAGCCCGTCCACACCGCGGGCTATTAAAGCTATGTTCGCGCCTGCCTTTGCAAACTTGCGCACAATAGCGCGGCCCAGCCCAGCCGAAGCACCCGTAACAACCACTGTTTTTCCTTTAAGCGCCGAAGTATCCATCTAAATAATTTAAGTGAAAACGATATGCCTGGGGCATTGTTCATTTTAAAATCAAATAGTTTGCACCCTACATTCCTATATAATATTTTCAGCTATAGCATTTGTTGACTTATATCAATATTAGATAATATTATTTTTAAGCACATTTACGGCGTTCCGCAACAGGCAAAATAGCGATATTGTTGAAAAATGCCAATTCGTTGCGTTTATGTAATATTTATATTAAAAACGGTTTATGGCAATTATTTAACAAACTTCTTATCATACATATTGTAACTTTATCAAACATCGTCCAAGCAATAATAATATTATGGAGAACAAAAAAATCGATGATTTAAGTATCAACACTATCCGGTTCCTCTCAACCGATATGGTAGAAAAAGCCAACTCAGGTCACCCTGGTTTACCACTTGGCGCCGCGCCTATGGCTTACGTATTATGGAGCAAATTTTTGAGGTTTAACCCTGCCGATCCGAAATGGCCTAATCGCGACCGTTTTGTGCTTTCCGCAGGCCACGGCTCAGCGTTATTATATAGCCTGCTGCACTTGTACGGTTATGACCTGCCTCTTGATGAGATCAAACGTTTCAGGCAGTTGGGCTCAAAAACCCCGGGCCACCCCGAATCCTTACTTACACCGGGGATAGAAGTTACCACCGGTCCGCTTGGACAAGGATTTGGCAACGGTGTTGGTTTAGCTATAGCAGAGGCTTTTGAAGCTGCCCGCTTTAACAAGGCCGATAAAACATTGGTTGACCATTATACCTACGCTATTGTGAGCGACGGCGACCTGATGGAAGGTGTAGCTTCTGAAGCGGCTTCATTAGCTGGTCACCTTCAGTTAGGAAAGCTCATTTATTTATATGATGATAACAAAATATCACTTGATGGTGATACCAGTTTAGCCTTTACAGAAGATGTTCAAGCCCGTTTTGATGCTTATGGCTGGCATACGCTTGTGGTAGAAGATGGTAACGACATTTCTGCCATTGAGGAGGCTATAAAAGCAGCGCAGCAGGAAACGAGCAAACCTTCGCTTATACTGGTAAAAACCATTATTGGTTATGGTAGTCCGCAGCAAGGCACCAACAAGGTACACGGCAATCCGTTGGGTGCCGATAACCTGAAAAAGACTAAAGAGTTTTTTGGATGGGATCCTGAAAAAACCTTCTACATCCCCGAGGGCGTAACCGAGCACTTAGCTGAACCGGGTAAAAAAGGTGCAGCACTCCAGGAAGAATGGGAATCGCTGTTTAGTGAGTACCAACAAGCTTATCCTGAAGAGGGCAAAAGTTTTGACATTAGCCAAAAAGGCGATTTGCCGGATAACTGGGACGAAGGCTTGCCCGAATTCAAAGCAGGCGAAGCATTGGCGACCCGCCAGGCTTCAGGCAAAGCCCTTGAGGTATTACGTAAAAATATTCCATGGCTTATCGGCGGTTCGGCCGACCTTGCAAGTTCAAACGAAACACCAAAGGACGGCAGCGTAAGCTTTCAGCCCGACCATCACGAAAACTCAAACATCTGGTTCGGTGTTCGCGAGCACGGCATGGGCGCAGCGCTCAACGGCCTTGCATCACACGGCGGTATCCGCACTTATGGCGGTACTTTCCTCACATTCTCTGATTATATGCGTGGCGCCATTCGTTTGGCAGCGCTAACCGAGGCTCCGGTTACCTATATATTTACTCACGATAGTATCGCTTTGGGTGAGGATGGGCCAACTCACCAATCAGTAGAGCAAACCACCGCTTTGCGTTTGATTCCAAACCTAACAGTGATCCGCCCGGCCGATGGTAACGAAACCGTTGAGGCATGGCGCATTGCTATTCAACGCAAAAAGAGCCCTGTGGCATTGATACTTTCACGCCAAAAGCTTCCTACTATTGATACCGCTAAATATGCGCCGGGATCAAATACTGCAAAAGGTGCCTATGTTTTGGCTCAATCATCAGACAAGCCGGAAATTATACTGATGGCCACAGGCTCTGAGGTGCAGTTGGTGATTGGCGCCTATGAGAAGCTGGTGGCAGAAGGTGTGGCTGCAAGCGTAGTGAGTATGCCATCATGGGAGCTGTTTGAAAAGCAGGATCAGGCATATCGCGAAAGTGTGTTACCGCCATCAGTTACCAAACGTTTAGCTGTAGAGGCGGGCGTTACGCTTGGCTGGTATAAATACATCGGCACCTATGGCGAAGTGATCGGTTTAGACCGTTTTGGTGAGTCTGGTCCGGGCGAAGAGGTATTGGCTCTTTTTGGCTTTACAATTGATAATGTTTACAATAAAGCAAAAGCGCTTTTAAACAAATAAGCCATGAAAATAGGACTTGCGGCAGACCATGCCGGTTTTGAACAAAAGCAACAATTACTAAAGCAGCTAACCGATGCCGGTTATGACGTTACCGACTACGGTGCATATGCCTACGAAGCTACTGATGATTATCCGGACGTAGTAGTGCCGCTTGCAAAAGCGGTAGCCGCCGGGGAGGTGGATAAAGGCATCGCCGTTTGCGGAAGCGGAGTAGGTGTATCTGTAGCTGCGAATAAAATAAAGGGTGTTAGGGCGGCGCTGATCACCGAGAGCTATTCTGCACACCAGGGCGTTGAGCACGACGATATGAACCTCATGTGCATTGGCGGTCGTGTGATAGGTTATGCCCTTATATGGGAGCTGGCGTTAGCATATATAAACGCAAAGTACGACGGTGGCGAACGCTTTCAACGCCGTTTAGATAAAGTTATAGCATTAGAAAAAAATTAAATATTATGAAAAATCCATTGTTAAGAGTGGCAGATTTTGGCCAGAGTATCTGGCTCGATTATATACGCCGGAAGTTTATTGCTTCTGGAGAACTTAAAAAATTAATAGATGAGGATGGCTTAAAAGGTCTTACCTCAAACCCGGCTATCTTTGAAGAGGCCATTGCACGCAGCGATGACTACGCCGAAACTATCAATGCCCTTACAAAAGAAGGTAAAACCGCTGAGGAGATATTTTTAGCTATCGCTATTGAAGACGTGCAAAACGCAGCGGACCTGTTCAAGGGTGTGTATGAGGAAAGTAATGGCCTCGACGGCTATGTAAGCCTTGAAGTATCACCAAGTCTTGCGCTGAATACTGAAGGAACCATTACAGAGGCGCGTTCGTCATGGGCTACGCTTGATCGTAAGAACGTAATGATCAAAGTGCCTGGAACCAAAGAAGGTTTGCCTGTAATTGAAGAGCTGATCAGCGACGGTATCAATGTAAACGTAACGTTGTTATTTGGCTTACAACGTTACCGCGAAGTAGCCGAAGCATATGTTGCCGGTATAGAAAAACGCCTGGCTAAAGGCGAGTCGGTTGAAAATGTAGCCTCAGTGGCAAGTTTCTTTCTAAGCCGTATTGACAGTATGGTTGACCCTATGCTGGAAGACATCGTGAAAAACAACCACGACAAAGCCGTTCACGCAGAGAAATTATTTGGTAAAGTGGCTATTGCCAGTGCGCGCGCTGCTTACGAAATTTATAAAGAGATTTTTGAGAGCGACCGCTTTAAAGAGCTGTCAGCAAAAGGCGCCAAACCACAGCGTTTATTATGGGCAAGTACCAGCACAAAAAACAAAGCTTACAGCGATGTATTGTATGTAGATGAGCTGATTGGCCCTAACACAGTTAATACTGTACCTAAAGAAACACTTGATGCTTATCGCGATCATGGTAACCCTGAGCGCCGTTTGGATACCAGCTATGAGGAAACCCAATGGGTTCTTTATCAGTTAGAAGATGTGGTCGAAATTAACTTGTTAGAGGTTACCCAAAAATTGGAAGATGAAGGCATTCAAAAATTCATCAAACCATTTGATAGCCTGATGCAGTTGATAGAAAGCAAGCGCAAGGAGGTGGAAGTATCATGAGCCAGGTGCCTGTGAAAGCGCTGTTTTTAGATATAGGTGGAGTTTTTTTAACTAACGGTTGGGATAAGGGTTCAAGGAAAAAGGCAGCCGATCATTTTAATGTTGACTTTGAAAAGCTGAACGAGCGGCATCGCATTATATTTGATGCGTATGAGTCGGGTAAAATGACGCTTGCCGAGTATGTGGATTTGTTGGTGTTCAGCTGCGAAAGGCCGTTTACACCCGAAGACTTCATTAACTTCATGTATAATGAGTCGCGTCCTTATCAGGATATGATTGATCTTGTTAGCGCCATTAAGCAGAAGTATAACCTGCAATCGGTAGCTGTAAACAACGAAGGACGGGAGTTGAACGAGTATAGGATAAGAAATTTCGGGCTAAAGGGTTTTATTGATACTTTTGCCTCATCCTGTTTTATAAACACCCGTAAACCGGATAAAGATATTTACTTAACAGCGCTTGATCTTGCACAGGTAAAGCCCGACGAAGTAATATATATTGACGACCGGGAAGTTTTTATACAGGGCGCTGCACGGTTAGGCATACGTGGGATACACCATATCAGCACCAATAGTACTAAGCAGGCACTTGCCGCCGTTGGCCTGAGCCTCTGATATTAGTTTTTTCAAATACTTTACTAAATTTTATATAATCATGAATCAATTTGATTTTGGCATAGTCGGCCTTGGTGTTATGGGCAGAAACCTGCTGCTCAACGTTGCCGATCATGGCTTTGCTGCCGCAGGACTTGACCTGGATACTCAAAAAGTAGAAGCACTATCTACCGAGGCCAAGCCTGGTCATGTCATAAAAGGTACTACTTCTGCAGAGGAATTTACCGGCATGCTTAAAACTCCGCGTGCACTGATGCTGCTGGTTCCGGCTGGTAAACCTGTAGACTCGGCTATACAAAGCTTATTACCATATCTTCAGGAAGGCGACATCGTTATTGATGGCGGTAACTCATTCTTCCCAGATACTGACCGCCGTTACGAGGAGCTTAAACAAAAAGGTATTCACTTTTTTGGTATGGGTATTTCCGGTGGCGAAAAAGGTGCCCGTTTCGGCCCGAGCATGATGCCAGGTGGCGACAAGCAAGCATACGAGCGCCTGCGCCCGGTTTTTGAAGCCGTTGCCGCCAAAGTAAATGGCGAGCCTTGCGTTACCTATTTAGGTAATGGTTCTGCCGGTAACTACGTTAAAATGGCTCATAATGGTATCGAGTATGCCTTGATGGAATTGATTGCTGAGACCTACGATTTATTGAAACGTGGTTTGGGCTTTGAAGATGCAGAACTGCAAAAATTATTTGCCGAATGGAACGATAGTGAATTACAATCGTTTTTGATTGAGATCACTGCCAAGATATTGTCTAAGAAGGACGAGAACTCGGACAGCTTATTGGTTAATTTTATATCAGACCGTGCGCGTGCAAAAGGTACCGGTAAATGGACTTCGCAGGATGCTATGAACCTGCAGGCTCCGGTGCCGGTAATTGATGCCGCTGTTACCATGCGTGATATTTCTGCTTATAAAGATGAGCGCGTAAAAGCTTCGTCGTTACTGACAGTAGAAAACACTGCAGGTGAAGGTGTTGATAAAGCCGACATTGCTGCCCGCATTAAAAATGCGTACTACTTTGCCATGATCAATACTTATGCGCAAGGCTTATCGCAGCTGTATCTTGCTTCTAAAGCCTACAACTATGGTTTAAACTTGGAAGAAGTTGCTAAGATATGGCGTGGTGGCTGCATTATCCGTGCGCTTTGTCTTGAAGATTTCCGTAAGGCGTTTGCTAAAGATCCATCTTTGCCAAACATACTGCTTGACGAAACTATCGCCGCTTCCCTGCTCGAAAAACAGGCCGATATCCGTTACATCGTAAAATTAGCTGTTGATAAAGGCATCCCGGTGGCTGCTTACATGGCATCATTAGGTTATTTTGACAGCTACCGCAGTGCAACTCTGCCAACTAACCTGATACAAGCGCAGCGCGACTTTTTTGGTGCACACCAGTATGAGCGTACAGACAGGGAAGGTATTTTCCACACCATTTGGGATTAAACGCAACATATATTAGCTAAACAATCGCTAAATGAAAACAATAAAAAACACCACACCGGTATCTATAGTGATTTTCGGTGGTACAGGTGACCTTGCAAAACGCAAGCTTATACCAGCATTATATAATTTATATATAGAAGGATGGTTGCCGGAGAAGTTTTCCATCTTCGGACTTGGCCGTACAGAGCTGGATGATCAGAGTTTCCGCGACCGTTTACACGAAGGCCTTAAAGAGTTTTCGCGTAGCGGAACGCCTGACCAGCAAAAATGGGAGACATTTAGTAAGAACATTTACTATTTTATCTCCAATATTAACGATGCTAACTCTTACATCGAGTTGGAACAGCGTATCAGCGCATTTGATAAAGAGTGGGATACTCGCGCCAACAGGCTGTTTTACTTGTCGGTAGCGCCGCAGTTTATAGAGACGGTTACGTTAAACATCAATACCGCTAAACTTACCCCTGACCCTAAAACCGATCGTATCATCATCGAGAAGCCATTTGGTCATAATAAGGAATCGGCCATTGAACTCAACGAGATGCTGATGCGCACCTTCCATGAGGAGCAGATTTACCGTATAGATCACTACTTAGGTAAGGAAACTGTACAAAATATCCTCGCTTTCCGCTTCGCGAATGCGTTGTTCGAGCCTATCTGGAACCGCAACTTCATTGATTATGTGCAGATTACCGTTGCCGAACAGGTAGGGGTAGAGGAGCGCGGTGGCTATTACGAAGGATCTGGCGCTTTGCGCGATATGATCCAGAATCACCTGTTGCAGATACTGTGTATGATTGCCATGGAACCGCCGGTATCATTTGAGGCCGAGGAAATCCGTAACCGCAAAGTAGATGTGCTGCGTGCAGTGAAAAGATTGCGCCCTGAGGAAGTGCACCAGTTTGCCGTGAGAGGCCAATATTCGGAAGGGTGGATGCAAGGCAAAAAAGTACCTGGCTATCGCGAAGAAGAAGGCGTAAACCCGCATTCGAATACGGAAACGTTTGCAGCTTTAAAATTATACATTGAGAACTGGCGTTGGCAGGACGTGCCTTTTTATCTGCGTACCGGTAAACGTATGCAGGACAAAACATCGTCAATCACCATTCAATTCAAGCCGGTTCCACATTCAACATTCCATGGGCGTCAGGCCGATAGCCTTGTAGCCAACAGGCTTACTATTAACATTCAGCCGCAAATGGATATCAGGCTCCGCTTTACCGCTAAAAAACCTGGTTTGGAAATGGAATTGAATCCTGCGGAGATGATTTTTGATTACGATACCTGTTCAACGCAAACACCTGAGGCTTACGAAACATTGTTGCTCGACGCTATGCGCGGCGATGCCACGTTGTTTATGCGGTCTGACCAGGTGGAAGAGGCATGGGACGTAATTACTCCTGTTCTGGAAGCATGGGAACAGCGCGAATCATTAGATTTTCCTAACTATGCGGCAGGCACATGGGGGCCGGAAGCATCAGAAGCCCTTATAGCCCGCGAGGGTCACATATGGGCTGTACTTGCACACGCTCCTAAAAAGCCATGTTAATCATCTTATAACTATATCTATGGTCCGCATATTCAATAACTCCGCTGAGCTAAGCGTTGCAGCAGCAGAGGCATTTATACAAGCAGCTGCCCGCAGCATTCGTAAAAATGGCAGGTTCACGGTTGCCCTTACCGGTGGTTCTTCGCCCGCACAGCTGTATAAGCTGCTTGCACAACCAGATTATCGCGATAGGGTAGTTTGGGAAAAAACGTACATTTTCTGGGGCGACGAGCGTTGGGTGCCGCTTGACGATGATAAAAGCAACGCCAAAATGGCTCAGGAAACGTTACTTGATCATGTACCGGTACCTAAGGCAAATGTCTTTGTAATGTACAAAGACGGCGTAAGCGCTGAAGAGTACGCAGCCGAATATGAGAAAGTACTGAAGGAGTTTTTCCCGGGTGATGAAGGCTTTGACCTTATATTACTGGGAATGGGAGATGACGGGCATACCGCTTCGCTTTTCCCGGGTACAGCAGTTTTGCATGAAGAGCAGAAATGGGTTGACGCCTATTACCTGGAACCTCAGCAAATGTACCGCATTACGTTAACAGCCCCGGTGCTTAACAAAGCTCAAAAGGTAATACTATTGGTATTTGGCGAGAATAAGGCAAATGCACTTTCAGAAGTGTTGGAAGGTATGCCAAACATCGAAAAATATCCGTCGCAAGTGTTGAAAAAAGCATCCGGAGAAGTGATTTGGATGGTGGATGAAGCCGCAGCTTCCAAGCTTTCGCACCATAGCCCTGATGATTTATAGAGCAACATCAACGCATAACTCTTATCAACCCGCAGTAACTACTGCGGGTTTTTTGTTGCAATGAGTTAACCTGCTTTTGTATTAAAACAGCAGCGCAACCAAAGCCGTCCAGCCGGTTTGATGGCTTGCACCCAGGCCTGCTCCGGTTTCGGGGTTAAAAAACTCATAAAACGTAATGTGGTGCTTAAAGTGGTCGTCGAAATTAAACTTAAGCCGGCCGCCGTTCACAGGGCGTTCGCCACGGGCATTTGTTAAAAATAAAGATTTAAGGCGAGCACTAAGCGCGTCGGCAATGTCAGCCAGAGTGAAATATTGGCCTGAACCGGTCGGGTACTCCACCTTAAACTCATCAGTGTAATATTCGTGGAACCGCCTCAGTGCACATACTATCAAATAATTAATTGGCATCCACACAGGGCCGCGCCAATTGCTGTTGCCGCCAAACATATTCGAGTCGCTGTCGCCGGGAATGTATTTTACAGAATAATCGGCACCGTTTAAGAAATATTTAAATGGCTGTTCATCGTAAATTTTGGATAAAGAACGCACACCAAACGCCGACAGAAACTCTTTGTCATCCAGCATACGCTTCAACAGCAATTTTATTCGGTGGCCGCGCAGCAGCGAAAATAAATGCTGGTTGTTACCGCTGGTATCGCGCCATCGGCTAATCAGCCCGGCCAGATCCGGGCGTTGTTTACTGAACCATTCCAGTCTGCTTGTTAAGCGCGGCAAGTCCTTCCACCGCGACTCATCAAGTAAATTTACAGCAAGTAAGGGAATCAACCCCACCAGTGAGCGTAGTTTTAGTCGCTCCCATGAGGAGTTAGGCCGGCGGAGTATATCGTAATAAAAGCCATCCTCATCATCCCACAAACCATGGCCAGATTCGCCCATACTCGCAATAGAACCGGCTATATACATAAAATGCTCGCCGAATTTAATTGCCATGGTCTCGTACACATCATTGTGTAAGGCAAGCTCCATGGAGATTTGCATCATGTTGAGCGCATACATGGCCATCCAGCTTGTACCATCAGCTTGCTCCAGATGGCCGCCACCCGGTACGGGCAAACTGCGGTTGAAAATACCGATGTTGTCCAGCCCTAAAAAGCCTCCCTCAAAGATGTTATTGCCTTCGCTATCCTTTCTGTTCACCCACCAGGTAAAGTTGAGTAACAGTTTCTGAAATATCTCTTCCAGGAAGGCTACATCACCCTGCCCGGTAGCCGCCCTGTCCATTTCGTATACCTGCAGCGCCGCTAAAGCATGTACAGGCGGGTTGGTATCATTAAAATCCCATTCATAAGCAGGAATTTGCCCGTTGGGGTGTATGTAATTGGTATCTACCAGCAACAGTAATTGCTGCTTAGCAAAATTGGCGTCAATAGGGGCGAAGGCTATGCAATGAAAGGCGTGGTCCCAGGCAGCAAACCAGGGATATTCCCACTTATCCGGCATCGCCATAATGTTTTCCGCAACAAAATGCTTCCACCTTACATTCCGGATAGTTTTATGTCCAGCCGGCGGCGCGGGGCGACCTTCATCGCCATCTATCCATTGCTTAACGTTATAGCAATAGTATTGCTTGTTCCACAACAAACCTGCCCAGGCCTGCCGCTGTACGGCCTTTTCATCCTCACTCGATGTAGGTTTTTGTTTGGTGGCAAAATATTCATTTGCTTCCTGAAGGCGATTGGCGAATATTTCATCAAAGTTTTTAAAGGCATCGCTTTGTTCCTGTTTGCTTAAGCGTAGCCGGAAGGTGACTTCTTGGCCGGGTTCTATGTCACGCTGGTACCAAACTGCTGCCTTAGTGCCCATTTGCTCAGGGTTAACGGCATTAAGCTGTTTATTGACGATATATTCATTAATGCCATCTTTTACATAAGGCAAAGGATTATCCTGACTATAAAGCTTTTTCCGGTTTGTAAGGTTGTTGGTAAACAATAACTCCGGCGCATCATCCGCGTAAAAAAAATAACTTTCCTGCAGGCCATTTACCTTAATGCCCCATTCAGTTTTTTGCAGCGTGGGCATGTTGTTAAAGTTTACATGCCAGGTGTCCCGAAACCATATATGCGGTAATAAATGTAAAGTGCTCGTTTCATCACCGCGGTTGTAAATAGTGTATTTAATGAGCAGGTCATCCGGCCCGGCCTTGGCATACTCAGCAAATACATCAAAGTAACGGTTGTCATCAAATATGCCTGTGTCGATCAACTCATATTCAGGGCGGTCTTTGCCTGCATTACGGTTTTCATTAACAAGCCTGTCATACGGAAATGCTTCCTGAGGATATTTGTAAAGCATCTTCATGTAGCTATGTGTGGGCGTGTTGTCTAGGTAATAATAATATTCCTTTACATCTTCGCCATGGTTGCCTTCGTTGTTTGCCAGGCCAAATAGCCGCTCTTTTAGTATGGTGTCTTTACCATTCCATAAGGCAAGTGAGAGGCAAAGATTTTGTTTATCATCGCTTATGCCGGCAATACCATCTTCGCCCCAGCGGTAGGCTTTGCTGCGGGCATGATCATGCGGAAGATAGTTCCATGCGTCGCCATTATCGCTGTAATCTTCGCGGACGGTTCCCCACTGTCGTTCAGACAGATATGGCCCCCACTTTAACCAATTATCAACACCGTTATAATGATCTTGTAAGCGAATGTTTTCGGCAGATGATTTCTCCATAAGTAAAAAAGCGATATAGGCTGATGTATGCCAATAATTGCTAAAAGTTAGCGTTTAAATTTAAAACACTCAACGGTTAAATACGTCGGGCAATTCTAACATTTTCAATAGTGCACTTTGAAGATGCAGTTATCGGCAAATATTTCGCCCGGCAATAACGCCATTATTGTTTTTTTGGATGTTGACATTAATCAATTTTTAGCGAAAGCGTAATGTTTATTTTGCGGCGAAATTAAACTGATGACTTTAATTAGTTTGCTGATGAAACGATTAGCCAGGATCCATCGTAATAACTTATAAATTGCACCTATGATTACTCTATCTGACAGGAGATTTGTGTCGGGAACATTAAGAAGCCGGCTTTTAGAAAAGCTGGACATAGTTTTTGGTCGAACCGATTCAGCAGGCGAACCTCTATGCGCCCGTTACAAGTTTGCCGAAGCCGACAGTATTGAGCAGCAGCTTTTGATGACGGTTGAAGGCTTCCCTGAAGCTAATAACGTAAAGAAGGCAGTTGAAACCTGGACGGATATGCGCTATACAGACCGTGCAATAGTGATTGAGCAGTTCAGACTATTATTTAACCGCATACACGGCAGCCGTCCGCTTACAGAAACAACAAGGGCTTTTGTACAAATATTTATTGCTGATTTTGTGCCCTTGCTGTGCCTGTGCAACAATTAGCAGCAAAGACGACAGACCTTTACGTCCGTCGCCTTCACTGCTCGTTCGCTAGTTTTTACCTAACGATTTCTCTCTGATCGCTTTAAATTCCGAGCCGCTTTTCCATACCGGGAATGTGGATTCATTGGCAATTACATTGCCGATACGATAGAGGATGTTGATGGTTTGGGTCATTCCGCTAACATCCATATCCGGCGTATAGTTATCCGCCGCCTGGTGGTACTTCTGCTCGTCGTACAACTTATACTGCTCTTCGCCCCAGGCCTTGCCGTGTAACTTGCTATCCGGACCGGTGTGCATATCTAACGCAGGTACGCCTACTTTGGCAAAGTTAAAGTGGTCTGAACGGAAGTAACCACCCGCACCTGGATGCGGGTCGCCGGTTACCGTAAGCCCGTCCTCCTTAGCAATCTTCTCTACGTAATCTTCCAGATCGTTCTGGCCCTTACCCGTAATTGGAATATCCTTGCTTTCGCCGTTTGGTGCCAGTGCGTCCATGTTAAGATCGGCAACTGTTTTGTTAAGCGGGTAAACGGGATGGGTGGCATAATATTCGGAACCTAACAGGCCCTGTTCTTCGGCAGTGACGGCTAAAAACAGAATAGAACGCTTAGGTTGCTGTTTGCTTTCTTTAAAAGCTTTGGCCATGCTCAACAATGCTGCAGTGCCGCTGGCATTGTCAACCGCGCCGTTATAAATGCTGTCGCCTTTTGCATCAGGTTTGCCAATACCGAAGTGATCCCAATGCGCGGTATAGACGAGGTATTCATCCGGCTTTTCAGAGCCTTTTAAAACACCCAATACGTTGTGTGATGTGGAGTACTTTAATTTATTGCTAATGCTCACAGTCAGACTGGTTTTTAAATCGACGGCTTTAAAATCTTTTTTTCTTGCATAAGCCCTTATGTCGCCTTTTATACCTGCAGCAGCCAAAAGTTTGCCGGCCACTTCTTCGGTTATCCAGCCTTCCATTTTACAGCGCGACATGTGTTTATCTTTCTCGGTAAGATAGAGTTTGGAACCTGTGAAACTGTTGTTGACTACACTCCATGGGTAGCTTGCTGGTTCAGTTTGGTGTACGATGAGCACACCTGCAGCGCCTTGCCGTGCAGCCTCTTCATACTTGTAGGTCCAGCGGCCATAATAGGTCATGGTATCGCCTTTAAACAGCTCTTTTTCACCAGACTTAAACCCAGGATCATTAACCAGTACTACAACTGTTTTTCCTTTTACATCAAGGCCCTTGTAGTCATTCCAATTGTATTCAGGAGCAACCACGCCGAAGCCGGCAAACACAAGTTCAGATTTATCTAATGTAACCTTATCTACTTCCTGCCGTGTTGAAGCCACAAAGTCGGTGCCGGGTGTGAGCGTCTGCTGTAATGCGCCTTGGAGTGTAATAGACGAAGGAGAGCCCGTGATCTCTACCATAGGCACATCCTGAAAATAGCTGCCATTGTTTCCCGGCTCGATGCCTAACTGCTTAAACTGCGTTGCGAGGTAGTTGATGGTACGGGTTTCGCCTTCCGTAAACGGTTTACGCCCAAGTAACGAATCATTTGCCAATACTGACAGGTAAGTACGGAAATTGCTATCGGTTACGGGGCCGGCAGCTTGCGCTGTCTTTTGCTTACTCGAATCACAGGCCTGCAATAAAGCAGTGCCCGCTAAAGCAATCGCCAAAAGGGATTTAGTTTTCATAAATGAGGATTTTACCAAATGTAATAAGCTTCACTATTATATAGCAAGCAATTAGAACAACTTATGCGTTACATTTCGTCTTTTTGTATGATGCAACGCTCATGCTTAATTATTTCCATAGACTCGGCAAGTTCGAAGTCGGATTTACGCCTTAGTTCTTCTTTACGATAGTAGTTTTTAAGCTCCTTGCGGTGATACGCCTGATAAAAGCGGCGTATTTCATCGTCGGTCTTTAATATTAAGCCGGGAACTGGTAACGTATTGCGATCTTCGTCCATGGCTACCATAGTGAAGTACGAGGTATTGGTATGCTTTACTTGTCGCGTTTTTACGTTTTCAGAGGTTACGCGGATACCAACGACGAGTGATGTTTTGCCTACATAGTTTACCGATGCCAGCAAGGAAACCAGTTCGCCCACCTCAACAGGTGCCAGAAAATCGATACCATCTACCGATGCTGTTACGCAGTAGGCACCGGCATGCTTCGCTGCGCATGCATAGGCTACCTTATCCATCAAACCCATAATAATGCCTCCATGTATCTTACCGCCAAAATTGGCATACGACGGTATCATTAGCTCGGTAAGCATGGTTTGTGATTCGGCAACGGTTTTGTATTGCTCTTCCATCAAACTAAACGGATTAGTGGCGGGCACGGCGCTTCAACACACCACCTGCGGCTTCTTTAATAGTGCTGGTAAACACAAACGCTTTCGGGTCAATATCATGAATGAGATTACGGAGGCGACGTACCTCAAGACGGGTAACCACCGTATAAACAATATCAACGGGATGGCTTACGTCGAAACTTTCTTTCAAGAAGCCGCGTTCGCCTTTGTAAATGGTAATACCACGGCCCAGTTCCATCACCAGGCGGCGTTTAACTTCTTCACTTTGTGAGGAAATAATGGTTACGCCTGTATATTCTTCCAGGCCCTCAATAACAAAGCTTATGGTTTTAGAGGCAGTGTAGTAAGTGAGTATAGAGTATAAGGCTGTAGGCAGCGTGACTTCAATAGCGGCAATCAGGAATATAACGATGTTGATGCCAAGTATTATCTCGCTGATGGTAAAGCTGATGCGCTTGCCGGTATACAATGCAAGTACCTCAATACCATCCAGCGCGCAGCCGCCGCGCATGGCTAAACCTACACCTATACCCATAAATACACCGCCAAAGATGGATACCAGCAATTTATCTGAAGTAATTTGCGGGTAGGGAATAAACTGCAGGCACAAGCCCAAAGCTATGATGGCGGCAATGGTCTTAAATGCAAAATTGCGGTTAACCTGGTAAGCGCCCATTATGATGAACGGTACGTTTACCAGCACAATTACCAGAGCTATGTTAATATGATATAACTCGTGTATAAGCAGTGAAATCCCTGTTACCCCACCATCAAAAAACTTGTTGGGAATCATAAAACTTTTGAGCGCAAATCCGCAAAACAGGATACCTATTGCGGTGTAAAGCGTGTCTCTAAGCCAATATGGTAGCTTTAGGTTATTCATTGATGTATGCGTGCTTTAATCTGTTCTAAGTTTTTATGTTTCTGGCCATCGCGTAATCTGCGTGCAGTATCGGTAAAATATTGATGTCGCTCTATAAACGTAATCTGCGCCTGCGTCCAGTTATCGGTGCCCCGCATAAGTCCGAGTCGTGATAGTTCAAGGTAAAGCTTGCTGCTAATAACAAAATAATCCGAACGGCCAAGGTAGTCCAGGTCGGCATCGGCAAGCAATTGCTCTAGGTGCGTTTTAGGGCTTTGGGGTAATTTTGTGGCGGCAATCATGCCACAAATTACGCTTATTTCGTCAGGCGTATAATCAAACGCCGCAAGGCTTTTTTCAGCAATCCGGCATGATTCCTCTTCATGGCCTTCTATTTTCTTTAAATAGCCGCTGTCATGATAGCAGGCGGCCGTTAACAAAAGGAAACGATCGTGCTCGGCTATGTTTTCGATCCCGGCATAACGCTCACAAGCCTCATACACATCGCGTGTATGCGCAGCATCATGATAATACAAGTGCAAGGGCAGCTCCTTCTCCAGCTTTTCTAAAATATATGCCTTTGCCTTATCAAACTGCATTTCTTAAAAAATATGGGCTAATATATTTTAAATGTTTCAATTTAGCGCCTTATTCTTTAATAAAGCGGAAATGCTATATTTGGTAAGACGGTAATTGCTGCATGAATTTACAGCAGGCAACACAGCCACAAAATTTTAATTAACATGTACTTTTTTGTTTATCTCGGTGCTTACTTACTATTAAGGCGTTTGCAAACTGCGCTTAAACCTACGCCTCATACCGTAAAGTGGAACAAGACTTTATGGATAGGAGGCTGGGTTATAATAGCCGTTTTTGCAGTATTTTACAAGTTCTTCAATGATGAAGCAAACGCCTTGATAGCTCCAGTAATTTTAGGGGCAATAATTTTCCTTACTCGTCGCGAGCCAGATTTTAAAAGTGTTTCAGCCTTTATAAATACCTTTATTCCTTTAGTTGTTATAGGATTTATTGATGGTATTATACAGCTCACTTTTAATAAGTTTTATGAGGAATATAGCGATTACTTTTCTTTAGCAGTTTTAGCGGCCTTTTTATGGATATTCGCCCGGTGGGCAAGTATTAAAAAGCAGCTGCGTGAACTGCACGTAATTACCATAGAGCGTGATAAACTGGAAGCTATGGTTGCCGAGCGAACTGCCGAACTTACCAAGCAGCGTAACGAGCTGCAGGACATTGTAAAAGAACTTAAGGCAACGCAGGCGCAACTAATCCAATCAGAAAAGATGGCATCGTTAGGCGAACTTACCGCTGGTATTGCCCATGAGATACAAAACCCATTGAACTTTGTAAACAATTTTTCGGAAGTAAGCGCTGAGTTGATAGATGAGATGGAGGAGGAGCTGCAAAAAGGGGATACCGAAGAGGCAATGGCCATTGCTGCTGACATCAAACAAAATCTCGAAAAAATACGACATCACGGTAAACGGGCAGATGGAATTGTTAAAGGCATGCTGGCTCACAGCCGTGCGTCAGGCGATACCAAGGAACTTACTGATATGAACAAACTGGCCGATGAATACCTGCGCCTCGCTTATCATGGCTTGCGCGCTAAGGATAAATCTTTTAATGCAGAAATGCTTACACGCTTTAGTGATGACCTGCCACAAATATCTGTGATTCCGCAGGATGTAGGGCGTGTGCTGCTCAATTTATTTACCAACGCTTTCTATGCAACGCAGCAGAAAAAGAAACAGGGCGACGATAAATACAGGCCTACTGTTGAGGTAGCTACGCTTACTAAACGCGGATATGTAGAAGTTTTTGTGCGTGATAACGGCACCGGTATACCGGAAGCAATAAAAGACAAGATAATGCAGCCTTTCTTTACTACTAAGCCTACGGGAGAGGGCACCGGGCTCGGTTTATCTTTAAGTTACGACATTATAGTCAAAGGCCACGGCGGTAAGATAGATGTGCGCAGTAAAGAGGGTGAGTATACCGAATTTGTGATTTGCTTGCCGCTATCACCAAAAAACGATTAAATTTATTGACCATTTCT
>JAYRLR010000001.1:0-1284378 GCA_041905165.1 Mucilaginibacter sp.
CAGCTCCTTCGTTTCCGCCGTTGCGGGCTGCAAAGGTGAGCATTTTTTTTCTTTCTGTCAAGCACTTTTTTCAAATTTTTTTTGGCTCCTTAAAACCTCCTAAATCCTACTCCTTTTACCCCTTCTCTAATACTCCCGGATGATTCAAATAACGTGTGCTTCTCTATCGAAGCGGCTGCAAAGGTAAGGAGAAATTCCACCTGTGCAAATCCTTTTTTACTTTTTGTTTTAATAATATTTTAACACACTGTTTATCAGCATCAAAAATTTGAACGAGCGTGTTTAAATGCCCGTTGCTATCGGAAATGATACCTTACACCGACACTCCACACGGTGCTTTCTATATTAAAATCAACATAAGTGGTTTGCTTTGCTAGTAGGATATATCCTATGGTTGCCTCAAGCTTATCGTTAAATACAGCTGATATTTGCGTAGGAAAACTCATGTAAAAAGAATTGAGCACATAACTGCCTTTAGGATAATACTCCACTACTGGCGAAACAATGCCATTATCCTGGTATGCGGCAACGTTAAGCGCTAAACCGCCGCCAGCATATATCTTGGTTTTGGGCGCGTTGTAAAAAGCAAATAACACCTGCGGTGTGAAAGCGAAGTTGTATTGCTTAAACTTATAGTGCTGCGTTATCTCGACCCCCATATAGTTTTTCGCTTTACCAGGAATGCTGGGATTGTTGTAGGAAAGCACTACCTCTCCACGTAAAATAAAGCCTTTAGACAATTTATTCAAGAAGAAATCGATACCACCACTTATACGCGGCGAAAAACTTGATACAGCACCCGACTCGGCGAAACGGTTATCGCCGGTAAACTGGGTTTGCGTAACCATAGCTCCCAAACCCACAAACAACTGGCTTCCTCCCAAACGTTGTTTGGTTACCCTCGCCTCTCCGTTTAGCTTTTCTATCTCGCCAATAAGGTCATCTTGCCTGTACCTGATTTGCTGGAAAGACGCAGTGTTTATTTCACCGGTATTTAAAACCCTCTTTTGCAAATCATATAACTGGGTTAAATAAACAGGCAAGGTTTTAATGTTATTGGAGCCGTTAGCATAATAGTAGTAGTACAAAAGCTCCACCGGCTTACTATCACCTTCTTGATAGAAAAAGCTGGTTTTGTTTTTGCCGGTTAAAGCATATAACGAAACCTTTGGCCCGTTAACCACTTCTTTCAGGAACACCGTATCCATATGGGTTGTGGTATCCTGATAGTTATCAATATCCGGAAACACGTTTTTATTATTACTCACCGGTCCTTCGTAAGCGGTATAACCCGAATAACCATTTACGTAAAATCCTTGGATCTGTGATGCTGAAAAGGTTTCCTGATTGTTGTTATCGAGGTTGGTTTTAAATTGTATACTGCGTGGGTTCTTTGTCCACTCCCTGACATTGATATACCCTTTAACGGTGTCGCCACCTGGTTTAATAATATAACCTGCGGTGTAGCGCTGCTGGGCAAAGCAAAGTAAGGGCATTGATAGTACCGCTAATAGAAAGATACGTTTCATTTATTTATGTGATAAAGTTTAGAAGTTGTTTTGGCTGTGTTGCCGAGTAATGTATTTATCCTTGATTTTATAGTCTTAAATGTTGTTTTGATTTCACTACCTGCGAATAATTAAAATATCGCTTCGGCAATACGCTTGGTCGGACCAGGATTTCCCATCGTATAGAAATGCAATACCGGCGCGCCAAATTCCACCAACTCTTTGCACTGATTGATCATCCACTGAATGCCTACTTCCTTTACATCTTTTTCGTTTTTACAGCCCTGAATGGCATCAACGAGGTCATCAGGCATATCAATAAAGAATGTTTTTGAAAGGCTAACCAGTTGCTTGCTTGCCGTAATTGGTTTGAGGCCTGGTATAATTGGCACATCGATGCCATTCTCGCGGCATTTGTTTACAAACTCGAAGTATTTCTTATTGTCGAAAAACATTTGGGTCACTATAAAATCGGCACCCATATCTACTTTTTGCTTAAGGTACTGAAAATCCGACTTAAGGTTCGGCGCCTCAAAATGCTTTTCCGGATAACCTGCTACTCCCACACAAAAGTCGGTATGTATCATATCGTCATAATCTTCGTGCAGGTAAATGCCATTATTCATATTCACTACCTGCTGCAGCAGATCCGTAGCGTAGCAATGGCCGTTAGGCGTTGGTATAAAGGTAGAATCGCCCCGGCGCGCATCACCACGTAACACTAACACATTGTCTATGCCTAAAAATTGCAGGTCAATCAATGCATTCTCTGTCTCGTCCTTTGTAAAACCGCCGCAAAGCATATGCGGAACGGTGTCTACCTTATACCTGTTCATAATAGCCGCGCATATGGCAATGGTGCCGGGCCGTTTGCGATAGCTCAGCTTCTCGAGCAGGCCATTGTCGCGCTGTTTATAAATGTAATCTTCGCGCAGCGAGGTAACATCAATAAACGGCGGATTAAACTCCATCAAAGGATCTATAGCATTATAAATACCCTGGATGCTTTGGCCCTTTAAAGGCGGTATCAGTTCGAATGAAAAAAGTGTTTTGCCGTTAGCGTTTTTAATGTGATCGGTGATCTTCATGTAACCGTATGGTTTATATTGTATTCGTCATTGCGAGCGAAGCGCGGCAAACTCTGTGTATATGAGATTGCTTCGTCGTTCCTCCTCGCAATGACGGTTGGTTTTCAAATTTAATAATTTAGGTTGGGCCCCAGCCATTTTTCTACTTCCTCTACTGGCATAGCTTTGCGTTGCGCGTAATCGTCAACCTGGTCTTTACTTATTTTGCCTAAACCGAAGTAACGTGCCTGCGGGTGTGCAAAGTAAAAACCACTTACTGATGCTGCCGGCATCATGGCGAGGCTTTCTGTAAGATGCATTTGTGCATTGTCTTCCGCCTGCAGCAGCTTAAATAACGTCGTCTTTTCGGTATGGTCTGGACAAGCCGGGTAGCCTGGTGCCGGGCGAATGCCCTGATATTGCTCTTTAATTAGTTCATTATTATCCAAGTGCTCATCTTTTGCGTAGCCCCAGTAATCCTTACGCACCAACTCGTGCATTTTTTCGGCAAAGGCTTCTGCCAGGCGGTCGGCGAGGGCTTTGGCCATGATGCTATTGTAATCGTCGTGGTCTTTTTCAAACGTTGCTACCAGCTCATCGCAACCCAAACCGGCAGTTACAGCAAAGCTACCCCAATAGTCGGCTACGCCGCTTTCTTTAGGTGCTATAAAATCCGACAAGGCATAATATGGTTCGTCTTTCGCTTTTTCGGCCTGCTGGCGCAAAGTATGTATACGTGTAAGTACTTCGCTACGGCTTTCATCGGTGTATAACTCAATATCGTCACCCACACTGTTTGCAGGCCAAAAACCAATTACCCCATTTGCCGTCAGCAGCTTTTCATCAACAATGCGCTTCAATAAAACCTGTGCGTCATCAAATAACTTTTGCGCCTCCTGCCCTACATATTTATCATCAAATATTTTCGGATAACTGCCCCTTAGCTCCCATGTGTGGAAGAAAGGTGTCCAGTCTATATAAGGTAGCAACTCCTCCAACGGATATCCCTGGATGATTTTTGTACCGGTAAAAGATGGTTTGTCGGGAACGCCGTCATTCCAATCAATCCGGAAACGACCTCGCCGCGCGTCATCTATACTTATAAAACGTTTATCGTTGCGTTTATTTAAGTGCGCCTCGCGGGCTTTGGCATATTCGTCCTTTATGCCTTGTATGTATTGATCCCGCAGGGATGCATTCATGAGGTTACTGCAAACGGTAACACTGCGTGATGCATCCAGCACATGAATAGCTGCACCGGAATAGTTAGGCGCTACTTTAACGGCAGCATGTATACGTGAAGTTGTGGCACCACCTATTATTAAAGGCATAGTGAAACCTTCGCGCTCCATTTCCTTAGCAAAGTGCACCATCTCATCTAACGACGGAGTAATTAACCCGCTTAGGCCTATAATATCTACCTGTTGTTTTTTTGCTTCCTCAATAATCTTTTGGGCAGGCACCATCACCCCGAGATCAATCACCTCGAAGTTATTACAAGCAAGTACCACGCCCACTATGTTTTTACCAATGTCGTGCACGTCACCTTTCACCGTTGCCATTAGCACCTTGCCAGCGCTACTGCGTTCGCTGCCACCAGCATTGGCTGCCTTTTCGGCTTCAATAAAAGGTAACAGGTACGCCACGGCCTTTTTCATCACACGGGCCGACTTTACCACCTGCGGTAAAAACATTTTTCCTGAGCCGAACAGGTCACCAACGATGTTCATTCCATCCATCAGCGGCCCCTCTATCACTTCAAGCGGACGGGCATATTGCTGGCGCGCTTCTTCCACATCGGCATCAAGATATTCAACAATCCCTTTTACCAATGCATGTGAGAGCCGCTCCTGTACGGAGCCTTTGCGCCATTCCTCATCTTTTACTATTTCTTTGCCTTTACTTTTTATAGTATCGGCAAATTCAACCAATCGCTCTGTAGCATCCGGGCGACGGTTGAGCAATACATCCTCAACCAGTACGAGCAGGTCTTTAGGTATTTCCTCGTACACTTCCAGCATACCGGCATTTACAATGCCCATATCCAGCCCGGCCTTAATAGCATGGTACAAAAACGCCGAGTGCATAGCCTCTCTTACCACATTGTTACCGCGGAAAGAGAAAGAAATATTACTTACCCCGCCGCTTACTTTGGCGTAAGGCAGGTTTTGTTTTATCCAGCGCGTGGCCTCAATAAAATCAACCGCATAGTTATTATGCTCCTCCAAACCGGTTGCTACGGTAAGGATGTTCGGGTCGAATATGATATCCTGAGGCGGAAAGCCCACCTCATTTACCAATATATTATAGGAGCGCTGGCAAATCTCAATACGGCGCTCCAATGAATCGGCCTGGCCGGTTTCGTCAAATGCCATCACCACTACGGCAGCGCCATAGCTCAATACCTTGCCGGCATACTCCTTAAACTTCTCTTCACCTTCTTTAAGGGAAATGGAATTGACAATGCCTTTACCTTGCAAACATTTTAAACCTGCCTCTATCACCGTCCATTTTGAGGAGTCGATCATGATAGGCAGTTTAGAGATATCCGGCTCAGACGCTACAAGATTCAGGAACTTCACCATCACAGCTTCAGAGTCAATCATGCCCTCATCCATGTTGATGTCGATCACCTGGGCGCCACCTTCTACCTGCTGACGGGCAACAGTGAGCGCAGACTCATAATCCTCGGCTAAGATAAGTTTAGAGAATTTTGGCGAGCCGGTAATGTTGGTACGTTCCCCTACGTTCACGAAGTTAGTTTCCGGGGTAAGGGTTACCGCTTCCAAACCACTAAGGCGCAGGTATGGCTCTACCTGCGGCATACGGCGCGGCCCAAATTTAGCGGCGCGGTCACCAATACATTTAATATGCTCAGGCGTGGTGCCGCAGCATCCCCCTACAATATTAACTAAACCGGCTTTTATGAAATCATCAACCTGGTGAGCAGTTTCGTGTGGTGTTTCATCATAGGCGCCAAACTCGTTAGGCAAGCCTGCATTGGGGTAAGCAGATATATAAACATCAGCTTTTGCAGAAAGCTCTTCCAGGTATGGGCGCATCTCCTTTGCACCGAGTGCACAGTTGAGCCCGACAGATAATAGATTGGCATGGCGGATAGAATTCCAGAAGGCCTCTACCGTTTGGCCGGAAAGCGTACGGCCCGAAGCATCGGTAATAGTACCTGATATCATGATGGGCAAGTGCTTGCCACTTTCATGAGCATAACGTTGTATAGCAAACAAAGCCGCCTTAGCGTTAAGAGTATCAAATATGGTTTCAACCAATAGCACGTCCGATCCGCCATCAACCAAACCTCGCACCTGCTCGTAATACGCTTCGGCTAAATCATCGAAAGTCACCGCGCGGTATCCCGGGTCGTTAACGTCCGGTGATATAGACGCTGTACGGTTTGTAGGCCCCACCGCTCCGGCTACAAAGCGTGGCTTATCTGGCGTCAAAGCGTTGTACCTGTCGGCCACTTCGCGGGCAAGCCTTGCCCCTTCATAACTCAACTCATAGGCCAGCTCTTCCATATGGTAGTCGGCCAGTGATATGCGCTGTGTACTAAAGGTATTGGTTTCTATAATATCGGCACCAGCATCCAGGTACTCGGCATGTATCTCCTTAATTATATCAGGCCGGGTAATATTCAACAGGTCGTTATTACCCTTCAGGTCAGAAGGATGGTCTTTAAACCTTTCGCCACGAAAATCCTCTTCGGTAAGCTGGTACCGCTGTATCATGGTACCCATCGCCCCGTCAATAACCAGAATCCTTTTCTCTAACTCTTTTCTAATGTCCATTTGTTTTAGATATGAGATGTGAGATTTGAGATATTAGATAATACAGGAACGCTGCACCCTCGTATCAAAAACCTCATACCAGAATTTTAGAGATGTAAAATGTTAAGATAAAACACAAAGTATGTCTCAAATCTCACATCTCAAATCCATATACGGCTTATCTCGAAAAGTCGGGTGTTCTATTATGACTTTCGCTTATCTGTCTTAACCGCTTAGCCGAGTTAAGTAGAATGTAGCACCTTGTAAGCACAGGTTGCTAAGACATCGCAGGGTCTAATCCCTCCGTCTTTCTCCATAAGCGCTGCAAAATTGCACAATAAGTTTTTAATAAGCAAATAAGCCCTCCGCTACAATAATTATTCTGTTTTTACGATGATAGTTTGGCAGGTGAGGATGGCGCAATTGGTTAAAATATGTTAAACCATACCTTATATATAACAGCATACTGGCGTGCGATTATATATTTACATGCCGAATTGCGTAAATGGCCCGCATAATAAAATAATTGACTGATTTATAATATTAACTATCTTTGCAAAATGTTTAAAAAACAACTATCGGTGTGGTGTGGCTTGCTTGCCATTTTATTGGTGGTGCTTGCTGGTTGTAAAAGCAAATTTGAAAAGCTTAAAGCCAGTAACGATAACGCCAAAAAATACAAGGAAGCTATACGTTATTACAACGAGAAAAATTATGGTCGTGCGCTGGAGCTTTTTGAAGACCTGGTGCAGCGTTACCGTGGCCGCGCCGAGGCAGAAGATTTGTTCTACTATTACGCGTACACCAACTATAAGATGAGGGATTACACCTCGGCACGTTACCATTTTAAAACGTTTGCTGACACTTACCCATCAAGTACACGTGCAGAAGAGTGTCGCTTCATGTCGGCCTATTGTTATTACCTTGATTCGCCTCTTTATTCGCTCGACCAGGACAATACCAGCAAAGCCATTGACGCATTGCAGTTATTTATCAACCTGTACCCTAAGAGCGACCGTGTTGCCGAAGCTGGCAAACTGATACAAAACCTGCGCGACAAGCTGGAGCGCAAGGCTTACGAAAATGCAAAGCTCTACTTAACCATCGGCGACTACCAGGCAGCAGTAATAGCCTTTAATAATACCCTGCGCGATTTCCCTGATACGCAGTACGCTGAAGAGATGGAGTTCCTTACCGTAAAGGCGCAATACCAGTTTGCAGATAACAGCCTTCAAACAAAACAGGAAGATCGTTTTGACGAGGTAATTAAATATGCTGACGAGTTTTTAGATAAATACCCACAAAGCAAATACGCTAAGGATGCTGCCGAATATAAAACCGACAGTCAGCAGGGTATAGAGCGCGCTAAACGCTTCCTTGCACTTGCTGCAAATGATGCTAAACTGGCCAAAAAGCTTGCTGAAAAGGATACCGTGACCACTCAGCCACCATCTGTAAAAGAAGAAAGCCCTGAATTAAAAAATTAATAATAAAGATATGAGTACCAACAACAATAATAATAAATCAACTGTGGCCAGCAGCACAATCACACGAGATTTGCGTGAGCTGGACAAAGGCACCGATAATATTTACGAGTCGCTGGTGATTATGGCAAAACGCGCCAACCAGATTTCAAATAACATCAAGGAAGAGTTGCACCAGAAATTATCTGAGTTTGCTTCATCAAACGATAACCTTGAAGAGGTTTTTGAAAATCGTGAGCAGATAGAAATATCTAAACACTACGAAAAGCTGCCAAAACCTACCCTGGTTGCTGTTCAGGAGTTTTTGGATGACAAAGTTTACTATCGCAACCCTGCAAAAGAGAACAAAGACTAATCACTCAGAACCCCCGAAACCGGGGGTTTGATGTTTAAGGGCTTTTTGTAACTTGCCCTGTAATTATACATGTTGCAGAATAAGAATATAATTGTTGGTGTAACCGGTAGCATAGCAGCTTACAAGGCGGCATCATTAGTTCGTTTACTGGTTAAGGCCGGTGCCAACGTACAGGTGGTGATGACGGACAATGCAACTTCCTTCATTACTCCCCTAACGTTATCAACGCTATCTAAAAAACCTGTATTAGTCAGCTATGCTGATCCAGCTACAGGCTCCTGGAACAACCACGTTGAACTTGGCCTTTGGGCCGATATGTTGGTTATAGCACCTGCCACGGCCAACACCATAGCTAAAATGGCGCATGGTATCTGCGATAACCTTTTGATGGCCGTGTATCTCTCTGCCAAATGCCCGGTATACTTCGCGCCGGCCATGGACCTGGATATGTTTAAACATCAGGCAACAGTTCAAAACGTAAAAACGCTGCAGCAATACGGCAATATATTGATACCTGCAGAAACAGGCGAACTGGCGAGCGGGCTTTACGGCGAAGGCCGTATGGCAGAACCGGAGCAGATAACTGCACTTCTCGATAGCGAAATAAAAAAAAAACAACTTCTGACAGGTAGAACCATTATGGTTACCGCAGGCCCTACTTACGAGGCTATAGATCCTGTACGTTTCATAGGCAACCATTCGTCAGGTAAAATGGGCTTTGCCATTGCAGAGGAGCTTGTTCAACGTGGCGCTAATGTAAAGCTGATCTGCGGACCAACGGCCCAGCGTCCTACTTTAAAAGGCATAACAATACAACAAGTAACTTCCGCGGCACAGATGCTTAAAGCATGCATTGAAGCGTTTAAACATGCGGATGCCTGCATCATGAGTGCAGCCGTTGCAGATTATACGCCTGTTGAGGTGGCACCGCAAAAGATAAAGAAGCAGGATTCGGCTCTTACCATTGAACTGAGGAAAACGACGGACATATTAAAAACGCTTGGCGAGCAAAAAAGGTCAGGACAGATATTGATAGGCTTTGCCCTGGAAACAGAAAACGAAGAGCATCATGCCATTGAAAAACTGAACAAAAAGAATTTGGACGCCATAGTACTCAATTCGCTTAACGATGCGGGCGCCGGCTTTGCTACGGACACCAACAAGATAACGATTATTGATCGCGCGGGTAAAAAAGATATCTTTACTTTAAAATCAAAAAAAGAAGTGGCGGCTGATATCTGTAACAAGCTGGAGCAATTGATGGGTATATGAAAAGAGCTGCATGGTATATTTGTTTATTAACCTGTTTTGCATGCTTTAGTGCAACTGCTCAGGATTTAAACGCCCGTGTGCAAGTACTCACCCCCACTATACAGGTAACCAACAAACGTATTTTTGATGTACTGGAAGGAGCAATGCGCGACTTTCTGAATGGACGTAAATGGACGGCCGACGCTATACAGCCGCAGGAACGTATAGAATGCTCATTCGTACTTAACGTAACCGCCTGGGATGGCGCCAGTAACTTCACCGGCGAGTTGCAGGTGCAATCGTCAAGGCCTGTATTTAACGCGGCGTACACCACTACCCTGCTCAATATTAACGACCGCGATTTCAATTTCAGCTACACCGAAGGGCAGACTATTGATTATACCGACCAAAGCTTTCAAAGCAACCTTAGCGCTGTAATGGCGTTTTATGCCTACATTATTGTGGGGATGGATTATGACAGCTTTTCTCGACTTGGAGGATCACCCTACTTTGCCGCAGCACAAAACATTGTCATCAATGCGCAAACCAGCTCTTTCAGAGGATGGAAAGCTTTTGACAGCAACCTTAACCGGTATTGGCTGGCAGAAAACCTGAACAATAAGTTGTACACCGGCCTGCGAAACTTTATTTATGATTATCACCGCAACGGGCTCGATGTGATGGCTGAAAACGTTGTGAAAGGTCGCAAAGCAATTGCTGACTTATTGCCGTCCTTAAAAGATGTAGACCGGAAAAGGCTTGGCTCTTACTTCCCGCTGGTGTTTTATACCACAAAAAGTAACGAACTGGTGTCTATTTTCAGTAAGGCGCCGGGTACAGAAAAGGCTCTTGCTTATAACACACTTATACAAACCGACCCATCCAACGGTATAAAATACGATGCTCTAAAATAGCTGAACCGCCTAGCACTAATGAGCCATTCATTTACATTTCATTTGTTATATATAAATTAGGCTAACTTTTACGTTTGCGTTAAACCCATAAAGCAACTTACAGTCAAAAAAATTATGATAAGAATAATATCGACCGCTTTTTTTGCCCTTATCCTATGTTGTTGTTTAAACATCAATGTTTATGCACAGCAAAAACCCCGCATACCTGAAGCAAGCTCCACGCAAACCATCATACAAAACCTCGGCCTCGGTACCATCACGGTAACTTACTCCCGCCCTAACGTTAAAGACCGCAAAATATTCGGTGGCGTACAGCCACTCGGCGAAGTATGGCGCACAGGTGCCAACTGGGCAACTACTGTTAATTTCAGCGACACCACTATTGTAGAAGGCCATACCGTTCCGCCAGGCACCTATAGTTTATTTACCATTCCGCAGGAGAAGGAATGGACCATCATTCTCAACACCAACCCCAAGCAATGGGGCGCATATACTTACTTACCCGAAGAAGACCTGGTACGCTTTAAAGTGCCTGTTATAAAACTGAAAGAAAAGCGCGAGACATTTACCATTGCCTTTGCTAACGTAAATACCAAAACCTGCGATTTCTATTTGTTGTGGGATTATACTGCGGTAGCCTTTAAACTAAAAACTGACGATGACAGACGCATAGTAGCTAACATTGACACCTTGATGCAAGGCAAGGAAAAGCCATATTTTAACGCCATACAATATTATTACGAAAACGATAAAGATTTAAACAAGGCGATGGTTTGGGTGAAACAAGCTCAAAAAGAAGAGCCCGAAGCTCCCTGGTTTAAACTCTGGGAAGCCCGCATACTCCTTAAACAAGGAAAAAAATCTGCAGCAATCAAGGCGGCACAAGCTGGCATTGCACTTTCAAAAGCATCAAATGATGATGAGTATGAACGCCTTAACGAGGACGTAATTGAAATGGCAAAGCAATAATCAGCAGTAATATCTCTCGGAAAAAGTATAAACAAAATCTATAGGGCATAAATTATTGATATTTTAATCGCAGGTGCTAAAACGGTAAATTTGCAGCAATTAAAACACATCATATTATGATTACTATAGGACAGAAATTCCCTTCGTTTTCCAAAACAGCAGTAGTTAGCCTTGAAAAAGGTAAAGAGTTTGAAACCATTACATCTGATTACCTTGCAAACGAGGATAACGTTTGGACCGTAATTTTCTGGTGGCCAAAAGACTTTACTTTTGTATGCCCAACTGAAATTGCTGAGTTCAACAAAAACTACGGTGAATTCCGTGACCGCGATACACGCCTTATCGGCGCTTCTACCGACTCTGAGTTTGTACACCTTGCCTGGAGAAACAACCACGACGATCTGCGCGACTTAAAATTCCCTATGCTGGCTGATACTTCTAAATCATTAGCTGAAGATTTAGGTATCCTTGAGCCAACTGAAAAAATCGCTTACCGCGCTACTTTCATCATTGATCCGCAAGGCATCGTACGTTGGGTATCTGTAAACGACCTTAACGTAGGCCGTAACGTTAAAGAAGTTCTGCGCGTACTTGACGGCTTGCAGACTGACGAGCTTTGCCCATGTAACTGGGAAAAAGGCCAGGAAACTCTTACTGCATAATTACTGATTTACATAACGTCCCCGCATTTATCATTAGGAATAGTGCGGGGATTTTTTTGACCCATAATTTTTACCAAAATGAGCGAAAGCACCGAAATAGTAACCGAATTGCTCCAGGTAGTTGGCCTGGATGCCACTTACCGTACAGATGCACTTAGCCTGTTAGAAAAGGGTGAATCGCGCTACCTGCGCGACCTGAAGCTGAACTTTACCAGCACCCTTACCAGTGAGCATTTAAGCGCAAAGGAATGCGGGCTTGTTGGCCTTTCTATTGCCGCAAATAATAACAATGCCCCCCTAGTAAAATATTATACCATCTATTCAGAGCAACAGGGCGCTACTGCTGCAGAGATTGCCGAGGCTGTAGGTTGTGCATCATTGCTGGCATCAAACAACGTATTTTACCGTTTCCGTCACTTCACACAAAAGGAGAAATACACACAGATACCAGCACGCATCCGTATGCAACTGATGATGAAACCTGTAACAGGTAAAGAGTTTTTTGAATTGCTGAGCCTTGCGGTATCAGCAGTAAACGGTTGCGAAATGTGCGTGAACGCACACGAAGATTCCCTGATTAAATTAGGTACTACAGAAGAGCGCATATTTGACGCTGTTCGTATTGCATCTTTAGTAACATCAGCCGGTAAGGTTATTTTCTAAATAAATATTAGCTGTTATTTAAATGCAAAAATGCCCCAGTATACACTACTGGGGCATTTTTTATTACAGGCGCTTTATTAACAAATAAAAGTTGTATTTATAACTTAAAATATTTTAATTTTATGGCAGGATTAAACTAACCTCGGTTACATCATATAATTTTTTTTATTGGCGCGCTGGGGTGAAATTAATTTAATTGTTAATTTTTTTGGGGAAGCCGTTCCGTTTTCAGCAACAGGAACGGCTTTTGTTTTTTCAATATTTCTATTAGTGCGCATCTGCCACCGGTTTCATATTCTTACGGAATGGTTGTAAGAACACAAGCGGTATAGAGAAGAGCATTATCAAGCCTGAAATCCAGTAAGCATCGTCATAAGTGAGCAGCAAAGTTTGCTTTATAACGGTACCTTCAATAGCACGGTAAGCCATTTCTGTAGCATCAAGCAGTGATTTACCCCTGGCCATGAAGCCAGCGGTTAAAGTTTGCAGGCGCTGCGTAAACTCCGGATCGTACTGGTTAATATTTGTTAGCAGTACGTTACGGTGATGACCCTGGCGTATATGTATCAGCGTAGTAAGTGCGGCTATACCAAATGAACCGCCTAACTGGCGCATCATGTTGTTAAGCCCTGATCCTTGCCCTATTTCCGGTCCTTTCAAATCGGCCATAGCGAGCGTTGTAAGCGGTACAAACAATAAGGCCATACCTACACCACGAATAAGCAAAGGCACAAGCACATCGTTCTCGCCGGTGGCCAATGTAGAATTGCTCAGCATCCAGGTAAATACAAAGAAGAGGAACATACCTGTTGCTGCCATAAACTGAGCCGGTACGCCTTTATTAAGCATACGCCCAATAAATGGCATCATTACTATTGTACATAACCCACCAGGGAACAATAGTTCACCCGTTTGTGCAGCGTTAAAACCTAACAGGTTTTGACAAAATACCGGGAACACAAACACCGACCCATACAAACCGAATCCCAATATGAAGGATGTAAACATTCCCACCGAGAAACTTCGATGCCGCAAAATGCTGAAATTGACTATCGGGTGATCTGTGGTGGTTTCACGCCACACAAACAGTATAGCACCAATTATAGCAGTGGCTGTAAGTACAATAATGTATGTTTTGGCAAACCAGTCTTCGCTTTCACCTTTCTCTAATATAGTTTGTAAACTACCTACAGATACTGCAAGCAGGATGATACCCCACCAGTCCACCGGCCTACCTTCCACCTTGGGCGTCTCCTTAATAAAGGTATAAGCCAGGAACGCGGCCAATGCTCCTACAGGGATGTTCACATAAAATATCCACGGCCAGCCAAGGCTCGATTCTGTAATCCAACCGCCAATTGTAGGACCAACCGTTGGGCCAACCACTGCACCTAAACCGAATAAGGCAGTAGCAGTACCAATCTGCTCACGTGGCCATGTTTCTATCAAAATCGCTTGTGAGGTTGAGATCAAACCACCACCGGCAACACCTTGAAGTATGCGGAACAGTATCAACTCATCAAGGGAAGTGGCGTTACCGCACAAAAACGATGCGATGGTAAATACCACAATAGAGGCCAGGAAATAGTTTTTGCGCCCGAACCTGTCACCGAGCCAGCCCGACATGGGCAATATAATTACGTTGGCCACGGCATACCCAGTTACCACCCATGCTATATCCTCCAGTGTGGCACCCAGGTTGCCCTGAATGTGAGGGATAGCCACGTTTACAATGGTGGTATCAATAAGCTCGAGCAGCGAGGCCATAATTACCGTAATGGTAATTATCCATTTCTTAAAGCCTGTTTCAGCCATTGTTAATCTTTTATATTAACCGAAACATTCACGCTCATACCAGGGCGAAGTTTGGCTAATTGTTCTTTAGTTCCGTTAATTTTTATTTTAACCGGTACACGTTGTACTACTTTCACAAAGTTACCGGTAGCGTTATCTGGCGGCAGCAATGAGAACTTAGCTCCTGTAGCTGGCGAGAAGTTATAAACCTGTCCCTCCAGTTCCAAATCAGGGTAAGCATCCACTTCTATATTTACCTTCTGGCCATTGCGGATCTCGTTCAGCTGAGTTTCCTTAAAGTTGGCAGTAACATACAAGCTGTTGTCATTAACTATAGCAAATAAGGTTTGACCAGGTTGCACTAACTGACCCACCTGTACGTTTTTTTTAGCAGCAACGCCACTTGCAGGTGATAACACTTTTGAATAGCTCAGTTGCAACTTAGCATAATCAATATCAACCTGGCGCTGATCAACACCTGTATTAGTAACCTTTAACTGGTTACGGGTAGTGCTCACCTGCTCTTGTGCGGCACGGTATTGCTCCTGTGCAGCACGGTATGCAGCCTTAGCTACATCCAAGTCAGATTTAGCCTGATCGAATTGTTGCTGGGTGATAGAGCCGTCTTTTACCAGGTTGGCATAACGGTTGTAATCTTTCTGTACTTTCTCTAAACGTGCAGCAGCAGATGTTACGTTAGCTTTTGCACTGGCAGAGTTAGCCGCGTTGGTAAATATTTGCGATTCGTTTACACCAATGCCTGCGCTGGCGCCTTTTGCAGCTGCCTGAGCCTGCTCTACTCTTACTTTAAGATCGCGATCGTCTATTTTAACCAAAAGCTGGCCTTTATTAACGTGCGTGTTCTCCTCAAATAATATACTATCTACATAGCCGCCTACACGGGCAACTACCGGGCTGATGTCCGCATCTATCTGCGCATCATCAGTATCCTCGTGTGCGCTGAAATAGATATATTCTTTGATGCCGAAAATAATACCCCCGATGAGTACGATACCCAGCATAATCGGAATTACTTTCGATTTCTTTTTTGGTTCTTGTGTGTCTGTATTCTGTGCCATTTTGTGGTGATGATTTTACTGTTTGTTAAGTTTTCCGGTTGATTTTAATAAAGTATAATAAGCAAGGCCTGCATCGGCTTTAGCCAGCTCCAGGTTGATCTCTGCCTGGTAAAGCAATGTTTGCGCATCAGCACGGTCTACCGCTGAAGCAATGTTGCTGCGGTATTTAGATTGGAGGATTTTATTGTTCTCGCCGGCCTGTTCAATGGATGTTTGCAATAGCTTTATCTTATCAAGCGCTGCAACATAACCCTGGTAACTCTGGTTTACCTCATTCTTTATCCGGTCTGTTTCTATCCCTTTATTAATATCTACCTGTGTGCGTTCAATTTTTGCTTCGGCAACCTTGTGCTTATTAGTCCATAGCGCGCCAAAGTTCCAGCTGGCGGTAAGGCCAATTGAGATCGGCGTGATGTAATTGCCTGATTTTGGCAGCGGGTTGATGTTGGCGTCAACATAATAAGCGCTTGCTGAAGCAGCCAGGTTTGGCAGCAGGTTACCTTTAACCCTGCTGATGTATTTATCAGCTATCTGGGCACGAAGATCTTCTTGTTTCAACTCAGCGCGGTTGGTTAAAGCAGTATCAATGTAACTTGCCAGCATACCCACGTTGCGGTCGGCAACCGGTGCCTCGTTAATTTGCAGCTGAGTTCCCTCTGGCAAACCGAGTAGAATATTAAGGTTATAGTTTACAATGCGGCGGTTGTTTTCCAGGTCGATGCCGTTCAGCTCAATATTCGACCGTTGCAGCTGGAATTGCAATACATCGTTTTTGGTTACTAAGCCCTGCTCAAAAAAGCGTTGCGATTGCTTAATCTGCTGATCGATAGTCTCCAGGTTCTGAGTTACTACCTTTTTGCTTTGCAGCACTTTGTAAAGATTGTAGTAGGAGTTGATGATATTGTAAACGATCTGGTCGCGGTCATTCACCTCATCCAGCCTGGCAACCTGAGTAAGCAACTCTGTAGACTCACGGGCATATTTTAACTTATTGCTGGTGAAAATGGGCTGACTTAACGACAAGGTACCGAGGTAAGCATCGGCATGTTTAGGCAACGTGAGTGATTCCTCGCCAAATTGCAGCCTGTTGGCAGGTATCTGTGCACGGTTGTAACCAAAACTTGCGCTTCCGGTTGGCAGTGCCTCGTCCTTGGCCTGGTTGTACTGTTGTACAGCCTGTTCAATTTTTGACTGTGAAAGTTTAAGCGACTTGCTGTTTTCTATACCGAGCTTTACGGCTTCATCGAGGGTGATTACCCTGTCCTGCGCGCGAGCGCTTGAGCTGATAAGCAACAGTGCAAGCAGAGCCGCAAATAAGGCATACACAAATAATTGTCTGTGTAAAAAATGCGGGTTGGTGGTATTGTTATCTGTTATCATTTTTCGAGTAAATAGGCTTTTAGTAGTTGTATAAGGTATTTTTTTATGCGTGGCTTTAACTCTTCTTCCATAAATCGCGGGTCGGTAACGTCCTGCTGAAATAGTTTAGATGCTATGTGATAATTGTTAGTGATGTAGTTTTTAGTACCATATATGGTTGCAATGGCAAGGTCCGTATCGGCATCAGCCCTGAATAAGCCTGTTGCAATACCCTCTTCAAATATTTTTTTGAATTCCATTACGTTTACCAGTAATATATTGGCCAGCTTTTCTGTAAGCTCACCCCTGCGGCCCATTATGAGTTCACGGTTTAACAAACGTGAAAAGCAATTGTTAACCACTATTTTATTAATGAAACTATCTATGCATTTTTCCAATTTGTCCCATGCATTCATGGTTTCATCACTGCCGATGTTAGACAGCAGCGAGCGGAAAATTTCAATCTTGCGCTCAAACACAGCCAGGAATAATCCGTCTTTTGATCCGAAGTAATAATTCAGCATAGCCATGTTTACACCGGCCTCGCCAGATATCATTCTGGTTGAAGCGGCATCGTATCCCACTTCTGAAAACACCTTCTCGGCTACATCCAGAATGTGATCTTTCTTATCTGTCTTTTCCTTCTCCATATTTTTAAATCGCACTACAAAATTAATCAAGCGATTGATTAATTTCTGTAATCAAATTGTAAACAAAAGTTAACCAGCTATTTTACAGAAGTTTACATTTAATCAATCGATTAATTAACACCTAATTTTTACAATAACCACTATCATTTTGTGACTTAAGCTGTTAAAAAGGTGGCAATCTTTATATAATTTTACCAGCATGAAGAAGCTTTTTGCACTTGCTTTACTATGTTTTATAACCATGCGTATAAACGCACAGTTGCTGCCCAAAGCCAGCACAGGCGCTATTGAGGATAACCTGCAGGGCCTTAACACGCTTGGCAGCGTGCTGTATTTGGCGGCTCACCCCGATGATGAAAACACCCGGCTGCTGGCATGGCTGGTACGGGAAAAGCATTACCGCACCGGTTATCTCGCTTTAACGCGAGGTGATGGTGGGCAGAACCTAATAGGCACGGAGCAAGGCGAATTGCTTGGCTTAGTACGTACGCAGGAACTTTTAGCCGCCCGCCGGGTTGATGGTGCCGAACAATTTTTTACAAGAGCTAATGATTTCGGTTTCTCTAAAAATCCTGAGGAAACTTTAAAAATATGGGATAAAGAAAAAGTGCTGGGCGATGTGGTTTGGGTGATCCGTAAATTCAGGCCGGATGTTATCATCTGCCGGTTCCCTACAACCGGCGAGGGCGGGCACGGGCATCATACCTCATCTGCCATATTAGCGCAAGAAGCATTTGCCGCGGCCGCAGACCCCAAACGCTTTCCGGAACAGCTTAAATATGTACCGGTATGGCAGGTAAAACGCCTGTTGTGGAACACCTTTAACTTTGGTGGGACCAACACTACCTCCTCCTCACAATTCAGGGTTGACGTTGGCGGATACAACGCAAGTACAGGTAAAAGCTACGGAGAAATTGCCGCAGAGAGCCGCACTAATCACAAATCACAGGGATTTGGTTCCGCCAGCCAACGCGGACAGTCGTTTGAGTATTTTAAAACCATATTAGGTGATGCGCCAAAGCAAAGCCTGATGGATGGCGTGGATACTACATGGAAACGGGTGAAAGATCCGGCAGAAATCAGTAAAGATGTGGCAGCCGTTCAAAAGGACTTTAACCCCGTCCATCCCGAAAATTCGGTTAATGCCTTGGTAGGCCTCCTTACAAAGGCAGAAAGTATAGAGGACGCTTACTGGCGCAACACAAAAACCAAACAGATTAAAGAATTGATAGCGGCATGCGCCGGCCTTTGGTTTGAAAGTACTGCTTTGGAACAAACCTACCCTGTAGGCGAAGGCATCAGTACCTCTAATGAGTTTATCATACGCAACCCTGTAAATGTATCGTCGGTACTGATTGATAACGGACAAATTAAATGCTCGGTCACCGGCATACGCACACCCTACATTAAAACAAACGAGACGCAAAAAATCGTGTTCGATGCTATAAAAAATAAAATCCCGGCTAAACAGGTTTCGCAGCCCTACTGGCTGGTTCAGGATCATGGCATTGGTACTTATAATTTACCTGCAGATACGCTTACAGGATATCCTGAAAATACCGACTATCCCAAAGTAATATTTGAGTTTACCATCAACGGTAAAAAAATAAGGTACAATACCCCGGTGATGTATAAATACACGGACCCTGTTCGCGGCGAATTATATCAGCCTGTAGAAATAACCCCACCTGTAACCGCTGATATTGAAGAGCCTGTATACATACTAAGTGGAAAGGACAGCCTGAAAATACATGTTAAGCTTAAAAGCTTTGTTGAGGGCAGCGGCAGCGTGCGGCTTAAGCCTGTACCGGGCTGGAACATCACCCCGGATAAGATTGCTTTTACCAATAAGCACGTTGAGGATGAATGGGCAGTTGATTTTACAGCTAAACCTACAGATACCACTGCGAGTGTAAATAACATAGAGGCCGAGGTTATGGTTAAAGGAAAAACGTGGAGTTTGGGCTTAAAACGTATTGCTTACACTCATATCCCTAATATCACCCTTTTCCCGCCAGCACGGGCCCGACTGGTAAAGGCAAACCTGAAAACCGCAGGTAAAAAGGTGGGATATATTGCAGGAGCCGGTGATAAGATACCGGAGGCGCTGCGCCAATTGGGTTATACTGTTATTCCGCTTACTGAAAGTGACATCATCGGCGGCAATCTATCCAGTTATGATGCTATCATAACCGGGGTACGGGCTTTTAATGTGAACAACCGCATCGCCTTTGAGCAGCCTGCGCTGATGGAGTATGTAAATAACGGGGGCAATCTTGTAGTGCAATATAATACTGCCGGTCGTATGATAACCGAGCGTGTTGGCCCCTATCCTTTCGATGTAGTGAATGAACGTGTTACTGAGGAAGACGCTAAGGTTACCATTACCGACAGCACCAACGCAGTGCTTAATTACCCTAATAAAATTACCGCTGCCGACTTTGACGGCTGGGTGCAGGAACGCGGATTGTACTTTGCAGCGAATGCCGACAGCCATTACAGTGCACCGTTGGAAATGCATGATACAGGCATGGCCCCAAACAAAAGTTCGCTTATAGTGACTGACTATGGACAAGGCCGTTTTGTTTACACGTCATTATCATTCTTCAGGCAATTGCCGGCCGGCGTACCCGGAGCATATAAATTGTTTATTAATTTATTGAGCCGCCCTGCGTCGGAAAAAAAGGCCGCTAACGAACCCCTTCCAACCGGAACAGCCACGACCACCGCTCAAACGACTGATAAGTAATAGATTAAGCATCCAAGGCTGTTCCATAAACGGACGAGAAGTGTATCAAAAGCGCACAACCAGAAATAACAAAATCAATAAAACTACCTGATTAACAATAACTTAAGACACAGGCACAAATATAGAGAGCTTAAGAGTTGAACACATCACAACTTTTAAGCTCTTTTTTATGATAAAAAGCTACCTGAAAACCGCCTGGCGCAACCTCTGGAAAAATAAGTTTTTCTCTGCGCTAAATATTGTGGGCCTTAGCATAGGCATGGCAGTATGTATACTGATTATGCTGTTTGTGTTTTATGAGAAAAGCTTTGATAACATACATGGCAAAAACATATACCGGCTGAGCGAAGTACAGAAGTTTCCGGGTATGGTTTCGTCGCAAAAAGTTGCTCTCTCCATGTTCCCCATGGGGCCAACGTTAAAAAACGATTACCCTGATATTGAAAACTTCACACGGGTGAGGAAGAATGAGAAATACCAGGTTACCATTCCTCAGCAAAACAATAAATTGTTTTTACCGCAAGCCCTCGCAGTTGACTCTACCTTTCTCCAGATCTTCGACTTTAAGCTGGTAAGCGGCAACCGGAAAACAGTATTGCAGGAGCCTAACAGCATTATCCTTACACAAACCACCGCTAAAAAATTATTCGGCGACGCGGACCCGATAGGAAAAACAGTGTTGCACAATGAGGGTGATACCATTAACTTTAAGGTTACAGGAGTAATGGAAGATGTGCCTCAAAACTCACATTTGCAGTTTGATGCACTGTTTTCATTCAGCAGTATTTACAAACCCTGGATGTTTAATGCCTGGGGTGGCAACTGGCTTACCACCTACGTTGTTTTAAAACCTGGCACCAATGTGGCCGCGCTGGAAAAGAACATGCCGGCATATCTTAAAAAGTACATCTCCGACAATGAGGCCTGGAAATTCTATGAGCTGTTTTTCACGCCTCTCTCTAAAGTACATGCCGAAACAGCCGATATAGGATTAGACCACATGAATTACCAAAAATTTGATGGCACCTATACAAATTTGTTTGGGTGGCTTGCAATTGTGGTGCTTGTAATAGCTTGTGTGAATTTTATTAACCTTACCACCGCCCGGTCCGCTGAGCGTGCCCGCGAGGTTGGTGTGCGTAAATCTATCGGTGCACAGCGCTCACAGCTCACTTTCCAGTTTTTAAGTGAGACCATAATGCTGGCGCTTATGGCATTGGTTATTGCTGTCCTTCTGGTAGAACTGGCGCTGCCTTATGTGAATAACCTTAGCCAGCGCAACCTCGCCTTAAACATTTTTATTAATCCTTTGCTTATTCCGGCGCTTATTGGGGTGGCACTCATCATCGGTATGCTCTCGGGCTTATACCCGGCAGCGGTATTATCTTCATTCCGGCCGGTAAAAGTGCTGAAAGGGGCCATAACACAAGGCCGCGGTAAAGCTGGTTTGCGCAACGCACTGGTAGTGGTGCAATTTACGAGCGCTGCATTTTTAATGATAGCTACCGTATTTGTAGTGAAGCAACTACGCTTTATGCAACAGCGCGACCCGGGCTTCAGCCGGGATCAGATTGTTACCATAACCCTCGACAGGATAAGCAGCCAGCACTATCAGGACCTGAAACAGGAACTGCTGGGCAACACGCTGATACAGGGCGTAACCGGGGCACAGGACGTATTAGGCAGTCATCTTGACCAGTCGGGTGTAGAGTTTCAGCCGGAGAATGGCCCACTGCGTAATTTAGCTACTACCCGCTTAATCGTTGATAGAGATTTCCTTAACCTGTATAATATAAAAATGGCGGCAGGGAAAAACTTTTCGCAGGATGGATCGGGCTATGGGAAAGAATACATCGTTAATGAAGCACTTGCCCGGGAATTATTGAAGGACAACCCTAAGGCGCCATTGCGCTCGCTGATCGGGCGGCGCTTCGGCTTTGATTCGCTGGGGGTGATTACAGGCGTCGCCAAAAACTTCAACTTCAATTCGATGCATCACAAAATTGAGACAATGTTTATGTTTAATGTTAAGGATTGGGGCTACAGTGCCATGTCGGTGAAAATAGCCGCCGGCAAAACAGCGCCTGCCCTGGCCCTTATCAAAGCAAAGTGGCAAAGTATTTTACCTGACCGTCCGTTCGAGTATCAGTTTGTTGATGACCATTTTAACGAAGTTTACCAGGCAGATAACCAGGTGAGCCAGGTAGTAGGTATACTTGCCGGCCTTGCCATTTTTATTTCATGCCTTGGCCTGTTGGGTCTTGCTGCTTACTCGGCCCAAAAACGCATTAAGGAAATTGGGATACGCAAGGTATTAGGGGCTACATCGCAAAATATAGTGATGTTATTTTCAGGTCAGTTTGTAAAGCTCGTTCTGCTCGCCAACGTTATTGCCCTGCCTTTGGCGTGGTATGTAATGCACCGGTGGCTGGAAGGCTTTGCCTACCGCATAGGTGTAGACTGGCAGATATTTGTTTTAGTGCCTGTAGTGTCCGTACTTATCGCGTTGCTTACCATCAGCATACAATCGGTAAAAGCGGCGTTGATTAACCCAGTAAAGAATTTGCGGACGGAATAGTTTGGTGAGTAGTGAACGATGAACAGTGAGTGATTTGCTCGCACTATTCAATCAATTAAATAACAGGACCGAAACTGTGATCATGAACCGTTAACTAGGTACTAACGTCGTTCACCAATTTTTAATAATTAACATTAGGCACCAAAGCTTTAAACAATTAAATTTGCCGCAAACAGATAATCGAAAAAAGTATTATGGCACACCATCCACATAGAAACGAAGAAGAAGCAAGAAGCTACGATTACATTTACTACCTGGTTGCATTGGTTTGCGGCATGTTTGTTGGCTTTATTGTCGACCGCGGATTAATCTACGTACCTGTAGGTGGTGTTTTAGGCTTACTTACCGCTGCATTTTTTGTAAATGTATTGGTTAAAGGCCGTGAAAACGTCTGAGCATAAAGAGTTACCTTCTTTTATAAATAACTGGAACCAGTTTTACATCCTTGTGGTTGTTTGGCTGGTTCTTCTTATTTCTGTATTTTGGCTCATCACCTGCTATTTTGAATGAGCCTTTTAGACTGGATTGTACTTGTACTTACTACACTAACCATAGTGCTTTATGGGCTATGGAAGAGCGGCAGTACAAAAAATATAGACCAGTTCCTGGTAGGTAACCGCTCGCTGCCCTGGTACCACGTAGGGCTGTCGGTAATGGCTACACAAGCCAGCGCCATCACCTTTCTCTCCGCCCCCGGGCAAGCCTATAGCGACGGAATGCGCTTTGTACAATTCTACTTTGGCCTGCCACTGGCCATGATCATTCTCTGCATCACTTTTGTACCCATCTTTCATCGTTTAAAGGTTTATACTGCCTACGAGTATTTGGAGCAACGCTTCGATCTTAAGACCCGGGTACTTACATCATTCCTTTTCTTGTTGCAAAGAGGTCTCTCTACCGGCATAACCATTTATGCACCGTCAATTATACTCTCTACCATCTTAGGTATTAATACAACTTACACCACGCTTTTTATTGGCGGTATTGTGATATGCTACACGGTTTACGGGGGTAGCAGGGCTGTGTCGTACACACAAATGCTGCAAATGAGTATCATCTTCGCGGGGATGTTTTTCGCTGGGTTCCTGATTGTACGGTTGTTGCCAGAGAACGTAGGATTTATTGATGCGCTGAAGATAGGGGGTAAACTGGGCCGCATGAATGTGATAGACTGGAAATTCGACCCCAATAACAGCTACAACGTATGGAGCGGTATTATCGGTGGTTTATTTTTGCAGCTTTCCTATTTTGGCACCGACCAAAGCCAGGTAGGGCGATATCTTACCGGCAGTTCGGTAAGCCAAAGCCGCATGGGCCTGCTCATGAATGGTTTGATAAAGATTCCTATGCAATTCCTGATTTTACTTATAGGAGTTTTGGTATTGGTTTTCTATCAATTTAATCGGCCGCCATTATTTTTTAATCAGGTGGAAGTGACCGGAGTACAAAAAAGCGATTATTCGACCGAATATCAACAGTATGAAAACCAGTACACTGAAGCATTTGAGCATCGGAAAAAAGCAGCGGAGCAACTGGCAATTGCTATTGATGAGCATAACGCCCCCGAAACAGAAACGGCGGGCAGATCACTACGCACCGCTGATGAACAATTGAACAGTATACGGCAGAAAGCAGTATCTGTAATGAAGAAAGCTAATGCTGCTGCCGATGATAACGATACCAATTATGTATTCCTCAACTTTGTTACCCATCATCTGCCCCATGGTGTGATAGGGCTACTGATAGCCATTGTTTTCCTGGCATCCATGGGTTCTACAGCGAGTGCGCTTAATTCTCTTGCTTCAACAACGGTTGTAGATATTTATAAGCGAACCGTTAACCGCAATGCAAGCGACCGCAATTATCTTAACGCATCCCGTATGGCAACAGTTATATGGGGCGTGGCAGCAATAGGCATGGCGCTTTATGCAAGTAAACTGGGCAATTTGCTGGAGGCCGTAAATCATTTAGGGTCCTACCTTTACGGCACCATATTAGGCATATTTATAGTAGCATTCTATTTTAAGAAGGTAAACGCTACCTCCGTATTTGCCGCCGCTATTATTACCGAAATAATAGTTTGTACACTGGGATATCACGAAACGGTTGCTTATCTATGGTTAAACGCTGTAGGATGCATAGGTGTGGTGATATTTGCGCTGGTGATTAACTCCTTTATTAATAAATCGCAATCGATTAAGGAATAAATCAGCTTTAAAATAAAAAGCCCCCCGGACTTGCTCCGGAGGACTTTCAACCTAAACCTTATCACAATTAAACCGGTAAGTTTACCGATTCGAAATAGTAAATACAAACACCGTACCAAAATGCCAATCCCTACAAAAACCTTATTTTATATATATTAAGGATCAGCTACGATTTGTATTGTGTACAGATGTACACAAAGTGTCAGCGATTTTGTACAATTTGTCTGACTAAGAACATGAACTTATGCCGTTTTTACAGCTTTACGTCCTCGCAGCCAACTATCCGCAAAGTACAAGGCCAGCATTAAATCAAAAAGCAAAAACAGATTCATGCCTTGCCCTTCAAATATATTTGTAAACTTTTGAGTCTGCTGTTGGAAAGCTGTTACGTTGCCGCCGGTGCTCCAGTCAATTGCCGAAAGTGTGAACAGCAACCCGGCACATATTACAATTACAAAAAACGCAGCAATACCTGTAATAATCCGTTCATCTACACGGGCTTTCAATGGTTTTAAAGCTTGCTCTGCTCTGATTTGCTCTATCACGTTATAAGTGAAAGCCATTGACGGCTCGTCAACCTCCAGATTATTAGCCAACTCCGCCTCAAAGGCCACCATGTCATTATATTTTGCCTTAATTTCAGGGTCTGCCGCAAGTAAACGCTCAATAGCTAAGCGTTCGTCGCCACTACAGGTACCGTCAATATAACTCCACAACCTTTCTTCAATATTGTTCATATCAGTTCCTTTGCTTCATGCTTTAACAGGCGTTCCAGCTTTTCTTTTAAACGCTGCCGCGCCCTGAATAGTTTAACCTTAACCGTATTGGCCTCCATACCCATTGCTGCAGCCACTTCATCCAGCGATTGTTCGCCTTTATAAAAAAGAGTAATGATGGCAGCATCATCAGGCATCAACTGCTCTATTGCTAAATTCACATAGTAGTTACGAGACTTACTTTCGATGTTATTGATATCAAAAGCAGACGGCTTACCTTCTATCTGTATGTATGTTTCCTCATCATTAATTGATGTAGTATCTAAATTCCGCTTACGCAAAAACGTCATGGACGTGGTATAAACGATGCTGTACAACCAGGTACTGAATTTTGACTGCCCATGAAAATTACTTAACGACCGGTACGCTTTCACAAAACAATCCTGTGCTATCTCCTCGGCTTCTTCGCGCTTTTTTGCAAAGCGCAGCGCCAGGGTAAACACAAACCGCTGATGCCGCTTCACAAGCTCGGCATAAGCAAATTGGTTCCCAGCCAGGGTTTGCTGTATAAGTTCAGTATCGGTTGGTTTTTGCTGCATTTAATATAAGTACTCTGACGCATTATCTGCCAACCAGGTTACACTTATATTGGTAAGTTTATAAAAATATAAAGCCGGCACTCTTATGAGCACCGGCTTCGCAGGGTTTAGGGACGATAACTTAGTTACGGGAGATCTTACGGGTGATGCTGTGGCCATTGGTTGCCATTTCTGTAAAGTACAAATTGCCCTTGGCATCGGTAACCAGGTTTACATATTGTTTCTCGCCGGAAGTTAGTGTACTTACTAGACCGGTAGCACTGATAACACGTATCTGGTTAGTAAACCCCTGATGTTCTGACACGAATACATTTCCGCTTTTATCGGCTGCCAGCAGGTCCATAATATTAAAGGTAGCCGTATTTAATGGCCCGTTTGCAGAGCCGTATTCGGTGCTTCCCGCAAAAACAGACTCAACTCCGGCAGGTGTTACCTTACCCAGTTGGCTATCCATGGGCAGTATAATAAATATCACATTGCCGTCGGCATCTATAGTAAAAGACTGTACTTGCCCGCTTTTTACCAGCGAGGCAGTGCCATTTAAGGTCACTTTATGTATGCCTCCTCTGTCATTAAAATAGATGTCTCCTGACGGAGCGATCTCTATTTTATCGATCTCTGCAGCTCCATTAGTGGTGTACTGGTCAAGATTGGCAATATAGGTGGCGCCAACGCCGGCAGTATTTACTTTAACTACAGACGACGTACCTGATTTGTAACTTATTGTATATACATTCCCAACGGTATCAATGGTAAGGCATTTTAATTTGCTGGTTGTATCTGCAGCTGCTGACAATGTATAGAAGGTGGTTTTTACGCCGCTGCTGTCTGTTTTGTAAATTGAGCGGGTACCGTATATTAATGCATAAAGGCTTTCACTTTTATCAGCTGCTATATATTGATAGTAACCGGTGTCAATGGTAGTCAAGGTGGTAGCAGCCGAGTCGGCGGCCGACAATGGTTGTACTACACCATCAAGTTTTTTACAGTTAGTGAGCGAAAGGACCGCAAATAGCGATGCAGTAAAGGCAAGCAAGGTTTTAAGTTTCATAACAGTATATTTTTAATGTTTATTTTGTATTGGTAGTAAAGGCCTTACAAACTACATTACGCAGCCTTGTTAAACTTTGCTGGGTTGCAATTCAATTTTTTTTTGCAAATCGGTACGGTTAAAATTTTTAAAGATTTTTTCTTAAGCATCCAGCGTTTTCACGCGTTGCTGCGTAATGTCATTAATATATCTTAGCAATCGGGATTTAACTATTGAATGGATCTTTCTAAAAAGCAGGTTTTAAAGCTGGTGAAAGGTTGTATAGCCAATGAGCGTTCTGCTCAGGAAATGCTGTACAAGGCATTCTATGCGCAAATGTTGCGGATATGTTACAGGTATTTAAAATCTACCGACCAGGCGCAGGACGCTGTAAACGAAGGCTTTTTAAAGGTATTCCAAAATATAAAAACATTTGATGCAGATAAGGGAGAACTGGGGGCATGGATAAGCACAATTGTAATACGCACAGCTATAGACTTTAGCCGTAAAGAATTAAAATTTAATACCGAGCATTATGACGGGCAGGAAACGGATGAACATTTTGTAGACGCCGAGGTACTGCAAAAATTGTATGCCAGGGACCTGCTCAGAAGCATTCAGCAATTGCCTGATGCTACACGTATAGTATTTAACCTCTCGGTAATTGATGGCTACTCGCATAAAGAGATAGCCGCACAACTGCAAATAACTGAAAGCACATCGCGCTGGCATTTAACCGAAGCTAAAAAGAAGCTGCGCGATATATTGCAATCAAACAATATTTCTGGCCAATCAACTGATGTAAACAAGTGGAGATGAAAAATTCGGCATGGCATAACAGAATATTGCAGGAGAAACTGCAGGAGCTCCCTATAGAGGGGGATGCTAATGCTGCGTGGCAGAAAATGCAGGGCTTGCTGGATGTGAATTTACCGGTAAATACCCCGGCTGGGGGTGGTGCAAGCGGCGGCAGTCACCTACTAAAAACAGTGCAGGCCAAGCTTATTGCAGCAGCTGGCGTAGCAGTAACGGCTACTACTTTATATTTAGCAGTAGTGCTTCCCCTTAAAAAGAAAGCAGAAGTAAACAAAAATCCCAAAAAACAATACGAGCAGAAACTTGATAGTTTACGTACTGATAGCCTTTTAAAAGACAGCCTAGATAATCAAAATAGCTTGATAATACCTGACACGGCAGCCCTACAGCCTATTGGACACATCGACAGCAATAGATTGGATAATACCGCAATAGACAATGCTGCTAATACAAGCCAAAACATCAAAGGCGGCAAAGTAAGTAGTATCAACGGCAAGAACATTACCTTCCCAGGTGCGCAAAGCTTAGATGCTGACAAGAGCAGAGTAGATCAAAAAGGAAGCGGTTCATTGCCTTCGGATTTCAGCCAGCCATCAACACAACCATCAGTGATTTTGAAAGGTGGCGGTAATACTTCGCCCGCTACCGGAAGTGTTGGGAATATAGCTCAGCAACCCAATATAGTACGACCAAATGATTCAGCTACAATTGACGACGATCAATCAACCAAGCCGGTATCAGATACAGGTCGAGTAACTGCGGATGTTACAGATAAAAATGCCGCATTAAACACTGATGAAAATAAGGCTCTTTTAAGCCAGGCAAATGGGGATGGTAACAACCGTCTTAAGAAGGGTAAAAAGGACAAGGTAAAAAATAAAAAACCACGAAAAGAAATTCAAGGAGTTTACTCTGACTTCCAGGTTAATGTTTTGCTGGGTGCAAACGGCAATGGTAGCTTTACTTCATCCGACCAGAATAAAAACATCTATGGCAAGCTTCCGGCTGATTTATTTATAGGGTTGAATGCCGCATATCGGTTTAATCAGCAATTGTCGGTAGGCTTGGGTGTCAATGTACTTTCGCCTAAGCAAATAAAAAGCAGCATGACCGACACTTCGTTTACCTACACGAGTATGGATATTTTTGGAAACATCATTCCGCACAAACCAGGCCCGTTCAATGTGAACAGCGTTATCAAATTTTATACTGTTGATGTGCCTGTAACCATCAATTATCATTTTAACGATCAGTTTAGCATGCACGGTGGGCCGGTTATCAGTATCCCGGTAAGGCAAAATGCTTCTGTAAATAAGCTGGCATTCCAGTCCGCAGTTGCAGATTCCGTGTATACCATAGTAAGTCCGCTGGCTAATACCGCCACTGTCAACAATAAAGTTAAGCTGAGTATAACTGCCGGCGCTACAGTAAACTTAAACCGTTTCTTTATTGATGCCGGTTACATGCGTACATTATCGCCATATACTGTAACCTCACATTTTGGCACGCGGAAAGTTAGCTACAGCACATGGCAATTGGGTATTGGTTACAAGCTCTTTACAGCTAAGAAGAAAGAGTAATTCGCTATTCACTTCCTTCTTCATTTTACTTCACTACCAAACGCCGTTGTTTTCGGTGAGTATGATAGGCTCTCCGCTGGTTATAAGAATAGTGTGTTCGTGTTGAGCCACATATCCACCTTTATTGCCCACAAGCGTCCAACCGTCCGGAAGCGTTTCTGCAATGGTTGATGCTGTTGATATAAATGTTTCCACGGCTACTACCGAATCTTTTTTGAACCGCTGTAAATTATAACGGTCGCGATAATTGGCAATCTCGTGAGGCTCCTCGTGCAAACTTCGGCCAACGCCATGGCCTGTAAGGTTTTTAATTACCTTGTAACCACGCTTCTTAGCTTCGGTTTCAATAATACCGCCAATATCAGCAATGCGCACGCCGCCTTTAATGTTACTGATTGCTTTTCGCAATATTTCTCTTGAAGCATCTACCAGCGGCTGATGCTTTTGGCTGTCATCACCCAATACAAAGGAGCAGCCGTTATCGGCCCAGTAACCGTTCAACTCGGCAGATACATCAATATTAATGAGATCCCCGTCTTTCAAGATAGTATCAGCCGAGGGAATGCCATGAGCAACCTCCTTGTTAACACTTATACAGGTATATCCCGGGAAATTGTATGTTTTTATAGGCGCAGAATTAGCGCCACGCTCTTTTAGTAAATCGCCGCCGTACTCGTCCAGTTCTTTAGTACTAATGCTCGGCTTTGCATAAGCTATCATCTGGCGCAGCGTAGATGCAACAACCTCACTTGCGGCTTTTATTCCTGCTAAATCTTCGTTTGTTGTTATTGACATTATCTGTTTTATCATTAATCAGTTCTATACGAACCGACAACTCCAAAAGTACTCAAATGCGGCTGATTAGTGGTCAGTGGAATGCTATTTCAGCCAATTTATAACATAGTAAAGCTCAAAAGATCTTTGCAGGGTATTAATTGCACAAATTATGCTTTTAAAGTAATTACTTATAAAAACCATATATTTGCGCCGCGTAAGCTTTATCCTCAATAATGAAAAAAATCTGTATCCTATTGACACTGGTAAGTGTCCTTGCATTTTCTTGCAAAAAAGACGAAACTGTGAGCCTTGACGGCCAAAAAAATGAAGATGCAATAAAAGGAAAGTGGTTCCACAAAACATCGTCAAGAAAAAGTTACATCGACGGCGAACTGGTAGTTGACACAACATTATCAAAATTTGACGAATACAATTACATGGAGTTCAAAGATAATGGCGATGGTACCGCATCCTTTGCACCGGGTGCATCTAATAAACTACCTTTTAAATACAATATATTAAAGGACATCCTTACAGTGAGCGTTAAGAATAAGGAGACCGGCATGATACTTTTTACGCCTTATGAAATCTTGAAATTTACAAATACGGAATTAAGGTTAAAATACGACCACTCTTTTACCGATGGGGAAGAAGTACATCACAGGGATATATCTGAAGAATATTATACGCGATAAGTAGTCAGATTTCTTGTAGAATACGGGCATGTGGCGTTTTGGCGCTGAGCACAATCGGATATTAATTTGATAATCCTGATGCAAATAACCCGACGTTAGCTAACTCTTCATCAGGAGGAGGCAGGCCAAATAAAAAGCCTCTCAGATTTCTCTGAGAGGCTTTTTATTTACTGAGTAATCAATAAGATTAAACTGGAAACATTTTCTTGGTCGATTTGCAACGAATTTCGATATCAACAGCACATTCAATCTCTTTCCTAACTAAATGGATGGTATAGCGGAGAACAGGATCGAACTGCAACCTTTAGGGTTACAAACATTAAAAGTCATCCATAATTGAAAACTACTAATGACTTATTAGATGTACTAAAAGTGTATAATTATCCTGATTAAATTAGAATTTGTTGTATTAACATTTGTAAAAGGATATGTTGTAGATGTGCCAAAAATGTCTGCACCTAACTCATCGACATAGGCTTCCAAGTTAGAGCCAATAAGTGCAGTTTAAATCAACAAAAAAAGCCTCTAAGATTTCTCTAAGAGGCTTTTTCTTTCTTGGGTAGCGGGAGCAGGACTCGAACCTACGACCATTCTTGCTACTATATCAGTTACTTAGAGCCTCTTTATTTACCTGTATACCTTTTAAGGTACCGATCTCTGTGGTTAATTACTCAAATTTACTAATTGTTGTGTGTTTAAGATGTATCTATCATAACTAAATATTTAAAGTGAATAAAAGAATTATGGTGCCACAACACGCTTATAGCAATCAAGTGCAAGATGGCAAACGAATAAATGAAAGGTAGTGAGTGAGGCTATGTTTATGCGGGAAGCTCTTGCATTCTTCAGCAGCTACAAGCGTAACTTTGCTGAGTAATCTATTCTTTCACTCTACTTCTTAATTTAGAAGTATTGGATTCCTTAGTTTATAGAGGTGCTATAAGTCTTAAATTGAGATGCTAAGCAGGTCGGTTTTCATTTAGATATTCTTCTGCCTGCTGCTTAACGTTTAATAGCTCATTGTAGCTGAGCTGGAACCATTCACCTCTTAATCGTTTGTCTTTATACAGCCTGTGTAAGTATCGTTCTAACGCTCCGGATGCCTCCCAAACTGCAATCATTGTGATTTCTGGTTCTTCTGCCTGTAATGTCTTCTCCCTATGACGAGGGTTGATGCTTTTACCAATCTTTATAAGGTTGTTCCTGTTGTTATGCATCAGATAAATAAAGTTTTTACCTTCAGCAGGTTCTATTATAGGCAGTTTACCAAAAATGTGTTCATATAGTTCTGAATGCTTCATAAAGGGCAGTACGATTATTCCTCTTGCATTCTTTACCGCAATCATTGGATGTGGGTCATTGAATTGTTGTAACTCACTTGCAGCAATGGTGTAGTAATCCAATTGTTCGCACATTGATCGCGTGTACTCCTGAAATGTGTTAAATACGTGTACTATATCAAGGTTGTAGGTTTGAGCAATATGCTTAGAGAATACAAGTAACAGGCTGTGTCGTTGTTCATCGTGAAGCTCAAGTTCGAGTAGTTCACCTACTAAGTTCTTTTCTCCATTTAAGTAATAAATTTGGTAGTTGACCTGCTTGGTATCATCTATTAAAGCTAAACCATAGCAATGAGCATGAATGCCCTTAACAACATTATTTATTTGAGGATCGGAGTAAGCCTTACTCAACCTTAATACATCATCCCTATCAAGATGATTAAACTTATCGTGATAATACGAACGAAATTCTTCGTTGTTCATGATGTAATGTTTGTAAAAATATTTTATACCTATATTGACAAAGTGTTCTAAGGATGTACAGCGTCTATATACTAACCTTGTATTGCAAACAGACATAAGGTCGACCCTTATAGCATTGTCTTAGAATTTATAACAATCATCTTTAAATCTTCAACAGAAAGGTGATCGCCTCTATGTAACATTCTATGGCAATTAGAGCAAACCAACGCAAGGTCTGATAATCTTGTTATTGAACCTGGTTGTAACCTATGCAACGGTATTCTATGATGACACTCAATAAAGTTTCCTCCCATAGTACCATAAAAAGATTTAAAGTCGAATTCACAAACCTCACACCGTAGCGTTCTCTCACGTTCAAGTACTGATGCTTTTTTTTTCGATACAATCTTCTTATTTCTCTCTATTGCAAAATGTAGTCGTTGTATCCTTTTACCTTCTTTCACTTCTATATCATCTTCAATGTCGGGTATAACTAAAGACGTACCATTTAAAGATTTTATAATCAAAGAGGATATATCTATTAAACGCTGACGATCATTGTAAAACTCATTTAAAACCTGCTCATCCAATTTACTTCCTGCGGGCAATCCACCGTTCCTATTAGGATCAAAGAATCGAAGGTTTTGAAGTTTCATCGCGACACCTTCAGGGTTTCGGAAGCTATCTAGTTTATAATCCGCATTGGACAACTGATTCAGCAGTCGACTTAACTCAATCACTTTGGAGTTGCCTGGTTCTTCGTTCTTACTGTTTAGTTCAAAGTAAAGATTCAAAGCAAGGATAATTTCGTCTCGTGTCCAATTGGGATTTCTTTTGTTCAATGCCATAAGGTCTTGTCAAGGTATTTACAACGTAATATAAATTCTTCTTATTAAAAGGCGTCTGTCAGTCTTCCCTTTGAAAAAGGGAAGACTGACAGATTGAGGTAACTGATCCTCTAGTGTACCGTTTATGGTCGATTTTGCTTTATTAGTAACGAAATTCTAGTATCTACACATACATGTGCATGTCATACCGCCACTCAATTACTTTTTCGAATTTGGTCTGTTTAAAGAATATTTGGGTATCCCATACTTTGTAGGCATGATGATAACCGAAGCCTTCTCGATAACCACTATCACGTAATGTGGGTGCTATAATAGCATTACAGAATGCTATAAACTCTTTTTACTCTTGCTCATTCATACCACAAAGGTAACTTAGTATGCTATTGGTCACCCCAACTGCGTATGCTTAGAAACTGTATATATGCGAGAACCATTTGTCCTTTCACCGCATGAACTTATTAAATAAATAAGTCTGGTAGTCACCTACCAGACCCTCTTGACTTAACACACCTATGCTCTTGAATCAATTTCCGATTGTTTAATATGATTAGCATCGGTCTTCGCTGCCAGTTCACTTTCATAGGTTAAAGTCCGTCCATCGGGTCCTTTAGTGGTAGTTCCGTAAAACAATCCACCGGGTTCATTATCGCTTACGTAAGCGACATACACTTGTTGATTAGTGGTTGTAAGTAACGTTTTCTCAACCGTCACCCAATAAGCATGCCCCTTGTGTTCATATTTTGTTGTCATAGCAAAAAAGTTTGTATACTTAGGTATCAAATCAATATTAAATTTCAAATATATGAAGTTACACGAATAGTGGATTGACTGGGTATTGCAGCCATTAGAATAAGCTACCTTGAATACCATTGATCGGTGACTTAGCCCTTACAGGTTCAAACGGCTTATCAAACTTAGGTGCTGCTTCCTTTACAGGTTTAAGCCATGACTGGCTCTGTTCTGCATCAGTGAACTCGATGTAGTAGGGCATGTGATAACCGCTAACAAGTTTAGTACTCACTTTGTATCCTCTGTAAAAGTCATTGCTTAACGAGTTCATGTGAGCTATCTCACCTGTAAGAGAGTTAAAAAGCATATTTAAGAGAGCCATTTTGCAGCAAGTGATATCCAAATCTGCCCCGTAAAGCTTAAGATGCCTGTTAATCTTCGCTGCACTAAGTAGCATCCTACCACTGCCACACGCACAGTCAGCAACTGTTTGACCATCGGTTGGATTACCTACACTTATGGCAGCCATCATGTCACATATGGGTTCTGGTGAGAAGTACTGTCCGTTATGGCCATTACTTATCGCTTGCATAAACAGTTCACCAAGTGGATCACGGAAACCTTCTGCTAAGTCGCCTACCATCTTTACAAGCTCAACAAGTTCGTTTACCTTCTTATGATTGCGGTAACTTTCCAGTGCTGATTGTTGCTCTGATTTATCTTCGTACCTTTTAAAAGGTAACAATGTCCAATCAAGCAGGTCAATAAAAGCAGTGTGTAAAGGGTTGCCGTAAGCAAAACGTTCAAAAGCAGTAACTAGTGGTTTAATTTCTGTCATAGCAGTAAGTTTTAAGTTCGAGTGAATTCTCGAAGCAACGAACTGCTGAACAGCATCACTAAGGCAAGGTGGAGACAACAAAGCTGCGGAGGCTCCCGATAGGGATACCACGGTTTGTTGTACTACCTTGAAGCGAAGCGACTATGTGATGATGTGAAACTAACTTAGCGCAGAGTACTACTCGTAGTAATTACTTGCCCTGTTAATTGCATAATCCATTTTCTTTAAAACTACTTCTTTGATACTGGTAATTGAATTTAAAACATTGAATTGAGGTACTTCTTCAATTATCAGTTGTTCAATGTTCATCATATACTCGCCAAATTTCTCTAATCGTTCCTTCCTAACCTTTAGTCGTCTCATAACTGAAGACTCATGCTCAATATCGTAGGTTAATTCACTTAAGCTACTCCAGTACTCCGCTTTATGTATAGCTGTATCAAGTATAACCGCTTCAATGTACTCAAGCCGCTTTGACAAAATCGAAATGTAATATCCTCCTGTTTGAGTCAAGAAGATGGATGAAGTGTCTGTAATCGGAAGCGCATCAACTGACCTTACAAGTTTGTTCTTCATTAGAAAATTAAGTGTTTCCAAAAGCTGAGTAGATGATGCGCCCACTTTCGTAAACATGCTTAGTATTTCAGGAAATGGTGTTTCGATCGAATCTTTGTCTCGGGCCCTTAGTATGAAGTAACTTAACAAATGCAACCTTAATAGTTGCAATTTTAACGCTCCAAGCCTTGAATCAAATATATTAATCACTTCCGCTCTTTGCTCTTTATAGTGTTTCCATTGACCTAATACAGAACCTTTAAAAATCTCATGCTGTGGAAGCGGTCTGTTAACATTACTATCTATGTAGTTTCTTATTGCCCTATCCGCTTGAATATGTCCAGATGTGAGAAAATTTGTTACTAAAGCAATCCCTTTACGTATGTCACCATTACACAAAGACTCAATAAATTTACCGCTGTGTTCTGAGAGTAGAGATCGGTGTGCAATTTCGAAAAAGACACTTAAGTCTGGAACATACAATTTTGCACCATTGTTGAGTACAATGGTCGCCGACTGATCCTTCAGAATCTCTTTTGCGAAAGACAACCTTTTAGATAATACCTCCTGAAAGGGAGGAGGATCAAGCCATAACTTTTTTAACTCAAAGGCATTAAAAACCGAATCGTTACGGTGTTTCACGTAAGTTGTATCCCTTATAGAAGCTATGATGTTGCATTTCAATCGCTTAGACAATGCCACGCCTTCGGAAAACACAGTAGTTTCTAATATCTCATCCTCATATAAATCTACGTTATCCAACACGATAATGCACAGTTGGTTACTAGCAATATATGACATTACCCTATTTACATATGGTTCGACTGCTTGGTAATCACTCAGGATCTGAGATTGCATTAGCTCTTTGAACTTTTCAGGGTTATCGCGCTTTAGCCCTCCAAAAGGTCCAACAGACAATTGCTCAACCATTTGCTCATATGCCGGACTAATTACACTATCGTAATCAGTCTTGAGTGTTTTCTTATCGTCAAGTAAGTAATCATTTAGGCTTTCGTAGATAAATTTCCTGACGTTACCTTCCCTGCCCATTCTCTCAAAATCAATATAGATCCAGTGGCAGTTCTTTTGAGCTAAGGCTTGTTTGCCTTGAATCAATTCAAAATACTTTAAATAACTAGACTTGCCCGCTCCAACACTCCCAATAATAAGAGTCACAGGTGAGTGAGAGGTATTAATTGTTTTTACATCAAGTATATCATGGAGGTCACCTTTCTCCCTATCTTTTTTAATGCGCTTAGCAGGAAGGACTGGTATAGGTTTGTTATCTGCTATATACATCTTTAACGCATTATCAAACTTCGTGCGAGCATCAGTAGATACAAAACAATAACTTAATCGATCAACATCATTGATAATTGCCTCACCGTGCAGTGCATTGTCTAAGGCTGGCGATATGAAGTCCGCAATATTATTGCGGTCCAGTCTAGCATCTTTATCTTTAACCGTGTCAAGTAACCTATTGATTGAGTAGGTTTCCTCTGTGTTTATCAACTCCCCAATTTTGTTGGTTTCTACGCTATTACTACTTAAAAGGTCGAATAGCCTTTTGGAATCACCATCAACATTGAAAGGAAAGAATAGTAAAGCATATGATGAATCAAAATTTTTAAAAGCTTCAGGTGTAAAGAAACACCAACAAGTGCCATTGGTCACTCCAATCAAGTCAGCATTTTGATCAAAACCATACTCACTTGCTTGATTGATAGCTTCACGGATTTCACCAGTTCCGAGAATTACTCCGTTCATTTTGAGCTTCTTCTTCTTAGTTGGATCAGGAAAACTTGCATCAATACGTTTCGCCTCAATTACTATTTTTATATCACCAGACACAAGCTTATAGTCGATAAACCCTTTGCGAACTCCTTCATTTGGTTCCTCTACGGTTATTTGTCCGTGTTGCCACTGAAGTATCTCTTTAATCACACGATCTATAATATCAAATCGAGTTTGCGCCTCGTTAGAGTTGTGCAGGATCTTATTATAAGTTTGGAGTTTGAGTTCATCATATATTACTGATACTTCTCCCCAGTCTTTAAATGTTCCCATGTGTTGTGATTAGCAAGAATTAGTGCAAGTTTCCCTAAAGATAAAAACAAGACGGGATTTTTACACTAATCCTATATGATTTCACTCGAGCCGTTCAAAACCACCGAAGAGTAATGTAGGGGGTTGCGAGCAAAGCAAGAAGTCTGAGCAGAGAAAGCGTGCAACGCGACTGTTCAGTATCTGCGACAAACAACGATGATATTATTGTCAAAGGAGCCAGTAGAAGCGTGAATGAGAGTTTGCGAGAACGCTTACACTAATTAGTAGCTACCAATTAACCTCATCTGAATAGATATAATTCGACATATCAAGTTCCATCAACTTATGTCTTTCCAAGGTAAATATGTTGAAACTCCAGACAGAAGCTTTATCAGACCATGCATCAACTAACAATTCCACTGTTGAGTCGGACACCTGCTTAGCGTTGCAGGTCCAGTATAAGGAATCATCTTGAATGATATTAATAGCGGAGTTTTCCTTCCAAAGAATGACGGTAGCACCGCCAACCAAGCACCAATCATTACTGTCGCTGATTAAGCCATAAGTAGGATCCCCATAGATACTACCAAGGTGCGTTACCTGTTGAGATAACTTATGAATTAAATAAACGTCTTCAAAGATGTGTCCAAGTAACAGCTTATTACTCTCATCGAGTTTCTTGAAGTTTAAATCAGTGACGACCATGAGCGTTAAGAGATATGTACGTTTTACTAAGATAAGAATATTGAGAACAAGTGGACAAGCCTTATCAGCTTTAAAAGGATTGAATAAGGGTCGGTGTTGTTTATCCACTAAGTAAATGCTGCGAGACGTCTGCGAGTTGCGCAAATGGTCTTCATAGAGGAAGCGCGAAGTGCGCTATGGAGAATGCTTCACACAAATAACTGGCGGAGCTTTTGCTTTTGAAGGCTTGTGCGTATGGTTATGCAAAAGCTGTGACAGTTGTAAGGCTTTGATAAGTATATGTGCTTATAATAGATAGCGTTGGTTACCTTGCAATGTAGTCGATCCAATGTTTGGACAATAATTCTACATAATCTTTAAAGTCGGAAACTCCATTAATTGTATGAAAAGTGTATTCAGGCTGCCCTGGCAAGACGGAAAGGTAATCAAATGCATGGTCATGCGAAAAGAGGTATACTTGCTTCGTTACATGGTCATAAAGTGTTTGCCCACCATTCGCTTCTTGTGCAAAGCAGATCAAGTTTTCATCAGGCATTGGTAGGACACCCTTTTCATCACAGGCTTCAATATAATACTTTTTAACATATCCTAGTCCTTGATGACATAGTGATTGGATAAATAAGAACTCATGATTGTTGGTAAATGCTCCATCGGGTTGGTTATAACTCTCTTTAATGCCACCAACCTCGCTAAGTAACAATTGATGTTCTGATAATAGCGTTATTTTTGAAGAGTCTTCAGTTTCAACTTAACAAAGCCATCCACACGGTTTATGTTGCGTACTGTCCCATGACAGTAAGTTATATTTATCATCATTTATAGTGATAGAAAGTATACGTGCTTTCATAATCAGACCATGCAGTAATGGAAAGGTTGCCTTAAACTGTGCACTTAGATTTAAGCTTCCTTGTTCTACAGTTACATCATCATCAAATTTTATAAACCAAGAGATATCCCTTTTAAATTCCTCAAAGTCATTGATCGTCATGCAGCTAATATAATGGTTATGCTTTTCTTACAAAATGATTGCTCGTGCAAACCGAAGTACGCCAATTCAGCAAATAGTCTATGTGGAGCAGGCTTTTTTTAGGTGCGGGCACTCTGACGCCTTCACGAACTTGAATTTAGGTTTGTAATTATTTAAAGTTTGATATCAACAGGTTGTGGAATTTCGTCATTATTAGTCATTCTCCAACACTAGTCATTTTGGGTTGACCTGTGATCTCATTTATAATGTACACTATTCTTTTTTTACCATATTGATCAACATGCTTCTCACTTGTTCTATACTTATAATGTAACAAAATACGTCCATTTTCAATTTTATCTATCAAAACCTCTGAGCAACAGAAGTTAAGCGATAGTGAATGATAAGAATCTTTCCATAAGCTATCTGCTTCGATTTTTTTGGGTGAAAACTTGTACTCTATCCACTTACTGGTGTTCAAATTGCCAATAATAACTTTATCGTTATCATATTCACTCCCCGTCTTTAAGATCAGCAGTCCTTTATATTTAATTAGTTGCTCATCTTTTTCCCATTCTCTTCCCTGGTAGCTGCCATTCCCTACATCTATGATTTGCCCTTGGGGAGTTTGATATTTGTAAGAAATATCATATTGCCATGAGTGATGGTCAGCAATGTAAACGGAGTTGCAAATCAAGTACCCGCCAATATTTTGTTTGATTTTGACCTCTTCATAGTCTGGGCCAAAAGCAGTAAATAACCCGTAAGCAAAAAAAACGACAAATCCCGCGAAGACGGCCAATGATATCAAGCACCCCTTGTTCATTTTAGTACACAAATTTATATCTACAGTAAAAGGTCTCCCTTTTTAATGTTATCTATTGCATTTTTAGTAGCAAATAGTTATTCATACTGGTAAGTAAGATTTAAGCATTAACACTCCCATGTTGGCTCGCTCTCCTCTTAACGAACTTCATAACTTTCCCAAGATACGGATTAATCGCGAAGACGCTGCGAGTTGAGTGAGGGTCTGTGAAGAGAAAGCTGAAAGGCGGCTTCACAGTATGCTTCACAAAGTATTGGCGTTGCTTTTGGCTTATAATGCTTGAGTGTTGGGTTTCAAAAGCCATGACAATACTGAAGCCCGAACGATGGCGCAGGCGAGCCTAACAAGGAAACCGCTTGACTTTGGTTGTAATGGAGCGAAGCGTAATGCAAACAGAGGCAGAGAAAGGTTTCATGAAGCAACGTCATTTGCTAAATCAAAGCCTGTGACAGATTGCGAAGCGTAAGGCAAGGCATGATTGCACATTTTCTGTGCGAGTGGTATATGTATATAAGGATAGGATAAAAAATGTGCCGCATGTGCGCGTAGGTGCATGGAGTTTGAATGTGTCGACAGACTTATTTAAACGTAACGAAATCTGGCATTGTGCTTTGATAGCATTTCAGTTGCGTAATACGTATCTTCCTGGTGTGGTGGCCTAACCAAGTAACAGGTTATAAGAGCTATCCTTAACCTGTTGTAAGCACCCGAAAGCGGATATGATACTCCTGTTCCGAATAATTTTTCATGAAATGGGATTTCAGCTATCACCTATTGACAGCTAATTAGGCTTATGATTATATTTACAAAATCAAACTTAAACCGCTAATGAAACAATGGTTGTTACTAATTCTATTCGCTTTTATATCAGGTAACCTGGTTGGCCAAAACAAAAGAATAGACTCACTACAAGATTCTAAATTAGAAAGGATTAACAAAAGTCTGTTGAATCTTGAAAACAAGATTGAGGTCGAAAGAGGTATAAATGATAAGACATTTAATAGTATCTCTACGCAAATTTCCGTATCTTCTTACGTACTAACAATTATGGGAATCGCTTTTGCCATTGTTGCAATCGGGGTTGGCGTTTACGTTACGTATGTGGAGCGAAAGATTATTAAAATTGGTGAAGAGAATAAAGCACTGTTAACCAAAAACCAAAAGATAAAGCAAGATGTAGAAGACTTAAATGCCTTAATACAGAGTGACATATATGGACTATTTAATAAAATAAAAAGGCAGGAAACCGTTGATATTTTAAGTAGATTAGAACAAATTCCTAAAGACATTTCTAATGTTTGTAGTTTACTCCTTTCAAGAGAGCTTTTAGAAATGGATTTTGAAAAATTGAGAAAGGCTTACTTAAGTTTAGGAGAAAGAGAAGAAGAGTATAAAACGAGCTATAAAATTCTTTTTTTTCAACATTTCTTGACCCAAACCATGATAGACACTAGACTGCGTCAAGATATGTTAAGATTTATACCTGATGGTATATTCGCTTCATTTGAAAATGATATTATTAAATCCATTAAAGATTTTATCACTGCAGTTATAAACAAAGGTTTAAACAATTATCAAGACGAGATAAATAAGTTTTTTTCAGGAATAAGCGCGTCTAATCATAGAGCTTATCAATTAGTTTACACGACATTTTTCGATAGTTTGAAAACACGACAAAATCGGTTTGCTTTAATTAATATCGTACAATCAACCAAAGAAAACAGAATTGCGAAAATTGCTTTTGGTAAATTACTTATAGCAGAATATAGCAATAAGGAGCCGACTGAAGTTGAACGTCTAACAATGGGTGAAATTGAAGAGCTTGAGAATCAACAGTTGAAAGAGGATAACGAGGCCAAGGAAAAGGCAGAAGCTCAAAAAAGGCAACGAGAAGAACAACATCGAAAACGAGAAGAACAACAGCGACAACGCCAAGGGTAACTCAGAAGCTGAGTTAGGTAATATCCTCGTGATTTAACATACTTTATCACGTTTACTGCCAATTTCCATTGTATTGTTTGTTTTTGAATGAGTGTCCATGATTAACCAACTGCACCTTTTGTATTAGAAGAATGATGCTGCAAAACAAACTCCTTCCCATCCCACACCGCTTTACATCCCTTTAACCTATAAGTATCACCTTGGTTCCAACTGGCACCAACAACATCTTCAATCAAGTCTTCTAAAAAGACAGTTTCACCAACTTGTATATCTCGCGGAATAAGGTAAGCAGCGAAAGGGCTTTCAAAATGGTAAGGATAGTAGAATGTCCAATCAATAACAGCATTTGATGCTACGGATGGAGGATGATCGCCTGGTATGTTTAAGGTTATTCTCAATTCTCGGTAATCGTTAACCACCTTTATTTTACCCGTTTCCTTATCCTGCAATACGGCAAATTTGCTTTTAATGTTAGGTGACGGGATAACAGGTTTCACCAACGGCCAGAATCCTTGTTCGGCAGCTTCATTGATAGCCTCTTTATTCCGTGCTGTTTTGACCACCCGAATGTTGTTTTCGGTGTTATTTTCTTCTGTATGTTTCATATGTGATTGTTAGGTTATCTTGGTTCAAATCCACTTTTAAGCAGGTTTCAGGGGCGTTTTGCAGAATTGCCTGCACTTCCGTATCACTTATTTTTGCGGTGTCGTAAACAGCTCGATTGCAAGCACTACAAGACTTTGCTTGTGCATTGGATGTAGGTTCCAACCGCTCCCATGTTTTGGCAAGCGGACAGTGCAACTGCTTTAAAAACGTGCCTGTATCAGTATAGAGTTCCTGAGTGATTGGATTGTATTTCATGGTAGAAAGGAAAATAGCCTGCCTTCATCAGACAGGCTATAAAAGCTAAGCTGGTTACTTTACCTCGACATACTCATATGTATATGACTCTGTATCTCCTGAACCACTAATGGCCATGGTTGCTGGATAGCCGTAACTGTTGTAAGTATAGCTGTAAACTTTTTCAGAACCATCGTCATTGAAGCTAACCGGGTTATGCGCACCAGGTGTGTAGCTTAACCCATGCTCTCCCAAGTAAGCACGAAAGTATATCCAGTAAGGCAAGGCGTTGGTAAGGTTTTTCTTATCATCAAAGCTTTTATTGGTTATCGTGTATTTAGAGTTGGTAGCCTTTCCGTTGCTGTATTCGGTTGCATCCTGCTTCGTGTTGTTGCCGTTAGCGTCATACTGATAGTTGATCTCCACCTCGTTCGGATTGAACCACTTTGTCAGGTTGCCATTATTGTAAGTAAGTGTATGCTCTGCCGCTAAAGCGTTATCAGCCTTGTAAAACTTGATGTTGCCAACATTGCTGCCGGTTAAGGCTACTGTTGATTTAGCAAAATCATAGGTGTTTGACCTTGTATGCGAAATAGTGGTGCCAGTCAGTTTACCGTTACCATCATACACAAAGATGTTGGTTTCAACATCAGGTGTTATGGAATAATGGTAAATGGTGGCTTTGGTTAACTGCTTGGCATTGTAGGTAAACTCCATTATGGGCTTGCCATAATATGTGTCACCAGTAGTATTGTTGATGACCTTGGTTAATAGGACTGTTGGTTCTTCAGGTTTCGGATCTTCGTTGGTAGAGCTGCTTTTAGAACATGAGAATAGGGATAAGGCTGTAACAGCCAGTAGAAAGAATCTTTTCATTGTGATAATCTGTTGTTGTATGTTTTAAGTTGTTGTTTGATGATGTTGGTTGCTGTGAGCTGACCTTGGTGGGCTTTTAATGTGCTCGTGGTGTTATTGACTAATAAGCTGTGCGACCTTTGCCTTGTTCTTCTCAACAAGTTCATTCGCAATCATTTGATGACCGTAGTCCTCAAATAGCATACGGACGGATTTATCCTGAAGCTGAAACATGCCACCATAGAAATAGGTAAGTATCAGTTCCAACGTTTGCGGCCTGGAAGACAAGTCTGGAAAAGTAAAGACTGTTGCTAAAGCAGGCTTTAAGCCTTGCGGACTGTCCATTGTTTGGCAGATGATGTTGAATAGCTTTTTAAGTTCAGCTTTGATTTGAGTGAGTAATCTTTCTTCACCTGCTGATAGCCATTTCTCTTTGAGACAATCCGCAAGCAGTTTGCTTATGCTCTGGACAGATGCGATAATCTTGTCAGCCTGAGATTGATATTTGGTTGACTCTGGTTTCCTTTCGGTGGCTTGTGGAGATGGTGTGCTAGACTCATTATCGAATGGATTGAACGTCCCTTTACAAACCGTGCAATTGATGACAGTCTTTGCATCGATATAAGCCGTGTATGTGGTGCCGCAATTGGGGCATTTAACTTTTTGAATAGACATGATAAAGTTTAAAGTACCGAGCAGTCCACTCGGCGGTTATAATCACGAAAGCGTAGGACTGAACTTAGTTTGCGCACTAGAGGCCCTTGGAAAGCCCATACACCACAAACAAGTCTTCGCCCTACGCTTGCGCGTGGGCGTTGAACTCATCTGTCCATGTGTATTGAGAAGTTTCCAAGGTTTCTAGTACAGGACAAACAAAGCTTAACGCTTTATATCTTAATTATATGTAATCGTAAATAGTACTGTTTATGCTGTTCCTCCTTTGTTGGTTAACAAGCAAATTTAAACAGTATTGGGCAGATGTTATGCTACCTTCCTTAACTTTCTTTTCGCCACCTTAGGCTTATAAGGTATGAGTGCGAAGGAATGGTGCTTGCAGCCTCGTTCCTCGATATGCTCGTAAAAGGCAGAACACTCAGTCAGCACATAGTCTGTACGAATGCAGTTCTCAATGTTGATCGGCGTTGCATCAGCCATAGTATGCTTATAAATGCTGCGGATGAAGGTATTAGGTATATGATAGTACTCACCGAATGTTGGCATAAGTTCAAAGCCATAATGGATGCCAAGCCTATTGTCTGCATATGATTCAAGGCGGAGATAGAGCAATGGACTGAGGAACTCATGAACGATGTAGCCCTGATTAGCCGATTGCTTGTCCTCGCGAATGAGTGAGTAGCGTAATGGTTCTGCTTCTATGGGTGCCAATAGTGCTTTTGCCTCTTTAAGCAGCTTGAAATAAACTTTTCGCACTTCAGCGTTAAAAGCTAAGACTGGTAAGTCCTGGTTTAATTGGGGTTTCATAACGTAGTCAAATGAAATGTGAAAATGCAGGAGTTAAGCCTCCTGCATTGGGTGAACGATGTCTTTCTTGTAATTGTCGAGCGTGGTGGTATGCTTTAACGCATCCTCAAACTTGCTGTACTGGTAGGTGTATTCTTCCAGCCTGTCTTCGATGTTGATTTTGGTGGCATCGGCATTGGTATGCTTGTAAATAATGCGTGGAATAACGGTATCGAGCTGTACGCCAATATGAGGTTTGGCCCTGAAGTTTTTGGCGAATGAGATCACACGTTTACCGAAGTTCTCAGCAACGCTGATGTAAGCCATCGGGCAATAAAAGGATTGAGAGTCATTGTTGGTTCCCTTGCGTTCAACATAAGTACGCAACTCTTCGGTAGGGAAGTGTGATAGTGCTTGTTTTACCTCTTTGATAATGGCTTGATAGGCTTTCTCTACTGCCTGGTTTGCATTCTTGATGCTTTGGTCTTGTTTGTTTGGTGTTTCCATGATTAAATTGTTTAAAAAGATTAATGAATAAAAAGCCCGGTCGGATTGACCAGGCCTTAGGATATGTATATAGAAGGCTGCTTTCAGCCTGTAGCTTTTATAGCTGTGATGTAAATCGGGTCTTGTACCACAAGTACGGTTTTATAAAAGGTATCATAGCCTTGCGGGAAATGGTGTTCATGTGTCGTTCGGTCTAGCGGGTAAGGCTTCATGAGTTGCCTTACCTCGTTCTCATAAGGGCAGTTGTGGAATGCGTAATAGACCTCGTAGTTGTAATTAAGCTCACAATCCAGCCGCCAATAGAACATACTGCTGGTAAAGCTGTGCATGCCAGTGTAGGATTCAGGATTAAACTTGTGGTTTTGTTCATAGACGGTATCACCGCCGTGAGTAATGATAAGCTGCTGTACAGTTTGTAGTACTCTGTGATAAGCTGCCTCGACACATTCATTCTGCATCTTCTGCAATTTATGGTCGGTACGCAACTGGGCTACCCGCCAACGAGGTTGTTCACGGTGTGGCTTACGTTTGGGTTGTTGTGGAATGGGCATGACTTCGCCATTGCCAATGGTTGGGCTGTTGATTTCTTTCATGGTTGTATGTGTATTGAAATTGGTGGTTGACAGACTTTGCGTTTAAAGATTGCAGGTGCGTTGGGCATTATTCTTAGTTTGAGTTGGTTGGCTTCGGGCACTATTCCCCTAAGGCGGAAAAATGGGCGCGGGAGAATGCCTTTGTGAGCGCTTAACAGGATATTATTCTGTTTTCCTATCGAGAGAACGGGAGGGGATAAAGCAGAGCGAGTGCTGTGGTCGCTTCTCTCACACGATTATCAAAATCGGATTTGTATATATTAGGCAAGTGCTTTAAATTCGAAGGTAGGGGTATTAAAATAAGGTAGGGGTCAAATTCAGCGATAGACACATTATGTGTGCTTGACACTGACCGGAAACAAAAAAAGCTGCACGGAGGCAGCTTTTAAGTTTATAAATAGAATGGAGTTGTGTTAATTACTTCAGGTATTCAGGTATAACTATGGGGAATTCTATGATATTAGGGAATATATCTTCCATGCTTTTGATTGCCCTTATTAGGCTAGCATGTTTTTCTTTGTTGCTCTCAAATAAATCTGCAACTTTATATTCTTCTTGATTTGCGCTATTGTCATGTATCGTATTATTCATGGTCATGTTTCTTAAAATATTAATCAGCTCGGTATATCTTAATGTTTCGTGAATTCACAAACCTTATTTAAAAGTTCTTCTGCTGTAACATTGATACTTATAAATCCTTCATTATACAGCGTCAAAAATTCGTAGAGCGCTGGATGATAAATGACATCATGATACTCTGGCTCATCAATATTATCGTAGCGTATAAATAGCTCAATGACGTTGGCCCCATAGTGAATGTTTATATTTTCGAAAGCCACGTTACCATTCATTAGCTCAAATAACTTTGTAAAATGTTCTACATCGCTATAGTCCATTAAAATAATATACTCGCAAAAAGTATTTAAGCAACGGAAGTTAAACTTGTCATCGGTATCAAAGAAATTATCTAAGGTTAAATAAGCGGTTCGTAGAGGCCTTTTACGTGCTCCTTGGCTTGTAAAGTCAAAACTCGGTTTATCTGAATAAGATAATCCTTCTAAGATTATCTCTTGCACCGCATTGCGCTGCTCATCGCTAAATGGTCGTTCAAAATTCATTGGGCTTTTATGATAATTGAGTAGTCCGAGATTACAGACTTATAAAGGATCTAAAAATAAATAACTGATAAACATAGTATGCAAAAACCATCGACTAACAAGTCACTGTTTATCAGTTATTTATATACTATAAAGATACGGAATATTAATGACTTTGGCAAATAAATGTGAACTTAAACCTTTGGTTAACACCGCTTAAACCTCCTATCAGCACTTTCTTTTAAAAGCTAAAATGGATAAGTATAAATGCTCAACATAGAAAAGAGAATTGCCCTTGTGGGCTTATAATGCCTTGTAAATGAAAAGAGCCGAGTATGATACTCAGCTCCTTTATGCCCTTTGAAATATATAATGTTATGCAGCGTGAATCTTGCTTAACAACTTATATAAATATACTCATTTTTAGCGAGTTATGAAAATCTAATTTACTTATTTCCTATGACAGACAGTATCTATACAATTAGATATTCTATTTTGTATAGATAGTATTCGTGAAAGGAAAAACTAAAAAAGAGCTATTGGGAATCCAGGTTATTTTCACTTTTTCTCAAGGCGAACGTTATCTATACAATTATGATAAATAGTAGATAGGGTTCTTCAAAGGAAACGAAATATAGCAGTACAAATTATTTTCATTCTGTATTATACTAAACAGGCGGTTTAAAAAATGTACCGGTGCCGTTTGCGACTACTAACGTTTACTGACTAATAAAAGCTGCTCTCAGATGCAAGGTATATGTATTGTTTATCAGGTAGTTCGCGCTAGGAAAAGTCATTAAAATTTCGTATCTTTAAAATACTTTAAATGTCTAAAGCAATTTCGACTTTAGTTTATTCAGATCATCTTTACTTCCGAAGATCAATCATTACAAGCCCTATAATGATTATAAAACGTGAATTATACCGCTGAGCAATTCATTGCTATGCCAGACTTTTTAAACTTAAAACGGCAAAATCTTAAGTACTTAGATGCGCTAACTTATGTAGCGATCAGATCATGTGCAAAAAAAGATAAGGATTACAGCTATCCACCATATAATAAGATTATGGAGCGCTCCGGATTGGGGCGAACCTTTATAGCTTCTTCTATTAACCGTTTAGAAGCTGCTGGATTGTTTAAGATTGATCGTTCAAAAGGAGAAGGAACGTGTAACAGATATTACTTTTCAAAATTTGATCATTTTGAACAGCTTTCATTCGATATTCTTTACAAAACAAAAGATTTAAACCCGCATGAACGGTCGATGCTTATTTGCTTAAGGCAACTGTTCATTCATGGCGGACTTAGTTGTTTTGATAGTATTACTAAAATTTCCGAGCGTCTTGGAATTACTTACAAAATGGTACACAGCCAGTTAACAAAACTGATAAGTAAAGGCTATGTAAGAGAAGTTTGTAAGCTTCATAGATATTCTGAAAAGTCCTCAAAATATTTTAAGCTGACTGACAAAATACATTGGCCGTTACCTAAGAATACTGTATTGGCAAATGTTCAAGAACTTCCAAAGATTAAAGTAGCCTGATTGCTTTTGTAAATCAGGCTTTGTTGTTTTAGGTGCATTTTATTATCACCCTTGTTACGTATATACCCTGTGAATATAAATTGTACCGCTTAAATATGCTGCTTGCCAATAATCGCATAAAGCTTCTTGTCAGTGAAAACATATGCGCGTTCGCCTTGCTTTTTGGTTTCTTTGTATTCGAAGTAGCGGAAAACGTCCGTGCTTTTCGCTTTATATGGGATGCTGAACTCTTTAAAGATTGTCAATAGTCTCTCTTTTACCTCTTCGACAGTGTACTTGGCATTAAGCCTGAAAGCCATATATACCATATTTATTAATGGTAATGAGTTTAAGCCACTTTCGATATTAAGCTTTACAAGCTCAAGCTTGATCGGCTTCATTTTAAAACCAAGCTCACTTAGCTTCTGATAACCAAGTCGGTTATATGCATCGAATATTACTGGAGATAATTTTTCTATCTCTGCCTGTTGCTCGTAATAAATATCCAAACCTTTATAAGCTTCAAGTTCCCGTAAATCATTAGCCATTAGCTTATTCATTGCTGGGGAGTACCTGATGCTTTTCTTTTGTAACCTAATTATTTCTTCCTCGTCATAAACCCGTTGCTTTATAGGGTTAACATCATATAAGCCGGTCTGGGTGTACGCATTAAGCAAAGTTGCAGGAGTCTTATAATAGGACTTTACTCTTTCATCATCTAAATAATTATCTTTTAGAAAATGAGAAAACTCACCGCTAGCCATTAAAAGTTTAGCATAAGGTTTGACTGTCCTAAGTTGCTGTTTAAGTAATTTGTCGAATTTGCTGTCAAACACCGATTGCTTTATAGTAAGCAAGTGCTCATAAATAAGTTTGCTATATGTAATATTTAGTAATGCCTCCTGCTGTGTTACTGGATTGAGTAAGTGTTTAGAATTGTTGATATGTGTTGCCTTTCGAAAAGCTAACTCCCCTTTGCTTCTATGCTCTTCTGTCTTTCTGAACCTACCGATAATTTGAAGAATATCAGTATAGGGATCAAGCAATGTATGTTCGCGGTAACCATAATCTGTCAAGATGATAACATCAGGTTTTACATCCATATGAATGTCAAGTCCATTGTAAAAGCTGCTTGTAAAGAAGTTATATCGTTTGAATCCGCCAATAGTGCTTGATACGTTCAGCTCGTCAGTGCGCCTTAAGAGCTCATTGCTTTCAACGGAGCAGTATATCACGTAGTCATCGTGAATATTAAGTTGCTTAATTACACTTTTAATGCCTTCTACAGAATTAAAGAATATACAGTAGCAAACAGAGTTATTTGATGTAAAATAATCTCCTAAGGTATTAACGAGACTGTCTGTTGGTATTACGTCTATTGGCAATTGATAGTAGTAATCAGGGCATACTTTGACGTGTTTGAAATTATTTGCTATAAATCTCGGATCACTCGGAGGTATCGGGGTTGCTGAAATCATCGCCTTATTCTTAAATTGGAAAAAATGTTCCATTAGCTCAACCATGTCTGTTCGGTAAGTGGCATCTTGAATAAGCTTATGGCATTCATCCACTAAAAGGAAAAATAGTTTCCTGTAGTCAATGTGCTGCTCAAATAGACGCATAACCTTGATAATTTTATTCAGTCCTTTTGGCGTAGTTAGGATTTTGGCGTAATCACTGTCGTTAGTTAGATATTCATAAACCGCCTTTGTATCAACATCGCCATGAATAGCGAATGTTTCAATTCCTTGTGCTGCATACGACTCCTGTTTGCTCGTTACAATAGAAATATGCGGTAGAACAATTATGCTGTTGCGCTTAGCAACAATTTCACTATGTGTTGCACCAATGCCGGTTACGGTTTTGTATATAATACAGTTACTCGGAATAGGCGTTACTTCAGTTATTTCTGTGAAGTATTTGACTTCTTTAGAATAATAAATTTCTTGATTATAATCGACTTTGCTAATGTCAGGTAGTTGAATTGAGGCAATCATTTTAAAGCATTATGGATCAGTGATTGATTAGATGGGTTTAATTGTTGGCTACTACTGCATTGTCTTCGCCATCTTCTCCATTAAAATCATTTTCCGGATTAATATCACCATCAAAATCTAATGCCTCTTCCACGCCAGCTTCTTCGTAATGAATTCCGTACAATTCATCTGTTAAAATCTTAGTATTACCGTCCTCCGATTTATATATGTCAAGGCCAAGGAGCTGAAATATAGCTTCTGTCCTGTTAAAAAATTCGCCTGGTTGAGCTAATTGTAACCAATTGCCTTTGACTTTAGGTTGTTGCTTGCCGTTCCTATCCTCATAAGACATTAACATATTTGATACCTGGAAGGTCTTACCAACAAGATTGTTAATATCTATTTTCGGTGCTAAATGATAAGTTTCTAAGCATGAGATTGCAATTTCAAACTCTGCATCTTCAATGAACATATCATATTGATCAGCTTTCCAATTTGCACGGATGATCGGAATGTTTACTTTACCATTTACTGAGCGATATTCAAACGCTTTTACATAATAATAACCGTTTCTTGGAGCTAAACATCCAGCACCGTGAATAAGTGCATTGTTGAACTGATTTGTGATGTGTTCTACTGTAAGTTCTGTTAAGTTGATCATTTTCTTTGTATGTCATTTGTTTTGATGACGATACAAAAGTGATAAAGACGAAGAAGGTAACTTGGGAACCAAAAAAACGCTTTTGAAAATTATCGGTTCCCTTTGATACCGAGCGCTTTAGCGTATTTCATCAATAAATTTCGAATACTATCCTTTGGCTCATAGTCCATTGTCTCATCAAATGATCCAGGTTTGATAATTTCCAGCAGCAGCATGACATCGTATAAAAAGTTGAGCTGTTCGTCTGAAAAATTTTTGCCGTCAGGTTTGACTAATGTAGTTTCCCCATTCAGGTACGGCAATATATAATAGCAGAACTCTGCTTTGAGTCTCGTTTGGTATTGACTGATGTATGTTGATGTCTTCTTTAATTTACGGTTATAGACTTCCTCAACCTTACTCTTGTTGATAACACGCTTTCCATCTACAGTGTCAATAAATAAGTAATCAGTTGCCATATTCATTAGTTGAAGCGGCACATTTCCTTCCTTTAAGGCCTTGCTGATTAAACTGCCAATCCATTGTGACAACGACAAGTCATTTACATTATAAGTTTCTTTTAGTGTTTTTACCAATAATTTAGGAGTCTTACTTAATTCTTCATCTTGATATGCAAGTAGTAATCCGGCTAGTTCCTTAGCCCGGAACATCATGTTGTTTTCGTCAATAGCTGCGGTTACCACATTCTCGAATTCCTGAACTTTTTGCAGTGTGAGGAACATCAAATTGTCGAGGTGTTCAGTAAGGTTATACTTATGAATTATTTCTGTAAAGCGCTTAGTAACATCATCTACCATCTCATCCGTGTAGTACCAATTAATTACGATATGGTAGCCATCTTCATACTGTTGTTGAAGTACTTCTGGCGGCGTTTGAAATTTATAATACTTACTTAATTTTATAAAGTCTGGTTTAGGAACGAAGTATAACATAGAGCAAAAGTAAAAAAGGTAGCAGAGCTTTAACACTCTACTACCTTTATAAGCTAAAGCTTTTTAGTAAGCTTCTTAATATGCCTTGTTACAGACTCTTTAACCACCTTAGCGTAATGCTGCTCAGTAGTCGTAGTTTTGCTATGACCTAATAAAAACGACACTATTTCAACCGGAACATCATTGTTCATCAACACCGTACTGGCGTAAGTCTTTCGAGCTATATGGTGAGTAAGTACCTTATTTATTCCGACAATTGGCCCTATTTCTTTTAAGTAGGAATTCATCTTCTGATTAGATATCAAAGGAAGCAACAAGCCTTTTTTAGGATAGCCATACTTCTTAAGAATCTTCATTGCTTGAGGTAATATAGGAATAGCTATTGGCCGTTGTGTTTTCTGTCTAGTCATTTCAATCCAAGTAAAGCCATCTTCAGCAGGTTGCAAATGCTCGTCTGACAATAACGCTGCTTCATTATAAGCTAATCCAGTATAACAGGAAAATATAAAGCAGTCCCTTACTGCTGCTAAGCGTTCTTGCGTAAACTTATAATTTTCGAGCTTCTTCAATTCAGCTGTTGTCAAAAACACAACTTCCTTTACGTACTTCTTCTTTTGATAGAGCATAAAAGGGTCTGAGGTTAGCCATCCATTGCCAACAGCAATCTTAATTACCTTTTTTACACGTTCGATTACCTTATTAATCGTGTTCTGATTTTGGTTCTTAACTACTTTAAGGTAGTAGTCAAGGTCAGCCAGGAAATTTAATCTCAGTTCATGAAGTGGGTAGTCAGGTCTGTTATATTGATGCCTGATAAAATCTGAGACGTGTGTTTGTATAACAACAAACTTGTCGTAAGTGGCTTGGACATAATCTTTCCCAACCAATGCCTTCATCTTTTTGTTGTGATAGTCAAACGTTTGAAGAAGTGTTTTAAATTCTTTATCACTTCCTGAAAATCTGTTATAGATATCATCAACGTAGAAAATTTCTTTTTCTCTAAGAACTTCACTGTAAGCCTTGTTGAGCTTTTGCTCAATAGTATCAAGATTGGAATTAATAATTTTGGCATCTTGTGATGAACCTTTGAAACGTTGACTGCTAAGATTCCACTGTTGCTCTTTGATATTATTGCCCGTAGCGAACTGCTTTCTTACACCGTCTAATGTAATCCTGCAAATGATTGGTACTTCATCTTTACTGTTCGGTTTTGATTTGTAGATGAAGAATAGAATGTTGAAATGATGCAACATGATTTCTGTTTGTTAAGATTTGACAAATCAGAGAATCGGTGTTACTTATTGATATACAGTCGATTGCAGAGGTATTTAGGATACCGATTGAGTTTTTTGAATGATACCGAATTTCAAACCTACTTCGGTACACATCTAAAACAGAAAAGCCCCAAATTTTATCAATTTGAGGCTTTTTCTTTCTTAGGTAGCGGGAGCAGGACTCGAACCTACGACCTTCGGGTTATGAGCCCGACGAGCTACCAACTGCTCCATCCCGCACTGCATTTATTTAAATTCTATTTGCTCATAACTGCAAAAAGCCTTTTCAAATCATCAAATGTAAATAACATTTCCTTTTGAATTGGACTGCAAAGATATAATTCGTTTCTTTGCAGTCCAAATATTTTTTAAATAAATTTTTTATGAGTCATAAGGCAGGTTTCGTTAGCATCATTGGCAAGCCCAACGCGGGCAAGTCAACCCTCATGAATAATCTCGTGGGCGAAAAAATGTCTATCATCACTCCTAAAGCTCAAACTACGCGTCATCGTATCTTAGGTATTGTTAACGGCGACGACTTCCAGATTGTGTTTTCTGATACACCCGGCGTTATAAAGCCGCATTATGCCTTGCAGGAAAGTATGATGACGCAGGTTGAAGGCTCTATTGAAGATGCCGACCTGATACTTTTTGTAACTGACATTAACGAGAAGTACGATGAAGGAGATGTGCTTGAAAAACTTACCCGCTCGCAGGCGCCGCTGGCTGTTCTGATAAATAAAATTGACCAGTCGGACGAGGCGGCCGTAAATGCAAGGGTTGCCTATTGGCAGGAAAAACTAAATCCGAAAGCCATTTTCGCCATATCGGCATTGCACGCTTACAATATGCAGGCGGTGATGAATTTTGTAATGGAACACTTGCCAGAGCATCCGGCTTATTATGAAAAGGACGCGCTCACTGACCGTAACGACCGCTTCTTTGCCTCTGAGATGATAAGAGCACAAGTATTTAAACAGTATAAAAAAGAAATCCCCTACAGTACTGAAGTAATTATCACAGCCTTTAAAGAGGGTGAAGACATTCACCGCATCAGCGCAGAAATTATTGTTGAGCGTGAATCGCAGAAGAACATACTTATTGGCAAGAACGGCGATATGCTGAAAATTGTAGGCAAGTATGCCCGGCTGGATATGGAAGAGTTTTTTCAGCGCAAGGTTTTTCTGGAGATGTTTGTAAAAGTTATTCCCGACTGGCGTAGCAAAAAGAACTACCTGAAAAAATTTGGATACGAAGGATAGAAAGATATGAGATATTAGATGTGAGATTTGGGATAAATCTTACGTCCTTTGTCTAACAATTGGTGTGGCGGAGAGTTGAGCGCGTATGCTGTCTCATATCTCATTTCTCACATCTCAATTCTAAAAAAATAATGAGTAATATAGTAGCTATAGTAGGCCGGCCAAACGTAGGCAAATCTACATTGTATAACCGCCTTACCGAAACCCGCAAGGCCATTGTTGACGATTTTAGTGGTGTTACACGCGACAGGCATTATGGCATGGCCGAGTGGACAAACCATCCGTTTACAGTGATTGATACCGGGGGCTATGTGGCCCGGTCTGAGGACGTATTTGAAACCGCTATACGCGAACAGGTGGTTATAGCCATTGAGGAAGCTACCGTGATACTTTTTATGGTAGACGTGACCACCGGCGTAACCGACTTGGACGATGAAATTGCATCGCTGCTGCGCAAAGGAAACAAGCCGGTGTTTGTGGTGGTAAATAAGGTTGACAACAACCTGCAACACCCTGATGCAGCTATATTTTACAGCCTTGGCCTCGGCGAAATCTACAACATTTCATCCATGACCGGCTCCGGCACCGGCGACCTGCTGGACGAGGTGGTTAAGCATTTTGATGAGGAAATACCTGAAGAAAATGCACTGCCAAAGTATGCGATAGTGGGTAGGCCTAACGTGGGTAAATCATCCATCATCAATGCTTTGCTTGGTCATCAGCGCAATATTGTTACGCCGATTGCCGGCACCACCCGCGATTCCATCCACATCCGTTACAACCAGTATGGGCACGATTTTATGCTGATTGACACAGCTGGTCTGCGTAAAAAAACCAAGGTAAAAGAGAACATAGAGTTTTACTCCGTGATGCGTACCATTAAGGCGCTTGAAGAAGCCGATGTGGTTATACTGATGATTGATGCTATTGAAGGCTTTGAAAGTCAGGACATCAATATATTCCACCTTGCCGAAAAGAATAAGAAAGGAATTGTAGTGGTGGTAAATAAGTGGGATTTGATTGAAAAGAATAACAAAACAGTAAAAGTATTTGAGGAGCAGATCAAACAAAAAATTGCACCTTTTACTGATGTGCCTATCATCTTTACTTCGGTAACAGAAAAACAGCGGGTGCTTAAGGTGATTGAAACAGCTAACAAAGTTTACGAGAACCGTGCCCGTAAGGTACCTACCTCTAAGCTTAATGAAGTGATGCTGCCTATAATAGAGAATTTCCCTCCGCCATCCATAAAGGGCAAGTATGTGAAAATAAAATACGCTACACAAATCAACGGCGTGTCGCCAATGTTTGCATTCTTCTGCAACCTGCCTCAGTATGTAAAGGAGCCTTATTACCGCTTTGTAGAAAATAAGCTTCGCGAAAATTTCGAATTCTCAGGAGCCCCTATCCAGGTTTGGTTCAGGCAGAAGTAGTCCTATAAAGAAACATGAAGATTCAAGGCCGCAAATGCGGCCTTTTTTACTTTACAGCGTTTATAGCCGCCACCACGGTAGCATCATTTTCATTCATGCTCTCGAAGTAAGCGGTATCGCCCCACTTAAATCGTGCGGCGTAAGCTTTTACAAGCATTTTTATTGCCTGAGTGCTTGCACGCAGTTCTGCCGAATCCATATCTTTTAATTGCGGCGATATATAAGCTACAAAATCGGCTAGTTGCTGGTCGTCTACTTGGTAATTCTTAACAAACACTTTAGATGTTTCATATTGCTTTAGAATTGGCAACATTCTATCAAGCGTATAAGCGGTAAATAGTTCACCGCCACTTAACTGGGCAATCAGGTAAGTATTCTCCGATGTATCTGCCGGAACAAAAACATCAGGCATTATACCACCGCCGCTGAATACCGTTTTGCCGCTGCTGGTATGATAAGGCGATTTCCTGCTGAAAATGCTGTCTTTTAAATTAGTTTCTGCAGAAAACAGCTCGCCTTTACGCATGCGTTCGGTCAGCTCATTGCGGTAATTTTCTACGCCCTGGCTGTATGATTTTTGTATTGATCGCCCCGACGGCGTGTAGTAACGCGCTACCGTGAGGTTTACTGCGGACCCATCCTCAAACGGAAACTGCTGCTGTACTAACCCCTTTCCAAATGAACGCCGACCAACAATAACTGCGCGGTCAAGGTCCTGCAAGGCGCCTGATAGTATTTCGCTGGCTGATGCCGAATGCTCGTCAATCAATACTGCCATCTTTCCCTTTTCAAAAACCCCTGTATTAGTAGCCTTATAATCAGTACGGGCTTCGTGCAGGCCTTGCGTGTAAACAATCAGCTTACCCTCGCTCAAAAATTCATCGGCAAGCGCCGTTGCAGTGTTAAGGTAACCGCCACCGTTGCCACGCAGGTCTAGCAACAACTGTTGCATGCCTTCGCCCTTTAACCTGGCTACCGCCGCCTGGAAATCGGCATCGGTAGTTGATGCAAACTTACTTATCTTAACATAACCTACCCCTTCTGCAGCCATATATGCCGCATCTATACTGCTCACAGTAACAGGCCCCGGTTTAATTACAAATTGTTTTTTCTCGTTGACGGCAGGCGGAAGCAACGCAGTTAAAGTAACGGCAGCTTTTTTATCGGCCGGGCGCAACAGGGCTTTTACACCATCTTCGGTAAGTGCTGTCCCTGAGAATTTTTTTCCATTGAGATAAGTTACCTTCATGCCCCCTTCAAGGCCGGCTTTCGCTGCCGGGCTACCAGGGTAAACCTGCGTTATTACAAAGGTATCGCGCAATAAAGTATATTCAAGACCGAGTCCGGTGAAGCCGCCCTCCAGCTTTTCGCTCACCGCTGTTGCCTGCTTGGGTTGCAGATAGATAGAATGCGGGTCGAGCTTTTGCAGCAGCTCATTTACCGTGGCACCCTCTATGCTGTCCACGTTAACGGAGTCAACATAATTGTCTTGTACCAGCTGCAGTACTTTTGACATTTTATCGTTCCCAGCAACCGGGAAACCTATCAACTGGCTGCCCACCCTATCCTGGCTTATGTAAATACCCAGCGCCACGCCAAACAGTATGAGCATGGTGGACCTGAATATAACAGAAGCAACGCTTTTCATTTAATATTTTAACACAAAGATAATTAAATACCCTTAAGGCTATAAACAAGGGTTTACGCTATTTGATTCTTTTTACCGAATTTTGTTTCAGGAAATCATCATGGAAAACACTACCGAACAAAGCTCGCGTTACAACGATCTGGATAAAATGAGCGTAAGCGAGCTGCTACACAATATCAACCGGGAAGACCACACCGTACCCGATGCCGTAGAAAAGGCTTTACCGCAGATTGAGGCGCTTGTAAAAGCGGTAACAGAACGCATGCAAAAGGGTGGCAGGTTGTTTTATATAGGCGCCGGCACCAGTGGCAGGCTGGGTGTGGTTGATGCATCAGAATGCCCGCCTACTTACGGCGTACCTTTCGACTTGGTGATAGGCATTATTGCAGGTGGTGACGGCGCTATCCGCAAGGCTGTAGAGTTTGCTGAGGACGACACCGAACAGGCCTGGAAAGATATGGAGCAGTATGGCATTACCGGCAATGACGTTGTGGTAGGTATAGCGGCATCCGGCCGTACGCCATACGTCATTGGCGGCCTGGAAGCAGCCGCCCGCCAGGGTTGCCTTACAGGCTGTATAGTTTGCAACAGCGGCAGCGCTGTTGCGGCCGCTGCACAGTACCCGGTAGAGGTTGTAACCGGACCTGAATTTGTAACTGGATCAACCCGGATGAAGGCCGGCACAGCGCAAAAACTGGTGTTAAACATGCTTACAACCACTGTAATGATACAATTAGGGCATGTGAAAGGTAATAAGATGGTGGATATGCAGTTATCAAATCATAAACTGATTGATAGAGGTACACGCATGGTAATGGCCGAAACAGGGCTTGACGAGTCAACGGCTGCAGATTTGCTTAAAACACATGGCAGCGTGCGCAAAGCCGTTGAGGCGGTACAGCTAAGTTGATATTAAAGAATGGAATAAAGGGTTATGCACGATATAGAACCATATTTTAAATGGCGCGATGATTACATCGCAGCGGAGGATGAGCATTCACCCTTTTATGCTACTGAGTATAGCGAGTTTGAGTTTGATAAGCAGGTGTACAACTACCTGCTGCACCCGCAGTGGGATACCTTCGGCTCAAGTACGCTTTACCTGAAAGTTTTGTTTGCAGATTATGACAAGCAATATGCCATAATTGAGTTTATTGGAGAGTGGAATGATGCCATCAGTAATGACATTATGCTGCTTAAGCGGGAGCTGATTGAACTGATGATGGACGAGGGCATCAACAAATTTGTATTGATTGGCGAGAACGTGCTCAACTTTCACTCGTCAGACGATTGCTACTATGAAGAGTGGTTTCAGGATGTAGAGGACGGCTGGATTGCGGGGATAAACTTTCGCCAGCATGTGATAGAAGAATTTAAGCGCAATAATATCGACTACTACATTAATTTCGGAGGCGAGCTGGATGAGATGGTATGGCGTGGACTTAAACCGGTGCAGGTATTTAAAAAAGTAGAAGAGCAGCTCACTAAGCGGCTGTATTAGTAAGCTGCTCTTTAACCTTATTCGTGTTGTGACCCCGCAAAGTAAGCTGGGGCATTTTTACTGCTCACTTCTCGTTCTTCGTCCTTTTTCTCGATAAGATAAGAGGCCATGAGGCCCAGACCGCCAAAGAGCGCTATGAGAGAGAAGTATAAAGCTTCGATATCATCTGCGTTGTTAAACGCAAGTTTATCAAACAAGAAGGCTACCAATAAGCCGAAACCCGAGCCAACAAACAGCAAACCCCATTTAAGGCTTTGATAACGGCCCGATTGCGGTTTGTAACTTCTGGGGTTTATGTTCCGCTCAATCATGGCCATATTTTCCTTGTTACGTAAATAAACAATGCCAAATATCAAGGCAAAAAGCCCCAGTGAAACAAGTATGGGAATCAAAATTCTGGCGTCATGCATAGTAGTAAGATTATAGTGTTTTTTAATTTCTGTTAATTAATCCTGCCGTTGTATCGGCTTTCTGTACACTATGACCACATGCTTTTAAATCAGGTTACACCCTGTTTTTAATATTTTAAATAAACGCCAAGCACTCACGGCCTCTCTGGCGTTTTCCGAGATAATATTACAATTAAGATTGACAACACAATTCCTTGCAGCGCCGGTATATCATGCAGCTAATGGAAATCATACTATAAATCGCTACTAACTATCGAACTCCAAATAACAGCTTGTTCACCGCCTCAACACGGGTAAACAGCCATACACCGACTAAGAATATGGCTAAAAATATTACCCCGGCTGCATAGTAATTAAGTCCGTCTGCATAAAGCTTATGAGCAACGTAAATAGGCACTACATGATATAAATAAAGTGCTAAAGAATTTTTACCAGCCCATACTGTAAAGTTAGATACAGGGAACTTATTCCGGTAAACTAAGCCCATCACAACTACTATAAGTATACCATTGAACACGAAGAAATCAGCAAGAGACAATGTTGGCTGTGCAACCCAGAACAGGCCTATAGTTGCCCCGGTAGCAACCAGCAACAAGCTAATCTGCAAGGCTGTTATTTTGTGTGGCAGATGCTTTTTAAGGTAAGCGCCAAGTACAAGGAACGGGAAAAACTGCAGGCGTATGGTATGGGTAAAATCTTCTACTAACGGCGTTTCAACCTCATCGGCTATAAACTTTGCACATACACCTATAATTGCCGCAGCAACCAGTAATATGAATGGCTTTTTTATGAATTGCAGCATTAACTTGAGCAAACACACAAACACCAGGAAGGAAGGAATATACCATAAATGATAATATGGCCTGATGAACGCATCAATTAAACCCATCGGCCCACCGCCCCGCCTTATAAGCACAAAGTACAACACTATTGCAATTGCCCATGGCACAATCAGTCGCATCAGGTACTTATCCAATAAAGATTTGTAACTACCCGCCGAAAGTTTGTCCAAGTTGATTAGATAACCCGACACGGCTATAAATAACGGCATATGGAAGCTGTAGATAAAATACCTTCCAAAGTTTTCGTTTAATGATCCTAAAAGTAAATGTCCTAAAATTACCAAAAGGATCAACACTCCTTTGAGTGAGTCAATTGCTTTTGAGTACATATTATCGGCAGATGTGTGTCAAATATACACACAGCAGCACTGATAATCAATAGGCTTTTAAGCAATACAGTAAGGATTAAACACGTAACAGCATGGAGACAAACCGTTTTTAACAAACATTTTCTTTACGATTTTAAAAAGACTGGCAGATTGAGATCTTAACTATAATAAACAAATATTTAGCGTGATACTTTAAAGTAGAACAAACGAGAACCACGTCATCAGGGCATAAATGCAAACCTGATGTTATAGGCTACCATTTTTATTGAAAGATATTAAAGATAAAGTCGCCTATTTCTTGTCGAAATGGATATATGAACAGCAATAGTCCACCAACAAGAAAATATGATTTCGCTCTTTCTGGTCTTAGTCGAAATGCTCTTAAAAAGAATATTCCACACAAAATTAAGGCTACCAGTAAAGCTCCCCATTCTCCTAAAAACATATGGATAGGTTGTTCCGCTATTTTCTGAGAAATCGCACCTTCTCCATAGATAGCCCAATATATTAGCGGAATAAAAAAAAAATACGACAGCAAAACCAATACAAGTCCTAGAAAAGAAACACCGACAAAATGAGTAATCGGAAGTCTAGCTTTTATTAATTCCTTTAAGTCTGCGGTCATTGTTGCGATGGTCGAGTTTTCTTACGGTTGCCTATAACGGTTAGTATTTATATTGTGCCCGCTAAAAGGCACATTCGTGTCGAGCCGCACCAATGTAGTTAAAAGTAGAAAACTCCGAGAACCACGTCACACGATCATAATTAAACATGGTGTTACCTGTAGTTTTTTTCATCTGCTGTCTTTAAGGGAACCGTTGCATTTATCGAAGTCAATCTCCATGTCCGAAAAATGAATATTACAACTTTTAATCAAATCATTTTCAACCACTTGGTCCATCTTTTTAACAAGGATTGGAACTAATGAGTATTTGCTGATTTCATAACTCATCAAAGGGCTTCCTGAAAACCCTTGGTCTCTTATATACTCAATCTTGTATCTATCAATTTTCCACGTTTTTTCGACTACTTGGTAACCAGACATGGAATCCATAAAAGCACAGAAGCCCAGTCCCAAAAACAAAAGAGAAGATAATAGACAAGAAAAAATAATCTTAGAAGTTTTTCTGTTAATTTTTTGATGATAGAAAGGAATATGCGCTACCGCCCCAAATTAATCCAAGAATTTGAAAAGCGTATGGCAAAATATATGAGTAGTTAAAACAAATCGGTAGAGAAAGAAGGACACTAGCTACAAGCAACCATACGACTATCTTTTTCTTAATAAACAGGTCAAAGGCAAGTCCGAATAATGGAGTCAAAAACAAAGTTAAAAACTCATTTCCATGTTTCCAAAACCAAGGCATGGTCGTTTTTTTAATTACAGGTAACAGTTAAGGCTTTGCGAAGATGGCGGATAGAAAGCACTGCATTGTCGCCTGAAACAAAGCCTACTTAAATGTAAGATATTTGGAGAATAGTTCAACAAAAATTTATGTAAAGCATAGCGGGGAAGAATTCCGGCCGCAAGACAAGATGAGATAAAAAGCCGCCTTGACGGCATAAAAAAGGCCTTTTCTCTAAGGAGAAAAGGCCTTTTAATTTAGTGGTATCAGCTGGAATCGAACCAGCGACACAAGGATTTTCAGTCCTTTGCTCTACCAACTGAGCTATGATACCATCTCCCGTTTTGGGTCTGCAAATGTAGTTTGTTTTTTTATTAATGGAAATATTTTTTGAAAAAACATTCAGTTAGGCAATTAACATACTGACTCACAACGCACAAATTTAAGCACAAGATATAAAAGGCAATCTAATGATAGGCTGCAACGCCGATTAAAATTGATATTTTTGTATATGGAATTTTCTGATAACTCGAGAGTGTGGATATACCAGGCCAATCGGGAGCTTACTGATGCTGAGACTACCGCGATACAGCAACGCTTAGTGGCCTTCGCCAAGCAATGGACAGCACATAATAACCAGTTGCACGCCGGCGCGGAGGTACGTTACAACCGGTTCTTGATTTTGATCGTTGATGAGGAACATGCAGGAGCGAGCGGTTGCTCTATTGATAAATCAGTGCATTTTATGCAACACATCGAGCAGGATTTTAACATCGACCTGTTCGACCGTTTTAATTTGGCTTACCGCACCGTTGAAGGCATTAAATCAGCCAACCGCGATGAATTCGAAGCGCTCATTAAACGTGGCGTTATAAACGACGATACCATTGTGTTTAATAATCTCGCCCGTAATGTTGAAGAGCTTAACAACAAATGGGAAGTGCCCTTCAGCCAAAGTTGGCACGCACGGGTATTCGCAAATTAGGCACAGGTGATCGCCTTAAAGTATTTGACATTGAATTTTTCAATTAAACATTTACTACTTTTAGAACAAGGTAATTTAAATGACTATTGACCAATGACAAACTACGATGCCCGCATAGAAGCCTATATTGACAAGTCGGCCGACTTTGCCAAACCCATCCTAAACCACCTGCGAGAGCTCATTCATCAAACAGTGCCTCACATTACCGAGACAGTTAAATGGGGCATGCCGTTCTTTGAATATAACGGACCTGTTTGTTTTATGGCGGCGTTTAAGCAGCACTGCTCATTTGGTTTCTGGAAAAGCGGGCGATTGCTCGATCCTCATAAAGTATTAAAGGAAGAGGAAGGTACCGGCGCGGGCAGCTTTGGTCGCATAGTAAGCCTTGCCGACTTGCCATCAGACGAAATGCTGTCTGAATATATACTTGAGCTTGTAGCTATAAATGAGCGCGAGTTTAAGGCTCCAAAAACTAAAAGCCAAACGCCCAAACCTGCGACCGTAAAAGCGCCAATGGCTACGCCTGATTATTTCATTAAATTGTTAGATCAGCATCCAGCAGCAAGGGAAGTATTCGAAAATTTTAGTGCTTCAAAAAAAAGGGAATACCTCGAGTGGTTTGAAGAAGCTAAAACAGATGCCACCCGCCAAAAGCGGCTGGACCAGGCCATTGAATGGATAAGCGAGGGTAAATCACGCAACTGGAAGTATAACAGATAATACGCCAACCTTTTAAAAGCTCAATGGCCCCAACCTGCGCATATTTTTGCGAATGAGGTATTGCCTGTGCCTTACGTAGCGGCTAGGGTTTGTTGCCGACCACTTTAACGGACTCGGGAATATAGATGCTATAGCAGCGGCCTGCCTTTTGGTAAGCTTGGCAGCGGGCACATGATAATAAGCCTGCGCTGCCGCTTCGGCACCGTATATGCCGTCGCCCATCTCTATCACGTTCAGGTAAACCTCCATAATACGTTCCTTGCTCCAGAAGGTTTCTATCAGTATGGTGAACCAGGCCTCCAGGCCTTTGCGTAGAAAAGAACGTCCGGGCCACAGAAAAACGTTCTTGGCCGTTTGCTGGCTTATCGTACTGCCGCCAATCACTTTTTTACTATGCATGTTCTTATCAATAGCGTTCTCTATGGCTTTAAAATCGAAGCCGTGATGTTCCAGGAATAACTGATCTTCGGCCGCTACAGCGGCGCGTTTCATGTTATCGTTTATTTCCTTAAAATCCTTCCAGTCTTTATCAATCTTCCATTCTTTACCTGCTGCCTTACGCTCAAAGCCGCGCTCTATCATAAGCCAGGTAAAGGGAGGATTCACAAACCGAAACAGCAGTACACCAAACAAGCTCAGGCCCACAAACAATATTAATGCAAGTTTAACAATGCGCAGCACAAGCCTCAGTATAGAATTCTTAACGACACGTTTACGTTTCATAAAAATCAATACACAAAACAAAGGGCATTTGGCGAAATACCAAATACCCTTTGTTTAATTTTATAAAAGTATTGTCCTTTTCAAAGCCCTCTCCTTTAGGGGAGGGTTGGATGGGGTCAATTACTCAGCTACTACCTCGAAAGGAACTTTTACCTTAACCTCTTTGTGCAGGTTAATGTTGGCAACGTATTCGCCCAATACTTTTGGTTCCTGATCAAAGGTGATGCGACGACGGTCAACATCGAAACCTTCTTTTTTAAGGGCATCAGCCACCTGGATGGTGTTGATAGCGCCAAAGATTTTTCCGGTTTCGCCAGCTTTTGCGCCGATGGTAAGTTTTACACCTTCCAGCTTAGCGGCAACAGCATCAGCATCCTTGCGGATTTTTTCTTGTTTAAACTGTGCTTGTTTAAGGTTTTCAGCCAATACTTTACGGGCAGATTCAGTAGCCAGTATAGCATAACCTTTCGGGATAAGGTAGTTACGGCCATAACCTGGCTTCACATTCACGATATCGTCTTTATCGCCGAGGTTTTTTACGTCTTGTTTTAAGATCAATTCCATTTTTGCTACCTCCTGATTATTTTAATGAATCTGCAACATAAGGCAATAAACCGATGTGGCGTGCACGCTTAACAGCCTGAGCCACTTTACGCTGAAACTTCAATGAAGTACCGGTTAAACGGCGAGGTAATACTTTACCCTGGTCGTTAATGAACTTCAATAAAAAGTTTGCGTCTTTGTAATCGATATATTTAATACCGTTCTTTTTAAAACGGCAGTATTTTTTGCGGTTATCCTCCACTTTAGGAGCGGTAACGTATCTGATCTGGTCGTTTGCCATTAGCTTGCTGCCTCCTCTGTTTTCTTTTTCTGGTTAAAAGCACCGCTGCGTTTTTTCTCGTTGTAAGCAATGGCATGCTTGTCCAATGCAATGGTCAGAAAACGCATAACGCGCTCATCACGTCTAAATTCAACTTCCAATTTGTTAATTAATTCACCCGGAGCCTTGTATTCAGTTAAGTGATAATACCCTGTAGTTTTTTTCTGGATAGGGTACGCTAATTTTTTCAAACCCCAATTATCCTCCTGGACAATTTCGGCTCCGCCGTCAGTAAGCACTTTAGTGAACTTTGCGATCACTTCTTTAGCAGCTTCCTCTGACAGCAACGGGGTAAGAATTACTACGGTTTCGTACTGTTGCATGTTAAACTTTTGTTTTTTAATCAATTACCCGTCCATGAACGGGGCTGCAAAAGTAATAAGTTTTTCTCAATCAATCAAATAATCAGTGCATTAAAAACTTAAAGATAATACGCACCAATATTTACCCTGTTATATATTTACTGCAGGAATTAAATGACCTGACCATATCATGAAAAAGATTTTACTCGCCCTGCTGTTATTAACAACTGCAATCATTACCAAAGGACAAACAACCACAACGACTGCTGCCCAAAACGACACTGCACCTGGTCCTGCAGAGCAGAAATTGGTTACCTCACTTTGTGAGGAATTAGGTAAAATAGACATTACCACTATTAAAACGAAAGAGCAAGCTGAGGCTGCCTTTATGAATGCTTTTATGTCTCATGCCGATAAATTAATGGAGTTAGCATCAGAGAAAGGGCTTGACCTTGAAGATGATGAAACTTCGACTAAGTTGGGCGAGCAGGTAGCCCTACAGCTGATAAAGCAGAAATGCCAGCCTTTTGTAAAGCTTGCAACCGTTATGGCACTGGATGAAACAGAGGATGCAACCATCAACACTACATCGGGCGCTTTTAAAAGGATCGACAATAAAGGGTTCAACTATATAGTGATTACCGATGGTAAAGGTAACGAGCAGTCGTTCCTATGGCTGCGCCAGTTTCCTGACTCTGATAAATTTATGAATGGCAATACCGGCTTGGCAGGCAAAAAGCTAACCATAAAATCGCAGGATATTGAAGTGTATGTTCCGGCTGCTAAAGGTTATTTTAAAGTAAAAGAAATTACCGGCATCGAAATTTTATAATTTTTTAACAGCTGATTTTGCATGTTTGTGTTTACATCTGTACAACTATGCTAAAATTGATTAAAAACACAGAAGATACATATAAACCGGCATTGATAATTGCGGTGATGATCAACCTGCCGGGTGGCGATGATGATGACGATGCCATTGAAGGTGATTGGGACGACGAGGACGACGAAGTTTTTGATGACCTGATGGCAGATACCGACGACCTGCAATTACTGAAAGACAACAGCTTGCTAAACAGTAATTTTGACGCTGAGGATGACGATCATTTACCGGATGATGAACTACAATAAAACATTGCCGGGTAATCTTAAACAAGCAATTCAATCATAAATTAAAGAGAGTTTAAGGCAGCCAGTGTAATTTAAACAGCAAGTAAAAAGAGCCGTCCAAACATGGAGTGACCCAATTTTTACTAACACCTGTTTAAGGCTACCAAAGTTTTTAGCTATCTTTATACCTGTGGATAATTTTATTGTTTCGGCACGCAAATACCGCCCCGCTACTTTTGATACGGTTGTTGGTCAGCAACATATAACCAACACGCTTAAAAATGCTATCAAAAATAATCAGCTGGCGCAGGCATTTTTATTTTGCGGGCCACGTGGTGTAGGGAAAACTACTTGTGCGCGTATACTCGCAAAAACCATTAACTGCCAAAACCTGCAGCCCAATGGCGAGGCCTGCGGCACTTGCGATTCGTGCCGTTCTTTTGCCAATGGCAACTCCTTTAATATTCATGAGCTTGATGCAGCATCAAACAACTCTGTGGATGATATACGCAGCCTGATAGACCAGGTGCGCATACCGCCGCAGGCTGCACGCTACAAGGTGTATATTATTGATGAGGTGCACATGCTATCGCAGGCAGCGTTTAACGCTTTCCTGAAAACGCTTGAAGAGCCGCCTAACTACGCCATATTTATCTTGGCTACTACCGAGAAACATAAAATACTGCCTACCATACTTTCGCGCTGCCAGATATTTGATTTTAACCGCATCCGGGTTGAAGATATGGCAGCACATCTCTCGTCTATAGCACAGAAAGAGCATGTGCAGTATGAGCCTGATGGTTTGCACATTATTGCGCAAAAGGCCGATGGTGGTTTGCGCGACGCGCTCTCAATGTTCGACCAGATTGTGAGTTTCTCTGGCGGCAACGTAACTTATACGTCGGTAATTGATAATCTTAATATACTTGATTATGATTATTATTTCACCGTTACGGATAGCCTCCTGGCCGGCGATACCGCCAAAACATTGCTGCTGTTTGATGAGATTTTAAGTAAAGGTTTTGATGGCGCCCACTTTATAGCAGGCCTTTCAGAACATATACGCAACCTGCTGGTAGGTAAGGATACCGCTACCTTGAAACTACTGGAGGTGAGCGACAATATCCGCAACCGGTACATACAGCAATCACAGGCTGCACCGGTATCCTTCCTGCTATCTGCGCTTAACATTGCCAATCAATGCGATTTAAGTTACAAGCAGAGCAAAAACCAACGGTTGCAGGTAGAGCTGGCACTGCTCAAGATGTGCCATTTACCAGCGCTTTTTCAGGCTGCCAGTGTCGAACCACCCACAGGGGAGGTAAAAAAAAAACCTGATACCGGTACAATAAATACCGACACTGCAGCTCAGGTAGCTCCGTCCGCACCGGTAACGCAGACTGTGGTTCCGCCCGTCACTGTACCGACGAACAACCCGGCTCCAGTACAAAAACCGCAGCCTATACAAACTACCGCTACGTCGCCTGTTGCACCAGCTCCGCCAAAAGAGCAGCCTAAGGTGTTTATACCTAACCTGCACTCGGCATCAACCTCAATAAAAATACCGTCGCTAAGTGCGATAAATGATATTGCTGAAGCACTGGAAGAAGATGAAGATCCTTACCTGAAAGGCGAAGACCGGGAAGCCTTTACCGCCGAGCAATTTATGCAGCACTGGAATGCTTACGCCGCCAAGGTAAAAAGCGAAGGGAAGCTGACATTGTCTACCATATTTTCATCGAAGCCCGTACTGAAAACCCCTACCCTATATGAAGTGGTAGTAGAAACCGGCGTACAGGAGAGTACCTTGAGGGATGAGAAACCGTACCTGCTCAATTACCTCCGCAGTAACCTGCGCAATTTTGACCTGGATATAGAAACCCGTATTGACGAAGTGCAGGCCAACCGCAAACCATACGGCGCAAAAGAGATATTTCAGCACATGGCTGCAAAAAACCCGCAGATATTAGACTTAAAAAACAGGCTAAGCCTGGAGATAGATTAATTTGATAACAGCAAAAAAGCGATAGGTTTCAACCCATCGCTTTTTTGCTGTTTAATGCTTATTGCCTATTTGAAGTTTTCGCGGTCATTCTTAGGGTAACCTTCTTCGTCCAAATCATCACGGTAATCCTCCGGTGTGCGGGAGATTGCCTCGTCAGCCGGATCAACTTCCGTAATTTGTCCATGGTCGATATGCATGCCCAACTTGTCTACGTCAGTTTCCAGGCTTTCGTTAGGAATGTATTCATCAACAGCGTAAGGGTTCGATTCATCATAGGTTGAATCAAAGTCGGCACCACCTTTGGTAGATGTATTGTACGGATCGGGATGATCATACTCATCATCTTCGCTGCGTTCTACGTCCAGCTCAAAGCTATCGTCCTCTTCGTTGTAACGTAATGATTCGCCTGTATCATCGTCAGCGTCATCTATTTCGGTATCGCGGTTAATGTCCGCATCAAGCTCTTCGCGTAAATCGTCGTCGTTGTCCAGGCTGTCATCATTAAAGCCAGGATATGGGTTTTTAGGATCCATGGGTTTTAAGTTTAGTTCTAAAACAATAACATTAAAAATCCTGCCAAAGTTTTTGCGACCTTACTGATAATAGTAAGATACTGACTTACGATATGACGTAGAACCGCCCAACGACAGCTTTACTCCTATAGAAAGCTGCTGCCAGATATCAGTTGCGGCACCGGTGTTATAGCCATCCAGGTTTTCGCCGAGCATAATATTTGCCTGGTAGCCGATGTCGAACTTTACTGTGGGCATGTTATAAGCATTAAAAAGCTTTAGCTCATACCCTATGCGTACCGGCACGAAAAACTCGTTACTACTGTTTTTCCCGGGCGAAAAGAACGGCGGGTCAGTGTTGGATACTCTTGCAGCATACTTAATGTCGTTAGAAGATAAACCTATACCGCTGGATATGTAAAGACCCTTCAGCGCATTCTTGAAACTACTGGTAGAATAGTCCATAATTTCGCCGGCCTGTAACTGTCCGCGCAATATAAAAGCCTTGTAATTGCTCTTAAACTGCCTGCCCGAACGGTATTTGAGCGAATCGCCGCCGGCAAGGGTACCAGCCTGAAACTCCGCCACTATATTGGCATAAGGAGTAATGTTATAATTGAGATTGACAGCGCCTGAAAAAGTACTTTTCCTGGATTCTGCATCGCCGTAAACCTGGTTACTATTAGCGGATACGCCTATGTCAAACTGGTCAAAATTATAACCTTTTTGTGCTTGTGCTAATTGTGCTGCAAAAGCTACAAATACAATAGCCATTGCGGCTATTTTTGCAATCTGCTTCGTCATTTAAGTAGTGTAGATGTGGGTATTTAACTCCTGTAACACCACAAATAGTATAAAGTTTACCATAAAGTTTTTATACTGCGCTATGCTTTCAGCACAAATGATACGCCCTCAGGTCATAAAATTCTTTTATAACAGCTACATAATCTCATTTTTATATATTTGAGGCGCTTGATAAAAAACAAACCTCAAAGCTTAGTTATGTCAAAAATAAAAGTAGAAAATCCGGTTGTTGAGCTGGATGGCGACGAGATGACCCGCATCATCTGGAAATTCATTAAGGATAAACTGATTTTCCCTTACCTTGACCTGGATGTGAAATATTATGACCTTGGTGTAGAGTATCGTGACGAAACAGACGACCAGGTTACCATTGATGCTGCAAATGCTATTAAACAATATGGCGTAGGTATTAAATGTGCAACTATCACACCTGATGAGGCCCGCGTAAAAGAATTTGGCCTTAAACAAATGTGGAAATCGCCGAACGGTACTATCCGTAATATTCTGGACGGTACAGTATTCCGCGAGCCAATTGTAATGAGCAACGTACCTCGCCTGGTACCTAACTGGACAGCCCCTATCTGTATAGGCCGCCACGCTTTTGGCGACCAATACCGTGCTACCGATTTCCTTACTAAAGGCAAAGGTAAATTAACGGTGACCTTTACTCCAGAAGATGGCAGCCCTGAGCAATCATTTGAGGTGTTTAACTTTAAAGGCGACGGTGTTGCGTTGACTATGTACAACACTGACGAATCTATCAAAGGTTTTGCACACGCCTGCTTTAACCAGGCACTGATGAAAGGCTGGCCGCTGTACCTTTCAACCAAAAACACCATCCTGAAAAAATACGATGGCCGTTTTAAAGACATCTTTGAAGAGATCTATCAGAACGATTATAAAACCAAGTTTGAAGAAGCCGGTATCACTTATGAGCACCGCCTGATTGATGACATGGTTGCCGCAGCCCTTAAATGGAACGGTAACTTTGTATGGGCTTGTAAAAACTATGATGGCGACGTACAGAGCGACACCGTAGCACAAGGCTTTGGCTCATTGGGTTTAATGACCTCTACCCTTGTTACTCCGGATGGTAAAACTATGGAGGCCGAGGCTGCACATGGTACTGTAACCCGCCACTACCGCGAGCACCAGGCTGGCAGACCAACATCAACCAACCCGATTGCTTCTATCTTCGCCTGGACACGCGGCCTTGAGTTCCGTGGTAAACTGGATGGCAACCAGGAGCTGATTGATTTTTGCCACACTTTAGAGCAGGTTTGTATTGAAACTGTAGAGAGCGGCAAAATGACTAAAGACCTTGCTATCACCATTAAGCCAAAAGTTGAGCACGGTGTAGATTATTTGTATACTGAAGAGTTCCTTGAGGCAATTAATGAAAACCTTAAGGCAAAATTAGGTAAGTAGTAAATCACCTTCCATAAAAAACGCCCTGCTGAATAAGCGGGGCGTTTTGTTTTATGCAGTAGTGGCCTGAAGGGGCACTTACTAGTAATACCTGTCCCGGAGCCAATAAGCTACCTTTACCAGTAATATCAAAGCAGGTACTTCAACCAAGGGGCCAACCACGCCTGCAAAAGCCTCCCCTGAGTTTATACCAAAAGCACCGATGGTAACGGCAATGGCAAGTTCAAAATTATTGCCTGCCGCAGTAAATGCTATAGATGCGTTGCGCGAATAGTCTGTTCCTAAAGCTTTTGCCATAATAAAACTGATGAAAAACATGATGGCAAAATATATAAGTAAAGGTATGGCAATACGCAGCACATCAAACGGTATCCTCATAATCAACTCACCCTTTAAGCTGAACATCAGCATAATGGTAAAGAGCAACGCTATTAGTGTAAGCGGTGATATCGCCGGCAGAAATTTATGGCGATACCATTGTTCGCCTTTGAGTCTTGTAAGAACAAACCGGGTACCGGCGCCTGCAACAAACGGCACACCAAGATAAAGGCCAACTGTACCGGCAATTTCGGCCATGGTAATACTAACTTTAAAGCCGGTAAAGCCAAAGTGAGGTAGCAATACACTAATGAAAAGGTATGCGTATAAGCTATAAAGCAACACCTGGAATAAGCTGTTTATTGCCACCAACCCTGCTGCGTACTCCCTGTTACCATCTGCCAGATCATTCCATACCAGCACCATGGCTATGCAGCGTGCCAGCCCAATTAGTATCAGCCCAACCATGTACTCTGGCTTATCAGGTAACAATAGCACAGCCAAGCCAAACATCAACACAGGACCTATTACCCAATTAAGTAATAATGACAAGCCGAGTACCTTCACATTCTTGAAAACTTCGCCAATAGCGGCGTACCGAACCTTTGCCAGTGGCGGATACATCATGAGGATAAGCCCGGCAGCCAGCGGCCAATTAACGGCACCCGAAGAATAAGCGTTAATTGCTGTAGCAGCAGAAGGCCATAAGTAACCGATAGCTATGCCAATAGCCATGGCACAGAATATCCACAGGGTGAGATATCGATCCAGAAAATTTAATTTCTTGCGCCCGGCAACGGGTGCACAACCAGCAACACTCACAATTATTACCTGAAATTTTTAGAGATAAACTGCCTCGAATAAATTTTTATCATCTCCCGCACCCTCCTGAATTCATTTAATACTTCTTCCGGTGTGCCGGTAGCTTTTGCAGGATCAGGAAAATTATGATGATATCGCTCCACGGGTCCCGGAAAATACGGGCATGCCTCGTTGGCATTATCGCATACCGTTATCACAAAGTCGAAAGGTATGGCATTATACTCATCTACATGGTTTGAGGTATGTGCAGTTATATCAATACCATCTTCTGCCATAACTTGTATAGCCTTAGGGTTTACACCATGCGTTTGTATACCCGCACTATAAACCTTGGCGCGCTCAGCTGCAAAATGCCGTAAATAACCCTCTGCTATCTGGCTACGGCAACTGTTGCCCGTGCACAGCACTAATATGTTTTTCATGGTTACCTGATTATATTAACAACATCCTGATCCCGGTTCGCACTGATTGCCGACAGTAGTTAATTGTACTAATGGCCGATGAGCTTTGGTAGCGCGAGTATCGGCACCGTTAGCCGAAGGCGAACCGCATATTTGCCCTCTGTCATTAGCTTTACATTGCACGCTGTCGGCATGTAAGCGAACAACCAGTTCATCGTCAACAGCCGTTATACTCAACGGCAGCAGTTGCCGTGCATCGTATTCATTATTGCCGTATTCTAATTTTACAATTGCCTCAGCATTGATTTCGAGCGAACGCTCCACCAGTGCAATTATCGACAGGGCTTTAGCCACTTTCATTGGCTTGTCCTGCTGTTTTTGCCCAGGCTCCCAAAGCTGAACAATTACGTCGGTCCACTCATTTTTTAAGCCTCCGCAATCAACAGAAGTTATAACTGCCTGTTTTATTTCGGTGATGTGGTATGATGCATCTACACGTGTATTTGCTGCGTACTCAAAATTCAGATGTTTGTCGGCATGCGCTTCCAGTTGCGCCTTAAACTGAGACCAGGTAATTGTTTCCATATAGCTATTGTATTATTGCAATATAACGATACATTGATTCAAATTTTTTTAGCAACAGGTTTGCGGGCCGGAGTAACCATCAAAAAAGCCGTTTAGCTGCTGTTGCAGCTCGCGCCATGCCATGGGCTCTATACAATAACAAATGGTTACGCCTTCTACAGAACCCTGTATTAATCCTGCCGACTTTAATTCTTTTAAATGCTGCGAAATGGTAGGCTGCGCTAAACCAAGCTCATCGGCCAAATCACCGCAAATGCAAGCATTGGCCTTCATAATCTGCTGTAAAATAGCAATACGTGCAGGATGTGCCAACGCTTTAAGCATAGTGGCAAGCCTATTTTGCTCCATACTGAATATCTCACTTTTTGTTGCGCCCATAACTTTATCGCAATATTACGATGAATTGCCAATTTTTCCAAATCTTTTTATGGTTGTATTTCTACAATCAGCGGATGATCGCTAAGCGTAAGCGACAAGCTTTTAACACGGCCAGCATCTGTTACAGGTTTGGCACCTGCTGTTGGGTCGTAAATTTTAACATCCGAAGGCTTTGCGGCGAATATTAATTGAATATTGTCATTTCCGGTTAAACGCTCTCCCCAAACTACCAGCTCGTATTTACCGTTACTCTTCTTCAGCAACAAATCATGCACAGTTTCGGGTTGATCAGGTATAGTATATCCAAGGCCTTTAGTCAGGTCAGCATTTTTGTTATCAGCCAAAATAGTTGTAAGGTTATGCAAAAAAAGCGCTGCCTTCCGCGGAGTATAATCAGGTTTATAAAATCCAAACTGCTGGTTGCCGCTTTCGTCGCTACGGTCACGCAGCAAGTAAACAGCGGTATAGCTCCAGCCCCGTTTAAACTGCGCCAGGTACATATTTATCAGCAGGCGCCCATGCGCTTCCTCGCTTATTCCGTCGCCTATGGTAATGCCCGTCTCAGTAGTTACTTTAGGTATGGCAGCCAGTTGTTGCTCGCTGTAACCGGCAAATTGCTTACCCCATGTGCGCCCGTAGTTTCCGTATAAGCCATCCGCGTGAGTGACTTTGCCGGGCGATGCTGCATCCCATGTTTGGTTGTCATGTAAGCCCGGCCATGACGGGTGAGCAAAATAATTGTGGCAGTTTGCATAATCGGCATAGCGGGTGCCTGCCGGCATTTGCGTATCAGCACCTTCCGGAATAGTTAAGTACTGAAGGCCCATATTATCCGTTTGCGCGCCATTTTCTGTTATTGAGAAGACTGGATAATTCTTCAAACTTGCGTCAGCCTTCACCCCGGCGTAGAGATCGCGCTGCAACTCCGCAACCGCGCGCCATGAGTCTCTGGCACCTCCCTGAATACCTTTATATTTTACGCCCCAGTTATTTGGCTCGTTATTACCCTCAAAGGCAAGCAGTGCATCACTCTTGGCAAGTGCCCTGCCACCTTCCAGCAGTTTCGGTATGTCTGTACCGCCGCTAAGGAGCCCGTAGCTATATTTTACCCCAGTCTTCTGATGCAGGGTTAAGAAATCAGCAATAGGCACATCACCTTCATACCCAGCCCGTATCCACCGTATGCCGGTATAATTTATTATTTCCACCGTTTTGTCGAGCTGCTCGCCGCGCCTGGAGATTGAGGAATTTACACCGATGCTGTTTAAAAACGCATTAGCACTTTGCGCTTTTTGCATCTTTATCTGTGACACCTTGGTTGTCTTAATGTCGACAAAGCCCAAGCCAATCAGGCCGCTTACTGCCAGGCAAGCTGTAAAATTTCTCAGTTTCATAGCTTTTTACTGTGGTGATTGATGATAGTTGTGCAGCAGTAAGATACGGATAACTAAGTGAAATTTAATTAATAAATAAATTTTGAGGAGACGTTCATATATGCCAGTTTTTATTTAGCATTTAGTTTTTACGTTAATACTGATAACTTAGCGGCAACAAAATAATCCATCATGTCAGCACTATATCCTCTGAAATTTCAGACCATTTATAAAGATAAAATTTGGGGCGGCCAAAAGATAAAAACCTACCTTCATAAAGACTTTGGCAGCCTGCCTAACTGTGGCGAAACGTGGGAAATATCAGGCGTTAAATCAGATGTTTCTGTGGTAGCCAATGGCGAGCTGGCAGGCCGCTCACTTGCCGACCTGTTAGAGGAATTTAAAGGCGAGTTGGTAGGCGAAAAGGTATATGAGCGCTTTGGCAATACATTCCCGCTACTGGTTAAATTTATTGATGCTAACGAAGATCTTTCCATTCAGGTTCACCCGAATGATGAACTGGCAAAGAAACGCCACAACTCCTTCGGTAAAACAGAAATGTGGTATGTGATAGAGGCTGACCCAGGTGCAACGCTTATCACCGGCTTTAACCAGGAAGTGAACGAGCAAGTATATCTTGAAAAGTTTAACAGTGGTCACTTAACCGACATATTAAATCGTGAAAACGTAAGCGCAGGCGATATCTTCTTTTTACCTGCTGGTCGTGTACATACCATCGGCGCCGGACTGCTGATAGCCGAGATACAGCAAACATCAGACATTACTTACCGTATTTATGATTTTGACCGTGTAGATGATAAAGGCAATAAGCGCGAACTTCATACCGAGGAAGCGTTGGCAGCCATCGACTACAAATTCTATCCTGAATATAAAACCCAGTACGACCATGCACAAAATAAAGCCGTAGAGGCGGTAACATGCGAGTACTTTACTACCAGCGTGCTCGACTTTACTGAAAACACCACACGCGATTACAGCGGTATAGACTCATTTGTTATACACGTTTGCGTTGCGGGTGCTTATACCATAAAATATGATGGCGGCGAGCTTGATGTAAAAATGGGTGACAGCATCCTGCTGCCAAAAACCATCAACAACGTTGAAATAAGCACCACCGAAGGATTTAAAATACTGGAAAGCTACGTAGGATAACTTCCCTGATTGAATATTGAAACGCCTGCCGGTTTGGTAGGCGTTTTTTATATATGTACCGAATCAGTAACTACATGAACTAATATGTTACTTTGTCTTGGACACAAAGTAACCAGACTAAGCGTAGCGTTTTCATGAACGCCTATTGAAGTAAATAAAACAGTGAATAACGCAAGCCAAAAAAAACCTTCAACCGCACAGGCCATACACCCGGCCCGGTTTCTTGGCGGGCCGTCGCTCTTGTTCGACTGTAATTTAATTTTTTATTATCTATACCTCCCCTTCGCGCTTACGAAGCAGCCACTCTGCACTCAAAAGCGCTAAGACGATGAAGAATACCCATTTGATATCGATCAGTTCACGGTATGTTTTGTCTTGATAAACCACCGTTTTAGCATTTGCATTAGCTTTGATCAACTTTGCTAATTCACCAATACGATCAGGGTACAGCATTTGTCCGCCGCTTTGGCTGGCAATATCGTGCAATAGGCGGTGGTTAGCGGCGGTCTGTCTCAGTTCAAGGTTAAGTGCCTGTATGGTGAATCGTCCGCTTGCATTGTATTTCTCTGCTCCGTGTGCTGTGCTCGCCGTAAAAGCATATTCGCCAGGGGGCAGTGCACCTGCGTTCAACTGGTAGCTGCGTTCTGTACGACTAAAAAGGTAGTCGTACTTTCGGCCTTTATCTGCCTTGATACTTAACTTTACATCAGGCGTATTAACCAGTTCCAGCGCATCATTGTACAGCTCGGCATTTAGTATAATATCATCACCTTCATCATAAACGTTCTTATTCGCGTATGCATCAAACTGCTTACGGCTGGCATCAGCAGTGAGGTACTGTACGCATTGTGCAGCCAACTCTTCCAAAGCATGATGACTGCCGTATCTGGAAAACTCGGTCAAACGCCAATGCCACAGCCCTTCGCCTGACAGCACGGCTACCCTTGCCCCTCCTGACAATGAAAAAGCAAGTAACGGGTAAGAAGTGTGTACATTCCCAATACGCTGGGTGAATAAAACAGACGAGCCTTGCGCTAAACTATAGTTACCGGATGGCACCAATAATGGTGGCATCTGCGACAGCTTTGTCAAACAGGAATCGGATAAAGCAAAAGCCGAAAAGTTTGCATTTGCATCTGCAAAGCTTTCCTGTACATCGCCAGGATTCCCTGCATAATTCATTACGCGGCCAGCTCCGCCCGATGGTGGCATGCGGCTATCGGCTCCCAACAGGTACCATACCGGTAGCTTACCGGTTGCAACTACCTGTTTGATTAGTGGTGAAGTGCTTTCGTCTATATGAAAACATATCAGCAGGTTTATATCACTAAGCTGCTTAGCCTGCAACTCACCCACGGTACTTATCTTAACCTGGTATTTACTGCTTGCTTCTATGGCTGTTTTAAGTACACCAATATCCGGATGCATGGCATCATAAACCAACAATATTTTCTGCCGGTCGTCCAGCACATCTACATAAATGGTTTCATTGTTATTGGAGATAGTAACCTCATTAGCAACGGGCGTAAGGCTAATGGTATATTTGTGCAATCCTTTTGTACCCGCATGCAATTTCACCGGTACCATTCGTTTAAATGCAGCATCGTTTACCTTGATCTGTTCGCTGTATAATGGCTTGCCATTTTCGGTTACCCGAAGCGTCATTTGTTGCTCCCTCAGCTGATAAGCCTCGGCCAACACCTCTATCATAAAATCGTTCCCGATAAAGGCGGTTTTATTGTAATTTACATTACTGATGAGCAGATCGCGTTGCGCAGTGGTATCGCCCATGGCAATGGTGTAAATTCCTGCTTTAATATTCCAGGCTTCGTATTGCGGGTCGGCGCCTGTGTTGTACAAGCCGTCTGTAGCCACTATCACGGCACCTATATTCTGATTTGCATATTGCTGGCTAACATTTCGCAGAGCATTGGCAATATCAGTACGCTTTCCGTTAAAGGTTGTAGTTATGCCGGGTTGTACATCCTTATTAAAATGAGTTTCACGTACATCATAACCGTTGCCTAACTGTTTTTGCAGCTTTTGTAACCCCGCTGCCACTTGCCTTGCATGCTGCTGATGCTTGCCGCCAAGAGACTGCGAGTTATCCTGCAATACCAAAACCAGCGGCTTTTCAGGTTCGTATTTTATCGACTGCACCAATGGCGACAATAACAAAAGCGCTAAAATGCTTACGGCAAACGCCCTGAATACAAATAATGTTACACGCCATTTGGTATTTAATACCGATGGCTGGCGGTACATTACCCATGCGTACAGCACTCCCGCAAGCAGGCACAATGGCAGCCACCAGCCGGATACAGCACCCCATGAAACATTAAATAAAAGCGGCATATCTGATAAACCCAAATATGCTTCTTTTATTTTTATGACGATGAATGCCGCGGCATGAAATTAACTATTAGCCCTGCTTTTCGTACCTTTACTTACTTATGCAAAACCAAAATTCTGCAAAATTTAACGCTAAATTTCAGGAGGCTTTAGCCTCATTAAATCCCGAGCAGCTCTCGGCAGTAAATAAGATGGATGGCCCTGTATTGGTAGTCGCAGGGCCTGGTACAGGCAAAACCCAGATACTGGCAGCCCGTATCGGCAAAATACTATTAGATACTGATGCCCAGCCGAATGAGATACTTTGTCTTACCTATACCGATGCGGGAGCGGTGGCCATGCGTAAGCGTTTGTTTGACTTTATTGGCCCTGATGCCTACCGCATCAACATATATACTTTCCACGCCTTTTGTAATGAGGTGATACAGGAAAACCTGGATTACTTTGGCAAGCTTAACCTCGACCCGTTATCTGACCTGGAATCGGCAATGCTGTTTCGCGAATTGATTGACGCATTCCATAACGAGCATCCGCTTAAACGCTTTACGGGCGATGTGTACTACGAGGCTAAACGATTAAAGGACCTGTTCTCGACCATGAAGCGCGAGGGCTGGGACGAAGACCGCATACAAGCTGCCGTAGCCGATTATATTGCCGACCTGCCTAACCGCGAGGAATTTATTTACAAGAGAGCTAATGCAGCAAAAGGCATACGCGCGGGCGACCTTAAGCAAAAGGATATTGACAAGGTAACCGACCAGATGGACAAGCTACTGGCCGCTGTAGGCGAATATCGCAACTATGCGGCAAAGATGAATACACTTGGCCGGTATGACTATGACGATATGATTTTATGGGTGATCGCGGCCTTTCGTGAAAACCCGGAAATTTTGCGACGCTACCAGGAGCGCTATCAATACATACTGGTTGATGAGTTTCAGGATACCAGCGGCTCGCAGAATGCCCTGCTTAAGTTTTTGCTGAATTACTGGGATACGCCAAACGTATTCGTAGTAGGAGATGACGACCAGTCGATCTACAAGTTTCAGGGCGCCAACATGGAAAACATCATTGATTTTGCCAACGACTACGTGCATGCCCTACATACTGTCGTGCTGCGGCACAATTACCGCTCTAACCAGCACATACTGGACATATCCCGGTCGCTAATTAACAACAACAAACAGCGCCTTACCGCGCAACTGCAACTCGACAAAAACCTGCAGGCTTCGCACCCGCGGTTTACCGAGCATGTGGTGCAACCCACCATCCGGGAGTATGATAACCCTGACCAGGAACTTGCTGATACCGCGCGCATCATTAAACAATTAATTGAGGGCGGGGCAGACCCTGGCGACATTGCAGTAATCTACCGTAATCATAGTCAGGCCGAAGACCTTGTTCATTTTTTTGACCTGCATAAGGTGCCGGTCAACATCAAACGCAAAATTGATATCCTTTCCACGCCCTTCGGTGAAAAAATAGTAACCATCCTCCGCTACCTTGCCATGGAACTTGATTCGCCTTACAGCGGCGATGAGCTGTTGTTCGAGATCATGCACTACGATTTCTTTGGCATCGCACCCATCGAGGTGGCTAAAGCCAGCATCGCGGTAGCTAAAGCTAATTACGGTACCTTGAGTAATGACCAGCCTAAAACCTCCCTGCGCCGTTATGTAAGCGAGCTGCGCACTCCTGCACAGCCCGGCTTGTTTGACGATGTGCAAAACGTAGAGATGAAGTACCTGATAAGCAATATTGACTACTTGCTAAAAGCCGCAGTAAGCGTCACCCTGCAGCAGTTGTTTCAACAGGTTATTGCAAAAATGGGCATACTCCGCTTTATTATGCAGCAGGCGGATAAAGGTGCTTACATGCAAATGCTCACCAGCTTTTTTGACTTTATTAAAGATGAAAGCCGTAAAAAGCCGGATATCTCACTCGACGAACTGATAGCTACCATTGATCTGATGAAGAAAAACGGCATCCGGATGGATCTGAACCAAACTATTTTCACTGACAATGGCATTAACTTTTTGACGGCGCATGGCTCTAAAGGGCTTGAATTTGAACATGTGTTCCTAATAGGTTGCGATAAAAAAACATGGGACAGTAAAGGTCGCAATTACGGTTACAGCTATCCGGATACGCTTACCGGCGCCCCTGATGATGATATTGCACAGAAAGAAGAAGCCAGACGCTTATTCTATGTAGCGCTTACGCGGGCCAAGCAGTGCCTCAATATATCTTATGCCCGTCGTGATAAGAACCTGAAAGATCAGGAGGCATCACAATTTTTAGGAGAGATACTAACAGAGACTGAATTACCGGTAACCTACCCTAAACTGACAGAGCTGGAGATGGTCGAATTTATGGCCACTAAATTTTCGGAAGCTGATAAACCAAAGGTTGAGTTGCTCGACACCAAGTACATTAACCTGTTATTGCAGAACTACACACTTTCGGTAACGCACCTCAACAATTACTTAGATTGCCCACTGCGCTTTTACTTCCAGTGCCTGATACGGGTACCGTCGGGTAAAAGTCCGGCGGCAACTTTTGGGCAGGCTGTACACTGGGCCTTAAACAAAGCATTCAGAAAACTCAAGGATAAAGACGACCACTTCATTTCGACAGAGGAGTTCATGAACGAATTTCGCTGGTATATGTCGCGGAACCGCGACTCCTTTACGCGCGAAGAATATAAGCTGCGCATGGGATATGGGGAAAAGATATTACCTGCTTACTACGAACAAAATGTACCTGTGTGGAATAAGGTGGCGCTTACCGAGCGCAGCATCCGCAACATTGAAATAAATGGCGTACCGGTTAAAGGTAACCTCGACAAGATTGAATTTGACGGCAAACGAGTGACTGTGGTTGACTATAAGACTGGTAAGCTAAAAAACGCCAAAGACAAGCTGCAGGCACCTAATCAGGATAACCCTAATGGCGGCGATTACTGGCGGCAGGCGGTGTTCTATAAATTACTTATCGACAACGACAAAACGAATGACTGGGAAGTTGCAGGCACACAATTTGAGTTTGTAGAGCCCGTATCTGATAATGAATATCACAAAGAAAAGATAGTAATAACTCCGGAGGCTGTGGCGACAGTGACAGAACAGATCAGCAGCGTTTACCAGAAGATCATGAACCATGATTTCAGCACGGGCTGTGGTAAAAAAGAATGCGACTGGTGCCACTTTGTTAAAAGTAACTTTAAGCAGGCTGAGGGTGTAATGGTTGAAGAGGGAGAAGAGTAAATGCTGTTGCCTTACCGTCAAACGTCATGGCTGCTACTTAAACCTTGACACTGCGAGGAGGAACGACGAAGCAAAACTTGCCGACTTTCCGGCTTAGGTTCGTGCGGCTTAGAAATACCTTATCACAATGAGATATATACAATTACAGAGCCTGTAATAGCATGATATTAGACCAAGAACGCCTGCCCGCCAGAAAACCGGGCTGGGAGTAGGCCCTGTGCGGCTGAAGGTTTTTTCTGGCTTGATGTTTGGTTACTTTGCATCTAAGGTAAAGTAACCAACACCTTCTTACCCTTACGCTTCTCCTACAACATCCTTTTCGCCAATTTGCTGGCGCCACATGGCGTAGTATAAGCCTTTTTGCAACAGCAGCTCCATGTGCTTACCTGATTCCACGATACGGCCCTTTTCGAGCACGAATATTTTATCGGCATGCATAATTGTCGATAAGCGGTGTGCAATCAAAATGGTAATATGATTTTCTTGCTCAGACACATCACGGATTGTCTCTGTAATTTCTTCTTCTGTCAGGGAATCCAGCGCGGAGGTAGCCTCATCAAATACTAATATGTCTGGGTTGCGTAACAGTGCCCGGGCTATGGAAAGGCGCTGCTTCTCCCCTCCCGATACCTTTACGCCGCCCTCACCTATAACTGTGTCTAAACCTTTATCGGCACGGGCAAGCAGGCTTTGGCAAGCCGCACGGTGCAATACATGCATACATTCTTTGTCCGTTGCACCTGGTCGTACAAACAGCAGGTTTTCGCGTATGGTGCCAGAGAATAATTGAGTATCCTGCGTTACAAAACCAATGCGCTCCCGTAACTGATCCAGATCGATGGCATTGCTTGATACCTGATTGTATAGTATCTCACCTTCTAAAGGCTGATACAAACCAACCAGCAATTTAACTAACGTAGTTTTCCCGGAACCGGATGGCCCCACGAAGGCAATAGTTTCACCGGTACTTACATCAAAATTCACATGGTTAAGTGCATTACGATTGGCTGTAAGGTGTTTAAAGCTAACCTCGCTGAAGGTAAGGGTATCTACCTTTTCCAGCAATACGGGTTTAGTTGGCTTAACTTCAATAGGCGTGCTTAAAATGCGGCTAAAGTTGCCAAGCGACACCTGCGCCTCCCGCCATGAAAGTATAACGTTGCCTAACTCTTGCAGGGGGTTGAACAAAAAGAAAGAATAAAACAGGAAACTGAAATACTGGCCCGGTGATATGGTGCCTTTAAAAATCAGCAAAAGCAACACCACCACCATGATGCTGCGCACCAGGTTTACTGTAGTACCTTGCACAAAGCTCATGCTACGCACAAATTTTACTTTTTTCAGTTCCAGGTCAAGTATCCGGTAAGTAGTTTTGTTAAGCCTCTCAATTTCCTGATTGGCAAGACCCAAACTTTTCACCAATTCAATATTTCTTAAGGACTCGGTAGTAGAACCGGCCAACGCTGTGGTCTCGGCAACTATACTTTTCTGTACTTTTTTTATGCGGCGGCTCATCAACGTGCTCACCATGGCAATCACGGGGATAGAAGCAAAATACACCAGCGTTACCTTATAGCTTACCGTAGCCGAATACACAATCACGAAAACCATACCCACAATGCTCACAAATAATATGCTGATGAAAGAGGTAATGAACTTCTCACTGTCCAGCCGTACTTTTTGCAATATACCAAGCGTTTCGCCGCTGCGCTGGTCTTCAAATACCTGGTACGGCAGCTGCAATGAATGCTTTAACCCATCAGAATACATTTCGGCGCCGGTTTTTTGGACGATGATGCTGGTAAAGTAATCCTGAAAATTTTTTGCGATGCGTGATACCATTGCCACGCCTACGGCATAGGCTATCAGCCTTAACACATTGGAAACGTATTCGTCATATTGTAAATGCTCACGTTTTTCAATCACTTCGTCAACAATGCGGCCGGTGATGTATGGGTCGAGCAGTGAAAATCCGATATTGATGGCGGCTAGCGCTAATGCAAGCACAACCACCCATTTATGTTTCGATAAATAAGATAAAAGTAGTTTCATAAAGAGATGCAAAAATAAAAAAGGGAATGGCGTAAAACGCTCATTCCCTTTTAATTTGACAATAGTTTGGTTATTAAACTGTCATGATCTCTTTTTCTTTCACCTCAGATAACTGGTCGCATTTAGCAATGTAGCTATCAGTTAGTTTTTGTATGTCGGCCTCGCCTACTTTTATTTCGTCTTCAGATACGCCTTCGCTTTTCAGCTTTTTGATCTTATCATTAGCATCTTTACGGATGTTACGCACCGCAATTTTACCACTCTCCACTTCGCCTTTAGCTTTCTTCACCAACTCGCGACGACGCTCTTCTGTCAAAGGCGGAACAGTGATACGGATAACTACACCATCGTTAGTTGGATTAACACCCAGGTTAGCATCGCGGATAGCTTTTTCAATCGGCGAAAGCAAATTCTTTTCCCACGGCTGTACAACAATTGTACGGGCATCAGGGGTATTGATGTTACCTACCTGGCTTATAGGCGTTGGTGTGCCGTAATATTCTACAGTAACATCTTCCAACATTGACGGGCTTGCTTTACCAGCACGTATTTTTAATAATTCATCAGATGTATGCTCAATAGCCTTTTCCATATTGGCTTTGGCATCGTTAATCTGTTTCTTAATGAGTTCGCTCATTTTTATAAATTTTCAACAAAAATAGTAAAAACAATTACAATGAACCTTTCGCAAAAGGCAATTGTTTAGGAGATCTGCTTAATACTTTGCCTTTTATACAATTCGACAAATTCAACAGCGTCTCTCATATTTGTGGGATATTCTGCGCAATTGTCTGGCGCATACCATTTTCTTAATGACAGATTTTTATAAACATGCTGGTAAATAAACCCTTGTGAATAAAGGTACTGAATTACTTTCCAACGCTTTATATCAGTCCTCTTTGGCGGGCGAAACTTATGATTATACATCTTAAATTGAACGCCACAATTAGGACATAAAGTAATAACGCTATTAGTGACTTGACTTAAACTAAATGCCACCCTACAATTTAAGCATACTTTTTTGTACGCCATATTCAACACTGATGTTACTTTACAATGGTACCCACATGCTCTCCCTGAGCCAGTTTCAGGAAGTTGCCTCCTTTGTTCATATCGAACACCACTATAGGCAATTTGTTCTCTTTACAAAGCGTGATGGCGGTCATGTCCATTACGTTAAGGCCTTTGTCATACACCTCCTCGAAAGTGATCTCATCATAGCGCGTTGCAGAAGGATCCTTCTCCGGGTCGGCAGTATAAATACCATCAACACGGGTACCTTTCATAACCACATCAGCTTTTATCTCGATTGCGCGCAACGATGCAGCAGTATCAGTAGTAAAGTATGGATTACCGGTACCTGCGCCAAAAATAACGATCTTACCTGTGTGCAAGTGAGTCATGGCACGGCGACGGATGTAAGGCTCGCAGATCTGTTCCATTTTTATGGCTGATTGCAGACGGGTTTCGATACCCAGATCTTCCAGGGCGCTTTGCATGGCCATACAGTTGATAACGGTAGCCAGCATACCCATATAATCGGCCTGGGCACGCTCCATACCTGATTTCTCGGCGCTTAAACCCCGGAAGATGTTACCGCCACCTATAACGATAGCAATCTCGATACCGGCATCAAACACCGTTTTAATATCCTGTGCATATTGCTGCACGCGGTTGTTATCTATACCATACTGTTTCTCGCCCATCAGCGATTCGCCGCTGAGTTTTAGTAAGATCCTTTTGTACTTCATTAGATGTATTTTATAATTTGTCAGTTAAGTTTCCGGCTGTATTATGAATGATCTTACCCTGCAATACGGTAAATACAGGTGTAAAACTATCATTAAAAATTAGTAAATCGGCAACATAGCCCTTTTCAATTTTTCCTTTTTTCTCTAAACCTGCCAATCGGGCTGGATATTCGCTTGCCATTTTTACCGCTTCGGGCAGACTGATACCCACATGCTCCACACAATTTTGTACCGCCTTGAGCATGGTAAGCGCTGAGCCGGACAAGGTGCCATCGGGTAGTACGTAGCGGTCACCCCGCAACTGGTGCTGATATTCGCCCTCGTTGCCTGCTGTAACCGCATCTGTTATGAGAAACAACTTATCGCCCAGTTCGCGCTTGGCCAATGCTATCATTGGGTAGCTTACGTGCACACCATCGGCTACCATACTGGTGTATGGCTTTTGCTCAAATATTGCCGGAATAATGCCCGGTTCGCGGTGATGCATCGCCGGCATGGCGTTATACAAATGCGTTGCTGCGTTAATGCCATTGCTAAAGAATGCTATGGCCTGTTCATAATTGGCATCTGTGTGCCCGGCAGACACGATAATGTTTTGCTCAGCAATGAACGCCATCACCTCGTTGGTTTGTAACTCCGGCGCAATGGTTATCATTTTAATAATTCCCTCACCGAGCGCTATCCATTTTCGCAGTTCCGTAAGCGTTGCTTGCCTTATGTATCTTTTGGGATGAGCGCCTTTACGTTTGGCGTTAATAAAAGGCCCTTCGAGGTGAAGGCCTAAAAAAGCCCCTGATGTATGCGCCGCGTACTGCTTTGCTGCCTCTATGCCTTTCAATACCACCTCATCGCTATTGGTAGCAATGGTTGCAAAAAAACCGGTGCAACCGCCTTGCAGTAACGCCGATTCCATAGCAGTAAGTGCCGCTATAGACGGATCATTACCAAACAGGCCATCGCCTGCTCCGTATATTTGCAAGTCAACAAAACCGGGAGCTGCGTATTGACCGTGTAAATCGATGATGTTTGCATCAGCAGGTATTGCATCGGCGCCAATAATAGCAATAATGTCGCTTCCCTCTATTAAAATAGCTTTGCCGCCGGCGATGGTGCCGTCAGCAATTAACTGTATGTTGGTTAGCGCTGTTATCATTAGTAAGGCCGATGTAAGTACTTATTAAAGAAGATACCACTTCTTGTAAGCCGACGGGGCGAACGGAAACGGCAAAAAAAATCCCCCTCGTTAAAACGAGGGGGATAAAATAATTAAGCTCCTAAAGCTACTCGCTTAAAGGCGGTCACCGTTAAACCTTTGTCAATTCCGGAGAGGAACTGAGCAATGTTCTTAGATGAATCCTTAACGAACTCCTGGTTCAGCAAAGTAGATTCTTTATAGAATTTATTCAGTTTACCGGCAGCAATTTTCTCAACCATTTCTTCTGGTTTACCTTCTGCACGGATTTGCTCTTTAGCAATTTCAAGCTCGCGCTCGATGGTTGAAGCATCAACGCCATCTTTATCAACAGCAATTGGGTTCATGGCAGCAATTTGCATAGCTACGTCTTTACCTGCTTCTTCTGCACCTTCTACGTTAGCGCTTAAAGCAACCAATACACCTAAACGGAAGTTACCGTGGATGTAACCAATTACTTTTTCGCCTTCAATTACTTCGTATTTAGATACACCGATTTTTTCACCGATTTTACCGGTTTTGTCAGTAACTGCGTCACCAATAGTGATGCGTGAAGTTTCGGTATCAATTTCCAACTTGTAAAGATCGTCAATAGTAGCAGGAGTTTTTTCAACCGCTGCATTGGCGATAGCGTTAGCGAAAGCAATAAATTCAGCGTTTTTAGCAACGAAGTCTGTTTCGCAGTTCAATTCGATAATAACACCTCTTTTGCCATCGGCAGATGCACGTGCAATAACAACACCTTCGTTTGACTCTCTGTCCTGACGGCTTGCTGCTACCTTAGCGCCTTTTTTTCTTAAATAGTCAATAGCTGCTTCAAAATCACCGTTGGTTTCAGTTAAAGCTTTTTTGCAATCCATCATACCGGCACCAGTTTGCTGGCGCAGTTTGTTTACATCGGCTGCTGATATTTGTACTGTAGACATTGTTTTTATTTTAATGTTGTAATGTTACAAAGTTGGAATGCCGCAAAGTTAGTTTTTCAACTTTACAACGTTCCAACTTTGAACAATTATTAATATTACTCTTCGGTTGATGCTTCAGCAGCAGGAGTTTCGCTTTCAGCCTCTGCTTCGGCAGGTGCTCTGCGGGCTCTTTTGCCACCCTCTGCTTCAGGATTGTCAGCCTTAGCTTTAGCAGCCGCAGCTTCTTTTTCAGCATCTTCTTCTTTCTCGCGTTTACGCTCATCCAAACCTTCTTCAATAGCTTTAATCATGATTGAAGTGATCAAAGAGATTGATTTAGTAGCATCATCATTCGCCGGGATAGGGAAGTCGATGTTAGATGGATCAGAGTTGGTATCAACCATCGCGAAAGTAGGGATGTTCAGTTTCAACGCTTCAGAAACAGCGATGTGCTCTTTCTTAACATCAATAAGGAACAATGCAGCCGGTAAACGGTTCAGGTCAGCAATACCGCCTAATAAAGTTTCCAGCTTAATACGCTCACGCTGAATCATCAAACGCTCTTTCTTAGAAAGGATGCTGTAAGTACCATCTTTAGTCAATTTATCGATGTTAGCCATCTTTTTGATTGACTTGCGTACGGTAGCAAAGTTGGTTAACATACCACCCAGCCAACGCTCGGTTACGTAAGGCATGTTTACTGTTTTTGCCTGTTCTGCAACAATATCTTTCGCTTGTTTTTTAGTAGCAACAAACAGAACCTTACGGCCTGATTTTACAATTTGTTTGATAGCTGAAGCAGCTTCTTCAACCTTTACTAAGGTTTTATTAAGATCTATAATGTGGATACCGTTGCGCTCCATGAAAATGTACTGAGCCATTTTCGGATCCCATTTACGGGTAAGGTGACCAAAGTGTACACCTGCATCCAGTAAATCCTGATATGTTGTTCTTGCCATTGTTGAGTCCTCCTTAAAATATTAACGTTTACTGAATTGAAATCTTCTTCTCGCTTTGCGGCGGCCTGGTTTTTTACGCTCAACCATACGGTCATCACGAGTCATTAAACCTTTAGCACGCAAGGCTGGTTTCTTTTCAGCATCCAGCTCAACAATAGCTTTAGCGATAGCTAAACGAACGGCCTCAGCCTGTCCTTTAACACCACCACCTGCTACGTTTACTTTAACATCAAACTGACCTGCAACACCAGCTACTTCTGCAGCCTGGTTAACAATGTATTGCAAAGGCAATGTTGGGAAGTACTCTTTATAATCTTTACCGTTAACGGTAACGTTGCCGCTGCCCTCGCTCAGGTAAATGCGGGCAACTGCAGTTTTTCTTCTGCCTGAAGTGTTAGTTGTTGGCATTTTCTTTTCTCTTTAAAAATTAAAAGTTAAATGGTTTTAGGGTTTTGGGCCGCATGCGGATGCTCAGAACCTGCATACACATGCAGATTACCAAATAATGCTTTGCCCAAACGATTCTTAGGTAGCATACCACGAACAGCTTTTTCAATTACGCGCTCTGGATGCTTTGCCATTAACTCCTTAGGAGAAATGAAACGCTGACCACCTGGGTAACCAGTATAAGAAACATATTGCTTGTCGCTGAATTTGTTTCCGGTCAGTTTTACCTTGTCTGCATTAATAACAATAACGTTATCGCCGCAGTCTACGTTTGGGGTGAAGCCAGGCTTGTTTTTTCCTCTGATGATCATAGCGATCTTAGAAGACAAGCGCCCCAAAATCTCGCCTTCCGCGTCAACAACAACCCACTCCTTGTTAACGGTTTTTTTGTTGGCTGAGACAGTTTTGTAACTTAACGTATTCACTTGCTTAAAATTAAATTAATTAAACGTTTATCATACCCCGCATTTTCGGGACTGCAAAGATACGCTTTAATACTTAATTTACAAGGGCTTCAGGAATGTTTTTATAAGGGCTTTTGCAATACACTTTTAGTTAGTTGTAGAAGATAGCGCTTCCTTAACTTTATTTGTGATATAAACATTTCCGAATATACCGAAACCAACTATACGTGACCGCCCTTCCCAGGTTACTTTTGTTGTTGAAAAGAACAAATAATTATCCGTACTAACTACGCTATCAATTATCCTATCAATTAAAGCTCCACCTAATACAGTGCCTAATAACTGCTCAGACGCTTCTGAATCGCTATCTGTTAAGTTATCCGCGCTGATATTTTTTTGCATGTACGCATGAATTTCAGCTTTTACAACCTCTTTATGTCTATCAAGATTCGGATTAGTAAATACTGCTACCAAAAGAATAAGCAATATTACAGTGATGGTTAGGTGACTTTTTTTCATTATAAACAATATAATAACATGAAAACGATATCTTTATCGGCTTAAATATGGTCAATAATTTCATTAAATTACTTCTAAAAAGGAAGTATTTTAGTGGATGTTGCAGAAAAATCCTTACCACGTATGATAAAGAAATACCCCCTACTGCTCGTTACTGCATTTATAGCAATACTTACCTCCTGCAAAAAAGATTTTGAAGATTTTGACAAACTGGATAACCAGGCATCATCAGTAGATGGGGCTTATTTACCTCTTACTCCAGGTACACAATGGATATACCATGGAGTTGCTGGCTTTGGTGGTCTCACTACTGAGGATACCCGCACATCAACGGTGACCGATGAAACTGAAATCATCAAGGGGATCAAATATGCCGTTTTTGACATTACAAGTAAGACCGTAGGCGACTCCAAAGGGTATATGGGCTACGACAAAGGTATTTACTTAACCCTGATGGCCAACGATGCCTCAGGCGACTCTGGCATTGTTCCGTTCTATGCTGAAGGGAAAAAAATTGGCGAAAGCTATTTGCAGGCTTATGATTTTAATGCTAATGGCCAAAATTATCAGGGCCGTTATAATTTAGTAACACTGGAGCAAGGAATTACCTTAACAGTACAAGGAAAAGCATATACTGATGTTGTACACACCTCTTTAACGGTCGAAATGTTTTTACTGGGCCAATGGCAAAAAGCCTCAAGTGTAGAATTTTATATAGCAAAAAACATAGGCATCATATCAACACATTCTTATGTTGCAGATATGGAAATTGACCGCACCGAACTCATTAGCTTTACTAAAGGCAAATAAGAAAACTACAGATACATAAAAGGCCATACTCCTATCATCCGGGGTATGGCTCTTTTATTTAGCGAAAATATTCAATTTTTTTTAAAAAATTTCGATACACTAAGCCTGTCTTTTTGATGGTTAATTTAAGGCCCGCTATATATTGATTTTTCGCGTGCGCAGCATCTACACAACCCACACAACACTAAGCGCCCATCTTCACATTTTTTTTCATAGGCCATTGTAACGTTGGCAAAATTTCTTCCGTCAAGGTATTCAGAATCAGCTCGAGGCAGCAGCGGTACCCTGTAGCCAACGGCAAAACCAACATTTACTTTATTTACAATCACGCCTCTGTGGAGGCATTTAAAACGAATTAAACAAATGAAAAAAATATTTTATACGCTCCTTGCTGCTTCGGCATTATTTTTAGGCGCCTGCAAAAAAGACGACGACAACAACCCTGGCGGAAATGACACCTACCAGCCGTTCAGCGTTGGCTCAGAGTGGACGTATCGTAATGAATTTACCTTTGGCCAGGTTACTGATGTAGATACTACCACTTCGGTAATGTCGGCTGCAACCAAAACTCTCAATAACAAAGTTTTCCACTTGGTTTTAGAAGGACAAGGCGAAGATGCTGACAGCACGTTTGTTGGATACAATAATAACGTTTACAGCACCCTGATGTATGACGAAGCCACCGGAGAAGATTTGGAACTGGCCTACTTTGATGCATCAAAAGCTGCCGGGCAAAGCTGGACCTCAGCATTCACCTACCAGGACGGTGAAGATACCATCAACGCTCAGTTAAAAAGCACCATCGTTGAGAAAGGAATTTCTAAAAGCATCCTTAACAAAAATTACAAGGACGTTATCCATTCTAAAATTGAAGTCCAGATAAAAACCGGTAACACTTGGACAACCGTATCAACCTTTGAATTTTACGCAGCAAAAAACATTGGTATTATTGGTATGTACAACAACGTTCCTAACGTTGCTACTATAAAAGCAGAACTGGTAAGCTACAAAATTAAATAATTTTCAAACCCATTGATAAACGGCCCGTGCAGATAATTGCTCGGGCCTTTTTTTCCCTATAACCATGCTTATTACAAAACATCTGCACATGCCGCGATTCCTTATACTGGCGTTAGCTTTAACAAGTCTTGCATCATGCTCTAAAAAAAATGATAAGCCACAGCCCGACGCTGATACAAAACCCACGCTTGCCAGTTTTACCTGGAGCGGCCAGCAAAGGGTTAACACGGATATAAGCTTCGTTAACAAATCAGAAAATGCTGACACCTATAACTGGGACTTTGGCAACGGACAAACCTCTACCAAACAAACGCCTGACAATGTTAAGTACAACGGCGAAGGCGCATTCAACGTAATACTGGTTGCTTCAAAAGGCAGCAACCGTGCGGTGTATCAACAAACACTGGTGATAGCGGCTGACGATAAGCCGGTGCCGCATTTCACTTATATTTTTAAAGACCAGAAAAATTATGCGCCTGCGACAGTAATATTTGAAAACCGTTCGGTAAATGCGCAAACGTTTAAATGGCAAATAAACGGGCAAACCTTTTACGACCGGGATCTTATCTACACTTTTAACCAGGCGAAAACCTACGAGGTGAAACTAACCGCAGTTAACGGCATTAACGAAGCCACCTACTCAGATATAATAAATGTGAACCCAAACAGTAACCCTGAGGCTAAGTTCGCGCTTCCTTACCACCCTTATCCGTATGCCGAAAACGAGGAGATTATATTTGTAAATCAATCCAAGAATGCTGACGCCTGGGAATGGACGTTCGGAAACGGCGGACCTGCGCCATCAAGCGACGAACACCCTGTGGTAAAGTTTAACAAGGCAGGCATTTATACCATTACGCTTGTAGCAAAAAAGGGAAATCTGCGATCGACAGCCAAGTCAATCAATTTAAAGATTGGTTCATAGCGCTTCAACTTCCTAAAATTATTAGCCAACGTTAAGGGTTAATTTGTAATTTAGTATCCCAAAAAAGGGGATACTTTTTTATGCTGCAAAAGCTCACTATAAATAACTACGCGCTGATTGATTCGCTGGAAATCAGCTTTGATGCCGGGCTTAATATACTCACTGGCGAAACCGGTGCAGGTAAATCCATCATACTTGGTGCACTTTCGCTTATATTAGGTCAGCGGGCAGAAAGCCGTTACTTTTTCAATCAGCAAAAAAAATGCGTGATAGAGGGGCAGTTCATGGTAGATGGCTTTCATTTAAAAGACTTTTTTGAAGAAAACGACCTCGACTATGAAAAGGAAACGGTGTTACGCCGGGAGATTAGTATCGACGGTAAATCACGTGCCTTTGTGAACGACACGCCGGTAACGCTGGCTATTATCAAGCAACTGGGCGAAAAGCTAATTGATATACACTCGCAGCATGCAACGCTTGAAATTAATGATCCGGACTTTCAGCTGTTGGTTGTAGATGCAGTTGCCGACCATGGCAGCGTACAGGACGAATACAGAAAAAGCTATAAGCAATGGCGTGCACTTATCGCCCAGCTAAAACAACTGGCAGAGGAAAGTGAGCAAGCCAAAGCCGACCTTGATTATTACCAGTACCAGTTTGATGAATTGGACCAGGCAGCGCTTGACGCTGACGAGCAAGCACCGCTGGAGCAGGAGCTTTACACCTTAAATAACGCAGAGGATATAAAGCGCAATTTGTTGGGTGCCGTTTACCTTTTGCAGGATGGTGAGGCGGCGGTTGTTGCGCAACTGAAGGATGCAGGGCAGCAATTAGGGGCGTTGGAAAAATTCAATCCGCAGATTGAAGAGCTGAACACACGCCTGACCAGTTCGCTCATTGAGTTGAAAGATATAGCTGCCGAAATCGAAGCTATTGAACAGCGAACCTTTACTGATGACGCCCGGGTAACGGAAATCAACGAAAGGCTCAGTCTCATATATAATCTGCAAAAAAAGCATCGCGTGAGCAGCAATGCCGAGTTGCTGACCTTGCAAAACGAGCTGTCCGAAAAAATACAAAAAGCCGTTTTCAGCGATGAAGCGATAGAAAAACTTCAAAAAGAAATAGCACAACAGAAGCAACAGGTTGATGAGCTTGCTGCAAAACTGTCTGCCAAACGTATATCAGCCGTTCCGCAAATTGAGGAACAGGTAAGCCATGCCCTCTCACAAATGGGCATGCCTAACGCCCGGCTAAGCATACAGGTAAAACCTTTGCCAGAGCCTGCCCGTTCCGGGGCTGATGCCATAACCTTCTTGTTCTCGGCAAACAAAGGCCATGCGCCTGGCGAGATAAGTAAGGTGGCATCCGGCGGCGAGCTATCGCGCATTATGCTCAGCATTAAATCCATCATTGCCAAGCATACCGCCCTGCCAACCATTATTTTTGATGAGATAGATACCGGTGTATCCGGCGAGGTGGCGCATAAGGTGGGCCTTATTATGGAGGCCATGGCTGCCGACATGCAGGTAATCACCATTACTCACCTGCCACAAATGGCCAGCAAAGGCCAGCGCCACTTCTTTGTTTATAAAGACCACGACAGTGAGATGAGCAACACCCGCATTAAGCAACTTACTGATGATGAACGTGTAGTTGAAATAGCCAAAATGCTGAGTGGCGATAACCCCGGCGAAAGCGCCATGCAGAACGCCCGCGAACTATTGGGCAGTTAAAATATGGCAATACTTTCGTATATTAACCGTTTGTAACAATTAAACCAACATAGTTTATACCATGAATTTTAAACTGCGATTATTTACCGCTGCCGTAGCACTAGGCGCTATAGCCCTGGCACCGGCCTGTAAATCAAAAAAAGCAGTGGTTGCTCCTAAACCAGCCCCTGTTCAAGAAAAACCGGCTACCCCACCGCCACCACCACCGGCCCCGGCGCAAGAGAAACCAGCACCGCCGCCACCAGCTCCGGCTCCACCAAACTATAACTTCAGCAACATACAGTTTGAGTTTGACTCAGGCATACTTAAAACCGATGCCTACCCTGTTTTGGATAAAGCAGTAGCCGAAATGAAGAAAGACCCGACAGTTACTTTCGTAATCAATGGGCACTCCTCAGCCGAAGGCTCAACAGAGCATAATATGGCACTTTCTGTGGAACGCGCCAACTCTGTTAAAACCTATTTGGTAAACAGCGGCATTAATGCAGACAACCTCAGCATTAAAGGTTGGGGCGAATCAAAGCCTGTCTCCTCCAATACGGACGAGGCAAGCCGGGCACTTAACCGTCGCGTTGAAATAAAGAAGCAATAATACCGGAAAGACCGCTTAAAGCGGTCTTTTTTATGCCTAAAAGCTGCAAAAAAGTTAAAATTTAACTTTAATTTAAAAATCGTTTGTATAAATTGTGCGATAATTAAATCTTAGACATAACTATTCATGAAACTTAGACCTTTAGTTTTAACAATCATTTTTACAAGCTTTTTTATTCATTCATGTAAAAAGGCAGATATCGTTAAACATCCTGATGCTGCGGCGTCATTAACTGCAAATAAAACATTAAACTCTATTTCATACAGCTTTAGTTGGGAGAATGCAGAACGCATGCCCGTTCCGCCAGGTACTGAAACTATTTTATCCCCATGGGCAGCAGGTGCAAATTCTGGTTCTTTCCCACCATCCTTTATTAATGATAGATATAAAGCTGATGGGTGGGAACTTATTTACAATACATTTAACACTACTGAACTCATAAACCCGCGATTTTTCATTCTTTATAACAAATATAAAAGCTTACTGAGAGCCTTTTTCTACTTGCCCTCCGGCACACCAATCCCAAGTCAAAACATAACCCACACAATTAAATTTAAAAATGCATCATTGTCAACGGCATTGAACTACGCGTCCAACGAAATAGTATCATTTTTGACGCCTCAAACTGAAGCAATGCAGGTTCAACCTTACAGAACTGGTGCGACCGGAACATGGTTTGCAGGAGAATTTGAGATCAATTATGATCCTTCAACAAACACCTATCAAGCTAATAATAGTCTATTAGAATGGGATCTTAATTCTATAAATATAAATGATGTATTTTTAAGCGGTCAATCCCAAGGATCTGTAACAGGTACAATGATTCAAAAAGGGAGTCCATCTAACAGCATTTTTCAGACAGCAATTAAAGGCGGAGTGCAATATGTCGCTGCTAATGAAATAAGCAAACACGCCTGTAGTTAATGGATCAAAATTCCTGTCTGACATTGTTTCCAAACTGTCGGGCCCAGCAGGAGATCTAGCTACTAAATTATTAAGCGGTATTTTAGGATTGGGTTCTTCAAGTACAACCGTTTCAACCTTAAATTTGAAAACAAGTGCAAGTTATTCTTTTACAGGTTCGATAAGCAGCAATTCGTTAATTGCAAGTCCAACTCTAGTACTACCTGGAACTATTAACTCTGCAAATGCACTAGGGATAACGCCACTATACAATAAAAAACTGGGAATATTTACATTGTCAGGCCTACCAAAGGTTAATGCTAAGTTTGAAACAGGTTTAGGAACACAAAGAGGCGATGGCTATGGCGAATATGATAGAGAGTTTTCCGTTGACAATCCGTATGAGTTTAAAGTTGACCAGAGTTCTTATTCGATCGTTTATAATCCAGATGTTATAAACACATCAAGTTCCGGTGCGCATGTATCCAATTTAAAAACAGAACTTGTTTATCGCAAGGATCCAAACGCAGTTTTAATTAGCTACCCTATAAACACGGATTTCGCATCAACTTATCGCATTCCTGAGTCAGAATTTCAAAATCTTGACTGGGATAGAAATACTCAAAGCTTTCCGACAGTGCCTTTTCCAGGATATCCGTGGGATATGACTACAAATATTTTCACTCAGTACTTTTTAAGAGTCTCATTAGACGTTATTCCCAACAATGGCGGTAAAGCTGTAAAAATAGTTAAGACTTTTGCGATGAAAGGGGAATATATAAACATCGGTGAAGTTTACTACTAACAATTAATGAAAATTCATGGCGTCTTCAAAATCACAGAAGCAATAATTACCGGAAAGACCGCTTAAAGCGGTCTTTTTTTATGTTTAAACTTTCGCTTGGGTCCACCAAATATGTAGTTGCCGTGCCCTTTCCAATTTAAATAAACAAAATTGGTACGATGGCAGTTGATACTCCTAACTTGTGTTTATATTCACCATAAATGAGCAAAGTATTTACCATAACGGAAGGCCTGGAAAACTTAGGTGCGTTGCGCACCGGAGGTCAGGGCTCAGTATATAAAGCGCGCCGCATTGGCCCTATCCTAACTGCAGTTAAGCTGATACCCACCCCTATTATTGCCGAAAATGATGACGACCGGAATTTTCGCAACTTTAAAAATGAGGTAGAAAAGCTGAAACGCGTAAACCAGGAGCCCAACCCAAACGTGGTAAAGATCCTGAGTTATGGTGTAACGGAAAGCGGCTCGTTCCCCTTCATCGAAATGGAGTATATTGAAGGGCCTGATCTGGAAGAACTGCTCAAGGACCCGCATGAACCGGTATTCACCATAAAAGAGACCATTAAGGTAGCCGACCAACTGGCCTGCGCCCTGCGCCACTGCCACAAAGTAGGCGTAAAACATGGCGATATTAAAAGCAACAACGTTAAGTTCAATATACATTCAGGTAATTATGTACTGCTTGATTTTGGGCTGGCTGTAATGTCTGACGAGCAGCGCCGCAGCAGCATGCGCCATGCTGGTGCCATTGAGTTTATGGCTCCGGAACAGAACGAAGGGCAGATGCTGTTTCAGACGGATATATACAGCTTCGGCGTAATTTTGTATGAACTGCTTGCCGGCAGGGTGCCTTTCCCATTAAATGACAGTGGCGAAACAGCGCGAAATACCGTACGTTTACAGCATATAGAAGCTACAGTGCCTAACCTTTTGGAGTTAAGGCGTCAGAACATGCCTGCCACCTGGAGCGATGAAAAGCGAAACACCGAAATGCATGTACCGCAATGGCTGCTTACGCTTATTGATAACTGCTTAAAGAAGAACCCTGAAGAACGTTATGCCAACGGCCTGGCGCTGCATGATGCCATTGCTACCAATGCCATCTCCGGCGGTACTAATGCAGAGCTGAAAGCTGAAAACGAAACCTTGAAACAACAGGTGGAGGCGCTGCCACCGGCTGAAAACTATGAAAGCGTTGAGCAGGACGGCTCTACTGTCAACATCTCTCGGCCTATATTTATATTGATGATTCTTTTTATGACCGGCCTGTCTGTCGCTACGGCATACTTTGCCTTTAAGGCAAGGCGCGGTCCGGTTAAGGAAGAAGAAACCGTTGTTCCGAAAGATACTGCTACTATAAAAGTAGATACACCGGTGCGTTATGAGAATATAGATACGGATAGCGGCGAGGATGATACGCAAACCCAATCTGCTGCCGACACTCCTTCTCCCCAACAGGAAAAAGTACCCGAAACGGTACCCGATACTTCTATTAAACCACAGGTAGATACTACATTATATTAACCAATCTGATAAAGCTAACCATCACACACCGTAAAGATCAATGGAATCAAAACCTAATATTTGGGAACGTTTAGGAATAAAGGATTGGTTTTTAACCGGCACCGACCAGGACGGGAAAAAACAAGCAGCCGATATCACACCCGATGATATTTACAGCTACATCATCGAGCAGTTCACGGCCTCCATCAGCAAACTATCGTTTGCCGACCGGGTAGTTTTTTACCATGAGTTCATCATTATTTTCAGTGCTGAGGACTATCGCATGTTTATGGACAACAAGCAGGGTATTTTCGGGCTGATTGTGTATGAATGTGTTAAAAAGTTCTACGAGATACTAAACGGCTACCGTGAGCAGGGTAAAACTGTAGCCCCTTCCAGCTCTAAATGGGTATTCAGGCTGGTATCGCACCCCGATTATAAAAAAGGCGATAAAGGATTTATAGGCAAGCTATTACCAGAAGGCAAAAAAGCCACCAACGACCAAAGCCTTCGCGTAACCTTTATACCAAGGCTTACCGGTATAGCACAAACTTTTGACGTAAGCCAGGAGATATTGAAAGGCTTTACCTATTACAGCGAAGGTTATTATGAATTACCTTACGAAGAACAACTGGAGCTTGACACCGTTGAACCCGAGAAAAAGACACAGACCTACGCCCGGCTGGAAACAATAATGCCCGACAAGCAGTTTACTGGTAAAAAAGTGGAATTCTTTATGCGGGCGAATGATATTATTGTTACAGGCAACGAAGATGAACGCGACGACCCCACGATCTTTAAGATTGCTTCGGACTGGGTGAACGCGCCTCATTTGCTCATCAGGTACAATAATACCGATGGCAAGCTTTACCTCGCATCATTCGGAGAGAAAACCATGTTAAATGAAAATGAGGTTGGACAAAGTGATATTAACAACCCGCAATTTACGCCGCTGCCTTATAATTCGCGGATTATACTTAATGGCATAGTAGGGGTAAACGTATTCAAGAATTAACATGAATCATATAATATCCATTGCGCTGCTCGTTGTTTGTGCAATATTGCTGGCAGCGCATTTTTCTGAAATAAAAAAATCTGGCAAACAAAATGGCTGACGTTTTTTTTGGGCTAACAGACACCGGCAAGCAACGCAATAACAATGAAGATACATTTGTTGCGCAAACCACTGCCGATGGAAAAAAAATAGTTGCCGCCGTTATTGACGGCGTTGGCGGCTATGCGGGCGGCGAAGTAGCGGCAGCTATAGCGCGCGATACCATAATTGCCGAAACCCAAACCACCGGCAAAATAAATGACACACTTAACAAAGCTTTGTTAAGTGCAAACAGCAACATCATTGCAGAGAAGCCAAAGAACCATCTACATGATGGTATGGCCTGTGTTTGCACCCTTGTAATAGCGGATCCAGAAAACAACGAGGCGCATTTTGCGCATGTAGGCGATACGCGGTTATACCTATTTCGCGATGGATCATTGGTAAAGTTGACCAATGACCATTCTTTTGTAGGCTTTTTAGAAGATTCGGGGCGGCTTAGCGAAACAGAGGCCATGAAGCACCCAAAACGTAATGAGATCAATAAAGCTCTTGGCTTTGAGGCTGATATTGCCGAAAAAGGGAATTATATAGAATTGGGTTCATCGCCCTTTTTGCCGGGTGATATTTTGCTGCTTTGCTCGGATGGACTTACCGATATGATTAACAAGCAGGACATTATATCTATCCTGTCATCCGGCGCGTCGCTTAAAGAGAGTGCTTATAACCTTATTAACCTTGCTAATCACAACGGCGGCGCAGACAACGTTACCGTTGTACTGGTAGCTAACGACCGTAAGCCCGCCGCACAGACTGCAATTAAACCGGTAGAGCAAAAAAAAAGAGTAGATGTTAAAAGCGAGCCGGTAGAAAGCGTGACCCCTGCGAGTACTGTACCGCTGCAGCAGCAACCTGTTGCAAGGAAAAGTCCCGTACTTACTATCTTGCTTTTTATTCTGTTAATTGCAGCTGCCGGGTATATTTATTATCAGCACCAGCAATTAAATAACGCTGTTGCATTGAATAACGGTACGCCATCCACAGCAGACACCGGGGCCACAAAACCTAACCCATCCCCAGAACAGGCCGCGCTTCAACATTTATTGGATAGCATAAAGTCTGATACCATCATGCTATCAGATTCTGTATTCAAAAAGCCCATTGTTATTAATAGCACGCTGCAAATCAGTAAAGACACCTTACTGCTCGCAGCAAAGGGGAACGTAACGCTTGTAGCTGATTCCTCATTTATGGGACCAGCCATCAGCCTTTCACCTAATTCAAAAGTAGTTGTTTTAAGTCATCTTAACTTTTCGGGCTTCCAAACAGGGGTAACGTCGTTTGACAATGCCCTTATATTGAAAGCTGTCGAGTTTGAAAAATGCAGCGTGCCGGTGCAGGTTACGCTCACCGCCCCATCAGGCACTCCGGTAACCGGTTGGCTGCCCAGCACCATTTTAAGAATCGATACCGCAGGCCGGCAAAATGCTACGCATAATCAGAAACCATGACAGAAGCTCTACCAAAACCTTCGCGCGGTAAAGAACGCCTTTTTTTGCTGCTGGCCGGTATTGTGCTTGCTGCACTTTTTTTTGAACGTTACCAGGTGCACCAGCAAAGTTTTGCCGAGGTGGACGGCCGGCTTAAGGATGGCAGCATGGTCAACGTCAACAGCAAAACTCCATCTGCTGACTTTGCGCTTATGCTTAAGCGCGGCTACTATTTTGACGATCCAAAGGATGTAAAATACATAGAAAACACTATATCCTCAGCCATAAAAACGGGGCAACTGGATAACATCGGGGAGCTAAATAAAAAAGCGTTCTTTGTTAATGCCGACGATGCCTATGTACAAGGCGGTACAGTATTTAAGCAAAGGGTTGACGCTTCACGGACTTTGTTGGGCTATACGGGCGATGATTCCTTACGCTTTGTGCAGGAGCGTAACAACCCGCCCGAATTGTCCGCTACAGCGGATGCCTTACTTGGGCATTATAGCATAAGCGGAATCATTACTGAACATGAGCGACCAGTGCAGGGTGTGCTCGTTCGCCTGCGGATGATTTTGCCGCAGGACAGCCTGATTGACGATGACGGCGATGCCCTTACTTATACCACTGAACGGGGCGCGGCTGTAAGTAAAGTGTATGCAGCAGACTCGTCAGGCAATAGAAAACTGCAGTCAATAACCGCCTATGCCCGCACTGATGCTGGAGGCAATTACAAATTTGCTAATCTGGCTGATAATAAAGCCTACCAGGTTTTGCCTTTGCAGCCGGGTTACCAGTTTGGTCGCTCAAAGGGTACCGAGGTGCTGGATGAAGATGCGGAATTTAACTTTGTACGAGCAGACCACACTATACGACTGTTCTCCACCCGCGATTTTAATATCCTCCGGAAAGAAAGGTCATTGATAGTTCGTACACCGCAAGAGTTTAACCAATGGTATTGGATAATTGTAGGGGCGTTTTTCCTGTCATTTGTTATTGTTCATCTTATCCTAACTATATGGCGGCCTACTGCCGACCAGGTATTGTTGCCTGCGCTGATGCTGCTCACTGGGCTATCGTTCTCGGCGCTGCTTACACTGCAAGACCCATTGCGTGACAGATTCTTGGCCCGCGACACCTTGATCTATTTCGGCATAGGGATGGCCTGTCTATGCATCTTGCAGATCTTTAACCTTCGCCGTTTTAACCCCGACTACGGCTTTTACCGCCTGTTTGTTTTTAAAAGAGTAAACAGCACGGCCAAAGGCTGGCCGTGGATAACCATAGCGGTAGGCTTGTTGGCCTTACTGGTGCTATTCGGCTCAGGTCCTGAAGGTAGCGGTGTACGGGTAAACCTTTTTGGATTTCAGCCGAGCGAGTTTGTAAAGTACCTGGTAGTATTATTTCTTGCTGGCTTTTTTGCGGCCAACGAGCGTTTCATCAGCGAGTATCCTACTTTTAATAAACGCATTTCATTTTTCGGTTTTGCGTTGGCAGCCATTGGCGCAACACTGATGTTTTTCCTCGTTCTCGGCGATTTGGGTCCGGCAATGGTGGTATGTTTCACCTTCATCATTCTGTTCTCGTTCTCCCGTGGCGACTTCATGTTTATGGCATCGTCCGTAGTGCTGTATGTGCTCTTGATGTGGATTATCAAGGATGTATGGCTGCCTACGCTTATCACGGCGGCGATACTCACGTTGTGGATGCTATTTAAACGTCGTCAGCTAAGCGAATCGGCGGTAATGACGCTGTTCATCATGGCAGCCTTTTTAACTATTGACCAAATACCTTACCTCGAAAAATATTTTGCCGGGCCTGTTCACCGCCTTGAGGAACGTAAAGCCATATGGCAAAATCCATGGAATAACGAAGTATATGGCGGCGACCAGGTGGCTAACGGCTTATGGGCTATGGCATCAGGCGGGGCAACAGGCCAGGGAGCAGCCGAGAGCTTTTCTAAAACCATACCTGAAGCCCATACCGATATGATATTACCGTCACTGGGCGAAGAATTGGGCCTTGCCGGGATTGTGTGCATTTTTATTCTGTTCCTGGTATACCTGCATCGGGCTATAATCATAGGCAGGCAAACGGGCACTCCCTTCCTGTTCTACCTTTGCGCAGGCATAGGCATATGTACATTTGTGCAGTTTTTGCTGATAGCCGGTGGCTCCACAGGCGCATTGCCATTATCTGGCGTGGTGTTACCATTTATCAGCTATGGCGGCTCGTCATTAGTGGCTAACCTGGTAGCGGCTGGTTTTCTTCTTTCTGCGTCACGTGTTCGGGGGACTGAAGTGCAAATGCAGTATATCACTAAACAGCAGGATAAAAACCTTGTGCCTGCACTGGTTGCTGCATGTGCGGGCCTGTTGCTGCTTACTGCAAGTGTATCCCGCTATTTATTTGATAATAAAAAATGGGTAGTGCAACCAGCGCTGGTGGCTGACAAGAGCGGTGCAAGGATGTTTAGCTACAACCCGCGTATAGCCATACTCATGAATCGGCTGGAAGCGGGCTCTATTTATGACCGTAACGGACTATTACTTGCTACAAGTCAGCCGGAGCTTATCCGCAAACAAATGCGCAAACTGAAAACCGCAGGCGTAAATTTCGACCTTGATTCGGCAGAGCATAAACGCCTTAAACGCTACTATCCTTTTGAGGAAAATACCTTCTTCTGGACGGGCGACGCCAACACGGGCGTGTTTAGCGGCGGTATAAATGGTTATTTTGCCGAGTATGAGCATGCCGCCGAACTGCGCGGCTTCCATACACCGGTTACCAGCTACAACGTGGTGGCAAGCCACTTTCAGGAAAATCGCTTTTTGCCGCGCGGCGTTAAAGAGATGAGCGTTGCCAAAACAGACTACAGCGCCATTGCCTACCTTTTGCTTGCGGGTATAAACAGCCCCGAGGTAGAAGCCTTTAAAAAACGCAACCGGGATATCAAGCTCACGCTGGATGCCGACCTGCAAACTAATATTCAGCGAATGCTCGCGGCAGACGACTCTACCAAAAACAGGCGGGTATCCGTTGTAGTAATGGAAGCAGAAACCGGCGATGTACTGGCCTCGGCAGTATGGCCACTGCCACCGGTTCGCGACTGGGACCGCTTAACCATGAGCCAGGCAGATCAGAATAGTTTAGCAGATCCTATAACAACGTCAGACCTGGGGTTCACCTATGCCACGCCTCCCGGCTCAACCGCCAAGGTGCTTACGGCAATGGCCGCCTTTAATAAGATGGGCTTAGCTGCCAAAGACCGTACATTCCATGTTTCGGCTGGCGAACGTATACGTACGAAAGGAATTGAGCCGGATGAAACCGGTAACATTAGCATGGAACAGGCCATTGCCAAATCAAACAACGTTTATTTCATTAAACTGGCCAATGAGGAACATTTGCAGGAGGATATGGCTACGCTCTATCTTAAAACTGGTATGTTCCTTCATGGCGTAGGTGGTTATTATTTCGGCAAAACACCAAACAATATTGCACAGGAAGATAAGTGGCGCGACTACTGGCGAAAAACGGAATTTAAAACCCGTCCGCCTTATGATCCTAACAATATACGTCGTACCAGGGCTAAAGGCATATCGGGCATGGCCTGGGGTCAGGGCGAGTTAATTGCCACGCCGGCCGCTGTAGCGCGCTTAGCCTCAGGCGTTGCCAATAATGGTGTATTGATGCAAAACCGCTATGTACTTAAGGTAAGTGATTCTACTACTGCAGTGAGCAAAAGCGCCGATTTAGCCGCCAACCCGGAGTACGCAAAACTGATGCGCAGTTACATGATAGCACAAAGTGCGCCTAAGGCGTACACGCTTGGTATAAATGTTGCCGGTAAAACGGGTACGCCCGAACGTATATGGCAGGGCCAACAGATAAACGACGGATGGTATGTGTTTTTTGCGCCCCAAGTCAATGGCAGTAAAAATACGGTCACCTGTATTCGTATAGAGAAAACTAAAGGTTCATCTAATGCTGTAAAGGCAGCCGGAACGGATGTTATTCCGCTATTGCGAAAAAAGGGGTATATTAAAAGCATATTAGCCGAGCAAAAACAGGCCACATCACGGGTAATTGCTGTTTCTGCGCCGGAACCGGACGACGAACCGGAACCGGAGCCTGTAACAGCAGATACCAGCGGACAGGAATAAGGCGTTTAAATTAATAAAATAACAGGACACACAGGTAATTTTAACAGATGCTGAATTTTTTTAAAAGCGGAAATAAAGAGCAAACTAAAGATGTAAAGTCCATTCGTGAAGATGTGCTGCGCTTTGTGAAAGAGCAGCTGCAAAAAATGGAGGGCGAAGGCGGGCATATCAAAGGCATTGAGCTTTTTATTACCTGCAACAACAGCGATAAGCACCTGTACGATATGGCCCTGTTGAACGCAGAAAACGCCGACTACTTCAAAAATGAAGTGCAGCGCATAGCGGACGACTACGCTTTGGCCTTACCAGGCAACTGGGCAATGGAGATAAACTTTACCGACGTTACACCGCCGGAAGCCACCCCTGCTACGTATTTACCTGCCGCGTTATTCATACGTACTAAAGATCACTTTGTAAAAAAAGAGGTTAAGGCATACATCAACGTTTTAAGCGGTAAAGCCGAGCAGGATGAATATGAGATACTATCATCAGGGCCTAAAATTACCATCGGCCGCGAGCGGCAGGTGCAGGTTAATGACGGCTTTTTCCGGCGTAATGCGATAGCTTTTCCGGGCGACTTAGCGCAGGAGAATGTTTACATAAGCAGGCAGCATGCGCACATAGAGTGGGATGCCGAAGCGGGTACATTTATGCTGTATGCTGATGAAGGTGGCGTGCCTCCCGGAAACAAAATAAAAATACGCGCTGTTAATAATGAGGCATTAATTAAGCTGAATTCAACGGAAATCGGGCACCAGTTGCAGGAGGGCGATCAAGTGATTTTGGGTGAATCCGCTGTGATCGAATTCAGCTATCAATCTTCAAAACAATAAAGGTGAAAGTTTTTACTATAGCAGAAGGGTTAGAAAATTTAGGGGCATTGCGCACGGGCGGCCAGGGTTCGGTGTATAAAACGCGCCGTACAGGTACTATTGTTACTGCGGTAAAAATGATACCTACACCTGTAAACGCCGAAAACGATGCTGACCCTAATTACCGTAATTTTTTAAATGAGGTTACCAAGCTGCAAAAGGTAAATGAAGAGCCTAACCCTAACGTTGTTAAAATACTGAGCTGGGGCGTTACCGATAGCGGTGCTTTCCCATTCATTGAGATGGAATATATTGAGGGACCGGATTTGGCTGAATTGCTAAAACCACCTCACGATCCTGTTTTTTCTATTAAAGAAGCCATTAAGGTTGCCGACCAGTTAGCTTGTGCACTTAGCCACTGCCATAAGGCAGGCGTAAGGCACGGGGATATTAAGAGCAATAATGTAAAATTCAGTACCAATTCCGGCAATTATGTATTGCTTGATTTTGGACTGGCGGTAATGTCTGACGAACAGCGCCGCAGCAGTTTACGCCATGCCGGTGCAGTAGAATTTATGGCGCCTGAGCAAAACCAGGGGCAAATGTACTTTCAGACGGATGTATACAGCTTCGGCATAGTGCTTTATGAATTGCTGGCTGGGCAAGTGCCGTTTCCGCTGAATGATAACGGCGACATTACCCGTAATACTGTGATGCTGCAGCACATGGAAGCCCCTGTGCCAGACCTGCTGACCCTTCGCCGTAACAATATACCCGCAGGATGGCCTGCCGATAAAAAAGAACGGGAAATGCAGGTTCCTGATTGGTTGTTACAACTCATACACAAATGCCTGCAGAAAAACCCGGACAACCGTTATGCCAGCGGCATAGCATTGCATGATGCGATAGCCGAACAGAGTTTATCGGGAGGTACTAACGCCGAGTTAAAGGCGGAGAATGAGGTTCTAAAACAAAAGATAGCTGAAATTAACCCTGCAGTTACAAGGCCAGCAGTAGTGCAACCTGTTGATGCCGCTCCGATTTCATCGGCCGCAACACCTTCGGCTGCCAATACAAAAAGCTCTTATAAAACCTGGCTGGTTATTTTACTGGTATGTTTGGCCGGGTCTGCCGCGGCAATGATGTGGCTGAGCAATGCCTCAGATAAAAAAGAGGTAGAGCTTGCCAAGCTGCGCGACTCTGTAGATATTATAAAACAAAAAGCGGCAAAAGACTCTGCCAACATGCGAAAGATCATTAACCGTTTACAGGTATCGTTAAGAACCCAGGAGGTAATTGCCGAAACCTTGCGTCAAGACAGCATGAGGCGCGACAGTATTGCCAGAGCCGGGCAAATATTTTTACAGCCACAGCCATATGATAGACCAAAGCCTAAAAAGCGTAAAAAGTTCTTGGGGATATTTTAAGCTGGCAGCACTTACTAACTCGCATCATGATCCTAAGCGGTTATGGTTGGTCATGGGTTAGATTACTTTGGTACCACTTCAGGGTTTCGGTCAGGCCCTGCCCTACAGGCACTTCGGGTTCATAGCCTAACAGCTGCTTTGCTTTGGCTATGGAGGCGAGGCTATGCCTTACGTCGCCTTTACGCTCGCTTTGATATATGGGTGTAACGTTTATTCCCGCCGACTGGCTAATGAGCTGCCATAACCTGTTAAGGGTGGTTTGCTCTCCACAGGCTACGTTAAACACATCGTGTTTTGCTGTAATTGTACTGAACAAGGCTAATATGTTGGCTTTAACTACATTGTCGATATAGGTAAAGTCCCTGCTGGTTTCTCCGTCGCCGTTAATTACCGGTGGCGTTCCTGTCAATGCGGCCTTCATGAATGCCGGTATCACCGCTGCATAGCTGCCCGATGGGTTTTGCCGCGGACCAAATACATTGAAATACCTTAAGCTTACAGCCTGCAGGTGGTAGGTATTCGCAAATACTTCGGCATACAGCTCGTTTACCAGCTTGGTTACTGCGTATGGCGACAGTGGTTTGCCTATCACGTCTTCTACCTTGGGCAGGCTCGCGCTATCCCCATAGGTGCTGGAGCTTGCTGCGTAGACCAGCCGCTTTACGCCTGCATCTCGTGCTGCAACAAGGATGTTTAAGAAACCGTCTACGTTTACCTGGTTGGTGCTGACCGGGTCTGTGATGGAGCGCGGTACCGAGCCGAGCGCCGCCTGGTGCAGCACGTAATCTATCCCTTCCATTGCCTGCCTGCAGGTTTGTTCGTCCCTGATATCGCCTTCAATTAACCGGAAGCCGGGCATATGTTGTATATTGTTGATATTGCTGCGTAGTCCTGTAGAGAAATTGTCGAGCACTACCACCTTTTTTGCACCATGTACAAGCAGGTACTCTGCCAAATGGCTGCCAATAAACCCTGCCCCGCCTGTTACCAGGAACGTGAAGGAATTGAGGGGGGCGGTATGGTAGGCCTTTTGTTTCATTGGTGATTATGGGTGATGCTGTTATAGTCTTGCATCGGCCAGCCCTTTGGGCAATACTGATTTTACGTCATATATGGCTTTATGGCTGTTGCACAGCTTCTCCAGGTCGAGTGTTTGAAATTCTTCATGCGCTACTGCCAGTACTACGCCGTCATAGACTACTCCATCAGCCAGCTGGTTAGAGCAGTCTATGTCGTATTCGCGTTTTACTTCTTCACAGTCGGCAAGGGGGTCGTAAACGGTTACCACTATTTCAAACTCCTGCAGGGTTCTGATGATGTCTACCACGCGGGTATTCCGCACATCAGAGCAGTTCTCCTTGAAGGTGATGCCCAGCACGGCTACAGAGGCGCCTTTTACCGGGATGCCTTTCTTTACCATCAGCTTTACCATTTCATAGGCTATGTATTCACCCATGCCGTCATTCAGCTTTCTCCCGGCGAGGATGATCTCGGGGTGATAGCCTACTTCCTGTGCTTTCTGGGCCAGGTAGTAGGGATCGACGCCTATGCAATGCCCGCCGACCAGCCCGGGGCTGAACCTTAGAAAGTTCCACTTGGTGCCGGCTGCTTCGAGCACGTCTTTGGTATCTATCTCCAGCTTGGCAAATATCTTGGCCAGCTCGTTCACAAAGGCGATGTTGATATCGCGCTGGGCGTTCTCTATCACCTTGGCTGCCTCGGCTACTTTAATGGATGGTGCTTTGTGGGTACCGGCCTTGATGATGGTCTGATAAAGGCGGTCTATGTAATCAGCGGCTTCCGGTGTGGAGCCTGACGTTACTTTTTTGATTCTGGTAAGTGTGTGTTCTTTATCGCCGGGATTGATACGCTCGGGTGAGTAGCCCACAAAGAAATCGGTGTTCAGCTTCATGCCTGAAACGCGCTCCAGCACGGGCACGCATTCGTCTTCGGTTACGCCGGGGTAAACAGTAGACTCATACACTACTACATCGCCGCGCTTTAAGGCATTGGCTACGGTTTTACTGGCTTTATACAGCGGGGTCAGGTCGGGGCGGTTATGCTTGTCGACAGGCGTGGGTACGGTTACGATGAATACATTGGCTTCATCCAGGTCTTTGGCATCGGTGCTCAGTTTCAGTCCGCTTCCTTCTGTGCCTGTTAACACCTCCAGCAGGTTTTGCTGCGTTACCTCATGGGTCCTGTCGCTGCCGGCATTGAGCTCCGCAACACGGCCCGCGTTCACATCAAACCCGGTAACATAAAAATGCCTGGCAAATTCGGCGGCAAGGGGTAATCCTACATACCCCAATCCGATTACTGCTATACGTGGAGCTGCTTGGCTAAGGTCTGGCGTCATTATATTTGTTTACGGACAAGAGGTTATGATGAAGCATCTGTATCAATAATCTGTATAAAATCTCAATCCACAAATAACGAAACCTTATTCTGTTATTCTGGGTTGCGATTGCTGTATTTGTTGTGAAGCTAACAAATATAGGAAGACAACGTTTTTATACTAACCATGTTTTAACGTATATCCTGTCAGCAAGGTGTTTCATCAATATTATCTTTTAACCCTTGTATCGCTAACAATGATGACGTAATTTTATATCAGCATGACTGCCCAATTTGAAGACTACCTGCGATTAAACACCTCGTTAACTGGCGATGAGATTATCAGGATTACCGCATCGGCTGAAATCCGTAAGTTGCGGCGTGGCGAATTCCTGTTTCAGGAAGGCGAAATATGCCGGCATAAGGTATTCGTTTTAAAGGGCTTATTAAGAATATTTAGCCTCACACCTGACGGCAGCGAACACATTCTGCAATTTACGCCGGAAAGCAACTGGACACTGGATGCAGAAAGCTACGACTTGGTTGTGCCGTCTAAATATAATATAGATGCGATTGAGGCGAGTGAGATTATGTTATGGACCAAAGCTGATTTTATAAGTCTGCTAACCACCATCCCCGGGTTAAAAAGCCTTTCGGAGCAATTAATATCCAGAAACACTTACCGCACCCGGCAACAGTTGTTATTAGCCATAAGCGCCAGTCCTGAGCAAAAATATGAACGCTTTGTGCTCGACTACCCCGATCTTCTGCATCGCTTACCGCTGCGCATGATAGCAGCCTACCTTGGCATGTCGCTTAAAACGCTTAACCGCGTAAGGCATGCACAACTGCTCCGGTAGGTAAAATAGCGTCAAATGACCTTGTTTTAGGCCTCTCCTGCTTTGCAATGTTGTGTAAATAAAATTGTAATAGTATGCATGTATTTGTAACAGGAGCCTCAGGATTCGTTGGCTCAGCTATAGTAAAAGATTTATTAGCGGCAGGCCATACCGTGCTTGGCCTGGTACGCTCCGAAAAGGGTGCCGCAGAAGTAACAGCCGCAGGTGCAGAGCCATTATTGGGTGATGTAAACGACGTAAATGTGCTTCGCCAGGGTGCAACGGCTACTGACGCCGTTATCCACACCGCCTTTAACCACGATTTTTCGCAATATAAAGCCAACTGTGAGGCGGACAGGAAAGTGATTGAAGCGCTGGGCGAGGCGCTTGCGGGCACCAGCAAGCCGCTGGTGATCACCTCCGGCGTTGGCCTTTTAAATTATGACCGTTTGCTTAATGAAGATGATCATTTACCTGCCGGTTCTGACGTGATACCAAGGGCGGCATCAGAAGAGGCGGCCCAGGCGGTGCAAGAAAAAGGTGTGAATGTATATATCGTTCGCCTGCCGCCGAGTGTCCACGGTAAAGGCGATCACGGCTTTGTGCCTATGGTAATGGCTATGGCGCGCGAAAAAGGCGAATCCGCCTATGTAGGTGATGGCGGCAACCAATGGCCGGCGGTGCACCGTACCGATGCTGCTGCACTTTACCGTTTAATTGCGGAAAAACAACCGGAACTAAGGATATTTCATGCGGTTGCCGAACAAGGTGTACCATTCAAAGAGATAGCCACCGCCATTGGCCGGGGATTAAACCTGCCGGTTACCAGCAAATCCGGCGATGAAGTTGCCGCACACTTTGGCTGGTTCGCTCATTTTGCTTCTATCAATTGCCCATCTCTTTCCGAAAAAACCCGCGAAGCAACAGGCTGGCAAACCAGCGGCCCGGGGTTGATTGAAGACATGATGAGCAATTATTTTTAATACACAAGCAGATCGTGCAAATGCATAAACGACTGAAAGGAGAGCATTAATTAAGCGACCTTTCAGTCGTTTATGTTTACAAGTACAGCAAGCCAGTTATATTGATAATGAATACTCCAAAATCATGGAACAGGTAAGTGAATCAAAGTTCATTAAATTAGCCAGTCACACAGTGCATATCACTTGGTTACAGACAAGCAAGCCCGCAAATGAGTAATACCGATAACAAAAGAATTTCAAGACTTACAGCAATCTTAACACAGTTGCAGTCTAAAAGGATATTAACATCAACCACACTTGCCGAAAAATTTGGTGTAAGTGTCAGGACTATTTATAGAGATATTAAAGTTTTGGAGCATGCGGGTGTTCCTATTTACATGAAAGACGGAAAGGGGTATTCATTGATGGATGGATATAGAATTCCACCTGTTATGTTTACAGAAGATGAGGCAAATGCTTTAATAACCATTGAACAGGTGGTTATGAGAAATAGCGACAGTTCCTTAACCGCCGCCTATTGCGAAGCAATAAATAAGATAAAAGCAGTACTCACCTACACTACTAAAGACAAAATAGAACTGTTGGAGAGTAGGATTGCTGTAAGCCCTGCTATACCCACGTTAGCTACGAGCAACTCTTTAACGGTGATACAAAATGCATTAACATCATTTAAGGTATTAAATATAACTTACAGGTCGGCATCTAAAAATGAAATCACAAAAAGAAGCATTGAGCCATTTGCCCTGTATTATACGCTGCAGGAAAACTGGTCGCTAATTGCTTATTGCAGGTTAAGACAAGATTACCGGATGTTTAATCTGGATAAAATAATAAACGTCACCCAAGTAGGCATAAGTTTCAAACCTCATGAATTGACGCTTGCCTCCTATTTAAAAAATAAAGAAAAAAACTTCCGCAACCCCTGACATACTGCTGTCATGGCATCATATTACTTCGTGAAAAATTAGTACTAAGTTGCAATATCATGAAATTAACGTCTTTAAGAATTATAACTGCTAACATTAAAGCTTTAGTTCAATTTTTTGAACAGGTAACCGGGTTGTCCGCGCAATGGTATACAGATGACTTTGCAGAATTGGTTATCGGAACGGCTACCTTGGCCATAGGAAGTACGAGAACATTGAGTCTATTTGGCGAAGGTATAATAACCCCGGGCAGTAATAACAGTGTTATCATCGAGTTCCGGGTAGTGAACGTTGATGAGGAATTCAGAAGGATCAAGGATTTTATTAATGACGTTATTCAAGAACCTACCACAATGCCATGGGGTAATCGATCGTTACTATTTCGGGATCCGGACGGTAATTTGATTAACTTTTTCACACCCGTTACGGCCGACGCAATAAAAAAATTCAGTTAGATTTTTTATGGTCGGACAGGTCATAATTCAAATCAAATAAGTAAATCAATTGATAGCAAAATTCAGCTTATAACCGTTATAGCCGCCGTAACTGCTAAGATTATACACAAAAAAATAGAAGCCCTCTCATAAGTCAATTATGAGGCAGCTTCTTTTTCTTTACAACCTTTAAGCTGACTATTACTTTAGCTTTTGCCTTTCCCTCTTTGCCTTATTATACCATATATACAACATATGTCCTTCATATGTGGGCAACCTAAAGGCCATTTTAACTGCGCTTAATCCCTCACAAGCATTTCACCACATATTTAAAGCATTTTGCCACATTAAATATTAATTAATTATATAGTTGCCTTTCTTTGATGCTATGAAAACGCTGATCAAGAAAATCACTACCTGTTGGCTCATCCATTTTTTGATAGTGTGGTTAGTTACTGTGAGTTATGTTGTTATAAGCTATGTTTATGAAGTGAGCTTGCATGGCAATTATCACTTTAATCAGGATGGATCGCCGGTAAGTTCATGGCAGTACTTTCTAAACCACACATTTCGGTACGACATGTTGGTTTTGGCATTCGCCCTCCTGCTAGCCGAAATTAACTATCAAATTTTGTTTAAGAGGTTAAAATGGGCCCTATTTATTTTAAGCTGTTTAATATTCGCTTTTGTGGCATTTGTAATCCTCGCATTAGGGCATCCGCGCACTATAGAGGTATTTGGGTTACTATCAGGTGCGGGGCCTATACTTTTTATGGCTTTATATGCTCTAGTCTATGCGCTGGTGCGCGACTATTTCCGCCAATACAACCGTAGAAAAGACCTTGATCTTCAACAATCGCAAAATGAACTCGACGCACTAAAGGCTCAATTAAACCCCCATTTCTTATTCAATAGCTTGAATTACCTATATGGCACCGCCCTTAAGGAAAATGCCATGAAGACAGCAGACGGTGTAGATAAACTCTCTGATCTCCTACGCTACACCGTTCACGGGATGCAACATAACGAGGTAGCTTTAACTGATGAAATACGTTTTATTGAAAACTATCTATCACTGCAAAACGCCCGGATTCCACAAAAACGAAGTATTAAAGTTAGTGCAGAAATTAACGTGCCTGAGGAGGGTTTTAAGATTGCTCCACTGTTATTACTTACTTTCATAGAAAACGCCTTTAAGCACGGAATTAATATGGACGAAGAGTGCTTTGTTGATCTGCATATTAACTTAAAAAATTGTTGGCTTACTTTAAAGATAGTCAACAGCATTGTAAATACTGGCAGCCAGCTGAAACACAGTAATACAGGCTTGGCCACTACTAAAAAAAGACTTGATCTGCTATATATTGACAACTACCGCCTCGAAATACATAATGACGGAATTTACTATACCACCATTCTTGAAATCAAATTAAACACATAGAACCGTAATTCATCATGAAAAAACAATTGTGTTGGCTGCTATTTACATTGCTGCCTGGCTTGGCTATTGCCCAAAATGCACCCGACAGCACGTTCACTCTCCTTGTAAAGTTTAATACCACTACGAAGCAGCCTAAGCTCTTTTTGGCTTACCAAATAGACGGCAAAGTAATCATTGATTCGGCTGTATACGCATCAGCTAAGGGCGGCTATACGTTCACAGGTGTAACTAAACGTCCAATTCGTGCCACACTGATCGCCGATCAGGAGAATGTCGGATTGCTTGGACTGATGCGTCAATCTACCATAAGCACCCATGTCGATCTGATCAGACTTTATCTCCACCCAGGCACCATCCGCTTCAACACTACCGATAGTGTATGCCGGGGCAACTTTTCCGGTTCGCCTATCAATGAAGATGAGCAAAAGCTTCAGAAAATGACCAGGCGGATAGATGACGAACGCCTTGCCGTAAGTATGCAGCTTCGCGCTGCTAAAGATGCCAAAGTACAAACATCACTTGGTATCAAATTGGATAGCCTTTCTGCTGCACGTAAGCCGTATTTGAAAAAGTTTTATGAAGAAAACTTACAAAGTTATGTAGCATTGGTAGCGCTTATGGAATATGCCGGTTCGCATCCTAAATTAGCGGTTTTTAAACCGATGTTTAATAAGCTTGATGCTAATGTGCGCAATACTCCACTGGGTCGCGAATTTGTTAAACACATGACCGACCTCATCACGCTTAAGCCTGGTGTACCAGCTCCCGATTTTATGCAAAAAGATACCGCCGGCAAACCGGTTAGGTTGTCATCCTTTAAGGGTAAATATGTATTGCTTGATTTTTGGGCATCTTGGTGCGGCCCTTGCAGGCAGCAAAACCCTAAAATCAGTGCTATTTATAGCGATTTCAAGAACAAAAATTTTACTATTTTAGGCATATCGCTTGATGGTGCTGATGGCAGACAGGCTTGGTTAAAGGCAATAAAAGAAGACAACCTGCCCTGGACGCAACTATCAGACCTGAAGCATTGGGATAACGAAGTTTCCAGATTGTATAGCGTATCGTCTATACCCGAGAACTACCTGATCGGCCCTGATGGTTTGATTATAGCGAAGAACCTAAGCCCCGAGCAATTGCGAACCAAATTAACTGAGTTGCTAACTGCGAAATGATAAATGCAATTGCCATAGATGATGAACCGGTTGCGCTGGATATAATAGCTGCCCATGCTCAAAAAATCCCTGGCCTAAATTTGCAAGCTACGTTTTCGAGCGCAACCGAGGCTTTAGCATATTTTGATACCAACACAGTCAATCTCATCTTTTTAGACATCAACATGCCTGGCTTAACCGGGCTGGAATTTGCAGAAATAGTGCGTGATCGGGCGCTGATCATTTTTACAACAGCCTATGCCGAGCATGCCCTTAAAGGGTTTGATCTGGCAGCAACTGATTATTTGCTAAAACCCATCAATTTTACACGTTTCTTGCAGGCTTACAGGCAAGCTGAATTGCGTTTGAGACAACCGGACATTAAGCCAGCAGCCTATGTAGAGACGCTATTGGTAAAAGATGGTAATAACTGGGTACAGATCCCCGTTAGTGGTATTTTGTACATAGAGGCCGAAGACAATTACGTAAGCATTGTAGAAAACAACAAGCGCACCTTAACCCGTATTACACTCATTGAGCTGCAACGTAAACTCCCGCAGCATGGTTTTGTGCGCATTCACAAATCGTTTATAGTCCCGCTATCTAAAATTGATAAAATAGAACGACACCAGGTTATTATAAATTCGCTAAGAATTCCGCTCTCTCGTTCTTATCGGGATGACTTGTTTAAGCGCTTAAAAGCCACTTAGTAATAATTAATCATTAGTTAAGCAAAAGACTATTTTATAGAAAGTCGTGATAATGAACTTCAGGCTCTGGTAATAACATAAGCTTCCATTAAGATATTCATCAGCATTAGCAGCGCTCCGCCAATAAGGAAAGTGGTTTAGCAATTCGGACAAGAATACGCTAAAAATATAGTAGCCAAAATCCACGTCAAAAAGCAGATACTTTCAGTGTTGAAAAAAGATATTGGCTTTTTTCTGAAAAGGCATTGATAAAAAACCATAAAAAAGAAAGTGATAAGCAAGGGAAAGTGAATAAGATTGAAATAGAATAAGAATATACCTACAGACCGATAGTAACCTTTTCCAGACAGCGCAGCCAAGCCCGTAAGAACACTCAAAACCGCTGCTGTTGCAAACACAATTTTTAAGGTAATTTTATACGCTCCCATTAAAATATCTTGTCAACGTTAGCGGCACTCCACCGATTTATCTAAATTATTTCACAAAAAAAGCCTCACATTTCTGTGAGGCTTTTGCTCCTGAGGCTGGGCTCGAACCAGCGACCCTCTGATTAACAGTCAGATGCTCTAACCGGCTGAGCTACTCAGGAGTGTTTTACCGGTTGGGTGTGCAAAAGTATAATTTCCGGTTTAATTTCACAATATTTGCCAAAAAAAATTTAAAATTATTTAGCATGAGTTTGGTAGTTATAGGTACCGTGGCGTTTGATGCCATTGAAACACCCTTTGGTAAAACAGATAAAATTGTCGGTGGTTCAGCATCTTACGCCGGTCTGGCGGCATCTTATTTTTATGACAAGGTGAAAATTGTAGCCGTTGTTGGTGATGATTTTCATCAGGAAGAAATTAAAGATTTTAACCGTCATGGCATCGATACCGAGGGCTTGCAGATAAAAAAAGGCGAAAAATCTTTTTTCTGGGCGGGCAAATACCATAACGACATGAACAGCCGCGATACCCTCGCCACTGATTTAAACGTACTGGCCGACTTTGACCCGATAATACCGGAAAGCTACCAGGACTGCGAGTTTTTGATGCTGGGCAACCTTACACCACAGGTGCAGCAAACAGTAATTAACCGTTTACGCAAACGTCCGAAACTCATTGTAATGGATACTATGAACTTTTGGATGAATGTTGCCCTTAACGACCTGCTGGATACGCTTAAAATGGTAGACGTGCTTACCATCAATGATGAAGAAGCACGACAGCTCTCGGGCGAATATTCGTTAGTTAAGGCTGCAAACAAGATATTGACCATGGGACCAAAATACCTTGTAATTAAAAAGGGAGAACATGGCGCGTTGTTATTTGACAAGGGTACCGTATTTGCCACGCCTGCCTTGCCGCTGGCCGAAGTATTTGATCCTACCGGCGCCGGCGACACCTTTGCAGGCGGCTTTATTGGTTACCTGGCTAAGGTGGGCACAGTAAACTTTAACAATATGAAAAACGCCCTTATCTACGGCTCGGCGTTGGCATCCTTCTGTGTAGAAAAATTTGGGCCGGAAAGAATTAAAGATTTAAGCGAAACGGAAATTGCCTCAAGAGTGCAGCAATTTGTTAGCTTATCTAAGTTTGAGCTATAAATAACGTTTCAAAGAAAAAGCCCCGGATGATCCGGGGCTTTTTTAATAGAGTAAATGGTCGTAAGGATAGCGGGCGGTATGTATAGCCTTTACCTTATCATAGATCAGTTGCCTGAACTCATCAATATTCTCGCGCTTAGCGGCTGAAATAAAAATAGCCGGACTATTATGCTTAGCCATCCAGCTGTGCTTAAACTCATCGAGCGTTAAGGGTCGCACTTCCTCGCCCTCAAAAATCTCTGCAGGCTGGTAAGCATCTATCTTATTAAATACCGTTATCATTTCCTTATCCATTACGCCGAGATCTTTCAGCGTTTCGTTAACCGCGCGAATTTGGTCTTCAAAGCTTGGATGCGAAATATCAACTACATGTATCAATATATCGGCCTCGCGCACTTCATCCAGTGTGGATTTAAAACACTCTACCAAATGATGGGGCAATTTGCGGATAAATCCTACCGTGTCTGACAATAAAAACGGCGCATTATCTATTACCACTTTACGCACGGTAGTGTCCAGCGTAGCAAATAGCTTATTCTCGGCAAACACGTCAGACTTACTGAGCATGTTCATGATGGTTGATTTACCAACGTTGGTATAACCTACAAGTGCAGCCCTTACAAGTTGATTCCGGTTTTTGCGCTGCGTTTCATTTTGCCTGTCAATTTGCTTTAGCTTATCCTTTAAAAGCGATATCTTATTCAAGATCAAACGACGGTCAGTCTCTATCTGCGACTCACCCGGACCACGCATACCAATACCACCCTTCTGGCGCTCCAAGTGGGTCCACATGCGGGTGAGGCGCGGCAACAAGTATTGTAGCTGCGCCAATTCTACCTGGGTTTTAGCCTGGGCAGTTTGCGCACGACCGGCAAAAATATCCAAGATGAGGTTATTACGATCAAGTATTTTCACCTTCAGCTCGTTCTCAATATTACGCAGTTGCGATGGCGACAACTCATCGTCAAACACCACAATATCAATCTCCTCGGCCTCTACGTATTCCTTTATTTCTTCCAGCTTACCTGTACCTACATAGGTAGCTCGTTCAGGGCGTACCAATTTTTGGGTGAAGTGCTTCACGGTGTTACCGCCTGCCGTTTCTACCAAAAACTGCAATTCCTCTAAATATTCTTTTTCCATTTCCTCCGTCTCATCAGCGGTGATTACGCCCACGAGCACGGCTTTTTCCTGCTTCACAGCAGTATCATAAAACTTTTTTCTCATTCAATAAAATGATTATCAATAGAAATGCCAATTTACTAAAAGCGTTGACTTGCGCATCGCTTATGTCAAAATAGCATAAGAGCAGCAATCCGCCTCCTTAAAGGCACTTCTTTATTTTAAAAAATTTGGATTAATTAACGTACTCCAATCCAGCTATTGAGGATAGCATGCCCTGGGGATTAAAGTACTAAACAAATATGGTAGTAATTTCCATGATGAAACAAAGGTAAGAATTTTGCTTAAATAGAAAAAAGACATACTGAACGATGTTCAGCATGTCTCATTCCAAGTTTATCAAAAATCCATAATATCGAAACGAATGCGATTTAACGGAAATGTGAGTCAATCAACCTTATAATCCCTTTACAAACTCTTTTATTGCAGCACTTGGGTCTTCTTCGCGCATAAAGTTTTCGCCTATCAGGAATCCATTGAAACCTGCCTCTTTAAGCTGCTTTATCACTTTGGTGTGACTAATAGCACTCTCCGATATCTTTAAAAACTCTGCGGGAATATGCTCTGCCAGTTCAAAAGATGTTTCTACCGAAACGCTGAAGTCGGCAAGGTTGCGGTTGTTCACCCCTATGGCATCCACGTTTGGGTTGATACTGCGCTTCAGCTCTTCCAGATTATGGACTTCAAGTAGCACATTCAGCCCTAAACTTTTAGCGCGTAAGGCCAATGCATCTATTTCTTCAGGGGTTAAAATAGCGGCTATCAACAATATAACATCAGCTCCCCATGCCTTTGCCTCAAACAATTGGTACTCATCTATCATAAAATCTTTACGAAGAACAGGTATCTGGTTATGTGCCCGAGCCTCGAGCAAGTCGGCCTGGTAACCCATAAAAAACTGCTCATCGGTAAGTACTGATAGCGCTGAAGCCCCTGCTTCCGCATACGCTGTAGTAACATCCTTTACTGATACACGGTCGTTGATTATCCCTTTAGAAGGCGACTTACGTTTAAACTCCGCAATAATGCCGGTACGCTCCGGCGCAAGCAGAAATTCGCGGAACGAATAGGTTTCACGGCCAAAGTGTTCTGCAGCCTCCAACTGGGCTATGCTGACCTGCGCTTTGGCTGCGGCGACCTCTACTTTCTTATTTGCAACTATCGTATCGAGTATGTTCATGTAAGTTCTAATCTTTTATGATAAGTTGTCATTCCGACGGGAGAACGAGTAGAAATTCATTAAGTCTATCGAGCCATTTGCAAAGGATAGATCACATCTATTCTTTGCTATAGTTACGTAGACCTGCAGATTTCTCTGCTTCCGCTTGAAATGACAACAGTTGAGTTGTTTATATGGTTAGTAATTTAATTACTCCTTTTAACCATTACTAACAGCAAGCCAGTTTTTAAGCATTTCTTTTCCGTATTCTGTCAATACAGACTCCGGATGAAATTGCACACCCCTCACATTATATTGCTTGTGCCGCAATGCCATTACGGAATTATCACGCTCATCAATAGCGGTAATGGTTAATTCGGACGGCAAACCTTCCCTGTTTACCACCCACGAGTGATACCTGCCTACATTAAAACTTTGCGGCAGACCCGCAAACAGGCCTTCTTCGCCATCCGTCACCTTTATAGGTGTGGCAATGCCATGCATAGGCTGGCTCAGGTTATGCAAACTGCCGCCAAAAACCTCGGCAATGGCTTGCTGACCAAGGCATACACCAAATATGCTCTTTGTGGGTGCATAGCGTTCTATCACCTGCAAAAGTAGTCCAGCCTCAGACGGGATACCCGGCCCCGGAGAAAGAATGATATAATCAAACGCATCTACATCCTCCAGCTTAAACTGGTCGTTACGCCAAACCTCGCACTCCAAACCAATTTCGTTTACCAGGTGCACCAGGTTATAGGTGAATGAATCGTAATTATCTATTATTAATATATTGGGTTTCATAATAAGTTCTTATAAGTCCTCCGCCAGTTCAATGGCCTTTCTTAAAGCCGCTATCTTGTTATTTACTTCATTCAGCTCGCTTTCCGGCACCGACCCGGCAACTATGCCTGCCCCTGCCTGGTAGTGCAGCGTGTTATTCTTGCTCAAAAATGAACGGATCATGATAGCATGATTGAAATCGCCGTTAAAACCCAGAAATCCTATAGCACCGCTATAAAAACTGCGTTTGATGTTTTCATTTTCATCGATGATTTCCATAGCGCGGTATTTAGGCGCACCGCTTAAGGTACCTGCCGGAAAGGTGTCACCTACGATTTTAAAAGCCGATGCCTCATCCCGTAACTTGCCGCTCACGTGCGACACGAGGTGGATAAGGTGCGAGTAATATTGCACCTCTTTAAAAGCCTTTACTTCTACATCCTTGCAATGCCGGCTCAAATCGTTCCGGGCCAGGTCAACCAGCATAACATGCTCGGCCGATTCCTTAGGATCATTCTTCAGGCTTTGTGCTATCTCTGCATCGCGCTCATCATCTCCACTACGCTTAAACGTACCGGCAATAGGAAATATACTTGCTACGCGATCTTTTATAGTAATTTGAGCTTCTGGTGACGAACCAAATATGCGGAAATTACCATAATCAAAATAAAACAGGTAGGGCGAAGGGTTAATGGAACGCAGTGCCCTGTACACATTAAACTCATCACCGGTAAAGGTTTTTGAGAATGCACGCGAAGGCACAATCTGGAAAACATCGCCACGGTAAATGTGCTGCTTCATTTTCTCTACCACAGCAATAAACTCGTCATCTGTAATGTTGGACTGTTCTGCTCCTTCGCTTTTGAAATTATACTCCGGGAAGTTTTTGTTCTTGATAAGGTATTCCATTTTTTCGATACCACCATTGGTAGCACCGCCTTCTACCTGGTTATGGAATATATACAGCTCGTTTTTAAAATGGTCGATAGCGATGATGTAGCGGTAAATATGGTACTGCATCTCCGGTATCTGCCGGGCATCATTCTCCACTTGCTTTAGCTTGATGGTCTCGAAATGCTCTACCGCTTCATGCGTAAAGTAACCAAATAAACCATTTGATGTAATCTTAACCGGACTCGCATTAGTTTTAAAAACAGCTAAAAAGGTATTGATTTCATTAATCAAATCAAATTCCCCCTTAGCGAACTGCTGCTTGCTGCCGTCGGGATAGCTCAACTTAAGTTCGCCCTTATTAAGAGTAAGGCCACCAATAGGCTCGCAGCACACATAGCTTAAACTATTCTCACGGCTATGGTAATCAGAGCTTTCCAGCAGCAACGTATTAGGGTACACATCGCGCAGGCGCAGGTATATACTTACCGGGGTGGTGGTATCCGCCAGCAGCTTTTTATAAGTGGTATTTATTTTAAAGTCCTTCATCAGTTAAAACTATAATTCAAAAAAAAACCCGCCGAATGAGTGAGATTCGCCGGGTTCCAAATTAGGTTTATAATTGGTTAGTAAGTTGATCAGAAAATACTCTATCCGGCTGCCAAAATTGATTGGCGCCACCAAATATTGTTATGAGTTGTCTTGATCATAATGCGTGAGCAAATTTATAAAGAAAATTGAGTTTGCAAATTTTTTGTAAAATTTTTATACAGTTATACCAAAGAATGGGCGTTTGCTCTGAATGATAGCTACAATAACTACCAATAGGGCCAGTCCGTAAAATATTGCTACTATACGGTGCTTGCCTTGCGGCAGTTGTATCTTTTTAGATTTGCTATGGCCAATAGTTACCAGTACAATAGCAAACAGCATCATTACAGCGTGTTCTACGGTCCAGTAACGGGTTTCGGCAACTTTCATGGTAGCGCTGCTAAATTGTACAAACGGACTAAGGAAATACAATACTATACCAAAAAGAAACTGTGTATGCATAGCTATCATGGCAAAGAGGTTAAGCTTGCGATTGCCTTCGCCATAAGTATTATTGCCAAACCAGCCAACAAGTGCACGCAATACGGCCAGTATAACCAGCAGCAAAGCTACATACCTGAAACCCGAGTGAATTAATTTGAAAACGCTATACAGTTCCATAAACAAAATATTTTTTACGAATATAAGGCAACATTATAAAATAGCGCTAATTATGGCAAACATTGTTTAACCTGCCGCAAAACCAATCAGGAGCAGCAGTGGTTATATATACCTATGACCAGCCCTTTGCTTGAGTTTACGGATAAAGGTATTTACTGTGCACAGGGCAAATTTTATATTGACCCCTGGAAGCCTGTTGACGATGCCGTGATTACTCACGCACATGCCGACCACGCCTATTGGGGGCACAAGCATTACCTGGCACATCACCTTAGCCGCGAAGTACTTTACTATCGCCTGGGCGACATCAATCTGCAAACGGTGGAGTATGGCGAAACTGTTAATAAGAATGGGGTAGAGATTTGCCTGTTCCCTGCCGGGCATGTGATCGGGTCGGCGCAGATAAGGATTAGTTATAAGGGGCAGGTGTGGGTAGTATCCGGCGATTATAAAGTACAGGACGATGGCGTTTCCACCCCTTTTGAACCGGTTCCCTGCCATCACTTTATTTCCGAATGCACGTTCGGTATGCCGGTTTTTAAGTGGCAATCGCAGGCGGATATTTTTAATAACGTAAATAACTGGTGGCAAAGCAATGTGCAGCAGGGCCTTGCCACCGTTATAGCCGGCTACTCTTTAGGCAAGGCACAACGTATATTGCAAAACCTCGATTTAAGCATAGGCCGTGCCTATACGCACGGCGTTATAGAAAATACTAATGAGGCTCTGCGCCGTAACGGCATTGTTTTAAATGAAACAACCCGAATTACTGCAGATACATCTAAGGATGAAGTGCGAAAAGGAATAATTCTTGCCCCGCCCTCTGCCATAGGCACGCCTTGGATGCGCAAATTCCAGCCCTATAGCTTTGGTTATTGCTCAGGTTGGATGGCTCTGCGCGGGGCAAAACGCCGTCGCGCGGCGGACAGAGGCTTTATCCTATCGGACCACGCCGACTGGGACGGCTTAATTAGTGCAATAGACGCTACGGGATGCGAAAGCGTTTACCTTACCCATGGTTACACCGCTGCCTTTACCCGCTATTTAAATGATTTAGGGTTTGATGCCCACGAAGTACATACGCTGTATGGAGATAACGAAGAAGAGGAAGTGTCATCAAATCTTACTGATGAGGAAGCCTTAGCTACGGCTTCCAAACCTGCAACAAACAAGGAAGCATCAAATTTAAATAAAGAACTTTCGCACCATGGCGATAATTCCGCCGGAGAGAAAGGAGATGACCAATGAAAGCATTTGCTCAATTATTTCTCTCACTCGACGAAACCAACAAGACCAATGAAAAGGTACGTGTTATAAAGGAGTATTTTAACCAGGTGCCTGATGCAGACAAAATGCACATGCTTGCGTTGTTTACCGGTCGTCGCCCGAAACGTCCTATAAATGCCACGCTTGTTCGCCACTGGGCTATAGAACTATCGAACATACCGGCATGGTTGTTTGAGGAAAGCTATACCATCGTAGGTGACCTTGCCGAAACCATGTCGCTACTTATGCCTGAGGCCATTGATACTGCCAGCAAAACATTATCTGAATGGATTGCCGAAATAAACGAGATAGCTAGCCACAATGAGCAAGAGAAAAAACTTTGGCTAACCGAAAGCTGGATGATGCTGGAGAAGCGGGAGCGTTTTGTATTTAACAAGATACTTACCGGCAGCTTTCGCGTTGGTGTTTCGCAAAATTTGGTTATAAAAGCGTTGTCCGAAGCTACCGGCATCGATGCTGCCACACTTACCCATCGCATAATGGGCAGCTGGATGCCTGAAACTTACAGCTATCAACAATTGATGGAAGCACAGGGTGCGGCCGACGATCTATCACGCCCATACCCTTTCTTTTTAGCGTACCCCATACAGGAAACATCTGAAAAGCAAAAAAACGCTGCCGATATGGAACAAGCGCTCGGTGCTCCTGAAGATTGGCAGGCCGAGTGGAAGTGGGATGGTATACGCGCCCAGCTTATCAAGCGCGAGGGCCATATATTTATCTGGAGCCGTGGCGAAGATCTTGCCACCGAAAAGTTCCCCGAGTTGCACCCTTTTTTGAATGCCCTGCCTGATGGTACCGTTATAGATGGGGAGATACTGGCCTTTGGCAATGGTGCGCCGCTTCCTTTTAACATATTACAAACGCGCATAGGGCGAAAAAACCTGTCAAAAAAGTTGTTGGCCGAAAGCCCTATAGCACTTATTGCATACGACTGTTTAGAATATCAAGGGTCAGACATCCGCAGTTATACCCAGGCCGAAAGGCGTACCATACTTGAAGGATTACAAAGCGAGACGCCCTGGCCGGAAATTTTCCGTCTGTCACAACTCATCGGGTTTGATAGCTGGGAAAAGCTTGAACAGCAAAGGGAACAATCGCGGGCTATGCTTGCCGAGGGTATTATGCTTAAACGCAAAAACGCTACCTATCAGGTGGGCCGCCGGCGCGGTGACTGGTGGAAATGGAAAATTGACCCGCTATCAGTTGATGCCGTGTTAATCTACGCGCAAAAAGGGCATGGCCGCCGCGCTGACCTTTACACCGACTACACCTTTGCCGTATGGGATGGTGATAAACTGGTGCCTTTTGCAAAGGCTTACTCCGGGCTTACCGACCAGGAGATTAACAAAGTGGATTACTTTATTAAGCGCAACACCCTCGAAAAATTTGGCCCGGTACGTACCGTAAAACCCGAATTGGTTTTTGAGATTGGGTTTGAGGGCATCAACAAATCTACCCGCCATAAATCGGGCATTGCGCTGCGTTTTCCGCGTATTTTGCGCTGGCGGCACGACAAGCCTAAAGAAGAAGCCGACACCATAGAGTCGCTGAAAGCCCTGCTTGATCCTTCAGCTCAATGAGCTATGTATTGTAAAGCCGAATTTTAATGCTTAGGTTAGACGTGCATCATCCCGCCGAACCGAAGTTTGCTTATGAAATACTTGTTCACTCTATTGTTGCTAATCAGCCTCCTTCCTGTTTTCGGGCAAGAGCAATTACCGCCCGGCAAATGGAAAATTTTTTCACACAAAAACGACGGGCGGGTACAAATCACTACCGGCAATGACAGCGCACTACTCAATCAAATTACCTTAAATGGCTTAAAGCAGCACATTAATGTTCTTAAAGGCTTACGCTTCACTTCAAAGCAGCATGGACTTCTTGATATCGATCTCAGGTTAAGCCAAACCTTAAGCGGTGGCGACTCCTGCGTTTTTTTTCTGGTGGGGTTTCAAAATAAAATCCGTACAATATATTTAAGCAAACCCGTGTCAGGCACATCTATCTCCTATTTACATAGTTTCTCACTTGAAAAAGGAATTGATTCATTGGTTATCGGCTTTTCAGTAAACGGGACTGGTAATATAAAAATAGCACAACTTAAAGCAATGCTTATCAGCGGTAATGCGCTGCATGTTTATAAGCAAAACAAAGCGGCCTTTGTTAACAACAGTAGCAATATAGCTAACCTCGCCCTCATCGGTAAAGTTTGGGGCTTGCTAAAATATTATTACCCTACATCGATTTATAAAGATTTAGACTGGGATGAACAATTAATGGCAAGCCTGTCCGCATTACAACATTTTGACCGGCCACTTGATCTGAACAAGACACTGGCTAAGCTGTTGCAGGTAGTTCAGGCACCATCTAATGGCAAAATGCCGCACTTAACTCCCTATCAGTTACAAATTGTAAACAACCATGCTATAAACGATCAAAACAGGCGAAAGATAATCGATGCCTTATGTAGCGCTTCAATGGGTGCATCAAGGTATTATAAAGCACCGGATGATGATTCGCCTGCACCACATTTTATAGAAAGCAATCCAGATGTAAATGCCGTTCCAGACCCTCGGGCAAGATTGGTGCAGATATTTCGCTATTGGAATATCATCAATTATTTCTATCCGTATAAAGACGAGCAGTTACCCAACTGGGATCAGACGCTAAATGCATTATTGCCGCAATTTCTTTTAGCCGATACTGAGCCGGCTTATACAAGGGCATTACTTAAGTTAAATGCCAGTATTGCCGATGGTCATGCCTGGGTTCCAATGGGACCATTTATAATGGCCGAAAGACTTTATGGAAGTGTATTCAGCTTTTTGCCGATCGACATCCGCATTAATAAGGACGGTAAAGCGTTGGTTGCTGATGCTGAACCGGGCTTTGCACAAAGCAGCGGCATTAAAAAAGGCGATCAGTTAATTAAGATAGGTGGCATTAATATAGACTCACTTATAGATGAGTTGAAAGCATACATCAGTGAATCCGATCCAATATTGAAAAACCATTATCTGGAACGCAGTTGCTGGCTAAATATGCTGCCTACAGCTTTTACAAACCAGTTAACGATGATTTACAGCAGCCAGGATAAGGTTGTTGATACGACTTTTTCGCAATCTCAAGAAAATTTAGCAAAGTCTGTATCATATGTATGGCAACATTATCAAAATAAAAATACGTTGCCACCGGCCGGAGAAGCGCTTAAGTACTACCGAGAAAAACACACCCTTTTTATTAACCCTGCTGCCTGGAAGGCAAATATGCGAGACTCGGCATTGCGATTGATAAATATAGCTGACAACCTGATAATCGACTGCAGAACTTATCCGGATTGGAACTTCGTAGCCGATTTCAGTGAATGCCTGCTTCGTGATAATGTACCGGTTATAGAATACACTACAGCTACAGACACGCCCGAGTACTTCGCCAAACAGGTTATAAACTCGGCAAAAGATGGCACCTGCATCAATAAAAAGATCTATTGCTTAATATCTGAAGACTCTAAAAGCCGGCCAGAGTTTTTAGCTACCAAACTAAAAAGTGCGGCGCCAGACTGCTTATTGGTTGGCCGCAGAACTGCAGGCGCCGATGGGGACATTACATCTATACCAACTGTTGGGAAACAACTCTATTTAACTATCACCAGTGTGGGTGTTAAATTTGCTGATGGCACCAAAACACAGCAAGTTGGACTACAGCCCGATATTATGGTAGGGTACGCGCCATGCGAGAACTGTGATGCGATTTTAGACGCTACGCTAAAACGCATTCAATAAAACTCGGTTTACCTTTTAAATCTCGTTACTACATCAGGTGCGTTGCCAGGCAACTTTACCTTATAACGATAGCCGCCATTAAATACGTCTTCCTCTTTTAAAAACTCATGCGTTTTCTTGCTGATCCAAAACGTCTGGGTAAACTTATTACCGCGATAATCACCTTCTTGTACCAGTTTCCAGCAGTCTACCTTTTCATTGCCGAACAAGCTTAACACCTCGCTGCCGGCGACTTTGTAAATCACATAAGCAGGTGGCACCGTGCCCGCATCATAAAAAGGGATGGCAAATACCTTCCCGGCTGCGAGGGGCAGCATCTCAAAGGTTTCTATGTCCAGGTTCCAGTTAAATACCGGGAAAGTCAGATCCACGTTGAAATCTTTTGCAAGATTAGCATTGAGCGTGTCAGTGCCCGTAACCTTTTTAGCACTCCAATTGTAAGCTTTGGTTTTGCTGCCGACTGTTTCCTCGTGATATACAGGACTAAAATCTGAAGCATTGTTTATGGAGATGATATGCCGGTATTGATTGGTATCAGCGCCATACCAATGCTGGGTGGTACGGTAAACTGACTGTCCGCCCGATGTTATACTCTCCACATTTCTCACCCATAGTGATACATTCATGCTTTTACTGCGTGCGGGCATCTGAAAGTATACCATGTATTGCTTTAAACCTGGCTTCAATTGCTTAACAAGCAAACTCTTGCCCGGCGTAATGGTATCCACTTTCTGTGCGCGAACAAATTGAACGTTGAATAATAAAGCGGCAACAAGGGCAATAACCGATAAGTGTTTAAGCATCGTGATGTGATTTTTATGCTGAGATTCAAAATAATAGGCTTTGTTACACTTAAAAAAACTACTCCTTTTTAGAATAAAGCCTATCAGGGCATTTTGATTAAACGTTTTTCCACTCAAGAAAAACGTTTTTTCTCAGAGATTAACATGCGCACTCAAAACGTAACAATAATTTAAAATTGTTCGTAATAAGCACAAAATATTAACGAAATGAAAAGAATTTACACACTTGCGCTGATTCTGGGAGTAGTCGGGATGTCGTCATGCAGTAAGAAGAATGCAAGCGACCCTACACCAGAAGTCCCTGTGGATAAGATTGCGCCGGAAGGGTTCACATTTAAAACAAGTGTTGATGTGGATGTTGATGTTACCTTGCGAACCAATAATGACAAACCCATTCCGGGCGTCGTGGTAAGCCTTTACAACCCAGCAAATACCACTGCTGATGCAGCCATTTACAAAGGTGTTACTGATGAGAACGGTAATTTGAAGGCAAAGGTGAATGTACCGTCTTATGTAAAAGAATTGATAATTGACCCGGCTTACGTTGGTTTGCTGCGCTTTGCAAATGCATCTATCAAAGGGTCATCTGTAAAAGCAGTTATAGGCGGCAAAGCAGGTTACTCTGGCGATATCGTTCCGGAGGCTTTATCATTCAGTAAACGCAACAACGGCTTAGGTACCAGCAGCCTGCTCACTACAGATTATGTGTACCCGGGCAGCTATAATGCTTCAAACGCATTTACCAGTCCTACCAACCTGGGCAAGCCAGTTTATCTGGAAGCCAATGCCGACGTTATTGAGGCATCGTTACTCTCTTACGTGAACGCATCGTTACCTGAGGGCTCTCCGTTAACTACAACTCACCCTGAGTATCTTACTTCAACAGCAGTGCAAACCATAAATGTTACTGCAAAGTCTGATGTGTGGGTAACTTTTGTATCTGAAGGAGCCGGTTACCGCAACGCACTCGGATACTATACTTATAAAACAGGTACGCCACCATCAGCAGCCACAGGCGGCACCATACTTGGCGGCATTGATAAAGTTACTTACATCTTCCCTAATGCTTCTGCTTACGGATCAGGTGGTGGCTTAGTGAGCGGTGACAAGGTAAAACTGGGCACTTTTGAAGCTGGTACATCAATCGCATTCGTGTTGTTTCAGGATGCATGGACTGGCACAACTGTTAACGCATCAGCTACCAAATTTTATACTACTGATAAGTTTAACCCTGAATCAACAACGGCGACACGCAGGCACAGTGTAATGCTTTATGACAATGTGCATAAGTTATACTTATTAGGCTTCGAGGACCAAAACCGTCAATCAGGATCTGACAATGACTTTAATGACCTTGTGGTTTATGCTTCTGCCAATCCTATTACTGCAATATCTAATGAAGGCGTTCCGCCGATTGATGATGGCGGCGATACCGACGGCGACGGCGTACTTGACGAGCTTGACGCCTACCCTAATGATGCGACAAAAGCTTACAACAGCTATTACCCATCAGCAAGTACTTATGCGCAAGTAGCTTTTGAAGATAACTGGCCGAATAAAGGTGATTATGACCTTAACGACTTAGTGATAAATTATCGCTATTCGTTTGTAAGCAACGCCAAAAACCAGGTGGTAACTATGAAAGGCGAGTTTGTTCCGGTGGCGGCAGGCGCTTCATTTAAAAATGGTTTTGGTGTGCAATTACCTGTAGCAGCATCAACCGTTGCCTCTGTAACCGGTCAAAAAATTACCGGAACTTATTTATCCCTTGCGTCAAATGGCGTTGAGTCCGGTCAAACAAAGGCTGTCATCATTCCATTTGATAACCAGGATGGAGCAATTAAAAACCCGGATGGATCTTTCATAATCAACACAGAACCTACTACAGACAAGGTAGCAGGAACTCCAGTCAATGTAGACATAACGTTTACATCACCAGTACCGCAGGCTAGTCTTGCAGCCTCAGCATTCAACCCGTTCCTCATCAGCAATCAGCGTCGCGCTTATGAAGTACACCTTCCCGGTTATGCTCCTACTGATAAAGCAGCCAAAAATCTTTTTGGTACGGCTGACGATGCGTCTACTCCAAGTTCTGGTAAATATTACCTGTCAACAGAGAATTGGCCTTGGGCGATCAGCTATACTAACGCAATCTTGTATCCTGTGGAGAGGGCTAATATCAACAAAGCTTATCTTCACTTTGCAGAATGGGCAGCATCAGGCGGTTCACAATATCCGGACTGGTATAGCAACACGGCATCGGGCTACCGTAATAACAGCTTTATATACACAAAGTAAGAATCAATTTAACTGACCATTTAATAGTGTGTGATCACACCATCCCGGTTACAGCAATGTAGCCGGGATTTTTTTTGCTTGAGCGGGGAAATTCCACAGTGAAGACATAGCTATCTTTCCCGTTTGGGGAATATATTCCCGTTAGCGTTAAGCTGGCACAGGCGAAAATCGCCCTTTTCAGGCTTTAAACGCTATTTTTGAGTTTTGGACTGCTAATTGCCTATTCTCAAACATAACACACACACTAATTATTATGAAACGATTTTTTACTTACCTGTTTTTATGCTCAATAGCAGGTTTGACGTCTTGCAAAAAAGACAGCAGCTCAGTAGTAACCCCAGGCACAGACAATCAAACAACAAAGATTGCTCCTGATGGTTTTAACTTCAGCACAACAAAAGATGTAAGTCTTAACATTTCATTAAAAACCAATAACAACCAGGCGCTATCTGGCGTTGTGGTAAACGTATACAACGCTAACGACCTTAACACGGTTATATTTAAAGCAGTTACCGATAAAAATGGTGCTATACAAACCAAAGTAACGGTACCAACATCAGCATCGCAACTGGTTATTGATCCTGCTTATGTAGGTTTATTACGCAATGTAAAAGCCTCAATCAACAACAACAGCACATCAGTTGTAATTGGCGGTCAGAACGGTTTCAGCGGTGATGTTTTAGGCACTGTGGCTGACAGAAAATCGGCTAACGCTTTAACAACTTTCGCTACCGTTAACTACACTACCTTCGCTTACCCATCACCTTACAGAACTTCAAGCGAAGCGGTTGTTAACACCAGCACTTATCCTGCAAGCCTTGGCCGTCCTAAATACTTAGAAGCAACAGGCGACGTTATCGACGCATCACTATTGCGCTTTGTTAACTCATCATTACCAGAGTCAAACCCGCTTACTAAAACACACCCAGAGTACCTGTCAAGCACAGCTACTACTAACCTGAATATTACTAAAGAGTCAGACGTGTGGATCACTTTCGTATCTGAAGGCGCTGGTTTCCTTAACACTTTAGCTTACTTCACTTACAAAACAGGGGTTCCTCCTACAAGATTGAGCGATGTTACTAACGCTACTATCGTGTTCCCTAATGCATCTGCATATGGCTCAGCCGGTGGTTTACAAAGTGGCGACAAAGTAAAAATCGGCCGTTTCCAGCCTGGTACTTCAATAGGTTTCATCCTGTTACAAAACGCATGGAGCAGCAGCAACATCAGCGTCGCTACCGGCAGCACTAAGTACTTCTCTATAGATGCATTGAACCCTGAAGCTTCAACAAGCCTTAAAAGACATTCAGTGTTGATGTATGATGACTTGCACAAATTGTTCCTGATCGGTTTTGAAGATCTTCCGCGTGATACAGATTCTGATAACGACTTTAATGACCTTGTATTCTACGCTACTTCAAACCCAGTTGAAGGTATATCTCAAGACGGTGTAAAACCAGTTGACGACGGTGGCGACCGTGACGGCGACGGCGTACTTGATGAGCTTGACGCTTACCCTGATGATGCAACTAAAGCTTACAACAGCTACTACCCATCACAAACAGGTTACTCACAAGTAGCTTTCGAAGACAATTGGCCAAACAAAGGCGACTACGACATGAATGACCTTGTAGTGAACTACCGTTACAAATTCGTTCTGAACGCTAAAAACGAAGTAGTAAGCCTTGAAGGTACATACAATGCAATTGCAGCTGGTGCATCGTTCAAAAATGGTTTCGGCGTACAATTACCAGTAGCAGCTTCAGCAGTATCATCTGTAAGCGGCCAAAAGGTAAACAACGGTTACATCAGCCTTGCATCAAACGGTGTTGAAGCCGGTCAGACCAAAGCAGTTATCATTCCGTTTGACAACCATGACAACGTTATAAAAAATGAAGATGGAAACTTATTCGTAAATACAAAAAATGAGTTAAGCAAAGTAACTGGCTCGGCAGTAACGGTAACTGTAAACTTTACTTCACCGGTAGCACAAAGTAACTTACAGCCATCAGCGTTCAATCCGTTCCTGATCAGCAATATGCGCAGATCATACGAAGTACACTTACCAAGCTTTGCTCCAACTGATAAAGCAGATAGCAAATTGTTCGGCACAGCAGATGACACTTCTAAACCATCAGCAGGCAAATACTACCTCTCTAATGAGAACTGGCCATGGGCTATCAGCTACAATACAGCTATATATTACCCTCTTGAAAAAGTAAATGTTACTCAAGCTTACCTACACTTTGCAGAGTGGGCAGCGTCTGGAGGTACATTGTTTACCGACTGGTACAGCAACTTAGGCACAGGCTATCGTAACACCTCGCTTTTGTATACCAAATAACAATAATTTAGTGATTGTGAAGGAAAGCATTGCCGAATGGCAATGCTTTCTTTTTTTATACAACTTTCAGGAAAGTTGGCATAATTTTACTTTGTAGAAATAATTACACACATATCGGAAATAATTACCCATTTGAGATTAAATTACTTTCATTTAAAAAACGTTTAATCACTTACTTTCAGTTAATTATGGTGTTTGGAGGCATGTTTGCCACTTAATAGGTAACATCTTACAAATACATAACTATGAAAAAATTATTAACACTGCTATTTGCGGCAGGTGTTGCTGGTGTAGTGTCTTGTAAAAAAGAGACCTTTAACCAAAGCCCTGCGTCAGGAGCGCCAACAGGCGCTGCATCCGGTAACTTTACTTTTAACACTTCTAAAGACGTAAATGTAAACGTTGCCTTACGTACAAACACCAACGAACCTATCGCCGGTGCTATGGTAAACATTTACGAAGATGGAGCCGAAACAACTGAACCTGTATTTAAAGGCATCACAGACAATTCAGGCCAGTTAAACATAAAGCTTAACATCGCATCATCAACCAAACAACTTATTATTGACCCTGCTTATGTGGGCTTATTACGCAATGTGCATGCAAACATCAATGGCAACAATACAAATGTTGTAATTGGTGGCAAAACAGGGCTAGCCGGCGATGCCATTGCCGAAGCAGTGAAAAACCGTAACCTTAAAGTTGCTGCGGTAAATACCCAAGCGCCTGTAAACACTCAATTTGTTTACCCTGCGCCTTATACATCTGCACAGGATGCTATTCGCGACGATATATACTACCCGCTTTACCTGGGTATCCCTAAATATATGGAAACTGAAGTGGAGCCGATCAGCCCGCAGATGCTGCGTTATGTGAACAACTCCCTGCCTGAGTCGGTACCAGTTCCGCAAAATCACCCGGAGTACTTGCAGGACAACACGCCTACAACCCTGCGTATTACCAAACGTACTGATGTATCAGTGACTTTCGTTTCTGAAGGTGCATCGTACCAAAACACTTTAGCTTACTATACTTACCCAACTAATAACAAACCAAGCAATGCCGACGCAATTGCCAAGGCTACCTATATTTTCCCTAACGCTTCTGCAGGCGGCAGCGGCGGCGCTTTACAATCAGGCAACAAAGTAAAACTGGGCACTTTTGAAGCCGGTACAAGCATTGGCTTTATAGTATTGCGCAACTCATGGACATTGAGCGATGTAAATACCAGCGTAGCCCGTTATTACTCTGAAAACGCTTTTAACCCCGAAACTGAGTCTTCATCAAAAAAACACAGCATCATACTTAGAGACAACGAGAACAAACATTTTGTGATCGGTTTTGAAGACATTATCAGAACCGAACAGGAATGCGACCAGGATTTCAACGACATAGTTTTCTTTGCTAACTCTGGTGTTGACGACGCTATTGATACCGTAGGCGTGCCTCCTGTTGATACGAACCAAGATACTGATGGTGACGGCGTAAACGACGATAAAGACCAGTACCCAACTGACCCTGAGCGTGCGTTTGACGACTATTACCCAAGCAAAACTACTTACGCACAATGGGGTTTTGAAGATAACTGGCCAATGAAAGGTGATTACGACATGAATGACCTTGTAATCAATTACCGCTATAAATTTGTGTTAAGCGCTAAAAACAAAGTGGTTGACTTGTACACTACCTTTAAACCACTTGCAGCAGGCTCATCATTCCGTAATGGTTTTGGCGTACAGTTACCGGTACCTGCATCAGCTGTTAAGCGTGTAACCGGTCAAAAATTCATCAACAATTACATAACAATGGCTGGCAACGGTGTTGAGGCAGGACAAACAAACGCTGTAATCATTCCGTTTGACAACCAGGATGCCGTTATCAAAAATGCTGACGGTTCATACTTTGTGAACACCATGCCGGAGAAAGAAAAGGTTGAACCAAAGGCCTTTATAGTGACTATCAACTTCTCTTCGCCTTTAGACCGTTCACAACTAGCAGTAAGTGATGTGAATCCGTTCCTGATAAGCAACTTGCGCCGCGAGGTGGAAGTACACTTGCCAGGTTACAAACCTACTGACAAGGCGGATAAATCATTATTCGGTACTGGTGAAGATACTTCTGAACCTGCTAACGGCCGCTATTACATGGCAGACAGCAACCTACCGTGGGCTATCAGCTATAAATACGCTACTAAATATGCTATTGAAACTGTGAGCATAGACCGTGCGTACAATCACTTCTTAGAATGGGCTCAATCAATGGGCGTACAATATCCGGATTGGTATAACGTAAACAAAACCGGTTATGCTAATAAGAGCTTATTATATTTAAAATAATATTTATAAATATCCCACAATTAAAGGCGGCCACTGAAAAGTGGTCGCCTTTTTTGCTTGCAGGTAAATTTGGAGATACATGTATGACGTTTACAGAAAGCAAGTTAAAAAGATGCATAGTAGTTCTTAGTTAGTACAGTAAGGCTAATCGGAGATTGATGATGATCACCAAGCTTAATGCCAGTTGCTTGAAGAATGTTTCTTAGTAAATAGCCTGCATTATATGCAAACAAGTGCTTTGCACAATGAACGTTGAGATAACAGTGCTGCTGAAAAGATAAATCGTGGGCTTTTACTGCGCATCAAATGGTGGCTAACTGGTATTAATCTGCCTAATAAAGATAGTTATAGATCTGCTTATGAAGCCCCCAAACAGACAATCAGTGAATAACAATCACGTTCACTCCTGGCTTATTGCAGTATGCACGAGTTTTTTTTAATGTAATAGCTGATGAATAAAGTCCGACGGTTGGCTAATACACTGCGGTCAATGATTTTACATTAATGAGTCGGAATTTGTACATAGAATTAAGAGGTTGGTTATTGGCTGATTTAAATTGGATTGCCAACTACGAATATGTATTATATCACGGTTTGACCGGCACCATTTGCCTATCTATTAACAAAGGTAGAGTTCAAAAAGCACCAATACTCAATCAATTGAACTCACTTCAAAACCGCGATCATGAGTTATCCTAAAAAAGCAAAACCCGCCTTTTTAGGGGCGGGCTTGCGCTATATATGTTGAGTTTAATTACTTCGGTTAATTATTCGTTTTCAGCGTACACTGCTTTAGAAAAACCATTATCATAGGCTTTCAAATTCTTTTTAAGAAGCTTGCGTGCAACGTGTATACGGGTTTTTACTGTGCCGATTGGAATTTCAAGATAGTCAGCAATCTCATGGTATTTGTGACCTTCAAAGTACATGGTGAAAGGTATATAATACTCTTCAGGTAATTTTTCTAGTGCACGTTTAATATCATCCATCACAAACTTTGATTCGCCTTGGTTTTTAGTAGAGCTAAACACCAAGTTTGGAGACGATATTTCGTCAGATTTGGTAACAAAGCTGCTCATTTTAACAAAACGGCGGTAGTTGTTGATGAAAGTATTTTTCATAATTGTGTATAACCACCCTTTCAAATTGGTACCTTCTTTAAACTTATTATAATAAGTGATGGCTTTTAGCATGGTATCTTGTACTAAGTCATTTGCATCGTCTACATCGTGAGTGAAGTGCAAAGCGTATGAGCGTAGTGAACTTGCTTGACGTAGTACCAGGGTGTTAAACTCAATCTTAGTCATAATAGTAATTATTAGTTGTTCGATTAAGTAATTACAACTATGATACCATTTTGCCAATCTTTAAAAAAAGGAGCTTAATAAGCGTGAATTCGCTAAAAAATATGTGCAAACAAGTAATTGTCTTAATAAATATTTAACGGAAGGACTCTGCGCAGTATGATTTACTGTACGGATATTTGGAATACAGTGTAGCTTATAGCAGAATATTAACTATTATATTAATAAATTCACTATCACCCGCCTAAAAACCACATGCTTTTCAGGCTCGCGACACATTTCAAAGGTTATACACCTATTATGTTTACCTCACGCTCAAGCACAACGCCGAATTTTTGCTGAACGCTGTCTATAATTTGCGACGACAACGCATACACCTCTTCACCAGTCGCCCCACCGTGATTAACTAATACCAACGCCTGGTTTTTCCAGGTACCGGTATGGCCAACTACCTTACCCTTCCATCCACACTGCTCAATTAACCATCCTGCCGCCAACTTTATTAACCCTTCTCCAGCAGGATAGTTGACTACGTCGGGGTGATTATTTTTTAACATTTCGAATTTATCCACAGCAATAACAGGATTTTTAAAGAAGCTGCCTGCATTGCCTATAGTTGAGGGGTCAGGTAGCTTAGATACCCTTATATGTGACACCACTTGCGATATATCCTTGATAGTGGGCGCCGTTATCGCACGGAGTTCGAGTTCCTGCTCTATTGCACCATATTTCAGGTTAAGTGATGGCGTTAGCGATAAGCGATACTTTACAGAAGTAATAATATATTCTCCTTTAAGTTCAGATTTAAACACGCTTTCGCGATATCCAAACTTACAATCGGCATTATTAAATATACGGAAGTTGCAGGTGGCTATTTCAAAAGCCCGGCAGCTGTAAAAAACATCTTTTAGTTCTACACCATAGGCTCCTATGTTCTGAATGGGTGATGCACCCACTGAACCGGGAATAAGGCTGAGGTTTTCCATACCGGCGAAATTGCGGTTCACACAAAAGTTCACCACATCATTCCACACCTCTCCGGCTCCAGCGTCAACAATAACTTCGTTATGATTAATGCGATGCTCTATACCACGAATATTCATGCGGATAACCAGACCATCAAAATCTGTCACAAATAACATATTACTGCCGCCGCCTAAAATTAATCTGGGCACCTGCTGCCATTGTGCATCTGCAAAAAGCTCAGTCAAATCATCCTCATGGTTTATTTCGGTGAAGTATCTGGCTGATACGTCGATACCGAAAGTATTAAAATTTTTGAGCGATACATTTTCCTGGATTTGCAGCATAGCGGTGTATTATTGATATTACGCGCTGCGAATTTCGCAATTTTTTGCCGACAAACGCGTAAACAGAACTATAACTATATTAGTGCAAATATTAATACATGCAGCGCCTGACTTTTATCATCACAGCATCACTTCTCCTGATTACTATTACTTCTTCTGCGCAAGATTATTCCGAAAGGTTCGCGTCGGCTTTTCAATCCGGCGACTCGGCGGCTACGGTGCAAGTGCTCGGCGACTGGAAGAAGGTAAAACCTAATGATCCGGAAAGATATGTTGCACTGTATAATTACTATGTGAATAAGGCACTAAGGGAAGTGATAGCGCTTCAACCAAATGCATCGGACAGCAAGGCGCTTACACTAAAAGACAGCACAGGCAAAGAGGTTGCTTACCTCGGCGGTCAGACGGTAACAGACCCTGTGTATTTAAAAAAAGCGCTCGCCTGCATTGACGAAGCGATAGTAAAATTTCCACGCCGCCTGGATATGCGCTTTGGAAAATGCTACCTGCTCGAAAAAACCGGCAACTACGCTTCACTTTCAGCTAACCTGGTAAACGCCATTAACTATGGCAGTAAGGTTAAATATAAATGGCAATGGAAGAATGGCGAAGCATTAGAAGATCCCACGCAATTTATGCTAAGCACTATACAGACCTATCTGGAGCACACCTTTAATTCGGGCGAAGAGAATATAAAGTATATAAAACCGGTTGCACAAACGGCATTAAAGTATTTCCCTGACCATGTGGAAAGCCTCTCGAACCTTGCCGTAACCTATATGATTGGCAAGGACTATAAGAATGCGCTACCTTATTTATTACATGCCGAAAAGATATCTAAAAACGATTATGTGGTGCTTAACAACATTGCTTATTGTTATTTTATGATGGACGATAAACCTAACGCCATTAAATACTACAGGCTTGTTTATCAATACGGAGACGAGGGTAGTAAAAACAAAGCACTACAGTTTTTAAATAAGCTGGGGCAATAATTATTTTGTATTTTGCCTATATCTAATTAAACCTCACATGACACCTCGTTCCTTCTGGCTCACCATCCTCAAGCTTATTGGTCTATATCTAATCTTTAGCTTATTGATGCTGTTTGGCAGCCTGATATATGCCATCAATACCGCTGGCTACTCCCAGTTTAATTCTGTTATCAATGGCGCAATGATATTCGCCTTTATTATTTACATTGTACTTATAGGGATACTACTGTTTAAACCATCAATGGTAATAAAACTACTTAAACTCGACGCTGATTACCAAGAAGAGTCTTTACAACTTTCTTTGCCCTATCCTGGTATCTGGCGTATTGCTATCATCGTTTTTGGTGCTATTATTCTTGCAGAAAGTATTCCGGCATTTTTTTCGTACCTGTTACAATTTCTTGCAGAGCTTAAAGAAAATACCATCATAAATAAGAATATGATAGTGTTATACTTGGTGAAAACAATTATAGGTTACATTTTAATATCATTCAGCAAACCGTTGAGCGCTCTCCTCGAGAAAAAAGAAAGATAACTATTTCAACGCCTTTTTAAATTCGCGCAAACACCTGTCGCGGGCCTCTTTGTGGTCAACTATAGGTTTGGGATATTTAGTGAAGTCGGCATACTCCGGCACCCATTTCTTAATGTACTTTAAATCCGGGTCAAAGCGTTTTTGTTGTGCGTCCGGGTTAAACACCCTGAAGTATGGCGCGGCATCCGTACCTGAGCCGGCCGCCCATTGCCACCCGCCAACGTTACTTGCCATTTCATAATCCAGAAGTTTACGCGCAAAGTAATGCTCACCCCAGCGCCAGTCTATCAGCAAGTCTTTACTCAAAAAACTGGCCACTACCATACGCACACGATTATGCATATAGCCGGTGGCATTCATTTCACGTATACCCGCATCTACCAACGGATAGCCTGTTTGCCCGTTACACCATGCATCAAACTGCTTTTTATCATTTATCCACTGTATGCGGTCATATTCCGGCCGGAAGGCATGATCCATGGTATGCGGGAAATGATACAGTACCATCATATAAAACTCCCGCCATATCAGCTCATTTAACCAGGTTTTCTCATGTGCCTTGTTCGCATCAGTCGCCAGCTGCCTTATGCTCACAGTACCAAAACGAAGATGCATGCCTATTCTTGATGTACCCGGGATGCCCGGATAATCGCGTGTTTTGGCGTAGTCCGCTATGATGTGTTTATATTCCTGATCAGGAAACTGTTGGCTGCTTTCTTTAAAGCCCATATCCGCAAGGGTGGGCATGGCAGGCGCTTTAAAACCAAATAGGTTTTTGAAATACTTTTTATTCGGATAAGCCTTCAGGTAAAACGGCTTAAGTGTTTGCAGCCAGCGCCGCTTATATGGTGTGAAAACTGTATAAGGCTTACCATCATCTTTGAGCACTTCGCCGCGGTCAAAAATTACCTGGTCTTTATAAGTATGTAAACTACTATCGTGCTCCTTTAATAAGTCGGCAATCAGTCCATCACGATGAGTAGCGTAAGGCTCGTAGTCATGATTGGTATAAACAGCCGCTATTTTATAGGTACTAATCAGGTGCTTGAAAACCGCCTCGGGTTTATCATAAAACACATATAAATTACTGTCAAGTCCTTGCAATTCCTTACGCAGCTGCTCAATTGTACGATAGATGAACGTTACCCGAGCATCGTCCTTGTCTTTAAGTTCGTCGAGTATCTCTTTATCAAAAATAAATATCGGCAATACAGGGCAACCACTTTTTAGGGCGCGATAAAACCCAGCATTGTCGTCGAGACGCAAATCACGTCTGAACCAAAATATAGCTACCTGCTTTTTATCCATAAATTTCTGTGAGCGCTTTTTCAGCCGTAGGGTACTTAAACTTAAATCCGGCCGATTGAATTTTCTCAGCCGATACCTTGGTACTTCCTAATACCAGGGTAGCCATTTCGCCAAACACAAGTTTGATAGCAAATGAAGGTACGTTTAGCATCAGTAGCGGCCTGTGTAGTTGTTTAGCCACTAATTGTGTTAGCTGTTTATTGGTAACCGGGTTAGGTGCAACCATATTAAATACGCCTTCTAACTTATTCTCTATAGCATATAGGTACATAGCGGCTACATCATGCCAATGTATCCAGGGAATCCATTGCTTGCCGCTTCCGAGAGGCGAACCAACGGCCCACTTAACCGGAGCGGCCAATTGCGGCAGCGCGCCTGATCGTTTATCGAGCACAACGCCCGTACGAAACTTGGAAACACGCAGGCCAAGCGCTTTACCCTCATCAACAGCTTGCTCCCATAACACGCAACAACGTCCGAGAAAATCATTTGCAGGTGCGCTTTGCTCTGTAAGCAGCTCGTCGCCCCTGTCGCTATAATAGCCAATTCCCGAGGCAGACACTACGGCTTGAACCGTATTGGGCTTATTTTTTAATAGGTTATAAAGAAGAGCAATCGACTTGGTGCGGCTTTCTATCACTAATTGTTTACGTTGCTCCGTCCAGCGCTTGTCTGCAATGCCTGCACCTGCCAAGTGTACAATGGTATCTACACCTTCTACACAGCGCTCATCAATATAATTGCGGTCTACATCCCAGCTATAGGTTTCCACACGTGGGTCACCCTTTTGCCCGCGGCTGAGATGTGCTACGCTGTAACCTTTAGCAAGTAGCAGCGTGGTAAGATGCTTACCCAGAGCACCGGCACCGCCTGTTATCAAAATCTTCTTATCAGCCATAAATATCTATTGTTCTGCTAACGGGCTTGAGTTTTCTCGGGCGTGGCACCGTAGCTTACTATCTGCTTGGCCATGCCATTAAATATAAATAAATGAAATGGCCACATCATGTACCAATAAGCTCTTCCCCAAACCCCGTTGGGCCGAAAGGTAGCAATCTGGCTTAAGAATTTCTCGCCTTTACGTTCAATGATTTTAAATTCGAGCCAGGCCTCACCAGGTATTTTCATCTCTGCATACAGCAGTAAACGTTTGTTGATTTTGTCGGCCAGCAAAACGCGCCAAAAGTCTATCACGTCACCAGCCGCAATGCTATTGCCGTTGGTTCGCCCGCGCCTTGAGCCTACGCCGCCGAATATCTTATCCAAAAAGCCGCGTATGCTCCATATCCAGTCCCAGTAATACCAACCACGTTCGCCGCCGATTGCCCATATATTATTTTCTACCTTGCTTGTATCTCGCTCAAATGGCATTTTCACCTTATATTCGAGTGTTCCGTTTTGTGGCACCTTAATCTGGTCCATAAATGCGGAGTTTAGGTATCCCATATTAAGAGCATCCTTCCAGCTGGAAACAATGGAGTTTTGTTCTATTTTCTCGAATGCAAGCTTCAGACTTTCTTCATAACTCAGGCATTTCCTTGGCACAACCTTTTCAATGTCGTGATTGCTCATTACACTTTCATTCTTCATGCTCTCCACCAAACTATTGGCCAGTGAGTAATTTACCGAAGTAACGAAGTATAACCAATAGGCCGACAGCTTAGGCGATAAAAAAGGAAGGGTGATGATATGCCTCTTTAATCCGCGTACTTTGGCATAAACCAGCATCATTTCTTTAAAGGTGAGTACATCAGGCCCGCCAATGTCAAACGTGCGGCCCATGGCACCGTGATTGAACAGCACGCCCTCCAGGTAACCGAGCACGTCGCGAATGCCTATAGGCTGGCAACGCGTTTTTACCCACCGCGGCGTAGTCATTAACGGCAACTTTTCAGTAAGGTCTCTTATAATTTCAAAAGAGGCGCTACCTGAGCCAATTATAATAGACGAACGCAGCACGGTCAACTGCGCCTGTGCTTCTTTAAGCACATCCTCCACATGTTTACGCGATTCGAGGTGGCGGGACAGCAATTCATCGTTGACTATACCGCTGAGGTATATCACCTGCCGGCACCGGGTTGTGTTAAGCTTCTCTACAAAATGATGGGCTGATAGCGCTTCAAGTGCAGCAAAGTCAGGCGCTTGCGACATGGAGTGTACCAGGTAATAAGCAGCATCAATATCTTCCGGAAAATCTTCTATACTTTGCTCACGCAGCAGGTCGCCCTTGATAAGTGATACGCGATCACTGTAATCGCTTTGCTCATGGAAGCGCCTTTTATCACGTACAAGGCATACCACATCGTGCCCTTTTTCGAGCAAAACCGGGATAAGCCTGGTTGCTATGTACCCGTTGGCGCCTGTGAGCAATATCTTCATGCACCAATCAACAACCGGCGGCTAAAGGTGTTTGCACGGTGGTATAGCCAAAAGTTGTCCAACAAAAAAAGCGACAGGCGTAACACCCATCGCTTTATAAATATCTTAAAAGTAAACCTTACTTCAGGATTGCAAATACCGCTTTAAGGGCGATAACAGTACCAATTATTATGGCAATATTAGCTATCCATGAGTAAAATGCAGCTTCGCCGGCGAAACGGAAGAAACAACCAAATAAACCTATAACGATTGCTACAATCAGTAATTTGTAGTGCCCTTCGGCGTTTGCATTTTCCATTGAACTCATGACAGTATAATTTTAATCGCTGCAAAAATAAAAATTTCCGGGTTAAATACTATATCACCATCAATTTTTTAAACATTAATAACAATAGTTTATAGCTCTGCAACAGGCTTACCCGGCTTTGTAAGTGTACGAACTTTCAGCACCCTGCGGATGATGTACCATGCTGCTACACCCACCACTATGAACACCCACAAGTGCGCAAAGGCAAGAGCAAACGCGGCAGCAATCTCAATACCGTTACTTAAGGCAAGTTTAAGCCGCGTGCTAAACGGCAGCACATAACTGTCGGGATCGGTGTCTGCCAAATGTTCTTTGATCACACTTGCAGGCTGAGTAAAACTAATGGTCATGGTGCTGTAAGTCACAGCATCATCTATGCGGCGTTTGTTTATCTGCTCGTCAACAAAGCTGTCTTTAAAAATCAATACATCTTCAGGGTGTTTAAGCTTGATACGGCCGGCTTCCTGTTGCTCAACCAATTCGCGCCGGCTGTTCATCTTCAGGTTCGATTCAAGGTAATCCAGCGTGCGATCCTGTATATCAAAGTTGCGTGCCATCACCTGGCCGCCCAGGTTGCCCACTTTTATCATAAACTCGTTAAGGTGTTGCGAGGGCACACGCACAGTCATATCGCCGGTAGTAACTATGGACGATATCCTTACTACAGAATCCGAAGAAATCCTAGCTGTGCGCGATTGCCTTATATGCCGTTGCATGTGATTATTCATCACCATACCTTTATAAGCAGCAGTTAGTCCACTTACCTGGGTAGTCGCTTCATTTACGCTGGGTACCTCCATGTTCATGTCAGCTGTTTTGATAAGCTTTTCTGCACCCGTGGTGTCAGCACTAAGCAGCACGCTGTCTGCACCGCTGGAGTCCATAGCTTCATACTTACCGTTATTACCGCATGAGTATGCCATTACCGCCACTATGGGCAATACAATTAATTGCTTGATTTTCATTTGATTAGGTCTTTATTATTAATACCAAAAGCCTAAAAAGGTAACCCGGCAGTTGACGTATATTTTTTTAAACGGCTTATACGTAAGCTGTAAAAACAGAAAAGCCGACTGCAATGCAGTCGGCTTTTGGTTATAGCAAATATTCTTCTTAGCCGTTTGACAAGGCAGCAGCACCGCTCACAATCTCGGTAAGCTCTGTGGTGATTGCTGCCTGGCGCGCCTGATTGTAAGAGAGCTTAAGGCTTCTCAACAACTCGCCGGCGTTATCAGTAGCTTTGTCCATCGCTGTCATACGTGCGCCATGCTCAGATGCATGAGAATCCAATACAGCGCGGTACAACTGCAGTTTAATATTTTTCGGGATTAACTCCTCAACTATTTTCTCTTTAGATGGCTCAAGGATGTAATCAGTTTGTGATGACTCCTTAGATGCCGTAGCGGCTTCTGTTTTTGGAACCGGAAGTAATTGCTCAGTCATTAAAATCTGCACAGCGGCATTTCTGAAATGGTTATACACCAGTTCAACACGGTCATAATCGCCATTTACAAAGCCTTGCATAATTGCCTCAGTGATTACTGATGTGTTGGCAAAATCAAGGTTTTGATATAACTCATTGTTATTACCAATAACGTTGTATTTACGACGTGAGAAAAAGTCGTGCGCTTTTTTACCAATGGCAACAATAGAAACGTTACCTTTTTTCAGTTGCTCACTGTATTTCTCGGCAATAAGGTTATTAGCCGTTTTTATAGCATTGGCGTTAAATGCACCAGCCAAACCACGGTTTGATGATACCACCACCACTAATACGCGTACCGGCTCGCGCTCCTGTAAAAATGGCGAAGCACCATCCTCAAGGCTTGCCGAAAGATTTACCAGCAGTTCCTTCAACTTGGTAGCATACGGGCGCAACTGAACAATAGCATTGGTAGCACGCTTAAGCTTAGCCGCCGAAACCATTTTCATGGCTTTGGTAATCTGCTGCGTTGAGCTTACTGATGTTATCCTGTTTCTTACTTCTTTTAAGTTAGCCATTTACTAAAATGTGCAAATTTGCTTATGTGCAGATGTGCAGATGCACATCAATGATTATGTTTTAATGTTTAGAATGCGCCAATTTGCACATCAGCATATTGGCACATTCGCACATTTAAAATTAATAGTTACTTACCAGTTCTTTGGCTACTTTCTCAAGCACACCTGTTAACTGATCGTCAAACTTACCGGCTTTCAATGCAGAAAGCACTTCAGGGTGACGTACTTCCAACTGGCTTACAAATTCCGCTTCAAAATCTTTGATTTTGTTTACAGGAACATTACGCATCAGGTTTTTAGTACCTAAGTAAATAATAGCCACTTGTTTTTCAACAGATACAGGTGAGTACTGACCTTGTTTAAGGATTTCCACGTTACGGGCACCCTTATCTAACACGTTTTTGGTTGATGCGTCAAGGTCTGAACCGAATTTAGAGAAAGCCTCCAATTCGCGGTATTGAGCCTGATCAAGCTTAAGGGTACCGGCAACTTTCTTCATTGACTTGATCTGCGCGTTACCACCTACACGTGATACAGAAATACCTACGTTGATAGCCGGACGTACACCAGCGTTGAACAGGTTTGATTCCAGGAATATCTGACCATCGGTAATAGAAATTACGTTGGTTGGGATATAAGCAGAAACGTCACCAGCCTGAGTTTCAATGATAGGAAGAGCTGTTAATGAACCACCACCTTTAACGATGCCTTTGATTGACTCAGGTAAATCGTTCATTGCTTTAGCAATCTCGTCGTTGGCGTTTACTTTAGCGGCACGCTCCAGTAAGCGGCTGTGCAGGTAAAATACGTCACCAGGGTAAGCTTCACGGCCAGGAGGACGACGAAGCAATAATGATACCTCACGGTAAGCTACTGCCTGTTTAGAAAGATCATCATAAACAATCAGTGCCGGGCGGCCGGTATCACGGAAGTACTCACCGATAGCAGCACCTGCAAACGGCGCAAAGAACTGCATTGGAGCAGAGTCTGACGCGTTAGCCGCTACAACGATTGAGTAAGGCATAGCGCCTTTTTCTTCGAGCGTACGTACAATGTTAGCTACAGTTGAAGCTTTTTGTCCGCAAGCAACATATATACAGATTACTGGCTGGCCAGCATCATAAAATTCTTTCTGGTTGATGATGGTATCGATACAAACCGCAGTTTTACCAGTTTGGCGGTCACCGATTACCAACTCACGCTGGCCACGGCCGATAGGAATCATGGCGTCGATAGCTTTGATACCAGTTTGCAAAGGCTCGTTTACCGGCTGACGGTAGATAACACCCGGAGCTTTACGCTCAAGCGGCATCTCATAAGTTTGACCAGCAATAGGGCCTTTACCATCTATAGGCTGACCAAGCGTATTTACAACACGGCCAAGCATACCTTCGCCCACTGCTACTGATGCAATTTTGTTGGTACGTTTAACAGTGTCGCCTTCTTTAATATCTTCTGATGAACCTAACAATACCACACCCACATTGTCTTCCTCAAGGTTAAGTACAATGCCTTGCAGGTCATTGCCAAACTCAACCAGCTCACCTGATTGTACTTTAGTTAATCCGTAAACACGGGCAATACCGTCGCCAACCTGCAATACGGTACCCACTTCTTCCAGTTCGGATTCTGACTTGAAGCCTGCTAATTGCTGACGCAATATAGCTGATACTTCGTCTGGTCTTACCTCTACCATTTGTTGTTTATTTAGAGTTTTGCTTTTAAATATTGTTCAAAAAAATTATTGAATCACCTTTTGAGTGAATTCTTTTTTCAGCTTTTTCAAATCGCCGGCTATACTTGTATCAATCTGGCGATCGCCAACTGTAAGTACAAAACCGCCAATAAGTGACGGATCAACCTTCGTATTTAATATAACTGTACGGCCAATAGCTGCCTGCACATCGGCTACAAGCTCGGCACGGTTTGCTTCAGACAGTGGCGCTGCTGATACCACAGTGGCCTTTACAATGTTGTTTTTCACATTGTATTGGTTGATATATTCAGTCGCGGTAGCGTAAATAAGTTCGCCACGCCCCTTATTGATCATGATAGTAAAAAACGCAAGCGTAAGCTTATTAACACGTGTTGCAAATACATCATTAAGTATTGCTACCTTTTTACTTTGAGAGATGATTGGATTTCCCAAAACTGCGTTAAGCTCAGCATTCCGTCTCAGCGTTTGCAGAAGAAATTCCATATCGGTCTTAACCGGCTCAACGGCTGCTTGTTCACCCGCAAGGTCGATAAGTGATTTGGCGTATCTGGACGCTACTGTTAGTTCTGACATAGTTTGTTTTTAGATTTGAAATGTGAGAAGCGATTGTGATCTTTTTCTCTCATTATAAATATCAGATTTGAATATGTCTCATAGTTCAAATCCAATATCTCATATCTTAATTTAATTTAACTTCCTTCAACAAATCTGCAACCAGTTCGTCCTGTTTGTGCTGGTCTTCAAACTGCTTACGTAAAACTTTTTCGGCAATTTCTATTGATAGTGTAGCCACCTGGTTTCTTACATCAGCAAGGGCAACAGCTTTCTGGCTATTGATTTCTACACGGGCAAGCTCCAGCATACGAGCACCTTCTTTCTGGGCGGCTTCACGGGCATCAGCAATAATCTGCTCCTTTACCTTACGCGCTTCCTTTAATATCTCATCGCGCTCGGCACGTGCTTGTTTCAATAAGGTTTCGTTCTCATTAGTTAAGCGAGACATTTCTTCCTTAGCAGCTTCAGCTTTAAGCAAAGCATCTTCTATAGAGCGCTCACGATCATCGATAGCGCGCATAATAGGCTTCCATGCAAACTTAGCCAGTAAAAAGAAAAGTATCAGAAACGATACCGTGGTCCAAAACACTAAACCAATTTCCGGAGTAACTAATTCCATTTTTATAATTAAATTTTAATAATCAGCTTTTAAAAATAACCGTACCCGCCGCCAACCGCTGCAAGTACGGTTATTAAATTTTTTCCGTGGGGATAAATTATCTTAAGCCCAGGAATGATACTACCACACCGAACAAAGCAGCACCCTCGATAAGGGCAGCAGCAATGATCATGGCAGTTTGGATTTTGCCAGCAGCTTCTGGTTGACGAGCGATACCTTCCATCGCTTTACCACCAACCTGACCGATACCGATACCGGCACCGATAACTGCTAAACCTGCACCTAACGCAGCAATACTTCCAATCATTGTTTTAAATTTAAAAGTTAATATATTAATATATGGTTGTTTACAATTAGTGATGATGCTCCTCAACAGCTGTACCTATAAACAGCGCGGTAAGCAACGTAAATATAAAGGCCTGTAGTGCCGCCACCAATAGCTCAAGCACATCCATGAAAACCACAAATGGCACAGATACCAATGATACAGCAGCGCTCTTGAAAACAAATATCAGTGATATCAAGCTCAATACGATGATGTGACCTGCAGTGATGTTGGCAAACAAACGGATCATGAGCGCGAAAGGCTTGGAGATAACACCTACCAGCTCTACCGGCCACATGATTGGATACAACCAGAAAGGCACGTCAGGTAAAAAGATGTGTTTCCAGTAGTATTTGTTACCATTGATGTTAGTTACTATCAAGGTAATAACGGCAAGCACAAATGTTACCGCGATGTTACCGGTAAGGTTAGAGCCACCTGGGAAGAATGGCACCAAACCAATAAGGTTATTGATCCAGATAAAGAAGAATACTGTAAGCAATAGCGGCATAAAGCGCTGATATTTACGGCCAATGTTCGGGCGGGCAATATCATCACGCACAAACACAATCAATGGCTCCATAAAAGATTGCAAACCTTTTGGCGCTTTACCCTGGCGCTTTTTATAAGCTGATGCTACGCTGAAGAATATAATCAGCAATAAAACGATTGACAGCCACATGGACGCCACGTTCTTGGTGATAGAAAAATCGTAAATCTTAACAGCCTCGTCAACTTCACCTTCGGCATTAACCACCTTCAGCTTATCTTTAAACAAAGCATAAGTGTAGTTTTTACCAGTGTAAGGTTTATGACCATGCTCAAATTTTGCTGATGAAAAAACTTCAACACCTTTGTTGGTATAAGCAATCACCGGCAGAGGGAATGAAATATCGCCAGCAACATGAAAAAAGTGCGAGTCGGCAATGTGCTCCAGAATTACTTCGCTAGGGTTAAATGCCTCTTCGGTTTTAGCTTCTTCGCCATGCTCTGCAGTATGCTCTTCGTGCTGTATCGCAAAACTTTTACAAGTGCAAAAAGCCAAAAAAACGCCCAAAATAAGGCTTAAAACTGTTTTTTTTGAGTTCAAAATGTGGCTAAAATTCATTAAATGAGTGTTTTTCACTTTTAAATTTGGTTGCGCAAGTTACGCAACAATACATAAACTTCAAAGCCAGCATTCAAGAAATATATATAAAAGAAATTGGCTAAAAATACAGCTTGATTGGCATGGATTTTTTTCACGAGCAAAAGTGCGAAAATCATGCTGCCAAGCATTTTTACAATGGTAGCGCCGAGGAAGGTTTGCGCATATAAAGCGGGCATTCTTTTTTGCACAATTGTTACTGAGAACAGCAGGATAAATGTGAGACCATTCAGCATAATGAATATGCCCCAAAACTGCGGCAAAATCCATTGATTGCTACCTGTAACCAGCAACAGCACGGGCGGTATAGCCAATAGAATATTAAAAACAACAAATGATATAAGTGTACGGAGCATATTAGTTTTTTACAGCGCGGATAACCAGGTATAGAGATGCGAACACGCCAAATAAGGCCATAACAGCTGTTACCCATTGTAAACTGTGCCCCAATGCTTCGTCTATTTTATATCCCGCGAAAGCCATGCCGCCTATGATGACCATCATTTGAATGGCGAGGCCGGTATACTTGGCATAACCGTTTAATGCGCGGTTCTGCTGAGGTTCGTTTTGTTCATTTTCGGGCATATGCAAATTTATTAATCTTTGGCAGAGTATTTATTTAAATTCGCGTTACGTGTTGTATACTACATTTAAGCCTGTGCATAAATTTTCGTCGTTATATATTACCGGCTTTATAGTTGCTGTGTTGTTATGGTCGTGCTCGCTGGAAAAGAAAACCCCGCTTAACCGCCGTTTGCAAAACCTCACCGCCCATTATAATATAGTATTTAATGCACGGCAGCTTTTACAGCAAAAGCAGGCAGATTATGCCGCCAGTTTTGTAGATGACTACAGCGAATTGCTGAGGGTTTACCGTGATACCGCTGCTACGGTGTCCGATGATAAAGAGCTGACATCCGTAATGGAAAAAGCCCGAAAGATCATCAGCTTTAAAGAGCAAAGTAACTATGTAGGCGATGCCTACCTTTTACTCGGTAAAGCATATTACCTAAACAAGCAATATTTTAATGCCTTGGAGTATTGTGATTATGTACTGCGTGGATATGCGGCAAATGCCGACCTGGCGCAGGAAGCAAGGGTGTGGAAAGCACGCAGCCTGCTGATGCTTAACCAGGATAATCAGGCCCGCGCTGTGCTTGATACGGCTTTAGCAGCAATCAACCCTAAAAAGGACATTACGGCTGATGTATATGCCACCCGTCTACAATATGAATTAAATGCCGGCATTTACCTTGAAGCGGAACAGCTAGCTGCTAAAGCTATTGACGCGGAGGACGACAGTAAACAACGCCTGCGTTTGCGATTTATATTAGCCCAACTGCAGGAACTTAACAGTAAACCTGCCGAGGCTGTACAAAACTATACGCGTATTGCAGGCAGTAACGCATCATTCGAGATGGCTTTTAACGCACAGCTTAACCGCATACGTATTGAAGATTTGGCTAATGGTGTAAAAGAAAGCCGCATTGAGCGGTTAAAGCGACTTTTGCGTAATGACAATAACACTGATTTTACCGACCAGATTTATTACCAGATAGCACAATTGCTGCAAGCCGAAAAGAAATATGATGAGGCCATAACTAACTACCAACTTTCGGTAAAAGGCAGTACGCGTAACAATACACAAAAAGGCCTGTCGTACCTGCGAATGGCCGACATCTATTTTAATAACAAAGCCGATTACATATCGGCCAAAAAGTATTACGATAGTACATTAGTTACGCTGCCCCCAACTTACAGCAGCTACGCCTCTATCCAAAACAAAACCGATAATTTACAGCAGCTTACCGCCAGCTTAACTACCATAGCCCGCGAGGATACGTTGCAGATGCTCGCCCGCCTGCCGCAGGAACAACGCCAACAAAAACTGGATGAACTCACAGCCATATTTATCAAAAATCAACCGGTAGCACCCTCCATTGCAGAAAAGCCAATGAACGCCGCCGGTTATAATAACGGCCAGCCAAACGACAATAGCAAGGCTGCCTCTGTATCCGGCAGTAGTTTTTATTTTTACAATAATGCCGCAGTCAGTGCCGGTTTTGTAAGCTTTAAGCAGCGCTGGGGTAACCGTAAGTTGGAGGATAACTGGCGCCGCAGCCAGCGTACCAATACCGACATGACAGCTAACAGCGCTCCGGTTGTTCCGGATGGCGCCGTCCCAAATCAGATACAGCAAACGCAAACCAACCTGGCTGCCGGCAATTACAGGCAACAATTGGAGGCAGCTATTCCGCTTACGAGTGCTATGTTAGAGCAATCAAACATGCGCATATTTAACGCCCGGTATGATATTGCCAACTTTTACCGTGACGTTGTCGGCGATAAAAAAGAAGCCATCACAGCTTTTGAGAAACTGGCTGAAACGGCTCAGCAAAACCCTAATATCGCCGGTATATATTATAGTCTGTACCGTCTGCATACCGAAACGGGCAACCAGTCACGTGCCGACTACTATAAAAACTTACTGCTTAATAATTTTGCAAATTCTGTTTATGCCCGCGTAATTACAGATCCGGATTATGCACAGCGTGTAAATGATGCTGATGCTGAATTTAATGCCTTATACAACAAGGTGTATGACCTTTATGCGCAGCGTAAGTATGATCAGGTAATGCAGCAGGTAGATGTGTTGATGCAGCAGTACCCCAATAATAAACTCGCGGCACAATTGTATTATCTACGGGCGCTGGCGCATGGGCACTCGGTAAAATTGGCGCCGTTTAAAACCGACCTGGAAAACATCACAGTAAACTATCCGGCCGACAGGTTAATTACCCCGTTGGTGAGCCAGCACCTGGGATACATAGCTGCACATACAGAAGAAATGCAAAGTCGCCCCGTTGTGTTGGTAGACAGCGACCCTGATTATATTCCATTTAAGCCGGAAGAAGTAGACTCTTTGGTATCAAATTTTGCGGTTAAGGCAGATGAACGCAAGAAACCCGCCCAAAAAGATAGCGTGGTTGTTATAGCTAAGGAGAAAACGCCGGAGCCTGTAATCACTCCAAAAACGGACAGCGCTGCAATAACACCTAAACCGGCAAAAAACTACGCCTTTAATGAGGCCGACAGTAGCAATTACTATTTCACCGTTAATGTAAATACACGTACAACTAATTTATCGTCATCGCGTTTTGGTATTGGTCAATTTAACAGAACCCGTTATGCAGGGCAGCCTATCAGGCATTTCCTTAAAATAGCGGGCGGGCATCAGTTTATATATGTAGGGCGATTTGCCAACCTCGAACAGGCAAAAAACTATGCCCGCGCAATTGTACCTTTGCTGCCCGAGATAATGAAAGTGCCTGCAGATAAATACACTTTCTTTATCATCACTAAGCAAAATCTGGATAAATTAGCCGACGATAATATGCTCAACGAGTATATTAAGTATTACGAAGACACATTTTAGAAATGATAGTAAAACTTTCCCCTAAAGAAACCCGAAGATATAACTGGTATATATGGCGCATTGTTATAGGCGGCTTTGCACTGGTAGCAATCTTGTTTCTGGCTACAGCTTTTGGTTTTTTCGGTCAGCTGCCATCATTCCGCGACTTGGAAAACCCAAAGAGTAACCTGGCATCAGTAATATATTCTGCAGATAAAGAAGAGCTGGGAACTTACTACGTGCAAAACCGCACCAATGTAAGGTACCGTGATATTTCACCTTATGTGCTTAACGCACTCATAGCTACCGAAGACAGCCGTTTCAAGGATCATTCCGGCATTGATTTTAACCGCACGTTCTCCATCATTGCTTATAACCTGATTGGTAAAAAGCAGGGTGGTAGTACCATTACGCAACAACTGGCGCTTAACCTATTTTCTCAACGCTCACGTAACCCTATCCAGCGTATTAAGCAAAAAATGCAGGAATGGATAACCGCCGTGAAGATAGAGCGGCAGTACACCAAAGAGGAGATCATTACCATGTACCTCAACACCGTGGACTTCGGTGCTTTCCAGGTATTCGGTATAAAATCGGCGGCACTTACCTACTTCAATACCACGCCTGATAAATTAACACCCGATCAGGCAGCGCTGCTGGTTGGTATGGTAAACGGGCCTGGTATTTACTCGCCAATCAACTTTCCTGAAAACGCCATTAAACGCCGCAACTTTGTGCTGCGCCGGATGGGCGAAGAAGGTTATTTAAGCGAAGGCCAGGTGAAAGAGTTTCAGGAAAAACCCTTGGGCCTTAATTTTCATCCCCTGAGCCACAATGAAGGGCTGGCACCGTACTTCCGCACGATGCTTAAGAAGGAGATTCAGAACCTGCTGAAAGAACGCTCTATATTTAAAGAAGGTGAAGAGCCTTACGACCTTGACCGCGATGGATTAAAAATTTATACCACCATCGATGCCACAATGCAAGGCTACGCCGAACAGGCGCAGCGCGAGTACATGCGCGATTTACAGGCACAGTTTAATGCGCACTGGAAAGGGCGCAGCTTATGGAAGAGCGTAAACAACTTTCAGCTGCTGCTTACGCAAGGCATGCACCGTTCAGACAGGTACCGGGCTTTAAAAGAGGCCGGCAAAACTGAGGAAGAGATTAAGGAAGACTTCAATACCCCTGCTAAGATGACCATTTTTAGCTGGAAGGGTGATCTGGATACGGTAATGAAGCCTATCGACTCCATTGTATATAACAAAATGCTGCTGCGCAATGCCATGATGAGCATGGACCCAACAACCGGTTATATTAAGGCTTGGGTTGGCGGCATCAACTTTGAGCATTTTAAGTATGACCAGGTGCGTATGGGTACGAGGCAGGTAGGCTCTACAGCCAAACCGTTCACTTACGCGGTTGCTGTTGATAATGGTTTTTCGCCTTGCATGGAGGTTGCCAACGTTCCTGTTACTATCACGGGCTACGGCGAGCCGTGGACACCGCGCTCTACCGGCACCATTCCGGGTATTATTACTCTACGCAAAGCGCTGGCCAATTCACAAAACTTTGTCACCGCATATGTGATGAATGAGGTAAAGCCCGTGCCTGTTATGGACCTTATTAAGAAAATGGGCGTTAACAGCCCTGATATTGGCCCTTATCCATCTATCTGTTTAGGCACTTTCAATGCCTCGGTATTTGATATGACTGGTGCATACTCCGCCTTTGTAAATCATGGCGTATGGACCGAGCCGACCTTCCTGTTACGTATTGAGGATAAGAACGGCAACTTACTTTACGATCATCATGCCAACATCCGCCAGGCGCTTAACGAGCAAACAGCCTATGTGATGACTACCATGCTAAAAGGTGTGGTTGACGAGGGCACAGGTTACCGCCTGCGTTACAAGTATAAATTGAATAACCCGATCGGTGGCAAAACAGGTACTACACAATCCAACTCAGATGGCTGGTTTATTGGCATCACGCCTCAACTGGTTACCGGGATATGGACGGGCTGTGAGGACCGCGACATACATTTTCGCTCAACCAACCTGGGTGAGGGTGCTAATACGGCATTGCCTATATTTGCACTGTACATGAAAAAGGTGTACGCCAACGCAGCATTAGGCATTAAGCAGAATGTTGATTTTGATCCGCCGAAGTCGGGTGTAACTGTTACGCTGGATTGCAATGCTTACCAGCAGCAGCAACAGGGCAACAACGAGGTGGAAGAAAAATTGGAATTTTAATTGCCTCTTTTGAGGAGACAACTTGCTGCTGCGAAGCACAATGATATAAGATAAATACTCCCTTAAAAGGTTAAGGGGCTTGGGGCTATGGAGCGATTTGATTACAGGGCAGCATTAAAGAATATACCACACAAGCCGGGCGTGTACCAGTTTTGGGACGTCGATAATGAGCTTATATACATAGGCAAAGCCAAGAACCTGCGCAACCGGGTGACATCCTACTTCAACAAAGACCTTGGCATGAATGCCAAAACGCGGGTGCTTGTATCCAAGATCCGCAACATCACATTTACTATTGTTGATACGGAAGTAGATGCCTGGCTGCTGGAAAACGCCCTCATTAAAAAGCATCAGCCGCGTTATAACGTAATGCTGAAGGATGACAAAACCTACCCTTGGATTGTCATTAAAAACGAAAACTTTCCGCGCATATACTGGACGCGCCGCATCATTCGCGACGGGTCTAAATATTTAGGACCATACGCCTCTGTAAGTATGATGCATACTATACTGGAGCTAATTCGCGAAACCTATCCGCTGCGTACTTGCAACCTTGCACTTACCCGTGAGAATATAGACAAGGGCAAATTTAAGGTATGCCTCGAATACCAGTTGGGCAACTGTAAGGGCCCCTGCCAAAATTTTCAGACCGAAGAAGACTATAACAACAGCATAGAAGAAATAAAGGATATCCTTAACGGCAAAATAAACAACGTAGTGCGTTCCATGAAAAGCGACATTGACCAAGCTGCCATGGATATGAACTTTGAGCTGGCACACCGGCTTAAACGCAAGTATGACCTGCTGGAGAAATATCAAAGTAAGTCGACTGTTGTTAACTCATCTATTACCGACGTAGACGTGTTCAGCATTGCAAGCGAAGAGAAATATGCCTTCGTTAACTTCTTAAAGGTGATGAACGGCACCATTATTCAAACTCAGACTATAGAGCTGAAAAAGCGCTTGGATGAAAGTGATGAGGAACTGCTTACCCTTGCTATTTTCGAATTCCGCAGTCGTTATAACAGCCATTCAAAGGAAGTAATTGTGCCTTTTGATGTACACTTAGAGGATGAGAAGATAAAGTTTACAGTACCCAAACTGGGCGAAAAGAAGAAGCTACTCGATCTGTCGCAAAAGAACGTGTTATTCTTTAAGCGCGAAAAGATAGATCAGTACGAAAAGCTTAACCCCGAAGTACGTACCGAAAGGTTGCTGACGCAAATGATGAAAGATTTGCGCATGAACCAATTGCCACGACATATAGAATGTTTTGACAACTCCAACTTCCAAGGCAAATATCCGGTATCAGCCATAGTGGTATTTAAAGATGCCAAGCCATCTAAAAAAGACTACAGGCACTTTAACGTGAAAACTGTAGAGGGGCCCAACGACTTTGCTACCATGGAGGAAGCCGTGCACCGGCGTTACCGCCGTATGCTTGATGAGGGTACACCGCTACCGCAGCTGATTATCATTGACGGTGGTAAAGGCCAGCTATCAGCAGCTTTAAAAAGCCTGCGCTTGCTGGGCATCGAAAAGGAAGTAACCGTTATAGGCATCGCTAAACGCCTGGAAGAACTATACTACCCCGGCGACCAGTATCCACTTTATCTTGATAAAAAGTCTGAAACCTTAAAAATCATCCAGCAATTGCGTGATGAGGCTCACCGTTTTGGTATTACCTTTCACCGTAAAAAACGCGACAAGGGCACGTTAGCCACCGAACTGGAGTTGATTGGCGGCATCGGGAAAACGACTGCTGAAAAGCTATTAAAATACTTTAAGTCGGTAAAGAAGATTCGCGAAGCTACCGAAGAGGAATTACTAGAAGTAGTAAACTTAAAACAGGCCAAAGCTATACGGAATTATTTTAATCCTGAAGTGGCACCCGACACCACCGCTACGGCTTTCCTATAAAAAGAAGAACCCCGTTTGCTGGAAGCAAACAGGGTTCAAAACTTAACATATATAGCTGATGGTTAGTATTCCCATAATGACAGTTCCCAGTCCATAAGCTCCTTTTTAATTCGCTCAGACTCGTACAACCTGTCTATACCTTGCGCGTAATCTTTAATACGCTCATTTTTATCATTAGAAACCTTCACAATATAACTACTAAAAAGTCTTTTCAGAAATACATCATCAAAACTTAAGCCTGTAGCATCATTTTTTCTGCTGATGGCTTCCTTAGTAGCCAGTATATGCCTCGCTTCAGGGAAGTAAACCCAGAACGCCGGCTGGTAATCCATGTCCAAACCCTCCACCTGGAACTTAATCAGAGGTGCGATACCTATAATACGTGGCTCGAATATAGAACGCTGACGGTCAAACACCCAATCCTCTTTAATACGGAATTTAACCACGCTATCTGGGTTAAACTCGCCTGCTTGTATGGTTGAGCCTATCTTGTTACCGTCGGCATCAAACTGATCAACCACAGCGCTGTCTGCCATACGGCCTCGCGCCTGTGATGCACTAAGCGGTGTAGAAAATGCATCGCCGTCAGGGTCATTTTTAGTAGGGTTCGGCGTTGGGTCGTAGGCCGTAAGTTCACCCGCCTGAATAGCGTTCATCAACGCATCTATTAGTCTTGATTTTGGTGAAGCCAGGTACTGGTTCATCTTCTCGCGCAAATCTATCTCACGCCAAACTCTCTTAGCAAATACTACGTCGGCTTCGCGCAGTGATTGATAAGGAGTAACCTTTCCGCTCAACAGGCTCGACTTTTGATAATAACCGTCCATAGGTCTGTCATATCCTTGTGCAATGCTATCGGCCGCGTGTGGGTCCATTGTCGGGTTTGCCTTATTGTCGGGCGCTTGCGATGTATTCTGCGCGAAAGAAGCCGTTGCGGCCAGGCACCATACAAAAACTAATAATCTCTTCATCGTTCCAATTAATTTGCTGATATCACTATATCATCCAGTCCGCGCTGTGATCCATCCGGACCAACAGCCACGATATCGCTAAAGATAACTTTAGTACCCGGAGTTACCGAATTTAAGGCAGCTTTCATTTGCGGTGAAACTGTACTGCCCGAAGTGGTAACTTTTATCACATCCTGACGCGGCTTAGCTAACAACAAGCTGAAGCGGGTTACGTTAAATTTAGCATCAAATTCAAAATTCTCCAACCGTGCGAAGATACGGTCCTGCGCACGAATGTTGGCCGCACTGGTGCTGCCACCGCTTTTGCCTGCAAACATTGCTTTGGGATCAGGTATACGTTTTACGCGGAATAAGGTTTTGCCCAACACCTGTGTTTTACCCGGAGAAACCTCGCCTGATACAGTTACAGTAGCCTCGCCGATAGAGCTTACTTTAGCGCTGTATTTTCCTGCACCCGCACCACTGATTGATCCACCAGAGATACTTACACGTAGTTTCTCAGTCGGGATGCCTGGCGCTGATACAGACAACGGGTTAGGTACACCTATATACAGTACGTTCATCTTATCAGGAGACACAACAGCCGATGGCTTAGCAACCTGATATTTTTGTACTGGCAAGTCGTAGCTTTTAGTAGTACCGTCGGTTTGTTTCACCAATATTTTACCTGAATATTCAAAGAAACCTTCGCGACTGGTGTTAACGGTGTAACGGCCACGGCCTTCTGAAACTTGTATTGTTGAACCATTGATAGTAATGGTCGGGTTCAGTTTTGAATCATAAGCAGTAAGGAATATCTCGGCAGTGTAAGGCTGACCTGCTACCACATAGCTCGACGGCGCAACGGCTACCGCTGCAAATTTATCCAGGTTCACCTGGGCCTGGTCTACTTTACCCAACAATTTTTTAACTACTTCGTTCTCGGCATTTTTAGCATCAGCCTGTATCTGCGCAAGTTTGGTAATAGCAGCGCCCAGTGGAATACCGTCGCCAAAATTACCTTCCTGCCAGGTTTTTTGCTTGTTGCCCGTAGTAGCTTTAGGTGGAACTGTATTTAATGAAAAATTCACTCCCTTATTGTCGTTGCCCAATAAAGCAATCAACTTGCTGCGGGTTTCTTCAATTTTTTGTTTTAATACATCCGCGTTTTTATCGGTGACCATTACTCGCGGAGATATATCTAAGTTGTCGCGAGCGTCTACGTCGCCTGTTTCGCTGTTGATGCCGCCGCCCTCTTGTATCAGTTTATCGCGTAAACTGTTTACATATGAGGTAAGCTCATCACCTATCTTACTTGCCTCTTTCGCCTTATCATAGTAAGGTTTTGCCCGTTCCGGCTGATCTTTAAGTTTAGTTTGCTCAAAAGCAGTATATGTATTCTGAATACCTGTACTAACATTAGTACGTGATTGGTCTAAACCGTCGGTAAAGTTCTTGAAGGCATCCAGCAAACTGTCGGGCACGTTAAGGGCTATAAGGCCCAAAAGTACCAGGTACAGAATGCCTATCATTCGTTGTCTGGGGGTTTGTTTGCCTCCGGCCATGCGTTTATATTGTTTTTAAAGGTTGTTGTTCAAAAATAGCTGTTAACTGTAAAATCACACGCGCGGCTGGTTCATGGCAGTAAGCATGTTGCCATAAACAGAGTTAAGCGATGCCAGGTTTTTGGCTAAGCGGCCAACTTCATCCTTAAAGTTTTTAGAGTCCTCTATCGAGTCATTAAAGTTTTGCATAGTTAATGACAGGTTGTGATAGAAAGTATTCATTGATTTAAGGTGAGCGGTAGAATCCTGCAATTCCAGTTCATAAACTGCATTTAAAGCCGAAAGATTTTTGGCGAGGTTATTCACCTGATCATGGTAAGCTTTTGAATCGATATTAGAGTTAGCCATTTCTGAAAGGTTGGCAGAGGCTCTTTCAAAAGCAAGGCTCAACTTATCGTAGCTTGCGCTGGCGCTTTTCAGCTTTTCAGTATACTCAGTAGTAGCAGCGCCTGCATCAGCAACTCTTGATATTGAATTTACCTTGTCGCCGAAAGTGCGTAAACCATCTCCAAGGCTGCTGATAAGCTCAGGACCAATTTTAGCATCGGTAAGCATTTTATCTAATGCTGCAGTATTTGAATAGGCTGATGGTGCCGGAGCAGCAGCTACACGTGCAGTTACCTTTGGTAACTCGCCCGAATAAGTTTCGTCAAGTTCAGGGTAAGCGCGGGTCCAGTCTACTTCTTTATAATCACGTTGTAAACCAAGTATCAAAAACAGTACTGCTTCTGTACCTAAACCAAGGGTGATAAAGAATGTAGCATATTGCCAGTGTTGAATTTTAAATAACAAGCCGATGATTACTACGGTTGCTCCTATTGAAATGATGTTATCAATACCGAAGGGTTTCTTTTTAAGGGCCATAAGGATGTTATAGTTAGTGTTAGTTGTTTTTCACAGTAAATACAATGGAATACAGAAATGGTTGACAGTCAGATATTTTTTTATCTGCTATCGCGCAAATCCCTGCCTACAAAGTGGCTCACACAACGGAATCCGATGTAAGATTTCGCTGTGTCCTGGTACTCATAAGTACGGGTAGAGTTTTGCAGGAAGTAGCCCACATCTTTCCATGAGCCGCCGCGCACTACCTTCCGCTTTAATATTTCCGGATCGGTAGACTTGGCCTCATAATAGAAAGTCGGAGCCATATCGTGAACAAAGGTTGAGGCAGATGGGTCATACGCAGATGCTGTCCATTCGGCAACGTTACCAGCCATATTGTAAAGGCCGTAATCGTTCGGGAAGTATGAGCGTACATTAACGGTATAAGCGCCGCCGTCGTCGGTGTAGTTACCACGGCCCGGTTTAAAGTTAGCCATTAAACAGCCTTTGGCATTTTTAACATACGGACCACCCCATGGGTAATCTGTACCTACACGGCCGCCGCGGGCGGCGTATTCAAACTCGGCTTCGGTAGGCAGGCTGTATGGCAAACGGTGAGGCAGATGGCGTTTATCTTTATAAGCATCGTTATAACGGGTACGCCATACAGTGAAGGCACGAGCCTGACGCCATGTAACACCTACAACAGGATAATTACGGAATGCCGGGTGCGAGAAGTAACCTTCAACCATCGGTTCGTTAGCCGCGTATGAGAAATCGCTTAACCAAACCAAGGTATCCGGATACACATTTACGGTATCGCGGAAAATGAAGTCGGAACGTTTGGCATTTTTATCATTTTTATGGTTAGCGGCTTCACGCATTACCATAATAGAGTAATTGTATTTTAACAGGCGAACGTCTACCTCGTTACGATCAAACACGCGGTCATCACCCTGGTAGTACATACCTTCCAGTTTATTGGCATTACCTGCAGCATTGCCGCGGAAATTCCATACCGGGTGTTTTTTTACATACTCCCAATTGATAAACTTGCGACCGCCGTTGTCATTAGTGGCATTGCCGTTTTTAGGCTGGTAGTAATATTGTGGATCGTTAAGATAATTAGTGATAGCGATAGAGTCGCGTACCCAATTAACGTATTGCTTGTACTGTGTATTGGAAATTTCGGTCTGATCCATGAAGAACGGAGAAACAGTAACCTGTTTGGTTTGCGCAATCTGCGAAAAGGTTACATCCTGATCAGTTTGCCCCATCAGAAAGGATCCTCCCGGAATGTAAACCATGTTATATGGCACTTCCGTTTTAAACCCTCTTTGTGGCACGCCAGTTACTTCGCCCTGGTCGCCTGTCTTACATCCCGTCAAAGCCAGCCCGCTCAGTAAAATACCCAAAAAGTATAGTTTATTCATTTTTAACCATTTGTAGTTTAACCCGTACAATATACACTTACAAACGCCCGAATATATAGTTTTAAAAAAACATAAAAAACTAAATATCAAGCGTAATAATACATCCACCCCGGCATTTAAGCCACTATCTGTCAAAGCGTTATGAATAACATATATTGAATATGTTAATATGACACTAAGCCACGGGTAGGTGGTAAACGTTTAAACCGCCTGAATGGTTGCGGAAAATTTGAAAAAAACTGTGCTTACTTGTTTACTTGCTTGCAGTACTGCTCTATAGCCATAGTCATGGATGGCGCCTCTGGTGTAGGGGCTGGTATATCCAGTATAAGGCCTGCATCAAGCACCGCTTTGTGCGTGGTAGCACCAAAGGCAGCAATACGTGTATTATTCTGCTTAAAGTCAGGAAAGTTTTTGTACAACGACTGAATACTCGACGGGCTGAAAAACGCAATTACGTCATAGAATACATCGGCCAGGTCAGACAAGTCACTGCACACTGTACGGAATAATACCGCCGGGGTAAAATTGTAGCCGTTATCAAGCAGGAACTTCTGAGTCTCTTCTGCAGCTACATCAGAGCATGGGTAAAGGAATTTCTCTCCTGAGTGCTTTTTTAACACTTCGGCCAGGTCAGAAGCTGTTTGTTTACCGAAAAAGATTTTACGTTTGCGGTATTGAATATATTTTTGGAGATATAAGGCAATGGTTTCAGAAAGGCAGAAGTATTTCATTTCAGCAGGCACTTCGTAACGCATTTCTTCACAAATGCGGAAAAAATGATCGGCTGAGTTACGGCTTGTAAAAATCACAGCACTAAAATCTGCCAGGTTAATTTTCTCTTTACGAAAGTCCTTGGCAGGCACGCCCTCCACGTGAATAAACGACCTGAAATCAATCTTAACATTCAGGCGTTTAGCTAATTCAGCATAAGGGTTTTTATCGTTTTCAGGTTTTGGCAATGTTACCAGTACGCTTTTAACCTTTTTCTTTCTGTCTTCCAAAATAATCTCCGTAATTACTATCCTCTATATTATATATTAAGGGCCTTAATTAACACCAAAACGGGGCAAATTTCGAGGGCACAAAGATAGGTAAATAAATAAAACTTTGAAAACTGAAAATCAGAAATTACCAGAATACTATTTCGGACGTAAAGCCAAAGCAGCAAAAAACATGCTGCAACAAAGGCAAACAGCAATATAATTGATACCAGAGGAGTACCAATAAAGCCCATGCAAACTACTATTGGAAGCATGGCGAAAGTGAGGCAAAAATAGGTAAGACAAAGGATCGCTATGTAACGGTTTACTGCCGTGCCAAAGCCAAAAATAAAGCCAAGTATCTTAAGCACCACAATCTTGCTTAAAAAGAAAAGTATCACGGCAACAGTTAATGCCATAAATAACGCTGGCCCGGCAAGGGCATAATACACTTCGTAATAACCAGCAATAAGATAAAGGAACAAGCCAAAAGTAAAACCAAGCAATATCAACAATGCTGTGAAAGCCCAAAAGCTTACAAAGTTTCCTTCCTCAGCTATTTCCAGAAAGTACTGCTTGTTATAAGTTGATACAATAATGCGGTTTATATCCGGCCAGAAGAATATACGCACCAAACCACCATACAACAGCAGTCCTGCTACGGCGATCACCAACCAGTTATCTTTCACGTGGCGGGTCTTACCGGGCATGGTGTCAACTTTGGCAGGTACAGGCAAATCAAGAAAAGTATTTCCTTTGTAGGCCTGGCTCTGCAGCATTTCTTCCACAAAACGGTTGGGGCGCTCAGCAGGTTCGCTTTTAATATAAAGCATTGCCAGCGAGTCCGACACCAGTTTGGCCCTATGCGCCTGAGCAGCCACTACAGAATCGAGCACGGTAAATACCCGTGGCCGGGGAGTAAGACTGTCCTGCACAGGAGTTTCCACGGCGCTGCTGTCTGTTTGCGCCAAAGCATTGCCGCAAAACAATAATACGCCTATCAATATGGTAAGTAACCGTGCCAAAACTGGCCCAAAGGTAAGCGTTTAACAGAGTGTAAAAAAGTTTATTACACAGCCGTTGCGTTAGCTAAGATGCTTAACACGTATTTTTGCCAACCAATGGCTGGTATATACCTACATATTCCCTTTTGCAAGCAGGCATGCTATTATTGCGATTTTCATTTCAGCACTTCGCTGCAGTACAAAGACGATCTATTGCAGGCAATGCATACCGAAATGGATATGCAAAAAGGATATCTGGCGGCTGAAACTGTTGAGACTATATATTTTGGCGGAGGTACGCCCTCATTACTGAAAGCCGGCGAAATAAATTCACTTATTGACCATATTACAAAACTGCACCAGGTAGCAAGCGATGCTGAAATAACTATTGAAGCTAACCCTGACGACCTGGACAAGGCAAGTGTACAGGCTTTGCGGCAAACGCCTTTAAACCGGTTCAGCATAGGTATTCAATCTTTTTTTGATGATGATTTACAGTGGATGAACCGTGCGCACCGCGCTGCGGAGGCAGAAGCCTCAGTAAAAAGGGTGCAGGATGCCGGTTTTGAAAACATCACCGCCGATTTGATTTATGGCTATCCTTTGCTTACCGATGCCAAATGGAAAGTTAATCTGGATACACTTTTTGCGCTGGAGATACCGCACCTGTCGGCATATAGCATGACGGTTGAACCCCAAACAGCTCTTGCTTCCTTCATCAGCAAAAAGAAACAGCCCCCTATGGATGAGCAGCAGAGCGCCGCGCAGTTCCAGTACCTGATAGATGCCATGCAAAAACAGGGTTATGAGCATTATGAAATATCTAATTTTTGCAAGCCGGAGAGATACTCGCGGCATAATACTAACTATTGGCGCGGTGTGAGTTATTTAGGTATTGGCCCGTCAGCGCACTCATTTAACGGCGAAAGACGGCAGTGGAACATTGCCAACAATGCGCGCTATATTCAGGCCATTAATAAAGGCACGCTACCAGCCGAAGAAGAGGTGCTTACTGAAACCGACCGCCTGAACGAATACGTAATGACATCGCTGCGCACCATGTGGGGCCTTGATCTGCAAAAGCTTGATACTATTGCACCCGGGGCAGCAGCACAACTGCTGCCGCAAACTACTCAGTTTATAGAAAGGGAATGGCTAAGCCGAGAGCAAGCTGTTCTGCGCCTTACACCAGCAGGCAAACTTTACGCCGATCACATCGCCTCTGAATTATTCTTTTAATGACTACTCCATTCAGGAATTGCTATAAATAGCTGACAGTTAAGTAATTAAATACAAAACCCAATTATTTGAAATCCGCTTTCACAAGGGTAGGCGTACATTGATTAGTAACATCTATAAAAATGAAAAAACTAATAATTGCTGCGTTTGCAATAGTAGCTATTGCAGTTGCGCCAAAATCTTATGCTCAAACAAAAATGGTAGGCGGCGCGCCTATGTATCCAACAAAGGATATCGTTGACAATGCTGTAAACTCAAAAGACCATACTACACTTGTGGCCGCAGTTAAAGCTGCTGGTTTGGTTGAAACATTAAAAGGCAAAGGTCCCTTCACCGTATTTGCACCTACTAACGAAGCGTTTAACAAGCTGCCTGCCGGCACGGTTGATAACCTCGTAAAGCCGGAAAATAAGGCAACACTTACAAAAGTGCTTACATACCACGTTGTAGCCGGTAAATTGAGCGCTAAAGATTTAATCGCCAAAGCAAAGTCAAGCAACCCAACGCTGACTACCGTTGAAGGCGGGAAGCTTACTGTTAAGGTTGAAGCTGGTAAAGTTTACCTGGTTGACGCGAAAGGCGAAAAATCATGGGTTACCATTGCTGACGTTAATCAAAGCAACGGTGTAATCCACGTAATTAATACGGTTTTAATGCCTTAATTAACTATTATAAACCCGATGTAGAGGCCGGCATAACTGTCGGCCTTTTTTGTCAGCACTGCATCAAAAACAGGCGTTATTATGGTGGTACGTGTAAAATAATTAATTTTGTCTGTTAATTTTTTGTGAACATGGGCATTATATTATCCCAAATTGATCGTGTTGACAATATCAGTAAAGAGGATTTTGTCAAGAACTATTTAATTCCCCGTCGCCCTTTGGTAATAAGCAAGGCCACCCAAAACTGGCCGGCGTTACAGAAGTGGACGTTTGAATATCTTAAAGAGGTGGTGGGCGACAAAACCGTTCCGCTTTATGATAGTGCTAAAGCAGACCCGGCAGCCCCAATTAATGCATCGGCCGCGGAAATGAAGTTTGCCGATTATATAGACCTTATACAAAAAGAACCTACCGACCTGCGTATATTCCTATTTGATCCTATTAAGCAGGCGCCAAAACTGTTAGAAGATTACCGTTCGCCTACGGATTTAATGGGTGGCTTTTTGGATAAATATCCTAATATGTTCTTTGGAGGCGCGGGCTCTGTCACCTTTTTGCATTACGATATCGACCTTGCGCACATTTTCCATACGCATTTTAATGGCCGCAAGCACATTAAGCTATTTGATTATAAGTGGACAGAACGCCTTTACTGTATTCCGTTTGCCACTTATGCGTTAGAAGACTATGATATTGACAACCCCGACTTCGGAAAATTCCCGGCTTTGGATGGCATAGAGGGGCAGGAAACCATATTAGAGCACGGCGAAACGCTATTTATGCCTACCGGCTATTGGCATTGGATGAAGTATCTTGATGGCTCATTCTCTATTTCGTTACGTGCTTGGGATAAATCGTGGGCTATAAAAGCGCACAGTTTATATAACCTTACCATACAGCGCAAGTTTGACGACTTTATGAAAGGCCGATTCAAAAAGCGCTACATGGATTGGAAAGAAAACCTTGCCATAAAACGTGCTGAAAAGGCATTGGCAGAAGGCAGGCCATCACGTTAAAAATATTATACTTCATTTAAAACAATAAGGGACTGCATTTGTAGTCCCTTTCTAATTTTTTGAAGATTAACCATTTTATAACATTATAAACAATATCTTTATCCAACTCGGGTAATATTTAAACCCCGAGTTAACCTAATGGGATTTAAACTTACAAGCGTTGATACTGTTGACAACATCAGCGCAGCCGATTTTAAAAAGAACTACCTTGATGCCCGCCGTCCGCTGGTACTTAAAGGCCTCACTAATGATTGGCCGGCTCGCGAAAAATGGACGCCCGAATACCTTAAAGAAGTAGTCGGAAAAAAAACAGTGCCTTTGTACGATAATTCCAAGGCAGATCCCTCAAAGCCAATCAACACACCGGCCGCAGAAATGCTTTTTGATGAGTATCTGGACCTTATTAAAACACAACCTACAGAGTTGCGCATATTCTTCTTTAATATATTTAAACACGCGCCTCAACTGCTTAACGATATTGTACTTCCTAAAAACCTGATGGGTGGCTTTATAGAAAGCATGCCGGCCATGTTCTTTGGAGGCTCTAACTCAGTAACATTCCTGCATTACGATATAGATCTGCCGCATATTTTCCATACCCACTTCGGCGGCCGTAAACACGTTATATTATTTGAGAATAAATGGAAAGACAGATTGTACTGCCTGCCGAACGCTACCTACGCGCTGGAAGATTACGACGTAGCCAACCCCGACATATCTAAATTTCCGGCCCTGGACGGTATTGAAGGCCAGGAAGTGATATTAGAGCATGGTGATACCTTGTTTATGCCAACCGGTTACTGGCACTGGATGAAGTATATAGACGGTTCGTTCTCTTTAAGCCTCCGCGCCTGGGACGCATCCCTTAGCCGTAAAGCCGCCAGTGTATATAACCTTGCTGTAAAAGGCGGGCTTGACAGTGTGTTGAAAATGGCTTTCAAAGGGAGATATGCCCGTTACCGCGAAAGCGTTGCCATTAAACGCGCCGAGCGCGCCCTCGCCTCCGGTAAACCGGTATAATGTGCGAATTTGCAGATGTGCAAGTGTGTAAGTATAACTTAAAGTAGCCATTCGTGGCTAACAAATCCGTATCTGCATATCTACACATCTGCACATTTACTTATCTTAACTCGAGTGATCGCAAACAATTACCCAACGGCCGGCTATCTGCTTAAACCAAAGGGTAAAGTAGCCGGCGGGTTCGTCTTTTTCTCGTTTTAAATGCCAACCACCCAGCACAAATGCATTTTGCTTATTTAATAATTCTACTTTCAGTATCTTAAAGGTAAGCTCGCCCATACCGGCTTTGCCCGAATAGCTCTTTTTATAATTGTCTAAAGTGTTTTGCCAGCCATAAGTAGGGCCGCTGCTGCCTACAAAAACCAGTGAGTCCGACTTCCAGTAAGCCTGCATAAAAGTCTCCAGGTCACCGCGGTTCCATGCCTGGCGTTGTGTTTCCAGCACTTTCATAATAGCTTGTTTAGGTGTTTGTGCTTTAACCGCTACGCTAAAGATCAAAAGGGCAAATACCAATGTTATCTTTTTCTTCATTACATAAAAATATACATTTATGTGGTTTTTACTGTTTAGTTTTGCTGCTTATTAGGTTTATAACCATGAAAAATTACGTTCTATGTTTTGGCGAAGTGCTTTGGGACACTTTTGCAGACGGAAAAACCCCTGGCGGTGCGCCCATGAATGTGGCTTGCCACCTGGTGCAGCAGGATGTTGACGTGTTATTTGCAACACGCCTGGGCGATGACAAGCCGGGCCGAAAACTGAGAGCGTTTCTTAAAGAAAACCAGCTCGACGGGCCGCATGTTCAAACAGACGGCAAATTGCCCACCTGCGAGGTAACCGTACAACTGGATGCAGATAGCCAGGCTACTTATATTATCCCTGAGCCCGTATCATGGGACAAAATCAAGGTAAAAAACGGCATAAAAAAAGCTGCTCGCAAAGCTTCGGCCATTATTTACGGCAGCCTGGCCAGTCGCGGCGAAATTACCCGCCAAACTTTGCTCACCCTGTTAGATGAATCTTCAGCTTTAAAGATATTTGACCTCAACCTGCGCGCCCCTCATTATCAGATAGACACTATTGAAACACTGGCTGCCAAAGCTGACGTAATCAAGATGAATGAAGATGAGGCTGAATTGATGATGCCGGGTTATCAGGACAACTTGCATGCAGCTATTTCTGAGCTTCAGAAAAAATTCCACATAAAAACTGTTTGCATTACAAGAGGCGGTAAGGGGGCTATCATTTGCCATGACGAGCATTTGTATGAGCACCCTGGCTATACTGTACAGGTTGAAGATACAGTGGGTGCCGGCGATTCCTTCTTGGCTACCTTAGTAAGCGGCCTGCTCAAAGAAAAGCCCATGGCTGAGGTGCTGGAAAAAGCATGTGCCATAGGTGCTTTTGTAGCCAGCAAGCGCGGTGCAAATCCACCTTATGACAAAGATGCTATTAAAGCCATTAAAGGTGGTGTAGCAGCGTAAAGCAGCTAATGCCTAATTGCATTGTCATTTTAAAAGGCAAAGTAGCCGCGCGTAAACTTTTAAGAAATATTATGCGTTAATTTAGCTTAGGAAAGGAAATTTTATGCGCGGTTACGGTTTTTCACAATATACCCCCCGGCAAATACCTAAAGGCGGCTTTGATGAGCTGCTTAAACTCTTTCTGGAGCTGCTTAACTACACCTCCGGCGATGCTGAAGAAGCGTTAGCCTGGATGAATGAGCTCGACAAGCAATATAACATCACGAATGACGAGTATGGCATGGGTGATTTTATTGACGAGCTAAAGCAAAAAGGCTACTTGAATGAGGACGGCCGCAGCGGCCAGTACAGTATCACTGCCAAAACAGAACAAAGCATACGCCAATCGGCACTGGAAGAAATATTTGGTAAGCTTAAAAAATCAGGCAAGGGCAATCACCGCTCACCGCAAAGCGGGCAGGGCGATGAAAAAAATGCCGAGCGCCGGGAATTTGAGTTTGGCGACAGCCTGGACCAGATAGACATGACCCAGAGCATCCACAACGCACAGGTGAACCATGGCATAGGCGATTTTATGATGACTGAGCGCGATTTGGAAGTAGAGGAGATGGACTACAAAACTCTTACTTCCACAGTGCTCATGATCGATATTTCGCACTCCATGATTTTGTATGGCGAAGATCGCATTACACCGGCTAAAAAGGTGGCTATGGCTTTGGCGGAACTCATCCGAACCAAATACCCTAAGGATACGCTGGATATAGTGGTTTTCGGCAACGATGCATGGCCTATCAGCCTGCAGGACTTGCCCTATCTGCAAGTTGGGCCTTACCATACTAATACCTATGCAGGGCTGCAGCTGGCCACGGATATTTTGCGCCGGCGCAAAACGCATAACAAGCAGATATTCATGATCACCGATGGTAAGCCTACCTGCCTAAAGGAGGGATTGAAGTACTACAAGAACAGCATCGGGCTTGACCGAAAGGTAGTAAACAAAACCCTGAACATGGCGGCGCAGTGTAAAAGGCTTAAAATACCTATCACTACGTTTATGATAGCCAAGGACCCATACCTGCAGCAATTTGTGCGTAAGTTTACCGAAACCAATGGTGGCAAAGCGTTTTACAGCTCGCTTAACGGCTTGGGCGAATACATTTTTGAAGATTATATAAAAAACAGAAGAAAGACAGTGCGGTAAGCACTTTAGTCGGAAAGTCGGGAAGACCGAAAGTCCGAAAGACAATAGATAAAAACTTCCGGACTTCCGGTCTTATGCGGACTTCCGGACTTATGATGATACCATGAGCAACAAACTACTGGAAATAAAAACACTTGGTCAGCTTAAGCAAACCGAATACCGCAGCAAATCGGTTAAGGATGAGTTAAGAGCTAATCTTATAAAACAATTACAAAAAAGCGAAGACGGCTTTCAGGGCATTATTGGCTTTGAGGACACCGTAATTCCTGATTTGCAAACAGCCATACTGTCGCGCCATAACATTTTGTTATTAGGCTTGCGCGGTCAGGCCAAAACCCGTATCGCCCGTTTGCTGGTAAATCTACTGGATGAATACATCCCTTATATAGATGGTACTGACCTGTTCGACGACCCGCTGAATCCGATATCATGGCAGGGGCATAGCATCGTTACAGAGAAAGGCGATGATACACCTATTGCCTGGCTGCACCGTTCTGAACGTTATACCGAAAAGCTGGCTACGCCTGATGTTACCGTTGCCGACCTGATTGGTGATGTTGACCCTATAAAGGCAGCCACCATGAAACTGACTTACAGTGATGAGCGTGTAATACATTTCGGCTTGATACCGCGAGCACATCGCGGCATTTTTGTAATTAATGAGTTGCCCGATTTACAGGCTCGTATCCAGGTATCGCTATTTAACATACTACAAGAAAAAGACATACAGATACGCGGCTTTAAACTACGCCTGCCGTTGGATATTCAGTTTGTATTTACTGCTAACCCGGAGGATTATACCAATCGCGGGTCTATCGTAACACCGTTGAAAGACCGCATAGAAAGCCAGATACTTACACACTACCCGCGCTCGATAGAAATATCGCGAAAAATTACCCAGCAGGAAGCTTTGCTTACCTCTGAACAAAAAACTGCTGTTGAGGCTGACGGATTAGTGAAAGACCTGGTAGAACAAATTGCTTTTGAAGCGCGTAACTCGGAGTATATTGATAAAAAATCAGGCGTATCTGCCCGTTTAACTATCTCCGCTTACGAGAACCTGATCAGTAATGCTGAGCGCCGCATGATTATTAATCATGAGCCAAGCACCTTTGTACGCATTGCAGACTTTTTAGGCGTGATACCTGCTATTACCGGTAAAATTGAATTAGTATACGAGGGCGAGCTGGAAGGCCCAGCCAAAGTTGCTAATCTGTTAATAGGCAAGGCAATCAAAACCCTGCTGGTACAATTCTTCCCTGACCCGGAAAAGGCTAAAAAATCAAAAGCGCCGAACCCATACGCAGAGATTGTAACCTGGTTTGGCAATGGCAATACACTATCGCTGGTGGATGACCTGCCTGCGGCAGAATATCAAAAATTATTGAATGAAGTGCCGGGACTTAAAGCCTTGGTAAAACAATTCCACCATAGTTTAAGCGAAAACCAGCAATTATTGCTGATGGAATTTGTATTGCACGGACTTGCAGAGTTTTCGCAACTGAACAAGGGTTTCCTGGATAACGGCTTTGCTTTTTCGGATATGTTTAATAGCCTGTTCAATATGCAGCCTGATGACGAGGACGAGGACTTTGATATAGACGACGACCGCTTTTAATACACAGTATGTACGGTTCAGGCCTTATTAAGCTTTTAATTAGCCTTCTGCTTTTTGCAGCCGATATTTATGTAGTAAGTGGCATACAAGGTGCATTCCCTAAATCTAAATTTTTCCAGGGAAAGATTTTTAAAGGTCTAATTTATAGTCTATCTATTGCCCTGATTGTTGGCCTACTTATAAGTATATACGTCAAACTTGGAGTAGGGATAAGGGCTGCGATACTGTTGCTGTTCTTTTTGCAAATCATTGTAAAATTCACTTTTATATTATTCATTTTTGCCGACGATATAAGGAGATTCATCAAGCGGCGAAAGCTCAAAAAAAAACAACAGGTTAAGAACGAAGCGTTACCCGAAATATCGCGTTCAGCATTTTTGATGAAAGCCGGGCTGCTTGCCGGAGCCTTACCTATTGCAGGTATGGCTTATGGCTCGGTAAAGGGAGTGTACGATTATCAAGTTCGCCGCCGTAAGCTATACCTGCCTAACTTGCCTAAAAAGTTTGACGGCATGCTGCTGGGCCAGATATCCGACATACACTCCGGTAGTTTCTATAATAAAAAAGCTGTATTAGGCGGAGTAGAAATGCTGCTGGCTGAAAAGCCCGACCTTATATTTTTTACAGGCGACCTGGTGAACGACATGACTTCTGAAATGCGCGATTACCAGGACATCTTTTCTAAAGTGAAAGCACCGCTGGGCGTGTACTCTACGCTCGGCAATCATGATTATGGCGATTATGCCTGGTGGCCCGATGCTGCTGCAAAACAGAAGAATCTGGACGACTTGATAGTAACGCATAAAAATATGGGTTGGGATTTGCTCATGAACACCCACCGCCGTTTAAAAGTTGATGGTGAAGAAATAGGCATACTTGGTATAGAGAATTGGGGAGCACTAAGCCGATTTCCAAAATATGGCCGTATGGATCTGGCCGTTAAAGATACCGACGATTTACCAGTGAAGTTGTTACTCTCTCACGACCCTTCGCACTGGCGGGCGCAGGTATTGAAAGAATACCCGCAGATTGACATGATGTTCTCCGGACATACACATGGCATGCAGTTCGGCATACAAACCGAGCATTTTCAATGGAGCCCCATCAAATATGTTTACCAGGAATGGGCCGGCTTTTACCGCGAGGCACATCAGCAACTCTATGTTAATGTTGGCTACGGCTTTATCGGCTCTACCGGACGTATTGGAATATTGCCCGAGATAACGATATTTGAGTTGAAAGCCGGACAGGACCCTGATTTGCTCAGGGCCTGAACAATGAACCTGAATTAACGCAGCCGGCAGCATTGTACCTGAATGAAAAAACTGCTGCAACCTGTCTTAAATTTCCTGCTCTTTAGCAATGTATTTATGGCCTTGTGCGCTGTGGCACAGGCGCTGGTTACTTTTCATCTCATTAATGCACAACCGGTTTTTGCCGTTTTGGCGCTCTTGTTCACATCTACGCTGGGTATTTATAACTTTTGCATACTTATTACCCGGCCAAAAGCGCCATTGCAATCACCCTACGTTCGTATACGTTGGTTTTTTGCCCATTACCGGCTGATGGTAACTTTCACCGTCATCTGCCTGCTTTCGCTTATTCCGCTGTTCTTTATGGTATCGCTCCAATCGAAAATACTTTTGGTATTTATGGGAGCGCTATCAGTTTTGTATGGGTTACCATTATTCAGTGTCGACAGCCATAAGTTCGGCCTCAGGAATATACCCGGTTTAAAAGCCATCCTTATCACCATTGTTTGGGTAGCCAGCAGTGTTTTATTGCCGGTACTCGAGGCGCAGGACCGTACGCTTACCGACGTTAGCATGCGCGACATAGTGATATTAGTAGCCAAACGCTTCTTATTTATAGCCGCGCTTACCGTTCCGTTTGATATTCGTGATTTATTTCAAGACCGTCAATCGGGACTTAAGACCATACCGGTCGTTTTGGGCGAAAAGCGGGCATACCTATTTTGTCAGGTATTGCTTGCCGGCTACATCCTGCTGCTGTTCATGTTTCGCAACGAGGGTTTTACTACCGATTTCATTGCGCTTACGTTAACTGCTGTCTTAACGGGTTGGCTAATCTTTAAATCGACCTGGGAGAAAAATGAGTACTACTATTTCTTTTATCTTGACGGGGTACTGATATTGCAGTATGTATTATTATTAGGAGTTAACTTAATTACTGATTATGCCGGCAAACTATGACCGTACCGCATGGTTTTATGATACGCTGGCAAACATAGTATTTGGCAATACGCTTATCCGTGCACAGCAGCACTTACTGCCTTTAATTCCGCCTCGCAGCCGCATACTTATAGTTGGTGGCGGAACCGGTCGCATACTTGAGGATATTGCAGCCATACACCCGGAAGGGCTCAACATTATGTATGTAGAGATATCGCCTAAAATGACGGCTCACGCCCGTAAACGCAATGTTAAAGCTAACAAGGTTAAATTTACAATTGACGCAGTTGAGCATGTGCCACTCCAGCCAGAATTTGATGTAATAATCACTAGCTTTCTATTCGACAACTATACCGAGCAAAGCCTGCCCTTTACATTTGGTCATCTGCATACGGCTTTATTGCTGGGCGGTATCTGGCTGAATACCGACTTTCAGGTAACCGGCAAATGGTGGCAACCGCTACTGCTGAAGTCAATGTATAGGTTCTTCAAACTTTTTAGCAATATACCGGTAAGTGTTTTGCCTGATGTTAAAAAGCAATTTCTGACACGGGGTTATCAACTGGTGGATAGCCAAACCTTTTACGGAAATTTTATAGTAACAGAATGTTATAAAAATCCTTTACCCCGATAATTAGCACACCCCTAACCCCTCTCAAGAGGGAACTCAAGATTCAAGAGACAAAAGACAAGATTCGGGATTGACTATTGACTTTTGACCATTGAGTATTCGCCACTCACCTTTCACCATTTAGCTCTAAAACACCCCCTAACTCCTCTCACAAAGGGGAACGTCGTTTTTTAAACGCATTCATGTATAACAGCATATTATTTTATCCCTCATAGGCAAACTTATAGCCTATACCGCGCACGGTCTGCAGGTATTGCGGCGAGTCTACGTTGTCTTCTATCTTCTTTCTAAGGCGAACGATGTGCATATCCAAGGTGCGTGTATTTACATCAGCATTGTAACCCCAAACCTCCATCATCAGTTCTTCGCGGTTAATTACCTTGTTCTTGTTTTTCAGGAAATACAACAATATGCGGTTCTCGAGGATGGTAAGCTCTACTTTACGACCATCCTTTACAAGCAAGTGGGTACTGGGATGATGCTCCATATTAGCAAAACGGTAAGTTTCACCCTTGTCGGTATTTAGCGAAAACTTGATTTTGTTGTCTATCAGGGCTATCAGCACATCCATGTTAAATGGCTTGGTAATATAGTCTGATACCCCAAAGTTATAAGCTTCAATCTTATCTACATCCTGGGCTTTAGCTGTCATCATAATCACCAGCTTATCAAAGCCCTTTTCACGAATGGCAGTACACACTTCAGATCCTTGCCTGCCAGGCAGCATCCAATCCAGCAACACAATATCCGGCTGCTCGCTAATGATCATCTTTTCTGCGTCCTCTCCATTATTGGCTTCCAGCACCCTGTAACCCTCTGCTTCCAACCGTTCGGCTACCAGAAAACGTAAGTTTTCATCATCTTCAACAAGCGCTATCTTTATTTCTTTACTCATAATATTTTATGCATGATATGGCAGTACAACAATAAATTCCGACCCTTGGTTTACTTTGCTTTTTACGGTAATATCTCCGTCCATAAAGCGTACAAGTTCTCTGCAAAAAGCTAAGCCAAGCCCCACACTACCGTTCTGATTGTATTGATTTTCTAACCTGTAAAACTTTTTAAATATATTATTTAATTCGGTTTTTGGTATACCTATCCCCTTGTCGCTAAAGGAGAAATATATATTTTTCTTCTCGTGCCATATTTTAATATCCAGCTCCTTTTTTTGAGGATGGGAGTATTTATAGGCATTTTCCATCAGGTTCTGGAATATACTACCCAGCATTACCTGGTCCGCATGTAAAACGTCAACATCTACTATTTCTGAACGTATATTAAAGTGCGGATATTTTATCCTGAATGTATCGATATATCCTTTTACGAAATTTTCGATATTTATTTCGGATTTATGGGTAGCTATAGATCGGTTTTCGAGCTGAGTAAAAGAAAGTAGCCTGTTCATCAGCTCATTCAGCTTATCGGCCTCCTCATCCAGTATCTTACCATAGTGTTTTAACTGCCGTTCGCTCAATTGTCCCTCACCCCTCAAGTTAGAGCCGGCAATTTTTATAACACTTACAGGCGTTTTAAACTCATGTGTAAAGTTGTTGATGAAATCATACTGCAGTTTAAACAGCTTAATATTCACATTCAGATTACGGTATATGAGCCACCCGGTAAGCAGCAGGAAGCAATATATAAGTAAGGCTATGCCTCCTATGGGCATAAAGCGCCGGTTGATTTCGTTAACAAGATGCGCCCGGTCTGATACGAAATATAGCTTATAGTTGGAAAATGCACCGGGCAAGGCAACTTCCGTCATTATTTTGCTTTGCTGCACTGTTATTGGATCGTATACCAAGGGCTGTATGGTAATGTTCTGATAAAGCTCGCCGTGCGGATTTTTAACATTTAAATACCCAGGATCGAGCAAGAAAGTCATCATGTTCTGCTTAAAAAAGAGCGGCTCCGCACTTTTTTGCATATCCTTATACATCTTAACGTCCTGCCGGCGCGGGACATTCAGGTAAGATATTTTATCGGGCTTTACATCATAAAACGTCTTGAAAACTTCATTCTGGCTGGGCACATTCACCGTGTCCGAGCGGGTAATGAAATCGTTCAACTTGGCAGCCATCTGCATAAAATCCGTCTCGTTTGCCTGGCTGTAACGCTCATTTGCTACCATTATGCCAGACTTATTGCGACTGAACTCGTAAACAGATTGAATGAAAATGCCTAATTCTCTTTTGTCAACAGGCTTTTTGCCGATACGTATCTCAAAAAATACTACACGGCGTACAAACGGATAAGTTTTAAAAACAGACGCTACGTATGCTGATGCTGACGTTGAATCCAGGTAACCCTGATAAGAAGTTATCTCCGGAATCTTGTTTTGAAAAAAGTCGTTATAAGGCGATATGGTTTGTTCAAGTACATCAATCTTTTTTGATGAAAACTCATTCTCCACATACTTGCCAGTTAGGCTATAAGCAGTGATGAAAGCGATAACCAGCAAAATAGTGATGAGCACCAGGAATATGATGATCAGCGAAAAGTTTTTACGGTAAACGCTTGTTGATTTTTGTACCATGCTGCAACTGCACTACTTACGGCCGAGCAAATTAGCGTCCAGGAATTTTTCCATTTCTGAGTACATCTGGATCCTGTTGGCCTCATTCCTGAAATAGCCACGCTCATCCTCTTTTAAGATATAGTTTACCGGCACGTTCTTTTTGCGCAGCTCAAGTACAAACTGGTTAAGCTCTGTTATGTTTGCCCTTGAATCTTTAGCTCCCTGAAATACTAATAAAGGTACCTTTATTTTATCAGTATGAAAAACGGGGGATATAGAACGCAGGTGCTCTGCTTCGGTTTCAGGGTTGCCTACCATTTCATAAACCATTTTTAAGTATGGCTTAAAAAATGGCGGTGCATCCTTTATATACGAGAAAAAGTTAATCACCCCATTCTGCATTACCGCGCAGCGGTACAGCTCCGGATGAAAAGACACCCCATACAAAGCCGAAAAACCACCAAAACCGCTGCCGTAAATGGCAATGCGTTTTGAGTCGGCAATGTTTTGAGCGATGGCCCAGCGTACCCCATCAGTAATATCCTGCTGCATTTTGCCGCCCACCTCTTTATAACCGGCGCTTCTAAACGCTTTGCCGTAACCTGCCGAACCACGATAGTTTACCTGCAGCACTGCATACCCGCGATTAGCGAGAAATTGTACTTCGGCATTATAACCCCACGAGTTGCGCCCCCACATACCATTATGCGGCATCACTATCATCGGTAGCCTGGTTTGGTTTTTAAGCTTAGGCAAGGTGAGGTAACCGTTGATCTCTAATCCGTCGGATGCCTTATATTTGATGGGCTTCATATCCGCCAGTTCGTCAGCCTTAATATCCGGGTTGGCATAACCGAGTTTGCTTAACTTTTCAGTCTTGCTATCGTAAAGGTAATAGCTGCCCGGATTGTGATCGCTTGATGTAAGTACAATAAATTTACTTTCCTTAACATCGCGGTCAACTATACGGGTTTCTTCATTACCAAAGGCTTGGGCCAGCTTATCGTATACCAGTTTTACGCTATCATTAAAAAAATGCCTTTTGGGCTTAGTTTCTTCCCATGATACATAGTCCAGCCGGTGCTTGTCATTAAAATATTCAACATTCAAAATGTCGGCTCTTGGGTCGGCGTAAACCACCTGCGTTTGTTTACCGGTTAGCGCATTTATTTTAACCAGCGCCATTTTGTCCTGCTTAATGTTGGAGAGGGCATAGAATACCTCGCCCTTGCCAGTAAACGCTATAGGCCGCACAGCGTCACGAAAATTAGTTACCACTACAGGTTTAAAAGGCGTTTGCTCATCCGTACGGTACATTATAGTGGTATTCACCCCGTCTGAGGCCCTAGCCAGCCGTATCTTACCATCTCCATCACTTATCCACTCGGTAATATCGCCAGGGTTGGTGATGTAAAGATCCAAACGTCCGGTGACAAGGTCGAGCCGGTAAACATCAAACATACCTTCATCGCGTTTATTCATCCCGATGGTCAATATGCGTGGTTGCAGTTTACTTTGGTTAAGCAGCCTTACTTTTACCCTGTGCTCTGCAAGCAGAGGCCTTTTTTTCAATGTCTTTGCATTCAGCACATACATTTTTAGGCTATCGCTTGATACCACATCCTGCATAAAAACAATCTGGTTGGTATAGGTCCAAAAGTAATCGGTAACCGGGTCGTCGGTGAATTGAGTAGCCATATAACCCTTGCCATCTGCTAAAGACTGTATGTAAAGGTTGGGCTTGCTCTTGTAAGAGGTTAGATAAGATATGTATTGCCCATCGGGCGATATGCGAAAGTAAGATCGCTCCGGTGTCTTAAAAAAATCAACAATAGGTATTTGCCTAGGCGGTTTTTCACGGCATGCAGATGCTGTTATTATTAACAGAAAGTACAATAAATACCTGAGGCGGAACATGCTATAATTGATTATGAAACGCTTTTAGCATCTCAAATTAATACAATTTATATGTATATGCTAAGAGTGTCACCACAATTTTACCCATCATATATAATTGCTGCATTGCAGCGTTTAGTAATAAAAAAGGATAAATTTGGTTATATGAAGCTTTCGAAGCTAATTTATACAGTATTGCTTGCACTTGTGGTAAAGTTTGCTGCAGCGCAGCAGGTGGAGCTGCAGTTGGCCCGGCAGTACGAATCAAACGGCGATTTACAGAAGGCACACGATATTTACGAAAAGTTGTTTAAGCAGGACAATGATATCTATTATCCTTTTTACATCAACAATCTGCTTGCGCTTAAAAAGCTCGATGAAGCGGAAACCATAACTAAAAAGCTTTTAAAAAAATCTCCTGCAGATATTAACTACAGCCTAAAGCTGGGCACCATTTATACGCAGCAAGGCAATGCAGAAAAAGCGAACGGTATTTACGCGGAACTTATAAAAAAAATGCCGGCAGACGGGCAAGCCATCAACTTACTCGCCATGCAGTTCTATTCTGCCAATAACATGGACTGGGCGATAAAAACTTTTGAGCAAGGGCGGCAGCTGCTTAAAGATAATATGGCATTTTCACGTGAACTTATCACTCTGTACCGCTATAAGCGAGACAAGCCCGCAATTATTGAAGAATACCTTAATTTTTTGCCCGCCAACCCCAATTATGTTTCGCAGGCGCAAAGCACATTGGCAACGGTATTGGACGATGCTGCCGATATCGACATGTTGCGTACGGCGCTTTTAAAACGCTTGCAAAAACAGCCTAACGAAACGGCTTACACCAACATGCTTGTGTGGGTTTTTATGCAGCAGAAAAACTACGGACAGGCGCTTAACCAGGCCCTGGCTATGAACCGCCGCACAGGTGCTGCCACTGATGATGTACTGGAGCTTTGCCGCACTTTGGCCGAAAGCGATGCGTTTGATGAAGCCATACGCGGTTATGAATACATCATTGCCAAAGGTGAAACAGACCCGCTATTTATTACCGCAAAGATCGAGGTAATAGACGTGCGCAGCCAAAAGATAACTGCCGGTAAATTTACTGCTGCGGACTTAACTATGCTTGAAAAAGACTATACTGATCTGCTCAATCAGTTTGGTTATACACGTAATACCTTATTTGCTATACGCAAGCTGGCAACTCTGCAGGCTTTTAAGCTGCACAAACCGCAGCAAGCACAGGCTTTGTTAGAGCAGACCCTTAAAATTTCGGGGCTTACACCTGTTATGATGGCACAATGTAAGCTGGACCTGGGTGATGTATACCTGCTTAATAACCGCCCATGGGACGCCACTTTAATTTACAGCCAGGTAGAAAAGCAAAAAGCAGATAGCGAGACCGAGGAGGAGGCCAAATACCGCAATGCTAAATTGGCTTACTATACCGGTGATTTTGATTTTGCGAAAAGTCAGTTAGGCGTACTAAAGGCGGCGACTACCAAACTCATTGCTAATGATGCACTGAATCTTCAACTATTAATCAGCGATGAAGCACAGGCCGACAGTACCGGCGGCGCTTTAAAAATGTATGCCCGGGCGGATATGCATTTGTTTGCCGGCTATCCCGCCAAAGCCCTTGCAACCCTCGATAGTATTGACACACGCTACCCCGGTAACACCATGGCTGATGATATACTGATGGCTAAAGCCAGGATATGGTTAGAAAAAAGTGATTATGCACGCGCCGCTGAATTGCTTATAACAATCATAGAAAAGTACAGCACCAGCCTTTGGGCCGATGACGCCCTATTTATGCTTGGCGACATCTATGAAAAACAGTTAAATGATAAAGAGGCAGCTAAAACAAGCTACCAGAAAATAATTACTGATTACCCGTCAAGCCTGCATATCAACGAAGCCCGGTCACGCTTCCGTGTACTCCGGGGAGATGCTCCGGGGGCTTAGCTTTTTTGTTTACTTTTGCCGCATGATAATTTACAACGAAACAGTAATTATTGAGGAAGCCAGTCACCTTAATTGGCTTAGCTGGATGAAAGAAACGCAGATACCTGCTATAATGGCTACAGGCCTTTTTATTCATCACCGCGTATTGACAGTAATGGATTCGCCTAACGAGGGCGTTACCTACTGCGTTCAGTATGAAGCGACTGACTTAGGCCAGATCGAGACATTTTTTTCCATGTACCTCGATGGATTTGCCAACGAACAGCAGCGACTCTTCGAGAATAAATTAGTGAACTTTAGCTCGCTGATGCAAAGCGTTTAAATTATACCTGGCATTAGAGATGCTGAAACAAGTTCAGCACGACATATCAATCTATATTTTAAATAGTTGTCATGCCGAACTTATTCCGGCATCCATCGAGCAGATTAGGCCGCACAAAAGACTCTAAAATAGATTGCTACTTATTTAGATATAAGGTTATACAATTCATCCAACTTAGGGCTCAGCACTATCTCTATACGTCTGTTTTTCGCCCTCGCTTCATTGGTGTCAGATGGATCTATAGGCTGAAATTCGCCTTTGCCCGTAGCAGTAACCCTTTCAGCGCTTACATGCTCATTCTCGGTAAGGTATCGCGCTACTGATGTAGCCCTTAATACGCTCAAATCCCAGTTATCTTTTATCTGGCCGAGGTTAACTACCTTTTTATTATCAGTATGGCCTTCTACGGCTATGTTAATGTCTGCTTCTTTATTAAGTACAGCAGCCAGTTGCGTGAGCGCTTGTTTACCTTTTGTATCTATCACAATACTTCCGGACGGAAATAACAATTTATCGGTAAGGGATACGTATACTTTGCCGTTACGTATATCCACACTTAAGCCGCTTTGCTGAAACCCTAACAGTGCACGCTGCAGTTTGTCTTTAAGTGCATTAGTTGCCTCATCACGTTTTCTTAATATCTCTTCTACTTCTTTCAAGCGCGCTTCACGTTTTTGCAAATCTGATGACAGTTGGTTCACCTTGGTAGAACTTGCATTATAGCTGCTGTTCAACTTATCATAGTTACCTTGCAGATTTTGATACGTGCCGTTTAAAGAGGCTAATTCCCGGTGCAAGCGACCGGTATCGGCTTGTAAGCGCGACATCTCCGTTTCTAAATCAGAGGTACGTGTACTTAACGAATCAATTTGCGCCAGCATGGCTTTATGCTTTTTAGAAGATAATACAACGCACGACTGTGCAAGCATGGCAATGCATAAGGCGAAGAAAAGGTACTTTATTTTCATAGCAATTAATTGATGGCGTTGTTTAAAAACACGTTCAGCGGGTATATTTTGTTACATATTCCGGCTGCATTGGTAACGATATCGCTTTTAAGCACTTCCTTATCGGGTACTTCATGCCATGCCACAAAGCTTTTTAGCTTTAACAGCTCTATGCGCTCATTATCGGCAGCATATCCTTTAGGTAATGTTTTTAACTTTTCCTGGTTACCAAAATCTCCGAAAAGCTTTATGAATTCAGGCTCTTCAATAATTTCTTTCAGCGCGGTGCCGTTGTAATCAATCTCCTGTCTTATAGCTTTCAGATGTGCTGCTTCGGGCATCCAATACCCGCCGGCAACAAAGGAATGGCCCGGCTCTATGTGTAAATAATATTCTGACCCTCTAACGCTGCCGTTGTTATTACGTGGAATGGTAATACCGAAATTCTTTTTATAGGGAGTTTTATCTGGGCTAAAGCGTATATCTCGGTAAATTCGCAATACAGCTTTCCGTGGATCGAGGTCGGGATTTACTTCAGGGTCCGACTTCGAAATCTGGGTGATTAGGGCGCCGGCAAAGTCTATCACATTTTGGCGGGCCGCATCATGCCGCGTCTTGTTATCCTGAAACCACTCTCGGTTATTGTTAACCGCCAGTTCTTTTAAAAACGTTAATGTCTCTTTTGTTATCATACTGCAGGGGCGGCAATGGCCGGGGCCTGCCTGCTTTATTTATGGTGATTGAGTAGATTTTAGTTAAGATGCAACTTTTCGTTGCGCATGTTCAACTCAACGGACTTACGGCGGAATTTTTTATACCAGATAAAACCAACCACAGCTGCTGCCAGATAAGGAGTGGCCAACAGGTATAATATACCGTTGTTAAGGCCGGCAGTTGCTTTAGAACCGCTCTCTGAGCTTGACTCAACCGTTGCAGCACAAGCGGCACACTGTGCCATAGCAGGTGCAACAGCGAAAGTGCATATCGCCAGTAAAAATGCAAAAGCAACTAATCTCCACTTGTTCATATCCCAAAGTTAGTTAAAATTGATAATAAGGCGATATCATCAAATACACAATCACGCCGGTAACGGTTACATAAAGCCAGATGGGGAAAGTCCAGCGCACCAGCTTACGGTGCTTCTCCACCTGCATCTGTAAACCGCGGTAAAAACTCAACAATACTAACGGCAATACAACCGCAGCAAGTATAATGTGCGTGATTAAAATAAAGTAATAAACCTTCGCGATGATGCCCTCACCGCCGTAATGGGTCTCAGGCGCGAGGTAGTGAAATAAGATGTATGACACCAGGAACAATGACGACAGGCAGAACGCCGCTATGTTCACTATTTTATGGCCGCGGATGTTGCCTTTCTTTATCAGGTAAAGGGATATAAGCAGCAACACACTGCAAGTACCATTGAAAATGGCATTAAGCTTCGGCAATAAAGATGTGAACGATGGTAGTGTAGCAGGAGGAGGTATAATCTTTCTGTTTAAAATAAGCACTACTAAAAAAACAAAAACTGAAACAGCTGCAACGAATCTGAATATTAACTTATCACTCATGATCTATCTTAATTAGGGGCTTTTATCTTACGCAACTCTTCCGCTATCTGCACCTTTATTTCATCATTCAGTTTATTAACGTCCTGGCCCGAAGTGCCGGTATAGTAACCACGGATGTGTTTATCAGCGTCAATCAAAATAAACTGATTACTGAAGTCGAACTGATTATCACTCACCTGGGCCGCATTCACTAAAAAGCCGTTACGTGCAAGCGAATATACCGAATCCGTATCGCCGGTAAGCATCAGCCACTGGCCTTGCGGCACGTCAAAGTGTTTCGCGTACTCCTTTAACTTTTCAGGCGTGTCATTTAAAGGATCTACACTGATGGAAACGAATTTCACCATGTTGTTTCTGCGGTAGGTCTGAATAAGCTTGGCTATGTTATTATTTACCGTATTACAAACGTTGCCACAACCGGTGTAAAAGAAACTGGCTATAAATATCTTCTTGTCGAAGCTGTTTTGAGTGACCGTATCTCCGTCCTGATTGATTAGCTTGAAAGGCGGAAGGGTATGGTAAAGCGTATCAGGGATGCGCTTACCGTGGAATTTATGGAAGGTGCCCGAAAGCTTTTTAGGTCCGAAATAGCTGAGGCTATGGTACCTGTTTTTACCGCCAACGGTAAGTAAATAATATAAAAATCCCGGTACTGCAAGTATGAGCACCAGGATTAAAATCTTTTTTGCTAAGCCAGAACTTTGCATTAACCACGTACGTCGATCCAATGATGGCTCTCGTTAGTGAGCACCAGAATCAAACCAATAATAAATAATATCGGAACAATTATAGAGTAAACTAATGATACCTTCTCGAACTTAAGGTGCATAAAGTAAGCTACTATATAAAACGCTTTTGCTAACGTTAGTATAATGTAAATAGGGTTTGCAACCTCAATAGAGATTGTTCCGTTTGGAACGAGTGAAAGTGCAATGATAAACTCAATCACAGTAATACCTAAAAGGATGAAAAACACCTTCCAGATTTTACCGCGGGTCATTGAAGCATGTTCTTCATGGCCGTGAGCTTCTTCTGCTGCTGTATGATGTGCTGACATATATCTTGTTATTGAAAATAATTAAACTAAATAGAAGAAGGTAAATACGAATACCCAAACCAAGTCTACAAAGTGCCAGTATAAACCTACTTTCTCAACCATTAGGTAACTGCCACGGCGCTCGTAAGTACCTGCCAGAACGTTGATCAGGATAACGATGTTAATGATAACACCACTGAATACGTGGAAACCATGAAAACCTGTTATAGTGAAGAAAAGGTTAGCGAACTGTTGCGTATAAGTGGCAGAAGGTGTTGAACCCTCTTTGAAGTATTCGCCTAACTCATGCGGAACGCTGCCCCACCAGAAACCTTCGTGGTGTAAGTGCGTCCACTCCAATGCCTGGCAACCCAGGAACATGAAACCACCTATAACTGTAGCCACCATCCAGCCTGCAACTTCGCCTTTTGCACGACGGTGACCTGCCTCAACAGCCAGTACCATGGTAACAGAGCTCATGATGAGTATAAAGGTCATGATACCTACGAACACCAATGGTGCGCCGTGATCAATCATGCCAGGTACAGATTGAAATACCTCTTCTGCTGACGGCCAGCTATGTGCGCTGAAACGCAAAGCACCGTAAGCAATTAGTAACGATGAAAAGGTGAATGCATCCGATAACAGGAAGAACCACATCATCATTTTACCGTACTCAACCGAAAACGGTGAACGGCCGCCGGCCCACGGCGTTGATTTTACTTCATCAATTTGTGATACTGTTGTACTCATTTGTACTTGATTGTAGAATTTAAATTATTTCTGGTTCAAAAGTAAAAAAACATACAGATAAATCCATATAATATCGACAAAATGCCAAAATATGGCCGACATTTCCATCCAGAATGCCTGCTTTACCTGTGGTGTATTTCTGTAACTGCTTACGAGTGAATTTAACAGTAAAACAAGCCCCGCAACAATGTGCAGCAGGTGCATGCCTGTTAATACATATATAAATGACTGTGCAGCATTAGTGTTTACAAAGTAAGCGCCGATGGCCACCAACTCCGACCAACCTTTTACCTGCAAGGCAAAAAATATAACGCCAAGTATCACGGTTAACCAAAGCATAGTGCGCTGCAAACCAAATTGCAAACGTTTAGCCGCCCGTGAAGCTACAAACATAGTTGCACTGCTGATAAAAATGGTAACCGTGCTATATAAAAATATTGAAGGTATCGCGATACCTAAACCCTTGCCTTTACCGCCTATATAAACTATAAACCCACTTGTAAATGCTGCAAACATCATGAACGACGAGAACACGATGAGCCACATCACAAATTTCTTTGGGGTAAAGTCGAGCTTATCTTGTTGTTGAATTTGAGCCATCATCATTACACTTTTCCTATAAAATCAAACAAAAACATCAGTTGTACCACCGGCAGGTACAGGAACGATCCATACATCAATCCCTTAGCCGATTTAATATCCCTTCGCAGCATCAGCATCAACCCAAGGTACAGAAACGCCAAACTTACTATCAGCGACACCGCACCTACATAATAACCCCCGTAGCCATAATATGTTGGCAATAAACTTACCGGGAGCATAATAATTGTTGACGCCAAAGCAAAGAACGCGCTTACGGCATCTCGTTTGCCCGACGGCAACAAGCGAAAACCTGCCAGTTTATAGTCGTCATCCAATACCCAGGCAATAGCCCAGAAATGCGGGAACTGCCACACGAACTGGATACCAAATAAAATCAAAGCTATTTCATCTATTTTAGGGTGTGCAGCCACATAACCAATAAGCGGTGGCAATGCGCCCGGTATAGCGCCTACAAATACAGCAATTGGTGACTTGCGTTTCAATGGTGTGTAAGCAAAAGCGTATAAAAATATAGAGAACACCGAAAGTAAACCTGTGAGCATGTTTAAGCTACCTAACAGATATGTACCTGCAATACCCATCGCCAAACCAATTACTAAGCCTTGCCCGGTGGTCATACGACCTGCGGGCATTGGGCGGTCCATGGTACGTTTCATCAGCTTATCAAGATTAACTTCGATAATCTCGTTAAAACAGTTCGCTGCCGACGTAACTAAAAAACCACCGATAACCAGCATTGCCCAGTTACTCCAGCTTATTGAAGCATGTGGATTTTCATCAATATTGACCTTGCTACCAATAAGAAATGATATAGATGCCGAGAACGTAACCAGGAATGTGAGTCGCAGCTTAATTAGTTTAGAAAAATCGCCCCACTTCATCGTACTGCTCCTCCGTGCGCTCCTGCCGAGCGGTAAAAATTAAGTATTAAATAAAACTGCGCACCAAAAATAAGTGTAGCAAGCAATATGTGCGATGCCTGCGCAACCGGCGGCAACGCCCAATATGAAAGCATAATGCCAGTACCTATCTGCAGCATGATGATCAGAAAAGCGAAGCTCATTAACTGTTGTTGTAACGAATGCCTGCTGAAATTACGCCTTAACATCGCGTATAATAATACATTGATGACCAGTACACCTACTGCCAGTGTACGGTGATTCTCAAATATAGCGCCGGCACTTTGTACCCATGTCTCGCGGTAGCCGCCAAGCAAATGGTCAGAAATAGCGTCAATTTTCTCACGCACCTCTGTACCAATAGCAATTTGTATAAGCGAAAGTATCAAAGCCAAAACACCTAAAACGTATAAAAAACCTTTGCTGTGCAGCTTAGGTGCGTCAACCGTCTTGGCCATGTGGTAAGTAGTGATAGCGATTGCCAATATAGCCACCGCCAGCAACATATGTACCGTAACAATCCAGGCAACCAAATTAGTCGACACCACAATGGACCCGAGCCAAGCCTGGTAAACCACCAGTAAAATGTTGATTATACTCAATATGGGAATCCACTTGTTTAAACGGCCGTAAGCAAATGAAAAAACCACGCAAAGCAGCATGAACACCCCGGTAAGCGCCCCTACTAAACGGTTGACATATTCTGTCCATGTTTTTGCAGCGTTAAACTCTTCCGGTATGAGTATGGATTTATCCTCACGTATACGCTTCGCCAAATCATTATAGCCAAAAAGGTCAAGCGTCTTTGCAAAGCGCTCGTTCTTCTTTTGGCGAATTTCTACATAATGCTGCTTGTAGTCCTTTGGCAGTTGCGAAACATTAGTAGGTGGCACATATTGCGCAAAACATTTAGGCCAATCAGGGCAACCCATGCCAGAGCCAGTACTACGCACTACACCACCTGCAAGAATGGTTAGAAAAAGCAAAACAACAGTGATAAGGTTTATCCTCTTAAACCTGTTTTTTGCCGCTGGTGTACTCATTTAAAATCTCTCTAAAAAATTTAGGGTATCTGTTAGGGAATAATTCCTGAACAGATACCCTATCGAACAATCACTCACATTACAGGATAGTTATTTTACTTCCTGGTTCTGTTTTTGGCTGTTCGTCCATTTATTATATTCTTCCAAACCTTGCGGATTGTCTTCAAAATCGTGTGGCAGGTTTGAGCTCATCGTTTGAGAATATGGTACAGTCTGAGGTATAAAGTCCTCGTCATGACCAGGCTTGCTGTAGTCATATGGCCAGCGGTAAACGGTAGGTATTTCGCCTGGCCAGTTACCGTGAATACGCTCAACAGGTGTAGTCCACTCAAGTGTGTTAGAGTTCCATGGGTTTTGAGACGCCTTCTTACCAAAGAATATAGAATAGAAGAAGTTGAAAAGGAACGCCACCTGACCCAAGGCTGCTAAGATAGCAGACCAGGTAATAAATGTGTTCACTGACAACCAACGCTCAAATGCTGCGAACTCGGTAAATGCATAGTAACGACGCGGCACACCATCCAGACCCATAAAGTGCATCGGGAAGAATACCAGGTAAGCGCCAACAAATGTAACCCAGAAGTGCAGATAACCTAATTTCTCGTCCATAACGCGGCCAAACATTTTAGGGAACCAGTGGTACACACCCGCAAGCATACCAAATATGGCTGCCGAACCCATAACCAAGTGGAAGTGGGCAACTACGAAGTAGGTATCGTGCAGGTTAATGTCTAACGCGGCGTTACCTAAGTAGATACCAGTTAAACCACCAGAAATGAAGAACGACACCAAACCAATAGCGAACATCATGGCAGGAGTGAAGCGGATGTTACCGCGCCACAGCGTAGCCAGATAGTTGAACGTTTTAACCGCTGATGGTACCGCAATGATCAATGTAGTGATCATGAACACACCACCCAGGAAAGGGTTCATACCGGTAACAAACATGTGGTGACCCCACACGATGAACGATAGCACGGTGATACCTATCAGTGAATATACCATCGCATGGTAACCGAAGATTGGTTTACGCGAGTTGGTAGCAATAATTTCTGACGAGATACCCAATGCAGGCATAATAACGATATATACCTCCGGGTGACCCAAGAACCAGAACAAGTGCTGGAAAAGGATAGGGCTACCACCTTCGTAAGGCTGCGGCACACCACCCATAACGATATCAGACAAGTAGAAACTTGTACCAAAACTACGGTCAAATATTAAGAGTACTACACCCGCAACAAGTACCGGGAAAGCCAGGATACCTAAGATTGCAGTAAGGAAGAACGCCCAGATAGTAAGTGGCATTTTCCAAAGGTCCATACCTTTAGTACGCATGTTTAATACAGTACTTACGTAGTTGATACCGCCCATTAGTGATGAGGCTACGAAAAGCACCATACTTACCAGCCATAAGGTCATACCCATATCAGAACCAGGCATGGCTTTTGGCAGCGCCGAAAGCGGTGGATAGATAGTCCAACCTGGACCGGCAGGGCCTTTTTCTACAAAGAAAGAACCTAACATGATAACGCTCGCCAAGAAAAACAGCCAGTATGAAAGCATGTTCATGAATGGAGAAGCCATATCACGTGCGCCGATCTGCAGAGGAATAAGCAGGTTACTGAAAGTTCCGCTCAAACCGGCAGTCAATACAAAGAATACCATGATGGTACCGTGTATAGTTACCAATGACAGGTAAAAGTTAGGATCGAGGTGACCCTCAGGAGCCCATTTACCCAACAATGTTTCCAGCAACGGGAAAGCAGTGGTAGGATATGCAAGCTGAATCCTGAATAGAATTGACAAGATCATGGCTATAACTGCCATAGTAATACCTGTGATCAGGAATTGCTTGGCGATCATTTTGTGATCCTGGCTAAAAATATACTTAGTCAGGAAGGTTTCATGATGGTGCTCGTGACCATGCTCCTCGTGATGTACCCCGTGATCCTGAACTGATAATGTTGACATAATCGCTAAATCTTTTTATTAGTTGTTTAATGCTATCCTGTTATCTGACTCACCTTTTGGCTGAACGTTGTCGGTAATCTTCAGCTCTTTTTTCAGCGCATCGTTCAGGTACGGCTTCTGTTGAGCCAACCAGGTCTGATACTCTGCCTCGGATACTACGCGCACCACTTTTTGCATGTTGTAGTGACCGCCACCACATATCTTGTTACAGTATAGCGTATATTCAAAATTCGGATTATCTTCTTTAGCCTTCATCTCACGCGTGGTGACAGTAGGCGTAAATTTAAAGTAAGTAGGCATGCCTGGTACAGCGTTCATCTGCACACGGAAGTGCGGCATGTAAACGCTATGGATAACGTCCTGTGCATGTATATTTAAACGTACTGATTTATTAACAGGAATTACCAGTGTATCAGCTACTAAATCATCAAAACTATGTTTGTCAGTAAAGTCCACACCCACTTTGTTAGTACCGGTTACTTTAGCGTAGCTCATTTTACCTAAAGCGTGATCTTTCCCCGGATAACGAAGCTCCCATGCAAACTGGTGGCCCACTACCTCAATATCAATTGAAGCCGTTTCACCTTCAGCGTCAACACTGTTAGTTATTTTGCGCCATGTTGTAAAACCAAATACCACCAATACAGTAAGTACGATTGCTGGTGCAATAGTCCAGGCTGCTTCAATAGTGTTGTTATGCGGATAATAAGTTGCTTTACGTTTGTCTGAACCGCGGTAACGGAACACAAAAGAGAATAATAGTATCTGTGTTACAATAAATACCACTACGGTGATACCAAAGGTAACAAAGAACATAGTATCAAGCTTCTTACCATGAATTGATGCAGCGCCTGGCAGTATCATGGCACCCTGAGTAGTAAATGACCAGTAAGAGCCGAACAAACCAAGAACGAGGAATAAGCCGAAAAGCCAGCCCATTACATTGTTCCAGTTCATTGGCTTTTTGCCTTGTATTTGTTTTGTTAAGTCATAAATGCGAAGGATCTTACCTACTATACCTATCACAAAGCAAAGTACCAGGAACAGCAGTACGTAGTAGAGCGGGCCAGCCCAAACGCTTGGCTTGTCATCGCCTACAGTGTTCGTTACTGCTGTAACGCTCTGAACCTGGGCCATTACGTTAGTGCCGAATAGCGTCAGCATCGCAAACAGCGAGAGTAATTTTTTAGAATGTATTAGTTTGTTGAATGCCATTTTTACTGGTTGTTTGGTATTCTTTTATTTGGATGCAAAGTTAACAATTAAATGTGGTGATGTAAGCTCTCTTCCAGAAACGGATGCTTTTTAGGTATAAGTGACTTAAAGCCAGCTAATGAAGTCATCGTAAGGAAGGTAAACAAACCTGCAAAACCTACAAATATGGTGATCTCCTGAATACCGTACAGATCAAATATACCTACCTCACCATGGTGATGAACGGTACCCGGCATAATCATCAGGTAATAATCTAACCAGTGACCGATAATTAATACCACACCTACTACAGCTAACCGGGTTGATAAACGTTTTGCATCACGAGACATTAAGCCCAACAAAGGCGCAACAAAGTTTAACACAATGTTTAACCAGAACCACCATTTGTATTCAGGTTCCCAACGTTTGTAGAAATACACACTTTCCTCAGGCATGTTGGCATACCAGGTAAGGAAGAACTGAGAGAACCAAACGTAAGTCCAAAATATAGAGAAGGCAAACATCAGCTTACCAAGATCGTGCAGGTGATTTTCGGTAACCCACTGCATGTAACCTTTGCGGCGCAGGTAAACAACAATCAGGGTGATAACCGCCAAGCCGCTTACGTGAGCTGCTGCCAGATTGTACCAACCAAACATGGTAGAGAACCAGTGCGCCTCTAATGACATGATTACGTCGAAAGCGAATATCGGGAAGGTAAAGCCAAACAACACCAAGAAGATAGCTGACATTTTGTAGCTCTTGTTGTAGTTGAACATACCGCCCAGCTCGTCTTCGTTGTTAGAGTATTTAACCAATAACTGGCCAAAGATTGAATAAGCAGCTAAAAGGCCGATAACTACTACCAAGTAAAAGCCTTTGTTAAGGAAACCTGATTTACCATCGATAATGGCATCATAGTGGGGAGAGTTTTTATCTGTAAGACCCTCAGCAGCCCAGTGACCATACAAGTAAGGCATAACCTCTTCATGCCCGCCGTCTTCGCTGGGTACGTGGTGAGTGATGCTTAAGCCTGCAAGCGCAACAACAATTAAGATGATTGCTGCAAATGGTAATACCTTAGCCATTGCCTGTGGCACGCGCAGAAACGATGCCGACCACCCGGCCTGCGCCAGATATTGGTAAGCCAGGAAGAACACCGCAGCCATGCATACGCAAGCAAAATAATAACTCATGAGCAGCAGGTTTGAAAAGGTGCGCTGTACAGACTCTTCGCCGCCGCCTAAAAAACCGTATAATATGCCCAGAATGCCTATTACAACGGCTACTAAACTCCAGGTTTTTAATTTACCTGAAAATTCATATCGTTCTTCAAAACTTGAATGAGTACCCATTAATATAAGTTATTATAAAGTTTGTAAATGGTGAACGTAGGCTACAACTTTCCATCGCTCTGTTGGCGAAAGCTGCGATGCGTAAGAGCCCATGGCGTTTACACCGTAAGTAATTGTATGGTATATTTTACCGTCAGTCAAATCTTTCATTTCGCCACCGCGAGATGACTGCCCTTTTGAATAAGACGGTGGCGCAGGGTAACCATGAGCTACAACTAAACCATCGCCCTGACCAGTCATACCGTGGCAAGGGGAGCAGAAGTGCTCAAATAAAACCTTACCCTCAGCAAAGTTCTCCTTATTGGCAGGCAGCGGATTAGTTACCGTAAGGCTTGCGCTATCATAACCTGCCCTTGTATTAGGGTAGTCGAAACGGGTAAAGCCAACCGGTATAGTTCCTTTTGGTGGTACCTGTGCCGTTTTACCATCAGCAAAGTTAGGATTAGGCTGATCGGGATCATACGCCGTATGTTCGTACATATTGGGGGCGTATTCCCAACCGGTGCTTCTTTTGTCTTTGCACGAGGTAATTAATACCGCGGCAGCAACAGAAGCAACTGTTATCCCCAATATTCTAAATTTATTCATAGCTAACATATTTTCTGGTGTTATGCTTAACTTCTACAGCTCCAGCTTCTTTTAACAAATTAGTTATATCGTCATGCGGTACATTACCTTGTGCATCAACAGCAATTATAAACCTGTCATCAGTGGCGCGCAAGTCCATTACCCGTGGCGCTCGGCCAGGGAAAAGGTGCGTAGCGGCAAAGAAGGTTAAGGTCATACCAAAAGCCGTCCAAAGAATGGTCCATTCAAAGGTGAACGGAACAAATACCGGCATAGAGAAATTTGGCTTACCACCAATATTCATTGGCCAGTCGTGCACCAAAGTATAATACACTATACTGAATATAACCGAACCACCCAGCAAGCCGAAGCAGAACGCTGCATAACCAAGGCGTGATTCCTTTACGCCAAGTTTAGCTTCAATACCGTGAATAGGCATTGGCGTATACACATCATAAATAGGTATGCTGTTTTTTTGTAGTTTCTCAATCCCGTGCATCATATCGTCGGGATCTTCAAAATGACCTAATATAAATTTTGTGCTGCTCATTGAATTTTAGATTTGATAGTCTGCCAGGTCAACACTGTCATACTTCTTTAATGCCTCTTTATAATCTGCTACGTGTTCAGGGTCAAGCTTACCGCTGTCAATCAGTTTTTTCTTAGCCTGCTCGCTCGATGATTTGAGCAACAATTTCACCTCAGCCATGGCCACAGAAGGCAGGAAGCGGATGAACAGTAGGAACAAAGTAAAGAATACACCTATTGAACCGATAAACACACCTACGTCAATCCAGGTTGGGTAGAACATCACCCAGCTTGAAGGGATAAAGTCGCGGTGCAATGAGGTTACGATAATTACGAAACGCTCAAACCACATACCGATATTTACCACAATAGATAAGCCCCATGAGAACGCAATATTTGTACGCAGTTTCTTTGACCAGAACAGCTGCGGAGAGATTACGTTACATGACATCATTGACCAGTATGCCCACCAGTAAGGACCGGTAGCACGGTTGATGAATGCGTATTGCTCTGCCTCTACGCCTGAGTACCATGCAATAAAGAATTCTGTTAAGTACGCCACACCTACAATTGAACCTGTCAGGGTAATGATCTTGTTCATTGACTCGATGTGGAACATCGTTATATAATTTTCTAGACCTAATACCTTACGGGTAATAAGCAGGAGGGTTTGTACCATGGCGAAACCAGAGAAAATCGCACCCGCAACGAAGTATGGCGGGAAGATGGTGGTGTGCCATCCTGGCTCCAGTGAGGTAGCAAAGTCAAAAGATACGATGGTGTGTACCGAAAGTACCAGTGGCGTTGATATACCTGCAAGGATAAGTGATACAGTCTCAAAACGCTGCCAGGTTTTTACAGAGCCTGTCCAGCCGAAAGAAAGTATAGAGTATATACGACGGCGGAGCGGAGATGTAGCACGGTCACGGATGGTTGCAATGTCAGGTAACAAACCTGTGTACCAGAATACTAACGATACAGAGAAGTATGTCGAAATCGCGAACACGTCCATCATCAGTGCCGAGTTCCAGTCAACCCATAAAGAGCCGAATTGGTTAGGCAACGGCAAAGTAAAGTATGCAAGCCAAGGGCGACCCATGTGCGCTACGATGTAAGTAGCGGCGCAAATTACCGCGAATATCGTCATCGCCTCGGCAGAACGGTTGATAGAGTTACGCCAGTTTTGACGGAATAGCAATAGCACCGCAGAGATAAGCGTACCGGCGTGACCGATACCTACCCACCATACGAAACCGGTGATATCCCAGGCCCAACCTACAGTTTTGTTAAGACCCCATTCCCCTAAGCCGTACCAAAAGGTAAGACTGATACATACTACCCAAAGCAAAGCACCCAGCACGGCAACGGTAAATCCCATCCACCAGGCTTTGTTTGGTTTGTTTTCAACAGGGCGAAGTACTTCATTGGTAATCTGGGCATAGGTTATATTCTTGCCCGTGATTAACGGTTCCCTGAGTATTGATTCACTGTGAGATGCCATATTATATATCTCTGTATTATATTTAAGCCTTTAATTCAGTTTCAAACGAGTTTCTCACTTTTACCTGGTAACCGATACCTGGCTGCACGTTAAGCTCCTCAAGCACGTAGTAAGTACGCTCGCTGCGCAATGCTTTTGAAAGCTCTGAGTCCGGATCGTTAGCATTACCAAACACGATAGCGTTAGCAGAGCATGTTTGCTGGCAAGCCATTTTTACTTCACCGTCAGCCAAAGGACGTTTTTCCAGTTTAGCTTTAAGTTTACCGGCCTGTATACGTTGTACACACATTGAGCATTTCTCCATTACACCACGGAAACGGGTAGTAACGTCAGGATTCAACACCAATTGAGTATGCTCGTTGTTCAGGTAGTTATCGAAACGTGAATCGTTCCAGTAGTTAAACCAGTTGAAACGACGTACTTTATACGGACAGTTGTTAGCGCAGTAACGGGTACCAACGCAACGGTTATAAGCCATCTGGTTCAAGCCTTCTGACGAGTGTACAGTAGCTAATACCGGGCACACTGTTTCGCAAGGTGCGTGGTCGCAGTGCTGGCAAAGCATTGGCTGGTGTACAACTGTTACATGATCCAGATCTTCCAGTTTGGCAATCTCTTTCTCTTTAGTTACCATGCCACCTTCTTCGTCTGCCTCAGCCTGGCCGTTTTGCTCGTAGCTGTAGTAGCGGTCAATACGGATCCAGTGCATTTCACGACGGCGTTTTACCTCATCTTTACCTACTACAGGAACGTTGTTCTCTGCAGAGCAGGCAACTATACATGCACCGCAACCGGTACATGCGTTAAGGTCGATAGCCATCTTCCAGTCGTAAGCAGGCATATCATGTTTTTGCCAGAACAGATCGTAAGTTTTGTGTTTCTTACCGTGATCTGTTTTTACAGCCGGATCAGCTAAAAATTCTTTAAATGAAGCTTCACGGATTACTTCGCGGCCTTCGTAAGAGTGGTGCGTTTGTGTTTGTGCAAGTGGCGATACATCACCTGTTTTGCTGATGCTTGCCACCAGGTTACGGCTAATAGTGCCGTCAGATAGTGAGGCGAACGGATAAGCATTTTTACCAACGTTATTACCTACTAAACCTGCACTGGTACGGCCATAACCAACGGCTATAGATACTGTACCTTGAGCCTGACCTGGTTGGAATAACACCGGTACTTCTACTGAGTAACCGTTTGCTTCCACCTTTACAACATCGCCTTCGCTTACACCCAGCTTCTCAGCATATTTAGGCGCAATGGCAGCGTAGTTATCCCAGGTTACTTTAGATACTGCATCCGGCAATTCCTGCAACCAAGGATTGTTAGCATAACGGCCGTCGCCTATTGAGTTGTTTATGTAGAGCTCTAATTCTACTTTGTCATCACCACTGGCAGCGCGTTTACCGCTTTCTGCCACTATTGCCTGCGCAGCAGCGCCTACATTAGCAGCCATCGCTACTGGTGCCGCTGGTTTTGGCGTTGATTTGATAAAGCCTGTTTGCAATAATGTTTCCCAACCAGCCTGACCAGAAAGACCGCCTAAAGCAAGCAGGTTCTTTTGCCAGTAGTTACGCACATAAGTATAGTAATCAGTAACCGGGTTTTCACTCCAGATCAACAGGCTTTGTTCGGCCTGACGGGTGTTGTAAACCGGGTTGATGGTTGGCTGTACGATAGTATAGAAACCTGCTACGGCATTACCGTCGCCCCATGATTCCAGATAATGGTGGTTTGGCGCCACGATACCGCAAAGTGCAGCAGTTTCGTCGTTACGATCAGAGAAGCTGATCTTAGTTTTAACTTTTGCTAATGCGTCTTTTACTTCTTTAGTGTTAAAGTAATCGTACACAGGGTTAGCATTCAGGAACAATGCTACACCAACTTCACCGCGTTTGGCCTCAGCCAGGAAAGTAGCAAAGTCAGCATCGTTACCTTTATATTGGTAAGAAGGGTTATCTAAATCGATAGTTGCACCGTAGCTGCTCAACGCAACGTTAATAGCATTAGCAATTACCTGGTAAGCAGTATTGTTTGAACCTGCAACCACAACTGCTCTGCCTTTAGCAGCAACAAGTTCTTTAGCGGCGAGCACTACTGCTTTGGCTGCGTAAGCGTTGTCAAGCTTTTTAGTGCCTGGCAGACTTGTGCCGGTAACCTCATTGTAAAGAGACATCAGCAACAAACCTTCTTCAGAAGGTTTAATCGGGATGCGCACGTCGGCATTAGTACCAGTCATGCTCATACCAGTTTCGAACTGGATATGGCGCGACATCTTTTTAGCTTCTAAAGCTTTGCTGTTACGTTTTGAAACGTACTGCCTGGTGAATTCTTCACCAGAAATCCAGCTGCCCAAGAAATCGGCACCTACGCTTACAATTACGTCAGCTTTGTCAAAATTATAGTGTGGCAATACTGCCTTACCAAAGCTTTGCTGGTTAGCCTGTATAATACCTGTATAAGAATATGCGTCGTAAGTAACCTGCGCTGCAGATGGATACTTAGCAATAAACTCTGCAATTACACCTTGTGCAGAAGGGCTATTGATAGTGCCTGTAACCAGGCGGATCTTTTTACCACCGGCTTGCGCAGCAGCCAACTGTTGTTTTACAAATGAATCAACCGCATCCCAACCAGCGTCGCCACCGTCCATCTGAGGGTCTTTAACACGGTTGTTATCGTATAATTCCAGTACTGATGCCTGAGACTGTGCACTCAAGCCACCGCCCGAAAGCAGGTCGTTAGGGTTACCTTCTACTTTAATAGGACGGCCTTCGCGGGTTTTAACCAAAATAGCGTGACCATCGTGAGTAGAAGTATAATAGTTAGGAATACCCGGAGTTACTTCTTCGGGCTTTATAAGGTACGGGATTGATTTGTGTACAGGCGCTTTCTGGCAGGCTGCAAGAGTAACAGCACCCACGCCAAAGCCCAGCGCTTTAAGGAAATCACGGCGCGGAGTTTTGGTAGCGAGACCGGCACCGCTAAGTAATTCCTCAATCGGAAGCGGTTCGGCAAACTCGTGTTTATTTTTCTCAACAAACTCCGGCGTTCTGTTTAGTTCTTCTAAACCTCTCCAGTATTTTTTATTGCTATCCATTTAAGCTAAATAAACTGTAATTGCTAAGTTCTAAATCTTTTTACTATTAAATTAATAGTGGCATTTGCTACACTCTAAACCACCCATTGCGGCTTCGGTAACTTTTTCGCCTTTTTTGATCAGGTCATGCACCTGTACCATTTTATCGTAGTACGCATTGCCTTTGGTTTTAACCTCAGTGCGTTTGTGGCACTGTATACACCATTTCATAGTAAGTGGTGAATATTGGTAAACCTCGCTCATGGTCTGGATTTGACCGTGGCACTCCTGGCATTTTACCTGACCAACTACTACGTGTTGTGAGTGGTTAAAGTAAGCCAGGTCTGGCAGGTTGTGGATACGTACCCACTGAATTGGTTTGGCTTTGGTGCTGTCATAAGTACCCTTATCAGCATCATAACCTAAAGCATCGTATATTTTGTGAATCTCTGGCGATTCAGTTTTAACCACCTTGTGGCAGTTCATACATACGTTTAATGAAGGGATTGATGCATTTTTAGATTTATATGCACCGGAGTGGCAGTACTGGCAATCAATTTTCATGGCACCTGCGTGCAGCTCATGCGAATATTTGATTGGTTGTACCGGCTGGTAACCTTGCTGAACACCTGTGTTCCACATAATTACCCAGTTCCAGCTGCCCAGTGCGATAGCACCGCAAAGCACTATAAAGAAAACCAGTTTCTTATTTTTTAACAGCTTTTTAAATGCTGCCGAGCGGTCAGTCTTTTTGCCTTCCTCTTCTTCGTCTTCCTCTATTAAAACAAGGTCTTTGTTTTTAAGCAACAAACGCTCTAGCGTGCCGATAACGCGGTTCAGCACCAGGATAACGATGAACGCAATAACGATAACACCGATCAACCCCCAGATCAACAGGCTGCTTGGGCCGGTTTCAGCAGGAGCAGCGGCACCACCACCATTCGCACCACCCGCAGGGGCAGCTGTCAACTTTTTGTTCTCTTCACGAACGTAAGTGATAATGTCAGTTACGTCGGCATCAGTCAAATCCGGGAACGGCGGCATCGCCATCTGGTTAAACTCATTGTAGATTTTAACCGCCTTAGGGTTTTTAGCGGCAATTAGTGCCTGGCTGTTCTGGATCCATTTGATGAGGTAAGCATCGTCCGTTTCCGAACCAATTTGCTTGCCCAGCGCCGGACCAACGAGCTTACTGTCGATTTTGTGACAGGCCGTACACTTACTCTTGAAGATGGTTTCACCTTTAGCCGGATCGCCCTGCGCATTCGCTGCGTTACCGAATAAAGCAAGACCCGCAACCAGTAAAACCGACCTTGATAGTTGTTTAAAAAGTAATGAGATATTTCTCATAAAGCGTTGTTGTGCTGACTAATATTTATAAATTTTTCAAAAACCGGACGGAGTTGTTGTTGTTTATCCAATTTTTTCAGCCACAAAAGTATAATTTATTAGTGTATGGCTGACATGGAAATGACAGTTATCAACAATTTATAATCGTTCTAAACAAGAGCAAAACCGCCTTTTAAACACACTGAAGGCACATTTTGTAAGAATGTGCCTCCTATTATAAATTTTATTGACATCCGTCATTTGCATTTTTCATTATTGTTTCAGAATCCACGCAAATATCAGCGGCGCTACAATTGTCGCATCAGATTCAACAATAAATTTTGGCGTATTTACATCAAGCTTACCCCATGTTATTTTTTCGTTAGGAACAGCGCCTGAGTATGAGCCATAAGAAGTGGTAGAATCCGAGATCTGGCAGAAGTAACTCCAGAACGGAATGTTCTCCATTTCCATATCCTGATACAGCATAGGCACTACACATATTGGAAAGTCACCGGCAATACCACCACCAATCTGGAAAAAGCCGATGCCTTTACCATCTGAGTTCTTTACATACCAGTCTGCCAGCCACGCCATGTATTCAATACCGCTTTTCATGGTGGTAGCTTTTATTTGGCCCTTAATAACATAAGATGCAAAGATGTTGCCCATCGTTGAGTCTTCCCAGCCCGGTACTACAATAGGCAGGTTACGCTCGGCAGCAGCCAGCATCCATGAGTTTTTTGGATCAATCTCATAGTACTGCTCCAGCTCGCCGCTTAACAAAATCTTGTACATAAACTCATGCGGAAAATAACGTTCGCCTGCATCGTCAGCATCTTTCCATATTTTATGGATATGTTTTTGCAAACGGCGAAAAGCTTCTTCTTCAGGTATACAGGTATCTGTTACGCGGTTATAATGATTTTCCAGCAAATCCCACTCATCCTGCGGACTCAGATCGCGGTAGTTAGGTACGCGTTTGTAGTGCGAATGCGCCACCAGGTTCATGATATCCTCTTCCAGGTTAGCACCCGTGCATGATATAATGTCAATTTTTCCCTGGCGAATCATTTCTGCCAGTGATATACCCAGCTCGGCAGTACTCATAGCGCCGGCAAGCGTAACCATCATTTTACCGCCCTCAAGCAGGTGAGTTTCGTACCCTTTGGCAGCATCCATCAAGGCAGCCGCGTTAAAATGCAGGTAATTCTTCTCTATAAACTGTGATACAGGTCCTCTTTCTACTGTACTGCTCATAATATTCCCTATGTTGATTTTTTGCAAAAGTAGCTATTTTACGGAGATACCCTATCCCCATTTATCAAAACGCTTGCCCTTATAATTACTTCGAATTCACGCCTTGCCTCAAACAATTAACTTAATGCAGTGTAAATAATAAATTTTGCATCTTAGCGGGGTGCTAAACTTATTCATGTGAAAAAAATTCTGTTGCCCGTAATACTGGCATTAGCCATTCAACCAGCTTTTGCGCAGATGCGGTTCCTGCCAAAGTTTGTACGTAAAATGCTTTTCGAGCAAGACTCGAGCAAGCATAGCAGTTACTTTATTTTACCGGTGCTCAGCTCGGCTCCCGAAACCGGCATAGAGGCTGGCGGCTCGGTATTATATTCTTTTTATACTGATACCGTTAACCCGGCAACCCGTGTTTCAAACATCTTTGGCTATGCAACTGCCACCACTAAAGGGCAGAGCCGATTTAGCATAAGCACCAATTACTGGACGCCCGGCAACCGTTACCACATTACAGCTGCAGTGAGTTATATTAACTTCCCTTTTGATTACTATGGCGTTGGTAACAATACGCTGAAACAAAATCAGGACCGCCTGGGGCATAAGCGCTTTAAGGGATCTGTTACCGGGGAAAAGTACATCGGCGGCAATTTTTATTTGGGCCTTACAGCCGGTTTGCAGCATTTTGCTTTTGAGGATGATAAGCCAGGCGGCATATATGAAACTCTGCCTGCATCGGCACAACCAAAAGGCGGCACACTGCTGTTAGCCGGACCGAGCATTGTTTTTGACAACCGCAACAACGTTACCTACACCACAAAGGGTGCTGTGGTAAATGCCTACTTTAACTTCATTAAAGGGATTTACCGGGAAAATGATTACCGCGGCGGCTTTTTCAACATAGAGTATGCGCAGTTTTTTCCGCTCAGCAAGCGGTGGGTAATTGGCCTCAATGCCCAGCAGCAAACCTTAGTAGGCAATCGACAACCATTTTACATGCTGCCGAGCCTTGGCAACGATGAAATAATGCGGGGATATTATAACGGCCGTTTCCGCGACAAGAACCTGCTCGCCGCACAAACAGAATTGAGATACCGCATCAGCGACCGTTTTGGCGTGGTTGGCTTTGCAGGTGCCGGTAAGGTCTACGCTGATGATTTTAACTTTGAAAACTTGAAACCAAGTTACGGTCTCGGCGGGCGTTACTTTTTTGACGTGGAAAAGGGCCTCAGCATGCGTGTGGACTATGCCATTGGCGAGAAACGGCCCGGTGAGAACAGGCAAACCGGCTTTTACATGAGCCTGGGCGAATCTTTCTGACACAAAAAAGCCCCCTGCATTTCGCAAGGGGCTAATTATACTTTCTAAAACTCGGCGTTCTTAGGAAAGCGTGGGAACGGTATTACGTCCCTGATGTTGCCCATACCGGTAACAAACAGCACCAAACGCTCAAAGCCCAAACCAAAGCCTGCATGCGGACAAGCACCAAAACGGCGGGTATCCAGGTACCACCACAACTCCTCTTTAGGTATGCCCATTTCATCCATACGTTGCTCCAGCTTATCTAAACGCTCTTCCCGCTGTGAACCGCCCACAATTTCCCCGATACCCGGGAAAAGGATATCCATGGCGCGCACAGTAGTACCGTCGTCATTCTGACGCATGTAGAAAGCTTTTATCTCTTTTGGATAATCAGTCAGAATTACCGGCTTTTTAAAGTGCTTCTCCACCAAATAACGCTCGTGCTCTGATTGCAGATCGGTGCCCCAACCCTCTACCGGGTACTGAAATTTCTTCTTTTTGTTAGGAGCGGAATTTTTAAGGATTTCGATAGCTTCGGTGTATGTAAGGCGCTCAAAATCGTTATCAAGACAGAACTGCAATTTTTCCAGCAAGGTCATCTCGGAACGCTCGGCCTGTGGCTTTTGCTTTTCTTCTTCCTGCAAACGCTGGCTCAGGAATTCTATATCATCATAGTTTTTGTCCAACGCATATTTAATCACATACTTCAACAGTCCCTCAGCCAAATCCATGTTGTCGTTCAGATCATAGAAAGCCATTTCAGGCTCAATCATCCAAAACTCAGCAAGGTGGCGGGTAGTATTTGAATTTTCCGCACGGAAGGTAGGACCAAAGGTGTAAATATCACTTAAGGCCATAGCACCCAGCTCACCCTCCAACTGCCCCGAAACGGTTAGGTTAGTGGCTTTGCCAAAGAAATCCTGCTTGTAATCAATCTCTCCGCTTTCGGTAAGTGGAATGCTATCCAGGTCAAAGTTAGTAACGTGGAATGTCTCGCCTGCGCCTTCAGCATCTGATGCAGTGATAACCGGTGTATGCAGATAAACAAACCCACGCTCCTGGAAAAACTGATGTATAGCGAATGACAGGCTATTGCGCACCCTGAAAATAGCGCCGAATGTATTTGTACGGAAGCGCAGGTGGGCAATTTCGCGTAAAAATTCCAGGCTGTGCTTTTTAGGCTGCAACGGGTATTTCTCCGGATCGCTATCACCTAAAATTTCTATCTCTTTAGCGTTGATGTCTATCTTTTGGCCTTTACCTAATGATGGCACCACAGTGCCGATAACGCTGATAGCAGCGCCGGTGGTGATGCGCTTAAGCAAAACAGCATCGGTATTGGCAAAGTCAACAACTATTTGTACGTTATTATTGGTTGAACCATCATTTAAAGCTATGAACTGATTGTTGCGGAAGGTACGCACCCATCCTTTTACCGTTACATCAATGTTGGTTTCGTCGCTCTCCAACAAGGCTTTAATTTTAATTCGTTGGCTCATATAATTCTTATATTATTATTGAGCGCCAAAAATACAATTATTTAGGTAACTGCGCCCTGAATCTCCCATTGTTAAGCAGCATTTTAACAGATGTAGAGGCGTTAGGGCGTTGCTCTAATTCTACTTCCGTATTAAACTCACCCTGTAAAATACCTTTGTCTCTATCATATGATGTAATTACCAACTTATTGCCGGTATGATTAGTTATATGATAATACTGGCCTATTACATCTCCGCCGATAGTGCTATAAAATGCGCCCATGCCAGTAACGAGCGGATACGAACCCGTACCATTAAATCTAATAGACATTGAGAGGTGCTGATCGCCTTTTGTCCCATAAATGACCAACGTATCATTATAAATCTGAGCTTCAGCGGGTGCAGACCAAACACTGTCGGCAATTTCTGTATGAATAAAAAAGCCTGCTTCGGGAATATCGCAGCAAATGCGTTTTCCTTTGGAGCAACCACCCAACAACAGGATTGCAATTAATGATAAAAACAAGGCAAGGTTTCTCATGGTACATAGTATTTTGGTAATACAATTGATTACGTAAACACCGTTATAATCGCTACAAATACGTAGGTAATCAGAAAATTTAAATTAAGTTTGCTGCCCGTTTTTTATCAGCGTTGCATGAATCCAAAAGTTAGCTTGGCAGCAGGTATTATCTGCATATCGTTCTCGCCCATCTTTGTAAAGCTGGCTGCGGAACCTGCCTTAGTGGCTGCTTTTTATCGTATTGCGCTGGCCTGGCTGGTATTACTGCCATGGTGCCTGTACCGAAACCTGCTCCGCATCACCGCAAAAGACCTATGGATAACCTTGCTATGCGGACTCATTTTTGCCTCAGACATAGCCGTATGGAATATCTCTTTACTCAAAATCAGCGCCACAGTATCAACCCTGTTGGCCAACCTGGCGCCTGTTTGGGTAGGGCTTATCAGCTATTTTATTTTACGTAAGCAAACCGGCCGCATTTTTTGGATTGGCACCTGTATAGCCATTGCCGGTATGATAGTGCTGGTGGGCTATCAAAATATTATGGCGCTACAGGTAAACAGCGGCGTATTGCTAGCTGTGCTAGCCAGCTTTTTATATGCATGTTACCTGGTCACCAGCCGGGGTGTGCTACAGCGTGTAAATACGATAACTTTCATGTCTTACAATATGCTGGCGGCAGCGTTATTCTTGGGGGCGTTAGCACTGGGCAATCAACATGATCTACTACATTTTAGCACTGCAGTTTGGGGATACTTTTGGGCAACCGCCATTATTTGTCAGGTTGCGGGGTGGCTTACTATTAACTACGCCATCAGGCATATACCATCAACCACGGTTTCGGTTACCTTGCTCAGCCAAACAGTGGTTGCCGGCTTACTGGCCGTTTGGCTACTGAACGAGCAGCTGGGCGCTAAGGAAATAGTAGGCAGCCTGATTGTGTTGGCAGGAATAGCCGTCACATTTTTAAAACCGTCAAACAAAAATTCCGTAACTTAAGCCCTACCTTTGTAAAAACATGATCACCAAAGCTACCATAGATCGTATAATGGAAGCCACCGACATAGCGGAGGTGATAGGCGATTTTGTGCAATTGAAAAGGCGTGGCGCTAACTATGTGGGCCTTTCCCCGTTTAGCAATGAACGTACACCTTCCTTTACCGTATCACCGGCAAAAGGCATTTTTAAGGATTTCTCATCAGGCAAAGGCGGCTCGGCCATCACCTTTTTAATGGAGCATGAGAAATTCACCTACCCCGAAGCACTCAAATGGCTGGCTAATAAATACGGTATAGAGGTTGAAGAGCTTGTAGATGATTCATCAGATAGCGATGAAAATAAGCACATATCAAGCTTAGCAATCGCCACAAATTTCGCAGCCAAGTTTTTTCAGGAAAGCCTATGGGAAACAGAAGAGGGGCATAGCATAGGCCTCAGCTATTTCAAAGAGCGTGGTTTTACCAATGAAACCATCCGCAAGTTTGAGTTGGGCTACTCGCCCGACCAATGGGAAGCATTTACATCAAGGGCAGTAAAAGAAGGCTATAAGACAGAGTATTTAGAAGAAACTGGACTTTCAATCAAAAGGGATGATGGTAGGCTGTTTGATCGCTATCGAGGGCGAGTTATGTTCCCAATACATTCTTACACTGGACGTGTAGTCGGTTTTGGGGGCAGAACGTTAAAGTCGGATAAAAAGATAGCTAAATATGTCAATTCACCCGAATCGCTCCTATACCAAAAATCTAAAATCTTATATGGCTGGCATTTAGCCAAGCGAGAAATTCAAAACGAAGATAACTGCTATTTAGTTGAAGGATATGCTGATGTGATTTCAGTGCATCAGGCGGGTATCGAAAATGTGGTAGCCTCGTCGGGTACGTCTTTAACATCTGAGCAGGTAGCTCATATAAATAGATTTACAAAGAACATAACCATATTATATGATGGAGATTCGGCTGGTATAAAAGCATCCCTTCGTGGTATGGACATTATTTTGGAAAAAGGTTTAAATGTCCATATTGTTCTATTTCCCGAAGGCCATGATCCGGACAGTTATGTGAGAAGTGTAGGAACGGCTGCTTTCAAAGAGTATATAGGAAAAAACACAAGGGATTTCATCCTCTTTAAAACAGGTGTATTACTTAAAGATGCTGGAAACGATCCGATAAAAAAAGCAGGAGTAATACGAGAGGTAGTAGAAAGTATCGCTAAAATTCCAGATACGATAAAAGCTTCGGTTTTTATAAAGGAATGTAGTCATTTAATGGGCGTCGATGAACGAAGTATATTAAGTGAATATAATAAAATGCGGCTGGCCAAAGCCAAGAAGGATTCGCAGCAAACACAGCGCAACCAGCCGATGCCTGACATGCCGCCTGATGATCTCTTTTTTGACGAACCCGGCGTAAGCACGGCTCCCGAACCTTCTACCCGGCGGGAAAACTACCAGGAAAAGGAAATCATTCGCCTGCTGTTGCTATATGGTAACCGCATGATAGACTGGGACGGCATTGCCAATACTTACATCGGTCCGTTTATGATTGCGGAGCTGAGCGATGTTACTTTTGAGGATCAGGCCTGCAAAACTTTTGTGGAAGATTACCGACGCGAGGTGGAAAACGGCGTATTGCCCGACGAGCAACACTTTATCCACCATCCGGATAAAGAGGTGGTTGACCTCGCGGTAACTATGCTGGCTACCCGCTATACTCTTAGCGAAAACTGGTACGAAATGCATAGAATAGCAGTGCCGGATGAGCAGGCGAACATGAAGGCCACCATCTTAGGCGCTATCTTTCACCTTAAAAAACATAAGGTATCGCTGATATTGGAGAACCTGCGCAAGGAACTTCAAAGCACAGAAAGCGAGCATGACCAGGAGATATTACTTAACCAGTACATGCGCATGAAAAAAGTAGAAAAGCACATCTCCGATTATTTAGGCTCGGTAATACTCAAATAAAATGGCGCTTCACCTCGAATTAGGCCGCCGGGGCGAAACATTAGCAAAAACTTATCTGGAAAATTCCGGTTATGAAATACTGGACGAAAACTGGTGCTTCGGCAAAGCTGAAATAGATATTATTGCCTATAAAGACGGGGTAATTATATTTGCCGAGGTAAAAACGCGTACCGGAACAGGTTTTGGCCGCCCTGAGGATTTTGTGGACGACCGTAAGCAACGCCTGCTTGCCACTGCTGCCGATGAATACATCTATATTGTAAATCACCAGGGTGAGGTGCGCTTTGATATAATTTCGGTATTATTTAATAAAAACGTAAATCATTCGTTAACACATATTGAGGACGCCTTTTGGCCATCATCACCATAAACTGATATGAATAAAAACCTTAAACTTTTTGTTGCTGGCGCTATAATGCTCGCCTTTGGTTGTAATAACGACGAGGACAAACTAAAATCGCTTAGTATGAGTCCGGAAGCCGGCACTACTTACAAATCGGGCACCGAAATACCTGTACAGGTTAACGTACCCGATGGCTTAAAGATAGACTCGGTGGTTTATATGCTTGATACTACCCGCGTTTCATCAAGCGCTGATGCAAAACCGGTTAACATTAAAACAGCCAATTTGCCGCTGGGCAATAAAGTTATTACCGCAACTGTGTACGTACAGGGCAAAAGCGAAGAGCTTACCACTAACGTCATTTTGCTTGCGGCCAAAGCACCTGAAATACTCACTTTTAAAGTGGAAAAGGTTTTCCCTCATGATACCTCTTCATATACCGAGGGCTTAGAGTTTCACGACGGCTTTTTATATGAGAGCGACGGCGGCTATTTAAATCCTCCGCCAAATGAAGAAGTTACCGGCCAGTCGAGCCTGCGCAAAGTAGACCTGAACACCGGCAAGGTGGTAAAAGAAACACTTGTTGATCCGGCAGTATTTGCAGAGGGTATTACGGTAGTAGGCAATAAAATTATCCAGCTTACATACCGCGAAAAGAAAGGTTATGTGTATGATAAGAATACCTTTAAGCTGCAGAAAACTTTCAGCTATACCGCTGGTAAAGAAGGCTGGGGTCTTTGTTTCGACGGCGAAAAGATTTATAATACCGACAGCACCAACGGCATTCTTATACTTGATAAAAATGACTACCACCAAACCGGTGTTATCTATGTTTACGACGACAAGGAGCAGATTGACATGGTGAACGAACTGGAGTATATTGATGGCAAGCTGTACGCCAACGTTTATACTACAGACGACATATTGGTGATTGACCCGAAAACGGGTGCTGTACTGCAAAAAATTGACATGAGCAGCCTTTACCCTAAAGAAAAGCGCAACGCCAACGCCGACGTGTTGAATGGCATAGCCTGGGACGCTAAAGGCAAACGCTTATTTGTTACCGGCAAAAAATGGGATAAATTATTCCAGGTAAAATTTGTAAAGCAGTAACAATAAGCTTTAAAAATTAGCGCATAATGAGAAGAGCGATAGGTTAATACCCATCGCTCTTTTCGTTTAATAATACTATGTGTTTTGTCTTATCTCCAAGCTTTATACTGATTGATTAAGCCATTGGTGGACGCGTCGTGTGTGTTCACTTTATCCTCGGTGCGCAGTTCCGGTAATATTTTGCCGGCCAGTTGCTTACCTAATTCAACACCCCATTGGTCAAAGCTGTAGATATTCCAGATGATGCCCTGGGTAAAAATCTTGTGCTCGTACATGGCTATTAGCGCGCCAAGGGTATAAGGCGTAATCTTTCTAACCAGGATGGAGTTAGTTGGGCGGTTACCTTCGAACACTTTGAATGGTGCCAGTTTTTCTATCTCAGCATCGCTCTTCCCTTGCGCTTTCAACTCGGCTGTTACCTCTTCTTCAGTTTTACCGTTCATCAATGCCTCTGTTTGTGCAAAAAAGTTAGAAAGCAACAAAGTGTGGTGCTCGCCTATCGGGTTGTGGGTCTGCGCAGGTGCTATAAAGTCGCAAGGTATAAGTTTAGTACCCTGGTGTATCAGCTGGTAAAAAGCATGTTGTCCGTTGGTGCCGGGCTCTCCCCAAATTACCGGGCCGGTAGAATAATCAACCGGTTTGCCGTTACGGTCTACATACTTACCATTACTTTCCATATCACCTTGCTGAAAATACGCAGCAAAGCGGTGCAGGTACTGGTCGTAAGGCAGGATAGCTTCTGTCTCAGATTCAAAGAAGTTATTATACCATATACCCAGCAATCCTAAAGTAACCGGAATGTTTTGCTCAAATTCAGCCGTGCGGAAATGGTTGTCCATAGCATGGGCACCACTCAGCAGCTGCTCAAAGTTATCGAAGCCAATGCTCAGGCATATAGAAAGACCGATAGCGCTCCATAATGAGTAACGGCCGCCTACCCAATCCCAAAACTCGAACATGTTTTTAGTATCAATGCCGAATTTTCCAACAGCCTCTGCATTAGTTGACAATGCCGCAAAATGCTTGGCAACATCAGCTTCAACAGCGCCACTGTTTAAAAACCAGTTACGCGCGGTATGTGCGTTGGCCATGGTTTCCTGCGTGGTAAATGTTTTTGATGCAATCAGGAATAAAGCAGTCTCCGGGTCAACCACTTTCAAAGTTTCGGCGATATGTGTGCCGTCAACATTTGATACAAAGTGCAGGTTAAGCCCTTTGCTGTAAGGCTTCAAAGCCTCAGTCACCATTACCGGGCCAAGGTCAGAACCGCCTATGCCAATGTTCACCACATCAGTAATAGCCTTGCCTGTGTAGCCTTTCCATTCACCACTGATCACTGCATCACTAAACTCCTTCATGTGTTGCAACACCGCGTTTACCTCCGGCATTACATCTTTACCACCGGCATATACCGGTGTATTGCTGCGATTACGCAGGGCTGTGTGCAATACCTCCCGGCCTTCGGTAGCATTAATTTTTTCACCGTTGAACATAGCATCAATAGCCTCTTTAAGGCCGCACTCTTTAGCCAGTTGTACCAGCAAGGCTATGGTTTCGTCATCAACACGGTTCTTGGAATAATCCAACAGAATTTCCTCAAACTGTAATGAAAACTTAGTAAAACGGTCCGGGTCGGCAGCAAAAAGCTCGCGCATACTCTTCGGAACTATATCAATGTAATGATTGGTGAGATACTTAAACGCGTTGGTTGTTGTAAAATCTACGGTAGGAAGCATGGTTTTTATGTTTTTATCAAAGTTAAATAATTGGCTTAGCCATAAAAGCGTTTAGCATACTTGCAATGTCAAGTTTTTTTAAATTTTCTGGTTAATTAGTGTATTTATAACACTATACATCGTTTCAATAATTTCAATACGATGACAAACTTATTTACATTTTATAAATTTATAACAATTACATTTGTGTAAATGGCAAAAAAACAAAGCATTTGCCACTATTTTCTTAATCTACTTAACAGAAAAAATAGAGATGTTTTCAGAATTGTTCACCCTTGTCAGAAGTAACGCCGGGATGGCTGTTATTGACAATCCGCTTGTTCCGGCTGCTTACCGGGAAGCTGTACTTAATGAAGCTGCAAGTACTATTATTGACGGCATGAAAGTACAGGTTGAAACGGGTAAGCTTAAAGATATGGTGAAGTATTTTCAATATCCGGGCATCTATTACAGCCCGCTGGTAGGCTCGCTTACCAAAAGCTTTGCCAATAAGCTTAACAGCAATTACGGCATCAGCATTAACGATGCACTTTCTGTCGCTAATGAACTGATACCTGTTGTAATGCAGCAATTGGCTGAGCGCACGCGCGACACACAAAACAAAACCTGGAGCCTCACGGCATTACTCACCTGGCTAACAGACAACCAAATAAACGTTGCTGACTTTTTGTGCAAACTGCGCCTGGCCTAACCGTATAAAAGTATATTTAAAAGCTCGCGGCAACACACCCGCGAGCTTTTTTTGTTATTGAGCAACCATCTATAATTATATTTGCCGTATGACTAAAGAACAGATACAGGATTTAAGAGACAGAACAGCGTCTCTGAGGAGGCATCTTTGACATTGATGCCAAGCTTGAAAAATTAAACGAAGAACAGGAAATAACCATCGGGCCAAATTTTTGGGATGCTCCAAAAGAAGCCGAGAAGGTACTTGCATCTATCAAAGCAAAAAAAGTGTGGACAGATGCTTACCAGCACGTAGCTTCTATAGTAGATGATACACAAGTGCTTTTTGAGTTTTACCAGAGTGGTGATGCTACCGAGGTCGAAATGAAAGAGCAATTTGAAGTTGCCCTGTCTGCAATAGAAGAGCTGGAGTTTAAAAACATGCTTTCGGCAGAAGAAGACCAGTTGAACGCCGTCTTACAGATTACTGCCGGCGCCGGTGGTACTGAAAGCTGCGACTGGGCCAGCATGCTGATGCGTATGTACATTATGTGGGGCGAGAAGAACGGCTACAAAGTTACCGAGCAGGACTTTCAGGAGGGCGATGTGGCCGGTGTTAAAACTGTTACCCTGCAGTTTGAAGGCGAGTTTGCGTACGGCTACCTTAAAGGCGAGAACGGCGTACACCGGCTGGTGCGGGTATCTCCGTTTGATGCCAATGCCAAGCGCCACACCTCTTTCGCATCAGTTTATGTTTACCCGCTGGTTGATGATACCATTGAAATTGAGATAAACCCGGCAGATATTGAGTTTGAAACCTTCCGCTCAGGCGGTGCAGGCGGCCAGAACGTAAATAAGGTTGAAACCGCCGTACGTTTGTACCACAAACCATCAGGCATTATCATTAAAAACCAGGAATCGCGCTCGCAGTTGCAAAACAAGGAAAATGCTATTCGCCTGCTCAAGTCGCAGTTATATGAGATTGAGATGCGTAAGCGAATGGAAACTACTAATGCTATTGAGGGCAATAAGAAAAAGATAGAATGGGGCTCGCAAATACGAAATTATGTTTTGCACCCGTACAAATTGGTGAAAGATTTACGTACCGACCATGAAACATCAAACGCCCAGGCTGTACTAGATGGAGACATTAACGACTTCCTGAAAGCTTACCTGATGGAATTTGGTGGTGATAAGTAAACTGCTTATAATTTGTCATGATTATTAAAGACCTCGTCCTTGCGAGGAGGGACGACGAAGCAATCTCAAATACTTATACTTCAAGCTGAGTCATAGGTTGCTTCACTTCGTTCGCAATGACGTGCTGATTAGTTCAAGGCATTTAATAAAAAACCCCTCGTTACTAACGTAGCGAGGGGTTTGCATTTATTACTAACTCAATTATACCTAAGATGGGTATAAATAAGTTCTTAGAGTTCTTCGTCGTGCTGGCTCACGTCCAAACCTGCAAGCTCTTCTTCAGGAGTTACACGCAGTGGGCTGATAAGATCTGTAACTTTTAACAGGATGAACGATCCGATAAAAGCAAATGCAGACACAGCAACCAGTGCGATCAGGTGTTTAACAAACAATCCGGTTTCGCCGTAGATTAAACCTTCAGCACCGGCAGCGTTAACAGATTTAGTAGCAAATACACCGGTAAGCAGCATACCCATCATACCACCCACGCCGTGGCAAGGGAATACGTCAAGCGTATCGTCGATATTGGTTTTTGAACGCCAGATAACTACCAGGTTACTTACAACCGCTGCAACTATACCTACAATTAATGAATGAGATATAGTAACAAAGCCGGCGGCAGGAGTAATGGCAACCAAACCTACAACTGCACCTATACAAGCGCCCATTGCTGATGGTTTTTTACCGCGAAGCATATCAAAGAATATCCATGACATGGCAGCAGCAGCAGATGCAGTAGTTGTAGTAGCTAATGCAGTTGCAGCTAGTTCGTTAGCGCCTAATGCAGAACCTGCGTTGAAACCGAACCAGCCGAACCATAGTAAGCCTGTACCTAATATTACGTAGCTGATACGGGCAGGAGTATGTACGTCCTCAACACTGTTACGTTTCTTTAAATAAAGAGCAGAGGCTAATGCAGCCCAACCTGCAGACATGTGTACTACAGTACCACCCGCAAAGTCAAGCACACCCATTTTAAAGAAGAAACCATCAGGATGCCATGTAGCGTGAGCCAATGGAGCGTAGATTAAAATGATGAAAAGGGTGATGAAAATAAGGTAAGAGTTGAAGCGGATCCTTTCTGCAAATGCACCAGTGATAAGTGCCGGAGTAATAACCGCAAACTTTAACTGGAACATGGCAAATAACACCACCGGTATGGTACCCCAAAGTACACCGGTTGTATTTTGCATCATGAAGAAAGTACCGGGATTGCCGATAAAGCCTGAGCCGGTATCTTCACCGAAGGCAAGGCTAAAACCGAAAACCACCCAGATAATGGTGATTAAGCCCATACACACAAAGCTTTGGAGCATGGTAGAGATAACGTTCTTTTTTCTCACCATACCGCCATAGAAAAATGCAAGGCCGGGTGTCATCAACAATACTAATGCTGTCGAGATCAATATCCAGGCGGTATCGGCTTTGTCGATAGTGCCTGGTTTTTCAGCTACCTGCGTGCCCGGGTATAGCACCGCAAGTACAACCACAACAATTAATAGTAAAAAGGGTAGGATTTTTTTCATGTTTACTTTTTTAGTTAGGGATTAATTTGTATTTCGTTCAATATAGTTTAAAAACAGGTCTTTGTTAATAATCAAATCTTAAAATTTCATGAAATAGACAATATTTTATCTAATTATTTCATGTTTTGTTTAGCTAATTTATGAATATGACATCAAAAATTTAAAAAAAATGTAAAATAATTAAACATTACAGGAATTTCATGCTTAAAAAGGGCTTTTATATCTTCTACAACTCGCAAGTAATTGACATTATAAACCTTAAATCTCATTATAAAACAGTTTTACGATGAGGATATAACTACTACAGGCGCATAAGGGCATCCTTTCCACTGAACTACCTTTTTGGCGTTGCGATTTTACATATCGCTTCTCTTATTCATCTTCATTTACGCGAATCCCCGCGCTTTTTTTACATTTGATATCATTATTTACCATGTTTTATGAAGAAGAGTATGGCATTCCTGCTTTCCATCCTGTGTTTTGGAAGCTGTTTAGCTCAATCTAAAAAGGCAATGCCTTTATATCCGTCGGGCGTGCCAAACAGTAAACCCACACCCGCTAAGTACAAAGAGACTGTTTATACGAGTGGATTGAGAAAGTGAGCATACCTACACTAACTCCTTACATTCCGGAAAAACCTAACGGCACAGCAGTGATTGTTTTGCCGGGTGGCGGTTACAGCGGCCTGGCTGCCGGGCATGAAGGGCGTGCCATTGCCGAGGAATTTAATAAGATTGGCGTTACTGCTTTTGTGGTTAAATACCGTTTGCCCAACGACAGTATTATGGTTGATAAATCCGTAGGCCCTTTGCAGGATGTGCAGCGCGCAATACAGATAGTCCGCGAAAACGCCGCGCAATGGCATGTCAATCCATCTCGTGTAGGTGTAATTGGTTTTTCGGCAGGTGGTCACTTAGCATCAACAGCACTAACACATCTAGACAAAGCGTTTATTGATAATCCCAAACAAACCAATCTCCGTCCGGATTTCGGTTTGCTTATTTATCCTGTTATAACCTTTGGCAAATACACTCACCAGGGCTCCAAGGAAAACCTGATAGGTAAAGATGCCAGTGAGGCGATGGTGAAATTATACAGCAACGAATTGCAGGTAACAGCCAACACCCCTCCAACTTTTTTAATACATGCCGAGGATGATACCGTGGTACCTGTACAGAACAGTCTGATGTTTTACGAAGCATTGTTGCAAGCCGGGGTAAAAGCAGAAATGCATTTGTATCCAGCCGGCGGGCATGGGTTTGGCCTGGTAAATCCTACTACTAAGGCACTTTGGTTTACCAGTGCAACGGAGTGGATGACAGCCAGTGGCTGGCTTACGAAATAATAAAGCAGCCTGCCTCTGCAATGGACAAAACCGTTGCTGGCAGGCTGATTCAATAACGTCTCAATCTACTATCTCAAGTAACTCGTTCAGCTCGTTTACTTTTTCTGCTGCGCCGGTTTGCTCGTACGCGCTGATGAGGTTACGCAATACTCTTTTTATAATGTCCACATTTGAGCAAGGCTCATAAAACTGCTTGTCTGGCGTAAGTTTAAGCTGCTTTAAAAACATGTCGATGTCACGGCGACCAAATACTGCGCCCCGGTTAAACGCATTAATATAAAACAGAATGCCGCTTTCAAAATCGCTCTGGCTGCCCTCATCAAGGTATGCAAGTACAAAATGCTGCGGCAGGTTAACGCCGTATACCGGTATATCAAGCTTTTGCGCAATAATAGAATAAATAATGGCCAACGATATCTGGTTGCCCTTCTTGCTTTCCATGACCTGGCTTATGTAACTGTTCTGCGCATCCTGGTGATTGGTAATATTGCCACTGAAGCCATAGATGCTGTAAAAAACATGATTTATGAGGCGTACCTGCTCCACCGGGCTGCTCTCGTTCATCATTTGCAGCCATATATCCCGCTTTATTTCTTCGATCTGATTAATTACTCTTTGCTCATCCAGATCAGGGTATTGGTAACGGTTAATAATGAGCGCACCCTGCAGCAAATCAAAAGCACCGCTTTGCAGCCACAACTGCAAATCATCCTTTAAATTGGCAAATTGTATTTCGTGCACCAGGTTTGCTATGCGCTCCTGCAGTATAGGATCAAACGCTTGTGCAAAGGCTGCTTCCAAGGGCTCCACGGCGGCCCCGCCATAAGACAGTAATTTATCGTGCACATGGCCAAACACTTCCGGGTCCGGATCGTCAAGCAATTGTATAAGATAGTTTACTTCGGTACTATTTATCATACGTTCGGTATTCAGTATTTATATATTTTTACAACTATGTTCAACATAAAGTTTGCGGCCGACTACCTACGGCATCGTTTTAAAGCCAAAACCCGCCACGGCATTCATTCCCCCTTTGTTTACCATTTAGTTGATACAGTAATATACGACTTTAAACCCAAAAAAGTGTATAGCTACATGGAGGATGCCCGGCGCAAATTACTTAATGATGACCGTACAGTCACTGTTACTGACCTGGGCGCCGGTTCGCACCTCAATAATAATAAACAAAAACGTGTACGTGACATAGCCAAAAACGCGCTAAAGCAGCCCAAACTTGCACAGTTGCTGTACAGGCTGGTGGAATACATGCACCCAGACAATGTGATTGAATTGGGTACCTGCCTCGGTATAACATCATTGTACCTGCAAAAGGCCGCACCCGAAGCTACTATTTATACCCTGGAGGGCTGCCCCCAAACTGCCGGTGTAGCACAGCAGCAATTTAACACGGCAAATGCTGGTAACATTAAACTAACGGTAGGTAATTTTGACGATACGCTGCACAGCATCATACAACAATTGCCCCATCTTGATTTTGTGTTTGTAGACGGCAACCATCAAAAGGAAGCTACACTACGCTATTTTGAATGGTGCCTGCCTAAAGTACATGAGGATACGCTGCTTATTTTTGACGATATTTATTGGAGCGAGGGCATGAAAGAAGCGTGGGCGCAAATTAAGGCCCATCCGCAGGTTACCGTTACTGTAGACCTATTTTGGATAGGGCTGGTGTTTTTTAAACCCGGTCAGGCTAAGGAAGATTTTTTAGTGAAATATTAAGCAAAATCCTCTTGCCGGTAATTACGCTACATACCACAATCAATGCACCGGTAGAACGGGTATTTGACCTCGCACGAAGTATTGACCTGCATGTTACATCAACCCAACATACTGGCGAACGCGCCGTTGCCGGCCGCACACACGGTTTGATTGGCGCTGGAGAAAGCGTAACCTGGCGTGCACGGCACTTAGGGTTTACACAGGAGCTTACTTCAAAAATTGCCGGTTTTGAACCGCCTTTCTTTTTTGCAGATGAAATGGTGAGCGGTGCTTTTAAAAGCTTCAGACACGAGCATAGATTTGAGCGAAGAGGTGAAGAAACAATAATGAAAGACACATTCAGCTTTGAAACACCGCTCGGCTGGCTGGGCGATATAGTTAATAAACTATTCCTCACCAGTTATATGGAAACGCTGCTCGAAAAGCGCAATCAAACAATAAAAGCGGTGGCAGAAAGCGAAGAATGGCGACGCTACATCGACGTATAACCTCAATCAAAACCGCCATAATAGCACACTAATCAATAATAGTTTTACCGCATATAAGTACTTTCGTACATCATAAGTTTAAACGTTTGGCTGCATTCTTGCTAAGCGTTTATCATGATAAAGCGATTATTTCCCCTCTTGATTGTAGTTTTTGCAGCTTGCTCACAGCAGGAAAAACAAAAAGAAACCAACTCTCCGGATACCGTTGCAAAAGTCAGCGACTCCGTAAAAACGGTTGCGAAAGATACAGTGACCGACCCTATTGTCATCATCCGCAGAAAAGTGGAACACATTAACACCCAAAAACTGGAGAAAAAACACTTCGAGTTTATGTGTGATGAAATGATGAAGATAGATTACTATTATGAAGATAATGAAATTGCCAAAATCACCGTCGACTTCGGGACTGTTGGAGATGTTTACGCCCGCGAGGATTACTATTACTACAAAGGTGAACTTATATTTATGTATGAGTTTACTGAAGGTGGGCCGGCTTGCGAGGGCTGTATCAAGAAAAACGAGTACCGTTCTTATATCGCCAACGGAAAGGTAATCAAATACCTCAAAGATCAGAAACAGGAAAAATGCAGTAAATGTGAGTTTCCAAAAACATCACGGCAGTACAAACTGCTCGAGCTAAATACTACCGAGCAGATCAAAGATTTATTGTGCCGTTAAGGCCTTTGAGATGACGCTCATGCGAATGCCGGTTTATCCGGCTCGCTTTGCCCGCTAACCGTAAATGGCATCTCCTTATCAATAACCACACGTTGCGTTGGCAGGCTTTCCGGATAATTATCCCGCAAATATTTGATCAGGTTTTCGCGTATGTAACAACGCAAGTCAAATGCCTGAGATGAGTTACGTGCACTCATTAATGCCCTGATTTCTACAGTTCTTTCCTTTGCATCTGTTACCTGTATCACTTTTACGCGTTTATCCCAGAGTGGTGTATTGTCCAGCAGCCGGTCAAACTCAGTACGTATTGCATCAACCGGCACCCGGTAATCAAGATACAAAAACACTGTGCCCAACAACTGTGCAGTCGTTCGCGTCCAGTTTTGAAAAGGTTTTTCTATAAAGTATGTTATCGGTAAAATCAGCCGGCGCTGGTCCCATATATTGAGCACTACATAAGTCAGGGTTATATCCTCCACCCGCCCCCATTCTCCTTCAACCACCAGTACGTCGTCAATCCGTATAGGTTGGGTAAATGCAATCTGAAAACCTGCAAGCAGATTACCAAGGGATTTTTGAGCTGCAAAACCTATGATAATACCGCCTATACCAACGCCGGTAAGCAAGCCAGCGCCCAGTTTGCGTACATTATCAAAGCTGAGCAAAATAACCGCAATGGTAATGGTCACCACTACGCTTACTATCAGGCGCCGCACAAACTGCAGTTGCGTACGTATCTTACGCTCTTTAAGGTTGTCCTCCTTGTTAAGGTCATATAGGTGATACATGTAATCCTCAAAAACCCTGATGGAGCTGATGAGTAAGGCTGCAAAAGAGATAATCAATGCTATCTCCACACACTTGCTAAAAGGCACATAAAATCTCTTGGTCATATCCATGAGCGGCAGCATAAGGTTAAGTACCAACAGGGGTACAAAGTGGTTCATTGGCCGCCCGGTATGCGTTATTATGCTTTTAAAAAGGGAATAGTCATTGCGGTTTTTATAGAAGTTAAGTAAGGCTTTAATAATGAACTTGATGATGTAGCCTATGATAACCGCACCAACAGTTATAAGCAGGTTCCAGAGCCAAGACGGCATCCCGTCCGACCAATTTTCTAAAACTTCTTTCATAGTTATTCCTTTACTATTGAGTAACCCCAAGCGGGGCCAATTGTTAAGAATTATTTCATTTTGTGCCTAAAAAGGGTATATTATGAATTTCGGACTTTAAAACATTAACTATGAGTAAAACAATTATAGTCTCTAACAGACTGCCGGTAAAGATTACCGAAGGCGAAGGAGGCTTTAATATTTTAACAAGTGAAGGTGGCCTGGCAACCGGACTTGGCTCGGTTTACCGTGCCGGTGACAACGTATGGCTCGGCTGGCCGGGCATCGAAGTAAACAACGATGACAAGAAAAAAGAGGTAAGCCAAAAGCTGGCTGATTTTAGCCTGGTGCCGGTATTTTTGACAGCCGATGAAATATCCGGCTACTACGAAGGTTTTTCTAACGAAATATTATGGCCGATCTTCCATTACTATGCTTCTACCTATTCTAACTATAAACAGGATAACTGGGAATATTACCACGCGGTAAACCGCAAATTTATGGATGCCGTGCTGGCCATTGCCGAACCCGGCGATACCATCTGGATACATGATTACCAGCTGCTGCTTTTACCAGGCTTAATACGTGCTCACCTTCCGGATGTATCTATCGGCTTTTTTCTGCACATTCCTTTTCCGTCGTTTGAGATGTTCCGCCTGATACCGTGGCGTAGCGAGTTGATTGACGGCATGCTTGGCGCCGACCTGTTAGGCTTTCATACTTTTGATGATGCCAGCCACTTTTTAACTGCAGCTGCAAGGTTACTGCCGGTAAACATATCCTCAAACGTGGTTACTGTGGAGGACAGGCCTGTAGTGGTGGAATCCTTCCCGATGGGTATTGATAATGAAAAATATGCATCACTCACACGCACTGAAAAAGTAATTGAAGAAGCGACTAAACTTAAAGATGCTATCCGCGACCGCCGGATGATATTATCTATAGACAGGTTGGACTATAGCAAGGGTATTTTGCAGCGCCTGCAGGCATTTGAAATGCTGCTGGAAAAGCATCCCGAATACATTGAACAGGTGGTGCTGTATATGATCGTGGTTCCATCGCGCGATAACGTGCCACAGTACAGGGAGCTTAAGGAAAATATAGACCGCAAGGTGGGCGATATCAACGCCCGTTACCGCACTATAGACTGGAGCCCGATACATTATTTTTATCGTCCGTTCCCGATAGAAGTGCTATCTGCACTGTATCACTCGTCGGACATTTGCCTCGTTACCCCAATGCGAGATGGCATGAACCTGGTTAGCAAAGAGTATGTTGCCAGCCGTACCCAGGAGACCGGTGTACTTATCTTAAGCGAAATGGCCGGTGCTTCAAAAGAACTGATAGATGCCATTATTGTTAACCCGAGCAACATTACCCTCATGATGGAGGCTATGGTGCAGGCACTTACCATGCCGCTTGCCGAGCAAAGAAGACGCATGAAGCTAATGCGGCAAGTGGTATCAAAATTCAACATCAGGCACTGGGTAAAAATATTTATGGAACGAATGAAAGAAGTAAAGCAGATGCAGCACTCAATGCGCTCGAGGCATATTACAGATGTTACGAGTCAGGCTATCAAAAAAATCTATTATAAAGCGCACAAACGAATTATTTTCCTTGATTACGATGGTACCCTGGTAGGCTTTAAATCGGACATTAACGCCGCACGGCCAGACAGGGAGTTGTACCAGCTTCTGGAAGCACTGAATGCCGATCCTGAAAATAAAGTGGTACTGATCAGCGGCCGTAACCACCATAATCTGGAAGAATGGTTTGGCCACACCAACCTCAACATGGTGGCCGAACATGGTGCCTGGCAAAAGAGAAATGGTGTTTGGGAAAGCATGCCGGGATTAAGCGATAGCTGGAAGCAGGATATATACTCAGTGCTGGAAACTTATGTAGACCGTACGCCGGGTGCTTTCATTGAAGAAAAGAACTACTCATTGGTATGGCACTATCGTAAAGTGGAAGAAGGCCTCGGCGAGCTACGCACCACTGAACTGATGAACAACCTTCGCTACCTTATAAACGACCGTGGCCTGCAATTGCTGCCGGGTAACAAGGTGGTAGAAGTTAAGAACATCGAAATTAATAAAGGCAAAGCTACCTCAGCCATACTGCACAATGCCGACTATGATTTTATCATGGCTCTGGGGGATGACCATACCGACGAAGATATCTTTAAAGCCATGCCAGAGAGCTCCATCACCATTAAAGTGGGTAGCAACATCTCCGCAGCGCGCTTTTACCTGCGCAACCATGTGGAGGTACGCCAGTTACTGAACAACCTGGTGCAGCCTGCTCATGTTGTATCTGAAAACGGTAGTTCTTTTTAATTAATCTGTTGAACATAAAAAAAGCAAGGCCTGCGGAATCCGCAGGCCTTGCTTTTTTTATCATTCGTCGCAATTTATAAGAAGATGGGCCTGTCCAGCTTAATCGCTATCCGGTAGGCCGCATTCATTAAACCCACATGGCTATATGCCTGCGGAAAATTCCCCCATTGACTGCCATCCACCTCATCCACGTCCTCGCTGAAGAGCAGCAGATGGTTGCAATACTTCATCAGTTTCTCAAATTCGCGCATGGCATCATCAAGCCTGCCCACACAAGCAAGTGCCTCCACATACCAGAACGCGCAGATAAGGAAGGTGCTTTTCGGTTTACCAAAATCGTCTACATACAAATAGCGGTAAAACAAACCGTTAGGTGTCTTTAACTCCTTCTCCAAAGCCGCTAAGTGATCTTTCGCCTTTTGCGATGCCGGGTCGAGGTAATTCATCATTATGAGCTGCAGGGTACTTGCATCCAGGTGCGGACTGTTGGCCGAATTAGTATAGACCTTGCGCACGGGGTCATAGCAGCTTTCAATATGCGCTGCGGCACGGTCCATCAGGCTTTTAGCTTTTTGCTCTAACTCTGTATCACCAATCTTTGCCGCCATTTTTGCCGCTGCGTTACAGCCAGCCCACTGAAACAGGTTGCTGTAGCAATGTATGTTAGCCATGTTGCGAAACTCCCATATACCTGCATCCCGCTCATCAATAGTGCGTTCAATTTTGTTGAGCAGGGATTGTATCCACATCACAGAATCTTTGCGCTCGCTAAAAACAAAGCGATGGTCGGTATACAACGGCAGCAGAGAGATAAGCACCTGGCCGTAAATGTCATTTTGTATGTGCTCATAGGCCTGATTACCTACACGTACAGGCTTATCGCCCAAATAGCCATCCAGGTGATCCATAATTTCCTCTACCAGTTTTTTGCGGCCTGTTATGCCATACAAAGGCTGGTAACGGAAATCTTCGCCCTCGGAGATAGAAATATCTGATACGTAGTTAAAATACTTCTCCATCTCCTCAAAATGCCCGATGTGGTTGAGCGAGGTGAGTACGTAATAAGCATCTCGCAGCCAGCAATAGCGGTAGTCCCAGTTACGCGTACTGCCCGGGTGCTCCGGCAAACTCGTAGTACTGGCAGCAATGATGGCGCCGGTATCTTCAAACTGGTGAATTTTTAAAACCAAGGCAGAGCGTATCACATATGGCTGAAAATATCCTGCTATTGACGAATGCTTTATCCACGTGCGCCAGTAGTTCACCGTGTTACGCAAAAATATTTCGGCAGTACTATTCAGCGGCGCTTCCAGCGGGTCGCCGTAAGAGAGCAGCAGGTACTTGGTTTCATTCAGTTGAAAGTGCTGCTCGTCTATAATATATGTAAGCGGAATATTGGTAGTAAGGCGCATGGTTTCGTCGCAGCCGGCATAATCAATATGATTGCTGGCACGGCGGGCACGCTGTGTACGGCGGCCGTAATCACATACCGGCTTGCAGGTTACCTTAACACGCGGCAACCCTTCAATCGGTTCTATTTTGCGTACCAGCATCAGCGGCTTAAAATAGCGTTCGTACTGGTGAAAGCGTGGTGCAAAGTCGGTAATACGATATTTGCCATGCTCGCAGGTTATCTCGGTGCAAAGAACATTCGTGTTTTCGAGGTAATATTGATGGGAGGTAAATTCCCCTTCGGGCAAAATAGAGAACTCGCCGCCCTTTTCTTTATCAAGTAAGCTTCCAAATACAAAAGTGCTATCAAACCGGGGCCAGCACAGCCAGGTAACGTTGGTATTTTTATTGATGTGTGCCAGAAAAGCACAGTTACCCACGAGACCGGCATTATAAGTATGTTTCTCCATAAGTATCAACCGAAAATTGTTTAGACGTTATAAAAAAACGGATAAGCGCTTTTTGTTTGAATAAAGTGAAGATAGAAGGAATTAATGTTTAAAACAGGCTGTAATAACCGTAATGCGCGATGTTACGGTATGCGCTGATAATCTTTGTGAATGATGAAGACACTTGCTTTTTCTTGTTTATGAAAAGGCATGTCCCATCCTCCCTGATAGCTTACTTTCACGGGCAACAATTTACCGTCAAAGCGGTTGAGTTCAATGTTCATCCTTACATTAAAGTTGAAGAACATATTATCGGCGCTCATATCTACATACCGGCCTAATATTTCAAAAGTGCGCACATCAAAAATGGTGGTCATTTCGTTGATGATCACATCGCCGGGGGCAGTACTTGGCTTCCGCATTACTTTAAAGCGGTATACGGGGATGCTATCCAGGTAGGTGCCACGCGCAAACTGGTAATAATAAAACTGTTTAAGTTCTGGTGAAAATATCTCGGTTTTGCCACTCACAAAGGGAATGCCTTTAACCTTCGTTCCCGGCCGGAAAAGCAATGTTTTAAGTTTGGACTTGTAAGATTGGTTTTTGCCAGACGAAGCCGCTACTGTTACATTGGATGACGGGTTTGCTCTATAAGCGTTGAAGAATAAGTAGTCAAACATCTCCACGGTGTACGATTGGTACTTACCGTTCTTTTTATAAAGGCTGCCACTATCTGCCTTGGTAATATAATTTAAGGCCGGCTTTCCATCTTTCATGGAGCGCTGCAGCAAGCGGTACATTTTACCACTCAGCCTGTCCTTCTTGTCGAAGGTATAAACGCTGCTTTCGGAGCGGAAAGCGTATTGTTTCATATCCCGAAAGGCTTCATAAAAACCGGTGTCGGCTAACACTGCGTCTATAAAGTCCTGCGCGCTCAGTTTGTGTGCAGTGATATTAATTACCGAGTCGAGCACTATGGTCTTTAAAGTATCAGGATTTTGAAGAGCGGGTTGTTGTGCTTTCGCCTGCAAGGCAATAATACAAACCAGCAATAACATCAACTTTTTAAGCATGGCAACTCGTGATAAATATTAAAGCCAGCTTTCAGGCTGTGAATTAATTACCCAACTCCTTCAAAGCCAGGTAAGCCATGAGGCCGGTACTGGTTTGCAGGGCAATTTCATCTATATCAAAAGTAGGGGTGTGCACTGATGAGGTTATGCCCCTTGCCTCATTACGGGTACCTAAGCGGTAAAAGCAGCTTTTAGCTACTTGTGAGTAGTAAGCAAAGTCTTCAGCCGCCATCCATATATCCAGGTCAAGCACATTATCTTTGCCCAGGTAGTCTATGGCGAAGTCTTTAGCTCTGTAAGTCAGCTCCTCTTCATTAATCAGGAAAGGGTAACCATGCATAATATTGAATTCGCAGGTAGCGCCCATACTTTCGGCAATACCTTCGGCCATCTTTTTCATACGCTGGTGTGCCTCCTTGCGCCATGCTTCATCCATGGTACGAAAGGTACCTTCGAGGTATACCTCATTAGGGATAATGTTGGTGGCGCCATTGGCTATAACCTTTCCGAATGATAATACAGAAGGGCTCTTAGGATCGGCAAAGCGACTAACAACCTGCTGTAAAGCCGTTAGTATATGCGCGGTAATGATTACCGGGTCCACATTGTTTTGAGGCTGCGCGCCATGTCCACCCTTGCCTTTTACGGTCACGTAAAGCTCATCAGTACTGGCCATATATTTGCCTGCCCGAAAGCCAACCTTACCGGCATCAATAAATGGCATCACATGCTGGCCAATTACCGCATCCGGCTCCGGATTTTGCAGCACGCCTTCTTTTATCATAAGGCTCGCTCCGCCCGGCAGTTTTTCTTCTGCAGGCTGGAAGATGAACTTCACGGTGCCTCCGAATTCACTTTTAAGCTGACTAAGTATTCTGGCAGTACCCAATAAAGAAGATGTATGCACATCGTGTCCGCAGGCGTGCATCACACCGGGGTTTTGCGATTTGTAAGGAACGTCATTAGCTTCTAATATCGGCAGCGCATCCATATCAGCGCGCAGGGCCACCACTTTGTCTGATGGCTTGTCGCCTTTAATCAATGCTACCAAACCGGTATCAGCCATTTTTTGATAAGGTATGCCTAGCTGATCGAGCTTAGCCGCTACAAATGCCGAAGTTTCCACTTCGTGGAAAGATAGCTCCGGATGGCTGTGTAGGTGCTGCCTGTCGGCAACTACATCGTTATAAATATTTTTGGCTAAGTCTTGTATCTGTTCCTTAAGCATCAGCAAAAGCAAATTAGTTGGTTGTATTTATTTTACCAGGGATAATGAGCATACCGCTAAAGTACGGTTTCAGCTCCTCTAACATTTTCTGTGCTTCAAGGCGCGAACGAAAGTCGCCTACCTGCACTTTAAAGTTCGGATCGCGGAAGCTGATATAAGTACGCACTCCGGGGTGATCTTCCTGGAAACGGTTTTGCGCATCAAAAGCACTTTTACGGCTTGTGCCATTAAAAATTTGTACCCGGTAGCCATAGTTGCCGGTGCGCGCTTTTCCTTTACTTAGCTCGTCCCACCGATTGATGAGTGTATCAACCAACGGGTCTTTAACCACCTCAACCTTACCCCGCTGAGCGCTGGCACTTAGCGCAGCAAGCATAAAAAAAACACAGCACCCGGCTACTTTGGCAATTAATGCTTTGTAAGTGGATGCTGTGTTCATTATTATATTTTAATTATGCCATCGCAACAATAGCGAAGCATTGTATCCTGAGATTGCTTCGCTACGCACGCAATGACGAGATGTGTAATTTTAACTGACCTCTCATTTGAGGACCCAATTGACAAAATTATACCAAACCTACGCCGTGGCAGTTTTTGTATTTTTTGCCGCTGCCGCAAGGGCAAGGGTCATTTCTGCCTATCCTTTGCTCTACGCGTACCGGTGCTGTTTTTTGCAGCTCGCGGGTGTCATCCATTGGCACGCCACCGCTTTCATGCACCACTTCGGCCTTGGTAGCTTTTACATTACGTAGTTCGCTTTTGGGTTGAGGTACTGCTTCCTGTATCTCCTCGGGATGTTGCTGCTGTACCGGTATGCCGCCCCTGAACAGGAAGCTTACAAGCTCCTTATTCACATTGCTCAGCATCTGGCTAAATAGCTTATAAGCCTCAAACTTATAAACCAGCAACGGATCCTTTTGCTCATAAACGGCATTTTGTACCGATTGTTTAAGCTCGTCCATCTCGCGCAGGTGTTCTTTCCAGGCGTCGTCTATCAAATACAGGGTCACGTTACGCTCAAACGAACGGAACACTTCGTAACCTTGTGTTTCTACCGCTTTCTTGAGCGGCACGGCTATTTGTATGCCATGTACGCCGTCAGTAAACGGTACGATGATATTTTCTATCTGCTCACCACGGGTTGTAAACACATCCTGCAATACCGGCAAGGCCTGTTGTGCAATTGCATCCTGCTTGCGCTGATAAAACTCGGTCACTTCTGCAAACACGCGGTCAACCAGGTTATTTACCGAGGTGTTCTGGAAATCAGCTTCGCTTAAGCCGGTATCAACAGAGAATATACGGATGATTTCCAGTTGGAAGCCCTCGTAATTATTAGCCTGCTTGTAGTCATTAACGATGTCTTCAACCACATCAAAAATGGTGTTGTTGATATCTACTTCCAAGCGTTCGCCAAACAAGGCATTCTTACGTTTAGCGTATATTACTGTACGCTGTGAGTTCATTACGTCGTCATACTCCAGCAAACGCTTACGGATACCAAAGTTGTTTTCTTCTACCTTTTTCTGCGCACGCTCTATTGACTTTGATATCATAGAGTGCTGAATCACTTCACCTTCTTCTATACCCATGCGCACCATCAGGTTAGAGATACGCTCCGAACCAAATAAACGCATCAGGCTATCTTCCAACGAGACAAAGAACTGTGATGAACCCGGATCGCCCTGACGACCTGCACGACCGCGCAACTGTCTGTCAACACGGCGCGACTCATGCCTTTCGGTACCGATGATGGCTAAACCGCCGGCTTCCTTAACACCTGGGCCTAACTTGATGTCGGTACCACGACCGGCCATGTTAGTTGCGATGGTAACTGTACCTGCTTTACCAGCTTCGGCCACAATGTCAGCCTCTCTTTGGTGCAGTTTAGCATTGAGTACGTTGTGCTTGATACCGCGAAGCTTAAGCATACGGCTCAGCAACTCCGATATTTCTACCGATGTGGTACCTACCAGTACCGGACGACCGGCCTGCGTAAGTTTAACAATTTCATCAGCAACGGCATTATATTTTTCGCGGACAGTACGGTAAACTAAATCCTGCCTGTCATCGCGCTCTATAGTTCTGTTAGATGGTATTTCTACCACATCCAGCTTATAAATTTCCCAGAACTCACCGGCCTCAGTAACGGCAGTACCTGTCATACCGCAAAGCTTGTGGTACATCCTGAAGTAGTTTTGCAGGGTAATGGTAGCAAAGGTTTGGGTAGCATCCTCCACCTTTACATTCTCTTTAGCCTCAATAGCCTGGTGCAAACCATCAGAGTAACGGCGGCCATCCAGCACACGACCAGTTTGCTCGTCAACTATCTTTACTTTGTCTTCATCAACAATGTATTCTACGTCTTTTTCAAACAACGTATATGCCTTTAGCAACTGGTTCACAGAGTGAATACGCTCAGACTTGATAGAGAAGTCGCGCATCAGGGCATCCTTTTGAGCTATCTTTTCTTCAGCCTCAAGAGACGATTTCTCAATTTCGGCGATAAGCGTACCTACGTCAGGCATAATAAAGAAATGCGGATCTTCACCTGAGGCTGTGATCAGCTCTATGCCCTTCTCGGCTAATTCTACCGAGTTATGTTTTTCATCAATAACAAAGAAAAGCTCCGCATCTACCTTATGCATTTCCTTGTTCTGGTCTTGCATGTAATAGTTTTCGGCCTTTTGTAATATCTGTTTGTTAGCGCCTTCACTTAAAAATTTAATGAGCGCCTTGCTTTTAGGCAAGCCCCTGTGTGCACGCAGCAAAGCCATACCACCTTCTTCAACACCGGTTTTACCTTCGTTGATAAGCTTTTTGGCTTCGTTAAGTATACCTGTGATATAATTACGCTGAGCATTTACCAGGCGCTCTATACGCGGCTTTAATTCATAAAACTCGTGCTGATCGCCGCGGGGAATAGGACCAGAAATGATCAATGGCGTACGGGCATCATCTACCAATACGGAGTCAACCTCATCCACCATGGCAAAATGCAACTTACGTTGCACCAGTTCTTCCGGCGTACGTGTCATATTGTCACGTAGGTAATCGAAACCAAACTCATTATTAGTACCAAAGGTAATATCGGCAAGGTAGGCCTGGCGGCGCTGCTCCGAATTTGGCTGGTGCCTGTCAATACAATCAACTGATAAGCCGTGGAATTCATATAACGGGCCCATCCACTCCGAGTCACGACGGGCAAGGTAATCGTTCACGGTTACAATGTGTACCCCCTGACCGGCCAACGCATTAAGGTAAGCAGGCAAGGTAGCCACTAAGGTTTTACCTTCACCGGTTGCCATCTCGGCGATTTTACCCTGGTGCAATACAATACCGCCTATAAGCTGTACGTCGTAGTGCACCATATTCCAGGTTACTTCGTTACCGGCAGCAACCCATGTATTATGGTGAATGGCTTTGTCGCCTTTAATTACCACATTCTTTTTGCGTGCAGCAAGGCTACGATCAAATTCAGTGGCTGCAACTTCAATTGTTTCGTTGCCTGCAAGGCGACGTGCAGTTTCTTTTACCACAGCAAAAGCTTCAGGCAATATGTCCATCAACACTACCTCAAGCTCTTTATCACGGTCTTTACCCAGTTTGTCCAACTCGGCATAAAGCTCCACCTTATGGGCTACGTCCATTGCAGGGTCATTATCAGTCTGCTCCTTTATAGCAGCAATCTGCTCGTCTATACCGGCAAGGCGCTCGCTAATAGTTTGCTTAAACTGTATGGTTTTGGCCCGCAGTTCGTCATTGCTGATATTTTCCAGCTTGGCAAACTCGACCTTGATTTTATCTACTATAGGGTTAATGCTTTTTAGGTCGCGCTCTGATTTGCTACCAAAAAGCTTACTGAAAAAATTTAACATATTTTTTAATATCTGCGGTTATGTGCTCAACAACTGCGCCATTGCACATCTTAAAGTCATTTTGACAGGCAAAGTTAAGTTTTTTTTGCATTAGGCGTTGTTAAAGCTCGATTAAGCTTTAGTGCAGGAGGCAAAGCGACATACAATTGCCGTGCTGCGCAACGAAAAAACAGAAAATAAGCCACACCTGCAACCCGCAAAACAACAAATTACCGCTCAGGGGCGGCAATAGGCTGTTTAACCAAATAGCAGACCGAATACTTCCTCAATATTACCAACGGTTTTTACGTCAATATTGTATCTCGAGAAGTCGATACGTTTTTTATCACCGGCTTTAGGAAGGTTATATTTAGATATAAAGATTTGCTCGAAGCCCAGTTTCTGTGCTTCGGCGATGCGTTGTTCCACCCGGTTAACTGCGCGTATCTCGCCCGATAGTCCAATTTCACCGGCGAAGCACGTTTTTGATGATATTGGAATATCCTCGTGCGATGAAATGATGGCGGCGGCCAGGCCAAGGTCAATAGCAGGGTCTTCTACACGGATGCCGCCTGTGATATTAAGGAACACATCTTTAGCGCCGAGCCGGAAACCGCAGCGTTTTTCCAGAACGGCCAACAGCATGTTCATGCGGCGGGTATCAAAACCTGTAGCCGTACGCTGTGGCGTGCCATAGGGCGATGAACTTACTAACGCCTGTGTTTCTATCAGCATGGGGCGCATACCTTCAAGCGTGGCAGAGATGGTGATGCCGCTCAATGGCTCGTCGCGCTGAGAAAGCAGTATCTCTGAAGGGTTAGACACCTCGCGCAGGCCCTCGCCCAGCATTTCATAAATACCTAATTCTGATGCGGACCCAAAGCGGTTTTTCACAGCTCGTAATATGCGGTACACATGATGGCGGTCGCCCTCGAACTGCAGTACCGTATCTACCATGTGTTCCAGAATTTTTGGACCTGCTATAGCTCCGTCTTTGGTAATGTGCCCGATCAGGAAAACAGGGGTCGATGTTTCTTTCGCAAAGCGCAGCAACTCTGCGGTGCACTCTCGCACTTGCGATACACTGCCCGGTGTAGACTCTATATGCGCTGAATGCAAAGTTTGTATAGAGTCAATCACGACCAGGTCAGGCTCAAGTTGCTCTATTTGCTTAAATATGTTTTGTGTAGAAGTTTCAGTCAGGATGTAGGCGCCCTTTCCTGCTGAAGTGGCAACATCTGTCTTGGATGCAAATTTAACAGCTCCGTCTTCAGAGGGGTTAGGCGCTGTCAGTCGCTCCGCACGCATTTTAATTTGCCGGTCACTTTCCTCGCCCGATACATATAATACCTTCAAACCCGGCATATTTAATGCCAGTTGCAGCATCAGGGTTGATTTGCCTATACCCGGCTCACCGCCGATAAGTACCAGCGAACCTGCTACAATGCCGCCGCCAAGTACGCGGTTAAACTCTTTATCGGGTGTAAGAAAACGATGTTCTTCAACAAAAGTTATGTCATCAACCAATACAGGCTTATTGGCACGCTGCTGCGTGGTTGAGGGCGTCTTCCAGTCAGGCACAGAAATATTCCCCTTGTCCAATATCTCCTCAACAAAAGTATTCCATTGTGAACATGAGGGGCACTTGCCCAGCCATTTCGGCGACTCATATCCGCAGCTTTGGCAAAAGTAAGCTATCTTGGTTTTGGCCATAAATCAGATGTACATATTACAGTGATGCAAAGGTGCAGATTTCTTTCAACAAAGATTGGAGATTTGCTAAAATATTTGGCAATTCGACATTTTGTAGTCACCTGAAATATTCCTCTACTTTCGGGTAAACTCATATGGGGCCATTTCCACAAAGTCGGCTACTTTAACGGTTAGCCCGGTTACTTTTCCGTTTTGTACACGGAAAGGGAAAACCGCTTTACCAAACACCGGGTCGCTAAAGGTTACATAGAAGCGGTTACCTCCTAACGCTTGCAGCTTTGCAAACATTTTTGGATGATGCTCGAAACGAATCATGAGTTCATCGTTTTCGGCATGGCTTACAGTAAGCGTTCCGTAAATAGGATTAGTATAAACGCCTTCATAACGATTCAAAGGCAATTCCGGACGAGGCTTCCTTAAAAGAGTATCGCGCAGTTTTTTATCATCAGCATCCATTTCCGCCACGTATTTTTTATAAGCGCGCAGATCAATATCACTATTGTTGCGGAACGGCAATTTAAAGTAAGCGTCAAGGATATCGTACCGTAAAGCTTCGTAAAGGTTATTCTGATCGGTATTGGTTAAAATAACTATACCCAGGTTTTCTTCAGGCACCAGTGTTACTGATGATACGAAACCGCTTACCCCGCCATCATGCATCACTAAACGCCGGTCGTGATAGTATTGGACAAACCACCCCAAGCCATACGTCTGAAAGCCCTTTGTTCCGTCGTTATAATTTACCGCACCTACAAGATCCTGCGGCTCGCGGGTGGCTGATATTGCCCTCGCGGGTATAACTTCTCTGGCCCCTACCTTGCCGTTATTTAACAGTGCTGTCACCCACTTGCCCATGTCAGAGGCGGTAGAACTGATGGCACCGGCCGGTGCCATATTATCCAGATTAGCATAAGGGATGGCCAATAGTCTGTTATCGGCTATAGTATGCCCGGCAGAGCGGTTAAGCGCTTTGTTAACTGCCACGCTAAGCCCGAGCGTGTTGCCCATACCCAGTGGTGCAAAAATCTTTTCCTTAAGGTAGATGTCCCAATTTACTTTAGCCACGGCGGGTATGATTTCGCCGGCGGTTAAAAAAGCAGAATTGGTATAACCCCACTTGGTGCGAAAGCCAAATTCCGGCTTGATAGTAGCCAGCTTACTCATAATCTCGTTACGGGTAAGGTTGGAGTTGTAGAAAGTAAAATCGCCCTGGAAGGTTTCAAAACCCAAACGATGGCACAGCAGGTCGCGCACGGTTACCAGTTCAGTTGCCGCTTTGTTGTTTAGTTTAAAATCGGGCAAGTATTTGGTCACTTTATCATCCAGCGATAGCTTACCTTCGGCGGTAAGCATAGCTATGGCCGTTGCGGTAAAAGCTTTGGTGTTGCTGCCTATCATGAAAAGCGTATTCTCATCCACCTTGTTATTGAGGCCAAGCTCTTTAATACCAAAGCCCTTTTGCAGCACAATGCGATTATCTTTTACTATGAAGACTGCCGCACCGGGTACACGCCAGTTGGTGAGTGAGCGAGCAATGTAGTTTTGCAAACTATCACTTATGAATTTACTACGATCAATATTTTGGGCCGTAGCGTTAATATAGATTAGGCATGTTAGGGGTAAGAGAGCAAGTAATTTTTTCATTCCAGATATCACCGTCCGTTTTTAAACCATAAATTTAACGCAAAAATTGTAGAGCCATTACGCTCACTTAAAATTAACAGACCAAAACAGGACGAAATGATCAAAATTTACCGCTTAAGCGCGGCGTTCACCATGCTTGTTGCCTTGCTGTTTACCCATGCTGCATTTGCGCAGTTTGGCAGCGGCACCAACTGGGCTAAGGACGGCAACCGCTATTACAAAACCGATGAAGGTGGCATCACCGAGTTTGACGTGCGAGATGCAAACAAGAAAACTGTAATTGCTACCCGGCAGGACCTTACACCGGCAGGAGGCAAAGCAATTGCTATCCGCCGTTTTAAAATGGCCGAAGATGGCAGCAAGATACTGATCAACACCAACACCAAACGCGTTTGGCGTTATGATACCCGCGGCGATTACTGGGTGTATGATGTTGCAGCAAAAAAGCTTACCCAATTAGGCAAAGGCAAGTCCGAATCGTCATTAATGTTTGCAAAGCTATCGCCCGATGGCACTAAAGCTGCTTATGTTAGCGGCCACAACCTTTATGTGGAAGACCTTGCAAGCGGCGAAATTAAGTCGCTTACTACTGATGGCACTGACCGCCTGATCAACGGCACGTTCGACTGGGCTTATGAGGAAGAGTTCGACTGCCGCGACGGTTTCCGCTGGTCGCCTGACAGCAAAACCATTGCCTATTGGCAAATTGATGCGCGCAGCATCAAAAACTATCTGATGATTAACAATACGGATAGCATGGTTTACTCCTATGTGATACCTGTAGAGTATCCGGTTGCGGGGCAGGACCCAAGCTCATGCAAGCTGGGCGTAGTTAATATCAGCACCGCAAAAACCACCTGGCTTAACATTCCGGGAGATGCGGTACAGCATTACATTCCGCGTATGGAATTTACCAGCAATCCGGATGAAATTATACTACAGCAACTTAATCGCCCGCAAAACGAAAGTAAGATCTATGTCGCGAAAATATCAACCAATACTGCTCGCGCTATTTACACTGAAACCGACAAAGCCTGGGTTGCTGTTAAGGAAGAAGCCATAGGCTGGGACTGGCTAAACAAGGGCAAGGAATTTGTTTGGGCAAGTGAAAAGGATGGTTGGAATCACCTCTATCGCGTTGGCCTGGATGGTAAACAAAAGCTGATAACCAAAGGGAACTACGACGTAATGAGTGTGGACCTGATTGATGAGCCATCAGGCTATATTTACTTTACCGCATCGCCAAATAACCCGAATCAGGCCTACTTGTACCGTGTAAAAATTAATGGCGGTAATGCAGAACGTGTAACACCCGCTAACCAGCCAGGCTCACACGATTACACTATTTCGCCAAACGGCGCGATGGCTATGCACACCTTCTCAAATGCTAACACGCCGTACCAGAATGAAATTATCAGCCTGCCTGACCATAAGCATCTAAGTGGCCAAACCATTGCAGCGGTTACCAATGCACCTAACCCTGTTGAATTTTTTACAGTTAAAACCGAAGACGGTATTGATATAACGGGTTGGATGAAGAAGCCAAAAAACTTCGACGCAAGCAAGAAATACCCTGTAGTATTTTATGTGTATGGCGAACCAGCCGGGCAAACTGCTAAAGATGTTTACGGCGCAGGCTATAATGGTTTATACGATGGCGATATGGCCGCTGACGGATATATTTATATTACTGTTGATAACCGCGGTGCACCGGCTCCTCGCGGCCGTGAATGGCGCAAAGCTATCTATAAAAACATAGGCACCTTGAACATTCGCGACCAGGCAATGGCCGCTAAAGAAATACTAAAATGGCCGTATGTGGATAGCAGCCGTGTAGCGGTATGGGGCTGGAGCGGCGGCGGCTCTTCAACACTTAACCTCTTATTTCAGTACCCGGATATTTATAAAACCGGTATTGCTATAGCTGCCGTGGGTTACCAGCTTACTTATGATAATATTTACCAGGAGCGTTATATGGGTGTACCTATTGACAATGCCAGCCGCGAGGTATTTATTAAAGGTTCGCCGGTTACAAACGCAAAAAACCTAAAAGGCAACCTGCTTTATATACATGGCACAGGCGATGATAACGTGCATTACAATAATGCTGAATTGCTGATTAACGAGTTAATAAAGTATAACAAGCAATTCCAGCTGATGTCATACCCTAACCGTACACACTCCATATCAGAAGGCGAAGGCACCTCGCAACACCTGCGTACGCTGTACACACAATACCTGAAGGAACATTGCCCTCCAGGCGCCAAATAATATTAATTATAAGTAAAACACGAAGCCCCGCTTGCTAATAGCAAACGGGGCTTTTTCGTTCGTTCCCTGTTTATAATTATTGCCGGTTAGAAAGGCAAGTCTTCATTCTCTTCATTCATGGAATAGCTGTCGGTGTTGTCTGCCTTTACGCCGTTGCGTGGAGAGGTATCGCCCTCAAAATCGCTTTTGCGACCTAGCATGGTAAAGTTTTCTGCAACCACCTCGGTAGTATATTTTTTTATACCCTCTTTGTCTTCAAATGAGCGGGTACGCAGCTTACCTTCAATGTAAACCAATTTACCTTTTTGCAAAAACTTAGCAGCAACGTCGGCAAGACTGCGCCACATCACTATATTATGCCATTCGGTTTGTTCAACTTTTTTACCATCCTTATTAAAAGTTTCGGAGGTAGCTAAAGGAAAGCTTGCCACAGACACGCCACCTTCAAGATAACGAACATCGGGATCCTTTCCCAAATGGCCTATTAATATCACTTTGTTTATTCCAGACATGGTTTAAATTAATACGGAAAATTGTTCTACAAATTAAAAATATTTTTTAGAAATATAAAAATGATTTTTGGCAATGCCAGATATTTCAATTTTTCTACTTCAATGTAAAACCATTTTTGTTCTAATTTAAGTGGTGGTTTATTTAATTTTATTAACCTAACATATAATTTTTGATGCGTAAGTATGTGTTTTACTACCGGAGCATCTGTATCTGCAATATTATTTTCGCCAAAATAAAATTTACTTTCAGGCAAATTCAACACTTCTGTTACAGGCAATAATTGCAGCGTTTCTATCAAAGGCAAATCATACATGCCGGCCCAGATGTCTGTTTCGTCACGCTTGTTCATTAATATTCTGTCGCCATCCGTTACCAGAAAGTAATTCAGATACCGCTCTTTAACTTTCAACTTTTTCAGTTTTACGGGCAAAGCGTTTACAGCGTTGTGTTTAAATGCATAACAATCAAGCCGAACGGGGCAAATGCCACAGGCCGGGTTTTTAGGTTTGCACAGCAAAGCGCCAAACTCCATCATAGCCTGGTTATGCAGCGCAGGCTGGTTGGTATCCAATACCTCGTCTGCCAATTGCTGATAAAGTTTCTTCGCCTTGTTAGAATTGATGGGCTCTGTGATACCAAAGAACCGTGAAAGCACCCGGTAAACATTACCATCAACCACTGCTCTTGCTTCATTGCCGGCAAATGAGGCTATCGCCGAGGCGGTATATTCACCTATACCTTTAAGTTTTATAAGCTCATTATAAGTTGAAGGGAAAACGCCTCCATGATTGTTTACCACCATTTGCGCGGTTTTAAGCATGTTACGCCCACGGGAATAATAACCTAAGCCCTGCCAAATTTTAAGCACTTCGTCTTCGCTCGCGGCAGCAAGACTTTTTACGTCGGGGTAGCGCTCGGCAAAACGATGGAAGTAAGGCATACCCTGCTCAACGCGTGTTTGCTGCAATATTATCTCAGAGAGCCAAATAATATATGCGTCGGTAGTGTGGCGCCATGGCAAATCGCGCTTATTATTATAATACCAGTTGGCTATTTCACGGGCAAAGTTCATAACCTCAAAGTTAACAACAAGTGTATTGCAAACGGGCTGTAACAGGTGCATTTTATCATGCTATTACCACGATCAAAAAAAATGCGAGCAATTATTTCAAACTTTCGCAATAAAGCGATACTTTTGCAACCCCAAAACAGTTAAGTATTTATAAAAAAATTAAAGTAAAAATAAGATATGACTAAGGCAGAAATTATAGCTGAAATCTCATCTAAGACAGGTATTGAGAAAGTTGATGTACAAGAGACTGTTGAGGCGTTTTTCAAAGTCGTAAAAGGCTCAATGGTTGCTGGTGAAAACGTTTATGTAAGAGGTTTCGGTAGCTTTGTTGTTAAAAAAAGAGCAAAGAAAACCGCACGTAACATCTCTAAAAATACTGCCATCATTATCCCTGAGCACTTTGTGCCAAGCTTTAAACCAGCTAAAACTTTTGTTGAGAAAGTAAAAACAGGTAACAAAAGCAGCAAATAATTTCCTCCTGTTCTTGAGTCAGTTTTTTACACTAAGCATATAAAGGATGAAAAAACCACAAATTATAACAATAGTGGCCGTTTTGGCGGTTATGGCCTTTGTATATGCGCAGCCTGTAAAAGGATTAATCAAGAACGACAAAGAAACTGAAAGCAAGCCTGCAGCCGCCGCACAAGCGCAGCCGCAGGCCGCTTTACTTAGCAGTGAACAAATTTCTGAAAAGGCAAAAGCTGCCGTAGGTTCGGCGCAGGCATCTGCTGTAAATGAGTTGGAGCAAAAGCTTGCATCAGCATCGGCAGAGGGCGACAAAGCCGGTTTACAGCAGCAAATTGCAGCGCGTTGGGATGAGTTGGGGCAACCTGGTGCAGCTGCTTTTTACTATAAAGCCATTGCAGAAAAACAAAACACTGCTGCCAGCTGGATAACTGCCGGCCAGCATTTTAACGATGCATTTAAGCTTACGCAGGACACCACCGCACAGCCTACTTACCTGGCAAATGCGGTTACCAGTTTTGAAGCCGCCACCAAACTTGATCCTGAAAACCTGGATGCTAAAACAGGCTTGGGTACAGCGTATGTGAACGGCGGGGCGCCATCTCCAATGCAAGGCATCAGCCTTTTACTTGAGGTAGTTGGTAAAGACCCTAAAAATGTAAATGCCAACCTTAATCTGGGTTTGTTCTCTATGAAATCGGGACAGTTTGAGAAAGCTGTAGGCCGTTTTAAAACCGTGGTTGAGCAGCGCCCGAACGAGGTTGAGCCTTACTTTTACTTAGCCGAAAGCTATAAACAGCTGGGGCAGAAAAAAGAGGCTATTGCAGCTTATGAACAATGTAAAAAGTTAATGCCTGATCCGGTTTTCGCTCAGCGTATTGATCAATACATAAAGGAATTAAATTAATTAGTAACATTTAAAAAATTAAAAGACTATGCCAAGCGGTAAAAAACGTAAGAGACATAAAATGGCCACTCACAAACGTAAGAAGCGTTTAAGAAAAAACAGACATAAAAAGAAATAAGCTGCTGACGCAGTTTAAGGCCCGCTTCAGGCGGGCTAATTTTGTATGTTGTTTTACCTTCTTAGTTAATGGCGCGGCCGTAAATGGCCGCTTGGAGAAATGGAGTAGCAATTGATAAAAGAACTTATTATCGATTCGTCCCCCAACGGGGCTACCATTGCATTATTACAGGATAAACAACTCGTAGAGCTCCACAAAGAGCAAACCACTAATGCTTATACCGTTGGTGATATTTACCTGGGCAGAATTAAAAAAATTATGCCCGGGCTTAATGCTGCCTTTGTGGATGTGGGATATGAGAAAGACGCCTTTTTGCATTACCTTGATTTGGGGCCGCAGGTACAAAGCCTGTTAAAGCTTACCAAGCAGGTACGTAGCGGGGGATATCAGTCAAAGCTTTTAGACAAACTGAAGCTTGAGGCTGACATCAACAAAGGCGGTAAAATATCGGAAGTATTAACAAAAGGACAGCTTATACCGGTACAGATAGCTAAAGAGCCTATCTCCACTAAAGGACCGCGCTTAAGCTCCGATCTTTCCATTGCAGGGCGATATGTAGTGCTTGTACCTTTTTCTGAGGTGATATCCATCTCTAAAAAGATAAAAAGCAATACCGAACGCCAGCGTTTGCGTAAGATAGTAGAAAGCATAAAACCCCAGCACTTCGGCGTTATTATACGCACGGTATCCGAAGGCAAAGGGGTAACCGAAATGCAAAAAGATCTGCTTGATCTGATTGCAAAATGGGAATCGCTGATTACCAAGCTTCCGGCTGTTGAGCCGTCAAAGAAAATTTTGGGTGAGATAGACCGTACCTCAACCATACTAAGGGATATTTTGAATCCCGATTTTCAGAGCATCTACGTTAACGATAACCTCATGTATGAGGAAGTTAAATCGTATGTTCACGAAATTTCGCCTGATCTGGAAAGTATAGTACGCCTGCACAAGCACCGCGACCCTATATTTGAACATTACGGCATTGAAAAACAAATTAAGGGTGCCTTTGGCAAAACCGTTAACCTGGCCGGCGGCGCATACCTGGTAATAGAACACACCGAAGCGCTGCACGTAATTGATGTGAACAGTGGCAACCGCACTGCCAACAAAGAGAACCAGGAGGAGAACGCGCTGCAGGTGAATAAAGAAGCTGCGCGTGAAATAGCCCGGCAATTGCGGTTGAGGGATATGGGCGGCATTGTGGTGATAGACTTTATTGACATGCACAAGCCACTTAACCGCAAGGAATTGTTTGATTACCTGCGCGCCGAGATGGCGCATGACAGGGCCAAGCATACCATACTGCCACCGAGTAAGTTCGGCTTAGTGCAGATAACCCGCCAGCGGGTTAGGCCGGAGATGAATATTGTTACCAGCGAGGTTTGCCCAACCTGCCACGGTACTGGGGCTATACGCCCAACCATTTTGCTGCTTGATGATATTGAGAATAATTTCAATTACATCCTGATGGAGCAAAACGAGAAAAATATTACGCTTTGCGTGCACCCTTATATTGAGGCTTACATAAAAAAAGGCCTGTATACACGCCAGATGAAATGGTACTTTAAGTACAAGCAATGGATTAAAGTAAAGAGCAATCCGGCGTACCAGATCACAGAGTTTCGTTTCTTCTCATCAAAAGACGAAGAAATAAAATTATAAACGGGCAATTGTGCTTGTTGCAGATGTGCAGATACCAAAAGTATCTGCTCATTTTGTTTATAGCCTCACTATATTAAACAATAAAGGCCTCCCGAAATACGGAAGGCCTTTAATTTTGTTAGTTCTGATTACAATTATTGCTTAATTACTTCTGGTATAGGTTGTCCTATACAGCCGTTAGGTTGTTGTATATGCAACAGAGAGGCAATGGTTGCGGCTATATCCGTCATGTGGGTTTCGCGCACCAGGTGGCCATGGTTTATACCCCACCCCATAAACAGCAACGGAATGTGCGCATCAAAAGGCGCCCAGGTACCGTGCGTGGTACCCGTGCGACCGCCGGAGAAATAACCCGGTTTAAGCATAATTTGTATGACGCCGCTGCGCTCAGAATTATACCCGTTAATAACGCGTTCCCGCAGGTTTGCAGGTATACTTGCCGTAGCAGCTTTGGTCATATCCACAGCATAAAGCACATCTTGCTGCTTCTGTAAAAATGTTATACAATCAGCTTTGATATCTTCTTCATTCAGTTTATTGCTGTTGATAGCAGCGTAATTTAGATTAACCTGGTAGTTATTCAGGCTAAGCACCACCTTTTCAGCTTTGTACTTCTGTGATAATAACGCATTTAAATCTCTCAGCACTTTGCCCTCATCAAAGTTTCCACCCGGAATTTTATGGTCAGTCAAAAATGTAGGATTATGCGCAGCGGCGTGGTCTGCCGTTAAAAATACCGTGTAATTGCCTTTACCTACCTGGCCGTCAAGGAAGGTAAAAAAAGCAGCCAGGTCTTTATCCAATCTTAAGTAAGTATCTTCTGTCTCCACAGCATTCGGGCCAAACTGGTGACCAACGTAATCTGTTGAAGAAAGACTTACAGCCAAAAAGTCGGTCACCACATTTTTGCCCATTTGCTCGTTGGTAACTGCTGCCTTAGCCATATCGAGCGTAAAGGTGTTGCCATACGGAGTAGAGCGTATCATGCCCACATTGCCCTTATATAGCTGTGAGGTTTTGATGGGAAATACCGGCGCATCGGTACCACCGAACTTCCCCTCGTATTTAGGGCTGTTGTCCGGCGAGCTTTGTACATAACTTTCAATCGGATATAAAGTATTCCAATCCTGCTTAAGGTACTTCTCTGCCAACTTCTGGGCGTTGAAGGTATTTACCCAGGCAGGCAACGCATTCATGTAATAAGTACTGGTTATCCAGTTACCGCTGGCATCATCAAACCAATAAGCAGCATTAGCAGCATGCCCTGCCGGCAAAATTCCGCCGCGGTCCTTAATAGCTATGCCAATGACTTTTGAACGGAAGTTTGTTGCAAGCTTCAACTCATCAGTAACGGTACTTGTGCGCATATTTCTTGGCGACATTAGTCCGGCTTTTGAGCTGCTGCCCACGGTAGCTACTGTGGTATCTTCGGCACAATACATAGACTTGCCTGTAGCCTGTACAATAAAGTCGTTACCGGCTATGCCGTGTATAGATGGTACTGAACCGGTATAAACACAGGTGTGGCCCGGTGCAGTAAAAGTTGGCAGGTAATCCACATCGTTATTTTCGCAGGTAAAACCTTCATTGATCAGGCGCTTAAAGCCCCCATTCTGGTAACGGTCGTAATAGCGATAAAGGTAATCCCAACGCATCTGGTCAACCACAATGCCTACCACCAGCTTTGGGCGGGGTACTTCTGATCCATTTGTTGCAGTCTTTTTTTGTGCGGATGAAGACGAAGCCGCAGCAGCAAATGCTAAAAAGAGCAGGTGTTTTAACTTCATTATGTACAGTTTTATAGTGCAAATATTAAAAATGCAATGTAAACATGCTGTTATTAATCATAATGATAGCGTATTGTTACAAATAATAAGTTAGCGCCGCGCTTAATCATTTGTATCTGATAAACCTTATCTTAATAGCGTTAATCATATCACAATTTTATAACACTATAAAAATGAAACTTCTTAAATGCACGGCAATCGCTATTGCCGCCTGCTGTATATCACTCAACGACGGTTTTGCCCAGCAAGCAGCGACAAATCTTCCTCAGGATTATTTGTCGTCCGCTTTTCATGCCGGCCGCAGGGAGGCCTTGCGTAACCTCATGCCGGCCAATTCCGTGGCTGTTATTTTCGCTTACCCTGAGCGGGTTTTCTCTAACGATGTAAATTACGTGTATCATGCCAACCCGGATATGTATTACTTTTCCGGATACAAAGAGCCAGATGCTGCACTTCTCATCTTTAAAGACATGCAGGGCAGTGGCGACAGTACCTACAACGAAGTAATATTTGTAAGGAAGCGCGATGCCATGCGCGAACAATGGACCGGTCGCCGCCTGGGCGTTGAAGGTGCCAAATCTCAACTAGGTTTTAAGCGCGCGTATAATAGCACCGAATTTGACAAGTTCCCGGTAGATTTTAAGAAATTCAGTACCGTATTATATGACGCATTGCCTGATGACGCTACCGGAGGCTTAGCCGGTTTGGTAAAGTCTTTAAAAACCAGAGCTAATGTGCCTGATATGGACAAGCAACTAATGGGCGACTTAAAGTTTATTTTACAGTACAGCAAGCCCGAAACCCTACCGCGCCTGATGAATTATCTGAAGCCATTACTTGAGACCGAACCATACCAAAACAGCCCCATCATACAGCAATTGGTAGCAAAACCGGATGCTGCAACGCTTAATGCTGTGAAAGCTCAGATCAGTAAATTATTAGGCGGAACCGCGCAGTACGACGATTTTACCGTTCAGCTGCGTGGTGTTAAAACTCCGGAAGAACTTGCCCTGCTGAAAAAATCTATTTCACTATCGAGCCTCGCCCATAGGGAAGTAATGAAAGCTGTTAAGCCCAACATGAGTGAACGCGAGCTGGAGGGTATTTTGTTATATGTTCACAAAAAATACGGTGCAGAAGACGAGGGCTACCCGCCAATTGTGGGCGTGGGCGGCAATGGCTGTATATTGCACTACGAGGAAAACAGCGCCATGAAGCTTAACAATCAACTTGTATTGATGGATGTTGGTGCTGAATATCATGGTTACTCTGCCGATGTTACGCGGACAGTGCCTGCAAACGGCAAGTTTACTCCTGAGCAAAAGGCAATTTATCAATTGGTTTATGATGCCCAGGATGCTGTTTTCCCTTTATGTAAAGAAGGCGTAAAGTATTCTGATCTGGAAGCAAAGACAGAAGAGGTACTATCTGCCGGACTTATCAAATTAGGTATCATAAAAAGTGCTGAAGAGTTGCGAACGTATTATCCTCACGGCGTGTCGCACCATTTAGGTCTGGATGTGCACGACAAAGGCGACTACAGCGGAGAATTGAAAGAAAACATGGTGATTACCGTTGAGCCTGGTATTTATATTCCGGCTGGCAGCCCCTGCGATAAAAAATGGTGGAATATCGGCGTACGCATAGAAGACGACGTGCTGGTTGGAAAAACCATCCCCTCAATACTGTCATCTGCCGCTCCGCGTAAATGGGAAGACGTAGAAAAGGTCGCCACCATGAAAAGCATTTTTGATAATGCCAACTTCCCTTCTCTAAAATAAAAAAGTACACCGTGCTTATAGCCCGTTACAACAGCGCCCCGGACTTATCGTTCGGGGCGCTGTTATTTTGTATAAACGCTTAAATCAGATTAGGAGAGATCGCTGCTGAAAGTAAACAAACTGTGCTGACTTGCGGTATGCAAATCGCGCCATACCTGGTTAATCTCAGTATCAGGGTTAGCGGCTATGAGGCCGCAATAGGGGTAAAGCTCATCAACCAATAAGCGTGCTGTGGTAGACAGTATACGCGAGGTAAGGCTAACGCTTTTTAACTGGTGAGTACTGTCCATGTTTTGGTCGACAGCTTGCCATGATGCGTCAACTGCATTATAAAAGTCGCTGCGCGCATGCTCCAGTTTGTCTGTAAGGTTCTTTAACACAAGGCTCACATGCTGCCGCTGCTCAGCGGTAAACCGGCCAAGTAATGGCTTGCTCTCAAAGTGCCCGGCACACAAATCGGCAAAATGCACAGCCATACCGGCCATATTCGCCGCCAATGTAGCCTCAGCCAGCTGCATAAATGGATATTTATAAAGCGTGCCCTGTTGTGTAGCGGCAGACGCATCTATCTTAAAACATCGGTTAGCTGGTACAAAAAGCTGCTCAACTTTGTAGGCATCGCTGCCGGTTGCCATCATACCTATATATTTCCAGGCCGAAACCAATTCTACATCTTTACGATCAAACACAAAAGGCAGTATCAGCGGCGTACCGTCGTCATTCAACATAACCTCATTGTCTTCGTTGTGTATAATGCAGTTTGCAGTTACATGAGTTGCATGGTGTATACCACTGGCATACTTCCACTCGCCGTTTATAATATAACCGCCATTAGCAATGGTTGCAGTACCTGTAGGCGCCCCGCTGCCAGCCAGGCAAAGTTGCGGATGCCGTAGTATTTCTTCTGCTGCACCATGTTCCAAAAAGCCGCCGAACCATCCTGCTCCGCTGCATAAAGTAACCACCCAGCCAAGGCTTCCGTTGGCCCATGCCAAGCTTTCTTCCAATCGCACCTGATCGGGCAAATTAAGTTCGAGACCGCCATACTCGGCAGGTACTAAAAATTTAAACCAACCCTGCCGATATATTATTTCCAACTGATCGGGATGCAGCATCCCTGCCTTTTCAGCCTCGGGCACTTTGCTGCGGATCGTTTGTATCCACTCGGGTTGCAATAAAGCTGATGGATGCATGTTAACCTTAAATTTAAGAGGTGATATTAGAGACCTGAGTTAAGCGGTATGTGACATTTGCTTATCGGCCTGTTTCTTCCAGTCGAAATAGCCAAATATGGCTACAATAAACAAAAAGATGGTTAAACAAGCCAGCATCACCAAACCTTTATGGAATAATAGCGGTATAGCAAACAGATTGGAGATGTTAAGCAGCACCCAGTTTTCTACCTTACGGCGTGCAAGTAACCACATACCTGCCCACGCGGTTGATGACACAAAAGCATCCCAAACAGGTACGGTAGATGGTGTAAAGTACCGTAATAAGAGATACAGTATTCCCCATCCCCCTATGCTGATAAGCAAAGTTATCTTCCATTCATTTTGTGTGGAGTAGCTTACTAATACCGGTGGCTCGTCCCTCCTTTTAACCCAGTGCAGCCAGCCATAAATACTCATTACCAGGTAATAGACATTCAATGCAGCCTCGGCATAAAGCTTAACATCAACTAACAAATACAACGACAATAAGATGCCGATAATACCCGCCGGATAAAGCAGGATATTATTACGGCGCGCCAGCAACACTTCTGTCACCCCAAAAAGCATGGCAAACCACTCCAGTAAGCTCGTTTGCTTAACCTGCGTAACAAATATCTCTATCCAGTGATTCATGTGGTGAATGGTGAGTGATGAATGGTGAGTAGTAAAAGTAATTTGTCAATATTATAATGACAGTATCTCACTTTCCACTCACCAATCACTAATGACTATTTAAAATGCCAGGCTTAATGATGCCAGGAAGTTGCGGGTGGCTTGCACATAAAAATAGTTGTAATTATAGATGTTGTTCCCGCTGACACCTGCGTAAGTAGCTCCGCTGGCTTCGTACTTTTTGTTGAACACGTTGTTCACCAGCAAACCGATACCGATGTTTTTTACTGCTTTAGTGCTGAAATTATACCGCAGCCTTACATCATTTACAAAGTAGCCGTTGATTTTGCGGTTGGCAGCGTAAGGATTTAAAGCACTTTCCTCATCAACCGTGTAGCCGGCGGGGTTAATATTTGAGGTATTATCCAGGTATTGTTGGCTGATGTATTTGCTCAATAAAGCTATTTCGCCGCCTTTGATAGGCCAGTAGCTTATCTCACTGGAGCCGATGAATGATGGAGAGAAAGCGATATTGGTTTTCTTGAGCTGCAGCTCTACCTGGCTGTTGTCATCATAATTGGTGAAGAACTGCCCGTAATTCTTGATCTTATTGGTACTCAAAGTAGCTGTTGCACCCCAGTTAAGTTGATCAGTTATTTTCACTCGTCCGTCAACTTCAATGCCTGCTCGGTAGCTATCCTTCACATTCCTGCGGATGGCTGCGCCAACATCGTTTAAGGCACCGGTAACAATCAGCTGGTTTTTATACAGCATATAATATCCGTTTATACCACCTGTAAAGCGGCTGGTAGCTATGCGGTATCCCGCCTCAAAGTCTTTCAGGTTTTCGGATTTCGGGCGACTGGCTGGTGAGGAGTTGGTAAAGTCGTCACGGTTAGGTTCACGGTTACCCACGGCAAACGATGCGTACACATTATTGCTACTGTTTATTTTGTAAGTGATACCAACCTTAGGGTTAAAGAAGTTAAGCGTTGTGCTTTGCTGCACATTTTTCAGGTTTCTGTCAAACCCTAAAAACGAGTAATAAATATAGCGGTATTGCATATCCGCATACAGGAGTACTTTGTTTAACTCCAGCTCGCCACGTGCAAAAATGTTAAAATCGTTCTTTTTTGCACTGTCGCGGTAGTACTCATAATCGTGCCCAACAGTTAAGCTGCTGGTGCTTGATATGATATTGCCAAAATGTGCGCCTTTATACTCGTTATACGCCCCACCCAAGGTAAGATTAAGGTTGCTTTGGGGCAAATACTTTAAGGCATACGTTACGCCATAGAAGTCATTATCCAACCAACGGCGGCGGATTATATCACTGGTGTGTAGTGTATCGGTACCATAAATTACCGGTTTTAAACCATAGGCCTTAACTGAATCCTTATCACGGAATTCCTCATAATAACCATTGCCTTTGGTATAATGCAATGCGCCGCTGAAAGAGAGTTTGTCCGAAAAGCGGTGATCAACCAGCAACTGATAATGGTTTTGGGTATAGTTATCTACCTGATCTTTATAAGTGTATTCGTTATACTTGCGGTTGTTCAATATTTCGTAGTCAGGCACACCGTTCCATGCCTGGTAAGTACGCTCATAACCAGTGAATACGTTGGCACGCACAGTAGTGTTTTTGCCGTAGTAAGCGCCGCTCAGGAAGTACGATTTAAGGTTCGAGAAAGCGCGATCTATATATCCGTCAGAATGAATGCGGGATAAACGCCCGTCAAAACTAAAATGACCGCCTAATAAACCTGTACCTACACTCACCGTGTTCTTTATGGTGTTGAATGAGCCGCCTGAGTTGTTCAGTTCGGCGTAAGCGGTGTCGCGGCGGGTAGTAGTTTGTACGTTGATGCTGCCACCAAACGCACCAGCACCATTGGTTGACGTACCTACACCACGCTGCACCTGTATGTTGTTTACAGATGAGGCAATGTCTGGTATATCTACAAAGAATGATCCCTGGCTTTCCGAATCGTTATAAGGAATGCCGTTGATGGTTACGTTGATGCGTGATGGATCCGATCCGCGGATACGGATACCGGTATAGCCAACGCCTGCTCCGGCATCAGACGTTACAACCACTGACGGTGTTTGATTAAGCAGGAAAGGCAGATCCTGTCCGAAGTTATTTTTCTCAATATCCTTTTTGCTGAGGTTGGTAAACGCTGTAGGCGAGTTCTTGCTGGCGCGGGTAGCCGTAATAGTAACCTGTTCGGCGGCAAGCGTAGCCATGCTCAGGGTAAAGTTCAGCGTAGCATCTCCATTAAGGCTTAATTTTTTGGCCGCACCCTGGTAGCCAATATAGTTGGCGTTGAACGTATAGCTACCGGCAGGTAAGTTACTAAAGCGGTAATTGCCGTTAGCGTCGGCAACGGCGCTTTGCTGGGTTCCGTTAATAGTGATGGTAGCGCCAGGCAGACTCTCGCCATTTTGGCTGCTTACTTTTCCGGTTACGGAATACTGGGCCGATGCCATAAAAGGCAGCAGCAGGGCGAATATCGCCGCAAATAAATTTTTCAATGTCTTAAAAGCAGAAAAAATTGAGTTAAACCATCTGCAAGCCAGGGCGAACATGCAGTACACTTAACTATTACCTCTCCCTACGCCGGCATTACCCGGATCAGGTGTATGCTCAAGTTTACCGGTGATTAGTGGATACGTTATCACAACTAATTCCTGCTACTTTGAGCACTGGGTATGATCTCAGCCTGTCTTTCAGTTTGGCGAACTACTGCAGTTAGTTCATTTATTACCAAAGCAAGGCACCCCTTGAGAATATATTATGGCGCAAATATAGTTTTTGGTTTTGGAATACTTCAACAAATTTATTTTCTATGTCATGCCGAACTTGTTTCGGCATCTCGCTTAACAAGAAAACCGTAATAGTTAAGCGTATAATAAAGCAAATTTGGCAGCTCAGTGAGATGCCGAAACAAGTTCGGCATGACATGATAATGTAAACCAATGCCTCTGAATACCTATTGTAGATGTGACCTACCATAAATTATCAACTGCAAACCCTTTGTGCCTTTTACCTTTCTGCTTTCACCTCAAAAATGTACTTTTGCAGACTTTACAAAAACGACTTATATGCTTAGAACTCACACTTGCGGAGAATTAAATCTTGGTTCGCTGAACCAAGTGGTAACCTTGTGCGGCTGGGTACAAAAATCGCGCGATTTGGGTGGTACTACCTTTATTGATGTGCGCGACCGTTACGGATTAACCCAATTAGTGCTTAACGCCGATACCGATGCTACCCTGCGCGAAAAAGCCCGCACACTGGGCCGCGAGTTTGTGATTAAAGTAACCGGCAAGGTACTGGAGCGTACTAACAAAAACCCTAAAATGCCTACAGGCGACATCGAAATTGATGTACAGGAGCTGGAAATACTTAACGAAGCTAAAATTCCTCCTTTCCTGATTGAGGATGAAACTGACGGCGGCGAAGAGCTGCGCGCAAAGTATCGCTACCTTGATCTGCGCCGTAACCCTATACGCAACAACCTTGTACTGCGCCATAAAATGGGGCAGGAAGTACGTAAATATCTTGATGGGCTTGGCTTTATCGAGGTAGAAACCCCGGTGCTCATTAAATCCACCCCTGAAGGTGCACGGGATTTTGTGGTGCCGAGCCGTATGAACGCCGGTGAGTTTTACGCGCTGCCGCAATCGCCGCAAACGTTTAAGCAATTACTGATGGTGAGCGGGTTCGACCGTTATTTCCAGATCGTGAAATGTTTCCGCGACGAAGATTTACGTGCTGACCGCCAGCCGGAATTTACCCAGATAGACTGTGAACTGTCTTTCATTGAACAGGAAGACATCCTGAATATTTTTGAAGGCCTTACCCGACATTTGTTCAGCGAAGTGAAGGGCATCACGCTGGATACCTTCCCGCGTATGCAATACGCCGATGCCATGCGTCTTTATGGTTCAGACAAACCGGATTTGCGTTTCGGGATGCCGTTTGTAGAACTGAACGACGTGGTAAAAGGCAACAACTTCGCAATTTTTGATAATGCCGAACTGGTAGTAGGTATTAACGCTAAAGGCTGTGCAGGTTACACCCGTAAGCAGCTTGATGAACTTACCGAGTGGCTGAAACGCCCGCAGATCGGTGCAACCGGCTTGATCTACTGCCGTTATAATACAGACGGCACTTTAAAGTCATCAGTAGATAAATTTTACAGCGAAGACGACCTTACCAACTGGGCAGCTGCATTTGATGCAGAACCGGGCGATTTAATACTTATTCTTGCCGGCCAAACCGATAAAGTACGCAAGCAAATGAACGAGCTTCGTCTGGAAATCGGCGGCAGACTAGGCTTGCGCGACAAAGATAAATTCGCTCCGCTATGGGTGGTGGATTTCCCTTTGCTGGAGTGGGATGAAGAAAGCGGCCGTTACCATGCTATGCACCACCCGTTCACCTCACCAAAACCGGAAGACATAGCCCTGCTTGATACCGAACCGGGCAACGTACGTGCCAACGCTTATGATTTGGTAATCAACGGCACCGAAATTGGCGGCGGTTCTATCCGTATCCATGAGAAAGGCTTACAATCGCTGATGTTTAAGCACCTGGGCTTTTCGCCTGAAGAAGCGCAAAAACAATTCGGCTTCTTGCTGGATGCATTTGAGTTCGGCGCCCCTCCGCACGGTGGTATTGCCTTCGGATTCGACAGGCTTTGCTCAATTTTTGCGGGGCTGGATTCCATCCGCGACGTAATTGCTTTCCCGAAAAACAATTCGGGCCGAGATGTGATGATCGATTCCCCTTCAACCATCTCTCCGGAGCAGATGAAGGAACTTAGCATAGCAACTACGGTATAAAGATTAAAATAGATGTAGCATAAAGTGTTGTAAGCTCGTATGGGCTTACAATTAACTATCACTGTTTCATGAAAAAATATTTATTGCTATTACTCGCGGTGTGCACATTCGCATTTGTTTCTTGCAAAAAAGACAAGAAAGACAGTTTTGATGCCGCCAAACAGGCCGAGTTGGATGATGCCGCTATCCGGGCGTACATAGCTGCTAATAATGCAGATGACCCAAAAACCAAAATCAACGCCACTAAAGATGCAAATGGCATCTACTACCAGGTAATAACACCAGGCACAGGTAACTACCCTACAATAAATTCCGTTGTAAACATTAATTATACCGGCACATTGCTCAACGGTACTGAGTTCGACAAGAACAACATTAACATGGCTCTCAGCAATTTTATAGACGGTTGGAAACTGGGCATACCATACATAAACAAAGGTGGCCGCTTATTGCTGCTTATTCCGTCGGGGCTGGCTTATGGCAACAGGGCGCAAGGCAAGATACCCGCCAACTCTCCGCTTATTTTTGTGGTTGATTTAATAAGCTTTCGTTAATTGAGCTAAGTAGCTCTTTACTTTACTATATTTAAGGCAAAACTCTTTTTATGAAAAAGTTTTGCCTTTTTATTTTTACCATTATCTCATTCAACGCGTCAGCACAAATAAATCCATTATCTAAGATTGTTTCCGCAAAGGCCGATGCCCTTCATAGCAAGACTGTGGCCTGGCGGCGCAATTTTCACCAGCACCCGGAGTTGGGAAACCGTGAAACCCGTACGGCTGCAATCATTGCCAAACACTTGGACAGTCTGGGCATTGAGGTGAAAACCGGCGTCGCTACCACAGGGGTGGTAGGCATACTTAAAGGTGGGCATCCGGGGCCGGTTGTAGCTTTACGTGCCGACATGGACGGGTTGCCGGTCACCGAAAGGGTAAACTTGCCCTTCGCTTCCAAAGTAAAAACCACTTACAATGGGCAGGACGTAGGCGCCATGCATGCCTGCGGGCACGATTCACATATGGCCATACTGATGACCGTTGCCGAAGTACTGGCGGGCATGAAGAAAGACCTCCACGGCACCGTAAAATTTATATTTCAACCGGCGGAAGAAGGGGTACCTGCAGGAGAAAAGGGCGGCGCAGAGCAGATGGTGAAAGAAGGCGTACTACAAAACCCCAAAGTTGACGCAGTATTTGGACTGCATATCAATTCCAGTCTGGAAGTTGGTAAGATTACCTGCCGCCAGGGAGGCACCATGGCCGGTGTAAACGATATGCTGATCACCGTTAAGGGAAAATCATCACACGGAGCCTACCCATGGCAAAGCGTGGATCCGATAGTCACCGCCGCTCAGATCATTAACAACCTGCAAACAGTTGTAAGCCGCAATGTGAATGTCACTCAAAATGCAGCGGTGGTTACCGTGGGCGCCATTAAGGGTGGTACACGTTTTAATATCATCCCGGAAACGGTGGAGATGCAGGGCACATTGCGCTTTTTCACTACTGCCGACGAAGCTCTGATTACCCGCCGCGTTACAGAGATAGCCACCAAAACCGCCGAAGCAAATAATGCTGTAGCGGAGGTAAAAATACCTTACAGCAATCATTACCCGGTTACCTATAACAATCCACAGCTAACGGCGCAAATGCTGCCTACCCTACAAGCAACCGCCGGGAAAATTAATGTGCTTGAGGTGCCGCCCGTTACAGGTGCCGAAGATTTTAGCTTTTACCAGGAGAAGGTGCCCGGCATATTCTTCTTTTTAGGAGGAATGCCTAAAGGCGGCAATGCCCTAACCGCTCCGCCGCACCACACACCCGACTTTTTTATTGATGAAAGCGGTTTGGCCTTAGGTGTAAAGGCACTGTGCAACCTAACGCTCGACTATTTGGCATCCACATCAAAATAAACACTAAATCAACCCTTATCACAATATTATTAAATGAAATACTTTATCACTATTGTCATGCTTTGCGGTATAGCGCTTTCTTCATCAGCACAGGAAGCTGACCTTATTAAAACGGCAGATGAAATTACTGCTGAGGCGAAAGCGCTGTATAATTCGGAATGGGCCTCATGGTATGGCACAGATATCTTTCTGGAAAAATGTGCAGACAAAAGAGGCGCCCAGGCCGGTTACCTTTCTTATGACGACGGCAAGGGCCTGGTAAATATCTTTTACTCAAAAGACGAAACACCTGTAGTTATCTCAACCATTGCTTTTGGCTATGATTTTGATAAAGGCAAATATGCGCTTGATACCACACGCAGAGCCTTTAATAAACAGGAGGCAGAATTATATACCATCCGTAAAGCTGCCATTGAACGCATGCAAACAGATACCACCTTTAAGTGGTATAAAAACTCCACGCTTAACCCGGTGCCTTTTATTTATAAGAACGAGACAAAGGCTTACGTGTTCACCGGAACCAGTATCTCGGGCATATTGCCGTTAGGTAATGACTATCTTATAGCGTTCAACAAGAAAAACGTTGTCGTGAATGTAACGCGGCTGCATAACTCATATATACCTTCGGAATTTAATCAAACCGGCACCGATTCGAGTAAAATAATAATATCGGGCATGCATAACCATTTGAAAGGCAAAAGCCCTTTCATTACCGTGACGGACGTTTGTACCCTGATGTTGTACGCGCCCCTAAGTACGCTTAGAACTTATTCGGTGATATCTGAAAAATATGTATCAATCTGGGACTGCGATAAACGCAAGCTTGGCATAATTACACGTGATGCCTGGGACAAAATCAGCAATGATCAAAAGTTAAAAAACGCGTTAAGGGGCGGAAGGTAAGTTAATTCGAATATACATTGGCTAACCTATTATTTATATGCAGCAAAAACCAGTGGCGTAGCCCAACGGCTGAGATGTTGTTCAAAAATCATCCTTTGCATTTTGCCCGTTCGGCTGGTACCAGCAGCGAGGCGCGGATAAAAGTCAATCAAAAACTAATTGATTGGGCCGATGTAATATTTGTAATGGAATCAAAACACAGACAGATATTAAGAGCCAGATTCACCACCTTCCATAAAGAAGTGATCGTTCTGGATATCCCGGACGAATATCAGTTCGGCGATGGAACGCTAATCGAACTCCTAAGGCTCGACCTTGTTGACTATCTTTAAATAATTCAACGAGTTTGCACATAGCTATGGAGTGTTCATTAAACACTTCCTGGGTGTGTATAAACCCTGTTTGGGTGCTGCAACCCCTAAAACAAAAATTATAAATACAGTAAATAAACCTATCCTATCGAACGAATAGCAATAGGTCCGGTTTATTCACTGTAATTATTAAATATCTACCTTATCACTGAACCGTTTGGCATATCTCCATCGGCGGTAACAAAGCTGAGCACACCTTCGGCATTTTCTGCCATCAAAATCATGCCCTGCGAGGTAATCCCTTTAATGTCGCGCGGCTCGAGGTTCACTAAAATGCTTACCCGTTTGCCTACGGCTTCCTCAGGTGTAAAATATTCGGCAATGCCTGATACCACCGTTCGCTGGTCAATCCCAGTATCAATGGTCAGCTTAAGCAACTTCTTGGTTTTCGCTACTTTCTCCGCAGCAAGGATGGTCCCTGTACGTATATCTAAACCGGCAAATTGCTCAAAGCTGATGTTTTCTTTAGCCGGGGTTACTACGCTTTCTATGGCTTGTACGGACGCCGCTTTCCGGTCAATCAACTTTTGCAATTGTGCCTCAATCTGGCTGTCCTCAATCTTTTCAAATAACAATACCGCTTCGTTAAGCTGATGTCCGTTCACAAAGCTCAGTTCTTCTTCAAAGCCGACGCTATTAGTTGGCCAGTTGAGCATGTGGAATATCTTTTTGGCAGTAGCCGGTAAAAACACTTGCAAACAGGTAGCCAAATGGCTTATAAGCACTAAACTGTTGTGTAACGCTTCTTTAGCGGCGGCTGGATCAGTCTTAATAGTTTTCCAAGGCTCTTTCTCCGTAAGGTAACGGTTGCCCAGGCGTGCCATGTCAATTACTGCCTGCAATCCCTGGCGGAATTTAAACGCCTCCAGACTCTTTTCCAGCTCATCATAAAACTGGCCGATTTCGTTGCTCAGATTTCCATCTGTCAGTTGAAGAAACGCACCATCAGTTTCAATTTTGCCGCCATAATACTTATGCATTAAAATCATTACCCGGTTTACATAATTGCCAAGTATCGCCACCAACTCATTGTTAACGCGTGCCTGGTAATCCTTCCATGTAAACTCACTGTCGCTGGTTTCGGGTAATATAGAGGTAAGCACATAACGCAGCTCGTCCTGCTTGCCTGCAAAATCCTCAAGGTACTCATGCAGCCATACCGCATGGTTACGTGAGGTAGAAAGCTTATCGCCCTCAAGGTTCAAAAATTCATTTGCCGGCACGTTGTAGGGCAGCACATACTCGCCGTGTGCGTTCAATACCGACGGGAATATAATGCAGTGGAAAACAATATTATCCTTGCCAATGAAGTGAATAAGGCAGGTGTCATCCTGTACGTCAGCCTGCTTTTTCCAGTATAATTGCCAGTCTTTACCGTTATCAATTGCCCATTGTTTGGTAGCCGAAATGTAGCCGATAGGTGCATCCAGCCAAACATAAAGCTTTTTACCTTTTGCTTCTTCCAGCGGCACGTCGATGCCCCAGTCGAGGTCACGTGTCATGGAGCGTGGCTGCAAGCCCGATTTTAACCATGATTTACATTGGCCGAATACATTTACTTTCCATTCGCCCTCTTTTTCATCTATCCATTTTTCTAACCATGGTTGGTATTTATCCAATGGCAGGTACCAGTGCTTGGTTGGTTTGAGTACCGGCGGTTTACCGCTCAGGGTAGATATCGGGTTGATCAGGTCGGTAGGGTTAAGTGAAGTGCCGCATTTTTCGCACTGATCGCCGTATGCGTTTTCATTATGGCAGTTAGGGCATGTGCCTACAATGTAGCGGTCGGCCAAAAACTGCTGGTACTCCTCGTCAAAGTATTGTTCAGAAAATTTCTCTTCAAACTCGCCTTTCTCGTATAAATTCAAAAAGAATTCTTTAGAAAGATCGTGATGAATAGGCGATGAAGTACGGTGGTAAATGTCAAAATCTATCCCGAACTCCTCAAAGCTGTTTTTTATCTGGTTGTGGTATTTATCAATAATAGCCTGTGGTGTAGTGCCTTCCTTTTTGGCTTTGATGGTAATGGCTGCACCATGCTCATCAGAGCCACATATATACACCACATCTTTTTTCTTAAGCCGAAGGTAGCGTACAAATATATCGGCAGGAAGATATGCGCCCGCCAAATGACCGATGTGCAGTGGTCCGTTGGCGTAAGGCAATGCCGAGGTAATGGTATAACGTTTAAATTTATCGAGTTGTGACATGTAATGTACGGCGTTATTTAATAATTTGGCAAAGATAATTCATTTAAGTTGGAAAAAGTCTGATTGAGAGGTAAACCTCGGTACGCATCAGAACTGATATTACTTTATGCAAACAAGCAACCCTGAGACCAGGCCAACCATAAGGCCGCCCTATTTAAAGCCGGGCGACAAAATAGCTATTACCTGCCCTGCCAAAAAGCTGCCCAAACCCATGACGGAAGCCATTACGCTACTACAATCATGGGACTTAGAGGTTGTATTGGGCGAAACTATAGAAGCGTCATTCCATCAATTTTCTGGTGATGATGCCCTGCGGGCTCGGGACATGCAGCGTTTTGTTGACAATGACGACATAAAAGCTATCATAGCGGCCAGGGGCGGATACGGTACCATCAGGATTTTGGACCATGTAAATTTCGACCGGTTGCTTACGCACCCGAAATGGATTGCCGGCTTTAGCGACATTACGCTATTGCATAATCACTTGCATAGTTTGTACAACCTGCAAACTATACACGGGCAAATGCCGGTGAATATACCTGATGCTACGCGCTATTCCATTCATACGCTTAAGCTGGCGCTGTTTGGCAAGCGCTTTGGTTATGAATTTGAATCAAAAGGGATAAATCGCAGCGGCGAAGGTACCGGCGTGGTCATCGGTGGCAATCTTAGCCTGATGGTAGGCGTTCTGGGTTCGGTATCTGATTTAAACTATGATGGCAAAATATTGTTTATTGAAGACATTGGCGAATACCTTTATGCGATAGACAGGATGATACGTGTGCTTGACAGGGCGGGTAAACTGCGCAACCTGGCCGGGCTTATGGTGGGCGGTTTTACGGAGCTAAAGGATAATGATATTCCGTTTGGGTACACTGTAGCTGAAATTATAATGGAAGTAGTGAAGGACTACGACTATCCGGTCTGCTTTGATTTCCCGGCAGGGCATATCCCGGATAATTACAGCATCATTATGGGTAGTCGCCTGCATTTGCAGGTAAATGGCCAGCAGGTAAGCGCAAACTATGTGGATTAATTCATCGTATTTTTAAAAATAAACTAACCTTTTTAAACCTATGGCAATATTAAGTAACCTGGGCAAACACAAAGATTTGGGATTGCTCATTATCCGTGTGGGACTCGGCGCTTTGATGATTTTTCACGGCTACCCTAAATTATTGGGCGGGCCCGACATGTGGACCGAACTCGGCGGCGCTACAGAGTTTGTTGGCATTAAATTTTATCCGGTTTTCTGGGGACTGATGGCCGCCATTGCTGAGGCATTGGGTGGGGCATTGGTGTTGTTTGGTCTGGCATTCAGGCCCGCCTGCATTTTGCTGGTGATAAACCTTGTAGTAGCTGCAGCCATGCACTTAGGTAAAGGTGATGGTATGATGGGCGCTTCGCATGCTATTGAATTGGCCATTGTATTTGCAGGACTTGTATTTGTAGGCCCGGGCAAGTACAGTGTAGATAAGCGCTAAACTTACAAGCCCGAATAATAATCGTACCCGCGCTCGGCCCAATAATCGGGCGGGCGCTGGTTCTGGAATGTTATGGAGCCTATGCGTTTAATATTCTTAATGCCGTATTTTACCGGAATAATTAAGCGCAGGGGCTGCCCATGGTCATATGGCAGGGGTTTGCCATTTACCTCGTAAGCCAGTAAAGTTTGCGGATGCAGGGCGCTGGGCATATCAATACCGACATAGTACTGCTTATCAGGCGTTGCAAAACCCGCATATTGCGTAGCTGCCTCAGGCTGTAAGCCAAAATGTTCTATAAAATCTGCAAACTTAACGCCTCCCCAATGCGAGATCTGGTCCCAGCCTTCAACGCACTTAAAGTCAAAGATGATCTCTGTTTTAGGCAGTTTTCGTATATCATCCAAACCAATGTTTAGCTCCTGCCCGTTCAGCCTTTTTACCTGAAGTTTCCATTGTGTCAGGTCCATCTTGTCGTGCATCCCAACGTGGCTGTTTACCCGCACATTTTTAGCAGCCATACTTTTAGGGTAAGTTTTTACCAGGTTGTTATTGCTGAAAAGCCTGCGGAAAGCCAGCTCTGTTTTGTTGAGCGCCCTGCGCAATGGCTTGCGCGTGCCAGCGGTGATGCCCTTATCTTCAACAGGAGAATTATAAAGCCAGCGCCAGCCACCCCATGCAGCAGCACCTAAAGCGGTAAAACTACCGAAAGCAATAAAGGTGCGCCGGTTGATTTTTTGCTCTACGGTAAGCGGCTTTTTTAAACGCTTTTGCGCTTTACTTTTCATGCTGATCTTCCTCCTCGTTTAAAGCCTTAACAACAGGCGGCTCCGGTTGCTTCACTACCTCAAAACCGCGTACCATACCTGCAAAGTTTTGCCAGCCGGCAAGTATTACCTGTACCACATGTATCACAAAAAACAGCACATAACCAATGGTGAGTACAAAATGCCAGATGCGCGCCAGGTGATAACCGCCGCATAACCAGGTCAGCCAATAAAATTGTACAGGTTTATAAATTGCCAGCCCTGTAACTACTGAGCCAATGCCCATTACGATAATGGCCGAATATGCAATGCGCTGCGCGGCGTTATACTTTTTGTCAGGAAGTACTGTTCGGCGTATGTGCAAATCATGCAGCAACACCTGCCAAGCTTCTTTAAATGAATGTTTGTTAGGCAAGAGCTGCCGCCACTCGCCTGAGATAATAGTATAAAGGACGTAGAAAATGCCGTTTAAGAAGAAGAACCACATGAACAAAAAGTGAAAAGCCATTCCCTCTGCCAAGCGGTGTGGGATATTCAGTGCATCATAAAATCCTTTGGGAAAGAACTTAAGATAAGTATGGCCGAACAGGGTAATGCTATAGGTGTCACTGGCCCAATAAATAAGCAGCCCGCTCCATATCATGATAGTTAATAAAGGAAAGTTGACCCAATGGGCCCACCTTATTGCAAGCGGGTGTTTTTCCTTTATTTCTTTCATTGATGATTAATAACTCTTATAACCTATATACGTAAATATGCTTGCTTAAATTTTATAAATGTAAGTTTACCATTATAAATTGAAAGATTTACTCACCAATACTTATTTGCCTCCCTGCAAAGCTGTCCAGTTCTGCCTCATTGTGGCTTACTATAAAAACCTTCATGTTTGTTTGTTCAAATAGTGCTGTCAGGTTGCCAATAAGGGCGCTCTTGGTTTGCCTGTCTAAAGCCGAAAATGGCTCGTCCATCAACAAAACTGAAGGCTTGGGCGCTAAGGCACGTAGTATAGCCAGCCTTTGCTGCTGCCCACCGGAAAGCCTGGCTGGTTTGGTGCTTTTTAGAGTTTTCAATTCACCAAGTGTCAGCAAGGTATTTGCCCATTCAGGTTTTGCACCTGCATACTCCAAATGCCGTGCAACGGTCATGTTCGGGAATAAGGCGTAATCCTGAAAAACAAATCCTACGCCCCTTTGCTGTGGGGATAAGTTAATGCGCCGTTCTGTATCGAGCCAGGTTTGCCCTTTGTAACATATGGAGCCGCTGTTGGGAGTGATGAGTCCGGCGATAATCTTCAAAAAAGTAGTCTTACCCGCGCCTGATGGCCCACTGATTTTAACGATGCGATCATTACTGAAATCATCTTTTATGATTAAGTTACCTTCTCCGCTATGCAGTTGTAGTGCTTTGCAAATATTTACCTGCATACTCAGTTCAGGGGTGTCTTGGGTTGATACTTATTATAAATGAATATGCTTATCATCATCACAAAAGTAATGCAGAATAATATGAGGGAATAGTTGCCGGCAGTGGTGTAATCCATTTGCTCTACGGCATCGTAAACGGCAATGGATGCCACCCGTGTAACCCCCGGAATATTGCCCCCTATCATAAGCACTACACCAAACTCGCCCAAGGTATGCGCAAATGTGAAAATAATAGCTGTTAATACCGATGGTTTGATGTTGGGCAGTTGCACATGCAGAAACGTTTGCCACTTGCCTTTACCAAGCGTATACGAGGCATCAACCATGGAACGTGGCAATTGCGCCAGTGCTGACTTTACGGGCCCCGTCATAAAAGGCAGGCTATAAATCATCGAAGCTAAAATCAGCCCGGGAAATGAAAACACCAGTTGGATATCTAATGACTCATGCAGCCATTTACCTAAACCTTGCTGCGGACTAAATGCCAGCAACAGATAAAACCCCAACACGGATGGGGGCAGCACCAATGGCATAGTAAGCAGGGCTTCGATGATAATTTTAAAAATAGACTTACCACGTGATAACCACCAGGCGAGAGGCACGCCTATTAAAAATAAAACAACTGTAGTAAGCACCGCCAGTTTAAGGGTAAGCCATATAGGGTTAAGATCCATTTATTTATTGGTAACCGTTTTTGCTGAAGATACTTTTTGCGGCGCTACTGAGCAGGTAATTGTAAAACTTTACCGCCGATGCGTTATTGCTTCCACGTTTCAATAATACCATGCCTTGTTCTATTGGTGCGTAGAAGGTATTATCAATCAATTGCCAGTAAAGCTTTTTCTTTAATTGTGGATCATGCAACAAGGCAGCCGTAGTGAAACCTACATCAGTTACACCGGTAATGATGTAAGTGTTTACCTGTGATATGCTCTCACCATAAACAATTTTGCCTTGTAATGATTTTGACAAACCACTTTTCTGCAGCACACTCATGGCCGCTATACCGTATGGGGCTACAGCAGGATTGGCAATAGCTATTTTATCAATTTTAGATGTTTTAAGCAAGTTGCGCCAGCTTTTAAGGTCGGCTTTGCGGGTACTACAAATAATCAGTTTGCCCTTTGCATACACAACTGGTGCAGCTGTAGCGAGGCGCTTATCATACATAGCCTGTGCAAAAGCCATATCGGCAGAAAGAAAAATATCAAAGGGTGCTCCATTGCTGATTTGTGCGGCCAGCTTACCCGACGATCCGCTTATAACAGTAATCTTAATGCCCGTTTGTTTTTCAAAGTCTGCACAAAAATGCGGCATTACAGCTTGCAGGTTGGCCGCCGCCGCAACTGTTACCTGGGCTTTGGCCATTGACAGGTGGAGGAGCAGTAGTGGCAGCAGTAATAATTTAGCGGCTTTCATATTCAAAGATAAAAAAGCCGGTGCATAAAAAAGGCCGCACCGGGGGCGGTGCAGCCGTGTCATAAATATAAAGGTCAGTTAATATTTATCAAACTTTTAATTTTCTGTACCGTTTTAGAAGAAATCAAACTTTATTCTCTTCAAAAAAGGCCAAAAAGGTCATTTCATGTTTTTACATTTCTGTTTTATTGCTATCCGGCTATAAAACTGAATATAAAATTCTATTGTGTACCAAAAACACAATTATAATTACTTAGTGTAAATGAAATAACGATAGATAATTAAATCTTGTTTAAAAATCTATTGCAAGATGTGAATAATTTTAAACATATACACAATTTAGTGTCAAATTTTTAATAATAATGGCGATTGACTTCGATTTAAAAAGACTCTTGGTAAAATTTAAATTGAAATGTGTATCGGTTTTAATAAAAAAGGCTACAACACTTATGCTGCAGCCTTACACAGGTAGTACAAATATTTTTAAATCTGCGCTATTGGCTGATGATGTTCATGACAAGCCTGCGCACAAGCCAAGCACTGCTGTGCACAATAAGCGCAATGATCGTTATCATGCTTACTACATTCATCTGCACATGTTCTGCAGGCTTCTTCACATAATAACAAATATTGCAAAGCCAACGGCGATTCGCGCTGAAGCAACCGGGCGGCCAAAGTGCATATATCGGCGCAATCCCTATCCAGCTTAACGCATTGGGCCATCATCTTTACATCATCTTCTTCAAGGCAAGCGGTGGCACATCTTTCACATGCAATGGCACAATCTACCAGCAACTGAGTCAATTCGTGATATCTTTCCATGATAATTTATCTGTTAGTTAATAAGATAAAGCTCCTCGCTAGAAAAATGTTTCACTTAAATTTAATTACAAAAAAAGGGTGAAAACTTTTGCTTTCACCCTTCACTATAATCACTCAGTTAAAAAATTCAGTTCTTTAATATAATCCAATCATTACTGATCATCTTCCTGCTCATCATCAGGCGCTGCGCTATCATCACCCGGAACGCCTACCACCCTGTAAACCTTTGAGTCGTTTGCGTCCTGGTCTTCCTTATAGTAAATACCATCAGGAGATACGTATACTTTTTGCCCGTCAATAGTTACAGGGCGCGAGTCTTTAGGTAATTCGGTAACAATGTCACCTACAAGCGGCATTTGCTCATCACCTGCATCTGCCGTGTTAAGCTCACCATCCTTACCTGCAATAGCGTAGGTAGTGGTGCCATCGTCCTTAGTTACCTGCTCATAATAAACACCGTTAAGCTCGTAATATTCAACGCCGTTTATTTTAATTGGCTTGGCGTCAGATGGAAGCTCTTTTATTTCGGCACCTACAGGTGGCGCTACTACAGTGTACTGGTCGTTTTGCTGTTGGTAGTAGTAGCCGTTGCTGTAATAGTACCAGGAGTTATCCCAATAGAAAGGATAATAACCATATGGCAGTACTCCTAAAGAGAAACCAATGCGTGGCATGTACAGCGATGCATAAAAACCTGCATGCGGATAATAAAAACCGCGGTAAGGATAATAACGATTGCCATAATAATAGCGACCGCCATAGTAATACCTGTTGTTGTACCTGTTTGGATAGTAACGGTTATAACCCGGCCTGCCGTAACCTGGCCTGTAATAACCCGGGTTGCGATACACCCTGCTGCCGTAGCTGTTGTTGTAACGACTACCGGGCGCTACTATGCGGCCGCCGCCATTGTTGAAACGACCGGATGGGTTAGAACGAGTAATACTGTTTGGTGCCGACATGCGCGGAGCCGTCATGGCTGAACCGCGGTTACCGAATGATGGTCTGCTTCCAAATGACGGTCCGGAGCCGCCGCCCCTTGAAATGCCGCCACCGCCCCCAAACGAAGGACGAGACATTCCCATACCACCACCTCTTAAACCACCACCGCCGCCCCGGCCACCCCGCTGCGCGTTAGCTGTAAATATGCTGAACGAGCATAACAGCCCGCTCAAAGCAAAGCATAACAAATTTTTATAGGACCTTTTCATTTAAAGTTATTGATTAGGCACTGGCGACAAATCGCCCGTGTTATATTTGGACTAATATGATAACTAACGGTTTAACCGGCCCGCAAATTATTTTAAGAGATAAATAATGAGCTGAAGATTATATTTCTTCGGCAATGAAGATGAACGGGTGCGGAAAAGTAATGCTGAAAAAGCCGTCGTGCGTAGTTTTTAATCGGTTGTGCCCGTCAGCAATCAAGCCATCAACGTGTAATTCGTGCGGGTGAGATATTACTTCTATCACTTCGCCGGCTGGTTTCCATTTAGTAAAGCCGCTTGTTATGGCATAAATTTTCCTGTTGCCGCAAAGTATCACCAGGTTTATCTTATCTGTAAAAAACAAATAATCCTTAAGGTCTGGTTCATCGGTAACAATATTTACTGCCGGGTAATTTTTAGTAACCAGGAATTTGAGAGCAGCTTCGATATGACTATCACCACCGCGGGGGATTATATTTACATCAGATTGCGCATCATGGGTTTCAATCGCATCAGTTACTATGTAATCTATCTTGATGCCGAAAGCGTGCAGATGTTCGGCAGTCTGATCTGTCACTATCACCGTTGGGCTCCACTCCAGCAACTGGCCCAACATCTCGTCCGAAAACCTTTCCAAACCAACCACCAGCAGCGCCGGCTCCTGTTTTTCGCGAACTACGTGATGTGATGACATTTACCTTATGAACTTAAATCATTTATTTACTGATAAAAGATTGAGAACGTAATAGAATGCTCTTTTTACCGGGATTATAGGTAAAGGTAAGCATTACGCTCATTGTTGCTACTATTGCTTATGTATGCTGGGACGGCGTAAAGCAATTATGAAGTAATGTACAACCAAAATCCTTAAGCCTACTTGTCAATTACCAATCCACTTATCTCAAGGCTAATGGCATCGGCCACAGGTTTTTTACTTGTACCTCCATTTGCCTCACCGGCAAAGTGCTGGCTATCGGCTGCAGTAAACTCTCTTACTGCTACAGCCTCTACAATAACTATCCTGCCTTCCATAGCTTTTGGCAGCTTTACATTGTAGTCCTTAAAATGAGCATAAAGCGTACCGCTGGCGCCTGCCTGCATGGTAAACCATCCGCCCTTTTCATGATTTATTTGGGTAATGGTATCGCGTAATACTACGCTTATGCGCTTTTTTTCGCCCATGTATGAGCGCAGCTTGTCCGCATCCATCATGCCCATTGTTTTGGGTTTGGCGCCAAACACCATACCATGGGGTAAAGCGATATGCTGTGCTTTAGCACCAAAGGCGCTAAGCGAAACCGCCAGTATCAAAAACAATCTCAACCACTTCATGTAGTTTTTAACAACTACCACACCCAACGGTTTTAAACAATTACTCAGTCTTTATGCTCGTAACTTACCACGCGGGCTATTTTCCATTCGCCGTCGTCAAGCTTCCAGATATTCATAAACTGTGAGCTACCTGCCGGTACCTTTTTACCATCTACCAGTTTGTAAAAGCGTTGTGTGCCCGTTTCAACCGCCCCATAAAAGTCCAGCAGATACACCTTTGCGCCTACCAGCCTGCGCTCCATACCTCCTTTATCACATACCGACCGCATGGATTTCATTAGGTCGCTGCGCGACTCGGTATAGCCCGTGCGGTCGTTAAAAAATTCCACATCTTTTGTAAAATGCTTTTCAAATTCGTCGAGGTTGCAGCTATTATAGGCATCAAATACTTTTTTGTCCATGGCTATAATAGTTGAGTAAAGCGCCTTGCCTGTAAGGTTAATGGGCTGTTGCGCTTTTGTAACGTTTGTTATAAATGCTGCCATCAGCAGCAGTAATGTGCTCTTAAATTTCATAGGACGTTGCAATAATATAATCCACCAAATAACAGCGTTCATAAAAAATAGATTTTAAATATTTGTGCAGCCGGCTTTATAGCCAGGTACATGGGTATGGAAAAGCATTTACATGCCACTCAAAATAGTATCTTTGCCGCTATGAACATCCTGCTCCTTGGTTCGGGCGGAAGGGAAAGTGCCTTCGCCTGGAAAATTTCGCAAAGCCCTAAATGCTCAGCGCTCTTTATAGCCCCCGGCAATGCCGGCACAGGTAATTACGGCACCAATGTAGATATTAAGGCAACCGATTTTGCCGCCGTAAAACAGTTTGTGCTTGATAACAACATCGATATGGTATTGGTGGGGCCAGAGGAACCACTGGTGAAAGGCGTGCACGATTTCTTTTTGGCCGACGAGCAAATTAAGCATGTGCCGGTAATTGGCCCCCAGGCAGAGGGTGCGCAATTAGAAGGTAGCAAGGATTTTTCTAAACAATTTATGCAGCGCCATAACATACCTACAGCTGCATCCCAAACCTTCACCCGCGAAACTTTGCAGGACGGTTTGCAATACCTCGCTACGGCTGGCTTGCCAGTGGTTTTAAAGGCCGATGGTTTGGCTGCCGGCAAGGGCGTGCTCATTTGCCTCACGCTGGAAGAGGCCCAACTGGAGCTTACCGAAATGCTTACCAATGCCAAATTTGGCGCAGCGAGCGATAAGGTAGTTGTAGAACAGTTTTTACAAGGCATTGAGCTGTCTGTATTTGTACTGACTGACGGCAACAGCTATAAAGTACTGCCATCAGCCAAAGATTATAAACGTATTGGCGAAGGCGATACAGGGTTAAATACCGGCGGTATGGGCTCGGTTTCTCCGGTTCCGTTCGCTGATGAAGAGTTTCTGCAAAAGGTTGAGGAGCGCATCATCATCCCTACGGTGGAGGGATTGAAGGAGGATAACATTCCGTATAAAGGTTTCATTTTTATAGGCTTGATGAATTGCGAAGGCGAGCCATATGTAATAGAATACAACTGCCGTATGGGCGACCCGGAAACGGAAAGCGTGTTGCCACGCATTGAAAGTGACCTGGTTGATCTGCTTGAAGGTGTTGCTGAAGGTAACCTGGTAGAAAAACAGTTTGTCGTGTCAGACAAAATTGCGGCTACCATAGTCTGCGTAGCTGGCGGCTACCCAGGCGAGTACCTGAAAGGCAAAGCCATCAGCGGCATTGAGAACATCCGTGATTCACATGTGTTTCATGCCGGCACTATTCAGGAGGGCGACGAGGTGCTTACTGCCGGAGGACGTGTATTGGCTATCACCACATTGCAAGACAACCTTTTTAACGCATTGCAGCAAGCCACAGCAGATGCCAGCCGCATTTATTTTGACGGCGTTTATTTTAGAAGAGATATAGGATTTGATTTAATATAATTTTTGAGAGGCAAGAGTCGGGAAGCAAGAGTTAAGAAAAACCGGTTATGGTAAAACATCTTGTTTCTTGCCTCTTACTTCCTGATTCTGTTATTATATGGAAACTATTACCTGGAACGATTTTGAGAAAGTAGAACTGCGCGCCGGCACCGTATTGGAGGCACTGGATTACCCGGAGGCGCGTAAGCCGGCTTATAAAGTTCGGGTTGATTTTGGCGAATACGGCATTAAATGGTCGAGTGCGCAGATCACAAAAAATTATACTAAGGATGAGTTGGTGGGCCGGCAAATTATCGGCGTTACCAACTTCCCCAAAAAACAGATTGGTAAGTTTATGTCGGAGTTTTTGGTAACCGGCTTTGCCGACGAGAACGGCGACATAGTGCTGGCAGCGTTGGAGCGGCCTGTGCCTAACGGTCACAAACTAATTTGAGATGAATGCGCTTGGATGGATTATCGGCCCGCAATTGATCGGCATTATATTTATGCTGGTAGGCTATATCTCCATGCGTTTTCCACCGAAAAAAATAAATTATCTGTACGGCTATCGCTCGCCAACAGCCATGAAAAATCAGGACTATTGGGACGAGGCCAACCGCTATGCACCGCGTTTCATGATAAAAGCGGGGTTGATAGTTACACTAGTAGGCATCGCGCTGGCTACTATATTGCAACTGGCTAAGCTGACTACCGAAACCTATATGTTAACCATGAGCATTTCGGTAATACCAGCGGCTATCGGCACCAGTGTGATGCTGATGACTTCCACCGAAAAACATTTAACACGTACTTTTGAACAAAAATCCTGATGCGATATATCAGCTTTGATGGCGAAAACACAATATCGCCTGATGATTTTTTTATGAACGAAGCCTTACAGGAGGCTAAGCTTGCTTTAGCGGCAGATGAGATACCCATCGGCGCCGTGGTAGTTTGCAAGGGCAAAATCATAGGCAGGGGGCATAACCTAACCGAACGGCTCAATGATGTATCGGCACATGCGGAGATGCAGGCACTCACCGCGGCCGCCAATTCTATAGGAGGCAAGTACCTGCCGGATTGTACGCTTTATGTTACTTTAGAGCCTTGTGTAATGTGCGCAGGCGCTTCCTATTGGTTCCAGATAGGAAGGATTGTTTTTGGCGCTTATGATACCCGCATGGGCTTTGGCAGGCTTAACCAGAAAATAACCCATCCCAAAACAGATATTACCGGCGGCATCCGAGAAAATGAGTGCGCAGACTTGGTGAGGAATTTTTTCAAGAGTAAAAGGAAGGGGTTTTGAACCAGAAATGTCTGAACCGGAATTTACACCATTAATGAATTAACGGAATGCATATAAATTCTGCCAATTCTAAAATTCAGAAATTCTGGTTCAAGATAAATGACATTAATTTAGAACAAAAACCCGTTCGCTGCGCTTATATTTGCTACAGAACATCAACTAAATATCTGTAAACTTAAAACACAAATATTATGGCTTTTACACTACCGGCGCTTCCGTACGCCCCCGAAGCATTAGAACCTCATATTGATAAAGCTACTATGGAAATTCACCATGGCAAGCACCATCAGGCTTACGTTACTAATTTAAACAAAGCTCTTGAGGGTAAACCTGAGGCCGATGGCAGCATTGAAGACATCATTACCAATATATCTAAATACCCTGCTGCGGTACGTAACAACGGCGGCGGCCATTATAACCACTCGCTTTTCTGGACTATCCTTGGCCCTAACGCAGGCGGCGAGCCTACAGGTGCTTTAGCGGATGCTATCAAAAGCACTTTCGGTTCTTTCGATGAGTTTAAAACCAAAGTAAATGATGCAGGTGCAACCCGTTTTGGTTCTGGCTGGGCGTGGCTTATTGTAACTCCTGAGAAAAAATTAGCGGTAACATCAACCCCTAACCAGGATAACCCATTAATGGATATTGCTGAGGTAAAAGGTACGCCTATCTTTGGTATTGATGTTTGGGAACATGCTTACTACCTGAAATATCAAAACCGTCGTCCGGATTATTTAGGCGCTATTTGGAATGCCGTTAACTGGGCAAAAGTATCTGAGCTTTATGAAAAAGCAATCGCTTAATTAAGCGTTCTCAAAAATATGGCAAAGGGGCCGGAGACTCGCTCTCCGCCCCTTTTTTATTTAAACAACTCAAAGAAACTCTTTAATGCATTGCGCGTATGATGGGCCAATGGGTATTACATGTTCGTTAATGTAAATCTGCGCCCTGTCAAACCGTTGTATTTTGTTTTTTGCCACAATGTAGGCGCGGTGAGTGCGTACAAAGTTTTGAGGCGGTAACAGCAACAACACGTCGCTAATGGTCATGCGGGTGCTTAGGGGCTTGGCGTTATCAAGGTGTAGCCTGGTATAGTTGCCGGCAGCCTCTGCAAACAGCACATGATCAACATCTATCTTAATCTGCTCATAGCCGTCTTTTATAAACAGCGTTTGCGCTATGTCACTGCGCTGGCTGTTGTTGCGCAGCTCAAACAACTCCCTGGCTTTATTGCATGCCTTTAAAAAGCGCGGTAATGAGAAGGGCTTCAACAGGTAATCTATCGCGTCCAGTTCAAAGCTTTGTACCGCATGCTCGGAGTAGGCAGTGGTAAACACCACCATAGGCGGATTAATCAGTGTTTTCAGAAAATCAATACCGCTGATGTCGGGCATCTTTATATCCAGAAAGATCAGGTCAACCGGGTTATTATTCAAATACGCCAGCGCCTCGAACGCATTGGTAAAAACGCCTTTTAACTCCAAATATGGCACTTTTTCCGAGTGGCTCTTTACAATATCGAGCGCAATAGGTTCATCATCAATAGCAATAGCAATCATGCTTGTGTATTAGTAATTATAATTCAGCTGAAGGGTAAGGTGCACAAAAAAGTCTTTAGCGTTATCCCTTATTACTAACTCGTGCTTATCAGGGTATAACAGCTGCAGGCGCTGCTTCACATTATCCAACCCTATACCGCTACTGCCTTTTTCCGGGTCGTTATCGGGTTTAATGTGGATAGTGTTATGTACATCAAAGTAAAGAGTATTACCTTTTATATGTAAAGCAACACTGATTAGTGAATTGCTTATTAAACTAATGCCATGTTTAAAGGCGTTTTCTACAAAGGGGATAAGCAGCATAGGCGCAATCATCAAATCCGGGTTTACCTCAGTATCGATATCCACCTGTATTATAATATTGGGCGATGTAGCCGTGCGCAGCTTTTGCAGCAGTATGTAGTTGTTAAGATAATCCATATCCCGCGTTAGGGCAATGCTGTCTTTCTCGTTTTCCTGCAACATGAAGCGCATCATATCGCCCAACTTCTGTATACCCTCCCCGGTACGCTCGGCATTCTCCTGCAAGGCTGTGCCATATAAGGTATTAAGTGCATTGAAAAGAAAGTGCGGATTAATCTGCGATTTCAGAAAGCTGAAATTGGCATCAGACCTTCCTAATTCGCTTTTCAGTGAATAGATCTCCTCGTCTTTGTCTTTGTTATCGCGCTTAAATGATCGCCATGAGGCGGGCCAAACTATAATCAACATTGTAAAGAAACCACTAATCACTACTGTTCCCATAATGGATTCCGGAGTAATGGAGTAAGAGTCTTGGAAAGGGGAAAAGGGGATGTTGGGAATATTTCTTTGCTTTTCTCCCATCAAATAGGATACAAGACCCATGCACGCAAGGGTAAAAATCATTAACAGGAAGAAACGCCCCGCAAAGCTTAATGCAGGATATTTTTTATTTTGCAGCGATGGTAATATCTTGTATTTAGCATATAAATATGCGGCGGCGGCAAATGGCAAGGTAATTATCACATAGTACATAATTAATCTGTCAGCCGAAAGGTAAGCCAGCGATACAGAGGTTAATATCCAGCATGCCGTAAGCATTGCAGCTTCATAGCTGAGAAAATTAGCTTTATTACGTTTAACACGGTTAAACCATATTACCCAAATTTTAATAGCAATTAACGCTGCAAAATATACGTTAACAATATCTACTCCGACTCCTATTGCGATTATTGCAAATACAAATACCGTGGAACGCGGGGGGTTACCTTCTTCCTTTTCAAACTCAGGCGTTACGAAAAAGCACAACAACAGGTAGATGATGTAAGTAACCAGATAGCTAAATAATACCGGCAGCTTTAAGCCACTGAATTGAATAATATTTTCGTTTACTATTACGGTATTAGGTGCACCTGGAACAGCACCCGGCACGGTTGAAGTGTGCGGGACCAGGTCAAAAAAAGATGAGACAATGCACAGGGCTATAAGTCCGGTCACCGCCCAAAATTCTATTTCGGCAAATCCCTTCAGTTTTGTTTGGATAAGTTTAAGCATAAGGCGTTTTATTTTTATAACGCAATAGTACAAAGCATTTGCAGCATCATTTTTTAAATGTGACTAACCCCGTTAAAAATGTGATGAACATGCCAAATATGATCATTTTAATATACTGACATATTTAGGAATAACAATTGCTTTGATATGGGCATATTTGTGAAGCATCACAAACACGCGTAATTATGAAAGCCATATTACTGGAAGGGCCCAACCAACCATTTGTATTCAGAGATGTTGAAACGCCAGTGGCAAAGCCGGGTGAGGTTTTGGTTCAGCTTAAAGCCGCCTCGCTCAACCGCCGCGATTACTGGATACATGAGGGTAAGTACGCCGGTATCGGGTACCCCATGGTTCCTGGTGCAGATGGCGCTGGCGTTGTAACTGAAGCTGCAGATGACGAAGGCAAACAATGGATAGGCGAGGAAGTGATTATTTATCCTGCTTATGGGTGGCATGGTAACCAGGATCATCAATCTGACGACTTTGCTATTATTGGCTTGCCGCCTTACCAGGGCACCTTTGCCGAATACATCAGCGTACCTTTAAACCGTCTCCATAAAAAACCTGCGTATCTGAATTGGGAACAGGCAGCAGCATTTCCGGTTGCGGGGCTAACGGCCTTTAGAGCATTATTTCGTAAAGGCCAGGCGGCACATGGCGATAAGGTTTTGATAACCGGAGTGGGGGGCGGCGCCGGTACTTTTGCTTTGCAGTATGCGGTGGCAGCGGGTTGCCAGGTGTTTATTACATCCGGCTCGTCGCAAAAAATTGAGCGTGCACGTAAACTTGGTGCAACAGCCGGGGTAAACTATAAAGCGCAGGATTGGGCAGACCAGTTAGCACAGTTATCTGGCGGTGGTTTTGATGTAATCATAGACAGCGCCCTCGGCCCTAACTTTGAAAAGCTTATAGACCTGTGCAAACCAGGCGGCCGAATAGTATTCTTTGGCGGAACGGCGGGCAACATTCCGGAATTGAACGGCCGTAAAATATTCTGGAACCACATCAGCATACTGGGTACTACTCTGGGCTCACCTGCGCAGATGGACGAAATGCTCGCTTTTTGCAAGCAACACCATATTACTCCAGTGGTTGACGAGGTTTTTGCGTTGGCTGATGCTGAAAAGGCGGCTGGCCAAATGGCACAATCAAACCAGTTTGGCAAACTGGTTTTCACTATATAAAACATGCTGCAACTACGGGTAGAACATATTAAGCGTGAAACAGCCGACACGGTTACCTTTTTCCTGAAAGAAATATCAGGCAAAAAAGTAACATATGAGGCTGGTCAGTTTTTAACACTGGTATTTGATCATCACGAAGAAGAAATAAGACGGTCATATTCGCTCAGCTCTTCGCCCGATGAGGATCTACTGGCCATAACTGTTAAACGCATCCCTAATGGTGAAATATCGCGTTACCTGTTTGCAAAAGTTAACGTTGGCGATGTGTTAACGGCAGCAGAACCATCCGGCAGATTTGTGGTGAGCAACTACCAACAAAAAAAAGACATCCTGTTTTTTGCGGCAGGCAGCGGTATTGCTCCGGTATTTGCACAGTTAAAATACTTACTTAACCAACCGGGCGAAAGTGTTTTTACCCTTGTTTACAGCAGCCTTAACCCTGAGGCCATTATATTTAAACAAGAGCTTGATGACTTGGCCGTTTCACATAGCGAACGTTTCAGGGTAATACACCTTTTAAGCAGTGATGCCAATCGCCTCAACAATTACATGGTGGAGCAACTGGTAAAACAGTACACACCCAATGGTATGGATAAGGCCGACTTTTACCTGTGCGGTCCCTTCGCTTACATGCGTATGGTGCGCCTTACGCTGTTATACATGGGTATAGATAGCTCGCATATCCGTAAGGAAAACTTCGTAATTGATACCGTGCCTGTACTACCCGCCGCCCTAAGTTATCCGCCACGTAAAGTAGGGATCTTACATAATGGCGAACATTACGATATCATCGCCGGCGAAAACCAATCTATACTACAAGCCGCCTTGCAAAACAATATCCACTTGCAGTACAGCTGCCGTGCCGGGGTTTGCTCTGCATGCGCCGTAAAATGCCTGAGCGGCAAAGTGGATATGGTCCGGAATGATGTGCTAACCGACGACGACTTAAAAGCCGGATGGATACTCACTTGTACAGGTCACCCGGCAACGGATGTGGAGATCGAATCTTAATACCTGATTTTAGTATGAAAATAGTAGCCTTTGTTTTCTCATTGTTAATCTTTGGCACCGCCCATTCGCAAAACCTGCCTGCAAAGATTTTAAAAACATTTGCCAATGATCCCTTAAGCTCAAAATATATCATAAAAACATTTTTGCAGCCTGCATATTTAGAAGCTGATTTTAACGGAGATGGAGTAACAGATGTAGTAACTACCGTTATGGAGAAGAAATCTGGCAAAAAAGGTCTGCTTATTGTACTTGGCAGCAAAGACCAATGTTTAATTTTCGGTGCGGGAAAAAATTTAGGTAAAGAAAACCTGAATTACGGCGATGACTTAAAATGGGCCAATGGCTGGAGAATTCACAAAGACAAGTTTGCTGACGAAACTACCTTTGATGCTGACAACAATATTACAGGTACTGTTAAACGTAAAACACCAAATGCTGGTATCAGTGTATGGGAATCACAGGACGGTGAACCCTTAGCCGGATTCATATTATTTTGGAGCGGCAAAGAATGGAAATGGTTACATCAGGGGGAATAGCCTTCGCCTAAATGTCCATTATCTCCTTCTTTTTCTTGGTTTTTAAGCGCTTGGGTATAAATTCTAATATTTCATTTTTCAGCGCTTCAATCATACGTCGTTTCAAAAAGTTACGCTGTATTACTATGCTTACCTCGCGTGCTGGCTCCGGCGATTTAAAGTAACGTACTTTGTCCAGTTGCCGTTCGGTAAGGTCGGCCAACGCAAGCTCCGGCAGGATGGTGGCGCCATTATTCATATCCACCATACGCTTAAGCGTTTCCACGCTACCGGTATTATATTCAAAGTGCTGAAAGCCGCGTGTTGCCTTGCGGCGCTGGCAAATGTTCAGTACCTGTTCGCGCATGCAATGCCCCTCATTCAATACCCATATCTCTTCTACATCAATATCTTCAGGTAAAATAGCCTTCTTTTTTGATAGCTTGCTATTCTTTGATACGTAGGCTACGAAGTTTTCATAAAATACAGGTATCTCTATAAGGTTAGCTTCGTGCAAGGGAGTTGACAGGATGCCACAATCAAGCGTTCCCATCTTCAGTTGTTGTACTATTTGCTCGGTGGTTTGCTCCCAAACGGCCAGTTTAACCTGTGGGTACTTCTCTACAAAACCGTTTAAGATCTTTGGCAAAACATAGGGTGATACCGTAGGAATAATGCCCACTTTCAACTCACCTGACAATTCTTTCTGCCGGTCGCTTACAATTTCTTTTATTTTTTCGCTTTCAGCTAATAAAACCCTGGCTTGAGCGACTATCTCTATGCCAATTTCCGTTGGTACAACAGGTTGGCGCGTACGATCAAAAAGCTTTACACCTAAACTGTCTTCCAACTTCTGTATTTGCATACTCAAAGTAGGCTGTGTTACAAAACACTTATCCGCCGCTGTAACAAAGCTCCGGTAAGTATCGACAGCAACTATATATTCAAGCTGAGTAAGGGTCATATTATCTATACATAGATTTTAACTATTCAAATATATGATTTCAATTGCTGATATCTATTATAGCTAAAAATTTTATGCAAAACAAAAAGGCGATGTATGTCCATCGCCTTTTGTTAATATGAGTTTGCTAAATGACTACTCCACCGTAACAGACTTAGCCAGGTTACGGGGTTGATCAACATTACAGCCACGCATAACTGCTATGTGATAAGCAAGTAATTGTAGTGGTATGGTCGCCAGCAACGGCACAAATGCCTCACCTGTTGGAGGAATTTCTATTACATAATCTGCCATATCGCGTACTTCCGAATCACCTTCGGTAACAATAGCGATAACCTGTCCGCCACGTGCCTTAACCTCCTGTATATTGCTGATTACTTTTTCATAGGACGAATGCTTGGTGGCGATAAATACCACCGGCATATCAGCATCAATAAGCGCAATAGGGCCATGTTTCATCTCTGCAGCAGGATAACCCTCCGCATGTATATAAGAGATCTCCTTAAGCTTCAGAGCGCCCTCAAGCGCTACAGGGAATGAACTCCCCCTACCAAGGAATAAACAGTTGTTGCTATCCTTAAATTTCTCGGCTATTGCCTTTACCGCGTCGTTGGACTGCAAAGCTTTTTCTACAAGTTGCGGGATTTCGTCAAGCTCTGTTAAATATTCAATTAACCGGCCTTTAGTAATAGCACCACGCTTTTGAGCAATATAAAAAGCAATCAACGTTAGCACTGTTACCTGTGCGGTGAATGCCTTTGTTGATGCAACACCTATCTCTGGTCCCGCGTGTGTGTAAACACCAGCGTGAGTAATGCGTGGAATAGAAGCACCAACCACATTACATATGCCAAATATTGTGGCTCCTTTTTCCTTTGCAAGCTCAATAGCAGCCATTGTATCGGCCGTTTCGCCAGATTGCGATATAGCTATAACCAAATCCTTTTCCGTTATGATAGGGTTACGGTACCTGAACTCCGACGCATATTCCACCTCTACCGGTACGCGCGCATATTCTTCTATCAGGTATTCGCCTACAAGCCCGGCATGCCATGATGTGCCGCAGGCAACTATGATTATACGATCAAGATTTTTAAGCTTCTCTACGTACTCTTTTACGCCACCCAGCTGTACTTTGCCCGTTTCAGGATAGATACGGCCACGTAAACAGTCGCGGATGGACCGGGGCTGCTCGTATATCTCCTTAAGCATAAAGTGGTCATAACCCCCTTTTTCAAGCATTTCCAGTTTAAGGTCTAGCTCTTGTATGTAAGGGGTTTGTATAACATTGTCGATGGTTTTAACCAGCAGGTCATTACGTGTTATGTATGCTATCTCGTTATCATTAAGATAGATTACATTTTTTGTGTACTCAACAATCGGCGTTGCATCGGATGCAATAAAGTACTCGCCATGGCCAACGCCAATTACCATAGGGCTGCCTTTGCGGGCAGCTATCATCAAGTCTGGCTCATCGGCGCTCATAATCACAATGGCGTAGGCGCCAATTACGCGGTTAAGTGCAATACGCACCGCTTCGCGCAGATCGAGTCCTGTTTCTTTCTGGATATCCTCTACCAGGTGCACCAGCACCTCCGTATCGGTGTCACTTTTAAAAACATGTCCCTTGGCAGTCAGCGTTTCTTTGATAGGGCCATAGTTTTCAATGATCCCGTTGTGAATTATGGTAAGTTTACCATCTCCAGAAGTATGCGGATGCGAGTTACGATCGCTGGGCGCGCCGTGGGTAGCCCAACGTGTGTGCCCCATGCCAAAGGTGCTGCTTACTGGCTGCCCTTCTACAAAATCTTCCAGTGCACTTACCTTACCGGTTTTCTTATACACAGAAAGGCCGTCTGCAAAGAGTGAAATACCTGCACTGTCATACCCACGGTATTCTAAACGATGCAAACCTTTAATTATAATCGGATAGGCTTCGCGATGGCCTATGTAACCTACAATTCCACACATAGTAAATGGGCTTTATTCTTAACAAATGTAAATCTTCCGTGCTTATTCAACGCATTAAATAAAAAATCCCCGCTTGTATAGTAAGCGGGGACTGTGTTAATAAGTTTGTTTACAAACGACTACTTGATATTCGTATATATAATTTTAAGCTGAACGCGGTACGGCGAATTCTTACCAGTAAGCAAGGTACGGCCGATAGGCGCAAACGTTGCAGATATATCTGTACCGCTGGTATTAAGTTCACTGGCCGGAGCAAGGTATGTACCATAGTCCTGTGTTTTACCGCTTAAAAGGTTCTGAATATATGATGTAAGCAGAAAACGATATTCGCCTTTAACAGGGTTGTTATAATACCCTCCGAAAAAAGATGCGTACCCACTAACGGGGCTGATCATATCCTCAATAGGCGTCCGCTGCCCTGCAAGATCAAGCTTATACATTACCAACCTGCGTAATGGCGCAAACGGTACAGCAGTACCAGCTTTAGGCACTAACACTAATTCGGCCCGGTTAATGATTATGTTTTTTGGTAAATTCTTCAAACCATCAAAGCTTAACTTAGCTTTAAGCCCGCCCATACCTTGTAGATAAACCGTTTGGTTAGACGTTGTAGTATTGGCTATAGCCGCCTTTACATCATCATTGTAAGTCTGGCTAACTTCCGCAATACGGCGCGTTATAGGCAGTGCAATTATAGATGTATCAATAGTTCCGGAATTATTAATGCGCGCATAAACATAAATACTGTCTGCCGTTGAGCTTAAATTAGCATCGGTACGACCGAAAGCCATAATGCCGCCCGTACCTGTAGTTACACTTTTATCAAGCGTAATGTATAAACCTCGCGCATAGTTTTGAAAAGCGATATTACTGCCTATCTGATCACCTACGGTAAGTAAATTTTTGCGAATAAACGCCTGATCTAATGGCACGCGAACCTGAGGTAGTACGCGGGTAAGCGTATCCGGCTTGCCTTTAACAATGGCTGATATTTTTAAAGTATCGTATAACCTGACTTTGAAAGTTTTTGTGCCCAGCAAATCCTCTTTGTGAGTCCACTTTTTACTGTTGTAATAAGCCTGCGTTGGCACGGGCTTATCATTGAGCTGATAAACATTGATTTTATACGTCGAATTGAGCGAATCGCCATAAAAGCCATTCATAGCATACTTCAGGCCCAAAATTACTGAGTCAATAGTGATAGTACCGGTAGGGATAGTGTAACTCGTCTGGTTAGGCAAGTTGATGTTGGTAATCATACTGGCTTCTGTGGTGCCAATTGCCGGGTCGTTGAAAAAACCTAATGGCGACCGCGACAGATCTGATACCACAACAGAGTCTTCTTTAACGGTATGTAACGTTACATTGGTATCAACCGTTAATGTACCGCTTACCTGATTTTCGCCCACATCAAGCCCAACTCCGTCTGGGTTTTTGCAGCTATTTAAAATAAAAAGACTTATTAACAGGGTCAATAAGTCTAATCTAAAAAATCTCATATATAACAATGCCTTATCCAATTTATACAACATTCACCAGTTCTTCGCTGGCAATTTCGTCGTAAAAATTGTAATAATTTTCCATATCCAAAGTAGAATTGTAATCTAAAACAGGTTTGCCGCTGTTTTTAACAATATTTAACACTTCATCGTCAATGCTTTCAGCGGCTAACACCACACCGTCTGAGTAATGTATAGCACCGTTATGCAGGGCTGAATTAGTGCCTTCTTTGTATGCCTCAGTATGTGCTTCCGTCATGCCGCTCATCACAGCTTTTTGCGAAAACTCACCATCCAGCTTACCGGCAAACTCATTCTCGTAAATAGAATAAATTACCTTCGAACCTTTAAATGTAGGATCGTCTTTGTAGGTAGTTTTAAGGTATGCAGGCACAAGCGCGCTCATCCAGCCATGGCAATGAATAATATCCGGAGACCAGCCTAATTTTTTTACTGTTTCTAAAGCACCCTTGCAAAAGAAGATCATGCGCTCGTCATTATCGGCGTAAAATTTCCCCTCTTTATCGGTAAACACATACTTTCGCTGAAAATACTCTTCGTTGTCAAGAAAATAAACTTGCATGCGTGCCGAGGGTATTGAGGCAACTTTGATAATCAGCGGGTTATCATTATCATTGATGATGATGTTCATTCCCGACAAACGGATTACCTCGTGCAACCGGTTCCTGCGCTCGTTAATATTACCGAAACGAGGCATCAGGATACGGATCTCGTAACCTTTGTCCTGCATGGCCTGCGGAAGCTGGCGTACTATTTCAGAAATTTTTGTGAGTTCAAGGAAAGGTGACATTTCATTAGCTATAAACAAAAGCTTAGATTTACCCATCTCTTTAATCTGTATTTATAAGTTAAGAAGTCAAAAAAATATTTTTGAGTTTGCAAATATAACCATTATTATATCAACTATCAACGAATTGTGCAACTTAGTTTTGCATAATTTTAATTATTTGCTCATTTTCGCCGAATTTTTTTAGCCAACTGTATTGAAAATTTTTACTACTAAAACTGCTGTTCATGAATATGTGCAACAGCAACGTACCGCTAACAAAATAGTGGGCTTTGTGCCTACCATGGGTGCATTGCACAACGGGCACTTATCACTGATTGCCCGTGCCATGCAAGACTGCGATGTTGTTATATGCAGTATTTTTGTAAACCCTACGCAGTTTAACGATCCTAAAGACCTGGAGAAATATCCACGCCCCATAGAGGCCGACATTGCCAAACTCGAAGCCGCTGGTTGCCACGCCCTGTTTAACCCTGATGTAAGCGAGATGTATGCTGCTAATGAGGAATGGCATTTAGACATTGGACCCCTCGAGCATTTGCTTGAAGGCGCTTCGCGGCCTGGACATTACCAGGGAGTAATGCACGTAGTAAGTAAGCTATTTACTATTGTAGCACCACATAAAGCCTACTTTGGGCAGAAGGACTATCAGCAGGTAATGGTGATCACCCGTATGGTACAGCTTTTGCGTATGCCCGTAGAACTGGTGATGTGCCCCATAGAACGTGAAGAAGACGGCCTTGCCATGAGTTCGAGAAACATTCATTTAACGGCTAATGACCGCAAAAACGCGTTGGCGCTTTCAAGAACGCTTAACGAAACCAAAGCCTCTTTTGACGGAAGTAACGCTGCGCAATTACAACAGGCGGCTACTGTAAAATTGCAGACCGCTGAGGGTGTAAACCTGGATTATTTTGAGATGGCCGATGGCGATACTTTGCTGCCGGCAACCAACCAATCCGAACATATTGTGGCATTGGTTGCGGCAAGGGTAGGCAATACCCGTTTGATTGATAATATGATCATCAAATAATTTACATCCCGTTTACGCTATCAATTGTTTTATATAGCATATTAGTGCTGTTGATTTAATACCGCTTATTATGCTGCTTAAAGACACCATCACCCACCATGTGCATTTCTGGCTAAAAAATCAGGCCGACCGTGAATTATTTATAGAAGGATTAAACACGCTGGGAACTGTACAGGCCATCCGCTATTTCCATATTGGCTTACCTGCTGATACCGCCGGCAATTTTGTTGATCACGACTATGACGTGTCACTACTGGTTTTGGTAGATGACACAGCTGCATTACACGCTTACGAAACAGATCCGATTCACCTGGATTTTGTTGAGCGGTATGCGAAACCCCTATGTGCTAAAATAGTTGTATTTGATGCAGTGAATGCCTGAGAGGGATAGCAGCATTAAACCCCCTCCATGCCGTAATGCTTTAGTACATCTGCGGGCACGCCGGTCCATTTGTTAGGTTGATTACCTGCATAACCAATATCTTCAATACCGATTTTCGAAGTAAAGAAACCGGTAGCAACCAAATCACGCATCAGGTTAAAAAAGGCAACACCTTGCCGCATTCTGGGCGTGGCTTTACCAGGATAGGCTATATCATCTACTACTTGTAAACGTTGCGCAGGCGTGCACTCGGTAAATATGCTGTCGAAACGGTTAAGGCATTGCAGGTCCAGCCAACGTAACCCGCCACGCAGTTGCACTTGGTACTCGGGCATATCTTTAGCTATGAACTCTATAAAATCGGGCACTCCTGCATCAGATGCACTGCCCGAGGTTTTATCTGCCGGAATAATAATATCGCCAAGCACGGTTATAGTGGCCATCTCTGCAGATGTAAAGAACTTTTGCGCCAGCAGCGCTTTATCCCTCTCGGCTTCCCACGGCTGACGATTAGCATCGGCCTCTGGCGCCGTAGTTTCAGTGGCCTCCTGCTTTGCCTCGGTTTGCTTTTTAGCTTCCTTGGGCTGGTCTTTACAAGCATTCAGCAACAACCCGGTTGAGAGTGTTCCTAAGCCTATTGCCTTTAATGATTCGCGCCTGTTCATAAGCTATTAATACTTGTTAAACGTTCAGTTTTTTACGTTGCGACAGGATGTACTCAGCCGTGCGCATGCTCAAGGCAAGTATAGTCCAGGTGGCATTTTTATCACCCTGTTGTACAAATGGCGCTGCATCTACTACAAACAGATTTTTACAGCTATGGGCTTGGCACCATTTGTTCAAAGCTGATTTTTTAGGATTGTCGCCCATGCGTATAGTGCCAACTTCGTGTATTATTTTACCAGGTGCTTCTAAGCCGTAGCCAGTATCAGCCCCTTTAAACTTTGAGCCAAGCGCTCCCATGTTATGCATTATTTCCCTGAAGGTTTCTTGCATGTGTTTAGCCTGTTTGTATTCTTCGGCTGCCCACTTATAATGAAAGCGCAGTACAGGAATGCCATATTTGTCAACTACGTCCGGGTCTATTTCACAATAATTATCAGCCCGGGCAATGGCTGTACCACGCCCTGCCATATATACTTCCGTACCATAAAAGCGGCGGTAATCATCTTTTAACGAAGCGCCATAACCTCCTGCAGGTTTCATTTTACCATCACGGCCGGGTACAAGGCCGTTTTTGTTTTGTATACCGAACCCGGTACCGTATGATGGCATGTGCATGCCCCCCCCGTACTCGATATGATAACCCCGTGGAAAGTCGAGCTTTTTATTATTTAACCACCATGGCGAATAGATGTGGATACTGCCTACCCCATCCTCATTGTAGCGTTTACGGTCCATCAGCTGCGGCAAAAAGCCGGATGCGCTGGAACCCGTAGAATCATGCAGATACTTGCCCACTACATTGCTTTCATTGGCCAATCCATTTGGATGAATGGCAGACTTTGAGTTGAGCAGCAGCCGCGCCGACTCGCACGCACTTGCGCCAAGTATCACCACTTTTGCTTTTACCTGGTACTCCATCATATCCTCTTTGTTCACATAGGATACGCCGGTGGCCAGTCCGTTCTTATCAGTAAGCACTTCCCTTACCATCGCGTTAGACACTACCTGCAGGTTACCTGTTTTAAGTGCCGGTATTACCAGGCATGATGAGGAAGAGAAGTCGGCATAAATTTTACAGCTGCGACCGCATTGCCCACAATAGAAGCATGCATTGCGGTCTTTATTGCCGGGCAGTGCTTCAGTCAGTATAGAGCCACGACTGGGAATAACCGTTACTCCAGCCTTTTGAGCGCCCTTTTTTATAAATAATTCGTTTAATCGAGGAGGAGGGGGAGGCAAAAATATACCGTCGGGCTCATTTTCGAGATTTTCTACCGTGCCGAACACACCTATCAGGCGGTCCACCTTGTCGTAGTAAGGTTTTATCTCATTATAGGTAAATGGCCATTCTTCGGTAAGTCCATCTTTTGGTTTAAAATCCAGCGGCCCCATTCTAAGCGAGATGCGCCCCCAATGGTTAGTGCGGCCGCCAAGCATACGTGCCCTGAACCACTGAAACTCGGTATCACCTTTTGTGGTATATGGCTCGCCCTCCAGTTCCCAGCCGCCCCAGGCGCCGTCAAAATCGCCAAAGGGCCTCGTTGTACCTGCTCCTCTGCGCGGCGACTCATAAGAGAACCGGAACTGTGCCGAATTTTTCGCCGGGTCGAAGAAAGCGCCGGCCTCAAGCATCAGCACTTTTAAACCTGCATGGGCCAGCACATAGCCAGCCATACCACCACCTGCACCTGAGCCTACAATTACGGCATCATACACAACGGTGGATTTTTTGATATGAAAATCGCTCATACCCTATGAAATTTAAAGCCGCACCATACTTGGTGCGGCAGTTGATGAGCTTATAGCGCTCTTATCTTAATATTACGATAACTCACAGTATGCCCGTGATCTTGCAAGGAGATATGACCTTTATGATAGCTCGCAAATGACTCCCATGATTTAAATTTGCTATTATCTACTAAAGCCTTCCACTCGGGGCCCCACATCTGTACGTTAACCACTTTGGTGCCATTAAGCATCAAGGTTAATTTGCCATCTTTTTTACGGATAATAACATGGTTCCACTCACCGGCGGGATTAGCCTTGCGCGATGGCGCTACCAAATCATATAACGAACCAGCAAGGTGATTCTCCTTTTTATTGTCGTCAGCTTTAACGTCGTCCAATACCTGCATCTCAACACCGGTAACGTAAGACGCGCCATATTTAGGATCTTCGTTTACATCGAAGATTATACCACTGTTGCCACCTTCTGATATTTTCCAGTCGATAGCCAGTTCATAGTTTTCGTATTCCTTATCAGTAGTCAGGTCGCCGCCATCTTCAACACCTGGATTTAGCTGCAAAGCACCATCAACGACTTCCCAAGCCTTCCCGGCATCGGCTTTATTATAAATATGCCAGCCGCTGGTGGTTTTACCGTCAAACAATAACACCCAGCCGTCTTTTTTTTCTTTGTTGGTTAATGTGTTTAATGATTGTGCAAACAGACCGCTGCCCGTTATCAGTAATACGGCAACGCCCGCTAAAACTTTTTTCATAATTGTTATATTAATATTTGATGCTTTGCTTGTTTTGGTTTGCTGTAAATATATCTCTTTTTTAGCAACAACGTTTTTTTACGCTGGTAACGTGTGTAAAAATAAGGATACTTATCTCTCGCAACCCGTATTGATGCATTCGATAGCAGTGGCGCTGCTTTGGTTTAATCAAGCCTGAATATTTTATTAATTAGTTTGCTTAAACGGTATAGCACGCTGCTAACGGTGAGTCGTCAGGTTTTAGACATAAAAATAAAAGCAATTATTTTTACTATCTTGCACAACTCCACCTATAATAAGATAGTGACATTTCAGGAATTTAATTTTAACAGCAGTTTATTAGAGGGGGTTTTAAGCATGGGCTACAAAAACCCTACTCCTATACAGGAGATGGCTATACCAGTGGTTATGGAAGGGCATGATTTAATTGCCTGCGCACAAACCGGCACCGGAAAAACAGCATCGTTCCTGCTACCCATATTGCACGAGGTTGCAGAAAGCCATAAGCACCATACTACCGCACTAATAATGACGCCTACCCGCGAGCTTGCACAGCAAATAGACCAGCAGATAGAGGGTTTGGCTTACTTTACTGGCATCAGCTCACTTGCCGTTTTTGGCGGTGGCGATGGCATTGTGTATGAGCAGCAGCGCAGAGGTATACAAAACAACGTAAACATCATCGTAGGCACTCCCGGCCGTTTAATAGCGCATTTAACATCGGGCATTCTTAAGCTGAATGATATCAGATACCTCGTATTAGACGAGGCTGACCGCATGCTGGATATGGGCTTTTACGACGACATTATGCGCATCATTAGCTATCTGCCTAAAAAGCGCCAGACGTTACTGTTCTCGGCCACTATGCCGCCGCGCATACGTACGCTTGCTAAAAACGTATTGCACAACCCTGAACAAATCAACATAGCTGTTTCGCAGCCGGCTGTAGGTATAGATCAGCAGGTATACCACGTTGCCGATTCGCAGAAAACAGCGCTCGTTAAACATATTCTTAAGGAAGGCGCCTACACGAGCATCATCATCTTTTCGAGTACAAAAGACAAGGTTAAAGAGGTATTCAAAGAGCTCAAGCGCTCAAACTTAAAAATAGAGGCGTTCCACTCCGACCTGGAACAACCTGAACGCGAACAGATATTGCTCGACTTTAAAAATAAAAGCCTGCCAATTATTATCGGTACAGATGCTTTGTCGCGTGGTATAGACGTGGAGGGAATTGATCTTGTATTAAACTACGATGTACCGCCCGATCCGGAGGATTACATACACCGCATTGGCCGTACTGCAAGAGCTGCAACTACCGGCACAGCAATAACATTAGTTAATCAGCGTGATTTTAAGCGGTTCAAAAATATCGAAAAGCTGATTGAAAAAGACATCACCCTTAAGGAACTGCCAGAAGCTATAGGTGCAGCGCCGGTGCTCACCGACGATAAGAAGCCACACTTTAAACGGAAGAACAAACGTTTTAATAAAAAGAAACCCCAAAAAGATTCATGAAAAGACAACTACTTTGCTTAAGCGGAATTTTAGCGCTAAGCATGCAACTGTCAAACGCACAGGAAAAGAAAGCTACCTCAGGCAATCCCATTGTACAGGGTTGGTACGCCGACCCGGAAGCAACGATCTTCGGTAAAACATATTGGGTGTATCCTACTTACTCGGCGCCATATGATGAGCAGGTACATCTTGATGCCTTTTCTTCTACAGACCTTGTTCACTGGAAAAAACACAGCAACATCGTAGATACATCCTCAGTTAAATGGGTAAAAAGAGCGCTATGGGCACCAGCCATTGTGAAGAAGGGTAATAAATATTTCTTGTTCTTTGGCGCGAATGATATTCAAAACAACAATGAACTTGGCGGTATAGGCGTAGCAGTGAGCGACAAACCACAAGGCCCATTTAAAGATTACCTTGGCAAGCCGCTGATAGATAAGATTATCAACAAGGCTCAACCGATCGACCAGTTTGTGTTTAACGATAATGGCCAGTATTATATCATTTACGGCGGATGGGGTCATTGCAACATCGCTAAACTGAATGACGACTTTACCGGTTTTATCCCTTTCGAAAACGGAGAAACTTTTAAGTCCATAACACCTGAAGGGTATGTGGAAGGCCCGGTTATGTTTAAGCGCAATGGCAAATATTACTTTATGTGGTCTGAAGGCGGATGGACCGGACCTGATTACCGTGTAGCCTATGCCATCGGCGATTCGCCTATGGGCCCATTTAAGCGCATCAGCACAATTTTAAAGCAAGACGCTTCTATTGCTACCGGTGCCGGCCATCACTCGGTTATAAACGTTCCTAATACGAATGAATGGTATATCATTTACCACCGTCGCCCTTTAGGCGAAAAAGACGGCAACCACCGCGTTACCTGTATTGATAAGCTTTACTTTGACGAGAACGGACTAATAAAAGATGTGAAGATCACTAACGAGGGCGTAACCGCGCGTAAGATTAAGTAACCAAATTGCAAAATATTAAACTAAAAAGGGGACTGCCGAAAGCATCCCCTTTTTAGTTTGCCGATTTGAAGATATCGAAACTAGTACTTAATGACATATTTATGTAATCCAGTCACTACTTATTATAGCTAATCTGCGCGTCCATAGCCAAGCAAATAAAAACACTTTGTTACTTTAATTCTTAAACTCAATGTAAAATCAAACTATTTACTAACTCACAACTAAGGGGTTTTTCCAAGAAATGAAATAAAGATCGATAAACCTATCTATCAATCAAGAATTACATATATAAACTTAAGCAGGAACAAATATCGGTTAATTCTCGATTACATGGAAAAGGCCAACTCATCACCGAGTTGGCCTTTTCCTTTGCGTATATAAATTAAAATATCGTGCCTTAGCTTGTATTAAAATTGATTAATCACGAGACCCGATGTAAGTATACGTTTCCTCAAACTTCCTGTTAGAAGTTTTCCATTTTACATAAAACACTTTAGTTTCTGGATCATAATGACTTGATGGATCAGTGGTTGCCGCACCAATTCCGCCAGAGTTTGTAACAGTGATTTTGTTTGTAGCAGGATCTACCTGATATATAACAATGTTACTGTATGTATTCACCAAATGTGTTTGAACATGAGTGGCGTCTAAAGTTTCCAATTCTGCTCCATCTTCATCAGCGCCAGGATTCAAAGATTGATCACTTGAAGATTTATAGTTGTAAACGCCATCCCATGGATTTTTTATTTTCACTTTAACAACTGCACTTCCGTAATTACCGCTAATGGTTTTACCAGAAGCATCGGTTATTTTAATCGGAATAGCATAATTATGTTCTTGATATGCATCATCAATAGTGTTTAGCAAATTAATAACAAATGATCCAGTTTGCTGGCCCGCAGGGATTTCTATAGTATTACTAGGTATAGAAAAATAATTCGATGGAAGCATTTCAACCTGATCGTCCTTATTTATGTCATTGTACTTAGCTAACGTAGCTTCATCAACCTTAATGGTGACTTTAACACCTGGACTTTTTTCTCCGAAAGCGTAGTTTATTGGAATTGAATAAGCTATAGGTTCTGCTTTACCGACTACTGCTGCTGCTATATCATTTGGGGAGCCATTAGAGTTGGGTGACGCATCTGGAATCTCAATTATCGGCTCTAGCTTAGTCAAATCTTGCTGCACATTATCATCCTTTAAACATGATGAAAGTACCATGACTATTGCGCAAACAGGAATAATGTAACGTACTATATTAAATTTTTTCATTTTGTTAGTATTAATATTTTTTATCTTGGACCCTTATCCCAAAAAATCCGATTTGTCTGAGGCCTAATAGCTCCTTCCTTACCTACATTGGTGGCGTTGTAATTATACTCAGATTGAGGATAAATTATACGCAGAGGAATTTGATTACTTCCTCTGCCCGGAGCTAAGGAGAGAGGCAAATCAGTAAGAATTGCTTCTGCACCATCAAGCCTTCTGTAATCAACCCACGCTTCGAAATTATTTACTCCAGCCAAAGCAATATATTTCTGGAAATTTATCAACCTAATCTTATTACCTTCCCATGCCGCTTTAGTGTCATTTTCTAAATAATCTGTCGCCTCTTGTGAGGGCGCACCCAACCATTGGAAAGACGCTTTAACAGCTGTTTCATATAAAGCATGTGAGTCACCACTTATCCATCCTCTCTCTGCAGCCTCTGCTTGCAAAAACAAACTTTCTACTGCGGTGAAGAACCACTGGGGTTGTGAGGCACTATGAGCCAAACCAGGCCCGGCTACATTTGATGAATTCACCGCCTTATATGGATCACTATTAGGTATAACTTCCCCATAGTTGTAACCATAATAAGTGTTTCCTGAAACCGGTGTTGCCGCCTTATCAAAAACGTACTGAAATCTTGTATCATAGCTTTCAGGATCCTTCCAGCCAAATACATCATTCAACAAGTAATTATTTGCTCTCCAGTATTGATTAGCAACATCTCCTGTATATAATCTTTCATAAGCATTCCAAAAAGGATTTTGCTTATTCTGTCCTTGAGTAAAGGATACTTGAACATAAGCGTTATCCCCCAATGCTTCTGTAGTGAAATCACCCGGCTCAGATAAAAAGCCGTCTGCAGTAACTTTTTTTAATTCAGTCTGAGCAGCTGCATCCGTAGTCACTTCTGATGTATGTATAAGCAACTTCAATCTCTGAGTGTTAGCTAACTTTATCCATGACTCAGCAGTTCCCTGGTAAACAACATCCGCATCTGCTATACCTGGATTTTTATCAACGTCAGCTTCCTTTAACAAAGCAACGGCCTGATCCAGTTGTTTGAACAAGTCAGCATAAATTTCGGATCCCTTTGTATACTCGGGTGTAGGATATTTAGTAATTTGGAAAGCCTGGGTATAAGGCACATTGTTATATTGATCTACCAAATACATAAAACCAATGGTTTTCATAATTTTAGCGATGGCTACGTACATACCTTGACCTTCGGCAGTAGCTTTCTTTTCCATTGTATCGAAATCATAGAGAATATCGTACCATGCCCATTCATCAGCCTCAAAACCAGTAGTTATATTGTAAGACTCTTCTTCGGCACTCGGCCCATAAGTGCCGGAACGTGCCCAATATCCCATCCAGCCAGCGTAATTTCCATAAGAAACTGCCATTTTATTGGCTGCACGATATAAGGCGCTAGGTAATATCAACTGAGGACTTACATCCTGTTCAACAGGAGAACTCGGATTTTCGTTTATATCAAAAAAACTCTTTTTACAGCCTGCCGAAATAAGCAGTATAGCTATAAAAAATATACTTGTCAGTTTTTTCATGATTATTTAATCTTTACTAATCTTTTAATTAAAATTTAAGCACGATGTTACCACCGATCGTACGTACAGGAGGATTAATTTGTGAATCCGCAACACCTGAAATATTTGAAGATGACACGCCAAGATTGCTACCTGTAGTAGTACCAAAGCTAAAATCAGGATCACCGTAAACATTTGTTTTAGGAACCCACAAAAACAAGTTTCTACCAGTTACCGCTACCGATAATCCCTTTATAAAGCTTTGGTTGCCCAAAAGTTTCATCGGCACATCGTATGACAATGTCACTTCGCGCAATCTCCAAGAGTCAGCTTTAGTTATAAAATTAGTTGCAACATCCCGATACTCTCCAGTGTAGAAATCGTTCAGGTTAGTGCCAGTAATAGTTATGTTAGTATTCGGAAGGTATTTACCTGGATTGGCAGGATCTTCGTACGATGAATTAGGTAAAACATAGCTTTGACGACCGTTTGCACCAGTTGCTGCGGAAACGCCAGTCCATGCCATAGCCTGACCAATGTCGTGGTACGCATAATGACCGCCTTTGTATTCAAATAATACCGATAGGTTTAAATTTTTCCAGTTAAACGTAGGATTTAAACCAACAATCCATTTTGGCATTGTACGACCGAATGGCTTAAGCGTTGGATCAGCAGTAGGGCGACCTGTCGACGCATCAACGATAACACGGCCTTGGTCGTCTCTAACATAATCAGTTGCTTTAAATATAAACGCAGGATTACCTTTTATCGCGTAGTTGCTCGCATAAGTAAAGCCACCGATGGCAAGTTCGTTAAGGGTTGAATACACTTCTTTGATCTGGCTATCCATGTATGTTGCATTAGCTTTAAAGCTGATAGAACCATCCCGGAAGCTTACAATACGATTCAAACCTAAGTCAAATTCAACACCTTTGTTCGTAAATGATGCTGCGTTGATAAGGTAGCTTGAGTATCCTGTAGCTGATGATACCTGTACCGGTATAATCTGATTAGTGTTGTCCTGGTTATAAAAAGTTGTCTCGAAGGTAATTTTATCTTTAAGGAAACCTAACTCCAAACCAACTTCAGTACTCTTAATAAACTCAGGTTTTAAATTATAATCCGGATATCTGTCATCCGCGGTATAACCAGGTATACTTGTGTAAGGAAAACCATTTATTTGTGAATAGGTCGCTCTCAAAGCATATGCGCTTACGTTAGCATTACCTGATTTGCTCCAGCCACCTCTTAATTTAGCATAAGATAAAATGTTATTATCTTTTAAGCTCTCAATAGCATCAGTTAATACGATTGATCCGCTCACACCTGGATAGAAGTAAGAATTGTTATCTGGGTTTAATAACGATGTTTTATCATTACGACCGGTTACTTCTACACTTGCCCAGTTTTTGTAGCTAAATCCAACACTTCCATAAAGTGAAAACAACCTTGATCGTCCAGGAACAGAAGATCCAACTAATTCACCAGTTCTTTGAGAAATATCAAAGATGCCTGGTACAACCAGGCTGTTACTACCTACATAAGTATCTCTTGCCTCATTTTGGCGTAAGTATGTACCAGCAATTGCAGTTATTTTATAATCTTCATCAAAGGTTTTGTTAAATGAAGCAAATAACTCAGATGATAACTGGTTAGTGCGATATGCACGATCCTCAGTAGTTTGTGGTATTGAAGTAAAACCTCTACCTAATCCGAAAGGCGATGCTTTAATACCGATAGAATTAGATTTCTCGTTCAAATTTACAGATGTGATCGCCGCTCTATAAGTAAAGTTTAGCCAATCAGTTGCCTTTAGATTCAAATCAAGATTGGCAATTACGTTTTCACGTTTTCCGAATTTTCTCCAATTGTCAATAGCAAAATATGGATTTAAGCCATAATCATTAAAATAGTTATTGTATTGAGCATATGGATTGTTAATATAATCTTTATAAGAGGTAAGAGGAACCTGCGCTGGAGTATTAAAGATAAGGTTCATCAAACCTCCATTTAAACCAACGTTATTGGCGGCATTATAATCTGACATCGCGTCATCATCAAATACGTTATAGTTCTGTTGATTATAATTAACACCAAAATTGGCTTTTAGCCTTCCGTACTCTTGTGTAGTATTGAGACGAACGCCTGTTCTACGATTTTTATCACTCGGCACAATACCATTTATAACAGCGTCTTGTAAGCTCAGATACGTGTTACCCGTTTTCAACGAAACGTCATTCTGAACTATAGTAGCGGTATTGAAAAATTCTTTCCTTGAATTGTTAGCCTGGTATTTTACTGTTTGTTCAGGTAAACCGGCGTCATTACCATGTCCGATTACTATATCAGAACCATCAAACGCAGGCCCCCATGACCAGTTTTCGTATGGCGTATATTCTCCGTAACCACCACTACCAAATTGAGTTTGGAACTTAGGGAAGAATGAAATGCTTGAAAACTGAGTGCTGTTACTGATAGTAACTTCTGGCTTTGAGCCTGTGCCTTTTTTAGTGGTGATTACAATTACACCATTCACCGCATCAGGACCGTAAATTGCAGCACTATTCGCACCCTTCAAAATATTATAACTATCAATGTCGTTAGGGTTCAATGATGATAAATAGTTAAGCGGCACCTGTACACCATCAACCAACAACAAAGGAGAGTTATTACCAAGCAATGAACGTATACCACGTAGATTAATCTTCACATCTTCAAAAACGCCACTGTTTTGAGATGTGATGTTCAAGCCTGAAACCTTGCCTTGTAAACCGTTGGCTATGTTAACCGGTCTTGCCTTATTAACTTCTGCACCAGATACAGAAGTAGTAGCATAACCCAGCTCACGTTTCTGACGCTGGATACCCAAGGCAGTTACCACAACTTCGTTTAATTGCTTCATGTCAGAGGACAATACAGCATTTACAACGCCATCAGACGGGATGGACATATCTAGTGTGCCGTAACCAATAAAAGAGAACGTTAATGTTTTTGCTGAAGCGGGCACACTTAGCGTGAATTTACCATCCGCACCGGTTTGAGTACCATTAGTAGTACCCTTTACAGTTACGGACACTCCGGGAATGGGCACACCATCCTCCTTAGCTGTCACAGTACCGGTGATCGTCCGGTTTTGCGCAAACGTCTGTGTTACGAATAACACCAGAAAGCACAAACTTACGAGTAGAAGTTTTTTCATTTCGTTAATAAATAAGATCAGTTAATAGTTAATTGAACATAAAAGTAATGTTAGCGCGTGAAACAATCAAATTTTTGGTAAAAAAAATTGAAAATGTTTTAACAAAAAGCCTTAAAAAAGAAAATTTGAAAAAATTTAGTACTATGTATTGCATAATACATTCCTTTGCATATATATTTGCAATATGATAGTAGAGAACACCCAAACCCAAATGCGGAAAGGCATACTCGAGTATTGCATCCTTTCCATCATAGCAAAGGGCGAAACATATGCTTCGGACATTATCGCCGAGCTGAAAAAAGCCCAACTACTTGTGGTAGAGGGCACTTTGTACCCCCTGCTTACACGCTTAAAAAATAACGGACTGCTAACCTATAACTGGGTCGAGTCAACTTCGGGCCCGCCGCGCAAATACTACGTCCTTTCTGACGAAGGCCGTAAAGTGTTGGAGCAGTTAGATAAAACCTGGGCCGAACTTGAATTTGCCGTGCGCACTGCCATTGGCGACCGTAAAAATTAAATACTCAACAAATCACCATCATGAACAAAACAATTATCATCAACATAAACGGCACCGTCTTTCATATTGAAGAGGATGCATATGAAATATTAAAAAACTACATGACGGAGGTGAAGCGCTACTTCATGAACTCCGCTGACAGCTTGGAAATTACAACCGATATTGAAAACCGTATCGCGGAAATGTTTACAGACATACTTGCCCGCGATAGCAAACAGGCCCTGGTAGAGCAGGACGTACGCTTTGTAATTGAGCAAATGGGAAGTATACAGGATTTTGCTACCGCTGATGAGGATGCCCCTGTTGATGCACAAAATCCTTACGAATTCAAAGGTACCGGCAGCCGCAAATTATTCCGCGATCCGGACGACCACTTGCTTGGCGGGGTTTGCGCAGGCATTGCTAACTATTTTGATTTTGGGGTAACGTGGGTGAGACTGGCCTTTGCTTTAGGCTTTGTTTTCTTCGGAACAGGCCTCCTGTTATATATAATACTATGGCTGGTGGTGCCAAAAGCGGTAACTCGTGCCGACCGTATGGCAATGAAAGGCCAGAAACTGACACTCGAAGGTTTTAAACGCAACTTTGAAGAAGAACTGGGCAGCGTAAAAAACAACTTACACTCATTGGAACGCGAATCGCGTCCATTTATTTATAAAACCCGTGATTTTGCAAGTGATGTTTTCGGACACAGCGGCAATTTCTTTAAAACATCGGGAAAATTTTTGCTTAAGCTGGCAGGTATTGCGATTGTGCTTTCTGCATTTGCCTTGATTATAGGCTTAATAGTTTTTTCTATAGCGTTCTTGGCCTATGATAATGACAGCATCTTTAACTGGTTTCCTTTTAATATAGTAAACTATGAGATCAACCTTATATTTTTGGTATGTGGTGTATTATTAGTAAGCATTCCGCTTCTTGCTATTATATTACTCGTGATATCAGCCTTATATAAACGTAATGCTTTTACCCGTACAACCGGGTTCACTTTACTATCAGTTTGGCTGGTTTCATTATGTGTTGTTATCTACCAATCGGCTAAAGCTACAGCAGATTTCAGAAGGGGCGCGAACGTGCGCAAAACGATCCCGATTGCAGCGCCGTCTAAAGGAACTTATTACCTGAAACTGAACGACACCAAATATCTAACCCGCGAGGATAGCACACGCCTTAACGTGAACGAACGCTTTAAAGGTATGATCATCGTGAACGACCAGGAGTATGACTTTTCATCGCCAGGCAACAGGGTACAGATTTACATTGAGCGCGCCGACGTACCAACACCGGTGTTGGTGGAATCATTCAGCGCTCGTGGCCGCAGCTATGAGGAAGCCCTACTAAATGCCCGCGCTATTAACTATCAATTTGTTCAGCAGGATTCAGTATTGCAATTTGCTCCGGTTATTGAACGTCCGCAAGGTTCGCTATGGAGAGACCAACGATTGCGCCTGACTCTTAAATTACCATTAAATAGCAAACTGGTTATAGACGAAAGCCTCAGCCCGTATTTGCCAGACGTTTATATATACGATTGTAAGACATTGAATAAGCAGGATAATGCTACATCAGCACCTTATATAATTACCAACACAGGTGCCGAGTGTAAGGTGGACACTTTGTTGGCTACCCCAGCGTACCACCAAGAGGTAGATACGGCTATAGCAGTACCACCGGTTGCTGTTGACACCGCAATAAAAAAGTAAGCACACAATTCCTATGAAGACCTTTATCAAATATATAAGCCTGCTGCTATGCAGCGGGCTTATTATTCCCTTATGCGGCGAGCGTATTAAACTGCCCATTGAAAACCCATCGCAGAAATTCACCGATACTATAGAAGTGTCTACCCCGCTTTTTGTAGAGCTTACCGAGAAGTTGATTCTTTCCTTCAGATTTTTCCGATAGCCTTGTAACCAACCCCCCATTTTAAGCATCTTATATACAAATATTGCTTGTAAGCGATTGCATTATCCATAAACGGTTAATTAACCGGCAAGCCGAAAAATTTATTATTTCAACTCAAAAAACATGAAAATGCTTTTACAGGATGCTTATTGCCTTTTTTTACGCACTTATAATACATTAGCTACGCGCGTTGCTGCTGCGCTGCTATTAAGTGCAGGTTTAGCAGGCAACGCAAACGCCCAAACAGCAGCTACTGTAAACGGATCGGTTACCACCAGCGCAAATGCACCCGTTGAATTTGCCACGCTAAGTTTATTACGCGCCAAAGATTCATCTATAGTAAAAGGTACTATGGCGGATGTGAATGGAAAATACGCTTTTGACAAAGTACAACCAGGCGATTACATTATAGGTGCCAGCACTATGGGCTATAAAAAGGCCTACTCCGCGGTGTTTACGGCAAAAGGTACGGTCATTACGCTCCCTGCTATTAAACTGGAAGTAACATCGCAAACCCTTAATACTGTAAACATAACTGCAGCCAAACCACTGGTAGAGCGCAAGGCAGACCGTATGGTGATGAATGTGGAGAACAGCGCTGTAGCCACCGGAAACAACGCGCTTGAAATCTTGGAGCGGGCACCTGGCGTGACTGTAGATAAAGACGACAACATTAGTCTGCAAGGCAAAACCGGGGTTACCGTTATGATTAACGACAAGCTTACCTATTTATCTGCTACACAATTGGCGTCACTGTTGCGCTCTACCGATGGCAGCACCATTCAATCTATTGAGCTTATCACAAACCCATCATCAAAATATGATGCTGCTGGCAACTCGGGTATCATTAATATCAAGCTAAAGAAAAGCAAACAATCAGGCGTTAACGGTAGCCTTACCGCGGGTGCGGGATACGGATGGAACTGGCGTGACAACACCAGCCTCAACATGAATGTAAAAGAGGGTAATTGGAACTTTTTTACCACGCTTAGCCGCGGCGACCAAAAACGCGAAAACAATATGAACCTGCGCCGCATTGTACATGGCAAATTTGTTGACACCTATTTTAATCAAACCACCGATTTTATCAACGTAAACCATTGGAACAACTATCGTTTTGGCGCGGATTATAATACTTCTAAGAAAAACGTGATTGGTTTTATCATCAGCGGGGACCACTCAGGCGGAAACGATGATAATCAGAACATGACAAGGGTAGGGAAAAATTATGACGTGGCAGACAGTATTCAAAATACACCTTCACGCATTGATCAAAAATTCAGGAATTTTGCCCTCAATCTGAATGATAAGTTCGACATTGATACCAATGGCCAAACCATCAGCGTGGATTTGGACTACTCTAAGTTCCGCAACAGCTCTGATGCACGTTATAATACTACCTTTTTCTTGGGCGATGGCAGTCAGTATAAAAATCCTTTGCTGATTGTAAATCAAACTCCGTCAGAAATTACCATTTACACCCAGAAAGTGGACTACGTAAAACCGCTTAACAAAACCGTGAAACTGGAGTTGGGCGCTAAGTTCAGTTCGGTAAAAACAGATAACGACCTGCGGGCACAAATAGATTCTACCGGCAGTGGGTTAATAAATGATAATCACCGCACCAATCACTTCATCTACGACGAGAAAATACAGGCCGGATATTTTAACCTGAGCAAAGAGTTTAAAAGCACATCAGTACAAGCGGGCTTACGTGCCGAGCACACCGCCTCAACAGGTGATCTGGTAACTGAAAACAATGTGGTAAAGCGCGATTACCTCAACTTATTCCCTACCTTATTCATCACACAGAAATTAGGGAAGAAACATGAACTGGGCATCAACTATAGCCGCCGTATTGACCGCCCAAGTTATGAAGACCTTAACCCGTTTGTTTATTACCTGGATCAGTTTACCTTTTCGCAAGGTAACCCATTTCTGAAACCACAATACACCAACGCTTTTGAATTGAACTATACCTATAATAAAACCATTAACGTAAGTGTTGGCTATAGCAAAACAACTGACCCTTACACAGAAATTATACTTACAGATACAGCCGCAAAAACCACATACCAAACAAACTTGAACTTCAAATCACAGAAAAACTATTTCATCAACATTAACACACCTTTTACTATTACTAAGTGGTGGACAGGTAACCTTAACATTAACGGCTTTTATAATAGTTTCCAGGCCGAGAACTTATTGGGCAGTAATCTAAATAAAGGCAAGGCATCTTTCTTTGCACGGGCTACACAAACGTTCCTAATGCCTTGGTCGCTTAAAGGCGAGTTGATGGGTTATTACCAATCGGCGTTACGTTATGGTATATATGACATTAAACCTCAGTATTATGTTGACGCCGGTTTAAGCCGCTCTTTTTTGGAAAAGAAGCTGAACGTAAAATTTGCAGTAAGCGACGTATTCTTTACACGCAGAAACAACCTTACTGCGCAATACCAAACAGTTGATTTTGACATCCGCCAGCGCCGCGAATCACGTATTGCACGCGTAAGCCTTACTTATAATTTTGGCAACACCAAGATTAAGACCCGCGAACGCCAAACAGGTGCCGATGAAGAAAGCAACCGCGTTAAAAACAGAAACTGATATTGTACACATCAACCTATGATTTAAAGCCTGGGCTAATTGCCCGGGCTTTTATTGTTTAGTCACACATGCTGGTGTAATATTATGTCGGCCACGAGTTGATTTTATCCGGCCGATTGTATTCGTTAAAAACTTATTTGCACATTCGTACTTATTAAGGAAATATTTAATAATGCCGTATAAGTTTATAACGCCTTTATTGTTCTTCTTTTTCATAACCAACACCACCAAGGCAAATTTTGTGTTTGATGCTGGCTCAACGGCCGCTTATCATGCCATATTTGATTTACGTTTTAATGATGCGCGTCGCTATATACAGGACGAAAAGGCCAGGTTTCCGCATAATGGCATACCTGTTTTACTGGAAAACTATCTGGATTACCTGCACCTGCTTACTTCAGAAAACAAAAGCGAATACGAAAAATACAAAGACCGCAAAGGCGACCGCCTTGACGCCATAAAAGATAACGACAAGAACTCACCGTACTACCTTTTTGCTCAAGCCGAGATATACCTGCAATGGGGCATGCTCAAATCAAAATTTGGCGATTATACCTCGGCCATGATGGATCTTAAAAAAGCCCGTAGTTTATTGAACGATAACAACGAGAAGTTTAAAGATTTTTTACCCAACCAAAAAAGCCTTGCTTTAATTGAAGTTATCTTTGGTGCCATTCCATCAAACCTGAAAGGCATTGCAGGCTTCTTCGGCTTTAAAGGCAATGTATCAACCGGCTATAAACAGTTAGAAAGGTTCCGTACACAGCTCAGCAAAAGCAAGTTCGGCTATTATAATGACGAAGCCGTATTTCTTATATGCTTTACAGATATAGATGTATTGCATAACCGCAACAACTACGACCGGCTTTCGGCATTGTTAGATACCATGCGGGACAGTAGTATGCTTAAAACATACCTGCACGGGTACGTTGCCTTTAAAACAGGGCATAACGATGCTGCCATCAACTACTTTGAAAAGGTGCCGAAATCCGACAGTTATATAAACCTGCCACTTACCAATTATTGGTTGGGCAACGCCAAATTATGCCGTATGGATTCTGACGCCAACACCTATCTTACCAGGTTCATTAATGAAACGCACGGTATAAATTATATAAAGGACTCATATCAAAAACTGGCATATTACTATCTGCTTAAAAACAACACGAGCAAATACAATTATTACGTGGCTCAAACCAAAGCTAAGGGTTATGCTACCGATGAGAAAGACAAACAAGCGCTGAAAGAAGCCAATGACACCAGGCCGGATATTACGCTACTTAAAGCTCGATTTTACTTTGATGGCGGTTATTATAGTAATGCGCTTACGCAACTGAAATCTGTACAGGCAAATGATTTGAAGAACAACCGCGACAGAACAGAATGGTACTACAGACTCGGCCGAACCTACGACCGCATGAACAATTTTGACGACGCTTTAGCCAATTACCGCAATGCCATTAATGCCGGCCGTAAGGAAACCTATTACTTTGCTGCAAATGCTGCCCTTAATTCGGGGCTTATTTATGAACAGCGGAAAGACTATAAAAAGGCCACCGAGTTTTACAACATGACCCTGCAGATGAAAAATCACGAATACCAGAACAGTATTGATACGCAGGCCAAGGAGGGTTTACAGCGTTTGGGTAAATAAGCGTTCAGTACAAAGCCGCCAGCGCCTGGCGTATGTATTTTTATTTATGATATAAAACTTATATTTGAACGCCTATACACCGCACTGTTATTTACTGACAGGTGTAAGGCCTTTAAGCTAACAAACCTACCGCTCAGAAATGGCAAAAAAGAAGATACTGATAACCGGAGCAAGCAGGGGATTGGGTCTCGCTATTTCAAAGGAATTATCTGCAGAATATTCATTAATACTGCACGCTACCAGCGAGGCCAGCTTTACCGAGCCTATTGAAGGCGCTGATTTACTATGCGCTGATTTAAGCGACCCGCAACAGATAAACCAGTTTTGCAGCCGTCTGAAAAAGGAGCATGGCGAAGATCTTTTTGCCGTTATAAATAATGCCGGCGTTGCACTGGATAAATCGCTCGTTTATCAACCGGAAGCTGATATTGACAAAATGCTCAATGTAAACATTAAGGCACCGGTGATGATATGTAAAACCGCCTTAAAGCTTTTCCTGTTAAAAAAGGAAGGTGTAATTATCAACGTAAGCTCATGCGTGGCAGAGAGCGGCAACGCATTCCAGGCAGTGTACACTGCTACTAAAGCTGCCATGGTAGCGCTGTCTAAATCCCTCGCGCGCGAAGTAGCTGCATTAAGCCAGGACCATCAAATCCGGGTTCTCAGCATAGCGCCGGGTTTTATCGAGACGGACATGACGGATAGAATACCTGCGGCAGATAAGGAGAAATTCCTGGCTGCCATCCCCGCTAACAGGTACGGACAGGCTAATGAGGTGGCTCAAACGGTGGCTTTCCTTATATCCGACAAAGCATCATACATAAACGGAACTAACATACATATCAATGGCGGGCTTTTATAATAACGGTACGCATGTAACCAATCTGCGCGGAACGGCCCCTAAAGATTTGCTGGTTAATCATGGGCCTACTAAATTACTGGTTGATAACTATCACTGGCACCAACCTGATGCAGGCATTGTTGCCAGCTATACCCCTACGGCCTTCGACGTGCATGACCATTTTGGCATTTTCAGGGGAGTAGACCAGATAGAGGCATTTGCACAGGCAACCACGGGCTCATGCACCATGTTTTTAGAGTGCGAAAAAACAAACACTTCGCCGGTAGAATTGTCTAAATCATTTATCCCAAGGTTTATTAGTATAGGTGCTGTAAACTTTATCGGTTACCTGGAAGAAGGGGATACCTTTATAAGCATCGGATTTATAAGGTTTTATAAATTCAGGCAGATGGTATGCGAAGGGCGCATTTACAAAGCCCCTGCAGGAATGGCTTTAGATGCCTATTTTGAGCATTTTACTAAACAGCGCCTGCTTGAGTATGACCTTTCGCAGGAGTTTACCCTCGTTGCTGAGTTTAAGGATATCACCGGGCGATCATTAAAAAACAAACAAGAAATAAACAACAATTAATGGAAAGACAGGAAATCATTGATGGTTTGGTAGAAATACTGAGAACGGTACGTACCATTAACCCCGAGAAACTGGCGGGCATTAATGAGGAGACAGACTTTATAAAGGACCTCAACACGCCCTCGACAGAAATGATCAACATCGTTGCAAAAACTGAGCAGAAATTTGATGTGGAATTTGAAGATGACGATATTGATGATCTGGGCTCAAAGGTGAAAGACATTGTTGACCTGATTCTGAAATCAAAAGAAAGAGAATAATATGGCAGGCAGGAAAGTAGCGGTTGTTGGCATGGGCGGAGCTTTCCCTGCCTGCAAGGACATCAATGATTTCAGCACGAAATTATTTTCCAATCAAAGCCTGATACGCTCTTGGGACCAGGCTCTCGCTTATGGCAAAAACATACGCTCATCTGTTTCCGGTTTTATAACCGAGCAGGAAATGGGGCTTGAAGTTGTGTACTCCTCACTGGCCGAAAACTACCCTGAAACTTATATTGATACACTGAACCGCATACCGGACACTAACCTTGCAACGGCTGATGTTGGTTGTATATGGGCCATGCTCGGCACACTCGATGCTATTAAGATGGCCGGATGGACGGACGAAGAAGTACAGTCTGAACAAACGGGCGTGGTAATTGGATCAGGAGGTGCGGGGAACGTAATACTACGGAGTGCCTGGCACAACTTTTACGTGAATGGTAAAAAGACGCGTATGAGCGGCGGCCATGCTGTTGACCGCACCATGGTTTACCGTGAAGCGGCCAACGTATCTATCCTGATAAAAAACCGCGGCGTATGTGAAGCTATCGGTTCCGCCTGCGCTACTGGGTTAGGTAATATTGGTTATGCTTACCGTTTGATAAAGTTTGGCCTGCAAGACCGTATCATCGCCGGTGGCGTTGAGGGCACATCACTGGAGACCTTCATCGGGTTTGACGGCATGCAGGTGTTGAGTAAAGGTTTTAGTCCGGAAGAAAGTTCGCGCCCTTTCGACGTAGACCGCAACGGCTTTGTATGTTCATTTGGTGCAGGCATAGTTGCGCTGGAAGAATATGAACAAGCCCGCGCCCGAGGTGCAGAGATACTGTGTGTGATTGATGAGTATTTTAATAATTCTGACGGCGATGGCGACATGTTCTTTCCATCATTTGCGGGGCAAAAACGTTTATGGAAGGGTTTGCTGGCAGGCTCACCGGGTAAACCTGACGTAGTGAAGGTTCATGGCACATCAACACCAGCAGGGGATGCCATTGAATTGCTGAGCGTTGTTGATACGCTGGGCGAAGACGGGTACCACATCTCGGCACCAAAATCACAGTTCGGGCACATGCTTGGCGCTGCCGGTTCTGTGGAATTCATTACGGCTTTAATGATGCTAAAAGAACAGAAAGTATTGCCTTGCAAAAATTCATTTCAGTTAAGCCCTGAACTGGAAAGCTACCAAACCCAAAGCATCTGGGAAGGGCCCGACAAACCGCTTGCTGCCTATCGCGACCTTATACCGCAAACTACTTTAACCAAACCTATAGACAGCATTGTTTGTCTCAACTATGGTTTTGGCGGCACTAACAGTGCCATTAAAATATCAAGGCCCAACTTATGATAAATAACGCAGGTAAAGTTGCTGTTATATTCGGAGTGCGGAACGATAGCTCCATCGCTTATAATGTTGCCGTTAAACTGCAGCAATCCGGATGTAAAATTGCACTTAGTTATGTAGAGGACACCCGTGAGGAGGTGTTGTACCTCATGGAAAAACTAAACCTTGATACGCGCTTTGCCATACAGGTTGATGTGCGTAATGAAGAAGAGATCAGCCGTTTTATCACATTTGTGGCAGAGGAGTTAGGCCCTATTGACTACATACTGCATGCAATAGCCTATGGCAATAGCAAGGTAATGTGCACCACTCTTCCCGGCAGTGCTGATGCGGCACCGACATTTATAGACATTCCGTTTGATGACCTTGCAGACTCCTTTAACATCAGCGCGTATTCACTTTTACGCATTGCAAGGGTTGCCGAACCTCATCTGCAAAAAAACGCGTCTATACTTACGCTCACTCATAACGCAGCCAATAGGGTTTTCCCCGAGTATGCGGGCATGGCCATCAACAAAGCTGCGCTTGAAAACATCGTGCTCTACCTGGCCAGTTACTTCCGGAACAAGCAGGTAAGGGTAAATGCATTGTCGGCCGGCCTGGTAATGACTTCGTCCGCAGGTGGAATAAACGGTATCCGGAAAATACGAAAACTTGGCAAAAACACCGCTCCTCTTGGTAATATTGATGCCGGGGATGTAGGCAACGCTGCCCTTTACTACTTCTCGGACCTTTCTAAAAAGATAACCGGGAACATTCATTATGTGGATGGTGGCTTTAATATAATGGCAATACCGGTTGATGAAGCCTGAGCTTGAAATACAGGTATCATTTACTCCAACCGGTCATACAGCCATTGGAAATGATTTGGTTTACCTGCCTGATTTTGAGCTATCATTAACAGATCTTTTTAAAGGCAAAGTTTACACCGCTGACGAAATAGCTTATTGCGACAGCTTCAGCGAACCCTTACTACGCTATGCATCTACATGGGCGGCTAAAGAAGCGGTATACAAAGCCGTTAAACAGTTAAGCAATCACCCGTTGAACTGGAAGCATATAGTAATATCGCGGGCCCGCCCCGCTGGTATGCCATCAGTTACTTTAAAAAATCACCCTGATGCATACCATATTAGCCTTAGCATCTCACATGATGGCGAATATGCCTGGGCTATGGCACTCGTAAGCCGTTTAAAGTAAACTTTTCGGCGTTGCTTGCAGCAATGAAATAATTATATAACCTTAGCATTTTAAGGTGCCGCAAGCATCAATGCTTATGATTATCAAATCAAAACCATTACCATTATTCTTACTAAAGCTGATAGGCCGTTTTGTAAGCGCTTACTGCAAAATGCGGTTTAACAAACTGCCTATAAGCTTTCCCGAAATAAAACCCAATCACTCTTATATACTACAATGTAACCACTTTGGCTTTGTTGATGGCATTTTAGGCTTCTACCTGGTGTACCATGCATTAGTTAAACAAGGCAAGGCAGATCAATTGTACATCATGTCGCTGAAAAAACAGATGGAAAAAAATCCCTGGCTGCGCTATATTGGTAGTTTCTCTGTAGAGCCTGGTAAGATTTCTATCACAGAAAGCTTTAAGTACGCTGCGGAGGTGTTGGAACGGCCGGGTAATGTGTTATTATTTTATCCGCAAGGAAAACTGGAGAGCTGCCATGTAAGAACCATAAAATTCCAGGAGGGCATTGCTGAAATAATATCGCGCATTAAAGGCAATTGTCAATTACTATGGAGCAGTAACGTTGTAGAGTATTTTGAGAGCATAAAACCTTCCGTATATTTTAATATGCTGGATTGTGGCACCAATCATGAGTTTGATTTTAATTCGCTGCAAGCGCAGGTCAACGCATTTCATAAAGAGTCTATCAAACAAAATATCAGGTACACTGCTGATGATTTGTAGACCACCGTCACGGTAATGAAACAGCCCTCCGGGTTACCGGAAGGCTGTAAACTAACCAACAACAAACTATATAGAAAGAGGCGTGAGAACGGGTTCGAACCATTGTAAAGCGTTTTGCAGACGCCCGCCTAACCACTCGGCCACTCCGCCTTTAATGTTTGTAAACGTCTTTTACTCCCAACGAAAAACCGGCCCCTGATGACGTAATGAGACAAACGTAACAGTTTATCAAACGAAATCAAAAAAAAATCTACAAAAACTATAGATTTTATAGATTAGTATTATATTTGCATTATAGTTCTTTAAATTTTATCCAGAAAGACCGAGGGAAAGGCCCTGTGACGTCTTGGCAACCTGTGCCTGTAAGGTATAAGGTGCCAATTCCTGCTTCATGGTTATGAAGAAAGATAAACACTTAGCATGGCTAACCTCGGCACTCTGGTAAACAAACATTAATCAAATATTTTATATGAAAATTTACCTTGATAACGCCGCCACAACCCCGCTTGACAAAGCTGTATTTGAAGCCATGACTCCTTACCTGCTGAATGTTTTCGGCAATCCGTCATCCCATCACCAAATAGGCCGTGAGGCCAAGCAAGCCATCCGCGACTTCCGCGCTACCATTGCCGGCCTTTTAAATGCCAGGGCCGATGAAATTACTTTTACTTCTGGCGGTACAGAGGCCGACAATATGGCTATACTCTCCGCAATAAATGCTAATGGCGTTAACCATGTTATTACTACACGTATGGAACATCATGCGGTGCTGCATACATTAAGTGCTTTACAAAAGGAAGGCCGCATCAACGTAAGTTTTATTGATAATGATGAGCAAGGCAACTTAGACCTTCACCACCTAAAGACTTTGCTGCAAGGTAACGCTAATACACTGGTATCTGTAATGCATGCCAACAACGAAATTGGCAATTTAAATGACATAGAAGCTATAGCACAGCTCTGCCAAACCTATAATGCCCTCTTCCATACAGACACCGTGCAAACCGTTGGTCACTACCGGTTTGACCTTTCCCAAACGCCTATACATTTCTTAACCGCTTCTGCACATAAGTTTCATGGCCCTAAAGGAGTGGGGTTTCTATATTGTCGTAGCGGCGTCAAGTTAAGTCCGCTCATTCACGGCGGGGGCCAGGAAAACAAGCTCCGCGCCGGCACAGAAAACATTGCAGGCATAGCCGGCTTAACGGCAGCTTTGCAGCTGGCTTATCAGCATATTGATGAGCACCAGCAACATATTCAGGCTTTAAAGAATCATTTGATCAATCGCCTTACGGATCTACTCCCCGGTGTGCAATTTAACGGCTGCTCAGCAATTCAAGATAAAAGCCTCTATACTGTTTTAAGCGTAAGCCTGCCCGAGAACGGCACAAATTTACTGAGCCATCTTGATGAGTTTGGTATAGCGGTTTCCGGTGGTAGCGCATGCTCTACTGGTTATGCATCGCATGTGTTGCAGGCGCTTAAACCGCAGGCAGACCGCTCCACAGTGAGGTTTTCCTTCTCTAAGCTTAACACTATTGACGAAGTTGAACAGGCAGCGACAGTATTGTCCCAGGCCTATGCATCAATAGCGGCATAAGCCATGCTAAACAATTTGACGGATTAGTCAAGGTAAACCGTTTGGGTAAATGCCCCGTTAACGGCGGCATCCCAAACTTCCAGTCGCACCCATTTGCGCCCCTGCAGATTTACGGGCCAGGAGAATGTTTGCTTGCCAAAGGCCTCGGTATTAGTTAGGTCGATGCGATGGCGGTATACTTTGTCACCATCACCAGAGATCACTTCGGCAAAGCTTAACGGGAATGTCCAATTGAGCGTCGCCTTTACTACTGCCTGACCATTGGCTGCAACCTTCAGCGTTTCTCCTGAGGTTTTTGCACCCACAGTAAATTGCGGTATCAGCACTTCACCGGTGCTGGTGAAGAATTGGCCTTTGGATATGGCATCAAGCACGGGCTGCCAGCCCTTACGGTAGTCGGGCAGCTTATCCATTTTAAGGTAATTTACGTTGAGGTGGGCGTACATTTCGTTTTCCGGCTCAACGGTAAAAAGGTCTGCCTCGGCGATAACATGCTTTTTCAGGCCCCAGTTGTTCATGTCGTCCAACAGGTCGAACACGCGTTGCCCAAGGCGCGGCTTTGAAAGGTCGGCAGGAATATGTTTCCAGGCGCCACCCATAAAATGGTCTGACAGGAAGAAGGGCTCATTCTTATAAGCATCCGGAAAGCCAGTGGAACCCTTGGTGCGCGGGTGGGCAGTCCACATCAACCCATTCTCGGCTTCCATTAATTTAAGCACGTCATCTTTACTGCCTACATGATATACTTTGCCGTATCCGGGTACTTGCTCCACAAAAGGCTGGCCTTGCTTGCGCGACATTACCCAGTACACCGGTTTAGGAAAAAAGGATAACCAATGCCCGCCCAGGTATTCGTTAGGCTCTTCGCCTGGCAGCAACAGAAAGTTGTTACCTGAGAACCGCTCGCACATATCATGCAAGGCTTTAAGCTCCGGCAACCGCAGGCTATCCGGCCCTTTAGGGTGCGCTGTGTAATGGAATTCGGCCAGGTGAATGATATTGATACCGGTACGTTTAAATACTTTAACGAAGTTGGGACTATCAGGTACGGGTTTGCCTTTGCGCACCACACTCATAATATACTCATTATGAAAATGACTCGATAGCGTTTTGTAGCCGGGTATAGCAGGATAAACATCGTTATGCGTATATTTTTTTACAGCAGTAAGCGCCGCCTGCGGCGACCCGGCACTCAACAAACAAAAAAAGTTGAGCCGCTGCTGCGTGCCCGGTGGCGCGTTAAACCAGGGCACAAAGCGTTTATCGCCCTCCAATTCCTGTCTTATACCTATACCATAGCCTTGCACCATATCACGATACTGGTTGCCGTGCCAAACAAACTTTAAGTTAAAGGCTTCATCGAGCGGATAAAAATACTGATGCGGCGCAGGGAAGACGGCTAGGCTGCCTTGTGCAGATTGCGCCACTAAAGTACGGTACTTAACTGCCTCATTAATACTTGCCTCGTTATTGGCAACAGGATTTACCTGCAGTTTATTGTCAGTATTGGCCCATGCAATATTTTTCCATTCCGGCTTTTGCGTAATTAGTCCGGCATCGTATACAATAGCTGTAGAGTCTACCTGCGTTGACATCACCGCGGCTATGTTGATAAGCGGCGAGCCATTGTAAAGCGTTACCTCAAGTGCACCTGCAAACTTATCGGCATTTAATTTGCCAATTCTCAATACGGTGCGAGATCCTACGGTGCTAACCTTTACGTCTGTTTTTTGAAAATTTACGTTGTAGGATTGATGAGGCTTTTGTGGGACCTTGTCAAAAAAGATGTTCCATCCATTTTGAGATATAAGGTCGCGCTTGCCAACTGTAAGTACAAAGGCAGGGTTGAGGTTAGAGGCTACCTCTTTGTAGACACCTTTATCCGTAAGCTGCATGCTTTTAAACAAAGGTGTGCTTTGCTTCAAATCTACTATAAGCCGTCCTTTTTGGTTATTACCTGCCGGCCAGCTCACATAAAGCATGTCCCTATCTACATTAGCTTTAACAGCACCTGCTTTTTTTAACCCGGACAGATCAACCTTGCCCTGTCCCAATGATAACAAAGGGCACAGCAGTAATATCAGAAAGTAAATGTTTTTCATAGCGTTTTAGAATTGGCGGCAGCAAAATACAATTTTTTACAAGCCACCTGTGCTAAAACGTTATTTGAATTACGAATACGTTGTAGTTAGAAAGGGATTCCAAAAGGTATATAAGCGTAAAGCTTGTATACACTGTTAGCTTTTGTCGAGCACTTTTTCGGCATCTTCCGCCACTTCCGGCTTAATTACATTCCGTTTCGGAACATTGAATAATAACGATGTAAGTACCGGAACAACGAATATGCCTACCGTGAAAAGCGATACAAAAAGGTCCATTTTTTCACTTTCAAGGAATTTGGCAAGCGGTGTTTCGTAAAAATGTGTGTATAGAGATGCAGCAAGCTTAACGCCCAGCAAACCAATTACTATAAAAGCCACCGTTTCCAGAAAGGTGAATTTTTCCATCAGCTTAACAAAAGCCTGCGCCACGAAACGCATAGCCAGTATGCCAATAAATACGCCGGTGTAAATGAGGAACAAGTGATCAGTAAATGCAACTGCAGCAAACACGTTATCAATAGAGAAGGCAAGGTCCATCACCTCCACCAAGGCAACGGTAGCCCAAAAGGTACCAATAACCCCTACAGTAGATTTGTAAATCCAGCTTTCTTCTTTCTTTACATCTTCCTCTTCCTCCTTAACGGCAGATTTGCTGCGGAAATAATTAAAGGCCAGGTAAAGGAGGTATAAGCCACCTAACGGCTTTAACCACCATATTTTTACCAGCTGACTTGCCAGCAGCAAACATATACCTCTAAACACGTAAGCTCCTATGATACCGTAACGTAGCGCCCTGCTGCGCTGCTCTTTAGGCAGATCAAGCACCATGGTAGCCAATACAGCAGCATTATCTACAGATAGCAAGCTTTCGATAACAATAAGATTGAGGATGATGAGCAAACCCGCTTTAATGTCGTCGCCCAGAAGGGTGTGTAAAAAGTCCATTTAGTGTGTTAAAAGTTTTGTTTTAGATGATTGTTGCAGCGCTAAGTTACAATAACTAAATAATATCCGTATTGAGCATGGTTTTAAGAATGTTGGCCTGCGCATCAAAACTGGCAATATTCTGCAAAAAGTTAATGTCGGATATTTTCTTGTAATTTTCGGCCAGCAGCTCTTTTACCTCGGCAGGGATATTTATACGGGTTAAATGCGCGCGACTTTTCAACTGGTCGTTCTTGTCTTCCAGCTCCTGTATAATGCGGCGGTTGCGCGTAACATCGGTGGTAAGATTAATATCCTTTATCTTTTCAAGATCCATCAGCAAAAACAAGTTGCGCGATGGATAGAACACAAAATGATCGTCATCATCTAAAAAACGGTATACTTCCAGCAGCAGATCGCCGGTTTTTAAACCGCAGTAAAATGCCGTGCGGAAGTCATACTTACATAACCGGCCCATGAGCTTTTTATGAATGACCACGTGTGCCGATGTATAAACATCTTTTTGCTCGTAGTCCGTCAGCTCTGCCAATAGCGATGCATCAATTGTGTAAAAAAAATCGTCGGCATATCGGGCGCTGAAAGCGTTGATGCTGCGCACCAGCGGATATTCGTCTACCCCGTCAGACAGGGTTTGGTATAGCCTGCGCAGCGAATTGTTGATGCGGGTAGCTTGCCGTTGCTTATCGTTATTAAAATCAGCCTCATTAAAGTCGGAATCCCTGATACTTTTGATCAGGTCTTCGTTAAGGCTGATTTCGGTAAATAACAAGCCCACCTTGCTCTCATTGATCTTTTTGATGCGCCTGAGCAGATCAATAGCGGGCAAGGTGAACTGGGTATGAAAAAGATCGAGCTTGTTAATATCAAGCTCGGGGTTGGTAGCATACATTTTATGGATGACCTGTGTGCGCAAGTAAATCTTATAAACTATCTCATCCTCAAAAAATGTGGAGAGAAGGTGCAGTTTATTGAGCGTACGTTCAGACTCACGGAGTGTCAGGTTTTCATCCATTGATTAACTAACTCATTTGCCCGTATTGGTTACGTTCTTTTTCAGTTCGGTCTCAAGGTTTTGCAATTCGGTTGTGAGTGTTTTGCGGTTTTGTGCACCCTGCTCATGTATTGCCTTCACTTCGTTAAGCGTTTCTATGAGCGATTGAGTAGTACGTTTCAGCGTATCCAAAGACACAATGGTCTTCTCGTTCTCGCGGGCCACGTCAATACTGTTTTGTTTAAGCAACTCTGCGTTCTTTTGGAGTATGGTATTGGTAGTGTCAGACACCTTTTTCTGCATCTCCACATTGGCCTTTTGCCTGTTAAGGGCAACAGCAATTGTAAGCTGGTTCTTCCATACCGGGATGGTTGTAGTCACAATAGACTGTGCCTTCTCGGCTACAGAAGTATTATTGTTTTGTACTACACGTATTTGCGCCAGCGATTGCAGCATAATGTAACGAACAACCTTCATATCAGCGAGGCGCTTATCCAAACGGTTTACAAACTCGCGCAGATCGGCAATTTCGTAATCATTATAGGCAGCCGGGTTAGCGTCCATCTCAGCAAGTTTGGCGCTCAACTCTTCATGCTTTAACTGGCCCGAAATAATAAGCTCCTCCATCTGCTTAATGTATTCCACATTGTTGTCGAACATGGTTTGCAGCGATGCATTATCCTTAATAGCATTAAGGCGGCCGGCTTTTATCTTGTTAGTTATCTTATCAACGTTATTGACAACCAGGTCATACTTTTGAAAAAGCTTCTTAGTATCAAATACCAAACGCTTAATCAGTGGAATTTTTGAAAGAAATGAAGTGAATGAATTTTGCTCCAGCTCATCTACATCAATATAATTTAGTTCGGTAAGCAGATCGTTGATCAATACCCCAACCTCGCCCGAATTATAGGTACGTACCGATGACAGGAACTGGTTGCTGTAACGCTCCATCCCGTTTTGCACTTCTACACCATAGTTAAGTATAGAGTTAGCATCGGCTGGATTAAGGTCTTTATTAAGCTGATTATATTTAGCCAACTGTTCGGGCGTGGCCTGGCTAAGGTCTACATTGCCGTCCTTATCAATTACTTTAAGCGTTGCAGGTACGTTAGTTCCCGGTTCAGTATTCAGGTTTGGTTCCATATAAGGGGTAAGTTTAAAATTAAGCCTTTGTTTGCGTTTAGATGAACAAAGGCTTTAAATGTTACTATAAGTAGCGTTGGGTTACGGTTTGTACCGTTTCCTGCAACTTGCGGTCTTTAGTAGGCTCGCCGATGGCATTAAACTTCCATTCGCCGTTGCGTTTGTAAAAAACGCCCATCACCATTGATACATGGCCGGCAAAACCGCCGCCGGTGATGTTAAACTTGGCAAATACCTCATTTACCCGTGTTGGCGTACCTTCAAACATACGGATGGACGCATAAGGTATATCGCCAAAATCCTGACCGCGAAAGCTGTTCAATACAAAAGCCACATAAGTGGTGCTCGGGCTCAGATTAGCCAAATCAACAGTGATCACCTCATTGTCTAAACCGTCATCGCCACCTACGTCACCGGTAAGGTCATCACCACTGTGGCGAACCGATCCGTTTTTTGATTTGAGATTCCCGAAGTATACTACCTCCTGCAAATTCTTATTTTCATCGTACAAAGCGCAGCTGGCATCCAGGTCAACTGCTTCCTTTTTTGTGCCGAAGAAACCGCGCTTTTCGATAGCGCCCCAGTTAATGCCTACACATATATTTTGCAGCTTGCTGCCGTTCGGTTTTTCGAGGCTTATACGCTGCCCTTTTTCGAGGTTAATTGCCATAATGCTTTCTCAGATTAGGTTAGTTGGTTAATTGTATTTGTTAAGATAATCCTGCAAGCCGCCTTTCATGCCCACGCCTACCGCCTCAAACTTCCACTCGTTGTTGCGCTTATAAATACGGCCAAACTCCACGGCTGTCTCTATAGAAAAATCTTCTTCCAGCTCATATTTAAGCAATTCAGAATTGGTATCAGTATCAAAAATGCGGATGAAAGAGTTACGCACCTGCCCAAAGTTCTGGCGGCGGTTATCAGCATCGTGAATAGTAACCACAATACAGATCTCTGATGCCTGCGGCGAGATTTTAGACAAATCTACCTTAATCTGCTCATCATCGCCCGCGCCTTCGCCGGTAAGATTATCGCCCGTATGGGTAACGGCTTCATCAGGTGATTTTAAATTGTTGTAGAAAACGAAATATTCATCGGCAAGCAGTTTTTTGCTTTCGCCCAAAATAAAGATAGAAGCATCAAGGTCAAACGCTGAACCGGTTGATGAACTGTTGGTATCCCACCCTAAACCGATAGTAAATTTTGGTGCGGATATAGCTTCACGCTGTCCTTTTTGCAAGTTGATTGCCATGTTATGCTAAGTTTTTATTGCTCGCTGGTAGCTGGTTAATAATATAGTTTAAGTTTTGCTGATAGCACTCCATGGTATGGTAACCATTGCCGAGGGCCATGTCATATAAAGTATCTACAAAATCATCGGGTTTGTTCTGTAAAAATATCCTGAAGCTATCGTGGTCATAATTTAAGATGTACTTTACAATGCGGGTATTAATACAGAAATTACCTTTCAGGATAATGTCGTCAAGATCAAAAATACTTTCTACGCTATAATAATTCAAATAATTTTCAATACTCGGATGCACTTGCTGATTAACCAGCTCTGCAAAGTAAAGCATGTAAATATCATTGCATAGCTTATACTCGTTGGCCATTTTCAATATCATATGCTCGTGGCTGCCGGTTATCTTGATATCATCCAGAAACAGCAATGTTTTGCCTGCAATAAATTCACGATCAATGTGAAAAGAATCATTACCGATGAGTTGGAGGCGCTGGGCAGCATCCAGTGCGCCGTAATCTTCCTTATAAGTGATTGTACGGTGCACTTTAGCTTCCTGAACAACGGGCCGGTCATTAGCGGCAAGCCACCGGTTAAGGGCTGCCACAAAATAATTTTTCAGCGTAAATGTAGCCGTTGGAATAAAGGAGTAAGGGCTAGAAATAACTACCAGCTGCGTGTCTGCATCCATATTTTGCAGATGCGCGCCAATAAACCCCCTCGCCAGCGCTGCACCAAAAGTGCGGGCAACGTGCCCGTCGCCATATTTAAAGCGACTGTAATCTGCCGGCTCAAAACCGAAATCATTGCTGTCGCTGATTTTATGAAGTGAATACGTGATAGGGTTCATGCAATAGGTTTTGTATGGTTTTTGAATTGGAATTAATTATGAAACTGTTTATCCCGCAGGCAGTTGCGCCATCGCCGTCGGCATGTGCATTGTCTCCTACATGGATAATTTCGTCTGGCTGTAAATTGCCCTTATGTAAAGAAGCGGCTTTATCAAGAATCTGCGCAAAAAAGGCAGGGTGTGGTTTAGAATAACCTTCCTCATCAGAGTAAAGTTGAAAATCAAAATACTCAGCCAGCCCGAGCTCTTGTAATATCAAGCGCAACGTTTTACCCCTTATAAAGCCTGTGTTACTGAGTATATTGATTGTAGCACCCGCGTCCCGCAGGTGAGCTAAGGAGTTGATAGTATCCGTACTATATACCATAGGCATATAGCTGAAAATAAGCCTGTCCATTTGACTGCAAAGTGCCTCGGCATCAATACCGGCAATGCACTCATGCCCCCCGTTAAGCAGGCTGATAACCATCAGGTACATCTCGTCCGCATCCACATTTTTACCGGTGTTTTCATTAATGTGGTTTATCATTAAATCAACCTGCCTGAAAACTCTTTCCACCTCCACTAAAGGCTGGTTATTAAAGTTAAAATGCTGATGAAAATAACGGGCACGCTCCTGTTTAAACGCCGGGTTAGAGCGGATAAGGGTAAGCCAGAGGTCGAACGAATAATGCTTATAGATCGGCATAAATTATTTTATCGTGCTGGATAAAGTTGCTTAAAATAACAGTTATTGTTTAATGAGACAAAAATTTAAGTTAAGCCGACGTTAGGATTTCGTAATATTTCAGAAAATTGGCTCAGCATTTATTCCCAAAGCGTTTGTAATATAGGCTTTTAATTGCCGTTATTTGCATTAATGAGACTGGTAGCGTTTATCGTTTTGTTTTGCATGGCATTTATTACTTCTGCACCTGTACTGGCACAGCCGGCAGCTGAAGAAGCACATGCCTGCTGCAAGCAGATGGATAAGAACGCCTGCCATAAAGAGCCTCAGAAAAACAAAAACCGCGGTTGCGACATGCCCGGTTGCGCCATGATGTTCACTTGCAGTATCTGCGGCTTTTTCGCTGTTGACAAGCTGGGCATCAAAAAAGTTTACGGATGGGATCTACAAAATCCTGTTGCAGCTAAACTAATCGGTGCAGTGTCTGCCTACCATTCATCCTTTTGGAAACCGCCATGCACCTGTTAATAACCCAAACCTGCCTTATCCTCACAAAACGGTTATTAATAAATTAAAAATTTAACAAATGAAAAAGATTATAGTAAGTGCATTGGCATTGTCCTTTGCAGCAGCATCAGTAATGGCTAATGTAAATGGCGACGCAAAAAAGGTAAAGCCTCGCAAAGCAACCTGCACAAGTTGCACCAAAGGCACTAAATGCCCGCCGAGTGTTTGCACTAAAGCCGATTGCTGCAAATAATACAAGCAGCACTAACAACAAAGCCCTCTGTTATGGAGGGCTTTGTTGTTTATGAGAATTAGTCGGGCCGGTATTTGGCGCCATTCAATATTTTTTGCGCATCACGCTCGGCCATCAATTGTTGCAGCGTAACGCCGGAGTTTTTCTTCATGTATTTCTTCACTATCTGCCAGCCTGTCCATACGGCTAATTTGGGTGCCGACTCGTTCTTTTCGCCAAGGCCCGGTGTAAATGGCGCTTCCGACAAAAATTTCTGAATTTGCAGATAATCGGAATTATAGAGCATGTTTTCCTCTAAAAAGTATGCCCATATTTCCTTTTCGAACTGCTTGCACCAGTTCAGTTGCTGCGAAGTATAACCTATTTTAGTACTGTCTGGCATGTCTGGCAAAACGTTATCCATAAAATACATGATCTTGCCGTTGTAGATCATTCGCGCGAGCAGTGATTTATCGTTATCATTTTCAGGAAACATATCCTCACGAGCAATACCCTCCACTACACGTGGCGTAATGTTATCGGGCGTAAACCTGCGCGATATATAATGCGGGTAAGCGTTTACAATGGATGGATAGAACTTGTCGTTAGCACCCAGAAACATGTCCAGCCCGATAGCAAAATAGTCGTCGCCAATAGAAGTTTGCGCCTGGAAGCCTGAAAAATAAGCGTATACCTTTGGCAGTCGCTTTTGCGGATAATAATATTTGATGCGCCTGAATGCGTCTGTAAGTTCGGCCTCCTGCAGGTCAAGGTCGGGGTAAACGGAGTCTACCTCATGTTTAAGGTCGAGGTATGCTTTGCCAGCAAATACCTGGCGCAGGGTGTTAAAATAAGCCGTATCTTTCACGTTGCCTGCCTGCAATACCTGCTCTATAAAGTCGTTATAGAACATACCGTATTTACCTTGCAAACCGGCTGCATGCTGCGCCATGGGCACAACGCGCATGCTATCAAAACTGCGGTCGAAACGCTGTATCTTTACATTCACATCAATGTTGCTTACATCTACCTTTTTGCTATGCTGGCAGGCGCAAATAAGCAGCATCATGCTAAAAAATAAATAAATTTGTTTTGCTTTGTTACAGGCACACAGTTTGCTCATTCTGTACAAAACTAATAAATAACTCTACATCCATGAAAATTGCTTTAGCTCAGCTCAATTACCATATAGGCAACTTTGAATCAAATACGGCCAAGATGATTGCGACTATTGACAAGGCCCGGGCCGAGGGGGCAGACCTTGTGGTTTTCGCTGAACTGTGTTTGAGCGGATATCCGGCACGCGATTTTTTAGAGTTCAAGGAGTACATCAGCCTGTGTGAAGATGCCGCAAAAAAAATTGCGGCCGCCAGCAAGGGTATTGCCTGCATAGTAGGCTTACCTACCATTAACACCAGGCCGCAGGGTAAGGATCTAAATAATTCGGCATACTTTATTAATAACGGCGTTATTGAAGCACAGGTTGATAAGGCTTTGCTGCCTAACTACGATGTGTTTGATGAGTACCGGTATTTTGAGCCTGCTACCGAGTTCCGTTGTATAGATTTTATGGGTAAGCGTATAGCGCTTACTATTTGCGAAGATTTGTGGAACACCATTGAAAATCCGCTTTACGTAACCCGGCCTATGGATACTCTCATACAGCAAAAGCCGGATGTAATGATCAATATAGCGGCATCTCCTTTTGCTTATAATCATGATGAGGAGAGGATAGAGATATTGAGAGATAACGCCAGCCGTTACAAGCTTCCTTTGCTGTATGTGAATCATGTAGGCGCACAAACCGAACTGATATTTGATGGCGGCTCCCTTGTTTTTGATAATCAAGGTACACTGATTGATGAGATGCCTTATTTCGAGGAAAATGTTTCGTATTATACATTGAATGACGATGCCAGCATCAGTTTTGACCATGCATCGCGGGTGCGTGAAACACGAGCGGGCGATATTGAGCAGATATATGATGGTTTACTGTTGGGCATCAAGGATTACTTTTATAAGTCGAGCTTCAGCAGGGCTATTTTAGGCTTGTCTGGCGGTATAGACTCTGCGGTAGTTTGTGCCCTGGCGGCAGAAGCATTAGGCCCCGATAACGTGATGGCGGTACTGCTGCCGTCTAAATTTTCAACCGATCATTCCCTTAAAGATGCGCTGGACCTGGTGAATAACCTGGGTTGCAAGCACGAGGTGGTGCCTATTAAAGATATTACCGACTCGTTTGAGCATGCGCTTGCTCCGCAATTTGCTAACCTGCCTTTTAATATTGCCGAAGAGAATATACAGTCGCGCACGCGGGCCGTTCTGCTGATGGCCATGAGCAACAAGTTCGGTTATATCTTGCTAAATACATCCAACAAAAGCGAGGCTGCAGTAGGCTATGGCACATTGTATGGCGATATGTGCGGCGGCATTTCTGTTATCGGCGACGTGTATAAAACGCAGGTATTTGACTTAGCCCGGTACATTAACCGGGAACGCGAGATCATACCGGAAAATACTATCGTAAAACCACCATCAGCAGAGTTGCGCCCAGATCAAAAGGATACGGATTCTCTGCCTGAATACGATGTGCTTGACAAAATACTGGTAGAGTACGTAGAAAACCGTTGCGCATCAGCTGAAATTATACAAATGGGCTATGAAGAGGCGGTAGTGCGAAGGGTAATTAAACTGGTAAATACCGCAGAGCATAAACGCTATCAAACGCCGCCAATTCTGCGTGTTTCGCCAAAGGCATTTGGTATGGGCAGGCGCATGCCTATTGTAGGCAAATATTTATCATAAATATTGCTAATTGCTTTAAACCATTTGAGTTAGAAATGGTCTAACCTATTATAAAGGAAGATTGAGAAACATGAGAAAACTATTATTCGCCGCCGCAATACTGTTGATGTTGGGCGGTTTGAGTGCATGCTCAAATTACAAATACTATACTGCGGCAAAAAATAAAACAGACCTTAGCACTTACAAAAGCTTTGGATTTGTACCAGCGCCAAAATCCGAAAATAATCCAAGAAAGATTTACGCTAACGACATCGCCGAAGGTAACATAAAAGATGCCGCTGTTGCCGCACTACAAGCTAAAGGCTTAAGCGAACAGCAGCAGGAGCCCGATCTGTTAGTAAACTTTACTACCATGACCGGCCGCGGCTATAAAACCAACTATTATGGTTCCGGCTTTTATCCTGGTTATGCTTATGGCTGGGGATGGGGTTGGGGCTATCGCCCAATGTTTTACTCGCCATGGGCTTATGCACCGGGTTGGGGCTGGGGCGGAGGCTATGCAGAGCGCGTACCTTATCGTGAAGGCACAGTTATCATCGACCTTATAGACCGCCGTACCGGCAAAATGGTTTGGCGTGGTTACGGTGTAGGCGAAATCAGGAATCCGCAAAAGGCTATTAACGATTTGCCGAAAGTGGTTACAGGTATTATTGAAAAGCTCGACTTACGTAATCCCACAGCAAAATCTTAAACGTTCACGTTTTAAATAGCAAGGAACCCGGCAGGAATATGAAAATCCTGCCGGGTTTTTCTTTTATAGCCAAATGTTGTACATGCAACAATATTTCATTAGCAGCAATGCTATTTGCCAAAAATTGCTGATATTGACCGGACAATCACTTAAAACTACAATCATCTTACATGAAAAGCCTTGTGCGGGCAGTAGCTGCAAGCCTTATAATTTTATCGGCATTCAGTCATGCCTATGCGCAGCGTAACCTTGTTACTTCAGCACAAAAAAGTAATCTTCAGAATTTTTCGGCACAGCTATCCGCTTCGTTTAAAAGTGGGCAACAAAAGGCGCTTTCAATGGCTGCATTGCACAATTGGCCTACGCGTAAGGTAACCACCGGTGGCAGGGTGCTGGTGCTGCAAGGCGTCAATAAGTTAGGGTTTCCTATATTTTTACGCACGAGTAATACTGAGGCAGCGTCTGCAACCCGAACCGATGCCGTGCAGCCCGGAGGTGAATTAGGACTGAATTTATCAGGCTCATCACCGGTATTACAAAACAAGATAGCTATTTGGGACGGTGGTACCGTTTTACGAACGCACCGCGAATTCAACACAAAAACGATAACAATACCAGCCGGCGAAACGGGAGCAATTGACCATACCACGCACGTGGCTGGCACCATGTTTGCCCAGGGCATTTATGCACCGGCAAAGGGCATGGCCTTTGGTTTAAGTACTCTTAGATCTTTTGATTTTGATAACGACGTAAGCGAGATAAGTAACAATGCGCCGGAGCTTTTAATATCTAACCATTCTTATGGCGATGTTGCCGGATGGGACCAAAACGAAGAAGGCCAATGGATATGGTACGGCTTGCCCGGGGACAACGAAGATTACCTCTTTGGTTTTTATGATGAGCGCGCGCAGGCCTGGGACCGAATAGCTTTTAATGCACCATATTACCTTATGGTTGAGTCGGCTGGCAATGCCCATGGTTATAATGGCCCTTCGTTGGGTTCCACTTATTATGGTTACAAAAGCCGTACTGACCAAACCATAATCAACAAAGGGCCCCGGCCGGCCAACATCAGCAGTAACGATGCTTATGATGTAATAACTACAACAGGAAATGCAAAAAACATACTTACTGTAGGCGCTGTAAACCCAATCAACGGCGGACCAAATACGGCCGCCGATGTACGTATAGCTAGCTTTAGCAGCTGGGGACCTACAGACGACGGCCGCATTAAGCCGGATATAGTAGGTATGGGCGTACGCCTTGTATCAACGGCAGCTTCTGGCAGCGATCAATACTATATCAGCTCCGGCACATCTATGTCAACGCCAAATGTTTCAGGTTCATTGGTGCTGTTGCAGGAGTATTATTCCAAATTGCATAATGATAGCCTCATGAAGGCGGCAACCTTAAAAGGTTTGGTGTGCCATACAGCTTTTGATGCAGGTAACGAAGGACCTGATTATATCTATGGCTGGGGGATGCTGGACATGCGCAAAGCAGCACAAACCATAACCAACAATGGCACCAGCAGCCGCATTATAGAGGGTAGCCTCGTTCAGGGCCAGTCCGCCCGGTATACCATTTACGCAACCGGCAATGCTCCTTTGGCTGCGACTATTTCATGGACGGACCCTGAAGGGACGCCGCATGAGGTTGGTACCTTAAATGACCGTACGCCACAATTGGTAAATGATCTGGATATACGCATCACGGGTAATGGCACGGTTACCGCACCTTGGACACTTAACCCGGAAACTCCATCTGCCGCAGCTACACACGGCGACAACATACGCGACAATATAGAACAGGTATATATAAACTCAGCTCTGGCCAACGGCAGCTATACTGTTACTGTTACGCACAAGGGCGTATTAAAAAACGGCTCGCAAGACTTTTCGCTTATATTAACGGGTGGCCGCGTTGCTACGGAGGAAACTACCAGCCCGCGTGAAGGCCTTACAGCATTCCCAGTACCGGCAAAAGATTACCTGAATGTATACTTCAGCGTTGAAGAAGCCGGTGAACTTGATCTTCAATTGGTTGATATGACCGGTCGTATAGTTTATCGCAGCAAAGAGTCGGCACAAAAAGGTGCTTTCTCAAAAGCTGTTAACGTAGCCGGCCTGTCATCAGGCACTTACGTTTTACGCGTAATCACCGGACAACAGGCCGCCAGCAAAAAGGTTATTATAGTAAAAGCCGATTAAAAAGTATATTTTATACCAAGGCCCGGTGCAAGATCAAAAAACGGGCCTGTAGCCAGTTCTACGCGTGGGTTTAAATCAAGACTGATAGCAATAGGAGAATCAGGAATCAAATACTCTAAGCCTAAAACACCATCGGCACCAAGCAAAATCTTGTTATCGTCATAATATTCATCGCCACCACCAATGCGTTTGTAATGCCCTTTACCGGTAGAACCGATGTGTGCCCCAAAGCCGTAGTAAAATTTAAAGTTTGCGGTGTTAAATGCTGGTTGATGGATTTCATATAGACCTGTTACTACCACGCCATGGTTACGGAAACCCAGTATACCCTCAAGCGCTACGCTTTCGTTATTGAAGTGTTTAAAAGAGATGCCGTTTTCATATCCGCCAAATTTTAAACCGGCGGCATTCCGGTAGTCCTGGGCTTTTGATGCTGAAGCCATAAAAAGGAATCCGAAGGCAAGAGCAAAAAATAATAATGATTTTTTCATGCGTGCAAAGATGTATTTTGTTAAGGAAATAAACGGCATTATGCAGTTTTTATGTTCTGCGCTATAAAAAAAGCCTTATTTTGGTCCGCTCATTACGGTTGAGCTTTTGCAAATGAATACTTTAGGTTTATTTATTTTCTCGCTTATTTAATAATACCGTCGACGTAAAGGCTTGGAATAAGCAAATCTTTCTGCTCTGAAGATTCATTAAATAATATATAAGGAAAGCAATACGTTTAATGATGCCTTGCATTTATAGGTAACGCTTGACGGGAAGCAGAAGGCAGCAAGTATGATAATCAATACAAATTGATGATGTCACATAAAAATGCGCAACAATTATAAATATCCGCACGAATCCGTCGACTATCTGCTTAAGATAGTATGGCAAAATGTGGCCAATAAGTATAATACGCTCGTTGTTGGCCACGGCATCAGCCAGTCTATAGGTTATTTATTGCTGAACATTGATGAGGCAGAGGGCACAACGGTATCACAAGCGGCACAGTTACTTGGGCTTAAAACCACCAGCTTGTCACGCATGCTGAACCAGTTAGAGCAGGGCGGTTTAATTTACAGGAATTCTAATGAGGGTGATAAACGCTCGGTAAAAATATTTCTGACCCCTGCAGGAATAGAAAAGAAACAGTTCGCTCGTAAAACAGCAAAAGACTTCAATAATTACCTTAACAGTCACCTTAATGCTAAGGAAAAAGAACAACTTACTAATCTACTTAAAAAGGTTAATGCGCTCACGCTGAACTATTACCCGGATGAGCAATAATTTTTATCTGTAAATGAACACCATAAGCGGCATAATAAACGTTAAAAAGTGTTAATCTGCTGTTTTTGAATAATAAAACAATAACTTTGCCGGTCGAATTAAAGTGATGAACAGGATAGCCTTTGTCATCTGCGTAGTAGCAATAGGTTTTTTAGCCGCTTGCAGTAAATCGCCTTTTGGTATTGAACAATACCGTGAGCAGGCACGCATTGATGATGAAATTGTTCGTAAATATATTGCAGACAACAATCTGCAGGACGTTGCCGAAAAGATAGATACATCCGGCGTGTACTGTATTGTATTGAAACCAGGCAGTGGCAATAGCGTATTTACCAATTCTACTACCATAACTGTTGGTTATACTGCAAAGTTGCTTACTACCGGCGATACCGTGTATCAAACTGATAATATCCACCCCTCATACGTGCTGGGTAATATTATTAAGGCTTGGCAGCTGGGAATACCGAAAGTGCAGGAAGGAGGCGAGGTGCGCATATTATCGCCCTCGAGGTATGCTTATGGCCCTTACGATCAGCCAAACAGCAAAATACCCAAAAATTCTGTACTTGACTTTCAGATCACACTATACGACGTAAAGAACTAAAACATAGATGAAACAAAAGATTTTTACTTTTTTGATACTGGTGTCGGCTGTAATTGCAGCTTCATGTAATAAAGACCGTGTGTACCCGGACATACGGGAGTATGATGCACAGCAAATACAGGATTACATTAAAAATAATAATCTCTCAAACATGGTGCGCGATACCACTAATGGAGACACCAGCGGCATTTATTACCAGATTATAGACAAAGGACTTGTTGATAGTCCGAGTATCAAATACAGCGACCGTGTTGCCATGGTTTATACTATACGCAGTTTCGATGGCAAATACTTTGTAAACGATACCCTGTTAAATCATTACAGCGGCTATCTTGGCCAGTTTAAAACAAATGCGCTTCCCGCCGGTCTGCAATATGCCATTTACAACCTGCTTAAGCATAAAGGAGGCAGCATGCGCGTACTTATCCCATCCAGACAGGCCTATGGCGTAAACGGCTATGGATCCGGTAGCAGCAGCAATACAAACACCCGTATCGCCGGCAACCAGTGCCTTGACTATTGGGTGCGTATTGTAGGTAATCAACCAGCGTATGATGATTTGAGTATTCGCAAATATGCAACTGCAAATGGCATAAATTTACAAGAGTATTCAAGAACCAACTCTGGCTTGTATTATAAATTAAGCGGTTCAGATACCGGCAAGGTAATCAAAAACAACTCCAACGTTACTGCTACTTATAAATTGGTACTATTAAACAATTCACTTGTAGACGAGGCAACCGACGCAGTCAGTCTTGGTGTAGAAGAGGTAGTACCCGGTGTTAAGGAGGTTTTCCAACTAATGCGCAACGGCCAAAGCATAGCCATACTGGTACCATCAGGAGGTGCGTACGGACAATCAAGTTCCGGTTCTATACCGTCTTTTAGTTGTTTAAAATGGGACTTCACCATTAAGTCGGTTACTAACTATCCTTTACCGCCAATAGAAGAATAAGCAGAAACAAAAAGTGCTTTTATTTAAACCACTTTTTACTTGTCAAGAGTAATCCAAACTCCTGGGAAGGGGCTTTCTGCATAGATTTATGGTGCATTTTATGTGCTCTCCGTATGCCCAGCAGGTAACGGTTAGTGCTTTTAAATGCTTTGAACCGGTTGTGTATAAACCAATCGTGAAAGATGAAATAGATAATACCATATATGGTTATGCCTACGCCTATCCAAAAACGGTAATCTAAATCTTCGCGGCCAAGCCACATTAGCCATAGAGATAAAGCCGCAAAACCCATACTGAAAATATCATTCAGCTCAAACCAGCCATGCCTTTCCTGATGATGGGTTTTATGAATAAACCATAGCGGGCCGTGAAAAAGGTATTTGTGTATAGTCCATGACAGGCCTTCCATAAAAGCTATGGTACCTAATGAAATTCCTATATTGATTAACAACATCGTCTTAATTGGCAGAATTTAGTACTTAGTTTGTATTACTTTCGGACATACCGGATTAACGCTCACCACTACAACCGGTTTTATGGAGCATAAATTATCTTTCAATATAACGCAGTCTACCCTAAAGACCAACATTGCGAACAACAAGTTTATTGGTTTACAAACAATTGTAATGCACCCGCACGTTAGCTGTTCGTTTCCGAACAATAAAACACCTTTCGATTTAGACAGATAATTGATATGCAGCTAATTATAATATTGGCATTTGCTTTATAACATTTAAGCAATACTGATAATCGCCGTGTTAAAAAACTACTTTAAAATTGCCTGGCGCAATTTATGGAAAAACAAGTTTTTTTCTGTTATCAACATTGCCGGCCTTGCTACAGGTATGTGCGGTGCTATCCTAATATTTACCTGGGTACAGAACGAATTGAGTTTTGACCGCTTCCACAACAATGCGGATAATCTCTATAAAGTATGGAACCGCTCTTACAAGGATGCCAGCGGCAATGTTTACACATGGGACATTACCTCCGCCCCTGTGGCTAATGAACTTAAGCAAAAGTACCCCGAGGTAAAAGCAGCCGCTAGAGTTTACTGGCCAAACGAACGACTGTTTAATTAAAAGGATAAAAGCATTATGGCGACAGGGCTCGATGTAGATCCTCAATTTTTAAGCATGTTTACCTTCCCGATGGTTGATGGTAATGAGCATGCCCTCGACGACCCCAAAAACATAGTTTTAACTGCAAGTTTGGCAAAGCGAGTATTTGGCAATGAAGATCCTACTAACGAAGTGCTTCGGATAAATGATAAAGAAGATTACAAAGTAGCAGCTGTAATAAAAGACCATCCGGTAAATACACAATTCCAGTTTGATTACCTGGTATCTGTATTACCTTTGATAGGCACTTCAGAGTCAAATAACTGGGGCAATGCGAGCTTTAATACCTATGTGCAGCTACGGCCGGGCACTAATGCCGAGGTTTTGATAAAAAGATAAAAGGCTTGCTAACCGCGCACGACCCTAACCTGAACTTTGGTTTATTTTTACACCCTTTAAAGAAATGGCACCTCAATTCAAGGTTTGAAAATGGCGTTGCTGTTGGCGGTGCAATAGAAACCGTACGGCTATTAATGGGCATATCTATCCTGATCTTACTCATCGCCTGTATCAATTTCATGAATCTTAGCACCGCTCAAAGTGAAAAACGCGGAAAAGAAGTTGGGGTTCGAAAAGTCATCGGTGCAGACAGGTCATCTATCATAAAGCAGTTCTTAAAGGAGTCCATACTTATTACCGCTATTGCAGGTGTAATTGCTGTAATATTGGTTCAATTGGTATTGCCCTTGTTCCAGGAGTTAACAGGGGCTAAGCTTTTTATTAATTACAGTAACCCTTACTTATGGCTTGCAGGATCAGCATTTATAATTTTGATCGGTTTACTTGCCGGCAGTTATCCTGCGTTCTATTTATCATCCTTCAGGCCGGTTAAAGTGCTTAAAGGTCTGTTTAAAAATAAGGCGCAGGTTATTAACCCGCGTAAAATTTTAGTGGTTACTCAGTTTACAGTAGCCATTGTTCTAATCATCGCAACCATCGTTATTTATCAGCAAATTAGCTATGTGCAAAACCGGGATAATGGTTACGTGCGCAACAACCTGGTAGAGCATCCTGTCAACGGATCAATAAATAAAAATTTTGAGGCTTTAAAAAATGATCTGATAAACACTGGTACCGCGGTAGCAGTAAGCAAAACAAGCATGCCCATCACCCTTGATGGCAGCTCAGGCTCCGGTTTCAACTGGGGGGACATGGATCCCGGGCATCAAAATATGAGCTTTAGCAGGTTCGGCACTACCGGTGATTTCGTTAAAACTTTTGGCTTTACATTGCTAGCTGGCAGGGATATAGATTTTAACAAATATCCTTCAGATTCGAGCGCAGTGATTATGAATGAAGCAGCATTAAAAGTAATGGACTTAAAAGACCCAATAGGTCAAACAATATTAAGCGGTACCAACCGGTTAACCATTGTAGGCGTGATAAAGAATTTTATAATCGGCTCACCATCTCAGGCAATTAACCCTATGCTGGTTTTTGGTAATAAAAACTGGTCAAACTCTCTAACCTTCAGGCTTAATCCTCTTAAGCCGGTAGCAGCAAACCTTAAACAGGCAGAGGCCATATTCAAAAAATACAATCCGGCATATCCCTTCAAATTTCATTTTGTAGACCAGACTTACGCCGAGAAATTTAAAAGCGAACAACGAACCGGCAAAATTGCCTTTACTTTTTCGTGTCTAACCATCATTATATCATGCCTTGGTTTATTTGGCCTTGCAGCTTATATGGCCGAAAGCCGTGCCAAAGAGATAGGTATTCGTAAAGTGTTGGGGGCAAGTGTTACTAACCTGATGCAGTTATTAACGCGCGATTTTGTTGCCCTGGTATTTGTAGCCGTTGTAATTGCTGGGCCAATAGGCTGGTGGTTTATGAACAAATGGCTGCAAGACTTCAGTTACAGAATACAGATAAGCTGGACGATCTTTTTATACTCGGGTTTGGCAGCTATAATAACAGCAGTTATCACAGTAAGCTACCAAGCCGCCAAAACAGCTATAATGAATCCGATTAAAAGTATAAAAACAGAGTAAAGTTATAAGCAGAAAAAGAAAGGCGCACCCAATAGGTGCGCCTTTCTTTTTTGTACTGACCGCTCAACTTGATCCGTTCAGTTAGCTTACATATGTATCGCCCGGTTACCGGTTGCAGCCAAGCAGGCTTCGCGCATAGCTTCTGTATAAGTTGGGTGAGCATGGCTTGTGCGGGTCACATCTTCTGCTGAAGCGCGATACTCCATTGCCAATACACCTTCGGCAATCATATCTGCTGCGCGTGGGCCAATCATGTGTACTCCTAAAATTTCGTCGGTAGCGGCATCAGCCAATACTTTTACAAAGCCATCCAAATCACCGCTGGCACGTGCACGGCCGCTGGCTTTGAATGGGAATGAGCCTGTTTTGTATTTTACGCCTTTTTCTTTCAGTTGCTCTTCAGTGTAACCTACACTGGCAACTTCCGGCCAGGTGTAAACCACACCTGGGATAAGGTTATAATTGATGTGCGGTTTTTGGCCTGCTATAATCTCGGCTACAAAAGTACCTTCGTCTTCCGCTTTGTGGGCAAGCATGGCGCCTTTAATTACGTCTCCTATCGCATACACACCTTTTACACTGGTTTCCAAGTGCTCGTCAACCGTAATCTTCCTGCCACGCTCTTCAACAGTAAGGCCTATCTTATCTAAACCTAAACCATCGGTATAAGCCACGCGGCCAACAGCTACCAGGCAATAGTCTCCCTTGAGTTCTTTTTTCTCGCCTTTAGGGCTATCAAATGTTACTGTCACCTCATCACCATTCACGGTAGCACCGGTAACTTTATGGCCCAAGTAGAATTCCATGCCTAACTTGGTAAGTACTTTTTGCAGCTCTTTACCCAGGCTCTTATCCATGGTAGGGATAATACCGTCCATAAACTCAATCACCGATACCTTTGCACCAAGACGGGCATAAACCGAACCTAACTCAAGGCCGATAACACCACCACCGATAAGCACCAGGTGCTTAGGTATCTCTTTCAATGCCAAAGCTTCTGTTGAGGTAATGATACGCTTTTTATCAATTTGCAAAAAAGGCAATGACGACGGCTTAGAACCGGTAGCAATGATTACATTTTTAGTGCTAAGCTCAGCAGCGCTTTTATCCTCCTCAGTAACTATAATAGTGTTTTTGTCCTTAAAAGAACCTACGCCCTGATGCACGTCTATCTTATTTTTCTTCATCAAGTAGGTGATGCCGCTAGTATTGGCGTTTACCACTTCTACCTTACGTTTCATCATCTGTTCAAAGTCGATGCTCAGGTTCTCCAGGTTGATGCCATGTGTTTTGAATGCATGGGCAGCGTTATGGTAATGTTCAGAAGAATCGAGCAATGCCTTTGATGGGATGCAGCCTACATTTAGGCAGGTACCGCCAAGTGTGCTGTATTTTTCAATTATGGCAGTTTTTAATCCCAGCTGGGCGCAGCGTATGGCAGCTACATAACCGCCCGGGCCCGATCCTATCACGATAACATCATATTGCATAGTAGTGTATTTTTGTTGGTGCCAAAGTTAAACATTATCAACAGCTAAAGAAACCCAGGCACCTTTTACTACCCTTAATTTATACCCCATGCTGACAATTAATAATCTATCGCCGTAACACTGTCTTTACATGATCGAGCATCGGTAAATTATTGGCGCATTATTACTACTTTAGGCGTATTAACTGAACGCTCAATTAAATTGATTCCGGTGAAAAAGCTTACCACTTTACTCATTGTTGCAGTATTATGTTGCAACGTTGCCTTTGCGCAGCAAGATTATGTAAAAGAGCATTTTACAAAAAAGGATGTGTACATCACCATGCGTGATGGTATAAAACTCTTTACGTCTATTTACACGCCTAAAGATGCATCAGCAAAAAAGAAGTATCCTATAATGATGCACCGCACCTGTTACAGCATTGGCCCCTATGGCGAAAACAGCTACCCTTCGCAACTCGGCCCATCTGCTGAAATAATGAAGGAGGGCTACATTTTTGTTTACCAAGATGTGCGCGGCCGTTATAAAAGCGAAGGCACCTGGACCAACATGACACCGGTTATTGATGATAAGAAGAGCAAAAAGGATGTTGATGAAGGCTCAGACACTTACGATACTATAGACTGGCTGATCAAAAATGTAACCGGCAACAACGGTCGCGTTGGCCAGTACGGCATTTCTTACCCTGGGTTTTACACTGCTGCGGGCATCCTGTCTGATCACCCTGCTTTAAAAGCGTCTTCTCCTGGTGCGCCAATATCTGATTTCTGGTTTGATGACTTTCACCATAACGGTGCATTCATAGAGGGTTATTTCTTTACATTCCCGGTTTTTGGTGTACCTAAAAAAGATACTACCTCAAAATCATGGTTTGTGAACGAGATGTTTAATCCGGGCACGAAGGATGGCTACCAGTTTTTGCTGGATTTGGGCCCGTTGAAGAACGCGCAGAAATATTACAAGAATAACTTTTTTTGGCAGGAAACCATTGATCATCCAAACTATGACGAGTTCTGGCAAAAGCGCGGCCTGTTGAAGCACTTCAACAATAAATCAAAAGCGGCGGTGATGGTAGTTGGCGGCTGGTATGACGCAGAAGACCTTTCTGGCCCATTAAACATCTATAAAACCATTGAGAAGAAGAACCCGAACGAATACAATACTATCGTAATGGGGCCGTTTGGTCATGGCCGCTGGTCGCGCGAGACAGGGCATACGCTGCACAGCAACGTTTATTTTGGCGACAGCATTGCCACCTTTTTCCAGCATAACATCGAAGCTAAATTTTTCTATCACTTCCTCAAGGGCACCGGCGATAAAAAATCCGGATTGCCTGAAGCTTACATGTTTGATACCGGTAAAAAGCAATGGGAGACCTTTGACCACTGGCCGGCAACTAATGCCCAGCATGTTAAATTTTATTTAGGCGCTGATGGCAAACTGGGTAATACACATCCTGCAACACCAGGTTCGGTGAGCTACATCAGCGACCCTATGAAGCCTGTTCCTTATACTGAAGATAACAGCACCACCATGGGCTTTACACCGTTTGCCTATATGAGCGAGGATCAGCGTTTTGCGGGTCGCAGGCCTGATGTTTTGGTTTATCAGACTGACGTATTAAGTGATGATGTTACTTTGGGCGGCGAAATTATGGCCAATCTTAAGATTGCTACCACCGGCAGCGATGCTGATTTTATAGTGAAGCTGATAGACGTATACCCGCCGGATGAAGCCAATCACGCCTACATGCCCAACAAAAGCATTATACTGAGCAATTACTGGCAGATGGTACGCTCTGAGGTGATGCCTGCGCGCTTCCGCAATAGTTTTGAAAAACCTGAGGCGTTGGTACCAGGCCAGAAAGCTGATGTAAACTTCCGCCTGCAGGACGTGCTGCATACCTTTAAAAAAGGCCACCGTATTATGATACAGGTACAAAGCACCTGGTTCCCGATTGCAGCGCGTAACCCACAAAAATTTGTCGAGAATCCTTACAAAGCTGAAGAGAGTGATTATATAAAAGCGACCGAAACGGTATATAACGACAGCTTTATTGATGTACAGGTGCTGAAATAGTGTTGCTGAGATGACCCACAAGGACACCATAGCTGAAAATTTAATAATCCGAAAGAAAAATAAGGAACGCGTACAAATTACTAGGAAGATAGCTAAGGGCGTTTCAAAAATAACCAACGGATATATCATCGACTTTTCCGAAAAATTGGTTTTAATACATGAGTCGGATGATTTTAAAATAGATGGCTATGCAATTATTCCTTTTGAGCAGATAAAAAAAGTTCGCTTTAACAATGGCGATAGATATTTTGATATGATGCTAAAAACGGAATCTATTGTTGACAAGGTAGGCATCCCTTATGAAATCGATCTGAAAAACTGGAGATCAGCCTTTAAATCTTTACTGACTCTTGGTAAAAGTGTGATTATCGAATGTGAAAATCCTGCAATTGACACCTTTACTATCGGGCCTATTGACAGGATTAAGAGTAGATATATACATGTTATTAACTTCGATATCGAAGGCTATTTAGATAACGAGCCAACTATCATCGACTATTCATCGATCACCTATGTAGCATTTGATAGGGAATATATCAATATTTTTAGCAAATACTTAAGAACAAAAGATAATGAAGCTTAGATCATACATCGCTATACTTTACGCATTTATAGCATTCGGCACTACGGCCTCCGCCCAGTTAATGGAGGACAAGGAAGTGTTTACCAAGGCCGATACCTTGCGCGGCATGCTTACACCGCTGCGTACCTGTTACGATATTAATTACTACCATCTTGATGTTAAATTCAACATCGATCAAAAATTCATCAGTGGTAATGTGCTGTTTAAGTTTACCGCTGCCGACGACTTCAATAAATTACAGTTTGATCTGTATGAAAACCTGAAGGTAGAGAAGGTGGTGTACAAAGGTAAGGAAGTGCCTTTTACCCGCGAGTTCAACGCAGTTTTTCTAACCTTTCCTACAGGCATAAAAAAAGGCAGTAAGGATGAATTTACGGTTTATTATTCTGGTAACCCAACCATAGCCAAGCACGCGCCGTGGGATGGGGGTGTGGTGTTTACGCAGGATTCGCTGGGGCGCCCGTGGGTAGCAACCGCCTGTCAGGGTGCGGGGGCAAGCATCTGGTGGCCTAACAAAGATCACCAGGCCGATGAGGTAGACAGCATGCTTATCAGCATCAGCGTACCTAAGGGCTTGCAGGATGTATCAAACGGCCGGCTGCGTAAGGTTACCCAGCTTAAAGATGGCTATACCAAATTCGACTGGTTTGTAAGCAACCCCATTAACAACTATGACGTTGCCGCTAACATTGCCAACTATGCGCATTGGAAAGACAGTTACGCCGGTGAAAAAGGCAAGCTCGACCTAGATTTCTGGGTGCTGAGTTACAACCTGGATAAAGCTAAAAAGCACTTTGCCGAAGATGTGAAGCCGATGCTAAAGGCTTTTGAATACTGGTTTGGCCCTTACCCTTTCTACGAGGATGGTTATAAATTGGTAGAAACACCACACCTTGGCATGGAGCACCAAAGCGCCGTAGCCTATGGCAATAAGTATAAGAAAGGTTATTTGGGTAACGACCTATCCGGCACAGGTTATGGCCTGAAGTGGGACTTCATCATTGTGCACGAAAGCGGCCATGAGTGGTTTGGCAACAACATCACCTCTAAGGACATCGGCGATATGTGGATACATGAGGGATTTACCAACTACTCCGAGAGTTTGTATATAGAAAGCCGCTGGGGCAAACAAGCTGGTTTGGAGTATGTGCACGGCGACCGCATTGGCATCAGCAATGACGAACCTATTGTTGGGCCATATAACGTAAATAAGGAAGGATCCGGCGATATGTACCCTAAGGGCGCCAACATGCTCAACATCATCCGCACTATTATAAATGATGATGATAAGTGGCGTAACATACTGCGCGGTTTAAACAAAACCTTCTATCACCAAACGGTTACCTATGCTGATGTAACAGGCTACATCAGCCAGCAGGCGGGTATTGATTTAAGCCCTGTGTTTGAGCAGTACCTGAAACACACCATATTGCCAACGCTGGAGTTTAAGGAAATGAAGGGCAAGTTATACGCCCGCTGGATAGCAGATGCGCAGAATTTTAAGATGCCGGTTAAAGTAAAAGTAAAAGGCGGCGAATATAAGTTCATCACACCATCACAACGTTTTGCCCCTGTTGATGTAGAGGGTGCCACCATTGACAACATTGAAGTGGACACCTTTAACTACTACATTGGTGTATTGAAGGAATAGTGTGCAACTCACATAATATGAAGAAACGGCTGGCCTGAGGGCCGGCCGTTTTTGTTATAAAGTATTTGTAAATTAACTGCAACGTATCAGAAAAATCAGCGTCTAATATTCAAAACCAAAACATCAATATTTAACCAGATCTCTCGTTATGAAACACTTTTCAAAAATCATGCTTGCAGCGGTATTAGTAGCAGGCAGCGGATATACCGTTAACGCAACTCCAACCGGTCAAAACACTGCCATCGCAAAAAGCTATCAGCAAACTACTGAGGACCGCCACTTATCCGGTTTTCGTTCAATATCTATATCGGGCTCTTATGACATATACATTACCCAAGGCTCAACCGAATCGGTAAAGGTAGAAGCACCATCAGACGTAATAGGCAAAATTGTTACCGAAGTGGAAGGCGGTGTGCTTAAAATTTACAACAAACGCAATATCAACTTTAACTGGACAGGCAACAAGCGCATGGTAGTATATATCAGTGCGAAAGACCTTAGCGGCATAAGCCTTTCAGGCTCTGGTGACGTGTTCTTTAAGGATGGCATCAAAGCAAATAAATTGGCTCTCAGCCTGAGCGGCTCGGGCGATGTAATTGGCAAGGTGGATGTGACCACGCTGGAAACATCTCTGTCTGGCAGCGGCGATATTAAGCTGAGCGGCCGTGCACAAACATCTGCGGTAAAGGTAGTAGGCAGCGGCGATTTTACCGGAGGAGACCTGGCAACGCAAAGCACCTCAGTATCAGTTGCAGGCAGTGGGGATGCGAGAGTTAATGCCAGCCAAAGCGTTAATGCGGCGGTTGCAGGTAGCGGCGATGTTTATTACACCGGTGGCGCCAGAAACATTTCTACTTCAAAGGCAGGCAGCGGCGACGTTCATAAATTCTAATTCTCTTTCCCCTGATATAAAAGCAAAGCGACGGAAAACATCCCGTCGCTTTTTTAATGTTTTTAGTTTTTACTACAACCTCGTATACAAAGCAAGTTGCGCTACGTTGTTAGACGTGCCGCTACTTACCGCTTTAGTGTATTGATTCATATAGCCCACCTCCATATCAAACTTTTTGCTGAAGCGGAAACCGAATGCTGCGTATGCGCGGTTCTGATCGAAAAAGTGTGTATTTACCTTATCCTTATTCTGTACGTTAAGGAAAAGCTCATTCTGCAGGGCAACATAAGTACCCTTGCTAAAGTTATCAGTTTTTTGCAGCGGGATAATCGAGCGGATAAAGTAGCGAAAGCGCTGTGCGAAAAAATCGTTATTAGCACCTTTAGCAGTTTCGCCCAAAAAGCGTTGCTCCAGCCTGAAACGATGTTGCATGGAAATGGCCGGACTTACTTTATGCGATATGGTGTACTGCTCAAATATGCGGCTCTCCGGCCTGAAAGTTTTTGCTCCGGTAGCTGTGCGACCATTGGTAGTAACATAGGCATAACCTAAGTTAACCATGTGCTTATTGTTGAACTTATAAGATACCGACGGCCTTAGCAATATGTTACGCAGGTAATCCACCTTATCTGCAGAACGGAACTGGCCGTCAAATGCGTACCCCCAGTGCTCTGACAGTTGATGGCTGTGAAACCACGCCCCCCAAACGCTGAACTGCGAAGTTTGCGCCGAGGCGACCCGACATATGCAAACTGAGAAGACAAGTAAATAATACGCTTTTTTCAACATGGCAGGGGGCTCTTTGGTTAGTTCTTAAAATTAAGCAATTTTTTCCGGCCCAGGTCCACCACTATGCGGAAGGCCTGCTGGTTGTCGTTCAAATGGCCCGGCGACTGGTGGAAACTGAAGATAAACTGCCCTTTGATATGGTTAAACAAGAACGGCGTATAAATAACATCCAGCCGGTTGTATGTTTTTTTGAGATAGTAGTTATCGCCGAAAATAATATGATGCCCATCGCCGGTATAAAACTCGTCATACAAAGCAAAACGCTTGTATTTGGCATAGGCGCTGGCCACAAAGCCAAAGTGATTTTGAAAGCCAATCTCGCGGTTAGGGCGCTCCAGGGATGCCATGCCACCGGCTTCAAAACTTAAGGAGTCAAGTCCTGTTCTTTTAGTAAAATCCAAACCAAGGCGAATCTGTGCAGCGCCGTTATCACCCAGCGGATGCGTAGGGTCAGCTATCTCTGCTCCGGCATCATGCAGCATGGCAAAATAGTGCGATAGATAAAATACGCCATTTATTGATGGCTTATATTTTCCGGAGAAGCCGAATAGAAACTGTTCGCGGTCGGTAGGCGTTTGGCGGCTTACCCAATCCAGCCATACAGTCTCGGTGAAATTATCAGTAGTGTATCGCGTAAGCAAACCCTCCACATTCGGGCGGTAATAACGCAGGGTGTCGTTTAATAATGCGCGCGGGTAGTCAGAAAGTAAACCTTCCCGCGGGAACATACCGGCATTGAACAGCCAGTTTTTACCGTGATAATTGTAGTAAGCTACCGGATTTACTTTCAAAAAATAAGGTTTGGCGCCAAACTCATGTATGCCGTTCACACCAACAATAAAGCTGTTCAGGCTATCCAGGTTAAGGCCCAGATCGAGCGTTAATCGAGTGCCGGAGTAAGTGCGCGAACGGGGTACGTATGCTTTGTATTCGCGGTTATCTAAAAAGCCAAGTGCATTAAAGTGAATATCGAGGTTTTGCGCTTTGCTGGCCATGCCAAGGCCAAGCAACAGAAAAAGGAGCAGGCAGAATTTTTTTTGCATGCGCAAATGTAACCTATTCTACCGTAAAACGGATATATCCGCTGTTGCGGGTTCCGCCTAAGGGATCAGTAAAAATAGATACTACCATATTGTAATCGCCTTTTTGTGATGGTGCATCAAACGTAAAGGTATAGCTTGCCGTTTTACCAGGCGCTATTTTTATTTGGTTAAAAGTACTATCTGCCTGTTGCGATATGATTTCATTTTTCCCCTGGAAAAAAGCGGCCTGCAGGGCGGCTTTGTGCGCCTGCCCCTGGTTGCCAAAATCAATAGAATAAGCGTAGGGGTTGTGTATGATAAGGTGTAACTGCACTTGCTGGCCAGCCTTAGCGGTAATGTTCTTCTTATCTGCATCAATGGTTACGCGTTGGTACGTACGTAGGCTGTCTACCCAACCACCATACCAGGTTTGTGTACCGGTGGGCAATTTGTGAGGGGTGCTGTCCGTAAACCCATGTAATATATAGTAAACGCGCTTGTTTTGCACACTATCTTCCAGCGGCCAAATTTCAAACTGGGTAAGCCTGTAGTTGCGCGAGTCAAACGAGAAACATTTGAGCGTATTGTTATAAAAACAATAACGTGCAGGCATCTGAAAACCGTCGTTCATCACCAGCCAACTATCGCCTACCTGTTCCTTAACCGCCTTAGCCCATTGGCGGTTGCCAAAAAAGCCCTTAACGGCTTGTATGTTTCGCACAAAAGGAGGCTGTACAATCATCAGTACGCGCACCAATACAATAATAATGATGTTAGTTACGGCCAAAGAGCGTACCCAAGCAGGCACTTTAGCAGCCAAGCTCAGGTTTACCGAAATTAATATTAATAGCGCCGAGAACGCAATGATAGTCCACTGCGGTTGTACCTCTCCTCTTATAGACGTTATCAGGAAGAAAACCCAGGTTCCGGCAAAGTTCCATTTAAGGCAACGTTCAAAAGCATCGCCTGTGCGAAGGGTAAAGCCTTTATAAAACCACAGCCAGCCTGTGAATATGCCCGCCATAAGTAATTGCGATGCAACGTAGGCCGCGGTGAATGACAGGCGGTAATCTTTTTGCGAGCGGTCGTTCAGGTGATAGGTAACCGATGGATAATTATGACTTATTTGCCAGTAAATATGTGGTGTATACAGCACTACTGCTATCGTTGCTATAAGCCAGAAACTGCCGCGTTTTAACACTTGCGGATTGGCAACAAGCGTAAAAAACACCAATAAAATACCGTGGTATTTACTGTACAGCAAACCGGCTATAATAGCACCAAGGGCGAGCACCTGCCATAACTTATTTTCGGTAAGGTAGCGCTTGTATACCAGGAAGAACAGCGCCGTAAACAATAGCAGCGGACCATCAGGTGTGGTGATAAAGCCGTAAATATGGAGGGTGAACATGCCGCCGGCAACCAGCGCAAACCACCGCGCGCTCGCACCCATACTTTTAGCTACACGCCATAAAATGTAGATAGATGCCGTACTTGCGATAATATTTATCAGTCGTAAGCCTAATTCATTATGCATCAGCAAGTCGCCGACTTTAATGAATAGCGCCACCATGGGTGGGTGGTCAAAATAACCCCAGTCTAAAAAGCGCGAGTACAACCAGTAGTAAGCCTCATCAGCATGCAATTCCAGTGTACTTGCTTGTACGATATTAAGCAGCGTCCATATCACCAAAAACCAGCCTATAACCTTTTTTGATGATACCGTAATTCCGTTGCCCATATCTGCTTTTAACTTTTTTAACTGCCGTAAAGGTAAAAATGATTTTATGACACCGCATAGCACCCCTCTTTTAAATAAAGTTTACTTTAGCGCCAGCTATACTTTATACCACTGTTAATTATGTTAAAAGCTATTGAAATCATAGAAAAAACACGTCTACATCTTTTGGAGCTTATCAAACCTCTCACCATAGAGCAGTTGAACCGCATCCCCCAAGGTTTTAATAACAACATAGTATGGAATGTTGGCCACATTATTGCGGCACAGCAAGGAGTATGTTATTTAAGAGCGGGTATTGATATGCGGATAGATACATCGCTGCATACAAAATACAAGCCCGAAACGCGGCCCGAAGCTTTTGTTACACAAGAGGAGGTGGATGTGTTGAAGCAGATCTTAATAACTACGGTAGCTCAGCTGCAAACGGACTATACCGATCAGATATTCTCTTCATACATTCCCTGGACAACCCGTTATGGTGTAGCAATTGACAATATTGAGCAGGCTGTTGGTTTTTTGCCGTTTCATGAGGGTTTGCACCTCGGTTACATAATGGCGCAACGGCGTGCATTAGGTTTAGTACAATAAGTTGTATTTACAGGGCATTTATATGTTGTTTAGTTGTCAAATAATAATTTGCGCAATATTATAAACGTGATTTTTTTGCATTTTTGTAAGTACTGCTGTAAGGATATTTTCTGATAACTATTTCTGGCGAGGTTATGAGTGGAAAAACTATTTTGGTTTGGTTCAGAAATGATTTGCGCGTGCATGATAACGAAATCTTGTTTGAAGCTACGCGCAAAGCCGATATAGTATTGCCCGTTTACATCTTCGACCCTTTTTACTTTACCGCCCGCGATGCCGGACGAACAAAGACAGGAAACTTCAGAACACGCTTTTTAGTGGAGGCCGTTACTGACCTGCGCAACAACCTGCGCGCGTTAGGGGGCGACTTGCTGGTACGAGTTGGCAACCCTGCCGAGATACTGCCTCAGTTGGCGGTACAATATAATGTAAGCGAGGTATATCACCACCGCGAAGTAGCTTTTGAAGAGACGGGTATTTCTGAACAGGTAGAAGCTGCTTTATGGAAAATGCGCCTTAACCTGAAGCACTTTATAGGCCATACGCTCTATCATAAAGAGGATCTTCCTTTTCCTATCAAAGATATCCCCGACAGTTTTATGCAGTTCCGCAAAAAGCTGGAACGTGATAGTAGTGTTAGGGCAGAAACAGCCATCCCCGAAATGGTTAAAACGCCGGAATTGGATGATGCCGGCGAAGTACCTACGCTGCAGCAGTTAGGTTTATTGCCTCCGGTAGATGACCCTCGTGCGAGCTACTCTTTTAAGGGTGGCGAAACTGCCGGACTCAGAGCCCTCGACTGGTGCTTTGAAAACGATCTGCAGGCAAAAATTAAATCGGCCCGTACACCACAGGCTGCCGCTGAAAACTCATCTAAACTATCCCCCTGGCTAGCGTTGGGCTGCCTATCGCCGCGCCGCGTTTATTGGGAGGTTGATAAGCATGTGCAAAACCATAGCAGCAGCAACCCCATGATATTGGAATTGCTTTGGCGGGATTACTTCCGTTTTATGTTTAAAAAACATGGCACCAAATTTTTTAGGCCGGAAGGTTTTAAAAATGAAGCGCCTGAAACTGCCGCTAACCAGGAGGAGCTTTTTAACCAGTGGAAACGGGGCGAAACCGGAGTGCCTTTTGTAGATGCCGTAATGCACGAGTTAAGTGCAACGGGTTATACCAATAATTTTAACAGGCAGATAGTAGCAGGTTACCTGGTACGCGACCTTAAGGTGGATTGGACCTATGGCGCCGCCTACTTTGAGGAAGTACTGATAGATTACTCACCCGCCAGTAACTGGGGTAACTGGGCTTTTGTAGCCGGCGTTGGTAATGACCCACGCGAGAACCGCAACTTCATAACCCGCCAACCGTCGCAATTGGATAGCAAGAGCACTTATATCGACACCTGGCTTTCGGCACATGAAGCCGAAAACGTAGCATAAATAACGTCCGGTTAAAACTACTTCCTGCTTATGCTGTTCAAACAGCATGGCCAAAATTCTGCGCTTAATTCTGGGCGATCAGTTAAACAGCAACCACAGCTGGTTTACTAAAGCAGACGAACAGGTTTTATATGTGATGATGGAGGTGATGCAGGAGCAGGAGTATGTAATGCATCATGTGCAAAAGATACTTGGCTTTTTTGCGGCTATGCGCAATTTTGCTCACCACTTAAGCAAATCTGGCCATAAGGTAAACTACATAAGGTTAGATGACAATGATAACCAGCAAACCATCGCCGGTAATTTGCAAAAGCTGATACAGGAGCATGCAGTAACTCGTTTTGAGTATCAGTTGCCTGATGAGTATCGCCTTGACGAACAGTTAAAAGAATTTTGTAATAGCCTGTCAATTGAAACCGCCGCTGCGGATACCGAGCATTTTTTTACAAGCCGATACGAGGTGAAGGAGTTCTTCGGTGAGAAGAACTTTTTGATGGAAAACTTTTACCGGCACATGCGTGTAAAGCACCATGTGCTAATGCAGGGCAGCCAACCTTTGGGTAAACGCTGGAACTTTGACCATGACAACCGCCGCAAGTATGACAACAAAGTACCGTTGGTTGCGCCGTTAATGTTTGATCATGACGTTAGCGAGCTTAAAACAATGGTTGACGGCAAAAAGGTAAAATACTTTGGCGAGGTAGATGCAGCGCATTTTCAATGGCCGCTTAGTCGAAAAGAAGCGCTTACACTGGTAGATTACTTTTGCGAAAACCTGCTGCCTCATTTTGGCACCTATGAAGATGCCATGTTGCAACAGCACATAAGCCTGTTTCACTCCCGCATATCATTTGCGCAAAACGTTAAAATGATAGCGCCTCATGAGGTGATAGGTAAAGTGCTGGCAAAATACAATCAGCATCAGGATACAATTTCACTGGCGCAGGTAGAAGGGTATGTAAGACAGATTTTAGGTTGGCGGGAATTTATGCGCGGTGTTTACTGGGCACGTATGCCTGAGTTTGGCACAAAAAACTACTTTGATCACCAAGCAGAATTACCGCAATGGTTTTGGACGGGTGATACAAAAATGAACTGCCTTAATAAATGCATAGGTCAGTCATTAAACCATGCCTGGGCGCACCATATCCAAAGGTTAATGGTGATTGGCAATTTTGCTTTGTTAAGCGGCATGAATCCCAATGAGGTGGATGCCTGGTATCTCGGAGTATATATTGATGCCATACAATGGGTGGAGATCACCAATACCCGTGGCATGAGCCAGTATGCCGATGGCGGTGTCATAGCGTCTAAACCCTATGTCGCGTCAGCTGCTTACATCAATAAAATGAGCGACTATTGTAAAAACTGTTATTACAATTACAAGTTAAGGCATGGCGAAAAATCCTGTCCGTTCAACAGCCTTTACTGGAACTTTTTTTACCGTAACGCCGATAAACTGGAAGGAAACTTCCGTATAGGTGTAATGTATAAAACCCTCAAAAAGTTTAGTACCGAAGAGTTAGACAAAATCAATACCCAGGCCAGCGTGTATCTCAACAACATAAATACGTTATAAATATGAATTGAACGGATGTTAGTAAATGCTACATCATTTTTTAAATAAACCATTAGTTAAAGACATCATTTGCAAATAAAATTTAAAGTTTGTAAAGGCTTATGTTTACTTTTGCACTGATTTTAAGTTAGTATCGACCATGAGTGAACCGGATTATATAAACAGCGGAAACGCTGCATACATCGACTCTTTATACGAAAGTTATAAACAAGATCCCGAATCGGTAGATTTTGGCTGGCAGAAGTTTTTTGAAGGATTTGATTTCGGCCGCGAGGCAGGCGAAACAGCTCCTGCTGCCGAAACACCAGAGCATTTCCTGAAGGAAATTAATGTACTTAACATGATCAACGGGTACCGTACCCGCGGTCATTTGTTTGCGAAAACCAACCCTGTGCGCGAGCGCCGTAAATATTTTCCGGGCAAAGAACTGGAAACATTCGGCCTTAGCAATGCTGACCTCGACACTGTATTTAATGCCGGTGTTGAAGTAGGCCTTGGCCCTGCCAAGCTGCGCGATATTCATCAGTTACTGGAGGATACCTATTGCGGCCCTATTGGTGCAGAATACCGTTACATCCGTAATCCTATAAAAATTAAGTGGTTTGAGCAGCGCATGGAAAAACAGCGCAACAAACCATCATTTACTGCCGACGATAAAAAGGCAATGCTGAAAAAAGTAAGCGAAGCCGTATTGTTCGAAAACTTTCTGGGGACAAAATTTCTGGGTCAGAAGCGCTTTTCACTTGAGGGTGCCGAGTCGTTAATCCCGGCACTTGATTCCGTAATACAAAAAGGCGCACAGATAGGGATAGAGGAATTCATCATCGGTATGGCACACCGCGGCCGTTTGAATGTACTTGCCAACATCATGGAGAAAACCTACAAAGAGATTTTCTCTGAATTTGAAGGCAAAAATTACGATTCTGAATCTCCTTTTGGTGGCGACGTAAAATATCACCTTGGTTTCTCTACTGATATTGAGGCGGCCAATGGCAATAAGGTACACTTAAGCCTTTGCCCAAACCCATCGCACCTTGAGGCGGTTGACCCTGTGGTTGAAGGTTTAACACGTTCAAAAATCGACTTTAAATATAACGGCGACTTCAGCAAAATTGCGCCGATACTGATCCATGGCGATGCTTCTATAGCGGGCCAGGGTATTGTATACGAGGTGTTGCAAATGGAAAAGCTGGACGGCTACCGCACTGGTGGCACCATACACTTGGTTATTAACAATCAGATTGGCTTTACCACCAACTTTAAAGATGCCCGCTCAAGTACTTACTGTACAGATGTGGCCAAAACTGTACTTTCCCCGGTATTTCACGTAAACGGTGACGACGTTGAGGCATTGGCCTACGTGGTAAACCTAGCTATGGAGTACCGTCAGATATTCCATGACGACGTTTTCATAGACATTTTATGCTACCGCCGTTATGGCCACAATGAGGCTGATGAACCTAAGTTTACCCAGCCGGTGTTGTATAAGGCTATTGAGGCACACCCAAACACCCGCGAAGTTTACCTACGCAAGCTTATTGCCGAAGGCAGCGTAACCGAAGCTTTTGCTAAAGAAATGGAAAAAGATTTCCGTGCCTCATTGCAAAAAGAGCTTGACGAAGTAAAGGCGCAGGACAGGTTTACCGACCAACTGCCAATGTTTGCCGGCGCATGGCAAGGCCTGCACTTACCTACAGAGAAGGAAGTATTGGTACCGATAGATACCTCCGTACCCGAGGATGAGCTGCTGGAAATTGGCCGCAAACTAACTGAACTGCCTAAAGACAAGCAATTCTTTAAAAAGATTGAACGCTTGTTTGAAGAGCGCAATAAAATGGTGACCGAAACCCATGTGTTCGATTGGGCAATGGGCGAACAGCTGGCTTATGGCACGTTGTTGAAAGATGGTCACCCTGTAAGATTGAGCGGTGAAGACGTTAAACGCGGTACCTTCTCGCACAGGCACGCAGTGTTAACCCTTGCTGAGTCTGAAGATGAATATACCCCGCTGGATACAATTGCTGCCGAATCTCCTTTCTACATCTACAACTCTCTTTTGTCTGAGTATGGTGTATTAGGTTTTGAGTACGGTTACGCCTTGGCTAATCCGAATGCATTAACTATATGGGAAGCACAATTTGGCGACTTCTTTAACGGTGCACAAATCATCGTTGACCAATACATAGCCAGTGCGGAAACCAAATGGCAACGTGGTAATGGTTTAGTAATGCTGCTGCCGCATGGTTACGAAGGTCAGGGTCCTGAGCACTCATCGGCCCGTGTGGAGCGCTTTTTGGAGCTTTGCGCTGACAACAACATACAGGTAGCTAACTGTACCACTCCGGCCAACTTCTTCCACATACTGCGCCGCCAAATGAAACGCAGCTTCCGTAAGCCGCTGATCATATTTACGCCGAAAAGCTTACTGCGTAATCCTAAATGTGCATCGCCGCTGGAAGAATTTACCAAGGGCCGTTTCCATGAGTTGATTGACGATACTTACGCCGATCCTAAAAAGGTAAAACGCGTACTGCTGTGTACCGGTAAAATCTATTACGAGTTGCTGGAGAAACAACAGACTGATAAACGTAATGATGTAGCCATTGTGCGTATTGAGCAGCTTTACCCAACACCGGTGCATCACATCTTAAAAATTAAACAAAAATACGCTAAGGCTAAGGAGTTCATCTGGGTACAGGAAGAGCCTGAGAACATGGGCGGCTGGCCATATATTTGCCGCAAGTTCCACAACGACTCGGTGTTTAAACTGCAGGTAATTTCACGCCTTGAGGGTAGCAGTACAGCTACAGGTTATGCTAAACAGCACGCCGCTCAGCAACTGCATATTATCAATCGCGCTTTTGAAACCCCTGGTGAGAAAGAAGTGAAGAAAACCATTGATAAGACCACCAAAAAGATGGCCGAGGCCGGCACTGATTGATATTTCGGCCGATAGTCAATGGTTCATAGACGATAGAAAAATAGGGCTAAGGACCACGGACTATCGGCTATGTATAATTCAATAAAATATAAAACTACCATGGTTTATGAACCATGGACTATAGACAAATAAATAACTATAACTACTATCATGAGTTTAGAAATAAAAGTTCCGCCGGTAGGCGAATCTATCACCGAAGTAACTCTTTCTCGCTGGATAAAAAAGGATGGCGAGCAAGTGGGAATGGACGAGGTCATCGCCGAGTTAGAATCAGACAAAGCTACTTTTGAACTGACTGCCGAAAAGGCCGGAACTTTAAAAACAACTGCTGCCGAGGGTGACACCCTTTCTATAGGTGCAGTAGTTGCTACTATTGAGGATGGCGGCGCTGGCGCCGCGGCACCGGCTACTGGTAGTGCCGAGGCTGCTAAGGCCGACGAATCTGCTCCATCTGCCCGTACACAAGAAGCTGCTGCTGCACCAGCCCCGGCTGCCGAAAGTACAGGCGATACCTCATCATTAGAAATGAAGGTACCTCCGGTAGGTGAATCTATCACCGAGGTTACACTGTCACGCTGGTTAAAGAAAGACGGCGAAGCCGTTGAGATGGACGAAGCCATTGCCGAACTGGAATCAGACAAAGCAACTTTTGAACTGACTGCTGAAAAAGCAGGCACCTTAAAGACCCTCGCCAATGAAGGTGATACTTTACCCATTGGTGCGGTTGTAGCCAGCATTACCGGTGGCGGCGCTGCTGCCCCTAAAGCACAAAGCGAGGCGGCTCCTGCAGCAACACCTGCACCTGCTGCTGCACAGACATCATCAGAAAAAACTTATGCATCAGGCGTTCCATCACCCGCTGCAGCCAAAATATTAAGCGAAAAAGGCGTTGATCCGCAAGGTGTAAGCGGTACCGGTGTTGCCGGCCGTATTACTAAAGAGGATGCTTTGAATGCAGAGAAGTCTGCAAGTCCGCAAGTTGCAAAGACCGAAAGTAAACCTGCCGCTGCTACTGCCCCTGCAACCGCTACTCCAGTAACCGGCGAACGTGGTGAGCGTCGCGAAAAGATGTCTAACCTGCGTAAGACTATTGCTAAGCGCCTGGTTTCGGTAAAAAATGAAACGGCCATGCTTACTACCTTCAACGAGGTAGACATGTCGCCGATTATGGAAATCCGCAGCAAATACAAAGATAAATTCAAAGAAAAACATGGCGTTGGTTTAGGCTTCATGTCATTTTTTACTAAAGCCGTTACAGAGGCTTTGAAAGAGTGGCCTGCAGTTGGTGCCCGTATAGAAGGTGAGGAAGTGGTATACAGCAATTATGCTGACATCTCTATCGCAGTATCAGCTCCTAAAGGTTTGGTGGTGCCGGTTATCCGCAATGCTGACAAGTTGAGTCTTGCAGAGATTGAAAAAGAGGTAGTTCGTTTAGCTGGCCGCGCCCGCGAAAACAAACTCGGTATTGATGAAATGAGCGGCGGTACTTTTACCATCACTAACGGTGGTGTGTTTGGTTCCATGATGTCGACCCCGATCATCAACTCCCCTCAATCAGCTATCCTGGGCATGCACAATATCGTAGAGCGCCCTGTTGCCGTAAACGGCCAGGTAGTTATACGCCCTATGATGTACGTGGCTCTGTCCTACGATCACCGCATTATCGACGGTCGCGAATCAGTGAGCTTCCTGGTACGGGTAAAACAATTACTCGAAGATCCCGCGCGTTTACTATTAGGCGTCTAATCGCTCTCAATAAAATACTCAAGCCTGGCAACTGCCGGGCTTTTTTGTGTAAATAATTTACGGTTAGCTTGCAAACTAAAATAATAACTAACTGTAAACTACGTATATTTATATATAAAACTTAAAAGCCATGACGACTCTTGACAGTATACAGCAAGCCTATATAGATTATGTGTTGACAGAGGGCCATCAGCCTGCATCAGTATACATATTCGCTAAAAACAATGGTTTTACCGAAGCCGAGTTTTACCAGTTGTTTGGCTCTTTTGAAGCTGTAGAGCAAAGCATCTGGGCAGGCTTTGGCGCTACCACGCTTACCGAAGTACAGGCGCAGGAAATTTGGCCGCAATACACTGCCCGCGAAAAAGCACTGTCATTCTTTTACGCATTCTTTGAATTGCTTAAAGGCAGCAGGAGCTTTGCTGTGTACAGTTTGGAAAAACATGCCCGGCCTATTGGCATGCCGGTAGTTTTAGAGCGCCTCAAAGCATTTTTTGAAAACTTTGCTGACAGCATATTGAAGCAAGGCCTGGAAAGCGGCGAACTCTCCGACCGTAAATTCTTTGCCAAACGTTACAAGGACGGGCTTTGGATGCAATTTGGCTTTGTACTTAATTTTTGGCTGAAGGATAATTCGGCAAATTTTGAAAAGACAGACGAAGCCATAGAGAAAGGCATCAATGTTACGTTTGACCTGTTTGAACGTACACCGATTGACAACCTCATTGACTACGGAAAATTTTTATACCAAAACAGTAGTATAAAAGAGAAAATGGGGTTTTAAAAACCCTTTTTTCATTTTAAGACTTTTATATACTTCCAAGTAATTTATATATCATTCATGAGCGATACGCCGAAAGAACAAAACAGCATACCTACCAGTAAAGTACAACGCTCGGCCAAGTTTGTTAAAACCGGGCTTAAAATAGGCGGCAACTATGTAAAGCACTATTCAAAAAAGCTTTTTAATCCAAACATGGATAACAGCGAGCTCAACGAAGATAATGCTGCCGACATCTATCAGTCGTTAAGTGAGCTTAAAGGCAGCGCCCTCAAAGTGGCACAAATGCTCAGTATGGATAAAAACCTGCTGCCGCAAGCGTATGTAGATAAGTTCTCTCAATCGCAATACAACGCGCCGCCTTTGTCAGGACCGCTGATTGTGCAAACATTCAGGAAATATTTTGGCAAAACACCTGATCAGATTTACGATAAGTTTAACCTGCGGTCAACCAATGCGGCATCCATAGGCCAGGTACATCAGGCTGAGCTTAACGGCAAAAAGCTGGCTGTGAAAATACAATACCCCGGCGTAGGTGATAGTATCTCATCCGACCTGAAACTGGTAAAACCCTTTGCCTTTAGACTGCTGGGTATGAGTGAGCGTGAGCTGGATATATATATGCGCGAAGTAGAAGAACGCCTGTTAGAAGAAACAGATTACGAACTGGAAGTGCGCCGGTCCATTGAGTTTTCTAAGGCTTGCTCCATACTCAACAATGTTGTATTTCCTACCTATTACCCCGAGCTATCGAGCAAACGCATCATTACTATGGATTGGCTCGAAGGCCTGCATTTACGTGAGTTTTTAGCGACCAACCCGTCGCAAGAGTTGCGCAACACCATAGGGCAGGCACTATGGGACTTTTACAACTTTCAGCAGCATGAGTTACGCGCCGTGCATGCCGACCCACACCCGGGTAACTTTATGATAACACCCGACGGTAAGCTTGGCGCTATTGACTTTGGCTGCATCAAGGAAATGCCGGAGGACTTTTATACGCCTTTCTTCTCGCTTACCTCCACCGATATGTTGAGCAATAAGGAGGCTACCATTGACGCCTTCCGTCAGTTGGATATGATCCACAAAAATGATAGCCCGGAACAGGTTGAATTTTACTACACTGTTTACAAGGAGATGATCGGCTTGTTTGCTCGGCCTTATATGAGCAGCACCTTCAACTTTGGCGAAACCACCTTTTTTGAGGAGCTATACCGATATGGTGAAAAGATATCGCGCATGCCGGAGTTTAAACAGGCACGCGGCGTAAAACACTTTATTTATGTAAACCGCACCAACTTTGGGCTTTACAACATTCTTCATGAGCTAAAAGCCGAAGTACATACCGATACCTACAAGCCGCATGTGGCACTGGCTTATTCGTAATGTTGATTTAAGGTAAACATAAAATAGCGGCAAAATATGATGGAGTGTTGATAACTCAAATATTACTAACTTTGCGCCATGATTATTGAGGTGTTGAAATCCAAAATTCACCGGGTTAAAGTTACCCAGGCAGAGCTAAACTACGTGGGCAGCATAACCATTGATGAGGATTTGATTGATGCGGCAAATATTATTGCCAACGAGAAAGTGCAGATAGTAAACAATAATAACGGCGCCCGTTTTGAAACCTATGTAATTAAGGGTGAACGCGGCACCGGCACTGTATGCCTCAATGGCGCCACAGCCCGTTTGGCACAGGTTGGCGATGTGGTTATCATTATGAGCTATGCTCATATGGAAATGGAAGAAGCACGTAAATACCAACCTATCCTGGTGTTCCCGGACACCGACAACAAGCTAATTAAGTAATACTGAGGACGGCGATACACTTCCCAAATCACTTTTGTCTTTTTCAGGGGTATTGATATATTTAGGTCATGAAAACCAAGCCCTATATCACTAACCTATTACTGATACTTTTATCAATTTCTTTCCTACTTAATTACGGTTGTAAAAGTCAAAAGCAAAATGATAATAAAGAAATAATAGCTTTTCTTACTAGTTTCGGTCAAACCCTTAAGAGCGGCGATGATAAAGCTTTGCTTAACTTTTTCGATGAGAAAATTGAAAACCCAAAAGTATTAAAAAAGCTTCTTGACATCATTTCCGGCAAAACCAATTTTTTGGGTACCGATAAGCCTTTATTTCCAATTACTTTGGACTTTGAAGGTGCTGATCTCATCGTTTCTGAAAAAACAGAAGCGTCGGTGCCGGCTTACTTCCAAACGCCAGAACCCGGGGAGCGGCGAGCTACGCTGACGTTTAAAATGCGTAAAAATCCGGAAGGTAAATTGAAGTTTTACCAGATAGACGCCCAGGATTTTCTTGCGCAGTACATTATTTGCGAAAATTTAATAAAGACCAAGAATGTATCTGAAAAGGACATTTTTGATCCTAAAACGCTCGAGGCATTTAAAAAAGCCGGCATGCTTAAATCAAGATATGATACTGTGGTTTGGTTTGCTCATCTCAACAGCGAAACGTATTACTATGTCGCTAACGGCGAGTGGATTTCACCCAAACAATTCGGAGATCTAGATATCACTAAAAATAATTTGGGATTGTTAAACCCGGATTTGAAAGAAATAATACCACCTAAATATAATCTGATTCACAACATCAGCGGCACTATTGAGGGCTTAATAGAAGTAGAGAAGGACAAGAAGCGAGGCATGTACAATCTAAACGGCCAGCTGATAGTACCGGTGGATTATGATCAAATTTTTCCTGTCACGAATGATAGCTCATTGGCCATTTTACAAAAAGGGAAGGATTTTTTCCGGCTAAGAAATAACTATAGCATATCAAATAAAATTGAGACTAACATCACTGATGTAATAAACCTCGTACCATCATTTAGTGCGGTTAACATGACGGGAACCGGCAATAATAATATTCTTGAAATAAACTCCCGGGACGACCATGCCAGCGTGTACGTGTCACCTTCTTACCTTGCAGACCTAAAAATATTTAATCCTGTAATTTACTTTAAGAATCCATTGAGGAAAAACGTACAATATTATGATATGAGTACGAGGTACGTTGTTTCGGCAAGCGAGAGCGTTAAGGATAACGAGACCGGCTTTCTGGAAGCTACATTATATTCTATACGTGATTATTTTTTGGGTGGTAGAAGTGAATTCTACGACAGAAAAAATATTGTTATAAAGGACAATCAAAATGCGGTTGTTTACACTGGTGGAATTACGAACTCGTATGAGGAATATAGCGACGGTCCAACATATTGCAAGGATTTTAAAATTAAAGCTATTGGAGACAATCAAGTTGAAATTAAATCCTCAGCTACAACGGAAATTAGCGCGACGGGTACCAGTAAAGAATATCTGATTGAAGCACCTGTATATCACTACCTTAATCTGAATAACAAAAAAATCGAACCTGATGAAAAAGACAGGGTTTTTGCATTTACCAGTTATGTAAAAATGGATGATTCCTATCTACGCGGTTGCTATAGCTACGCTACTTATAAAGAAGACAGCAATAAAGCGGACAGTTTAAACACAGATTATTTAAAGCCGGAATACCTGCAATATGTAATTAACGAAATATACGCCAGCCACAATTTTAAGTTCAAAGATACGCTGCTTAATGAGCAATTTAGCTTTTCGTTGCCAAATTATAAAGCCTAAAATAACAACATAGATAATATGCTAACTGATGTTGAAAAATACAACATTGCCTGGCTCAAAAGCAAAATAAAAGAGCAACGAACTGCAAAGCTTGCGGCTAAATAGTTATGTATGCTTTCTTTCGGTTGGTAGCTTTTTTTTGGATTGCAGTGCTTTGCGCTGGCACTTTGCAATATCTTTCCTTTAAACCAGATACCGACTTTTTAAAATTAAAGCAACTCGCCGTTGCTTCGGGCTACTACCTTCCCGCTTTTTATAGCCACATTTTCGGCAGCAGCATTATACTCATAGTGGGTTTCTTTCAGTTTTCAAAAAGAATATACACTAACCCAAGATTACATCGAACACTTGGTCATATTTACCTCTGGGGTATCGTCTTTTTCGCCGCGCCGGGGGCATTTGTCATGACCTTTTTTGTTAATCGCGGCACAGGTGTGTTCATATCTTTCATTTTACAAAATGTTTTATGGCTGCTTTTTACTGTTCTGGCATACAGAGCTATAATCAAACGGAACGTTAGCCGCCACATTGGTATGATGTATAGAAGTTATTCGCTTGCTTTTGCGGCAGTAACACTTCGCTTATATATTTGGATATTAAGCGTGGCGGGTATTGGAGTGCACTTTGCTGATAATTACTTAATCATTGCCTTTTTAAGCTGGATACCCAATTTGCTACTGGTCGAAATATTAATACACAAACGTATTGGCTGGCCACAATTATCTTCATATAACGAATAGCATTAAAATGAAATTTTAGGCTAAAAAATAACGCAATAGTTTCTATCTTTGCACCCCGACGCTGGAGTCGGTTTCATCCTCGCTTTCAGCGCATAGGTAACAATCCCAAAATCTGTAAAAAGATGTTGGCTTTTAAACTTTTAACTTTTTTAAATTAAAAAAAGCCCTATGCCCAAAAATGCTTCCATCAAATCGGTATTAATTATTGGTTCAGGCCCTATTATTATTGGCCAGGCCTGTGAGTTTGATTATTCCGGTTCGCAAGCCGCGCTTTCTCTAAAAGAGGAAGGTATTTCGGTAACCATTATCAACAGTAACCCCGCCACCATCATGACGGATAAGGTTATTGCAGACCACGTTTATCTGCTGCCGCTTACCACCGAAAGCATTGAACAGGTTTTGCAGGAAAGGCAGATAGATGCCGTGTTGCCTACTATGGGCGGCCAAACTGCGCTAAACCTTTGTATTAATGCCGACGAGCAAGGTATCTGGAAAAAGTATGGCGTTAAAATTATCGGTGTAGACGTAGCCGCTATCGAAAAAACCGAAAACCGCGAAGCGTTTCGCCAATTGATGGTGGATATTGGTGTAGGTGTGGCCAAATCAAAGATTGCCAACTCTTTCCTTGAAGGTAAAGAGGCTGCGCAGGAGATTGGCTTCCCGCTGGTAATACGCCCAAGCTATACACTTGGCGGTAAAGGTGCCGGCTTTGTACACAAAAAAGAAGAATTTGATGCTGCCTTGAGCCGCGGCTTACAAGCATCACCAACCCATGAGGTATTGGTAGAGCAGGCAGTATTGGGCTGGAAAGAATATGAGCTGGAATTGCTGCGCGATAACCGCGATAACGTAATCATCATCTGCTCTATCGAAAACTTTGACCCGATGGGCATCCACACCGGCGACTCAATAACCGTGGCCCCAGCCATGACTTTGAGCGACCGCTGCTACCAGGAGATGCGCAACCAGGCCATCAAAATGATGCGCGCCATCGGCAACTTTGCCGGCGGCTGTAACGTGCAATTTTCGGTTAACCCGGCCAATGAGGAAATCATCGCTATAGAGATCAACCCTCGCGTATCGCGCTCTTCGGCCCTTGCATCAAAAGCTACAGGTTACCCGATTGCTAAAATAGCCGCTAAACTGGCTATAGGTTATAACCTTGACGAAATTGAAAATCAGATCACTAAAACCACTTCGGCTTACTTTGAGCCAACGCTGGATTACGTGATTGTAAAAATACCGCGCTGGAACTTTGATAAATTTAAAGGTGCTAACCGCCAGCTTGGCCTGCAAATGAAATCGGTAGGTGAGGTGATGGGTATAGGCCGTACCTTTATCGAGGCGCTGCAAAAAGCCTGTCAAAGCCTTGAGATTGGTCGTGCCGGCTTAGGTGCCGACGGTCGCCAGAGCCGCAACCTGGAAGAAATTATGTACAGCCTGGAGCACCCAAGCTGGGACAGGTTATTCCACATCTACGACGCCTTGAGCCTCGGTGTTCCAATTGAGTCGGTACGTAAGGCCACTAAAATTGACCGCTGGTTCCTGAACCAAATACAAGAAGTGGTAAACCTGGAGAACGAACTGCGCCGTTACTCGCTCAAAAACATACCGGAGGATTTCTTATACACCCTTAAGCAAAAGGGCTTCTCTGATGCACAGATAGCTTACGTGCTTACCAATACTACCGAAGAGGACGTTTACCAGCGCCGTAAAGAGCTGGGCATCCGCCGCGTGTACAAAATGGTGGATACCTGCGCGGCAGAATTCCCGGCAAAAACACCTTACTATTACTCAACCTACGAAGGCGAAAATGAGTCGGTAGTGAGCGATAAGAAAAAGATTGTAGTATTAGGTTCAGGCCCTAACCGTATTGGTCAGGGTATCGAGTTCGATTATAGCTGCGTACACGGTTTATTAGCTGCTAAAGAATCAGGTTTCGAAGCCATCATGGTAAACTGTAACCCTGAAACTGTATCAACCGACTTCAATATGGCCGACAAGCTATACTTTGAGCCGGTATTCTGGGAGCATGTGCGCGAGATTATAGACCTTGAGAAACCTTATGGCGTAATTGTTCAGCTTGGCGGACAAACAGCCCTTAAAATGGCTGAAAAGCTGCATGAGCACGGCATCCGTATCATAGGCACATCTTTCCCTAACATGGACATCGCTGAAGACCGTGGCCGTTTCTCTGATTTGCTGAAAGAGCTTGAAATTCCGTACCCGAAATATGGTGTAGCCGAAAGCGCTGAAGAGGCACTTGAAGTTGCCCACCAGGTAGGCTACCCGGTACTGGTGCGCCCAAGCTATGTATTAGGCGGACAGGGCATGAGCATCGTGATCAACGATGAAGACCTCGAAAAAGCCGTAGTAAGCTTGCTGCGTAACCTGCCAGGCAACCGCGTATTGATTGACCACTTCCTTGATCGCGCATCAGAAGCCGAATCAGACTCCATCTGCGATGGCGAAGACGTACATATCATAGGCCTGATGGAGCACATCGAGCCGGCCGGTATACACTCAGGCGACTCATACTCGGTATTGCCACCGTTTGATCTGTCGGAGAATGTGATCTCGCAAATGGAGCAATACACCGAAAAGATTGCCAAAGCACTTAATGTAAGCGGCCTGCTTAACATACAGTTTGCCATTAAGGACGAGAAAGTATATGTGATAGAGGCTAACCCGCGTGCATCACGTACGGTACCGTTTATTGCCAAGGCGTACGATGTTCCATACATCAATATAGCCGCCAAGATAATGCTGGGCGTAAACAAGTTGAAAGACTTTGAAATTGTGCGCAAACCGAAGGGTTACGCAATCAAAGAGCCGGTATTCTCTTACGATAAATTCCCGGAAGTAGCCAAAGAGCTTGGCCCGGAGATGAAATCAACCGGTGAGGCAATCCGCTTTATACCAAACCTGCAGGACCCATACTTCAGGCATTTGTATAAAGAAAAATCGATGTACCTGAGTAAATAAAATACAGGCGGCGAGTATTTAAGCAATTGAATATTCGCCGCTTATTTGCACATTTGCATTACATATATGCCTATTTGCAACAGCAAATTTGTATAGTGAATGGCCCTGTAGTTCAACGGATAGAATAGAAGTTTCCTAAACTTTAGATATGGGTTCGATTCCCGTCGGGGCTACGCGAATGCTGATTATCTTACTGATGATCAGCATTTTTTTTGCGGGTAACGCAACAGGTAAAATTCAGGCGGATTTGGGTAAAGTATTTTGAGCTTGTTTGCTTCTAAATGACCTTTGTACTACTTTACCTTCAACATAAAAAAGCTAAAAGCCCAGTCCTTGTATTTTAAACTTGAACTGGGCTGTAATACCCAGTTAATTCGTTACTTACGAAATGCGCCTCTCAGGGAGCTGTTTATTTTAAAATATATTAGCCTTTTAGCTAATAAGAACACCGATAAGGGCGAAAGGAAAGCCCGGCAAGAGGTAGGGCTTGAGTTAATCAAACGTTACCAACATTTTGGCATACTATCGTTTCAGACCTGAAATAATGTCTATTTTGTTATACCAAAAAATTCTTGCCTTCTCCGGTATCATTTTACTATTATACGTTTTGGGTAATTCCTTGTTATCAGAAAACCTTCCAACCAGCTTTAATCTAAGGGGAAGAGTTTGCCCATCCCATAAATTATTGGCGTTAACAATCGTTTTATTAGTCGGTTCTAGATAAAATCGCTCAACACCTTTTAGAAAGCTTTGCTTTTGGAACTTGCTCTCAAACCATTGTGGGCATCCGCATTCTATTGCCGCGTAAGAAACAATAATGGTTATTGTTTTTGCCCGCCGCTGCTTTGCTTGCATAGTCGATTTGCGTGAAGAATCCTTAGATGATCTATTTTCTAAATCCGTCCGAATATTGCTTATGGTGTTCGAGTTGCAACTAAATGAAAGGATTAATGGAATGACAATACTTGCTAATTTCATCATATACTCATGTTTAAAAACCAAGGTTTAAACACCATCCAGCCCTTGAAGCCACATTGACGCTTCGAGAACGTACCGGGACTACTTCTCCGTTTTGAATTCCAGGATATCAATAATTTCATTATTGATTGCTAAAGATTGACACAAAAAACCACGAGTGTCTGCATTAATGATATTATCGTACGAATTTAAAATTATTAAAGAACTGGATTCCATTCAATACTTTATTTATAAGCTAATTGATTTCTTCCCCATTTTCAAAATGGTAATGTTCCTGCCCGGCTGTGGTAAACGTCTGGATAAATTGGGGTGATGTTTGACTATCTTTCTTCACTTCAAAAAAGTTGTTTCTGATCGCCCATTGATAAACCCCTTCATTTAGGGGGTAAAGGGTGAGCATTCCTGTCGCTTTGTTCTCTGAAATCCATTTTCGAGCCAAGACCAGAGAGGTAAATACGCCACTGGCAAATCTGCCATTTTCGCCATGAAAAAGCCAAATTGATTCAATTGTCTTATTGCTGTTCATATTTCTAAATAACAAGCCAACTTTGTATAGAATGACCCGCTGAAAAATTAATTACCATATTATTCATCTTAATCGTCGCTAAAATTTTTTCAACTGCTTCATTATGTGATTTATAGTGAAGTCCGAAACTACCAGTATGGTGGAAGTAAAAAAACAGATTATTATCCTCATCAAAAAATATAGGACTATATGGTGCCTTATGATTTATGACACATGGTAAGGCTATCGACAAAAATTTATCCCAGTCAGTGCAACCACATACACCTGAATATCCTTGTTCTATGGCGGATTGTTCAAGCATATTCAAATACTCGCATGTCTCGACAGACAAGTCTTCAGATTTATAGTTATAGGTGTCATTATGGATATCTCAGGTATCGAGGCAGTAATCCCACCAAAAAGCATTATATATCTTTATATCATTTTTAATAAAACCAAAAAAATCATAAAACATAAAGATTAACCCGGCAAGTAGGTCATCATCGTTATTTAAGTAAACTTCAATCTTATGTCCAATACTATTTGGATAATATTTTAAGTCAGCCCATTCCAAAGGGAATTTCCGTCGCCTACTTTGTATAACACTGCAATGTTAATTTGCTTGTTGTTCATGATTCTTTATAAGTATGTATTCTCCAGCCTGACTCGCTTTATAAGTTCTGCATTATAGCCCGGGTTCTACAAGTGACTTTTTTTTGATACCCCAAGTCGACTGAATCGAGTGATGAATAATCAACAGTGAAACTATGATGTTAAAATAATAACTTTTTATAGTAGTCTTTTTTATACTCTTTAAAGCTTTCCCTGGTCAAACCTATTCCATTAATGAAACAATTTAAAATCTATTACAAAAGGCAGTGCCTTGTCTAAATACTCTTTATGTTGTTCATAAATTTCAAGCTCCAATACATAACCAGTAGCGTCTTGAAAAACACGACGGCCCTCTTTAATTTTAGGCTTAAAAATTTCTTCAAATTTCATCATTGCGATTTGTGATATATTAATAAACCCTAATACTGTATTTGAATTTTTAAGTGATACTTCAAGCCAGACCTGATAAATTATATCTTCCTGTTTTTTATTCATATTCTCACTAACGAGCGTTAAGCAATTAATTGCAGTTCATAATTGGTACATTATAGTAATCAACTGCTTTTCTTCTCCATCTTCATACAATCAGTGCTTTAATATAAATCTTTTTCAGTTCCTTAATGTTTAAAGGCGGTTAGTTTCCTTCGGTAGATTTTTCGTCAAGACATTTCAGCTTAAACAGCTATTTTTGACCTTTAAGATTATGAATAAACTTATAGCATCCTGGTTTGGTATTGGTTACTTAAAAGGTGGCGGTACTTATGCTTCTGTTGTTACCTGCATCATCATTTACTTTTTATGGCAGGTACCGCAAACTCTGGCGCCTTTGCCGGTTACGCTGATAGGTGTTGCTATATTAGCCACAGGTATTTACACCGGCAACAAGGTTGAGCCCTTTTGGGGCAAAGACAGTTACCGCGTGGTAATTGATGAAGTTGCAGGCATGTGGATAACCATGATGCTTGTGCCCCTTAACAATATTAAATTGCTGATTGCCGGACTAGTGCTTTTCCGGTTTTTTGATATGGTTAAGCCGCTTTTTATCCGCCGCATGGAAGCGCTGCCCGGAGGTACAGGGGTAATGATGGACGACGTGCTGGCTGGCATTTATGCAAACATAGTACTGCAGTGCATTGTATTTTTACAAATTTGGCAATAAACTAATCTTTATTATTGCTGTTGTCTCCATAAATACCCCTGTAAAACAATGCTTTCAGATAAATTACGCACCAACACAAGCGATTACCACCAGCAAACAGAAGTAATGTTGGTTACCCGCATAAAAGGAATAGACAGTAAAAGCGATTATGCAGCATTACTTGGCTTGTTTTACAGTTATTTTGGCGGCCTTGAAAAGCTAATAGACAATGCTATAGATAAGTCGCAGATGACTGATTACGATCACCGCCGTAAAACCGCTTCTCTAAAAAGCGATCTTGAATACCTGAATGCCCCCATTCCAGACTTTGCACCTGCTGACGCTCTACCCAAAATCAGGACACATGCGCGGGCTCTGGGTGCCTTATATGTAATTGAGGGCTCTACACTGGGCGGCAAAATCATTAGCAAAATGGTTACCCAAAAGCTTTCGCTGCCGCACAGTGCCGGATTGTCTTTCTTTAATGGCTACGGCGCGGATACCGATACGATGTGGGCCGGCTTTAAAGAACAGTTGAACGGTGTAGCGGATACAGATGCCGAGACCGAAGTCATCAACGCTGCTAATGATACCTTTTTGTGCTTTAAAGAGTGGATTAAGCAATATTACTTAGCGCCCGAACTCAACGTAAAAGCTTGAGCCCTTACCCGGCTCGCTATCTACCCATATTTTACCGCGGTGCTTCTCTACTATACGCTTTACAATAGCAAGGCCTACACCGCTTCCTTCAATATCCTGCACGTTGCTGGCGCGGTTAAATAAATCAAAGATCAGCGGAAGCTGATTAATGTCGATACCCAAGCCGTTATCGCGCACGCAGTAAAGCACACCTGTATCGGTTAATCTGCCATCTATGCTAACCCGCTGAGGTGTTGCTTTTGACGAATACTTAACCGCATTGCTCAGCAAATTGGCAAATACCTGTGCTACCATTAAAGGGTCGCCTTTTACAGGCGGCGTATCACCGATATTCAGTTCCAGATCAGTGATGTCATACACCATGGTTATATCCTTAACAATATCACGTATAATGGTGCCAACTTCCACCTCGTTATAAGCAATTTCTGAGCGGCCAATACGCGAGTACTCCAGCACCTCGTTGATCATGTAGCTCATCCTGTCGGCCCGGTTTACAATGCGCTCCAGCATCTTTTGCGATTCCGGCTTTAGCGAAGCATCACGGCTGAGTAGCTGCGAGTAACTTTTAATTACAGACAACGGGTTTTTAAGGTCGTGTGAAATAGTGAAGCTAAAGGTATCCAATTCCTCATACGCTTGCTTTAGCTTTTCATTAAGCAGGCGTATGGCGCTTGCTTTCTGGTTGATAGCATAGGTAATTTCCTCTTTTAAACGCATGGCAGCCTTTATTTCGGCACCGCGCCATGGCGCTGATTTGCCCGACACGGTTTCTGACCATGCATCAAATGATTTGCGTGGCGACAGCACCAAAAGGCCCGAAGCATCGGTTTCCACAGGCTTGTCCGGGTTACCGGCCCAGGTAATTTCCTGCAACTGCTCCGGCTTAAACCATATCACGTACTCACCCATTTCCTTTGAAAGGGTTAACGCTAAAATGCCGCTTGCGCCCGCATGAAGTTTTTCTGCATCAGGGTAATGAGTATCCAGGCTGTCTGTAAAGAAAATATTTTCTGATACCTTCTCCTGCAGCCATTTTACAAGCTGTTCAATATCGGTTAGGGCAGGTGTAGCCCCGGCAGTAATAATATTATTTTCATAGCTAAGCGCCACGCCCGTGGCAAAAGTCACATCAAGCAAGTTTACCTCGCGCTTAGTCAAGGCATCCTCTATACTATTGCTTTGCAGCATAAACTTGGATAAGCGCTCAACATTGTGAAAAAGCGTATCCTGCAGCTGCTGGTCTTCTTCATCCTGCCTAAACTCCAGTGCTGATGACAGTATCTGCCCAATCAGTTTGGATGATTCCCTTGCTTTAAAATCTATAAAACGTGGCGAATAATTATGACAGGCAATCAGGCCCCAAAGTTCCCCTTTATACAATAGCGATATGCTGAAGCTGGACGCAACCCCCATATTTTTGAGGTATTGTATATGCATCGGCGATACAGCCCTCAAATGTGAGCAGGTTAAGTCTAAAGGGCCAGCCTCCTGAGATATAGCAAGAATGGGCGAGGAGGCTACATTCACGTCGGCAATAATGCGTGTAAGATTACGCTTATAAAGCTCGCGCGCCTGTTTAGGAATATCGCTTGCAGGATAATGTAATCCTAAGAAAGGCTCGAGGTGAGCTTCTTTCTCCTCGGCTATTACCTCTCCATGCCCGTCGGGCCCAAAACGGTACACCATTACCCTGTCATACCCGATAATATTTTTAACCTGCTTCGCCGAGTTATTCAACAGGTTTTGCAAGTTTTTATCAGCCAGCATTTCTGATACTGAACGCCCTATCATCCGCTGCACATCTACATCGATATCAGACACTATTGGCTCAAACTCCAGCAAATAGCGGTCGTTAGATGATGATATAATCAAATAATATTTTCCGGCCGGCAAAGTTACCGGGTAAGGATTTAACTGGTCGAAACTGTTGTTTTTTCGTGCCAGCGTAATCAACTGCCTTATGGTACCCGGGGCGTCATCTGTGGCAGCAATTTCCTCAAATGCCTCAATATTTTTCCCCAACAGAGCGGGGCCGGCATCAGCAATAAACGCTGTTATATTTTCTGATAAGTAGCATACGGTGTATGTGGCATCAATAGCCAGCAAAAAGCCGTGGTGTTGTACTTGCCCTGGTATGTGGATGGGCTCAATGTCACAATTGGTTAAATCGACGTGGGAGGTCATTTATTAATAATCAATAGCTTTAACAAATATTGAAAATTTTTTGAGCTGAACGCTATGCAGAAGGCTTATATTTTATTGATCTGCAAAAAACTTAAAGCTACTGAAAAATATTTCGGCAAAAACTTATTACGATACTTTTACAAAAATGCTGCCATTATATTATCCTGCGCCCCTACGCGTAATAATAAATGAAGCGGTAATTTATAAATAAAGTATATTATTTTAATAGGATAAATGTAGCTTTATGGCAATAGTAAACAAATACAATCAACCATGAGAAAGCTTTTATTAATACCAATATTATTTGTCGCTGCTGCGGTGTTTCTCGCCTGCCAGTCAGACACTGCCCACGATGATATAGGCAATGATGCTAAAGACAGTACAAAAATAACCGCACAAACCATTTACAGCGAACTTAACAATCCCTGGGGCATGGTTTGGCTGCCTGACGGGCGACTGCTTGTTACCGAACGCGCAGGTGAGATATTGGTTTTTAAAAACGACAAATTTACCGGCCAGAAACTTACAGGTGTGCCTAAAGTTTTTAACGACGGACAGGGTGGCTTAATGGATATAAAGCTGCACCCAAAGTATAAAGAGAATGGCTGGATATACATTACCTACTCTAAACCTGTTGAGGGTGGCGCAACTACTGCCGTTGCCCGCTTTAAACTAAACGGAAATAACATCACTGAACTTTCTGACATATACACTGCCAAACCATACATCACTGCAAACTTTCACTTTGGCAGCCGTATAGTGTTTGATAAGGACGGCTATTTATTTGTAAGCTCAGGCGAGCGAGGCACACAACCAAAAGTACAGGAGCTGGATAACGACCATGGTAAAATACACCGCTTGTATGATGATGGCCGTATACCGCAGGATAACCCCTTTGTTGGTCAGGCTGATGCGCACGGCTCCATCTGGACACTGGGTCACCGTAACCCGCAGGGCATGGTGTATGATGCCGCCAACAACCGCATATGGGAAGTTGAACACGGACCTAAGGGCGGCGACGAGCTTAACCTGATAGAAAAAGGCAAAAATTATGGCTGGCCAAAAACATCATATGGTATTAACTATGACGGCACCATACTTACTCCAAATAAGGAATTGCCTGGTATAGAAAACCCTAAACACTACTGGGTACCATCAATAGCTACCTGTGGTCTGAGCATTGTTACCAGCGATAAATATCCAGGTTGGAAAGGTAACCTGCTACTGGGCGCTTTGGCCGGTATGCACCTTAACCGCATTACTCTTAACGGAACTGAATTTGTATCAGAAGACCGCTTGCTGCAAGGCAAAGGCCGCTTCCGCTATGCAGCTGAGAGTCCGGATGGATACATATATGCCGTTACCGAAGGCCCAGGTGCATTACTTAAGCTGATACCGGCTAAGAACTAAGCAAGAGCATTGAAACACAAAGGTTCAACGCTTTTACAGATTTAAATATACGTCAGAAGCGATGGGTTTAAGACCCATCGCTTTTTGTTTGTAGCCTGCGCTATAAATAAAAAGCCTCCCAAGATTTCCCGGGAGGCCTAACTAAAATAAACCAACAATCAGCGTTTATTGGTATCTATTGCAACCGTTGCGAGCTATAAATATGATACTCGCCCGGGTTAAGCGTCATGTTTGTTGCGGTATTGGTTACATTAATGGTGCTGCCACTTACATAATCATACCAAGTACCTGTACGGGTAAAGTTAACAGTAGCGCTTTGCGCAGTAACATCGTAATTACCCACTACCTGTACATCCACCCCATTTCCGCTCAGGGCTATATTCTTTACAGAACCAGCCAGATTATAAGTTGCCGTACTGCTGCCAAATACCGGGTTTTTTAACTTCATATGTATATACTTGGCATATGCATTATATAATGCTTTGCGCTCGGGTACATTTTGATAGTTCCACAAAATAGGCTTGTTGCCGGTACGCCCGTTCTGGTCAATACTGATGTCATAACCCAATTCACCAAATTGCCATATCATTTTAGGACCAGGTGCTGCCATTAAAAAGGCTGCGCTCATTTCGCCGCGTTTAAGCGCATTATTTAGCTGACGTGCGTTATAACCGTCCTGGTTACCGTAGGTGATGTTTTTAAACATTACCCGCTCTTCGTCATGGCTCTCGGCATAGCCTACCAGTCCGTCAGGCTGGGTAAAGGTGTGGTTGCTAAACATCAAGCCTTTCAAGTCTGAAGTACTCATCCAGCCCATATTTGCTTCCTGGAAATTGTAAGCCACATTATTCCATAGCATCATACCGTCAGCGGCAAGCTCCTTCTCTTCCTGTGCTGCAGCAAAGTGCTCCAATATCACATAAGCGTTAGGGTCAACCGACTTGATGTAAGCGTTGTAGTCTTTCCAGATAGCTATGCGACTGGCATCATAAGCAGACCAAGCTTCTACATTGTTGGGGTTGTTTGTTTGGGTGAAACCTTTAGAAAGGTCAAACCGGTAACCATCAATCTTATACTCCTTAAGCCAATGCTTCATCACGTTCTTAGCGAAGAACTTGGTAGCCGGGCTTTCGTGGTTAAAATCATAACCCACATTGAAGGGGTGCGTGGCATCCACGTTAAACCACGGGCTATTTGCGCTTGGTTTGCCGGCTGTCTGATCAAAATACATGCGTACCATTGGCGATGAACCAAAGGCATGGTTAAGCACTATATCCATAATAACTGCAATACCACGTTGGTGGCAGGCATCTATCAGGGCCTTGAGGTCATTTTTGGTACCGTAGTATTTATCCGGAGCAAAAAAGAACGAGTCGTTATATCCCCATGATTCATTGCCCTCAAACTCGGCCACTGGCATCAACTCCAGGGCATTAATGCCCAGGCGACTAATGTAATCCAGCGTATCAATAATGGTTTTATAACTATGCGTAGCCACAAAATCGCGCACAAGCATCTCGTAAACTACCAGGTCTTTCTTGGCCGGGCGGGTGAAATTACTCACCTTCCATGTATAAGCCGGCTGGTTAGCCTGCATTACACTTACAATACTGTTGGTTTTGCCGGTTGGATAAGCCTTCAGGTTCGGGTAAACGCTTGCCGGTATGTACTGGTCATTTGCCGGATCAAGTATCTTCTCCGTATAAGGATCGGCTACGCGCAGGTTGCCATTAATCAAATACTGATATGAATACTCCGTGTTCGGATCCAGCCCATCAACCTGTACCCACCAACGCTTGCCATCGCTGGTCATTTTCATTGCTGTAGGCGACCAGTTATTGAATTCGCCAATCACAGCAACGGAAACCTTGCCCGGTGCATATAGGTTAAATATGGCGCTTTTACCGCTGTTGATGAAGGTTACTCCATCGCCGGCATTGTTGGGCACCTCATTATTAGGCTGCTCGTTGCCCCCGTTGTTACCCCCATTGTTATTGTTGTTATTATTTTGAGGAGGGTCGCTTTTTTTGCAAGCCACGCTGCAAAACAACAACACTATTAACAATAACTTATGCATGTTTTTCATGGTTAACTTCTTGTTTTAGTAAGTCAATGTTATTTCAGAGTTGTTGTTAGGCATAGTAAACGAGCGTGTGTTGCTGCCCTCTACAGGGTTAGCCACTCCTTGCGGATCAAACTTTGAAATAGGATCTATAAAGGATACAAAATCCGTTTTTACCTGAGCGGCCTTGCCGCCAACCTTCACACCGGCTGCATCGCCAAAGCCATGCAGGTACACCCTTATCACTTTAAACTTTGATGCCATTGAGCCTTCGGTTTTACCAAAAGTGATTTGCTTTTTAGCAGCATTGTAGCTGATGGTACGTTTGTAAAAATCGCCCTTTTCATAGTTAAAGCTTTCGCCATCATCCTCGTAATACACAAAGCTGTTGTTAATATCACCTTTATAAATGTGTACGTTCAGCGTATCAGTAGGCTTTTCAGTACTGTTCTGGATGAGCGACTGCATAGGTATAATGGCGCTCTCTTTTACAAATACAGGCATTTTGTTATTGGTAAGGCGGGCAATAGTTTCGGTACCGCCGTTGCTTACTGCATCAGAGTACAGATCATACCATTTGCCTTTCGGCAGATAGGTGGTGCCATAAGCATCAGAACCGGCAAACGGCGAAACCAGGAAAGCGTTACCAAACATAAACTCATTGCCATACTGGTAAACTTTCGGGTCGTGAGTGTAGTTAATAGCCAGTGAACGCACTACCGGCAAACCGTCCTGTGTTGCTTCATAAAAAGTAGAGTACAGGTAAGGCAATAATTTATAGCGCAGGTTGATGTAGTTACGGGCAATCTCTAATGCTTCCTCACCAAATGCCCACGGCTCTGCAGATTTGGTATTTACACCGGTATGGTTACGGAAGTAGGGGTTAAATGCTCCAATTTGTATCCATTTGGTATAAAGGCTTACGCTGGCATTACCGGTAAAGCCGCCAATATCCATACCGGTAAACGGAACACCGCTTAAGCCAAGACTGCTTAGCAGGCGCACGCCTTGTAACATGTGGTCATCTTCTGAGCGGTTATCACCGGTCCAGATGGCTGTGTAGCGTTGCAAGCCTGCAAAACCGGAACGTGTAAGAACAAACGGACGCTTGTTCAAGGCCTTTTTATAGCCTTCATAGCTGGCACGAGCCATCTGGAAGCCGTAAGCATTACGCGCTTCCGGGTGAGCTGCCTTGCGGCCTTCCCAATCGAATATGATGTTATCAGGCATCTTTTGGCCCCATGTGGCAATCTCATTCATGTCATTCCATATGCCACTAATGCCATCATCCGCATACTGCTTTAGCTCTCTAGCCCACCAATCGCGCGCTTTTTGACCAGTAAAGTCAGGGAAGTGGCACCAGCCTGGCCAAACCTCGCCGGTATAGTTAGTACCGTCGGCATATTTTACAAAAATGTCGTCTTTTAAACCACGCTCATATACCCCATAACCCTTTTCCTCTTTCACACCCGGGTCTACGATCACCGTGGTTTTAAAGCCCATTTCTTTGAGGCGGTTATTCATCTTAACCGGGTCAGGGAAACGTTTTTTATCCCAGGTGAATACTTTGTATTTATCCATGTAATGGATGTCAAGCGTAATACCATCCGCTGGTATTTTTTTCTCACGCAAGGTTTGCGCTATGCGGTATACTTCAGTATCAGGATAATAGCTATACCTGTTTTGCTGATACCCCAAGCTCCACATAGGAGGCAATGGCATGCGCCCCGTAAGCCATGTGTATGAGGTAATAATATCCGCCAAGTTTTTGTGGTAGATGAAATAATAATTCATTTCTCCGCCGCGCGCACCGAATGATGAAAAGCGGTTGTTGCTGGCGCCGAAATTAAAATCGCTCTGGTAGGTATTGTCTAAAAATATACCATAGTTAAGGCCATGGTGAATGCCGATATAGAACGGGATGGTAGAGTACAAAGGGTCCTGATCGGTACGGTACCCGAACACATCAGAGTTCCAGTGGGTATAACCCGATCCTCTGCGGTCCAACCCGCCGGTTTTTTCACCTAAACCTACAAAGCGTTCACCATCCTGCATGTGCTTGTACGTGGTAACCGACTCATTTACCCATGAGGTGCCAAGGCCTGTTTCGTCCTGGCTGATTACCTTACCGTCAAGCGTATAAAAGGTTGCCGAAAACGGCTTTTTGCTGATGATTAACTTCACAGAATCAGTAACTATCTGTATATCGTTGTCAGTTTGGTTGATGCTGGTTTTTACCATTTGCGGTTTACCAACCACAGCAAACGAGAAATCATTGCCCAGTTCTTTCTTATCAATACGCAGCCTGATAACCGAAGGCGAGTAAACCATTACACGTGCATGAGCACTCTGCGTAGTAATATCAACCTGCTGCCCGTTTACGGTTGCCGTGGTAACATCGCCAATCGCTTTCACCGGCCCGTTTTGCGCTGCAGCAGAAAAGCTTAGCGCAAAGCATACCCCCAGGGTGCCAAGCACCTTGTTCATCGTTATCATATTTTATGGTTTGCTTGTAACCAACAGCAATTATGAACAACCCGGCAGCAACAAGTGCCGCCAGGGTTGTCAAACGGTCAGTTATAGTTTAGTAATAGTGTAAGTTAGATTAAAGGTATCAAGCACCACTTTGTAAGTCCCCGCTGTGCTAACAGATATGTTTTTTCCTCCATAGGTCAATGTACCGTCGCTACCACCTAAATCCTTATCCCAAGCGTCATTAAGCCGGAATTTAAACTCACCAGCTGAAAGATTGATGGTTATGCTGTACGTGTCTGAAGCGTTATCATACACCATATCGGTATCCGAATCCCAACCAGTAGGCGTAGCTGCGCCAATTATACCCCAGCTATACTTTTTTATTTCGTAGGTCAGGGTATTAAGGTTTGCGGTGATTTGATATGGACCCGGAGCAGGAGCCTTAAGGTTTCCACCTGATGTGCTTAATACACCATTACCGCCATCGCCGTAAGCAGTAGCCCAGCTTTTAGCCGGTGTAATTTTAAACTCATAATTGTTGTCGGCCTTAGGAGCAAAGTTAATTACGCCTACATATATGCCGTTACCGGTTGCTGATATTAAGCTATCGGCGGTCGGCGGGTTCCATCCCTGGTAGTTACCTGGTACGTATGCCCAGCTGATAAGCGGATAGGGCTTTACGGACATAGAAACTGTGCTTGAGTAAACGGTTTTCAGTTTGTCGTTCACCTCTGATTTTACACGGGCCTCAATCTCGGTAGCCGAGTCAAAAGGTAGCTCAAGAGCTAAAAGCAGTTGATTAAATTCTAAAACGGTGTAAGTTTTTGAGGTAGCTTTGGCGTCCAATGCCACCTCTTTTGGGGCAGCAAAGTTAGAGCCTTTTATAGCTAACTGCAGCGTATTTTTTGCAGCAGCCTTAAAGCCAAAATCGGGCTCAGTGAAGTTAAAGGTTACCGCTGTCTCTGCTTCTTTTGCCTTTTCAAGCGTCAAAGTGGTAGCTGATGCTTTTAACGTACCACTGGTAGGGTTTTCAGAAGCCACGCTCTTTACTTCATCTTTTTTGCAAGCCCCCAGCACAAGCATTATCATGCCAAGTGCCAATGTTTTTATGATATGAGATTTCATATTCCGTAATATTTTAATAGCCTGTATTCTGTTTCAGATTCGGGTTAGCTATGATGTCTGTTGATGGTATTGGGAACAGGTTGCGGTATGCTTCAACACCACGACCAGCTTTTACGCCGCCTTTGTATGGCCACAGGTAAGAGGCATCGGTATATTTACCAAAGCGTACGAGATCTGTACGGCGATGGCCTTCCCAGTAAAACTCGCGGCTGTTCTCATCCAATATATCATTTAATGATATAGACGCTACGTTACCGTTTGCATTGCCATAAGCACGTGCACGAAGGCTGTTAAAGTAGCCCAAGGCAGTTGCCATATTACCGCCGCTGCCACCACGAAGCGTAGCCTCGGCATATATCATGTACATCTCAGCCAAACGGAAAAGCGGAATGTCCATGGAGCAATAGGTACCACCTACAGATGGGGCTGTAGCACCAGATTGAGTAATGTTTTTGAACTTGGTTACCGCTAAACCGTCAGTAAAGGTTGCCAGGTCGTCAACATTACGTTTGTCTCCATAAAACATAGCGCGTTTATCAGTAGCGCCGCTTGCATCTGCAAACTTGTTCGGCAGGTTCTGGCGGGTGCGGTTACCACCCCAGCCGCCATTTGGCACGCCAAACTCAGCCGGTTTCATTGCTGCATTAACTGCTGCGTTTATCAGGTAAGTAGCACCACCGTAGTTTTGCGTTTTAACACCATCATAAGCTATTGCGAAAATAGTTTCAGGGTTGTTGATGTTGTTGTCCGCCAAGAACAGGTTCTTGTACTCGCTGTGCAAGCTGTAACCGGCAGCAATTACTTTGCTTGCATAGTTAATGGCATCAGCATTATGCTCGGTACCGGTATACACCTGCGCGTTCAAGTACAAGCGTGCAAGCAACGCCCAGGCAGCCGCCTTATCGGCACGGCCATACTCATTGGTGCGCGGATCTTTCAGCTGACCTTCAATCGCTTTCAGTTCCGATTCTACGTAACTGAATAAAGCAGCCCTGGTGGTTTGTTTTGGCAGTTCTTTACCAATTTTATCATTCTCAGTGATAAACGGCGGATTGCCATACAGGTCCATTAACACCCAGTATTGAAAGGCACGCAGAAAACGGGCCTCAGCTACGTAATACTTAATTTCGGTAGCTGCGTCGCCGGTAATATTACGACTGGCAAGCTTAGCATCAGTACTTTCGCGCAAAAACTCATTCACTAAAGTTATCTGATACAAAGAACGGGTGTATAAACCCTGTAACATCAGGTTTGATGAAGACCAGGTCATCTGGTCAATTTCTGACACGCCGGGGTCTCCCAACCATGCACAAACCGCCTCGTCCGTAGAAAGCTCCTGCGCACCAAAAAACAGGCGGAAGAAATCTGACGTACCGGCGTCTATACCACCTAAGTCACCACTGCCCGATCCATTGTTGCCGGTTTGTGCAAAGCTGCCATATACTTTTGCAAGCGCACCTTTGTAACCTTCGGGAGTAGCATACACTACATCGGCAGTTACATCATTGGTCGGCTTAAGGTTTAAGTCCTTAGCGCACGATGTTACAGCCACAGCAATTATCATCAGGGCTGCATATATTTTTAATTTATTTCTCATAAAACAATCTCTTTAATTGGTTAAAAACCTACGTTTAAGCCAAGGGTGTAAATACGCGGACGTGGGTAAAGTTTGTAATCAATACCACTGAACACTTCCGGATCAAGACCTTTGTATTTGGTTATCACAAACACATTCTGAACGTTTGCCGATACATTAAGCGTAAGTACATTGGCTATACGGCCTGCATTGTAGCTTAATGAAAGGTTATCCATTTTCAGGAATGATGCGTTCTTGATGAAGTAGTCGCTGTTATACTGGTTGTTAGTAAAGTTGGTGTTCAGGAAATCAACCGGTGCATTGTTAACACTACCACCAGGATTAAGTATGTTTGAACGTGTTGCCAGGTTTGATGACACGTTATCATACATATAATTACCCAAGCTAGCACGCAACACAGTAGCCAAAGTCCATTTTTGATAATTAACAGAGGTAGTAAAGCCCATCAGGAATTTAGGGGCAGGGCTTTTGTAAAAGTATTTATCAGACGAGGTGATAGTACCGTCGCCATTCAAATCTTCATATACTCCTTCAAGCGGCTTTCCGTTAGTATCATAAACCTGTTTGTAAACAAAAAAACTATAAGGAGTTCTGTTTAAAGTGTGTGCCTGGATAAAATTGCCGGTAGCTCCCGTAATATTACCGGTTTGCTGATAGTAATTAGCATCAGGTACCAGGGTTAGGTTAGTTACCTTGCTTTGTAAATAAGTAAAGTTAAACCCGAGGTCCCAATTGAAATCTTTTGACTTTATAGCAGCGCTGTTAATGCTGAATTCAACGCCTTTATTTTCCATATTACCAACGTTGGTTAATAACTGGTTGCTAAAGTTTGAGCCTACCGGAATATTAACAATGGCTAATAAATCTTTTGTCTTTTTATAGAATAAATCAACAGCGCCGGTTATGCGTCCGTTAAGGAAGCCATAATCAATACCGATGTTACTAGTTGCCGTGCTTTCCCACTTCAGCTCTTTGTCATACGCAAATGGAGCATACATATAGTAGAATCCATTGCCGAACTGGTATTGCGACTCATTGGAGCTTTGCCCATATCTTGGTATATAGGAATATTTGTCAATACCGTCCTGCTGACCTGTTATACCATAGCTTAAACGCAGCTTCAGGTCTGACAGCACATTGCTGGTTTTCAGCATAGGTTCTTCGCTGATTCTCCAGGTAAACGCACCTGATGGAAAAACGCCCCAGCGACGTCTGTTTTCCGGACTAAACCTTGATGAACCGTCAGTACGTATAGTACCTGACAAAATATATTTACCTGCATACGTATAAATAGCACGACCGTAGTAAGAAAGTAATCTGCTTTGTTGAATATCAAACGGGAATACCGGGTTTGATGTAGCAGTTGTACCATCATACTGATAGCTTGAATAATTATTGATAGTGCGTTTGTTATCATAATAACCATAACCCGCAACCGCATCCAGGTTACTGTTGATAGATTTAAAATCTTTTTTATATGCCAGGTAGAACTCCAGTACTTTATTTGAGACATCATTCATGTAGCGGGTTCTGGAACCTTTGGTTGAATAGCTTTGCGCTGCAAATTCCGGAACAGCTGTAGTACCTTGCCCCCTGGAGATATCATAACCGAGGTTAAGGTTAGCCCGCATTTCCGGCAAGAAATGGAATGTGTAATCTAACTGCAAATTACCGAAGCTACGTGCAGCCTTACCTTTATCATCCTTCAGCTCTATTAAAGCCACAGGGTTACGCGGCGCATTAGGATTTGGCACGTTGCCTGCAGTCCATTCATAATACTTACCATATTTACTTGCAGTATCACGGACAGCTTGAGTAGGATCAAACATAATTGCCGAACCGATAGCGTCCTGATTAGCGAAGGTTGATTTGGAATACGTGCCTTTTACGTTCAGGTCAACTTTTAAATGATTATCAAAAAACTTGGGCGACAAGCCGATAGATCCCGACGCACGATTCATGTTATCGCGCAGTAAAATACCGTTCTGATCCAGGTAACCAATGTTTACACGATAGGGCATATTTTTGGTAGAGCCGGACACACTGATATTATTATCAGTAGCAAAGGCTTGGCGGAATATCTCATCCTGCCAATCTGTATTAGCATCACCAAGCGTATCTTTCTGCGCTTGAGAGCCATTTGCATCTACATAGTCACGCACCTGTGCAGCTGAAAGCACTTTAACCTTGCGTGCTGCGTTCGACATTGAATTTTGCGAGCTGAAATTAATCTGCGGCTTGCCGCTTGAGCCTTTTTTGGTGGTAATTAAAATTACACCGTTTGATGCCCTTGAACCATAAATTACGGTGGCGTTAGCATCCTTCAGTACTGTAAAGGTTTCAATATCATTAGGGTTGATAAGCGATAATGGATTGGCAACACCAGATATAGGGTCACTATTTAGCGGCACGTTATCTACAACAATCAAAGGTGCATTGGTAGAGTTGAGCGATGCACCTGCACGGATGCGTATCTCGCTGCCAGCGCCCGGCTGGCCACCGGCTGATACAATTTGCACACCAGCCATCTTACCGTTTATTAATTGCTCCGGGGAGGTGATAGTACCCTTTTGGAAATCTTTTGAACTTACGGTAGCTATTGAACCGGTAAGCTCTTTTCTTTGCTGTGTACCGTAACCTATTACCACCACCTCATTTAGTGATTGCGTTTCAGCGACCAATAAAAATTCTACGGTTACGGGCTGGCCTGCAACAACGGTAACTGTTTTACTTTGCGTAGTATAGCCCAGGTATTTTGCGGTAAGTACGTGCTGACCCGGCGCAACTCCGTTAAGTTTAAATCCTCCGTCACCATCTGTAGCGGTGCCAATGGTGGTGCCATCAACACTTACAGATACGCCCGGAAGGGTTTCGCGCTTGTTGTCAAACACTTTACCGGTAATGCTGCCTGTTTGTGCAAACACAGCGCCCGATACCAGCATGAGGGCGAGCAACAGCATAAAGTTTTTTAAATAATAGTATCTCATAATCAGTTTCTAAATGCTTTTTTAAAGCTTAATCATTGGTTAAATTAATTGCAATAATCTTGAGATTGCCAAAATCTGGCAACAAGGCGCCCCTCAGGCGGAGCCGCCCATTACGCTTTTTCGTTTCATTTTAATATTGGTTTATTTAGTTAAATTGGCTATTTAAGTTCAAGTATGTATTCTCCCCGCGCAGGTATCGTCACTTCACTACTTATATCTATACTTTTATCACTTATTATATCGGTCCCTCTGTTATGATTTGCCGTTACATCTTTAAAGCGGTCCATCTTTACCGTTCGGTCACTGCCCGAGCTATTGAGCATTACCAGCACCGTTCGTTTATCTTTTATCCTTGCATATACATAAACACCATCCCACGGAGCGTAATGTATCAGTTTACCCGACTTTATTGCTTCAGTACGCTGGCGCCACTTTAATAACTTCTGCAGGTAATCAAATGCTTCGTTCTGTTCTTCGCTTCGCCCCGTTGCTGCAAAGCTGTTTGTTTTATCACCCGGCCAACCGCCCGGAAAATCCTTGCGGATCTGTCCATCGCCTTCGTTCTTAGTTCCCTGCATCAATATTTCGGTACCATAATAAACTTGCGGTATGCCTCGGGTAGTAAGCAAGAAAGCAAAAGCCAGCTTAAATCGTCTCAAATCTTTATCCTCTTTACGGGTAAAGCGACCCATATCGTGGTTATCAAGGAAAGTGAGAATGTTATTAGCGTCGGGATAAAGAAAATCCTGCGCTATAACCTCAAATAACTGGTAAATACCTGATGACTCGCCACCGCCTTTATTGGCATCTTCATCAAACCCGTGGTCAGCAGTAAATGTCAGCGGGAAGTCCATTACTGTTTTGAGGTAAGTATTGTTTTTATGCAATGCAGAGCCACGTTGCCACCAGGCAGTTTCGCCGCTTTTGCCATACCATGACTCGCCTACTATATTAAAGTTGGGATATTCATCAGTAACGGCTTTGCACCAGCGGGCCATGAAGTCATAATCAGGGTACGGATAAGTATCCTGGCGGATGCCGTCAATACGTGCGTACTCTATCCACCAGATGCTATTTTGTATTAAGTATGTTGCCAGGTGCCGATTGCGCTGATTCAGGTCGGGCATGTCTGGTACAAACCAGCCGTCTATCAGAATATCTCTTTCGCTCTTAGCCGCATGCGGGTCCATAATGGTAACCTTGGCATGGTTGGTTTGCGCATACTTGCCCGGATTATTAACCCAATCGGCAGCCGGCTTATCTTTCATCCATGGGTGAGCCAGGCCGCAGTGATTAAAGATCATGTCCATCACCACCTTAAGCCCTTTGCCGTGCATGTTATTTACCAGGCTCTTAAACTCGTTATTGGAGCCAAAGCGCTTATCAATGCTATAAAAATCTGTAATGGCGTAGCCGTGGTAAGAGCCGTTAGGCATCTTGTTCTCCTGCACCGGGTTAAACCAAACGGTAGTAACGCCAAGATCTTTGATATAATCCAGGTGATCTTCAACTCCTTTCAGGTCTCCGCCGTGACGAAGGTCCGGGTTCTCACGATTAATATTTACTCCGTCCCAGTTGTCATTTGAAGGATCACCGTTGGCAAAGCGGTCAGGGGTAAGCAAGTACAGTACATCAGCCTGACTAAAGCCTGCGGCACCACTTTTATCGGTACGGGCTTTAAGCTCATAGTCTATTACTTTAGCACCACCGTTCCCGGTTAGCTTAATGTGCATTATACCCGGTTTAGCGGCGCTGCTAATATTGAGGTAAAGAAAAAGATAATTGCTGTTATCGGTACGCGCGGCATTGGCAATGCTAACGCCGGGGTAAGTTAAGGCTGCCTTTGCTTTACCCACGCCTTCGCCATGGAGCATAATCTGCAGTTGCTTATTCTTCATGCCGGTCCACCAAAATGCAGGTTCTACCCTGTCAACTGCCATACCAAATGAGCCCTGCGCAGCGGTAACAAACGCAAAAAGAAAAACAAATACAAATCTTATAGTATAAGTTTTATACATAAAAAGGCGTGCAAAAAAGTATTAATAATTGGTTTATAATGCCGGTAACGGAGCCGTAATGCTTTAATCGTGATTTCTAAATTTTACGATGCTTCAGCGGCTTTTGTTTCAGCTAATACAAATTTGAGAAGTTGGTTAACGTTTAGCTACTTGTTTAGCAAAAATTTAAATAAAAAATGGGTTTTTTAAATTTAAATATTTGATAATAAGATGTTTAAAAAAATGCTTAATTGAAAAAATTTAACGAAAGTAGGGAGTTTTTATTGGTATTTAAGCGTATTAAAGTTGAAAATTGGCAGCCGATCAGGCGGGTTCGGCATGTTTTTCGCCGTTGTTGTCAATGGCTCGGATAGCCATTATGCGTTTATCAAATTCTTCAGCCGGATAAATAGACCTGGCCTTTAAACGCATTTTATATACATAAATGGTTTTTTCAGAATACTCCAGAATTTTAGATATGGTTTCGGTATCATTCACCCCTAAGCGGATAAGGGCAAAAATACGCAGGTCGGTAGTGAGTACCTCGTCGCTCTTCGGCCAAATTTGATCTTCCTTTTTGAACAAGCTGTTGAACGAGGCTACAAAGTTTGGGAAAATCTTTATGAACACGTGATCAAAAGTATGGAACAGGGTTTCCCGTTCTTTCTTTATCTGGATGTTATCAACAATAAGTTGAATATGGTCGTAACGTTTTTGGTTAAGCTTTACATCCACAGAGCGCTTCAGCTTTTCCAGTTTGAGTATATAGCCCGATATCACGTTAAAGAAATAGCCTATATACTCTTCTTTGATATGTGTATCCTCTATAAGCTTATGATTGATGGCTTCTAATTCCGCATTAGTTTCCTGTATTATCTTTTCTTTTGCTTCGAGCTTTTTGAGCTGCCTGAACAATAAAACAGAAACAACAATCACGAGCGCTACTAATATGGACAGCGATATAATGAAGATAAGAAAGCGGGTTTTCTCCCTTTCTGAATAGGTGAGCTTTTGAGCGGCGATAATAGGCAAAATGGTGCTTATTTGTGTACGACGCTGCCGCGCCCCATAAAACTCTGCATCAGCCAGTGCCTGCTGGATATAACGATAAGAGTTTTTGATATCACCCGTTTTATATAATACTTCAGCCAGCCAATAAATAGCCAGCGTTTCTTTGGTAGAGGATTGTATGTCATTAATCACCGCTTCTACCAGGTATTTAATTCCCTCATCCCGACGGCGGTTTTTCAGATAGATATCACCCAGCGTGGACGATACAATAGCACGTTGGTGTTCGGTGAGTGTTTTATCATTTAAGAGCCGCAAAAAATCTATAGCCGCGGCATCGGGCCGGTTTTGCTTCAATTTTTTATAGCCAATAAGGTATAGGTTGTTATATGAGCCCGGCGTGCTGATGGCAACAGCGGAGTCTATATATTTATTGGCCTGCTTAACATATTGTGGCGCGTACTGGTTATCGTTATCATAATTGGCAAGATCAAAGTTGGCTCGCATCATCAACCTGTAGTATTCGTAGCGCATGCTGTCATTAAGCTGACGGGAGTTAATGCCACGAAGGTTATCAAACGCCTCTTTAAACATGCCCGATGAGAGTAGTATAAAGCCGATCTTTACTTTACTATCATACTCCCGGCTAAGGTCGTTCATTTGATAGCTCAGTTGGGAGAGCTTTTTGGCGTATACGTAAGCAGAATCATACTGGTATGACTTGTACTCCTCATACAGGCGGCTACAAATAGCGAAACCATTACGCGGGCTATTTTTAGCCTGCCTAAGTTGCTGTTTAAGTTTATTTATACGCTGCTCCTTCACGTTATCGTACTGAGCTTTTCTTTCAAGCTCAGCATCCAGTTTATTGAGCACATCCTCATACGGCGCCGCAATAAGTAGTACAGGTAAAAAGAAAAAAAACAGCAGCAGTATGGATCGCATCACATAGGTTTATACATCCAAAATAAGCAATAAAAATGTTAAATACCAATTGCTTTGGCGAGTATAATTGGCCTTACTAAGCAGACATAACTACATTATAAATGCTAAGAAAATATTTCGGGGTTATAAGATGTGGCGCCCCATTCTTCCGGCCGCATATCGGCTATTGATTGCGAGAATACCCATACATGGCCGCCAATATCGGCTACGGAATACTGCCGTTCGCCATACATAAAATTTTCGGGCAGGCTCAACACATCGCCGCCCTGTTGTATTACATGGCTAAAGTGGTTGTCTACATTTTCAACCCGAACCTGCAAGCACCAGTCTCTTGACGGTGCAACACGGCCTTCGCGTTTTTCTGTAATTGCTATGGTGCAATTGCCATAAGTTAGCTGCATACGGTGGTTTCCAGCTTTCCAGCGAATTACAAAGCCAAAAACACGGCACAACCATTCTGCTGCCTTTTCCAGATCATCATAAACAAGCACCGGCATTATGGTATTGCCGGGCATGGTGCGGTTGTACATATTGTTGCCCGATTTATTTATTGCACCATAAAAAGCGAGTTTGCGAACAAAAGTTTGCCGTTTTCCCAAAATCCTCTAAAAAGCGGGTCATCAGCAAAATAAACCACCGTGCCACGGCCAACACTTTCGGTTCCTATAAGCATTCCATTAGTTAATCTGGCTTTGCTGGTTTGCCCCACGAAACCCGATATATAGTTATCTTTTTTAACGGTTCCGACATTCCAGGTATCATTTCCCTCCAGATAGTCATAAACGTCATCACCCAGCTTAAGCGTAAAATAACTGCGATCCATACCAAAGCCGAGCGGATGCGTATTATCCAGATCGATGCGGTAGATAGCGCCGGGCACGTTCGTTTTTACGGAGCTTCTTTCACGGTCGGCATAGCTGCGCGTTGCTGTGTTATTGGCAGGCTTATCATCCTTTTTATCTTCCTTTAACTTGACGCTGAAAAGCTTCTTATCGGCAGCCATTGAAACGGCTCCTTGCAGCAATATGAGCTTACCTCCGTTGTTTACCCAACTTTTTATTTTATCAGATGCTAAGTCACTATAATTACCATCAGCTAATATGATAATGTCTGTCTCATTTAAATTGGCACGGCCAAGGTCGCTGTTATTGATAAGCGTTACCGGGTATTCTATCTGCTGATCAAAATAATGCCATACTTCGCCCACCGCTTCGGAAGAGGTGCCGCTGCCGCTAACCAATACTACCTTTGGCGGATTAACATACCGGATATAGTCTGACCCCAAATCTGCGCCTTTATCTACAAAGCCAGAGGCCAGCTGCACCAGCGGTTGGTTAAGCTTTTTAGAAAGCGACTGCACAGTCGCATCAAAGCCTTCGTCTTTATTACCGGAGCGGGTTATAATTAATGATCCTTCCTTAAATTGCCGGCCGGCGGCTTCAAACGGCTTTTCACTGTAGCGTACTTTCAGGCCTGCTTTTAGTAACGCTGCCAAAAAGCGTACATCATTAACGGATTGCCATTCGGACACATAAGCGTAAGATGACGTAATGCTATAAGTAGGCAATGTTTGCGATGGCACATTACCGCTCGCAGGTTTTAGTGCTTCTTTAACTGCCCATGCATTCAAGCCGTACGCATAAGGTAAAGCCCAGCCGGTAATATCATAAGTAACACTGTCAGCTATGTAGGTGCGTGGCTCCAGTAATACATTCAGTAAAACGGCCTTCGGCTGATACGCGCTGATGACCATATCCCTGGCCGTTGGTTTATAACTTTCCTGCTTACCGGTAAAATAGTTAAAACCTGTTATAGAGCGGTCGAGCCCGAAGCCATATTTTATGCCGTTATGATCAAGCAAAGCTGCTAATGCCGCAATCTTATCCCTGTTATCACTTTTAATAATATAGGTTTTGTACTCGCCGGGAGGATTACTACGGGCATCGTCATAATATTTTTTAAACTTCGTTAGTGCACGCTTTGCGTTCTGAGATGCCGCCTCGATAGTACTAAGCGCGTTAGAATGATGGTGAGCAATGCGGTCTGCCAGGGTGAGGGTATCCCCCGTGTTCATGCGTACCGCCAGCCCCGCACTGATTCCTCCCTGTTCGTAAGTCATGCCGATGGAGCCATTGTAAAGCGGGTAAGTATCGCCATAAGAGGGATAAAGCAAATCGAACACCTCTTTGGTAAAATACGTCCAACCGTGTTGGTCAAAGTATTTCGCATTGTTTTTGCCGATGATTACCTGGAAGTCGCGCTGCCAGTTAGTTATGTCTTTATGAACAGGCTCCGCCGCAGGCGCAAAGTAATATGGCGAATTATAGCCCTGTTCATGGAAATCTACATGTATTTGTGGGAGCCACTGGTTAAATAAAGTTACCCTACCTTGCGTTTCCTTTTGCACCTGCCATGCCCAATCCCGGTTCAGGTCAAAATAGTAATGGTTGGTACGGCCGGCCGGCCACGGCTCGGCATGTTCTCTCGCAGCCGGGTCGGCGTTAGGCTGTGCGCCTGCTGCAGAGCTATAAAAATTTACGTAACGTTCGCGGCCGTCGGGGTTAAGACAAGGGTCAATCACTACCACAGTATTTTTAAGCCATTCTTTTGTGCGACTGTTACGCGGGTCGACCAGGTCGAACAATGTTTGCATGGATACTTCGCTCGAGCTGGGCTCGTTGCCATGAACATTAAAGCTTAGCCAAACAATTACAGGTGTGTTTGCCGCTACCGACTGGGCATTCCCTTCAATGCCGGCAAGCGCAAGGTTATTTTTGCGAATCTCTTCCAGCCGGTTAATATTCTCTGCAGATGCTACAAAAGCTGCCATCAGCGGCCGGCCTTCATTAGTGCTGCCGTATTGCACCAACTTTATGTTTTTTGCCGTATTGGCTATATAATTAAAATAAGCAGCGATACGCTCATGATGAGTGAATTTACTACCCAGTTGGTAACCTAAAAATTCGGAGGGGGATTGAATGTCTTGTGCAAATGCACCGGCAGCCAGCGCCGTGCAGACTAAGAAAAGCGTAAGTTTTTTCAACATAATGTATATACGCGCGGCAAACCTTTACCGCTTTATTAAATGTCGAAAAAAATCAAATACGACGTTAATATTTGTTTAAATAATTGTATGCGCTTACTGTAAATCTTACTTAAAAAAGTAACGGAGATTAGCCGAAGCGCTAATAAACAAAGAAGCTCTGCGATTTATAACAGAGCTTCTTTCGTTTGTAGAGAATATCGGAGTCGAACCGATGACCTTCCCGATAGTCGTTCGGGACGCTCTAGCCAGCTATCAGGCCTTCGATATATTTTTTGCTTTTCTTTCTTTTAATTTCCGCTTCACGGCGCATAGCTGCCGACCTTGTGAGGTGCTCTTCGCTGTATTTTAATATCCAATCATCGGCCTTTTTTGTCGACTTCGAGCCGGAATTGTTATGCCTCAACAAGCGGTCATTGATATTCTGCGTTTGCCCGACGTAGTAAGCGTCGGCCGTAACTGAGTAGGTGATATAGACGTAATAGGCCATAAAAAAAAGCCCACATAAGTGGGCTACCTTGTGGAGAATATCGGAGTCGAACCGATGACCTCTTGCATGCCATGCAAGCGCTCTAGCCAGCTGAGCTAATCCCCCGTTTTTGCAAGTGTGCAAATATAATGCTTATCCGCACATGTACAATAATGTTTTTACCAATAACGATCACTTATGGCTTGCATGTGTGTAAAATGAACAGAAAATCATATAAAAAAGTAAAGCCCCTGATGGGCAGGGGCCTTTACTAACCAATTATAAACCTAAATTATGAGAAGACTATTTTGTGTTGTTCCTTTTGAACAGTGTAAAGATAACACTATCATTTTTACTGTGCAAATATTTTTTTAAAAATATTCCAAACAACCTAGCTATTAATTATTCATATGATAGGCTCAATACCTATATCATTATAAATATGGCAAAAAATGTCTTTTTCACCATAAAAAACTCCAAAAACATTGCTTATATTATAAAATAACAAATTTTATGGGTTTTAGCCCTTAGTTTAATGTTTTAGCAGTATAATTTCCCATAAAATAGCAACAATCATACCTAATAGCATCAAAACACTAATAAAAGCACGATAATAACGCTCGAAATTTTACACCTTATTTTAATTGATAACGTTTCATAGGCGCGTGTTATTTCCGCTATTACAGAGTTTTTTTATAAGTCCTTATTTACTTTTTTAAAAAACATTCAAAAAAACTTAAAAGTACCGTTTTGCTGCTGACATAACGTTGTCATTACGCTGCAGTTTATTTGTTGCATTAAATAAAACAACCAACATCATGGAAATTATCAGCCTTTTTTTAAAAGAGATGGAAAATGAAGCAGCAACAACCCGCAAAATGCTTTCAATTATACCCGCTGACGCCTTCGATTGGCGTCCACATCCCAAAAGCATGACCATAAGGCACCTGGCAGGGCATATAGCCGAGCTGCCATCATGGGCGAGTTTGGCAATAAATAGTAACGAGCTTGATTTCGCGGTAAATAAATATGAAGAGCCGCAGGTGAACACCGTTGCCGAAGTACTCGAAATTTTTGAGCAGTCGTTGGCAGCTGGCAAAGCGGCATTGGAAAGTGTTACCGAAGATGAGCTATTGCCCGACTGGACATTGCGTAACGGCGACATTGTTTACGTAGTTACCCCTAAGCATGAAATGATAAGAACCGCCTTTTGCCAGATTGTACACCACCGCGCACAACTGGGCGTTTACCTGCGCCTGTTGGATGTGCCTATTCCTGGTAGCTATGGCCCCAGTGCAGACGAGAAACAAGTTTACGATACGGTGCAAGCCTAAGACACAACAATAAAAAACCCCGGCTGATGGGCCGGGGTTAAACCATTAAATTAAATTGTTTACTGCACCTGGAACATGTTGTTAAAGTTTGTTCCGTCTGGGTAGTATCCTGTAATAATCAGGCGGCCATTTTTAAGGTTAGTGATAGCCTTGTCAATATCAGCCACGCTGTTTATTGGTTGTTTGTTGATATTAGTGATGATAGAGCCAACCGGGATATCTGTTTCGTAGAACAAACGGCCAGGGCGAACTTGTGTAACCACCACGCCGTTGTTTACATGAAATTTGGCTTTTTGCTCTTTGGTTAGCGGACTGAAGCTTGCTCCAAGACGGTTAAACAGCTCTTCCGCAGTTTTAGAATTAGCTGCTACTTTCTCTGATGTTTCTTCAGGGCGTAAGGTAACGGTGAATGATTTTTCAGCACCATCACGCAAAACAGTCAGGTTGATTTTATCACCAGGGTGCAAACGGCCTACACGTTCCTGCAGGTCTGATGATTCGTAAACCGGCTGACCTTCAACCTTAACAATAATGTCACCTTGTTTAAGACCAGCTTTTTCAGCGCCACCACCTTCAACAAGGTCGCTTACGTATAAACCTGTATTGCGGGTTACATGCAGCTCTTTTGATACATCATCATTTAACTCGGTAAAGCTAACGCCGATAAAGCCACGTTTTACAGAACCAAATTCACGAATGTCATTAAGAACTTTTTTAGCCAAGTTCACCGGGATGGCAAAGCCATAACCTTCATAAGAACCTGTGTGTGATGCAATGGCAGCGTTGATACCGATCAACTCGCCGCGGGTATTTACTAACGCACCACCACTGTTCCCGGGGTTAATAGCGGCATCAGTCTGGATAAATGATTCGATAGCCTTATTCAGCTTAGGCTTGCTTTGCTGCATGCCACCGTAAGGATTATCATTATTATCCTCGCTACCAATAATGTTGATGTTACGGCCTTTAGCGCTAACAATACCGGCAGTTACGGTTGAAGTAAGGTTAAAAGGGTTACCAACGGCAAGCACCCATTCGCCAACTTTAACATCGTCAGAGTTACCCAACTTTACTATAGGCAAATCTTTGGAGTTGATTTTAATCAGGGCCAAATCTGTGCTCGGGTCGGTACCAATAACCTTAGCTTCGAAAGAGCGGTGGTCATTCAGGTTAACGGTGATCTTATCCGCTTTTTCAACAACGTGGTTATTGGTTACAATATAACCATCAGGAGATATAACCACACCGGAGCCTGATGCCATCTGCGGACCTTGCGGCCTCATGCGCTGGCCAAAGAAATCGCCGAACATATCATCAAAAGGATTGTTTCGACTATTGCCTTGCGATGGGCTGTAGGTTGTACGGATGTAAACAACTGCAGGTGTAACGGCTTCTGCCGCCTGGGTAAAATCAACCGAGCCGGCTGATGACACTGTAGAAGGGTTGCTTGCAAAATAAACTTTCTGGCGATCTTCAAACGACATACCGTCGGCATATTTTTTTTCAAATACCTTATATGTGCCTAACGCCATAGCGCCGCCAATAAATGCGGCCAATACGGTTAAACCAACTTTTTTCATATTTATATTTATAATACTTTGAACTTATTACTTGTGTGGAGCTCTTTAAAACTACATTTCAAATATAGTACCATATAGACGCTTGTATCAACCTTATGGTATGGCTATTTATGTTAAAAAGTGTTAAAGCTTATATAACGATGGCATGACAGATATTTGAATACCTTTGCACTATATTAAACGAAATAACTTAGTAACTCTTACTGTGAAACTTCATTTTTATAAATATCAGGGCGCCGGCAATGACTTTATCATGGTTGACAATCGCGATGCTGCTGTAAATCATACAGATAGCGCCTTGCTCGCGCGGCTTTGTGACCGCCGTTTTGGAATAGGAGGTGATGGTATCATGTTCCTGCAAAACGCCGCGAGTTACGACTTTGAAATGGTGTATTACAACTCGGACGGCAGGCCAAGCAGCATGTGTGGAAACGGCGGACGTTGCATTGTAGCATTCGCAAAGTTTTTAGGTATTATTGACAGTGAAACTGAATTTTTGGCAGTAGATGGCCCTCACTTTGCAAAAATATCAGAAGAGGGCGACTGGGTAAGCCTGCAAATGATAGATGTTGAAGAAGTGGCTAACGATGGCGATGCTTATGTACTTAATACAGGATCGCCACACTACGTAACCCTGGCCAACAACCTTGCAGAAAAAGACGTGTTTGCAGAGGGGTATGCTATTCGTAATAGCGACACCTACCGTGCAGAAGGCATTAACATTAATTTTGTTGAACCTGCTGCGCAGGGCTACTTTGTGCGCACTTTTGAACGCGGCGTAGAGGATGAAACATTTGCCTGCGGAACAGGGGTAACGGCAGTTGCGCTGGCAATGGCTAAGCATAATAACCAGCACGGCCACATTGATACACCTATTAAGGTATTGGGCGGCAACCTCAACATCAGGTTCAATTACGACGGACAACGTTATACCGACATTTTTTTGGAAGGCCCGGCCGTTAAGGTGTTTGAGGGAGAGATTCCGTTATAATTAATAACCCCATAATGAAAAAGGCTCCTCAACGGAGCCTTTCTTTTGAACGACAAAAATTACAAATTATCGATTAGCGCTTTCATAAAGCGTTCGGGTATTTGCCAATGCGGTATATGCTTAACGCCATCAAAGGTGATGAGTTTGGCATTCGGTATTTTTTTGGCTGTGGCCGGGGCAAGTTCGGCGTATTTACCATGCCTGGCTTTTTCAGCATCGCTTAGCAGGGCCTTGCCGACAATGGTATTATCATTGGTGCCGATAAGCAGCACCGTCGGTACTTTTATCAATCCAAATTCATAACAAACAGGTTGTTCATATATCATCTCATAAGTAAGTGCAGCCACTTTTGCATACCGCGGAAAATCAGCGCTGCGGCTTACATTGCCACCTATTTTGGCCAGATAATCGTATTCCGGTTTCCACTCATCAAAATAGGAGGTCTGGTAATACTTCTTTACACTTTCTGGGGTGGTTTTTAACTCGGTAGCATATTCCTCCTCAGCGCTTAAGTATGGCACAAAGGTGTGGTAATCCTCTAATCCGATAGGGTTTTCAAGCAGAAGCTTTTCTACAGCCTCGGGATACATCAATGCAAAACGCGTAGCCAGCATGCCGCCCATGGAGTGGCCCAGCACATACACCTTTTGTATACCAAGTGTATCCAGTAGCTTTTTATTGAACCTGGCCAGTTTATGAAAGCTATAATGAATAAATGCCTTTGATGATTTGCCAAAACCTAACTGGTCGGGCACTACCACCCGGTATCCTTTCGCTGTTAAAGCACGGATAACGTTTGTCCAGTAATATCCTCCAAAATTCTTTCCATGAAAAAGCATTACCGTTTTGCCATTGGCGGCGACCGTAGGTTTAACATCCATGTAAGCCATGCGCAAATACTGCCCGTCGGTTTGCACCGGCAGGTAGCTTACCGGGTAAGGATAAGCCACATTATCAAGCGTAATGGATATGGTATCAGGCTGTGCAAATACTTTTACACACAACGCTATGGCTATCAGCGATAAAATGATCTTCTTCATGTTAAAATTACAGTACGGCACTAAAAAAGTTTTGTCTCTGATTGTCATTAAACAAAAAATCCGCCCGTGATAATTCCGGCGGATTATATAATTTACTTAACCGTAAAGGGCAGGTATACACCAAAAGTGATGTTGCGGCCCGGGTTGTAAATACCAAAGGCTGGGTCTTCACTGCTTAACCGGCCGGGCTTGTAACGGCTTAAAGCGTCGTAATATTTTTTATTGAGCAGGTTGTTGCCGGATACATACAGTTTAAGCGGCTGTGCACCCAGCTTTACTGTGGCGCCAACACCGGCATTAAGCAGCGTATAACCATCTGTTGGCGTTTCAAACGTGGCATCGTAACGGCCTTGTCTGAAAAAGTTGTCGACACCTACATAGATGTAAGGCTCCTTAAGTCCGCGTATCTGCGGTTCAAATCTAACTGTATTTTTCAATGTTCCTGCGGGGATAAAGGCAAGCGGGCGGTCAAAAGTATTATTCTGCGCGCGGGTATAACCAAAGGTATTCTCGAGGTGAATAAATTTTACCGGGTGCAGCGTGAGGCTACCTTCAAAACCGTACAAATTGGCGTTCACCTGACCGTAGCGATAAACATCGTACTCGGCAGTATTGCCTTCCTCATCTACATCCTGCATTACATCGCCCGGAGTATTGGTGGCATAAATAAAATTATGAATGTAGTTTTCATAGATGCCTACGCTTGCGCTGATAAAGTCATTATTGTATTCCAGCGTGGCGTCAGCCTGGTAAGAGCGTTCAGGTGAGAGGTCGGGATTACCTATCTCAAACCTGAAAGTACCTTCATGCACACCATTGGAAGCGAGCTCGGCAGGGTTGGGCGCCCGGAAGGCCGAGCCTGCGTTGGCCTTAAAGTTCAGCTTATCATTAAACTGATGCGTATAACCCAATGCTCCGCTTATATTGGAAAACTTATTGGTAAATGGCTCAAAACGCGTCTCGTCTTCCTCAATTAAACCTTTCCCTTTGTTTTGCTTGTAATCATACCTGATACCGGCGTTAAAAGTATTGTTAGTCCAAGTTTTTTTAATGTATGCAAAAGCGCCTATACCGTAGGCATCATAATCCGGAACAAGAAACTCCTCGCCTTTATTAACACTGTGTTCAATCTCGGTGCTCACACCAAAAACGGGCTGCCAGCCGTTGCGCTCGGGCAGGTAATATTTTGCATCAGCGGTGTATGTGTTAAGATCAAAAAACAATGATGGGTCAACACTTTCTTCCAATTCGCGGCGCTGATTTTTCTGATAACCCAGGTTAATTTTTACAAAACCATCACCTAACACCAGGTTATTATCCCAGTTTATTTTGTAGTGCCTGATGTCCTGACGTGGGAAGAGCAAGCTACGGCTTTTATAATCGCTTTTTGTAAATGGTTCACCGTCTTCGTTCAAAAAATTTAAGCCATTCTCTGCCTCTGCCTCATATAAACCTATGTTGTTTTTAAAATAGGAAAAGTTGATGTGCGAATATCCCCATTGCTTGTTAAAGCCGAGCATGCCGCTTACGTTGGTTTCGTTAAAACCCGAGTTCGGGAAATAATAATCGGGAGTTTTAAATGAATAGGCGTTTTTGTAAGAGCCACGCGCGCGCCAAACAAAGCCATCCTCGTTGCCGGTAAACATTAATGACGAGCCTGTAAGTCCATTGTTGGTGGCATAATTGGTTAAGAATTCGCCTTTGATTTGTCCGCTTGGTGGCACCAGAGGATCAAGCATGTTTATAACACCGCCCAAAGCGTCGGATCCATAAAGCAGTGAAGCTGCACCGCGCAATACCTCCACGCGGTCGGCCCCGTACTGGTCAATCTCAATACCGTGTTCATCGCCCCATTGCTGGCCTTCCTGCTTTATACCGTTGCTAAGTGTAACTACGCGGTTATAACCAAGACCACGTATAACGGGCTTAGAGATGGATGGACCAGTGGTTATCTGAGATACGCCGGGCACCTGCGCTGCAAGTGCATCAATAATATTGGTAGCCGGGCGCAGCAATTGCTGGCGGTTTACCGTAGTAACAGAAGTGCTGTTCTGGCGGCTGTTTCCGCTAACGGGCGTACCGGTGATTACTACCTCGCGGGTTTCAATTACCGATGGCTGCATGGTAAATACCGGCGATGTAGTAGCAGCCATATCAACCAACTGCGTTAGGGTACGGAAGCCAACAAACTCAATTTGTATAACATATTTACCTCTTGACGGGAGGTTGTTAAGTGTAAACTCGCCATTGGCGTTGGTTTGGACAGATACTTTAAGGTCGGGAAACGAGATGGTTGCTCCCGGCAAGGGCTGGTTGTTATTGTCAACCACCTTACCTGTTAACGAAATAAAATGTGCATATGCGGTGCTGCCAATGCATAACAATAGCATGGCAATCAATAGTTTGATCTTCATAATAGTAAAATAAATAAATAAAACGCCTTTGTTGGAGGTTTAGGTTTTTAAGCTACTATGAATGATGGCGGCGAAAGTCCGTCGGCGAGTATTAATCCGAATGATTTAAAATCACACACAAGTGCAGGGTGCACAAAAACAGACGATGGCAGCATAACCGGGTGTGTTTGGTTTAACAACACTATCGCGTTATGATGCATAGTATCGCAAAGCTTACATTTCTCGCTTATTTGCTGCGCTCCCGGGTAAGTGGTCTCCTTGGTGTGCTGGCGGTGCAGAACGTGGTGCTGGTGCGAATAAACGATTACCTGGCCCGCAATAAAGCAGAACAGCAGCAGCCAGGCGGCAGCCAATGCATATCGTTGTTTTTTAAGCACCGTGTTAATTTTACACCAAATATAAGCGGCAAAAATAAACAAAGCATCAATAGTCGGTAACAATATTGTGAAATGTATATTTGCAGGGTTATGAAACCTGCCGAAGTAAACAAAAGATGGGACGAGTTGCAGCAGCGCATTGCCAGGGATTTTGATACCGATTTGCCTGACATTAAAGTGATGCTTTTTTTGATTGGCGTGCAGGAGCTGGGGCAGGGGCCACGCAAATTTAGCAAGCGCCAAAAGGAGGAGCTGATGCACATTGCCAATTGTAAACTGTTTAGCCAGATGGGCTTTTATGAGTTGGAAGGCCTTGACCAGGACGGCTGGCCGCACTGGAAACTGGTAAAACCCATTCCTAACTACACCCTGCTTGAACAAGAAATGCTGATGAAAACATTAGTACTGGAGTATTTTGACGGACTGGAAGCCGGCGAATAACTCCTTTAAATGCTATATTCATCCTCAGTATGAAAAAACTCTTTACCACTTTTTTGCTGATTGTATTTGCAATCGCAGCAGCAATGGCCAAAGGTCCCAAAAACCAGTACGTACGTATTAAAACGGCTTACGGACAGTGCATCATCAGGCTGTATAATGAAACACCGCTGCATCGCGATAACTTTATAAAACTGGTAAAACAAGGCACCTTAAACGGTACACTCTTCCATAGGGTGATAAAGGATTTTATGATACAGGGCGGCGACCCCGACTCGAAGAATGCCAAGCCCGGCGCCACTTTAGGGGAAGGTTCGGTTGGCTATACTGTTCCGGCAGAATTCAGAGATAGTCTTTTCCATAAAAAAGGCGTGCTGGCTGCTGCACGCGACGACAATCCTGACAAAGCATCCAGCGGATCTCAGTTTTATATAGTACAAGGCAAACGCTTTACCGATGGCAAGCTCGATACGCTGGAGCAAAAGCGATTACAAGGACGCAAAATACCTTCAAGCCAGCGCGAGATATACAAATCAGTAGGCGGCACGCCCCACCTCGACCAGAATTATACCGTTTATGGCGAAGTAGTTACTGGGCTTGATATGGTTGATCGCATTGCTTATGTAAAAACAGATGGCAACGACCGTCCGCTGGCAGATGTGCCCATGACCGTAGAGTTGCTCAGCAAATCTGAGTGCAAGCAAATGGATAAATTACTGGGACTTACAAAGTGATTTGAAACGTTGAATAATTAATAACGAACACCAAATATAAAAGAGTTCTGTATTTTCTATTTGGCATTCATATTCGATATTTTAACTAATGAAGATTATTACCTATAACGTAAACGGCATACGATCCGCCATCAGTAAAAACTGGCTCGAATGGCTACAGGCTACGGATGCTGATGTGGTTTGTTTGCAGGAAATAAAAGCTACGCCCGACGTGCTGACCGACCTTATACTGGTAGAAGAAATGGGCTATGAGCATTACTGGTTTCCGGCCGAAAAGAAAGGATACAGCGGAACAGCGATTTTTACCAAGCGCACACCTAAAAATGTGTGTTATGGTTGCGGTATGCCCGACTTTGACCGCGAGGGACGTAACATCAGGGTTGATTTTGACGAGGTATCGGTAATGAGCGTTTACTTTCCGTCGGGATCCAGCGGCGATGAGCGACAAGACTTTAAATTTAAATTCCTGGATCAGTTTGGCGCATACATTAATGAGCTAAAGCAGGACTTCCCAAAGCTGGTAATATCAGGCGACTACAACATCTGTCACCGCCCCATAGATATTCACAACCCTAAATCAAACGCCAACTCATCGGGCTTTTTACCGGAAGAACGCGACTGGATGGAGAATTTCATCAACTCTGGGTTTATAGACACCTTCAGGCATGTAAACAAGGAGCCGCATAATTATACCTGGTGGAGTTTCAGGGCCAATGCAAGGGCTAAAAACCTTGGCTGGCGTATAGATTATAACATGGCGACTTCTCCCTTAGAGCAGCACATACGCCGCGCAGCCATATTGCCTGAGGCCCGTCATTCGGATCATTGTCCGGTGCTGCTAGAATTGGCGTTCTGATGATTCTTTGTCATTTCGACGAGGAGCGAGGAGAAATCTTTCACTTTTATGGTATTAGATTTCTCACTGCGTTCGAAATGACATGAACAATGTAAATTATCTTTATCGCGTAGGACTTTTCATTTAAACAAGATGACAAAACGCTACCTTTCGCCTTTAAACACTCTGCAATGACCTTTGTAAAACCAGCCCGTAATTACGGCTTAGATATTTTGCGCGTACTGGCCTGTTACCTGGTAATACAGGTTCACAGCGGTGAGTTTTATTACATCGGCAATGGTGGCGCCGTACTCAACACGGCAGATGCCGTTTGGGTAGGATGGTATAATTCCATCTGCCGTGTTTGTGTGCCACTGTTTGTAATGCTGTCTGGCTACTTTTTGTTCCCGGTAGGTGATAGTGCCACTTTCTTTAAAAAACGAATGAGCCGTGTTTTGGTGCCTTTTATCATCTGGTGCGTGGCTTATGCATTTTACCAATACTTTATGGGTACTGCTACTTTACAGCAAGCATTCATCAACATACTTAACATCCCCGTTAATTACGGCACACAAGTAGGGCATTTGTGGTTTGTGTATATGCTGTTAGGCATTTACCTGTTTGCGCCGATCCTGTCTCCGTGGATAGAATCAGCATCCCGTAAAAGTATGGAGTATTACCTGGCTATATGGGCCGTAACACTTACTATACCTTATCTGCACATTATTTTCCCTGAGATATGGGGCGAAGCATTCTGGAACCATACGCCCATGCTGTACTACTTTACGGGCTTTTTAGGATATACGGTGCTAGGCTATTACATCAGGCGTTACCATGCCGAAGCGCGGCCTTGGAACTACATCGTGGGCGTGCTACTGATAGTTGTAGGATATGCCATTACGGCCTATGGCTTTCTGCACCGGCTGCCAACCGAAAAATTTGTATGGACACTGGAACTTACCTGGGGATTTGAAACTATTAACGTAGCAATGATGACCCTTGGCGCGTTCCTGTTGATCAAAAATGTACAGATTAAGGGCGAACCTTCGGCATTTAACCGGTTAGTATTTGATGTATCCGCTAAAAGTTACGGCATGTACCTGGCACACATCATGGTGCTCAACTTTTATCATACCCTGCTCGATCCGCATTTTACATCGGCAGCCATTAAAATACCGTTAATTGCCGTATGCACCTTTGTCACCGTTTACTTTGGCATTAAGCTGCTATCGCTGCTGCCCAAAAGCAAATGGATCACCGGCTGATTACTCAATAGGCCGCATAACCCGGCTCCATCTTACCTTCTGAAAAAAGCTCTTAGTACTGTCAATACTCATAAATGTGAGCACGGCTTTACCCACTACATGGTCTTCGGGTACCAAACCCCAGTAGCGCGAGTCCTCGGAGTTGTGGCGGTTATCGCCCATCATCCAGTAGTAATCCATCTTAAAGGTATAGCTACCTGCTTTTTTATTGTTGATAAAAAAGCTGCCGTTTTCTGTCTTGAGCGTATTGCCCTCAAATTGAGTAATGGCGCGGCCATATAAAGCAGCGGTTGAGTCGTTCAACGAAATGGTCATGCCGCGTTTAGGAATGGTTATAGGCCCGTAATTATCCTGGTTCCATTTAAACAATGCGCTCTGCGGGTAAACGCTTAGGTCTTGCTGGCCTTTAGGCTCAATAACAGGCGAAATAGATTTAATATTACTTACCTTCTTAAGCTCCGCGAAACTATCGGCAGGAATGATCATTATGTAGTCCGTCTGGCTTGTTTGTCCTAACACTTGTATTTCAAGATCATTAAGCAATTGCGGGTTTATGGCGTTACCATCTGTACGCACCGTCCACGAGGTTTGGGCTTTGGGGGCATTTTTCATAGCGCGACCGTTTACCATTACTTGCGAATTAACTATAGATACTACATCGCCAGGGGTGCCTATGCAACGCTTAATGTAATGCACGCGCATATCCACCGGGTCTTTCAACTCTCCGCCAGGATAGTTGAAAACCACAATATCGCCTTGCTTAACCTGTGTAAAGCCAGGCAAACGGTAATATGGCAGCTGAAGGCCTGACCAATAGGTTTTAATATCTGCACTGGTAACATGCGATTCCAGGAAAGGAATTGAAACGGGCGTTATAGGCATGCGCGCACCATAATGCATTTTGCTCACAAACAAGTAATCGCCGGTCATTTCTGTACCTTCCATAGAACCGGACGGTATGGCATAAGCGGAAAAAAGCAGGCCGCGTATTACGGTAGATACCACTAGTGCAAATACAATTGCATCTACCCACTCGCGTGTTTTACTTTTCTTTTTAACCGGATCTGTACTCTTTTTGCGTGAGAAAAAATTAAACTTCATGGCAAGCCTGTTAAATGTTAACGCATAAATGTTAACATTTTGACGAAGCTCCGAACCAATTGTTACAAAGAGGATTTATTTTTCTACATCAAACCAGGGGATGTTGAATAAACCTTTGTGATAGTAAAGATGTACATCATCATTTATATTGGTTTCATCATAAAAAGACCGATTTACACTTACCTCGTCGACCTCTTTTTGCGGTCCCCAAGGTGCAAGGTTAAGGTAATAGGTGGTAGATTTTCCTCTTGATATGCGCTTATCAAGAACCTGGGCGGTATAAGTTTCTGCGGGAGTTTTATCGAACAGGCAATTAACGGTTAACACCGCTAAAACGCAGTATATAGCAAGGAAAAACACAAGTGAAAACACGGAGGCGCGCCCAGCTGCTTTACTTAAATTAAATTCTTTGCTACCGGCAATCAGCACAACAAGAGTACATACGAAAAGCCCGCCTGCAAGCGCATACATATTACTGAATGAGAATATATGAAAGTCGAACAACAACCTTAGTGAAAGTGACAGTACCGGTCCTAAGAATGCCCATACTACATTAGGTTTAGCGCTGTTTTTTACATCGTTTAAAAGTATGAGGCCATTACTTGTTTTGGTTACCGCCATTGCGACAATTGGCAACAGTATGTTGACCATCAAAACTACATCGTAAGGGGTCGGATACGCAAATGCCCATATTGCGGCAGCTACACCTGCAACGTTTAAGTGTATGCTGATGCGTTTCGCTCTGCGTATACTTTCTTCAACCTGCTCGGGGGTAAAGCCGTAGTCGGTATCGTTCAGAAGTTCGTTTCTGGCTTGAATAGCTTCTTCTACATCAAGATTCTTAAACCTCTTTGCCAGTTTCTTTATAATTTCCGCTTTATGGCTAATGTAAGAGGAAAGCATAATTCTTGCTTTACCGCTGCGGTTATATATCCGGATATAGTTATCATCTACGCGATAGCCCGACACTTCATCAAAAAGAAGCTCTCGGCTCGTATAGACGCGTACATGTATAAAACGGTCCTCCGTTATTGTAAATCTTTCTTTAAAAATCCGTATAACACAATACAAAGAGAAATATAAACCAACCGGTCCTGCGATTAGACCAAACCAACCCATCTTGCCGGCAAAACCGTCATATAGCATCCAGCCGGAAGCCGTAAGAAAAACGACTGAGAATATTATAACAAATACTTTCCACCCGGTGGAAAAGGCGTATTCTTTTTGATAAGGTAAAGTTTGCATATAAAACTGCACCAAATTACTCAGCGATCTCATAAGAGGAAAACAAAAATTAAAATAATTATCTACTAATTCCATAGATATTATTGTAATTATTATTATCATTGCACAAAATCAGATCACACAATAAATGAAAAGAACTTTACAATCACTTTCTGTACTAACCATTCCCGCCTCCACTTTGCAGGTGTATATGTGTTGCTGTTGATGCTGCCTCCACCAAGCACAATCAGTAACATACACAACAATCACCACTTAATTAAAAATGAAACTTTATCGTAAAAAAATTAGCGCCGTTGTTTTAACGGTCTTCATAACGCTTGTCATAACCGCAATAGGTTCGAGGCAGGCACTCGCCCAGGAAAACCAATTAATAGAAATATCAGGCCGCGTTACAGACAATACTACCAAGGAGGCTTTGCCTGGGGTAAGTGTGGCCATTAAAGGGACAGTATCAGGCACCACCACTAACGCTGCGGGTAAGTTTACCCTGCGCGGCAGACTTAAATTTCCGTTTACCCTGGTATTTTCAAGCATCGGTTTTAAAACACAGGAATTTGTAGTCAACTCAGCTGGCAGCAATCTGGACATTGCCCTTAACACTCAATCAATATTAGGTAACGAGGTGGTAGTATCCGCTTCGCGTGTAGAAGAAAGCATACTGAAATCGCCGGTTGCTATTGAAAAATTGGATGTGCGCGCTTTGAAAGAATCGCCTGCACCAAGCTTTTATGATGCATTGGAGAACGTGAAAGGCGTACAGCTTACAACATCCAGCTTAACCTTTAAAGTGCCTAACACGCGTGGTTTCAATATCCCGAACAATTTCCGTTTTAAACAACTCGTTGACGGTATTGATATGGAAGCCGCTACTTTAGGCGTACCACTGGGCAACGCCATCGGCCCCACTGAGCTGGATATACAAAGCGTTGAAATTATCCCTGGCGCTGCATCTGCCCTTTATGGCATGAACGCCATAAACGGTATGGCAACCTTGCAAACTAAAAGCCCGTTTGTTTATCAGGGCCTTAGCGTGTACGTGAAAAACGGTATCAACCATGTTGGTGGTACCGGGCGGGATCTGAGCAACCTTACCGAAACTGCCCTGCGTTACGCCAAGGCATTCAATAACAAATTTGCGTTCAAAGTAAACCTGAGCTATTTGCGCGGTACAGACTGGGTATCTGACACGCGCACCGATCAGAACCCTAACAGCCTGAATACAGCCAACCCACTTTACCCGGAGCTGGCTGGCAACAACCCTGCTTTTGACGGCTGGAACAAGTATGGCGACGAGAGCAACAACGCCGTTACCATTACAGGTGTAAACTATAATGGCCGTGCCGGACAATCATTTATAGTTAGGCGTACCGGCTATTGGGAAAAAGATATCGTAAGCCCAACTGTAGACAACCTTAAGCTTGACGGAGCTTTGCACTATAAAATTGGCTCGAATGCTGAACTTGCTTATGGCTACCGTTTTGGTAAAATGGACGGCGTGTTTCAGCGCGGTAACAAAATACAGCTGGACAACGTAATTGTGCAAAACCATAAGCTGGAGCTTAAAGGTGCCAACTACTTTGTGCGTAGCTACGTTTCCATTGAAAATTCAGGCGACTCTTACAACGTTAAGCCGATGGCCGACAACCTGGATATTACCAGCGGTGGCACCAATGCTGCCTGGGGTGCTAAGTTTAAAACTGCGCTGCAAACTGCACTGGATGCCAACACCTCCCTTGCAGATGCTATGGTGCAGGCGCGTGCTGCTGCTGATGCAGGCCGAGTGCTGCCAGGCACACCTGAATTTAACGACCTGAAAGCCCGTATACGCACTATTAATAATTGGGATTACGATGCTACCGCTAAGATAGGCGGCGCGGCGCTTATACAAAAAAGCCGCACCTATCATGCCGATGCACAATATGATTTTACTGACAAGATAAAATGGTTTAACCTGCTGGTAGGCGCCGATTACAGGTCATACTCAATTATTCCGGATGGCAATAACTTCGTTGATTTTTCGCGTCCGATAGCTGATCGTAACAAGCCACTGGCTGATGGCAGCTTTGGCGACAACGTGCACTATAATAAAGTAGGTGCATTTGCACAAGTAACTAAAACCTTGTTCGATGAAAAGCTGAAGTTATTCGGTTCCCTCCGTTTAGATTATAACAAAGAGTTTGACCCTAAACTTAACCCGCGTATTGCGGCTGTTTACTCAAGCGGCCCGCATAACTTCCGTGTATCTTTCCAGAACGGATACCGCTTCCCGGCATTGTTTGAGGCTTTATCGTTTGTAAATAACGGTAACGTACGCCGTATAGGTGGTTTACCGTATATTAACGAAGGGTTAAACTATTTGGATAACTCCTATACACTGGCATCTATCAACAACTTCAATGCCGCAGTAAACCGTGATGTAGCAGCAAGCAATGGTGCGCTTTCGCGCTCTCAGGCCGCTTTGAATAACCGCAATTTATTGGAGATCACCAACCTTAAAACCACTCAGCCGGAACATATCAACTCATTTGAAATAGGCTACAAAGCAGTATTGTTTGACAACAAAGTGGTATTTGATATCGACGGGTATACCAACGTATACAAAGGCTTCCTGGGCCAGGTAGAAGTAGCCGTACCTTACCTTAATGCTACCGAAGGCGGCGGCGCGCTTGCCACACAAGCTAAAGTTGGTTCGGACCAGGCTGTGGTAGCTGCACTAGCCGAAAACCGTAACGGCCAGCAAACCCGCTACCGCGTATACACCAATGCAAAAAACTCTTATAACAACTACGGTTCGGCATTGGGTATCACCTACAACTTTTATAAGCGCTATACCGTTGCAGGCAACCTCGCCTACAACAACATCAAAGCTAATGATGCTGCAGATATTTTTGTTACCGGCTTCAACACGCCGAAATGGGTAACCAACGTATCGCTTGCAAACCGCGAGGTAGTTAAAAATGTTGGCTTCAACGTGGTTTACCGTTATCAGAATGCATTTTTATGGGAAAGCCCGTTAGCCAACGGTACAGTACCGGCCATTCACACATTTGATGCGCAGGTATCATACAAAGTGCCTACGGCAAAAGCTACTATCAAGTTAGGTGGCTCAAACATCTTCAACCGTAAATATTATCAGTACGCAGCCGGCCCAACCATAGGCGGACTGTATTATGTGGCAGTAACCTTTGAAGGGCTGACTCAATAACAATTAAACTATTAACTGACCCTATATGCACGGGGCGGCTTTTTTCAGAGAGTCGCCCCTTTTTTATGTTAGTGGGGCGTCACAAAAGATGTGTTCTGCACAACATGGATATACAACGTGCTTACCTGTTAAACAAAATACGCTTAATATTGTATGAGCATTATTCATTCTTTCTGTCATGAAAAAACTTATCCTTACAGCAATTGCAGCGTTAACGGCAACATTCAGCTTTGCGCAAACCAAAGTGTTATGTTGCAGTCAAAAGGGCACCACCCAAACCGCCACGGCAAAATTTGCCTCACTCGCAACTGATAATAGCTTCCGGGTAGCGCATGCACCTATTTACAAAATCAACTATAAAGCCATAGGGCAGGCCCTTACTTATAAAACGCCTGATGGCAAGCAATCCACAGGGTACCTGGTAAAAGCCCAAAAGCCAACTAACAATTACATCATCGTAATACACGAGTGGTGGGGGCTTACTGATTTTATAAAGCGCGAATCGGATAAACTGGCGACGGATCTTGGCAATGTAAACGTACTGGCCATTGATGCTTATGACGGCAAAGTGGCCACCACCCGCGAGCAGGCAGGCCAATATATGCAGGCCGCAAAAGAGGATCGCATAAAAGCCATTATAAAGGGCGCTATAACTTATGCCGGTCCAAAAGCCCGCATAGCCACCCTGGGATGGTGCTTCGGTGGAGGATGGAGCCTGCAAACCGGCCTGATGCTGGGCAGGCAGGACGCAGGTACTGTAATGTATTACGGCATGCCTGAAACTGATATAAGTAAACTAAAAACCCTGCACGCCGACGTGCTTGGCATATTTGCAAACAAGGATGCCTGGATTACCCCAAAAGTGGCCGATAAATTTGTTGCTGATATGAAAGCGGCCGGCAAAAAGCTCTACATATACCGTTATGATGCTGACCACGCTTTCGCCAACCCGGTAAATGATGTTTATAATGTTACTGCAAAGAAAGATGCTTATGCAAAAACGCTTGCGTTTTTAAAAGCACGGCTCAAATAGCATTTGCTTTAACACCAGCACCAGGGGCACTAAACCGTGTGCCCTTTCTTTTTTGTAATATTGGCAAATTTTCTCTGTTGGCTCTTCCTAATAAAAAAATATTATCGTGGTTTTTCAAGGCAGTAATCCTGGTACTTGCTGCCTGGTTTATTTACCATAAATTTCTTACTAAGGACAATGAGCTGAAAGAATTCAGTCACTTTATCTCCTCTCTGGATCAGACGTACGTAACCATAGTTCTGATAGCCGTATCCGTTTTAATGCTGCTTAACTGGATGGTGGAAGCACTTAAATGGCAATACGTAAGCCGCAAGCTGGTTGATATTACCAAATGGCAGGCGCTGGAATCGGTGTTTTGTGGACTTACCTGGGCCATATTTACACCGAACCGGGTAGGGGAGTATGGCGGCCGAATCATGTTTTTGCCTCCACGCAAGCGCATACACGGGCTTTTTGCTATGATTGTGGGTAGCCTCGGCCAGAATTTGGTAACAAATATATTGGGGCTTACAGGCGGTATCTGGTTTGTATATACTTACCGCGAAAAGCTACATGTAAGCCCGCTCATTTTTATGGGCATGGTAGTATTGGTTGCGGTATTCCTGTTAATGCTTATATTATTTTATTTTAATATAGAGCTGCTGGTAATTGTATTGGGCCGAATTAAATTCATTAGTAAATACCGCCGCTTTTTCCAGATAATGGCGCGTTATCATACCGACGAATTGGGTACTATACTGTGGTACTCCTTTATCCGCTTTGCGGTATTTACTTTACAGTATTATTTACTGATACATTTGCTATTGCCGCAAATTGATGCGGTTACCATTGTAATGATGGTTTTTACCTTTCTCATCATACAATCGGCACTGCCCTCGCTTGATATTTTTGACATTGGCGTACGCAGCTTTACAGCTACCAGTTTGTTTGCTTATATTACCGATCAGCAATTGGCGGTGGTTGCCTGTGTATCCATTATATGGCTCATCAATCTTATTATCCCGGCCGTTATAGGTTGTTTTTTTGTACTTAAACTCAAATTCTTTTGATAGCGCTACACCTGTTTACTTCTTTATTACTTACTGCTTTGTACGCTGCCGTGCTCATTTATCTTATTCGTGGCTGGCGGCGGCTTAAACCGCCAAGGGCAAGCACGAATGAGCCCACCACCCGCGTAACCATTCTGATAGCCGCCCGTAATGAGGAAGCAGGTATCCATCTTACCATTGAAGACATATTGGCGCAGGATTATCCCAAGCATCTCACAGAGATTATTATTGTTGACGACCACTCTACCGACCGCACAGCTGACATTATCCGCAGTTATGCGCCACAGGGCGTAAAGCTGCACCAGTTGCAAGCCGGTACGGCGCTCAACTCGTATAAAAAAAAGGCTATTTCTGAAGCCATTGCCATGTCATCCGGGGAGTTGATGGTAGCCACTGATGCCGACTGCCGCATGGGGACAGAATGGCTGCGGAGCATTGTATCTTATTACGAAACAGAAAACCTGGTAATGGTGTCATCGCCGGTTACTTATTTCCAGGAAAAAAGCTTGTTCGAGCTGTTGCAAACACTGGAGTTTTCTTACCTGATCGGTATTGGCGCAGCATTCATAGGCAATGGCCGCGCATCAAACTGCAACGGGGCCAACTTTGCTTACCGTAAGGACGTTTTTATGGAAGTGGGTGGCTTTGCTGGCATTGATGATGTGGCCTCCGGTGATGATGAGTTGCTGCTGCAAAAGGTAGCTAAGGTTTATCCAGGCCGTATCGGCTTTCTGAAAAGCAGTAATGCCATCGTTTATACACATGCCAAGCCAACGTTAAAGGAGTTTTTACAACAGCGCCGCCGTTGGGCATCCAAATCAACCAAGTATAAAGACAAAAGAGTAGTAGCCCTTGCTGTAGGTATCTGGCTGTTTAATTTGTCGCTGCTGGTAAACGCCGCTATGAGTTTCGTTGACGGTGTGTTTTTAAAAATATTCCTTGCACAATTTGTTGTGAAGTATTTGCTGGAGCTTGCCTACCTGCTACCAATTACCGCGTTCTGGAAACGGCCCGGATTATCGGCACTGCTCATCTTACTGTCTCCTATTCACATATTATATTTTGTGTATGTAGGCATCATGGGCAACTCACGCAAGTATGCCTGGAAAGGCCGTATGGTGCGATAGAAATTAAACACGGTTTACTACCTTTACTGCAAGAGAAGAAAAACATGAACCAGCAGATTAAATCAGTACGACCGTTTATAGGCTCAAAAGATTTTGACATTTCACGCAGCTTTTACCGCGATCTCGGGTTTGAGGAATTTGTGATCTCTCCCCAAATGTCGGTATTTAAACATGGGCCAAACGCCTTTTACCTGCAGCGGTACTATGCCAAAGAGTGGGTGGAGAACACCATGATATTCTTCGAAATAGAAGATACCGAAGCATTTTACGAGTGGCTAAAACATCTTGGACTTGAGCAAAAATACGTAGGGGTAAAGCTGGTGCCATTGCGTAAGGAAACCTGGGGACAAGAGTGCATGATAATTGACCCGGCCGGCGTGTTGCTACATTTCGGGCATTTTTATGACCTCACTTAAGCGCCACAAAGGCGAGAATTTATAAACGCCTCAGTAATATTAAAAACACAACACCTCAAGCTAATTTAATTAGCAAACGTTATATTTACGGCAACAAACTTTGCCGAATATGACCTCACAACCACACCGCTGTTCCTGGCCTGGTACTGATCCGCTGTACATTAAATATCATGATGAAGAATGGGGCAAACAAGTGCATGATGACCAGACATTGTTTGAATTCCTGCTTCTTGAATCGGCTCAGGCAGGCCTAAGTTGGATAACCATCCTGCGCCGTCGCGAAAATTACCGGAAGGCTTACGCCGGCTTTGATGTAAAAAAAGTGGCTGCCTTTACCGATGAAGATGTGCAGCGTTTGTTGAATGACGTAGGCATCATCCGTAACCGTTTAAAAATTCATGCATCCATTAGCAGCGCAAAGCTGTTTATAGAGGTGCAAAAAGAATTTGGCTCATTTTATAATTATCTCTACAGCTTTATGCCCGATGGCAAAGCTATCGATAACCACCCTAACGGCGGAATACCGGTAAGCACGCCACAGTCTGATGCGATAAGCAAGGACATGAAAAAACGTGGCTTTAAATTTTTCGGCACTACAATTTGCTACGCTTTTATGCAAGCTACCGGCATGGTGAACGACCATTTAGCCAGCTGCGATTTCAGAGAATAGCAGATTTTAGCGGCGGCATATTATACCGCGGCATTAATTTGTACTTTTGAGGCAATCGGTGGAATCACCTCAAATCAGAGATCATTAATCATGAAAAAACTCTTTCTATTGGATGGGATGGCCCTTATTTACCGGGCACACTTTGCGCTTAGTAAAAACCCTCGCTTTACTTCGGGTGGCTTAAATACATCGGCGGTTATGGGCTTTACCAATACCCTGCTGGATGTGTTGCGCAAAGAGAAACCTACCCACATGGCCGTGGTTTTTGATACTGATGCACCAACCGAGCGCCATACCGATTTTGAAGGCTACAAAGCACACCGCGAAGCTATGCCAGAGGATTTGGCCAAAGCTTTGCCTTATGTAATTAAAGTAATATTAGGCTTTAACATACCTGTTATTACATCCGACGGTTACGAGGCAGATGACATCATCGGTACGCTGGCAAAGAAAGCAGAGGCTAAGGGTTACACCGTTTTCTGCATGACGCCTGATAAGGACTTTGCCCAGTTGGTTAGTGATAACATCTTCATTTACAAACCTGCCCGTATGGGTAATGATATGGAGATATTAGGTGTTAAGGAAGTGCTGGCTAAATGGGAGATAGAAAGAGTAGAACAGGTAATAGATATACTAGGTCTTTGGGGTGATGCTGTTGATAACATACCGGGTATACCGGGTATTGGCGAGAAAACCGCCAAGGCGCTCATCAAACAATATGGTTCTGTTGAAAACATCATAGCCCATAGTCACGAACTGAAAGGCAAACAGCGCGAGAACGTGGAAACCTATGCCGAGCAGGGACTCCTTTCTAAAAAACTGGCTACCATAATGCTGAATGCGCCTGTGGAGCTGGATGAGGAGGGCCTGGAAATTTGCGCGCCAAGTAAAGACTTGCTTGAGCCGCTGTTTGCAGAGCTGGAATTCCGCACGCTGGGCCGCAGGGTATTTGGGGAGGAGTTCAGCATTACTGAAATGAAGGCCGCTTCTGTGCAGACCGATTTGTTCGGCAACCCGGTAAACGCGGGCTATACCAGTCTTACTGTAGAGGTTGAGGACATTAAAGAGCACAAAGATGCACCGCCTGCTAAAAATATTGAGAACACGCCGCATGAGTATCATTTGGCTGATACACCGGAAACCCGTGCGCAGCTGATTGCCTTGCTTAAACAACAGGCGGATATCTGCTTTGATACGGAAACTACCGGTACCGATGCAAATATGTGCGAGTTGGTGGGCTTATCATTCGCGGTTAAACCTGGCGAGGCATGGTATGTACCTGTGCCTGCTGATATGGAAGGGGCAAAGGCCATAGTAGCCGAGTTTAAACCGGTACTGGAAGATGAAAACATCGTAAAAACCGGGCAAAATGTGAAGTTTGATGTGATGATACTGAAGTGGTACGACGTGGCCGTAAAAGGCACTTTGTTTGATACCATGCTGGCGCATTACGTGCTCGACCCGGATACCCGCCACAATATGGATATCCTGTCTGAAAACTACCTTGGTTACACACCAGTGTCTATCACCTCACTTATTGGCCCAAAGGGTAAAAACCAGGGCAATATGCGTGACGTAGAGATCAGCAAGATAAAAGATTATGCTGCAGAAGATGCCGACATTACTCTACAGCTTAAACAGGTATTTGCACCCAAAATTACGGAGGCCGGTGCAGAAAAATTGATAAACGAGGTAGAACACCCGCTGATTTATGTGCTTGCCGACATGGAATATGAGGGCGTACGTATTGACCAGGATACTTTGAGGGAGTTCTCCCGAGATTTGACCGGCGACCTTGCAAAACTGGAAGCTACAGTTTACGAAAAGGCTGGAGTGCGGTTCAATATCTCATCGCCAAAACAGTTGGGCGAAGTGCTTTTTGAGAAGCTGCAGCTTGACCCGAAAGCCAAAAAGACCAAAACCGGACAATACCAAACCGGCGAAGATGTATTGCTGTCGTTATCTATCAAGAGCGATATTGTAAAAGACATCCTGGATTTTCGTCAGCTGCTTAAATTGAAATCTACGTATGTGGATGCATTGCCGCAAATGATCAACCCTAAAACCGGCCGTGTGCATACCTCCTATAACCAGGCAGTGGCTGCTACCGGGCGTTTAAGCTCGCAAAACCCCAACCTGCAAAACATACCTATCCGTACCGAGCGCGGTCGTGAAGTGCGTAAAGCCTTTATTCCTCGGGACGCTGAGCATACCATTATCTCTGCTGATTATTCGCAGATAGAGCTGCGCATTATTGCCGAGATAAGCAAGGATGAAAACATGATGCAGGCATTTCTAAATAATATTGACATCCATACGGCTACGGCGGCTAACGTGTATGCCGTGCCGGTAACCGAGGTAACCAGCACCCAACGCCGCAACGCTAAGGCGGTCAACTTCGGTATCATCTATGGGCAGTCGGCTTTTGGTTTATCGCAAAACCTGGGCATACCGCGTAAAGAGGCTGCCGACATTATTGAGCAGTACTTTATACAGTTCCCGGGCATTAAACGTTACATGAGCGATACCATGAACTTTGCCCGCGAGAATGGCTACGTGAACACGCTGATGGGTCGCCGCCGTTACCTGCGCGATATTAATTCTGCCAACGCTACCGTACGCGGCTACGCGGAGCGAAATGCCATCAATGCGCCTATACAGGGTTCGGCAGCGGATATGATTAAGATTGCTATGATCAACATTCACCGGGAACTAAAAGCGCAGGGGTTACAAGGTAAAATGACCATGCAGGTGCATGACGAGTTGGTGTTTGACGTGCCCACTACAGAGGTAGACCTTGTGAAGCCTATTATTATTGAGCATATGAAGAACGCCATTAAAACCGAAGTACCGATTCTGGTAGAAGTAGGCAGTGGCACCAATTGGTTAGAGGCGCATTAGTAGCACTATCAACTCAGATAAGCCGCCTTACAATTATCTTTCTGCTCATACTTTTGGTAGCGTGTCAGCACAAAAAAGATAAGTCAATTTTCTCGGGCAATAGTATCGACGTTACTACAAGTCCGCCCGCTGTAAAACAAGACACTAATAAAATAAAGTCTGAACAGTTAGAATACAGAAAGCAGGAAATAAGAGATAGCATTACGGCAAAAAAGATGCTTTACAAAATGCTTGCCGTGGCGAAGACCAACATTTATAAACAGGCTTTTAGTAAAACTATCAGGATTGATGATAACAACATTTACTCATTCGCCCAAATGGGAAATCTGTTTTCGAGAAATAAAAGGCACTTATTTGTAAGGCGTGTACTTAAGCCTACTACCGTATGTATCGATGTGTTTTTAATTGATAATGGCAATTTCAGAAATGCGTTAAGTTTTGAAGAATGGCCTATGGTTTATATAGGCGATGCTATAAAAGATGTAAATGGTGACAAGCTAAATGACGTTTTATTTAACTGTATGGCTCATCGGGGTGTTGTGCCCGTAATGCGTATGATGTTTATGTATATAATAAAGCTACCGGCGGTTTCCGTGGTAAGCTAACATTAATCAATCCTACGTTTTCTCCTTCTGAAAAGTTAATAAGAGGCGTAGCATACGGCCACCCCGGCGAAGTACCTCTTTACAAATACCGTTGGGACGGAAATAAGATTGATACTGTAGAATACATCTATCCGGCCGACACTTTACAAAAGAAATTCTATAAAGTGCGTCGCTGGGAAGATTTAAAAGATCCTGCCAAGCGAATTGAACTAAAAGGGATTCCAGCTGAGTATCGGCACATTGCAGCTATTGATTGGTTTAAACACTACTGAGAATCCAAAACAGGCTCGTTTTTCTCCAAATAAGCCTTCCTTTTAACGAAGCCATCTTTCTCAGCTAAAATCAAATACAAAACATAATCTTTAGAAAAGCTAACACTCCGTAGCTTGCTAATTAGTTTCGGAAGTGTTATCAGCATAATCTGGCCTAAAGCAGCCTTAGTAGATTTTTCTCCTTTAAAAATATTAGTCCGCAATACGGGCTTTTGGTAACGCGACATGCATTCGCATTCAATAGTGTAAAATGTATAAGGGGATCCCTTTGCTTCAGTAATCATCCTGTCATTGTGTGGCACTTTGTCCGGCTCAAATAAATAATACAAAGTATCCGGCGGGTTCTGCTGCGCAAAGCAGTTTTTCGCGTCAAAAAACAAGAGTATCACACCAGCAATAGTTAGTTGCATGATGCCAAAATTAAGCGAAGTTTTACGGATGTTTTTCATGGATGAGGCTGGCTTACCGTAAATATACAAGTAATTAAAAATTTATTACAACCGTTGGTCTCATATTAAAATGTTTATGTATAATTGACAATTATTCATCAACCAATGCGTAAACTCTTAATTATCACCTGCATGGCGCTATGCGGTATGGCAGCGCATGCACAGCAAAAAATTTATTTGCCCGAAGCTAAATTCAGCAAAGGAAACCAGGCCGAATGGAGCAAACCAGCTTTTAATGACTCGGGCTGGCAAACCCTTAAAACCGATACCTATTGGGAGCGCCAGGGTATAGATTATAATGGCTATGCCTGGTACCGTTTCCATATCAACATGCCGGAGGCCATGCTAACACAGTCTGCCCTTAAAGATTCGGTATTACTTTACCTTGGGCAGATAGACGATTGCGACGAGGTATATTTTAACGGTGTGCAGGTGGCACGCAGCGGCAATTTCCCTGAAGATGCCGGCGGTTACAAAACATCCTACTTCAAACAGCGCTATTATACCCTGCCGCTAAGCAAGCTAAACGTTAAATGGGACCAGGATAACGTGCTTGCCGTTAAAGTTTATGACGGTGACGGCGATGGCGGCATCGGCAACGGCAAGCCATACATTACTATACTTGATTATATCGACGGTATCAGCATGGGTAAAAATGGCAGCTTTTCCTTTGCAAATAACATCGGTACAAAAAAATTAGATATCCAGAACGCCAACAAGGCTGCTGTAAATGGCACGCTAACGGTATCAACAAAAGACAATGAAAGCGGCAAGGTCATCGGCACTAAAAGCTACCCTGTTGCGCTCTCAGCTAAAGGCAGCAGCAGTGTAAGCGTATCAGGTCCGAGCCGCTCCGGCATTTCGCTCACTTACACTTTTACAGAAAAAAAGACTGGCAAAAAACTCGTAGAGGAAGAATACTTACCTTATGTACTTACGCCTAAGCCATCAGCCAATCCGCGCATTAACGGTGCACAAGCCACGGGCGTTCGTCCCGGATCGCCATTCTTATATAAAATAGCAGCAACCGGTCAAAAACCTTTACAATATGCTGCCACTGGCTTGCCTGATGGTTTAACGATAGATAAATCAACCGGCATCATTACCGGCAAGGTGAACAAGGCAGGCGATTACAAAGTAAACCTAACGGTAAGCAACGCTTTAGGAAAAGTTAGTCGTGAGCTTACTATTAAGGTGGGCGATCTGCTTGGCGTCACCCCGGCTATGGGTTGGAACAGCTGGAACTGCTGGGGCCTTTCGGTAACTGCTGATAAGGTGAAGAGCTCTGCTCAGGCTTTGATAGATAAAGGCTTGATAGACCACGGCTGGACGTACATCAACGTAGACGATGCCTGGGAAGCACCTGCCCGCGCTGCTGACGGCCGCATACTCACCAACGAAAAATTCCCGGATATGAAAGCGCTGGGCGACTGGCTGCATGGCCATGGCCTTAAATTCGGCGTGTATTCTTCACCTGGCAGGCTTACCTGCGGTGGCTACCTTGGTTCATTAGACCATGAGCAGCAGGATGCGGAAACTTACAACAGCTGGGGGGTAGATTACCTGAAGCATGACTGGTGCTCTTATGGTGAAGTAGCGGGCAGCGATACGTCGCTTGAAACCTTTATGAAGCCTTACCGTGTAATGCAGAAAGCGCTGCGCTCACAGCCCCGTGATATCTATTACAGCCTTTGCCAGTACGGCATGAAGGATGTTTGGAAATGGGGACCGCAGGTAGATGCCAACAGTTGGCGTACTACCGGTGACATTACCGACACTTGGGAGAGCCTGCACGATATCGGCTTTAGTCAGTACAAAATATCGGAGTATGCCAAACCCGGCCGCTGGAACGACCCGGATATGCTGATTGTAGGTAAGGTAGGCTGGAGCGGATCATTACGCAACACACGCCTTACGCCCGATGAGCAATATACTCACATTAGCTTATGGAGCTTACTAAGCTCTCCGTTGCTGATTGGTTGCGATATAAGTCAGATGGACGACTTCACCCTCAGCTTGCTTACCAATGATGAGGTAATAGCCGTTAACCAGGATGTGTTGGGCAAACAGGCCCGCCGCGTGCTGGCCAACGATGGGTATGAAGTTTATGTAAAAGAGCTTGCCGACGGCACTAAAGCTGTAGGCTTCTTTAACCTCAACGACAATTATCGCCAGATAAGCGTGAATCTGTCCGACATTGGTTTGCCAAATGGCGTACAACTGCGCGACGTTTGGCGCCAGAAAGACCTTGCCAAAACATCAGGTACATTTAGCTGCAAGCTGGCACCACATGGTGTGATGATGGTAAAAACTAAATAATAACCCTTTCCCCCTTTACAGGCGTCGTCAACATATTAATAATATATTTGTTGATGATGCCTGTTTATCCTACCCAGTATTCTACGCTTTCTTCCGCCGCTTTAAACGAGACTCTACAGCAGCGCTATGGCTTAACAGGTACTACCTGCCGCCTGCTGATGCGTAATGTGAGTGATACTTATCTGTTGGAAAATGCTGCGGATAAATACATTTTTAAAATATACCGCGATGCTCACCGCAAGGTGGATGAGATTAAGGCAGAAGTAGAATTATTGAGCTTCCTCAAAGCCGGTGATGCAAAGGTTGCTTATCCTTTAACTGATATAGACGGCGGGCAGTTGCAGGCATTCAACGCGGCTGAAGGCACTCGGTACGGGGTGTTATTCAGTTATGCACATGGCAAAGTAGTGCACAATCTATCACCTGATCAATTATCACTGATAGGGCGCGAAATGGCCCGAATCCATAACATTAGCAGTAAGGTACAGTTGCAGCACCCGCGGCATGAATTTAATATTTCTACCACGTTGATTGAGCCGTTACAAACAGTTAAGCCGGCTTTTGTCAATTTACCCGATGAATACGCTTATTTAACCGGGGCCGTACACCAGGTAGCCGCCAAAATTGAAGCGTTTGATTTAGCTAAATTCAGCTACGGCTATTGCCATTACGATTTTTTGCCAAAGAACTTTCACATAAATGATAACGGCGGAATTACCTTTTTCGACCTTGATTTCTGCGGGCACGGCCTGCTGGCCAATGACCTGGCATCCTTTTATGTACACTTCTTTTTAGAAGTAAGCTTCGGTAAAATTACGCAGGAAAAGGCGGATACAGATTTTGCGATTTTTGTAGAGGCTTACCGCGCCGAAAGAGCTATTACTGATGAGGAACTTGCCGCCATACCTTACCTGGGTTTTGCCTTCTGGATATTTTACCTCGGCTTTCAGTATGAGAATTTCGACGACTGGTCGAGCGTGTTTTTTAACGAGCGCTTTTTGCGCGACCGCACAGCACTTATAAAACGCTGGGCCGACTGGTACTGCAAGCTCTGACCGCGTAAGTAAAGACAGATTGATTTAGTAGTATTTTTTTGCTTGCTTTGTCTTAATTAATCTAAATAAAAAGGAATGAAAAAGCTCTGCATATTTCTGTTGACCACAATATGGTGTTTAGCTGCTGTGGCGCAATCTAAACTGGATCAGGACAGGGCAGCCATACGCGCACTTGCCGGTTATTATAAAGTAACCTTTAATTATGCCGAGACTTTTGCACCTGATACTGCTTATGAGTTTCATCCGCGTTACCACTCCTGGGGCTATGAATGGGCAGTTATTGAAGAGGATGCGCCAAAGAAAATTGTGATACAGCATTTGCTTGTAGTGGGTGATAGCATGGTAATTAAGCATTGGCGAGAAGATTGGGTTTATGAAGCGCCAAATATGCTGACCTATGACAAAGATAATACCTGGAAAAAGGTAAGCCTTAAACCGGCAGATACTAAAGGCCGCTGGGTGCAGCGCGTTTATCAGGTTGATGATAGTCCGCGGTACGAAAGCATTGGCACCTGGGTGCATGTGGATGGCAGGCACCAATGGCAAAGTGAAACCGACTCGCCGCTGCCGCGTCGTGAATTTACCACTCGTAACGATTATAATGTATTGCGCCGTGGCAACCGGGTGTACTTAACACCCGAGGGCTGGATGTTTGAGCAGGACAACAAGAAGATTATTCGTTCTGCAACCGGCGATAAATTGCTTGCCCAGGAGAAAGGCTATGAGGAATTTACAAAGGCGGATGAAAAAGAATTTGCGTACGCCAAAGAGTGGTGGACGGGGCAAAAGGGTTACTGGGCAGATGTGCGTAAAGTATGGGATAAGTTATTTGCACAAAGCACTGCCATAAAGTTCAGCGCCAAAGCAGAGGGCAGGTTACTTTTTGAGAAGCTGTTTGAGCAGGCAGAACAATCAGCAAAAGAGAAATGGTCGTCGGCTAAAAATATACAGGAAGCGGAGAAGGTGATCAAGACGCACCTGGCATCTTGATTTAAGTTAACTAGTGGCGGTAGCTGCAGCCGTTAAGTGTCATGGCTGCTACCGCTACTTTCTCAATATCTTCTCCATGGCCTTGCCTTTGGCCAATTCATCAATCAGCTTATCTAAATAGCGTACTTTTTGCATTACGGGGTCTTGGATATCTTCTACCCGGTAACCACAAATAACACCTGTTATTTTGGCGGCGTTAGGGTTTAACAGGGGCGCCTGCGCGAAAAAAATCTCGAAACCGGTTTTATTATCAATGACCTGCTGCAGTGCTTGTTCATCATAACCGGTAAGCCAAAATATCACCTCGTTTACCTCTGCTTTAGTACGCCCTTTCTTCTCCGCTTTATTAACGTAATGCGGATACACGCTGGCGAAAGTCATGCGGTAGACTTTTTCGAGATTGTTCATACAGGTAATAAAGGCTATAGCTAATGATTACTGACCGAACAAACCGCCAAAGCCGCCGAACATTTCTTTAGCCATGGCTGCTGTCTCAGCCTGGTGTAAGCTCTCCGCTTGCTCCAAAGCCTTATTAAGCGCTACTACCAGCAATTCTTCCAGCTCTTCTTTGTCGGTATCGGCAAAGTAAGCCTCATCAATGGTAACAGACTGTATCACCTTGTTGCCGTTAGCTACCACGGTTATCTTGCCTCCTTCGGCAGCGCCGGTAACTGTTATACCGTCGAGTCGTTTTTTAACCTCGCCGGCTTTTTGCTGTGCTTCTAATATTTTATCGAACATAACTCTTATCATTTTGTCATTCCGATGAGGAACGAAGAGGAATCTTTATTAAATAGATTTCTCGCTCACGCTTCGAAATGACATTGTTACTAGATCAATCTTCTGATGTATCTCCCTGGCCGTTATAAGCGTTCTTACGTACAACCGGCATACCTGTAATTTTAAACAGGTCGTCCAGCTGCAGCAAGCTGCCATTGGCTAAATTTGATAACAACACAATGGTCACATCGTTTTTCATGTCGCGCAAATAAATGTGCCTGAAACCGTGCCACCACCCGGTATGATATACCACCTTTTCGTCCTTACCATCAAAGGTGCGCCAGCCGTAGCCGTAGCTGAAGTGCCCGCGCAACAACGGGTTGTGCGGTGCATATGCCGAATCCAATGTTTGTTTTTTTAGCAGCACACCGGCGCGTAAGGCCCTGTCAAATAAAAATAGGTCACCTACGGTGCTGTATATGCCTTTATCCCCAACCGGCCCATCCAGGAAATTCTGTGCAACGGAGTAGCGCCACTGCCCACGGTCATGCCCAACCACATCGGCAGGTATCTTGTCATATACGGCTTTGGATAGTACGGCCGTATGGTGCATGCCTGCCGGGTTAAAGATGTTTTCCTTCATAAAGTCAGCATAGGTTTTACCGGTGACTTTCTCAATGATAGCCCCCAGCACCATATAATTAGAGTTATTATAAAGGAATCGCTTGTTTGGCGTGTTAAATGCAGCTGGCTTGTATTGGGCAATTAAATCCATCACATCCTTATTAGTGAGGCCCTTGCGCATGTCGCGGTGCTCTTTCCGGTAAAGGTCATCCACAAAATACACATAGTTCATCATACCCGAGCGATGCGTAAGCAGCAGGCGTATGGTAACTCCCTGGTATGGGAAGTTAGGATAGAAGTCCCTCACATCCTGGTCCAGCTTAATTTTACCCTGCTCTACGAGCATCATAATAGCGGTACCTGTAAGCGTTTTAGATATGGAAGCCAATTCGAACCGCGAATTGATATTAAGACTGTCGCGCGTGAGGTGGTTGGCCCAGCCAAAGCTGTTTTCGTAAATTATCTTACCTTTTTTGGCAACCAGTACATTGCCGTTGAAAAAGCGTTTTTTATGCAGGTTCTGCATAAACTCGTCTACTTTTTTATCGGCATCCTTAGGGTTGTATTTCATTAGGGCTACCGTATCAAAATTCAGCTCTTTATTATCACGGCTAACGTTTTTTGCCTGGTTAGAAGCACAGGAGGCAAATAGTAAGAGGCCCAGTGCGGGCATAATCATCAACTTCAACACAGATCTTTTTATGGTAATATGTAAATCAATAACGGGTGTGGAAATTAGAAATTATACGCCACTTTGCTGCATTTGTTTTTTAATTTTTTTAACAATGCGTTAATGTTAATAACATCTATTTAATCGCTATAATAAACTGCTGTGAAAGCGTTGTGACCATTAAATTTAAGCGTGTTTTTTGTACACTTGTAACATGAATACCAACAAGGCGTTACGCTGCTTTTTACCTTTTATTTTAATTGTTATTCTGATAAATGGTTGCTACCAGGTACCAAAACAAGAAAAAGTAGTCGACGTAAAACCTTCCTTTAAAAAGGTTTGGGGTGTTAAGTATACAGAGGTTAAACGCTCACTACAAAGCGGACTTACCTTTGCTAAAAGCGGCTACCAGCTGGAGGCCGACTGGCGCCTGTCGTTTCCCTCGGATGATTCAGCCACCATTTATAGCCCGGAGCGTAAGGTATTTTATAATTTTCCGGTAACGTATGACCACGATTCTATTGTAAACATGGCGCGCACCTGGTTACGTGTGAAAAAAGTAACGCGCGACAGCCTTGTTTTCCAAATATTAAAGGTTGAGGGTACAACCATCTTTTTGGATATTGATAAGGTATATATGACGTTTTACGCTAACGATTATATAACTAATAAGCTGCACAGCGACACTGCAACCATAAAGCGGCCTTCAAAAGCAGATACGGCTTATATCCGTAAACTGTCTAATTATGTGAACACTCACCCTGATACCGCCTTTGCAGCGCGGCAACCTGTGGTACTGGTTAGCAAAAGTCCAAATGTTACAGTGAAGAAGAAAGAGGTACATGCCCAGGCGATTAAGTATGACAATGTTGACCCGGAAGATACTTACATGTACCCTGAATACACGATAGAAATCAGAAAGGCTTACGCAACTTTTATTTCGAAGTTCTCAGTTTATGCAGACAGTAAGGGCAACCTCATATTTGATAAGGCACTGCAACATTTGGAGCCCGGTTATGAGGAGCAAACCATCCGCATCATGAAAGGCCTTGTTGATGGTTATTTAAAAGCGTATGTAGCGGTTAAACCAGGCACCACGCTGGGCATCCCTCATACCAGCCGCATCTATTTGCACGTAAAACTGTTTAAATACTGATTATTTCCCCATACAGTTTTTCAAATGTGCGGTATACTGGCCTATGAAATCGTTACGCTGCGCCAGGTAATCCTCTTCATCTTTGTAATTGCTTGTTTTGCCCTCAAGCCGGTTAAACTGTATTAGCACAATGGTATCGTCAGGCGAAAATAAAGCAAACACTTCTTTAATACTCCCTTTGGTGGCAGCCCCCTGTACTTTATAGCCGTTATAGTTTAGTTCGCTTACTTCGCCACCGTTTTCTTTTTTCATAGCCTGCAGAGCTTGTAATACTGATTGCTTATTACTTTCAAACGCGTCTTTATCGCTAAGCAATACCGTAACGGTTGCAAATGCTGCTTTCTTGCTGTTCAGGTAATTTAGCTTATAACCCGCAACGGCATTTACTTGCTCTTGTCCGCTACTGACTGAGTAAGACAACTCAGAACCAGTAAGCTGCACCGGTTCGGTTCTTTTAACTTTAGCAACCTTCTTAAGGCTGATGTAAAAGTTGTTAACGGCAGGCGGCACATTGCGGAAACTGCTTACAAACAGTACAGCAAGGAAAGCAATAACGGTAAACGCGGTTTTCTTCATAAAGCATATATATTTCACTATAAGACGCTGCCGCTGTCACAATGGTTGCTGATGCCAAGAAATATTTTCGTTGCCATTGCAAATACAGCCGCATGTTGTTAGGTTTATGCATGCGTAGACTTTATCACATTTTATTCACCCTGGCATGCTGTTTTATACTTACGATGCCGGCCTTTGCCCAAAACACAGCCAAACAGTTGATTGAAGAAGGCATTAAATTGCATGACGAAGGCAAGTATGACGACGCCATTGCCAAATACCAGGCAGCCTTGCAGCAGGAGCCCGATAACAGGACAGCCACTTATGAGATGGCTTTCACACTGTCCACTCAAAAAAAGTATAAAGAGGTTATTAATTTATTAGAGGCCTTACTAAAAAAGGTTAATAACTCACCCGAAGGAGGCATATACGATCTGCTGGCGTCTTGCTATGATGACATTGGCAAACCGGAAAAGGCTATTTCTACTTATATGGCCGGCATAAAAAATGACCCGGAATATCAGCGGCTTTATTTCAATCTGGGTATTACTTATAACCGCCTGAACAAGTATCCAGAGGCGGAAAAGTGGGCGGCAGAAGCAGTGAAACGAGAACCCAGCCATGCCAGCAGTCAACGCCTCTACGCTGAATTGGCTACCAAACAAGGTCGTAAAATAGAAGGCATAATGGCATATTGTTACTTTCTGATGTTAGAACCGAACACTGAACGGGCGGCAGCTAATTTTAAAAACGTTGCTCAGATGGTCCACGGCGGTGCCGTACTCACTGGCGATAAATCTGTAACCATAAATATTTCTGCTGACCAGCTTAAAAGGGGAACAGATGATTTACTGCTTTCAACATCAGCCGCCAACGTTATGGGTAAGAAGCTTGCACCGGCTGATGAACTGACTGAGCTACTTACCTTTGTTTTCAATTTTGCAGGTGAACATGCCGAAAAATCAAGCGGAGAATCACTTTATAAAAGTTATGCAACTTTTTTCGGAAACCTTACAAAGGCAGGCCATGTGCCAGTCTTAGCGAGGTACATCAGCTTATCATCTGAAATGAGTAATGAAAACCAGGAATGGTTTAAGGCGCATGATAATGAACTTAAGGCATTCGGCACTTGGGTAGATGCTCAGCAGCAAGTTTTCTGAAATATATTTTACCAGAAGTTTGTATAAGGGTTAACTTTGCCCCGGAAAAAAATACATCCTTATGAGTTTCAGAATTGAACATGATACCATGGGCGAGGTAAAGGTACCTGCCGATAAATACTGGGGTGCCCAAACCGAACGTTCCCGCAATAACTTCAAAATTGGTCCGGAGGCGTCTATGCCAAAGGAGATTATTGAGGCTTTTGCTTACCTGAAAAAGGCTGCGGCTTATACTAATACCGATCTTGGCGTATTGGCTGCCGAGAAGCGCGACCTCATTGCACAGGTATGCGACGAGATATTGGAAGGCAAGCTGACCGGCGAGTTTCCGCTGGTGATATGGCAAACCGGCTCGGGCACGCAATCAAACATGAATGTAAACGAGGTGGTAGCTAACCGGGCGCACGTGCTGCAAGGCAATCAACTGGGCGAAGGCAAAACCTTCATTCACCCTAATGATGATGTGAACAAATCACAATCATCAAACGATACCTACCCAACGGCTATGCACATTGCGGCATACAAAATACTGATTGATGTAACTATCCCGGGTGTTGAAAAGTTGCGCGACACGCTGAAAGCAAAATCTGAGGCATTTAAAAGCGTTGTAAAAATCGGCCGTACACACCTGATGGATGCTACGCCTTTAACCTTAGGCCAGGAGTTTTCGGGTTATGTATCACAATTAGATCATGGGTTGCGCGCATTGCGTAATACGCTTGCTCACCTTAGCGAATTGGCATTAGGGGGCACAGCAGTAGGTACCGGCATCAACACACCTAAAGGTTATGATGTTAAGGTGGCCGAATATATTGCCAAGTTTACCAACCTCCCGTTCATCACTGCTGAGAATAAATTTGAAGCCCTGGCTGCACATGATGCTATCGTTGAAAGTCATGGTGCGTTGAAGCAGATAGCCGTGTCATTAATGAAAATTGCTAACGACATCCGCATGTTGGCATCAGGCCCGCGCTCAGGCATCGGCGAAATTCACATTCCTGACAATGAGCCCGGCTCGTCAATAATGCCAGGTAAAGTAAATCCAACCCAAAACGAAGCAGTTACCATGGTGGCTGCACAGGTAATGGGAAATGATGTTACCGTATCAATAGGTGGCTCTAACGGCCATTACGAACTGAACGTATTTAAGCCGGTGATGGCTGCTGCATTCCTGCAATCAGCGCGTTTGATTGGCGATGCCTGCGTATCATTTAATGACCATTGCGCAGTAGGCATAGAGCCTAATTATGACGGCATTAAAAAGCATCTCGAAAATTCGCTGATGCTGGTAACTGCGCTTAACCCGCACATCGGTTATGAGAACGCAGCAAAAATTGCCAAGAAAGCACTTAAAGAAAATAAATCGCTCCGCGAGGCTGCCGTAGAACTGGAACTGCTTACCAGCGAACAGTTTGATCAATGGGTTCGCCCGGAAGACATGATCGGCAGCTTAAAATAAGCCTCTTAACATACGCCCTTGCATATAGCTTGGGCGTATGTTTTTTCTGATAAGAATGTTGTTCACTACACCGTGCATAATTTTAAAATGATCTGGAGGTACCTGCCATTACTGGCTTTGGCATTTTTGCTTGCCTCAGGCTGCAGCATGAACCCGAATTTACAGGGTAGGGGTGCCGACTACCTTCAGGGCGAGTGGCAGCAGGACAGCATCCCGGGAAAGGAAAAATTAATCACCTATTCTTCATCGAACTTCAAGTTTGATTGCGACTCTTTTTATCTCGCTATCAGCAGCGTAAGTAAAGTTAATAATGGGGCCGATAGCTGCATGAACGAAGGGCGGTGGACAGAATACGTAAGAGGCACTTACCAGCAACAGGGAGACACGGTCCTGCTCCATGGCTTTTTCTACGATGCCAAAGGAAAGTTAAAGGAAGCAAATACCTGTTTCAGGCATGGGCCATATAACGAGCTTTTCAACGTAACTAACAAGTCCGACTCTGCCCTTACTTTCAGCAGCACTTCTGTTGTATTGCCAATAAAGCTTCGGCTTATTAAGCGCACCTCCTGCACGCCCAAGCCTTTAAACCGGTAACTTCGTAACAAAATATTAACAAACAAAGTGTTAGCCTTAGGCTATCTTTGTGTTTTAATTACCTCAACAATTATGAAACGTGCTGTAAAAACCATACTCATTGCGTTAGCTTTTTTTTATACACCCATTGCCTGCATGGCCTGGGGCCAGCAGGGGCACCGCATAAGCGGGCAGATAGCCGACAGCTACCTCACCTCAAAAGCGCGCAAGGCTATAAAAGCTATATTGGGTAATGAGTCTATCGCCATGGCCAGCAACTGGGCCGACTTCATCAAGTCAGATTCCACTTACAAATATTTATACAACTGGCATTTTATTGATTTTGACCATTCGCTGGATGCACAGCAGATGGCAGAATTTCTTAAAACAGATAACAACACTGACGCCTATACCAGATTAAATTTTTTGACTGCTGAGTTGAAGAAAAAAGATCTGGCTGCCGACAAAAAGCTGCTTTATCTACGCATGGTGATACATATAGTGGAAGACATTCATCAGCCTTTTCACGTTGGCCATGAAAGTGATAAAGGCGGAAATGATGTTAAGGTAATGTGGTTCAACACGCCTACCAACCTGCACTCAATATGGGACTCACAGCTGATAGATTTTCAGCAATTAAGCTATACCGAATACACTGCCGCTATCAATTTCACTACAGCTGGCCAGCGTACAGAATGGCAAAAAGCGCCTATCAGCACCTGGATATTTGAATCGCACCAGTTGGCTCAACAACTTTACGCGAAAGTAAAACCTGACGATAAGCTTAGCTATCGTTATAATTTTGAAAATATCGATATACTGAATCAGCAGTTACTAAAAGGGGGCGTACGCCTTGCCGGTTTGCTTAATGAGATATTCGGATAAATCATGTTAATTGACACAACTTGTTAGTTAATGTATATGGCAATTTTATAGATAACAGAACATCGTCACTTCAAGAGATTGCGAGAGATCTATCATAAGTATGGGTAAACAGAAAGGTTTCTCCTCCTACCTCGTAGAAACGAAAGCAGTTGTACTGAAATAATTAATCAACTAATAAACCACTCGCTGATAATGAAAATTCTGATGGTTTGCCTGGGTAATATCTGCCGGTCGCCGTTGGCTCACGGCGTGATGCAGCACCTCGTAGAAAAGAACAAGCTGGACTGGACGGTGGATTCTGCCGGAACCGGTAACTGGCACGTTGGCGAGGCGCCCGATCACCGATCTGTACGTACTGCAAAAGGCCGGGGGATTGACATTAGCGGGCAGGTGTGCAGGCAATTTATCACTGCAGACTTTGATGAGTTTGATCTTATAATGGTAATGGACCGCTCCAACCTGCGCGATGTGCTGTCAAAAGCTCGTAACGGAGCTGACCGTGAAAAAGTAAGGATGTTGCTTGGTAATAAAGAGGTGCCCGATCCCTATTATGACGATGATGGCTTTGAGAAGGTTTATGACATGGTGGAGCAGGGTTGCCGCGATGTTATAAAGGAGTTTACAGGCATAACCCTGTCAAGATAAGCAAAAAGGCCGGGTGATTTCCGGCCTTCTTGTTTTAGCGTTTCATGCTGTCTGTCTTCATCTTCATAGTGTCCTTAGCCATCTTCATGCTATCCTTCTTCATCTTTTTCATTTTCTTTTTCATGGCCTTAGTGCTGTCTTGCTGCATAGTAGCAGGTTTAACATTTACTTTTACGTCTGCAGCGTGAACGCTTCCGAACGAGATAGCCGCTAAGGCCATCATACACATTACTTTTTTCATGGCGATGTTAGTTTGTTGTTAGTTATTAAACTAACAGCAATCATGCTGCCAAATAGTTTGTGAAGGTTTATATTTTTAACATAAGGTTAAAATAAAAATGCTTTTAATTTTATGTGGTTAATACGTAGCATTAGCACTGCACAAAAAAAGCGCCCCTAAAGGCGCTTCAAAACTATCGTTTAAGCTCTTTATTGAATAACCGTTCCGTTCGGAATTACGGCCAGTTTCTTTACTACAACTATACCGTCCTGTACGGTGTAAGTACCATAATCACCATCGGGTTTATTGCTATCGCAATTGATAATTACATCATTACCGATGTAGGTGTTTTTATCAATAATTGCATTTTTGATACAGCAACGGTCACCAATGCCCATTATCGGCCTGTTATTTTGGCGCGAGCTTTCTATCTGTTCAAGGGTTTGATAGTTATCGCTGCCCATTACATAGCAGTTCTCTATGGTAGTATCAAAGCCAATACGCGTACGTATACCAATTATGCTGTGCTTCAAATGCTTGGCGTTGATGATACATCCGTCGGCAACAATCGTTTTCTCGAGCATGGTGCCGGATATTTTTGAAGGCGGCAACATGCGGGCACGGGTATAAATATGGTTTTTGTCGAACAAGTTGAATTGCGGAATATCGTCTGTAAGGCCAAGGTTAGCTTCAAAGAAAGACGGGATGGTACCGATATCAGTCCAGTAACCTTCGTACTGATAGCTTGCAACGCGGCGCTCGGTTATGGCCTGAGGTATCACTTCCTTACCAAAATCCGGGTCGGTAGTGGTTTCCAGCATATCAAACAAGGTTTTGCGGTTAAACAGGTATATACCCATTGATGCCAGATAAACCCTGCCTTGTGCAGCCATCTCTTCGCTCACATCTGATGCCCAGCTTTCAAAGTCCTTTTTAGGCTTTTCAACAAACGAGGTAATCATGTTTTCCTCGTCCGTTTTAAGGATACCAAAGCCGGGCACATCATTGGCATGTACCGGTATAGTAGCTATTGACACCTCTGCATTGCGCTGGATGTGATGGTCAATCATGTCACGAAAATCCATCTGGTATAACTGGTCGCCGGACAGGATGAGCACATAATCAAACTCATGTACTGCAAGGTGCCCGAGGCTTTGCCTTACCGCATCGGCAGTACCCTGAAACCATGACACATTTGATGGCGTTTGCTCCGCTGCCAGTATATCTACAAAGGCTTCGCTAAAACTGCTAAAGTGGTAAGTGTTCTTAATGTGTTTGTTCAGCGAGGCCGAGTTAAATTGAGTTAACACATAAATACGCTCAATTCCCGAGTGCAGGCAGTTGGATATAGGTATATCAACCAGCCGGTATTTGCCGGCTATTGGAACCGCCGGTTTAGACCGGGTCAACGTTAGTGGAGAAAGCCTGCTGCCCTGGCCGCCCCCAAGCACTATAGCTATTACGCTTGCTGTCATGATGCAGATATTATTCGGTTATAAAGGGTTATATATTCACTGGTCGACCGGTTCCAAGAGAAATCGAGCGCCATCATGGTTTTTCTCAATTTTTGCAGATGCGTTTTATTGTTATACAATACAATAGCCCGCCCTACAGAATAACTAATATCATCAACACTGGCATTGTTAAACCTTATGCCATAACCACCGGTATCGCCAAAATCTATTACCGAATCCTTTAACCCGCCCGTGGTACGTACAATTGGTAATGTACCATAACGTAACGAGTAAAGCTGATTAAGCCCGCAAGGCTCAACCCGTGAAGGCATCAGTAAAAAGTCGGCGCCGGCATAACATAAGTGTGCCAATGCTTCATCATAACCAATAAACACGCCGTAATGTTCAGGGAATTTATCTTTTAAAGCGAGCAGAGCTGCCTCATTAGGTTTATCCCCGGCACCAAGCATTAAAAAGTTTACCTGACCATTGTATTCAGTTAATGCGCGTTCTATTGCAGGTGCAAGTAAATCAGCGCCCTTGTCTACTACCAGCCGGCCTATAAATACAATCAGCGGCAGCTCTTTTTTCAGGCCAAAGCGATTGCAAAGGGCAGTTTTGTTTTTATTTTTTCCTTGGGTGATGCTCGTTGCAGAATATTTTGCAGCAATACTGGTATCAGTTGATGGATTCCACACTTCGGTGTCAATACCGTTAAGAATACCCGTCCCTTTATAGCCCTCAAGGTAAAACAGGTACTCTAACCCGTTCGACTGTTTAGTGAGTTCCTGTAAATATGTTGGCGAAACTGTAGTAAACGCCTTACAGCATTTAACGGCAGTTGCCAGAGGGTTCAGGGCACCGTTCCAGTCAAGCAGGCCTGTTTTGCTCATATCCACCTCAGGCAGCAAGCTTAATTTTTCCCAGCTGGTTGCGCCATGGTACTGCCCGTTATGAATGGTTAGCACCGTTGGTACGTTGGCTAAGCGCTTATAAGCACCCGAAAACTGCAGCAAAAATGGCACAAGCCCCGAGTGATGGTCATGGCAATGGATAAGATCAGGCGTTTGGCCGCTCCAGTTTATCCAGTCCAGAAAAGCTATCTGGTAGGCAATAAATTGATCTGTCTCGTCCGGGTAACAATAAACCTCTTCCCGGTCTATCAAACCCGGAATTTTCACCAGGTATAATTCAAATCCCAATGTATTGTTGGTCTCCTTCAATATCTGAAAGTACAGGCGCCTGGTTCCCAACAAGGTAAGGCCCTGAAATACCGCGTCAAATTGGTGTTCTCGAGTAAATTTACGATCGTAAAAAGGTAATACTACTGCCGCTTGAAGGCCTGCGGCAACCTGGTATTTGGGCAATGCGCCCACAACATCTGCAAGCCCGCCAACCTTGGCAACGGGGAAGCATTCTGCGCTTAAATGAAATATTCTCATAGGTAATCTGATGGGCTCAAGGTAGTAATATATTATCCACGTTAAAAGCGTAAAATGAAGACAAACGCACGAAAAATGTGTTTTTTACAATATAAACATAGCCTTTGCTCATAAGGTTTAATAAGTATCTAAAGCTATAGCTAATTGCCAGCAATAACAAACAAAATAATATTATTATTTGCTCTGAAACAGGTAAAATAATATGTGAACCTTACAGGGCTGATGTGCTTATGGCATGCAGTACCTACCGGGTTAACAACTTTTGGCGGTTACTCTTTTTTTGACAGCGAGGCGTTAATCATCGATGTAAATAAATTTATCTTTATGCCTTTGCAGAACAAATATGGTACAAAGAAAACTGGAAGTATGCGCCTTTAACGTGGAATCGTGCATAATAGCCGAACGGGCCGGAGCGGCGCGGGTGGAGCTTTGTGACAACCCTGTAGAGGGAGGCACTACACCAAGCTATGGCACTATCGCCCTTGCGCGCGATAAGACATCGCTGGCTATCTATCCAATTATAAGGCCACGCTCAGGTAATTATTATTATAGCGAGGACGAGATGGAGATTATCCGGCGGGACATACAAATGTGCCGGGATCTGGGTTGTAACGGCGTTTCAGTCGGGGTGCAAAATATCCGCGGCGAAATTGACACCGAACGCTTAAAACGTATAGTAGAATGGGCTGGCCCACTCGGCGTTACCTGCAACCGCGCTTTTGATGGTACCCCTGACCCATACGAAGCGCTGGAGCAATTAATTGCCTGCGGCTGCGAGAGGGTACTTACATCAGGCCAGTTAAGTGCCGCACCCGATGCCGGTGAAATATTAGGCAAACTGGTAAACCAGGCCGCCGGCCGCATTGTTGTTATGCCTGGCGCAGGCATAAACTCATACAACCTTAAACAATTGGTGCTGCAAAGCAACGCCACCGAGTATCACGCCTCGGCAAGAGTAAAAGCCACTAATCCGCTAACTTTTATTAATACGCAGGTAACAGATTATGGCGCTGTTTACATTGCATCCGAAGAAGAGGTTAAAAACTTAGTGCTAATTTTAAATGAAACAAGCGATAGCTTGTAAAGTAATAACATTAACATGGGAAAACTGATAGACGATTTTAATGACTACCGTACCAGGATGAACGACCGCATTATGGAAACGGCCAATACTAACATCAAACGCTTTTTTGCACTGGACACTACCAGCTATGCCGATGGGGCGTTGGATGTAAAAACAAAAGAAATGCTCGGGCTGGTAGCTTCAATGGTATTACGCTGTGACGATTGCATTAAATATCACCTGGGCAAATGCCACGATGCTGGTGTGAAGCACGATGAAATGAATGAGATTTTCATGATTGCCAACCTTGTTGGCGGCTCCATCGTGATACCACATTACCGCCGGGCTGTGGAATATTGGGACGAATTGAACGAGCAGCACAGCAACTAAACTATTGGCAGCAGCCTCAAATACCGGAAAAGCATGGACCGCACTAAAGCATAACCTTCCGGCTATGCTTGGATTGGTATTTATTGTTGTGAGTTTAATATCGGCAACGCTGGGCTACCTCATTATGCCCGACTGCACGCCCGATGCCAATGACATGACGCTGCAGCTAAGTGTAAAAGCACCCGGACGAACGTTTACTTTTTTAAAAATAAAAAAGCCTGACCGGGTTGACACCGTTGGCTTTTTCAAAAAAATGCTGAGCGGACAGCCCGCATCCTACCGGAACATACCTATTACCGAATATCAAATTGCAGGCGACTCCATCATTGTAAATGAATATGTGAGCGATGAGGATGCGCCTGAGCGACATGCTTACAGTTTGGTTGAAGTGGTTTATGGCAACCCGGCTATCAAAAATACCGCTGCTCTTCGCGATCGTGTTTTGAAAGACCATATCATACAAAAAACTTATTGGCTGGGTACTGATATTTACGGCCGAGATTTATTGAGCCGCATTATACTTGGCTCTCGCATATCACTGGCGGTAGGTTTCGTGGCAGTAATTATCAGCCTAATAATTGGCGTAGGTGTTGGGGCAGCAGCAGGCTACTTTGGTGGGTTTATAGATGCAGCTTTAAGCTGGCTGATGAACGTACTATGGTCGTTACCTGCATTGCTGCTGGTCATTGCTATCTCCTTCGCCCTGGGCAAGGGCCTATGGCAAATTTTTGTAGCAGTGGGTCTTTCTATGTGGGTAGAAGTAGCGCGCCTGGTAAGAGGACAGGTGCTTGCCGTAAAAAAATTAGAATATGTAGAGGCCGCCCGTTCGCTGGGCTACGGTAACCTCCGTATCATAACCCGGCACATTCTGCCTAACATTACAGGCCCTATATTGGTAATGGCTGCATCAAACTTTGCTTCGGCAATTTTGCTGGAATCGGGCCTGAGCTTTTTAGGTTTCGGCGCACAGCCACCAACGCCTACCTGGGGCGGCATGATCAAGGAACACTACGGTTACATTGTAATGGATGCTGCCTGGCTGGCCATTATACCGGGGCTGGCCATTATGCTTACGGTGTTTGCTTTTAACGTAGTTACACTGGCCCTGCGCGATGCTTATGATATAAAATCTCAAAATTTACGCGTCTGATGCATATTTTTCCTAATTTAGAGTCTTTCAGAAAACCTACCCGGAAATTGTAGCATGCAGCATTTCGACACTTACCATGGTGAGGATGACCTGATACGGCTGTTACTTAAAAGACAGTCTGAGTTAAATTCCCTGTTAGAAATTACACGGGCCATCAATAAAAATATGGCCACGCCAATCCTCCTGCAAATGTTCGAGATGATATGCCGGACGCATTTGCAGATAGGAAAGCTGCGCTTTCTGGTAGAAAACGACGGTCATTTCAGCTGCATATCCCGCTACGGCGGTAATACCGAAACTGATGCCGAATTGCTAAAGTCCTGCCGGTCGCTGAAGAAAATACAGGAGCCCCATCCGATTCGTGAAAGCAAGGACCGAATACTCACACAGTACGATTATTTTATACCCGTCTTTCAGAAAAACAAGGCAATTGCCTACGCGCTCATCGGCGATTTCCACTCATCAGAAGAAATGCTGAGCAACGATCTCAACTTTGTGCAAACACTTATCAACATGATATGGGTAGCACTGGAGAATAAACGCCTGTTTGCCGAACAATTAGAGGCCGAACGCTTGCAGCGCGAAATGGAACTGGCAAGCGAGGTACAGAATATGCTGATACCTGTGCAAACCTATGCCGATAAGTATATAGAATTGAGCGCCCGCTACCTCCCGCATCAAAACATCGGCGGCGATTACTTCGACTTTTTTTGCCTGAACGACCAGGAGTACCTTTGGTGTATTGCGGATGTATCTGGCAAGGGAATATCTGCAGCTTTGCTGATGGCAAATTTCCAGGCGAGTTTGCGGGCTTGGGCTACCGTTGAGGATGACCTTGCTACCATTGTAGAACAACTCAATAAAATTGTACTCAAAAACACCAAAGGCGAAAAGTTTATAACCCTATTTATAGCACGCTATAACCAGGAAACAAGAAAGCTCACCTATATTAATGCGGGGCATAACCCGGCTATTTTATACACAGGCAAGCAGGTTTTTCAGCTAAAACTGGGCACTACCATGATAGGTACTTTTGAAGACTTACCTTTTTTAAACCAGGGAGAAATTGATATAGAACCTGGCACACTTATTTTTAATTACACTGATGGGTTGCTTGACAGGGAGCCCGATGTATCTAAAATTTGGAATGAAGACACGCTATCTGCCTGTGTAAAAAAGTATGGGCATCTGCAACCAGGGAAGGTAAACCAGCAAATACTTAATTATCTGAATGAGCATGTAAAAGCAAAGCCTATTGATGATGTAACGATGCTGACGTTGAAGATTTTTTAGAATAGAGCTTGGATTTCCTTTCTTACCTTACTTTTTTCTTGATAAAAAAGTAACAAAAAATCAAGCCAGAAAAAACCTTCATCGTACAAGGCCATACACCCTCCCCGTTTTCTGGCAGGCCTACGCTCTTAATCATAGCAATACCTCTGTGGTATCACGGATAATACCTATACTTACTAAAAAGTATCTGTTTACCCAGCCCAGCCCTCTCTGTCCAAGCTGCGAAAATGTATCGCCTCTGCCAAATGTGCCAGTTGTATTTCGTCACTTCCGGCTAAGTCGGCAATGGTGCGTGCTACTTTCAAAATGCGGTCATAAGCACGTGCGGAGAGGCCTAATTTCTCCATAGCTTTTTTCAATAGGTTTTGTCCGGCACTATCAATTTTGCATATATCGCGCACCATCTGCGGACTCATTTGTGCATTAGCATGCAAATCCGGCTTATTACCAAACCTTGCAATCTGCACATCACGTGCTTTCATAACGCGTTCACGTATGGCCTCGCTCTTCTCTGAAATACGATCTGACGACAGTTCGCTGAAATTAACCGGGGTAACCTCAACATGCAGATCTATACGGTCAAGCAGCGGGCCCGATATTTTGCTCATGTATTTTTGTACAGTCCCCGGCGGGCATACGCACTCTTTCTCGGGGTGATTATAATAACCGCAAGGGCAGGGGTTCATGCTGGCTACAAGCATAAAGCTGGATGGGTAATCCACCGTAAATTTAGCGCGGGATATAGTTATACGGCGCTCTTCCAACGGCTGACGCATTACTTCCAATACGCTACGTTTAAACTCCGGCAACTCATCCAAAAACAAAACCCCGTTATGTGCCAGTGAGATCTCGCCCGGCTGCGGGTTGCCACCACCGCCTACCAGCGCCACATCGCTCACGGTATGGTGCGGTGAGCGGAACGGCCTTATGGTCACTAACGCATCCTGCGTTGATAGCTTACCTGCTACAGAGTGTATTTTAGTAGTCTCCAATGATTCGTATAAGCTCAACGGCGGCAGTATGGAAGGCAGCCTTTTTGCAAGCATCGTCTTTCCGGCCCCCGGCGGACCAATCAGTATCACATTGTGTCCGCCTGCCGCAGCTATTTCAAGCGCACGTTTAATATTCTCCTGTCCACGTACATCGCTAAAATCGCTGTCATAATTGCTCAGGCTATCATAAAACTCCTCGCGGGTATTTACATATTCCGGTTTCAGCTCCAAATCACCGTTAAAAAAGTCGGCAACCTGTTTAATGTTTTCAACGCCATAAACTTCCAGGTCATTCACTATAGCAGCTTCGCGGGCATTTTGCTTTGGCAGTATAAAGCCCTTAAACCCTTCTTTGCGCGCTTGTATGGCTATTGGCAATGCACCTTTTATGGGCTGCAAACCACCATCCAGCGATACTTCACCCATAATAAGGTATTTGTCCAGTTGCTCGGCCTCTATTTGTCCCGAGGCGGCCAATATACCTGCAGCGATTGTTAGGTCATACGCAGAGCCTTCCTTGCGTATATCAGCCGGTGCCATATTTACCACCACCTGCTGGCGGGGCATTTTATAGCCGCAGTTCTTCAACGCAGACTCAATACGGTAATAACTTTCCTTCACGGCGTTATCAGGAAGGCCTACTATGAAATATTTGGTACCGGCAGCAATGTTCACCTCAATGGTGATGGTAATAGCCTGAATGCCATAAACCGCACTGCCAAAAGTTTTAACTAACACGTTATACTTAAAAATTACTTGCGTAAATATATTTTAAAATCAGCGCAATGCAACCAACGGTCGTTAGCCTTATTTGCTTTTGGCAAGGTTGATCACTTCAAACTCGGCAAGCAGGTTCACTTCAGGATCGGGGATCAGTTGGGTGCTTCCTGCAACGGCGTTCACATAGGTCTCTAGCACCTTATCATTCACATTAATTGTTACTGTTTCATCTCCAATCTTTATCTGTAAAGGAAAATCAAACGGTACTTCCTGCAATTGCTCAATGCGCAAATGCGTGCCTGGCTTATCGGTATATAACTGATAACTTATGCGCAATCGCGGATGACCCGGGCTATAAAGCCACTGTTTAAAAAACTGATCGAGGCTTTGATTGCCAGCCTGCTCCATTATGGCTTTGAGACTGTCCGTGCTGGCATTACCGTCGCGATAGCGCGCATAATACGTACGGATACCATTCCAGAATGCAGCATCACCCAATTTTCGACGCAGCATGTGCAGTACCCAGCTTCCTTTTTGGTAACTATTTGGATTAAGCAGCGTTATGTCTTCCTTTTCGGTTGTAGTATCTATAACCGGCGTTTTACGTGAAGTCTCAAACCGGAAGATGGTCTCGCGGTCGGCAACCATACGTTTTCTGAGGCTATCCGCACCATATTTATTTTCATGATAGTAGTTAGTAAGATAAGTGGCAAAGCCCTCGCTTAGCCATACGTGCGCTACATTGCTTTCGGTAGCAGCATCCCCAAACCATTGATGAGCAATCTCATGAGCCACCAGCGCTTCTATAGCTTTATCATCTACAGAATTTTCGTAATAAAATATGTTGCTGGCATTTTCCATGCCGCCGAATATAGTTTTAGATTGCACATTGGCCAGTTTTTTATAGGAGAATGGCCCGATGCGATCTATGTAAAACCGCAATATCTCCGGTGCGCAGGCATAGGCTTTAAATCCATTTATACTATATTGCTTAAAGGTGTAAGCATTTACCGGAATGCCATTTACATTAACTGGCTTACTAATGGCAAATCAGCCACGCCTATTACCATAACCTTGGTTGATATAGGCACCGCTTCGTGCCAGTGAGTTGTTTTCACACCGCCCAACTGCTTTTCGCTCAACTTGGTACCATTAGCTACTACACTATAATGTGCGGGTGCGATAACAATAAAATCCACGCCGGCTTTGTCAGCAACATCATCATTACAAGGCAGCCATTTACGGGCACGGCGAAGCCAGTTATCGCCAAAAAAAGTACGGTCGCCATACTTATTGGTTGATATAATGAGCCCATCTGCTGGTACGCCCAAATATGTAACAATATAAGTATGTGTGGTATTTGCCTGTGCAGAGGCATAAATATTCAGCTTATCATTCACCTGTTTAAAGCGCACCGCTTTTTCATCCGCCGTTACAGATGTTACCTTCATGCCTTTGCCTTGCGCATCAACACCGGCGAGGTCAAAGGCTATCATGTTAGCTTGCTTTTCAATATGCGTTTTTATTTCCGCCTTGCCTTTTATGTTATTATCACCATCATTTAAGGTAATAGAAAAAGTGTAGTGCTGTACATCTATACTACCAAAGGTTTGCGCCGAAACACATACTATAGGAATGAGTAAACAGGCGAGTAAAACTCCACTAATCTTCATATGAATAAATATTCTTTATTGCCGTTATTTTACTTATTATCAAAGTCACCAAAAAGAGAAAATCATAACACAATAACAATTTTATCTGGTTTTTCAGGATGTATGTAAATAGCAACCTTGTCTCCAGCTTGAGGTAAAGGTGCCCCGTAATTGAATTGATAGTAGATCCATAGTCGCCTTAATGGCATATCTTTTTGCTCTATTTCAAGATACAAATCCCAAACTATTTGGTACCTGGAATATATTTTGCCCTTTTTCATGCCAGAATCAATAATTTTAAGGATAGTGGCATGCGCCGCAATACCCTTTGTTATGATGTAACGCCGTTTTAAAAAGGTCCTGAAAAATGATAAGTAAAAGGACAATAGAACTGCTGCAACTACAATTGTTGGCAATGCAAATTCATTAAAAAAAGTATGCTTACTCAATTTTTATGTAAATAAAAAGCCACTTAAATTTAAGTGGCTTTGCTATAAAAACGTTTGATATCTTACATTTTAGGCATCCGGCGCATCATGTTGGCCATGGCTGCCGGATTGCTCATTTGTTTCATTACCTTGCGCATGTCTTCAAACTGCTTTATCAGGCGGTTTACTTCGGCAATGTCAGTACCGGACCCTTTAGCAATACGCGTGCGGCGGCTTTGGTTAATGCTGTCCGGATTCTCTTTTTCAAACGGTGTCATGGACTGAATGATGGCTTCTACGGATTTGAAGGCATTATCATCAATATCTATGTCTTTTACCATTTTGCCTACGCCAGGTATCATGCCCATCAGATCCTTCATGTTACCCATTTTCTTGATCTGCTGTATCTGGCTGTAGAAGTCGTTAAAGTCGAACTTATTTTTACGGATCTTTTTCTGAAGCTCGGCTGCCTGTTTCTCATCAAACTGCTGTTGTGCGCGTTCTACCAGTGAAACCACGTCGCCCATGCCCAGGATACGCGAAGCCATACGGTCGGGATGGAAAACGTCAAGCGCTTCCATCTTCTCGCCGGTACCAATGAATTTGATAGGCTTATTTACAACCGACTTAATGGAAAGAGCCGCACCACCGCGAGTATCACCATCCAGTTTGGTCAGCACCACACCGGTAAAATCAAGCCTGTCGTTAAACACTTTGGCAGTGTTCACAGCGTCCTGGCCTGTCATAGAATCTACCACGAACAATATCTCATGCGGCTTAGTAGCTGCTTTTACCTGCTCAATCTCCACCATCATGGCTTCATCGATGGCCAAACGGCCGGCGGTATCTACAATCACTACGTTATTGCCTTGCTGCTTGGCAAGTGCAATACCTTCCTGAGCAATGGCAACAGGGTCTTTAGATTCCTTATTGGCATAAACCGGAATGCCGATTTGTTCGCCTAATACCTGTAACTGGTCAATAGCTGCGGGGCGGTACACGTCGCCGGCTACGAGCAAAGGTTTTTTATTTTTTTGTGTTTTTAGGAAGTTTGCCAGCTTGCCCGAAAAAGTAGTTTTACCGGCACCGTTTAAGCCGGCAATCAAAATCACAGTAGGAGTAGCCGGAAAGGTTATCTCGGTTGCTGTACCACCCATGAGCTCGGTAAGCTCATCGTTCATTATTTTGGTGAGCAGTTGCCCTGGTGAAATAGTGGTAAGTACGTTTTGCCCCAGCGCTTTCTGCTTTACATCATCTGTAAAGGATTTGGCTGTTTTATAGTTTACGTCGGCATCCAGAAGGGCCTTGCGGATCTCCTTCATGGTTTCGGCCACGTTTATCTCGGTTATTGATCCCTGTCCCTTCAGGACTTTAAACGCCCTGTCTAATTTATCCGAAAGATTTTCAAACATTGTATATACCTCTGTTTTTGAGGATGCAAAGTTAACAATTTGTTACAAGTAAATGGCGGTAATGTTGCACCAGATAGGCTCCAAATACTACGGGAACCTGTACATTATACCAAGCGCCAGGCCTTCCGACGCCTGCACCTCGGTAGAGGTATCTTTATTATAAAGCACCGTACCGTTAATGGTAACATTTATCAGCTTGTTTACCTTGGCTAAAAGCGTTGCATCAAGGCGGTGGTTGATGTAAGCCATTGGCCGGCCATACGGGATGAATATGTTATAGCGCCAGTTGAGGTGCAGGTTTTGCATAATGTCTTTATCAAACACGGCTACACCCTGAAAAGCGAGCTCGTTACGCACCCGTTTGCCAATTGGCACACCGTAGTTATTGCCCTGGTTGTGATAAAGGGCGGTATCGAGCACCAAAGTCTGACGGGCCGTACCTGTACCCAAACGCACATCAAAATAGTTATTCGGCTTGTACTCAAAACCTATGGACTCCGTAACATAGCCCGGCGACAGAAATTTGGAAATAATAACCGGCGGGTTAGGGTCCGGGTATTGGTAGCCATTATCGACCTGCGTTTCCAAGCTTAATGAACCGAAGAAATACCAGTTTTTGGAGAGTTTGGTAGCCAGTTTATTATCAAAGAAAAAGCGGTCGTTTGTTTTACGCGTGGCCTGTCCTTTGTTTTTAGAGCGCCCGTATAAAAAGTTCACTTCGGCGGTATAAACCAGTGGTGACTTATTGTATTCGGTTTTATAAATGATATTTGTTCCGATAGCCATAGAGCTTACACCACCCGATGCCCAGTTGCTACTAAAAGCCGACTGATTAAAATTGAGTGCCATGGTAAACCACTTGCGCCAGTGCTTAATATCATAGTCGGGCATATCAACGGGGGCAAAGCTCGGGATAAGCTGTACAGGCCGTATGCGTACCGGTAAAGCATTTTTGCGCGGCTGTATTCGGTACTTATTTATTAAGTTGGTATCGAGATTAAGAGAAATTACCGTGTCGGTCTTTTTTACTGAGTCAGTTTGGCTGCTATCGGTAACCTGTGCGGTGGCACTGATTGTAAACCATGAGCAAAATAAAACGAACAGGCCTGGTAGTCTTTTTATCATAGTACTTTTTTTCAGAGCAGTAGCTGTACAGGATACAACAAAATTAAATAATTATTTGAGATAGAAACGCCAAAACCAAAAACCGCGCTGCTTAAGGTAGTTTAAATTGCGCTCGTTTTGGTAAGCTTCGCGTTCAAAAACAATGTTTAAATACGCTTCTGTATGACTTTTATATCTGCAAAGGTTTATTAAGTAATTTAAAATATAAGCTAAGTAAAAGGGCAATAGCAACATCTCTGCTTGCTGCTTAAGATGTATCCGTTCATGGTTTATCAACGCCTTATCGGTTACAAATGCTTTGTTTTTTACCAAGATAAACGGAAATAGAGCCATGCCGCTTACTTTTAAAGCGGGCACAACTACCACTGGGTACCTCATTCCTTGCTATTAAGCGGCGGCAGGCCAAAATTGTTTGGATTACGCAGATAACGTTTAAGGCTGGATCGTATATATCTTATAAACTCGTAATCACTGGCGGTGGTAACCATGTAATAACCTGGGCGGTACCGCTCCATAAAATCGGTGAGCTGCTCATCTTTAAGGCCGGTAACATTGGCTACAAACTGCCGGTTAAAGCGATAATCTATCACATCCTGCTTATAATCGCGCTCAATAATTTCTTTTAAATGGGCAGCGTTTCGGCCTTTTTTACTTAAGGCGTTGTAAAGTGCATCAATGCCTATACCGGCACCACCGTAAGGCGAAGTAGTAAGGAAATCGGGATTGGCTGCCGGCCCGTATATAACGGTATAATCGCGCTTAGTTGCTGCATATTTTTTTTCGGGGCTCATTAATGTGTCCCTGATCTTTACTTCGCTAAGCTGTATACCTGTACTTTTAAGGTAAACGGCTACAGAAGCTTTACTTTTAACCTGTAAAGTATCGTTAAAATAGCCTTCTTTTGAAAATATGAGTACGTCGCCGCTATTGGCTGCGATAGTAAATTCGCCCTTCAGGTTATTAAATACAGTTTCGCCGCTTGCCTTGTTGTGAATATGTACTTTGGCAATACGCTCCCGCGACCCTTTGTCGAACACGATGCCCTCAACGCTTAATCGTTGGGCAAACGAGTGTGACACACCATAAAAAAGCAGCAGGAGCCATAATCGCATAACAGCTCTAAAACTAACTCTTTGCCAAGGCGTTCGCATGCTTTTTAACAATAATTAACTAAACAAGGATATTTACTGTGCAACTACAAGTACCTGGCCAATTTTTATACTATTGTCGGTCATGTTGTTTAAAGCCTTCAGCTCATCAACAGTGAGTGAGAAACGTTTAGAGATGTTATATAGTGTATCGCCCTGCTTAACCGTATATAGTTTATTGGCAGGAGGAGCTGCGGCAATGGTATCTTTACTGGCTTCACCAATATTTTGGTTAATATCGGCCAGTACACGATCTTCCCTCTTTATTTTTTGCAGGTCTGTTTCAGGGGCATCAAACTGGTTGAGGTTATAACGTTTGATCAGACCGATTAACAACTGGGGATATTTAGGATTGGTTGCATAACCGGCAGCCTTTAAGCCATAAGCCCAGCCTTCAAAGTCATTTTTTTCCAACTCAAACAAGGCCGCGTAGCGCTTTCTCTTTAAAAATTCAGAGTGATCCCTGAATGATTGCTCGGGGTTGCTATATACCCTGAAACATTCGTTATGGCTATCGTCGTCCTTGTAAAATCCTTGCCCGCTCCAGTCACTGGTACATTTTATACCAAAATGGTTATTAGCCGTGCGGGCAAGCTCGCTATTACCATTACCCGACTCGAACATGCCCTGCGCCAGCGTAATACTTGCCGGAATGCCATATTGGTTCATCTCAGCAATGGCAATGCTCTTAAAACGCTCTATATATTGCTGGGCAGAGTATGCAGTGTAGTTTTTGATGGCGTCCTTATTGGCTTTTTGTATGCGCTCGTTGTTACGGCGCGCATCCCTGTCGCTAATAGTTTTTCGTTTAGATGAACAAGAAGCAAAGCCAACGCAGGCCGCAACCAACAAAATAAGGGTTTTACGCATAGATGTACTTTAAATATGGTACTATAACGCCAAATCTAAAGTATTTTTTATTTCTCGTTGTTTTGAGCTAATTTATCATTAGCAGGCTCGGGTGCCTTGTCAAGATCATCCAGGTTGTAACGGTTAATGATGCCCATTACTTGTGAAGCCCAGCGTTTGCTGGAGCAGTAACCACTACGCTGAATGCCTTTAGCCCAATTTTTGTAATCGTATTGAGAGAATTTTTCGGTGAGATGAGCGAATTGCTTACGCTCTGTCATGATGCGGGCAAAGTCCTGAAACGACTCTAACACAGAATCATATTTCTTGTAATAGGTGCGTACCTTTTTCTTTTTCTTGTAGTAAACTACCTTGCTATTGCCCTTAATACCAAACTGATTGTTCAGTTTTTTGGCTATTGTACTGTTCCCATTTCCAGACTCATGCATTGCTACGGCTAAAATGATGCTGGCAGGGATGCCTGTTTCGTTCATAATGCTTATGGCATTATCTTTGAATTGATCTATGTAAGATTGTGAAGTGTTTTGTGCTGATGCACCAATTGCAAAAACCGAAAACAGGGTTAACAATAAGAGTTTCTTCATAATTACTTTTTTCTGATGAGCAATATGCCATCGCGAACGGGCAGTATTAATTTCTCTACCCTCGTGTCAACAGCGATCTGCTCATTTAGTTTTCGAAAGGCTTCGGTATCGGCGTCTTTGGCGTCGCCATACACCTTTCCTTTCCATAAAACGTTGTCAATTATTATCAGTCCTCCTGGCCTTACGTTGCCCAGTAAAAGTTCAAAGTAAGTAAAATTATTTTTTTTATCCGCATCAATAAACACTAAATCAATGTTTTGCCAATTATTTTCTGCGATTATTTGCTCTGCGGCCCCAAAATGGACGTTAATTTTTTTCTCCACATTTGTGAGTTTCAGGTGTTCATGGATCATTTCTTCCATTTCCCAGTTCACTTCAATAGTATGTAAAACGCCATCATCTGCCAGCCCCTCTGCCAGGCAAACGGCAGAATAACCGGTATAAGTGCCCAGCTCTACAATCAGCTTTGGCTGCATCATTTTACTGAGCATACTTAATAGTCTGCCCTGATAATGCCCCGAAAGCATGTTAGCTTTCAACACCTTTACATGTGTATTACGGTTTATCTTTTGTAAAGGTTCCGGTTCTACATCTGTGTGTGTATCGAGGTATTGTTGTAGGTTGGTGTCTAAAATGTCCATGACCATGATTCGTGGGATTGCAGGATTTACTTGATTATCTTAATATCTTGTTATTGTGTACCCGGTTAAATTGCAAACTTCTTGCACCAAAGTTTATCAATAAACCTATTTCCATTTTGTAAGCTTCTAAGTAGTTCATGGCTTGAGCCAAATGAACATCTTCTAACTTTATCACCGCTTTAATTTCAACCATAATAGTATTTTCTAGAAAAAAATCCACCCGGCGTGTGCCTATTTGGATATCATCATAAAAAATTGGCATTTCCATTTCCCTTACGAAACTAAACCCTTTCTTCCCCATTTCTATTGCAAATGCACGTTGATAAATTACTTCTTGAAAACCGTTACCAAGAGTTGTGTGCACCTTCATTGCACAGCCGATAATTCTTTCAGTAAGGTCTTTATATTTCATCTTTTATAATCGAGTAAATCCTGCAATCCCACGAATCATGGTCGGGCCATGTACGATTGCAAAATAATTACTGCCGAAACTGTATCTACTAAAGCTTTATTTTGCCTGTCTGATTTTTTTACACCACTTTGCAGTATAGCGGCTGATGCCATTTTGGATGTGAAGCGCTCATCCACCATTTCTACAGGTATTTCAGGAAAGTTCTTTTTTAAAAGGGTCACAAATCCTTTTACGTGTGGTGCAGATTGTGACGGTGTATTATCCATCTGCTTGGGTTCACCCACTATAAAGCGTTCTACCTGCTCCGTACGTAAATACTTTTTCAGATAATCTATAATATGCATGGGGTGCACGGTATCCAGCGAGGTAGCAATAATTTGCAGGGGATCAGTAACGGCTATGCCCACCCGCTTGGTTCCATAATCAAAAGCCATTAATCGCATGTTACGTCAGATATCAGATGTGAGTATTGAGATGTGAGACAATTGCAAAAGTAAAAATTATAGTTTATCGAACGCTCTTATTTCCGGGAAGCCAATACCATAATCATTATGATCTCATATCTCTATACTCATATCTCACGTCTCAAATCTGATATTTCGTATCTAATTATTAACTTGCACCAATGCAGTTTAAAGAAATAGTAGGACAACAAGCCGTGAAGCAACGCCTGTTAAACTCGGTACGCGAGAACAGGGTGAGCCACGCCCAGCTATTTTTAGGCCCCGAAGGCAACGGCAGTTTAGCTTTGGCCATTGCCTATGCGCAGTATCTTTCGTGTACAGACAAGCAGCCAGACGATTCATGCGGCGAGTGTGCATCGTGCCGAAAGTATCAGAAACTGATGCACCCGGACCTGCATTTTTCCTACCCTTTTTTCGCTAAGCATAAAGATGATACTGCCGTAACCTTTATTGAGCAGTGGCGCGAAGCCATTGCAGAGCATCCTTACTTAGGTCTGGATGTTTGGCGTAATTACCTGGAAGCTGAGAACAAGCAGGCCAACATCAATATTGCCGAATGCCATCAGATTATTAAGAAACTCAGCCTAAAGCCGTTTGAGTCTGAATACAAGATATTGATCCTGTGGTTGCCTGAGTACTTGGATAAAGAAGGTAATGCGTTGCTAAAAATCATTGAGGAGCCACAGCCCAATACGCTGTTCATTCTTGTGGCTCAAAACCAGGATCAGATACTAAACACCATACTTTCGCGTACGCAACTTATTAAAATACCTTCGCTTGCCTATACGGATGTTAAGCACTACCTGGAAGAGGTAAAACATCAGCCCGAAACTACCGCTACCGAAATTGCGTACCTGAGCGGCGGTAACATGGCAGAAGCGCTTAATATGCTGCAACACGGGGGCAGCAGCTATCACAACCAATTTATCCAGTGGCTGCGCATGTGTTATGCCAACAAGGGGTTAGAAGTTATTCCGTTTACGGAGCAACTGGCCAAGCTGGGGCGCGAAAATCAAAAAAACTTTATACGCTACGGCATCAATTTTTTAAGGGAATGCTGTTTATTACTTGCAGGCGCCCCGCAGTTGGTGCATTTGCCTGCACATGAGCTTGATACTGCTCAAAAAATGATTAAGGTAATGAGCATTAAAGCGGCGGAAGCTATCAGCGAGGAGCTGCAAGCTGCCCACTATCACGTGGAACGCAATGCCAACCCTAAAATTTTATTTTTAGATGTATCTTTACAAATTATAACAATATTACATTTTAAAACGATTCGCCAGGGGCGAACACAATATATACCAGGTTAATTATGGGATGTGGAAGTTGCTCGACGGGTGGTGGTTGCACCCCCGCAGGCTGCAAAAGTAATGGCTCATGCCTTACCAATGGTTGCAGCAAATTAGATGTTTACGACTGGCTGTCGCATATGGACATGCCGGCAAATTATAAACCGTTCTCTGTTGTAGAAGTTAAGTTTAAAGGGTCGCGCAAGGAGTTCTATAAAAACGTAGACAATATTTATCTCGAAGCCGGCGAACTGGTAGCAGTTGAAACTACTACCGGCGGGTATGACATAGGGCACGTATCGCTCACAGGCGAATTAGTGCGCATGCAAATGGTAAAACGCCATGTAAAGGAGGCGGATGTGGTAAAAAAAATATACCGCAGAGCCACCCCTGCCGATGTAGATAAATGGAAGATTGCCAAAGAACTGGAATGGGAAACTATGCACCGCTCACGTAAACTGGCGCTCGATCTTAACCTGAGCATGAAGATAAGTGATGTGGATTACCAGGGTGATAAAACTAAAGCTACCTTTTACTATACTGCCGAGGGCCGTGTGGATTTTAGGGAACTGATCAAAAAAATGGCTGAAGCCTTTCGTATTCGAATTGAGATGCGGCAGATAGGGATGCGGCAGGAAGCAAGCCGTTTGGGCGGTATTGGCTCATGCGGGCGCGAGCTATGTTGCTCTACTTGGCTTACCGATTTTAAAACGGTATCAACTGCTGCCGCAAGGTACCAGAACCTGTCATTAAATACGCTCAAACTGGCCGGGCAATGTGGTAAGCTTAAGTGCTGCCTGAATTACGAGCTTGACACCTACATGGATGCTTTAAAATATATACCTGATGACGTACATATTTTAAAAACCAAAGTAGGGGATGCCCGTCTGCAAAAAACCGACATCTTCAAAAAGATGATGTGGTTTAGCTACCCTAATGCCGAGTCGTGGATACCGCTGGAAATATCACGTGTAAAAGAAGTTCAGCGATTGAACCGCGAAGGCGTATTTCCGGAGGATCTGTTGGAGCACCGCGAAGTGGAAGTAAAACCGGCAAAAGTACTTGATTATGAAAACGTAGTAGGCCAAGACAGCCTTACACGCCTTGACGAGCGCGCCAGGAAGAAAAAGAACAAAAGCCGCAACAACAATAACAATAAGGGGAAGCAAGCAGCTGCTCCATCAGATGTGCAGCCGCAGCAGCCTCAACAACCAAAAAAACAGGTGAGACCACAGCAACCGCAAGCGGGGCAACAACAGCAGCCAAAGCAAGCTAAGCCCCAGTCGGCACAGCAGCCAAATCAGCCAAGAGCGGAAGGTGGCAGAAGCGGAGGTAACCAGCATCATCACCGCAGAAACCGCAACAGGCAAGGCGGCGGCGACCGCAATAACAATCAACCTAATAAGGAATAGTGAAAACTCTTCGTCAATTTTTATACGTTTTAACAGGGCTGGCATTGCTTGCGGGCTGTGCCAACCCTAATACTATTATAGACGATAACAAGGCGCTGCCTCATCACAATTGGGCCTATACCAACGCCCTTAAATACGACGTTAAAATTGACGATGCCAGTATACCTTATAACATATTCCTGAACTTACGTGTAACCGGCGATTATAAATATTCTAACATGTTTGTGCTGCTTAAACGTGGTGCGCACGGCGGCAAATTACAAACTACTCGTTTTGAGTTTAAACTGGCCAATCCAGACGGCCAGTGGCTGGGCGCCGGCTCAGGTAACCTGTATAGCTATCGTTTTTTATTGTTGAGCAAGTATAAATTTCCTTCAAAAGGACTCTATCATTTCGAGATAGAGCAAAACATGCGCGACAACCCCCTGCGCGAAGTTAGTGATGCCGGCATTTGCATTGAAAAAGCAAATCAGTAACTTTAAGCAATTTATTTAAACTATTCGCCTAAACAAATGAAACACTTTTTAGTGGTGCTTTTGCTGCTACCTTTTGCAGCGCTATCACAAACCATTAGTAATGACCTGGCCAATCCGGACAGTGTAAAGAATGCCAATACTGTAGTTTACTACACCAAAGTCATCAAGGATAAACCGTCGGATGCATCGGCTTACCTTAAAAGAGGCGTTGCTTATCTCAATCTCGAAAATTATAAAGCTGCATTGGCTGACCTAACCAAGGTGATTGCACTTGATAAAAATAATTATGAGGCTTGGTTTCAACGAGGTATTTGCAAGCATGATATGGACAACTTTGCGGGTGCAATTGATGATTACACCAAGGCAATAGCTATTAAACCTACTGCTGTTGCGTATTATGAAAGAGGCTTATCTAAACGTCATAAAGAAGATTTTAGAGGAGCTGTTGAGGATTACAATAAAGCGATTGAACTTGACCCAAATGATTTGGACAGTTACCTAGCCAGGGGAGTTGCAAAAAAATATCTTAAACAATACCAGTTAGCTATTGACGATTTCAATAAAGCACTTTCTATGGATGCCAAGAACATTTCAGCTATCTACCAGCGAGGCGTATGTAAAAACTACCTGGAAGATTATAAAGGGGCCATAGAAGACTATACATTAGGTATAACGCTTTCGCCTGAAGATGGTGATTTTTATTACAGCAGAGCAAAATCAAAAAGTGCCCTGGAAGATTATACCAGTGCTTTAGCCGATTTGGATAAAGCAGTTCAGTTAGATCCCGAAGATTTGGATTTTAGGAATGACCGGGGTATAACCAAGTTTGACATGAAAAACTATGAAGGTGCTTTGGCCGACTATAATTTTATCATAAATAAAAATGCTGATTACCCAAGTTCGCATTACAACAAGGGCCTCGTATTGGATAAATTAAAAAAGTATGCCGAAGCCATTGATGAATATTCGGCCTTTATCCTGTTAGCGCCAAAAGACCCGGATGGGTATTTCAAACGCGGAAACGCCCGGCTCGATCTGGAAGATTACACGAATGCCATAAGAGATTATGATATTGTAATATCCCTTAATGCTGAATACCGTAACGCATATCACAACCGGGGAGTGACTAAACGGTTGATGGAAGATTATAAGGGTGCGCTCGCTGACTATGATATGGCTATAAAGCTTGATGCTACCGACGGTTCTACTTTTAACAATCGGGGTTATGTGAAACATCTGCTTAATGATAGTGCAGGCGCCTGTGTCGATTTTAAGAAAGCGATTGAGCTGGGATACAAAGAGGCCGAAGAAAATCTGGCCAATTTCTGTAAGTAATTTATACGGATTTTACTACCTTCGTTTTTGCTAATTTTTTTATCAAAAATGATTCCTGTAGTTTTAGTTATCCTTTCTGTTGTTATTTTACTGGTTGCTGTTCTATTGTTTCTGAAAAAGCCCAAGGCAGATGCAATTAGTACTGATGAACTGGTACGCCTAAAAAATGAAAACGACAGCCTGCGCATCAACCTGGCAAAGGCTGAAGAGCGCGCTGCGGGCTTGGTTAACGAAAGGGATAAAGCAGACAGGTTATTACAGGAAGAACGCCTGCGTTTAGAGACCATTAACAACGGACTTAACCAGGACTTACTGAACGAGAAAGCGCGTATGGCCAAGGCTGAAGAAGCTTTTAAAGCACAGCGGGAGCGCCTTGGCGAGCAGGAAAAGTACATACAGGAACTTCAGCAAAAATTTAAACTAGAGTTTGAAAACATTGCAGAAAAACTGCTTAAAGAAAAATCAAAAGAATTTGTTGACGTAAACCGCCTTAATCTTGACAGTATCCTCAATCCTCTAAAAGAGAATCTTAAGGTTTTTGAAGAAAAGGTGGATAAGGTTTACAATATGGAAGCTGCCGAGCGCAACACTTTAAAAGGGGTAATTACCCAGTTAATGGAGTTGAATAAGCAGATAAGCGATGAGGCTAACAACCTTACCCGTGCCCTTAAGGGTGATAACAAACGCCAGGGCAACTGGGGCGAGGTAATCCTAGAACGTGTATTAGAACGGTCGGGCCTGGTCCGCGATCAGGAATATCGTATACAGGCCAGCTTTGTAGCTGCTGATGGTAACCGCCTGCAACCTGACGTAATTATTGATCTGCCTGATGAGAAGCACCTGATTATTGACTCCAAGGTATCCCTTATTGCTTATGAAAAACTGGTAAACTGCGAAAGTGAAGAAGAGCGCAAACTCTTTTCAATAGAGCACGTCAAATCCATTCGTAACCACGTAATGGGTTTGTCGGCAAAAAATTATCATGATCTATACCAAATCAATTCACCGGATTTTGTACTACTTTTCATCCCTATAGAATCATCATTCAGTATAGCGGTACAAATTGATGCGGAACTGTTCAGTGACGCCTGGGATAAACGGGTGGTAATAGTAAGCCCTTCTACTTTGCTGGCCACATTGCGCACAATTGCCAGTATGTGGAAACAGGAAAGGCAAAACCGTAATGTGCTTGAAATAGCCCGCCTCAGCGGTGATATGTACGATAAATTTGTGGGCTTTGTAACCGATATGGAAAGCATTGGCAAAAACATTAAACAAAGCCAGGATGCTTATGACCGTGCCCTTAATAAACTTTCCGACGGTCGTGGGAATCTTACCATAACCGCCGAAAAGATCAAGAAATTAGGTGCTAAGGCTAATAAGCAGATCGACCAAAAATATATAGGCGAGGGCGATAGCGAGTAATTATTTAGCAGGTATGGCGACCGAAAGGTCTACGTGACTCTTTGCAGAACCAACCATTATCATCTGTCCCATATGCAGAGTATAATCATAAGCCAAATCTGAGATGGAACTGCTAATTATACTTTCCTTGATACTATATTCTACTTTACCACTGCCGTTACCTTTCATCTTTAAGAGGCCTTTTTCCATTTGTAAATCCCCTTCAATTACCCTGTTAACATCGAAGTAGGCTACTTTATCTTTTACTTCTTTTAAGGTATATTCGGATTGGGTATTTATCTTAATATTTTTTCCGGTTACCTGAAATTCTAAGGGCACCGTATGCGTAAACTTATCTCCCACTTTAAGAGGTTTGTCCGGAAATTTAATCTGGCTGGAGAATTTTTCCATCATGGTAATTGTCCTTGCTTTAACTTTGTCATCGACGCCCGATATAGAATCTATTTGCATACTCATTCCATTAACAAACTTTCCATAAGCTTTTTTGCTTTCAAGAGTATTTGGTGGCATAGGAACAGCATTCCCATTCATGGTCACATTATTTTCGATATTAGAATAGGTAATAACAAACGGCGTGCCCGTAACCTGTTTATTTTCGGTTCTCATGTTCATCTGCATGTTCATAATCACCTCCATCTCTATAGGCAATTTGGCTCCGTCTGCTTTCATCTTTTTTATCTCAACAGAATCGCCCTTAAAATCCATCACTGTATTAGTTTTCATCTGCACTTTAGTCAGATATGTTTGGTTAGGGCTATAGTGTAATTTAAAGAGCACAGCTTTTTGGGCCTTAATACTGGTTTGTAACAGCAACAAGGCAAATAAAAGTGATAAGGTTTTTTTCATTATACTTTATGGTTTGAAAGCGTTCCAGCCCTGCGCCGTAATAGCATGTACATTGCCTGTCTTGGTAATCAAATTGCAACCGGCTGAAGGCTCGGTTATGTAGCCGATAATACTGATGTCCATTTTGAACTTAATTTTGTCGTAATCGGCTTGTTTAACGGTAAAAAGCAACTCGTAATCCTCACCACCACTCAAAGCGCAAATTGTAGGGTCAAGGTTAAATTCCCGGGCGGTGTCATACGTCATGGGGTCAACAGGTATTTTCTCTTCGTATATATTGCATCCCTTATTGCTTTGCTTGCAGATATGAAGAATTTCAGAAGCTAGACCGTCAGATACATCAATCATTGCAGTTGGCTTCACATCAATTTCCTTTAGCAATTCTATCACATCTCTACGGGCTTCCGGCTTAAGCTGCCTCTCTACAATATAATCCTTGCCTTCCAGATCTGGCTGAATGTTGGGGTTTTCCAGATAAACCAGCTTTTCACGTTCCAGCAATTGCAAACCCACGTACGCTCCGCCAAGGTCTCCCGATACACAGATCAGATCTCCGTCCTCAGCCGTATTACGATAGGTAATGTCCGTTTCATCAGCAAAACCGATAGATGTTACACTAATAACCAGGCCTTGTTTAGATGCCGTGGTATCGCCGCCGATAATATCTACATTGTATTTTTCACAGGCAATATACATGCCCTCGTAAAGCTCTTCTACAGCTTCTAAAGGGAATTTGCTTGATAAACCTAATGACACAGTCACCTGCGTAGCTATACCGTTCATGGCATATATATCGCTCAGGTTAACCTGTATGGCTTTATAACCCAAATGTTTTAATGGCGTATAGGCAAGATCAAAGTGTATGCCTTCAAGCAGCATATCGGTCGATACCAGCATCTTCTTGCCAGCAGCATCAAGCACAGCTGCGTCATCACCGATACCTTTTAGGGTTGATGATTGTTTAAGTTTAATATTTTGAGTGAGATGATTGATCAGGCCAAACTCTCCTAATTGTTCCAGATTGGTTCTTTCTTCGTTTTCGAACATAAATTTCTTAAGTCAATAAAAGTTATAAACCCAATTGCGCTGATATATCCAGCATTCTTTCTATAGGTTTTACAGCTTTTACAATAATGTCTTCAGGCACGGTTACTTCAGGTACTTCGTTTTTTAAACAGAGGTATAACTTTTCCAAAGTATTACGTTTCATATGCGGACAGTCATTACAAGCGCAATTATTATTAGGCGGCGCCGGTATAAATGTTTTGTCCGGGTTTTCCTTTTGCATCTGGTGCAGTATACCCGCCTCAGTTGCTACTATAAACTCCTTATCCGGGTTGTTGGTAGCATATTTCAATATACCGGTGGTAGATCCTATATAATCTGCCATATCCAATATAACGTCCTCACATTCAGGATGTGCTAACAATTTTGCACCCGGGTGGCGTTCCTTTAACTTAGTTATTTTTTCTCTCGAAAAAATCTCATGCACCATACACGCACCGTTCCACAATACCAGGTCGCGGCCTGTCTTTTTAGCCACATAAGCACCCAGGTTTTTATCCGGCCCGAAGATTATCTTTTGATCTTTCGGTAAGCTTTCAACAATCTGCACCGCATTACTCGAGGTGCAAACTATATCGCTCATCGCTTTTAACTCAGCTGTACAGTTCACATAGGTAATCACCAGGTGATCCGGATAAGCCTCTATAAACTTTTTGAACAAATGCGGCGGGCAGCTGTCTGCCAGTGAGCAGCCTGCCTTTACATCGGGCAGTAGCACCTTCTTGCTTGGAGAAAGTATTTTTGCTGTTTCGGCCATAAAGTGTACCCCGGCAAATACGATGATATCTGCATCAGTTTTGGCTGCCTGCTGCGATAAGCCCAGACTATCGCCGATATAATCGGCAATATCCTGTATATCCCCGTCCTGGTAGTAGTGGGCCAGTATAACTGCATTTTTCTGCTTTTTTAATTTTTCAATTTCTTCAAAAAGATCGAGTGTAGGATCTATCTCTTCCTCCACAAATCCTTTAACATTTATTTCCTCTAAGGTATCCATTTTAAACGCTGTAATAAAAACAATACATTTTTAAGAATAAAGAATACTATTGTTTATTAAGGTGTGAGTATTGTGTAAAATTCAATTTAAGAAACGAGCACTTTATTTGTTTTCCCAATTTTATTAACAATTTTTCCGCAGATTTTAATTTACATTTTGCTGAAAGAGAGAACCGTATAATTAGCAAATATTATTCATTAAAGTTTTATGTGAATAAAATTGATGTTTGTTTATTGTTGATTTCCGTGTTACTATTGCTGATAATTCTTTTAAAAGTTGTTTGTTTACACACCAAAATTAAGGGTTATCAACGGGTTTACGTTTTATTATTTTTTTACTTACATAAAATTAACACCTCTTGGTCGCTTTGTTAACACAATAGTTACTTTTACACAACCATACATATATATATGACCCGAAATGTTGATTTCTTAGTTATAGGTTCAGGAATAGCCGGATTGAGTTTTGCACTTAAAGCTGCAAAGCATGGTAAGGTTCTGATAGTTACAAAGGCTAACGAGGACGAATCTAACACTAAGTATGCTCAGGGCGGTGTTGCTGTTGTTGTGGATAAAAAAGAAGATTCTTTTGAAAAGCATATAAATGATACGTTGATAGCAGGCGATGGACTTTGTGACCCTGCAGTTGTGGAAATAGTTGTAAAGGAAGGCCCGGAGAGAATTAAAGAAATTATTGATTACGGGACCAACTTTGACAAGACACATGATGGTATTTATGATCTCGCCAAAGAAGGTGGTCATTCCGAATTCAGGGTATTACATTATAAAGATATTACCGGTTTCGAAATAGAGCGCGCCCTGCTCGAACAGATACACCAGAATCCTAACATTGAAATTTTAACACATTATTTTGCTGTTGATCTCATTACCCAGCACCATTTAGGTGTACTGGTTGGTAAATCATCTACCGATATTACATGCTACGGTATATATGCCTTTAACACTTACACTAATGAGGTTGAAAAGATATTGTCAAAGGTAACCGTTATGGCATCAGGTGGTGCAGGTCACATTTATTCGGTGACTACTAATCCTACAATTGCAACCGGTGATGGTGTAGCTATGGTGTATCGCGCCAAAGGTAAGGTGCGAAATATGGAATTCATACAGTTTCACCCAACAGCATTATATAATCCCGGTGATTATCCATCATTTCTGATATCAGAGGCCGTACGCGGTTTTGGCGGTGTATTAAAACGTACAAATGGCGAGGAGTTTATGTATGAATATGACTCCCGTGGATCGTTAGCGCCGCGCGATGTTGTGGCCCGTGCGATAGACTCCGAGATAAAAAAATCGGGTGAGGATTTTGTTTATTTGGATGTAAGGCATAGAAGCAAAGCGGATATCATTAACCATTTCCCTAACATTTATGCCAAGTGTTTAGATATAGGCCTGGACATGACGCGTGACATGATTCCGGTTGCACCGGCTTGTCATTACATGTGCGGTGGCGTTTTGGTAGATCACGCTGGCCGGTCATCTATATTAAGATTATATGCCTGCGGTGAGTGTGCATCAACGGGTTTACATGGTGCTAACCGGCTGGCGTCTAATTCGTTATTGGAGGCCTTAGTTTACGCACACCGCATTTATGAAGATGCCGTAAAAGCATTTGAAACGGCTTCCGTACCTGATAATATACCTGACTGGGATGAAAAAGGTGTTCAACTGTTGAACGAAGATATATTGGTAACGCATAACCTGCGCGAAATGCAGAAGGTGATGAACGACTATGTGGGTATTGTAAGGTCTGATTTCAGGCTGGAACGGGCCATGCGCAGGCTTGGATTACTGCATGAGGAAACAGAAGAATTTTACAAACGTACAAAGCTCTCAGTAAAATTATGTGAGTTGAGAAATCTAATACAGGTGTCATACCTGGTCATTAAATCGGCTATGGCACGTAAAGAGAGTAGGGGATTACATTATACTACGGATTATAGTTTACATGCACAGGAGCTGCATGACACGGTATTTTAATGAGCGGAAAACGGGATTCGAACCCGCGGCCTTCAGTTTGGGAAACTGATGCTCTACCAACTGAGCTATTTCCGCTTTTTTTATCAAACATAAATAATTTACGGCTTACTATAGTGTAGGCTTTAAAAATACTTTAAGATGCCTCTGATACTACCTGTTAAAGATAAAAGCCCTGTCTGGGGCGATAACTGTTTTATTGCTGATAACTGTACCATAGTAGGCGATGTTACTATGGGCAACAATTGCTCAGTATGGTTTAATGCGGTTATCCGTGGCGATGTACATTACATCCAAATAGGCAATAACACCAACATACAGGACGGCGCTGTTATACATGCTACATATCAAAAGGCACCTACAAAAATCGGCAGTTACGTATCTGTAGGCCATAATGCCATAGTACATGGTTGCACCTTGCACGACAACGTGTTGATTGGGATGGGTGCAATTGTAATGGATAACGCGGTAGTAGAGCCTTTTGTAATTATAGCTGCCGGAGCTGTTGTGTTGGAAAACACCATTTGCGAAAGCGGATATCTTTATGCAGGCACGCCGGCCAAAAAAATCAAGCCTATTACTGAAGCTCAGCAGCAATGGCTTAAAAATTTGCCCGATAATTACCTAATGTATTCCTCCTGGTTTAAGGAGTAGTACGTTCCTTAGGTATAGCTACATTTTCCTCGGCATCCCAGTTGGGCCGTAATGAAATCTCCTTTTCATACACCCAAATATTTTCGGGCTGCTGTCCCTGCTTGATGTTACCGCTGTCCCACTTGCCGTTTTTATTACGGTCGTAAATAACCTTTACCCGGTATTTAGACGCCAGAATATTATTGTACACCAAAGATGAGTTTTTGGTGATTATGTCGCTTCGTAATACCTCTTTCTCGTTCCGTAGTAGCTGCACAATGTATTGCTTATCAGGGTCGGGTGCTGTAACTTTTAAGGTTAATATGCTATAGTTTTCCGTTTTATCGATGGTGAACTTTTTTGCTCCCTTTTTATTATTCTCGCCATAAATGTTTGTCAACGCATCGTTGTCTACGGTGATCTGGTAGATCACATTTTGCCTCCAGCGGTGTTTTAAACTGATATGTGTGCCTGAGCTATCTTTAGTTGTTGTAAAGCCTGCTACTATTGCAGAATCCTCCTTAAGCTGTATCAGGGAGTTATTGATGTTGGCTATGGGTAAATTGGTATTGATTACAAGATCACTGCCTGGCTTTAATTTATTGTCTGCAGATATATTAAAGCCAAATATAACGTCCTTCTTAAAGTTTTCAGTACGACTTTTTCTCAGTGTTACCGTATCAAGAGGAACGCCTTTATCGCTAACAGCAATGGCTACAGAATCAAAATCCATGGTTCGCATAAAAACATAAGCTGTGTCTTTATGCGACGTAAATTCCGTTAGCTTTTGGTCGTTTAAATTTGGCGGCGTAATAATTTTGATAGAAGGGGAGGTGAGCTGTTTATTGAATGATAAAAATATTTTTCCATCCGGATCAAACCGTCTGTCCTTGAACCGGAAATTTTGCGGCTCTTGCTGGAAGAGGTTAAGTTTTATATTTCCTGTGTCTTTACTTAGCCTTATAGTGTCTTTTATAAATGCGACCAGCTCGTTTTCGTTATCATATATCTTATTAGCTGTTGCTTCTTTCAACGCATAAATTCTGTAACTGTCTTCGCGCAGGTTGTTCAGGCTAAAATTACCGGCCGAATCAGTGATAGCAAATATGGATGGCCTTTTCTTGTTATAGAACAAAGTATCCTTATTTAATGGGAACAGCAGCACGGTCGCATCCTTTTCAGGTTTCTGCGTCTCGCTATTTGTAACTGTACCGCTAATGCTTAGTGAGTCTATGTGCGGACCGGTTGAAAAGACATAGGTGAAATTCTTCAGTTGGTTGGACTCGTTTACATCGGCAATAGATTTACCAAAGTTTATCACGTATGTTGTGTTCTTTTCAAGCGAGTCCTTAAATTCTATAACAAGCTTTTTTTGCCTGATTTTATATTCGGGCAATTTTTCTTGGGCGGGGCTAATGCTTATCTCCTGATATTGATTTGTTAATTTAAAAAATTCATCAAATTCTAACTCTACTGTATTGGCCTTAAAATTCCTGGTCATGTTGGCCGGTATTGCGCTTATCAATTTCGGAGGAGTGAGGTCTCTGGGTCCTCCGCCGGGCCTTTGCATGCTTGCGCAGCCTGCCACACCTAAAAATGTAACAATAATGAGTGAAAAGTACGCTAAAATTGTATATTTTAAATTTGAAGGCATTTTTAAGGCTTATAAGCGAATTTTATGGTTTAATGAACGCTGATATAAAAAAATGAAAATAATGGCTTAAAACTAATATTTCATAAATAACTAATTATCAGTTATTTATATGTTTATCTCGATAAATGTACCATTAGAACAGATATGTCTGATGGTGACACGCCAGAAACGCGAGAAGCCTGACCTAATGTGCGCGGTTTTATGCGCATCAATTTTTCTCTGGCTTCTTTTGATACGGACGCTAATGCATTATAATTAAAGTCAGGATTAATTTCGCGATCTTCCATCTTTTTCATTCGAGCTACTATCTCCAGTTCCTTTTCAAAATAACTCTCGTACTTGATTTTTATTTCAGCCTGCTCTACGGTTTCTTTGTCGTATTTGCATAGCAAATCATCCAGATCGCTATCAACGTTTCTTAAATCGTTTAGAGCCACCTGCGGGCGACTAACTAATGCAAATAGCTTATTGTTTTGTGTAAGTTCGCTGGTGCCCAACTCACTCAACAAAGCGTTTACCTTTCCAGGTTCAATAGAACGGTTTTTTACATATTTTACTATTGCGTCTGAATCTTTTATTTTTTGATTTACCAGATCCATACGATCATCGCTAACCAGTCCTAACTCATGGGCAATCGGAGTAAGTCTGATATCTGCATTATCCTGACGTAATAAGAGACGGTGTTCTGCCCTTGATGTAAACATACGATAGGGCTCTTCTGTCCCCTTGGTTACAAGATCATCAATGAGCACACCGATATATGATTCGGATCTTTTCATGATCAGCTCGTGCTTGTCATATACTTTTTGATGGGCATTGATGCCCGCAATAAAGCCTTGCGATGCTGCTTCTTCGTAACCTGTAGTGCCATTTATCTGGCCGGCAAAAAATAAATTGCTGATCAGTTTTGTCTCGAGGGTAAGCGACAATTGAGTAGGAGGGAAGTAATCGTACTCAATGGCATAGCCTGGACGGAACATTTTAGCGTTTTTAAAACCTGGAATTTGAGTCAGCGCTTTGTATTGCACATCTTCTGGTAACGATGTAGAGAAACCATTTACATATATTTCTACGGTGTTTAATCCCTCAGGTTCTACAAATATTTGGTGACGGTCGCGCTCTGCAAAGCGATTAATCTTATCTTCAATAGACGGGCAGTAGCGTGGACCTAACCCTTTGATACGTCCGGTAAACATAGGTGACTTTTCAAAGCCCTCCTTTAATGTTTCATGGACTTTATCATTGGTGTACGTTATCCAGCAGCAACGCTGCTCTTGTATTTGCTCAACTTTGGTGTATGAGAATCTGCCGCGTTCCTCATCTCCCCATTGTTCTTCCATGTTGGCGTAGTTTAAGCTACGGCCATCTACACGCGGAGGGGTACCGGTTTTCATACGGCCAGCTTCAAAGCCGAGTTCGGTTAATTGCTCTGTTAAACCAGTTGCTGCCTTCTCGCCAGTACGGCCTCCACCAAATTTCTTTTCGCCTATATGTATTATTCCGTTTAAAAAAGTTCCGTTTGTAAGCACAACAGCCTTGGCTTCTATTTCAACACCGATAGAAGTACGCACTCCATATACTGTGTTGTTTTTTACAAGCAGGGAACTAACCATATCCTGCCAAAAATCTACATTGGGAGTGTTTTCTAATGCCAGGCGCCATTCTTCGGCAAAGCGCATACGGTCGCTTTGGGCTCGTGGGCTCCACATTGCGGGACCCTTAGATCTATTAAGCATCCGGAATTGGATAGATGTTTTATCTGTTATTATGCCAGAATAACCACCCATTGCATCTACTTCACGCACTATCTGACCTTTGGCCACGCCACCCATGGCAGGATTGCAACTCATCTGAGCGATCGTGCCCATATTCATCGTAATAAGTAGGACAGACGAGCCCAAATTCGCTGCTGCCGCCGCCGCTTCACAGCCGGCGTGCCCTGCACCCACTACTATTACATCATATTTCTTAAACATATATCCTCCGTGTTCCACGTGGAACGTCTAGTAACGTTCCACGTGGAACAATTTTATTCTGCCATTTCACTCAGCTCGAGCCAGCGTGAACTTTTGTTGTCTAACTTTTCGTTAAGTTGATTCAGGTTTGATAATAGTTGTTCCAGCTCTTCAGGGTTAATACCACTTGTATTCAATTTATCATTGTGGCTTTTTATCTCGACCTCTAATGCTGCTATGTCTCCTTCCAAAGTCTCAAGCTCTTTTTGTTCTTTGTAAGAAAGCTTACTTTTTTTGCTGCTTTGCTGTGAAGAAGGGGTGGTATTTGCCTGTTGAACTGGTGTAGCTTTTGCGGCTGCCTTAGCATCTTCAAGTTCTACCCGGTACTGCGAATAATTGCCATTGAAAATACAGACATGTCCGTTGCCTTCCATGATGAATAATTGATCTGTTAATTTATCAAGTAGGTAACGGTCGTGGGACACCAGCATTAATACGCCGCCATAGCTGGTTAAAAATTCTTCAAGTACGTTTAAGGTATCAATATCTAAATCATTGGTAGGTTCATCTAATATCAAGAAGTTGGGGTTTTTCATCAAGATGCTCATCAACTGTAGCCTCTTCTTTTCCCCACCGCTCAGATTTGCGATAAAGCCATGCTGCTTCTTAGGCGGAAATAAGAATAACGTTAGCAATTGCGACGCTGAAATAGTTTTGCCATCAGCCATGGTAATATACTCTGCAACGTTCTTCACTACATCTATAACCCGCTCGTCAGACTTGAAAGTTATACCAGCCTGATGAAAATAGCCTAATACCGTTGTTTCCCCTTTTACAATGCTTCCGCTATCGGGTTGCAATGCTCCGGTAATTAAATTGAGCAACGTAGATTTACCCGAGCCATTTTTGCCAGCCAAACCAATACGATCACCTTTTTTAAAGATGTATGAAAAATCCTCAATAAGATTTTTGTCGCCAAATGATTTATTGACCTCATCCAGTTCCATGATCTTATTCCCCTGGCGGGCTGTCTTAACGCTTAATTCAACCTTAGCTTTCGGACCCGCATTTTTTGTTTTGTCCTCGAGGTCATAGAATGCGTTTATGCGAGCTTGTGACTTTGTTCCACGTGCCTGAGGTTGACGACGCATCCACTCCAATTCTTTTTTAAGAAGATTGCTGTTCTTTTGAAATTGAATTTCGTCGGTTGCTTCCCGCTCAGCTTTTTTCTCCAAGAAATAGCCATAGTTGCCTTGATAGGTAAAAGCTTTTCCTTTATCAATTTCAATGATTTCATTACAAACGTTATCCAAAAAGTAACGGTCGTGCGTTACCATCAGGATGGTTTTAGTACCTTCGGTAAGCAACTTTTCCAGCCATTCAATTGTATCAATATCCAGGTGGTTAGTAGGCTCATCCAATACATACATTTCCGGATCTTCTATTAGTAAACGGGCTAAGGCCAGGCGCTTCTTTTGTCCACCAGAAAGGGATGAAATATCTTGATCTAAATTATGAATGTCTAAACGTCCTAAAATGGTTTTGATCTTATATTCATACTCCCAGGCCTCAGCTTCGCTAAGCTCAGTCATTATCTTTTCAAGCTCGCGGGTATTAGTAGGATCCTTTTCTAACAGCTCTTCGTATTTTCTGATGAGCTGTTGTTGTATATTGTCTTCACTAAATATATAATCGCTTACTGTTTTAGCTTGTTTAAAGTCCGGATCTTGCTCAAGATAACCCACCCGCAAATCGCGGGCGCGAACAGCTTTGCCTTCTGTTGGCTGCAATACTCCTGAAAGTATTTTTAACAACGTAGATTTACCGGCGCCGTTTACACCTACCAATGCAACCCTGCGCCCCCGGTTAATACCGAGTGTAAGGTTCTTAAACAACCAATGGTCATGGAACGAATGACCCAGATTTTCCGCTGATATATATGTACTCACAAAAGTTTATTTATAGCCGCACGGTCTGTATGAAAACGCCGGGCACTGCTAAATAGTCTATTAAATAAAATAATAAGGCAGTCTTATGCCAAATAATTAAGCAGGCAAAATTACAAATAATAAATTATCCGTTTAGCTTGTAGATTTAAACGTTTAATAACATGCTTTCCCGGTTATTAATAGCATTAAAAACGAAAAAAGGCGCTTATAAAGCGCCTTCAATATATCTGCTATATTAATAATTATAATGCGGTAGTAATTTCCGGCGATAGTGGAGTTACTTTTGAGCGGTAACGGCGAATAAGTTTCCCATTCTCATCAATCAAAAACTTCTCAAAGTTCCATTTAATCTCGCCTGTAAAGTCTGGGTTAGGGGCAGAGGTGAGATATTTGAATAGTGGAGAAATATCATCGCCTTTTACGCTTACTTTTTCACTTAGCGGAAAGGTTACACCATAATTTTTCTGACAAAAAGATTTAATATCTGTATTTGCACCTGGTTCCTGTTCGCCGAAGTTATTTGCCGGGAAGCCAACAACAACCAGCTTATCTTTATACTGGTCGGCAAGTTTCTGCAACTCAGCATACTGTGGCGTGAAACCGCATTTAGAAGCGGTATTTACAACTAATATTTTTTTGCCTTTGTATTTAGCTAACGAAAATTTATCGCCATCAATTGATTTAAGCTTAAAATCATAAACCGATGATGCAGGGGCAACAAAGAGTAAGGCTAAAATGAGAGTTAATGTTTTCATGGTCAATAGTTTGTTTTGCTATTATATATTGTAAAATTAGCTATTAAAGGAGCGCTTGTTCAAATAAAAGTCTTCTTTAATAGTCATATTTTTTTTGTCGGCAGGTTTCTTGTCAAGGTAACCTAATAAATGCAAAGCGCCGTGTATAATTACACGGTGCAATTCATCAGTCTCGCTTACATTAAACTTATTGGCATTTTCCCGTATGCGTTCAATAGAAATAAATATATCACCCTCTATCTTTCCGGGAGTTTCACTGTTATCAAAGGTTACGATGTCGGTAAATGTATCATGATTAAGGTATTGCTGGTTTATGGTGAGCAGGTAAGCGTCTGAGCAAAAAATATAATTTAACTCGTTTAACTGGTGCCCTTCTGCTACTATTGTATCCTTAATCCATTGCCTTACCTTGGCTTTGTCTTTAAGTTTAAACTGTATATCCTCTTCAAAAAAATTTATCGCCGGCATTATATTTTAAAGTGAAGTTCCACTTCGTTTCCTTTGGCGTTAAATATACACTGATCGGCTAAATGTTTAAGAATAAATACACCACGGCCTGTTAGGTTTTCCAGATTCTCGGGTGCGGTAGGATCGGGCAGGTGCACATAATCAAAGCCTTCGCCCTCATCGGTTATCGTCCAAACAATACGTTTATTTTCAGCCTCGGCATTTACTATCACTTTTTTGCTCTCGTCCTGTTTGTTGCCATGTACAATGGCATTCATCACCGCCTCGTTTAGGCAGGTCATCATATTGGCAAAAACATCATCGCTCACCTGGTACTTGTCGCAAATTTCTTCAACAAGTTTCTCTATCAATGAAATGCTCTCCAGCTTTGAAGGAAGTTGCAATGTAAACAACTCACCAGTTTGAACATTTTCGTGTTCCATTTTATTTTCCATTAAGGTGTTCAAAGTAAGATTGTATTTTTTCTTTATAATATAAGTTAAAAGCCGGCAATATTGTACGTATCTGTTCGGTTTGTTTGTTTTTTTGCTGCTGATATTGCTGCAGCGCTTTTATATACCCGGGCGGAAACTCTTTACCAGCGTTACTTTCCCGGCGGTTGTCTTGCTCGCGTTGCTGCTCGGCACGTTCGGCATCTAATAAGCGGGTTTGTATCTGCTGTTGTCGCTTTATCGTCTCATCAGTTATCTTCCTGTTTACGATATCATTTTCCGTTTGTTCCATTTCTTTAGAAATTTTATCCAGATCGCCGTTGCCTTTGCCATCTTTCATCTGTTCGCTACTAAGCTTTTGCAATGCTTCGCGAACCATTTGCTGCTGTCGTGCCATTTTAGCCAGTTGCTCGCTGCTCCCCTGTCCCTGTGCACTTTTTCCCTGCTGCTGCATTTGCTGCCGGGCCTGTTCCATATTACGGTTGAGCTGTTGCTGCATTTTTGCCAGCTGTGATAACGATTGCGACTTACTACCCTTACCGCCGGCATTGCTTTGCATATTCTGCAATTGTTCCAGCGCTTCACTCAATAGTAATGCCAAATTGTTCATAGCAGTCATGGCATACTGCTGGTTGCGTTTGACCTCGGGAGTGCGGCGCTCACCCATGGCAGAGATGGCTTTATCAATGTTTTCGTTAATAGCCGCAACTTCTCTGTTAACCGATGCCTGTATCTGGGGCACGCGTTTGCTAAGCGCATAAAGACTGTCCTGGGCAGTTCTTAAATTATCCTTAATGTTTTGTTGCTGTGGTGCAATGCCCACATAAGCCGGGTTTTGCCCGCTCATTCCGCGCAGCTGCAGAATCAATTTTTCCTGATTAAAAGAGCTGTTGACCAAACTTTTTAAAAGCTCTCGCAATTGCTGTATATTAATGTTTGACTGCGCTTGCTCGCCTTCCTGCTGCTGTTGCTGCATTTTTTTTGACAACTGCTGCATTTGCTGAGCGGCGTTTTGTTGTGCCTTTGCAGCTTGCTTACGGTTGTTTTGCTGCAACTCTTTGCTGCTTTTATCCATCTGCTGTTCTATAGCCTGCTGCTCTTTCTGGCTATCTTCAAAGTCCATTTTGCCACCGCTCTCTTTGTTTTCTTTTTCGAGCTCGTTTAAAGACTTCTTTACGTCATTAAATTGTTGCTGCAGTTGTTGCTGTTTTTGCAAAAGATTATTCTTGTCAGTGTTGTTATTTGCCTTGTTACTTTCATCAGCAAGCTTTTGCTGATCCGCGGCCAGTTTATTAAGCTGTTCAATATTCTGTTCAACTTTTTGGTCGAACAACAGCTTCTTATATAAATCAAGCACACGATCCAGCTCCTTTTTCATGGACCGGTTATCCATCTGCATGCGCGACAGTTCATCTTGTGTTTGTTCTTTATTATTATTTTGCAGCAGTTCGTTCAGCTTTTTGAGGATATCATCCGTTTTAGGATCAAGCAAGTTTTTAAACAACTCGGCCATTTGCTTTTGCTTGTTCAGCAACTCTTCGCTCTGCTGCTGGTTTTCTTTCCTGTTATATTGGTTTTTAGCGTTTTCTTGCTGAATATCTTTTATCAGTTGATTCAGCTCCTCACGTTTCTGCAACAGTTGTTCAACCTGCTTTTTCTCATCAAAACTTAGGTTGTTCTTTTCAACCAGCATCCGGTTGAGTTTTTGCGTTTCGCGCTCAATCTGGTTGGCCAGCTTAAGGGCAGAAGCAGTTTTCTCGGCAACTGCTTTTGAGCCTGCTTCCAATTGCTCCTGTATCTGCTGCTCGTTGGGCATGTTAAGCACCTGCTCCGGAGTACTTGTGATCTTTGGCCCGTGTACACAATCGTTATCGGCCACCTCAAAATGATAGCTAATGGTTTCGCCGCCTTTTAATGATAGTGACCGTAAATCCCAGAAATAAAAGAAACTGCTATTAGTGCTACTTAAATCAGCTTTTACAGGTACAGAGTACGTTTTATTGCCTTTGCGGTATTTAAAAACGAGCCGGCTAAAACCATAGTCATCCTGAATACTGCCGTTGAAGTATAATGCCTTTACACTTACCGAATCATCGCGCTGCTGTACGTTAATAGCCGGAGCTTTGTCGGTAATAGTTTGTATGTGATAAGCAGATGAATCAGTGATTTGCTTCACCTGTTCGTTTACTGCACTCAGGCTGTAATGTAAAGGCTTTAATATCGTCTTTTGGTAAGTAAAGCTGTCCTTTGCTGCCACAGCCAATGTGTTTTCCACACCGTCATAAACAATTTTTGCACTTGTGGCGTGCTGCGTGCGTATGTGCCATTGTACTGTTGTACCTTCCGGTACTGTTATGTCACCAGCATTTTGGAGATAGTCACCCGGTTTATGCAAATAGGCGGGATAACGCAGTTCAGCATCAAAGCTAATGAGTGTAGGTTTGCTGCTTACCTTAATTTGATATTGCTGGGATGTATAGCCATTACCCACCAGGTTGAAGCTTACGTTTTGCTGAAGATTAGAAAAGGTGTAGTTAAAGCGGCTTACCGACTGTTTATCGAGCCGGAAAGTGTTGCCGCCGGTTTCTATATAAATGTCAGCCGGAAGATTATTTCCGTCCAGCTGAATTTGCAGCTGCAAATCCTCTCCCTGTATAGCGTTGAGGTCTTTATTAAGTAGTATAAGTCGATACGGTGCTACAGGTGCAAAGTACTTATTATGTTTTATAAGCCGCTCGGTACTATCGGTAAGTATTGATGGAGCAGCAAAACCTATCATACAAATGACGGCCAGAGGAGGTAATAGCCATTTAAGGTGTTTCCTGTTGTTTTTAAGATTTACGGCTGTAGGAAAGCTAACCGGATTAAGCTCGCGTATGCGTTGATCTATGCTTGCCTGCAATAACTGAGCGCCGGCAGGGTTGGCCTCTATCTGTTTTTTTAGCTGAAGCGTATTGAGTAGCTTGTCGTTTACATGGCCAAAGTGGTTGCCTATAATTCGGGCAGCCTCGTCGTGAGAGATGGTTTTACTGAGTTTTAGCCATGCCAGTAATGCAGGAATAACCAGCCAGAAAAGCATGGCCAGGTTTATTACCACAAAAAAGTAAAACAATACCGAGCGCCAAGTAGTATTAAGATTGCCAAAGTATTCGGTAAGTGTTACTGCAAGGTACGCGGTAAAAAGGCCGGCACCCAAAAATATGAAACCCCTGAGCAGGTTGTTGAGGTAATACTTCCTGATGAAAGTATTTAATTTTTGGATAAGGACTTCGTAATTAGTACCCGGCATTTAATGCTTTTTATTAATACATTGGTTGTAAACTTGCTATTTAAAACGAAGGCTTCTGCGTAAATTGTATTAATTGCTTTTACCGACACTAAAATTAATACTATTTAATGTGCAGGTTATGTAATTAGCCAAAAAATAAAATATTATATTCATTTTATTACATAATTTACCACATTTAGCGTACGTGGTGCCTTATTGGGCTTATAATTTTTGCAGATGAAGATCTTATTGATAGAGGATGAACCAGGCTTAGTATCAGTAATCAGCCGCGGGCTTACAGAAACCGGTATGGAGGTAAGCGTAGCTGCCGACGGTACTACCGGGCTTGAAATGGCCTTGAACCATCAGTTTGATTTAATCATTCTGGATATTATGCTGCCAGGATTAAACGGTATACAGATATGCCGCGAAGTAAGAAAAAAGAACGACAGCGTAGCTATACTGATGCTTACGGCGTTATCCAGCACAGAAAACATAGTAACAGGGTTAGATAGCGGTGCCGACGATTACATGGCAAAACCCTTTAAATTTGCCGAGCTGAACGCGCGCATACGTACCTTGATGCGGCGAAGAAAACCTGTAAACGCACAAAATGAGACTGCTGTAATTGAAGATCTTGAAGTCGATTTTCAGGCCAAGACTGCTTCACGCGCCGGTAAGGCACTAAGCCTTACTGCCACCGAATATCGCCTGCTGGAATACTTTGTGAAAAACCCCAACAAGGTGCTTTCGCGTATACAAATACTGGAAAACGTGTGGGATATTGATTTTAACATGGGCACCAACGTAGTGGATGTTTATGTGAATTACCTGCGCAAGAAGGTGGATAATGACCATGCTGTTAAACTTATACAAACAGTATTTGGCATGGGGTATATGCTCAAAAAAGGTGAATGAAAATAAAGACCAAAATAACGCTGTTATTTTTCGCCATATCCACCATTGGGCTGGGTCTCATGAATGCGGCCATCTTTTATTTTGTATCAGAATTTAACTTCGAAGATTTTTTTAAACGCCTTGAGGCAAGGGTGAACTTTGCCGCCAGCATCCGCATTCATCCTGACGAAAAAACCCAAGCTTACCAGGAGGTGCGTAACCGTTACCTGCAACGCCTTGCCGATGAACGCGATCACGTTGCCAAGGTAGGTCCCAACAATGCCTTTAAACGACCTGTTAAAGTGCCGGAAAGTTTTTATAATGCCATACTCAGCGGGCAAATGGCCCGGTATAGCGTGCATAATCGCTTTTATGCCGGCGCGTTGTTTAAAACTCCCTACGGTAACTATATTGTAATTGCGGAAGCAATTGACCCATATGGCTTCAAGGAGCTGCACGAGCTGCGGAGGATATTGATTGTGCTGTTTTTTGTATCTGTGATACTGGCCTATGTGGCAGGGCATGTGTTCTCTTATTATACCATTACACCTTTGCGCAGTATCATTAAAAAGGTGCAAAGCATATCAGCCACTAATTTGCATCAACGGTTGGATGACCCTAAAGGTGGCGATGAAATTGCCGAGCTTGCGTTGACCTTTAACAATATGCTTACCCGGCTGGAAACATCTTTTGAAACGCAAAACAATTTTGTGAGTAATGCGTCGCACGAGTTGCGTACACCGCTGGCTATCATCACCGGCGAAACAGAATTGCTGCTCGCACGTGACAACCTCAATGCACAGACTACAGCCAACGTAAAAACTATTTTGCAGGAGGCAGAGAAGCTTGAAAATATATTGGAAAGCTTGTTAGGCCTGGCGCAAACGGGTTTTGATGGTAAAAAGCAAAACTGGCAAATAATAAGAGTTGATGAACTGGTGCTGGCCGTGGCAGAATCGGTAAAAAAGATAGATGAGCAGCGCGTTATCGATATTGATTTTTCAATGTTACCGGATGACGAGCGGGAACTTTGTACCGAAGGTAATGCCAACTTACTAAGATTGGCGATGAGCAACATCGTGATGAACGCTTTTAAATATTCTAACAATCAGCCGGTGAGTATACGTATTGCCTCTGCTCAAAAGCGTATAATAGTTACCGTTATTGACAGGGGGATAGGCATCCCGAACAAAGAACAGCCTTATATTTTTGAGCCTTTCTTCCGGGCATCAAACACCACCAATTTTGAGGGTTATGGGATTGGATTACCGCTAACCCTTAACATCATTCGCCTGCATAACGGTTCTATTGATATCATCTCTGAAGAAAACCGGGGGACTGAAATAAAACTTCAGCTACCGGTTGCCCGTAAAGTTTAAAGGCTTCTCTAATACTTTTCTAATAAGGCAAACTCTTCTACATCACTTATTAACAAAAACCGGTGGATATCACCCATTTTATTAGAAAAGTGGGTGGATCCGCTAAAATCCTCTAATCATATTCTAACAATCGCCTTAATCGGCTCTAATAAACCATTGCTAAAATTGTATAGGTAAAATATTTAGTCAAAGTTTAAAGAATATACCTATGCAAACGATACTGATACCGGCTGATTTTAAAGCCGTGCCATACAAGGATCTATCCATTTTATGTAACCGTTTTGGCGGTGAAGAAATACGGCTATTGTTTGTACACATGTTTAAACTGTCGGATTCGGAAACCGATCTGCTAATGCTTGCCCGCCGTAGCAGGGAGTATGAACAGGTGAGTGATGAGTTTTATGACGGCTGCAAAGAGCTTAAAAAGAAGCATCCGCAGATTAAAGAGATCAAGATTGAGTTTTTATACGGCAGCACGTTAGGCATGTTTAAAAACTTTTTAGATACGCACCTGGTGAATATGGTGCTTAATATAAACGGAAGCTATGCCGGTAAAATCAATAAAGCAAGTATTGACCCTGCCGTGCTCATTAAGAAAAGTGGTTTGCCCATCATCACCATCAACGTGGCAGACTACGAACAAGCAACCGTTACCCAACCAGGAGGCAAAATGCTGGAGTTAGAAGAAGTTGTTGTAGTGTAAACTATTAAAAAGAAAAATAATGCTGCTGAAAGAAAATATTCCTGTTAAGTATATCTTCGGTAAGATACGTACCGAAGTTATAATGGTATCCATATATGCAGTGGTGGTAGCCCTGCTGTACCAAAACTTTCATTTTACACGTATTTCCATTCCGATTGCCGTGCCAACCATATTGGGTACAGTAATCTCTTTACTGCTGGCATTCCGCTCTAACCAGGCTTATGACCGCTGGTGGGAGGCGCGTACGCTATGGGGTGCAATAGTGAACGATTCGCGTACACTGGCACGTCAGTTAATTACTTATGTAAACACACATTATGGCACCCAGGAGGAAAGGGCCTTTTGCGAGCGCATGTCTAAAAGGCAAATTGCATGGTGCTATGCCCTTAGCAAGCAATTGCGCGGACATAACGCAACTGAAGGTTTGGAACCCTGGTTGTGCGAAGAGGACCTTGCCTACATAAAAAATTACAGCAACGTAGCGGTAGCCTTGTTAGAGTTGCACGGTACCGATGTCCGCAATGCTTACAAACTGGGCTGGATAAATGAATATCAACAGGTAGAACTTGACCGCACACTTACCCGGTTCTCTAACCATATGGGTGGCTGCGAGCGTATTAAGAATACGGTATTCCCGGCAACATACAGCGTATATATCCACTTTTCGCTAATGTTGTTTTTCGCCCTGTTGCCATTCGGATTAATTGAGTTTTTCGGTATAGTAGAGGTACCCTTGCTGATTGCCATTGCGAGCTGTTTCTTCCTGATTGAGAAGATGGCAATTCATCTTCAAGACCCGTTTGAGAATAAGCCGACGGATACGCCTACGACTACCATATCGCGAACTATTGAGCGAGACATAATGCAAATGCTTAAACAATATTACAAAACAGACGAGCCGCAAGCAGCGGCCGATGCAAAGAAAAAGGTGTTTTATATCATGTAGAGAGTGTGGTGGTATTTTCTCTTGATCAGTTTTTTACACCTTTATTTCGAAGGCGCCGAAGCAGCAGGGGCGCCTTTTTTATTGCCATAGGTTTTATAGTATATTTGAGTATAAAACCTGCTGTAATGAAACCTTTAATTCCAATAAGCATTTTAATCCCTGCCGGGATGTTACTGCTTGCCTTAAGTATAGCTATACCTCATTTTTATAAAGTGCCCGACATGCTTTCCGGCTTTGTAAGTGGACTGGCTATTGGTGTGCTTATCTTGTCGGTGGCATATAAGTTAAAAAACGGAAGAGCAGAAAATGCTTAAGAATTACGCGTTTAAAAGATGGACATTGTACACATAGTGCAAGAAACGGCTACCTGGATTGCAAAGTGTAATTCTGATTTTGAAACTAATATGTTCAGAAGCCCGGAGCTTTCACCGGGGCACTTCTTTCCTGAAATTGATGATGATGACAGACCTAAGGCTGTCGATCAAATAATATCTATCAGGTCCGAATTACTGTCCCGATCAGAAACGCCGCTAATTGCTGTACCTGAACTATTAAATTATGGGCGGGTGATGTACTTTGATGCAATAAGTACAACATGTGATGGAGCTCCTGAAGACGTAAGTGCTGGTTATGTAGATATTGCTGACACACCACCCTGGGATACATGGCTGTCACTCGGACAACAATTAAATACAATTAATTTTTTCAAAATAGGCTTTGAGTTACCAAATGATTTTTTGGTAGCTTGGGTACCCGAGTCGCACTATTATTTTGCCAACGTGGCATTGGAAGTAGCCCCTTTAGACAATTTTGAATGGCCTAAAGACGGTTCGGTTGCCGAAGAATTTGAAATGTTACGCTCTTTATTTCAAAAGCCGGTTCAAATAGATAACCCGGAAAAAAATACTAACACCTGGAACTCATTGGATAGGTTAAAGCGAATAAATGTAGAATTATTGGCTAACTCTGAGAAGTATTATGCCAAGCTATTTGACAGATCCCAAAATGATAATAATAATTCAAGTCCACGTAAGCGTTTCTGGTTTTGGTGAATCAAGATCGGCTAACCAAGAGTTGAGCTAAAAGGCTTAATCCCTAATTCAAATACTTCTCCAAGTCCTTTTCGTTTACAAGGGTTACGCCTTCGGATGTTCTGATGATCTTTCCATCACCGCTCAGTATAACCTGGAAGGGAATATAGTTTAAAAAGTTGTTCTTTACCAGGTCAGACTCCCAGTTCTTCAGGTCCGATACGTTGAGCCAGTCGCCAATGCCATCCTGCTCAATCGCTTTTAGCCAAATATCGCGCTTGCTGTCTAATGAGATGCTCACTATCTCGAGGCCTTTATCAGCATATTTTTTGTAATAATTAACTAGGTCCGGGTGCTTGGCACGGCATGGGGCACAATCGCTTGCCCAAAAATCAAGCACGATCAGTTTTTTGTTTTTTAACGACGACAACTTTAACAGGCCCCCTTTGGAGGTAGGCAGTTCAAAATCATCAAACAGAACGCCTGGTTTAAGCTTTTCAGCACGGTTCAGTTCCGTTTCCAAAAACGCTATATCACCTGATTTTTGCAGCTCAGGGCTAAGGCGGGTGATATAAACTTTAAGCGTACTATCGGCCACAAAATGGTGTGCCGAACGCATAATTACAGGGAGCGACTTGGCGTTTGGGAAATGAGTTATCAGGCTGTCGAGATACCGGGTGGCCACCGTGCGCTGACCTTTACCGCCCGACAAGGCGGGCGTCATCATACCCGAAAAGCCGGTTTCGGTTTGTGCGTTAAAGTCGCTGTATATCTTAGCGTCATCTGGGCCATTTAACATTTTTAATATTAGTCTATGGTACTTGGTGCCCGGAATTGATTCCTCCTGTAAATTGAGAAAGTAGTCGCCTTGCGTGAGCCACAAACGAGCATATGCACTGTCGGTCCGTATACCAGTTAACGATGCGGTATTAACTTCGGTTTTATATTCGAAGGAGCCATCAGGCTTCAAGAGCACGGTTTCATTATTAAGCTGTATGCTCTTGTCGGGTGTTAATAAGGTGATCTTGCCGCGTATAACCACATTTTGTTGGGCAAATAGCGGGGCAGATGTTAGGCCGGTTAAAATGGTAAGCGATAACAGGAGCTTTTTCATGGTTCGGTTGCAAAGGTTAAAGGTACTCAGCAAAGGAACGGGAAAAAACCAGACTCGCAAATGGCAATCAGGCTATTTAACCTTTTTTAACTTTCTCAGAAAGTTTAATAGGCAAGATCATCGCGCTGGACTATAACGTAGATTGCTACGTTGAAGTAGGCTGGGCGTAAAAAAAGTATAGCACAATGCGGCAACGTATGCTAATGGTCGATCATGATGCGGTAAATAAACGAGGCTTCTGGAAAGAGGAATAGATAGTTTGCTCATTGATAGAGATTATTACCGCGCAAATCCATAAACAATACGCGCTGTCTCTAAAGAAACTTTCTTCACTGTTTGCAGGCCTGCTTATAAACAGCGGCTCTTTTATATTTATTACTATGTTTAATTTGTATATTAGTTACACTACCAAATTAAAGCAATGCCAGAAAAAATGAAACTAAGTGTAAGACAAAAGTCGAACATTAGATTTTTATATACTACCTTGTAAATGGCACTTTAGATTTTGATTTGTTGAACAATCAGTTAGGTATAGATTACCACGAATACCTAAAGACACATCCCGAATTATTCTACAAGGCTTGTTACGCCTTTATTGATTTGGAATGCAGTCACTCTCCAAACTGGCCTGATGTAAGTCGATTAGGTGCCTTGGTTGCGCATTGGATTGAGCCAGACAGTTTCAATAAAGCCGACAATATAAAGGAAGAAGAATATAGTTTTATATCAAAATTAAGTGGTTTAAAAGAGGCTTTCTTAGATTTTTCAAGCAGGTTTTTAATAGGTCAAGCAAGTAATCCTTTTATGGATGGTGTAAGTTACTCTGACTTTATCAATGATGGCGCTACCAATGTAGAAACATGCTTTGTTATATGGGCGAAGGTTATTGAGTTTAAAGATGGTGCAGTTAATAATCAAGAGTACGCCATTGGTAGAGTTAAAGAGTATCTTAAAATGTATTATGGAAATGGTTATCAGGCCCAACTTGAAGATTGGGAATGGGAATTGCACTTTTTTAAAGCTTAACCAGCACGCCAGCATTTTATAAAGCATTCTGAGTGCCCGCATCCATTGGGTACTTCCTCCACTCTAACTACTACTAAATTCCGGAGGAGGGTCCGCATGGTTAGGAATAGGAGAGCAATAAATCTATCTTAGTTTTCAATTATGAAAATTCCAACCATTAAAGGAGTAATAGACAGACGCATGCTGATTAACTTTACTGTTGACCTTGATGTAGCCAGAAATATTGTGCCCGCTCCGTTTGCGCCTCTCAGTTTTAAAGGTAAAGCTATTGTCGGAATTTGCCTGATTAGGCTAAAGCAAGTAAGACCTAAGGGTTTGCCTGCCTTCATTGGAATTGGCTCTGAGAATGGTGCACACCGTATTGCAGTGGAATGGATGGAAGATGGGCAACTTCTGCAAGGCGTTTACATCCCGAGAAGAGATTCCTCTTCACTGTTTAATACGTTAGTCGGTGGACGAATATTTCCCGGTAAACACTATCATGCACAGTTTGATGTCAAAGAAGAAGCTGATAAGTTTCATGTCGCTTTTAAAAGTTCAGACGGTGCAATTATTAGTGTTGATGCTGAACTCGCGCATTCTCTCCCTCCAGGCTCAATCTTTCAGGATTTGCAGGAAGCTTCCGCATTCTTCAAAACTGGTGCAACTGGATATTCACCTAATGGAAATAAGTATGAGGGCTTACATCTGAATACCTATAGATGGAATATTTTGCCTTTGAAGGTAAGCTGCGTCAGGTCAAGCTACTTTGAAAATGAAGCGGTGTTCCCTAAAGGGTCTGTACAGTTTGATAATGCCTTGTTGATGACCAATATTAAACATGAGTGGTCGTCTGTGGCTGATAAGCATTGTTGTTAATTTGTCTTGCAGGGCTCTCTTTACAGACCTTCACTCAACCTGCAGCGGCTTCGCAAATGATTGTATATTGGTAAAAGTTTAATGCAAGTAGATACCACTTGAGCCATTAATGCGATCTTATTGCGATTTTGACCGCGGCACCGCAAACAATATTTAGGCGCTTTCTAGTTCTTTATGTTAAATTATAGGGACTTCGTTGCGGCGTTTTGATTTTCATCGGCCAATTCCTTGAAGGCAAATAAAATCTTAAAACGACCTGCATTCTTCTACTCAACGTATTTTGTGATCGATTGAATTTTATATCTGCTCCACATAATCTAATCATTTCTATATATCTACTTACTGTTCTTGGGCTTACATTTAGTTTCAGAAACAAATCTTTTCTACTTCCAGTTCGTCTAATAAGGGTATCTAGCAGATTTTGGCATTTCAAGATCCGGCAAATGTTAGTAATGAATTGTTACGAAGATATATTTTGTGGTTGCCAAAATTTTGCAACGACAAATTTATTTCAAGCACTGAGATTTTTAAGCTTAGTCGATGAGATATTATTTGGATTCCCAGTAGCGGCCTCGCGAAATTATTTGGATAGGTTATTACCTTGGTTAAGCAAAACCATCACCGTCTTCACAACACTTATGTCAACTACTGCTTCTGAGCAATAAATGCTAAATACTGGACTTAGTGTGGCAATTAAGTTTGACCCCAATTGTCGTCAGCCTATGAATGAAAGTTTAAAAACAAGTATTCCCATCTTTCCGAAACTGACTTCGACGAGTACAATACACTTTGTCAAAGAACTATGGATAAAGTAAATCAATACGTCTAACGCTCGATAAGTTTTTCGAGGTTGGCAGCACTAGCAATACACGACACTAAAAGAACAGTTCAGGATCTATATGAAAAGCCGATATGACTGGGTAAATGAAATAGTTTTCATGTTATAAGTGCTAAGTTCCCTTTTAAAAGTTAGCCGATCCATGGAGCATCGAAGGTGTCCATTCAGTCCACGGGCCAACGTTGCTTAGTCTTATGCAGAATCTTTATATTTGTATAAAACCATATTGCATGAAACCATTTACAACATTTTGTTTACTCATTGTATCAGCTTTTTTAACAGCGTGTTCGGGCCACACTCCCGCTAACAACACTACAGCAGTACAGCAAAATGTAGGTATTGATGGCGAGGATATACTTATCTATAAAGGCCCAGGAACGAACTTTGATAAAATTGTCAACGATAAAGCAACAGAGGCGTTTAGACAAATAATGTATTGTGAAGTAGACTATACAACTAAAGTTGATGTTTTGGAAACTAAAGCTGATTGGTCAAAGATAAGGGTCGTAGAGCCCGAGTGGTTATCCGACTCTCATATTGGTTGGATTCCTTCGCGCTATTTAGTTAGCAAAGAAAAAGAAGCAAAAAAAGTAATTGTTCAACTAAAAGCATCTGACTACCGGATATTAACGACCAGACATAATGCAGCCGTACAAAATTTCCATGTTTTAGTAAAACGGAAAAAGTTTGATGAAGAGTATATCTATCAGTTCTGCAAAGCATTTCGTTCCACGAACTGTACCGGCAGTTGCAACCTATATATCTATGATTCTAGTATTATCAAAAACCTTATAGGAATTCACCCATTACCGGATGCGGACTACCTTAAAATGGCGGATCATTTGGTGGCAATATCGTCCTCTGGTTCAGAACTAAGAGATTGGTACCCTTATCAAGACTTCCGCTATAAGAAGTTAGGTGGGAAGAACTTTAAATAAGGCACCTTTGAAGGGTAATGTTTATACGATATCAACTCTAAGTAATGTTAATTTGCCTATATAACGTTTTTAAAACAAGAGGGTAATTTCAAATTTTTTTTCTTCAAAAATCGCGAAACTACAGTTATATCAGTGTTATACTAATACATTATTTTAGTAAAAGTGTTGTTGAGAATCATCACATTTAAAACATAAAGCAGACACTTTCACAAAGAGCGCTTATGAATTTTTCATCGGCTTTTCTAGCGCTCAATCACAAAATTATATACCCCTATAAAGCAGAAAACGGAAAATATGTGATTATTAATTGCAATAGGTGAATGATAATTATTCAGCTAAGTTAGGGCTTATCTACAATACATGGCAAGGAACTACTAAAAACTTCAATTAATTATCTTAAATTCTCATGTCTTATGTTAGCATTATTGCGGCTGATTTTAAGGCTATATTTGTCCGAGCGCTTAACTATAAACACTTATCACTTCTTATGAACGTAAAATCTGAAAGCCGCTTTTATCCGTCCTCGCAAATCGTCTTTCTTTTATTACCGGTAATTGCATTTTATTTATTTGTCGCTTACAAAAGCTCAGGTTATTTGCAAGAAGATGAGCACTATCAAATAGTTGAATTTGCAAATTATAAGCTTGGATTAGTTCCTGAAAGCAAACTTGCATGGGAATTTAATGCCAGGGTGAGACCGGGTTTCCAACCCTTAATATGTTATGCGATTTTTAAAACAGCACAACTATTAAATATAAACGATGGCTATAACCTTACTTTTTTGCTTAGGGCTTTTACCGCGCTGTTATCTATCTATGTGATAACAATGTTTGTAAACAGCTACAAAAAATACATCGCTAGCTCATTAAGACTTCCTTTTGTAATTGCTTCCTACCTATTGTGGTTTCTACCATATGTTAATGTTAGGTTTTCTTCTGAAAATCTGTCAGGGCTTATGCTAATCCTGGCATTGTCGCTTTTTGAAAAGTGGAGATGTGGCAAAAATTTCCGTATGATCTTTTTACCGGCATAGTTTTAGGTTGTGCAGTTCTCTTCCGCTACCAGTCATTATTGGTAATAGTGGGTATTGTTTGTTGGCTTGTTTTTATAAAAAAAAGCAAATACGTTGCGATATTGTACTTGGCTTTAGGAGTAACAATAGTTATGTTATCTGGCGTATTGATAGACTATTGGTTATACAACAGTTGGACATTAACAGCTTACAATTACTTTGATATCAATATACTGAAGGGCGTAGCAAGTAATTTTGGGGTGGAGCCATTTTATCAGTATGTGGTATATGCAGTTAAGGCACCCGGAGTGCTGGGCATAATTATACTTTTGTCGTTTATAGTTGTAATAATCTATTACCCAAAAAGTTTGATAGTATGGGTTTGTGTTCCTTTTATAATTGTGCATTCATTTATACCCCACAAAGAAGCACGCTTTTTATACCCGCTAATTAATTTGTGTCCGATTATTATGATGCTTGGTTTTCAGAAAGTAAGCTCATTGTTATTTAAAACGGAAAATATCAATACAAATACTCTCAGAAACAAAGTTATCTTATGTGTCTTTATTATAATTAACATCGCAGGATTATTTGCCATCTCTACAACGAGCGCCGCGGCAGGTAAATTTTCAGCAGGCGAATATATTCATCGCCATTACAACAAAGAGCAGTTGCGCATAGTGGTTATCGGAGATGCGTTCCCGTTTATAGATTGGGGCACAATACAAAATACTTACTATAGTAGTAAGGGGTATGATGTAAGAAAGGCCGTCAACATCTGGCAAAAAGAAATTTACCAGGCTAAAAATGATGATTACAAAAATATATTTATCATTAAAGCAAATGAATTAGCCGGCCCTAAAGAATTGGCTTATTTGAAGAGCATGCATTTTAAAAAGGTTTATCAGACTATTCCTGATCTTAGCTTATTCCTTTACAACTTTTATAGTGCTGACTTAAAAAGCCAGCAGACCTACATATTTGAAAAAACAGATTAATACTATTCGGCTAAAAAATACAATATGCCATCATTTGCCGTTTGTGTGCTTTGGTACATCACTACAGCTTTTTTACCGGGAATAATCGTCCATGGTGCTGCATGCTTATAAAATTCAATTGGTTTATTTATGAAATAGTATTCGTTATCAAGCAATATCACAGAATCAATTTGGTTTTTTTTCAGAAATTTAATCAAAGACCTCTTAGGTAAAAAGTGGGCAGATGTCTCATACTGGTTATTTCCCATTTTGAATGATAAGGCCCTTTCATGACGCTGTGTAAACAAAATTTCATATTGCACATAAAAAGCTAAAGCCGATGATGCTATAAGAAGATAAATAAAAACTTTATTCCACCTTGTAACGTTTTCAACATCAAAGGTTAATGTAATAAACAAGGCGAGTATGATATTTAATTCTAAATAGTATCTGTAGGAGTTTAATGTGGTGTAAAAACTAAAAATGGCGGCATAGCAAACAACGAATAAAACGGGCAGGCTCTTGTTTGATGTCAGAACCAATTTGTGCGCTTTAGCAACTGAAAAAAAGATAAAAAACGCTGAAATAATAGCAGATAATATAATTATCCATTTGCCGCTTTCGAGCGAGTAGTGCTGCATATAAACTTTATATCCGGCCAGTGTTTCAAAAAAGGCAATGCCATGGAAGTAAGCAAACGGAAATAAGCCCACAACACAGGCACCCAGTAGAATAGGCGGGCTTAATTTAAGTTTCAGAAAAGGTGGTGAGTTTAACCTTATTTTTACCAATAACAAAGCCTGTAACCCCAGAAACAAAGTAGCTGAAAGCAGATAGTAATTCAAAACTGTACTATCCCATAAACGCCAATACTTGAACCACAATAGCTGTAAAAGTATGTCTACAGAAGCTATTGCGAACAGCAATGAAAGCTTCAAATAAATAAGGTGCTTTTGATATATATATTGGATACCAAAAGCCAACATCAGAGCAACCGGAACAGCCGAAAAAATGATATGGTTGTAAGACGCAAGCAGGCTTACCGTAAGGGTTATCAAAACCCAACCCAAAGATAACTCCTGCATCTTTATTAATTTATTTATTGCCAGTAACGTAATTGAAGTGAAAAACAATGTAAATGTGTTTACTTCCCACGCCACTCTGGCTGAGCAGACTAATAATGCTGATTGACTTACAAATAGCAAAAAAACAAGTGCTTTAACAGGCGACAAGCTTTTCCATAAAATGCGAGTGATGATTATAAGCCCGGTTAGGTTAAAAATTACACCGCTTATGCGTAAATTAAAAACACTGACCTTATCCAAGCTAAAGAAAACGTTTGCAACAAGTGTTTGTAATGCGCCAGTATAAAAGTTCATCCCAGTCGGTTGTTTCAGCGGCTCCTTAAGCAGCCTGTATGCTTCTAAACCAAACCAGGCCTCATCTCCATGCAAGCCCGGCAAATTGTCTATCTTGTAAATCCAGCAGCAAAATAAATAGGACAATACCAGCAGGCAAAGCAACAATTGCCAAAGTGTTACCAGTGGAATGTTTAGATTGAGAAAAAAAAAAGAATAACGTTTAGGCTTCATGCTACGCAAATCTATTTAAATTTTGCATTTTCGTATAAACAGCCAAACCTTCGTCTATGAAATTTTCCGGGGCAATGAAATTCTTTTATAACCCATCTTCACGCTTCCATATTTTATTTTTAATAACGAGCGGAATAGTAATATTCTCGCCAGCAGTCACTTTTAGTTTTTTGATAGGGTGGGATGATCAAACCTTCGTATTGAATCATTATACTGAAGGAGGGCTGGACTTAAAGAATATCTGCGCTATTTTCACGGAGTTTTACCGAGGACAGTATGCACCGTTAAATCAATTATATTATTCTGCTATCTTCGAGATTTTTGGCTACAAGCCGGCATGGTTCCATGTTTTTAGCATATGCATACATCTTGGCAACGCATTATTAGTCTATTTCTTTATTCACAGGCTAAGTCAAAAAATTTTGCCATCGAATTTATTGGATAAGTCGAACATTATAGCATTTGTAACATCGCTGTTGTTTTTGCTTGCGCCTGTTAACATCGAGCCGGTTGCCTGGATATCGGCATCAAAGGTATTGCTATATGCCTTTTTTTATCTATGCTCCTTAATATGGTATATTAAATATGTTGAGACCGGCACTGCGAAGAACTATTATCTCACAATATTGAGCTTTTTACTATCATTTGCGGCTAAAGAACAGGCTTTAACATTCCCCCTTGCTATGTTACTCATCGACATTCTGTTCCGTCGCAATTTTAGGAGCGTTACGCTATGGTTAGAAAAAATGCCCGCTATAATACTCTCCGTTTTGTTTGTGCTGGCGTCGTTTCAGTCGCAGGGGCGCTACGTATTCATATCAAGCGAAAGTTATTCTCTTATCGACAGAGTTTTGCTATCGTTTTATACATTATCTGAGTACTTTACAAAAACCTTGTTCCCGGTAAGCTTGTCCTATGTTTACCCCTTTCCATTTTTCCCTGGTGATAATCCGCCACTATGGCTATGGGGCTATCCTGCCATTGCTATTTTGATTGTGCTTTGTTTATGGCGCTATTTAAAAAATAGAGTTGTGTTTTTTGGTTTATTATTCTTTTTATGTCATATAGTAATGGTATGTAATTTAATATCGTTGTACCGGTACTCCATAACTGCCGACCGTTATGCTTATATATCATCTATAGGGCTACTTTTTATAATAGCGACCATTGTTGTTAAAGCATTAAACACACCCGGCAAATTTGCCAAAGTTATAACAATATCTGGGTTTATACTATATCTATCCTACTTTACAATTTATACTAACAGCCACATCGGGGTATGGAAAGATGCCGTTGTGTTAAAACAAAAAATGAGAGAAGTAATACGTAGCAGAGACGATTATGAGAAATAAACACTTGTCAAACAGGCAAAAGTTAAAACGTGTTTTAGAAATAGTAGGCTTTATATTACTGGTTGCGGTAATTGTTAATAACCTTATCATCGCACGCAACTTTTATTATTTGGATAAATTGAAAGTGCCGCAATTTTTCTTTCTGCAAGCTAACAAAAATGAACTTTTCGACCCAGCAAAAAGATATTAACTTTTATTTTGAAATTTGTTTTTTAGTTAATATCTTCACTTATAATAAGCCTATATAACAAACCTAATTATCAATTAATTAACCTAACCGTTTTCCGCTACAACTATTAGTGGAGACTAAATCTAAACCAACGCATGAAGAAGAAAAGTCTTTCTCTATTGACCTTAGTGTGCGCGTTATGCCTGGCACTTTTTGCCTGCCGAAAGGAAATTGGCCAATTGGTAAATGCCGATACGCCAAATGTATCAGCCAGCAAACTGGAAGCCGCTAAAATTTTTAACGCCAAATTTATTGCACAGCACATTTCCGAAAACGCAAAGATCCCCGGGTTTGTAACCCTCGCACCGCAATGGGACCAGGCGTGGACTGTAAGCGCAACCGGCGGGACTGAATACATTGCAGTGCCTACCATCTTAGACCACGTAGATCAATTAAACGTTACCTTGAGCAGGTTATTCTTGTTTGAGATGAAAGCCGACCAGGTGGTAAATGCACAGATTGTTGAATTTGTAGGATTGAACTACAATGTAGAGCGCAACCAGAACGATTTGATCCTGAACCATAAAAGCGCTTCAATAGCAGGGTTTAACGGTGCTATAATTCATTACGACCTAAACTACCGCCGTACAGACGGCAGTATCTACGAGGGTGGTGAAATAAAACTTACCAATGCCGCTATTACCCGTAAGGAAACATTTAACGAGCCTGCGTCCGACAAAAAGATTCCGCTTTACCTGAGTACCTTAAGCAAAGATAGTTCGGGCAATTACCTTATCAGCAATTACAAATACCTGTTTACGCCGAGCGGCAGGCTGCGCATAGCAAGCGGGGAGAGTGGTAACGGTAGTGGCAACGCCAGTGGTATGGGTGGCGAGCTGTCTGAAGTTGTAATTATCGGAACACCTGGAGGTACGAGTGGCGGCGGCGGCGGCGGTGCAGGCGGCAATCCTCCGCCAACAGGTGGGGGTGGAACTGGAGGAGAGGCAAACAATCCATCCTTTGCAGGTATTTATGCTTTCGGTGGCGCCACGGGTAATTCGGACGACGGACGTCTGAGCTGTAGATCTTTCACCTTTAAAAAATTGTCCAGAACTGCAAATTCTCAGGAGGCTGGTATAAAGCAATTAAACTTTGTAGTATATCTGCCTGACGGAGTAACTGTCAGAAATTTTCCCTTAAGAACAATGTATGTCAATATAGGCGTGAGTCAGGCAAACGGCAATGTTATTTCGGAAGGTAAAGCAGCAGAATTTGCAGCGCACGCTGCAAACAGAGCCGGGGCAAGCCTTACTGTTAAATATGGAGGCCTTAAAACTGTACAGCAAATATACGCTATACAGCAATCTACTATTGATTCTGAGTTTAAAAGCTTGTTTGAAACTTGCTTACAGCAAGAAGTGCAGGGGTATGCCGCCGTTACTTATAACCAGTTAGGTTCTAATACTGTTACTAATACTCCAGTGTGGAACGGAGACGCGACAAGGGCTTATAATTGGCTTACCCAAACAGGTTGTGGAAGTAATTAACACGATATGACGACACAAAAATTAAGAGAGAAAGCGTATGAATTATATCCGAAAGGTATATACGACGGCGTTCCGGAATACGAAAGTACTCCGGAACGCCGTCGATTGAGAGAGATTAGAAAGATAATTCCAGATCTAACGAACAATTGGGAGCATCTACTTATTGATTTACAAAAGGGAAATATTTTAAAAGATTTAAAAATAGAAGACTGGTCCGAAACTTTGCCAATTGAGCAATGCTTTAAACTGCGTATATATAGCGCTCAGTTCCCCACCGGTGGTTTGGTTTTAAATGTAAGCGTTCTTATCCCGTATTACATTATTCATCGGCCAAGTTTCGACAGAAGTGAGTCAAGAGCTCTTGACTTCCCGTTTGATATTACAGGAAAAAACCTTGATATAAGTCTTTTAATAAAACCAATTGTGGAACGAAATTTCCCTGGCTATGAAGAACTTATGTCCGACGTTGCTCTCGAAACTATTGAAGATATTACTTTTGACGGAGTAGGCACCTTAAATCGCTATTTAGATCAGACCGGACTTCCCAAAATGACTATTTTCAATGCTTTCTTTTCTGTTAGATATTTATGAGGCGTAGATTAACAATGTTTTTAGTTATAGGGGTAATAGGCGTGGGAAATGCTCAAACATTTGACGATGTAACTATAACACGTCGATCTCGGGAGTTGCATTTGAACCAGTGTGCAGACAGCTTAACTAATTATATTGCTACACGTTATCACAATGACAAAAGCGAAATTTTTTACCCTTTCTCCGTCAATAATATAATTCCGAAAACTGGCTGGACAGGAATTGAGAAAGATTTATCAGTGCAGGCTATCGGTTTTACTACTGATAGCTCCAAGCGGATTAATTGTATTTATTTTTCAATTAAAAACACTTCATCGATCTTCGCTTTTTTAACAGCTAAGTATGGTAGATATGACAACGCATCTTACTTCGGTAGCGTCGCCGATGCCGGCAAACGAGAACCGACTGCGTTTAATTGGGTGAAAGAAAAATTTGTAGTTACGCTATATATAAATAAAGCATGTGCTGACTGTTCGAGCGAAAGTACTACCATTATATTTAGATCAAATTCGCAATAAGCAGTTTAAAAGCATCATAAAGAATCATAGCTTCTCAAAAGTTGATATTAAGCAATTTGAATACGAGGAAATTTGGGATAATCATTTTAAATTCAGAAACTTTCTGCTTGCATCATGGGTATTTGATTGCCTTGAGATCGCTTTAATAAATGGCAATATTTGGATAACATTTTTTTCAAGTGCGCCATCATTTATAAATAAGCTTCCCCATCTATTGGGTAGGGACTCAATGCTATCGGAAAATGATGATACAATAGCTCGAACTAAGGTTGGAAAAGTATTGATAGCGGATAAAACAGCGCGTGTTTCGTATATAATATATGATTCCCATCTAGCTGCTATAAAAGTTAATTTTATCAACAATTAATTAATCGAATGAAAGTTCTTTTGTTGTTTATTTTTTATTTCTTACTAATGTCGGTACTTCCGTTGCTGTGGAACAATTTCTCTATTGATGAATTAGGCTTCCCGTTCCAATACTGTGAGAAAACAAGCTTTGAGTCGGTAAACGGAACAGGATTAAAAGCATCTTTCCTGCCGATTAATCTGTTGTACAATCTAATTATCATATCCATTTTGTGTGGGGTTTCAATCTATCTTGAAAGATATTTTAAAATGAAGCGTAGTCTATAAGTCTTTATTTAAGTTGAAGCTTATGGAAAAACAAATAATATTCAGCAGATTAAAATGTTTACGGAGCGCTGCTGGTTTTTCTGGCCGTAGGGTGCGCTTCAAGAAAACCGGTTAGACACATTAAACCGGAGAAAATATAAAAGAATTATGTGTTTTATAAGTGCCTGGTTTTAGGGTACCTCCCATCTTAAACAAAAAATTAACTAAATCTAAACCAACGCATGAAGAAGAAAAGTCTTTCTCTATTGACCTTAGTGTGCGCGTTATGCCTGGCACTTTTTGCCTGCCGAAAGGAAATTGGGCAGCTAGTGAACGCCGATACGCCCAATGTATCAGCCAGCAAACTGGAAGCCGCTAAAATTTTTAACGCCAAATTTATTGCACAGCACATTTCCGAAAACGCAAAGATCCCCGGGTTTGTAATCCTCGCACCGCAATGGGACCAGGCGTGGACAGTGAAGAACGCAACCGGCGGGACCGAATACATAGCCGTGCCTACCGTTGAAAATCATGTAGATCAGCTTAATACTGCTATACGCCGCGTGTTTCTTTTTGAAATAAATGGCAGTAATGTTTTAAATGCTCAGATCGTGGAGTTTATTGGTCTTAATTATAATTTAGATAACAATTTAGACTTTTTAATTCAAAATAACAATGGTAGGTCAATAAGTGGGTTTAATGGCGCTATTGTGCACTATGATCTGAGTTACCACTGGACGGGTGGAAATGTGTATGAGGATGGTAAAATTAAATACGTTAATGCGTCTTTAACAAAGGGTATCAATGAAAAGTCGCGAAAACGATCAATATTTTTAAGCGTACCACATATAAACGAATTTGGTGTTTTTGAAACAAAGGAGTATAAATTTCTGTGTACACTATCAGGCCAATTACGAGTTGCTGGAAACAGTAGTGGAGGGAATAGCAATGGAGGGGGAACTGGAGTTGCTAGCGGTATGGGAGGAGAACTATCCGAAGTTGTGATTGTTGGAACCCCAGGCGGCGGCACTAATACTGGAGGTAACGGCGGCTATGGAGGCAATGGCGGTAGTAACACGGGGGGGACAGGTAATGAAGGAGGATCCGGCGCAAGTACAACAATTACTTTCGGGCCATCTAAGCCTTATCTTTGCGGGGGAGTAAGTGCTACTAAGACAGGGAATGCATATTCCGGCGGAGTTAACAATTTGGGTTTTATAATGACTATTACAACAACCGGAGAAGCGCCAATTGAAATTCTTGCTATTTGGCCTAACACTTGTTTTTCAATACCCAGTTATAATCTTGGTAGCGGCACTGCAGCGCAAGTAATGGCTACCACAGTTTTTATGACAGCTTATAACGCAGCAATGGAAGCGGTTGCGAATGAAGTCAAGCTAGGAATCATACCAAAGACGCAAATAGCAGTACAAGCAGCGCTACAGGCACAAATATTGGCGTTTTTGAATGCAGCGCAAATGGGCAGTACATTTTCAACCGGGCCTTGTTTAGGTATAACTGCATCTACAGCGCGATATTGTTAATTTAAAATGGATAAAAAAATTATAGTGCCTGAAGTCTCTGTTATCAATAAGCTAATTACATCTCTGCATCAATACTACCCTATCGGGTTAAATATCTTAAACACTGATTACAATGGATACAAGAGCTTGTTAAACCTGATTGATGTTAAAATCAGTCAGGTGATAAATGACTCGTTACCTCAAAATATAAGGGATTTGGAGCATAAGTTATTAATGAATTTTAATGAGGATAAAATTCGGTTGGATTTTTATAGGCAATTTCCAAGCTATTCTTTTTCAATTCATTTGCTAAGTGAAGGATCCAAGGTTTATGAGCACGATTTATTAATAACTGTTAAAGTATCGATACTTACAAATTACTATACATATTATTTTGAGGAGATTACCACTCACAACAATGTAAATCTCCTGAATAATTCACGCCTTAATTCATTAACTATTTCAAAGGATTTATATAACTATCCCAACAAGAAAGAATTATTCAAAATAATTGAAGAACTAATAAATGAATGCTTTAACGCTTATGTTTTTGTTGATCACTATTTATTGTTTAAATTAAAGGTGAACAACGGCACGCCACATGGAGAAAGCGAAGGGCAATTTGATAATCGTTCTTATCCTATTTTTAATTTTCTATTTGACTTGCCAAGTTTCAACACTTATATTTTAACGCAATAATTATTACGTGAAACAGTCTGTCTTAATTACCCTGTTCTTTATTTTTTTTATTAGTTTATCGGCACGTGGGCAGATAGATGAAATAAAGCAGACCAAAGTTGAGATATCCCCGTCCTTAATTCCAGGAATGACTGACCTTGATCAACTTGAGAATAAATCGGTGGCGATATTAGATACGTTAAGTTGGATAGAAGACAATCATACTATTAAACGAATCCATTTAACGCAAAAATTTTTTGAAGATAACATAGTCATTAACTTACTGGATTATGAAATGCTCAACGGTCTTTTAAGTAAAAAGAATAAATTGATAATTATTAAAGGTATATTAATGAAAAAAAAAACTGGAAAGTATTATATCAATATTTCGAAATCAGGGCAAGTGTTTGAATATAGTACATATTAATGAATATTTATTGTTCGGGAATTTTTATTTTTTTACTTTCTAACAAGCCCTTTATCAATTAAAAAAAACCTAACCGTTTTCCGCTACAACTATTAGTGGAGACTAAATCTAAACCAACGCATGAAGAAGAAAAGTCTTTCTCTATTGACCTTAGTGTGCGCGTTATGCCTGGCACTTTTTGCCTGCCGAAAGGAAATTGGCCAATTGGTAAATGCCGATACGCCAAATGTATCTGCCAGCAAACTGGAAGCCGCTAAAATTTTTAACGCCAAATTTATTGCGCAGCACATTTCCGAAAACGCAAAAATTCCAGGGTTTGTAACCCTCGCCCCGCAATGGGACCAGGCGTGGACAGTGAGCGCAACCGGCGGGACCGAATACATAGCCGTGCCTACCATCTTGGACCACGTAGATCAGTTGAACGTTACCTTGAGCAGGTTATTTTTGTTTGAGATGAAAACCGACCAGGTGGTAAATGCACAGATTGTTGAATTTGTAGGATTGAACTACAATGTAGAGCGCAACCAAAACGATTTGATCCTTAACCACAAGAGCGCTTCTATAGCAGGGTTTAACGGCGCTATAATTCATTACGACCTAAACTATCGCCGTACAGACGGTAGTATCTACGAAGGTGGTGAAATTAAACTTACCAATGCCGCCATTACCCGTAAGGAGACATTCAATGAGCCTGCGTCCGACAAGAAGATTCCGCTTTACCTGAGTATCTTAAGCAAAGATAGCTCCGGCAATTACCTTATCAGCAATTACAAATACCTGTTTACGCCGAGCGGCAGGTTGCGCATAGCAAGCGGCGAGAGTGGTAATGGTAGTGGTAACGCCAGTGGTATGGGTGGTGAGCTTTCAGAAGTTGTAATAACTGCTCCAGGTGGTGGTACCAGCGGCGGCGGTGTTGTTGCTATAGGCGGCAATACTCCACCGCCGAATACTGGCGGAGGGACAGGCAGCGGAACTAATGCTGTTGCTGCCCGATTAGACAATTGGTTATTAACGCATTATATAACGCCGGGAAATAAGCCATTATATGAATTTAGTTCTGTATGTGATGGAATTGCAAAGATAGAAGAGCTATCGCAAAACCATAGCAAGGAAGTGATAACCTTAGTGGCGAAAGATGGCAAACTGATGATTATTGCTGTTGTCAATTGGACTGGAGGAACATTTACAGGTTTGGTACAAGACCCGCAAACAGGACAATGGTATTATTATTACAAAGCGACCGACGGTGCACCACGATTACAATACGATGAAATGATTCCTCCTGGAATAAATTACTATATCCCAATAAAAGCTACTCTTCACACTCATCCTTGTAATACAACTGAAAGTGTAGATGGCATAACTGGCTCAAATAAGTTGAGTGATGGCGATATACAAAATGCTAAGGCTAGGCCATCATTGAATCATTATATTTTAGGTTGCGAGGCTTTAGGTACATATAACAAAGATAGTGAAAAACCGCAGCTTGTAAGTCAAAGTAAGCTTAAAGATCTTTGTAAACAGGTGAAATAGTAATATATGAAAACACTTCAACACGTCTTTTTATTTCTTACAGCATCTTGTTTGATATTCACGAGCTGCAAAGTGCAGCAAGGTTATTTAAAAATTCAGGAAACGGCATTACAGGATATTATAGTAAAACAGGAAATAATCAAGATGATCGATAGTCATTCTAAATCTGATTCAATCTTTGAAAAAGGATACGGTTATATCAATCTTGAAATAGAGATGGGATTTAGAGGCGATACAGTTGCACGCTATTCAATGGTGCCTGCAATCCAACCGCTTTACGAAGACAATTATTTTCCACCATTTTACACATTTGTAAGTAACAAGCTAGTGCTATTATATAATAGCCAATTAAGCAAATACTTAACGTTACGGTATGACCGTGCCTCCAAAAATAGGCTTATAAAAATTATTAAAGATTGTACTGATCCGAACCAAAAAAAAGAAACTGAAGCTGTTATTAAAGATCTCATTAAAGGGAAAGAAAGACTTGGTTTGCCTGCTTCCAAAAAAAATGAAGATTACCGTATAGGGTTTGATTACTGGGGTCCCTCTACGGAAATATATGTTTTACGTAATGGGAAATACATTATTAATAAAAAACACTAATAATGTTATTAATACTGAAAGTGCGTTGAGTAATTACTTAAACAGTTTGTTTATCATGGTCGCGTGTATGGTATGTTTTAGTTGCCGAACGCAACCATGTTGTTCAAAAATTTGGGAAACATCGTCAGGAAAAGATACTTCAGATATTTTATCCACCATACTCACTTCCGGCAAAATTAAAGAGGATATGTACATTATACCAGATTCGATTTATTTTATTAAATCAAAAAATGGATTATATAACTCATCCTGGCCCACGAAGATTAAACAAATTAAAATTGGATACTTGAAAGAAACGTCTGTAAATGTAAAGCGCTTAGAACGTAGCGAAAGAATAACGGATAAACCTTTAAGGTATATTGTAACATCATTTAACATTAGTAATGATTCATCTCATTTGGTAGTTTATGGAATCAACCAGCTAACGGACTATACTTATCATTTGAGGAAGGTAAATAATACCTGGAAAATTGTGGAATTCACTTACAAAATGGAATAAGTAAAAAATTAGTTCCAATAATACATACCTCCCATCTTAAACAAAAATTAACTAAATCTAAACCAACGCATGAAGAAGAAAAGTCTTTCTCTACTGACCTTAGTGTGCGCGTTATGCCTGGCACTTTTTGCCTGCCGAAAGGAAATTGGGCAGCTAGTGAACGCCGATACGCCCAATGTATCTGCCAGCAAACTGGAAGCCGCTAAAATTTTTAACGCCAAATTTATTGCACAGCACATTTCCGAAAACGCAAAAATTCCCGGGTTTGTAACCCTCGCACCGCAATGGGACCAGGCCTGGACAGTGAGCGCAACAGGCGGGACCGAATACATTGCAGTTCCTACCATCTTAGACCACGTAGATCAGCTAAACGTTACCTTGAGCAGGTTATTCTTATTTGAGATGAAAGCCGACCAGGTGGTAAATGCACAGATTGTTGAATTTGTAGGGCTGAACTACAACGTAGACCGCAACCAGAACGATTTGATCCTGAAGCATAAAAGCGCTTCAATAGCAGGGTTTAACGGTGCTATAATTCATTACGACCTAAACTATCGCCGTACAGACGGTAGTATCTACGAAGGTGGTGAAATTAAACTTACCAATGCCGCTATAACACGTAAGGAAACATTTAACGAGCCTGCGTCCGACAAAAAGATTCCGCTTTACTTGAGTACCTTAAGCACGGATGGTTCAGGCAACTATCTTATCAGCAATTACAAATACCTGTTTACACCAAGCGGCAGGCTGCGCATAGCAAGCGGCGAGAGTGGTAACGGTAGCGGTAACGCCAGTGGTATGGGTGGTGAACTCTCTGAAGTTGTGATAACAGCTCCCGGTGGTGGAGGTACAAGTGGTGGTGGCGGTGGCACCACTCCTGGCGGTAATCCACCTCCAACTGGTGGATCTGGAGGCAGCAGCAATACTTTAGGACAACAAATGGACAATTATTTTGCAAGTCACTATTTTATCATGGGAGGTAAGCCACTAGCAGAACATTCAAGCATATGCGGCGGCGTGGCAGATATAAACAATAGAAGTAAGGATTATAATGGCAATCATAATAAAGAAGTTACGGCTTTTGTTACAGAAGATAATAAGGTGATTGTTACCGATATATTGGGATCCAATGGCGGTAAGTCAGGCGGTCTTTATGTATTTGATAAACAAGACGGTTCTGCCAAAACGTATTGGTACCGTTACAACAAAAATGATGGAGCACCAAGTCAAACTTATGCGACTGGAACATTGGTAACAAGCCCGTCATACTATTACATAAAAGTGAAAGCTATGATACATTCACATCCTTGTAATTTTTACGGCAGCGATGGAGTAACCGATATAAACCTAAGTAGTGATGACAAGACCACGGCCACTAACTTCCCTGGAATACGCCATTATCTGGTTGGCTGTGACGTGATAGGAAGCTACAATAAAGACAGCACTAAACCTATAGTTGAAGGAAACGGACCTTTAAGTGATATTTGCGGAGTAATTCAATAATTAATGAAGATATTTATCAATTTAATATTTCTATTTACCTTGTGTATCATTGTAATTAGTTGTAAAACAGAATCAGGATACTTGAAAATACAGGAGGCCTCGTTAAAGGATTCTGTTGTTAAAAGTGAAATTGTAAAGTTGATCAACGGCCGGATAAAAACAGACTCCACCTTTAGCAAAGGATATGGTTATGTTACTGTCGACTTTTATGCCTTGCATAAGAGAGATACTTTAGCTCATTATCTGATTACGCCAAGCGTTTACAAGCATGATATGGATAGCCATTTTCCGCCTTATTATACATTTATAAATAAAAAACCCGTGTTAATATATGATCTCGATCTTACTGAACATTTAGAAACTAAATACACTTCCTCTTCTAAGAAAAAGATCATCAAACTCACAGAGAAATTTATTGACCCTTTGGAGACGAAAGAAGATGAAAAAGGCGCTAAGGAGTTTGTTAAAGCGTACGAAGAGCAATTTGGCGTTAAAGGAAATTGGAGGAATATGAAATCTAATGCGAGTTATATGGGAGCGTCAACAGAAATATACCTCCTACGTGACGGTAAGTATATCATTAATTATAACGTTAACCCGTAATTGTGACGTCTCGATGCGGCGGAAGGGTTGGCAACCTTCTTAATCGTAATTAAGTATCTTGGTAGATGTGGGAAAACTACGCATGCAAGTACCAGCTAACAATGATGCCGATTTTTAAAGGATGTTTGATAGGTGATGATTTATCAGGTCTTGCTTTTCCGATTGTCAATATCATTATTGAAGCCTGCAGGTATCAGCAGGCTTCAATTTACAGGTGGCTTTCGCCTAACCTCATATCCTAAATAATTAAATGTCAGACATTTGGACCGTTTATGAAAATTGTTTACGTAATACTTTTATTGGTCTTCGCTAAAGCTGTACCAGCGTTTTCTCAGGATATTAAATGGAGTGCTGGTACCTTGCTTACTTGGAACGATTTCAAGGGTCCAATTGACCATACTCGAGGAGTATCGGCCGCTGTAGGTTGCGGAATGAAGTACAATTACCGTTATTTTCCTTCAGATAAGGATAGTAGCTACACCGTTAAGTTTGATGTTTATAGTTTTGTTGACCCCCAAAAATCATGGTCAATGAAGGAGCGTGAGTGCCCGCCGTTATTAAACCATGAACAAGGCCACTTTAATCTGTGCGAATACTTTGCAAGACAACTTAAATTAGCCTTTGAATCGGCTCACTACACTAAAAAGGTTAATGAAGAAGTAAAGGCAATCTATGATAAATATGAAGTGCAGCTTAACAAAATGCATGATGTTTACGATACAAAGACAAATCATGGAGCTGACGTCAATGTTCAAGCAAAATGGAATGTTTTTATAGACAATCTTTTGTCAGACAATCCTCCACTGGAAGATGTATTGGAAGATAAAATGATTTCTGAAAGTCAATTCTAATGCCTGGTTATAAATAGAGAATATAGAACGAAATGGTTATAAGGCAGAGCCAAAGCTTTTACTCAACTATTAAAATCATATGCAGTACATCGTCAAGACCAAAAACTCACCTATTTACACTTCTGATTTTGTAACTATAATTCAAAATTTATATTCGCACTCCCTTCGGGATGTAGCGTAGCCCGGTATCGCGCCGGGGCTTTGTTAACATCTTAAAAATGCTAAAGGCCATTTGAATTTAGCGTTAGTTACAATTTACGCCATACTTCGTAATAAATATCACCTGAGGCTACCGCGTAAGAGATACGCATAGTTTTTTTGTCCTCGCTTATCCAATAAGAGATTTTTTCTTCTTCCTCCAATCCATCTTTGCCGATGGCTGGTAGTTGGTATAGCTTTTTCTGTAAATAAAATTTAGTGTTAAGCACTTTATAAGTTCCGCTTTGGGTAATAACGAAGCCGTTAGGGCCGGGGCGCACAATGGTAAATGCAGTATCGGTATAGATTTTAAGCACTCCTTGAGCTGATGGACCTAGGTTTGTAGGGTCGGCACCAAATTGTACAAACTCCCATATACCAACAAAGTCCTTTTGCTTTACCTGTGCCGATGCGTTATTTGTAAAAATTGATATTAAAAAAAACGCAACAATTATTTTAAATATAGCTTTCATAATAAGATCTTAGGTTTATAAATCTAATAAAATTATTTCAAGTTAGCCAAGCCTCTTCGTTACTTACCCTCAATCAAATATGGCTATGACAGGCAGTAATTGATTTTAAAATCTCTACAACTTTTATTGCCATTTCCTATATTTGTCGCCCTATGTACGCCATTGTGACTACCGGAGAATTGATCAAAGTAAAACAATAAACCATCAAATGATATTGATTTTTCGATTTTGGTTTACAGTAAGTTACAGACAGTGTTAAAGAAACGGGATGTAGCGTAGCCCGGTATCGCGCCAGCATGGGGTGCTGGAGGTCGGAGGTTCGAATCCTCTCATCCCGACTAAATTTACAAAGCATATTTATGACGTCTTAAGACTGATTGAGTATGCTTTTTTGTTTGGATTTCGTAGAGGTATACGGTTTTGTATACGGTCGGTCTCAAGCAATCATTAGCAGTATACTGTCATAACTAAACAAGTTATGGCTTCATTAGCTATCGTTCTAAACACTACTTACAAATTGTTAAATGGTCAGTATGCTGTAGCTCTACGTGTTACTCATCAAAGGAAACAAAAGTACTACGCAATTAGCACCTTAGTAACTGACAACTTCTCAACTTTTAAATGTTCACCCAAAGATTGGATAGCCGCAGGTGCAGAAGACAATGGGTTGGGCAAGTTTCGCAAATCATTCCCAAGCTATAAAGAATGTAATGAGATACTTAGGCAAAAGCTTAACGATGCTCATAAAATTCTTAAGCGGTATGAAAGCACTAACGCTGCATTACTTTAGCGTTTGACCACTATGCCTATCCCAAAGGTAGGCAGACATTAGATAATCTAAAAGTTACCTTCTCGCCGGAACTGTTCAAAAAACGCTATCTAATCATAAACTTCTATGCATTCAGTGATAAGCAATACAAGCACTGGTACAAAATCAAAGATGACCAAGAGTTTGCTGTCAATCTAACTTATCCCAACAGTGGCATCCTCATAAGAAGGAAGTAGCAGTGAGATAGGCTTTTTTATTCCACATGTCCCTATAATGGTATTTAAGGTAGCTTCTTTTGGGGCTCGCCTTCTAAATAAGTTTGCTTAGCTTTACGCTAAATACATGCCACTGATGCGTAAAGTTGCCTATACTGATTCCCATCCAGACGTTTTGAAGCTAATGATATATGACTCTGACGATGAAGTTTACCTCTTTGGCTATGACGATCTTGCTGATACTTCCTGCATATGGGATGAATGGTTTACTTCGGTAGATGAAGCAGAGGAACGTGCAGCAGATAAATATAATGTTGACTTAAGTGATTGGATTGAGATAGCAAATCCATGTGCAACTTGTAAGCATGATTTGATCAGTTCTAGCATTATAGGTTTCAATAACGAGAAACTAAAAAGCTTTCAAGCCTTAACGGGAAATGAGCGCCTGTATGTAAGTGGATTAATGGAAGAATTGACAGTGCTCAAGCTACTGATCTACTTAAAGCACCCAGCTTTGATGCTTCATCCATTGCTACAGTACTTCGAAAGCCCTATTAATTCTTCTCAACTTATAAAATCAAGCATCAATTGAGGATGTATGGAACCATCGTGGACATCAACAGACGAATTCGAATCAGCTATACAAAAGCTGAATCTTGAAACCAATGTAGTCAGCAAGCTTAACAAGACAGATAATCAGCAGCTATATTTCAACCTGCTCGATCACTTTGTTGTGGGCAGAGACCGCAGATGGTGGTGGGAAGCGTTTAAATCTTCCTTTAGAATAGAGACAGATGGATACGTGTTAGATCACTTAAATCGCATTATGCCCAATCTCTCGCAAAAGGTTTGGCTCATGATAGAGGACAACTACAAGCCCTACTATCCTATATATAATATTGAGCCAACAGCTATTATCGAACTAATATCGGAAAGTGCCGCTGAGTTTGAGTACTACATTATCAGCAAGGATTTAAACTGGCTGATTTGTGAGGCTCACACTGGTGATGTATTTGGTGTTGGAGAGCAACTCAAAGCACATCTGTCCAGTCTTTACTTGTAAACAAGTAAACCAGCGCTCGACTATTCGTTTAAAGTTAGGTGTGGTAATATAATTTACGATCAATGCTTACATTGGCTTAGTCAAATCAACCTGTATGAAGACTATTTTCTTGTCATGTCTTATCTTGATAATCTTGTTTTCTTGTACAAACAACAAGCAGTCTGTTAACGTAGGTACTAAGCTTCTTGACTATGGATACTTTACGATCGAAGTGCCTCAAGAATGGAAACGAGTAAATGCTCAAGGGATTGATTCATACGTTGGTGAGATACACATTGACTCAAACACGGTTATAAACTTTGATTTGGGTTGGTACTCAAATGATTTGGTTGAAGGTTCTGAAGATTACATTATCCGAAATGACAGCTTGATCGTCCTTAAGAAATCACCCATCCCTAATGTTACTAAGCCTAGAGAAGATTACAGAGGCAAACCTGACAGTAGTAATATCGCGGCATTGACTATAAACCAAAAGCGATGGATTACCATTGATGGCTACAAGACTAAACTAATTACTCCAACGCGTACAGGTAAAGGAACAACAGGTATATACATTGACAGCCTTTGGAATGCAGGTAATAGTAATGACAAGTTTCAAATGAATGGACATAACCTTACCCCAAAGCAACAAGAGCAACATCGCAGCTATCAAGACATTGAAGTTCTACCGGCATCCAAATAAGTAAATGCAACATTTAAAAGTTTAAGAGTATTGACGCTATACCCGCCCAGAGACAAATGTTGCATTAAAGCTGTATACGGGTACCCAAATGAACAGAGTTAATTATGGTAATAGCAGGCTTTCCCTCGTATGTGGTAACGATGCCACCAAAGTGCATTGGCATTCCCTCTCTTACTAAATTAAATTCCTTTAGCACTTGTTTGCCTTTAAGCAGAACTGTTACTTGATGATGAGGATAAACTCCACCAACGTATAAGACCGTTAGTGTATCATTGACTGCCTTATGTCCCCATACAACGTCATAAATGTAAACGTCCTTACCAATATGCTTCGTGACCTCGGCGGTAGGCAAGTGGTGTTCTTCGGGGTTCAGTGTTTTGTGATCTAATGGAGGGTGAGTTTGTTGAGCTAATGCTTTACAAGTGAACAAGGCTACAAAGGCTAGGATAAGGAGGTGCTTCATGCTTGCTTCTTAATTGAGTGTCTATGAGGTAGTGGGTAAAGTGCTACCTTGTACTTTTGCCACAAACTCAATTTAACTAGTAGCAAGACTACAGCGAGGCAAAACAGACCTCCAGTTGATTCTTTCCGCTTATACTCACTTAGAGAGTACAAAGTAGTTCGGTTGTTTTCCAATTGAACGACCTCGTGCAGATTGTTATGCAGTATGGGGGTGTGATAGATAGTAACCGGCATGCCTTGTTTTAGGTTATTCGTTATGCTGCCGTAGTTTTGCAACATTCTGTAAATAAAATAACCGTTGGGATACCCATCAAGATGAATCACGAGACTGGACAAGCCTGCTGATTTACTACCATGATCTTGCTCTAAATCGATATTTGAGATAATGCCTTTAGTCTGGATAGTGTTGGTTAATGTTAAGCCGTAAGGCATAACGTAAAAGGCTACCCAGATCATACAAGCAAAGAAAATCAGCAATGGAGAAGTAGATATTAAGACAGGCTTAAGCCGATCCCAACTTGACGATGAAAGGTGTTGCATGAGGTTTAAAGGCTTTGGCGTTTCATGTTATGAAGATAAGGAAAGATTGCTACATTGCAGTAATTAAACCATGAACCTACCAGCCTTGACTTTAAAACGAAGCCTACTATTCTTGAATTCCCTAATACTTTTGCACTTATGGCTTGGTTGCACAAGGCAGAGTCAAACGAAGAATCAAATAAGCAAGATAGAGCTAGCAACAGGTGATTGCTTTGGTGAATGCGCACACAGTGTAGTGTACATTGATAGCTCGCTAACTTACAAGTTTTACGGTGGAGAATATGCTGATAAGAAAGGATACTATGATGGTAAGATAAGTCAGGCCATGTGGGATACGCTGAATAATAAATTAGAGAGGATACGATTAAGGCAGCTAGATACATCCTATGCACATACAGTAGATGATCAAAGCATAGAACTGTTTGTAAACTCAAATGGGAAGGTAAAACATATTGTAGCTCAAGATGGCAGCTTACCTGACAGCGTTGCAAAGGTAATCTACTGGCTAGCAAACTCACACAAGCTTGTAAAGCTTAAGAAGTCTAACTCCAAATTTAAGTTTCGAACAAGAGTTTAAATTCCATATAAGTACACGTTGCCATTAGATAGTATCAAGTTTCCACCTCCAAAGATTGAAACTGATTGATAAATGCTTCTTTGCGAACAGACGTAAACGTCTTAACATGTAAAAGGAAAATGCTACTTTAAATACCTATATGGGCCTACTCAACCGACACTTTAGCAAACCCCAATCCAAGCAAAATACACTGTTAGGTATGGTTCTCCTACTTGATGAGACATCTTTCTCCCTTCAACACCTGGTTGAGGATTACCATCAGCACTACAATGAAGTCATAAAACCGGATGGTGACGACACAGCATCAGCATTCCTACTACAAGCAGAACAGATAGGTGTTATGACTATCAACGCTCCAGTACCCACTGATGAGATTAAGGGAGTAGTAGATTACGCTTATAGCTGGAAACACGCAAGCGAAGATTTAAAAGATCATGATGCACACATCATCATTGCCATCATGGATGGAAGCCATGATGTAGTTAAACGCTTTAAACTGCAAACCCAGCTCATTTGCAGTGTGCTTAGAACAACTGATGCAATAGGCGTTTACATTGGAGAACAATCGTTACTGATACCCAAAGGCAAGTACTTACGAGATGCACAGAACATAAGTAGCATAGCCTTACCTGTAAACCTTTGGGTGTACTTCGGTTTAGAAGTAGTTGATGGTCTAAGCAATGGATACACTTATGGTTTGAAAGCTTTCGGTAAGGAAGAGATTGAAGTGCTTGACTCCAATGAGGCCATCTATGACTTGTTCGAAATGCTCATGAACATCACGCAGTATGTGTTGTTGAATGATGTGACTTTCAAACCGGGGCAGACGTTAGGATATACACCAAAACAGCAGATCATGATTAGCTACTCCAAAGGTAGCTACGTTGAAGGCAATAGCTTCAAGCTGTTTTACTAATCTATCAGCATGCCAAATACAATCTCAATGCAAACAGATCAATCAAAACTCGTTAACTACATCAAAGCTCAAGTAGAGGCTTTCCTTGCGGAGATGGAAGACTTCTATCCATTTGGAGCAGCTATAGCAACTGATGGGGAGTTGAAACCATTGGGTGCATACTTAGAAGAAGAGGAGCTATCCGTACAAGCGTTGTTCACAATTTTAGAAGAATACATTGCACAAAACATAAGTAGCGGAGGTGTAAGGGTTGGAGCTATCGCTTTGGCTGGAATTATTAGAGAAGACGGTCAAGCATTTGATGCTGTTCAGGTGCGCTTCTACGAACAATGTAAGGAAGAAGCAACAGTTAATTATAAGTACTTAGTGGTGGATGGAGCTACCAAATGGTTGTAAACACCTCAACTTGTAAAGTAAGTACTAACTTGGCAGTCTATGAGTTTGTTGGATATTCTACGCAGTATGTTTAAAACTAAGAAGCATCAATTCAACATTTCAGTAGCCCCTTAAAGAGTAAAAGTTTTAAAAAGCTGAATCGTTATGATGCTTCAATCTTAGGTGGGTTAGCCATATAGTCATAGTTACCGACAAGGTGTTTATGACCATATAGACCATTATAAACTAAATTGACTTTCCCTATTTGATACTCGTCGTTGATCTTAGCCAGCCTTTCTTTAATATCTTTTATTGTACTTTCCTCAACCCTATCCAAATGGGTAGATATACGATAGAGTATTTCGCACTTTACTTGCAAGTCGATTGCTACCTTCATTGACTTCTGTAATTCTCGTATGCAAGCGTTATCATAATCGAGCTTCCCCAATTGTTTTGACGTACGATCAGCATTTAAAGACTCAAGCATGAAATCATAGCTCGTGTTATCCCTAAATTCATGATGATACATACCCAATCTATCAACTACATCGTCGAAGAGACTTCGAAAACCATCGTTGTTCATATTTGCATATTTGTTCATTAATGCAGCTACATCTTCAAGAGAGGGAATATTCTCATAGCTCTTTACAAATGTCTTTGTATCCTGCTTCCTGTTATAATAAAGAACGTATGCATGAGCATTACTTTGCTTTTCATAACCGAAATTGGTACGCCATTGAATAATAAAATCACCTGCTGAATAGTCTTTCTTCTGCGGTTTTCCATAATGAATATCATCATAAGCAATTCCTAGCTTGTGCTTGTTTAGATCATATTCATCAGCTGAGTTTGCTTCGAACTGTCTTACTTCAAATTGTTTTTCTGTGATTTGGTGAATGACTTTGTAGATTGCCATGTGTTTAGATTTTGATATTGCAAGATATTGCTTCTAAATGAATGTATGAAGACAGGTAGCATTAATCATTACAGCAAAGTTAGGGCTTCGGCTGCTGAAGCGCATGAAAGACTACGGCATAAACAAAGCCTTACGCTCAACCTTTCATTTATTCCGTTTCCTTTCTTGCTTGATTGCCTCAAACCTGAATTAGGCTTAATAATTAATTGTTCATTTAAAACATTATATTTATGGAACAAGTAGCTTTGAGTAGCAAACAACGCTTTGTATACGGTACTGTATACGGTTAACAATACGGCATACAAGCAAATAGTGCGTTTATAAACAGATTTAACAACATAAGAGACAGTATAAGTGCAGCATGGGGTGCTGGAGGTCGGAGGTTCGAATCCTCTCATCCCGACTAAATTTACAAAGCATATTTATGACGTCTTAAGACTGATTGAGTATGCTTTTCTTCTTTCAAATTATCCTGGCTTTCTTTTACTTTTATTAACAGATATTAATTTATAAACCTTATTATGATCAAATATACAATTGCTGCTTTGAGCTTAATGCTGTCTTGCGCGTCGGCTTTAGCTCAAAATACAGACACCGTTCAACGGATTCATTATACCGGAAATACAAGGTTCGCTCACGTAAAACCATTGTCGACAAATCTTATTCAAAAGCCGAGGAAATATTCTTATTTGACCAATCGGGATACGCTGGATTTATACTTACCGACAATGAAACGGGTAGGAAACCTCAAATGACGATGCATTATAAACATAACGATGCCGGCATAGGCACGGCCAAAAACGACACTTCTTTCAGGGGCAATCAGTTTGCAACTAAAGATGTTGAGTTTTCATATTCTCCTACTGGTGAGGCTTTAAAAAAAGTGGTTAAAAACAACGTCAAAGTTTTAAGCGAAACCTGATATGCAATCGCCGATCACGCCGAAACAGAAAAGTTGTATCGCAATGGCAAGGTATATCGGGAGCAAACATCTTACTATGATAAACACAATAAGAAAGTAAGATTTACAGGAGTTGAGCTTGCCGACAAAGATGCCATTAATATGCTTTTTGTTACATTCTCTTTAAAGCCCAATACCTTATCTTAGATGCACAAGCATCTGATTCATGAAAAAACTTACCACAATACTACTATACTTATCATTTGCCATGTTATCGGCCAGGGCGCAGTCGCCGGTTATAATTCAAAAAGACAAAGAGATAGCCGATATGGTAAGCCAGGTATCGGCCGACTCTATGAAGGCTTACATTACCAAACTGGTAAGCTTTGGCACCCGTAATACACTCAGCAGCACTACCGACAAAAAGAAGGGTATCGGTGCCGCTCGTAACTGGATATTATCCAGATTTAATTCTTTTGCGGCTACTTCTGGCGGCCGCTTAACAGCAAAGCTGGATACCAGCAATTACAAGCCGGATGGTCAGCGGGTAGATGTACCCGTAATACTTACCAACGTAGTGGCTACGTTAAAGGGGACAGATCCGGCCGATAAGCGTATATTCATCATCAGCGGCCATATGGATAACATGCGTAGCAACGTAATGGATCGCTCAGGCTATGCGCCGGGTGCTAATGACGATGGCAGCGGAACTGCCGCCGTTATAGAGTGCGCGCGCGTTATGAGCAGGCATGAATTTCCGGCTACGGTTATTTTCGTTGCTGTTTGTGGGGAGGAGCAGGGTTTGTTGGGCTCTGCTTTTATGGCCCGCAACGCCCGCCGTGATAACTGGAATATTGAAGCGGTGCTCAACAACGATATAATAGGCAGCAATAACACTAATGAAACCAATATCATCGGTAATACTAAAGTGAGGGTTTTCAGCGAGGGCTTGCCTGCTTATGAACTTACTGATAAAAATGCCGCTTCTATCCGTCGTTATGGCTTGGAAAATGATGGCAACTCCAGGCAGCTTGCCCGCTATGTAAAAGAGGTAGGAGAGCGATATGTAGATAACCTGGAAGTTTTTATGGTTTACCGTCCAGACAGGTTTTTGCGCGGTGGCGACCACCAGTCATACCTTGACCAGGGGTATACCGCCGTACGTATTACAGAGATGAATGAAAACTTTACCCATCAGCATCAGGATGTACGTACAGAAAACGGCGTTGCCTACGGTGACTTGCCCGAGTATATGGATTTTGAATACCTGCGGAAAAATACAGCGCTTAACTTAAGTAATCTGGCCAACTTGGCTAAGGCCCCCGGTAAGCCCAAAGACGCAGCGCTTATTGTTACCGCGCTTAGCAATTCTACCCAACTCAGCTGGCAGGCGCCAGATAATGGTAAACCGTCCGGCTATTATGTGTTGATGAGGGAAACTACCAGCCCTGTATGGCAAAGGAAAATCTATACCACATCAACAGAAATTACTTTACCGTACTCAAAGGACAACTACTTTTTTGCTGTGCAGTCGGTAAACGCCACGGGTAATGAGAGCCTGCCCGTAATTCCTGCTCCGCGCCGAAAGTAAGGGTATGGCCGGCCACCTTTTAACCCACAGTTACGCCGGCGTATTTATTCTATACATACAAGGATTAGATCAGGCAGGGGGACGCTACCTTCGGCTATAACCGGCTGTAAGAAGGAGATTAAACGAAACGGGTAATCCTGATTAGTGACGCCTACTTACCTAATGAAGTGCAAAATGAAGAATACGTTATTGATATTAATAATGGCTTGTAGTCTGCAGGGCTTTACCCAATCGCCGGGCAATAACCTGCCGGCTACAGATGCCCTCGGCCGTAAATTGCCAACCGCCCAGGAAGTAGGAGGACCTAAGAAAGATAAATTCGTAGGGTTATTTTATTGGACGTGGCATACAGAGCAGGCTAAGAACAATCCACCGTTAAATACAACACAATACTTGGCACGTGATCCTAAAGCACGGGAGGATTATGATAACCCTATTTGGCCAAAAACAAAAGGACCATGGTTTTGGGGCGAGCCCCTATTTGGTTATTATGTTGATACAGACCAATGGGTTTTGCGCAAGCACGCCGAAATGCTGGCTGATGCGGGTATAGATGTAATTATTTTTGATTGCACCAATGGCAACTTCACATGGAAAGAATCATACATAGCGCTTTGTAAAGCTTATACACATGCGCGGGCAGACGGCGTCAAAACGCCCCAAATAGCTTTTATGTTGCCATTTGGTAATACACCCGGCGGTAAAGAGATAATTCACGAGTTGTATACTGATATGTATAAATCTGGTCTGTATAAAGACTTGTGGTTTATATGGAAAGGCAAGCCACTTATTATGGCCTATCCCGAAACAGTGGAAGGTGCAGATGGAATAGATAAAGAAATCAAGAACTTTTTCACCTTCCGTCCGGCTCAGCCGGTTTACAATAAAGGGCCTGAGCGGCAAGATCATTGGGGATGGCTGGAAATTTATCCACAGCACGGTTTTGTGAAAAGTGCAAATGGCAGCTTTGAACAGGCAACGGTTAGCGTGGCCCAAAACTGGTCGGCAGAGCGGGGCTTAACGGCCATGAATGCAAAGGGATCATTTGGCCGGAGTTATCATGCAAAAGGCGATCAGGATATTGGGCCGAACGCCGTAGACGCCGGGTATAACTTTCAGGAGCAATGGGAAAGGGCACTTGAAATAAACCCGGAGTTTATTTTTATTACCGGGTGGAACGAATGGATTGCAGGCAGATATAAGAAGTGGGGTAAGCAAACCAACGCTTTTCCTGATGAGTTTAACCAGGAGGGAAGCCGCGACATTGAGCCCATGAAAGGTGGTCATGGAGATAATTATTATTATCAGATGATAAACAATATCCGGCGCTTTAAAGGTATGCCTGCTACCGAGCCTGCATCCGGCCCGTTATCAGTGAACATCGATGGAGATTTCAAGGAATGGGATAAGGTTAAACCAACGTTTACATCTTACAAAGGCAATACGCTCCACCGCAACAGTGCCGGCTGGGGAAGTTTGATATATACGAATAACACAGGCCGAAACGACATCGTGTTAGCAAAAGTTGCCAGGGATAAAAAATTTGTATATTTCTATGCGGAAACAGCGAATCCGCTTAGTCCTAATACAGACCCCGCCTGGATGCAGCTGTTTATTGACGCTGACAGGAATAAGAATACTGGATGGGAGGGTTACGATCTGGTTATTAATCGTGTCACGCCAGGACAGAAAGCAGTATTGGAAAGAACTGAAGCCGGTTGGGGCTGGAAACAGATAGCAGAAGTTGATTATGCAGTTAAACGCAATAAACTCGAAATTAAAGTTCCGAGGGCGTTAATCAGCCAGGATGATAAGCTCGATTTTGAATTTAAATGGTCTGATAACATGCAGCAGCCAAATGATATTATGGATTTTTGGATAAATGGTGATGTGGCCCCTGCCGGACGGTTTAATTTCAATTATAAATCATCGCAGTAGGGTAAATAAGATAATTTATAAAATCGGCATTGATCGGTCATCGTTAAAGCTTGATCCGGAATAATGTGCAGAAAACTGCCAGCGCTGTGTGGCAGAAGGAAATTTATACTACATCAACAGACTTACATTGCCGTACTCATAGGATACTACTTTTTGCTGTGCAGTCGGTAAGCGCAACGGGCAACGAGAGCCTGCCGTTGTTATCTGTCCAGCGCCGAAAGTAGGGGGCCAACATTTTTAACCCAACAGTTACGCTGGCTTCATTTATTCTATACATTGAAGGGTTAGTTTAGGCAGAAATAAAATGCTGCTATGAACAACAACGATGTACTTAAAAAATTAAGCCGCCGTAATTTTATCCGTAATACCGTGATTGCCGGCGCAGGGGTGGTACTGCTGCCATCAGCACTTACCAGCTGTAAAAAGGACGATGATAACGGGAGCTTTGAAGGTCAGGGCTTTTACGAGGGTGTGGCCAGTTTTGACCCGGCAACCGATCGCGTTATAGTTTGGACCCGCTATACCCCAGCCTCCCAAGAAAAGGCAAACCCATCTATTTTGCTTGACGTAGCTAAAGACAAGGATTTTAAAACCGTGGTGGCCAGCCAATCTGTAAAGGTGGATGTTGACAGCGATTATACCGTTTATGTTGATGTAAAACAACTAACATCAAACACTAAATATTACTACCGTTTCCGAAGCGAAACAACAGGCGTGATGTCTGTAACAGGCGAAACCAAAACCCTGCCAGCTGCCGGCGAAGCGTCGAGTGTAAAAATGGCAGTAGTGTCATGCGCTAATTACCAGGCTGGTTTATTTAATGTGTATGGTGCGGTAGCTGAATCTGATGCAGACATTGTAGTACATCTTGGCGATTATATTTATGAATACGAAGCAGGCGGTTATGGCACTAATTCGTCCACAGCTGCACTCCATCGCGAACATAAACCGGCAGGAGAGATTATTAAGCTCGATGAATACCGCCAGCGTTACCGTCAATACCGCAGCGATGAGCAATTGCAAAAAGCACATCAGCTTAAGCCTTTTATTTGCGTATGGGACGATCACGAGGTAGCCAATGACGCTTATAAAGATGGTGCCGAGAATCACCAGCCTAATGAGGGCGATTTTAACGCACGTAAACTAAGCGCAATACAAGTGTGGCATGAGTATTTGCCTGCCCGCGTTACTGACAATGCCAAGATATACCGCAATTTTGAGATAGCAGGACTGGTTAATCTCATTATGCTTGATACCCGCATCATTGGCCGCGATAAACAATTAAGTTACAACAACTACCTTACCCAAACCGGCATTGATAGCAGCCGTTTCCTGGCTGCATGGCAAAATCCGCAACGTACCATACTCGGCGCTGAACAAAAAAACTGGCTTACAGGCAAGCTTAGTGGCAGCAGTGCTAAATGGCAAGTATTAGGCAACCAGGTATTAATGGGCAAAATGTATATGCCTGCAGAGTTGTTGTTAATTACTGCGCAGATTGCCTCTGGTAGTAATGACCCCGCTTTGCTGCAGCAATACAATGTTTTGGTTACCCAGCTGGCAACTATAAAAACCCGTATACTACAAGGCGACCCTACACTTACTGCACAAGAGAAAGCACGCGTGCAAACTGTGCTCCCTTATAATCTGGATGCCTGGGACGGTTACCCGGTGGAGCGTGAAGCTGTATATGCTGCTGCAGCAGGCAAAAAGTTGATATCGATAGCAGGTGATACGCACAATGCCTGGTATAACAAGCTTTCCGCTGATGATGGGGCGAAGGCTGGGGTAGAGTTTGCAACTGCTTCCGTTTCGTCGCCGGGCTTTGAGGCGATCTTTGGCAATAACCCGCAAACGGTTGGAGCCTTTGAGCAGGCGAACAGTTTGCTGATTGATGACCTCGAATACCTCGATGCGTCTCGCCGCGGTTATGTAATGGCAACTTTTACTGCAAGCGAGGCCAAAGCTGAATGGAAATACATTAGTACGCTTACTGAGAAAAATACAAGCACGACCACCGCTAAAACAGTGACAGAAGCTTAATGACCTGTAAAAGCAAAAGCCGGTACAGGAATTATCTGTACCGGCTTTATAGTATCATTGATGCAACAAATGGTTTGTTTATTCTACTACCAGATCGCCAACAGAAATATGAAACAGTTGGCAAATTTCCGTTAATGTTTCCATACTAAAGTCACGAGTGTCTGACAGCCATGTTCTGATGGATACTATTTCGGTACGGATAAAGTTGCCGAACTGCAACTTGGTCCACCCTTTATCCTCAATAATCTGATCGATCTGCGAGGTTATCACCAACCTGTTTTCACCCACCTGCAAATCCGAAGGCTTCAAACGTTGAACAACCTGCTCAACAAGAGAACTAATGTTTTCTGTTTTCATACCATTTACTTTAGGAGTAGAGCATCAAAATACAAAAGATATTTTTAATTACAGAACATATCGCCATAAAAATGTGTTATAGCACAACTTTTTTACTTAACAGCCCACTATTTATCTAAAACTTTAAAAGGAACAGGGACATTTCTATTTGCAATCGCATGAAACGCGTTCATCATCGCTGAAATAATTTAAAGGTCTATTTATTGAAGGAAAAAAGTCCAGGTAAATCACACAGATGCTATCGTCTCTTTTACTACCGTCTGTATAAAGCGAGTTTCCTGTATAATCTTCACCTTTTATACGTACTTTATAAAGGTATTCCGGTTTGTGATAGCTAACTCGCACAGTTTGATTTATGATAATTCCTTTAATACAAGAGCCCCTGCTTTTTAAAAGTAAATCCTTTACTGTCGAGCTTAATAAAATGACAGGAAGGACCGACATCAATAACCAATAAAAAAGCCGACTTGTATTTCTAAATGTTTGGTTGGATTTTCTCTTTGGCATTTAATTAAATTAATATGATCGGCTGTGTAGGTAGTGTCGTACAAAGATTTATCTAAAACTGTCGCCCAGTTAACTGAGTTTGTAATTAGATTGCTTTTCTACGTATACTATCATTTCATCTACAATTTTTCTCAAAATTAAGATTAGAGGCGGCGATTGGTAAATGGATTTTTATGTTTGAGAATCCAACATCAGTAAACCAGTCTTTAATTTCTATTCGTGAATCAACATTTAAGCTCTACCCAGCCTTCGGCCAGTTCGTTACTGCAAACCAAACAACATTTTCTCACGCTTGACGGGTTGCGTGGTATAGCAGCCATCTCTGTAGTAGTTTTTCATTTTATGGAAATTGCCGTGCCGAAATATCCAGAAAGCTTTATTGCACATGCTTACCTGGCGGTCGACTTCTTCTTTTGCCTTTCCGGGTTTGTAATAGCTTATGCATATGACGAGAAATTAAGCAAGATAGGTATCGGCTCTTTCATTAAACTGAGGTTGATAAGGCTGCATCCACTGGTTATTATTGGTGCCGTAATTGGCATAGTAGCTTTTATTTTCGATCCGTTTGATCCGCTCTATCTTAAATACCAAAATAAAAATCTATGGATGTTCATTGCATCGTGCCTTATGATACCATACCCGCTGGTACACCAGCGTTACTTTAACCTGTTTCACCTCAATCCGCCAACATGGTCGCTGTTCTGGGAGTATGTGGCCAATATCATTTACGCACTAATCCTGGTAAAAATCAACCGTAAGCTTTTATGGATATTGGTTGTTATGGCCGCTATTGCCTTGGCTTTTGAAGCGCACCGATCAGGTCATTTAAGCGTTGGCTGGGGCGGCGATAACATCATAGGCGGAGCTGCCCGCGTGACATTTTCGTTTACGGCAGGTTTGCTCATTTATCGCAGCAACTTTATCATCAAATCAAAAATCGGATTTATCGGCTGCGCTTTGATGCTGCTGGCTACCTTTTTAATTCCGTTTAACGATAAAACCAATCCAATAGTGGATGTTGCTGTTGTAGTACTATATTATCCCTTGCTTATTGCATTAGCTGCGGGCGTAAGGGTGACGGGCACATATGAAAAGCTATGCCACTTTTTGGGCGAATTGTCCTACCCATTGTATATGGTGCACTACCCGTTCATTTGGCTGTTTATGAGCTACGTGCTATTGTATAAGCCTGCTATAGACGAAATGACGGTAATAATGGCTGTGGGCACACCGTTGCTAATGGCTCTTGCTTATGTGGTGCTTAAGTTTATAGATGAGCCGCTGCGCAAATACTTAAAAGGGCTGATGAAAAGGGACAATTAGTCAAACCCTCACTTTACCAGGAAGCGGAAACTGCTGCTATCAACCTTTAGTACAGCGGGTTTGTCAGCGCTGAATTTTGCAGAGACAATAGCTGTTTTTCTTGGCGATACCTTGCTGTTAGTAAAATGTGTATGAAACACATAGTGCAAGCCGGTTTTATCGTTGAAAAAGTCGCCGTGGCCACTTCCATTATAACCTGTTAACTTGCGGCTGATGATTGGGTTACCTGTATAACGTTTCCACGGCCCGGTAGGAGAGGTGGAGGTTGCATAACCCACTGCATAATCAATATTGCGGAAGTCATTTGCCGAATAAAACAGGTAATAAAGGCCTTGACGTTTAATCACTGTTGGTCCTTCGGTTACCGGCCAATCGCTGTTAGCGGTGTTTTCCCAATATTCCTCCCCACTGATGCATTCCCTGGCGGTGGTATTATCAATGTCCGACAGGTCATCTTTAAGCCTTGCCACAAATATGCGGTTGCCTTTTTGCAGGCGAACGTAATATAAATAAAGCTTTCCGTCGGTATCCTTAAATATATACGGATCTATCTGTTTGCCAGGGCCGCTCAGATAACCGAGCTTTTGTTGTTTAAACGGCCCGAGCGGGCTATCACTTTCTGCAATGGCTACCTGCTCATCAGCTACGTAAGCCATATAGTATTTGCCATGATGTTTAAAAATCTGCGGTGCCCAGAAACCGCCGTTACCATAACTGTCGCCCTTGCGCATGGCGTACCCGTCGGCGCGCCCAACCGCTTCTCCCCAATGTTTCATGTCAGCAGATTTGTAAACTTTAAAGCCGTTAGGGTCGCCCGTGCCATACAGGTAGTACTCACCCTTTTCATAAAAAATGGTTGGGTCTGCAAGCAGTATTGTATCAGCTGGTGCGTTGGCAGACGGAACTACATTAGCACTTTGTCGAGGTAAGCTGGCACTACATAAAATGTATAAACCTACAGCTGCAATTGACTTGTTGAGCATGGCGATGATGGATGTTTGTAAAGACAACGGTAAGCGTGCAATATATAGAATACTGGCGTTATGATGCGAGGCGATGCATCTCAAATGTTAAACATATCGTCTCAACTTGTATGTGCTGCATAAATACCTAAAAGCCTTAATTGCCTATATTTGATAATTATCCATATAAACCGGATTGTATTGAAAATAACGTTTACACTTATTTTACTATGGTTTCTGTTTCCGTCACTTCTGGTGCGTGGTCAGTCTTACGACTTTACACATTACCAGGTAGAAAACGGACTTTCAAATAACGCTGTTGTATGCAGCGCTATAGATAGCCGCGGCTTTATGTGGTTTGGCACCAAAGACGGCTTAAACCGGTTCGACGGATACACGTTCAAAGTTTTTCGCAACGTTGAATCTGAAAGCCGCAGTTTGGGAAGCAATTTCATCTCGGCGCTGTGCGCCGATAGCAAAGGCAATCTATGGGTAGGTACGGAGGGCGGGCTGTATCAGTACGATGTAGAAAATGAAAAATTTGTTTTTATTGACCGCTCGCCCAGGCAGTCGGTAAGTAATATTGCTGTAGACAGTGCTCGCAACGTTTGGTTTGTATCGGGCTTAGTAATTTATAAATACAATGCCCAAACCCGCAGGCTAAATAATTACAAGAAACAATTGCGCGCCTCTGCAGTAGGTTTATCATCTTCGGGCGAGGTGTGGGCGTCAACTTGGGGAGGCTTCCTGCATCGTTACGATGCCGGGACTGACTCATTCACTGTGTCTGGAGTATTTAAAAAGATTCCGCGCCTTAATCCTATTACCAAAATAGTTGCCGATGGCAGCGATAAGTTACTTATAGGTACACCAAACGGAGGGGCGTTTATTTTTGATATTAAAACTAAGCAGTTAAATGCCATACCGGTAACAAATGCCGATGGCTCACCATTATTTGTGCGTGATTTCAAAAGGACAAAAAACGGCGAGCTTTGGATAGCGACGGAATCGGGCATATTTATTTATGATGAGCAGCATAAGCGCACCATAAACCTGGTTAAGTCTTACAATGACCCTTATTCCATTGCAGATAATGCCGTTTATACTTTTTGCATGGACCGTGAAGGAGGCATATGGGCGGGCACCTACTTTGGGGGCGCTAATTACTATGCCGCCCAACACACTACTTTTGAAAAGTATTTCCCTAAAACGGGCCAGAATGCTATCAGCGGAAATGCCATACGCGAGATATGTGCTGACAAGAACGGCAACTTATGGATTGGTACCGAAGATGCAGGCCTAAACAAGTTTAATCCACGAACAGGCGTCTTCACCAATTTTAAACCCGGCCCCGGCAGTATTTCCAACACCAATGTCCACGGCTTAATAGTCAATAATAATGAACTGTGGATAGGCACTTTTGAGCATGGCCTTGATGTAATGGATTTACGTACCGAAAAGGTAGTGCGGCATTACACTGCAGGCGCAAAGCCGGGTAAGTTTCGCAACAACTTTATTCATAGCATGTACAAAAGTCGGTCGGGTACCATATATGTAGGTACACCTGATGGCATGTATGCGTATGATCCACTTAAAAATGCTTTCCATCAGGTTAAAGAGGTGCCCGCAAAAGCGTTTTGTTCAACAATTACAGAAGATAGCCAGGGAACTATATGGGTTGGCACGTTCCGCCATGGTGTTTATTATTTTAATCCGGGCAAGGGTATTAAAGGGCATATAGCCCAAATAAGGACATTGAAAACGGATCTGAGCCAGATCAGGATAACCTCACTTTTCGAGGACAGTAATAACGACATTTGGATAGCTACAGAGGCAGGCTTATATAAGTATATGCCCCGCAGCGGCAAAACTGTACAATACTCTATTGATAAAGGTCTGCCAAGCAATATCATTTATAACCTCCTGGAAGACTCTACTAAGCATTTATGGATAAGCACATCAAAAGGCTTGGTATGTTTTGATATGCGTAACGAAACCATAAAAGTATATACCCGCGCCAACGGCTTGCTTAACGATCAGTTTAATTACTGTTCTGCCTACAAAGACAGCAGCGGCAAAATGTATTTCGGCAGCGTAAAAGGCATGATCAGTTTCAGGCCCGAATCTATTAAAGCCAGTGCGTTTGTGCCTCCCGTTTACATAACCGGCTTCCAGGTAAATAATAAAGAATTGCAGGTGGGCGCTGCAAATTCTCCGCTTGCCAAATCTATATTAGTTACCAAAGCGCTTGTTCTTGACCATCGCAGCTCGTCGTTCAGTATAGATTTTTCGGCACTTAGCTACTCATCACCGGCTACTACAGAGTATGCTTATAAAATGGACGGTTTAGATTACCAGTGGACGTACATTAAAACCAACCGCCGCGCTTATTTTACCGAACTCCCGGCCGGCAAATACACTTTTAAAGTTAAGGCGGCAAATGCACAGGGCAAGTGGAGCAAGCACGAAACGTCATTACACATTCGCGTGCTGCCGCCGTTTTGGAAAAGCAGCGTAGCTTACATGTTGTATGTGCTTGCAGCTATGGTGATGGTGATATGGCTGGTGCGCAGATACAACTTGCGCCTGCAGGCCAAGCATAACAGGCAGCGCGAAATTTTTGAGAATGAGAAGGAAAAAGAAGTTTATCAGGCCAAAATCGAATTTTTTACCAACGTAGCGCACGAGATACGCACACCGCTCACCCTGATCAAAGGCCCCATGGAAAAACTGTTAAAGCGGGCGGAAGAAGTGCCGGGCATGGAAAAAAACCTTAATATCATGCACCGCAACACCGAGCGTTTGCTTATGCTCACTAATCAGTTGCTTGATTTCCGCAAAACCGAGTCGAGTGGTTTTTCCCTCAACTTTGTGAAGGTTAACATGAACCAAATGCTAAACGAGATATCACAAAGCTTTCAGGCAGCGGCGGAGGAGCAAGGGATGAGCTTTAAGATAGATGTGCCTGCCAAAACGGTATTTGCCTATATAGATCCGGAAGCCATCACCAAAATAGTAAGCAATCTTTTAGATAACGCAATTAAGTATGGCAAATCCATCATAGAAATAAAACTGTCGCCGGTAGCGCCTCATGCCGACCAGATTTTCATAGAGGTACGCAGCAATGGCAGGCAGATAACCGCTGATTTACAGGAAAAAATCTTTGAACCGTTTTTCAGAGTTAGGGATGGCAGTAAGAAGCATGGCACCGGAATAGGATTGTCCATCTCCAGAGCATTGGCAGAATTGCATAAAGGAAGTCTAAAAATGGCCGTTCCTCAAAACGATTTTAATATATTTGTTTTAACACTACCTATACACCAATTATTTGAGTTTAACCTGAATGGAAGATGGAGAAAACGATAGTCCATGCCGAGCCGCATTTGTCTACAGAGCACGGGCGGCATGTAGTGCTCGTTGTTGATGATAACGAAGAGATTCTGGAATTTATCTCCGACGACCTGTGCGAAAAATACGAAGTGCTTACATCAATAGATGGTGCAGGCGCTTTGGACATAATGCGCAACACACCCGTGCACATCATCATTAGCGATGTAATGATGCCCGGTATTGACGGTTTTGAGCTTTGCCGAACCATAAAGGCTGACTTTGAGCTCGGGCATATCCCTGTTATCTTACTTACTGCAAAAAATACGCTGCAATCTAAAATAGAGGGGTTAGAATTAGGAGCAGATGCTTACATTGAAAAGCCTTTTTCGCCGGAGCATTTGCAGGTGCAGGTATCCAGTTTACTGCGTAATCGCGATAAAATTAAGCAGTACTTTGCCAATTCGCCGCTGGCACATATTAAAACTATAGCGCACAACCGTGCGGATGAGCTTTTCCTGGAGAAGTTGAATGATCTTATCTATGCTAATCTCGAAAATAAAAATCTCGACGTGGAAAACCTGGCCGATATGATGAATATGAGCCGCCCAACGCTCTACCGAAAAATTAAAGCCATATCAAACCTTACTCCAAACGAGCTTATTAACGTGGCGAGGCTTAAACGGGCCGCCGAATTACTGAACGAAGGTGTTTTTCGTATCTATGAAATATCAGACATGGTGGGCTATAATTCGCAAACGCACTTCGGGCGGAACTTTCTGCGACAGTTTGGTATGTCTCCGTCCGACTATCAAAATAGCCAGGGCGATGTACGCGGAGCCGTTTAATCAGATATAATTTACCGTAATCCACAAAAAAGCGACTTCGTTAATATTTTATTATGCTTTTTTTAAGGGTGTGCTGCTTTTTTTGGTGGTACAATTATAACCCGAAGAAGAAACCGTAATGAGTAAATTTTTATTAAAAGCATGCGTTTTGCCGGCGCTGGCTGCTTTGTTGTTAACAGCCTGTTCCAGCAAAAAGAATGATAACCCCAAGCCGGATGATAAAAATGACAACCAGGAAGAAATTGACCTTAAACCATCGCCTGTAGGTGATGTGGTAGGCAAAGTAACAGTTGGTTATCAAGGCTGGTTTGCCGCAAAAGGCGATGGCTCACCTATTGATGCATGGTGGCACTACACGCAGGACTGGGCCAAAATCCCTTCTGTAGATAATAATGGTATTAAATCGTGGCCTGATGTGCGCGATTATACAGCTACATACGCTACCGGTTGGCCCAATCTTAATAATGGCAGCGAAGCCAAACTCTTTTCGTCATTTAATGACCAAACGGTTGATACGCATTTTAAATGGATGCAGGATAACGGTTTAAATACCGCAGCTCTGCAACGCTTTAACCCGAACGGCATTGAAGGGCCGGTACGCGACGCCATTACTGCCAAAGTAAAAACAGCCTCGGAGAAGTACGGCCGTAAGTTCTACATCATGTACGATGTAAGCGGGTGGACGGCGATGCAAAACGAAATCAAGGCCGATTGGACAAATAAGATGTCGGCATACACGGCATCATCTGCTTATGCCAAGCAAAATGGCAAGCCGGTAGTGTGCATCTGGGGCTTTGGCTTTTCAGATAGCAATCATCCGTGGCCTGCCTCCGTATGCCTGGACGTGATCAAATGGTTTAAGACTAAGGGTTGTTATGTTATCGGCGGCGTGCCTACACATTGGCGTGAACAGAACAGCGACTCGAGGCCTAACTTTTTAAGCGCCTATAACGCGCTGGATATGATATCGCCCTGGATGGTAGGACGCATTGGCAACTGGAACGAATCTGATAGTTTTTATGCTAATGTAAACCGCCCCGACCAGGCTTACTGCAACGCTCATGGTATCGACTATCAACCGTGTGTTTTACCGGGCGATTTGCAGGAGCGGCAGCGCGCCCATGGCGACTTTATGTGGCGACAGTTTTACAATATGAAAAGGGTAGGTGCTCAGGGCATCTACATCTCTATGTTTGATGAGTATAACGAAGGTAACCAGATTGCCAAGACAGCAGAAAGCGCCGCGTTTATACCTGCCGGATCAAACTTTGTTACGCTGGATGAAGACGGCACAGCCTGCTCATCCGACTATTACCTGCGCCTCTCCGGCGATGGCGCAAAAATGTTCAGGGGCGAAATTGCCCTTACTGCTAACCGGCCCACCTCGCCTAAGTAACTCTTCGATATATTAAAGGTTCAAAAACGGAAAGACAGGCGGTACTTAGGCCGCCTTCTTTTTTTTATAATGTTGCCAGTTGCTTGCGGTATTGCGAGGGTGTAACATTCTCGAAAAACTTAAACCATTTGGTAAAGTTTGACGGATCATACGTAAGGCGTCGCGCAACATCGGCAATACTGTTGGCAGGGTCGTTCAGTTGTTCTTTTGCTATTTCTATAAGTTTTTTCTCGTAAAAGAAACAGGGGTGCTTGCCGGTATGCTCTTTAATTACGTTGCTAAGATGGGTGGGATGTATAAACAATTCGCCCGCAATATCGCGCAGTTCATACATCTCTTCCACGCGGCCATTCAAGATATCGTCAATATGACGGTCAATAACAGCCAGATATTGCCGAAAAATTTCCTCCTTGCGGCTCAGGTATTTTTTGGGGATTACAGCCATTAACAGTTTACTTTACTGACACTAAGGTAAACAATACTTCAATGCATGCAACCTTGGTAAATGTCAGTCTTTAGTATAAAAGATTTTCGATCATTCAAACGTGCGTAAGCGCTATCAGCACCTGATTTGGATATATAGATACCTGCTATTACTGCCATAGTCTTTTCTTTAGCATCTTCTTTGTATATATTCAGGTATTCAATACTCAGGTATTCATTATCATCACGGCGAGGGAAATAGTCGCCTGCATAAATCTCATCATCTGAGTTATCCGGTAGTCTGATCAAGTTCTTTTTAGCATCATAAAACCGCCCCATAGAATCTATACGAAGATCACTGAGGCGGGCTTGTGCAACCATTTGCTTTTGTAATGCAAAGTAATTGTTCCCGGTGTCTGCCACGAGCACATATCGGGGTAGCCACTCATCTTCCGCTTCAGTGGCGGTAACGGTGTCCCGTTCAACTAAAGGTGTCGATTTGGAAGATTTGGCTTGGATTGCCGACGTATCTGTAACGGCAGGTGCTTTACTTTTGGTCGTTGTATTATTGCAAGCAATAAACAGAAAGCAGGCGAGTGCAGGTAAATGATAAGGTAATTTCATGCTTACTTACTACCAAAAATAAAAACCTCACCGGATTTCCGGAGAGGTTTTGTTTATTTCTTTTCAGTAAAGTTTGCAGGCGGTAATTACACGCGTTTTGATTTGATACGTGCAGCTTTACCGGTAAGGGCGCGCAGGTAGAACAGTTTAGCACGGCGAACTTTACCGTAGCTATTTACAACTATCTTGTCGATGTTTGGCGAGTTGATAGGGAAAATACGCTCTACACCTATACTGTTTGATACTTTACGCACAGTGAAGGTTTCGGTAGTACCAGCGCTGTTGCGTTGGATAACTACACCTTGATAAAGCTGGATACGCTCTTTGTTACCCTCTCTGATTTTATAATGCACAGTAACAGTATCACCTGCTTTAAATGCAGGAACCTCTTTCTTTACTACTGATTGCTCTTCTACAAATTTTACTAAATCCATGATTTTTAGCCTTTAAATCCAATTTTTAGCCCGTAAAAATCGGATTGCAATTATAGGACTTTTTTATCGTAAATAAAAGTGTGTTTTAAAAATTTCCACAATTTATTTTTTATCCACAATTGCGGGTGCTTTCATAGCGCGAGAAAGGCAATTAAGTAGCTATCAGTCCTTAACTTATTTTGAGCGGGATAAATAGCAAGATCAGCAGGTGTTTTCTCAGCTTAGCCATCTCCATAACCTCATCAACAGCCATAACAGCAGGTTAATGATGATTAAGGTGGTAACAGGGAAGTAGAAACGGAAGTTTTCACGCTCTATGCGTATATCGCCAGGCAGATGGCCAAGCCAGTGCAATTTGCCACTAAAAAAGTAAATGACAATGCCGGCGAGCATTATAAGCGCGCCGGCTATGATGATATATTTACCTGTTTCGCTGTTAAGCGGCATGTTGTATTTATTGGTACATTTTCACAATCTGGAACGTTTCATACGCCATTTGCTTGTTGTACTCGTTGGTGAGGTTTTTGTGATTGATAAGGTCCACTACGGTGCCTATCATACACAGGCCTCCGGTGAAAATATATAAAAGGCCCATACCTATCTGGCCCAGCATAAAACGCTGTACGCCGGCAACGCAAACAAAACCAAGCAGGGTTACCAGTAAAACATCCTGCGGGTTGCGGCGCTTTGTAGAATAGATAGAGTAAAACCTGTTTTTGGTTTGCTCATCCAATCCGGCAGTGCCTTGTTGTAAAAAGGTTACCTCTTCTGGGGTGATGCCTGAAAAAGCATAATATGGATCATTGTAAGGGTACATGGCTTTCAGTATTTAGTGATTGATTTAAATAACTGATGTAAAGATATATCAAGCTATCACATACCACAATCAAAAACTGGCGGATGATAAAGTGAAATCGGTAAATAAGGTGGTTTTAACGGTGAATTGCCGCTAATATTTTTACCGGTTTTGCAGTCGCATGCGCGTCAACGAGAATATGCGCCATAAAATTATAGCTAAGGCGGGTATCCCAAACCAATGCGCATTAAAAGAGTTAGTGATACTGCCCTTAAAGAGCCATGCTATGGCGTGGCCTATACCACAGCCCGGGCACCAGGTAATGCCCATTAATTTGAAGGGGCATAAGGTGAAGTGCGTATTGGCGGCGGGATTGCTAAAAGCAAGCGCCACCAATGCCGCTATCCAGAAGATTATTTCAAAATATTTAGCGAAAAGCGTCTTAATCAACTTTGTTTGACTTGGTTGTGTATAGCAAAGATACACCCAAGGCACTTAAAACACCAACCAATAATGCGCCGAACATACGGCCCGAGAAATCTTCAAAGTTATGATCGCCGGATACATAGTTAATGTATACAATAGCTGCGAAGATGGAAAGGATACCGCCAAAGATCAGGATCTTAAAGCTTTGTACAAGGCCTTCCAGAAAGCCCATCTGCCCGTTTAGGTAATTATCACGATAATCTTTAATGGCTATTAACAAACCTATAATAGGTATCAGCACCGAAATATATTCATACGGCGATGCTTTGGAATCACGAAGATCGTACCCGGCATTGTACATCAGGAACAGCCATACGCCGCTGAGAATGCCAATGATTAAACCAGATAATAGTGCATTTTTCATATTCTGTTAAATATATTTAGGTTAAACAGCTTTTTACCCAACGCTTACCCGCATTAAGTATCTACTAAAGCATACATCAAACACTTTTGTTTGAATATAATGTCACTATTTGGCTTTAAGTAGGTTAAAAAGGCAGTTTTGAGTATATTTGCGCCAGTTTTGGATATACGTGATATTTTAGAACGTTATAAAGCCGACCGTAGGGTACAGGCATTGGCTAAAGCGCTAAATGCTAAAAAGAACCCAAGGGTGCAGCTGCGTGGTTTAGTGGGATCAGGCGATGCCGCTATGGCGGTAGCTTTGTATTTTTTGCAGCATCATGATATGGTGTTTGTGCTGCCAGATCGTGAAGAAGCCGCCTATTTCTCCGGCGATCTGGAAAATCTTACCGGCAAAGAGGTTTTATTGTTCCCATCCTCATACAGAAAGCCATTTGAGTTTACCCAGCCCGATAGCAGCAATGTATTGGCCCGTGCCGAGGTGTTGAACGAGTTAAAGAACAACGCGGAGTTTGGCCGTATGGTGGTTACTTACCCTGAGGCACTTGCCGAAAAGGTGATTGACCGCTCGTCACTCGAGAAAAATACCCTTGAAATTTCTGTAGGCAACAGCCTCAACATTGAGTTTATTACCGAGTTTTTGGTAGAGTATGATTTTGAGCGGGTTGATTTTGTGTATGAGCCAGGCCAGTTTTCGGTTCGCGGTGGTATTGTTGATATATTTTCTTTTTCGCATCACCTGCCTTACCGCGTGGAGTTTTTCGGTGATTATATAGAGTCCATCCGTACTTTCGAAATAGAGAGCCAGCTTTCTGACGAACGGGTTAAAAGCATCACCATAGTGCCTAATGTGCAGTCTAAATTCCTGACAGAGCACAACATCTCTTTGTTAGAATACATGGGCGCCGGTACGCAGGTATGGATGAAGGATGTGCAGTTCACTTTAGATATCATCAAAACGGGCTATAAAAAGGCTACGCAGTTGTGGAAGGCCTTACCTGCTGAAGATAAAACGCAAAACCCGGAGTGGATAGATCCGAAATTCAGCTTTACGGATGATAAGATGATTGCCGACCAGCTGTATGATTTCGCAGTGGTAGAGTTTGGCAAGCAATTCTTTTATGAGGCTGATGAGCAGGTGCATTTTGATATGCGGCCGCAGCCATCGTTTAATAAAGATTTTAGTCTGCTTATTCACAACCTCAAAAACAACGAGGCTGATAAGGTAGAGAATTATATAGTTACCGATTCGCCAAAGCAGATTGAGCGCCTTTACGCCATCCTGGATGATCTGGATAAAACGGTAAAATTTACACCGATAAACCTTGCACTGCGTGAGGGCTTTGTTGATTACGAGCAGAAGATAGCTTGTTATACTGATCACCAGATATTTGACAGATACTATAAATATAAGCTTAAAAAGAGCTACCAACGCTCGCAGGCCATTACGCTCAAAGAGCTGCGTGAGCTTAAGCCGGGCGACTACGTTACGCACATTGACCACGGCATTGGTAAATACGCAGGCCTCGAAAAAGTAGAAGTGTCAGGCAAAATGCAGGAGATGATACGCCTGGTATATGCCGATAATGACTTGCTCTATGTAAACATTAACTCGCTTAACCGCATCTCTAAATATAGCGGTAAAGAGGGTACGGTGCCCAAAATGAACAAGCTGGGTACTGATACCTGGGAGCGCCTTAAGAAAACAACAAAAAAAAAAGTTAAAGACATAGCCCGCGACCTTATTAAGCTTTACGCTGTACGTAAGGCACAAACGGGCAATGCCTTCTCTCCGGATAGTTATCTGCAGACTGAGCTGGAAGCATCCTTTTTATATGAGGATACCCCCGATCAGGAAAAAGCTACGCTCGATTTTAAAAAGGATATGGAATCGCCGCACCCTATGGACCGCCTGATATGCGGCGACGTAGGTTTTGGCAAAACTGAGGTGGCCGTTCGTGCTGCCTTTAAAGCCGTGGCAGATAGTAAACAGGTGGCCATATTAGTACCTACCACTATCTTGGCAGCACAGCACTACAAAACATTTAGCGACAGGCTGAAGGGTTTCCCTTGTAATATTGATTATGTAAACCGCTTTAAAAGCAGCAAGCAGATAAAGGAGACTTTAGAGAACCTTAAAGAGGGGAAGGTTGACATTATCATAGGTACGCACCGTTTGGTGAGTAAGGACGTAAAGTTTAAGGACCTCGGCCTTATGATCATTGATGAGGAGCAGAAGTTTGGTGTATCAACCAAAGAAAAGCTGAAGCAAATGCGTGCCAATGTGGATACGCTTACGCTCACTGCTACACCTATACCGCGTACGCTGCACTTTTCTTTAATGGGCGCCCGCGACTTATCCATTATATCAACCCCGCCGCCGAACCGGCAGCCGGTAGTTACCGAGCTGCATGTTTTTAACGAAAAGCTGATTAAAGAAGCTGTTGAGTTTGAAATGGAGCGTGGCGGTCAGGTATTCTTTATTCATAACCGGGTAAATGACTTGCCGCAACTTGGTGGTTTGATACGGAAGCTGGTACCGCAAGCCAAAATTGGTATTGCTCACGGGCAGTTGGATGGCGACGCCCTGGAGGATGTAATGCTGAAGTTTGTGAACGCGGAGTATGATGTACTCGTGGCTACCACAATCATTGAAGCTGGTTTAGATATTCCTAACGCTAATACCATCATCATCAACCACGCACACATGTTTGGTTTGAGCGATTTGCACCAGATGCGTGGCCGGGTAGGGCGCAGTAATAAAAAGGCTTACTGCTATCTGCTGAGTCCGCCGCTATCAACGCTTACCAGTGAAGCGCGCAAGCGCCTGAGTGCAATTGAGGAATTTAGCGACCTGGGTAGCGGCTTTAACGTAGCCATGCGCGACCTGGACATCCGTGGCAGTGGTAACCTGCTTGGTGCCGAGCAAAGCGGCTTTATTGCCGAAATCGGCTTCGAGATGTATCACAAAATACTGGATGAGGCCATCCAAGAGCTTAAGGACGAAGAATTTAAAGAAGTTTTCACCGAAGAAAAGCCGCGGCCATACATCTCATTCACACAAGTGGATACCGACCTGGAGATTTTGATTCCGAATGAGTATGTAACCAGCCTGTCCGAGAGGTATAACTTATATACAGAGCTATCTAAGCTGGAAAATGAGACGGAGTTGATAGCATTTGAGCAACAGTTGCAAGACAGGTTTGGCCCAGTGCCACCGCCGGTAAAAGATATGCTGAACACCATGCGCCTGCAATGGCTGGGTAAGGCAATTGGTTTTGAAAAGATATCACTGAAGAAAAATATACTGCGCGGTTATTTTATCAGTAACCAGCAGTCGCCCTACTTTGAGTCGGCAGCATTTAGGCGCGTGCTTAACTTTGTGCAGGCCAATCCCCGCCGCACCAATCTTAAGGAAGTGAAAAACACGCTCCGTATCAGCATCGATAGTTTAAACAGTATTGATGAAGCGGTAGAATTGTTGAGTGAGGTAGCGGGTATTTGACCCCGGCCATAATCATCTAAAGGATGACACTTATACATCGTGTTCCCTGAATAGAGAACAATAGGTCATGCTGAACTTGTTTCAGCACCTCTAATGTATGTCAACGTTAAAAGCCAATTTAAATAAGATGCCGAAACAAGTTCGGCATGACTGGGTGTATATTTAAAGATATATGGCAAAGATGAAGCTTATCAAACTTTCCTGTAAATCTCTTTCAGGTTACGGCCGAGTTCATGGTAATCCAGGCCGTAGCCGATTACATAATCATTTTCAATCTCAAAGCCCACATATTTTAATTCAGGCGGGCGGCTGTCCAACGCTGCAGGTTTAAGCAGTAATGAGCATATAGTGATAGATTTTGGATTGCGCACCCGCAGTTTTTCCAGCAGGTAGTTCATCGTGTTACCGCTTTCTACAATATCCTCAATCAGCAATACATCGCGGCCCTCAATATCAACACTAAGGTCTATATCCTCACGAATTTTTCCAGTGCTTGATGTTCCCCCGTAGTAGGACGCCAGCTTGGTAAAGGTAACCTCGCATGGGATGGTAACCTCTTTCATCAGGTCGGCAATAAATATAAAACTACCGTTAAGCACCCCAACAATAACAGGTGTAGTATGGCTAAAATCAACGTTGAGTTGTGCGCCAAGCACCCTTACACGTTTGGCAATCTCATCGGCTGCAATAAAAGGTTCAAAATTAATTCCGGCTACGCTAATTTTCATTGTATCTGGTTTATCAGGGTGGTTGCTCTGGGCAGGTAAAATCAACTACTGATGGCTACCTGCCGGCGTTCAGCAATATAGAAGCTAAAGTAAAACAAATACCTCAAAAAAGCTTAATAAGAAAGTGTATTATGTACAATATTGTTGTTTTTAACCGGTTAGCATTGTACGGTTTACATGCGGCAAACAAATACGCCTGTTAAAAGCCGTATCTTTGCGCTCTGTTTATTATGGATTATCACGTACATGCCCTTACAAACGGCATTCGCATTATATTTAAACCGTCGCCCTCGCCAGTTACGCATTGTTGTTTTATCATCAATGCCGGCTCGCGTGATGAGGCGCCGGGTACCGACGGTCTTGCGCATTTTATAGAGCACCTTATATTTAAGCGTACCGAAAAGCGCAGCACCAGCCAGATACTTAACCGCCTGGAGATGGTTGGCGCCGATCTTAACGCTTATACCACCAAGGAGTATACCTGTGTGCACGCCTCATTTATGCAGCAACACCTGGAGCGTTGTGCCGATTTATTTGAGGACATCCTCTTTCACTCCACCTTTCCGGATGATGAAGCCGACAAAGAGCGGGGTGTTATATTGGACGAGATAGCCTCTTACCTCGACCAGCCCGAAGAAGCTATACAAGACGATTTTGAAGGCTTACTGTTTAAAGGGCACAGCCTGGGCAATAATATACTTGGTACGCCCGAGACGGTGCAAGCCTTAACCCGCGAGCATATAAAAGACTTCATCAGTCAAAATTACGCTACCGATCAGATGGCTTTTGCCGTGTCCGGTAATTACACACTGGCCAAGGTTATTAAAATATGCGAGCGTTATTTCGGTGGTATTAAAGCCAATCATGTAAAAAAGGAAAGACGCGCACCGCTTGCCAATAAAGGCGAGTTAATGCGGGTTGAAAAGCCGATTGCGCAAACACATTGTGTTACCGGCATACAAACGTATCCTGCCAACCACCCGGATAAATTTGGTTTGTTATTGCTCAATAACTACCTGGGTGGAATGGGCATGAGCAGTCGACTAAATCTGGAAATCCGCGAAAAGTATGGTATAGCCTATACCATTGAGTCGAATTACACCCCGCTTACCGATACCGGCATGTTCAGCATATACTTCGGAACCGATGCCGGTAAATATGACAGAGCCATGCGCATACTGAACCGGGAGCTTAAAAAATTGCGCGACGCAAAAATGGGAGTAACCCAATTGCACCAGGCTAAGCAGAAATTTATAGGGCAGATAGCCTTGTCTGAAGAAAACCGCATGGGCATTATTATCGCTATTGCTAAAAATGTGCTCGACTATGGTTATTCCGACACCTTTGAAGAAGTTGTTGAGAAGGTAAATGCCGTAACGGCGGATCAGTTGCTGGCAATAAGCAATGAGGTATTGGACAATAACCAATTCATGACGCTGGTATTTGATCCCGAATAAAATAAAACCTTTATTTTTGTAGAATGAAATATCCGATAATAGCCTACGGCGACCCTGTACTGAAGAAGAAAGCAACAGCGATTGATGCTGACGAGTATCCGAACATTAAGCAACTGGTTGACGATATGTTTGAGACGATGTACGCTGCACACGGAGTTGGGTTGGCCGCGCCGCAAATCGGTATGTCTATGCGCTTATTTGTGGTAGATGCATCGCCATTTGATGATGAGGATCCGCAATTAGCCAATTATAAAAAGGCTTTCATAAATGCGCAGATTATTGAAGAAACAGGAGAGGAGTGGGGCTTTAACGAAGGTTGCCTGAGCATTCCAGATATAAGGGAGGATGTTTACCGTAAACCAACCATTACCATCTCTTATTACGACGAGAACTGGAAGCACCACCAGGACACCGTATCAGGAATGGCTGCCCGTATTATACAGCATGAGTATGATCATATTGAAGGCAAACTTTTTACAGATAAACTCAACCCATTGCGCAAGCGCCTTATCGAGAAAAAGTTGAATGATATTTCAAAAGGAGCGGTTAAGGTTGATTACCGCATGAAATTTCCTGCTGCTAAAAAAGGCCGTTAATTGCTGGAGCGGCTTTTATCGCCGTTAGATATTTGCTTAATCAAGCTGCCCCACGCTAATGGGTTCAGCAACGGATTCGGCTGTAATGAATGCTCGTTTACTATACGGTTATGCATTGCAGAGCCGTATGAAGCTTGCATTTCGCGGCCGTCTCTCGGCAGGGTATTGGTCATGGCCATTATGGAGGCGCGGCTCACGTTCTTTTTGGCAATTTCCAAATCGTCGTCGGCTACCTTCATCGCCATGAAATCTTTCTTAAACTCGTCGGTCGTTGCCCAAGGGAATATGGTAAATGCCGGCAGGTTCACTATCTGAGGTTTAAGTAATACTTTAGCGGTGAAGCTTTTATTTGCATTAGCCGGTATCACAATCATTTCCGGTGCAAAACCAATAGAGGTAAAGCGTATACTGTCCTGCTCGTGTGCTACAAATGAAAAGTAGCCTTTATAGTTTGATGTGCTAACGGTTTGTTTGGTTGAAATATTGGTGATGGTTACATAGGGTACGATCACGCTGGCGCTATCCGCGTTGTGGGTAACGCCGGAGAATTGTACCAGCGGCTTATCCTGCTGCTGGGCCATTGCCATAGTGCTGCACACCAATAATAATATCCCTATTAAATATTTCATTAATCTGAGGTGCTTTATAGTATTACCTGATATAGCTTGAAAGGTTTAATCAACTATTAAAATTAAAACCAATTTATTACATTGGCGCCTGTTTTAACAATACTTAACACATTAACGCATGTTCTCTGGTAAAACTGCGTTGGGGTCGTCAATATCGGTAAGGTTGATGGCTTCAACACCGGTAACCTCTGGCACCGCCTTTTTTATGGCCTGCTCGATGCCGGCTTTTAAAGTCATGATGCTCATCGGGCAAGAGCCGCAAGAACCGAGCAACTTCAATTTTACTAAGTTATCAGGCGTAATTTCCTCCACAGAAACGTTCCCACCGTCAGCCTCCAGATACGGCCTTATGGTATCCAGCGCTTTTTCTACCTGTTCTAACAAACTCATCTCTTTATTATTATAATCGTAAAGGTACTAAATATTTGCAAAATTTTGCGCTGCGGCACTGCGGGCATTCTGTATTGATACTTGCTGCGCCACATGCTTGGCCATATCAATAAACGCTTCTTTCAGTATATTATCGTCCTGCAAAATGGCTGGCATGCCTGCATCTCCCGCATCGCTGATGCCTTTTACAAGCGGTATCTCTGCAAGTAGTGGTACCTCTAACTGCTCGGCCAGTTTTTTGCCGCCATCTTTGCCAAATATAAAATACTTGTTCTGAGGTAGCTCGGCTGGTGTAAAGTAAGCCATGTTTTCAACAATGCCTAATATCGGCACGTTAATGGCATCCATCATAAACATACCTATGCCTTTTTTAGCATCAGCAAGGGCTACGTTTTGTGGTGTGGTCACAATAACGGCCCCTGCCACCGGGAAGCTTTGTGTTACTGTAATGTGTATATCGCCGGTACCGGGGGGTAAGTCAACCACCAGGTAGTCCAATTGGCCCCAGTCGGCATCATTAAACAATTGCTTAACCGCTGTGGACACCATTGGTCCGCGCCATGGCACTGGTTGGTTAGGGTCAGTAAAAAAGCCTATGGAAAGCAGTTTAAGACCATATTTTTCTATAGGCTCGATACGTGTTTTGCCATTTTGTTGCGTAGCGGCAGGTCGTGCACCTTCCAGCCCGAACATAATAGGTAGCGAAGGTCCATAGATGTCGGCATCAAGCAAACCTACAGCAGCGCCGGTAGCCGCAAGGCCAAGTGCCAGATTTGCCGCCACGGTTGATTTACCTACACCGCCTTTACCCGATGCAACGGCGATTATATTTTTAACGCCTGGTACTCCATTGTTTCTTTGCGCGGTTACCTGCGAGGTCATGTTAATACTCACCTCTATGTCTTTGCTTATAAAATGACCGATGGCGTTGCGGCAAGCATTCTCTATTAACCCTTTAAGCGGGCATGCCGGGGTTGTTAATACCACCGAGAAACTCAGGCGGTTGCCATCAATATGAATATCCTGAATCATGTTTAGGGTAACCAGGTCTTTTTTTAGATCCGGTTCCTCAACGTTGCTCAGTGCGTTTAAAACTTGTTCTTTTGTAATCATCATTTAATAATCGCAAAAATATAAAAACAGCCTATGTTTGCTTTTGTTACGGAAATAAATTGCTATGCACAGCGTTTGTAGCAGATAAGAAATAACTTAGTTTTGGAAAAATTTTCAGATGCGTCTTAACCCAAAATATCTCCGGATCACCGGTATTGTACTCGCCTGCGTTTTATTACTGTTGTTGATAAGTGGTTATGTTGCATACTCGAAACGCGAAGCCTTACTGCAAAAAGTTATCTACAAAGCTAAAGCTAAAGCCAGGAACCAGTATAATTTAGATGTAAAAATAGGTTCGGCGCACTTTACAGGGCTTAGTCAGGTATCGTTTGATAATATTAGCATTGTACCCGCCGAGCGCGACAGCTTACTGAATATTAAAAAATTAATTGTTGATGTAAAGCTGATGCCGCTTATCACAGGCGATATTATACTTTCTGACGTTACCCTGCAGGATGGCTTTTTAAACCTGGTAACCCGTAAAGGTGTTCGCAACTTTGATTTTCTTTTCCGTAAAAAGAAACGCGATACCACCAGCAAAGAAAAAGTGGATCTTGCTCACCTTTCATACAACCTGATCAACGAAGTATTGTACAAGGTGCCGGATAATCTTGATCTGAGTAATTTTAATATTTCTTATACCGAAGATACCACTAAGGTAGCCTTGCTGGCACAAAAGGCGTTGATTAAAGATGGCGACCTTACCTCTACCATCCGGGTAAACGGAGGCGAATCCGTTTGGCACATGGCGGGTAAAATGCACGCATCTGATAAAGATATTGACGTTAAATTATTTGCCGATGGAAAAAAGCTTGAGCTGCCTATTATTCAGAAAAAATTTAAGCTTAAGATAAACGCAGATACCATAACCACCAGGCTTACCAAAGTTGCCGAAGAAAATGACGAAACCCGTGTTTACAGCTATTGGGGTGCTACAAATTTATTGCTGAACCATCCGGGCCTTTCTACACACGATATTATAATTCCGAATGGCGCCATTGATGCGAATGTCTTTATCGGCTCCAACTATATTTCGCTGGACAGCTCCTCTGTCATCCACTTTAAAAAAATAAAAGCTAACCCATACATCAAGTACACGCTTAACCCGGTAAAGATTTACGAGTTGAAAGTTAATACCGGCTGGGTGAAGGCACAGGATATTTTCGATTCATTCCCGGTAGGCATGTTTGAGTCACTTGATGGCATGAAGGTATCCGGAGAGCTTAACTACGCCCTTAACTTTTACATGGATAAAAGCCGGATTGACAGCTTAAAGTTTGATTCGCGCTTAGATAAGAAAGACTTCCGCATCATTAAATTTGGTACCACCGATCTCACCAAGCTCAATAATACTTTTACTTACATTCCTTACGAAAAAGGCAAGCCTATGGGGCCGCATGTGATCGGTCCATCAAACCCGGAGTTTACACCACTTAGCCAAATTGCTCCTGATTTGCGCAATGCAGTGATGACCGCCGAAGACCCATCCTTTTACCGCCATAACGGTTTCGTGGAAGAGGCTATCCGTAAATCAATCATCACCGACTTTAAAGAGAAGCGTTTCGTTCGTGGCGGCAGTACCATCTCTATGCAGCTGGTAAAAAATGCATTCCTGAGTCGTAATAAAACCTTATCGAGAAAAATTGAGGAGATTTTGATAGTCTGGTTGATTGAGAATAACCGCCTGATGAGCAAAAACCGCATGCTGGAGGTATATTTTAACATTATTGAATGGGGATACAATATCTACGGCATTTCGGAGGCATCCCACTTTTACTTTGGCAAAAGCCCTTCAGAACTTACTTTGGGCGAAAGTATATACCTTGCCAGCATAGTGCCTAATCCTAAAGCGGGTTTGTACGCTTTTCAACCAGATGGTACCCTGCGGCGCGGGCTGCATGGTTACTTTAACCTGATTGGCCGTTTAATGGCAAGCAAAGGTTTGGTAGCGCCAGACAGTAGTGCTTACGGTTTTTATAACGTGCGTTTGCGTGAGGCGTTGCGTCGCGAAGCTCCGGCCGATACTACGCAGATAGATAGTACTATTATTCAAAACAATGATGATGCTTTGCCTGTTGATTTGCCTGAGAAGAAGCTCAACTTTTTTCAGCGGCTTTTTGGCGGAGGTAAAAAAGATACCACCGAGCGCGAAGAGCAAAAAGTTGACTCGGCAGAAATTATAAAAGAACGGGAAAAGGAAGAAAAGCGCCAGCGTAAGTTAAAGGAAAAGCAACGCAGGGATGAGTTGCGGGAGCGCGGACTTTTCTAATAAACTGATTGATAAGTACAATAAATTATTAAGAAAAAAAGGCCGTTGCATTTTTATTATGAAAATGCCTATATTACAGCCAGAAACAAAACGTTAAAAATAACCCTTAATACAACAGGCAAAATCCAACTACTCACTTTTTTACACTAATTTTTAATGAACATTTTCGTAGCAAGTCTTCCCTACCAATTAGGCGAAGCAGAATTGAGAGCTCTTTTTGAGCCATTTGGCGAAGTAAGCTCTGCCAAGGTAATCGCTGACAGAGAAACTGGCCGTAGCAAGGGCTTTGGTTTTGTTGAGATGCCTGACAATGCAGAAGCACAAGCAGCTATTGACGCACTAAATAAGAGCGAGGTAAAAGGCCGTACAATTGCGGTTAGCCAGGCTGAAAATAAAAAACCATCAGGTGGTGGTGGCGAGCGTCGCGGTGGCGGCGGTGGCTTCAACCGTGGCGGTGGTGGCGGCTATGGCCGTGGCGAGCGCCAGGACCGTTGGTCATAATCTCATAAAAAAGGCTTTGAGTATTACTCAAAGCCTTTTTATTTGCCCTTAGGCAAGTGCTATTATTTAATGGCATTAAGCTCGGTCATTGTCCAGCTTTTATTACGGCCAGCACTGCGCTCGCGCACCTTTTTCACATCTTCAGGCTTTACTATGCCTGCCTTGTTACCCATATTGCTGCGTATATAACTCAACGCGGATGCAATATAATTGTCGTCATTTGCGCCCAAAGCCGGCATCTCATCAGGATAAGTTTTTCCGCCTATTGGTCCTTTAAGCCCATGCAATAATATGCGTATAAGCTTTTGCGGGTCTCCGTTTACATCGGCGTTATAAGCCAGCGGCGGTGCAGGCATGCTTTTGCCCCCATTGCTCACACCCCGTCCATCTGTACCGTGGCAGGTAGCGCACAGTTGCTTAAATATAGTAGCGCCATCTTCAACCAATTTACGCTCTGCAGCGGCAAGCATTTTTGCTTTGCGCTCAGCCTCTTCGCGCTCGGCAATACGTTGTTCATATGTGCGTTGCGATTGCGCCAACACCGATGAGGCATCGCTATGAGCAACAAGGTATTTCACGATCTCTTTGGCTTTGCTGTTATTCGAGTAACGAAGCGTCAGCGCTAATTGATAGCGAACGTTAGCGTCCGGGTCTGCTTTTAAAGGCTCCAGTGCGGTAATAATGCCGGCTTCGTCTTTCTTTAAAAAATCTTCGGCCGCCCATATGGCCGATTTTCGCACAGTAGGATCTGCATCTTTCAACGCTGATGTCAGCTGCGTTTGTTTAAGTGCGCTTAAACCGTTAAGGGTCCACAGCGCGTGGATGCGGGCAAGCGCATTCGGATCCGATGCTGCCATTTTCTCCAGCGCGGGTACTACACTTTTGTCTTTACGTAATACCAATAGCTTTTGTGCGTTATCTCGCCACCAGCCGTTAGGGTGTACAAGGTATGTTACCAGTTTTGCAGACGATTCGGTAAGCATATGTGGCTTTACCTTCTCAGGTTTTAGGCCATCATATACCACACGATAAATGCGGCCGCGTCCGACGTTTCTATCCAGCCCATTTTCTTTTATCTTGGAGCGCAGGAAGCTGCCTTCACGTGTCCAGTTACCTTCCTGGATAATGCCGCGATACATATCAACGATATACTGCGTTCCATCCGGACCGGTTACAGAGTTAACCGGGCGAAAGTTACGGTCAGTAGAAGATATGAATTCTTCCTTGTCATAAGCATTTACCAATGATAGCTTACCATCGGTATTCAATACCTTGGCGCGGCGTATCAGGCGGCCTACAGGTTCGCATATCAGCAAGTCGCCCTGCAGATCAGCGGGTAATTTATCACCCCTTACAATCGATTGCCCAGTGCAAGCCGTAAAATGATTCAGTGTACTGTCGGTACGTAGTCTTGATAAACCACCCTGTACGTCAGGCGTGGTCATAACAGGCCACACCTGCTGAAACTCGTCGTTGATCTGGCCCTCGGCGTTAAAGTAACCGTAGTAAGGGTTTTGCTGAAAGTTTACTGCCGGCGTTTCACCGCCCGCTGAGGAATAATATAGACGGCCATAATTATCATTAGCAAGACCCCATTGTCCACCCGGTGCTTCGCGGAGCATTTCCGCATTCAGGTTTTGCCCGTCAAATGTGTACCGCAATGGATCGGTAGTAATATAAATGCGGTTATCAAGGTTCCATACCAGGCCGCTGCGCTGATGTTCAAGGTTGCGATTGTCGGGTTTGCCTTCATCCTTATACACCAGCTTTTTTACGTCGGCTACGCCGTCGCCATTGGTGTCTTCCATGCTATACACGTTAGCCGAAAATGTTTCGCTCACCAATAGCCGGTTATCCAGCGGTAATATCATCCGTGGCAGTAAAAGGCTATCGGCATAAATGGTAGCCTTATCCATTTTGCCGTCGCCATTGGTATCTTCAAGGCGCTTAATACGGCTGATGGGTTTGTTCTCGCCGGTACCGTCCACATCCTGCATGTAGCTATTCATCTCTGCAACATACATGCGCCCGTTGGCATCCCAGGCTATTGCCACAGGTTCGCTCACCATGGGTTCGCTGGCCACTAGTTCCAGGTGGTAGCCTTTTTGCAGGTAAATGCGTTTCATGCTCTCTGCCGGCGAAAGCGCTGCATTGCTGGGTGCGGTATTTAACACAATTTTACCGGCAGCATCTCTTTTTAGCGTTTGCTTGTTTACAGAGCAGGTGTAAGCAAGCATCGACAGGCATACTATGCCCGTAAGCCAAAGGGGTTTGTTGTCAATTCTCAAAACAATATATATTAATGATTCAGTCGGTGGGAGTTATTTTTTGCCAGCAGCATATTTGATACCGCCAAGCAAGTGTTGCAGGTAAACCGGATCGGCGTATGATTCGTCGGTGTGGCCTAGTTCTGTATAAAATGCGCGGCCCTTGCCAACACTATGGTACCAGGCCATGGGATGGTTATCGCCGTTGGTACCACCTTTATAGCTGCCCTCATCAATTTTAATGAGTATGTGCAGTCCGTCAGCTATCCATTTAAAATTGTACCACTCGTCGGTACGTTTCCATTGCGCAGGCAGATGTTTAGTAGAAGGGTGGTTATTATCTATTATATTAAGCACAGCCTCTTGCGGAACAGGGTGATTGGCAAAGTATGCGCCTACCAGGTTGCCATACCATGGCCAGTCATACTCGGTATCGGTAGCCGAATGTACTCCTACAAAGCCGCCGCCTTTTTCTATATAGTTCTGAAAAGCCAGCTGCTCATCATTATTCAGCACATCGCCGGTAGTATTCAGGAATATGACCGCGCTATATTGCTTTAAATTTTCTGCGGTGAATTTTGATGCGTTAGTAGTAGTATCTGTGCTGAAGCCATTAGCTGCGCCGAGTTTGATAATAGCCTCGTTGCCTACAGCTATGGAGCCGTGATGAAAGCCTGCAGTTTTGCTGAAAACAAGGATCTTAACAGGTTTTGGTAGGGTAAGTTGAGATGATGTAGTGCAGAATGCACAGAGCATCAGAAACAGCGCAGTAACGGCGCAGGCCGATATGCAGCCAAAAAAAACAGTTTGTCGCTTCATCTTTTTACGGTTATTGGTTATTAAATCCGTCAAGAAAACGAAGCAACAAACTGCTATAATACCTGGATTTCTCCGGGTTTTATTGTAACGATAAAATGTATTTTACCATTTTTTTAGCATCGGCAGCAGCCAGGGTAGGGTGTGGTGACATTGGAATCTGTCCCCAAGCGCCCGAACCGCCTTCGATCACTTTTTTAGTAAGCAGGGTATAGTTAGCTTCGCTATCAGGATATTTTTTTGCTACATCGATATAAGCCGGACCAACAAGTTTAACGTCAACTTTATGACAGGTTAAACAGTCGGACTTTGCTACAAGCGCTTTACCCGCAGCAATTTCAGCAGCTGTTGGTTTTGCAGCCTTTTTAGCGGCTGTTTTTGCTTTGCTTTGAGCCATAGCAGTATTGAGTGCCGGAGAAGCCAGCAACAACGCAACTACAAGGGCAGGAAGCACGAATAATTTTTTCATTGTTAATTTATTAGCTGTTTTAAATGGTTTTACTTTTAGCAATATCAATAATACTATTTTAACGCGTTTTTATTATGAAATAGTGCAATTTTTAACCATTCTAAATTAGCGATTTCAGCTAATGCAATCGATTGCATAATTAGTTGTTTTTTTCGTAATTGTCAAGCAGACGCGAAAAAATCATTTGCTGAACTAAAAATGTTACAAGCCTGCCTGTAGTCGGCGACGCTTATGGAAAAAAAAGTAGGAGAGAAAGAGCAGCAAATAAAATACTGCAAATACGGTGAGGTAAGAAGGGGGGTAACCTGTACGAATAAATGAATATGCTGCGCCTGTGAAATCAAAGAACAACCCGGCATAAGCCCATTCCTTCAACCTTGGGAAACCAGGTATCAGTAAAACTATAGCTCCTGCTATTTTGGCTATCCCTAAAAATGGTAAAAGATAGACGGGGTAACCCAGGTGTTTAAATATTACAATTGCCTCAGGCGATGACGTACATTTGATATGGACGACACAATAACCAGCGCCGAAAAGATGGCTGTGATTACCCAATACAGGATGTTGGTTGTTTTCATGATATAAAGAGTGTGTTAGTTAAACGCGCTCGGCAAGGTCTTTTACCATCAGCAAGGCTTTGTCCCAGGCGGTATCCATCATGTCGTAATAATCATCGCTCATATCCGACTCAATATTGAGCTGTGTGCCGTCGGGTAGTTCGGTTAGCAAGTAAATCTCACGGGCGCCATTGAGTATCTGAACGCCTTCGCTTTCAAAGTCTTCTTTTCCGTTGGTAACACAACCTTCGTAGGTAATAGCAAGTTCAAGGAATGGCCTGGATACCGAGACCACACCCGTTAACCCATTGCCGTCGTCGTCAACAACGGTTATCGGGCTGCCTTCCTGCCATGTGGTAATAGCATGTGCGCCTGCAGAGAAGGGCTGATACCATTGCCGTGTGTAATTATCGGCAGTAAACACCTCCCACACGGCTGCGGGAGATGCCTGTATTTTAATTTCTTTTTTGATAGTGCGAATTTCCATGGCTGATGTTTTTTGTTGATTATTGATATTTGGGATCATAATTCAGCATCCATTGTATGTCGAATTTATCGGTAAAGCTGGCATAGTAAGCGCCCCAAAAAGTGTCCTGCGGGGCCATTTCTACTTTGCCGCTTTCAGAAAGTTTGGCAAATATGTCGTCCGTTTCTTCCTTGCTTTCCATACCCAGCATAATGTAGGTATTGTTACCAGTCACCAGTTTAAAGCCCATTTGCTCCGGCGCGTCGGTACCCATTAGCATGCTGTCACCAATAGGCAGGGCAATGTGCATAATCATCTTTTCGGTACCCGCAGGAATATTATTACATACATCGGGCCCATCGCCGAAACGCATAACCATGGCAAACTCGCCACCGAATACCGTTTTGTAAAAGTTGAAGGCTTCTTCGGTATTGCCATTGAAATTTAAATAAGGCTGTGCTGCTTTCATGTTGTTGGTAAATTATGTTTTAGAGTGATTTGATTATTTTTCTAAGATTGTCTTCAGGTTGTTTAAACCTGTTTGCAGGTCATCGCCGATCATCTTTTCTACATTCATGATTAGACACATAAAATTGAAAGGATAGGTCATGTGCTCCTCAAATGTCCACGTCACTTTGGTTTGATTCGGCGCGATACTGTCTGTTGCCATATATGCCGGCGCTAAGCCCTCCATAGGCTTAATAAAGTGTATCTCATAATTGATACGCTTGCCCTCTTGGATAGAGGTTATTTTCTGTTCACCTTTACCAACGTTGCCGTCTTCGCTGTCCCAGGCAGAAATAAAACCTGGCGTAGCGTCAGTCCCTCTGAACTCCTGCTTCATATTAGGATCCATCTTGGCCCATTTGCTATAGTTATTTTGGTTTTTAAGGTATTTCACATAGTTAAATACCTCCGTTTTGGGTTTATTAATAACGATGCTACGCGTAATGGTGTAATCTTTCTTCACGAACAACGCTGTTATCAAAACTACTGCGATGATTAGCACAACTGCATACAAAAGAAACTTAAGGATTTTCATGTTTAGTTAATTAAGTGTTTGATTAGTAATTGGTTTAATAAATGTAAGTGTTAAATATTTACAGTTGCTCGTTTTGATTGATTATTTAACATTACAAATGTAAAGCAGTGCGCCAGCAACCGTACGGGGTAAAAAGGGCAACATCGGGGGGTGAGCGCGACAGAATCAGTCGCAAAAAAACCGGCGCTAAGGCCGGTGGGGTACATAACGTAGAAAAAAGAATACAAAAGCAATCAGGCCATAACGCCAATGGCGCCGCCTTTCCAGTCGGGGAAGAGTGTTTTATTATTGCTGATGAGCAAGTGCTTGTCAGCAACTTCGCTAAATACGCTGCGGAAGTCGGTGGTTACGGCAAGGTCCCGGCCGTCTTCAAGATTTTCGTTTGCCAATGGCTCCACTTTACCATGTACTGTGCCGCCGTCAACATCGTTCCCTAAAATAAAGTTGCACGAGGCGCGGCCATGGTCGGTGCCGCCGGTACCGTTTTGATGCACAGTACGACCAAACTCAGTCATGGTCATTACGGTTACTTCATCCTGGTAAGCGCCAAGATCCGTCCAGAATGCCATAATGCTGTTGCTCAGATCTGCCACATTGCGGGCGAATATGCCGGTATCAGTTCCCTGGTTAAAGTGAGTATCCCACCCGTTTGACTCGGCAAAGGCGATTTCCATACCCACATTCATTTTTATAAGCTGCGCAATCTGTTTTAGTGAGTTGCCCAGCGCAGTGTTAGGATAAAGGGCATTGTTGGCTGGCTTATAATTACGCACATCAGTCTTTTGCAGCATTCGTACCGCCTCAAAACTTTCGCGTCCGGTATCATGTAAAAGGCCTTTGGCGGTCTGATCGTACAAGTCTTCAAAACTTTTTGCCGCCAGATTGGCGCTGCCGGGATTGCCCTTCATTTGTATCTTAAAATCCTGCAACGAGCTTATGGCCAGTGAGGGGTTATTGCCGTACAAGGAGCGCGGCAGGGCAGAGGTAAGGCTCACTGCCGAAAAAGGCGTGGCCGCATCATGTCCCAGTAAACCTGCGGCCCTGTTGAGCCACCCGCTTGCGGTACTTTTACTGAAGGGCGTGCCCGATTCCATATAATCCTGCGCATCAAAGTGCGAACGTGTGGTATTGGGCGAACCAATGCCGTGCACTATAGCCAGCTGCTTATCGCGGAAGACCCGCTCAATAGCTTTCATGGAAGGATGCAGACCGAAGCGCCCATCCAGATCGATCAGCGAAGCACCTGATGCGTTGCGCGCAGCCGACATAAACAGGTTTGGCCTCGCTGTTTTCAGGAATTGGTCGGTAAAAGGAGTAACGGCCATCAGGCCGTCCATAGCCCCACGCTGAAAAATGCAAACCAGTGTTTTTTTGCCTTTATATAAGCGCGACTTTTTTTCGCTGGCAGCCGCCTCAGCTATAAAACCCGGAATGCCGCCCATTAAACCTATGCCGAATAACGACAGGCTGCCGGCCTTTAAAAATCCTCTTCTTGTTAACATAAACTGTTCCTCCTGACCTTTACCGCCGCTGATATTCCGGCGAGCCTATAATAATGCCTGCAACTTGTGCCAGCATTGCGCTGTTATCGTTACCATTTTGCATAGCCATGTTTGGGCGGTTGTTTTTTCTGCCTGTATTTAATGTGCTGTCGGTAAGGGCATCTGTTGCTTTCGGAGCCGCCTTGGCGGTGGCTTTGTCAACCTTTTGCGCAAGCATAGGGTCGTTTAGTAACGGCGTGAGCCGTTCTATTGTTGCTTTTGGGTCGCGGCCCGGCATAATTAGTTTGCAATAGGTGGTTAATGCTGCTTTGGCGCTTTCCGGTTCGTGGTTGTTGTTAAGCGCTTTTAAATCTACATTAACACCTGGTATGCGGCCGGCGGTTAAGGCCAGGCCAAAATTCATTCGACTCAGCAGGGAACCGGTGTTAATCCAAAACTGCCCACGATCCGGGAAACCGGTTGGCGCCTGGTAATAGTAGACTTTTTCACCCATCCTGTTTATCCAGTTGTATAGCTGGTAAGGCTGTTTTATGTCGGCGTTGAGGCTGCGCGCCGAGCCGATTGCCAGCTCAAACGGGGACTTGGTTTTTTCCCTCACGGCTTCCTTGCTCCAAAACTCAGGTGAGTTTACCATGGCAACCAGCACCTGTTTAATATCGCCGTTGCTGCTCATAAACGTTTTTGCCATGCGGTCAACCAAAGTTTGAGGCGGCGCATCATTCACAAAGCGTACAGCCAATTTTTTACTGATGAAACGAGCGGTGGCTTGCTGGTGTGCCAGCATGTTCAATAGTTGCACGCCTTCGTTGTAACCACCATCCGGGCCAAATTTTTTACCCAGCACGGTTTTCACTCCCTTATCATGGCGGTTGGGTGTAAATAGGAAATCGCCTTTGTGTACATAACCACGCTTCTCCAGCTGCTCATCATTCAACTTAGCTACTAAATTTTTCGACTGAGGGTTATACTCACCTAATGGGTAAACCGTCCACCCGGTGAGTACACGTGCGGCTTCGGTAACATCTTTCTGGGTGTACCCACCATCTACGCCAAGTGTATGCAATTCCATTACCTCGCGGGCATAGTTTTCGTTAAGGCCGCTGGCTCTTTTCTTTTTGAGCTTACCAACGGTCACTGTGTCGGCATCGCTCATGCGCAGGGGGCGTTTGTTGGTCATTTTCTTAGAGCTATCTACGCCTGTACTTGTAAAATTGTCGAGGTAGTATAGCATGGCCGGAGATTGTGCCGTAGCCAGCAGCAGGTCGTTAAATTTGCCTAATGCGTTAGGCCTTATCACATCGCGCTCGTAAGCCGGTATGAACTGCGCACATTTGCCTTTTGTGATAGACACGTTAAAATGATTGAACCAGAACGAAGTCATTACCTCTTGTAACTGGTTCTGAGTGTAGGCTGCCCTTAATATTTTCTGATTGATGAATTGCCTGAAAAGCTCCTGTTCCGGGCGCATACCATTTTGCTGCATGTAAGCATCCAATTGCGCACGATACTGCTTTCTGTCGGCCGTTCTTACCGAGTCGCGCTTAATGGCGCCGCTGTTTATTGCCATACGTACTACCTGTGCGTTTTTCGGGAACTCCTTTACCGCTTCTGCATTGCTCAGCTCAATTCCGTCATATTGTTTAAGCATGCTATCCAGCTTATCGTCTGGCATTTTTGCATCTAATTGTTCGGTAAACCATTTTTCAAGACCCCTTGCCACTACCTCATCCACCTGTTGCGGGGTAGCGCCGTAAGTGAAACGACTGAGCAAATGTGCGGCAGCTTGCTGTTTGCTTAATCCGGCCTGTTGGTATGGGAACTGAAGCTGATAAGCTGACCGGTCCTTTATAAAGAAGGACGACAATGCTACGATACCAATAACGGCGCACGCAGTTGCAAGGGCATGACGTAAGTTGTTCTTCATCAGCAGTGTTTTGTAGATAACGTGTATGACCACCCTCAGCGTATATGGTTTAACCAGGAGGAAAATTTCATTGGCCCCGCTTCGTTAATTTAGATTGTTTCTAAATAATATTGGAATTAAAGCATGTGATTTGTTTCTTTGCGGCAGATTTAGACTACTTCCAAATAAGCAATGAAAAAAATATTTACGCTCTTCATGGTACTTTGTACAAGTTTAACTGCTTTCTCCCAGCAGTTTGGCAGCATTAGCGGTACCGTAACCACTAACGATGGCGAACCCGCCATTTACGTTACCGTAGGTGTAAAGGACCATACCTTAGGCGCCATGACTAACGAGAAAGGCCAGTTCCACATCAACCGGGTTAAACCTGGCGAATACACCCTGATGGTTTCAGCCGTTAGCCTTGGTGCGCAGCAAAAACGGGTTACTGTTACAGCCGGCCAAAACACTGTGCAAAACTTTGTACTGGAGGTTAACAATGCCGAACTGAAAGAAGTGGTAATTAAGGAAAATGCCAACCGTATTAAAATTGATAACCCATCACCTTCGTTGCGTTTAGATGAGCCGCTGTCGCAAGTGCCTCAGAATATACAGGTAGTATCTAACCAGGCTATTAAAGAGCAACAGATCATCAGCATGAGCGATGGTTTGATCCGCAACGTGAGCGGTGCGGTACGTTTGGAGCACTGGGGTGATCTTTATGCCAACATCACCATGCGGGGTTCACAAATACAAGCATTCCGTAATGGTTTTAACGTGGTATCATCATACTGGGGCCCGCTTACAGAAGATATGAGCTTTGTTGACCATATAGAATTTGTTAAAGGTCCGGCAGGCTTTATGCTGTCAAACGGCGACCCTTCAGGTTTGTACAATGTGGTAACCAAAAAGCCGACCGGACAAACCAAGGGCGAATTCAGCCTTACCACTGGCAGCTACGGTTTGTTCCGCGCAACGCTTGATCTTGATGGTAAGCTGAGCAAGGACGGCAAATTGCTTTATCGCTTGAATGTTGCTGGCCAGAATAAAGGCTCACACCGCCCTTATGAGCAAAATGACCGCTATACCATTGCACCGGTTGTAAGCTACCAGATAGATGACGATACCAAACTTACTGCGGAATATACTTTTCAGAATGCAAGGATGACCGACGTGGGTTCATACTATGTGTTCTCCACTAAAGGCTATGCTACTTTCCCGGTAGATTTTACGCAATCGCAGCCTGGTTTACCTATCACTAACATCAATGATAATAGCTTGTTCCTGAACTTACAACACCGTATTGATAACCATTGGAAACTTACAGCGCAGGCAGCTTACTTTAACTATAAGCAAAAAGGCAGCTCTTTATGGCCTGCATTGGTAGGTGCTGATACCGTATCAGCAGTTCCGGGACCAGATACAGTTATCCGTAGCGTTGGTTTATGGGACGCTAAAAGCACCATGACCATGGCCCAGGCATTCCTGAACGGTGATATTACTACCGGCGCAGTGCATCACCGCATTTTAGCTGGTTTGGATATGGGTCAAAAAAATTATTGGGCCGACTGGTCACAATCGCATGTGTTGGATACTAAAGAGAAATTCTTTAACAGCGACGATCCATATTATGGCACCCCAGCCAACGGTTACCCGGTTTGGGACCGCACGCTTGACCTTGAAGCGCGTGCTGTAAATGCAGGCGGTACTATCGATCAGCAATACACAGGCCTTTATTTGCAGGACGAGCTGGGCTTTTTGGATAACAGGTTGCGCCTAACGCTTGCCGGCCGTTATACTTATGTAAAACAAAGTTCCTATGGCGGCGATCCGATAAGTGCACACCACTTTACTCCGCGTATAGGTGTGAGTGGTACAATAACCAGCAGCTTATCTGTTTACGGTTTGTATGACCAGGCATTTTTACCACAGGCAAGCGGCCGCCTTGTTAACGGCGGAGATGTTAAGCCATTAACAGGTAACAACATAGAGTTCGGTATCAAGAAAGATTGGGCCGGCGGTAAATGGAATACCACTGCATCAATATATCAAATCACTAAAAACAATGAGGCTACTGCTGCAGCATCAAGCACACCGGCTAACCCGGTAAGCATGCTTTTAGGACAGAAAAGAGCAAAAGGTATAGAGTTTGACGTTCGCGGTGAAATTGTGCGTGGTCTAACTTTAACTGCTAACTATGCGCTTACCTCATCAAAAGTTACCGAGGTGGGTGATGTAACAGATGGCTCGGTACAAGTAGGAGACGTGGTACCAGGTTATTCAAAACACGTGGTAAACGGCTGGCTAAACTACAAACTGCAACGCGGTCCGCTTAGAGGCACCGGTGTTTCTGCAGGCTTTACCGGCTTGCTTGATCGTGAAACTGATACCTGGAGCGTATCAGACGTACGCCTGCCTGATTACTTTAAGTTTGATGCAGGCTTGTTCTGGGAAGGCCGCAAACTGCGTGTTACAGGTAACGTGTTCAACGTGTTCGATAAATATCTGTACAGCGGATCATATTACTCATACCTTGGTGCGTACTATTATCAAACTGAGGCGCCGCGTAACTACCGAGTTTCTATCAGCTACCGCTTTTAATAGTTAATTGCTCATATCTTAATGATAAGCCGCCCCAAAAGGGCGGTTTTTTTGTTTATGCTAATACAGGTAATACAGGCTTTTGCTTACTTTAGCAACAACCAATTTACCTAAAGCCGTTATTTATGAGAACAATATGGTGCAGTCTTGTAGCGCTGTTAATTGCAACCAACCTGTACGCTCAGGAGGTAGACACGCTTGCCCTACAGAATGTAAAGTTGTTACGCAACATCCCTTACGTGGCAAACGGGCACAAGCAACAAAACTTTGATTTGTATTTACCCAAAGATGTGAAGAAGCCTATGCCGCTCATTTTGTGGATACACGGCGGCGCATGGGAGGGTGGCATGAAAAAATGGATTGATGTGGGCTACCTGGCCGAGCGCGGCTACGCCATTGCAAGTATAGACTACCGTTACTCGCAGCATGCAAAGTTCCCGGCACAGGCGGTAGATTGCAACGAAGCCATTTATTATTTATGGAGCCATGCCAAAGAGTATGGTTTTGATACCGACCGATTTATTATTGGCGGTGGCTCTGCGGGTGGTCACCTCGCATCGCTGATTGGTCTTAGCTATAACAATAATGTAAGCCGGTTTTATAACGACATTAGTAAAAGCAAAAAGATAAAGTTTAAAGCCATACTTGATTTTTATGGCCCTGCTGATTTTAACGTAGTGCACGGTAAGGCCACGGAGTTTGATTATGACGGAGAGGCGTCTGCGCTTACCAGACTCTTAGGCGTAAACGCTTTAGACCGACCCGATGTGGCCGCCTTTGCCAGCCCGGTAACTTATATTGATAAGAACGACCCGCCGATACTCATTGTACATGGCGACGCGGACCCGCTGGTGCCGTTTTGGGAGAGCCGCCAGTTTTATAGCAGGTTAAAACTGGCCGGAGTAGATGCCGAACTGGTTAAATTGCCCGGCGTGGGGCATGCCGGGGGCGCCTTTTCCGCGCCGGACATACAGCAAAAAGTGACCGCTTTTTTAAACCGTGTTTTGGGCAAAGCGCCGGCAACAGCAAAATAACATACCACAAAGTTGCGTTGATTAACATAATGGCTAATTTAGTTTCCATGAAAATAGCCGAAATAACAGCTTACCTCGAAAGCCTTGCGCCACTTGCTTACCAGGAAGATTATGATAACGCAGGGCTCATTGTAGGCAGGCCCGACAGGGAGATTGACCAGGCGTTGATATCATTGGATTGTACTGAAGAAGTGGTGGACGAGGCAATTGCAACTGGCTGCCAGCTGATCATTTCGCATCACCCGATAGTTTTTCGCGGACTGAAAAAATTTAACGGCAATACTTACGTAGAGCGGGTTGTGGAAAAGGCTATCAAGAACGACATTGCTTTATATGCTATCCACACTAATTTGGACAGTGTTACCGGCGGTGTCAACGCAAAAATCTGCGAGACACTGGGGCTTAAAAACATGCGCATCCTCTCTCCAAAATCAGGCTTGCTCAAAAAGCTGGTTACTTATGTGCCGGTAGCAGATGCCGGACGTGTAAAGGATGCTTTGTTTAAAGCGGGCGCAGGACATATCGGCAACTACAGCGAATGTAGTTTTTCGGCAGAAGGTACGGGTACTTTTAAGGGAGATGACAACACCAACCCTTATGTAGGTTTGCCGGGTGAGCGCCATCACGAAGCGGAGGTGCGACTGGAAACAATTTACCCCGCCAACCTGGAAAGTAAAATTATTATGGCGCTGGTGCTTGCGCATCCGTACGAGGAAGTGGCTTATGACTTGTTTAACCTCACTAACAAGCTGCAAACGGTTGGCTCGGGCATGATTGCTGAACTGGAAACGCCAATGAGCGAAACAGATTTTTTAGGGCACATTAAAAGCCATATGCGGTCCTCTGTTATTCGGTACACCGAATTGAGAAGCAAGCCCGTAACCAAAGTAGCCGTATGCGGCGGCGCAGGCGGCTTTTTACTTAAGCAGGCCATTGCGGCAGGTGCAGACTTTTTCATTACTGCCGACTATAAGTATCATGAGTTTTTTGATGCCGACGGAAAGATAGTTATCGCAGATATCGGACATTTTGAAAGTGAGCAATTTACGCAAGAATTATTGTTTGAGATTATTCGGAAAAAATTTGCTAATTTTGCCCTCCGTTTAACAACGAAAAATACGAACCCCGTCAAATATTATATTTAATGGAACAAACCGTTGAACAAAAGCTTAAGGCTTTATACGAACTGCAAACAATTCATACCAAAATTGATAAAATACGCCAGGTACGCGGTGAGCTGCCTGTAGAAGTAGCCGACCTGGAAGACGATGTAGCCGGTCTGGAAACCCGTATCCAAAAGTTAAAGTATGAACTTGACGATATCGAGGACGAGATCGTATCACGTAAAAATCTGATCAAAGACGCTCAGGCGAACATCAAGAAATACGAAGGACAGCTTAACGAAGTAAAAAACAACCGTGAATACGATGCTATCTCTAAAGAGATAGAAATTCAGGGTTTGGATATACAGGTGAGTGAGAAGAAGATCCGTGAGTTTGGTTTTGAAATCAATAACAAAACTCAGGTTTACGAAAAAGCCCTTGCTGATCTGGAAGCACGCAAAGCTGACCTTGATGCCAAAAAAGCAGAGTTAGGCACTATCACTGCAGAAACTGAGAAAGAAGAAAACGAATTAAACACTCAGGCTGAAAAAGCATCTGCAAATATTGAAGAGCGTTTACTTACCGCTTATACCCGCTTGCGTAAAAACGCTAAGAACGGTTTGGCTGTAGTGACTATAGAGCGCGATTCATGTTCAGGTTGCTTTAACCAGATACCTCCGCAACGCCAGAGCGATATACGCCAACGCAAGAAGATCATTGTTTGCGAGCACTGCGGCCGTATTTTGGTTGACGAGCAAATGGCTCTTGAAGTAGCAGAAGCTTAATAAAGCCCAAAGAATAAGCGAAAGCGACTCCCTTAAAAGAGTCGCTTTTTTATTGTGTATTGGTCGCCGATGAGTTCCCGCCGGTTAGCCTGACGATAATGCACATAGCTAACAGCGCCAAAAGTGCAGCGGAAATAAAGGAGACAATCAGATTACCTATCTGCACATGGAAGAATGGCTTTGTAACAACCATTCTTACTGAGAATATAACAGATAATAGTACAAACCATTTCGTCCAAAATACAGTATTCGAACCAAGGCCTGTGACTTCGGCTTTCGGAAGTTTGATAATAGCATAGCCGATAACTATAAATCCCGCAAAGGTGCTTGTGTGTTGCAGTATTTTAAAGGATGGAATGGCCGGTTTTGACACGATAGGAGCTTTTAATACCCCACTGAAATGGTTTACCATCCAGCCGCTTTCGTGGGTAAAGCTATCCCATAAAAGATGACTCGCGGCCCCGGTCAGGACGCAAAGAACAATTATTATAACGCGGCCTTGCGATATAGAATTTTCGGATAGATTCCGGTAGTTCCAGAAGCGTTTTCGAAGAAATGAAGGTAGTCGCTCAATTAATATATCTCTGACCTTAGTTTGGTAAAGCCAATACAAAGCCAGCCCTACAGGCAGATCAAAATACAATAGGCCCCAAATGGTATGGCTGTAAATTGAGCTCACCCTCATCCGCAGAAAATACTCAAAGTCTGGAGTGATGCTGCCTATTACCAACGCCGTTAAGGATATGAAGCGCTTGGATATTGAGTTAAACGGCAATACAATTGCCGGATGGGCTGCGGTAAAAGGCATGTTATAAATTTATCAAACGTAAGCCCTCAAAACAAACTTGTTTGCTTTCCTTTTTTAGGAGTAAATAGCGTATAGTCATAAGGCGGCATGTCGCGGCCAGCCATAAAGCGGTTGCAGGCCATCCTGAACATCTGATGTATAGATTCTGCAATCTTTCCATCGCCGCTCATACGCCGGCCAAAATTACTGTCGTTAAGATTACCGGCATGGCAGGCACGTATCATATTCAGCACCTTCTCCGCCCGGTCCGGAAAGGCTTTATGTACCCAATCCGTAAATATCTCGGCAATGGCGCCATTGAGCCTCACCATGGTGAAACCGGCCGACAAGGCGCCACGGTCGGCCGCGGCTTTAATGATATCAGGAATTTCGTTGCTATTGAGCCCTGGTATTATAGGGGCGGCCATCACCCGTACCGGTACCTTTATTTTTGATAATTTCTCAATCACGGCAAGCCTGCCTGTTGCCGTAACGGTGCGTGGCTCCAGCTTCTGGCGCAGGTCCTCATTAAGCGAGGTGATGGAAACATTCACATGCACTAAGTTCATGCGGGCAAGCTCAGCCAGCAGATCTGTATCGCGTAGTATCAGGTTGTTTTTTGTTATAAAGCTTACGGGGTTACGATACTTCAAAAAAACCTCTAATAGTTGCCGGGTAATTTTTAAGCGGCGCTCTACAGGCTGATAGCAATCTGTATTTCCGGAGAGCATAATACATACCGGCTCATAGTTTTTTTTATTGAGATATGCTTCGAGCAGTTGCGGGGCATTACGCTTCACAATAATCTTGCGTTCAAAATCAAGGCCTGCACTAAAACCGTAATATTCGTGGCTGTTGCGCGCGTAGCAGTAAATACATCCGTGCTCGCAACCCTGGTAGGGGTTGATGGAGTACATATGGCTCAGGTCGGGCGAGTTGGACTCGCTTACAATTTTTTTAGGCGATTCCTCATAAAACTGTGTGGCCACATTTTCCATAAGGGGCTCGTCGAGCCCTTCAATGTGTTCGAGCACATATTTATTCTGTAAAAACTTATTATGCGTATTTACTTGTGCGCCGCGTCCTTTAAAAAACTCCGGGTTTTGCTCATGTGCCATAGCACAAATTTGCTAATAAAATTAGCAAATTACAATTCTATCAGTTTGTTTTTTATGGCGTACAAAACCAAGCCGACACGGCTTTTTATCTGCAACTTTTCAAATAACTGATCTCGGTACCCATCAACGGTACGGGCGCTTACGCACATCTGGTCGGCAATTTCCTTGTAGGTGAGTTCAGTGCCTGCAAGTTTTAAAAATTCAAGCTCGCGGTTGTTCAATTTAACACCCTGTGCCTGTTGATTAAAATTATTCACTAAGTGTTTGGTCACAAAATCAGGATAATAGAGATCGCCATCAGCTACCTTTTTAAGCGCCTGCTCAAACTCATGGGGTTCTGCGTCTTTCAGGAGGTATCCCTTAACACCAAGTTTTACCATGGCCAGCACCTTTTCGGCGTCAGCAAACATAGATAATACTATGATATGTACGTCGGGGTAGTTATCGCGCAGCCATTGAGCAGTTGTGAGTCCATCCATTACTGGCATATTGTTGTCAAGCAATACAATATCAGGCTTGTTCGCGGGTGATATCTTCCGGCAAAACTCTTGCCCGTTTGATGCTTCAAATAATATTTTATAATTACCCAGGTTGGAGATCAGCGATACTATCCCGCTTCTGAAAAGGCGGTGATCATCAACCAGTGCTATCCGGATGTCGTTAGTCATTACTTACTATGCTACTGCTTAAAGGGTTAGCGAGATAGTGATGCTGCTGCCGGTGTCTGCGGTGCTTTTAAGATCAGCCCGGGCGCCTATCAGTGTGGCTCGGCTGATTATGTTGCTAAGACCCGATCCAGCCTTAACCTGCAGTGCTTCATCTACAGAAAAGCCTGCACCATTATCTTCAACCGTTAAAGTAAATAAATCAGCAGAATATTTCAAATCGACGTTTAAAGCATTTGCAGAAGCATATTTGAGTGTGTTGTTGATAGCTTCCTGGAAAATGCGGAACAGTACCAGCTCGCGCTGCGGTCCGAGCGCTTTGGGCTCACCCTCGGTATGTAAATAAGCTGTAATGAGGCCGCTCTTGTTTACACGTTCCAGTTCGGCTGCTATGGCGTTGCTGAGGCCTATCTCTTGTATTCGCTCAAAGCTTAGGCTTTTGGACAGATCGCGCAGGTCATTAATGGCCTGAGTAAGCAGCTCGCGGCTTTCGTCAATTTTTAAATGACTTTGCTCTGCATCTAAACGCTTAACCGAAGCGAGGGACAACTTGATGAATGAGAGCACCTGACCTACATTGTCATGTATCTCACGGCTCATGTGGCTTAGCGTTTGTTCCTGTATTTCCAGCTGCGCTTTCAGCATCTCCTGATTAAACTCCAATTGCAGCTGGGCTTTTTCGCTGATGTGCGAGTTATGCTTTTTCTGATAGAAGAATAGGAACCCAATAATAAAAATGCCCATCATTAGCAGCACTATAGTCCCCGCTATTACGAGTACGATGTTTTCTTGTTCCTGAAGCATAAAAAGGCAATTCCCAGGCAAGAATACATAATAAAAATGGCAAGATTAGCTATCACTTCCCACAAACGAAATGAGGCGTAATTATTTCTTGAAGTCATGTAGGAGAATGCAGAAAAAAATAAAAACTCGACCAGGCAATAAAACAACAGGCCGGTACTAACCCAAAAATCCGGAATACTTATCAGGTTAAGCGTCTCTTTTGTTTTCATCAAATCACTAAAATAAATAAAAACCAGGGCAATCAGCATAATATACTGAATGATGAATGCGGCCGTAGCCATATTACCAAACCCTTGAATTAAGAATATATCAATGAGTGTAAATAGCGAAAGGCCCGCTATCGCTACAAGCAGGCCTTTGCGTTTGTTTTGCGGCAGTAGGTACGTTATAAAGATGCTATAGAATAAGAACTCAATAGTAATCTCAATGTTAATTGCCCATGCATTAGTTCCATTTATAATAAACAACCTGAAATGTCCGGCCGTTTCAAAAAGCAGTATAAATACCATAAAAGGTAAAAAATACCGGTAATGAGTATGAGCCAGCTTTTTATATTGAAACAATACAGAAAAAAAAGCAAATCCTTCAAATAGGTAATGGATGTAAGTTTGTATCATGATCTTCTTATGGCCACGTACAGCTTGGTGGACATACTGCTAAGTGATTCATACCGCAGCCTTTGCCATGGCCATGATGTAATCCACGCCTTTCGCATTCTTCTTCTTCAAAAATCTGATCGGTTTGGGTGCCGTTTTCCAGTTTTGTGGCTACCAGTACTACCATCAGTTTATCATCATAAGGGGTGTTCATAACGACGGTATCATGTACGCCTAAATAAATGCGAATGCCCTCTGCTTCCTGTTCGTTTAAAAATGCCTCTAATGCGTCGCGTGGAATAAAAATGCTACGCGTGTCAATTGCCGGGTCATAATCTACAACGGTGGTAGTTCCTTTGCGTACACGCTTTACCGAATTGCGGTAATTTGCCGTTAGTTGATCCAGTTGTTCTTTAGTTACATCTGCGGGTTGATAAGTGCTCATAATCAATAAAGAAATAAATAGGGTTAAGAATTCTCGATTGCTATAAAGCTAATATAGTCGCCACAATAATGTGTACCGTTTTTTCACGGTTTTTCCCTGGAAATTTACCGTAAAAATACCGCAAAGTGGGTATTCCATACTTAAGTTGTAAACATGATATTTGTATTAAGCAGAAAATAGCTGTAAAACCACATACCGTTTTGCACTATAAAATAGGGGTATTTTTTTCTGCGGAATATAAAGATCGGTCCTCTGATTCTTGCATAAGTCTCAGAGGATTTTTTTTGCCTGTAATTTAGGCATCAAGCAAAAACACAAAAAGCTCTTTTGGCCCCTGAGCGCCAGCCAAAAGCTTGTTTTCTATAGCTACTGAGCTGCTAGGCCCGGTAACAGTGCCAATCATGGACGGTAGGTTGTTACCATATTTCTGACGTATAAGTTTAAGGCCGTCTTTTACATCAAGCACCAGTTGAGAGGTGTATGCTAGCACAATATGTACCGGCGGATATATGCTTAGCCTGCGCCCAGCCGCACTTGCATTGGTAAGCAATATACTGCCGTTGCGTGCTATGAGCGCATCGCATAAGGTAATGCCAACCTGTGCCCGGTCAAACTCTTTGTCAGTTTCAAAATAAGGATAACCATACTGCTGTAACAAATTTTGTAGTTCTGGCTCCCAGCAATATATTTTATTCCATTTGCGCTCTTCGGCCAGGTTGAGCAGGTTTTCAATAAATTGTATTTCGTTTTCGCAAAAAACAAACATCCCCGAAACAGCCGTTAATTCCTCAGCAAACAATACTTCCAGCATTTCTGTATTTTCCGGGTATAGCGGTTGGTCTTCCAGGTTAGGGTATGGATTGTCTCGCTTCTCGAGCAATGCTTTACGTATTTTTTTGAGCATTTGCTCCTTAGCTGTAGTAGTGATGTTGTTTTTCATAATATAGCAAAAAGCCACCTGTTTATTCAACAGATGGCTTTGATAAAAGTTCATGTATTCTACTTACCGGTATCCGCGCTGTTGGCGTCTTTCTCTTCCGGGTTACGGTCAAATGTACCTGAATGGTCATTTACGCCCTCATGTACGAGATTTTGCGCTACCGGGTCCTGGTTTGACTCCTGACCGCCGTTTACAAACTCATCATAAGTAGTACGATGATCAAACGGACGTTTTCCCAGGATCTCTTCCAGGTCAGACTGGAACAAGATTTCCTTCTCGAGCAGCTTGTTGGCCAGTTTTTCTAAGCCTTCGCGTTTCTCATTAAGCAATTGCTTGGTCATGTCGTACACCCGGTTAATCAGGTTGCGTACTTCCTCGTCAATCAGCTCCGAGGTTTTTTCAGAGTAAGGTTTGTTAAACTGGTATTCGCCCTGTGTATCGTTAAATGATACATTACCCACTTTCGGGTTCATACCATAAATGGTTACCATGGCGTAAGCAAGCTTAGTGATGCGTTCCAGGTCGTTTTGTGCACCGGTTGATATTTTGCTGAACACAATATCCTCGGCAACACGGCCACCCATCGTCATGCACATGCCGTCAAGCAATTGCTCGGTTGTGTAAAGGAATTGCTCTTTTGGCAGGTATTGTGCATAACCTAATGCGGCTACACCACGCGGAACTATGGAAACTTTTACCAGCGGATCCGCATGCTCCAGGAACCAGCCGGCTATAGCGTGGCCAGCCTCGTGGTAAGCAACGATGCGTTTTTCCTCAGGTGATATGATCTTATTCTTTTTCTCCAGACCACCGATAACACGGTCAATAGCGTCCTGAAAATCTTGCATATCTACCGCTTCTTTGTTTTTACGTGCAGCAATCAATGCAGCCTCATTACAAACATTGGCAATCTCGGCACCTGCAAAACCAGGGGTTTGGGCTGATAATTTCTTAGCATCTACTCCAGGAGCCAGTTTAACCGGCTTTAAGTGTACCTTAAATATCTGCTCACGGCCAACCAAATCCGGTTTGTCTATAGATACCTGCCTGTCGAAACGGCCGGGGCGTAATAAAGCAGAGTCCAGTACGTCCGGACGGTTAGTTGCGGCGAGTATGATGATACCTGAATCAGTACCGAAACCGTCCATCTCTACCAGCAACTGGTTAAGTGTGTTCTCACGCTCATCATTACCGCCTACAATATTGTTTTTACCACGGGCACGACCGATAGCGTCAATCTCGTCGATAAAGATGATACATGGCGCTTTGTCTTTCGCCTGGCGGAACAAGTCGCGAACGCGGGACGCGCCCACACCCACAAACATTTCCACAAAGTCTGAACCGGAAAGCGAGAAGAATGGCACTTGTGCTTCTCCGGCTACAGCTTTAGCGAGCAATGTTTTACCGGTACCCGGCGAGCCTACCAGCAATGCGCCTTTAGGTATTTTACCACCCAGGTTGGTGTATTTCTTAGGATTTTTAAGAAAATCTACAATTTCCATTACCTCTTGCTTAGCCTCTTCAAGGCCGGCAACATCATTAAAGGTTACGGTAACCTGTGCTTCTTTATCAAAAAGAGTAGCTTTTGATTTACCAATGTTGAAGATCTGACCGCCCGGGCCACCACCAGTGCCTCCACTCATGCGGCGCATAATTACCATCCATAAAACTACCAATACCGCAGCCATGATGAAGAACTGGATCAATGAATTAGAAAACCAGTTTTCATGTGGTACGTATGCAATAGGAGTTTTGTCTGAATCCGGCAAATCCTTTTCGGCTGCACCTATAGATTGTTTCACGCTCTCATAAGAGGCATCAGTAAAAGTGAACTGCGGACCGCTTTGTGAAAATAGCGAACGCTCGTTAGTGCGGTATTTGGTGTATTGTGGTTTGCTGTCAAGGGCGGCTTTCTTAATATAAACATTGGCATAAACCAATTCGCCGCTTTTGTATACCTCCACCTTTGCTACATCACGGGGTTTAAGCATTTCTGTTTCAAACTGCTTGTAAGTAATTAACTTACCCTCGCTGCTACCCATTTGCGCTGTAGCAATCACTACAGCCAGAAAAGCCACCACATACAACCACATCAGGTTGAATTTTGGTGGCTTGGGCGAAATTTTCTTATTAGGTATTCTCCTTATAGGTTTCGGTTTTTCCAATTTATTATCTTTCATTTGTTTTACCTGCTCAAACTTACAATCAAATTTTAATTATCAGCAAGGATAATAACTGCACTTTAAGCGCTTTTGTAACTTTTTATCTCGGCATCGCCCCAAAGCTCCTCGACACCGTAAAATTCCCGTTTATCCGTTCTGAAGATGTGTACAACCACATCAATATAGTCAAGCAGTATCCATTCAGAATATTCCAAGCCCTCTTTGCGCCACGGCTCCTGCTGGGTAGCTTTGTATATTTCTTCTTCTACACTGGTGGCAATGGCTCTCACCTGGGTAGAAGAATCAGCATGGCATATTACAAAATAGTCAGAAACTGAACTCAAAATGTTCCGGAGATCTAACCTCACTATATCATTCCCTTTCTTTTCCTGAATGCCGTGTATGGCCAGCTCAGAAATGTAAGCGGATTCATTTATCGCTTTGTTTTTTACCATTAAAAAGAATTAGTTTTGAACGATTTTAATTTACAGAATATTATACATTGCAAAGTAACATATTTTCGAGATTATTTGTTGGACAAAATTTAGTCACGCTGAAACAAGTTGACTCTACCAATACATTCCTTAAAAATATATTGTCAAATTCTGAGCCAGTTGCGGAAGGTACCGTCATTATGGCAGAAGAGCAGTTTGCTGGCCGTGGCCAGCAGCAAAACAGCTGGCATGCCGAGCCCGGCAAAAATCTTACTTTCAGTATATTGTTAAATCCCACTTTTCTACCCGTAGCACAACAGTTTGATCTTAATCGCGCCATCAGCGTGGGACTTCACAATGCCCTGTTCCCATTACTCGGGCAGGGATTGAAAACCAAATGGCCTAACGATGTATACTACCACAACCAAAAACTTGGCGGCGTTTTAATTGAAAATATACTGCAGGGCGGTGCTATAAAACACAGCGTTGTAGGTATTGGCATCAATGTTAATCAGGACAATTTCCCGCCGCAGCTAAACGGTGCCACCTCTGTAAAACAAATCTTACAAAGAGATTATGATTTAAGCGCTTTATTATCTGAAATTTGCCGCCACATTGAAGCAGCTTATGTATTGCTGCGCGATGGTGCTGCCGATGTATTGCGTAATAAATATGTCAGCAATTTATATCGGTTAAACGAATTGCATCATTTCCGGTCAAACAACGAAGTTTTTGAAGGGATGATAACGGGAGTGAGCAATGAAGGAAAGCTTTTGGTAAAAAAGGAAGAAAACGTGTTAACGTTTGATTTAAAAGAAATTGAATATATAAACAACTAATTAAGCATGAAAAAACTATTGTTATTATTTACTGTGCTGGCTTTTTCAACCAGTGTATTTGCACAAATTGAAACACCGGTAAAATGGAGCTACGCTGCTAAAAAGACCGGAAAGAACGAAGCTGTTGTGTTGATAAAAGCTACTATTGAAGATGGCTGGCACATCTATTCGCAGAACGTGAAGGATGGCGGCCCGGTAAAAACCTCTTTTACATTTACACCATCTAAAACCTATGCGGTTGTTGGTAAGGCAACCGAGCCAAAAGGCATCACCAAGTTTGAGAAGGTTTTCGGGATGGATGTTGTTTACTTTGAAAAATCGGTAATATTTCAGCAAAAAGTTAAGCTGAACGCAGCATCAACTACTGTAAAAGGTAAACTTGAATACATGACCTGCAACGATCAGAAGTGCTTGCCGCCGGAAGAAGTTGAATTCAGCATCCCTGTAAAATAAATTTTGCTGCGCTAAAATTGCTTTAAACAACTAACCAAGTGTGAAAAAACTATTGTTATCACTTACCCTGCTGATTTTTTCGGCCACTGTGTTTGCGCAGATTGAAACACCGGTAAAATGGAGCTATGCTGCAAAAAAGACAGGGAAAAACCAAGCGGTGGTTATGCTGAAAGCTACTATTGATGAAGGCTGGCATGTCTACTCACAAAACATAAAAGAAGGCGGCCCTGAAAAAACCTCGTTTATGTTTACACCTTCAAAAAATTATACGCTGGTTGGTACTACAGTTGAACCTAAGGGCATTACCAAGTTTGAGCAGGTTTTTGGGATGGATGTGGTTTACTTTGAAAAGTCGGTGATATTCCAGCAAAAAGTGAAGTTGAACGCAGCATCAACCACTGTTAAAGGAACATTGAGATACATGACCTGCAATGATCAAAAATGTAAACAACCCGAAGAAGTTGAATTTAGCATCCCTGTAAAATAATTCGTTACTGCACAATATGATAATGATTGCCCCCCGCCTGAGAAGGTATTTACTGATCGCTGTTATAGGCCTGTTTTGTTTTGCCGGTTATACGGCACGCGCGCAGGATACCGTATCAACCGATGATATTGAATTTACAGATATACCTACCGCTGCCGATAGCCTGGCTGCGGCCAAAGCTGCGCAGAAGGAGGAAGTAAAGAAAGATACTGTAAAAAAGGCCGAAGTAAAATCGGCTGCCAGTACACCCGCCGATACCAAGAAAACGCTTTGGCAGGTATTTTTAGCAGGCTTTATAGGTGGATTGGTGGCAGTAAGTATGCCATGTATATACCCAATGCTTCCGTTGACAGTTAGCTTCTTTACCAAGAAAGCAGGTTCGCGGAGTAAAGGCATTACTCAGTCAATGATTTACGGCTTATCTATAGTAGTAATTTATGTAGCCCTGGGCATGTTGGTTACACTTGTTTTTGGTGCGGATGCCCTGAATGCTCTTTCTACCAACGGCATATTTAATATATTCTTCTTCCTGCTCCTGGTAGTATTTGGGGTTTCCTTCTTAGGTGCCTTTGAGATTACTCTGCCAAGTTCGCTGGCAAATAAATTGGACGAGAGCTCCAACAAAGGAGGGCTTGCAGGCATATTTTTTATGGCTGCTACCCTGGTGGTAGTATCATTCTCCTGTACAGGACCTATAATAGGTACATTATTGGTTGATGCGGCATCAAAAGGTGCAAGGTTGGGTCCGGCTATAGGTATGCTTGGTTTTTCGATTGCTTTGGCTTTGCCTTTCACCTTGTTTGCACTCTTCCCATCTACACTTAAATCTCTGCCTAAATCAGGCGGTTGGCTTAACAGCATTAAAGTGGTACTCGGTTTCCTCGAGCTGGCATTTGCACTTAAATTTTTATCGAATGTAGACCTTGCTTATCACTGGAACTGGTTTGATCGTGAGGTATTCCTTTCGTTATGGATTGCTATCTTCCTGCTGATGGGTTTATACCTTATTGGTAAGATCAGGTTTTCGCACGATAGCGATTTGCCGTATTTATCTGTTCCGCGCACATTGTTCGCGGTGGTGATATTTGCGTTTGTGGCTTACATGATTCCCGGCTTATGGGGCGCGCCTCTCAAATCAATCAGCGCATTTTTACCGCCGCCGGCCACACAGGATTTTTATCTGAGCGCAAATGCGTCGGCTCCTGCAGCAGCAAAAGCACAGGTATCCATAAAGGAGAAGAAGTACGAAACTTTATTTACCCGCGGTAAAGTAAAAGGGCTTGAAAGCTGGTATGATTATGATCAGGCTTTACAGGTCTCAAAAGAACTTCACAAGCCCATAATGATTGACTTCACCGGCTGGAACTGCGTAAACTGTCGCGAGATGGAGAACGATGTGTGGGATGATCCGGAGGTTTTCAGGCGTATACGTGACGAGTATGTTTTGTTGCAGTTGTATGTTGATGAGAAAACTCCGCTGGCAGAGAGCGAAGTATACAAATCTGACTTTAGTGGTAAAAAAATTACTACCTTAGGCGCAAAATGGCTCGACCTCGAAGGCAAACGGTTTGGCGCTAACGCGCAGCCGCTATATGTGTTGCTTGACAGTGACGGGAACCTCATGACTGACGGCAACAATCAAACCATACAACCTTCGGGCGCCAATTTTAATGTGAACAGTTATATGCAATTTTTGGACAGCGGGATAGCTGCCTACAAGAATAAAAAATGACTCAGATAAAAAATATCGGCGTTTATACGTCAGGTGGTGATGCCCCGGGCATGAATGCTGCCATCCGTGCAGTGGTACGTACCGCTTTATATCATAATTTACAGGTTACAGGTATTCGCAGAGGTTATGAAGGCATGATCAACGGCGAATACGAACCCATGAACCGCAAGTCTGTATCTAACATCATTCAGCGTGGCGGTACCATTCTTAAATCGGCCCGCAGCGAGGAGTTCAGAACGCCCGAAGGCCGTAAGCTTGCTTACTTCCAGCTAAAGAAAAATAAGGTTGATGCTTTGGTAGCTATTGGCGGCGACGGTACTTTTACCGGTGCCAAGGCACTGTGCGAGGAGTACGACATTCCGGTTATTGGTTTGCCAGGCACTATTGATAACGACTTGTACGGGACCGACTTTACAATCGGCTATGATACGGCCATAAATACTGTAATAAACGCGGTAGATAAAATTCGTGATACGGCAGAGTCTCATGACCGTTTATTCATCGTTGAAGTGATGGGTCGTGATTCTGGTCTGATTGCGATGCGTACCGGTGTAGCTTCCGGTGCGGAGATTGTACTTATTCCGGAAAGCAAGAATGACTTACCTAAGCTGTTAGAGCGCCTGGAAAACGGTCGTAAAGATAAATCGTCGCGTATTGTGATAGTTGCGGAAGGTGAGCACGAAGGTGGCGCTTTCCACATAGGCAATATTGTAAAGGAGAAATTTCCGCATATTGATACCCGCGTATCTATATTAGGCCACATACAACGTGGCGGCAGGCCAACTTGTATGGACCGTGTATTGGCCAGTCAGGTGGGTTACGCAGCGGTTGAGGCTTTGCTGGAAGGCCATAAAAGTGAGATGGTAGGCATTGTAAACGGTAAAATATGTTATACCTCATTTGATGATGCCATCAACAAGCATCCGCATGTAGATACCAGCCTGATAAAGGTGGTAGATATACTGTCGCTGTAAGATAATACACATAAAATATCCCCGCCTTAACTTAAGGCGGGGACTTTTTTGTTTATAAGCATTGTGGAGGCCTTCAGTTACAGCAGCAGGGCGGCAACTTCTTTCCAGCTGTTTACGCGCTCGTACTCGTTAATAGCAAGATTATGCGGCGATGTAAAAAGTAATTTGCGGCCGGAGAAGGTCACAAAGTTTTTTACCCGGTCATCAATCATAATGTCTACATCCACAATTTTATGGCCGCAGAACATAATGTTGGTCCATGATATGAAAGGGAAGTGCTCGTTAAGCCATTCCAGTTTATCAGCCAGGGAGTTTTTAAATTCCATAGCTGCTGATACGATGTAAACGTCGTATTTATCATGCAGGTGTTGTACTACCTCAATAGCATCATCCATTACCGGGATATCTCTGAAAAAGCCTGGCTCATTAATATACTGACGCAGAGTAGTCTGCAGCTCCGGTGGTAACACTTCATGAAATTCTTTTCCGGGCAGTTCGTCAAGGGTTATTGCTGTTTGGTGGCGTTCTTTGTAGAGGGTAATGAATTTACCGATGGTGTCGGCTATCACCTCGTCCATGTCAATGGCGATGCGTTGCTTTCTTTTCATAGTGTGTCAAAAATACACTTTTGAGGGGGCTTTAAAGTACTTTATTTTTATTTGAAAATAAGGATAGTACATGTAATAAATATTTGTACCTTTGCGTCCCCGCTGAAATGAACTCCGGGGGTAATGTTGAATACATAATAAAGATTTAAAAAGAATGGCAACTAAAATCAGATTGCAAAGACACGGTAAAAAAGGCAAACCTTTTTACTACATTGTTGTGGCCGATTCACGCGCACCTCGCGATGGTCGTTTTATTGAGCGTTTAGGTTCATACAACCCAAACACTAACCCGGCTACTATTGATATTAACTTTGATAAAGCCTTTACATGGGTAAACAGCGGTGCACAACCAACTGATACCTGCCGTGCTATATTATCATACAAAGGTGTTTTATACAAAAAACACTTACAAGGTGGTGTAACTAAAGGCGCCCTTACTCAGGAACAAGCCGATGCTAAATTCGCTGCATGGGTTGACGAAAAAGAAGGCCGCATAACTGGTAAGAAAACTAACCTTGCTACAGCAAAAGCAGATGCACGTACCGCTGCATTGGCTGCTGAGGCTAAGAAAAAAGAGGACAGAGCTGCTGCAGTAGCTGCTAAAAATGCTCCGGTAGCTGAAGAAGCACCTGCAGAGGAAGAAACTGCAAGTGAAGAAACTGCTGCTGAAAGCGCAGAATAATTATCTTCTAAAAGTATAATACATAATGGCGATGCACCGGAAAGGGCATCGCCATTGTTATTTTAACACAAGTGGCAAAAACTATGAGCAAAGCAGAAAACTTTAGGATAGGCACTATTTTAAAAACCCGCGGGCTTAAAGGCGAATTGCAACTATACGTTGATTTCGATGGTCTGGAGGATATGCCGTTCAAGGCGGTGTTTTTAGAAATTGCAGGCAAGCAGGTGCCTTACTTTGTTGCATCTATTAAATATCCGCAGCCCAATGTAGCCTATTTAAACCTGGAGGATGTAGACACCATTGAAAAGGCCAATACCCTGGTGAAAAAGGACGTATTCCTTGCAGCGAAATTCAAGCCTAAGAAAAAGAAGAATGAATTTACGCTTAAAGATCTGGCTGGCTTTACCGCCATTGATGATAACCATGGCGAGCTTGGCGAAATTATAAACGTTCAGGAATACCCTCAACAGTTGATCGCTACGGTGCATTATAACAATAAGGAAGTATTGTTTCCGCTTAATGAGTCCATCATAAAAGGAATTAATACGGATGACAACGAAGTGTATATAGAATTGCCAGAAGGTTTGCTAGACATTTATATGGAATAAAAAATGTAAAGAATAGTTGACATTTGTAAAGTTTGTTTTACTTTTGGTAAATCAAACTTTACAAACATGAAAACACGTTTTCTATTCCCTCATGCGTTAAGGAAGTATGGCGCCATTGCATTCATACTCGCATTTGTAATAGCCGCACTTACTTACTATTACCAGGACAAAATAAACGAAGCACAATACAACACCAGCTTTAAAATCAATGAGGTGTTTCATGATGTAGTGGTACTAATGTGGATAGGTGGTTTATTCCTGGTTGCGTTTACCAAAGAAAAAATTGAAGACGAGCAGGTAGCTCAACTGCGGCTCGATTCGTTGCAGTGGTCTATCTATTTTAATTATGCCATTTTAGCCTTGTTCATCATCTTTTTTAATTCACGACAGGTTATGCTCGGCGTGGCAGCACATTTTATATTTACTCCGCTATTATTTTTTATTATCCGGTTTAACTGGGCTAAATATCAGCTCAATCGTTTATTAAAGAATACCGATTAATCATGAAGAACAATTTGCGTGTTGAACGCGCTATTAAAAACATGACACAGGCTGAACTTGCCGACAGGATAGGCGTTTCCCGGCAAACCATAAATACCATTGAAAGTAACAAATATGTGCCTTCGACCGTGCTGGCACTTAAGATAGCACGTGTATTTGAGAAACCTGTAGAGCAGATATTTGAGTTGGAAGAAGAAGATTGAGTTTTAGAAATTAGTGGTTGGAGGGTAGCGATCAGTAAAAAAATCATATACTGATCTCTAATCACCAATGACTAACCACTAATCTCTAATCACTATCTTTGCCGAATGCGTTTTGACATCCTTACCGTTTTACCAGGCCTGCTCGAAAGTCCGTTTGCTCATTCCATTTTGCAGCGTGCTCAAAAGAAAGGCATTGCCGAAATACATGTGCATAACCTGCGCGATTATGCAACCAATAAGCATAAAAGTGTAGATGATTATCCTTACGGAGGCGGTAGCGGCATGGTAATGATGATTGAGCCTTTTGCTGCCTGTATTAGGAAGTTGAAAGAGGAGCGCGAATACGACGAAGTTATCTTCATGACGCCGGATGGCGTAACGCTAAATCAGAATATTGCTAATGAGCTTTCAGTTAAAGGTAATATCATCATCCTTTGCGGGCATTATAAGGGCATTGACCAACGCGTGCGTGATTTATACGTTACACGCGAAATCAGTATAGGCGACTACGTACTTTCCGGAGGTGAGTTACCGGCTGCGGTTTTAGTAGATGCCATAGTACGTTTAGTGCCGGGCGTACTGAGCGATGAAACCTCCGCCTTGTCAGACTCTTTTCAGGGCGACTTACTTGATGCACCGGTGTATACCCGCCCTGCCGACTGGAAGGGACATAAAGTGCCGGATATATTACTAAGCGGTAATACACCCGAGATTGAAAAGTGGCGGTTTGAGCAGGCTTTGGAGCGAACCAAAACCCGCCGGCCAGACTTGTTGAAGGATTAACGCTATTGCAGCTTAATTCAACGCACCGGGAATCTTCTCAATGATTTCGTCAACCGTTCCAACTTCGCCAATGCGCGGGAAGATATATTTAATGCTGCGCTCATGTGCGTCAGCTACGCTATCTGTCATGGCATCTGCTGCAAACGTAACGTTATAGCCCAACTCGGCAGCAGCACGCGCTGTACCTTCCACACCAATACTTGTTGATATACCTGCTAATACAATATTAGTGATGCTGCGCTCCTGTAAGCGCGCATGTAATTCGGTATCAAAAAAGGCATTCCAGGTATGTTTGGTAATAAATATATCGTTGTTATGCGTTTTGAGTTGGGGCGTTATGGCAATCATCTCATCCGTAAACGGCTGGCCTGCTTGCTGGGCATCCTTGCGGGAGGTAGTCCACCCGCCGCCTGGCTTTACGTTCACTATCACGGCTGGTAAGGCAGCCTTATGGAAAGCATGCAATAAAGCCGATGCCTTTGCAATAACGCCCTCTGCCGGATGCGCGAGTTTTTGCTTTACAATAGCTTCCTGCAGATCAATAAGTACTAAGGCCGTTTGTTTATCTATAGCGGTTATCATTTTTATTTTATTATGCTGCCTTAACAGCATCTGTGAGCGTATTTTGTTTGTTTTTACTACTCAGATGTTTAAGAACGCCCAAATGCACACCTCCTATAATAAGAGCGATGATGCCCTCTAAAAGCAGGGTGTTTTGCGCATTGATGCGTTGTGATATGGCGCCGATAATCAAGCCGCCTACAGGCTGCATACCAAACAGAACCATTGCGTAAAAGCTAATTACGCGCCCGCGCATCTCCGGGTGAACGGTAGTTTGTATAATGGTATTGCTGATGGTAACCTGCGACATCATGCCAAAGCCGCTTACTGTCGCAAAAAACAGCGCAAGGGCATAAGTGCTTTCGTGCGAAAAAAGTACAAGGCCTGCACCAAGCACCAGCGTATTGATACCAAGTATCAGCTTAAGGTTACTGGCCGGGCCTAATGATGCTAAGAATAACGCACCACAAAATGCGCCCAATCCAATCACACTATCAATTACCCCAAAAGTAGAAGCAGTGCCGTGGAATATATCGCGTGCGTAAACAGGTATAAGCGTGGTGAATGGAAGTACGGATAAGCTCATGAGGCATAGCATAAGCAATATAAAACCAAGCGATGGTGTTTGCTTGATGTATACAAAACCTTCCTTTATTTCACCGAACACATTTTTATCATGTTTTTTTGACTCAAAAGCAGGGAGGCGCATCATCAATAGCGATGCAATAACCCCGGCAAAGCTCAAGGTATTAAGCCCAAAGCAAAAGGCATCACCAAATTTTTCTATCAGCAAACCGGCTATTCCCGGGCCTATTAAACGCGTTAAGTTAACCATTGATGAATTTAGTGCAAGCGCGTTGGGCAAGTGGGCCTTGTCATTGATCATCTCGTAAACCAATGACTGGCGAGCCGGTACGTCAAAAGCATTAATAACACCCAGTACGGTACTCAACGCTATTATCTCCCATACCTCATATCTGTTAAAGAAAACTAAGCCGGTGAGCACCAACGCTTGCACCATTGATGCAACCTGTGTTATCAGAAGCAGCTTGTGGCGGTCATAACGGTCGGCAGCTACGCCGCCAACAAACGAAAGAACGAACGACGGAAACAAACTGGCGAACAACGTTACACCGAGCATGAATTCGGAATGCGTTAATGAATAAATTATCCAGCTCACAGCTGTTTTTTGCATCCATGTGCCAATGAGAGAAATGGATTGGCCAAAGAAATAGAGCCGGTAGTTACGGCTCGAAAAGGCGTTAAATGTAGTAATATTCATAGTTAAAGAGTGCCCTTATCACAAGGGGGCTATATAATATAAAAGCATTAATAGTGCCGATGTTGCGCATATGAAAATATTTTACAGCAATATGTTTTAAGCTTAAATGAGAGGTTATGAAAATTAACCTGTAAAAAACTTGATACGATTTGACGAAATATTGATACAAAATGATGAAACGCTGAGATGCAAAAAGCCCGTTCTTTATAGCGAAAAATAAACGTCAACCCGACGATTATAACCAATTTACCAATACAGCACTTATGAGAAAAAATTTACTTGTAACACAGGGCGAATCGCCTTGTTTATCCCGCCCGCAGCAGCGGGCCAGGAAGCAAAAGATTTCCGTTTTTTTTGTGCTCTTAGCCATCATGCTGAACAGTTTCACGGCATTAGCGCAAACCAAAATTACCGGCCGAGTGGTTGATGATACCGGCTTGCCGCTACCGGGAGTGAGTGTGAGGGTACAGAACACTACCACGGGCACAAATACCGACGGTGATGGTAAGTACAGCCTTACAGTGCCCGGTCCTGATGCTGTGGTTGAGGTAACCTTTGTAGGTTATGTTACCCAGCAAATTAAAGTAGCAAATCAAACGCAAATTAATTTTAATCTGAAACCATCCAACGAAAGTTTGCAGGAAGTTGTAGTAACCGGTTATGGTACACAAAAGCGTGAATCCATTACCGGTTCAATAGCCTCGGTAACCGCCAAAGACATTGATCGTGTGCACGGCGGTGCAACAGTGAGTACTACGCTGGCAGGTAAGCTGCCTGGTGTAACCTTTCGTATGCCCGATGGCAGGCCAGGAGCAAGTGCTACGATACAGATACGTAACATGGGGCGTCCGTTGTATGTTATTGACGGTATACAACAGGATGAAGGCCAATTTAACAATCTCGCACCTAATGATATAGAAAGTATCTCGGTACTTAAAGACGCATCGGCCGCCATTTACGGTGTGCGTGCAGCCAACGGTGTTGTGGTGGTAACAACCAAAAAAGGCTCAGGCGATAGCCGCATTAATGTGGACGCTTATCTCGGTTTTCAGAACTGGTTCCGTTTTCCGGATGTGGTTCGTAATTCGTATGACTTTGCACAATATAAAGTTGATGCCGAAGTAAATTCGGGTCAAAATCCAAGTTATTCTAAAGATCAGTTAGAGAAATTCCGAATAGGTACCGAGCCGGGCTATCAAAGTTTTGACTGGCGACAGTTTGTTTTTGACAGTAATCCTAATGCCCCGCAAAATTCAATAAACGTAAATTTCACTGGCGGGGGCGATAAGGTAAACTACTACGTATCAGCAACCAATTTCTTTCAAAACTCCAACATTGGTAAGGAGTATGAATTTGGACGTACCAACATACAATCAAATATCAGCGCCAAGGTTGCTACCGGTTTAAGGGTTTCTGCCAACATAAACGGCCGTATAGAAAAGCGCGAAAATCCTGGTGTACCGGGCGGGGACGACTACTTTTTGGCCCGTTTTGCCGTGTTGCGTAACAAACCTACCGAAAGGCCTTACGCTAACGATAACCCCAACTACCTGAACCGTATTGAAAATATAGAATCGAATTACGCTTTCTTGAATAAAAAAATATCAGGTACCTATCGTAGCGACTGGCGCGTGTTACAAACGAACTTTAGCGCAGAATATGATATTCCTGGAGTAAAGGGATTAATGCTGAAGGGCGTTTACTCGTATTATATAGCCGATAACGTACTCAACAATCACGAATACACCTATGATGTATTCACTTACCGCCCCGAAACCAATTTTTACGAGAGAACAGGTGGCGCTACTAATCCATGGAGGGAGCGCGAGCAGCGTAAGGAGTTTAATACCAATATGCAGGCGCAGTTGAGCTACAATAATACGTTTGGTAAGCATACCGTGTCAGGTACATTGGTTGCTGAGCGTATTAAAACACGTAGTCAGCGCAACTGGCTGCACGCCATACCAAAATCAAATAGCCTATCGCTGATAGAATTTTTAACGGTTGACCGTTATGATGACAGCGATCTCGAAACCAGCCGTATAGGTTATATAGGTCGTGTAAATTACAACTATGCCAATAAGTATTACTTAGAGGTTTCGGCAAGGCGCGATGCATCATCATTGTTTATAAGAAATAGACAGGTAGGTTACTTTCCTGCGGTTTCTGCAGGATGGCGCATCACTCAGGAAAATTTCATGAAAAACCTGCTTGGCGAGAAAAGTATATTGGATGATTTAAAATTCAGAGCGTCATACGGTTTAATGGGTGATGACAGGAATCCGAACGATGCAAACCAGCCGATTGTGCCTTACTATGCATATTTGCCGGGTTATACGTATGAGCTTCGTGCAGATGGTGTACCTATTCTTGCAGTACTTGACGGGCAGGCAATCAGCGTTTCAAGAGACAGGGGCTTGCCTATTACCAACATCACCTGGGCAAAAAGTAAAACACTTAACCTTGCAGCAGATTTTAGTATGCTGAACGGTTCCTTAACTGGTTCGGTAGAGTATTTCCGCCGTTTACGCAGTAACCTGCTTGCTACCAGGGAAGACATACTGGTTCCGGCAGAACTTGGCTATGCCCTTCCACAGGAAAACCTTGAAAGTGATTTGCAATATGGCCAGGAGCTATCACTTACCTATAACAACAAGATAGGAAAGTTAAGCTACTCGGTAGGCGGCAACATAGCTTATACACGGGCCAAGTGGGCAGAAACTTTCAGAGAGCGTTTTTTCAATTCATGGGATCAGTACCGTAACGAGCGTGACGGTCGCTACAAAAGCCTTGACTGGGGCCACGAGGTAATTGGTCAGTTCGAGTCATATGACCAGATAAATAACTACCCGGTTAATATAGACGGCAAGGGTAATAAAACGTTGATACCCGGCGATTTAATTTACAAGGATCAGAACGGTGACGGCAGGATAGATGGCTATGATGAAAGGCCGATAGGCTTCGGTTCTGGCACTCAGCCTAATATTAACTTTGGCTTTAATATAGCGTTAGGATATAAGGAGTTTGATTTTCATGCAGACTTTTCAGGCGCTTCCGGCTATACCTGGTTCCAAAACTGGGAAACCCGCTGGGCTTTCCAGAATAATGGTAACCTCAACGCTATATTTGAAGACAGATGGCACCGCGAGGATATCTATGACGTAAGTAGCCCATGGATACCAGGCAAATACCCGGCTAACAGAAACAACCCCGGTTTTAGCCACAGTAATTACGAAGTTGCCGGTCAGCGCAACTCTACCTTCTGGCTGCATAACGTAAAACAGCTTCGTTTGCGTACCATTGAATTAGGTTACTCGCTGCCTGCAGGTGTATTAAGCAAGGTAAAAATTAAACGCGCCAGATTTTATGTAAACGCTTATAACTTGCTATCATTTGATAATCTGAAAGAATTTGGCGTGGATCCGGAGGTAGTGGATGATAACGGTTTACAGTTCCCACAAAGTAAGATTGTAAACTTCGGCGTTAACCTTACTTTCTAAAATACTCAATAGAATACAAGATGAAAAAGATATTTATATTAACCATAAGCGCGATAATGTTAATAACAGCTTCGTGCAAAGACAATGATTATTTAGATATACCTCCAAGGGATGTATTTAGCGATGATGAGATGTATTCTGATCCGGCCCTGACATTGTCTATAGCTGCAGACCTTTATCAACGGTATGTTGATTTTTCGAGCCTTGATGACGGTTGGCAAACTTTTGCTGATTTCAGCGAAGCTTATCCTTCAGAAAATGGCAGTGCATTTTTGGTTGACCGCACGGGTTGGGGTTGGGGTGAATGGGGTTCATGGGACTATACTTATATACGTCAAATGAACCTGTTTATCGAGAAAGTGACTGCATCACCACTTCCAGAAGCGGATAAAAAGCGGTTTGTAGCCGAGGGCCGTTTTCTGCGTGCCGCCTATTATTTTGAGCTGGTTAAAAGAATGGGAGGTGTGCCACTCATCACTAAATCACTAACCTATAATGGCGATGTGCTGAGTTTACAGGTGCCGCGGTCCAAGGAGTCAGAAGTATATGATTTTGTTATAAGTGAGTTAGAAGCCATACAAAACGAATTACCGGCAAGTGAGCAGGTAAAGTCAAGGGCAAGCAAAGGTGCAGCATTGGCGATGATATCTCGCGCTGCCTTATATGCGGGCTCTATTGCCAAATATGGTGCCATCCGTACACCAAATGTAACTCTGCCGGGTAACGAAGTTGGCATACCCGCTTCATTAGCAAATGGTTATTACACCAAATCGCTGGCAGCAGCAGAGGCTATCATCTCAGGACAGGCAGGAGCTTATGGCTTATATGCTGGTAGTGCCAACCTTGCCGACAACTTTGCCGGCTTGTTTCTTGATAAAAATTCACGTGAAAGCATTTTTATTGAGGATTTCAGAGTAGGTACAAATAAAGTACACAGCTATACCGTAAACAACCAGCCATATTCACGGTCTGAGGAAGGTGCCGATGCCGGCCGTTTGAACCCGTCGTTGAACCTGGTTGAGTCTTTTGAGTTATTGGAAAATAACACGTACGCACCAATAGCGACAACCAACAGCTCAGGCAATCCGATATATTATGACAACCAGCAATCCATATTTGCCGGCAGGGATGCTCGTTTGGCTGGTACCGTTATGCTGCCGGGCTTTGTATTTAAAGGTGCTGCTATTGATATAAGGGCAGGTTACCAGAATGCAGCTGGTGATCTTATCTCTACTGATAATATTCCGGGTACATCTACTCCTGCAGTGGGGTTGGATGGACCGTCAGACGGGTTGGAGTTTCGCGCGCAATCAGGTTTCTATATACGTAAATACCTTGACCCGACAGTTGGTTCTGGCCGCCGTGGCCGTAGAAGCGACGTCGCGTTTATCCGTTATCGCTATGGCGAAGTGCTGTTAAATGCCGCTGAAGCTGCTTTTGAACTTGGTAACGAAGGAAAGGCGCTTGGTTACATCAACCAGGTGCGTAGGCGTGCAGGTTTTACAAAAGATTTAACATCGCTTACCTTTGACCGCATTGTGCATGAGCGGCGTGTAGAACTTGTTTTTGAAGGCCATACACTATTTGATATGAAACGCTGGAGACTTGCTCACATTGTTTGGGATGGACAAGGCATGGATTTAGCCGATTTGAAAAGTAATATCGGCTCAGCTACTAAGCACAATACCCAACCTTGGGCTTTATGGCCTTATATAGTGCATAATCCAGGTAATCCAAATCATCAGAAATGGATGTTTGTTGAGAAAAAGTTAAGCAGAGTGAGAGGCGCTAACAGATTTCAGACAGGTAACTACTATTCACAGATTAGTGACGATATCCTTTCAAGAAACCCTAAAATTGTTAAGCAGCCTAATCAATAAGTCAATTTAAGCTATATAGTTATGAAATTTAAATTTCAATATATCATTTTGCTGGTACTTGCGGTAGCCGCTGCATCATGTAAGAAGGACACTAAGGAAGCTCCTAAGTCAACTTTTAAAGGCAGGCTTGTTTATAACGGACAGCCCATCAATGTTGAACAGAACCAAGTGCCTATAGAGTTATACCAGAGTGGCTTTGGTAAGAGGGGTGCAATTATTGGTAATGCTACACAGGATGGGTCGTTCTCATTTCTTCTGTTTGATGGTGATTATAAGTTAATTATACCCGGGTCACAAGGGCCATTTAGATGGAACCAGACAGGTGCTACGCGTGATTCGTTAAATGTGAAAATAAGCGGCAGCCAAACAATGGATCTGGAAGTGACTCCTTATTATCTGATCAACGATGTAAAATACTCGGTTAATGGTAGGGCCGTGACTGCAGCTTTTACTGTTAATAAAATTCTTACCGACGTCAATGCAAGGGACATAGAACGGGTAACTCTGTATATCAATAAAACGCAATTTGTTTCTGGCAATGGTGATGAGCAAATAGTAAATAATGGAATTGCCGGTAGTGAGGTAGCCAATACCGTTAATTTAACGGCTACTGTACCAAATATAACGCCCAGCCAAAATTACGTTTTTGCTAGGGTAGGTTTAAAAATTGCCGGAGTGGATGATCTTATTTTTTCACCGCTCCAAAAAATTACACTTTAATTTAAAGTGCTAAGGGATTCTGCCTTAAGCAGGATCCCTTTTTATAAGCTTATACAGCAAAAATCACATATTATCAATTAATGAAAAAACTTCTATCAGTATCGCTCGCTTTGTTATGCGGCTATCAGTTTGCTTCGGCCCAGCAGGGGCAATGGCATCTTATCAAAGACCGTATTGTAACCCCATGGGCAGAAAAGGTTGATGTTAAGGCTCCACTTCCAGAATATCCTCGCCCGATAATGGTGCGAGAAAAAAACTGGAAAAACCTGAACGGACTTTGGAGTTATGCCATCACCCCTAAAAATGAAGGTGAACCGTCAAAATATCAAGGCAGTATACTGGTACCTTTTGCTGCGGAGTCGGCCTTATCAGGCGTGGGTAAAACCGTTGGTAAGGACAGCTTATTGTGGTATAAAAATACCATCAGCATTCCATCGGCCCTTCGCAAAGGTGAAGTGTTGTTGCATTTTGGTGCGGTTGACTGGCAGTCAGAAATTTTTGTGAATGGCAAGAGTGCCGGTAAGCACGAAGGAGGCTTTGATCCGTTTACTATCAATATTACGCCATTCCTGAAGAGCGGTGCAAACCAGGAAATTAAAGTACGCGTGTGGGACCCAACCAACGATGGTCCTCAGCCCACCGGCAAGCAAATGAAAAAGCCGGAAGGTATCTGGTATACACCGGTAACCGGTATATGGCAAACGGTTTGGCTGGAATCAGTGCCAAAAGCGCACATAGAATCAACCCGCCAAACACCTAATATCGACGATCAAACCATTACTGTATCAGCCAAAGTAGCCGGCGCGACAGCTGGCGACAACATTAAGGTTGAGGTAATGGATGGTAAGAAGGTGATTGCCCAACAGCAGTTCCCTGCTTCAGATTCGGCTGTTATAAAATTGGCTGATCAAAAATTGTGGTCGCCGCAAACGCCTTTCCTCTATGATCTTAAAGTAACCCTTATCCATGCTAATAAGGCGGTTGATGCCGTAAAAAGCTATTTTGCTATGCGCAAAATTTCAATGGCTCCTGATGCTAATGGTATTCAGCGCATGATGCTGAACAACAAGTTCCTGTTCCAATATGGTCCGCTTGACCAGGGTTGGTGGCCTGATGGCTTGTATACGCCGCCAACATACGAGGCCATGATCTATGATATTGACCAATTGAAAAAGATGGGCTTTAACATGATCCGTAAGCACATTAAAGTGGAACCTGCTACTTATTACACCTATTGCGATAAAGTAGGCATGCTGCTATGGCAGGACATGCCAAGCGGCGACTTAGGCAACGGATGGGAAAACCGCCCTGGTGTGCTGGACCATGGCAGTGATAAACAGCGCACCCCGGAGTCTGAAGGCTATTATCGCAAAGAGTGGAACGCTATCATAAACAGCTTGTACAACTACCCTTGTATAGTAGTATGGACGCCGTTTAACGAAGCTTGGGGCCAGTTTAAAACCATTGAAATTACTGAGTGGACGATGAAAAAAGACCCATCGCGCTTAGTTAACAGTGCCAGTGGTGGTAACTTCTTCCAAACAGGGCATATTATAGATTTGCACAACTACCCGCACCCGGCAATGCCAAGTCCGGATGTGTTTGGTAAAGACCGTATACTGGTATTAGGTGAGTTCGGCGGCTTAGGTTTACCGTTGGACGGGCACACCTGGCAAAAGAAAAACTGGGGTTATCAAACCTTTAAGAATTCCGACGAAATGTTTCAGCGCTATGAAGGCTTCACCAAGCGTATAGAAGAGTTGATTCCGCTTGGTTTATCAGCAGCGGTTTATACCCAGACGACCGACGTAGAGGGCGAGACCAATGGTTTTATGACCTATGACCGCGCAGTGGACAAGATGCCTGTTAATAAACTGCATGATGCCAACGTGCGCTTGTATAACCCGGCATTGGTTAAGTAATGCTACTACGTTACGCTATTTTTAAAATATTATTTGTTATGCTGATGGTTGCGCAGGTTGCTGCGCAGCCGTCTGCTATTGTGCATAAAGCGCCGTCGCCTTTATACCGCGACCCTATCTATGACGGCGCTGCCGACCCCATTGTGGTATATAATAAAGCCGAAAAGCTTTGGATGATGTTATATACCCAGCGCAGGGCTAATCAGTCCACGCAGGATGTGGCGTATTGTTATGGTACAGCTATAGGCGTGGCAACCTCTGCCGACCATGGCCAAACCTGGGCTTACCGTGGTACGCTTAAGCTCGACTTTGAACGTGGCACGAATACCTTTTGGGCGCCCGAAGTGGTTGAGGATAATGGCACTTATCACATGTACGTTACCTACATACAGGGAGTATACAACCATTGGGGAGGGCAAGGGCGTTTGGTGCATTATACCAGTAAAAACCTTTGGGACTGGACATATAAGGGCGAGATAAAGCTTAACCAAAGTATTATTGATCCTACATTGATGAAGTTGCCTGACGGCAAATGGCATATATGGTTTAAAGGCGGAAACAGCAATACCCTCACCGGCGAAAGCACTGACCTGGTGAACTGGAAGATTGCAGACAAGGAAGCCATAGGCGGCCCGCCGCATGAAGGGCCTAAAATTTTTAAGTTTAAAGAATATTACTGGATGATCACCGATGAGTGGCATGGCCAGCGTGTGTACCGTTCTACAGATGCCCATAACTGGGAGCGGCAGGGGCTGATATTAGATAAGCCTGGCCGCCGGCCTGAAGACACGCCCACAGGCGCACATGCCGATGTGATAGTGGTAAACGGCCACGCCTATATCGTTTACTTTACCCATCCGGGGCGTAAGTCTCATACCGATGATGGCGGCCACGATGCAGACGATACATTCAGCTACTCTACAAAGCGCACATCTATACATGTGGCCGAAATGGAGTTTAGTAATGGTACCCTGGTTTGCGACAGAGATAAACCTTTTGATTTCTGGCTACCATAACCATGGTTATTTGAAAAATTGAAAAGCGCCCCAGCATCGGGGCGCTTTTTTGTATTTAGGTGTATATCCACAGCAACGTGCCTTTACCCTGCTTTTTAAGCAATGCATCCAATTGTTTCATTAGTCCGTCGGCAACGGCGGGGCAGCCCCAGCCTTCAGGTGTGCCGTTTGGGTAAACCTCCTGTTCGGCAATGTCGCTCCAGGAGTGCAGCACTATTTGCCGGGCCATGGCATTCTTAGTAGATGCCACTAAACCAGAAAGAAAATATTTGACATGTATACCCCACTGGCTGTACCCGCGTGCCCCAATCAGATATTTACCCAACGCTGTACAATGACTTCCATTTACGCTGCTAAATTTGGCTTATCCTTTGACCACATGCCCGACCACGGCATATCGCCGCAACCATGGCTTACCAAGCCGGTAAGTAAAACGGTGTCGCGCTTAAAATCCCAAACTAAAAAGCGGTTTACGCTCGACGGTAGGCTCATATCAATCAGGATGCAATACCTGGCGTTGTATTTTCTTTTCAGGCACAATTGTTTGGCTTCTGAGGCCTTAGCCCTTGTCTTGGCCACATCAATAGTCGGCTTTACTACCATTTGTTTACTGTGGGCAGAAAGCGAAAGTAATAAGACCAGAATAATGGAGAAGATGCGCATGAAAGGTATAGGTAAGCTAAATTTAAAATAAAAATGTTATAGTAAATGAACAGTACAAAGTTGATTTAATTCATCAACTTTTAATCCAATTGGTTGCATTGGTATCGGGTAATACATCGTTGAGAAGATGGCCAACTTTTAAGGCTGATAATGATTTGGCCCCGAAATAAGATAGTCATTAAATAATTATCCTGACCGCTTTTACCAAACCAGGCCTTTAGCGTTATTTGTAATAATATTTTGGTTGATGTCTTTTAATGGAAAGTCAGGCATTATTATACCATCGCACCATAAGAATTTTTTAGAGCTGTCAGGTGAATTTGCCAATGATCTGCTGATACGGTGTTCTAAAGTGTCTAAGAAATCTTGATTAAAGGAATAACTGTTTTTCATCTCAAGGTATTAAATAAACTCTAAGACAGTGGGTGGAAAACAAAAGGATAGTTTTTATTGAAATAAAACAAGGTAACAGGTCCACTCAATTAAAAAAAATTTAACGAGGTACGCTTTAACTTAAATCGAAGAACGCCCCGCAACTCTGCGGGGCGTTCTAATCAATACAATGTACTTATATAATCAATAGTAAATCTTTTTAGTTCAATCTATATGGCGCTATCAGGTAAAACTCAGGGATATTTACGTCAAATGGGGCATTGTCTACCAGGCGTACCATGTGGTACTCGCCTTTCATGCTGCCCATGTCGGTTTTAAGGTTGCAGCCCGATACATACTCATGGATGTTGCCCGGCTCTATCACCGGCTGCTGGCCTACCACGCCTTCACCCTCTACTTCGCGCTTTACGCCGTTCGAGTCAAAAATATACCAATGCCTGCTCATCAGCTGCACAGCGTAGCTGCCGATGTTTTCGATGCTGATTTTATAGGCAAACATAAAATGATCATTTGCCGGATTTGAATATTCGGGCTGGTAAATAGTCTCCACCGAAACCCTCACGCCATCAGTAATTGTAGTAACCATGAGTAAGATAATTGAGGTACAACCAAATATAAAATGTGAGGGCAAAAATCACACCATTTCTGCCGAATATTTCATTTCAATTTCCGAAAGTATCTCCTGAATTTCTTCTTCGGTACCTGCATATACAAGCCGGGTGCGAAAATCTTTAAAATGAGGTATGCCTTTAAAGTAATTTGAGTAATGTCTGCGCATCTCAAAAACGCCCGTTTTAGGGCCTTTCCAAGCTATGGAACGCTCTAAATGCGTGCGACAAACGCCCACGCGCTCGCCTATGGTTGGTCCATCAAGCATTTCGCCGGTGGCAAAGTAGTGTTTAATTTCTCTGAAAATCCACGGATAACCGATTGATGCGCGGCCTATCATCATGCCGTCAACACCATATTCTAAACGCCAGTTGGCAGCCTTGTGCGGTGAGTCGATGTCGCCATTGCCGAAAATGGGGATTTTTATACGCGGGTTTTTTTTCACTTCACGTATTAGCGTCCAGTCGGCCTCGCCTTTATACATCTGCGCACGCGTGCGGCCATGTATGGTAAGCGCTTGTATGCCTATATCCTGCAGCCGCTCGGCCACTTCATAAATATTGCGGGTATTATCGTCCCAGCCGAGGCGGGTTTTAACAGTAACCGGTAAGTGGGTAGCCTCTACAACGGCCTTGGTCATGGCCACCATCTTGTCGATATCCTGCAACAGGCTGGCGCCGGCACCGCGGCAAGCCACATTTTTCACCGGGCAGCCATAATTAATATCAACCAAGTCAGGACCGGCCTGGGTGGCAATTTCGGTAGCTTCGCGCATGTGCTCAATGTCACTGCCGAATATCTGTATGCCTATGGGGCGCTCATATTCAAAAATATCAAGCTTTTGGCGGCTCTTGGCCGCGTCACGAATCAACCCCTCTGATGAAATAAACTCCGTATACATCATATCCGCGCCGTTCTGCTTGCACACATAACGGAACGGCGGATCGCTCACATCCTCCATCGGTGCCAGCAGCAGCGGGAACTCCCCTAAATCAATATTTCCTATTCGTACAGACATGCCGTATCTTTAACCCCTGCAAAAATACGATTTTTTAACAGATGACGGAAAGTACTCATTATCACATGAAACCCATAAAACAGTTGCTATATCTTTTGGCGGTTTGTGCGGGATGTATCATTATTGGCAACGTTTTGTGCATAGGGGTAATAGCCGGTTTGTATGGTAAAGAGACGATTGACGAATTGCAATACGCCAGCGCTTCATCACCGCAGTATCTATTGAATGCATATAAAATTGCATTAGTACTGGGTACAACTATAGCATCGTTTTTAGCACCGGCAGTGTTTTTTGCTTACCTGATTGTTCGCGATCCGGATGATTACCTGCGTACAATTGCGCCTAAAAACGCCTTCCAGCCGTTGATAGGCTTAGTAATCATGCTCGCTGCTACACCGTTGCTGGAGTATCTGGTGCTAATTAACCAAGAGATGGTATTTCCAGATGCGCTTAAAGGGGTGGAGCGCTGGATGCGCGATTCGGAGACAGCAAATGGCAATGCCGTAAAAACCGTCTTACAGGTAGATACGCCCTTTCATGTGGCTGTATCGCTTATTATCGGAGCTGTTTTGCCCGCTATAGCCGAGGAATTCCTCTTTCGGGGGAGCTTACAAACCATATTACAGCGCTGGACGCAAAGCGCACATGCCGCCGTTTGGATAAGTGCTTTCATCTTCAGCGCGCTGCATTTTCAGTTTTTTGGCTTTTTACCCAGGCTGATGCTTGGCGCACTTTTCGGGTACTTGGTGGTTTGGAGCGGCAGTATATGGCCGGCTGTTTTGGCGCATTTTCTCAATAATGGCCTGGCCGTTATTGGCACCTACCTGTATCAAAATAAAAAGATAAATATTGACCCAGACAGTGAGAAAATTTTTAATTACCCGGCTTACATTGCGAGCCTGCTAATTGTGCTATTTTTGCTTTGGATTTATAAAAGCATCGCATCAGGCAAGCGGCTTCTCCCCCGATAAAAAAATGGAAAAGAACTGGGTTCGAGTATTTACCTCCACTAATTTTTACCGGTCGGAGATTGTGAAGCAGGTGCTCACCGAACACCAGATTGATGCCGTTCTACTGAACAAGCAGGACTCATCGCACCGCACGTTTGGCAATATTGAAGTTTATGTTCACAAAGAGGATTTTAGCCATGCTATAGAAATTATGATCCTCAACCAGATTAATATATGAAAGTACGCGCCATTACCGGCTTCTTCTTTATCATTGTAATGCTTGGCTCTCTGTTACTCGGGCCTTATGTGTTTACCGGTTTTTACCTGCTTCTTGCCTTATTATGTTTATACGAATTTTATGGCTTGGTTAAGCAAGACAATATAAACCCTAACTTAGCGGTAGGCCTTGTTAATGGCCTGGTATTTTTTATGGCGGTTGCCATCGGTTTTTACCTGCTGCCTCATGAGGGCGATGCTTTTGACTTTTCGGGCGATTTAAGTCCTATGAACCCCTTTATTTTTTTGCCATTGCTAACAGTGCCGCTGGTCTTTTTTGCCGAGCTATACAAAAAGGCCGAAAAGCCGTTTACCAATATTGCTTATACCTTGCTTGGTTTGGTGTTCGCGGTAGTGCCCTTTATGCTTTTTCACGCAATGGCTTATGTAGATGGGGAGTTTAATTTTCATTACCCATTAGCTTTCCTGCTGATGCTTTGGGCAAACGATACAGGTGCTTACCTGGTTGGCAGCAAATTTGGGCGCCATCGTTTGTTTGAGCGCCATTCGCCTAAAAAATCATGGGAGGGCTTCATCGGAGGCGTACTTATAGCCGCCGGTGTCGGTTTAATTCTCAGCCGTTATTACCAAGAGATTACATGGTATTATTGGATGATAATGGGCGTACTGATAGGTTGCTTTGGCACCATGGGCGACCTGGTGGAGTCCATGTTCAAAAGAAGCATCAACGTAAAAGACAGCGGCAGTATACTGCCCGGCCATGGCGGCCTGCTGGATAGGTTTGACGGCTTGCTGCTTGCCGCGCCTATAGTTTATGCATATCTCTACTTCATTACAAATGTGTAGCTTTGCAGCACATTAACCAGTAAAATATTAAACATGACCATCCATAAAGAAGGTTACACCTCCATAGCTCTTTGTATATTATTTATAGCGGTACTGAATGCCGTTATACAATTCTACTTTCCTACTGCGGTAGCGCTTAGGTGGTTTATCTATATCCTCTCGGCATTGTTGTTTATCATCATTTTACAGTTTTTCCGGAGCCCGGGCATTAAATTAGCACTTGATGAAACCAAAGTGCTTTGCCCTGCCGATGGTAAGGTAGTGGTGATTGAAGAAACGGTAGAAACGGAAGTACTGGGCGATAAGCGCATACAGCTGTCAGTGTTTATGTCGCCTATAAACGTGCATGTAAACCGTAACCCTATAGGTGGTGTGGTTAAATATTTCAGGTATCATCCGGGTAAATATTTGGTGGCTTGGCATCCAAAGTCATCTACAGAGAATGAGCGTACCACCATCATGATAGAGAACCATGCAGGTGTGCCGGTACTATTCAGGCAGATTGCAGGTGCGTTGGCCCGCCGAATTGTATGGTACGTTAAAGAGGGAGATCAGGTAGACCAGGGCCAGCAGTTTGGCTTTATCAAATTTGGCTCGCGTGTGGATTTGTTTTTACCCCTTGGCTCCAAGATAAATGTAGAAATTGGGCAGGTGGTAAAGGGCGGCCGCACCATATTGGCTGAGTTGCCGTTATCAGCCGGTAAAGCTGTAAAAGTTCCGGAGAAAGAAGCTTAATCATCAACACATAATAAGAAAGCGCGACAGTCATCCTGTCGCGCTTTCTTATTTTAAGGCTGTTATAAAAACAAACCCCCTGAAGCTTCTATACGCTGAGCGGTGATCCAGCATGCCGCATCGCTGCATAAAAAGGCAACTATGCCGCCAATATCATCTGGCTGGCCGATGCGGTTGAGCGCAGTTTGCGATTGCAGGAACTCGCGGTTACCCGGACGCTCAAAAGTTTTCCGCGTAAAATCCGTTTCGATTGGTCCGGGGGCCACAGTGTTGGCAGTAATGCCACGGCCGCCAAGCTCTTTGGCCAGGTAACGGGTAAGGTTGTCAACAGCTGCTTTCATAGATGCGTAAGCTGAATACCCCGGTGTAGCAAAACGCGCTAAACCTGTGGAGAAGTTAACGATACGACCACCGTCGGCTATAACCGGTAACAATTTTTGTGTAAGGAAGTATACGCCTTTAAAGTGTACGTTCATTAGCGCGTCAAAAGCTTCCTCTGTGGTATCGGCAAACATGCCATACGATTCGATACCGCCATTGTTAACCAAGAAATTGATTTGGCTTGCACCAAATTTTTCGCTGATGCCTTTAAGCAGTTCTTCTTTAAACCCATCAAATGATTTTGTATTGCCTGCATCAAGCTGTAAGGTTAACGCCCCAACGCCCAGTTGTTCTATTTCTGCAACTACCTGTTCTGCCTCTGTTTTTTTAGAGTGGTATGTAAGTACCACATTGTGGCCCTGCTGTGCCAGCTTTAGGGCTGCGTTGCGCCCTAAACCGCGGCTACCGCCGGTTACCAGGGCTATTTTATTAGTGTTTTGCATAGTGTTGAAACTTTTTCCGTCTTTCTACTATACAAAATTGCTGCTTTGTGTGTTGTTAAATATGGTGACAGTTTCAGTTTTAATGGTGAGTAGTTCAGTTTTTTATTAATCTTTGCCGCATTTTGTCGCTTTTATCTATCGTACATGAAAAAAAAATTTTTGTTTATACCTGTGGTTTTCATGCTGTCATGTGGGCAGCAGGCAAAAAAGGAAAACAATAACCTCAACAAGCTGGCAGCAGAATATGTAAGACTTGGATTGACCGTTGGCCAGTACGACGAAAATTTTATAGATGCTTATTATGGCCCCGACTCATTAAAGCCAAAAGCAGAGCCTGCAAAAGAATTTCCGAAAGACAGCCTGCTCGCTGCCATCAACGTATTGATGAATGATTTAAAGGATGCTGCGAAGCAGGCATCGGTCGACTCGAACCGTATACGAGCCAATTGGATGTATAACCAGCTGATTGCATTTAACCAGCGCATTCGCATTTTTTCGGGTGAGTATCTGCCTTTCGACCAGGAATCAAAGATGTTGTTTGGTGTGGTAGCTCCTACATATGATGAGGAATATTACCAGAAGCAGCTGGACGAACTGGACAGCATTTTGCCCGGGAAGGGCAACGTGAGCAACCGCTTTCAGCGATTAGCTAAAAAATTCATCATCCCTAAAAGCAAGGTAGACACAGTGATGAAGGCCGCTATCGCCGAGGCGCGTAAACGCACACTTGCTCATTATAAATTACCGGCAGGCGAGGCTACCACGTTGGAGTTGGTGACTGATAAACCTTGGTCTGGCTACAATTGGTACAAAGGCAATTACCACAGCGATATACAAATTAATACCGATCTGGACATTTACATAGACCGTGCGGTTGATGTGGGCAGCCACGAAAGTTACCCCGGCCATCATGTGTTTAATGCTTTGTTGGAAAAACATGTTTATCATGATAAAGGCTGGGTAGAGGTATCGCTTTATCCGCTGTTCAGTCCGCAATCGTTGATAGCCGAAGGCAGCGCCAATTATGGTATAGACGTAGCATTTCCCGGCAAAGACAAGGTGAATTTTACCCGCAATGTTTTGCTGCCCATGGCAGGATTAGATACTGCCGATGTAGATATCTATTTTAAAGCACTCGAGATTAAGGGAAAACTGAACTATGCACGTAACGAAGCTGCCCGCGGCATTTTAAGCGATGAGATGAGCGACAGCAAGGCCGCTACCTGGCTTAGAAAATATTGCCTGATGGATGATGAAACTGCGCGTAAATCAGTAAGCTTTATCAAAAAATACCGTAGCTATGTAATCAACTACAATTATGGACAGGATCTGGTGAAAAACTACGTTGAGCGTAACGGCGGCACGGCAGCCAATCCGGCTAAGCGCTGGGAGGTATTTGGCAAGCTGCTAAGTAACGAGGTTAGTCCGGCGGATTTGGGCGGTAAGTAGCTGTTAGATAGCAGCAGGTATAGAGAAATGCTGAAACAAGTTCGGCATGACATAAGCCTTGTTTCGTCATTGCGAGCGAAGCGAAGCAATCTATACCAGCTTTGTATTTTCGAGCGAAAGTGAGAAATCTAAGATGTCAGATAGATTTCTCCTCGTGCCTCGTCTAAATGACATGCAATTTCTAATATATATTAAACAAGAGGGGTGCTGAAACAAGTTCAGCATGACATAATCCTTGTTTCTTCTTTGCGAGCAAAGCAAGCTTAACGGAATTTGTCATTTCGAGCAATAGCGAGAAATCTAAGATGTCAAATAGGCTTCTCCTCGTGCCTCGTCGAAATGCGATTTCAATATATGTTAAACAAGAGAGATGCTGAAACAAGTTCCGCATGACATAACCCAATTCGTCATTGCGAGCGAAGCGAAGCAATCTCAACAGAGTTTGTCATTTCGAGCGATAGCGAGAAATCTAAGGTGTCAGATAGATTTCGACGAGGCACGAGGAGAAATGACAGTGATTATATGGCCACCTATTGCTAATCCGCTATTAACACGGCATCTGTAAACCATCCCTTGCTATCAAAAAGGTGATCGGCAGGAGTGAAGCCTGCTTCGAGCGCCATCTCGTCAATCTCGGCGATGTCGTATTTTTGTGAAATTTCCATCCAGATGTACTCATCCTTTTCGAAGCTGATAGCTTCGCTGCCAATGTTTACAGTTTGATCAGCAAGGCTAATGAGGTAACTTTTACATTCGCCGGTTGCCGGGTCATAACTGCAATAGTGGTCAAATTGGTCAACATTGAAAGAGCCTTCAAGTTCGCGGTTAATACGGTGGAGCAGGTTGAGGTTAAAACGGCGTGTAATACCTTCTGAGTCATCATAAGCCGCACGTACAATGCGCGGATTTTTGCGGAGATCAACACCCATTAACACCATGTCGCCCGGCGATAAGTGCTTGCGCATTTCCCTGCAAAATGACCTTGCCTCTTCAACGGGCATGTTACCGATGTTTGACCCTAAAAACATCACCACTTTACGTTTATCAGATATAGCCGATGCTTTGGCAAGCATATCAAAATATTCCCCGTTAAGTCCCAGAAATTTCAAACCGGGAACCTCTTTTGGTAAGTAGGACTCAAGCTCGTCAATTACGTGTGCCGAAATATCTATAGGTGCATACGTAAAATCAGCGCCAAGGTCAACCAGCTTTCTTAGCAGGTGGATAGATTTTGTGGCATCCCCGGCACCCAGCTCTATCAGGTCGAAAGGTTCTCCGCCGCGGCGTACTGTTTCCGCCAGTTGCTCCGTTTGCTGGCTAAATATTTCCATCTCGCAACCGGTGAGGTAGTATTCGGGGCAGTTCATTATCTCCTGGAATAGTATATCACCATTCTCATCGTAAAAGTATTTAGATTGCAGGTGTTTGGGATGAGCTTTAAGGCCGCTGAGCACGTCATCCATAAACTGGCTGTTCATGGTAGTAGATTTTTCGTAGGGTTCGGTTAATGTTATCATAGGTGGTATGCGTTTAGCGTTAGCGCGCAAGGCGTATGCCAGTATATTGCCAGCGCAAGTTAGGATGAAAAAAGTTGCGGTAGGTAGCACGGCTATGGCCTTGCGGCGTAACTTCAGATGCCCCACGAAGCACTTTCTGGTTCACCATAAATTTTCCATTATACTCGCCGATGGCACCAGGCGCCTTGGCAAAACCCGGGTAGGGCAGGTAAGCGCTTTCTGTCCACTCCCAGCGCAGGCCCCAATCAAATTTCTTGGAGGCAGCTTCCCATTCAAATTCGGTAGGCAAGCGCAGGTCTTTCCATGAGGCATACGCGTATGCTTCGTAATAGCTGATATGGGTAACCGGCCCATGTATATCAAGCAGCTGTAAGCCATGATAGGTATAATGGTGCCATTGCCCGTCTATCAGGTACCAGTATAAAGGCGACTCCAGCTTGTTTTCGTTTACCCAGGCCCAGCCTTCAGAGTGCCAATAACGGAAATCATGGTAACCGCCGCTATTTACAAATTGCAGGTACTCTGCGTTGGTAACCAACTGTGCGCTTATTTCGTAAGCATTTAAGTATACCTTATGGCGGTTAAGCTCGTTATCAAAGCAAAAGCCTTCGCCGCTAAAACCCACTTCATAAATACCTTCCTCCATACTTATCCATTCGTGAGTAACCGATGTTGGATGAGCAGATATCTTATATTCTAACGAATAAGATGGGAATAAGGGGTTGTGGCCTAAAATGTATTTGATATCAGTATAAAGTAATTCCTGATGCTGTTCTTCATGATTAAAGCCCAATATCACCAGATCTTCTACTTCCGGACTAATTTCTCCGCATAGAAAGTGATACATGGCTTCATCCACATATTTGCGGTAATTGTAAATGTCGATAACCGTTGGGCGGCTTAAATTACCCCGGTCAGTACGTATTACCCTGGTACCTACGCTCTCATAATAGCTGTTAAATACATAGTTATATTCCGGGTTATATTCCTCGTAAGCCGTTACGTACGGCTTGAGTATGAAGGTCTCAAAAAACCAGGTGGTGTGGCCCAGATGCCACTTAGGCGGACTAACGTCCACAATGGGTTGCACCACATAGTCTTCCGTTTGCAGAGGACTGCAAATACGTTCGGTATACTGGCGTACTTTCTGGTAACGTTCGGCTAAAATCATTTTTTGTTACTGTCGAGATAGTTTTTGAGGTCGGATATGGTCTTAACATTTATGTCACGGGCTTGTTTTTGCCTCATCATTAAAGCATACGCATTGTTAAAACCAATAGGAATGAGCCATTTAATCTGATACTGTTTGGAAAACTCCTGCCTTACATAATTATATGTTTTCTCTTTATTATCTATCAGCGAATTGACAGTTTTTGCATCCGGCTGCAGTATGGCCAGCAGGCCTGTGCCCGTATATTCCGGGTAAAAATCAATCTGATCATTGGTAAGGGCATCAAAGCATATTTTGGTGCCGCCCAAGCCGGTTTTGGTAGCTACATTGTAATGTGTATAACCACGGATCAGCATGGCATACATATTAGCCAGAATATATTGTTCGCCAAATATTTTTGAGCCTATGCGTACAGTTTTGCCTGTTGCCTGACGTGCCGGTTTATACAAGTTTTTGGCTGTCAGGAAATCTTCAGCCACTTGCTCAGGCGTTTGATGCAGATAGTCGGTGCGGTAGTTTAATTCCGTCATTACAGAATCGTTGATGATACCTGCAAGCAGGTTAAGGGTGCTTTCGAGTTCAGGGAATTGCTTGAGCGACTTTTCGCTAACGATGGGCGCGGCGTAATAAGGCGGAAAAATATGCTTGTCATCATCCAATACTACCAGGTTATATGCTTTGAGCCGTCCGTCGGTTGAGTAGCCGCTGATTACATCGAGCTCATTTTCGTAAGCCGCCTTGTACATCACCGCATCACTGATTACGATGGTATGTATCTTTAATCCATACCTATCGCGCAGGCCCAGGTTGCCGTCCTGCCGTCCCATAAACTCCGGGGTAAAGCCTGCGGTGAGTTTGCCGCCATAGGCTGATGGTATAAAGTAAAATGAGGCCAGTAAAAGCGCTGCGACAGGTAGCACATAGCTGCTGCGCTTTATTTTATTTACATTGACCTTTTGCAAGCGCGATAACAGGAAATCGAAAATAATAGCCAGCAATGCCGCAGGTATCGCGCCTGCCAATATCATGTTGGTGTTGTTAAGTGATATGCCGCCAAAGATAAATTCGCCTAAACCGCCTGCAGCAATAAACGATGCAAGGGTAGCAACGCCAACGTTAATTACCGTGGCTGTTCTCACACCGGCGAGGATAACCGGCATTGCCAGCGGCAGCTCAACACGGCGCAGTATTTGCCCTTTGCTCATGCCCATGGCCAGTGCTGCCTCGCGCACCGGTTCATTAACACCGGTTATGCCAGTGTAAGTATTGCGTATGATGGGGAGCAAGGCATACAAAAAAAGCGCGGTGATAGCAGGTTTAGGACCGATGCCCAATAGCGGTATCATAAAACCGAGCAGGGCAATGCTGGGTATGGTTTGCAGGATTCCGGCTACGCCGAGCACTGCTCCTGCATAGGCGCGCCGGCGTGCGATAAATATACCCAAAGGTATACCGATAGCTACTGCAATGAGCAGTGAGATAAAGGTAAGCCCAATGTGCTCCAGTGTTTGTGATAATAGCTTGTCGGCCTGCTGGCGCATAAAATCCAGCAAGCTTTGCTGCTGTTCATTCATGCGGCGTAAGTGTTTTTATACCGTACAAAAGCGGTCATCAGTTTTTCTGTGTCTAAAGATTGTTCCCCAACCTTTAAGGCTGATGCATTAGTATTTAGCTGATCTAAAGCTTGCCATACGCTTTGTAATGGGCTTGCATCATTCCATATATCCTTTAATTTAACTGTGCGCATTTCCAGCTGCAGGCGCTGATCCTGTAAAAAGTTGCGCACAAAATCATTAGCCGGTTTAAAGAGAATTTCTTTTGGCGAGTCTATCTGCATCATACGGCCCTGGTGCATAATGCCTATCTGGTCGCCCAGCTCAAAAGCCTCCTGCACATCGTGCGTTACCATAATGATGGTTTTGCGCGTCAGCTCGTCAAGTGCCTTAAATTCTGACTGTATTTTTGCACGGGTTATATTGTCAAGTGCACCAAAGGGTTCATCCATCAGTAAAACGGGAGGGTCTGCCGCCAATGCCCGGGCCAGGCCTACACGCTGTTGCTGCCCGCCGCTAAGCTCGTGCGGGTAAGCATTTAAATAATTTTGCGGCAAATGCAGTTTGTCTAATAGCTCAACGGTACGGCTGTTAATGCGCTTTGCATCCCACTTTAACAATCGCGGCACTACGGCAATATTTTCGGCAACTGTATAGTGCGGAAACAAGCCATTGTTTTGTAACACATACCCTATGCCGCGGCGCAGCATTTCTGCCGGCTTATCCATAATGTTTTGGCCTTGGATAAATATGCTGCCAGAGGTAGGTGCTATCAACCGGTTAAGCATTTTGAGAGTGGTTGTTTTACCACAACCGCTTGTACCCAGCAATACGAGGGTCTGCCCTTCACCCACGTCAAATGATACATCATCAACGGCTTTAACCGTACTAAAATGCTTGCTTAGGTTTAGGGCTTTGATCATTTAAGCAATGGTATTACTGTTCAATTTTCATGAACAGGTTATTCAGCGATTCGGAATAAGTTGGATGTGCAAATACACAATAGCGAATGCGATCATATGTTATGTTCCCCTCTATAGCCATTTGCAGTACCGACATAATTTCGCCGCCTTCCTGACCAAGAATGGCCGCGCCTAATATCCGTTTGCTTTTAGGATCGATAATGGCTTTCATTATCCCGCGGGTATCGCCCACCTCAATTGCTCTTGCCACATGTGCCATAGGTAATTTGGCAACCAAATAATCTAATCCCTGCTTTTCTGCTTCGCTTTCCGTAATACCGATGCGTCCTAATTGCGGGTCGGTAAACATGCAATAGGGTATAGGGCGATCATCAGTAGTAAAATTTTCGCCCTCGAACAGGTTACGGTAAACAATGGTATAATCGTTATAAGATATATGGGTAAACGCAGGCCCTGGCTTCACATCGCCCAAAGCATAAATGCCCGGCACGTTGGTTTCCAGCTTGTTGTTTACTTTGATGTAGCCTTTTTCATCTACCTCTACGCCGGTTTTATCAAGCCCAAGGTTCGCTGTTTGCGGTTTGCGCCCTGCCGCAACCAATATGTGTGAACAGTCTGTACGTTGGATGCCTTTGGCTGTCTCTATTTCTGCGGTGATGTTAAATCCGGTCTTTATGAATTTTTTTGCATGCGAGCTGCACATTATGTTGATATCCTCCTTTTGCAGGATACTTGTCAGTTCGGTAGCAATATCCTCATCTTCCCGTGGCAACAATCGCCCCGAACGTTCCAGGATGGTTACCTTGCTGCCAAAGCGACGGAACATCTGGCCAAACTCCAGTCCTATGTAGTTACCGCCGATGATGAGCAGGTGCTGCGGCACTTCTTCCAGGTCAAGTATCGTAGTAGAAGTAAGGTAACCGGCATCCTCCAAACCGTCAATATCAGGTATGGCCGGGCTTGCGCCAGTATTAACGAAAATAAGATCTGCCGTTAGTTCGAGATTGCCGCCATCATTAAGCGTTACGCTGAGGACCTTATTGCCTGTAAATGTAGCTTCGCCAAAGATAAGGTCAAGGCCTTCCGTTTTTTCAACGGCCTTTTGCCCACCTGTACGCGATTGCATCACGATCTTGTCTTTTCTTTCCTTGATCTTTTTCAGGTCCACAGTGAAAGGGCCCGTCAGTACGCCCAGCTCTGCCGAATGCGCTGCATTGTATGCGGCCTTTGCTGATGCCACCATAGCTTTGGTAGGTGTGCAGCCGTCATTAACACAGGTGCCTCCTACGTAGCGCTTTTCAATCAGGGCTGTTTTTTTACCCTGGCCTGCCAGTTTTTTCGCCAGCGGAACACCCGCCTGCCCGGCACCAATTACAATGGCATCATACTGTTTCATTCCGCAACCTGCACACCTTTCCAAAAGGCGATGTAGCCTTTTATTTGCGAAGCGGCGTCCTTAGGTTCCGGATAGTACCATGCGGCGTCAGCGTTTTCCTTGCCGTCAACATCCAGCGTGTAATAGGATGCTTCGCCTTTCCATGGGCATGTAGTATGTTTTGACGATGCTTTGAGGTATGCTTGGTTCACGCTTGCCGGCGGAAAGTAATGGTTACCTTCCACCACAATGGTCTCGTTGCTCTCAGCAATAGTTTGATTGTTCCAGGTAGCTTTCATGATTTAAATTTACTAAAGAGTTCCGTTTTTTACAGCATCTTTTTCACTGTCGCTAAGTGCAACCCACTCCTCAAAAGAGCGTATAGCCTCGCTGGCTCCCAGGCGGGTGAATTTTACTTTACGATCGGCGAGGGGTAATGCCAGTTCCTGCGTAATCAGCCTGTCGCTAAAGCCTGCCCATTCTGCATCAGTAGCTGTGTTGCCGTAATATACTACGTTTATTCTGGCCCAGTAAATGGCGCTGGTACACATGGGGCATGGTTCGCAACTGGTATACATAATGCAACCCTCCAGATCGGGCGTACCAAGTTTTTTGCAGGCCTCGCGTATAGCGTTTACTTCGGCGTGGGCGGTAGGGTCGCAAGTGCCGGTAACGCTGTTTGGGGTGGCTGCAATTATTTCACCGTTCTTTACGATGACCGCACCGAATGGTCCGCCATCGCCTGATTTAAGGTTGCTGTTGGCGCAGGCAACCGCCTCTTGCATGTATTTTAAATGCGTATCTTCTATCTTCTGTTTATTCATGGCCTTAATATTTAGTTACAATTAACGGCCGCAGTTTTTGTTTGAATGTTTGTTACAACAACACGATTGTTTAAGAAAAGTAAACAGAGTAAAAAAATTATTTTAAAATAAATAAGAAACATATATCTTTGCAGACCCAAAATAAGGGATTGTACATTAAAATTGCTGGTCTATTCGTCTAGGGGTTAGGACGCCAGATTTTCATTCTGGAAACAGGGGTTCGATTCCCCTATGGACTACTAAAAGTTAAAATTGAAATGCTTTTTGATTTTTAACTTTTAACTTTCAATTGTCTGGTCTATTCGTCTAGGGGTTAGGACGCCAGATTTTCATTCTGGAAACAGGGGTTCGATTCCCCTATGGACTACTAAAGCCATTCTCTGATAAAGAGGATGGCTTTTTTGTTTAGATATAATTCTAAAGCAAGAAAAGTCGTTTATTCATTCATCGTCGTCTAAGTTCATTATGGTTAAAGATCCATGGTTACATTAAAATGCAATGAGCGAACTCCCATCAGATACGGCATTATAAAAGGTATAGCAGGAATAGCTGCAAGATAGCTTAATGTAGCGAGGGGCTCTGGCAAGGATGGTGGCAACGAAACCAAAATAATGCCTAAAGTCCCCAATATTATGTACCAGCGAGTGGCACGATTGCTTAAAATGCCAGTCTTTTTTAGCGAAATGGCAAATAGAACTGTGCTAAGATAAATCAGGGCTACTTCGATAACAGAAATTATATAGAAAAACATTTTTATCGGCGGATACCATTCCGGCCTGTTATCGTTGGGCAATGTAACAAAGAAACGAAATACACTTGTGAGGTAATATCCCCAAAATGCCATATTAATAATGTACAGTGGAATGGCGACTTGTAAAAGTGTAAAAGCCAAAATAGAATATGTGTTATCACCTCGCCGTATCAAATTCGACTTTAATAACGAGAAACCGGTTAGTGCAATAATACCTCCCACAATCAGAATTGTATATCTGATAACTTGCTCCGTAGATGTTGCCAGCCAGCCCGATATGGTAATTGGCGGCGGCCCCATACCCGCAAAAATGGAAAATAATATCCAAGGTGCTATGAGCAGTATACCGGCGCTCATCCAACTATTAAATTTGATTTCCCCTGAACTGCCGCCTTGTTTAATAAGCTGTCGGACCGCTAATATCATAAGGCAGGCATTTAACGCCCAAAAGGGTAGATATATAAAATAACTTACCTTTCCAATACCGAAGCCAATTATAGCAACCAGCAACGGTAAAAAGTATAAGTAAATCTGTCTTAGCTTTTGCAAACGGTTCATTGAGTAAAAGTTGTATAATAAATTTATTAACTTTAATTGAACTCTTAACTAAGGCCTCGTCTTTTCCTGATTTATTAGTGCCCGGTCTGTACTTACAATAGCTTCAACTCATGAAGATCAGATTTCAATTAACAACAAATTGGCATTAGCCACACGGGCAATTTGCCGGCGTTCGCAATACCGCGAACGACATTTCCACCTTCTGAGGGCTCATTATTGACCTTAAATGTCGATGGATCGTAGACAGTATTCAGGAAAAAAATTATATAAATTTATTTGCCTTGATTCTACTGACTGCGATAGCACATTCATCGTTAGTACCAATTGTCCAACGTATTTTGAAATAATTCAAAAATCTTGCCCTATTGACTACCAAAGCCACCCTCTGAAAAAAGGATGGCTTTTTGTTTTATCACATCACCAGCAAATTCTCCCGTTTAGTTAGCATTAAGTTAATTCAAGGTTTATAAACAAGGCTCATTTTTGATGAACGTTTATCAGGAATGAAAAGAAGAGAACTTTTAAAGGGCGCCGGTTTATTAAGCGCTGTTATAATAACTTCCGGAAGTGCAGCTGCGGCTATTGCACCGGTTGAAAACGCTAAGCGTAAACTTGCCCTGCGCATTGCACACATTACCGATGTACACATCAGGCCGGACGAGAATGCCCCACAAAGATTTAAGAAGTGCCTGGAGTTAGTTAAAAAGCATAAGGTAGACTTTTTCCTGAATGGCGGTGACTCAATTTTCGATGCATCATATGATGATGTAAAACGTGAGCGTGTTACTGAGCTTTGGGACTTGTGGGACGATTGTGTAAAAGGGCTAAAAGATTACGAGATGCATAGCTGTATTGGCAACCACGACCCTTGGTGGGCTGCACCCCAAAAGAGCGATGCCATGTATGGTAAAGATTATGTAGTAAAGCGCCTGGGCATGCCTGCCAGGTACTATAGTTTTGAGAAAGCCGGTTGGCATTTCATGATACTTGATGGCAATAACAAATCCATTTCTTTGGACGACGAACAATTTGCCTGGCTTGAAAAGCAACTGGAACAACTGCCCGCTAATGCGCCGGTGTTGATAATGTCGCATTTCCCTATTTTGGGGGTAACGCCATTTTGGGAAGGCGGCATGCATTCCGACTATAAAAAGCTAAAAGATTTATTTTTTAAACACCGCGATAAAGTAAAGGCATGCCTCAGCGGGCATAACCACTTGCTGGACACTGTCACCTACAACGGCACCCAATATTTCTGCAACGGCGCCATGAGTGGCTTTTGGTGGGGCAAGGGCGATGATAAATCGGCAGGAAAGGGCTGGTATGAAGAAACGCCGCCAGGATATGCAATATTGGAGCTATACCAGGATGGCAGCCTCAGCAATCAGTATCATACTTACTCATTTGAATAATACAGTGCTTTACTTGTTCAGCTTCACCTTTGTAAAAACAGCAAGGTCATTTCTATCGCCTGTGCCTAAGGGGTAATAGGTGTTTTCGCCGGTGGCCCATAAAGTTTTGTCGGTTTTTATTATGAAGGAATGATAAATGTGAGCGGTTACTTTGTTTACGTCATCCATCACTTTGATAAACCTGGTTTGGTCGGGGCCTTTTATACCGAAAGTGCCAAAATTGTTATAACCTGTTGCCCATAAACTGTTATCAGTTTTGATGGCTAGGGAGTAGTACCTGCCGCCTGCTATAGCAGTTACGTTATCCATCACTTTTAAAAATCTGGTTTTCTCGTTTTTGTCGCCGGTACCCAGTTCGCCAAACTCATTGTCACCGGCAACCCACAAGCTGTTATCCGTTTTGATGGCCAGCGTATGAAACTCTCCCGCCTTTACTGCTTTTACGCCTTCCATTACCTTTACAAAGCCATATTGATCTTCTTTGTGCCCTAGGCCCAGTTGCCCCCAAACATTGTGGCCGCATGCCCAAAGCGTATGATCTGTTTTTACAATCAGGATGCAACTCCTGCCAGTAGTTATGGCAGCAACGTTATTCGCTATTTTGGTGTATTTGTTAATAATGGCCGCTTTGGTGTAACCTGGACCAAACTGGTTATAGTTATTAAAACCGGCGGCCCACAGCGTATGGTCAGACTTAACGATATAGCCGTTGTAATCGTCTGCTTCAACCTGTTCACCTTTATCGGCGACCTTTACAAATTTCCCGTTGGTAGATGCGGAGCTGCCTGTACCCAAGTCGCCGAATGTATTCTTGCCGCATGTCCATACGGTTTGATCATTTTTTATAATAAGCGAGCGTGACTCACTGATAGATACGTCATTTACTCCATTCATGATATGCACGAAATTCTTTCTCACTTCTTTATCCCCCGTACCGAGCATCATGCCGTTATTTTCACCCGTGCCCCATAGCGCACCTTTATCATCCACAGCGAGAGAGTTACGTTCGGTTGTAGTGATGGCCGTAAAGTAGGCATCTGCCGTTGGTTGCTCCGGCGGGTTGTTGGTATTATCGTTATTCTTATCGTCATCATCTTTTTTGCAGGACGAAGCTGCTAATAAAGTCACGGTGCAAAGGCATAGTAATAATGCATGGCGAAATGACTTGTTGGAAATCAAAAAACTTGTCATATAATTGGAAGCAAGGGTAGTAGATATGTTACTTTAACCGATGGCGCTTTCTTTTGTTTATAATGTCTGATTACAAAGGCGTTTGTCAAACAAGTACTACTTTGATTCAGTATCAATGCAAGGCATTGCATAGAGGGATTTGGCCTTGAAATCCCTACAAGTAGGTATTGTCTGCCTTGTAAGATTCAAACATATTTGTTTCAACCAAAGCTCAAACTCATGATTAAGCCTTTCCACCACCTGATTGCCCTTGCGGTAATTTTTGCCGTTGCCTCGTGCTCAAAAAACGGAACGTCACCCAATGACGATAAACATGATGATGACGATGACGGCAAAGTTCCTGTTGTAGTGGACGACGCACTGCACTTTTCCTTTAAAACACCTGATTGGAGCCGGCAGCTCGATTGTTCGCGGCTTGATCTTTCCGGACAATATGTAAACGACAGCCTCAGGATGGCAACGGCTGAGTCAGAATCTACTAAAGAACTATTCCGCTTGCCATACCCTGGCGACAGTTCTGCAATGGCGCGGCCGCAGAATATTAAAAAGTATAAAATTAATGACTATGCTCAGTACCAAACCGGGGCATTTCAGTTTTCACAACGCTTGCCGGTAAATTATGGCAGCAACACGGTTCTGTTTAGTAAGGATGGTTTAAGCGAAAGTTCCTTTAACGAGGTAGTCTCAATTAAATACGCAGGCTCAACAGCATATTTAGCGTACTTCAACGTAAAAGGGCGCTACAGCATGACGATGTATGACCGCAATAACCCAAACAGTACCAAACTGGTAACAGGAACTTACCACTTTAAGGTTGGTACATACAAAAGATAATATTGCATGTACACATGCGATTTTTAGTATAGATCAGTTAATAAAAAGAGCCGGCAACATAAGTTCGCCGGCTCTTTATTTGAGAGGTATTATTGTATAATTTGCTTAGTCGCGACGACCTACCAGCATAGAAGCATAGTAGACCAGCGTAGCCAATGCGCTCAAAGCGGCAACCACGTAAGTCATGGCAGCCCACCACAGGGCATCTTTAGCCTGCTCATGCTCCTGTTTGGTTTGCATTATAGTGTAGTTGTTATTTAACCAGGCCAAAGCACGACGGCTGGCATCAAATTCAACCGGCAGTGTAACAAAGCTGAACAATGTTACCAATGCCAGGGCTGCTACACCTATAGCCAAAACTGTAGGGCTATGGGCAAAAAACAACAGCATAACACCTATGGTCAAGGTCCACTGGGTTAGGGTTGATGCCACGTTAATTACTGGCACCATTGCTGAGCGGAAACTTAACCAGGCATAGGCTTTGGCATGTTGCACAGCGTGACCGCACTCGTGAGCCGCAACCGCTGCCGCAGCTACACTACGGCTATGGTAAACGTCGGGGCTCAGATTAACGGTTTTGTCTGCCGGGTTATAGTGGTCAGTTAACTGGCCTTCAACAGATACAACACGCACATCGGTAACGCCGTAATCGCGCAGCATGCGCTCCGCAACTTCAGCACCCGAAAGGCCCGATGTAAGGCCGATTTCAGAATAAGTGCGGAATTTGCTTTTGAAGCGCCATTGCACAATAAAGCTTATTATAGCTATGGCGATCATCAAAAATATAGCCGAATTGTAACTGATAAATCCGGTAATGAGAAGTAATGTATTCATGTTCGTAATTTGTAATAAAGTTAATTCAAAAAGTATTCCGATAGATGATGTTATAACGTTACGCGCCTTAAAACATTTTATGATGAAGGTATAAGCAACACCGGCGTGACAAATAGACAGACTAATGACAGCCTTGCAGTAAAAAAAATCCCCTCTGCTCATTTCAGCAGAGGGGATTGATAATGTTTTATAAGCCCGGTGTTACAGGCTGTTAATCCAGTTAACTAAATCTTCGCGGCTTTTGCCAAGCTTTTGTTGTAAACGGCCAAGCGTTTCATCATCCTTACCTTCTTCGTGTTTCAAATCGTCATCGGTAAGGTCGCCATAGGCTTGTTTTATCTTTCCTTTCAGCTCGTTCCAGCCGCCTTTTATTTCTAACTTATCCATGGTATTACAGGTTTTGATGTACTTAAATAACCGATGCCGTGGCCATTTGTTTTAACGTAACTTTCCCTTTTGTAAGCTTACATTGATGCCGGCATTGTAGTTTCGCAACGGTGCCGGGTTAAAGTAGCGGTTGCCAATAGCGTTAAGGTCGTTGCCAAGGCTATATTGCTCATTCAGCAAGTTATCAGCAGAAACGAAGAAATATACCAAGCTGCCGGCAATCTTTTTGTTCCAGCTGAGGCGCGCCTGGAGCAGATGGTACCTGCGGGCATAAACGGTGTTGCCGTCGTTAAGTGGTATACTGCTGGTATAATTATGTTGTATAAACAGATTGAAATCTCGCGGCAGTTGGGCATTTAGGGTACTAACCAGAACATTCTGAGGTACACCGGTTAGTTTGTTGCCGGAGTAATCAGCATCATTAACATGGTAATCCCTGAACGTGTACTTGCTGTAAGTGTAGGCGTTACGCAAGTCTAAATGTTTGAAAAATCCGTAGCCGTTATCAATCAAATTGGTAGTCAGCGCAAGCTCCACGCCTGGCTGACTGGTGCCACCTGCGTTCACGTAGAACTCTGTTTCATCAGCTTGCCTGCGCGAAACAATTGCGTTTTGTAGTCGGTAATAAAAAGTGGTGAAGTCTATAGTAAATCTTTCAAGCAAATTATCAACCGTTAGGCCTGTTTCATAATTCCAACCGGTTTGAGGGTTCAGCGTGGTGTTGATCTGATTATTGCTGGGGCGTACCTCCAGGTTGGTAGGGGTGGAGTAGCCACGGCTTACAGATGCTTTCCAGTTAATGTCGTTTGTAAACGCATAGTTGAGTGCAAGCCTTGGCATGAGTTGCGGGTCAAAGGTTCGTTCGCTGAAATTGGCTTCGGGTGCCGGCGCTATGTTTTTAAACCGGAGCTTAAAATAATTGAGACTTAGGGCTGCCTCTGCGGTAAAGCGTTTATCGAAAGTTACCTGGTAGCGGGTAAAAAAGAAGTGCTGGTTGGTGTTGAGCTTATCAATAGCCTGCACATGTCCCCGGGTGCCGCCGTTATTGTCGTGATTGCTAATAAGCGAATTGGTTTGCTGCCACTCCAGACCCAGGTTCAGTTTCCAGTCGACCGTTGCATACTTTTCTGATGCCAGTTCAAAATAGCTGCGTAAACCGTAAGTGTCTTCGTCGCGGTCTTCGTAATTGGTAATAAACGGGTTGGAAAAATCAACATGGTTGCCAAATAGGGCAGAAACGTTCTTGATACGATTATTAAGTTGTAAGGTGTTTACGAGACCGCCCAGAAACATTTTTTGGTAGATGCCTGCCTGCTGTGCAACAGCGCTTGGCGTTGCCGGTGTGGCAGGTCGCGAACCGCGCGGGTTAGCATCTAACTGTGCCTGGTTAAGCCCTCCGGGTGTTTGATAGCCAAGATCAGAGTAAAATGCCAGTGCCCGGATACTGTTGCTTTTGCCATAGTTAAAAGTGTTGGTGGTATTTACAAAATGCCGGTACATATAGCTATGATCGCGGTAGCCGCCAAAGCTTTGGTAGCCTTGATTTACGGATAAGCCATACTTACCCCAATCTTTTGCGAAGCCAACGTTTTGATGAAATTGCCCGTACGAACCTGCATTCAAACCAATATTGGCCAGCATTAAATCATTAGGCTGACGCGAAGATATCAATACCACGCCGCCAGTATTAGCGCCAAACAAACTGCCGTTTGGACCTTTGAGTACCTCAATGCTACTGAGCGATTGAATATCCAAAGCATTGAGATAGGTATTACCGCCTGCATCCGTAAGCGGAACGTCGTCATAATAAATTTTTACGTTGCGCACTCCAAATGGCGAGCGTAGCAAACTACCACGTATAGAAAGCCGGTAGCTACCCGGTGAACGCTCCTCGGCACGCACGCCCGTCAAAGTATTTAAAGCAGGGACAAGAGAGCGTTCATGTTGTAGTGAAAAATCCTGCCGGACGCTAGTTATAGCAGGATCATTTGTACTGATTAATACTGTATCGCGAAAAGCCTTTATCTCCACTTCTTTAAGCGTTCTGGTGGTATCAGTTTGGGAGTAAGCCGCGTTGGCGCAGCCTATCATCAGTAAAAAGCCGAGTAAATGTTTTTGCACGGGTATGGGTTTGTAAACAAAAATAGCCCTTTATACAGATAAAGAGCTATTGAGTATTCGTTTAAGATTATAATTATTTAGGGCTTACGCGCCAAAGGGTATTAGCAGCATCGTCGCTTACCAGCAATGAGCCATCTTTTAAAACAGCTACATCAACCGGGCGGCCATGCACGTCGCCCTTGCCTGGGTCGGCAATAAAGCCAGTTAAAAAGTCCTGTAACTTGCCTGATGGTTTGCCATTTTCGAAAGGTACGAAAGCAACTTTGTACCCAACCAATTTGGAGCTGTTCCATGAACCATGTTGACCAATAAAGGCACCGTTGCGGTATGCCTGCGGAAATTTATCGCCGGTATAAAAAGCCAAACCCAATGATGCCGTATGCGAACCGAGGGCCATATCAGGAACTATTGTTTTCTTTAAGCTATCAGGCTTTTTAATTTTTACAGAAGGGTCGGGGTGACTGCCGAAGTATTCATACGGCCAGCCGTAAAAGCCGCCTTCCTGTACAGATGTAAGGTAATCCGGCACGAGTTCATCGCCCAAGCCGTCCCGCTCGTTAACAACAGCATACAACTTCCCTGTAGCCGGATTCCAGTCGGTACCCACCGGGTTACGCAGGCCTGCCGCGTAGATGCGTTCGCCCTTGCCATCCGGGTTAACTTCCAAAATATCGGCACGGCGGATTTCATTTTCGATGCCGTGTTCTGCAGCGTTACTGCCCGAGCCAACCGAGATGTAAATTTTTGTGCCATTCTTGTTGGCAATGAGGTTACGTGTCCAGTGGTTATTGTAACCGCCTGCAGGTAAGTCCAGTATTTTTTCGCCCGGCACACCTATCTTGGTTTGGCCGGCTTTGTATTGGAAACGCCATAAACCGTCCGTATTGGCTACGTAAAACCAGTTGCCCACTACAAGGGTGCCATAAGGTTGGTTAAGTCCGCTGAGGAAAACGGTTTTCAGATCATACTTACCGTCGCCATTGGTGTCTCTGAACAAGAGGACATCGTTAGCGCTTTCGCCCATGTTTTGCGATTTACTTTTGCCGCTCACGGCGTTCTTCGTTTTTTCTTTAATGCCTTTTGATTCCGTATTGGCTTCGGTAACAAATATGTCGCCGTTAGGCGCTACATAGATGTTGCGCGGATTGCGCAGGCTGTCGGCAAATTTGGTGACTGTAAAACCTTCAGGCGCTTTAGGCATGGCGCCATCCTGCCAGCCAATTACGTTACTGAATTTGGTTGATGCATCGGTGGCGTAGGGGGCAGGCAAGTCCACCTCCTGATTGCTTTTGTTGGTAACGGTATCGGCATCGCTATGGTTGGCTTTTTTGCCCTGGCCGCATCCTGCTGCAAATAAGGCCACGCCAGTTACAAGTAAGGGAAAATATGTTTTCATGGAAGGTAAAAAATTAACTTAAGCACATAACTTGCAGTGGTTTGTTATTGTTTGGAGCCTTGTGTAACAATAAAAAAGCAGTAAGTCTTTTTAAATAAAGGCAATAAGCACTACCTTTCGCTTCGCCATTTATGTTCCGGCCGTTCACATGCGTTTATTCAGGGTCAGCTTAGTTTTACTGGTATGTTTTGTTATTGGTCATAGCGCTGAGGCGCAGGTTTCCGATGCGTGCGTCGGCTATGCTGTAGGTGAACCGGCTGCTGCTGAGTATTTTAATACTTCCGGGCCATTGCCTCCGGGACAAACAAATGACTTAGTGTATAAATCGGGTGACTGCCCTGGAGACGGAGGAGGTTACGTTATTGTCAGTAGTTTTAACAATCCATGCCGTAGTCCATGGCATAGGGTACCCAGCGATCATACTGGAAATGGCGGGTACATGATGGTGGTGAATGCATCTATAGAAAAAAGTCTGTTTTATACTAAAGAGGTAACAACACTTTGCCCGGGGACGTTGTACAGTTTTAGCGTTTATGTGCTTGATCTAATGCGCCCCGACGCAAGTGACGCAACCGTAGCGCATCCCATTTTAAGATTTGTAATAGAAGATGCGGATGGTAATCAGCTCAATGATCCGGATGATGCGGTAAGATATGTATCAGCAACTAACACTGCGGAATTCAGGCCTTATGGTATAACTTTTAGTACGCCTAACGATGTTAGCAAGATTGTGCTTAAAATTTACAACGATTCGCAAGCTCAAAACGGTAACGATTTCATTTTAGATGATATAACCTTTCGTGCCTGCGGGCCGCCTGTTGCTATAAATGTTGATGGCTATGCGAGCGGGGCAACGCTGGCCGTATGCGAAGGAAAGAATAATACTTTTAAATTTAACACAAGCGCGCCTGCTGGATATGCTTATCAGTGGCAGCATTTTGAAAACGGTAATTGGCTGAATATTCCAGAAGCCACAGACAAAAGCTATATTGTCTCAACGGCCACATTAGACGCTGGTCTACATCAATACCGCTTGGCGCTGACCCAGGGGATGAATGTCGATTGCCGTAGTTATGCCAACGCGCCTTCTGTTCAAGTCAATCCGCTTCCTGTCATCAGCAATATAAACGATGAATCTGTTTGTGAGAATGCAGATATAACCCTGAGGCCTGCAGGTGGCGCCACTTATACGCTAACCGGGCCAGGTGTAAACAGAACACGCGTTACAAGTCCTTTCACTTTAAATAACCTTACTTTAGCAAATAGCGGCACTTATACCATCAGGGCAACCTCAGCAGCAGGCTGCGAAGGGCCGCCGCAATCTTTCAACATCACCGTAAAACGCGATTTTACCGTTACAGCCACTGCATCAGCCAATGAAGTATGTAAAGGCACTGCAGTAAACCTATCAGCCGGGCCTGATGAAGCCGGTTACACTTATAAATGGACACCTTCCACCGGGCTCAATCGGGATGATATTGCAAATCCGGTTGCCACTCCTTTAACAACCACTGCTTATACTGTTACCGTCAGCAATGGCTCATGCGCTTACCCGTCGTCTCCTGCAACAATTAGGGTATTGCAGCCACCGCTGGCCAGTATTGCTTCACGCAAAGTAATTTTCGAAGGGCAGTCGTTACAGCTAAAACCTACTGTGAGCGGAGATATTACCACTTATAGCTGGTGGCCGGAGACAGGTTTAAGCGATCCGCACATACTTAAACCAATAGCCTCACCTACGGATGATATTACCTACACACTAATGGTTAATTCAGCTTTGTGCGAGCCTGATACTGCGGTGATATTTGTTAAGGTTTACAAAACGGTAACCATCCCCAACACCTTTACCCCCAATGCCGACGGTGTGAATGATATCTGGAACATCGAAGCGTTGACCACTTACCCAGAAAGTGAGACGCATGTGTATAACCGTAACGGGCAGGAAGTATTTCGCAGCATTGGTTACAGCAAGGCATGGAACGGCACATTCAACGGTCAGCCCCTGCCGGTAGGCACGTATTACTATATCATCGATTTAAAGAACAACACAGCTAAGCGTACAGGCTATGTTACTATTCTTCGGTAATACTTAGTACGCAATAAATTTGGTTATTTGCTCTTCGGTATATTTAAGGGTATCGGCGTTAATAAGGTTACCTTCCTCATCAAATTCTTTATGTATAGCGGGTATATGCAGTTTAAGCGGCATTACGTTCATGTGCATATAATTGCACACACCTGTAAAATGATCTACGCCGCGGATGTTACCATACCGGCCTGAAGATACACCTATCAGCGCTGCCCTTTTTTCATAGAAGCTGTCGGGCCATGCACAGGCATCTATGAACACTTTCAAAACACCCGGAAAACTGCCGTTATATTCAGGTATGATAAATATAAACTTGTCTGACGCGCTAACCAAATCTTGTATAGGTTGAAAAGCTTCGCTGCGTTTGCCGTAAAGGTCAGTTTCGATAATATTTGGCGGGAGGCTCTCCAGTGACAGCACACCGGCTTCCTGCCCCCTAAGCGCCAGTTGCTGCTGGTAATAATTTGCCAGTTTAAGGGTTGCGCTGTCGGCGCGGTTGGTTGATGATATTATGGTGATCACTTGATTATATATTATTTACTGCCGCTATATACTGTGAAAGCTGTGGTGTGTAAATCAAGCCTTCCGTTAAGCATAAGCGGCCTATATTGTTTGTAAGTTGGCCTTTACTGTGGATTTCTGCTTATTTTTATTGCGTATCTTAGCATCTTGTAAAAAACCTTAACGAAGGTAGAAATTTCTGAAGCTATTCTTCGTTGTATATAACTATTGTAAAGTAAAAATACCGCATGAGTAAAATAATAGCTTTAGCAAACCAGAAGGGCGGCGTGGGTAAAACCACCTCATCCATCAACCTGGCTGCAAGTTTAGCTGTGCTTGAATATAAGACCCTGCTGGTTGATGCCGACCCTCAGGCCAATTCCACATCCGGTATTGGTTTCGACCCGCGTAGTATTACCAACAGCATATACGAGTGTATCATCAATCAGATAGATCCTCACGAGGCTATCCAGAAAACGGAAACACCTAATCTGGACCTGCTGCCTGCGCATATCGACCTTGTGGGTGCCGAGATTGAGATGATCAACCTCGAAGGCCGCGAGTACAAGATGAGGCAGGTGCTTGACAGTTTGCGTGATGAGTATGACTTCATCATCATTGACTGCTCGCCTTCACTGGGTTTAATTACTATCAATGCTTTAACCGCGGCTAATTCGGTAATTGTGCCGGTACAATGCGAGTATTTTGCATTGGAAGGTTTGGGTAAATTGCTCAATACCATCAAGATCGTACAATCTCGCCTTAACCCGTCGTTAGAGATTGAGGGCATATTGCTTACAATGTATGATGTGCGCCTGCGCCTGTCAAACCAGGTAGTGGAAGAGGTGCGCACGCATTTCGAAGACCTGGTGTTTGATACCATTATACAGCGTAATACCCGCCTCAGCGAGGCGCCAAGCTTTGGCGTGTCGGTAATTATGCACGATGCCAACAGCAAGGGAGCAATTAACTACCTTAACCTGGCCCGCGAGATACTACGCAAAAATGGCCTGGTTAAAAATGAAGTGGAGAAAACAAGCGAAACCGCATAATACATGAGTGTAGAGAAAAGAAGAGCGCTTGGAAAGGGATTAAGTGCGCTGCTTAATGATTCTGTTGATGTATTGCCTAACCCCAGGCGTACTGCCGAGCCCGCCCCGGAAGCCAAGGCCAGTTTAGGCTCCATCAGCGAAGTAAATATCAGCGAGGTTGAAGTAAACCCTTTTCAGCCACGTACAGAGTTTGACGACCAGGCCCTTGCCGAGTTGGCTGATTCTATAAAAAAACAAGGTGTTATACAGCCTATAACCGTTCGTAAAGCAGGTGCCGGTCATTATCAGTTGATATCGGGTGAGCGCCGTTTACGTGCATCAAAGTTGGCAGGTTTAACTACCATACCGGCTTATATACGTACTGCCGACGACCAGCAAATGCTGGAAATGGCACTGATTGAAAACATTCAGCGGGAAAACCTTAACGCCATTGAGGTGGCCCTCAGCTTTCAGCGTATGATAGATGAGTGTAACCTTAAACAGGAAGAATTGGGTGAACGTGTGAGCAAAAACCGCTCTACCGTTACTAACTACCTGCGCTTACTTAAGCTGCCCCCTGCTATACAAGCATCGCTGCGCGATGGGCAGATCACTATGGGCCATGCTAAGGCGCTCATTAACGTTGCCGACCCTGCTACGCAGATATACATCCATCAATTGGTTGTACAAAATGATCTTTCCGTGCGTAAAACGGAAGAGATGGTGCGTGATGTACAGCAAAACGCTGTGAAGAAGGAGGGTAAACAGCCGGAGCAATTAGCTTATAACCTGCAAAAGGTACAGGACGACCTGGCATCTAAATTCAGTACTAAAGTCCGTCTTAAAATTAATAGCCAGGGCAAGGGCGCTATTGAGATACCATTCCTTTCGGAGGATGACCTTAGCCGTATACTGGAAATGTTTGATTGGTAACCATCAATCACTTAACAATATTCAAAAGCGCAATGCAAACATTGCGCTTTTTTTATGACAAATTTTTTTGTTGGCTAAATAGTATTCAAAGCAATTCGGCGTTAAGCTATTGCCGTTAATGTACAGAGGCGTATAACAGCACTTTTATTAGAGATGCAAGCGTAACTTGTTATGTTGTAAATTTTAAGCGGCTAACCAGAAGTATTTTTTAGATTTGAACACAATGCGTAAACTACTGCTTTCGCTATTATTAATAACTGGCTTTGCCCTGTATGCAAACGCCCAGAACCCTGACACCGCCGCGGTTAAACCTGTTGCAGACAGCGTTGGGAAAAAAGCCCGTGCCGCAAAAGTAACGCCTCCCGTTCCGGCGGCAAGTGTGGTTAAGCGCTCTTCTATTCCGGATTCTACCCACAGTCCGCATAAGGCGGTTATCCGCTCATTAATCATTCCCGGATGGGGGCAGCTCTATAACGGCAAATGGTGGAAAGTGCCTATAGTATACGGCGGTTTAGGATTGATAGGTGCGGCTATTGTTTTTAATCAAACCTACTACAACCAGTTTCTGGCCCTGGCTATTTACCGGAGGCGTGGCGAGCAGCCTCAACCCGGCGATAAATATTACAAGGAATATCAGGCCTACGCCACCGCACCCGACGACTTTTTTGAGAACGCGCTCAATGGCTACCGCCGTAACCGCGACCTGGCTATTTTAGGTATGCTGGGCGCCTGGGGTATACAGATGATTGATGCTTATATAGACGCTAAGTTTATCCAGGCATACAGTATTGATGAGAACCTGTCGTTTAAAGTGCGCCCGGGTTTTATTAATCAGCCGGTTTTTGCAATGGCAAATGGCCCGGTTACGGTTATTCCGGCTTTAAAAGTTACCTTTGCTTTCTAAACAAGAGGCAAACCCTTATATTACAACCAAAACATGAAAATAGCTTTACTGGGATACGGCAAAATGGGGCACATAATAGAAAAAACCGCCCTCGACCGCAGGCATGAAATAGTGCTCATCATTGATCAGGATAACGCACATGAGCTTACGGTTGAAAATTTGCAGAAAGCCGATGCCGTAATAGAATTTTCTACGCCGGCAGCCGTTCTTAATAATATATATACGTGTATAGAGGCTGGTGTTCCGGTTGTAATTGGCACTACCGGTTGGTATGATAAAATACCGCAGGTAAAAAACCAGTGTGAACAGTCTAATTCGGCAGTAATGTATGCCTCCAACTATAGCGTTGGCGTTAACCTGTTTTTTAAAGTAAACCAAGTGCTTGCACGCCTCATGAACAACTACCCTTACTATGATGTGCAGGTGGAGGAGATTCATCATACCCAAAAGCTTGACTCGCCAAGTGGTACGGCTATTACCATTGCAGAAGGCATTATTTCAAACTTTGATAACAAAAAAAGCTGGACGAATGTGCTGGTGACCGATGGTCCGGAAATGATAGAACCTACTATGGCAAAGGATGAATTGCTGATAGAATCGCACCGTATAGACAGCGTACCCGGAACCCATACCGTAATATATGATTCGGAAATAGACACTATTGAATTTAAACATACTGCACACAATCGCAACGGGTTTGCCCTTGGCGCTGTGCTGGCTGCGGAGTGGCTGCACAATAAAAAGGGCTTTTATAGCGTGCATGATATGTTTGATTTTGAGATTTAATACCTGAGAAAAAGATAATGAACTGGAAATTCTGGCGTAAAAGCGACGCCAAAAGCACTAAAAAGAAAAGCAAGGGCCGAGAGTGGTTTGATGCTATCATATTTGCCGTTATAGCAGCTACGCTTATACGTACCTTGTTTATAGAAGCGTATACCATACCTACTCCATCAATGGAGCGCTCACTGCTTGTTGGTGATTTTTTATTCGTAAGTAAGATGAACTACGGGGCACGTATGCCGATCACGCCTGTATCGTTCCCGTTTGCACACCATACTATGCCCATTACCGGCACCAAAGCTTATTGGGACGGTATACAGTTGCCATATTACCGCTTGCCTGGATTCAGCGAGGTAAAAAAAGGCGATGTAGTTGTGTTTAACTTTCCAATGGAGGCAGACCCACCGCTGTCAAGACCGGTAGACAAACGTGAAAACTATATTAAACGCTGCCAGGGCGCCCCTGGCGATACCTTGAGTATAGTAGATGCGCAGGTTTTTACCAATGGTAAGCCCAACCCTGTGCCACCCGGAAGCCAGATTGACTACCTGATAAAAACTAATGGTACAGATATCAACCCTGATATATATAAGGAATTAAACGTTAGTTTTTACGATGATTACGGTAATCCAACTATGACATCGGAGTCTGCTAATAAACTCAGAACGTATACCAACATTGAGCAGTTAAAACCAAATATACGTTCTAAGGGTGTTACTGATCCTACGTTTCCAGTTTTTCCAAAAGACGGGACATTCGCTTGGAATGCCGACAACTATGGTCCTATTATAATTCCTAAAAAAGGCTGGACCGTTAAGCTGGATAGCGCTAATCTGCCAATTTATAAAAGAGCGATTGAGGTATATGAGCACAATACCATAACTGTTAACGGTAATGATATCACGATAAACGGTAAGAAAACGAACGCTTACACCTTTAAAATGAATTATTACTGGATGATGGGTGATAACCGCCATGATTCTGCCGATTCGCGCTATTGGGGTTTTGTGCCTGAAGACCATATTGTTGGTAAAGCTTTATTCATCTGGATGAGTTGGGACAGCAACGAAAGCTTCTTCAGTAAAATACGCTGGAGCCGTATTTTTAAAGGGGTTGATTAACGCCACGTTCGTTTAATGAAGTTATCTATTATCATACCCTGCTATAATCATGGTCAATTTATACAGGAGACTCTTGATAGCATTGCCTTTGATAACCGCTTTGAATATGAAGTTATTATAGTTAACGATGGCTCCACAGACGAATTTACCGTACAAAAGCTGGATGAGCTTAAGGCTCAAAATTTCAATGTAATTTCACATACCAACCATGGTCTTGCTTATACCAGGAATGTTGGTATCGCTGTAGCAAAAGGGGAATATATATTGCCATTGGATGCTGACAATAAGATTATTCCGGAATATGTATATGAGGCCATTGCGATCTTGGACAAACAGCCGTATGATATAGTTTATGGAAAGCCGCTTTTCTTTGGGGCAGATATACCTAACCGTCGCTTTTTGACACATCCATTTAGCGGTGATGATTTGTTGATGGGGAATTACATTGATGCCTGCGCTATTTTCAGAAACCAGGTATGGACTGATCTAGGGGGCTATGATGGTAATATGCCATATCAGGGTAACGAAGATTGGGAATTTTGGATACGAGCCTATCTAAAAAAATTTCGCTATTACTATTACGATGATTATGCGTATCACTACCGCATATTACCGGAATCTATGGCGGGAATCAATAATAGGGGTCCGGACGATGACGATCCCAATTTTCAGTATATCATTGCCAAACACTATAAGAAGTACTTGTCAGTTATTCAGGAGCAGCGCTGCATAGTCAACAGGTATAAAAAGGATATGAGACGTCCTTTACGCTCAGCAGGAAAGCACCTATACCGATTTATAACCTTTAAACGAAAATATTAACGCGCCCGTTCAGTCAGAACGGTAAATTTAAAGTCGAGTGGCTCGAAGTGCTGTAGTAGCTCGTCAATAAATTGCTGTCCCCATTTCACATAAAACAATCCAAAATTTTCTGAACGTTCTTGCAGGCTGTTCTTAGGGAAAAGATCAGCTTTTATTTGCTCAACATGTGCCAACTGTGTACTAAAATTTGTTTTCTCTGCCTTAACCAATTTCTTTTCCAGATTGGTGATAGCATGGCTTAGCCTCGCTAAAACGGCATCGGTAGCCCGTGCAAGGGTGGGGTCTATTTTATAAGCGCGAAGTTTTATCTTCTCAAACAAGGCCTGTAATTCGCGGCGTTCCTCATTCAACGACAGGTTATGATCGCTGTGTTTCTTTACCCATTTGTTTTTAATTTCATCCGCCGTTTTAAACAGGTCGGCAGCTGAAATATCCATTCGGGCAATTTTTGCAGCTGTACGTTTGGGTACTACAAGGCCAGAGTTACGCAATACCAGAATAGGGAAATCCACGCCGTAAAAATCAAAGTTCTGCTTAAGTTCCAGCCAGTAAACAATCTCAGCACCTCCGCCTATATACGCTATGTTAGGCAAAATGCACTCCTGGTACAGCGGCCGCATCACCACATTGGGGCTAAATCGCTCCGGGTGATGTTTGATCTCGCTGCGCAATTCATCTTCGTTAAATGCAATGTCGGTGTTAAGCACCTTGTAGGCATTCTCCTCAAAAACAATGCGCTCGCGCAACCCGTCTAACAGATAAAAGAAGTTAATCTCTCGTGGGTTAACCTGAATGTTCACATTGAGCTTTTGTAATTGCTCGTTGGTGGCGCTGATGTTTTTATAGCTGTTTTGCTCAATAATATCCCGGGTGATGATGGCCGAAAACTGCTGCTTAAAAGCAATATCATCGGCATCAATAATCACCAGACCGTACTGGCCAAATATTGCGTTTACAAGGTAGCGGGTAGCGTCAGCGAGCTTATCAAACCCGGTGTAGGCTTTTTCTACAATCTCGGCAAGGGCAGGTGCAAAGCCGTCCAGCCCAAGTACACCCTTGTATTGGTTAAGGGCCTGTCGCATGGTGTCCGGGTTTATGCGACCGGTCGCACCCGATGCTTCGTACCACCAATGCACTTTTTTGCCGCCAATATTAGTATAGTTTATTTCGGCAAAATCATGGTCTTCACTGGCCATCCAGTAAACAGGCACAAAGTTTTTATCCGGAAACTGCTGTTTAAGTTGGCGCGCCAGTTTTATAGCAGTTACTATTTTATACAGAAAGTATAGCGGGCCGGCGAAGATATTCAGCTGATGACCGGTTGTAACGGTATATGTGTTTTCTGCCGCCAATGTGTCAATGGCGGGCAATACTTCAACTGCATTTAAGGCAATGCTTTGGTACTGCTTTTTAAGCACATCCACCAGTATTTTCCTGTCGGCCAATACTGTTTTGTGGCTTAGCAATTGAGCAAAGCCATCCATATCAGGCCTGTAGCCGTAAAATGGCTGCAAAGCAGGTATATTATCAAGATAGTCGCTTAAGGTTTGCGAAAAGTAACCGGTGTCTTTATAACTGATACACTGTGCATCCATCAGCCCAAAAGTAAAGTATTAGTACAAAAGAAAATAACCTTTCTTTTATTTTACAATTTGTCCATAAAGGTCAAAGTCCTCGGCGCTGTCTATTTTCACGTGTGCAAAGCCGCCAACGGTGGCATAGTTAAGGTCGGCATTTATCAATACCTCGTTGTCTACCTCCGGCGAGTCAAACTCCGTGCGGCCCACAAAGTAGTTGCCATCTTTTTTATCGATGAGCACTTTGTATGTGTTGCCTATCTTTTCCTGGTTCTTTTCAAAAGAGATACCCTGCTGAATTTCCATGATGGCATCAGCACGTTCCTGCTTTAGTTCATCAGGTACATCATCAACTAAGGTATGGGCGTGAGTTTTCTCTTCGTGAGAGTAGGTAAAGCATCCCAGGCGGTCAAAACGGGTATCTTCTACCCATTGCGCCATCTCTTCAAAGTCCTGCTGTGTTTCGCCGGGGTAACCGGTAATTAGGGTAGTACGCAGGGCAATGTCAGGCACCTTGTCGCGGATAGCATTTACCAGGTCAATTGTTTTTTGCTTGGTAATGCCTCTGCGCATCGACTTTAACATAGGGTCGCTGATGTGTTGCAGCGGCATATCCAGGTACTTGCAGATATTGTCGCGCTCATTCATCACATCAAGTATCTCCATCGGGAAACCGGACGGATAAGCATATTGTAAACGTATCCACTCAATGCCATCTACGTCGCTCAGGCGGCGCATCAGTTCATCCAGGTTACGTTTACCGTACAAGTCCAGGCCGTAATAAGTAAGATCCTGTGCTATCAGAATAAGCTCTTTAGTGCCGTTTTTAGCAAGGGTACGCGCCTCGGTAACCAAATCCTCCATAGGCTTGGTTAAGTGTTTGCCACGCATCAGCGGAATAGCGCAGAATGAGCACGGGCGGTTACAGCCTTCGGCAATCTTAAAGTAAGCAAAGTGCGAAGGCGTAGTAAGCAAACGTTCGCCAATTAATTCGTGGCGATAGTTAGCGCCAATTGTACTTAGTACATCCTGCAGGTCATTAGTGCCAAAATAAGCATCAATATTAGGGATCTCGGCTTGTAATTCAGGTTTATAACGCTCGCTTAAGCAGCCGGTAACAATTACTTTGCCTACCTTGCCCTGCTCTTTAAGCTCGCTGTACTGTAGAATGGTATCAATAGATTCCTGCTTAGCATTATCGATGAAGCCGCAGGTATTAATAACTACAATATCATTGCGGCCAACACGATCAGCCTCGTGCACAACATCAAAAGCGTTGCCTTTAAGTTGCCCCATGAGCACTTCAGAGTCGTAAATGTTTTTTGAACAGCCCAAAGTAACCACATTAATTCTTGGCTTCGATTTCACCGATTTTATATTCGATTTCACTGATTCTCTTTTTTTTATACTGAAATCCGTTTCACTTCGCAGCTTGGATTCCCAAAATTAACTAATAAGCCTGTTTTAACTTTGCTTGCTTTTAAATAAGAAAGTAATTGGGATTTAAACAATGACGGGATAAACCCGGTAACAGATTTTAATTCAACGATAACTTTATCTTCAACAAATAGATCGCACCTAAACTTTCCAACAAATTCGTCTTTGAAGAATACATCGAACTCTTTCTCGTATTCAAAGTTAAGTCCTTTTAAATTAAACTGATGCCTTAAAGCTTTAGCATATATTTTTTCTACAAAACCAGGCCCCAATATGGTATGCACCTCATAGCAACAACCGATTATTTTTTCAGTAAGTGCATCCTGCTCGAAGCCGCTCATTCCCTTAATCGGTGCAATCTTTATCTAATCAATACAATCAAGACTTAAATAAACTATCTACAAAAGCCTTCCTGTCGAACAATTGCAAGTGGTCAATACCTTCGCCTACACCAATGTACTTAACCGGAATCTTAAACTGGTCAGATATACCTATAACCACACCGCCTTTGGCTGTACCATCAAGCTTGGTAAGGGCAAGTGCATTTACTGCGGTAGCTTCTGTAAATTGTTTACATTGTTCGATAGCATTCTGGCCGGTTGAGGCATCCAAAACCAACAGTATTTCGTGGGGTGCGCCGGGCACTACCTTCTCCATTACGTTCTTGATTTTGGTAAGCTCATTCATGAGGCCTACCTTGTTATGTAAGCGGCCGGCGGTGTCAATAATAGCTACATCGTCGCCATTAGCTACAGCAGAACGCAGGGTATCATAAGCTACCGATGCCGGGTCTGAGCCCATAGCCTGCGCCACTACCTTAACGCCCACGCGCTCGCCCCAAAGTTTTATCTGGTCAACAGCTGCAGCACGGAAGGTGTCGGCGGCGCCAAGCACTACCTGGTTACCAGCCTGCTTGAGTTTGTGAGCGAGTTTGCCTATGGTGGTGGTTTTACCCACACCGTTCACGCCAACTACCATAATCACATACGGCTTATGGCTGCCATATTCAAAACTGGAGAAATCGTTGCTGTTGTTCTCGGCAAGCAGCTGTTGTATCTCGTCGCGCAGTAGTACATTAAGCTCTGAGGTGTTTACATACTTATCGCGCGAAACCCTGGCCTGTATGCGGTCAATGATCTTGAGTGTGGTGCTTACGCCCACATCTGAAGTAACCAGCACTTCTTCCAGGTCATCCAGCACATCATCATCAACGGTTGATTTGCCGGCAATTGCTTTGGTGAACTTAGAGAAAAAGCTGCTCTTTGTTTTTTCAAGCCCTGTATCAAGCGCCTGTTGCTCCTGCTCTGTATTCTCTTTTTTCTTGAAGAAATCAAATAAACCCATAGTTGTTTATATGCTGGTTGATATAAGTGCCAGAGTGCAAATTAATAAAATATATAACAAGGCTGTTTGTTTGGCTATATATCCTGACGCGCAAATTACTGATGTTGTGTACTAACTCCTCTGAATTTCCCCGAAGGGATACTTTCTCTGTGCCTGATTAATTTGCATATCTACACATTTTAAGCTCTTTTTTTCAGTAAACAAAAAAAGCCCTCTCGTTAAAAACAAGACGGCTTCTGTTCTTTTATCTGAAAAGAAGTTATTAAGCTTTAGCTTCAGTGATAGCGTCCTTAACGTGGTCGTTGTGAACGATAACTTCTTTGAAAGTGTAAGCACCAGTTTTAGCAGATTTAACTGCGGTGATCACTTTTGAATATTCTTTGCCTTTGCCTGTTTTCAGGGTTGCAACTACTTTCTTTGCCATCTCTTTTAAATTTTATGCTGATCAATACCACACCTCACGGCTGCACTGATCACGCTAATTACTTAATTTCTTTGTGAACTGTAACTTTGCGTAAAACCGGGTTGAATTTTTTTAATTCAAGCCTTTCTGTTGTGTTCTTTTTGTTCTTGGTGGTAATGTAGCGAGACATGCCTGGCATACCGCTTTCTTTATGCTCGGTGCACTCTAATATTACCTGAACTCTGTTGCCTTTCTTAGCCATAACATTTTTTATTTAATTGGCTGGCTTTAGGTTTGTTTAAAGGCAAAGCCTATACAAACGTAATCAACCAATATTCACCTATTAAATATATCCTTTTTTAACAAACTTGTTGATACAAGCAGTTATACCGTTTTTGCTGATTGTTTTAACAGCAGAGGTTGAAACTTTTAACGTAATCCATTTATCCTCTTCAGGGATATAGAACTTTTTAAGTTTTAAGTTCGGATAAAATTTGCGTTTGGTTTTAACGTTTGAGTTAGAAACGTTATGACCGTTCATATATCCTTTACCTGTTAAATCACAAATTCTTGACATGACAATTCGTATTAATTACACCCTCTCCTTTTAAAGAGGAGTGCAAATATCAGAATTTTTGATTTAACAGGCAATAGGCATGTGGAAAATTTTTAAATTAATTTATTATCAACACAAAAGCATGTTGAAAACTGTAATTTAGGCGCAACCGATTTGCCAAATCAACAACTTTTTAAAACCAATTTTTAACTTTTAAACCGATGAAGATTACTTCGTTCGAACAGTACAAGCAGGCCTACAAACAAAGTGTAGAACAGCCTGAACAGTTCTGGGCCGACGTGGCAGGCCATTTTGCCTGGCGCAAAACCTGGGACAGCGTACTGGAATGGAACTTTACCGAGCCCGATATTAAATGGTTCAAGGGGGCTAAACTCAATATAACTGAAAACTGCCTGGACCGGCACCTGGAAAAAAATGCCGACACACCGGCCATCATCTGGGAACCGAATGACCCGGCCGAGGATCACCGTATACTTACCTACCGCCAACTGCACGATAAGGTGTGCCAGTTTGCTAATGTGCTTAAAAACAATGGTGCAAAAAAGGGCGACCGTATCTGTATCTATATGCCCATGGTGCCCGAGCTGGCTATTGCTGTGTTGGCGTGTGCACGCATAGGTGCCATACATTCTGTAGTGTTCGGCGGCTTTTCGGCACAATCTATTGCCGACAGGATAAATGATGCATCATGTTCTATTGTAATTACTGCAGATGGTGCACAGCGTGGTAATAAAGACGTACAACTAAAAAACGTAATTGACGATGCGCTGGTACAATGTCCTACGGTAAAACGCACCATTGTACTTACCCGCAGCCGCACGCCGGTATCTATGATCAAAGGTCGCGACGTGTGGTGGGAAGACGAGATAAAGAAGGTGGAAACCCAGGGTAACCCCACAGTGGTTGCTGAAGAGATGGACGCTGAAGATATGCTGTTCATCCTTTATACATCCGGCTCAACTGGCAAACCTAAAGGGGTAGTGCATACTTGTGGTGGATATATGGTTTATGCGGGTTATACTTTTGCCAACGTATTCCGCTACAATCCCGGCGAGGTATACTTTTGCACCGCCGATATCGGTTGGATTACCGGGCATTCGTACATCGTTTACGGGCCTTTATCTCAGGGTGCTACGACGCTGATGTTTGAAGGTATACCGACTTATCCGGATTGCGGACGTTTCTGGGATATTGTACAAAAGTTTAAAGTAAATATTTTCTACACCGCGCCAACGGCTATACGCTCGTTAATGAGCTTTGGATTGGAGCAAGTAGAGAACAAAGACCTGAGCAGCCTGAAAAAACTGGGATCCGTAGGGGAGCCTATCAATGAAGAGGCATGGCATTGGTTCAATGAGCACATCGGTAAAAACCGCTGCCCTATAGCTGACACCTGGTGGCAAACAGAAACAGGTGGCATTATGATATCGCCAATAGCCGGCGTTACGCCAACCAAACCCGGTTATGCTACACTGCCTTTACCGGGCGTGCAGCCCATACTGGTTGATGAAAACGGAAACGAGATTGAAGGTAACGGTGTGAGCGGCAACCTATGCATCAAATTCCCATGGCCAGGCATGCTGCGCACCACTTATGGCGACCATGAGCGATGCCGCACTACTTACTTCGCTACTTATCCTAATTTGTATTTTACCGGTGATGGTTGTCTGCGTGATGACGATGGCTATTACCGTATTACCGGCCGTGTGGATGATGTGCTGAACGTATCCGGTCACCGCATTGGTACTGCCGAGGTAGAAAATGCTATTAACATGCACAGTAGCGTAGTTGAGTCAGCAGTAGTGGGCTATCCGCATGATATTAAAGGTCAGGGCGTTTACGCTTATGTGGTAAGCCCGGATAAGCATGGTGATGAAGATATTACCCGCAAGGATATTATCATGACAGTATCGCGCATTATTGGTCCCATAGCTAAGCCAGATAAGATACAATTTGTGGATGCGTTGCCAAAAACGCGCTCCGGCAAAATTATGCGGCGCATATTGCGCAAGATTGCGGAAGGGGATACCTCAAACCTTGGCGATACCTCTACCTTGCTGGACCCGGCAGTGGTAGAACAAATTAAAGAAGGGGCGTTGTAAAAGCGCAATTAAAAAGATTGTCAACAGGCAGCGGCTGATGAAGCTTCTGCCTGTTTTTATTATATTGCTGCTAAATATGTTTGAAATAGTTACATTATACAGGCCGGTAGGTCCTTCTGAGCTGGCGCTAATAGAACGATCAGGGTGGAAAGCCTTCCCTCCGAGATTGCCGGAACAACCGATTTTTTACCCGGTGACGAATGAGGAATATGCTATACAGATAGCGCGGGATTGGAACGTGCCCGCATCAGGATCAGGGTTTGTAACTCGTTTCGATGTAAAAAAAAGCTACGCGGACAAATTTCCTGTACAAAATGTTGGCGGGCCAATACACAACGAGTTATGGGTGCCTGCAGAAGAACTTGAAGAATTTAATGAAAACATTGTTGGACCTATTACCGTGACGCATCGTTTCTCTTAGCAGAGCGTTAGAGAAGCAAATTCAATCCGATTAGTTGTCATGTCGAACGAAGAGAGACATCTATTTGCTGTAGATTCCTCACATCCGTTCGGAATGACAAAAACCATGGTTCTATTGACTGTACTATCCGCGCGAGCTTACAGCTATTGTCAGCAGGATGAATCCAATGCAACTCACCCTAATATCTTACACCGAAAACTTATTCCAACCCTCACCTTCTAAACCGAAGATGAATTGTTTAGGATTGATGATCTCAGCCATAATTTCCAACGAATCTACAATGCGTGGGCCGGGGCGGTTAAAATACTGGTTGCCATCGGCAATGTAAAAGCGATTGTTTTTTACAGCCTTTAGTTCATTAAATCCGGGCTGCTCCAGCAATAGGCCTATCTCGCGCATGGTGCGTTCTATTGCAAAGCCACAAGGCATCACCACAATAATATCAGGGTCCGCAAGGCGTATATTATCCCATTCCACATATGCAGAGTGTTTACCAGCATCGGCAAGTAGTGGCGTGCCGCCTGCAGTACGCACCAGGTCGGGAATCCAGTTGCCTGACGTCATGAGCGGGGCCAGCCATTCAACGCAAACCACTGTTGGCTTTGCATCAATAAACTTTAACTTATGTTTAATAATGTCTATGCGCTCCTGCAGTTCTTCCACCAGGTTTTCGCCTGCTTGTTCAGCATCGAGTGCTTTAGCTACCTTTTTAATATCGGCAAGAATATCGTCTATGCTATTCGGCTTTAGCGAAATAATCTGTACCGCCTTATCCAGGTAACTATTTAAAGCGGCTTCTACTTCTGGTAACGATACCGCACACACTTCGCATTGGTCCTGGGTGATTACAACATCCGGCGCGAGTGCTTTTATTTGTTCTTTATTTACAGTATAAAGGGAAAGAGCATTGCTCAATAATTCTTTTACCTTATTATCAATAGCCTCGCTGCTCAATCCATCCGTAATATTTGCCTCAGTACATACGGGCAGGCTTTTTACGCTTTCGGGGTAATCGCATTCGTGAGAACGGCCAACAAGCTGCGGCTCTAAGCCGAGTGCACAAACTATTTCGGTAGCAGAAGGTAAAAGGGATATAATTTTTTTGGAAGAAGACATGTAGATAAAATTGAAGTACAATAGCCAAAAGCTAACGGGTCATTTCGCTTTGTATAGCTCTTAACAATTCATTGGCCTGTTGAGAACCAATGATGTAAAGCAATCCATCGCGGTCGGTTAAATGAACGGCTTCTTTACCACCGGCATAAAACCTGATGGTGCCACGAGTGTGCAGATTATAAACAGGATTATTGAATAAATAACGGCTGTAGCTGCCTTTTTCTGCCTTTACGATGCTGTTAAGATCTATTTTTACAAGCTTGGTAGTCCATAACCCATCAAGAATAATACTTTTATTTTGCACCCTGGTACGGTAATGCAGCAAAAAGCCCATAATGATAGAAATGATGATAATGCCAAAACCAACTACAATCAGTAAATCGCCGTTGCTGCCGGCAGGTTCGGTAAATATATAAGCTGCAAAGCACGACATGGCCAGCACCAACCGGATAGTAAGGGGGATAAATTCCCTGCCGAGGTATTGCTTTTCTATAAAAACCGGTTTGTCGCTCATGTTACTTTTAACAATTCGAATATAGTAACTTTTTTAGTGTTACGCGTTACCTTGTATCTGTCGTCGGGGCGGTAGCCTGCCACCCAGATGATATCGCCGTTACCATTTACCAGCAAAGGCACCTGGCTTTTTTTATGAAGAGGCACTTTCTGATGAACAAAGAAATCGCTCAGCTTTTGCCGGGTTTTCATGCCCAATGGATAAAAATAGTCGCTCTGCTGCCAGTGGCGCATCGTTAAAGGGTAAACCAGTTTTTCTGCATCTATAGATGTTGCTGATGGATTGTCTTTAACAATAAGCGGTGTTTCTTCATGCAAAAGATTAAGACGGTATTGGCCATAAACTGCAAATACATCGTCCTGATTGAGTGTGACAGGCAATGGTGGCTCCAAACCAGCTACAGGTGTTATCAATAGCTTTCCCCTGTCAATAATAAGATTATGTGTTGCCGATCGAAAAGCTTTTCCGGGCTGAGAATCGAGAGCGGCAATAAGATCATCAACCACCGGTTCAATAAAGCCAAACGGCTGCAACAGTTTAAACAGTAAAAGCTGCTGCGGAAAAAGTTTTTTTACCTCACTGATAGCTATGCTTACCTCGTCATCCCGGTAGTTAATCAACGCGGAGTTGAGCGTCTGCACCTGCTGCTCCAGCAGTTTTTCTAACTGACGGAAATGGCGCAGGTTGTTTTCGAAGGTGTTTTCAAGGTTGGGGTTAAGCGACTTGAGCACCGGCACTACTTCATGACGTAGTTTATTGCGCGCATATTTGGTTGATGCGTTTGAGGCATCTTCCACGTAAGCTATTTGCTGTTCTTCAACAATGCTTTTTACTTCATCACGGCCCATAAACAACAGCGGCCGAACAAGGTGGCCGTTTTTGGGTTGTATGCCATGTAAGCCGGCTATGCCCGTGCCACGTGTAAGGTTTAACAATATTGTTTCAATTGTGTCGTTTTGGTGATGACCAAGCGCAATGGCCTTAAAACCATGCTGCTGCCTTATCTGTTCAAACCAGTTGTAGCGCAGTTCGCGGGCGGCAATTTGTACAGAAAGCTTATGCTGGTTTGCAAATTGCGGGGTATCAAAGTTGATGGTATAAAAAGGAACATCAAGCTGCTGCGCAAGGCTTTGGCAAAACTGCTGGTCGGCGTCGGCATCAGCACCGCGTAACATAAAATTACAGTGTGCTATACCAAAATTATAGCCCGCAGCTTTAAAAAGATGAGCCATCAGCACAGAATCCATACCACCGCTTACAGCCAGCAAAATGCGGTTTTGAGCAGTAAAAAGATTATTTTGCTCAATAAACTTAACGAAGCGCTGAACCGGAAGCATACATCCAAAATTATTAATTTAATAAGCCCTGCAAAAAACTAATTTTGCCAACGTGAAAAAATGCCTTTTATACCTGCTTTTACTGTTGATAGGTAGCGCTGCTATGGCTCAGCCTAAAAAGTCGGTTGTTAAGCTTTTGCGCTCCGACAAAAGTATAGGTATTAAACGCGATGGCAAGGACTTGCTTAAAGTGTATAATGGCGTTTTTCAGCAGGATTACTCCACGCTACGGTCAGATAGCGCCTACTTTTACCCGTCAGACAATGCTTTCGATGCTTTTGGCAACGTTAACATCAGTCAGGGCGATACGCTAAACATTTTTTCGGATAAGCTGAATTACAACGGCAACACAAAAACGGCAATACTTACAGATAACGTAAAGATGGTTGACCGTGATGCCACGCTCACTACCAATTATCTTACATACAATACAGCTACGCGGATTGGCACTTACACCGGCGGCGGTAAGCTGATTAATAAGGATAATACCCTTACAAGCAAAAACGGCTACTATTTCGCCAATTCGCGCGATGCATACTTTAGGTACGATGTCGTGCTGAACACCATTGATGCGCTGGTGAAAACAGATACCATGCGTTACAGCACCAGCTCGCGCATTGCCTATTTTTATGGGCCATCAAATATTTATGGTAAAGCAAAAGATAAGGATACGCTATACACGGAGTTTGGTACTTATAATACGGTGAATGAACAGGCTGCATTCAGTAAGAATAATGAGTACAGGCAAGGCACCAAATCCTTAAAGGGTGATAGTTTGTTTTATGACAGGCTTAAGGGATTCGGTCGTGCTGTAAAACACATCACCTTTGATGATAAAGAGCAAAAGATTACGCTTAAAGGCGATTTAGGCACGTATTATAAACAGCAGGAAAGGGCTGTTGTTACTGAAAATGCTTATGTAATACTGGTAACTGAGCAAAAGGATACTACAGCTACTAATACGCCAGCGCCTAAGACAGATAGTGCCAAACTTGTAAAAACTGACTCAGTTGCAAAGAAACCAGTTACAAAACAGCCGGAGGTGAAGAAGCCGGTGACAACAAAGCAACCCGAAATAAAAACTGCTACAAACACAGCGACTAAAAAGCCGGCTGTAACCAAGGTGAAAAAGCCTGCCGCGAAGCCTGCGGTGATAGATACTGTTACATCGACCATTATTATTAATGATAAAGGCGAGAGGATAAGGGTCGATTCTATTTACATGAGCGCAGACACGCTGGAGACGCAAATGATAGTTTACAAAAACCTGAAACAGTTGCAGGAGCTAAGGCAGCGCGCCAATATTATTGATAGTGCCGCAGTGGCCAGCAGTGCCGAAAGCAGGCTACTGGTGGCTGCAATACCTAAGTCCATATTAGATACAGTTTCCTATTTTCACCGCGACATATTCAAACCTAAGCCAAAACCGCAGCCGAAGGCTGTTCAGCTGCCTAAAACAGATAGTTTAAATACTGACTCTGGCAAAGTAAAAACGGATTCGCTAAAGACTTTACCACCAATAGGCGACAAGGTAGATGCGCTTACGGCTCCGATAAAAAGTAAGTTAACCGACACGAGCCGGGTGCGGATTGTGCTTGCCTATCATGATGCGCGTATTTTTAAGTCGGATCTGCAAGCTAAGGCAGATTCCATTTTCTATACCACTGCTGACTCAACCATTCGTTGTTTTGTAAAACCGATGATGTGGACGCAGGGCTCGCAGCTCTCGGGGGATACCATCTTTTTACAGATGAAGAACAAGAAGATGGATAATATGGACGTGTTCCTGAATTCATTTATCGTGAATGTGGAAAAGAAGGACTCCGCACACTTTAACCAGATGGGCGGCAAGCGCATGAAGGGTTACTTTAAGGACAACAAACTTAACACGATGTATGTGGACGGTAACGCGGAGAGTATTTACTTTGAACGCGATAGTGCCTCCAATAACATAAAGGGCATGATACGCTCCCTGTCAAGCCGGATGCGCATACGTTTTGAGGATAACAAACCATTGGACGTGTTTAGTGTATTGAAGCCGAGTAACCGCTACGGGCCGATTGATAAATTTACTGAAGAAGACCGCTCGTTAAAGGGGTTTATATGGCGACCCAAGGACAGGCCCGCATCCAAACAGGAAGTAATCAGCTCTGCAAGGCGGAAAGCTGCCAGTCGTGCAGCTGCACGTGCGGCCGCTGCTGCACCTAAAAATCCTGTCAAAACAGGCAGCAAAACGGATAGTCTGAGCACCCCTGCAAATAAAAGAACCACTGCTGATACTTCAAGCAAAAATTCGGCTTTAAAAATGAAGGCTACACCTACCGGTAAAAGCGATTCAGTAATTAATGTAGTGCCGGGCAATGCGGAAGATGTGAACCGTAACCGGGTGCAGGATGGTACGCTGAACACTGCCCCTGTAATTATGCCTGCAGTGATACAGCGCAAGGATACCGCCAACGTGCAGCCTGCCGCCCCGCCTCGCCGCGATAGTACCTTGAAGCAGAAGTAGTGTCGGGCACTTCTCGTCATTTCGACAAGGCACGAGTATTTAATCTCAAAAGGTTAAAGATTTCTCACTGCGCTCGAAATGACAGGTTTGATGGAGATTGCTTCGCTTTGCTCGTAACGACGCGATGGTGTTTTGTTATGTCGTGCTGAACTTGTTTCAGCATCTCACTTGCTAATAATAAATGAAATTAAGAAGGAATTGTCACTATCTGCACGAGCTACACGCACGCGGGAGTAGTGTGGCATTATAAAGTTTTCGTCATTTCGAGGAGGTACGACGAAGCAATCTCAAAAGGTAAAGATTTCTCACTGTCGCTCGAAATGGCAGCCCAAAATGAGATTGCTTCGCTTTGCTCGCAACGACGCAGCAGGCCCTATATCTAAAGACTCCTTATCATTCCGACAAGGTAACGAGGATCATATAGCCATGCGCACCAGCTTGTCGCCCTGTAATACAGGAATAGTAGTGGCAATATCTACATTAAGGCAAAATGCGATATCATCTTCAATACCCAGTTGTTTAAGCCGCTCGCTGTGCGATGTCTTTTTAAGATAGCCGGTCAAATCATCCTTAGCCAGTTGGTATAAGTCGTAAGAGGCTATAGCCGGGTCGTCTAACGTGAAGCCAGAACCGGTCAAATGGTCCACCACTGCGCCGGCGAACAAAGTATCTTCCAGATTGATGTTGTTTTTCCAGCCGGAGCAAACCAGCAGAATATTCTGCTGCTGGGTGCGCAGCCAATTGCAAAGGGTAGTTAAGTTAAGAAAAGAGCCTATGACGATTTGCTTAGCCTTGCGCGATAAGTGGAGTGCATGCGTGCCGTTAGTAGTAGTAAGTACTATGGTTTTGCCTGCAACTTTATCTGCTGTGTAAGAGAATGGCGAGTTGCCGAAATCAAACCCTGCCACCACCTCGCCATTACGCTCGGCAGCAAGCAGGTAATCCAATCCCATTTCCCGGTAAGCAGCACACTCTTCTACCTGCGCCACAGGTATAATAGCATCGGCGCCGTTATGGATACCATAGCAAATAGAAGAGGTAGCCCTGAATACGTCTATAATTACCACTACATATTCTTCAACTTTGTAAAGCGGCAACAGCGCTGGGGTAAGGCATACTTCTAATCGGAAATCGCTCATGATGGAGTTTCTATATAAAAAGAATGTACAGCGGTTATTCTGTACATTCTTTATTTCTGACAAATTGAAAGGCTATTTATAAAAAGGCGGCTTTACAACCTTAGCCTTTACTTTGTTATCACGGATTTTAACGAATATTTCTGAACCCTCTTTGGCAAAAGCATTACTTACATAGCCAAGGCCGATGGCTTTTTGCAGTGATGGTGACTGCGTACCCGATGTTACACGGCCAATGTTATTACCTTCGGCATCTACAATTTCGTAATCATGACGAGGAATACCGCGATCCACCATTTCAAAACCTACCAGCTTTTTGTCAACGCCGGTTTGTTTTTGCTGTTGCAGGCTGGCGGAATTAGTAAACTCTTTACTGAATTTGGTTACCCAGCCCAGCCCTGCTTCTAAAGGTGAGGTAGTATCGTCAATATCGTTACCGTAAAGGCAGAAGCCCATTTCTAAGCGCAGCGTATCACGTGCACCTAAGCCAATGGGTTTAATGCCGAATGCAGCGCCTGCTTCAAAAATGGCGTTCCAGATTTTTTCTGCATGCTCATTATCAAAGTAAACCTCAAAACCACCTGCACCGGTATAACCTGTCGCCGATACCAGCACATTATCAACACCGGCAAAAGTTCCTTTTTTAAAGGTGTAGTATTCCATTGATGCCAGGTCGATATCGGTAAGGCTTTGCAGTGCTTCGGCAGCTTTAGGGCCTTGCACGGCCAGGAGTGAGGTGCGGTCAGATATATCTTTCATGTCCACACCATTGGTGTTGTATTTAGAAATCCAGTTCCAGTCTTTCTCTATGTTTGAGGCATTAACCACCAGCATATACGTTTTCTCGTCGATACGGTAAACCAGCAGGTCATCCACAATACCGCCGTCCTCGTTAGGCAAGCAGGAGTACTGTACTTTACCGTCATAAAGCTTAGAAGCGTCATTGCTGGTTACGCGTTGAATCAGATCCAGTGCACCTTCGCCTTTAAGAATGAACTCGCCCATGTGGCTTACATCAAACACACCCACGCTTTTGCGCACAGTGTCGTGTTCAGCGTTGATGCCGGCGTATTGGATAGGCATGTTGTAGCCTGCGAAGGGAACCATTTTGGCTCCGGCCTTAATATGGATGTCGGTTAATGCGGTATTTTTCATTTCAGTTAATAAGCCGCAAAAGTATACAAAAAAGGAGAATTATCAGCGGGAGAGCACCTGCTTATAGTAAGTTTCGAGCTGAGTAGTTACCGCCTGTATGTTGTGGTTCTGCTCTACCAGTAATCGGCTGTTTTTACCAATGTTTCGACAATAGGCTTCATCCGTAATACAGCGCTTTATAGCGTTAAAAAATTCCTCACGGGTATTTGCTATAATCAGGTCCTTACCATGGGTATAAGCAATACCTTCGGCACCAAGCGCAGTAGAGATAATGCATTTTTCCATTGCCATTCCCTCTACAATTTTTACGCGCATACCACCTCCCGAAAGCAAGGGCACTATCATAATGCTTTTGCTGTTCACAAATTCCAGTGCATCGTCTACCTCACCCTGAATGTAAATTTTGCCCGGCACTTCATAATCGTCAAATATTTCAGGGATATCGTTACCAGCCAAATAAAAACGTACACGCAAATCACCCTCGCAAAGATCGGCATGAAAGTGTTCCATAAACCATTCAATCCCTTCCAGATTTGGCATCCAGTTTAATGATCCTAAAAAGAACAGGCTCGGGAATTCCGTTTTCAGGCCGTCGGGCCGGTATTTCTTTACATCAATGCCAATAGGCAATATAGTTACAGGTACTTTAGGGGCATGTTGCAGCAGCTCGGCTTTGTCCTGATCTGTAAAGGCAATGATGGCGTCAAAACGCGCTACCTGCTCCGTCTCAAACGCCCTGATGCGTTTGGCCAGCATCAGCAGGTATACTTTTTTAAACGGGTCGGCTTTTTGCTGTGCAATGCGCTGCCAAACAATATGCTCAATATTATGCGCTCTGTAAACAAGCTTTGCTTTGGAGTATTTTTTTACGAGTGCTATGTATGGCGTAACAAACAGACCTTCGAACTGCACAACGTCATAGGTCTGTTTCTTTAGCTCGGAGGCTATCAGCTTTTCGGCGCCGTCATCCGCATAACGATCTATAAACGGTACTGCGCTGGTAAAAAAACTCGCAACCATACGTGCAAACCCAATTCGTGTGCTGATAGGGCAGCAGTGATAGGTAATCTGCGAAAGCAGCGGATCGCTGATGTATTGCTTGTCTGTAGCGGGTTTATCATCCAAAGAAATCAACGTCACCTTATGGCCGTGCTCAACCAGCCCCCGTATGGTATTGTAAACCACAATAGGGTAGCCGCCGTTTTGCGGAAACAGCGTACGGTGTGTTAATATCAGTATGTTCAACGAAGCAGAGGTTTATCACAAATGTATCTGAAATGGACAATACAATCAATCAAATGTTTGATAGTATTACACAAAACAGACGCTTCTGCTGATTTATATTTCCTCCTGAAAGGTAAGTTTAAGCTGCGGATTAGTTACCTTAAAGCTAAGGCGGTGATATGGCGTAAATCCACGCTCTAAAACCATGTTACGGTGTTTAATGGTAGGATACCCTTTGTTGCTGTGCCAGTCGTATTCGGGATGCTCTGCGGCGATGAGCTTCATGTAATCATCGCGATAGGTTTTTGCTAATACCGATGCAGCTGCTATGCTGTAATATTTGGCGTCGCCCTCTACGATGCAGGTGTGCGGGGTTGACTGGTACTTATTAAAACGGTTGCCATCGATGATCAAGTAGCCGGGTTGTACAGCCAAACGATCAATAGCGCGGTGCATTGCTAAAAACGAGGCGTTTAAGATATTGATCTCATCAATCTCACGGTTACATACCGATGCCACCGCCCAGGCAAGTGAACACTGCTCAATCTCTGTTCGCAGGGTGTATCTTTCGGCTTCTGTAAGTTGCTTCGAATCGTTGAGCAAAGGGTGAGTAAAATCAGGCGGAAGTATCACTGCAGCGGCATAAACCGGGCCGGCCAGGCAGCCCCGTCCAGCCTCATCACAGCCGGCTTCCATCAATTCATACTGGTATCTTGCAAGTAACATTATCTCTCCGCACGTTTATAAATCAAATATCAGCAGATTGATGCTGGTTTGCCAATGTTTTTTTAAACAAAGTAAATAAAATGATGTTATTATCGCACGTTAGTTAACAAGTATTACGGAGTATTAAATACATATTATATTTTTGCCCGAAGCCTACTAAGTATACCCCATGAGCATTACTTCTAAAAAGATCATTATTTTTGATGATGATGATGATATTCTGTCCATCTGTAGCTATGTTTTAGAAGAACAGGGATGGGATGTGCACACGTTTGAAAACTGCAATGATATTGTAAACAGGGTATCCGCTATACATCCGGATGTTATTTTAATGGATAACTGGATACCCGACACCGGCGGTATAGTAGCTACACAAACCCTTAAAAGCGAAGCCGATCTTAAAAATATCCCTGTAGTATATTTTTCAGCCAATAGTGATATTGAATCGCTTGCACAGAAAGCCGGCGCCCAAACGTACCTGGCTAAGCCTTTCGATCTGGACGATCTCGTCTCAACTATAAGCAAAGTGGCCGGTAAATAATTACCGGCCACTTTGCTTCATTATATAATATTACATTCCTCCAGGACCGCGGCCTCCGCCCGGACCATTGCCACCTGGGCCTCCGCCACCTGGTCCGCCACGACGAAAATCTCCTTCACCTGTAGGGCTTGCTCCTGCAAATTTGCGCAAGCGTAACGAGAAAGTAAGCAGCACGTAACGGCTCAGCCTGTTTACATTGCTTTGTGTGGTAATGTTGCCATTGTCGCTTGAGGTAAAGCCACGGTTCTGGTTCAACAAATCAAGACCCGATAAGCGAATGGTTGCCACATTGTTTTTTAGGAAACGACGCTCTACATATACGTTCAGGATGTTAGGGTTAGTTACTGGAACGCTGTAACCATAGTTTATAAAGCGGGTAAAATCATAGCTCAATGTCCAATCCTTCCAGAAGTAATTTTTACCGTTTACACCCAAATTAAGCGTGCGCACGTTAGTATTCTGGTTAAACAGCGGGTTGTTACCAATAGTACTTACGGTGCGATTGATGGAATAGCTGCTGTTTACTTCAGCATCTACAATATCATCAATGTTTACCCTGAAGCGCACACCAGGAGTAAATACTAAGTTTTTAGATATGTTTTTCTCAAATTCCGAGGCACGGTTAAGGCTGTCGACAGTGTTGGAATAACCTACGTTGTTATTGTAAGAAACGTTACCATTTAAGAACAGAGTGTATTTACGCTCAGCAAAAGGTTTGGAATATACTGCAAAGGCATTGGCCTGATAGTAACCATCCGCATTGCGGTATGTAGTAAGGTTAGTGTTTTGCAGGTTTTTAAGCGTTGGATTAGCATCAAGCGTAGCCTGTGTAAAGTTGCGTGGATAAGTAGTTGTTTGTGTTACTACCTGATCATTGATAGTGTTATATGATAAACGGGTAAAGAACACGTTTCCCGTCTCGAAGCTGAAGTTACGGAAGTTGGCTTCCAAACTGTTGGTAAACTGTGGCTTCAGGTTAGGGTTACCCTGTACCGGGTATAGTGCGTTTGAAAGATCCAGCACCGGCTGCAATTGGTTAAATGACGGCTGGCTGCTTTGGCCGTTATAATTTACGCTCAACGACTTATTACGTGACGCATTGTATACAAAGCGCGCAGTAGGGATGAGGTTAAACGTATTTCTCACTGTTTCCGGAGCATTTATAGAATTGCCGCGAAGCGATGTTGGCTGCGCACCCAAACCCAAAGTAAGGTTGTACTTACTTTCTATCAAGCGGTAATTTAAACCAATACGGTTAGTGGTGAATGTGTAGTTGTAGCTGTTGCTCAGCAGATCGTAATGGTTAGAGTCAGCATCGGTGTAGCTGGTTGGTGGTGTAGTGCCGGTGTAAGCAAGCGTATCTGTAAGCTTTTCGCTTTTGGTTAAAGAGCGATTAAAAGCATAGCTCAACTCCAGGTACGATACTTTGCCTATAGGCTCCATATATGCAAGTGTTGATCCCCAGCTGGTGGTGCGGCTGTCGGTATTTATGCGCTGATTAATTGGCGTTGTAGGTATGCCCTGGGTAAAGTTGTAAATAGGGTTATCGTACTGGTTGTTTTTTGAGGTATTAAAGTTAAACTCAAAGCTCAGGTTACGGCCTTTTGCTCCAAAGCGGTGGTTGAAAAGCGAGTTCAAACCAAAATTCGGAGATGTAGTATGGGTATACGAATCAACATCATATTGTTGTGTAACCACATCGCGCTGTATATAAAGCACATTATCCATCCCGTTATTATTGGTACGGGAATATGAGAACGAAGGGGTAACCTTCAGGTAGTTTATAGTATCGGGCTTGTATTCAATGTTAAAGTTCAACCGGTGATTAAGCCTGTCATTATCGTCCTGGCTGGATTGCTGACTGGTACTTGGATTGGTAAACCTGTTTATTTGCAATGACGTACCGTTGGTAAAGGTGCTGTTGTCATTATAGCTGTAGCTACCGTAAACAGACACGGCTTTGCCCCACTGATCGCGGAAGTTAAGACCGAGGGATTTGGCATCAGTAATACCATCAGCATTAGTTGTGCTGCTGCCGCCACCGCCGCGTAAAGCGTTGCCGCGGCCTCCACGACCACCGCCACCACCACCACCTCCACCATTGGAGCCAAAGCTGAAGGTGTTAAGGTTGGTGTTATTTATGCTTCCCAGTACAGATATTTGCTGATTGCCTTTAAATTTAAAGTAGTTAAGTGTGCCAAGGTAGCGGTTTGCATTTTGTACGCCCGGGTCGTTAGGTAAAGCATCCGAACCATCGCCTCCGTTTACTTGCAGAGAATACCCATAGTTTTTATCCTGGCGAATATTTATGTTCAGAATCTTTGTCGGCTCGCCGCTTTTAACGCCGGTAAGATTAGCGCGGTCGCCGTAATCATCAATAATTTGTACACTTTCTACAATATCCGCCGGAAGGTTTTTCGTAGCCGTTTGCAGGTCGCCTGCAAAGAAATCCTTACCATTTACACGCACCTTGGTAACCTGCTTACCTTGTGCCGTTACATTACCATCCTTATCCACATCTACGCCGGGCATTTTCTTTATCGCATCCTCAACGGGAGCGTTATCACGCACTTTATAAGCGCTGATTTTATATTCTACGGTATCCTCTTTAAGCGTAACCGGGTTAGGGGCGCCTACAATATTTACCTGGCTAAGCTGATTGCTTGCTAACGGTACTACTATATTGCCCAGGTCAACAGGGTCGCTGCCTTGTTCCAGTGTAAAATGCTTTAAGAGCGTTTGGTAGCCTATAGAGCTGATAGTGATATTTATTTTACTGCCTTTTATTGATTGAAAGGCAAACTTGCCGTTGGCATCTGCTGCAGTAACGGTACTGTCGCCCTGATCTGAAGTCAATTTAACGCTGGCTCCGGGTACCGTCATCTTGGTAGAATCGGTGACTGTGCCGCTAATTTGTCTTTGGGCTAATGCACCGCCGGCCGTTATAATCAAAATAGACAGTATTAGTACAAGTGATCTCATTGTGTTTTTTTCGGAATAAATTGCTTTTAACAAGTTTTTGGGGATTAAGACATCAATTACTATACAAATGTTTAACTAAATATTGGCAAAGAGCACACCCCTATATTATTGTTACACAACCCGAAAACACACATTACATAAAGAAAACCTCTATTTGATACAGCTTTTTAAAGCCAGGCGCGTTTTTGATAACTATAGCTTTAGTATATAAACCTAAAATTAAAATAAGAGCGATTTTAATTGTTATTAACAATGTTGTTACTTGGGTAGGTACGGGGTTTTATCCGATGGAAGAAGGGCGCTAAACAGGGCAGAGAATTACTATTCTATACAGATTTTGTATAAAAAATATAACACTTCTACGCGAATTTGTGTGTGGCTCTCACAGTATATTTTGATGGTATAGTTTTTAACTCATGAGATAAGATTTTCTCCTGAAAAAAACTATTGATGTTGCACCTTCATTGAAATTTTATAACAACTGTGTATAAAATAAATGTAAAGTAATGTAACAAAGTGCTGATTATGTTCGTTTTACAAATCATAAACATCAACTAAATAAACATCAACTCCTATGGCAAAGTTAAGAGCATCACTACACTCGCGTGTTCACAAGTGGATGGACAGCGTTGGTTTCACACTCAACAATTCACAAACTGGCAAGGATAACATCACCACCAATCATTACTTTTTTGAAACCTTTAACTTCATTGAGAAAGAAAAAGGAAACGATCACTCCAAATCTCAATTTTTGTGTTTTGACATGTATGGCGAAAAAATGCCTGTAAAATCATTGCTTGATTTGCAGTCGGCTTTTTTTGACAACATCAGTCAGCTTAAATAGTTAAAATTATATCCTTCTTTTAAGGGTTATGATCACCTTTTCATGCTTGTTATCATGAAAGATATCAAGAAGGAAGCTCCGCTGATCCCGCGACTTAAATAAGTTATCTATTTCCTCGATGCTCATGTGGGCTACAGGTTTCAGATTTATTGATACGATCTCGTCGCCGCGTTCGAGCCCTATCTCGAACGCGGCAGAACCTGGCTCCACGCGTGTAATTAAAATGTGTTTAAGATTTTCACCGCTGGCAATGTATTCAATGCCGCTCATGTCATGTTCAAACGGATCTTTAAACCCTCTGGATGGCTTAAGGTACATTGTGCTGTCGCTGTAGTCAAATACAATCCGGAATCGTTTTAATATGTCCATGCCTATGCTGCCATCGCGCGGTACGGACGGATTTAAGTTGGTATTACCCGTATCCGGAAAGGCCACCAATGGCATTTTTACACGTATGCCGCGCAACTCAATTTCGGAGGCCCGGCTTATGTAGCCACTTATGGGCCCATTTAGACCGGTGCCTAAGTTGGCGGAGACAAATCGCTCGGGCATGCCTTGTTTTTGAATGAGATGTTCCAGTGAGGCTGCATGGCCGGCTCCTAAGTCTATCAGCAATTTGTTATCTATCTTTTTACTACCGGGCAGCAGCACTTTGCCTTGAATATAAGGCTTGCCACCCTCTATGCTCAGCGGTATTTTGGTACCCTTTCGCAATTTAGATGGATGCTTTGGCTGGCAAACAGTTATGGTGCTATCGCTAAAGTTGATCTGCACCGTGAGATTTCGGAAAAATTCCTGACCAAGCAAACCATGTACCGGTTGGCCGGCATAGTTTGATAAATTAAAATAATCCTCCTTAAAGATCGCTGCTGCTACACCGTGGCTCCTTAGGCCGGGAATGTCTACCTTAAGTATCTCGGTGAGCAGCGCCTGCGTGTTTGCTCCGGTGCCCAAACCGCTTATTATTACGCTGCGTTTGCTGGCTATTTTCAAGGTGTCAATAAGTGAAGGCTCCGTAATTACCATAAAACCAACGCCTGTATCTAAGATAAAACTGAATGGACCTTTGTCATTTATTGTGAGTTTGATGAGCACCATGTTGCGTACCATTTTAAATGGTATCCGAACTTTTCTATTGCTGCCATCAATATCAAAATATTGTGCGTGTACAAATGGGAGGGCAAAACAAATAACTACAGCGCAAAGCATTATGCGCCGAAGAATAGCAAAGCAGGTATGTTTGCCATGAAATAACAAAGCGTATATAATTGGTATATAAATATACGAACTATATACGCTTGATTTTAAACAGTATCAGTTATTTCGTATTGTCTTCTTCGCAGTCTTCTTTTTTAGTACCGTCGGCGTTATCACATTTTAACGTGCCCTCCAATTCGGGATTTTGCGGCGGCATCTCTTTTACGTTTTGCTCCACCTCGGTTTGCCTTACATGAACGGCGTATGAGGCCGGCTCAATAGTGCTGCCCTGTGCCTCGGCGTAGACCTGCGTAAATTCAGCACCTATGTATAATATGGCCGCAGTATAATATATCCAGACAAGTATAACAATGATAGAACCCGCTGCGCCATAGGCTGAGCCCTGCGCGGTGTATGACAAGTAAACACTGATAATGTATTGACCCAGCATAAAGAGCAAAGCGGTGAAGAATGCACCAGAGCGGACGTCCTTCCATTTTATTTTTACGTCAGGCAGTACTTTAAATATAATGCCGAACAGAACGGTAATGATAACAAGGGTAACTGCAAAGTTAACTGCGTTAAGTACCGAGCCGCTAATGAAGTCTGATATGCCTTTGTTGCGGATAAGGAAGTGAATAAATCTTTCAATCTGCTTGCTTAAGATACTTATAATAACGTTGACTAACAGGGATGCCATTAGTAGAAAGCCGAGTCCGATAATAAGAGAGAAAGACAAGAAACGATTTTTCAACATCAGCACCCAGCCCTTTTTAGGTTTAGCCTTAACGCGCCATATAGTATTTAAAGAGTTTTGTATTTCAAGAAATATGCTGCTTGCACCAAGTAACAAGGTGAAAATACCGATTACCAAACCAATACCGCTTTTGCCGGTAAGCTGCAGGTTTTTTACAGTACTTTGTATTTGCGCTGCGGCTTCAGAGCCAACATAGCCTTTTATCTGAGGGTAAAGGGTGTTTGATTGTGCCTTAGGTCCCAGAAACAATCCTGCCAATGATATCACCAGCATGAGTAATGGCGCGAGGGAAAATACGGTGTAATAAGCAAGTGAGGCGCTTAGTTTTAAGCCGTTGTCGTCGCCAAAGTTGCTAAAGGTGGCCAGCAGTACCTTCCATAAATTTTTAAAGTACTCTTTGCTAAACATTTTCATAGGCAAGCAATATTTGCGTTAAAAAACACTTTCCTAACAGCCTAACTAGGCTATGGTTTTAAATAATGCAAATGGAATGGTTGCTTTAACAAATGCAGGCGCAACTTACAGATTGGAAAGGATCAATAATTCCAGCTCCTTGCAAGGTATTGAAAACCGCTCGGCAAGGTGCTTATTGGTTAAATGCCCCTGGTAAATGTAAACGGCGTTACGCACCCCCGGCTTTTTCCAGATAACATTTTTAATGCTGCCATGTTCGCCAATGTCAAGCAGGATGGGGGCAAAAATGTTGGTAAGGGCATAAGTAGCAGTACGTGCTACGCGCGAGGCGATGTTAGGCACGCAGTAATGAATAACATCATACTTGCGGAAAACCGGGTTAGTATGGTTGGTAACCTCAGATGTTTCGAAACAGCCACCCTGGTCAATACTTACATCGATAATTACCGAGTCGCGTTTCATGCGGCTCACCGTCTCTTCGGAAATGATACACGGGCTACGACCATCTTCTGCGCGTAAAGCACCGATAGCTACGTCGCATGTGGTAATAGCTTTTTCGAGCACTATGGGTTGTACTACCGAGGTAAATACACGGTTGCCGATGTTGTTTTGTAAGCGGCGTAATTTATAAATAGATGGGTCGAATACCTTCACCTGGGCGCCGAGTGATATGGCGGTGCGTGCGGCATATTCGCCAACAGTGCCCGCGCCGAGTATTACAATTTCGGTCGGAGGTACTCCGGTAATGCCACCTAGCATAAGGCCTTTGCCATCAAATACATTACTAAGGTACTCCGCGGCTATGAGGATAGAAGTGGCGCCGACAATTTCGCTCATTGCGCGCACTACTGCCAGCGAGCCGCCTTCATCCCGAAGGTGTTCAAAACAAAGGGCAGTAATCTTTTTATTAAGCAGCGCCTGTAACACCTCGGCTTTCATGGTAGCCGGCTGCAGGGTAGAAATGAGTAGCTGACCGGGTTTCATCATCTCTATCTCGGCCATAGTTGGCGGTGCAATTTTAATGATGATGTCGGCCTCATAAACAGCGCGGGTATCATATACAATCTGAGCGCCCTGCTCGCTGTAGTCGTTATCCAGAAAGTTTGCTGCTTTGCCGGCGTTACTTTCCAGCATTATTTGGTGCCCGTTGTTTACCAGCAGCGCTACAGAAAGCGGCGTAAGCGGAATACGGTTTTCCTGAAACGACACCTCCTTGGGTATGCCAATGTACAGTGTGTTCTTGCGGTTTTTAACCTCCAGCATCGACTCCTGGGTCTGCATCATGGCCTGTCGCGCCACATCGCTAAACCCGCTGTATTTCCCTGAGCTCATGTATTTCTCGTAAACTTAACGGATGATGAAGATACGCAAAATTTTGCTAACCAATTTAAATATTTTCGGCCGTTATAAGCCTCTTGCCATCTGCCTGAACTTCAATTTTTACGCGTGTATAATGTTCGGGGAGTAAATCGGGTATACGCTCCGGCCATTCAATAAAACAGTATTTACCTGAGTAAAAATAGTCTTCATACCCCATGTCAAGCGCTTCACTTTGTTTTTTAAGGCGGTAAAAATCAAAATGAAAAATGTTTCCGGCGCTGCCAATGTACTCGTTCACAATGGAGAAAGTGGGACTTGTAACCGGCTCGGTAACGCCAAGCGCAGCGGTCAGCTCTTTGATAAAAGTGGTTTTACCGGCACCCATATCGCCGTAGAACAGGAATATGCGGTTATCGGCGGCATATGACAGCACTTGTATTGCGGCTTTAGGTAGTTCAGCTATGGATTGAATAGTTAATAACACCTTACTGTATTTTGAGCGCCATTGCCACACATTAAGCGACGGTTTGCTGTGAGCTCTTGATGTAGGGCAATGGCGTGTTAATAATTATACGCTAAAGTACTATTTAGGCCCGTATGTAGCTATCGGAATGATCATTTCTTCCAGCGAGATGCCCCCATGCTGGAACGTTTCATTATAAAAATTCACAAAATGGTTGTAGTTATTCGGGTAAACAAAGTAGCCGTCGTTTTTCGCGAATACAAAGCTTGAGCTTACGTGCAGCTTGGGCAGCATAGCATCATGCGGGTTGCGGATATGCAGCACATCCTTAGCATTGAAGTTAAGGTTGCGCCCCTGTTTATAGCGCAGGTTAGTGTTGGTATTGCGGTCGCCAATTATCTTGCTTGGGTTTTTTACTTTGATAGTACCGTGATCAGTAGTTATAATCACCCTCACCTGCTTTTGCGATAAATACTTCAACAAGTCAAACAATGGGGAGTGTTCAAACCATGACAGGGTTAACGAGCGGTAGGCAGCGTCGTCACTGGCCAGCTCACGTATCATCTGCATATCTGTGCGGGCATGGCTCAGCATATCCACAAAGTTGTAAACCACCACATTAAGCTCGTTGTTCATGAGGTTATTAACTGACTCATTCAGTGCCTTACCCTCGTCAATATTTAATATTTTGTGGTACGAGAATTTGCATTCCTTGCGGAGAGAGCGTTTTATATTGTCGCCCAAAAAATCTTCCTCAAACAGATTTTTGCCGCCCTCGTCCTCATCATTCTGCCATTTGTCCGGGAAACGTTTCTCCATATCCAGCGGCATCAGCCCCGAAAAAATGGCATTACGCGCATATTGTGTAGCTGTAGGTAGTATGCTAAAGTATATGTCTTCTTCTTCCAGTCTGAAATATTCTGAGATTAACGGATTGATGATCCTGAACTGGTCATAGCGTAGGTTGTCTATAAGTATAAAAAAGAGTGGCTTGCCTTCACCGTCAAGCTTCGGAAATACTTTTTTCTTAAACAGCTGAGGTGAAGTAATAGGTCCGTCGTCAGGATTTTTTACCCAGTTGAGGTAATTTTTTTCTATGTATTTACAAAACTGGGTGTTGGCCTCAGCCTTTTGCAGGGTAAGTATCTCGTGCATGCCGGCATCTTCCAGGCGTTCCAGCTCCAGCTCCCAGTAAATGAGTTTTTTATAAACATCCACCCACTCGTTATAATCCAGGTTGTCGTTCAGTGTCATGCCCAGCGTGCGGAAATCCTGCTGGTAAGCCATGGTTGTCTTTTCAGTTACCAGGCGTTTGTTCTCCGTTAGCTTTTTAATAGTGAGCAGTATCTGCTTAGGGTGTACTGGTTTAATAAGGTAATCGTCTATTTTTGAACCGATGGCATCCTCCATCAGGTACTCTTCCTCGCTTTTTGTAATAAGTACTATGGGCACATCATTATTGAGGTTTTTTATCTGAGAAAGCGTCTCGAGCCCGGTAAGGCCAGGCATATTCTCATCTAAAAATATAAGGTCGAAATAGCCGTTCTTGAAGGCCTCAATGGCATCATTACCGCTGGTTACGGTAGTTACCTTGTAGCCTTTCTCATTCAAAAAAAGTATATGTGGTTTTAATAAGTCGATCTCGTCATCGGCCCATAAAATGGTTGTGTCCTGCATAGTAATATGATTAATTGGGTTATAACCGCAAAGCTGCTCTTTTGTTGTTCTTAAACCGCAGCCTTAACAAAAAATAACAAATATAAGATACTTTAATAAAGCATAATTAACACCTTTGCACTGTTTTATTTTTGTTTTGAATACCAGAAAAATCATCAACGACCCCGTTTACGGCTTTATCAGCATACCCGAAGGTATCATATTTAAGCTTATAGAGCACCCTTATTTTCAACGGTTAAGATATATACGCCAGTCGGGTCTTACTCATTTGGTATATCCCGGCTCAATACATACACGCTTTCACCATGCGCTGGGGGCAATGCATCTGATGGGTCTTGCCATTGAAACGCTGCGTAACAAAGGCCACCAGGTTAGCGAGGCTGAAGAGGAAGCAGTACATATCGCCATTTTATTGCATGATATTGGCCATGGTCCTTTTTCGCACGCGTTAGAGAGTACTATAGTGAAGGATATTAGCCATGAAGATATTTCGGCCATGCTGATGGAACGGCTCAATACCGAGCTGGATGGCGGGCTAAGCATGGCGATAGATATTTTTAATGATACTTATCCGCGCCGCTTTCTACATCAGCTGGTTTCAGGTCAGCTGGATATGGATCGCTTGGATTACCTCAACCGCGACAGTTTTTTTACCGGCGTAACCGAAGGCTTAGTAGGCAGCGACCGCATCATAAAAATGCTTAATTTGTACGAAGGGCAGATAGTGGTAGAGGAGAAAGGGATATATTCTGTAGAGAAGTTCCTGATTGCCCGGCGCCTGATGTACTGGCAGGTATATCTGCATAAAACAGTTATTGCCGCTGAACAAACCCTCAATAAAATATTGGTACGCGCACGCGAGCTGGCCTTGGCCGGCAAGCAGCTTTTCTGCACCCCGGCTTTATGCCACTTTTTATATAATACAATCAGTCGCGAGGAGTTTGACAATGAGCCGAAGCATCTTGAAATATTTGCCAAGCTGGATGATACGGACATCATGTCGGCTATTAAAGTATGGGTAGATTGCGATGACGTAGTGCTTTCCCGCCTTTGCAGCAATCTTATCAACAGGCACTTGTTTCATGTGGACATCTCGCCTTGGCCGCCGGATCATGCCCTGGTTGACGCCCTTACACAAAAAGCAATAGCCTTGCCTGGCGTTGGCCAAGAGAATGCCCACTTCCTGGTTTTTACGGATTCTGTTTTAAACGACGCTTACAAAGTAAATGATACCAACATCCGCATCCTAATGAAAGATGGCACCGTTAGCGATATTACTGCAGCAAGCGATAATGCCAACCTTGCGGCCCTCGCCAAAACGGTTACCAAGTACATACTTTGCTACGATAAGCAATTGATATAAAATATGCGCGTTTGTATTATTTGTTGCTTTAATATTAACCTATAAATTTGTACGATGCAATTTACTGCGCAGCAGATAAGCTTATTATTAAACGGAACTGTAGAGGGTAACGCTGAAGCTACCGTTGACAGACTGGCCAAAATTGAAGAGGCCACTGCTGGTTCCTTATCTTTTTTAGCCAATCCCAAGTACCAGCAATACCTGTATACTACCAATGCATCGGTAGTTATCGTTAATCAGGATTATAAACTCACAGCGCCTGTTAACGCTACTCTTATAAGAGTTGAAAATGCCTATAGCGCATTTTCTGTGTTGCTTGAGCAATATAATACTATCAAACTTAATAAAACCGGTATTGAGCAGCCGAGCTTTATTCACCCTACAGCGAAGGTTGGCGAAAATGTATACATTGGTGCTTTTGCCTATATAGGTCCCGGTGCCGTGATTGGCAATAACTCCAAAATATATCCGAACAGCTATATTGCTGATAATGTTACTCTTGGTAACAACGTAACACTATTTTCTGGTGTAAAAATCTATTTCGATTGTATACTGGGTAACAACATAGTAATACATTCCAATACGGTAATAGGCAGTGACGGATTTGGCTTTGCTCCGAATGCCGATGGCTCTTACAATAAGATAAGCCAGATTGGTAATGTTATTATTGAGGATGACGTGGAGATAGGCGCCAATACCGCTATAGACCGTGCAACCATGGGCTCAACCATCATCCATAAAGGGGTTAAAATAGATAACCTTGTGCAGATCGCCCATAACGTGGAAGTAGGCTCGAATACCGTGATTGCCGGGCAAACAGGTATCTCAGGCAGTACAAAAATTGGTGAAAGGGTAATGCTCGCCGGACAGGTAGGTATTGCAGGCCATCTGGAAATAGCTTCCGGCTCGCAGCTTTCTGCACAAACAGGCGTAAATAGCTCTATCAAAGAAGGAGGTAAGCAATGGGGCGGTTCGCCTTACGTACCTTACCGCGATTACCTGCGTGCGCATGTTAACATACGCCGCTTACCTGATCTTGAAAACCGAATAGCCGAATTAGAAAAAATGATCGCTGAGCTGCATAGCGCAAAAAAATAATGCAGTTAATGTGTTAGTAATATGAATGTAAAACAACGTACTATTAAAGCGCCTGTAACGGTATCAGGCACCGGTTTGCATACTGGCGAGAGGGTAACCATGACCTTTAACCCTGCGGCAGAAAACCACGGTTACAAATTTCGCAGAGTTGATGTGGAGGGGCAGCCTGTTATTGATGCCGATGTAGATAATGTAACGGATACCTCAAGAGGTACCACCATATCACAGAACGGTGCCAGCGTAAGCACCGTTGAACACGTGCTTGCTGCGTTGGTGGGTTTAGAGGTAGATAATGTGCTGATTGATCTTGATGGTCCGGAAGTGCCTATTATGGACGGCAGCTCTATTCAATTTGTTGACGCGCTTAATGATATAGGTTTTTTAGATCAGGAAGCCGACCGTGAATATTACCACATTACCCATAATATACATTACACCGAGGCCGACCGTAAAGTGGAGATGGTAGCCATGCCGCTGGACGACTATCGCTTTACCTGTATGGTTGATTATAACTCTGACGTGTTGGGTAGCCAGCACGCAAGTATTTCAACTATCAACGAGTTTACTAAAGAGATTGCCTCGAGCCGTACTTTTTGCTTTTTACATGAGCTGGAGATGCTGCTTAAGCATAACCTCATTAAAGGTGGCGATCTGAACAATGCCATCGTAGTGGTTGACAAGAATGTAGACGAAGACGAGCTGGCGCACCTGGCCAAGCTCTTTAACCGTAAGGATATCAAGGTTGCTCCGCAGGGTATACTTAATAATATCGAGTTGCGTCATCAGAATGAGCCGGCACGCCACAAGCTGCTGGACATGATCGGTGACCTTGCACTGGTTGGTGTGCCTATTAAAGGGCATATTATGGCTGCACGTCCTGGTCATGCAGCTAATATCGCCTTCGGTAAAAAAATTAAGGCGCTTATAAAGAAAGAACGCAGCCGTAAATATGTAAAGGTTTACGACCCGAACATGAAACCGGTGTACGACACCGTGCAGATCATGAACATATTGCCGCACAGGCAGCCGTTCTTAATGGTAGATAAGATTTTGGAGCTTACCAAAACTCACGTTGTCGGCCTTAAAAATGTAACCATGAACGAGGATTTGTTTATGGGCCACTTTCCGGGTGCACCGCTTTTTCCGGGTGTTTTGCAGATAGAAGCTATGGCGCAAACAGGCGGTATTCTGGTACTTAATACCGTTCCAGATCCCGAAAACTACATCACTTTGTTCCTGAAAATTGAAAATGCCCGCTTTAAAGATAAGGTAATCCCTGGTGATACCGTTATATTTCGGTGCGATTTGGTAGCGCCTATCCGCCGTGGTATTGCCCAAATGAAGGGTATTGGCATGGTAGGCGAGCGCATTGTGGTAGAAGCCGAACTGATGGCTCAAATAGTAAAAACTAAATAATTACAGTAATAGCATGATACAGCCTCTGGCATATATACACCCGCAAGCCAAAATTGCCGACAACGTGGTGATTGAACCTTTTGTTACCATCCATAAAGATGTGGAAATTGGCGAAGGTACGTGGGTAGGCTCAAACAGCGTGATCATGGACGGCGCCCGCATCGGTAAAAACTGCCGTATATTCCCGGGTGCTGTGGTATCGGCACCGCCGCAGGATTTGAAGTATAAAGGCGAGCCGAGCACTGTTACCATTGGCGATAATACCGTTATCCGCGAGTGTGTAACCCTAAACCGCGGTACCGCGCTTGATAAAAATACCACTACCATAGGCAGCAACTGCTTGCTGATGGCTTATGTGCACGTAGCGCATGACTGCGTGGTTGGCAACAACGTAATTATTGCCAACTCCGTTCAGCTGGCTGGTCATATCAACGTGTATGATTACGCCTTTATCGGCGGTACATCAGCAGTGCATCAATTTGTAGAAATTGGCGCACATAGCATGATCTCCGGCGGCTCACTGGTACGTAAGGATGTGCCGCCTTATACAAAGGCAGGCCGCGAACCTTTATCGTACATCGGTATCAATTCGGTTGGTTTACGTCGCAGGGGTTTCTCTGCCGAAACTATTAACGAGATACAGGAAATATACCGCATCATTTTCCTTAAAAAGTACAACGTAACCAAAGCGCTGGACATTATTGAGGCAGAATTTAACCCAACGGTAGAGCGCGACGAGATCATCAACTTTGTACAGAACTCGCAGCGTGGCATCATGAAGGGGTTTGGGATATAATCTGCGAACCAGAATTTACCGGAATTTAGAATGTGCAGAATTACAAAGCTGTCCCTGTATATTTCTTAGTTCTGCAAGTTTGGGTTCAAAACAAATTCTGTAATTCATTAATTGTATAAATTCCTGTTCAGGACAATGACCATCACGCTCGATAACATAGGCAGGCGCTACAACCGCGACTGGATATTCCGGGGTGTAACGTATGCCTTTGCGCAGGGCGTTAGTTACGCGGTGCTTGGTCCAAACGGATCGGGTAAATCTACCTTACTGGCTGTTTTAAATGGCAGCCTTACTCCATCAACCGGCAGTATTCGGTTTGCTGATGTAGGCGGGACGGTTATCCATCCGGAAGATTTTTACCGGGAGCTTAGTTTGGCAGCCCCTTACCTCGAATTGATTGAAGATTTTACCCTGAACGAGGTAATCGACTTTCATTTTCAATTTAAAGAATATAAAACCGGTATTGACCGGGCGGCAATAATTGCCCTGCTAGGTATGGAAAGCAGCAGGAACAAGCCTGTCCGTTACTTCTCATCCGGCATGAAGCAACGCCTTAAACTGGCCCTGGCTTTTTGCGCCGATACCCCGGTTTTAATGCTTGATGAGCCTACCTCAAACCTGGACACCCAGGGTGTTGACTGGTACCTTAGCCTGGTGGAGCGCTTTGCGCAGGGCCGGCTCACAGTCATATGTTCCAACCAGGAGCATGAATACAGCTTTTGCGAACAACGGTTGAGTATAACGGATTATAAATAAAGTTTGGATTTCATGGTTAATAGTCGATGGTTCATAGTCAATTTATATTTGACTATATATCATGAATAATTGTACGTAGCTATTAAATGAAAGCCATGATACATGGACTACAAACTATGACCGTAGTCTATGCACTATCAAACAAAATTCCTAAGTTTGCGCCTCAAATAGAATATTTTATGGCTAAGGCATCAGATGTTAAGAACGGCAATATATTACGCTTCAACGGTGAGTTGTTGCAGGTAGAAGAGTTTTTGCACCGCACCCCGGGCAACTTACGCGCTTTTTATCAGGCACGTATGCGCAATGTTAAAACCGGCAAATTGGTTGAGTACCGTTTCCGTACCGACGAGGAGGTAAGCATTGCCCGTGTAGAAACTAATGATTATCAATATTTATACGAAGATGGTGATGCATTGGTAATAATGGATAACACCAGCTATGAGCAGCATAACGTGCCTAAAATACTTTTTGGCCCGGCAGTTAAATTCCTTAAAGAAGGTATGAACGTAATTGTTGCTTTCGAAAGCGAGGAGCCAATTATGGCACAGATACCGTCATCAGTAGAATTAGAGATCACTTATACAGAGCCTGCTGTTAAGGGCGATACCTCTACCAACGCGCTTAAATTAGCAACAGTAGAGACCGGTGCTGAAATACGTGTACCGTTATTCATCAACATTGGCGACAAAGTAAAAGTAGATACCGCCAGCGGTGCTTATGTAGAGCGCGTTAAAGGTTAATAGCAATTGCAAATAATTATATAAATGCCTTCATTATCATGAGGGCATTTTTTATTTTCAGGCCATACAACCATTAAACTAAATATTACAAATGGGACTTTTATCAATGCTTTTGGGCAACGCTGGTGTAGCTAAGCCGGATGAGTTAATTAAAGAGTATGCTAACCTTTTAACCGATGATGAAAACATCGAAATTGGATTTAAGCTTATTCGTGATGTTTTTATTTTTACCAATAAACGCCTCATTTTGGTAGATAAGCAAGGCATTACCGGTACCAAAGTAGAATACTTGTCCATCGCTTACAAAAGCATCTCGCGGTTTAGCGTGTGCACAGCAGGGCATCTTGACCTGGATGCCGAATTGAACATCTGGGTTTCCGGCGAGGCGCAGCCAAGCGTAAAAAAAACGTTTAACAAAAAGGTAAATGTGTACGACGTGCAGCGCATACTTGCGCAGCACGTACTGTAACAAATAATTATAGCGGGAACGGGTGTTAAGCCAGTTCCCGTGCTTTTTGTTTCTTCACATACAACTCATCAACAAGCACTATTACAACGGCCAGCAGGGGGGTAGCTAATAATATACCTAATACACCTGAGAGTGTCCCCATAAGCACCTGGCTGATGATAGTAAGCGCCGGTGGCAGGTCAATCATGCGTTTTTGTACCATTGGCGTTATAATGTTGCTCTCCAGAGTTTGTATACCGATGTACATGATGGCAATAATAATGGCGGTGTTAGTACTATCCAGCAAACCCAGTAAAATGGCCGGTACCATAGCCATCAGCGGACCAAAATTCGGTATGAAATTGAGCAAACCCGCAAGTAGTGCCAGCGTAAGCGCCATGGGTATGCTAAGGATGCTAAGTCCCGTCATGGTAAGTACGGCAATCAGGCACATAGCCAGCAGCATGCCCTTCATCCAACCTTTCAAAACCAGACTCATGCGGTTGAGCACGTTATGAGCATCCTGTTTGGCAGTAGGCGGCACCAGTTTGATGATGCCGTTTTTGTACAGTGATGGTGCCGAGGTAAAAAAGATGCCGAGGAAAAGTATAATATATAAGTCGCCTATAACCCCGAAACTGGTACTAAAAAAGCTTTGGGCGGTAGACATTAGCTTGGTAGAATCATAACTTGAAGCATTCTCCACTATCTTGGCACCTATTTCCGACTGTTTTAACTTCTCCTGAGCGGTAGCTACCAATTTAGGAAAATCATCCTTAAGAGATGAGATCTGACCCTGTATGGTGCTGCCCATAAACCAGAAGAGTGTGCCCAACAACGCGAAGGTACCCACTACAGAAACTATTACACATGGTGCACGGCGCCAACGTGTAAAGCGCCGTATCATATCGGCAAAGCCATGGAAAAAAGTAGCAATCAGCGAACCGGCGAAAACCATTAACAGCACGTTGAATGCTACGCGAAGGATGAGAATAACGCAAACGGTAAGCGCCAGTATGCCCACTACTATCCATACCTTATGAGAAAATGAAAGCTCTTTATCAGTTTTGCCTATTGGTCTGTTGCTATTATCGTCCATGTTTGCGTATTTCAGTTATCAAGCAAAATGCTGCCAATTTGTTTGAATGTTAAAATATAATTGCCCGTTAAATTATCAGAATAAGAGCTTATGGTAGTTTAAATAATTTGCTATTTTATCGATCCATTAAAGTATAATCTTAATATGAAAACCGCAATCATAGTCGTTTTTCTTTACTTATCACATGTCTCCTACGCTCAGCCCGCAATGGTTGTAAAACCGATGGGCACTTTTGCGAGTTACAATAGCCATTCTGACGATGTGAGCTCCCTTGACAGGATACCGGCTGAAATAAGAGATTCAGCTACATCTATACTTAAACATTATATGGGAGATGAGTTGATGAAGAATTTATCCTTTTCCATTGCTAAGGTTATTGATACAGCAAAGTATTTACGGGTTGAATATGCACAATATGTGCCTGCAAATATTCCCAAATATGATTTATACTATACATTGAAAATTCCGCAAATAGGAATAGAAGGTTTCACAGTGGAACTTCGACTTTCCAAAAATGGTAAACCGTTAAAACTGACTTGGCCACGGCAAGGCGTTAAAAGCCAATCAGTATTTTTACCGCGCGATTCCATAAGGGCTTTTGCTTTGAATAAAGCTAAAGACTGGGGAATTCCAAATGAAAAGTATGAGGTCGATTTCAAATATGATGAGCAAGCTCAAAAATTCATTTGGGCGTTTTGGTTTCCGAAAGGACAAATACGTAGCGACGGTGCCGGAAAATACGATGTTATATATGTAAACTGGCTTAATACATCAGATTTTACTATTGAGACTGTTCAAAGATCAATCGTTTATTAGTTTTTAAAAATAGAAGCCTATGTTTTGAAACAAGAAGACCAAGGACTTACTCAACGTGCACTTTCCGCTTCCTCCACCTTTTTATAACGATGATAACGGCGGATAGTAAAATCCAGAATGGCCATAAAGAAACAATATAAAAGAACCAGTTAATCGCCCAATGCCAGCCTGTGATTAAGGCGTTTAAAAACTTATTAGGTGTGCCTGTTGGTAAATCGGCTTTAGCTGTTTCGGTAAAGAAGGTGATGGTTAGCGCGCTGTAAGCTATCTGTTTATTCAGGTAGTTAAATTGTCCTTGCGTGCTTTCTATATCGCTGCGAATGTCGTTAAGCTTACTCTCTATCTCCAGCATATCAGTCATCTTGTTAGCCTTCCCAAGCAACTCCAGATAACGTTTCTCCAGCGCTTTTTTATTTGCCAGGCGGGTATTTATGTCGATGTATTGCGTGGTAACATCTTTTACACTGATGTTTTTTGATTCCAGCGAGTCGCCCTTACTAATGATATCGATCTGGAATTTTTCAAACTTTTCAGCAGGGATGCGTACTTCCAAAGTGTATTCGGACCGGTTGTTTTCATAGTTGTTGTTTTGTTGATTTTCCTGTTCTATGTAACCACCAGCCGCTTTTAAAGCGGCGTAAACCCTCTTTTTTGTTTGTCCAAGGTTTTGAGTTTTAAAGGAAATAGAACCTTGCTTAACTATTTTCTTTTCTACAGCCGCATCGTTTGCAGCGGTTTTAAGCGGTACATTGCCAACCGGTTCATCAATCCTTATCTCGGCGTTAACATCTCCACTGCCGGTGGCAACTTCGGGCGAAGCAGGCGCTAATTCACTGATAGTCTCTTTTTCGGCAGATATGGCGGGGCCTTTGTGTTTTTCATCACAAGATGTAAGTATTGCAATAACCAGTAATACTGGCAGGATTGATGTTTTCATAATATTGTTATTTAGGATTCAACTTTTCATTGTTCTTGTGCCTATCCGCATCGCGGATGCTTTTTTTATCCAGATTTTTTAACAACGCGTCGGTTAAGTCTATACCCGTTTGGTTGGCCAGGCATATCAGTACAAAAAGTACGTCGGCCATTTCATCAGCGAGGTTTACCTCTATATCCGATTTTTTAAACGACTGCTCGCCGTATTGCCGGGCCATAATTCGGGCTACTTCACCTACCTCTTCCATTAATATGGCGGTATTCGTCAGTTCATTAAAATACCTGATGCCTGTTGTTTTTATCCAGTTATCTACAAGATGTTGTGCTTCCTTAATTTCCATATATGATCACGAAGTTTTTTTAAATACGGAATGCTATAGCTACTGCCACTGCTACTCTCTGTTTTTTGTATCTATAATTATTGTGACCGGCCCGTCATTCACCAGGCTGATCTTCATATCGGCGCCGAAGATACCGGTGGCTGTTGGCTTGCCGGTAAGTTCCGTCAGCGCAGCAATCATTTGCTCGTAGAGTGGTATCGCCCTATCGGGTTTTGCGGCGCGTAAAAATGATGGGCGATTCCCTTTTTTGGTTTGAGCAAACAGGGTGAATTGTGATATCAGCAATATCTCGCCATCTACATCAGCAAGAGCCTTGTTCATCAGCCCGTTCTCGTCGCTAAAAATGCGCATGTTCACTATCTTCTGCGCAAGCCATTGCAGGTCGTCTGCAGTGTCGGCATCTTCAATGCCTAATAATATCAAGAAACCGGTACCTATTTGCCCGGTAACTTCCCCATCAACCCGGCAGGCGGCTTCACTAACGCGTTGTAATACTGCTCGCATAATGTTTTATAAGTAATACTTTTGAGGCATGAAACGCCTCCTTCTGTTTTTATTGATTGTGATGCTTACTGCGTGTGAGCACGACAGAAAGGTAAACACTTCTTTTTATTACTGGAAAACAATCTACGAGGCCGACCCACTAAGCCAAAAATATCAGCATGATTTGGAGGTAAACCAATTGTATGTGCGTATTATGGATGTAGACAAAGGGGAGGATATGCAACCGCGCCCGGTATCGCCGATTACATTTCGAGACCAACTCCCCGACACCGTAAAAATGGTGCCCGTTGTGTTTATAGTAAATGATGTGCTAAAGAATATGAATAAGCCAGAGCTCAACACTCTATCTAGGAATATCGTTGAGTTTACTGATGCTAAAGCACATCAGGGCGGAAAAGCAGATTACAGTGAACTGCAGATAGATTGCGACTGGACTGCCACCACCCGCGAGAATTATTTTTACCTGCTGCGGCAAATTGCCGCTCAACCACAACTCAAAGGGAAAAAGCTCACGGCCACTTTGCGTTTGCATCAGTTAAAGAACCTTAGACGTAATGGCCTGCCGCCTGTTAACAGAGTAATGCTGATGTGCTATAATATGGGTAACCTGCGTAAGTACGGCAGCCAAAACTCTATCATCGATTTAAACGAACTGAAGAAATATGCAGGCAGTAACGTGCACAGCTACCCTTTACCAATGGATATTGGCCTCCCGCTGTTTCGTTGGGCGGTTGTGTTCCGTAATCAACAGTATGCGGGTATATCAAAAAGAGTGACTCAAAAAGATATTCTGAACAAAAATCAATTTAAATTTATAGAAGGAAATTTGTACCGGGCCGAAGCCGACATGCCGCAGTTCGGCATCCTTAAAAAGGATGAAGTGCGCTGGGAGGATGTTCCGGTAAAAACATTAACAGAAACAGCAAAGTATTTATCAGGCTTTATTAAACAAGATTCGCTGCATATCATCTACTACCATCTTGACCAACATGTTATCCAGAATTACACAAGTACGCAGCTCAGGCAAACTGCTGAGATTTTTCGTTAGTATAACAACGCTGTTAATGGCAGATGTTGCCGTTAACTTTGCTTGCGGACCTGAGGCCGACCCTTATGATTACTATATTTCTTACTTTCATAACAACCTGAGCGAGACTAAAGACTATGAACCTTTCAGCTTTACGGGTTATCATTTTTTATATGATGAGAATGAGCCCGGCGACGAAAATACCACTAATGCTAAAGAATGGGTTGCCTTTTTAGGCGGAGATGTAAGGGTTGAGGATGCAAAGCAAGCTTTGTACGAAGTGGACAGTGCAACGAATGTGCTGCTGCAAGGCACGAATAAGTGGCCCGATAGCTTAAACGCTAACACTTTTCTGAAAGCGCTGGTACATGACAGGAATGCGCTTTCCTACTACCGTTTTGCAAAAAAGGTGGAACCTTTGTGTGTGGTTACAGATGTTTGGAACCCCGCACCGCGTGATACTGTAGCCATGGCGGAGATGGGCGAGGTTGCCAAGGGAGAGGCAGGCAAAGCCAAAGACAAGTTTTTGAAGCTGCGTTATTTTTATCAGGCGCAACGGCTGCTGCGCTATGCGGGACAAGGCCAGGAAGCTGCGGATATTTACCATAAGTCGATAGAGAGAATTAAGTCGGGCAGTTATATCAAATATCTGGCAATGGCGCAGCAGGCCGGCCATGAGGGTTTGACTGGGAATAAAGCCCGGGCAGCTTACATGTTTTCTAGGGTCTTTGCCCAACTGCCCCAAAGGCGGGTACAAGCATATCGTAACTATACTTATGTGGATGCTGAGTTGGCCGAGGTGTTAAAGCTGGCCAAAAATGATGCAGAAAAAGCAGATATATATGCCATTGAGGGATTCAATAAACCGGACTTCGAAATTAATTCTTTGAAGGAAATATACGACTGCCAGCCGGAGTCGCCAGTTATTGGTGTGCTGCTGGCGCGCGAGGTAAACAAGCTGGAGGAGGTATTCCTTGATGACCAGGTAAAGCAAAACACCGCCGCCCTGGGTATGGAAAGCCCTAACTTCAATTATTTGGGTTATGCAGATTCAAGCAGCAATAATAAAGTAATTGGTCACATTGCGGAGCTTAGCCGGTTTTGTAAACGGTTGGCAACTGACAAAAAAAATCCGGATTATGCGCTTGGTCACATTGTGCCTGCTTACCTGGCCTGGATGCAAAAGGATACCCGCACCGGGCTGCAGCATATTGATCAGTTAGATAACATCAAGATGCGTAAAGCCTTATTTGAGCAAAAACAGATCATCAGTCTTTTGCTTAAAGCGCAGGGCGTTGCTAAGCTAAATGACTTGAATGAAGCGTCCATGTTGCCGTTATTGCAATGGCTTGATAAGAGGGTAAGTGAAGAAAAGCAGGTAAAGGCGTACGAAAAATCATACTCTGACTACGCATGGAGTTATTATGGATCGCGGCCGTTTGCGAGCTCTGCCCGCAATTTCTACCAAACCGTACTTGCCCCGGCATATATTAAGCAGGGAAATATTGCCAAGGCTGCGGCCGCTATGGCAAAAGGTGATGCCGATACTTCCGCAACGGCATGGCCAGGGCAAACAATCGACTTTTGGCATCATTATTTAAAGTCGGCAGAGTTGGAGCAATTGATAAGCTGGAAGAATAGCCCACCTGCTAATGCGTACCTCAGCTTGTTAACTTCAAACCTGCACAGTCATACAAGCAGTAATATGTATAACTTGCTGGGCATGGTTTACCTGCGCGAACATAATTACAAAGCCGCAGTTCGGGTGTTGCAGCAGGTTAGTAAAGGCACGCTAAACAATTTTCCGAGCCATAGTTACTGGGGTGAAGATGACGACAATGGTGCAGACCCATTTGTGAATCAAATGCGTGACTATCCTAAAAAATATTTCAATAAAGACTCAACTGTATATAATCGTTTACAATTTGCGCAGGCCATGCTTAAATTGCAGCAGCAAATGAAGGCGCACCCGCAGGAAGCTGATAACTATTTTAAGTATGCAACAGGGTTGTACAACACATCAATGTATGGCAACGCATGGTATCTTATAAGCGATACTTGGTCTGCTAATGATTATGGCCGCAAAAGTTTGTATTACTATGATGTTGATTACGTGCGCACTTCGCTCGCTAAAAAATACTACCTGCTGGCGCGCCAATACAGTAGAAACGCAGAATTTAAAGCCAGGTGTACATTTATGGCAGCCAAATGCCAGCAAAAGAATTATGTATTACCAGAGTATGATTACAGGAAGCCCGATGACGTTCGCGCACGTGAGGACGCCCAATATTACACGATAATGCGTACTAACCCGTATTTTAAAGAATTGAAAAGCACTTATAACAATACTAAGTATTACAAAACAGCGGTAAACGAGTGCAGCTACCTGCGCGATTTCCTGGCGGGTAAAACAGTGCCGCCTAAAGATAAGCCTGCACCTGATGTGATTGTAACAGACGGAGGTAACTAAGCCCTTGTATCGTTACCGTTATAAATGCTCAGGTAGCTTTCGTAGCGAGAGGGTTCGATTTCGCCATCTTCTAAAGCTTCGAGCACGGCGCAGCCCGGCTCGTTGATGTGGCGGCAGTTGTTGAAGCGGCAATCGTGCATGCGTTCGCGCATTTCGGGGAAGAAGTGTCTGAGCTCCTGCTTTTCAATATCGATGATGCCCAGTTCCCGAATGCCGGGGGTGTCAATTATGAAGCCTCCCTGCGGTAACCTAAACATCTCTGCAAAAGTAGTGGTGTGCATACCCTTGTCGCTCCATTCGGATATATGGTGAGTACGCAACGCAAGGTCGGGCAGTAAACGGTTGATCAGGCTTGATTTGCCCACGCCGGAGTGCCCCGAAAATAACGTAACCTTATCATGCAGCAGGGCTTGTATATGGTCTATATTGGTGCCTTCTAAAGCTGAAACCTCGTAACATGGGTAGCCAATATTTTCGTAAATTTCTTTGTAAGCCTGCAATATCTCCAGGCCCTCATCACTAAACAGGTCGAGCTTATTAAAAACCAGGCAAGCCGGTATGTCATAAGCTTCAGCAGTAACTAAAAAGCGATCTATGAATCCTAATGATGTGCGTGGCGAAGCCAGGGTTACCACCAGCAAGGCCAGATCAAGGTTGGCGGCAATAATCTGCGCTTGTTTAGACAGGTTGATGGATTTGCGGATGATATAGTTTTTTCGCGGATGCAAATTGGTAATTACCGCAGTGCCCTGTTCAGGCTCCATCTCAAAATCAACCACATCGCCCACCGCAATAGGGTTAGTAGTGGTAATGTCTTTAATACGGAATTTGCCTTTTATACGGCAGTCGTATTGCTCGCCCTCGGGAGTGAGCGCCTGATACCAGCTTCCGGTTGATTTAGTTATTAGTCCCTGCATATTAAGCGTGTAAAGGTAAACATTTAGGCATCCACCTAAAATAAAAGCCATTAAGCATTGCAAAAACCATGCGATATGTTAATTTTAAGTGCTTAACAAAAGCAGCTTTAATGAAAATTGCACTCGCCTCGGCACCGTATCCGGCAAGTATTGCCGATGGTTTACAGCACATTAATCAACTGACAAAAGATGCGGCCGCTGAACAAGCCCGTATTATTTGCTTCCCCGAAACTTACCTGCCCGGATACCCGATGCCCGGTTTTAAGCCGGAGAAAAGCTCACCTGAAAATATGGAGGCAGCACTTGAAGAAGTTTGCCGCATAGCCGCAGCGAACAACATTGCTATAATTATACCGATGGACCGTTATGCCGATGGAAAAAGATACAATGTCGCTTATGTTGTATCATCGCTCGGTGAGGTATTGGGTTATCAAAATAAAAACCAGTTAGACCCATCAGAAGACGAATGGTGGTCGGCTGGTACCGAGCGCAATTTGTTTGAGGTGGAGGGGTTAAGGTTCGGTATTACCATTTGTCATGAAGGCTTCCGTTACCCGGAATCAGTGCGCTGGGCGGCGCGTAACGGGGCACATATCGTATTTCACCCGCATTTTGGCGGTAGCGACACGCATGGCAAAACACTTACGGAATGGGGCAGTCCGGCTAATCCTTACTACGAAAAAGCCATGATGATGCGCGCGCTGGAGAATACCATCTATTTTGCAAGCTGTAATTGCGCTACACGTTTTCCGGATTCGGCTTCATCCATTATAGCGCCCGACGGCAAGTGCCTGGCTTATCAGCCTTACGCCGTGCCGGGTGTAGTAGTTGCTGATATAGATCTTAAATTGGCAACAGGTTACCTGGCAAAGCGGTTTAAACCGGAGTTGTATAGCAGTGACCTCACCTAAATCCTCCCGAAGTGGAGAATTTCAGATATGTTTTTTCAGCAATGTCATATCGACCGCAGGGAGCTATCTATATTTGAAAGGGAGTATAGATAGCTTCACAAAAAAATAACTACTAACTTACTTGGATTTAAAAAAATAATCTGTTTATTTGCCTTGACCTTAGTGCGATAAAATTAAACATGACTAACAACACCATTATTATTACCATTATTACCACCGGTATAAACAGCGGAGGAAAGTAATCGTGTGGTGTAAAAATAAAGCAAAACAAACCAACTGACCGCCTTCCTCCGCAAAGAGGAAGGCGGTTTTGTTTTAACAGCAATTGTAAATAATGAAAGTCTTAAAATTCGGGGGCACCTCCGTAGGTTCGGTAAGCAGCATAACCACCCTGCTGCAAATAGTAAAGAAAGAAGTAGAAGGCGGCGAAAAGCCTGTAGTTGTACTTTCGGCCATGAGTGGCGTAACGAACCTGCTGATTAATATGGCAGAGGATGCCGCCCGGGGTAACGATTTTACCGCCCAGCTTGCCGAACTGGAACGCCGCCACTTTGAAGTGGTAAAAGCGCTGTTAGACATTCAAAACCAAAATCCGGCGCTTACGCGCCTCAAAATTCATTTTAACCAGTTAGAGGAGTTATTGCAAGGGGTGCTCACGCTGCGCGAGCTCACGCTGAAAACCCGCGACCTGATTGTAAGTTATGGAGAGCGTTGCTCAACGCTGATGGTTAGCAAAATTGCTGCTCAGCATATTACCGGGGCTGAGTTTGTAGACGCCTCCGAAGTAATAAAAACCGATAGCGCTTTCGGTCATGCCAAAGTGAATACAAATCTCACCGAATTGCTTATCCGCGACCTCTATCAAAAAAATGCCGATAAAGTACTGTTTGTTACAGGGTATATAGCCAGTAACGATACCGGGCAAATTACCACACTCGGCCGGGGTGGCAGCGATTATACAGCCGCCATATTTGGAGGTGCGCTTAACGCCAGTGAAATACAGATATGGACCGATGTGAATGGTATGATGACCGCCGACCCACGTATGGTTAAAAAAGCTTTCCCGCTGGCAGAACTTACCTATACCGAAGCCATGGAGCTATCGTACTTTGGTGCCAAGGTAATTTACCCGCCAACCATGATCCCGGCATTTTTAAAGAAGATACCTATCGTTATCAAAAATACTTTCGAGCCGGAGTTTGCGGGCACTTACATACAGCATCAAAGCAAGTCATCAAACCAAACTATCAAGGGTATATCATCCATCAACAACATCAGCATACTTAACCTGGTGGGTAGCGGCATGGTAGGTAAGTCAGGCTTTAGCGGAAGGTTGTTTTCCTTGTTGGCCCGTGAACAGATCAATATCATCCTGATCACCCAGTCATCATCGGAGCATAGCATCACCTTCGCTGTACAGCCCGATGATGCAGCCCGCGCCAAACGCATTATAGAACAGGAGTTTGAACTGGAATTATTGGCTAATAAGCTCGACCCGATTGTGATTGAGGAAAACTTGGCCATATTGGCTGTAGTAGGGGAGAATATGAAGCAAACGCCCGGTGTATCAGGTAAATTATTTCATGCCCTCGGCAGAAATGGGGTGAACGTAAGAGCGATAGCGCAAGGTTCATCGGAGTATAATATTTCGGTTATCATTGGCGAACATGATTTGGCTAAAGCGCTGAATGCGGTTCATGACGCCTTCTTTGTCGACTTGTATAAAACCCTGCACGCCTTTTGCCTCGGTACCGGCAACATCGGTAAAACGCTGTTCAGGCAGCTGAATGCTCATGCGGGTTTCCTGCGCGATGAAAACGGTATACAAGTAAAAATAGTAGGCATAAGCAATACCCGTAAAATGGCTTTTGATACCAATGGTATCGACCTGGATAACTGGTCTGAAACCCTGGAAAGCTCTACTGAGCAAGCCGACTTGCGCACTTTTGTTAATACCATGAAGAGCATGAATTTACCTAACTGCGTGTTTATTGATAACACCGCGAGTCCGGTGCCGGTAGAGTATTACGAGGAAGTACTTAATTCCACCATATCAGTAGTTACCTGTAACAAAATAGGTAATTCCGGCAGCTACAGTCGTTATAAAGCTTTTAAGGATGCGGCACGTAAGCACGGCGTGGACTTCTTCTATGAAACCAATGTAGGAGCAGGTTTGCCTATCATCCGTACCTTAAAGGATCTTATGAACAGCGGCGACCGGGTGCGTAAAATAGAGGCAATATTGTCAGGTACAATATCTTTCATTTTTAATCAGTTCAAAGGCGAAGCTAATTTTCATGATGTAGTGAAGCTGGCGCAGGAGAACGGTTATACGGAGCCTGATCCGCGGGATGACTTACGCGGTACGGACTTTATGCGCAAGATATTGATATTGGCTCGTGATGCGGGGCTTACCCTTGAAGCAGCCGACGTAACTATCGAAAGTATTTTACCGCAAGCCTGTTTAGATGCCGCAACAGTGGATGATTTTTATGCGGCGCTGAAAACAGAAGATACCTTCTTTACTCAATTGAAACAGCAAGCCGAATCCCAAAATAAAGTGCTGCGCTACGTAGGCAAGCTGGAAAACGGCCAGGCAACCATTACCCTGCAAATGGTGGACGATAGTCACCCATTCTATATGCTCTCAGGCAGCGACAATATTATATCCTTTACCACAGACAGGTACAAAGACAGGCCGCTGGTAGTAAAGGGGCCTGGTGCCGGGGCAGAGGTAACCGCCGCAGGCGTATTTGCAGATTTAATAAACGTAGGGGCTAACTAGCCTCAAAAAGGGATAGAGGAATACAGATTTCTCCTCATGCCTCGTCGAAATGACAACAAAGACTAAAATTAAATAGCCGTGCGTATTGTGGAAGGCAATCAAAAAGGTAAAGAGTCCTCTCCTTTGGAGAGGATTTAGGAGAGGTCAAAAATTTACAATTAAACAAACGTTCAACATGAACAACGATATACAAGAATTAAAAGCAGGCGCTACACCATTTAATGGAACAGGCAACTTAGTGGCCGATGCTATCCATGTTTTTGCGCCGGCAACCGTAGCCAACGTGGTATGCGGCTTTGATGTATTGGGCTTTGCGGTAGATGCGCCGGGCGATGAAGTAGTTATGCGGGTGACTAATCAGCCCGGCATCACTATTAGCAAAATTACTGGCGATGATGGCCGCCTGCCGCTTGATCCCGCAAAGAATACGGTAAGCGTAAGTGTGCAGCATTACCTCAACAGTATTGGTAGGGCAGACATCGGCTTGGACATTGAACTGCATAAAAAGATGCCTATTGGCAGTGGCTTAGGTTCCAGCTCGGCAAGTACCGTAGCAGGCTTGTTCGCCATAAAAGCTCTGTTAGGTGACGACCGTGACCCTATTAATCTGCTGCCTTTTGCCATGAAAGGAGAGGAGATGGCCTGCGGCCATGGCCATGCAGATAACGTAGCGCCGGCGCTGTTAGGCGGTTTTGTGCTCATTCGCAGCTACGAGCCGCTGGATGTAGTGCGCCTGCCGCATCCTAAAGATTTGTGGTGTGCCATAGTGTTTCCTGATGTGGATGTACCTACCCGCGAGGCACGGCAGATCATTCGCAATAAAATTGCCATGAAGGACGCTGTTACGCAATGGGGTAACATTGCCGGTTTAGTGAGCGGCTTGTTTATGGAAGACATAGACCTTATTGGCCGCAGCATGCGTGATGTGCTGGTAGAGCCGGTACGCTCTATGCTTATCCCTGATTTTTACAAGATGCGCGAAATAGCCATGAGCAGCGGAGCGGTTAGCTTCGGCATATCCGGTTCAGGGCCATCGGTGTTTGCTTTCACCAGGGATGAAGCTACCGCTTACCAGATCACCGACAAGCTGCAGCAACATTTAACAGGTATCAAAATCAACTCCAATGCTTATGTATCCACTATCAATGATGCAGGGCCGAGGGTAATTGGATAAACCAGGCGTCATTGCGAGCGTTAGCGAAGCAATCTCATAAATTATACGGAGTTTGCTTCGTCGTTCCTCCTCGCAATGACGAAACATTAACTAAGAAATTGCTAATTCCACTTCCAAAACAAACATGCAACTATACAGCACCAACAATACATCAGCAAGCGTATCATTTAAAGAGGCGGTTTTTAACAGCATGCCGCAGGATAAAGGCCTATATATGCCGGTTGAAATGCCGCGGTTAAGCGACGAGTTTCTTGCCAACCTTGCCAACTACTCACTGCCTGAAATAGCTTTTGAAGTAGCCAAAAACTTATTGGGCGATGCCATACCGGCTGGTGATTTAAAGGCGTTGATTGACGATGCCATCAACTTTGACGCTCCGGTAGTTGCATTGGAAGACGATGTTTATGTGCTGGAGCTATTCCACGGGCCATCGCTTGCCTTTAAGGATTTTGGCGCGCGTTTCATGAGTCGGGTAATGAGCTACTTTTTGGAAGCTGGCGAGCAACAACTGGATGTACTTGTTGCTACCAGCGGTGATACCGGCGGCGCTGTGGCATTGGGCTTTTTAGGAGTACCCAACACGCGCGTAACCATTCTGTATCCCAAAGGAAAGGTAAGCGGCGTGCAGGAGCAGCAGCTGACTACCAACGGTCAAAACATTCGCGCGCTGGAGGTTGACGGTACCTTTGACGATTGCCAGGCTCTGGTGAAACAAGCTTTTACCGATGCTGAACTAAACAGCGTTTACCGTTTAACATCGGCTAATTCTATCAACATTGCACGTTTAATACCGCAAACCTTTTATTACTTTAATGCCTATGCACAGTTGCTGCGGCAGGGCAAAAGCAAAGTGGCTTTTTCGGTACCGAGCGGCAACTTCGGCAATATAGGTGCAGGTTTACTGGCCTGGAAGATGGGGCTACCGGTAGCGCATTTCGTTGCTGCTACAAATGCTAATGATACCGTACCGGCTTTTCTGAAAACGGGGGTATATCAGCCAAAACCATCGGTGCAAACCATATCCAACGCTATGGATGTAGGCAATCCAAGCAACTGGGTGCGCATTGCAGATCTGTTTAAGCAGGATGCTGCGGCTCTAAATGCACTCATAAGTGGTTATACTTATAACGATGCGCAAACAACAGAGGCTGTAGAGCAGGTGTATGCCGCTCATCAATATGTAGTTTGTCCGCATACTGCCATAGCATGGAAAGCACTTAAAGAATGGCAGGCGGATAATGAAGATATTACCGGTGTTTTCTTGTCAACCGCGCACCCATGTAAGTTTCCGGATGTGATACCTGCACAAGTTGCCTCACATATACACGTACCGGAAGTTGTAAAGGAATTGGAAGGTAAAGCCAAACAAGCCGTGGCCATGTCTGCTGATTTTGAAAGCTTCAAAAACTGGTTGCTTCAAAACAATTGATCGTTGATTATAGCGAAAACAGAAGCCAATAAAAATTAAGTATCTTTACGCAGACGTATCTCTGCAATGAATTCTAAATTACTGCTTCTGTTTTCCTGCTTACTTATGTTGTTTGCAGCCTCCTGCAAAAACAAGCAACCCTTTAACCGTAAACTTTGGAAAGATGGTGACGGGCTGGAATTTAAGTACCGCGAGGCCATGCTGGATGACCTGCTTCAAAACCGCAAGATTAAAGGGATGCACTTTTGGCAGGTGCGCGACAGTTTAGGCCGCCCTCAGGGTAAGCGAGGCAATGCTATTTACTACGATATCTTCATCAAATACGACGGTTACCCGCCAAGCTATGTAAAACGCCTGTTTGTTTATTTTAACAAGGACTCTATAGCAACCGACGTAAAAGTGTACGAGCACACCGAGAAGAAAAAGGAAAAAGATTAACGGCTTGAACGTATCCTGAAAACATTTTCTCTTTACTTGTTGTTGCCGCTGTGTGCTATTGTAATGTTTTTGTTGCATGTAGCACTTGGCTTATTTTAGCCGTCTATAGCTATAAATGATGACAAAGTATATGAAGAAATTAATGATTATAGCGGCCATGGTAGCCGCTGCATACAGCAACGTATTTGCCCAGTCTACAACAGATCTTCGTCGTAAAATTGAAGTGAGCGGCACAGCCGAAAAGGAGGTTACCCCTGATATCATCAACGTATCTATCTCTCTTAAAGAATACATGGATGGTAAAAAGAAAATCAGCATCAGTGAGTTGGAGCAGCAGTTAGAAAAAGCCGTTGCTGCAGCCGGCGTAGCTAAAGAAGATTTTACTGTGAATAACCTTTCCAGCTGGAACTACGCTACAGAGAAAAAGAAAAATCCTGATTTTCTGGCAAGCAAGCAATATGGTATCCGCTTTCATGATCTGAATAAATATAATCAGATATTGAGTAAGATTGACCCTAAAGGTATCCAGTCGACCAATATTGACAGCTATGATTACTCAAAGATGCCTGAGCTTAAAAAGGAGCTTAAAGTGCAGGCACTACTGGCGGCTAAAGAAAAAGCCAATTACCTGGTAAGCGCCCTCGGTGATAAATTAGGTCAGGTGTTGAGCATCTCCGAGTCTGGCGATAATAGCGTATTCCCTCAGGTGCGCATGTACTCTGCCAATATAGCACTTAGAGGAGCAGCTGCAGACGTTGCTGAATCAGACATTGATTTCAAAAAGATAAAACTGAGCTTTCAGGTGAACGCCGTGTTCGAGATTAAGTAATTAATAGTCCGCTTTAAAAATATAAAAGGCCTTTACAATAAAGTAAAGGCCTTTTTAGTTTTATTAGGATAGCATTTAAGAGGTGTAAAAATAAGCGAAGGTTATATTTTTATTAAATGCTTGATTTTGTGATTTATGCAGTTTAATTTTATACACCCCTAATTAACTGAGCATGATAAGACAACGTTTTAAGAACGTACTACTCGTAGCGCCAGACAATTGCCCTCGCAGGTTATCTGCTGAATACGATTATGTAAGACACATTGCCGATGCCAGCCGGATTTTCCCGGTAATTTTTGAGATGAAACCCGATCTTATTCTCTTTGATTACGGGTATATAAAGGACGATCTTGAACGGATGGTGCGCCGCCTACGCATGAATAAATTCTACAACAAAACCAAAATTTGCTGCTATAAGCTGAAGCCAAATACGCAAACCGACGAGTTGCTTAAAGCGATTGGGGTAAACTACTTTATATATCCTGAAGATTTGCTTACCGAAAATGCGGAAAAAGTAAACATTTTCACAGCTATTCTGGATGCATCATTGATGAGGGTGTTGGCAAAAGTGGCTAATTAGCAATTGGATGTTTTGTTTTCCTCAGCACGATAAGCCCTCTTAGTGATAAGAATGCATATAGCAAGCAGTAAGCGAGTAAAAAGCAAAGTACTAGCCAAATTGACTGTAACGTTTTAATGCCCATAGCATGGATCAGCTACTGCTGATAACCAGCGAAGCTACCCATACTTTGTGCTCGGCATTTTACATTGATGGCCTTAGAACCTGCATTTGCAATTCAGTTGAAGATGACATTATTCCAATGCTCTGTATGAGAATAAATGATGCAATTTGTTGTTCTCAAATCTGAAAAAGGCCAGACTCCGGCCTCCAAAAACCGGCGCATATTCAACCATATACAGATGCTTAGCTTTGCTATAAGCCAAGCTTAAAATGTAAGGGCAGCTTTGTATTAGTGGCGTAAATCCCCAACTCGAAAAATGTAGCTTTAAGACTTTTTTCAAAAAGTCGCTCCTTTTTTGGCGCTCTTTTATCAATGCCTTGATTTCGCTTTCTGTATGCTTTCGCTCGTCTGTTAATAAAAACCGGTTGATCATATTGGCATACTTCGCGTTAAGATATAATACCTTCTTATTGATGAATGACAATGAAGGTTTTATATAGGTTAGGGTAAATAATAAGGATCCCTTGGTAGGAATGCTATCAGGGAAGATTATCTGATGCACATTTATTTCTGAAGGAAGCACCATATAATCTGTACTCCTGTATAAGGAATCGTAATCCACCCACTCATTTAAAGTTTTAAGCGTCTCTGTTTTATAAAATTCGTTTACCATCAATTGAGCAGTATCCGAAAAGGGGCTTTTCAGCGCCGGTATCAGTTTTGATTCACGGTACCATTGGTTGATAAACTGTTCCAGTTGCTTGTCTGATTTGTTTACGTAAGCCTTTAGGAGTAAGCTTGTATCAGCTTGAGCATGGCAGAACTTAATGCTTAGTAAGCACATCAGCATGAAAAGATAGCGCATAGGTTTTATGGGTAAGTACGTAAATATAACTATTGTAACTCCTTTCTGATACAGAATGCGATGATTATCTTCGTGCCTGTAAATTCAGGATTTAAAAAGCGGATGATTATTCTTACTTTTTTTATCGGGCTTATAGCCAATTTTATTGGATATATACCACCCGGTAACATTAACCTTACCTTAGTACAGATAACGATAAACCGGGGCATGAAACAGGCGCTGCAGTTTATCACCGCCTTTTCCATCATAGAGTTCTTTTTCACTTTCGTAATCATGCATGCCGCCAAATGGCTGTCAGAGCAGGCACATTTGGATACTGCCATAGACTGGGTAATGGTGGTGCTGTTTACTGCGCTCGGTACCTATACCTGGCTCGGACGTAACAAACCGCCGAAAGCTAAGTATTCTAACCATGCCGCTATACGCTATGGCATCATGCTGGGCTTTCTAAATCCTATGCAAATCCCTTTCTGGATGGTTACCGGCACCTACGTTATCACCCATGAGTGGATATTGGACGGCAATTTTGCATTGGTAATTTTCAGCCTTGGCTCGGCTGGCGGGTCTTTTCTTTGCCTGTACCTGTACGCGCTATTTGCCCAGTACGTTCAAAATAAATTTGCCATAAGTACACGTGTACTTAACACCAGCATAGCTTTATTATTTTTCGCCTTTGCGCTTTACCACATAGGCAAACAAATCTACATTCACGTTATTCGTTAGGCCTGCTTTTTAGTATTAACGTTCCATATTTTTTCCGCTTTGCGACCAATAAGCCAGAACGAGATACCAAGAATGGAAAAGAATAGCGTACGGTCGAGATGCTGCCACAGGTATTCAAAATACTTGGTATAAATAAATATCAGCAAAAACGTGATGCCGAATTCTCGCGCAATGCCATCATTATTACGTAAGCCGTAAAGCATAAAACCAAGTGCTATAACTCCGGATATAATGCCCCAATAGAATAAGCTGATCTGCTTTACGCCCCACCAGGCGTCCATGTCGCCGTAATTACCAAATATGCTGAGCAGCCATAGCGACAGGAAAAAATACAGCATTCCTGCTACATACGTAAGTTCCCAAAAGCGCTCGAACCATTTACGATTTTTGAGTATATGGCAGGCGGCAACCAGCATAGCGCCAAAGGCTACAAAGCGCAGCGGATAATTCATCCCCAAAAAGTAATTGGCCCACCGGGTTTGATAACCTGTTTCGGTGCCAAACCAGCTGCCAAGTGATATCAGGGCGAAGAGCCATATCAAGCCGGAATTTAACCGCCAGGCCAACACACCATACACAATAACTGATAGCAGGAACAATAACGAATAATGGCCCGATCCGTTATCGAGCGTTTTGCCGAGATAGGCTATGCAGCAGGCGGTAAACAACACCCCGGCAAATAAAAACGCTTCGTTGCTGAACACCCGCTCAGGTGTAAGGCGCTTGCGCTTCATACCGAAGTAAAAGAATGCCGCCGCAGCCACCCCAGCCAGAATACTGATTACAATATCAGGAGTATAGTACAGACTTTGCAACCACCGTATCACGGCATCATTGATGATAAGCGAGCCCACGGCGATTACACCACATGCCAGCGCTACCCAAAAAGAATACTTAGCAAGCCGCATCCAGTCAAAACCCTTTACTTCATACGATGCGCGCAGACGTTCGGCCTGGGCATCGTCGAGCACGCCCTCCTGTTGCCAATGGGCAATCGTCTCTTCCAAAAATTCGCTTTCGTTTTTATCCAGGTGCAACTTGGCCATACTCGCTAATACGTGCGCTATTCAAAAGAGTTACTGCGCTGTGTTTGTTGCAATAATAAGGAATTTTGAGGTCTGAATGAGCTTTGAATTACGCCAACAGTTGTTCTACCGCCTGCTTGTCTAAGGCCAGCTGTGCAGATAATTCTTCCAGGGAGGAAAACTTGATGTCGCCACGCACGTAGTGAATGAACTCCATCTTAAGCACATCGCCATAAATCTCCTGGCCAAAATCAAAGATGTTCACTTCTATATTCCGGGTAAAGCCGTTTACGGTAGGCCGGTGGCCAATGTAAGCCATACCCTTATATACCGATTGATTATGCAGCACCTTTACTGCAAATATGCCATCAGCCGGTATAAGCTTGTAAGGTTCTTCTATAGATATGTTAGCTGTTGGGTAACCTATGCGCCGGCCTATCTGGTCGCCGCGCATTACTTTGCCGGTAATGAAAAACGGATAGCCTAAGAATGAATTGGCCTGCTCAATATCATTCTCCAGCAAGGCGCGCCGCACCTGTGTTGAGCTAACAGCAATCTCGTTTATATCCTGCTCTGGTATTTCTACTACAGTAAAACCAAGGTCAGGTCCAAGGCGCAGTAAATCGGCCAGGCTGCCGCTGCGGTCCTTGCCAAAGTGATGGTCATACCCAATAACGATGGTTTTGGTGCCGATCTTTTTTACCAGTACATCGCGGATATAATCGTCGGGTGAGAGGTTGGAGAAGTCGCGTGAAAATGGGGTAATAATTAAATGGTCCACGCCCAACTGTTCTAACAATTCCGCCTTTTCGCTGATGGTATTGATGAGCTTCAGGCTGTCATCCTCGGGGTTGAGTATCATCCGGGGATGCGGAAAAAAAGTAAGGATTACTGTTTCGCCACCTGTTTCATCTGCAAGTTCACATATGCCTGAGATGATTTTACGGTGCCCTATATGCACGCCATCAAATGTGCCGATGGTAACTACGGCATTTTCAAGGGCTGTAAATTCATCAATATGATGGTAGATCTTCATTTATGAACGGCAAAAATAACGTTTTTTGATTGCGTAAAGGGAACAGCGCAAAGTATGCAAGTAAAATTACAATGCTCAAACCAAAAGGTTTAAGCAGGCATTAAATCCATACTTCAATTGAGCGGGCTGTCCTCTGGGTTTCCCGGCTTTTCTGCTTCTGAAGTTTGGGTTTTCAGTTCCCTGATGATGTTGACCATTTCCATCACCTCGCGGGCATCTTCAATTTTAAAATCGCCGCTTCGAGTGCGCCGAAGGCGCGACAGGTAAGCACCGTTGTTAAGTACTGCACCAAAATCATGTACCAATGAGCGTATATAGGTGCCTTTACTGCATGCTACTCTGAAATCTACCTCCGGAAGCTCGATCCTGGTCAGTTCAAACGCATTTATAACCACCTCACGTAAGCGGCGTTCTACTTCCTCACCGCGACGGGCCTTTTCGTAAAGGCGCTCTCCATCTATTTTCACGGCAGAGTGTGCAGGTGGGTATTGCTGTATAACGCCGGTAAACTGAGCCGCGGCGTTATACAATTGTTCATTAGTAATTTCGGCAATGTCAAAGGTCTGGTCAACTTCTGTTTCCATATCGTATGATGGCGTAGTTGCTCCAAGCACCATGGTACCGGTATATTCTTTTTCCTCCGCCTGGAACGTATCAATCTGCTTGGTCATTTTACCGGTGCAAATTATCAGCAGGCCGGTAGCCAGTGGGTCAAGCGTACCGGCATGGCCCACTTTCAACTTAAGCGGCTTAAAGGCATTGCGTATTTTGCCCACCACGTCAAAGCTCGTCCAGCGGTATGGTTTATTAATCAGGAGCAGTTCTCCTTCAGCAAATTGCTGTATGTTGGTATAATTCTCTTTCAAATTCTATAAAAGCAAAAATAGCGACGAACCGGCGGCTCATCGCTATAAATAAATATTTTGCTGCTGTTTAAATTACCTGCAGGTTATGCCCGGTAAGATACAGCCCTATAATAATACCGCCTACAATGATGCGGTACCAACCAAATAACTTAAATCCTTTACGCTCCAGAAAGGTAATAAAGGTGCGGATGGCCAGCATGGCAACTATAAAGGCTACTATGTTGCCTACCAGCATAAATTTTATTTCGTCGCCGGTAAAAGTGTTACCGTCCTTAAAGTAATCAAAAAGTTTTTTCCCGGTGGCTGCAAACATGGTAGGCACGGCCAAAAAGAAAGAGAACTCAGCCGCAGCCGTGCGGTTAAGTTTTTGCGACATACCACCAATGATGGTGGATGCAGACCGCGACATGCCCGGAATCATGGCCAGACACTGAAAAAAACCAATTTTTAATGCAGTGGGGAAGCTAATCTCCTCCTCCCTGGTGTACAACGGCTTGTTAAACCAGTTATCAACAAACAACAATACAATACCGCCTAAAAATAAGGTGATGCCTACCGTAAGTGCGTTTTCCAGCAACGCGTCAATTTTATCGCTAAACAACACGCCGAACACTGCCGCAGGTATAAAAGCTACGAGCAGCTTAAAATAAAAACGTGTTGATTGGAAGAAGCGTTTAAAATATAGTATCACCACCGAGAGTATGGCGCCCAGCTGAATGGCAATAGTAAAAAGCTTGATAAAGGGATCTGATGCTATCCCCATCGCTGATGAAGCGATGATCATATGTCCCGTTGAGGATACCGGCAAAAACTCTGTAAGTCCCTCTATAATAGCCAGTATGATAACGTGTATATAATTGATCATGCTTTGCTCGCCGGTTTTTTAAGTATTGCATAAAAACCGATGCCGAAGCCAGCCAGCACCACAACCGGGGCTATAACAATTTTTGTTGTACTGTAAATATCAGTCGTTCCGGCCATCAGGAAAAAGCCTATGGCTACAACTACTATGGCCGCTATAAAAAGCTTATAGTTTTCTTTACTGAAGATGAAATTTACCGGTGTTTCTGCAACAGGCTCAGTTTTAGTTGCTGACCTGTAAGTACCCGTGTACTTTGGAGGTTGTTGTGCCATGTCTATAGTTTAAATGCTGTAATTATCTGTAGAGTTGATATATCTTTAATTTAAGGAAGCGGTTTACTGCCAGGTAAGTGCTGATGCCCGAGATAAAAATACCTATGCCAATCACAATCAGGAACACGGCGCCAAATTCTACATAATTGCTAAGTACAACCAGGTCTGGTATCTGTGTTTGTGCCAGGTACAAAGTTCCCATTAATATGATGATGGCGATGAGGCCGCCAAGCATGCCATGCCATATACCATAAGCTATAAAAGGCTTACGGATATGTGATTTGGTTGCACCCACCAGTTGCATTGATTTGATAAGGAAACGCTGCGAGTATATGGCCAGCCTTATGGTATTGTTGATAAGCGCTACAGAAACCACCACGAATATGCCTGCAAAAGCCAGTATCACCAAACTGATAGAGGTGAGGTTTTTATTCATCTGGTCAACCAGCGATTGCTGATACTTCACCTCTTTCACCATGGGATTTTTAAGCAGTTGCGCGGTAAATTTCTCGATGCCGGCGTTATTTGCGTAATCGGCTTTCAGGTACACATCGATCGACTCCGACAACGGGTTGTAACCCAAAAACTTCACAAAGTCTTCGCCCAGATCGGCCTTGAGGTGCTGTGCGGCCAGTTCTTTACTTACGTGGGTGGTTTGTTTAACCATTACGTTAGCATCAAGCTGCTTCTGCAATTCCAGCACATCCGGTTCGTGTACAGACTCATCAAGGAAAATATTAAGCACAATATTCTCTTTCACATAGCGCGACAAACTGTTGGCATGTACCAGGATGAGGCCCAACAGCCCGATCATTAACAGCACCATAGCCAAACCAAATACCGTTGAGATATAAATTGACTTAGTTTTTTTTGCCGATGCGCTTACTTCAAATTCTTCCATTTAGTAATAATAGATTGCCGGGCCAATTAATACCCTAATGGCGAAATTAACAATCCCGGTATAAAGGTAAAAGATTATGTGTTAATTAAACAGCTTATTGCGTGCGGCACGCATTCTTTAACAAAAATTAACGCGAAGCCGCCGCTTTAATTACATATTGGCTCTTAAACAATATAATTGCCCGCCTGTTTATATTAATTATGACAAAGCCAGCAAACCAACACGATAAACCATCGCCATCTGATACACCTACCGACAGGCCCGATGACAACGGCGGCAAAGCCGTTAAAAAGAAAGAAGATAAAGTTTATAAGAGTGATGAGCCACATGGTGGCGATGTAGCTCATGAACATGAGACCGAGGAACAACCTGTTGAGTCAATAAAAACGCCTCCGGCCGGAGCAGGAAACGAAAAAGGGAAAGTGCAGCCAGACTAATAGTCTTCATTGGCTACGAAATGTCACGTGCTATGCCCGATGAGTTAAGTTGCAAATCATACAACTTACGGTAATAGCCATCTTCTATACGCAGCAATTGCTGATGGGTGCCCATTTCTTTTATCTCTCCGTGATCCAGCACAATGATGTTGTCGGCATTCTGAATGGTTGACAAACGGTGTGCAATCACAATGGCAGTACGGCCCTGCATCAGTTTCTGTATAGCGTTTTGTATTAGTTCCTCGGTTTCGGTATCTACCGATGAGGTAGCCTCATCAAGCACCAGAATGGATGGGTTATACACCAGCGCCCGGATAAAAGATATCAACTGTGCCTGCCCTGCCGAGAGCGTAGCGCCACGTTCCATCACGTTATAATCGTAGCCGCCAGGCAGCCGCTCTATGAACTCGTGCGCACCAACGTCTTTGGCCGCAGCTACGATTTGCTCACGGGTAATGTCTGGATTATTCAGGCTGATATTGTTGGCAATGGTATCACTAAACAAAAATACATCCTGTATTACCGTAGCTATCTTTGAGCGCAGATAGTTAATATCATATTCATGCAGCTCGTGCCCATCAATAGTAACTTCACCTTTGCCTATCTCATAAAAGCGGTTAAGTATATTTATAGTGGATGATTTGCCTGCCCCGGTTGCGCCAACCAAAGCCAGCGTTTGCCCTGGCCTTACATGAAAGCTTATATCTTTAAGTACCCAGTTATCATCAATGTAAGCAAACCACAGATTTTTAAACGCTATATCACCTTTCAATACCGCGGGCGCTAATGTGCCTTTGTTGTCGGCAACGTCATCGGTATCCAGCACTTTAAAAATACGGTCGGCGCCTACCATGCCCATTTGCAGGGTGTTAAATTTATCTGCTAGCTGCCGTATTGGCCTAAACAATAAGTTGAGTAAGGTGATAAAGGCCACGATAGTACCGGTAGTGATGCCGCGAGGCGATGCCGAAAGCGAATTCAGCTGTTCGTCGGTTAAAATACGTTTGCAGCCATACCATACCAGCAGCCCCATACATATGGCGAAAAGAATTTCTATAACCGGGAAAAATATAGAGTACGACCAGTTACTACGGATGTGTGCATCGCGGTGTTTCTCGTTCACCTCATTAAACTTACGAAACTCCTGCGCTTCGCGGGCGAAGTATTGTATCACACTCATGCCCGATATATGCTCCTGCAAAAAGGTATTCAGCTGCGCTACCTGTGTGCGCACTTCCTGAAAAGCCGATTTAATAGCCCGCTGAAAAATAGAGGTTGACATCAGCAGCAAAGGCATAGGCGTAAGGGTAATGAGCGCCAGTTTCCAGTCCTGCCAAAACATATAACTTACAATGGCTACCAGCAACAGCATATCGCCCATGATGGATATCAACCCTTCAGAAAATATATCTGCGATGGTCTCCAGATCAGAAACCGTCCGGGTGATGAGCATACCTATAGGCGTACGGTCGAAATAGCGAAGCTTAAGCGTAGTTATATGATTGAATACATCCACGCGCAGGTCGCGTATTACGGATTGACCAAGTGTATTGGTAAGATAGGTTTGATAATACTGCGCTGCTGTTTGCGCTGCCAGTTGCAGTAGCATCAACACCACCATAAATAAAAGGCCGTTGTAATCGCCGGTAATAATGTGGTTGTCCAGCGTCTTCTCAATGAGGATAGGCTGCACCAGGGCAATTACAGCCAGGAAGATAGTAAGGATGATGGATATAATAAATGTAAGCCTGTAAGGCCTTACATATTTCATCACCCTGCCCAGCAGTGTCCAATCAAGCGCTTTACCGGTAACTTCAGCCATGTGCCTCCCTGCCTCCTGAAAAGGAAGTTTTAAAATAACTTAAATTGATGTATCGTACTGTCATTCTCAGCTTCTCTTCATGCTTTACGGGTAGAGACTAATATTTTACCTCAGTTAAATACAAACCACATGCAGGCACAGATGTTCCGGCATTGCTGCGATTTTTACTTTCAATAACTCCACGTACCTGGTCAGGCAACATCTCGCCCCGTCCTACCTGCATCAGCGTACCCACAATGGCGCGTACCATATTGCGCAAAAAGCGGTCGGCCGATATGTGAAATATGATGCTACCGCCATGGTCAATCCATTCGGCGCGGCTTATTTTGCAATTATTGGTCTTAACCTGTGTGTTTGATTTACTGAAACAGCTAAAATCGGTATATTCCCTAATAATAGCTGCTGCCTCGTTCATCAAACGAATATCCGGTTTATCGCGCAATTGCCATGATAGGTTATGCTTAAATGGATCCTTGTTAAAATGAATATGGTATTCGTATGACCGCAGCGTTGCATCAAAACGGGCATGTGCGTCGTCCGCAACTTCAAATACGCGTTTTACAGCAATGTCATGTGGTAGCACGGCGTTGAGCCCCCGCACATCCATGGACCATGGACTACTGGCCATGGACTCAACATCAAAATGCGCAAAAAATTCTGTTGCATGCACGCCCGTATCCGTTCGGCCGCAGCCGGTGGTTTCTATGGGTTGTCTCAGTATGGTAGAGAGTGCCTGGTTCAGCAACTCCTGCACGGTAAGCGCATTGGGCTGCACCTGCCAGCCGTGATAGGCAGTGCCATTATAAGCCAGTTCAATAAAATAGCGTTGCATGCTCACGGCTGCAAAGTTAGCAATTGTTATTGCTTGCCCCCAATGGCTGGTATAACCCGGATAAAAACTTAGTCGATTATGCAAACAATTCTATCTTTGCACAGCTTAGAGTTTAATTTTATTGCTCATGATACAACGCATACAATCAGTGTTCCTGTTTCTGGCTACACTTGTTTTATTAGGCTTATACGTTTTTCCGCTTGTTACCAATGTAAACATTGATGGTATCATTTCAAACGTAAACATAATGGGTATTTACCAGCAACTGCCTGATGGTAAGCATTACACTACGGAATTTACCGCACTTAAATTTGTTGCAGGGCTGGTGGCGCTGCTGCCGGCAGTGATCATTTTCCTTTATAAAAATCGCAAACAGCAAATTGCTTTGTGCTACAGCGCAATTTTGGTGATTATTGGCTATAGCTTCTGGATGGCGCAAACCGTTAAAGCCGCCGGCGGCGGCATACAAGCATCACTGAGCAACATGGGCATTGGGATGTTTTTAAGCTCAATAGCTGTGCTGTTAATTGTACTGGCCTTGAGAGCTATCCGTCGCGACGAAAAACTGGTACGCTCAGCTGACAGATTGCGCTAATATCCTCATGAGCAAACGCAGTAAGCTTATCCTCATCGTCAGTACCCTTATTATCGGTATTGTTTGCGATCGCGTTACCAAAATTCTGGCGCAGCAGCATTTAAAATTTCAGCCGCCGCATAGTTACCTCAATGGTTTTTTTGAGTTGCGTTATGCCGAGAATACAGGTGCTGCTCTCAGCCTTGGCGACGGCTTGCCACAGCCATACAACTTCATACTGCTAAGCATACTGCCTATAGTTTTTATGATAGGCATGATGTACTATGTCGTTCGTAACCTAAGCACATTAACGGGCCTGCAAGTATTTTCCCTGGCGCTGATCGTAACAGGCGGCTTGGGCAATATTATTGACCGGATAATGTATGACCGCCATGTAACCGACTTTATGATTATGGGCATCGGCGAACTGCGAACAGGTATATTTAACGTAGCAGATATGTATGTAACTGCCGGCGCTATCGGTATGATTTTGACATATTTTATCGTATCAAAATCTGACAAAAGCGCTGAAGAACCTACTCAAGAGTAGTTGTTTTGTCATTTTATTGGCTGAAAATCACTGAGTTTCGTAAATAACACCTTAGTCGTTTGAAATAATTAAATTTATTTCTACCTTTGCGGCCGATTTGGCAATGTAGCCAGATACGTTATTTAAATTCATGAACCCATTTATTCAACTGGGGATCCGTCATGATATTGTTAATGCCATTACAGAGTTAGGATTCGAAAATCCTACGCCAATCCAGGAACAGTCGATTCCGGTTTTGTTAAATGGTGACAACGATTTTGTCGGATTAGCCCAAACCGGGACCGGTAAAACCGCGGCCTTTGGCCTGCCACTGTTAGAACTACTTGATTTCGACAACAATCATCCACAAGCACTTGTACTTTGCCCAACGCGCGAGCTTTGCTTACAAATTGCAAATGACCTAAAAAACTACTCAAAAAACGTTAACAACGTACATGTAGTAGCTGTTTACGGTGGTGCAAGCATCTCTGACCAATTGCGCCAGATACGCCGTGGTGTGCAAATAGTTGTTGCTACGCCTGGTCGTATGCTTGATATTATTGGCCGTAATGCCATTGATTTTTCAGGCGTAAAATATGTAGTGCTCGATGAGGCTGATGAAATGCTCAACATGGGCTTTCAGGAAGATATAGACAATATCCTGTCAACCACTCCGGAGGAGAAAAAAACCTGGCTGTTTTCAGCCACTATGCCGGCCGAAGTACGCCGTATAGCAAAACGCTACATGGAAAACCCTTACGAGTTAACCATGGGCACTAAAAATACCGGCAACGCTAATATCGAACACGAGTATTACGTAGTGCGTGCCCGCGATAAGTATGCCGCATTTAAACGTATTGTTGACTTTAACCCTGAAATTTTCGGTATAGTGTTTTGCCGTACCAAAATAGAAACTCAGGAGATTGCCGAAGCTTTGATTAAGGATGGCTACAATGCCGACTCATTGCATGGCGACTTGTCGCAACAACAACGCGATAAGGTAATGAAACGCTATCGCGACCGCAGCCTGCAATTGCTTATTGCAACTGACGTGGCAGCACGCGGTATTGACGTTAACGACGTAACTCACGTAATTAACTACTCATTGCCTGATGAGATTGAGAACTACACCCACCGCAGCGGCCGTACAGCCCGTGCAGGTAAAACAGGTGTATCTATCTCTATCATCAATGGTAAAGAGATGGGCAAAATTCGCCAGATAGAAAAAGTTATAGGCAAGCGCTTCGTTAAGGCGGAGATTCCTACCGGCTTTGATGTTTGCGAGAAACAACTTTTTGCCCTGGTGCACAAAGTACATAATGTTGAAGTGAATGAGCAGCAAATAGAGCAGTACATTCCGCGTATTATGGATGAGTTTAAAGATCTGAGCAAGGAAGAAGTAATCAAACGCTTCGCGTCGCTGGAATTTAACCGCTTCCTGGATTACTACAAAAACGCTCCGGATCTTAATGCATCATTTGATGAGAAAAGCCGTAGTGCCGAAGGTGGTGATCGCTTTAACCGTACAGGTATGCGTTCTGAATTCACCCGCCTGTTCATTAACCTTGGCTCGGTAGATGATTTTACCCGCGGCGACTTGTTAGGTTACATCTGCAACAATACCCGCATCAGCGGCCGTACTGTTGGTAAAATTGACGTGAAAGGCGTTTACTCTTTCTTTGAAGTAAGCAACGGCGATGTTGATAAAGTATTTGAAGGCTTTAAAAGCGTAGACTTTAACGGCCGCCAGGTACGTATTGAGCTGGCTGGTGAAGGCGATAGCCGCAGAAGCGGTGGCAACAATAGCGGCAAAAAACGCGAAGGTGGTTTCCGTGGCGGCGAGCGCCGTGAAGGTGGCAACCGTGGCGGTAATAACGGTGGTGGTTTCCGTGATTTCTCGGGCAAACGCCGTGAAGACCGTGCCGAGCGCCGCAAGAAATATTAAGACTTTTACTACTCGTTAATAGCTGTTAATTAGTAGAGTTTTTAGTTGGTTTAGTTTAGCAAAGCCCCTGTGCGATAGCAAGGGGCTTTGTTTTTGTTAATCAACTTTGGCTTTGAGCTCGCTCTCTTTTATATAGATGCGTTTGCCTTTTTTATTGATATAGTAGTAATTCGAATTTTTGTCGATGTAGATGGTCTCGTTATTGGGGCCTGCCTTGCCGGCATATTTTTTATCAACCACACCAGAGTAACCTTTTACCGCAACTTCTGATGTTTTATTGCCCACTTTATTAGCGGCCTTTTTAACGTCTTTACCTACGCTCTGTGCGTTGGCACCCGCAGCAATGCCGGCTACCAGCAGTGCTGTATATATTAATCTTTTCATTGGTACACGAATAATTGCATAATGCTTATGACAGCATTAACACAATTTTTCGGCCAGGTTTCTCATTTCCAAAACAGGCGGACGCTTTTCGTAAAGAATGGCATATACAGCTTCGCAAATAGGCATGCTCACACCATAATTCTTGTTGATCTGGTGCAGGCAGTTCACTGCATAATAACCTTCGGCGATCATATTCATCTCCAGCTGTGCCGATGTAACGGTATACCCCTTGCCAATCATGGCGCCAAAGGTGCGGTTGCGGCTAAACTGTGAGTAGGCAGTTACCAGCAGATCGCCCAAATAAGCTGTTTCCTTAATGTCTCGGTCAATGGGATGCACAGTATCTACAAAGCGCTCCAGTTCGCGTATGGCGTTAGAGATAAGAACCGACTGGAAGTTATCGCCATACCCTACGCCATGGCAAATACCGCTGGCAATGGCGTAAATGTTTTTCAGTACCGCGCCATACTCGGTGCCATATATATCGTCGGACACTATGGTTTTAATGTACCTTGTGTTGATTAAACCGGCAAAGCGGGTGGCTAAATCTTCGCTTTGCGACGCAATGGTTAAATAAGACAGCTTCTCCAGCGCCACTTCTTCTGCATGGCAAGGGCCGCTGATCACTACAATGTCTGTAAAAGGCACATCATAGTGCTTGTTGATAAAGTCACCGATGATTAGGTTTTCATCAGGCACGATGCCTTTAATTGCAGATATGATCTTTTTGCCGCGCAGCTGCGCCGGCGTGATACCTGCCAGCGCTTCCTTTAAAAAGGCTGCAGGCACATTTAACAAAATGCAGTTAGCCTCGGCAATTACCCATGGCAAATCAGTAGAGATATTGCTTTCGGGTAATTTTATTTCGATAGAACTCAGATAATTCGGATTATGGCGGTAACCGCGTATGTGCTCAACGGCGCTCTCGCTGCGCATCCACCAGTATATTTCTTTTTGCGAGGTATTGTCGGCAAGCATTTTAACCAGTGCCGTTGCCCAGCTGCCGCCGCCAATTACTGCAACCTTATGTATATCTGTCTGCATTAAATAAAAATGTCCCGCCGGAGGTCTGTCTTCCCGGCAGGACAAATTAATGAAATATATTTTACAGCTAAAAAAATAAGCGCTAACGCAGGCTTATTTGTTCTCGCCGGTAAAGAGCTTCGCTTTATCTACCTTTTCTACTTCTTCGCCATCCTTAAGGGTTTTTGAAATAGCCGAGTAAGGTGCAGCTATTACTTCGGCGCCGGCTTTTAAACCGCTTAATACCTGGATGTATGTATCATCCTGAATGCCGGTTTTAACAGCCACCTGCTTGGCCTTGCCATTTTCCAGAACAAATACGTATTCCTTTATTGGCTGGCTTATCTGCACCTTCTCGTCATCGTCCGCAGCATCGTCGCCTTTGTCGGCAGGTTTTTTGTTTTTCTCATCAATACGGGTAGTTACCGCCTGTATTGGTACCGAAAGCGCCTTAACCTGGTTGGTTTTTATCTCTACAGTAGCTGTTAAGCCCGGGCGGAAAGGCGAGGGGTTGCTTCCTTTGTTATTGAGCAAGCTCTTATAAGAGGCCGAATCTATACGTACTTTAACGGTAAAGTTGGTTACCTGGTCGGCATTTGTACCCACCACATTGGCAGAGCTACCAATCTCAATTACATGACCAGCGAACTTTTTACCAAGGAAGGCATCCACCTCAATATCACTTGGGTTGCCAATGCTTACGCGGTTGATGTCATTCTCATTTACGTCTACATTTACATCCATAGCGCTCAGGTCAGAGATGGTCATCAATTCAGTACCAGCCATTTGTATGGTGCCTAACACGCGCTCGCCTTTTTCAACCGAGAGTTTAGATACTACACCATCAACCGGAGAAAATATCGAAGTTTTAGCGAGGTTATCGCCAGCCTCTTTAACTGATGCCTGTGATTGCTCTAAACCGAATTTTGCGCCTATTACACTTTGGCGGGTAGCTTCAAGGCTGGCTTTGGCACTCTCATAATTGGCCTTTGCTGTTTCATACTCGGCAGCGGTGATCACCTTTTTATCATAAAGCTCCTTGCTGCGTTTAAATGATGATGCCTGGTTGTTAAAGCTCGCTTCTGACTGTTTTAGCATTTGCTCAGAGTTGCCAACGGTAGCCTTTTGGCTATTGTAAGAAGCAACCGCACGCTCATAACCAGATTTTAAGATATCCGGACGGATACGGCATAATAGCTGCCCCTTCTTTACCACGTCGCCTTCTTTAATCGGCAGCTCTACAATTTCACCGGATACCTCTGCGCTGATTTTTACTTCGACATGCGGTTTGATTTTACCGCTTGCAGACACCTTTTCCACTATAGTACGCTCAACCGCCTTCTCAGTAGCTATTTGCGTTTTCTTCGGTCCTTTAGCAACTTTTGCAATAATCAGTATCACCGCAAGCACGCCTACGCCGATTAAAATATATTTAGTAGTTTTTCCCATGATTCTTTATAACGTTATAGGATTTCCGAGGTAATAATCAATCACTTTGCTTCTGAACACCACCTGGTAACGGGCCTGTATCATATCAAACTCAGCCTTGTTAAGGTTGGTAAGCGCGGTGTTCAGATCGAGCGAGTTAGACAAGCCAACTTTGAAGCGCTCCTGTATAGCATCGAAAGCGGTTTTATTTGCGTTGTAAGTTTGCTGCGCCGAGATGTATCTCTTCTCCGCTGCCTGCACATCCCATACAGCCTGATAAATGATCTTACCAAGATTATTACGTGCAAGCTGTGCATTCAGTTGCGCATTTTCATATTGAATTTGTGCCTTACGAACTGATGTGCGTGTGGCAAATCGTCTGAAGATAGGCACTTGCACCCCAATACCAACCGATTGATAGAAGTTGTCACTTAATTGACCAAATATTGAAGGCTTAACAGGGATACCACCGGGACCCGGACGCATATAAATGCTTGAATAATTCGATCCTAAAGATCCAAATAAGACTACGCTTGGATAATACGCACCCTTGGCCACCTTAATGGCCTGTTTGTAAACATCACCTTGCAATTGCGCCAGTTTCACGTCAGGGTTTACGTTTAACGCAGTATTTAATACATCCTGAGCATTATAGATAGTCTTGACTGCTATGTTGCTCACATCCGGCTTTTCCACAACAATCTGTTGGTCAGCCGGCACCTCCATGTATTGTTTAAGAGTAAGTAACGATAGTTCCAGCTGGTTTTGTGCATCAGTGCTGTTAAGCTCTGCGGTTGATAGCTGGGCTTGCGCTTGCGAGAGATCGGCCTGCGTTTGGTTGCCCGCCTTGAAATTGATGTTTGCCCTATCCAGCGTAAGTTTGGCCACCTGTATCTGCTGCTGCGATGCAGTTACCAGGTCCTGGTTGGTGAGTACCGAAAGGTAGGTAGTCACTACATTCAGTATCAGATCATTTTTTACCTTGGAAGTATTGGTCTGGTCTGCCTCTAATTGTATTTTGTTCTGGATAATCTGGTTGCGCAGCTGCCCGCCCTGATAAAGCACTACCTGGGTAGTTAAAGCACCATAAGCCGTAAATATACGCTGGTTGGTAAACGAGTAGGTAGATTGGTCAAGGCTTCGGCCAAAGTTAAGCGAGCCTTGCGGGTTAAAATTAAGATCGGGCAGGCGGTTATATTTCGACTGTTTCAAATCTTCGTTGGTGAGCGCCTCGCTCAGTTTGGCTTGCTTTATGGTAAGGTTACGCTCCAGGGCCAGGTCAACGGCGCGCTGCAAGCTTATCCGTTCCTGCGCATAAAGCCTCGCTTGCGGCATTGTAAATGCCATTATTGCGAAAGCCCATAGCGTTTTTTTGAGTAAATGGTGTTTCATAAATTATAAGGGTGGCAGCACAACGCCGCAGCATTTATTTTATTTGCGTTAAAAATGAAACATTTATCTGTTTAACTTGCGATATGTACCTGTTTAAAACACCGCAACTGCTAAAGGCTCTTTACCCGGCATTTACCTGGCATATTAAAGCAAGCAGCCCAAGCATTTATTTAACTTTTGACGATGGCCCTATACCTATTGTTACACCGTTCGTGCTAAATATTTTAAAGCAATACAATGCGCAGGCTACCTTTTTTTGCATCGGTGATAACGTAAATAAACATCCCGACATCTTTGAAAAGGTTAAAGCCGGCGGGCATGCCATAGGTAACCACACTTACAATCATCTAAAAGGATGGAAAACCGAAGATAGCGTTTATGCCGATAACTTTGCGGAGGCCGATAAAGTAATAGGCTCCAATTTATTCAGGCCGCCTTATGGGCGCATAAAGCGCTCCCAGGCGGCAATGCTTAAACAATTGCGCCCCGATCTGGACATCATCATGTGGGACGTTCTAAGTGGTGATTTTGATATGACGCTTAAACCCGAAAAATGCCTGAAAAAGGTGATGAAACATACCCGTGCAGGTTCTATTGTGGTGTTTCATGACAGTCTTAAGGCTTTTAACCGTTTGGAGTATGTACTGCCCCGGGCGCTCGGCTTGTGGCATAGTGCCGGCTACAAGTTTGAGAAATTGCCCGTAGTTGAGGCTTAACAACACATCCGGCGGTATAAAACCCACCAAGTTTTTATCTTTGCTCACAAATATATTTATAAGCACATGCTGCAACTGAATTTTATACGCGACAACCGCGACACAGTGTTGGAACGCCTTGCGGTTAAAAATTTTAAGCAACCAGGTTTAGTAGATGAAATCATCTCCCTGGATGAAAAACGCCGTCAAACACAAAATCAGTCGGATAGCATAGCATCGGAAGCTAACGCAGCAGCAAAAAAAATAGGTGAATTGATGCGCAATGGCCAGAAAGAAGAAGCCGAAGCATTGAAAGCCCAAACCGGTAAATGGAAAGAGGAACTGAAGCAGTTCACTGAACAGCTAAACGCCATTGAAGAGGAGTTGCAGCAAAAGCTAGTGCAACTGCCTAACCTGCCTCATACATCAGTACCTGTTGGCTCCACGCCGGAAGAAAATGAAATAGTACTGGAGAACGGTACTAAGCCGCAATTGTATACCGGAGCCCTGCCGCATTGGGAGTTAGCTGCAAAATATGATCTGATTGACTTTGAGCTGGGCGTTAAAATTACCGGCGCCGGCTTTCCCGTATATAAAGGCAAAGGCGCTAAGTTGCAACGCGCGCTTATCAGCTTCTTTTTAGACGAGGCCGAAAAAGCCGGGTATAGCGAGCGCATGCTGCCGTTGATGGTTAACGAGGCTTCGGGTTATGGCACCGGCCAGCTACCAGACAAGGAAGGGCAGATGTACCATGTTGGTGTTGATAATCTGTATCTCATCCCTACGGCAGAGGTGCCTATTACCAACCTGTACCGTGATGTAATATTAAAGGCAGACGAACTGCCGGTAAAAAATTGTGGTTATACGCCTTGTTTCCGCCGTGAAGCTGGCTCATACGGTGCTCACGTACGCGGGCTTAACCGTCTGCACCAATTTGACAAGGTGGAAATTGTACAGGTGGTACACCCTGACGAATCTTATAATGTGCTGGAGCAAATGAGCGCGCACGTACAAAGCTTGCTGCAAAATCTGGGATTGCCGTACCGCGTATTGCGCCTATGCGGTGGCGATATGAGCTTTACGGCATCGCTTACTTATGATATGGAAACCTGGAGCGCAGCACAGCAGCGCTGGTTGGAGGTATCATCAGTATCTAACTTTGAAACATTTCAGAGCAACCGCTTAAAACTGCGTTTCCGTAATGCTGAGGGCCGCCCGCAGCTGGCACATACCTTAAATGGCAGCGCCCTTGCTCTGCCACGTATAGTAGCTACCTTGCTGGAAAATAATCAGGCCGAAGAAGGCATAAAAATACCAGAAGTACTGGTGCCGTATACCGGTTTTGAATGGATAAAGTAAAATAAAGAGAATGGCCGCTTATAAGAAGCGGCCATTCTCTTTTAAAATAATTATTATGGGGTTTATAAATCCCATAAAGCCGGACTTACATCTTCAACCCTATTTCGCGCAGGCGTTCATCAAGGTATTCGCCGGCGGTAATGTCAGTATATAGTTTCGGGTGCTCTGCGTCAATGCACGACTCCAAACTTGTAAGGTCCATATCTGATTTTGGGTGCAGAAAGAATGGCACAGAGTAGCGCGAGGTTTTCATCAGCTCTCGCGGTGGATTTACCACCCTGTGCGTAGTCGACTTTAATTTATTATTGGTAAGGCGCTGCAGCATATCGCCAACATTCACTACCAAATCTTCGCCATGTGCTTTTATCGGGAACCAGCTGCCATCCCGGGTAAGTACTTCCAAGCCATCGGCACTGGCACCTATCAGCAGGGTTATGAGATTAATATCCTCATGAGCGCCCGCGCGCACGGCATCCTCCGGTACTTCGTCCGGGTTTTCTATCGGGAAATAATGCAGGGTGCGTAATATGCTATTGCCGTTATGCACTTTATCATCAAAATAATTCTCGGGCAGGCCGAGGTAAACAGCTATGGCTTTTAGCAGACTTTTGCCAATTGCCTCCAATTTCTTATAAATTTCAAGCGTCACTTTATTAAAGCCTGGCAACTCCGCTACTTGTATATTCTCGGGGTAAAGCTCCTTTACAGGGTCATTGTCCTCAACCGTTTGCCCTATTTGCCAAAACTCTTTCAGATCCGGCCGGGTAAAGCCTTTTGCTGTCTCCTTTGATTTACCGGTATAGCCGCGCTGACCTGCAAGGCCCGGTATTTCATAGTTAGCCTTTACATCATCGGGCAGGGCAAACAATGCTTTTACCTGGTCATACAATTCGCTGATCAGTTCTTTGCTTAAGCCGTGATTGGTTATGGTAACAAAGCCGGTTTCGTTAAAAGCGGAGCCTATATCATCAGAAAATTTTTTGCGCTGGGCGGTATCACCATTCAAATAATTATTAAGATCAAGCCGTGGTATGTTGATGCTGCTCATAGGTGTATCGGTAATTTAATTAACGATTTTAATACGATTAAAGGTACAAAGTAAACAATTATAACAGGGGGTGTTACATAAAGTTTATCAAGTGATAGTAATGTGCAAAGCGCTTTAAACGTTTTGTGTTTTTCATCGTCAATAGTATAAAGCAATTAGCTGCAAAGGAATCAGAGATTATGAGAATGATAAGAAAAATATGGGGCCTTGGTTTAATGGTGCTTCTGCTGGCACTCGCCTCTCCAAATAAAAGCATGGCGCAGGACTATGTTACCGACCAGGACTTCTACGATGGGCTGGATCCATATGGCACCTGGGTGTACGACCCGGATTATGGTAACGTTTGGGTGCCTGATGTAGACCAGAACTTTCAGCCTTATGCCACCAATGGGCATTGGGTGATGACCTCTTATGGTAATACCTGGGTGTCTGACTATGATTGGGGATGGGCGCCGTTCCATTACGGCCGGTGGAGATTTGATAATTACTACGGCTGGGTTTGGGTACCGGGTTATGAGTGGGCACCTGCATGGGTAGCATGGCGCCAGGGTGGCGGCTATTATGGCTGGGCACCGTTATCGCCAGGTATTAACATTAATGTGTCTTTCGGCAATTACAACATTCCTGATAATTATTGGGTGTGCGTGCCGCAGACATACATCACGAGTCCCGATATTTACAATTACTATGTGCCGTACCGTAACCGTGTAACCATCATTAACCGCACCACCTACATTAATAACACTTATGTGTATAATAATCGTACATATTATAGCGGTCCGCGGGTACGTGAGGTCGAGCGTGCAACCGGTCGAAGTGTGAGGGTGTATAACGTTAATAACGTAAACCGCCCGTCTATTAGAGGTATAAACAACAATACTGTTAATTTATATCGCCCAAGTGTTAGAAGGGCAGATAACGCCAGACCCACCCGTGTTATTGACGGGGCCGCTTACCAGCGTGAAAACCCTAGTCAGCGTATAGCCGATCGCAGAAATGGTATTAACACCGGCAACGCGGATAGATTAGCCCGTACTGCGCGCAACGCCAGTACTAATACTGACGTAGTGCGTATAAATAACGAAAGGCCAGCACGCGGTAATGATCAGTCTACCGATCGCCGGCGTAATGATGCGATAAATGAAAAAATACGCCAAAGCAATCCGGATAATAATAATCGCGGAGTTCGTGGCAATGATAACAACAATGCTGATAACAACAACCGCGGTATCCGTGGTGGAAATGACAATAGCAATGCTGATAACGATAACCGCGGTATCCGTAGTAGAAATGACAATGTTGATAATAATAACCGCGGCATTCGTGGTGGAAATGATAATAACAATATTGACAACAATGATCGCCGGCGTCAGGATCAGCAACGTGGTATGCGCCAGCAGGCAGATGATCAGCGTCAGCGCGTAATACAGCAGCAAAGTTCTGATAACCGGAATGCGCAACGTGAACAGGCTGCCCAACAACAACGCCAGCAGCAGGAGCAGGCCCAGCAGCAGCAGCGTCAACAACGTGATGACCAGCAACGTGGAATCCGTCAGCAAGCCGACTTGCAACGCCAACAGCGCGAAGAGCAGCAACGCCAGCAACAGGAGCAGGCACAGCAGCAACAGCGCCAGCAACGTGAACAGGCCGCCCAACAACAACGCCAGCAGCAGGAGCAAGCCCAGCAGCAACAGCGCCAGCAGCGCGAAGAGCAACAGCGTCAACAACAAGAGCAAGCTCAACAGCAACGCCAGCAACAGGAGCAGCAACAACGTCAGCAGCGTGAAGAGCAACAGCGTCAGCAACGTGAGCAGGCCGCACAGCAGCAACGCCAACAACAGGAGCAGGCTCAGCGCCAGCAGCGTGAACAGGCGCAGCAACAGCAACGCCAACAGCGTGAGCAGATGCAGCAGCAAAGGCAGCAACAACGCCAGGAGCAGCCACGGCAGGAGCGTCAGGAACGCCCGTCAGATGGCGGCCGTGGTCGTGGCAGAGGCCTTTTATAACAAAATCGTTATCATATAATTATGTTGTACGGACAATTACCTAAAGTAATTGTCCGTATTTTTATGGCATGAATGGTATGTTGTTAAGATACATAGGCAGTGTGTTGTTGTGTTTGGTGATGTTGATGCCCTCCGTTTCCAAAGCTCAGCACCGCGGGGGCGACGACGGGCCCCGTATAGACTTTATAGATAACGCCTGGGGCGAAGCGCTTAAACAGGCAGACCGCCAGAATAAATACATTTTTGTTGATGCTTATGCCGTATGGTGTGGCCCTTGTAAAATGCTGCGCCGCACTACATTTAAAGACAAAGATGTGGCGGATTTTTTTAACGAAAACTTCGTAAACGTAGCCATGGATATGGAAAAAGGACAGGGGCCAGACCTTGCCCGGCAGTGGGCGCTTGAGGGCTATCCTACGCTATTGATTTTCGATTCAAAAGGTAAACGGCTGACGCAAAGTACGGGATATATACAGGCAGACGAGTTATTGAAATTTGGTAAGCGTGCTTTAGGAAAACAATAAGCTTAATTTTGCTTTAAAGAAAAAAGGCCGAAAACACTCTCGCAGTATTTCGGCCTTACATCTACCTATGAAAAACAAACCCTCTGAGAAGGGTAATAATATATTTTCAAAAGTAGTGCCAGTTACGAAATAGCTTGAAATTTTGTTGAGATGTGGCGATAACAAAGAAAACACCTTAAAAGCGCGAAATATTTTCTACAAGAGCGTAGAAATATATGCACACTATGCGCTTTACAACTTTTAACTATATTAAATACACGGAATCTTCTTCATTTGTTTTGCCCAAAACAACATCAACATGTTCTTTGATAATTGTTGATAGCGCAATACCGGAGTAATCCGTAAAAACAGGATAATTTTTGTGGTTACGATCAACCAAAATAACGCTTCTTACTTTTTTAAGCGATACGTTTACAAATACGCCAAGGCCATAGGCCAGGGTTTTACCACTGTTTAAAACATCATCAACCAAAATAACCACCTTGTTGGTACAATCCTGTACATCAAAGTCGGTACTTGCCTGTAGGGTGCTGCTTTGCTTATCAATATCAATGGTGAGCAGGCGGCTCTTAAATGGGGCAATATTGTCCAGGATTGACTTGAGGCGCTCAGCTATGATATTACCGCGTGGCAATATACCGGCAATCATTATTTCCTCTTCGTCAAAATTATCTTCCAGTATCTGGTAAGCAATCCTGTCAATTTTTTGCTGTATTTGCTGGCTGTTTAGTATCAGCAGTTTCTTTTCAGACATGGCGTATGCGATGTTTATTATTGGCTAAGATAGCTAATGTATGTTAAGCTGCAAGGCAAAGCTGCGGGCTGTTGGTTAGTTATTCCTTATTGTATGGAAAGAATATGAAGTTAGCTCCTTCGGGTACTATGGCGAAGACGCACATGTGCTCATGCGGGTCTTTATAATTGTCTATAAAGCGCTGTTTAAGCTCCTTTTTAATAATGCCCTTCTCTATAAACTCCTCAAGCGTAGACGCGTGAATGGTCCACTCAGAATTTAACTCGTTTCGGTCTAATATTACTTCGCCTATACTCACCTCATGCTGATGAGCAATAAAGATAGGGTAGGCTGATAGTCCTTCAACCATAATTTCTACAGCCACCTCGCGGATGGATTCGCTAAAGAATTTGAGATCGACTTCAAGGCTAACTAAGGGGCTCTGCTCTTTCTTTTGCCCGTTACCTTCGTTCAACAGATCTTCAGGATTCATGATGTATCTAAATAATATTTTCTAAAATCTAATTTGCCAATAAACCCCTTGTCATTTCGAGAAGTAAACGACGAGGAATTCATCTTTGCAGGTGCTTACTGAAATCGTTTTTTTTGATTTCCTAACAAGTTCGGGATGACCTTAAATAAATTCTTTTGCTTTTAGTCTTCCCTTTCTCCTTTTACTTTTCTCCTTTAGTCTCTGAGCTTTAGCAGCACTACATTTTCTACATGCTGCGTGTGCGGAAACATATCTACCGGTTGTATTTTAACCGTATCATATTTCTCTTTTAAAACAATCAGATCACGGGCTTGTGTTGCCACATTGCAACTTACGTACACTATCTTCGGTGCTTCAATCTCCATCAGGCGGGCTACCACATCCGGGTGCATGCCAGCCCGCGGCGGATCTGTAATGATCACATCGGGTTTGCCATGTTCTGTAACAAACTCAGCTGAAAGCACGTCCTTCATGTCGCCAGCATAGAATTTGGTATTGCTGATGTTGTTAATGCCGGAGTTGATCTTCGCGTCCTCAATAGCCGATGGCACATACTCTACCCCAACTACTTCACGCACATGCCCTGCTACAAAGTTGGCAATGGTGCCTGCGCCGGTATACAGGTCGTAAACCAGTTCGTCACCTTTAAAATCTGCAAAGTCACGAGTAATTTCATATAGCTTAAGCGCCTGTACAGAGTTTGTCTGGTAAAATGACTTTGGTCCTATGCGAAATTTGATTACGCCATGAGGGGAAGGCATCTCTTCATAAATGTATTCAGGACCTTTAAAGGCAATCACTTCCTGGTCAAATATAGTATCGTTCTTTTTCTGGTTGATGATGTACAGTAACGATGTTATCTGAGGGAACTCTTCTGCTATGTAACTCATCAGCTTTTGCACTTCCTCATCAGTGGTATAAGCAAAAACCACTACTACCATTATTTCGCCGGTTGATGAGGTGCGTATAATAAGGTTGCGTAGCGCGCCGGTATGCTGTTTCAGATCGTAAAAGCTGTAGCCGTGCTGCTTTACAAAATCGCGGATACTGTTGCGCAACGGATTTGACGGATCGGCCTGCAGATAGCAGTGCTGTATGTCTAATATCTTATCAAACCGGCCGGGTATGTGAAAGCCAAGAGCGTTCATATCCAGTGGCTCATCCGTGCGGTTCTCGCCATCGTTCAGCCATCGTTTATTAGAAAAGGTAAACTCCAGCTTGTTGCGGTAATACCTATCGGCCGGTGAGGCCACAATGGGCATAATGCCGCTGGCATCAATCTTGGCCAGCCGGGTAAGTGCATCGGCTACGGCTTTCTGTTTAAAGTTAAGCTGAGCGCTGTAAGTCATGTGCTGCCATTTGCAGCCTCCGCAAGTGCCAAAATGTTCGCAGAACGGCGTTACACGATGTTCGGACGGTTGTTTAAGCTGGGTAATATATCCTTCGCCGAAGCTCTTTTTACTGCGGTATACCAGCACATCCGCTACATCGCCCGGTACGGCTTTTTCTACAAATAGTACAAAGTCATCAGCCTTACCAACACCCTTGCCTTCCTCGGCAATATCAATTATGGCAACGTTCTCGAATAGTTTATTTTTTTTTGCGCCTCTGCTCATCAGGCTGCAAAGGTAAGGCAATTATTTAAAATCAGGATAAGTGGGTATGGGCAACTCGTCGTTTACTTCTGTACGCTGCGGGAGCTTAAAAATCCATATGGCTGCTGTAATTACTGAGCCATAGCATAGTTGTATTACATTTATTTGCCTGTCTAAATCGAAGCGAAAAGGATCTCCAAATAAATAGAAAGGAAGTAAGGTTGATAAAATACCTGCAATACTTAAAATTAATTTAATTTTTAGAGGATGCCGATTTGTTTTCGATAACGCTTTGGAGATGGCCCCAAATATTAGAAAGCTGGGGATTGATAACAGGCAACCGAAAACGATCAATAATAGAATGCTCAATAAAACTTCTTCTACATACTTGATCCGGGGGTTGATTAGTTCACTAATTATTAGAAAAATAAAAGGTGAAACTAAAATCCCGGCGGCCCAAACTTTTAAAGCATAGTAAAATGACGATTGCATCAGGTAAATATACAAAGCCGATTAACTAATTAGTTTGCTCAATACCTGTATGTAAATATGTGCACCGGAAATAGGGAGAACCGGTGCACTGAGTGTGGTTTAACTCTTATTGATGCTGTTCCAGCAGCCCTGCAGGTATTTTGCCATCCACCTTCGGGAACGGAATTCCGAGCAGTTTTATCATAATAGGCGTCATATCACGCACGTTCATCTCCTTTATTACCGCAGCTTTACGAATGCCTGGGCCATGTGCTATAAGACCGGTCTGTATATTTTTAGTATCCGGGAAATGGCCGTGCCCGCCACCTTTGCCAGGTTTTATCGCACTCCCGGTATTAGCCATGCCAAAATAGGCATCATGTTCAGCGGTAAGTGCAAAAGCCACATCCGGGTTATAGCCACCTTCGTCTAACTGCTCGCGACTGATGATGCGATAGTATTGCTTCACGCTGTCGGGCTGCGCGGCTAATAATTCCTTTACTTTATTTGCGGTAGCTTTGTCGGACTTATCTTTCAGGTATAAATAAGCCGACCCGCCAACGGTATTAAATTGCGCTTTCCAGTTGCCTGCTTTAAGGTCGGTAATTAAACCCGCTTCCCTCAGCCATACGTTAGGTAATATAGTTTTTTTAACATCATAAAACCCGTGGTCGCCGCCTACAAGCAACACCGTGCTGTTCCATATCCCCGCTTCTTTTAGTGCATCTATGATGATACCTACTGCTTCATCAGCATCAGCAACTGCCTCCTGCACGCGATCGCCGTTGCGACCCTGGGCGTGCTCAGCTCCATCTACAGAAAATACGTGAATGGTCATTAACTCAGGCTTACTTTTTTTAATGATATAGGCGGCTATCTTACCAATATTCTGGTTTTTGCCATGTTCAATTTTGGTGGCACCGTTAAATACCTCCTTTTTTACCTCGGCGTAAAAGCCTTTAGGTAGAGCGTACTGCTCGCGGATTTCGTCGCCGAGGCCGCCTATATCTGGTATGTTATAATCAACCGGTGCATTTGCTGATACCGGCCAGTACAGTGAAGCTACCGTCATGCCCTTATCTTTGGCCGCTTTCCAGATGGTGGGTGCATGTATGGAACTATCCTGCCAGTAAGGCTGTTGGGATGCGCCATCAGGCGTAAATATGTTATTATAATAAACGCCGTGCTTGGCAGGTTGTACACCAGTAACGATGGTAGTGTGCGATGGATAAGTCATGGAAGGAAATACGCTGTTTACACCTTCGGCATACGCACCATCTTTCATCAGCGCACGCAGGTTGGGTGTTTTCCATTCGTCCTGCAGGTAAAAATCGGGCCGGAAGCCGTCAATAGTAATAAAAATAACGTGTTTAGCGGTTTGTGCCATCAGGTGCCCTGCAGAAACAAACAGTGCAATTAGTGCAATGGTAAGTTGCTTTTTCATAATTAAAAAACCGCTTATTCGCGGCAGTTAAGCGTAGTGTTGTAATACAGAATTAAAGACTGATGGCAAAAGTGACGGTATTTTTGTTAACATTTTGTGATGATATGATTAAGGTACCTGCGTCTTCGTTTCTGGATACTCTAATTTAAAAATCCATACAGAGGCTACAATAACAACGCTGTATACTATTTCTATTTGAGTCCCTTCATTGTTGATGTCAAAATAGAATCCACCCAAAAAAAGACAAAACGGCAAGCAGGTGAGTAATACGCCCACTATGGTTAAAGTCAGTTTTATTTTTAGCTGAGTTAAATAGCCTTTGGTAAGCACATAGGTAATAGCCCATAGTAACAAAAGACTGGGTATTGACATAACAGCGCCGAAAATGACAAAGAGTAATAAATAGCTAATCAATTCACTACGATACAAAGCATCAGGATGGGTAAAATAATCAACCGCTGCAATTATAGAGGGAGATATCAAAAACCCCGCGGCCCAAACCCTGAAGCCAAACGGGTAATAGCGGATCATAGTGCGCTTGGATTGGATGTGATAGCATAGCCTGATGCCCCGGTTATGCTGCGGATATTACGGGCATATTTATGTCTAATCTTTTTGTAATAAGCGCTAAAATATATGCCGCCGGCTTTAAACAACCGTCGGTGCGCCATCCATACAACGAGCATGGTAGCGTAAAAGAATATCTTGTATGCCGCTACGCGCCATACTTTCAGTAAAAATGCCTTACTGCTGTAAATGGTATCCAGCCGCTCGGCCTGGTAGGTGATATGGTGTGCTTCATCAATTAAAATATCGGTGCAAATTTCTTTAAGCAGGGGGCAGTTGGTGGCATCTTTAAGCGACTGGTAAAATATCTGGGCAGCGCTTTCCACGGTAAGCACAGTAAGTGTCCACATTTCCATGCTGGTATTTAAATGGCGCACCCAGCGGAAAAGCGAGTCGCCCCAGTTGCTTTTTATGCGCGGCAGGTCTAACAGATCCAAGTAACGACCTAAGTTATTGCCATGCTTCTGCTCTTCTTTAATAAACAGTTTTACGGTTTCTAAATAATATGGATCGCCGGTTTTGCGGGCATATTTTGCGGCCGCGTTTATCAGCTGCTTACCTTCCGACGTTTCGCCAAGCTGCCACGCTTGCAGCGATGGTAAAATTTGTTCAATCTCATTAATACTTATCATGGGTTGTTGCTCCCAATTTATGCGGTTGCGGGTGGCATTGGCTTTGAAATGACTAAGCCAGTAACTGCTGGTGTGGATGGTTTTCATGTGTGTATTGATGTATTACATGTTTTAAAATATGCCCGGCGGCCGAACCGCCGGGCAGCGGCTGTGAAAGGTTAGGTGAAAATATGTTATTGGTTGTTCCAGTTAATTTTGCGGGAGAAGTACATCAGCAAGGCTACCACAATGAACAGCGCTATACTGCCTACCATTAAGGCGAGGTCTTCCAACTGAATAATCACGAAAATGAATATGTACAAGGTGGAAATGATGAAGGAGAACAAAGCTGCGGCTTTGGCATTTTTGAGTAAAGACGCAATAAACCAGGTAATGAGCCCTACTGTGGCTACTGACGCCACAGCGTAAGCCGCATTAAAGCCAATTTGCTCCGAAAAGGAGAGGAGCAGCGTGTAATAAACAATCATGGCGGCGCCCATCAGCATATAGTTAAAGGTGTGTATGCTGTGCTTGCCAATTACCTCGGTTAAAAATAATGCTGCAAATGATAGTACAATTATAAGTATGGCGTATTTACTGGTGCGCATGGTTTTCTGATAATCATCAACCGCAACAAGCATACGCACGCCAAAGCTTGATTTACTTACTATATCTTCATTCGTTAGCTGATTATCAGTATCTGTCCACTGCTGTGGCAATGGCCGTACCACATTAAGCGTGTGCCAGTTGGCAGAGAAGCCATTGGTATCAATATGCGAGGCGTCTGCTGCAATTGAACCCTCGAAGGACGGCGATGGCCAGTTGCCTTTAATTTTCGCGGTGTTGGCGTTGCCCAAGGGCAAAAAGTGTAACTCATTACTTCCTTTTAAATCCAGGGTGAATGTGAAAGATGCGTCTTGCTGTAGTAATGCCGTGGCGTTATAATTTGCAATAAAGCTGGGGCCAAAAGGGTTGTCGGTACTAGCCGTAAATTCGGCCTTTAGCTGTTGTGGACCATTGTTTATAACAGGCAGCGTTTGCAGGCCTTTGGCGTCGCTGATAGCAAACAGAAGTTTTGCTTGTTCAGGTAACAGCCGGATATTGCTAACGCCAAGCGCAGCCAGGTCAGGCTTATGGAAGGAAGCTTTGACTTTTACCCCAGCGTTATACACCGAAGCGGTAAAATTGCCCCGCTGCCGTTTTTCGCTTTTAACGTTTGCATCGAAATCAAGCGTTTGTGGTAGCAGGTAAAGTTTGTGCGATACCTCGCGGGTACTTTGGTGTTTATTGGCATCAGTAAATGTTTCGATGCCTGTGTACGGAATGCATAGGATAGGCCCTTTGATGGTTTGACTGTCCGACCATGTTTGGCTGATCTCTTTTTGTACCTCTTCGCTGCGTTCCTGCCGCTCACTCACTAAGTTTTGAATAAGCACTGAGGGTATAAGCAGCACAATTATCAGTACGCCTATGAATACTGCTTTAACTGATACCGATGTTACAGACCATCTGCTTGGTTCGGGGAATGGATTGTTTTGTTGTGTCATGATTGTTTTATTAAAAAGTACTTTGTATTTCAAAGTTTATGGATAAAAAAATTTAAAGTCCCTTTTGTTGCTTAATTAAAAGTTCCAGCGCTGCCAGATGTTGCTCAAATGCGGTACGGCCTTTTTTTGTTGCTTCATAATTTGTGTTAGGCTTACGGCCTACAAAAGTTTTGTTTACCAATATATACTCGTCCTTTTCCAGCGCTTTAAGGTGCGATGCCAGGTTACCGTCGGTAATACCCAGCAGCTCTTTAAGCGAGTTGAAATCATAGCGCTCGTTAGCCATCAGCACGCTCATGATCTGCAGCCGCACACGGTTTTCAAACGCTTTATCTAATCTCTCGAATGGATTATTACCCGTCATACTTAAAATACATTATGCTGCCATAGATAATATGGAGCACACCAAAACCAATCGCCCAAAAAAGTAACCCGTAGCCTGGTAGCAGTGCGGCAACCAGTCCCAGCCCAATCTCGAGCAGACCGAGATATTTTACATCGCCAAAAGTATAATTACTCGCGCTTACTAAGGCAAGGCCATAAAAAATTAGTGTGGCCGGTGCTATAAACCCTAAAAAGCCACGGTTGAGTAATATGAGGCAGAATATACCACCTGCCATTAACGGTACTGCCAGGTGGAATAAAAGGCTTCGGCTGGTTTTGCCCCATGCTTGCTGACCTTTGCGCTTTGCTTTGCGCTTGGTAAGAATAGCACCTGTTACAAGAGAAGCTACCAGCACACCAATGGCTATAATTACGAGAGGCCGTGCTGCAAATTCAATTGCATTGAGAAAGTAGGGCGAGTCGAACGGTGGAGTTACCCGCGTAAAGCGTTCGCCAAAGCCTATTTTTTCAACTATACAATAGTAAGCAAGGCCTGCACCAATCAACGCATATATCCCTGCCATTACACCCGATAGGCCGCTAAGTGATATGAACCTGGATGAACGCTCCATCATGCTGCGGATGGAAAGTAGTTCGTCTTGTATGTCTTTTTCTTTCACGAGAAAGTACTTTTGTTTTCAAAGTAAACGTATTTGGATGAATTATGCAAGAGATATTTAGAGATTGCGGAAGATTATGTGCTGATATTAATATCGAGAACTGCCGGGCAAGTACATGTCTTAACGAATTGAGTTTTTAATTCCTCAACGCAATGATTCTTATTTTAAATCCTCCCTTTTAGGAAGGATTTAGGATAGTATCGCAATCCGTAACGCGGTGCGCCTATACTGTAAGAGCCGCTTTCACCAAGTAGGGAAGAATTTCCTTTTGAAAGGATACAAAGTTTTTGCGCACGTCTGCATCGCTTACTGAGGTAAACGCAAAGCTGAAGACAATGCTTTTACTGCATTTAATAAGGAACCGTATACGTTGCTGAAAATTGCCTGTTTTACGCATGCCGGTAAGTTGCGTAAATGACAGCACCAGCAGGTCCTCCAGTTCGTCAGACAAATTGCGTAAAAACTCTTGCGAGTTGGCTGACTCGCGTATAAACTCCCAGCCTATGAACTCGTTACACACCGTGTAGGAGAGGCGGCAGGTTTTCATGATGAGGTTAGTCAGATGTTCTTCCTCATCCTTTTCAGGCGTATTGATGTTGATAAGCTCATCAACACTTACTTTTATATAATCCATTAGCAAAGAGTGCAACACCTCCTCTTTGCTGTTAAAATATTTATAGATAGTGGCCTTGGCTATTTTGGCCTTTTTAGCAATCTCGTTTACACTGGTTTTATGGTACCCGAATTTGCGGAACAGGTCCTGCGCGGCACGCTTTATACTGTCTTTAATTTTATCGGCTTCCATTAATTCACAATTTTAATTTCGAACTGTGTAATAATTACGGAGTACGACCGTAACGAACGCGTTGCCGGTGCCTTTACCGGGGAGCCATCAACCAGCGAAAACTTTGCACCGCTGCATGGATCGGTTGCGCTCAGTAAACCGGCATCTACCGTGATGGCGCAGGCTTTTTCGGGCTGATAGGTGCTGCAACGATCAAACGCTACTATGCCATTACCGCTGTTGCTTAAAATAATGCCAGCTACACCGCCGCCGATAGTTATAGTGCTGCCCGGGGTGTTAATGGTATTAAATCGCGGGTCACTTTTTTGTATGGTGATATTTACCGGAACGTAAGGCACAACATCGTTACGTTTGCCGCAGGCAACCAAAAATAAGCCGATGAAAGCTACTGCCAGTATCCGCATTAAATTATTTCTGTTTGGAACTGCTTTAAAAAGCGAACATCGTTTTCTGAGAACAGGCGCAAATCGCGGATAACATATTTTAAGTTAGTAATACGCTCTATACCCATACCGAAAGCAAAGCCGGTGTATTTTTTGCTGTCAATGCCGCAATTTTCCAGTACGTTCGGATCAACCATTCCACAGCCTAAAATTTCCACCCAGCCAGTATATTTACACATGTTACAGCCCGAGCCTTTACAAATGGTACAGGATATATCCATCTCGGCAGACGGCTCAGTGAATGGGAAGTAGGACGGGCGGAAACGCACTTTAGTACCCTCGCCATAAAGCTCCTGTACAAAGTGGTACAAGGTCTGCTTCAGATCGGCAAACGATACATTTTCATCAACATATAAACCTTCTACCTGATGGAAAAAGCAATGTGCACGGGCAGAAATGGCTTCGTTACGGTACACGCGACCCGGCATAATCGCCCTGAAAGGCGGCTTGCCATTCTCCATCATACGCACCTGTACGGATGAGGTATGCGTACGCAAAGCGATATCATCCTTGCCATTGTTCTTTTTGATAAAGAACGTATCCTGCATGTCGCGTGCCGGGTGCTCCTCAGGGAAGTTAAGGGCCGAAAAGTTGTGCCAATCGTCCTCAATTTCCGGGCCTTCGGCTACCACGAATCCAAGGCGCTTGAATATATCTATAATCTCGTTACGCACCAGTGAAAGCGGGTGGCGTGAGCCAAGGGTGAAGCCGTCGCCAGGCAGGGTAAGGTCCGCGTCGGATTTGGCATTCTCGTCGCCGGAGCTCAGACTTTCCTTAACTTCCTCATAACGGGCTTCGGCCAGTTGCTTAAACTGATTAAGTACTTTACCAAGTGTACGTTTCTCTTCTGCACTTACAGTTTTAAACTGTTCAAACAGGTCTTTAATAATCCCCTTGGTACCTAAGTATTTTATGCGGAAGGCCTCCAACTCATCAGCATTAGCTGCGTTAAAAGCGTTAACCTCTCCGGTATATTTGTCAATTATATCCTGCATTTTTATTAAACGGTGTTTATATGCTGAACGCGTACTTTTTAGCCGGGCAATTATGTTATCCAACTCCTTAAAGTTAAAGCGCCATGTTTATGAGCCTATACCTACAAATATAAACAAACTATACGTGTGTTTTATTTGATTACGCCCAGCTCTCTACCTACTTTGGTAAAGGCAGCAATGGCTTTGTCCAGGTGTTCCTGCTCATGAGCTGCCGATAATTGTACACGTATACGGGCTTTGCCTTGCGGTACAACAGGGTAGTAAAAACCAATTACGTAAATACCTTCTTCCAGCATTTTTGCAGCGAATTCCTGTGCCAGCTTGGCATCATAAAGCATTACCGGCACTATTGGGTGTACTCCTGGTTTAATATCAAAACCGGCTGCGGTCATTTTCTCGCGGAAGTACTTGGTATTGTTTTCCAGTTTATCGCGCAGGTCGGTTGTTTCGCTCAGCATATCCAATACAGCTATAGAGGCGCCGGTAATAGCCGGAGCCAGGGTATTACTGAATAGGTAAGGGCGTGAACGCTGGCGCAGCATGTCAATAATTTCTTTACGGCCAGATGTAAAACCACCCGAAGCGCCGCCAAGGGCTTTGCCTAAAGTACCGGTGATAATATCAATACGGCCTATTACGTTGTGGTGCTCGTGCGTACCGCGACCGGTTTTGCCCAGGAAGCCTGAACAATGGCTCTCGTCAATCATCACCAGGGCATTGTATTGGTCGGCCAGGTCACAAATTTTATCTAACTGGGCAATAGTGCCGTCCATGCTAAAAGCACCGTCGGTTACTATAATGCGGTGGCGCAGGCCCTGAGTAGCTTTCAATTTCTCTTCCAGGTCGGCCATGTCATCATGTTTGTAGCGATGGCGCTGTGCTTTGCACAAACGCACGCCGTCTATGATTGATGCGTGGTTCAGCTCATCAGAAATGATGGCATCCTGATCGTTAAACAATGGTTCAAATACACCGCCATTTGCATCAAATGCTGCTGCATACAGAATGGTATCTTCAGTGCCTAAAAATTCAGCAATCTTTTGCTCCAGTTGCTTATGTATGTCTTGAGTACCGCAAATAAACCTTACAGATGATAAGCCGTAACCATGTGTATCCATAGTAGCTTTTGCTGCCTCAATCACCCTTGGGTGTGATGAAAGGCCAAGGTAGTTATTGGCGCAAAAGTTAATTACTTCCTGACCGCCTTGTACGGTAATGTCGGCGCCCTGTGGCGAAGTGATGATGCGTTCTTTCTTGTATAATCCGGCGTTCTCTATCTCGGTAAGTTCCTGCTGTAACACAGGTTGCAGTGTTTTGTACATAAGCCCAGTTAATATTTGCCCGCAAAATTAATCATTCCTTATTAATACGGGGCATCAATCTGTGTGTCAAAAAACAATGTGGGTAAAACATTTTGTATACCATTGATATTAACAGGTGAAACTCCTCTGATGAAGCGCGCTTTATTTCTGATACTTAGTCTTTTTACTGCCGTAGCAGCTGTTGCACAAACACAATATACTTTGTCGGGCCGCATTGTTGATGCTACAGGCCAAACCATACCATTTGCATCGGTTTACATCCGTAATTCTACCTACGGCACCTCGGCAAACGAGTATGGCCGGTATCAGCTTAAACTTGCGCCGGGCGAGTACAATGTAATGTACCGGTTTGTGGGTTTTAAAGAGCTTAACATGCACGTTACCATTACCGATAAGGACGTTGTGCAGAACATACAAATGCAGAATGAGGTATATGCGCTTAAGGAAGTAAAGATTGTGGCCCGCGGCAAAAGGTTCGAAGACGAAGGGATGGCCATTATGCGCGAGGTAATAAAAAAGCGCAAATACTATCTCGAACAGGTGAATGCCTACTCATGTGCTGTGTATATAAAAGGCGTGCAAAAATTGCTTAAAGCCCCTAAGGCGTTAATGAGTAAAGAAGTAGCCCAGGCGCTGGATCTCGACTCGAATGGACGCGGTATTTTATATCAGAGTGAATCACTGTCGCAATTTAACTACCAGCGGCCTGATAAGGTGAGGGAGATAACAATTGCATCAAAAGTAGCCGGTAGCAACCCTGCATTCAGCTACAACAAAGCATCAGACCTGCAGGTAAATCTCTATGAAAATACTTTTACTATAAATGGTTTAAGCAGCCGGGGATTTGTAACCCCCGTAGCCGATAATGCATTTACCTTCTATCGTTTCCGGTATATGGGATCAAACGTTATAAACGGTGAAACGATCGACAAAATCCAATTAGTACCGCGCTTTAGATACAGCCAGGCATTTAGGGGTAATATTTATATTGTGCATGGCGACTGGCGTATTTACAGCGCCGATCTGTTGCTTACCAGTGCTAATAATGCCATCAATTTGGTGGATACACTGCAGATAAGTCAGCAATTTGTACCTGTAAAAGATGATGTGTGGATGCCGGTATCCGTGCATTTTGATTACGGTGGTACTGTACTTGGCTTTAAATTTTCGGGATATTATATTGGTGTGTATAATAATTATAAGATTGAGCCGCAGTTTGCCCCCAACTTTTTCAACGGTGAAATATTGAGGGTTGACACAGCCGCAAATAAAAAAGATGCCGACTATTGGGCCGCTACACGGCCTATTCCGCTTACATCATTAGAGCAGCGCGACTACTTAAAAAAGGATAGCGTTTTTGAGTGGAAACACACTAGCACTTATTTGGACTCAGCACAAAAGGCCAGCAATAAATTTAATCCGCTTGCCTTTACTATTTTCGGTTACGATGCTACAGACTGGCGTACAAAACGCAGCTGGCACCTGGAGCCATTGTACAAAACCATTTACTATAATACTGTAGAAGGGTGGGGCATCAACCTGGCCCTTACTTATAAGCGGCAGTTTGATAAATTAAGGGCCATAACACTAATGCCCACCGTGCGTTATGGGTTTGCCGGCAAAATGCTGAGCGCAAATATGCGTGCCGATTATATGTACGACCAGTTTCACGCCGGGCATATCTATCTTTCGGGCGGTACTGATATCCCTGATTTAAACAATGTTGGTACCCGTTCGCTTTTCTTTAACACGGTAAGCTCACTCATTTACGAGAACAACTACGTTAAATACTACCGTTCTAAGTTTGGAGAAGTAGGTTACCAACGCGAGCTGGCCAATGGCATATTATGGAATGCCAGTTTAGGTTATGCAAACCGCAGCCAGTTGTATAATGTGTCTTTCAATCATATTTTTGATTCAAAGAAAAAAGAATATACATCCAATAATCCGCTGGCGCCGCCGGGAGCACCGGCTGATGACAGGTCATTTTTATTTCCCGATCACAACGCCCTTACTTTTAAAACAACGCTGGGCATTACATTTAAACAGCGTTATCTTAACCGCCCTGATGGTAAGATATACCTGGCATCCAAATATCCGCACCTCGAGCTCAACTATAGAAAAGGCATAAACGCACTTGGCTCTGACGTTGATTACGATTTTGTTTCGGTAGACGTTTTTCAAAACGATATACAAATGGGGCTATACGGGCGGTCATCCTTTAAAATAACTGCAGGCACATTCCTGAACCGGAATACGTTGTATTTTATGGATTACAACCACTTTTTAGGTAACGTGGGTCTTACCTTCGATCCAACTTATATCGGCAGTTTTCACTTTTTGCCTTTCTATGAATTTAGTACGGACAGGGGCTTTTTAGAAGCACATTATTTCCACAATTTTTCAGGCGTGCTGTTCAACAAGATTGGCTTTTTACGTTCTCTTAAGTTAGAAGAAATTGTAGGTGCCAATTACCTGAATACAGAAAACCGCCGTAATTATTACGAAGCGTATGTAGGCATTAAGCGCTTGTTTTTCCGTGTAGACTATGGTATATCCTTCGCGGGCAATCAAAAATATGTGCAGGGCTTCAGACTTTATTACGGCATCAGGTAACAATGTTGACGTTGGGGCGTCTATAATATAAAAACGCTTCAATGAAAAACTTATACATCCCCTTAATTGCATTATTAGTCGGCTTTTCGGCTTGCGGCATTGGCTCACGTAGAAACTTATTTGCCGTTTCCGGAGAAATTCAATTGGATGCCACACATACTCACATAGTACACATGGCACCTAGTAGTTTCATGGACTATGAGAATGATGGCGATAAAGTTGTCGTTTCTGCCGATGAAAAAGGCAATATAACGTATGATATTAACGGTGATGAAATGGATGAGGTAACCGACGCTGATGATAGAGCATTGCTAAATGAAGCATTAACTAAATTGACTGCAATGCAAAAGAAATAATTGTAAAGCTCCTTACAGGGGCTTTTTTTATTTTTATAGTACTTTGTATTGCATGGTATTATGTTTTGTGTATATTTGATTAGTTTGTAATCGAATCAAAACACATCATGAAAAATAAGCTATATATTTTTGCTGCTTGGCTGGCACTTTCAGTAACCGCGTGTAAACACGGCACTTCAACATCCATTAAAACAAGCGATGGGGAGCACACCGTCGCCATTAACTACTCTGGTCGTTTGGTATTTGACAGTACTCAAACACGCGTGGTTGACATAGAGCCTAATGGCTACCTCACCATTGAAAAAGACGGAGATGAAGTTGGCATCCACGCAGATAGCGAGGGAAAGCTCAGCTATGAAGTAAATGGTCACCGAGATGTAACAAAGTTAAACGACCATGAGCAACAATTAATTGCCGAAGCAATTAAAACCATCGTGAAAGAAAACCGTAAAAAGTAAAATACTCTTTAGCCCCTTTATTCTTCGTTTCTCATAAATGCCGTTGCTGATGGCCCGGTGGTACGGCCGGGCCTGCAGCGGATTGCTTTTTAGTATTGCTTAAAATTCAGTACTTTTGCAGCCTCATTTAACACTGTTTACAGCAGTATCAATGAAAGTTATGGCAAAATACAATACACTACTTTACTATTGTTACACTACAATAGCTGATGCGGAGCAATTTGCTGCCGACCACCTTAAATTTTGTAAACAACTTGATCTTACCGGCCGTATCATCGTTGCTGATGAAGGGCTTAATGGCACCGTTTCGGGCACGCCGGAAGCGTGCAAGGCCTACATGGACGCTATTTATGCCGATGGAAGGTTTAACGCTACCGAGTTTAAGATTGATGAGGTGGACACGCCCTCATTTGTGAAGATGCACGTTCGCTACAAAGACGAGATAGTGCACTCCGGTCTGCGCGATCCTAATATCATTAATCCGCAAATACAAACCGGCAAGCACCTGGAGCCAAAGGAATTTATGGAGATGAAAGACCGTGATGATGTTGTTATCCTGGATGTACGCTCTAACTATGAGCACTCGCTTGGTAAATTTAAGAATGCGGTTACGCTGGATATCGAGAACTTCCGCGATTTCCCGGCCATGATCAATGAGCTGGCTCAATTCAAAGATAAGAAGATACTTACTTATTGCACCGGTGGCATCAAATGTGAAAAAGCATCGGCCTTGCTACTGCACGAAGGTTTTAAAGATGTATACCAGCTGCATGGCGGTATCATCAAATACGGTAAAGAAGCCGGAGGTAAGGATTTTGAAGGCAAATGCTATGTATTCGATAATCGCCTGGCAGTTGATGTAAATAGTGTAAATCCTACCGTAATATCCACCTGCCGTAACTGCGGTACCGTTACTGATAAGATGATCAATTGCGCTAACCCAGAGTGCAATGAGCACTTTACCCAGTGCGATAACTGCGGCGAACAAATGTTGGGCTGCTGCAGTACAACATGCATGGAACACCCGCGCCGCCGTGTGTATGACGGCACCGGATACTATGTAAAAGTACCTCAACCGATAAACGTAAAAGCAAAAGACTTGCAACTGGCAGCCGAATAGCTTTACATATCTGTATATAAAAAGCCGCTACGTTTTACGTAGCGGCTTTTCTGTTTGTAGGTGTTTTATTTACTAATAACTCATCTCGTCCAGTTGTACTTTGCCTTTAAAGGTCATGAACACAAAGGTGGTATAGCCTGCTACCAATGGTACACCTATAGCAGCTACAACTAACATAATGCCCAACGTTTTTTGTGATGATGCCGCATTGTATACGGTAAGGTGATAGGCCGGGTCCTGTTTGGACAGCAGCATATTAGGGTATAACTCCATAGCTACTAATACCATCAGCAAACTTATGGTAACTGCCGAAGATATAAACGCATACATGTATTTACGCTTGGTAATTTGCCGGGTAATGTTAGCAATGGCCAGCACCATCATTACAGGTACAAAAAACAATTCGGGATATGCACGTATCACAGCCGCCATGTGTGGCAGATAAAGCAGTGTGTAGAACGAGGTAAGCAATATCATAATCACAAAAAAGATAGTGGTATTACGTACCATTATAGTGAGCTTGGCATATAAGCGGTTCTCGGTTTTCATTACCAGGTAAATAGCGCCGTGCATCATCAGCAGGGCAAGGGTAGTTACACCGGTAAGCAACGCATAAGGGTTGAGGAATTCCAGAAAGCTGCCGCGAAAGACGTGGTCGGAGCCCATGTTAATGCCTTGCGTTACATTTCCCAGTACCACGCCCAGCAAAAAAGCAATCAGTGCGCTGGATATGGAGTAGCTTACATCCCACATTTTACGCCACCAGGCCATGGGCTCCTTGCTGCGGAACTCAATAGATATTGCCCTGAAAATTATCGCTACCAGGAATAGCATAAATGGGATATAAAAAGCCGAAAGCATGGTAGCGTACACCTCCGGGAAGCCGGCGAACAGCGCACCGCCGCCTATTACTATCCACACTTCGTTGCCGTCCCATACCGGACCAATGGCGTTAAGGGCAATGCGGCGGCTCTCCTCCTTGTTAAAGAAAAGGTGAAGGGCGCCGGCGCCTAAATCAAATCCATCTAGAATAATGTAACCCGTAAAAACAGCCCCTATAAGCAGGAACCACCAGGTTTGATAATCAACGCCTAAAAATGTTGCCATAGAGTTATGCTATTGAGTCTGCCATTTCTATATGCCGCGGACTATGATCTATGTTATGCTGATCATACGGTCCGTGCTTAATTTTTTTATTGAGCAGGTAAATGAAGAGTATAAATAAAATGAGATAAACGATGGTGAAAAGGATAAGCGAGAATATTACATGCTCGGCTGTAACCGCTTCTGACAGTGCTTTTGACGTACGCAGCAAACCATACACTACCCATGGCTGCCTGCCCACTTCGGCACTGTACCAGCCTACCTGGTTGGCAATCTGGGGCAATAAAACCGAAAAGGAGAATACCACCATTAGCCAGCGTTTGCTGAACAGCGTACCGCGCCACCATAAAAATGAAGCATACAGCGTTAGTGCAATCAGCGCCATACCTATGGCAATCATTATGTGATATGTCTGGAATACAAAGTTAACTGCACCCGGCCGGTCTTCCGGCTTAAAGCTGTTAAGGCCTGTTACCGGGGTTTTAAAATCGCCTTTGGTTAAAAAGCTTAAGCCGCCGGGTATAGCTACGCCCTTAGTCTGGTTATTCTTTTGGTCTACATAACCGAAGAGGTACATATCTGCCGCTTTGTTGCTGTCATAATGCCCTTCAAGGGCCGCTAACTTTGCAGGCTGATGCTCGGCCACTACTTCGGCAGACTTATGGCCTGCCAGCAATTGGGCCAGTGAGAATACGGTAGCTACTACAAGGGCAATCTTAAATGAAAGCCTTGCGAAATGAACATGACGGTTGCGTAGCAGATAGAACGCGCTTATGCTGAGCACTAAAAATGCTCCGGCCAGAAATGATCCTATCCACACATGCGTAAGGCGCGATACAGATGAGGGGTTAAAAACCATTGCCCAGAAATCGGTGATCTCAGCTCTGGCATGCATACCTTCGCCAACGATGTGATAACCTGCCGGCGTTTGCTGCCATGAGTTGGCCACTACTATCCAAACTGCTGAAAACATTGAACCGAGTGTTACCATTACAGTAGCGAAAAAGTGTACGCCGGGTTTTACCTTCTTCCAGCCGAAAAGCAGGATGCCTAAAAAGCCCGACTCCAATGCAAAGGCAAAAATGCCTTCGGCAGCCAGCGCGCTCCCGAAAACATCACCCACATAGCGCGAATAAGCCGCCCAGTTGGTGCCAAACTCAAATTCCATTACTATTCCTGTAGCTACGCCAATACCGAAAATCAGCGCAAAAATCTTTACATAGAATTTGGTCATCTGCTCAAATATTGCACGACCGGTTTTAAGGTACAGCCCTTCCATTACAACCATTATAAGGCCAAGACCTATGCTTAACGGCGGGTAGATGTAATGAAAGGCAATAGTGAAAGCAAATTGAATGCGGGCTAATATTTCAACATCCATAGTGGGTTTGGTTTGAGCTTTTTAAATATAGCAAATGTCGGCACTGCATGCATATAATTGTTACAAAGCCAACGGCATTTAGCAATTTAGAAAGTATATGAATTGAAAATAAGCAGCCGTTCGGCTAAAGTTGGCACGCTTGCCAGGATTAACCCAGTATCTCTTTTATATCGTCGGCGGTGAGCGATTTAATAAAGCTTTCCTCTGTAGTGATGAGTGCGCGCGCCACGGTGAGTTTGCGCTGTTGCAGCGCCAGTATTTTTTCTTCTACCGAATCCTTAGTGATGAATTTGTATATGAAAACGTTTTTTGTTTGCCCGATGCGGTGCGTACGGTCAATAGCCTGTTGCTCTACGGCAGGGTTCCACCATGGGTCAAGGATGAACACATAGTCGGCCTGTGTGAGGTTTAGGCCCACGCCGCCTGCTTTAATAGAAATCAAAAACACACGTGTTTTTTCATCTTCCTGGAAACGCTTCACGGCATCGCCGCGGTTTTGGGTACTACCATCCAGGTACTCATGCGGAATACCTTCTTTGATTAAGTGCTGCCGGTATATTGCCAGTTGCTTTACAAACTGCGAAAAGATGAGCACTTTGTGACCGCCATCCAACACGTTGGCCAATGTGTGCACTACGTTTTCAAACTTACCGGAGTCGCCTTCGTACTCCGCATCTATCATTACCGGGTGATTAGCAATCTGGCGCAGTTTGATAAGACCTTGCAACACCTGTATCTGCTGCTTGGCATAGGTGCCATCCTCCAGGCTTCTTAGCAGTTCGTTTCGGTATTCTGACTTGATTTTTTCATACACCTCGGCCTGTTCTTCGCTCATTTTGCAGTAGAAAAGGTTCTCTGTTTTAGGCGGAAGCTCGGTAGCCACCTGTTCTTTGGTGCGGCGTAGCACAAACGGCTTTATAAGTGCCTGCAGACGGCGGGCCTTTTCTTCATCTTTCTTTTTCTCAATCGGTGTTGCAAATTCATTCTGGAAGAATTGCTGTGCGCCAAGTAATCCCGGGTTGATGAAAGACATCTGCGTCCACAAATCATTCACCGAGTTCTCTACCGGAGTGCCGCTCAATATCAGTTTAAAGCGGGATTTAAGCTGCCGTACTGCCTGGTATGATTTGGACGAGGCATTTTTGATGTTTTGGCTCTCATCCAGAATCACATAATCAAAAAAGTAGTTTTTAAATAGCTCGATGTCTATACGCGTAATGCCGTAAGTAGTTACCACTACATCATAATTTTTAAATACCTCCGGCGATTTATAGCGCATGGTGCCGGTATGCACCATCATTTTTAGCTGCGGTGCAAATTTGCGCCCCTCGTTAAGCCAGTTGTAAATTAGCGAAGTAGGCATAATAAGCAGTGATGTAGCATCGGCGCCTGCGGCAGCGGCATCCTCTTTATGCTTTTGCAGCAGCGCAAGTGTTTGCACTGTTTTACCTAACCCCATATCATCAGCAAGGCAGCCGCCAAAATGATAGCTTTTTAAAAAATGAAACCAGTTGTAACCGGCCTGCTGGTATGGGCGTAATGTGCCGTTGAAATTCGCCGGCAGAGGCGTATCCTCAGGTGTTTCAAAATCTATGAGTTTTTGCAGCTTGCGCGTTATGGTTAGTCCCGCGTGCTCGCTTTCGGCCAGTTCCTGTACCAAGCCTACGTGGTGCCTGTGTAGCTTTATTTCCTTACCGCCTTCACTGAAGTGCAACAGGTTTCCGTATTGCGAGAACCAGCTTTCAGGTATCACGGCTATTTCGCCCGATGGCAGCGTAAACTCGCGCTTATGACTTAAAATATGATGCTTAAGCTCTATAAAAGGGATACGGTAATTGCCAAAGTATACTACAGCGTTAATGTCAAACCAGTCGTTATTTTCGCTTACCTCAAGGTCAATACGGGTATTACCGAATACGTAACGCTTTTGTCCTTCCGGCTGTTCAATTTCAAACCCTTCTGCTAAGAGCTGGTCATGATGCTGGTTAAGCCATTCAAAAACCGAAAAAGATTGATCTGCATCCTCATCAGTACCGGTCACTTCAAGGTTTTGGAACAGGCTGGAGGCAGTCTTTAACCCGAGTGCTTCCAGTTGTGCAAGTTTGTTTTTCTCCCACGTGAGCGAACGCTTAATGCGGTGAAATATATAGTCGTCGCCGTTGCGCTCTATACGCACCGATACATGCCGCCCATCGCCATACGGAAACGTGTAACCGGCATATTTAAAATATAGCTGCAATTGCGACACGCCGCCTTCTATATAAACCGGCTTAATAACAGGGCGTGCGTCATATTTTTCGGTATTGATGGTGAAGCCTTCGGCATAAACGTTTTGCTTTTCTATCAACGGTGCTACAAAACGCTCAAAGTACGACTGCTCCGATGCGCGCGGGATAGCGATGTACCGCTTGTTCAAGAAAGGCTGTAATTTTTTGCCTTCAATATCTTTATCAAAATAATATAAAGTATCATCAAGCAGCATCCAGGCGGGATGGTTGCAGATAATCTCAGCACCTTTAAACATAAACTCGATACGCAAGCCCTGGTATTTAATCGTAGGAAAGTAGCGTATCTCGGTATCGTCGCGCCGGAAATGAAAGAGAACTGATGCGGGTTCCGTAGCCAGATGCAGGCGGCGCTCAGCAGGATAGCCCTCTTTACTCATGAGGTATATCTGCTTATCTCGCAGTTGTATCAGCGCTTCGCTCACACGTTTGTCAATACGCGGGCGTATCACATCATACATCTGGTCGTTAAAAATCTTGGCAAAGAACTCGAACGGCCGGATGGGCTTTTTATAGTATTTTCTGATGATGGCTGCCTGTTCAATCTCCTCAAGCAGCTTGATGAGCTTCAGATCGGCCTCGTCCAGGCAGGATGAAAATTCTTTGGCGGTATTGCTGAAAAGGCGCTGATGGGTAAGCGAGAACTCACCGTTAGGATTTAGCTGAACAATGTGCGGTTCAATAACATAGCCTAAATATTCATGCCTGGCTATGGCATAAATGATGGTACAGGGCTTTGTGCTATCTACGCGTAACATTAATTCTCGACAAAAATTAATGCAAGCTCAACAACAAAAAATTCAAACGTAAATAGTTTTTCGTGGATTAAGAAGCGTTTTCGCAGAAAATTTTTTTAACAAAGGTGCTTTTAATAAAAAAAGAAGAGCGTCGTTGCGAGCGTTTGAAGCAATCTCAAAATTAGTAGGTGGAAATTACATTATTGGGGATTGTTTCAAACGTTCGCGATGACGATTAGATATCCTATTCCGCCAGCCGGTCAATGATCTGCCCTGATGTGAGTTTGAGTTGTTCGCCGGTTTCCATATTTTTAAATGACAACTCGCCGCTTTGTATTTCTTCGCTGCCGATGAGTATGGTATAAGCTATCTGCTTGGCATTGGCGTAATCCATCTGCTTTTTGATCTTAGCACCTGCCGGATACAGCTCTGCTTTTACATTTCGGTTGCGTAATTGCTGCAGCAAGGGCCATGCAAAAGCTTCCGCCTCTTTATCAAAGCAGCAGATGAGTGCCTTTGTGCTTTGTACGGCGGCAGATGGGAACAAGCCAAGCTCTTCCATCACATCATAAATACGGTCGGCACCGAAGCTGATACCGGCTCCGGTAAGGCCCTTAAGTCCGAACATGCCGGTCAAGTCGTCATAACGTCCGCCGCCGCCAATGCTACCCATTTGCACCTCGTTGGTTTTTACCTCAAAAATGGCCCCGGTATAATAATTAAGGCCGCGGGCTAAGGTAATATCCAATTCCAATATGGCCTTACGCAATGGCGCAGCCTTAATGTAGTTTAGCACGGTTTCAATCTCATCGCAACCCAGCAAACCTATGGTAGAGGCGGCCAGCACCTGGCGCAATTGCTGCAACTTTTCGGTATTGCTGCCTTGCAGCAAGATGATAGGCTTTAGCTTATTGATGTCATCATCGGTAAAGCCCTTGGTTTGCAACTCGGCGGTTACACCATCAAGTCCTATCTTATCCAACTTGTCTATGGCAACCGTAAGGTCAACAATGTTATCGGCCTTGTTGATGATCTCCGCTATGCCCGAAAGTATTTTGCGGTTATTTATTTTGATAGTAAAGTCGCGAAGGCCGAGGTTGCTTAAGGCCTCGTCATATATCTGCACAAACTCCGCTTCATTGAGGAGTGATGCGGAGCCTACCACGTCGGCGTCGCACTGATAAAACTCGCGATAACGGCCTTTTTGCGGTCTGTCAGCACGCCAAACCGGTTGCACCTGGAAACGCTTGAACGGAAACGTTATATCATTTTGGTGTTGTACTACGTAGCGCGCAAACGGCACCGTAAGGTCGTAACGTAAGGCTTTTTCGGAGATATCAGCAGTTAAAGCATTGGCATTTGCAGCAGTCAATTTATCCGGGCTCACCTTAGACAGATAGTCGCCACTATTCAGTATTTTAAAAATCAACTTGTCACCCTCATCGCCGTACTTACCCATCAGGGTGTTCAGATTTTCCATAGCCGGGGTTTCTATTTGCTGGTAGCCGTATTTGCGGAATACGGCTTTAATGGTATCAAAAATATAATTGCGCTTCGCCATTTCGGCCGGCGAAAAATCACGGGTACCCTTTGGTACTGATGGTTTGATGGATGCCATGCGGCAAAGATACATTTAAGGGTGCAAAGCAGGAAAGCCCAAAGGAGAAAGGCAGAAAGAGCGTGGTTACGCTGGTTTAGCCCTGCATCATGCGGTTACAAACCTCCTGTATGGTTTGGCTTACCGGCTTAAACTCAACACCTAACGCGTTTTTAATTTTTGAGTTATCAAAATGTTTTATGGTGACTGACGATTGCGCGGCAATTTTGTCGAGCGCCGGCGGCTGCCCGGTAATCGCTGCCCAAACGGCTGCCCCGCGCCAGGCCAGGTTCATCATCCATGGTTTGGCCTCCCGGGTTGGCGGCTGTATGCCGAAACCCTTAGCTATCTGCTCTATAAAATGTTTGTAGGTAATGTTCTCTGCGTTGATGATGAAACGCTCGGCAGTAATGTTGCTGTTCATCAAGAGTATCATACAGCGGGCAACATCGACCACGTCCACAGCGCCGGCGGTACCGCCGGTATAAAATTTAAGTCCGTTGCGAACGGTTTCAAAAATGCGGCCGGTGCCTCGTAAACCGGCATCAGCGCCTAAAATAAGTGAAGGGTTAACAATTACAGCGTCAAGCCCCTCCGCTATGCCACGCCATACTTCCATCTCGCTTTCCAGTTTAGAGAGGGCATAGCCATCTGTTTCGGTAGCGGCATCAAGGTGGGTATTTTCGGTGATCATTTCACCGGGTTTGGCTAAGCCAAGGGCTGCTATGGAGCTAACATGCACCAGGCGGCAGCCATATTGCAGGCATAAGTTTACAATGTTTGCAGTACCGTTCACATTGGCGGCTATCATAGCGTTGCGATCACGTTGTTGAAGCGACACAAAAGCGGCGGCATGATACACCTGCGTAACATCAGTAAAAGCATCTTCCAGCGCAAATACATCATTCATGTCCGCATCAACCCATTCAATTAAGGCTGCGTAAGGCGTCAAAATTTCAGGAATGGCAGATGAAGCACGTTTAGTACAGCGTACCTTATGCCCCTGTTGTGCCAGCTGCCGGGCTACTTCTGCCCCTAAAAAACCTGTTGCGCCTGTAAGTAATATCATGTAAATGTGGAGATATGCGTATTTGCAAATGTGCAAAAATAGTAAGCAGGATTTTTAAAATAAAGGAATTAGCAGCGCCGGCATTTAAAATGGCCACGAGCAGGCTGCAGGAAACAGACAAAATTTTGCACATTTGTACAGCCACTCATTTGGAAAACGTATGTCATTAGCCGATTTTTTTTCACCGATAGATGTAAAGCATATAGTGCCAAAAAAAGGCTATTACTCCAGTCAGTTAGGGCAAAAAGTTGAACATTATTCAGTCGACTTCCCGGACTTGGAGCAAAAGGTCGACATTGCTATTATAGGAGTGCAGGAAGCGCGTAACTCTGACGGTAACGAGGGCAGCGCACTTGGTGCGGATTATGTTCGTGAGAAATTGTACAAGCTACATGAAGGTGCTTACACTACCAAAATTGTTGATTTAGGCAACATACGCCAGGGTGCTACGGTCACGGATACTTACGTGGCGTTGCGTACGGTGGTAGAGGAATTGATCCGTCAGGATGTGTTTCCTTTAATAATTGGTGGCAGCCAGGATTTGACATATGCCCAATACCTAGGTTACGAAAAGCTGGAACAGAAGGTAGACGTAGTGGTGATTGATTCGCATTTCGACCTGGATGAGGACGATGAATCAGTCGGTTTAGAAACCACTTCGACATCCTACCTCAATAAAATATTCTTGCACGAGCCCAATTACTTGTTCAATTACAGCAACCTTGGCTATCAAACCTATTTTAATAGTCAGCAGGGATTGCGGGTGATGGACAAGCTTTATTTTGACGTACATCGTTTAGGGGAGTTGAGCGGCAAGGTCGAGGTGACCGAACCCGTTATTCGCAACGCTAATATGATCAGCTTTGACATATCGGCCATTCGCTCTTCCGAAGCTATGGGTAATGCCAACGCTACCCCTAACGGTTTCTATGGCGAGGAGGCATGCCAGATTTGCCGTTATGCCGGCTTTAATGATAAGCTCACCTCTATAGGTTTTTATGAGTTTAACCCTGCATATGACAGTAACGGCCAAACCGCCATTTTGCTGGCGCAGATGATATGGTATTTTATCGACGGGTTTTATAACCGTAAGCGCGATTTTCCGCTTAATCCGCGTTCGCAATATCTTATTTACAAAACCAGTTTAAAACACGAAGAGCATGAGCTGGTGTTTGTGAAGAGCAAAAAATCAGACCGGTGGTGGATGCAGGTACCTTACCCGACAGGTGGCTCGCTAAATGAGCGCTTTCACCTGGTACCATGCCGTTACGATGATTATAAAATGGCCGTAGCGGGTGATATGCCCGATTTGTGGTGGCGTACTTACCAAAAACTTATCTGACACAATTAGCGCCCTGTTTGGCCGTTAAATGAAATACATTTTGTAATTAATGACGAAAAAAATACTGGTTGCTGCTATGGCTGTTATGCCGATTTTCGCGGCAGCACAAACTGATGGTCCTTTTAAAATAAGTGGTAAAGTAGCTAAGCTTGCCGCTCCGGCTAAGGTTTACCTTGTTTACCGGGCGGGGGGCAATAACATCACAGATTCGGCCAGTTTAGATAATGGAACTTTCAGTTTCACCGGCAGGGTGCTGGAGCCTACCAGTGCCTCTATTTTTTTAGACCGAAAGGGGCTTGGCTTTGAGCGTTATATAGATGTAAACTTTCCCGATGGAGGGCCCTCAAAAACTGCGGAATCACTACAGTTTTTCCTTGATAAGGAAGAATTGAATATTACATCTGCAGACTCTATACAAAAAGCACAAATTAGCGGATCCAAGATTAATGCGGATAACCAAAAGCTTTTGGCAGCGCTGAAACCGATAACAGAGAAGGCAAAGACGCTTGCTGATGAAGTGCGTTCGGCAGATGATGTAAAAAGGCAATCGGCTGCTTTCCAGAACAGTATTGAAAGCAAGCGTAAGGTATTACAAACTCAGCAAAAGCAAGTACTGGCAGATTTCATAACCAATAATCCTGATAGCTACATCAGTTTACTCGCTTTGGGATCCATAAGCGGCCCTGCGCCGGAGCCTGCTGAGATAGAACCATTGTTTAATAAGCTCAGCGCTGAATTGCGCAACTCAACCGGTGGCCAGGCTATCCACGAGCAGCTTTTAGCTTTAAAAAGTACGGCTATCGGCGCAACAGCTCCGGATTTTATACAGAATGATGTAGATGGTAAGCCGGTGAAGCTTTCATCATTCAGGGGAAAATATGTTCTGCTGGACTTCTGGGCATCATGGTGTGGCCCTTGCCGGCAGGAAAACCCCAATGTAGTAAAAGCATATTACCAGTTTAAGGATAAAAACTTTACTGTATTGGGCGTATCACTGGACAAGCCTAACGATAAAAACGCATGGTTGGCGGCTATTAAGAGCGATGGACTGGTATGGACTCAGGTATCAGATCTGAAGTATTGGAATAACGACGCTGCGGCCTTATATGGCATACACTCTATCCCTCAAAACTACCTGATTGACCCGCAGGGGAAGATAGTAGCTAAAAATTTGCGTGGCGAAGAACTCGAAGAAAAGCTTACAGAGTTATTAGTGAATAAGAAAAAGTCCTGAGGTTAATGATTTTACCAAAACACCTCACTTCGTCATCTCGAACGCAAGTGAGAGATCTATAACCTATAGAACAGATTACTCCTTATTTTTCGTCGAAACGACAGCAGAAGGTTAGAAGGACGGAACAATAGCCAGTTTATGAGTTAAGCCCGGTTTATTGCCATGTTTTGTGACCGTCTTTCATCTTCCTTTATTATTATCTGCATAACCAAATACGCGCTGCATTAGCGTAGTGCGGCGTGCCGATAGATTTTGCCTGATGTTCAGCTCTTCTTTTGCTATCTCGGTAAATAATCCCTCAATGGCTTTTTGGGTAACATAATCGCTCAGATCAGGGTTCAACTTGGTTACCAGCGGCACCTTATTGTAAGCAGTAACGGCATCGCCATAATAGCGCGTAGCGCCCACTTTGTTAAGACTGGCCTGTATTACAGGTTTAAACTTTTCGGAAAGCTGGTTAATGGTGGTACGTTTAAAGTATTGGGTGGCGGCATCCTGCTGACCGAACAGGATGTTTGTAGCGTCCTGCAGGGTAAGCTGCTTTATTGAATTCACAAAAATCGGCTTTGCTTCCTTAGCAGCATCTTCGGCTGCGCGGTTGAGAGAAAGGATAACGTTATCGCAAAGTTGGTTAAGCCCCAACGAACGTAGCGTTTTTTCGGCCTTTTGTGCTTCCGGAGGGAAAACGATTTTTATTAAAGCATTGCCAAAAAAGCCGTTGGTAGCCGACAGCTCGTCAGAGCTTTTGTTGGTGCCTTGCTCAAGCGCCTGTTTTAACGCCGAAGCTATTTCAAAAGCAGAGGGTTTACCCAGTTGGGTGCCGGTGGTTTGTGCCACCTGATTCAGGGTATCGCAAGCAGGGATTGTGCTTACCAGAAATAATGCAGCAGCAAGCAGGTATATTTTTTTCATGGTCACTTTTGTACGGATTGCCTTACCAATGTAAAGGCAAAACCCGGCAAAAAGTTTTAGAATAAACGCACTAAAGAAAATACAACGCCGGCTATAATGGCTGAAATAGGAATAGTGATGATCCAGGCCCAAACAAGGTTGATGGTAACACCCCAACGTACTGCTGAAACGCGTTTAGTTAGCCCAACACCTATGATAGAACCGGTGATGGTATGTGTGGTTGATACCGGGATACCCAAATTTTCGGTAATCATTAGGGTAACAGCACCGGCTGTTTCAGCGCTTACGCCTTCCAACGGAGTAACCTTGGTGATTTTAGTACCCATTGTTTTAACAATCTTCCAACCGCCAGACATGGTACCAACAGCAATGGCTGTGTAACATGCTACAGGGATCCACCATGGCATAGGATCGCCGTTTTGGATAACGTGCGACGAAAACAATGCTACATAAATAATACCCATTACCTTTTGCGCATCGTTACCACCGTGTGCAAAGCTAAGTGCGGCAGATGATATCAACTGACCGCCCTTAAACCAACGCTCCGCTGTAGCAGGGCGTGCTTTACGGCAAATGTTCAAGATAATAATGGTGATGATGTAAGCAATAAACAAGCCTATGAATGGTGCCAGAAATATGTAGGCAATGGTACGTAGTACTACCGGACTGTTTACGGCGTCAAAGGCATTGGCCCCCATAAATAGTGCATTAGTCATGCCGGCACCCGCGAAGCCGCCTATCAAAGTATGCGATGAGCTGGACGGAATACCAAACCACCAGGTAATAAGGTTCCAGGTGATGGCGGCAATTAGTCCGGCAAAAACCACATGCATGGTGATATATTCCTGAATAACAGTTTTGGCTACTGTGTTGGCCACCTCGAAGTTACCACCGTGAAAACCAAAATACCTAACGGCTATGAACGCCAAAAAGTTAAATAACGCAGCCCATATTACCGCCTGAAAGGGGGTAAGTACCTTGGTAGAAACAATTGTGGCAATAGAGTTTGCCGCATCATGAAAACCGTTGATAAAATCAAATATGATTGCGAGGCAAATTACAACAACAAGCAGCGTAGTAACCATGAAAAGGGGATATATGCTAAAGGGTGAACCTTAGCTTAAGCGTTTTTAACTAAGATTGATTCCATTACGTTGGCCGCATCCTCGCACATATCTGTAGCAGTTTCAAGCGCAGCGTAAATCTCTTTGTATTTTATTAGTTGTATAGCGTCTTTCTCGTACAAGAATAAGTCAGCTACAGCGCGATCGAATACATAGTCGGCCTGGTTCTCAACACTGTTAATGCGAATGCATGAATCGGCAATGTTACGTACGTTACGCAGGTCTTTCAGTTCCTTTACAGCTTTTTCCAGATCAATAGATGCCTGCAAAATAAGCTCAGACAGCTTTTTGATGTGCTCATTTGCTGCACCAATGTTATATAGCAGCATACGGTTTGCCGCGCCCTGAATGTAATCGGCTACGTCGTCAATAGCAGTTGCAAGAGCGTGGATGTCCTCGCGGTCGAAAGGGGTGATAAAGTTTTTGCCGAGCTCCAGGTATATCTGGTGCGTGATTTCATCGCCTTTGCCTTCCAGCTTGTCAATCTGTCTGTACAAATCTTCGGTGGTAGCCATTTGGCTGGTGTTTACTGCCTCTACCAAAGTAGTAGCCATGGCAACCACATTGCTTGAGGCTTGCTCAAACAGAGGGAAAAATACCTTTTTGTCTTTCGGAACAAAGTATTGGAATATGCTATTTAATGACATTGCTGAGAATTAATAGGTGCAAAGGTAACGTGCTTGTGTTAAATTAACGTTAATTCTTTATTGTTATGGCCGGAAATCCTATTCCGGTCTTCGCTTTTTGTAATGTAAAACCAAAAGTTGAGCCTACACCTACCGTACTGCGCACCGTTATTGTTTGCTCATGAGCCTCAACAATATGCTTTACGATAGCTAAACCAAGCCCCGATCCGCCTATCTGGCGGGAACGGCTGGTATCAATACGGTAAAAGCGCTCGAATAATCTTGGTAGATATTTTTCGTCGATTCCAGCACCATTGTCTGTGATTTCCACCAGGATCTGCTCGTGCAGTTCAAACACGCTGACCGAGGTAGTACCGCCATCCCTGCCATATTTAATGGAATTATCTATAAGGTTGGTGAGCACCTGGCTTATTTTCTGGCGATCGGCATAAACGGTGAAAGGCTCGTCGTACTTTTCTTTAAACTCCAATTTGATGTGATGCTGTTGCGCTCTCATCTCTGCGCCTTCCAAAATTTCTTTTATCAGCTCATTTATCTTAAACTTTGAGTAATTGATAGGTATTTCTCCTGATTCCAGTTTAGATATTTCGTCAAGGTCTGAAATAAGATAGCTCAGCCGTTCCACATTGCGGGCAGCTTTCTGCAGAAACTGCAGAGCCATATCCCTGTCTTCCAGTTCATCGTCCTGAATAGCTTCTATATAGCCTTGTATGGCAAAGAGCGGGGTTTTAAACTCGTGCGATATATTAGACAGAAACTCGCGGCGAAATTTTTCCTGCCGGCGCAGTTCCTCAATCTCCGTCTTTTTTTGACTGGCCCATTCACGTACTTCCTGCTGCACGTCATTAATTGGGTCGGCTGATACGTGTTCGCCTATCGCATCGCGAAGGTCGCGCCCAAGCTTGAGGCTATGAATTTGCTTATAAATCAGCTTTATTTTTGAGTAGATATACTTTTCGATAAGATAATAGAATATCAAGAAGCTGATGATGAAGGTAGCCGTGAAGGTAACCAGCACCGCATGCAGATTTTGCTGGAAGTAATAATTGGCTATTGAAAGCGTAATGGCTACCGAAATGGCATTGATAAATACAAGTACCCGTAGTTTCATGCAATAAAGTTACGCTTTTATTATTGCATTGAGCCTCCGTTACTTTTCAGTATCAAGCGCTAAGGTTATAATGGCTTCGTCTGCAAGGGGCATGCTGTTGCCCCCCACTTTAAAGTCTTTGCGGTTAATTTTAAAGCTACCGCGGTATTTGGCGGTGTTATTTACCACATCATAGGTAAAGGGTAGGGTTACTGCTTTGGTAGTGCCTTTAATGGTAAGGTTGAAGGTACCCTCAAATTTATTCCCCCCTTTGCTTTTAAAGGCGGTAGATTTCATGGTGATGAGGGGATACTTCGTAACATCAAAAAACTTTTCGCCTTTCAGGTGCTCATCGCGGGTGTCATTATCAGAGTTGATGCTTGCAGCATCAATAGAAGCTTCAATGGTGCTCTTGGCCAGATCGGCCGGGTTAAAATTAACATTTGCCTTTACTGTGCCGAACTTTCCATTTGTGGCAACGCCCAGATTTTTAATTTCATACGTTACTGACGATTGTACCACCTTGGTTTGTGCGGCAGCTATATGAGTTACAAAAAGTAACAGTGCGTAAAGGCAAAACTTTTTCATATGCCCAAATAACGCAATTTTTAAACAGGTAGTGTAAAGCTGGGTACATTGTTACAAACAAAAAAAGGGAAGTTTTATCTTCCCTTTTTTTATAGATTTTGGTCGGCCTGTTAATGGTTAGCGGCTGACTCGTGCACACCTTCAGCAAATTCTTCAACCATTTTTGTATTAAAGGCGTCCAGATCATCAGGTGTACGACTGGTAACCAATCCCTGGTCAACCACTACCTCACGGTCTACCCAGTTAGCTCCTGCATTTACAAGGTCTGTTTGCAGTGAAGGGTAGGAGGTTAGTTCCTTTCCTTTAATCAAGCCTGTTTCTATTAACAACTGCGGGCCATGGCATATTGCTGCTACCGGTTTGCCTTCATCCAGAAAGGCAGATGCAAAAGCCACAGCATCTTTATTCATACGTAGTTTGTCGGGGTTAAGCACTCCGCCCGGAAGCATTAGCGCATCATAATCATCCGGATTAGCATTTTTAAGCTCCACATCGACGTTTACCTCAATTCCCCAGTCGGTATGGTTCCATGCTTTTATAGCACCTGTTTTTGGCGATACAATATGTACAGTGGCACCCTCGGCCAGTAATGCTTCTTTAGGGCTGGTTAACTCTACCTGCTCAAAACCCTCTTCAGTAAGGATTGCTACCTTACGATTACTTAACTTTGCCATAATAGCTATATTTTTTAATCTTTATTAAATTTTATTAACTAATATAACTACATGCAAAAGATGGTAATGGTTTTAAATTTCTTAAATTGCAGGCATATTTAACTCTTACGCTCATGACCAAGCGCTACATTATTATGTTTGCTATTTACACAGTGATTATGGCTGCTGTATACACGCTTGTTTTTTCACAGGCATTTGCCGCGGCATTTATTAAAGCAGTAGTTGCAGGTTTAATATTTGTTGGATTATATTACTTACTTATGCGCTGGGTTGCCAAGCGTGGAGTAAAGCAATAACATCGCCTTTTACTTCAAGCGCTCAAAATACTGCCCGGTAAACTTATAATTGATAAATTTTTTGGTGACGTTGCCTTTGGCATCAACCAGGGGCAGCTTTATAGTTTTTGATGGCGCATCAAAAGTGATGGTCGGCCTTTTCTCGAAAGGAATATCAACCACCGAAAAGAAGTTATAACTATAGCTTATACTGTTCTTTAACCCGGTGCCTGTTTTAAGCAATTTAACATTCTGGTTAAGCTTACCGTTTTGAATAGCAAACACTTTAATACCCGTGCCGGCATCTCTGCTCGAATAAATGCTGTTATAAATACCTAAGTAGTAAGTCTTGTTGTTTGATTTGAACGTGTACAGATTGGAGTAGTAAGGCAATGCATCTCCCTCAGGTGCTTTCAGGACAATTGACTGCACTTTGCCGGGCGTGCTTACATACTGCATAACGTTGGCAAAAAAGTGCATGGTGCCGCCCTCTTCAGTATCCCACGAATAGATACGAAACAGCCCATCGGCCGACGTTGCAATATCCATGTTCGCCTTTTTGAGAGATGATAACGGAGATTTTAACAACTTCGGATATGTCGCGGTATAGCTTTTTAATAGATTTTCAAAATTGACGTTAGCCATGCTTAATGAATCACCGGAATGCTCGTCGCTGCTATGTTCCGCCCAATAAGATATCCGTTTGAATGATTTGAGAAGATTGGCTTCCAGTTGCGCAACATTTTGAGCAGATGCGGCAAAGCTGATAAAGCAAGCAATCAGCGTTATTAGCTTACGTAAATTCATGACTTGAAGTTAAATAATAAGATACAACGAGTTTTCCTAATCACAGTTCTTTATTAGGTGTGAATTTTTGCTTACTACTTCTTTTGTACGAACAAAAGAAGCAAAAGTCGCCGGCTTTTTGATTTTCTATGAACGTTCGGTGCTTCCACTGTGCTACCGAAAATCAAGAGGCCGGAGTTTCCGGTTATGAGTGGCTGTTGCTTTTCATTTCAGCATTATGCTATCTCTTTTATAACGCCCTCCCATTGGATAGGGTTGCATGAGGTCTTACAGCAAACAGTTGGGGGGCACAAAAAAAGGGATAACCACTTGGTCATCCCTTTTATATAAAATTGGTGTAGCTATCACTATCACCACTTACTAATCTCTACTTAAGCCTCCACACCCTGGCCGATAAGATTTTTAGCTGCCAGATACTCGGCAATCTGGATGGCGTTGGTTGCAGCGCCTTTACGCAGGTTGTCTGATACGATCCAGCAGTTCAGTGTATTTGGTTGTGTTTCATCGCGGCGGATACGGCCTACAAATACTTCGTCTTTGTCATGCGCGTCCAGCGGCATCGGGTATTTAAGGTTAGCAGTATCATCAACCACCACTACACCCGGTGCGCTGCTCAGTAATTCACGTACTTCAGCAAGGTCAAAATCCTGTTCAAACTCAATATTTACTGATTCTGAGTGGCCGCCCATTACCGGTATACGCACGGTCGTTGCCGTAACCCGGATGCTGTCGTCGCCCATGATCTTTTTGGTTTCGAGGATCATTTTCATTTCCTCTTTGGTATAACCGTTATCAGTGAACACGTCAATCTGCGGTATAACGTTCAGGTCAATGGTGTAGGGATAAGCCTTAGGGCCATCAACGCCGTTGCGCTCGTTAAACAGTTGGTCAACCGCTTTTACGCCTGTACCTGTTACCGATTGGTAAGTAGATACTACTACGCGTTTAATTTTATATTTTTCGTGCAGTGGTTTTAAAGCCACCACCATTTGTATGGTTGAGCAATTAGGGTTAGCTATGATCTTATCATCAGCTGTCAATACATCGGCATTCACTTCAGGTACCACCAGTTTCTTGGTGGGGTCCATGCGCCAGGCTGATGAATTGTCAATAACAGTAACACCAGCTTCAGCAAAAAGCGGAGCCTGTGCCAATGAAGTACTGCCGCCGGCAGAGAATAAAGCAACGTCCGGCTTCTGTTTAATCGCATCCTCAACAGAAACCACCTTATACTGCTTACCCTTAAAAGTGATTTCTTTACCAACACTTTTTTCAGAAGCTACGGGGATTAATTCTGTTACCGGGAAGTTGCGTTCATCAAGAACCTGCAACATTTTAGTGCCTACCAAACCTGTGGCACCTACTACTGCGACTTTCATTTTGCTTGTTAAAATTTGTTTTTGTGAAGACAAGGTGGATGCAACACCTTACCTTCTTACTGTTTTATTGAATTAATTAAGTTAACCAGGTCAGTTAATTAACCTTCAAATATCTATAAAAAAATTAATATTAGGTTGTTGAGCGTGATATTAATACATAGTAATACGTTTTACCATACTAATGATTAAGTAATTTTTTACTTTTGCGCCATATTAACATCTGATGACCGAAATGATTTTAATTATCGGTGCCAACGGACAAATCGGCACCGAACTGGTAAACACATTGCGTAAAAAATATGGCAACAGCCAGGTAGTTGCGTCTGACATCAATCCGCCCCGCAACGCGGAAAGCCAATCCGGCCCGTTTGAGTTGGTAAGCGTAACTGACGCCGACGCCTTACGCAACATTTTTGAAAAATATAAACCTACGCAGGTTTACCTGCTCGCGGCCATCCTATCAGCTGCGGGCGAGCAAAAACCGAAGTTTGCCTGGGATTTGAATATGACCGGTCTGCTCAATGTGCTCGATCTGGCTGTTGAGTATAAAATATCAAAAGTTTTCTGGCCAAGTTCTATAGCAGTGTTTGGTCCGCACTCACCAAAGGTAAATACGCCGCAGTATTGCGTAATGGATCCTAACAGTGTGTACGGTTTCAGTAAACTGGCAGGCGAGCGCTGGTGCGAATACTATTACGAAAAATACGGGCTTGATGTGCGCAGCATTCGCTACCCTGGCCTTATAGGTTGGCAGGCAGCGCCAGGCGGCGGTACTACTGATTATGCCGTACACATTTTCCATGAGGCGCTGGCCAACGGCACTTATCAGAGCTTTCTTTCGGCCCAAACAGAACTGCCAATGATGCACATGGATGATGCCATCCGCGCTACCATCAGCCTGATGGATGCCCCGGCTGAAAAGCTGACTATACGATCATCATACAACTTGGCGGGCATCAGCTTTACGCCTGAGCAGTTAACTGCCGAGATAAAAAAACATATACCTGAGTTTACCATCACTTATAAAGACACAGACCCGCGCCAGGCAATTGCCGATAGCTGGCCAAAATCTATAGACGATACCGAGGCTCGTACCGATTGGGGTTGGAAGCCGGAGTATGACCTTGCCCGTCTGGTAGAAAATATGCTGGTGAATTTGCGCAAATAGCATAATTATATAAAGATTTAAAAGGATGCATAAAGGTGCATCCTTTTTTGTTTGCACTTGAATGATACATGCTTGCTGATAAGTAATTATCCACGGGCGTTAAAATCATAAATGTTATATTTGCTGCGCTTTTGCGGTAGCTTGCTGCCGCAGTATAACTTATAACCATGGGAAGAGCATTTGAATTCCGTAAAGAGAGAAAATTTAAGCGCTGGGCCAAAATGGCCGTGCAGTTTACGCGTTTAGGCAAAGAGATCGTGATGGCAGTTAAGGCTGGTGGCCCTAACGTAGAGAGTAATTCGCGCCTGCGCACGGCTGTGCAAAATGCCAAGGCCGTAAATATGCCTAAAGACAGGGTAGATGCCGCCATTAAACGCGCATCGAGCCGTGATGAGAAAGATTATGACGAATTGGTATACGAAGGCTATGCACCGCATGGCATCGCGATATTGGTGGAGACAGCTACCGATAACACTAACCGTACGGTAGCCAACGTACGTAGTTACTTTACCAAGCATGGCGGTACTTTAGGTAAAACCGGTTCACTCGACTTTGTATTTAACCGTAAATCGGTTTTTACTTTTGATCCAGGAGACCGCGACCTGGAAGAGCTGGAGTTTGAACTAATTGACGCCGGTTTGGAAGATCTTTTCCTGGAGGCCGACGAGGAAGGTAAAGATATTGCCGTTATTCACACAGCTTTTGAGGATTTTGGCAAAATGCAAAAGACCCTTGAAGAAATGGGCATCGAAGTGAAATCTGCCAAATTGGAGCGTATCCCGGTAACCACAGTTGATGTGACCGAAGAGCAAGCTGCTGATGCACTTAAAATAGTGGATAAGTTGGAAGAGGACGACGATGTGCAGGCTGTGTATCACAACATAGCCGGTTAATTTTATCGAAAATATTTAGCAATGGCAGGTAAGCTTTTTTTAGTGCCTACGCCTATAGGCAATTTGGAGGATATTACCCTCCGGGCCTTGCGTGTGCTAAAGGAAGCCGACCTGCTGCTTGCCGAAGACACCCGCACTTCGGCGCCTATGCTTAAGCATTTTGATATTCATCAAAAAGTTTATGCCCACCATCAGCATAACGAACACCAATCGTCTGGCGAAATAGTGCGCTTTCTAAAAGAAGGTAAAAACATTGCACTGATATCTGACGCAGGTACACCCGCCATATCCGACCCGGGCTTTTACCTGGTGCGAGAGGCCTTAAAGAACGATATCGATGTTGAATGCTTACCAGGCGCTACCGCATTTGTACCCGCTTTAGTAAATTCGGGTTTTCCTACTGACAGGTTTTGTTTTGAAGGTTTTCTTCCTCTTAAAAAAGGCCGGCAAACACGCTATAAATTTTTAGCGCTCGAGGAGCGGACAATTATACTGTACGAGTCGCCGCATCGTTTATTAAAGACACTGGATGAGATGGCCGAGCATTTTGGTGCGGACCGGGAAATATCCGTATCGCGCGAGCTGACTAAGATGTTTGAAGAAACTGTTCGCGGCACTGTTGCCGAAGTGAAAGCGCATTTTGAAACGCACCCGGTGAAAGGGGAGTTTGTGATTTGTGTTAAAGGGAAAGGCTAACCTAATACCCGTCATTGCCAGGAACGAAGCAATCTGCTTTTAGGTTAATGGTAAAAACAAAGTTGAGAGGTACTCACATTGGTCTAACTTCTTTTGAAGCGTTATCGGCTAACTGCATCTAAACAAATGAAAAAAAACGTACTGCTTTCCATACTTTCAGGCTTGCTACTTTGGATAGCCTGGCCGCCTACTCCATATACAACATCTTTGTTGTTTGTTGCGCTGGTGCCCTTGCTGCTTGCGTTGGAAAACATTATACATACACCAGTCGCTAAGAAGGGGAAGAAGATATTTTGGACAAGCTTCTCCGGCTTGGTAGTATGGAATACACTGAGCATTTATTGGGTTTACAATGCACTAAAAATGGCAGGGGAGATTCCGGCCATCTTTATTAGTTTAATACCGTTTACTTTGGCTCCTTTACTGGCTTCGGGCGCATGCTGGCTATATTACCGGTTACGGTTAAAAGTTGCACGCGGTTGGGCACTTGCGGGCCTGGTGGTTTTTTGGGTAGGTTACGAGTACTTGCACCAAAACTGGGATTTGCATTTCCCCTGGATGACGCTGGGTAACGGCTTTGCCGTATCGCACTCCTGGGTGCAATGGTATGAATATACAGGCGTTTATGGTGGCACGGTTTGGATATTGCTGGTAAATATCTTTTCCTTCCTCTTATACCTAAGCTTCAAAGAAAATGTAGGTAAATCATTCCTTATAAAACGCGTGAGCGCCGCAGCCATTGTCTTATTGTTGCCTGTGGGCTTTTCGCTTTTTAGCTACTATGATTATCAGGAGCAACCTAATCCATCAAATATCGTAGTGGCACAGCCCAATATCGATCCGTATGAGAAAAGCGGCGGTGTGCCACATACTGAACAGTTGGCTATACTCACACACTTGTCTGATTCATTAGCGCAGCCGAATACAGAGTTTTTTGTATGGCCCGAGACGGCTCTTTCTGAGCAAATGGACGAAGACAATGTCCGCGCCGAACAACAAGTGAGGGAAATACAATCGTTTTTAACAAAATACAAAAATGGTAACGTGCTTACCGGTGCTGAAACTTATAAGTTATACAGCACTCCCGAAACAGCAACAGCGCGCCCCGCTGATGCAAGCGGCAGGCAGTATTGGGACAGTTTTAACACCGCCTTAAATATTGAAAACTCTGCTGAGGTGCAATTTTACCATAAGTCGCGGTTGGTGCCAGGTGCTGAGGAATTGCCTTTTGCCAGCTACTTGAGTTTTTTGAAACCCGTTTTTGCGCATTTAGGCGGCAGTACCGGCAGCTATGGTAGTCAGCCGGAGGCAGGGGTATTTTATTCGCAAAGCGGCATCGGTGTCGACCCCGTGATATGCTATGAATCCATTTGGGGAGAGTATGTTGCAGAATCTGTAAAGAAGGGTGCGCAATTTATAGCTATCATTACTAACGACGGATGGTGGGAAAATACCTCAGGGAAGGACCAGCATCTCGACTACGCAAAACTTCGTGCCATTGAAACCCGCCGTTGGGTTGCCCGCTCCGCTAATACCGGTATATCGGCCTTCATTAACCAGCGTGGCGATATAGTGAAGCATTCCGGCTGGTGGGTACGCACGGCGCTAAAGCAAGATATCAATCTTAACTCTGACCTTACATTTTATGCAAAGCATGGCGATTACATTGCCAAAGCCGCCAGTGTATTAGGGTTGTTGGGGTTATTTTATGTGATATTCAACCTGAGGTTTCGTAAGCGGGTAACTAACTCGCCTGCTCCTGGTTCAGCACAAACTCCAGCAAATCATTAATAGGCTGCCTGATTATTTTGCCGGGCTTAATACCATGCTCTTCCAGCAATGCGGTAAGCTCATCCGCAAATACGAATGCTATAGAGCCTACAAAGTGGCATTTGTATTTGTGATACTGATTGTACGACTTAATGTTGGTTTCAATAAAATCGGTTAAACCACGCCTCAGCAGGTTTTGAGCGTAAGGTGTTTCTCTTATTTCAAACAAAAAGCGTGTAAAGGCTGCAAGGTATGAGTTGGCTTTGGGCTTGCGATAAACGTTTTCTATAACATTACTCTTTGTTAAACGGTATCTTTCAGTAAAAAGGGCGTGTAACTCTGCAGGCATTGTACCATACAAAAAATCGGTGACGAGTGCCTTGCCGAACCATGTGCCCGAGCCCTCATCGCCTAATACAAAACCTAGGCCGTGCTGCCCCTCGTGAACATCAGTGCCATCAAAAAATGATATGTTGGAGCCGGTGCCCAGCACGCAACATAGGCCTTTTTCGTGGCCGCACGTGGCATATGCAGAGCCAAGCAAATCACTGTCAACGCTGATGAAAATATTCGGAAACAGCTGGCTTAAAGCATTGGATACAATTTCGTGCCTGTCCGGACTGGAGCATCCCGCGCCAAAAAAATAGATCTCGGTAATCTGGCTGGAATACGAAACTAACTCCGGTGCCTGAGCCTGTATGATCTTGACTATCTCTTTTTCTGATAAAAAATAGGGGTTGAGCCCGTCTGTATGAAAAGATTTTGGTTCCTCACCCGGTAAAGCCAGCAGCCAATCCGTCTTTGAGGAACCGCTGTCAGCTACTAATATCATGTACAAATATCCTCAAGTACCTGAAAGGTAAGCGGCTTATGAATAAATTGGGTTATATACTTGTTGTTGGTTGATTTACGCACGTCTGTAGGATCAAGAGATGATGAAAGCATGTAAATCTTTATCTCATCCTTATCAATGCCCAGCTTATCATATTCCTGCAAAAACTCAAAGCCGCTCATCAGGGGCATGCGTATATCCAAAAAGATAACGTCCGGTTTTATAACGCCATCGCGCAACGCGCTTATTGCCTGAGCTGGTGATTGGTATACAATGATCTTCTCGGCAAAGTTGGCTGTTTCTAAAATCCGGCTGGTGACAAAGTTATCTATGTAATTGTCATCAATGAGCAGGCAAAGTTTGAATGAGGCCGACATTATTTTCAAAAGTAACTTTTTAAATAATATCTTTTTAAAAAATTATTTAATATCGATAGCGTTAGTTAGCTGTTTTAAAGTGACTTCTGCCATTTTCGACTGATATTGTGCTTCTGAGAAGCGCGATTGTGCGTCAAGATAATTACGCTGGGCTTCGCGTATCTCCAAGGGGGTGATTTTGCCAAGCTTGTATTTTTCAATAGATAAGTCAAGATTGTGTTTTGCTAAATCCTTATTGGCCTGCCCTATCTTTATCAAATCCAGCCCGGATGAGTAGCTGATGTAAAAGTTAGTAATAGTAGCCTCTATTTCCTGCTGCGTTTGCTTATAGTTAATATCGGCATTTGCTATTTGCAGTTTGGCTATGCGCTCACGCCTCCATTGATTAAATCCGTCGAAAATGTTTAAGGATGCGGTAAGGCCGTAATTCCATCCATGCGCATTCTGCGAGCGGGCAAAGCCTGCCGGGTTTTTGCTATTGTTTACAGTATAGCCTGATGTGAGCGCCACCAACGGATAACGGGTTGACCGTACCTGGCGCAGATTGATTTCCGCGAGGCGTTTATTGATCTGCCCGGCTAAAATAGTTGGATTGAAGGACTGCGCTTTATTAATGATATCCCCCACCTTAAGGTTTTCATCAACTATGATGGTATCTGATACAGAAAAATCTGTTTGCAGATCGCGTACCAACAGGCGGTTAAGCGCAATTTTTGTGGATTTATACTGCTGCATCTGGTTGATAAGATTGGCTGTATCAATATTGGCGTTTACCAAAGCAGTATTCACTTCCAGTTTGGATGCTGTGCCTACTCGGTAACGGTCATCAGCGTATCTGGCCTGAGTGCGGGATATGGCTAAAACGCCTTGCAGCGCTTTTATCTGGTCGGCTTGGCTAATTAGGTTATAATAAGTGGTGATTACATTGGCAACGGTGCTCTGTATGGTATCCTGCAACGCCAGTTCGCCCAATTTATTCAGTTCTTTTAATTGGTCGTAATTGGCAAACATGGCAAAGCCGTCAAAAATCGTCCAGTTAAGGGTAACGCCATAGTTAGTGCCACTGTTACGGGCATTGTTGATGTTATTCACTGTCCCGTCAGACCGAGTTTGCGTGGTAGTAAGTATGCTGTTGCTGGTACTAAAATCGCCTGTTAAGGTTGGTAGCATACCTGCGTTACCAATAGTCACGTTTTTACTGTTTATAGTAGAATTATTCCTGGACAAGCGTATATTGAAATTATTCTGCAGCGCTTCGCTCAACGCGTCCTGCAGGGTTAGCCGCGGCGGTGTTTGTGCAGATACGCTTATAGCGGATAGCAAAAAGAGCAGTGCTATGCCTAATTTATTCATCATCTTTTACAGGTTCTCTATTAGCTTGGGTTCGTGTACTGGTTCTTCTTCTTCTGGTTCTTCATCCGGATTACGGCGTTTTTTCGGCGCTATTAATAGGTAAATGGTTGGTATTACATACAATGTGAGTACGAGTGAGAACAACATACCGCCCATAATTACGATACCTAATGATACCCGGCTTTTTGCACCGGCGCCCAGTGCAAATGCGATAGGCACTACGCCAAGCACAACGGCGAGGCTGGTCATTAATATTGGCCTCAGGCGCGATGTAGCCGCCTCTACAATGGCTTCGTACTTGCTTAAGCCATGCTCCATGCGCTGGTTAGCAAACTCCACTATCAGGATACCGTTCTTAGTAACCAGGCCTACAAGTGTTATAATACCTATTTGCCCAAAGATGTTGTAGGTTTGATTGAACAGCCATAAGCACAACATGGCGCCGGCCAATGCCATTGGAACGGTAAGCATAACTATGATTGGATCCAAAAAGCTTTCAAACTGTGCGGCAAGTACCAGGTAAATAAGTACCAGTGCAAAGCCGAATGCAAATAAAATGCTTGATCCGCCCTCTGCATAATCTCGGGAAGGGCCGGTGAGTGCAGTGCTGAATGTTGGATCGAGATATTTTTTGGCGATACGGTCCATTTCTTCCAAACCATCCCCAACAGTTTTGCCCGGTGCTAAGCCTGCCTGTATAGTAGCCGATTTATAACGGTTAAAGTGATATATGGATGGCGGCGCCGAGCTTTCCATCACCTTAACCACGTTGTCGAGCTGTATTAAGGTACCCTTGTTACTACGTACGTAGATGGATTTCATATCCAGCGGCTGGTCACGGTTGGCGCGGTCTACCTGGGCAATTACCTCATACTGTTTACCATTCATCAAAAAGTAATCGAGACGGCCGTTACTATAATATAGCTGCAGGGTTTGCGCAATATCGGCTACGGATACGCCAAGGTCCCGTGCGCGGTCGCGATCGGTAATTATCCTGAGTTCTGGCTTGGTAAATTTTAAGTCTACATCGGTACCCTGAAAAACCGGACTTTTAGACACCTCCGCGAAAAAGTCGGGCAGTACCTGGCGGATTTTTTCAAAGTTCTGGTTCTGAATTACATATTGGACCGGCAATGCATTACGGGCACCGCTGCCACCACCACTAATAGTTTGCTCCTGTGTTACTATGGCTCGGGCGTTAGGCATCTTGGCCAGTTTGCCGTTCAGCCAGTCTGCTATTTCCTGCTGGCTGCGGGTACGGTCTTTCGGATCAACTAAACCAATACGGCCAAAGCCTGAATTTGCCGAACCGGCACCACCGCGTGACGGCGATACAATCTCTAAATTTACGTTCGCTTCGGGTAAAGAGTCGGTCACCAAATCGGCTATCTTATCCATATAGGAAGTCATGTACTCATACGTTGCACCCTCCGGCCCAGTGGCGTTATACCGCAGCATACTGCGATCGTCTAAAGGGGCAAGTTCTGATGGTATGGCCTTGGATGTAAAAAAGAATACGGTAAGCCCGGCAGATACTACAAGTATCACAACAGCCACCCATTTTCGTTTCATGAAGTTGATGAGCGTCTGGGTATAGCCATTGGTCATCCTTTCAAAGAATGGTTCCGTTTTCAGATAGAATTTCGACTTCTTTTGGTCTTTACGGATCAGTTTTACGCTAAGCATAGGCGTAAGTGAAAGCGACACAAAGGCCGATATAAGTACCGCACAGGCTACCACCACCGCAAACTCACGGAACAGGCGGCCAATAAAACCTTCCAGGAACATGATAGGTAAAAAGACCGCCGCAAGAGTTACGGAGGTAGATATTACGGCAAAAAGAATTTCGGCAGAGCCTTCAAAGGCGGCCTTGCGCACCGGCATGCCATCCTCAATTTTTTTGAAGATGTTTTCCGTTACCACAATGCCATCATCTACCACCAAGCCTGTAGCCAATACAATACCCAGCATGGTGAGGATGTTTACCGAATAGCCAAGCAGGTACATCACGAAGAAGGTGCCTACCAACGACACCGGTATGTCAATAAGTGGGCGGAAAGCAATAAGCCAGTCGCGGAAGAAGAGATAGATGATGATTACCACCAGTACAAATGATAGTAACAGGGTTTCTTTCACCTCGGTGATGGACTGGTTGATGAACTTCGTTTTGTCCATGATCACCTTCAGCTGGATATCGGGTGGTACGTCCTTTTTGATCTGTTCAAGGCGTTTATAAAATTCATCGGCTATCTCTACATAATTAGCGCCAGGCTGTGGTACGAGGCCCACACCAACCTTCGGTATACCTTCCTCTTTAAGCGCGGTTTGTTCGTTTGATGACCCCAAAACCGCATAGCCAATATCACGCAGGCGTATAACCCGGCTGCTATCAGCACGAATGATCATGTTGTTAAAGTCTTCCTCCGTCATCAGCTTACCAATGGCACGCAGCGTAACTTCGGTGCTGTTACCCTCGAGTTTACCGGCCGGCAGCTCTACGTTTTCCTGCGCAAGGGCGTTGCGTATATCTGTAGAGGCAAGCCCGAGTGCAGTAAGTTTATTAGGATCAATCCATAGGCGCATGGCATATTGCCTTTGCCCCAGTATGTTAATGGAGCTTACACCCGGAATGGTTTGCAGAGCCTCGGTCAGGTCATTTTCCGCGTAATCATTAATCTGCATAATGTTGCGGGTGTTGCTGCTAACAATCAGCATCAAAATGTTATCGGCATTGGCATCGGCCTTGGTAACTACCGGTGGTGCGTTGATATCCTGCGGCAGCTGGCGTTGCGCCTGTGATACTTTATCGCGTACGTCGTTAGCGGCAGTTTCCAGATCGGCATCCAGGTCAAACTCCACAGTGATATTGCTGGAACCCACCGAGCTTGTTGACGATATATTGCGGATACCCTGCACACCGTTGATAGCTTTCTCCAGCGGCTCCGTTATCTGCGATTCAATTACATCCGAGTTAGCACCCGAGTAGGAGGTAGAAACGGAGATAATAGGAGGGTCAACCGACGGAAAATCGCGTACGCCCAATGAGCGGTAGCCAACTATCCCGAAAATAACAATGGTTACCGACAAAACGGCCGCCATTACCGGCCTTTTAATACTTACCGACGATAAACTCATTTCTTGTTAGCTTTTTGCACTTTCACCTCTACCCCTGGCCTCAACTGAATTATGCCGGATGTAATAACACTGTCGCCTGGCTTTAAACCTTCGGTAACTTCTATTTGTGTAGCGGTACGTAAACCTGTTTTTACACTGCGGCGCATGGCTTTACCGCTATCCGCCACAAATACAAAATTGTCCTTGATATCGGGTATTACACTTTGTGTAGGCACCATAATGGTTTTTGGTATAGCGGTAAGTGCCAGATTTATCTTTGCGAAAGCGCCGGCAGTAAGCAATCCTTCCGGATTAGCAGCGCGGGCACGTACAGTTATGGTGCGTGAGCTTACGTCAATAGAAGGTTCCACCGCGTAAATATTTGCTTTGAAGGTTTTATCGGAACTTTCTATATTGAAATTGATAATGTTGCCCACCTTAACCAGCGAGAGATATTTTTCGGGAACAGAAAATGTAATTTTTGCAGGATCAGTATTAACAAGCGTAGCTATAGGTGTTGATGGTGACAGGTAGCCACCGGGGCTTACATTGCGCAGTCCCACAGTGCCCGAGAATGGTGCACGTATTTCCGTACGTGCAATCTGTGCTTTAATAGCATCACTTTGCGCCTTAAGGGCGTTAAGGGATGCCAGCGACGTTTCATACTCCTGTTTGCTTACCGCTTCTTTCTCCAACAACACACGGTTGCGGTACTCATTATCTTTAGCGAGGGCTACATTGTAATTATTTTGTGCCAGTTGCGCTTGCAGGTCGGCATTGTAAACCTTTACCAGAAGTTGGCCTTTCTTTACTCGGTTGCCTTCGTTAAAATAAATACCGGTTATGTTACCCGATGTTTGGCTAACAAGGTTCACCTGCTCATTGGCGCTGATGGTACCGGTTACGTCAATAACGTTACTAAGCGTAGTGTCTTTTGCAATTAATACCTGCACCTGTACAGGCCCTCTACGGCCACCACCACCTTTACCGCCTCCGGCACCGCCTTTGCCTTCACCTCCCGCGCTGTTAAATAATTTATTATACAGTAAATAGCCGATAAGCAGGGCAAGTAAAGTGTAAATAATATACCTTATTTTCATAATTGGTGATAGTCAACAAACAGCAGATATGCCTGCACAGAACGGCATACCCACAGCGCAAAATAATCGGTTGAAAAGGACAAAAGTTTTTATGTATCAACCATTTTACATCTCAATTGTGTTACAAAAACTCATCCTTGAATCTTAAAAATTTATAAATTGCCGGATGAAAAAATTTCAGCTATTATTTAATTTATTATTTATACTCGTACTAATGACCCATGATGCGGACGCTGCCGCCAATACTCAGATCAGTTACACGGTAACATTCCCGGAGGCGCAGGCTCACTACGCCGATATCGAAATGAAAATAAGCGGACTTAGCCAGCCGTCTACAGAGTTGAAAATGCCCGTTTGGACTCCGGGTTCATACCTGGTGCGCGAATTCGCCAAAAATGTGGAAGAGCTAACCGCCTGGAAGGGAAGCAATGGCATACCTGCGGTTAAGATCAATAAAAACACCTGGAAGATTAACACTGAAGGTGTAAAGGAATTGAAAGTTAAGTACCGTGTGTATTGCTTCGAAATATCCGTGCGTACGGCTTTTATTGATGTATCGCACGCGTTTCTGTCAACCTCAGGGCTGTTCTTATATCCTAAAGGAATGCTTGACCAGACTTCGACTATAAAAATTGTTCCTTACAAGGGATGGACTACTGTATCAACCAGCCTTAGTGCTGTAGGTAATGACCAGTTTACCGTAACAGCGCCAAACTATGATATACTGTTTGACTCGCCTATTGAAGTAGGCACTCAGGATGTATTTACGTTTACTGCCGCTGGTGTAAATTACGAGGTTGCTATGTATGGAGGCGGAAACTATGACAAGGAACGCCTGAAGGTTGATATGGCTAAAATAATAGATGCTGAAACCGCCGTGTTTGGCGAAAATCCTAACAAGCGTTATGTGTTCATCGTGCACAATTATCAGCGCGGTGGCGGTGGTTTGGAGCATTTAAGCTCTACCGTATTAGGTGGCAGCCGCGATGGTTACAATACCGAACGCGGTTATCGTGGATTTTTAGGGCTTGTAGCGCATGAGCATTTCCACCTATGGAACGTAAAGCGTTTACGCCCGATAGCTCTTGGCCCGTTTGATTATGAAAATGAAAACTACACTACCAACCTTTGGATAGCAGAAGGCTTTACCGCTTATTATCAAGACAAAGCGCTTCGTCAGGCTGGTCTTATCAACGAGCAGGATTTCCTGGCAACGGTAGCCGGCAACATATCCGGCTTAGAGAATCAACCGGGCAGCAAGGTGCAGTCTGCAGCTGAATCAAGCTTTGATGCATGGATAAAATATTACCGCCCGAATGAGAATTCTGTAAACTCCGGCATTTCTTATTACAACAAAGGCGCTGTAATTGCCTATATGCTCGATCTGCTAATCATCCATAACAGCAAAGCCAAATACTCGCTTGATGATGTGATGAAGTACATGTATGATGAGTATTATAAAAAGCTTAAACGCGGATATACAGACGCTAAATTTAAACAAGGTCTCGAAAAGTTTGCAGGTGAGAAGCTTGACGATTTCTATGCAAAGTATATAAACGGTGTTGCCGTACCGGAGAATGAAAAATTCCTGGGTTATGCTGGTTATAAGATTACTAATGATTATGCAAACAGCAATGACCCTACGTTGGGTATCGCTACTTCTAATTCAGGTAATCATATTTATGTAACTACCGTGGCCCGCAACAGCGCTGCCTGGAAAGACGGTATTAACGTAGATGACGAGCTTACCGCCATCGACGGAAAACCTGTAACTGACCTCTCTACTGTACTAAACGGTAAACAACCTGGCGACAAAATACAGGTAACTGTATTGCGCGATGGTAAAGAAATGATATTACCGGTTACACTGCTTAAAAATACCAGGGTTAAATACACTATTGCATCTGTAAATAATGCTGGCAGCGAAGAGATAGCTGTAAGAAATAAGTGGCTTAAGCTATAATAAACTAAGCTAATTGTGTGAAAAGCGCCTGTAAGGGCGCTTTTTTTATTTTATGCAATGGATTGCCACCTTTCGGCATAGTTATGGTATATACCTATGCATCTATTTATGTTTAACTAAAAAATAAAAAACTATGAGATCTCTATTGTATGTGATAGCAGTGATACTAATAATAGGTTGGGCTATCGGCGTTTTTGCTTATACAGCTACAGGTTTAATACATGCCTTATTGGTAATCGCCATCATTGCACTGATATTAGGTGCTTTGCAGCGTACCAGCGCCGTGTAATATCATTCAATAATTTTTACAAATAAGGTCGCATCGTTTCACACGATGCGACCTTTCTTTTTGCCCATAACCCAATGCTTATTGTATTAGGTGAAATAAAAAAGACCGCTTCCAGCGATGGGAGCGGTCTTCACATAATTAATAAATCGCTAATCTTATTTCTTTTCGCTTTTTGAGCTTTCATTAATTCCAGCTTCAGCAAGTTGAGTAAGCAGGCTGTCGGTGGTTTTTTCTTCTTCAAGCGTAGCGTTTAGCAATTCTACAGCCTCGGTATAGCCTAAAGTAGCCGCCAGAGTTTTAAGTGTACCGTAGCTTGCAATTTCGTAATGCTCAATTTTCTGGGCAGCTGAGATAATACCTGCATCACGGGTAAGTGTACCCTCTTCGGTATCTTCCATAATTGACTGGCCTTCTTTGATCAAACCTTCCATTGCTTCGCATTTTTTTGCGCTTGCTTTTTCTTCAATTGATTCAAAAACAGACTCAAGACGAGTAATCTGGTTCTCTGTTTCTTCAAGGTGCTTTTCAATAGCTTGTCTTAGCTCATCAGATGTAGCGCCTTTAGCCATTTTCGGCAGGGCTTTAGCCAAGTGTTTCTCGGCCCAGTAAATGTCTTTTAATTCGTCAATAAACAATTCGTTTAATGCTGATTCTTCTGCAACGTTTGCAGTTTCTGTTTTTTCTTTAGTTTTCGTAGCCATGATGGTAGATTGTAATTTTATACCTAAACACAGCTAATTCTATGCCAATTGTTTAATTTTTAGGATAAACAAATTAATTATAATTTAATTGTTCTGTTTTTCCTGGAGCCACTCTAATCCCGCCTTCAGGTCTGCAGTTTTTTTGTTCAAATCTTTCCAGGGATCATTGCTTTCCGCGCGTTTCTTGATATTGTAAATGGTGAAATCTGCGAGCTTCAATTTGTTATTCACTTCGTGCCAATGCAATGGGGCAGATACTGTGGCACCTGGCTTAGGCCTAACCGAATAAGGGCAGGCAATGGTTTGTCCACGGCGATTCTGTAAAAAGTCGATATACACTTTGTTTGGTCTTTTCGCCGGGCTGCGCTCAATGCTGGTAATGTCTGGCAACTCATCATGCACCAGGTGGGCCACATATTCGGCAAAGGTTTTAACCAGATCATAATCATATTTGGCGCCGAGGTAAGTATAAATGTGCAAGCCCTTTGATCCTGAAGTTTTGATGAAACAATTGATTTTCATCTCATCAAAAATTTCCTTCGTTTTCAAGGCCGTATCTACCGCATAGCTGAACGGAACATCATGGGGATCGATGTCAATCACCATATAATCCGGGTTATCCGGATGTTTATAGGTACTTAGCCATGGATTGATTTCGATACAGCCAAGGTTCACCATATATAACAGCGTAGCTGCATCAGTGCCAATGATGTAATTAATATCTTTATCGTTACTCTCTGAGTAGAGCTTTTCCGTTTTAATCCAGTCGGGCAGGTTGTTGGTGTTGTCTTTCTGGAAAAAGCCCGGATCGTCTATACCATTGGGCTGCCGGCGCATGGAGATCGGCCTGTCCTTCAGGAAAGGAATAATATAATCGGCCATGCTTTGATAGTAGCGGATTAACTCGCCTTTTGTTATGCCTTCATCTTTCCAGAATACTTTGTTAAGATGCGATACTTTTACTTTTTTGCGGCCATAAGTAATTACTTCGTCGTCGGCCATTTGTTTTTCCGGAGTTTCCATAACAACCTTATCTTTTTCTTTGTCCTCACGTAAACCTTTGAAAACCGGGTGCCGAAGGTGACCGTCTGCGGTCCACTCCGTATACCATACCTCGCATACCAACTCAGGCTTAACCCAGGTTATTTTACTGCGCTGATGCGGCTTTTCGTTAAATGGCTTTTCATCCGTTTGCAGTGGCTTTAGCTGTGCAAACACTTCTTTTAATATCTCCTCATTGAAACCGGTACCACAGTTGCCAATGTATTTTATGTGCGACCCTTGATTGATGCCCAGCACAAGCGCACCAAAGTTTTTGCGCGAGCCGGTAGGGGCAGTGTACCCGCAGATGATCGCCTCCTGCGAGTTCTGGTATTTGAATTTAAGCCAACGATCGCTACGCTTGCCGCTGCTGTACTGGCTTTGTCCGTCTTTACCGATCACGCCTTCCCAGCCCTGTTTGCGGGCTTCGTCAAATAACTTTTCGCCTTGGCCTTCTATATGCTCATTATAAATTATGGATGGCTGCGGATTTTGATGAATCAGCTTTTGCAGCAATGCCTTGCGTTTAATAAGCTCCATGCCGCGCACATCGTGTCCGTCCAGTTTGAGCAGGTCAAACACATAATACTTCAAAGTAAGTGTCTTGGTATCGCCGTCGTAATGCTGAATATCCTGGAAGCGGCTGCGGCCATCTTTGTCTTCAATAACAAGTTCGCCATCCAGTATGGCATTGCCATGTATCGCCTTAAGTTCCGCGGTAACTTTCGTGTAATCTTTACTAAAATCGATGCCGTTGCGCGATATCAGTTTCGCTTTGCTGCCAGTGTACCCCAACGCCCGGTAGCCGTCGAGTTTTCGCTCATATATCCATCCTTCGCGGTCTGTAATTTTACTCTCCAGCTTAGCCATCATTGGGCGGTAGGCGCCCCCTTGTGCGGGTTCATTATCCGGTATGCTTTCTTCCTTATCCTCTACTTCTGTTTTGGAACCGGGATGACTATCGTGAGCCTTAACCTTATGATTTTTAGGAAGGGCCTTTGCTTTTCCATCCTTATTATTTTTCATGGCCTTTACATTATCCGGAACAAAGGCCTCGCTGTCAAAACCTTTTTCGGCAAACTCATCATTATGTTTGATGAGCAGCCAGGAGTTATCCTCAGAATTTTTAAGCTTAACCAGCGCAAACTCGCCGTTTAGTATTTGTCCATGCAGCCGGAACTTAAGGTTTCCTGATTTTAGCCCGGCACGCAAGGTCTTTACATCATCCGCACGTTTATCAGCAAGAGATTCATAAGTGCCTTTATCCCATATCAAAACTACGCCTGCGCCATAGTTGCCGTTTGGTATAATACCTTCAAAATGCTGATAATCTATCGGATGGTCCTCCACCATCATGGCCAGGCGTTTATCATCCGGGTTTAAGGATGGCCCCTTGGGGACGGCCCAGCTTTTTAATGTGCCATCCAGCTCCAGCCGGAAATCATAATGCAGGTGCGATGCGTGATGACGCTGCACTACAAAGGAGAGTGTTTTACTATCGCTATCGCCGCCGCGAGGCTCGCTGGTTTGCTTAAAATCCCGCTTTTTCTCATATTCTTTTAAACTCATGTTATGCCCCTTTCTTCGCGTTAAGACTTTCCATCAGTTGATCGTAAAGGTCGTTGCCTTGGTTTTGCGAGCCTCCAACCTTTTAATAGTTGGCGCTTGCCTTTTGCTTTGGCTTATTGACCCTTTCCTTATCGATCTCATAATAAAACATCTTGATGCCTTACTATAACTATCCTGACTGGCAAACGGTTTTAACTAAGACGAAACGAGTAGGGTACATCAGTGCATTAGGTTTGGCAGAAGATGAATGCCGTGTTTTTTCGCAATTTCCGGGTATACGTATAGCAGGTCGTTTGCTTTGCCATCCTTTTCAAAAATAGCTTCCCAGGTACTTAGCGGCTCCCATATAAAAGAGCCTATGCCTTTACCGCCCGGCACATTAAAGGCAACATCATTCACCGGTTTTTTGAGCATGGTATATTCCGCCACCATTATTTGCTTGCCGTAGCGCTTGCTAAGGCCGGCAAGGTTGTCCTTAAGGTCGGTAAGTGTACCATGCCATTTGGGGTAATAGGAGAGGCCGATGATATCATACGGCACATTACGGTCGCGCATGGCATCATAAAAGAATTGCGATTCCTGTGCCTGCCCGCCTAAGGCTACATGCAGCATCACTAATGATTTAGGACTGACAGCATGCACGCCCTGTATACCTGCGTAAAGCAATTGAGCCAGGCTATCGAGATTGCCAATCTGCCCTTCAGGCCATATCATGCCGTGATTTATCTCGTTACCCACCTGCACCATGTCGGGCGTGGTGCCTTGAGATTTCAGCTGCTGCATTACATCCACCGTATAATCATAAACCGACTTTTTAAGATGAGTGAAGTCTTCTCCGGCCCATGCAGCGGGTTTATATTGCTGCTGAGGATCGGCCCAGTAATCGCTGTAATGAAAATCGAGCAATAACTTTAAACCGGCATCTTTTACACGTTTTGCCATTTGTTTGGTGTGGGCCAGGTCGCAAAATCCTTGTTGAGGCGAATAGCCTTTAGGCTGTGCCGGATTATGGAAGATACGCAGGCGGATGTAATTAAATCCATTTTCTTTAAGGATTTGAATAACATCTTTCTCTACGCCGTGCGACGAAAACTTGATGCCTTTTGCTTCCAGCTCGGGCAAGAAGGAGATATCAGCCCCAAGACTTTTATCCGTTGTTGTTTTAGCGACGTACGACGCTGTAGTTACTTTATGAGGTTTGCCCGGCTGTACGGTATGTATCTCGGTACTGCCTGGGTAGAGACCTTCAGCGCTCGCTTCAAATTTTATGTGCCCGAGTTTTTTTCCGGCACGCAGCATAAGGTTGGTATTGCCTTTGAGGGTTGTGGTCCAGGTACTGTCGGTGCTTTTAAAGGTTGTTACGTTTGTGTTGCCGTTTAAACTCGCTATAGTTGCATCACCTATTATTTTGTAGGTGACTTGTGTGCTTGCACCAGGTACGGTGTTTCCTTTCGCATCAATTATCTTAATAGCCAGCCGTGCAACATCGGTACCATTGGCCAGCATAGTGGTTTTATAGGGAGTTACCTGTATTTCTACAGGTTTGGCATTTTGTGCAAAGCAGTTAGTGCCCAACAGCAATGCCGCCGGGATAAGCAATTGAGTTAAGCGAATATTCATCTTTTTATGAGGTCTGTAATGGTGCAAGCAGATTACTGCATAGCGAAGTAAACGTACAAATATTTAGCATATTATTAAGCAAGGTTTAGCAGGTGTTTTTTATCAAATCACGGTCGTTTCATCACGTTTAAAACATTGGCAGTAAATGAGCGTTATGTTGTGTAAAATATTGTACGTTTACTTTTTAGGCCAAACACCCCCGGCTTAATACACCTCCAATCCGATGAGAAAAACACTGAGTTTTTTAACGATCTTATTTTTAAGCCTTAGTGTGCTAACTATAAAAGCACAAGATAAATCACTTTTTGACAAAGGCTTATACGCTTTAAAAGGCGATACGTTGCAGTACCGGATACTGTTTCCGCTGCAGTTTGATCCGCAAAGAAAATACCCGCTGATTATAGTGTTACACGGTGCCGGCGAGCGTGGCTCAGATAACGCAGCGCAACTAGCTTATGGTACTAACCTTTTCCTCTCAGGCGAGGTAAGGCATAATCACCAGGCCATTGTAGTTTACCCACAGTGCCCAAAGGATGGCTATTGGTCGAACGTGAAGATTGAGAAAGACCCGATCAGTGGTAAGCGTAAGTTTTATTTTCAGGAAAAGGATGCGGAACCAACCCCTGCCATGAAAGCCTTGCTGGGGCTAACCGACCAGTTTTTGCAGAAGCCTTATGTAGACAAGAAGCAGGTGTATATTGGCGGCCTCTCCATGGGGGGCATGGGTACTTTTGAAATGCTACGCAGACGTACAAAGGTGTTTGCAGCGGCGTTTGCTATTTGCGGCGGCGATAATACGCTGAACGCTAAAATTTATGCCAAGAAAGTGCCGCTGTGGATATTCCATGGTAAGAAGGACAATGTGGTGCCGGCCGACCACTCGGAAGTTATGGTAGCCGCTATACGTGAAGCAGGCGGCGACCCGCGGTATACCCTATATCCAGATGCTATGCACGACAGCTGGACGCAGGCGTTCTCCGAGCCGGACCTGCTGCCGTGGCTGTTTTCGCATAAGAAATAGGGGAGAGCTTTACCCCCTAAATTGCGAAGCGCTCATGAACAAAGACAGAAAACAACACATTGTGAATAATCCTCTCCGAAGGAGAGGATTTATTAAACGTCCCGGAATCATCCTTACAGAAGAGAACTCATCTGTTGGCTTTTTGCTCTCGTCTTTAAGCTTACAGCAAAGACGTTATCCACCAGGTATTGCCAAACGGGTCAATCACACCGCTGCCGCGGCCATAATCCTGATCGACAGGGGGCATTATAATGGTTGCACCGTTATCCAAAGCTAATTGATAGCGTTTGTCACAGTCATCTACATAAACGAATAAACCGGCGTTCTGGTCGCCAAAGTCAGGCGAGCTTTCGGCAAACATAATGGCGCTGCCGCCTATGCTTACTTCGCCGTGCATTAATGTAACGCCATCTTCGCGCAGGGTACGGCGTAATTCCTGTGCCTCAAAAACCGTCTGCGTAAATTCATAAAACTTAAGCGCATCTTTTAAAATCAGGTAAGGCATTACTGTTTGATAGCCTTGCGGTAGTGGTTTGGTTTGCATGTGGTTATTAGCGTGTTGGTTGCATAAAGATATAGAATTACATGCCCTTTTCAATAGCCTTATAAACAACGTCCTGTATACGCGGGCGTATGCTTAAGCTGCTAAGCTGGCTGCTTACCTGCGGATATACCCTGTTTGACAGGAAAATGTAAACCATATTGTATTTCGGATCTACCCATACGCAAGTGCCGGTGTAGCCGGTGTGGCCATAAGTTTGGTCTGACGCCAGTTCCGAAGGATAATGACGGCTTTGTATAGGATCCCATCGGTCAAACCCCAATCCCCGGCGGCTCACGGCCGATTGTTTAGATGTAAAGGTATCTACAGTCTCGGGTTTGAAGTACTGTTCGCCACCATAACTGCCGCGGTTCAATACCATCTGGAAAAGGATGGCAAGGTCATTAGCGCTTGCAAACAGGCCGGCATGCCCGGATACGCCCCCAGCCAGTGCCGCGCCTTGGTCATGTACGTAGCCTAACAACTGCACACGGCGGAAGTAGGTGTCGTTTTCTGTTGGTATAATCTTATCAGGCGCAAAGCGGTTGCGCGGCAAGAAGCCGGCGGTTTGCATACCTAACTTATTATAAAACTCTTTCTGCACGTAAACATTCAGCGGCTCTGCGGTAACGCTTTCTACCACCTCCTTCATAAAATACATGCTCAAATCACTATACTCATACTGGCCGCGCGTGCGCAAGCCGCTTTTAAGCATGGTAGGCAGCATATAGTCTTTATAAAAATTATTGCGCACGTAATAGCCATCGGCCACTTTAGTACCAAATACTGCGGATGAGTCGTTGCTATGGTCTGCAGCTTTAACATGCTCATGAAACGGAATGTATGGTACCAGCCCCGCCTGATGCAGCATCAGTTCGCGGAGCTTTATAGTATTTTTATTGGTGGTACGGGCTAATGGCAGGTACGTACCCATCGTAGAATCAAGGTTGATTTTACCTTGCTCTACCAGGCGCATCACTTCCATAGTCGTGGCGCTTATTTTGGTTACCGATGCGAGATCGAAAATGTCCTCTACTTTATCAGGCTGTACCGGCTCGTAAGTATGGTAGCCATAAGCTTTGTTGAATATAACCTTGCCGTCTTTAGCAACCAGCACTACGCAGCCTGGCGTGGCCTTGCGGCGAATGGCTTCAGCGGCAATGTCATCAATCTCTTTCAGGTTATTGGAGTTGATGCCGACAGCCTCCGGCACCGAATATTCCAAACGGCTTTTCAGTGTTGCAAAACCGCTTCCGGCCACGTACTTCGTTGAGTAAGTTTGCTGTAACTTTTGCGATAGCGGCACGCCGCCAAAAATGGCTTGCGCTATAAAGCCGGCATTAACAGGCGTGGTTTTATCTGTCCAGATGATGGGCGCATTCACCCCGTTCAGTTGAGCCAATGCATTGCCGTTACCGAATACAGCCAGCACCACATTTTTTAATTTTTGGGTGTTTTGTATAAAGCTAACCACAGGTGCTTTGGCAAGATCGATATCTGTAAGTTGTATAACGAGGGTATTATAAAACTTGAGATCGAGCGCGAGGTTGGCAGTACTTTTTTGCCCCAGATAATCGTTGCCGTTAAAGGAGGTAACGCGGGTGTATTTATTGGCCAGGCTGTCAAACTCTTTAGCGAAGGTTTTAGAAAAGTTAATGCTGGCCACTGTCAGGCTGTCAAGACCTTTTAATGGTATTTGCTGCCGCTCGTTGTTAAGTAAAACCGTACTTTTTTGTGCTTCCTGCTCCAGGTTAAGGAAACTGATGGCACTTTGCGGAGGATTTTGTGCGCAGGCCGAGTTAAATAAAGTAAAAGCCAGTAAGATGGATGGGAGCATGCCCCATTGTTTTTTTCTCATATAATAGATACAGACTTGATTAATTTAATATGTTAGTCAGAAGTTAAACGCTCATAACTGGTATCGAATATTTTGGATAACGATATATACTCATCTCCCCAATAATTACGCATAGCAAGTTCCTGGTAAAAACCGGTGGGTGCAAAATCTAAATCTATCTCCTTAAGTACGCTATAATCGAATAATCGTAAATGCTCCAAATGGTTATAAATATGGTTCATCGCGTCTTTTACGTTATCAAACCTCGTATATACAACATCTGTTTAACTAGTAATAGTATTCAAGATTTTCTCAAGAATAGATATAATAGTGGCAAATTCCACTTTATCGATACTATCTAATTGGGTATCCATACTTGGTCTCTTTATTAAATATGTCAACCTCTTGTACTCATTTTATACAATCGGTAAACCGTAAAGTTATGCGCTCAATTAGTTAATTTTGCATCCTCATATCATTTAAATTTTCTTTTCATGCCAGATATCATACAACTTTTACCCGACTCCGTTGCCAACCAGATCGCCGCAGGTGAGGTGGTGCAGCGCCCGGCTTCGGCTGTAAAAGAGTTGATAGAGAATGCCATAGATGCCGGTGCCGATAAAATTCAACTAATATTGAAGGATGCGGGAAAAACGCTGATTCAGGTAATTGATAATGGCTGCGGCATGAGCATTACTGATGCACGCATGTGTTTTGAGCGCCATGCTACCTCTAAGATTCGCAAGGCCGATGATCTGTTTGCCATACGTACAATGGGTTTCCGGGGCGAGGCCATGGCCTCTATTGCCGCTATTGCCCAGGTTGAATTGAAGACCCGCCGGCATGAGGATGAATTGGGTACCTGCATCTGCATTGAAGGCTCGCAGATAATTACCCAGGAGCCTTGCTCTGCACCAACAGGTACATCTATCTCCGTTAAAAATCTGTTCTATAATACGCCCGCCCGTCGCAACTTTTTAAAAAGTAACCCGGTAGAGATGCGGCACATCATTGATGAGTTTCAGCGTGTGGCATTGGCCAATCCGCAGGTGTTCCTGTCATTACACCATGACGGGCAGGAGGTTTATCATTTACCGGCATCGGGCTTAAAGCAACGTATTATTCATTTACTGGGAAACAATTACAACCAGCGCTTAGTGCCGGTTGAGGAAGATACTACCATCATTAAACTGCAGGGCTTTATAGGCAAGCCGGAGTTTGCCCGTAAAACAAGGGGCGAGCAGTTCTTTTTTGTAAACAACCGCTTTATCCGCGATGCTTATCTTAACCATGCGGTACTTACTGCTTTTGAAGAGCTATTGCCGGAGGACAGCTTTCCGCTGTATGTGTTGTTTATAGACATTGATCCCGCCCGTATAGATATCAATGTACATCCAACTAAAACAGAGATAAAGTACCAGGACGAAAAAGCCATTTATGCCATCATCCGCTCGGCGGTAAAACGGGCGCTCGGTAAGTATAATATAACGCCTACTATTGATTTTGACCAAGAGAACAGTATCGGTCACCTCATAACAGAAAAACCGCTGAATGAGATTGTGCCGCCGACTATTACGGTAAATCCCGACTTTAACCCTTTTGCTAATGAGCGCAGCAGTCGCCCAAGCAATTATACAAGTGCAGCGCCCGAATTCAGGGCTAACAAAATGCCGCAGAATTGGGATACCCTTTATGAGATCAGTAAAAAGGAAACAGCCGTCCAGCAATCATTACATGAGGAGCCGTTTATAGCGGTTAACGAACAGGAAATAAATAAAAACAGTGAGCGGCAACTGTTTCAGGTGCATAGCAGGTTTATTCTCTCGCAAATAAAATCGGGCTTTATGCTGATTAACCAGCAGGCAGCGCACGAGCGCATTTTGTACGAGCGCTTTTTGCAGCAACTGGATACGCATTCCGGCGTTAGTCAGCAAAGCTTATTTCCGCAAACGGTTACACTAAACAGCAGCGATTTTGAGTTGTTAAAAGAGCTGATGCCTGATATAAAGGCGCTCGGTTTTGATGTTCGAGAGTTTGGCAAAAATACGGTGGTGGTAGAAGGTGTACCGGCAGATATAAACAATAGCAGCGAACATGAACTACTGGAGCATTTGCTGGAGGGCTTTAAAAACAACCAGGCAGTTTTGAAGTTAAATAAGCGCGATAGTCTCGCGCGCTCGCTGGCACGTAACGCAGCCATCAAAGCAGGTACACGGCTATCAATGGACGAGATGAATTTGCTGATTGATCAGCTTTTTGCCTGCCAGATGCCTAACGTAGCCTTGAATGGTAAACAGGTAATCAGTACATTTACCATGAGCGAACTCTTAGAACGATTTGATAAATAAGGCCGTTATGGTCACATTATTATAAACATGCCATTTAACTTAACACCTGCAGTAAAAAACCTGCTGATAATTAATATCCTTTTCTTTTTGGCAACGCAGCTTTTGCCACAGTTAAATTTAGAAGTACATCTGTCTGCTTTTTACTTTAACTCCCCATTATTTGATTTTTGGCAGCCTATTACCTACATGTTTATGCATGCGGGTTTTCAGCATATCTTGTTTAATATGCTGGCACTGGTAATGTTTGGAGCCGCTATAGAGCAAACTTTGGGTACCAAACGCTTTTTGGAGTATTATTTTATTACTGGTTTAGGCGCGTTGGTTTTGCACATGACAGTGCAGGCGTTGGAGGTTTATAATGCAGTTGGTTCCATTACAATACCGTACGCAAAAGAATTACCACTAAATCAACTGCCCGACACCTATCTTTCGCCTGTGTTAGGTGCGTCCGGTGCTGTTTTCGGTATACTGCTGGCATTTGGCTTCTTGTTCCCGAACACCGAAATGATCATGATATTTTTTCCGGTACCTATCAAAGCAAAATACATGGTAATCGGTTATATGGTTTTAGAGCTATACGGCGGCGTTGCACGCGCTCCCGGTGATTCGGTAGCACACTTTGCTCACTTAGGGGGCGCGCTATTTGGCTTCATTATGTTAAAAATATGGGGCTACCGAAGCATGAGGTATTAAACTGTAGAAAGAACCATGACACTCTGGGAAAATATAACCTATAAAATAAAGTATGCCCAAAGTAAGTTATTCGTACTTATAGGCATCAACGTAGCCATTTATTTGGCTATCAACATTCCGGCTGTACTTGAGCAGTTGTTTGTAACCGGCTTGGGTAAAAGTTACATCCTGGCTTTAAGCGAGGAATATTTAACTATGCCTTCAGCACTTGATAAGCTTGCAACCCGTTTCTGGACGCCATTTACCTACATGTTTATGCATGCCAGTATTTTGCATATCCTTTTCAACATGCTATGGCTGTATTGGATGGGGCAGATATTTGAGGACTTTTTAGGTAAAAAGCGCACGGTAGGTTTGTATATAATGGGCGGCCTTGCAGGCGCTTTATTTGTTTTGCTTGCTTATAATCTGGTGCCCGCCCTTAAAGTGCTTAACGGCATTACCCTTATAGGCGCCTCAGCATCCGTGATGGCGGTGGTAGTAGCAACCGCTACTTTGCTGCCTAATTATACCATGCACCTCATGTTTTTTGGGCCGGTAAAGCTTAAGTGGATCGCGTTAGCTTACATCGTTATTGATTTTTTGGGCATAACGGGGTTCAACGCCGGGGGCAACATCGCTCACCTCGGCGGGGCGTTGATTGGGTTTATCTACATCAAGCGCCTGCAAAATGGAGGGGATATGATAGGGAAGGTTAATGATTTATTCAGTCCGCGGCCAAAAATGCGCGTTGTATCCCGCAATGCAGATAAAGTAGCGGCCGCTTACCCGCCCCAGGAAGAAATTGACCGTATATTAGATAAAATATCACAATCAGGCTATGATAACCTGACCCGGCAGGAAAAAGAAACCCTGTCCCGTGCAAGCAGCGATGAACGATAGTACAAAAAAGAAACTCAGTTTTCCAGACAGGATAGTGCTATGGGGCAATTATTTTTTATGCGCCTGTATGCTCATCAGTTACCTGGCTCCGGTAGTTAACCCGGCAACGCTCTGGCCTGTAGCTTTTTTTGGTTTGGCATACCCGCCAATGCTGCTCATTGCTATCATCCTCATGGTTTACTGGCTGTTGCGCAAACCGGTTTATATGCTCCTTTCTTTAGGCACTATTTTAATTGGGTACAATGTGTTGTTAAACAACGTTGGCTTCCGTTTTTCAGGTAGCAATGCGGTTAGTCCTAATGCTATCAAGATAATTACATATAACGTTCACAGCTTCAAGCCCTTCGGGCAGGATAATGACGCTAATACCCGCCACAGCATATTGGACATGCTTACCACGCAGGATGCGGACGTGATAGTGTTCCAGGAATTTTTATCGCGCAAGCGGGGGCAGTATGCCTTGGTTGATTCTATGGTGAAGCTGATGAAGAGTAGCCACTACTATTTTAAGCCTATACACAGCAGCGAAACGGAAGATATTGGCATGGCTATCTTCAGTAAATTTCCGGTTGAGCGCACGGGTGTAATCACACTTACTGGGGGGCGCAGTGATAACCAATGCATATTTGCCGACTTTAAACGGGAGAATAAAACCTTCAGGGTGTATAATGTTCACCTGCAATCGGTACAATTTGATTCAGAAGATTATCGCTATCTGGATACTGTTTCAAAAAAAGGTAAGCCAAGCGTTGGTGCAAGCAAGCGACTGGGTGGGAAGCTTAAGAACGCGTTTATAAAACGCAGCCAGCAAGTGTTTAAAGTGAAGGAAGATGCAGCAGCCTGCAAGTATCCTTATGTAATTGCAGGCGATTTTAATGACACGCCAACATCTTTCGCGGTTAACAGAATGGCGTACGGCTTAAAGAACGCATTCCGTGAAAAAGGATCCGGCCTTGGCCGTACTTATAATGGTTCGTTTCCGAACTACCAGATTGATTACGTAATGGCCAGCCCGCAGTTTGATGTAGCAGCCTATCGCGTTGTAGAAAAAAAGCTATCTGACCATTACCCGCTTTACTGCGAATTGGTGCTTAACTAACTGGCACGCAATCATCATACTTTTATAAAATGTAAGCCCGGGCATATAGATGTAAAGGGGGTTTTGTAAGTTTGCGCTCATATGAAACAAAATTTATTTGTTTATAATACTATCACCCGGCAAAAAGAGGAGTTTAAACCGCTGAATGCGCCGCACGTAGGTATGTACGTTTGCGGGCCTACCGTTTACAGCGATGTGCATATGGGCAACTGCCGTACCTATATATCTTTTGATTTAATATTCCGTTACTTGCAGCACTTGGGCTACAAGGTAAGATACGTACGTAATGTAACTGACGCCGGTCACCTGGAAGGAGATGCAGATGATGGGGAAGATAAAATTGAGAAAAAGGCCAAGCTGGAGAAGCTGGAACCAATGGAAGTAGTGCAGCATTATACCGTGGGTTTTCGCGATGTAATGGCCGAACTAAATAACCTACCCCCAAGCATTGAGCCTACCGCCACCGGCCATATCATTGAACAGATTGAACTGGTAAAAGCTATTCTTGAAAAGGGTTTTGCCTACGAGGTGGATGGCTCGGTATATTTTGATGTCGAGAAGTACAATAACTCTAACAACTATGGTGTTTTGAGCGGGCGTAACCTTGATGACCTGCTTAATAATACAAGATCGTTAGGCGGGCAGGATCAAAAACATGGAAAGCTCGACTTTGCCCTTTGGATTAAAGCCAAGCCGGAGCATTTAATGAAATGGCCGTCGCCATGGGGAATGGGCTTCCCCGGCTGGCACCTCGAGTGCTCGGCAATGAGCAATAAGTACCTGGGCGAGCAATTTGATATTCACGGCGGCGGGCTCGATCTGGTGCCAACGCATCACACCAACGAGATTGCGCAAAACATTGCCTGCTGCGGTAAAAACCCTGCACGTTACTGGATACATACCAATATGCTTACGGTGAACGGGCAAAAGATGTCTAAATCGTTAGGAAATAGCTTTCTGCCACACCAGCTGTTTAGCGGTAACAACAAAATATTAAACAAGGGCTACAGCCCCATGATGGTGCGCTTTTTTATGCTGCAGGCGCACTACCGTAGTACACTTGATTTTGGTAACGAAGCTATGGAAGCATCAGAAAAAGGCTTTAAGCGCCTGATGAATGCTTTCGGTTTATTGGATGCCTTAAAGCCTTCGGCAAATACTGAAGTCGAACTTCAGCCTCTTATGGACAGATGTTATGCAGCTATGAACGACGACTTTAATAGTCCGGTTTTGATTGCGGAATTGTTTGAGGCCTCGCGCATTATCAATTCTGTAAAAGATGGCAAGCTAAAGATTGACCAGGAAAATCTTGACCTTTTGAAAACGCTTATGAACGCTTTCGTGCTGGACGTGTTAGGCTTAAAAGATGAAAAGGCTGAGGAGAACGATTTGCCCAAGGTGCTTGATTTTGTAGTGAACCTGCGTAACGAGGCCAAGCAAAATAAAGATTACGCTACGTCTGACCGTATACGTAACGGTTTGCAACAAATTGGCTTTCAGTTAAAAGACGGAAAAGAGGGAACAACCTGGAGTAAGGTTTAATGTGCCTTTAGTATAATTATGTAAAACAAATTACGTTTACATCAGGTATCACACCTGTTCGAAATAGAAAAATTACTATATATTGCCTTCCAACACATCACACATAATATGAGAAAATTATTATTAGCTGTTATTGTTATTCTAACAAGCCATGGTTTGCTTTATGCACAGGATAAGCCTGCTGCAGCTAAAGTACAAACGGTTATAGATGCCGAAAAAGCCTTTGAAAAAACTGTAGCCCGCAAAGGCATTAAAGAGGGTTTTTTATCAGTAGCCGACATTGAAGGAATAGTATTTAAACCAAATGCTGTTAAGATAACTGACTTTTACGGAAGTATAGCTAAGCAACCCGGCACCCTTACCTGGACGCCTGAGTTTGCCCGTATATCTGCCAATGGCGATTTAGCGTTCAGCGCCGGCCCTTACGTTTATCAGAACGGTAAAGGTGAAGAAAAGATTTATGGCGAGTATGTATCTGTTTGGCGCGGCGACGTAGATAACAAGCTGCGTTTGCTGATTGACCTGGGTATACAGCACCCGGAGCCTGAAAAACAAATCCTTACTGATATTCGCGAACCCGATGCTGAGAAAGTAACTGCGCCAAGCAAAGATCCTTTTAAAGGCAAGCAGATTGTTATCAGTACTGATGCGAGCTTCAACGAAGCACTCACCAAAAATACTATGGGCAGCTACAAAGAGTTTTTAAGCCCTGAAGGCCGCTTTTACTTCCCTGGTTTTGAGCCGATGACTGGTAAGGAGCAGGTAATGCGTTTTGTGGAGAACCAGGCCATTTTCATTACCGCGCATACGGTAAATGCAGGCCGTTCTGCCAGTGGCGACCTCGCTTACAGCTATGGCACTGCCCGTATAAAAAAAGGTAACATTGTGAGCAACTTCAACTATGTGCGTATTTGGGAGCAGGACAAAGAGTTTAAATGGAATATGCTGTTAGAGATATTCTCAGCTGTAGAGAATTAATAAGGAGATTATACTAAAAGAAAAGGCCTTGCTGATTATTGATCAGCAAGGCCTTTTCTTTTATGGTATAACGGTTAATTAGAATAACCTTTCAATAATATCATCTGCACTCAAACCTTCGGCTTCTGCATGGTAGCTGCGCACAATACGGTGACTAAGTATCGGCTTTGCTATGGCTTGTACATCTTCAATATCCGGAGAGTATTTGCCGTTGATAACTGCATGGCACTTGGCACCTAATACCAGGAACTGTGAGGCACGCGGACCTGCACCCCAATTAAGCAGTCTTTTTACTTCGGGCGTTGCCAGTTCGCCGGTTGGGCGTGTTTTACCAACGAGGCGTACAGCGTACTCCACCACATTGTCTGCAACAGGTATATTGCGCACAAGTTGCTGAAAGTACATGATTTGTGCTGCATTAAGCACCGGTTGAACTTCACCTTTGAAGGTGCCGGTTGTGTTCTTCACCACCTGCAGTTCCTGCTCAAACGTTGGGTAACCCAGGGTAACGTTAAACATAAAGCGGTCCAGCTGTGCTTCCGGCAGGGGGTAGGTACCTTCCTGCTCAATAGGGTTTTGCGTAGCCAATACAAAGAAAGGCTGCGATAGCTTATGCGTTATGCCCGCCGCAGTCACGGCCTTTTCCTGCATGGCTTCCAGCAGGGCGGCTTGCGTTTTTGGCGGCGTGCGGTTTATCTCATCAGCAAGAATGATGTTTGAAAAGACCGGGCCGTGTATAAACTTAAAATTACGGTCTTCACCTAATATCTCCGCGCCAATAATGTCCGACGGCATTAGGTCCGGCGTGAACTGTATGCGTTTAAAATCGAGCTGCAGTGCCTGTGCCACTGTTTGTACCAGGAGTGTTTTAGCCAGGCCCGGTACCCCAACAAGCAGGCAGTGCCCGTTGCTGAAGATTGATACCAGCACACATTTAATTACATCGTCCTGCCCGATAATGACTTTGCCAATTTCGGCCCGGAGCTTATGGTATGCCTGGCTTAACGCGTCGGCAGCTTCCACATCTGATCCATATTGCATAGGAGGGTAGGTGTAAAGTTGCTTATTAATTTGCCTGCGCCGTAGTGTCGGTAGACCATCCCTTGAGCAAACCGCATTCTGCATTTTTATCGATGCGTATGTAAGTTTGCTTGCGCTTGCGCTCAAACCATTCACTTATTACACGATCCATTTTAGCGGCATAGGCGCGTTCCTTAATTTTAGGGAAGTCTTTTTCCAGGCTGGCTTTGTGGGCGTCTGTTACTGTTTTAAGGAATAATATTTTGTAATCTTTGGTACCATCGCGCTCGGTAAACAATGCAGGCTTGGCAATTTGGCCTACCTTCATGGTATCAACAGTAAGCGCAACCTGGGGGTCGAGCTTATCGGTAGGGATAAGTGTACTGCGCGATTGCACATCCTCCAGGTTCAGCATCAAGCCGCCGTTATACTTGGTTTCTTTATTATCAGAGTAATATGATGCAGCACTCGAGAAGTCGATTTTTTTGTCTTTTTGCAGCATATTATAAATACTGTCTGCTTTGTGCTGCGCCCTGTCAAGGCTTGCTTGGGTAACTGTTGGCATTAACAAGATATGGCGCACATGTACCTGCTCGCCGCGGCGCTCAATCACCTGTAAAAAGTGGAAACCGTAATCCGTTTCAAACACCGGTGATATTTCGCCAGCCTTTAATTTGAAGGCGTAAGCGGCAAATTCCTTTACAAAGGTCTGGCGGTCGGCAAAACCAAGGTCGCCGCCTTCAACAGCCGACATTTTATCCTGAGAGTATAGGCGTGCCAGTGCCGCAAAATCTTCGCCTTTTTTTACACGTTCACGCAGCTCTTCAGCCTTTTGCTTGGTTGCCGCCTTTTCTTCTTTGGTCAGCTGCGGTTTAAACACTATCTCGCCAACCTCTACCTCTTTGTTAAAAGTAGGCAAGCTATCTTTCGGAATTTTATCAAAGTACTCTTTCACCTCCTGCGGTGTTACGTTCAGCTTTTCAATGATTTTTGAACGCATACGCTGAGCCACCATTTGCTCACGCAGGTCTGGGCGTATCTCATCCTTATATTGCAATACCGAGCGGCCCAGAAACTGTTCCAGCCTATCTTGTCCGCCTGCACGCTGAATAGAAATACGCATACGGCGGTCAACCTCATTATCCAGCTCTTCATCGCTTACAGTAATACTGTCTATAATGGCTTGCTGGCCCAGTAGTTTCTGGCTAATGATGGTTTGCAGTATCTGGCATTTGATATCGGGATTAGGCGTTCCGCCTTCCAGTTGGTAGCGTGCGTATTGTGTTTCTATGTCTGACAGTAAGATAGGGCTGTTACCAATTACAGCCGTCACTTTGTCGAGCACTTTGGTTTGGCCCATGGCAAAACCGGAAAACAATATTAATGCTGCGGCAAGGGTGCCGGCTTTTTTTATGTACTTTAAATTACTCATTCTGTTACGGATAGCTATCCTTTAAAAAACCACGAATTTCGGTAAAAAAATATTAATAAACACCTCAAAATCAATTTGAGCATTTATTTGTGCTAATATGCCCATAATGCTTTAAAGCGTTTGTGTACTTTTGTTAAAAATTGTTAAAGTGAAAGTTGAATCGCCTGCAGCTTACCGTTATATTTTTAATGACGAGCTTTTTCTGCTAAAGCAGGAAAAGGAGCTGTTTGCACAAGGCTTTGTGGCAGCAAACACCTCTATTTACACCGAGCCCCCCGCCCCAACAACAATTGAAACGCCGCCTTTGCATTTTAATTATCAGGGTAATAATTTAAAAAACTTCCTGGTATTGATACAATACGCAGAGGGTATGGATGGCGCACATTTAACCGCTTTGAAAAGTACGCTTGAGCGTACAGGTTTCACCCTTAATGATATTGCCTTGCTCAACATGTCGGAGTACGCTGGCTGTACCTGGCCCGACCTGCTTGCCTACTTTAAGCCGAAAAAGATTTTGGTGCTCGGCCGTAACACGGCCTCTCATATATTGGCTGATTTGGCTTTTAATCAACATACATCCTATCAAGATATACCGGTGCTTGTAACCTTTGCCTTCGGTGATATGATGAATGACAACGCTGCCAAGAAAGTATTTTGGGAGCAGGTAAAGAATTTTTAGTGTTATGATTGAATTAGTATTTGCCACTAATAACCGCCACAAGCTTGATGAAGTAGCCGCCAAAATTGGCAGCGGCATTAAGTTGCTTACCCTTGCCGACATAGGCTGTACTGAGGATATTGAGGAAACCGGTACTACATTTAATGAAAATGCCTCTATAAAGAGCCGTTTTATTTATGAGCGATACGGTTACAATTGTTTTGGCGACGACAGCGGCCTGGAGATAGATGCTTTAGGCGGTGAACCTGGTGTATACTCGGCCCGTTACGCTGGTAAGCATGGAGACCATGAGGCAAACATAGCAAAGGTGTTAAGTAAGATGGACGGGGTGACTGACCGCAGCGCCCGTTTCCGTACGGTGATATCATTAATATGGCAGGGAAAAGAATATTTTTTTGATGGCACTATAGAAGGCACCATACGTTTACAGCAACATGGAACAGGTGGCTTTGGCTACGACCCTATATTTGAACCTGCGGGATATGATATCACTTTCGCCGAAATGACCATGGATCAGAAAAATAGTATCAGTCACCGTGCCCTTGCGGTTGAGCAGCTTGTACAATTCCTCAACTCCATTACCGCATAAGCGTATTGAAATAGCCTCAATTTGTTCTGATTTGACTTATTTGTACAGCACTTGTACACCTTTCTGTACAATTGTATGACATTGCCGTAATTGTCCGTTTGGTTAGGGAAGCATCCGCACAAAAATTCAAAATTTTTGGAAATTGACTACTGCACCCGACAGGTTGTATTGCTAATTGATACAGCTTTTGGCGCGCATTGTAAGCTATTTTATACAGATGCCGGCCCGCAATGTTTACTCTTAATCCCACAATTATTGTCTAAAAACTGTCTTGTTTTTGTTTGGCACCGAATTGGTGTATAATTCAACAGAAAAACATCAGCATTATGGTTGTTTCGATGAAAGACAAAGGCAATAACGCCGGGGAGCAAGAAAAAGAGTGGGATAATCCACGAGCCCCCGAGCTTACAGGCGACCAAAGGGACGCCGAGCAGTTGGAGCGGCAGAAGAAAGAAGCAGAACGCCGCAAAGAGAACCTTACAGAAACTGATGACGACAAAAAGAATACTAATAACTGAACTATAAAATTAAAAACTGATTCAACTATGAAAACCTACAGAAAACCCTCAATAAGCAAACTGGTAGCTAAGTTTGACAGCGAATTAAAAGAACTTATCATGAGTGATCTGAAAGCCATTAAAGAAGCTAAAAATCAGTTTTTAAATCAGTCAAAATCTAACAGCCTTTCAGCTGCGTAATTAATACATCAACCTCAAATCATCTACCTATGAAAAACATTACAAAACCAGCTACAAGCAAATTAGTAGCACGCTTTGATGCTGAGCTGAAAGAGTTATTAATGCAGGATTTAAAAGCTTATCGCGAAAAGAATGCGGTATTAGGCATCAACAAACAGGACGCCACACGCCAAAACTTGTCGGCAGCCTGACCATCATATACATCTACCTATAAATTTTTTCTCACATCACCTATGAAAAACGCAGGGCCTTGCAATTTGTGCAGGGCCTTACTTTTTTTGCAGGTATTTCATAATCAGCGAGGCTGTCTTAGCTGAAGCACCGGGCTTACCCATGCGCTCATGTAAAGCAGCGTAGTCCGTAAGCATAACCTCACGTTGATTGTCGCCAGGCAATAAGGTTTTTAAATGCGCCGTTATGTTGGCAGCATTACAGTCCTGCTGTATAAGCTCATGCACTACGAGCTTATCCATTATCAAATTTACCAGTGAAATAAAGCGTATTTTAACCAGCATGCGCGCTATAGCCATAGTAAGCGGGTGCCCTTTGTAAACTACTACCTGCGGGATGTTGAGTAGGGCGGTTTCGAGCGTTGCGGTACCGGATGCCACCACAGCAGCATCAGCATGTGCAAGCAAATCATAAGTTGCGTTGAATATCACCGGGATCTTGTTGCCCTGGATAAATGGCAGATAATAATCCTTGGTGAATGACGGAGCACCGGCAATAACTAATTGATGGGTTGGAAATTCGGTCGCAACTTTTGCCATGTCCGGCAGTAAGTTTTTAATCTCCTGCTTGCGGCTGCCGGGCAATAAAGCTATAATTGGCTTTTTAGGCAGGGCATGCCTGTTATAAAAATCAGCATCGGGAGTAAACGACGCAATTGCATCCAGCAAAGGGTTGCCCACGTAATCTACCTGCATACCCCAGCTTTTATAAAAGTTCACTTCGAAAGGCAGGATGCAGAACATGTGGTCTACCACCTGCTTTATCTTAAGTACACGTTTTTGGTTCCATGCCCAAACTTTCGGCGATATATAATAGCATACCTCTAAGCCTATCTGTTTGGCAAAAGCCGCTATTTTTAGGTTGAAGCCGGGGAAATCAATCAGGATAACTACATCGGGCTGCCATTCGGCGATATCCTGCTTGCACTGTTTAAGGTTATTAAGGATGGTGCGCAGGTTAAGTGCCACTTCAACAAACCCCATGTAAGCCATATCGGCATAGTGTTTCACCAAGGTTCCACCTTCAGCCTTCATTAAATCGCCCCCGAAATAACGAAAATCCGCAGCGGCGTCCTGTTGTTTCAGGGCCTTGATCAGGTTGGCGCCGTGGAGGTCGCCAGAGGCTTCGCCTGCTACGAGGTAATATTTCATGGAGATATTGAGCTTATTATTCGTTAAAAGTCCAGCTGTTTAACAACGGTATAGCATGATGAGCGGTCATGTCAAACTGCACAGGTACTACCGATACGTAGCCGTTCTCCAAAGCCCATACGTCGGTGTCTTCACCTTGGTCATTTAATTGGAATACGCCGGTAAGCCAATAGTAAGGGCGCTTGTGCGGGTCCATACGTTCGTCAAATTCCTCTGCCCATTTGGCGTTGGCCTGTCGGCATATTTTAATGCCCTTTAACGGCGTGGCCGGGAAGTTAACATTGAGCAGGGTAGCCGGAGGCAAGCCATTGTGCAACACTTGCAGCGCTATCTGTTTCACATACTTAAGGCACGGGCGGAAGTCGGCCTGCAAAGTATAGTCATCCAAAGAAAAACCAATGGACGGAATACTTTCTATGGCGCCTTCCACAGCGGCCGACATGGTGCCGGAGTACAATACATTGATAGAATTGTTAAGCCCATGATTAATGCCTGATACACACAGGTCCGGCTTTTTACCTTTAAAAACGAGGTTTACCGCCAACTTTACACAGTCGACCGGGGTGCCGGAGCATTTATACATTTCTATGCCGTTGTAAAGGTCCACCTTGTCAAACCGGAGCGGTTTACCTATGGTAATGGCGTGCCCCATACCCGATTGCGGACTATCTGGAGCTACAACTACTACGCGGCCAATATCAGCCATGGCATCAATCAATGCTTTTATACCCGGAGCGGTAATGCCGTCATCATTTACAACTAATATAGTAGGGCGCTGCTTTGTCATAGAGTGCAAAGCTACTATTTAATTGGGTTTGGTTAGTATATGCAAATAATGGATATAAATGCGATCGTCTCGTCGATTCATTTGGATTACAGAATAACTTAAACGTTTACATGTTGGTGATAACACCGACATGGGCGAGGGGATTGCTGACTGATTATGGATAATAATTTGTGTGTTTCATGTTGGTGAACACCTAAATGGCAGAAGTTACTTTGTATGTCCGACATACAACACCCTACTATCCTTGCAATGGATCGAAATAAATAAAGCTCCACCATGTTCTGCATGTAATGTTCCTGTAACATGCCAGACGCTATCTTGCAAATCCGCTAAGAAAGGTTTTTCTTCATAAATTTGATCCCCATATTCAGCAAACCACACAGCTTCCGCAATTTTGACGGCTGTTTCAGCATCAGGAACTAATCCGTCTATCTGCTTATTTCGGCTTGTTTCATCATAAGAGTGACTACATCCTTGAAATAGAATTGACAGCAATAAAATATACGAAAATGAATAAATATTTTTTGCGCATAAGATATTTATTTAGTGTAATTTAAAATGTAAAAATAATATTGCAGGCTTCTGTGAGCGCCATCCGTTTATAATCCCCAAAACTTTAGTCATGCCTTTTTCGCCAGCTGCGGGCCCCCCTTTGTTCTTTATTGTTGTCGCGCCCTCGAGCAGCGGGTTAAAAATGTTATTATAAACCCAGTCCCATGTTCCATAAACCGGCGCTCATGTTGGTGTTATCATCAACAAGCTAAAACATACATTTATCTGATCGTTCTTTTTACAGACCTAAGTATATTATCAATATACGATGTTATTAAGTTAGTATGTTTCTTACCTCGCGTGCGATTCATAGCCGCGTTGTAAAATATTTTCTTTCAGGCACTTGATATTCAGAAATATCTCCGTACTTTTGCAGTCCTTAAAATAAGGACAAAACTGTAAAAGAAACAAAGGAAAAAAGCAAGAAATGCCTACTATTCAACAATTAGTTAGAAAAGGTAGAGTAGCTCTGGAAGACAAGAGTAAGTCTCCAGCGTTGGACAGCTGTCCACAGCGAAGAGGAGTGTGCACCCGTGTGTACACCACTACCCCTAAAAAACCAAACTCAGCAATGCGTAAAGTGGCCCGTGTGCGCCTAACCAACGGTAAAGAGGTGAATGCCTACATCCCTGGCGAAGGTCACAACCTGCAGGAACACTCTATCGTGTTGATCCGTGGCGGTCGTGTTAAAGACTTACCAGGTGTACGTTACCACATCATCCGTGGTGCACTGGATACATCAGGTGTTGCCGGCCGTAACCAGCGTCGTTCTAAATATGGTACCAAACGTCCTAAACCAGGCCAGCCAGCTGCTGCACCTGCAAAAGGTAAAAAGAAATAATTAAGGAGGATAGCAGAAAATGAGAAAGTCGAAACCAAAAAAGAGAATTATCCTTCCTGACCCACGGTTTAACGATACCATGGTAACCCGTTTTGTAAACAACATGATGTATGATGGTAAAAAATCTACCGCATACTCTATTTTTTACAACGCTGTTGATATTGTTGAAAAGAAAACCAGCGAAAGCGGTTTAGAAACCTGGAAAAAAGCGTTGAACAACGTTATGCCATCTGTAGAAGTTAAATCACGCCGTGTAGGTGGTGCTAACTTCCAGGTACCTACTGAGGTTCGTGCTGAGCGTAAAATTGCTTTGGGTATGAAATGGCTTATCAGCTATGCACGTCGTCGTGGCGAAAAAACCATGATGGAGAAACTGGCTGGTGAAATTATTTCAGCATCAAAAGGTGAAGGCGCTGCAGTGAAGAAGAAAGAAGATACGCACAAAATGGCTGAGGCTAACAAGGCGTTCTCACACTTCAGGGTATAAATAAAAAGGATTACACCGATTTAATATTTGATTACACCGATTTTATTAGGATTGCAATTTAAATCTTAACAAATCGGTGAAATCATTTTAGACGAATCAGAGAAATCAAACAAATAAGATGTCAAGAGACCTTAAATATACAAGAAACATAGGTATTGCCGCTCACATTGATGCTGGTAAAACCACCACTACAGAGCGTATTCTTTATTACGCTGGTGTGAGCCACAAGATTGGCGAGGTGCACGAAGGTGCCGCAACAATGGACTGGATGGCGCAGGAGCAGGAGCGTGGTATCACCATCACTTCGGCTGCTACTACCGTGTTCTGGAACTACCGCAAAAACAAATACCAGGTAAACGTTATCGATACCCCGGGTCACGTGGATTTTACCGTAGAGGTAAACCGCTCCCTGCGTGTATTGGACGGCTTGGTGTTCCTGTTCTCTGCGGTTGACGGTGTTGAGCCGCAATCAGAAACCAACTGGCGTTTAGCTAACAACTACAACGTACCACGTATCGGTTTCGTAAACAAAATGGACCGTTCTGGTGCCGACTTCCTGAAAGTTGTTAAGCAGGTTAGAGATATGCTGGGCAGCCACGCTGTGCCGCTGCAAATCCCTATCGGTGCCGAAGATAACTTTAAAGGTGTAGTTGATTTGATCAACTTCCGTGGTATTGTTTGGAACGAGCACGATAAAGGCATGACCTTTACCGAAGTGCCAATTCCTGACGATTTGCTGGAAGAAGCTAACGAGTGGCGCGAGAAGTTACTGGAAGCTGTTGCCGAGTTTGACGACACGCTGATGGAGAAATTCTTTGACGATCCGACCACTATTACCGAGCGTGAAGTATTGGACGCATTGCGCCAGGCTACTTTGGCTGGTAAAATTGTACCGATGACCTGCGGTTCTTCATTCAAGAACAAAGGTGTACAAACCATGCTTGATTATGTAATGGAACTGTTGCCTTCGCCGCTTGACGTTGAAGCCATCACTGGTACCAACCCTAATACAGGCGAAGAAGTAACCCGCAAACCAGATGTAAGCGAGCCTTTTTCAGCACTTGCATTTAAAATTGCTACCGACCCATTCGTAGGCCGTTTGTGCTTTATCCGCGTTTACTCAGGTAACCTGGAGGCTGGTTCGTATGTATACAACATGCGTTCTGAAAACAAAGAGCGTATATCACGTATATTCCAGATGCACGCTAACAAGCAAAACCCTATCCCTAACGTAGGTGCAGGTGATATTGCTGCAGTAGTAGGCTTTAAAGATATTAAAACTGGTGATACCCTTTGCGACGAAAAGAACCCTATCGTTCTGGAGTCAATGGTATTCCCGGAGCCGGTTATCGGTTTGGCTATTGAGCCTAAAACTCAGGCCGACGTTGATAAACTGGGTATTGCACTTGGTAAATTGGCCGAAGAGGATCCAACCTTCCGTGTACAAACTGACCAGGACACTGGCCAAACTGTTATCAGCGGTATGGGTGAGCTTCACCTGGACATCATCATGGACCGTTTAAAACGCGAGTTCAAGGTTGAGGTTAACCAGGGTGCGCCACAGGTAGCTTACAAAGAGGCTATCACCGGTACAACACAACACCGCGAAACTTACAAGAAACAAACTGGTGGTCGTGGTAAATTTGCCGATATTCAGGTTATCATCTCTCCTGCCGATGACGAGAAAGAAGGCCTGCAGTTTGTGAACGAGATCGTAGGTGGTGCTATCCCACGTGAGTTTATCCCATCTGTTGAGAAAGGCTTCAAGTCTGCAATGGATAACGGTGTACTTGCCGGCTTCCCGCTTACCAGCTTAAAAGTTCGCTTGATTGATGGTTCATTCCACGCTGTCGATTCGGATGCGCTTTCTTTCGAGATCGCTGCCCGTTCTGCTTACCGTGAGGCGTTACCAAAATGTCGTCCGGTGTTGTTGGAGCCTATCATGAAGATAGAGATCCTTACCCCTGAAGAAAACATGGGTGACGTTATCGGTGACATGAACCGTCGTCGTGGTCAGCTGCAAGGTATGGATACCCGTAATGGTTCTCAGGTAATCAAAGCTATGGTACCACTTTCTGAAATGTTTGGTTATGTAACACAATTACGTACCATCACTTCAGGCCGTGCAACTTCAACCATGGAGTTTGATCACTACGAAGAAGCACCACGTAACGTACAGGAAGAAGTTGTAGCCAAAAACAAAGGCCGCAAACAAACCTCATCAGTAGAGTAATTGAAAATGTGCGAATATGCGAGTGTGCAGATGGAAACTTTGCCCACTTGCATATCACACATTTAAACATAATTAACACCACCATTCCTAATAAATAGCTCTTAGGTTTGGTTAAATAAATAGTAAAATGAGCCAAAGAATCAGAATCAAATTAAAATCTTACGATTACAATCTGGTTGACAAATCAGCCGAAAAAATCGTAAAAACAGTAAAGCCTACAGGCGCTGTAGTAAGCGGACCACTTCCGTTGCCAACTGAAAAGAAAATATTTACAGTATTGCGCTCGCCGCACGTAAATAAAAAAGCACGTGAGCAGTTCCAACTGTGCTCTTACAAACGTTTGTTAGACATTTACAGCTCTAATTCTAAAACTGTAGACGCACTGATGAAGCTTGAACTCCCAAGCGGTGTTGAAGTTGAGATCAAAGTGTGATAGTACCGGAAGATCTGAACATAAAAAGCCATCCCTTCAAGGATGGCTTTTTTGCTGTGTACCTGTCACCTTATGCAATGCTCATGATCTTGCCAGTAGATGAGTTCTATAAATAACTTATGCAACGATGCCAGTTCCTGCTGACGGCGTTCCAGAAATAATTTCAGTTCTGTTGCGTCTAAATTGGCAGGTAAGCTGAGGTAACTTAATATGTTGCCGGTTTGTGAGTTGATAAACTCATAGTGTTTTAATTGCTCTTCCATAACTACCCGGTGTTTAATGTTAAACAACAAATGTGGTACGGGTTATCAGGTTTATAATATTATAACGACAAGAAACAGGATATGTTTCATTTCGGTTTTGCCTCATCATGAGTATTGCACTCGCCGTTATATCGGCAAAATAGTCGCTCTTCGTTTAGCTGCTCAAAGGTGCGCCCGGCAAGCGGTTTGTAATATGCAAATTGCTTCTTTACACTGTCAACGTATTATAAAGGCATACTTTAACTTTTAAATTAAACATAATTAATAATTTAAAATATAATAAACCATCATTGGTATGATAGGTTATAACTATAAGGAGGTATTTATGGCTATAAATGAAAAAGACAAAAATAAAACTACGCCCGAACAAGAGGAGCTACAGACAGAAGGCCCTATCAGCGAAAAGGATGAGGTGAAAAAAGCCGAAGACCGGACAGCCGAGGCGCAAAGATCAAATAGCGATGATAGCGTTACCGGGGACCTGAAAAATAGGGAGCACTAATTGGTGTACACTGTTTTGGTTTAAATCAGTAACAGTTTTTCGTTACTGTAATATCCATGGTATGGTTCTGATAGTTAGGGGATAATAATTGGTACTTTGAAGAACTGGTAAAAGTTTTATATTAGCTTAAAACCATTTTATCACGTGAAAAGCCACATACATCCCTTATTGAAAGAAATATTTTGGTTAGCAGGCACAGCTGCACCTATACTCTTGCTAAGTATTTTTTTTGGCGGCACAACGTTAGACCTCAACTTAAACGATACCTACATAGTCATAAAACATCCATTTGTATCTTTCGGACTGCCCGTTATGGTAGTTATGGTGTTTGTTGTATGGCTAATCAGGATTGTTGCCTCAGGCAAACCTTCGATTTTTGCCATATTGGTGTTTGCCGCATCCGGCATAACATTTACCCTGATACTTACTCATGCAGTTCACCTTTTAGGCAAGTGGCAAGGGCACTTAGCAGTTGATTACGGTACTAACCTAAAGGGCCGTGTTAAGCCAGGAAACTATTATTGGGATGCAAACACTATATCTATATATGCAATGCAAACGTTGGCCATTTTAGCGCTGATGTTCTCAGTGTGTAAATGGAGTGTCACCCGAAAAGAAAGTAAAGCGCTAAACTTAGCGGCCTAATAACTCATCCAGCTTATTGCGTTCTGTCTGCAGGTCACGGGCAAGTTTCTTCTCCTTTTCGTGGGCCTTGCTTTTATACGTTTGAAACTCCTCTTCCAGTTCATTATATAACTTAATGCGGTATTTGGCTTCGCTCCTGAATCTTGCCGTCGTAAATATCACAATCAGCAAAGCCGCGCCAAAGCCCAGCACCAATCCCCACATCAATGTGTTGTACGCAGTCTTGTTCATGCCAATTCCCAGTAAACTGATTTCGTCTACCTTAGACTGCGACTGTGCCAACTGTTCGTCTTTTTGGGTAGCTGCATTATTAAGTCGGCTGATGCTGTCGGCGCGTGAATTAGCTGCGGCCTGTGCCTTTTGCAAAGCAGCACGCGTGGTTTTCAGGCTATCCATTACGTTATGATAAAATGCACCAACAACTCCTTGCTGATAGCCATAGAGTTTAGTAGTTAAATATTTATACTGCCCAGCCAGGCTGCGGTCGGTATTTTGCGGTTGTGCGGCGGTTGGGGTAACAGACGGCGTTACCACCGCCGGTTTCACAGCCTGCGGTTTGGGCGTGGTCTTTTTAAGACTGTCCTGCGGATGAGCAAAAGCGATCGAGATCGAAAAAGCTAAAGAGAGAATTATTAGTGGGCTAAATAATTTCTTCATAGTTTTAAGTTAATGATAGATGTAACGCAGCCAGAGGCGGTTAGTTTACCTTTGGCTATCTTAATAATGGCTAAAATAATGTTTCATTCCGAATTATGCCACTCATACTTATATTAGTGCCATGTTAATAGGTATAATCGGGATGGGCGACATGGGCAGGCTGTATGCCAAAGCCTTTGCCAAAGCGGGTTACGAAGTATGCGGTTGCGATATGCCTCAAAATCGCCAAAAGCTGGAAGAAGAGCTTGGTCCCTTAGGCATCACCCTGTTGGATAGCGGCAAGGAAGTTGCTCATCGCTGCGACCTTATCATTTATTCTGTAGAGGCAGAAAAAATGATGCAGGTGGTGGCTGAGTACGGCCCGATTACCAAATATGGTGCTATTGTTGCCGGGCAAACATCGGTTAAACATCCTGAGATTGCTGCATTTGAAAAGTATTTACCAGCTGATGCACATATCATCACATTCCATGCTATGCATGGTCCGGGATTCGATCCTGTTGGTCAGAAGTTGTTATTGATACGCCACCGGGCTGACGATGCAGCTTATAAACGCATGTACGAGCTGATGGATGCTACAGGTGCGGATGTGGTTGAGTTGGCCGACTATCACGAACACGACAAAATAGTAGCGGACACCCAGGCTGTAACTCACGTAGGTTTTGAGAGCATGGGTACGGCGTGGAGCTCTGCAGGCTTTTTCCCGTGGGACAACGGCTCTTATCATGGCGGTATTGATAATGTGAAGATTTTGACCACCTTGCGCATTTTTAGCTATAAAGCGCACGTGTATGCAGGTTTGGCTATACTTAACCCTTATGCCCGGCAGCAGGTAAAGCGGTATGCGCAATCAGAATCGGAGCTGTTTAAGCTGATGATCATGGAAGAGGAGCAGCAGTTTCGTGATAGGTTGTACCGTGCACGGGAGTTTGTTTTTCATGAAAGCCGTAAGCCGATCATGTTTAATGATGCTGTAATGAAAGAATTTTCCCTGGCAGAAAAGCCGGCGCAGCAAAAGCCAAATTCGCACTTGAGTATTTTAAGTATGGTTGATGCCTGGTACCATTTGGGTGTAAACCCTTATGATAATTTAATTGCACAAACGCCACCTTTCCGTTTACGGCTAGGTATTGCCGAATATCTGTTTAAGAATGAAGATTTGCTGGAAGAATCAATTGAAACGGCTCTATATGATAAAAGTATCAGGGGCGATGATCTTGAGTTCCACTCTGCTGTAAGGGAGTGGTCGTCCATCATAGGCTATGGTGATATGGAAGGCTATAAAACGCACTTCAACCAGGTGCAGTCATTCTTTAAAGACCGGTTGGAACACGGTCGCCAACAAAGCGCGGAGCTGATCAGGCGCTTGATGACGGAATAGCAGAATACTTCATTCTTGTTTTAAATTATGATAAAGTAGCTTCTGAAAATTTAATAGTGATATTTTCTTCATAATACCAATTCCTATAAAAAGTAGCATAATAAATGGTGATGCAAGATTGAAAAATAGTAACTTACCGTATGAAACGCACCCTTTTCAAAAAGACGCTTATACTATTCTTTATCTTGCCTTACATGAGCGTATTGGCACAAGGCAAACGCAAGGGGTTTACTATTAAAGGCATTTTACATGGGTCAAAAAATAATGACCTGGTAAGGTTATATGACCTTGACGAGCAAAAACTGCTTGATTCAGCATTTTTAGACGAAGGCCGCTTTGTTTTAAATGGTGTTGTTAATAAACCTTCAACTTGCTGGCTTCAATGTGGTGGTAAGTATATCACAATAATGGTTGAAAATACGGCAATGACTATAGAGGCGCCGTTAGACCAACTAAATTATAACCATATTGTAACTGGTGGCATTGAACAGAGGCTGCTTAATCAGCTTAATAAAGAGGCATATGCGGATAATAAACGTTTTACTACTGCTAATGATAGTTTGGAGAATAATTTATTTGCTGATACGGTCGACCGGAAACGTCTTGCAAACGCTTATAACACCGCCATGGCCAGATATATGACCATCTATGTGAATTTTGGTAAAAAGCATCCTGATAGCTATCTGGGACAAGACATAATCTATCGTAACCGGAAAAAAATTGCACGCGACACGTTGGTAAGTTTATACAAGCAGATGCGCCCGCTCTTAAAAGGAACACAACAAGGTATAGGAATTAAGCACTTTCTATATAGTACCCTCGTTGAAAAGGGTAAACCAATGGTAGATTTTGAGGTGAAAGACACTAAAGGAAAAGCTTTTAAGCTGTCATCGCTCAAAGGAAAATATATTTACCTTACGTTTGGAAGTCGCGGTTGCGGACCTTGCCGTACCGAAAACAAAACTTTTGCTGCTAATTTTACTCAGTTGCCGTCAGATCTTGCTCTTGTTTCCTTTTCGCTCGACAGAGATGTTGCTGAAATGAACGCAGTGATAAAAGAGGATGGCGTTAAGTGGACAATGGTGTCTGACTTTAAGGGAGATGGTGACGTGAAAAATCTTTACAACGTACAGGCTATGCCTACATCCTTTTTAATTAATAAAGAAGGTGTTATAATTGAACGTTACGAAGGGTACAGCGATGATTTGCTTGCTCAAATAAAAGAAAAAATGAAACAATAATCCTCCTGTAAAGTACATGTCTCTTTGTCTGGGAAAATTTCATTGAATCTCCTTTACAGATCCCAGGTGAAGCTTGACAACCAGCATGTACAAATAAGCTCAACGAAACCTCCACTAACTAACATGGCTATTTTAAAGGGGCTAATTTGCTTATGGACATAAGAGGTGCTGTTGATAATGCTGCGCATATAGGTGGTCTGGCAACTGGTGTTATTGCCGGGTATGCCATTTATCCTTCCTAAACCAACGCATTAAAAATAAAACAGAAAAGGAATTATCGCGTGAAGCAGAAGAAAGAGTTATGTAAGATCAGCCCTCTATTTTCAATAGGTAAGTAGCCTTTTTGCCAGCAGCTTTGTGCTGTTCATCGTATTGTTCTTCGGCAATAATAATAGTGTTTGCCAAAAATTCTTTGCCAAGCAATTGTTCAGCCTGATCAATACTGTATTCCTTGCCTTTAATCAGAAATAAAAAGCCATAGTCAGATTTGCGCAGTTCCTGCATTGTAACCGTTCTTCTATTATGATGGAAGCTAATTGGAACGGTGTATTGAACCCTTACCGGCTGGCCACCTTGTGTGCCCGGCTTCCATTTAGGCGAATTGGTCAACACCCTTACCGCCTCCGCCTCGCAACCGGCGCCAATGCATGTTAAGGATTTAGCTTCAGCAACACTGCCGTCTCTTTCAATCACAAATTGCATAGTTAGTTTACCGTTAATGCCAATAAGCTGCGCTACTTCAGGATATTTTAAATTGTTTACTATGTAATTAGCGAACGCTTTGATGCCGCCTTCAAATTGAGGTCGTGTTTCGTTGTCATCTATTATAGGCAAACTTGTTGTATCAGTAATATGCGAATCTTTCGATTTGGATAGTTTCAATGACGATCCTGACGTATCAGATTTTACCTGCCCGTATGCGGCAATTGCGGTTATTAAAGAGCAAGTTAAAAGCAGAATTAGTTTCATTAAGTCTAGTTCAGGTAAAGTAATTTATACAATTATCTTGTTGCAGGCAACTATAATAATCTGATTTTATTAAAGGCGATGACGTAACTGCGTGACACCTAAATAAATATTTTAAAAATAACTCGCTAAGTATTTGACAATTAATTCGAAATTCCTATCTTTGCCGTCCCTTTAAAGGGGATAATATGCCTTGAACGAAGCCCTACTGCTTCGATGGGCACAAACAAAATAAAAGAAATGTCAGGAATTATTGGTAAAAAAGTAGGAATGACCAGCATTTTCGACGAGTCAGGGAAGAACATCCCTTGTACTGTGATCGAGGCTGGCCCTTGTGTAGTTACACAAGTGAAGTCTGTTGAAGCAGACGGTTACGCTGCTGTGCAATTAGCATACGGCGAGAAAAAGGAAAAAAATACCACTGAACCTTTAAAAGGCCATTTCCAGAAAGCCGGAACTACTCCAAAAGCCCGGTTAGTAGAATTCAAAACCTTCCCGGATGAAAAAGCATTAGGCGACACCGTTACTGTCGACATTTTTGCAGCGGGAGATTTTGTGGATGTGGTTGGTACCTCAAAAGGTAAAGGTTTTCAGGGTGTTGTAAAGCGCCATGGTTTTGGTGGTGTGGGTATGCAAACTCACGGTCAGCACAACCGCTTGCGTGCTCCAGGTTCACTGGGTGCATCGTCATGGCCATCACGTGTATTTAAAGGTATGCGTATGGCTGGTCAAACCGGTAATGCCCGCGTTAAGGTTCAAAACCTTGAGGTGGTTAAAGTATTCCCGGAGCAAAACCTGTTAGTTGTTAAAGGTTCCATCCCCGGAGCTAAGGGTTCATTTGTAATAGTGGATAAATAAGATGGAAGTTAACGTATTAAACATCTCAGGTAAAGAAACAGGTGCCAAGGTGCAACTTCCTGAGGCCGTATTCGGCATTGAACCAAACGATCATGCAATTTATCTTGACGTTAAGCAGTTTTTAGCTAACCAACGTCAGGGTACGCATAAAGCAAAACAACGTAACGAAATTGCAGGCTCAACCCGCAAGTTATATAAACAAAAAGGTACAGGCGGCGCCCGTGCCGGTAACATTAAGTCGCCATTGTTTAATGGTGGTGGCCGTGTGTTTGGCCCTCAGCCGCGCGATTACAGCTTTAAATTAAACAAAAAGCTTAAGTCGCTTGCCCGTAAATCAGCCCTTTCATACAAAGCAAAAGACAACAGCATCGTTGTTTTGGAAGATTTTACTTTTGACTCTATCAAAACTAAAAACTACGCAAAGCTGGTTGCTGATTTGAATGTAACTGATGTGAAAACACTGCTGGTACTGCCTGCGGCTAACGAGAATGTATATTTATCAAGCCGGAACCTGAAGAAGGCTAAAGTAATCACTGCCGACCAGTTAAACACTTATGATGTGCTTAACGCTGGCAAACTGTTACTTACCGCAGGTTCTGTTAAAACTTTGGAGGAGGCTTTAGCTAAGTAATTATGGAAATTTTAAAGAAACCCTTACTTACTGAAAAGGTAACTCAATTAACCGAGAAGCTAAACCGTTATGCTTTTAAAGTTGATCACAGAGCCAACAAGATTCAGATCAAATCGGCAATTGAGCAAATGTACGGTGTTAACGTTGTGGCCGTAAACACCATGAAATACGTCGGAAAACTTAAAGTTCGCAATACTAAAGCTGGTGCCGTAATGGGCCGCGCAGCTACTTACAAAAAAGCGATCATTACGTTGAAAGACGGCGAAACAATTGATTTTTATAGCAATATATAAAAACAGAGATGGCAGTTAAAAGATTTAAACCGGTTACTCCGGGTACCCGTTTCCGGGTAGGTGCTGATTACTCTGACGTTACTACCAACGTTCCTGAAAAATCATTGGTAGTTTCTATCAAGAAATCAGGCGGACGTAATAGTTCCGGTAAAATGACCATGCGTTATATCGGTGGGGGACATAAGAAAGCATACCGATTGATCGACTTTAAGCGCAATAAGTTTGACATCCCCGCAAAGGTTGCGACTATTGAGTACGATCCAAACCGCTCAGCACGTATTGCCCTTTTGGTATACGCTGACGGTGAAAAAAGATACATTTTGGCACCTGAAGGCTTAACCGTAGGGTTAACCATTATATCAGGCGAAAGCGTAGCACCGGAGGTAGGTAACACTCTTCCGTTAAAGAACATCCCACTGGGTTCAATCATCCATAACATTGAGCTTAATCCAGGCCAGGGTGGTACTATTGCCCGTTCGGCAGGTACTTACGCACAGCTTTCAGCACGCGATGGTAAATACGCCATTATCAAATTACCTTCAGGCGAAACTCGTATGATCTTGGCTACCTGCCTTGCAACTATCGGTACCGTTTCTAACTCAGAAAAGGCAAACGAAGTGCTTGGTAAAGCCGGCCGTAAGCGCTGGTTAGGCCGCAGACCTCGCGTTCGTGGTGTTGCCATGAACCCGGTAGATCACCCTATGGGTGGTGGTGAAGGTCGCGCGTCAGGTGGTCACCCACGCTCTCGCAAAGGTTTGTTAGCTAAAGGCTACAAAACCCGCGACAAAAAGAAAACATCGGATCGCTACATCATTGAAAGAAGGAAGAAATAATGGCACGTTCAATTAGAAAAGGACCTTATATTGATCATAACCTGGAAAGAAAAGTTCTGACCTTGAATGAATCAAATAAAAAATCAGTAGTAAAAACATGGTCACGCCGTTCCATGATCTCTCCTGATTTCGTTGGTCATACATTTGCAGTACACAACGGCAATAAATTTATACCGGTGTACGTAACAGAAAACATGGTTGGTCACAAGCTGGGAGAGTTTGCACCAACCCGTACATTCCGTGGTCACGCAGAAAAGAAAAAATAACAGGCAATGGAAGCAACAACAAAAATTAAAAAGTCTGTACTGATTGCACAGCGTAAAGCCGAGAAGAAAGCTCAGGTTGGTGGCGCTTCTGTTGCTAAGTTACAGGACTGCCCAACATCACCGCGCAAAATGCGCCTGGTGGTTGACTTAGTACGCGGTAAAAATGTATTCGAAGCTTTAAACATCTTAAAGTTTACAAATAAAGAAGCTGCTATACGTGTAGAAAAGTTACTGGTTTCGGCCATTACTAACTGGGAAGCTAAAAACGAAGGTAAGAAAGCTGAAGAGGCTGGCTTATTCGTAAAAGAAGTTTCAGTAGGTGGCGGCCGTCAGCTTAAAAGATTACGCCCTGCGCCTCAAGGCCGCGGTTACCGTATCCGTAAGCGCTCAAACCACGTAACATTGGTTGTGGATAGTAAAAACGATAACAATTAATTTGAAATGGGACAAAAAGCACATCCAATAGGTAACAGATTAGGAATCATCAGAGGCTGGGATTCTAACTGGTTCGGTGGCAACAACTACTCCGACAAATTAGTTGAGGACGAAAAAATCCGCAAATACTTATCAGCACGTATCAACAAAGGTGGTGTATCTAAAGTAGTTATCGAGCGTACTTTAAAACGCATTACCGTTACCATCCACACTGCCCGTCCGGGTATTGTAATTGGTAAAGGCGGTCAGGAAGTTGACAAGATTAAAGAAGAGTTGAAAAAGCTTACTAAAAAGGAAGTTCAGATCAACATTTTCGAAATCAAACGTCCGGAGCTTGATGCACAATTAGTAGCTGAAGGCATAGCAAAACAATTAGAAGCACGTATCTCTTTCCGTCGTGCCATGAAAACTGCCATCGCAGCAACCATGAGAATGGGTGCCGAAGGTATCAAGGTAATGACGTCTGGCCGTTTGGGCGGCGCCGAAATGGCCCGTACCGAGCAATACAAAGATGGCCGTATTCCACTGCACACTTTGCGTGCCGATATCGACTACGCTTTGGCAGAAGCCCTTACTACCTATGGAAAAATAGGTGTAAAGGTATGGATCTGCAAAGGCGAGGTTTATGGCAAACGCGATCTGTCTCCAAACATTGGCAGCACCAGCAACCCAAGCGGTAAAGGTGGTCGCCCAGAAGGTGGCGCAGGTTTCGGTGGCCGTGGCAACGAGCGCGGTGGCGAACGTGGTGGCGAGCGCAGAGACAATCGTGGTGGTAACAACCGTGGCCCGGGTAATAACCGTGGTGGTCAAGGTGGTAACCGTGGCGGTCAAGGCGGCGGCAACCGCGGTGGTCAAGGCGGTGGTAACCGTGGCGGTCAAGGAAGAAGATAATATAATTGATAGCAGATGTGAGATGTGAAAGCCACGTCGAATCTGTCTGTCATGATTGCAAACAAAAATGTTAAATTAAGATAAGAGGCTGACAAAGGAAATTCCTGAATTAAAGCCTCTTAATCTCTAAGCTTAGTAAAATGCTACAGCCAAAAAGAACGAAGTTCAGAAAGATGCAAAAAGGCAGAATGAATGGCCTGGCCACCCGTGGCGCAGAGCTTTCATTCGGATCTTTCGGTATAAAATCACTCGAGCCGGCATGGATCACCAGCCGTCAGATCGAGGCAGCCCGTATCGCTGTAACACGTTTCATGAAACGTGAAGGCCAGGTATGGATCAGGATTTTCCCTGACAAACCGGTAACTAAAAAGCCTGCAGAGGTACGTATGGGTAAAGGTAAAGGTGCTCCTGAGTACTGGGTAGCTGTTGTGCGCCCTGGCAGGATCATCTTCGAAGCCGAAGGTGTGCCACTGGAAGTTGCTAAAGAGGCCCTGCGCCTTGCAGCACAAAAACTGCCGGTACAAACAAAATTTGTAGTACGTAGAGATTACGTAGAAGCATAAAAACAAAACGTGGTAGCTACAGGTGGTAAACAAGTTTGAATACCTGTAGTGTGGTTATAAACATTGTAAGTTGAAGTTGTGAGTTACATATTGCTTGCAGCTCACAGCTTACAGCATTACAAAACTTATAAAATGAAAAACTCAGAAATTTTAGAGCTTTCCACCGAGGAATTGGTTGCGAAGATCGGCGAGGAGAAAAATAATCTGACCAAACTGAAATTTGCGCATGCGGTATCAGCTATCGAGAACCCGAGCCGTATTACAAAATTACGTAAGGATATAGCTCGCTTGAACAGTGAATTAACCAAGCGCAAAGCGGTGTCAGCTTCTGAAAAGAATTAATTTTTTAGCGTCGATTAAAAATGGAAAGAAATTTAAGAAAAACACGTATCGGCCTGGTAGTTAGCAATAAGATGACTAAATCTATTGTAGTTGCCGTTGAGCGTAAAGTAAAGCACCCGATCTACGGTAAGTTCGTGAAGAAGACTACCAAATTTATGGCTCATGACGAGAATAATACCTGCGGTATCGGTGATACCGTAATGATTATGGAAACACGCCCATTGAGCAAAAATAAGAACTGGAGATTAGTTGAAATTTTAGAAAGGGCTAAATAACATGGTACAGCAGGAATCAAGATTAACAGTTGCCGACAATAGCGGAGCTAAAGAGGTTTTAGTAATCCGTGTATTAGGCGGTACCGGTAAAAGATATGCCACTATCGGCGATAAGATAGTTGTTACTGTGAAAAGTGCATTGCCATCAGGCAACGTAAAAAAAGGCACAGTATCAAAAGCGGTAGTAGTGCGTACCAAAAAAGAAATTCGTCGTAAAGATGGATCATACATCCGTTTCGATGATAATGCAGCCGTTTTGTTAAACAACCAGGACGAGCCGAGAGGTACACGTATTTTTGGCCCGGTAGCGAGAGAGTTACGTGAAAAACAATTCATGAAAATTGTATCATTAGCACCGGAGGTATTGTAAAATGGGAAATAAAGCAAAAACACAACCTGCCAAACTTAAGTTGCGTAAAGGCGACCTGGTAAAGGTTATTGCCGGTGATTCAAAAGGATCACAAGGTAAAATTATTGAAGTAATTACTGCTACCAATAGGGCAGTGGTTGAGGGTGCCAACATGGTATCTAAACACACTAAGCCTAATGCTGCCAATCCTAATGGCGGTATTGTAAAACAGGAAGCTGCTATACATATCTCAAACCTTGCGCTGGTTGATCCTAAAACAGGTGCAACTACACGCGTGGGCCGTAAGTTAAACGATGCCGGTAAACTGGTTAGAGTAGCAAAAAAATCAGGGGAGGAAATTAAGTAATGACTTACGTACCAAGACTTAAAACAAAATACAAAGACGAGATACGCACTGCACTGAAAGATAAATTTCAGTATAAAAGTGTAATGCAGGTACCAAAGCTGCAAAAAATTGCTATTAACCAGGGTGTTGGCGGTGCTACTACCGATAAAAAACTTATCGAGACTACTATTGCCGAGCTTAGCACTATCACTGGTCAGCAAGCGGTATCTTCAAAATCAAAAAAGGATATCTCAAACTTTAAGTTGCGTAAAAACATGCCGGTAGGTGTGCGTGTAACATTGCGCGACAATAACATGTATGAGTTTCTTGACCGTTTAGTAGCTGTTGCCCTTCCGCGTATCCGCGATTTTAAAGGCATCAACGATAAAGGCTTTGACGGTAAAGGCAACTACACATTAGGTATTACTGAGCAAATTATCTTCCCTGAAATCAATATCGATAAGATTAACAAAATTCAGGGTATGGATATTACCTTTGTAACCTCAGCTACTAATGACGTTGAAGCGTTGGAGTTGCTGAAACAATTTGGATTACCATTTAAAAACCAAAATAATAATGGCTAAAGAAGGTGTAAAAGCGCGTGAAGTTAAACGTGCTAAGTTAGTAGCTAAATACGCTGACAAAAGGGCTGCCCTTAAAGAAGCTGGTGATTGGGTTGCTTTGGATAAATTACCAAAAGCATCATCATCAGTTAAATTGCACAACCGTTGCAAATTAACAGGTCGTCCTCGCGGTTATATGCGTCAGTTCGGCATCTCTCGTGTAACATTCCGTGAGATGGCTTTAGCTGGCCAGATCCCAGGCGTAAAGAAAGCAAGCTGGTAAAACAGCGAGTAGTGAATAAAGAGTAGTGGGTGGTTTTACTGCTCACTACTCTTTATTCACTATTCACATAATAAGTATTAACCGATGGAAGGTCCGGCGCCATGGGGGCGAAAGGAAACCACCATCACAACAAATAAAAATGAATACAGATCCAATCGCAGATTATCTTACAAGAGTAAGGAATGCTATCAAAGCCAACCATAGGGTTGTTGAAATTCCTGCATCAAATCTGAAAAAGGAAATCACAAAAGTGCTTTTCGACAAAGGTTACATTGCTAACTACAAATTCGAGGATGCCGGTGTACAGGGTACTATCAAAATCGCCCTTAAATACCACCCGGTAACCCGTATCCCTGCTATCCGCAGCGTTGAGCGTGTAAGTAAACCAGGTTTGAGAAAATACGCAGGCACATCAAGCATGCCACGTGTATTAAATGGTTTAGGTATCGCCATCCTGTCAACCTCTAAAGGAGTTATGACAGATAAGGAAGCCCGCCTGCATAACGTAGGTGGTGAAGTTTTATGCTACGTTTATTAACAGGAGGAAATTAAGCAATGTCAAGAATAGGAAAAGCACCTATAGCATTAGCCCAAGGCGTAACAGTAACCGTATCATCAGATAACGTAGTTACTGTAAAAGGCCCTAAAGGCGAGTTGCAGCAGGCAATTGATAGAGATATCATTGTTGAGCAAGTTGATGGTGAGCTGTTGGTTAAACGCCCATCAGACCAAAAACGCCACAAAGCATTACACGGCTTATACCGTGCGCTTTTAAATAACATGGTTGTTGGTGTAACCACCGGTTACAAAATTGAGCAGGAACTAGTGGGTGTGGGTTACCGTGCCACCAACAATGGTAATACATTAGATTTAGTGTTGGGTTACTCTCACCACTATGTATTTGAATTACCAAATGAAATTAAGGTTACAACCACTGCTGAAAAGGGTAAAAACCCAACCATTATCCTGGAGTCTATCGATAAACAATTGATAGGTCAGGTTGCAGCTAAAATACGTTCGTTACGCGCACCAGAGCCTTACAAAGGTAAAGGTATTAAGTTTGTTGGCGAAGTATTACGCAGAAAAGCAGGTAAGTCAGCATCTAAAAAATAATCGTCATGGCAGGTAAATTAACAAGAAGAGACAGAATAAAAAGAGGAATCCGTAAACGTTTATCAGGTTCTTCAGAGCGTCCGCGCTTGTCAGTGTACAGAAGCAATAAAGGTATTTACGCTCAGATCATTGACGATACAACTGGCCGCACTTTAGTATCAGCATCATCTTTATCAAAAGATTTTAATGCTAACGGTACTAAATCAGAACAATCTACAGCTGTAGGTAAACTCGTTGCCGAAAAGGCAATTGCAGCCGGCATTAAAGATGTAGTGTTTGACAGGAATGGTTACTTGTACCACGGTCGTGTTAAATCACTGGCTGACGGTGCACGTGAGGGTGGTTTAAACTTTTAATTCAAACGAGAGATGTCAACAATCAATATAAAAAGAGTAAAATCCAGCGAGATCGAATTAAAAGATCGCCTGGTTAGCATACAGCGTGTGGCCAAAGTAACCAAAGGCGGCCGTACCTTCAGCTTCAGTGCCATTGTGGTAGTGGGCGATGAGAACGGTGTTGTAGGTTACGGCTTAGGTAAAGCCAAAGAGGTTACCGAAGCCATTGCCAAAGGCATTGATGACGCTAAAAAGAACCTGGTAAAAGTGCCTATCATTAACGGTACTGTACCTCACGAACAATACGGTAAATTCTCTGGTGGTTTTGTATTTGTAAAACCAGCTGCAAACGGTACAGGTGTAATTGCCGGTGGTGCGATGCGTGCAGTATTAGAGAGTGCTGGTATCCACAACGTATTGGCAAAATCAAAAGGTTCATCAAACCCGCACAACGTGGTAAAAGCAACTGTATCGGCGTTAGCGCAATTGCGTGATGCTTACACAGTAGCTCAGCACCGTGGTGTAAATTTAGGTAAAGTTTTTAACGGATAATCATCATGGCAAAAATCAAGATAACTCAGATTAAAAGCGTGATCGACAGAACCGAGCGCCAAAAAAGGACCATTGAAGCATTGGGCCTTAAAAAAATTAACCATAGCGTTGAAGTTGAAGCTACTCCGGCTATCATCGGTATGGTGAGGAAAGTTAATCATTTGGTAGCAATAGAAAGCATTTAATATCATGAATCTTAATAATCTTAAACCTGCTACTGGTTCTACCAAAAGCAGAAAAAGAATCGGTCGTGGTACCGGCTCTGGCCGTGGTGGTACATCAACACGCGGTCATAAAGGTGCAGGTTCACGCTCAGGTACCAGCACGAAAGTTGGTTTTGAAGGTGGCCAGATGCCATTACAACGCCGCGTGCCTAAGGTAGGTTTTAAAAACCCTAACCGCGTGGAGTATGTAGGTATCAACCTTGATGCATTACAAAGTTTAACCGAGCAATATTCATTATCAGTTATTGATTTTGATACGCTTAAAGAGCATGGCCTTGCGTCTAAAAATGACCTGGTGAAGATCCTGGGTCGTGGCGAACTTAAAGCCAAGGTAGAAGTTAAAGCTCATGCATTTTCTGCCACTGCACAAAAAGCTATTGAGGCAGCTGGTGGTACCATCGTTAAGTTGTAAATTTCAATGAAGAAATTATTCACCACACTTTCCAATATCTGGAAAATTGAGGATTTAAGAGTGCGTATTATTAACACACTCTTATTTCTTTTGATATACCGTGTAGGTTCTTTTATCGCCCTTCCGGGTATCAATACTGATACCCTTACGAATGACGGCGCTAAAGAGGGCCTTTTAGGTTTGTTAAATATGTTTGCGGGCGGCTCGTTCTCCCGTTCATCAATTTTTGCATTGGGTGTAATGCCTTATATTTCGGCCTCAATTGTGGTGCAACTGCTGGGTATTGCTGTACCTTACTTTGCCAAAATGCAAAAGGAGGGTGAAAGCGGCCGTAACAAGATCAACCAGTGGACACGTTACCTGACTATTTTCATTACTGTACTGCAGGCTATCGGTTACATTAAGTCGCAGGTCAATGATGAAGCAAAGCTTTTAAGTGAGCCTTTCTTTACCATTACCAGCATATTTGTGCTTACAGCCGGAACGTTGTTTGTAATGTGGTTGGGTGAAAAAATCACCGACAAAGGTATTGGCAACGGTATATCACTCATTATTATGGTGGGTATTATAGCGCAGCTGCCAGGTGCCTTCGCTACAGAGTTTACCTCTCGTACAACAGGCAGCGGTGGTTTGGTAACCTTCATCATTGAAATTGTTGCACTTATCCTGGTAGTTATGTTTACCATACTCATTGTGCAAGGTACACGCAAAATAGCCGTGGAATATGCTAAACGTATAGTAGGTAACAAGCAATACGGTGGCGTACGTCAGTACATCCCATTAAAGGTAAACGCTGCAGGTGTTATGCCTATCATCTTCGCTCAGGCGTTGATGTTTATACCGGCTACTATTCCGCAGTTTTTCCCGTCAACAGCAAGCAACACTGCAATCATGGCGTTATCAAACTACAACTCATGGTCGCACAATATTCTGTTTGCGGTATTAATTATCCTGTTCACTTATTTTTATACAGCTATTACCGTTAACCCGGGCCAGATGGCTGAGGATATGAAAAAGAACGGCGGTTTTGTACCAGGCGTTAAACCCGGTAAAGCAACAAGTGATTATATAGATGACATCATCTCTAAAATTACTTTACCTGGCTCGGTATTTTTGGCTGCAGTAGCTATTATACCAGCACTGGCAAGTTCGGTAGGCGTAAACAGCTTATTTGCCCGTTTCTTTGGTGGTACATCACTGATCATTTTGGTTGGTGTAGTATTAGATACCTTGCAACAGGTAGAAAGCCATTTACTGATGCGCCATTACGATGGTTTGATGAAAACGGGACGTGTTAAGGGACGCACCGCTATCCCTGCAGCACAAGGCACTACGCCTCCGGCTATTTAATTATACTAATGCCTAAAATACATTATAAGTCGGCAGAAGAAATTGAACTGATAAGGCAAAGCGCACAATTGGTTTCCAAAACGCTTGCTGAGGTGGCAAAGGTGATAGGCCCCGGAGTTACAACCCTGGAGCTTAACACCCTTGCCGAAACCTTTATAAGAGATAACGGCGGTATACCCGCCTTTCTTAATTATCACGGTTTCCCTTACTCTTTGTGTATCTCTTTAAATGACCAGGTAGTACATGGTTTCCCCGGTAAGCATGTGCTTACTGAAGGTGATTTAGTATCGGTTGATTGTGGCGTGATCCTCAACAAGTATTACGGCGATTCTGCTTTTACTTTTGCGATAGGCGAGGTTGGTGAAAGCACTAAGACGCTGATGCGCGTAACTCGCGAATGCCTTGAAAGGGGCGTTGAGAAAGCCGTTGCCGGTATGAGGGTAGGTGATATAGCTTATGCTGTGCAAGAACATGCCGAGCGCAATGGCTTTGGAGTTGTGAAAGAACTTGTAGGGCATGGCGTAGGTTTGGAGTTGCATGAAAAGCCCGAAGTACCTAACTACGGTAAGCGTGGTTCTGGCGTGAAACTGGAAGAAGGTATGGTAATAGCTATTGAGCCTATGATAAACGCAGGGAGAGCCGGCGTAAAATTCTGGGACGATGGCTGGACAGTGTCTACGATAGACGGTAAACCATCTGCTCATTACGAACATACGGTAGCTGTAAAAAAAGGTCAGGCTGATATTCTTTCAACTTTTTCTTATATAGATGAAGTTTTGAAAGAAAAAAATAATAATTAAAAAAAATTTATTAATTTTGCGTCCCGCTTTGAGGGCGGTTAAATTAGTAGAAATCAATAAAGTATGGCAAAACAATCGTCGATCGAGCAGGACGGCACAATAAAAGAAGCATTGTCAAACGCAATGTTTAGGGTTGAACTGGAGAATGGTCACGAGATTATAGCGCATATTTCAGGTAAAATGCGCATGCATTATATAAAGATATTACCTGGCGACAGGGTGAAGCTTGAAATGAGCCCGTACGATTTAACTAAAGGTAGGATTACTTACAGATATAAATAATTTAAAGCGATGAAGGTTAGAGCATCCATAAAGAAACGTAGTGCTGATTGCAAAATCATCCGCCGCAAAGGTAAACTTTACGTTATCAACAAAAAGAACCCTAAATACAAACAACGTCAGGGTTAAGCAAAAAGCAATGTGTGACAATTGTACAACGGTAGCCGCCGTTCGGTTGTCGCGTTAAAAAAAGGAAAATTACAAATATGGCAAGGATTTCAGGTATTGATTTACCAAAGAACAAAAGAGGAGAGATCGGACTTACTTATATTTACGGTATCGGTCGTTCAACTGCAAAAGAGATTTTAAATCAGGCAGGCATCGATGTAAATATAAAAGTACAAGACTGGACCGATGATCAGTTGGCCGCTATCCGTGGTATTATAAATGACCAGATAAAGGTTGAAGGTGCTCTTCGTTCAGAAGTACAGCTTAACATCAAACGTTTAATGGATATTGGTTGCTACCGTGGTACCCGTCACCGTAAAGGTTTACCTCTGCGTGGTCAGCGTACTAAGAACAACTCTCGTACCCGTAAAGGTAAACGTAAGACAGTTGCTAACAAGAAAAAAGCTACTAAATAATAATTGATTAGTGGGTGCTGAGCGGTAATTGTTGCTGCTCATTGCTCATTAGGAATAAAATTAAAATGTTTTCGGGTCCAGGTTGTTTTAACCAAGTAATCCGCAAACGCAAAAAGCATAAAAATGGCTAAGAGCAAAAAAGTTACTAAAAAGCGTATTGTAGTTGTAGAGCCGGTAGGCGAAGCGCACATCAACGCTACTTTCAACAACATCATTTTAACCCTTACTAACAAAAACGGACAAACCATTTCATGGTCGTCTGCCGGTAAAATGGGTTTCAAAGGTTCAAAAAAGAATACTCCTTACGCGGCTTCACAAGCTGCTGCTGATTGCAGCAAGGTAGCTTATGACCTGGGCTTACGTAAAGTAGAAGTGTTTGTAAAAGGTCCGGGTGCTGGCCGTGAATCAGCTATCCGTACATTGCAAACTGCAGGTATCGAAGTAACTACCATTAAGGACATCACTCCGCTGCCACACAACGGCTGCCGTCCATCAAAAAGAAGAAGAGTTTAATAATTACAATTTTTAAAGCTAAGATTCTGCAGCTGCGGGCTGCATGATACTTTAAAACACAACAAAATGGCAAGATATACAGGCCCAAAAAGCAAAATTGCGCGCCGTTTCCGTGAGCCGATCTTCGGTCCGGATAAAGCGTTAGAAAGAAAAAATTACGGTCCGGGCATGCACGGTGCCTCTAAAAGAAGAGGTAAACAATCTGAGTACGCTACTCAGCTGCAGGAAAAACAAAAAGTGAAATACACTTACGGTGTATTAGAGCGTCAATTCGAGAACCTGTTTCACCGTGCTTCTGCTAAAGAAGGTATCACCGGTACAAACCTGCTTCAGTTTTTAGAAGCACGTTTAGATAACGCGGTTTACCGTTTAGGCATTGCGCCAACCCGTTCAGCTGCCCGTCAGTTAGTTGGCCACAAACACATCACTGTAAATGGTGAGGTTGTAAACATTGCATCTTACTCGCTAAGAGCTGGTGATGTTATTGCCGTACGTGAAAGATCAAAATCTCTTGAGGCTGTTTCAAACTCTGTTGCAGGTCGCAAGATTAATAAATATAGCTGGTTAGAGTGGGATGCCAATGAATTAACTGGCAAATTCCTTAACTATCCAAACCGTGATGAGATTCCTGAGAACATCAAGGAAAATCTGATCGTCGAGTTATACTCTAAGTAATTTTAGATTTGAGATATCAGGTAGGAGATATGGGTTTGCTCATGTCTCTTTCCTCATATCTCAATGTCTGTTTTTAAAAATATAGTTAACAATAAAATAGGATATAAATGGCAATTTTAGCATTTCAAAAACCGGATAAGGTCATCATGCAGAAATCAACTGATTTTGACGGCACATTCGAATTCCGGCCGTTAGAACCAGGTTTCGGCGTGACTATCGGTAATGCTCTGCGTCGTATCTTGCTTTCATCTTTAGAAGGTTTTGCTATTACCTCAGTTCGTTTCTCAGGTGTAACGCATGAATTTTCAACCATTAAAGGTGTTGTTGAGGATGTAACCGAAATTATATTGAACCTTAAACAGGTTCGTTTCAAAAAAACCGGTGAATCTGGCGACAGCGAGAAAATCTTTGTGGTGATCAACGGGCAAGATGCTTTCAAAGCCGGCGATATCACCAAATTCTCTAACAACTTTACTGTACTTAATCCGGAGTTAGTATTAGCTAACATGGATTCATCAGTTACTCTCGAAGTAGAGCTTACTGTAGGTAAAGGCCGTGGTTACGTACCAAGCGAAGAGAACAAAAATCCAGATGCTAACGTAGGTGTAATTGCGATCGACTCGATCTACACACCTATCAAAAACGTAAAATATTTAATCGAGAACTATCGTGTTGAGCAAAAAACCGACTACGAAAAACTGGTTCTTGATATATCAACTGACGGATCTATCCATCCGGAAGATGCGCTTAAGGAAGCTGCTAAGATTCTGATCCAACACTTCATGTTGTTCTCTGACGAGAACATGATGCTGGAAGCTCAGGCTAAAGAAGAAACTAAAGAGGTTGATGAGGAAATACTGCACATGCGTAAAATCCTTAAAACTGAGCTGGTTGATCTTGATCTTTCAGTACGTGCCCTTAACTGCCTTAAAGCTGCAGACATCCGCAGCCTTGCAGATCTGGTATCATACGATGTAGCTGATATGCTTAAGTTCAGAAATTTTGGTAAAAAATCATTAACCGAGATTCAGGACCTGGTTAAATCTAAAGGCCTTTCTTTCGGTATGAACCTGGCGAAGTACAAACTGGACGAGGAATAATCTTTTAAAGAAACAAGAGCTGAGAGTCAAGAATCAGGATTTAATCTTACATCTCGCTTCTCGGCTCTTGCTTCCAAACAAATCAAATAAGTAACCCGGCATAATTCCGAGGGCTTGACGGTTAAACGCCGCCCAACGGTATGCACGTGCCACAACAAACAAAACAATGAGACACGGAAAAAAAGTAAATCACTTAGGCCGTACCGACAGCCATCGTAAAGCTATGATGGGTAACATGGCCTCTTCGCTTATCATCCACAAGCGTATTACTACAACATTGGCAAAAGCAAAAGCACTGCGTGTATATGTTGAGCCTTTGATCACCAAATCAAAAAGCGACACTACGCATTCACGCCGTACTGTATTCAGCTACCTGCAAAACAAAGATGCAGTTAATGAATTGTTCCGTGACATTGCTGGTAAAGTGGCAAACCGCCCGGGTGGTTACACTCGTATCATCAAGTTAGAAAATCGTTTAGGCGACAACGCTGAAGTAGCGATTATCGAGCTGGTTGATTACAATACTGTTTACGGTGCCGAGGCTGCTCCTGCCGCTAAAAAATCAACCCGCCGTCGTGGTGGTTCAGGCAAAGCAAAAACTGCTGCCCCTGCTACTGAAGAGGCTCCTGTACAGGATGCTGAAGTGGTTGAAGAAGAAGCACCAAAAGCTGAGGCTGCTCCTGAAGCTCCTGCTGCAAATGAAGAAAACGCCGAAAAAGGCGAATAATCATACTAAGTGTTTTAATAGATTGACCCCGGCTGATTTCAGTCGGGGTTTTTTTGTGGACATTTTCTAGCATTTAATTAAAGCCTTATTTAATGATCGGTTCCTCAATCCGACTAGCACCAAAAAAAATCTATTTTATCGCATTATCAGTTTTGACATTTGTCGCTATGGCTTCGAAATGGCAGGTTAGCGGAATCGAGCAGACAAGCACGCCTTAAAGGAGTTAGTGTGTATTAAAAGTTGTGGAGTGATAGCGTTTTATCACCTGTCATAACCAATGCTATTTCTGCCAAGCTGTCATCCGTAAATCATAAATGGCTGACGGTTTTGTACGGTTATTATGCCACATACATCGCCTTTTCTGCCATTTCGCAATTGGCACAACCCTTGTTAAATAGCGATGGTAAATCAGTATATAACAAAAAGAAAAAAGAATTATACATATGTCTAAAATTATCGGAATCGACTTAGGGACAACAAACTCCTGCGTAGCTGTAATGGAAGGTAACGAGCCTGTAGTTATAGCTAACAGCGAGGGTAAGCGTACTACTCCCTCAGTAGTAGCTTTTGTTGACAACGGCGAACGTAAAGTGGGTGACCCGGCGAAGCGTCAGGCTATCACCAATCCCCGTAAAACTATTTACTCTATCAAACGCTTCATGGGCAACCAGTTTAACGAGGTTAGCAAAGAAACAGAGCGTGTTCCATATAAAGTGGTTAGCGAAGGCAACACTCCGCGTGTTGAGATCGACGACCGCAAATATACTCCGCAAGAGATTTCGGCTATGATACTTCAGAAAATGAAGAAAACTGCCGAAGACTTTTTAGGTACCGAAGTGCACGAAGCGGTAATTACCGTTCCGGCTTACTTCAACGATGCTCAGCGTCAGGCTACTAAAGAAGCTGGTGAAATTGCTGGTTTAAAAGTACGCCGTATCATTAACGAGCCTACTGCTGCTGCCTTGGCTTATGGCCTTGACAAAGCGCATAAGGACATGAAAATTGTAGTGTTCGACTGCGGTGGTGGTACACATGACGTATCTGTACTTGAGCTGGGTGACGGCGTATTCGAAGTAAAATCAACTGACGGTGACACTCACTTAGGTGGTGACGACTTTGACCAGGCTATTATTGACTGGTTGGCAGATGAATTTAAAAGCGACGAAGGTATTGACCTGCGTAAAGACCCAATGGCTTTGCAACGCTTAAAAGAAGCTGCTGAAAAAGCAAAAATTGAGCTTTCAAGCACTACTTCTACCGAAATCAACCTACCATATATTACCGCTGTTGATGGTATGCCTAAGCACTTGGTTAAAACCTTGAGCCGTGCGAAATTTGAACAATTGGTTGATAGCCTGGTAAAACGTACCATTGAGCCTTGCCGTACTGCATTGAAAAATGCAGGTTTCAGTACATCAGATATTGATGAGATTATCCTGGTAGGTGGTTCAACCCGTATACCTGCTATACAGGATGCTGTACAATCATTCTTCGGTAAAGCGCCTTCAAAAGGTGTTAACCCTGATGAAGTTGTGGCTATCGGTGCTGCAATCCAAGGTGGTGTGTTAACCGGTGAAGTAAAAGACGTGTTGTTGTTAGACGTTACCCCGCTTTCATTAGGTATCGAAACTATGGGTGGTGTAATGACCAAGTTAATTGATGCTAACACCACCATCCCGACTAAGAAGTCAGAGACTTTCTCAACCGCGTCAGACAGTCAGCCATCAGTAGAGATACACATCCTACAAGGTGAACGCCCTATGGCCGCGCAAAACCGCACCATCGGTCGCTTCCACCTGGATGGGATTCCACCAGCACCACGTGGTGTGCCGCAAATCGAAGTAACCTTCGATATTGATGCTAACGGTATCCTTCACGTATCTGCAAAAGATAAGGCTACAGGTAAAGAGCAAAAAATCCGTATCGAGGCTTCATCCGGCTTAACTGATGACGAGATCAAGAAGATGAAAGCTGACGCCGAAGCTAACGCCGAAGCTGATAAAAAAGCTAAGGAAGAGGTTGATAAGCTGAATGCTGCAGACGCGTTGATCTTCTCTACCGAGAAACAGTTAACAGAGTTTGGCGATAAAATTCCGGCTGATAAAAAATCAGCTATCGAGAGTGGCCTTACCAAGTTAAAAGCGGCTCACGCATCTAAAAACCTTGCTGATATTGAAGTTGCCCAAAATGAACTGAACAGTGCATGGACAGCAGCATCAGAAGATATGTACAAAGCAAGTGCAGAAGGTGCTCCACAGCCAGATGCTAATGCACGCGGTAACGCTCAGTCAGGTAATTCTGACTCGGTAACCGATGTAGATTACGAAGAAGTGAAGTAATTCATTCCCTTTAAATATTGAAAGCCCCGTAGGTAACTACGGGGCTTTTTGTTTTATAATGGCAGTTCACCCGAGAAACAGTTGAGCACTGTTATTTGCGTTACGTTTCATATTTTCACATTTTGCCATATCATACCATGGCTATTCAATATAAACCAATATGAACCGTTTTGCCCTAAGTACTATTGCCTGCGTATTTGCGCTATGTGGAACAGTTAAAATTGCACATGCACAAAACTCTGATACAGCACCCGTATGGAAAGCTAATTGGATTGAAAGCAACGAAAAAGAAGACGATGGCCTGCGCCCTGCGCAATACTACCGTACTGTATTTGCTGCCAAAAAGAAGGTAAAAAAGGCGGTGGCTTACATAACGGCGCACGGCATGTACGAGGCAAATATCAACGGTAAACGCGTGGGCAACGCTTACCTTACACCGGGGTGGACAAGCTACAGCAAGCGCCTGCAATACCAGCGGTATGATGTTACCGACTTGCTTACTAAGGGCAACAATAGTGTAGGAGTTACTGTAGGTAACGGCTGGTACCGGGGCGGGCTGGCATGGGGACAAGATAACCGCAACCGTTTTGGCAACAAGCTGGCCTTGCTTTTTCAGTTAGAAATTACGTTTACTGATGGGTCAAAACAAATAGTAACCTCCAATACCGACTGGAAAGAATCAACCGGAGCAATACAAGCTAACGAGATTTATCATGGAGAGGCCATAGATAACCGTTTAAATAAAACGGGTTGGCAGCTGGCAGGATACGATGATACCGGCTGGACTGTTGTAAAAACAGCCGAGTATAATAACAGTATAATAACGCCAACTATTAATGAGCCGGTGCGCAAGCATGAAACCTTTAAGCCGTTGAAGGTATTTACCACTCCGCGTGGCGAAAAAGTGATTGATTTTGGCCAGAACCTGGTTGGGTGGGTAATAGTAAAAGCAAAAGGGAAAGCCGGCGACCATATTGTGGTAAAACACGCCGAAGTATTGGACCGCGACGGGAATTTTTATACCGACAATTTAAGATCAGCAAGGGCAACCGCGGATTACACATTAGCGGGAAGCGGTGAGGAGACTTTTGAGCCACACTTTACCTTTTATGGTTTCAGATACATCAAGATTGATGGTTACCCTGGCGAGATAACACCGGAAAACTTTACAGCTGTAACGCTTTACTCGGATATGAAGCCGTCGGGAACATTTGCCTGTTCCAACGATATGCTCAACCAACTGCAGCATAACATTACCTGGGGGCAACGTGGCAACTTTTTAGATGTGCCTACCGATTGTCCGCAGCGCGATGAGCGCCTGGGCTGGACGGGTGATGCACAGGCGTTTTTCCGGACGGCTGCGTATAATTTTAACGTGAAAAATTTTTTTACCAAGTGGCTTAAGGATGTTGCTGCAGACCAGCGCGCAGATGGTGCAGTACCTCATGTGGTGCCAAACGTACTGGGCGATTGGGAGTTTGCAGCAACTGGCTGGGGCGATGTATCTACCATAGTGCCGTGGGGCATGTACGATGTTTATGGCGATAAACAGATATTGGTGGATCAGTATGAATCGATGAAGAAGTGGGTAGGCTATATGGAGTCGCATATGGATGCCAATGATTTATACCGCTATGGCAATCATTACGGCGACTGGCTGTCTTACCGTTCCGGAAATGATGATGGTTCTGATGCCATTACCGACAAGTACGAAATTGCACAATGCTTTTTTGCTCATTCTACGCAGTTGCTTTTAAATGCAGCCACGGTGTTAAATAAGCAAGACGACGTTGCTAAATACAACGCTTTGCTGAAGCGCATTAAGGCCGCCTACAACCGCGAATACGTTACCGGATCGGGCAGGTTGCTATCAAATACACAAACAGCTTATGTATTGGCATTGCAGTTTGATATGCTGCCGGAGGGCGAAATGCGCAGCAAGGCGGCAAGTTACCTGGCAGATAATATCAAACGATACAATAATCACCTTACCACGGGGTTCTTGGGTACTCCTTACTTATGCCATGTATTAAGCCGTTTCGGCTATGAGGACCTGGCATATACACTGCTTTTGCAGGACACGTTTCCAAGTTGGTTATATCCGGTTAAAATGGGTGCTACCACCATTTGGGAACGCTGGGATGGTATACGCCCGGATGGTACATTCCAAACTACGGCAATGAATTCCTTTAACCATTATGCTTATGGGGCTATCGGCGAGTGGATGTATAAAAATGTGGCAGGCATACAATCGGCTGAGCCAGGCTATAAAAAGATTATCATAAAGCCGATAATTGGCGGTAAACTAACCTGGGCGCAGGGGACTTATGATTGTCCTTATGGCACCATCAAATCACGCTGGGAAATTGCAGGCAATAAGTTAAGCATGGATGTGACCATACCGGCTAACACTACAGCGGATATTTATGTGCCAGATGCATCAGGTAAAGACTATCAGAAGTACAGCGTGAAGGCAGGTACTTATCACTATAGTCGCTAATAACCAGAACGGGAATGTATGCTTAGAAGTTTGTATTGATTTTTTAAAAGCTTGACATTTAGTTTTTAGTCGTATAATGTTACTTTGTCTTGGACACAAAGTAACCAAAAGTCAAGCCAAAAAAAACCTTCAGCCGCACAGGCCATACTCCCGGCCCGGTTTTTTGGCAGGCCACCGCTCATCTATGCAGATTTAATTTGAGAAATGTAAGGTCGAAAGCATTTGCAATTACTTCTCTACAATATCCTTCGCAGCGCTTTTACTTTTCACTTTAAGGTTGAGCATTTCTACCATCACCGAGAAGGCCATAGCGAAATAAATATAACCTTTAGGGATGTGCTGCTCCAACGCCTCTGCCAGCAGCGATACGCCAATCAGCAACAGGAAAGATAACGCGAGCATCTTCACGGTAGGATGCTTGTTTACAAAGCTGGCTACACCGCCGGATGCCCACATCATAATACCAACGGCTACAACAACGGCGGCTATCATTACTTCTACGTGCTCAGCCATACCCACAGCTGTAATTACCGAATCGAGCGAGAATACAATATCCAGTATCATGATCTGGAATATAGTGCCCCAGAAGGAGTGCGGCTTTACATTGGCATCCTCGTAATCTTCGCCTTCCAGCTTGCCGTGTATTTCATGGGTGCTTTTATAAATAAGGAACAAACCACCGATAAGCAATATCAGATCCCGGCCAGAAATGGCCAGCTTTTCTACCCATTCGCCTTCGGTAATGCCTATTAGCCCTGCAAGATTGAAGAGCGGAGTGGTAAGCCGCATTACCCAGCTGATCGAAAGCAATAGGAGTATGCGCGTAATTAAAGCCATTGCCAAACCCAACCGGCGGCCTTTGGCTTGCTGCTCGGCAGGCAGTTTATCGGCCAGGATAGAGATAAAAATAATATTATCAATACCAAGTACTATCTCCAATATGGTAAGGGTAATAAGCGATATCCAGGTTTCCGGGTTGGCAAGTATTTCCATAAGTTAAAGGCGGCAGTGTTTTTAGTCGGCCTAAAATACAAAACCCCTGCCATAGGGCAAGGGTTTTACATTTCTATTTAAATCTGCAAAACTATTCAAACTTAACACTGCCGTAGTTAGTGCGGATGGCTATGTTGGCGCCATTGCCGTTGCCTAACTGACCTTTATAGGTTTGCGTGGGATTCCAGCCATCCTCATCATTGCTTTTAAGCTGATTTACCAGTTTAATGGTGTTGTTGTTGTAATTAAAGCTTCCGTAGTGCACTACCACAGCAAAATTACCATTTACCGCATCGGGCATTCCCACTTTTATATTAGAGTAAGAGGAGTTGATACTAAGCTTCTTAAAGTTTTTATCTAGGTTATTAATTGTTAACCCACCGCCGTATTTGAGGTTTATAGCAGCGGCAGATTTTATAGTGCCTATTTTGGCGCCTGCATAACTGATGTTTGCGCTAACATTGTCGCACTCGTTCAAGCTAAGTGACCCGTATGAAATATTCAGGCTGCCATCAGTAAGCCGGGCTATAGCAGCATTACCGTATTTTACCACAATAGCATTTTCAGCGTTACTTAGGTATTTGGCGTTGAGGTTACCGTTACTATTATTGATTACAACGCGGCCTTTCAGATTAGGTAATTCGGTGCTGCCATAACGGTTTTGAATGGTAAGCGCATTATCTTCAGGCATATAAACGGTATAGTTTATTTCCATCTTGCGTACGTTTGAGCCGCCCGAGAAACTTAGCCAAGAGCTGCCGCCTTGATCGATTTCAGTGCGGAATGATACGTTGCCGCCTTGTTTGGCATCTTGTATCTGTACTTGGCTAAGCATTTTTTTAGCTTTATCTAAAGTGCTGCCGGCCACCTTTATCTGCACATCTACCTTAAACTCGTTCCGGTTCCAGGTATTTACGGTTATCTTACCGTAACGGTTATCAATCACCAGTCCGTCATTACCTGCCGGGTAAGTTTTGCTGTACGTTTTTACCTGCTCCTGTAAGTTATCGTCTTGTACGTCTGCATCAACGTCGCAATCTGTATTAACGTCTATATCTATATCGTCAACCACTTGGGCAAGGGCTGGGCCAAGCTCATCAAGGCTTTCAGATAAATTGCTACCCACGGCCTTTAATTCCGTATTTACTGTGGCAGTAAATTTTTTTGACAGGCGCGAAAGCTTCTTTTTATCTACATTAACGTTCACCGTTACCATGTCGCCGTCATCACTAATCACCATTGAATTTGCTTTGGTGGTAACCTTAGTGGTCTTAACCGCAGCCTTGGGTTTTGCGAGCTGCTGTGCAAAACTGGTTATGGCAAACAGCAGCAGTAATGCGATAGCCGGAGCAGATTTATATATTCTTAATTTCATTTTCGTGTTCTTTGTTCATCTGGTTGTATTGTTCAATCACATTCAGTTGCTGGTTAAGCACCTCAGTCTGTATCTGCAAGTTCCGGATCATTGCACGTAATACACTTTCCTGGTTAGGACTGGTCACCAGATCGCTGTTGAGGCGGCGGTATGCCGAGTCCATTTTTGCTATTTCTTTGCTGAATTCTTTATACAGTTGCGGATCCGTTTTTGCCATTTGCTTAAGTTCAGTCCGTTTAGCCTGTACTAATGATGCATAGTGCATTTGCTGTTTAGCATAGGTTGGATTGATGTCGGCCAGGTCTACGCCAGCGCTTTTTTGGGTGCGGAGGTATAATACGAAACTTACACCCATCACCACTATCACGGTAGCCGCCACCTTGAGCACGAAGCCAAGCGAAAAGGTTTTGGCTTCTGACTTTTTTGGCGCCGGTGCTTGCAGCTCAAGGTTTTGTTCTATTCGTTCCCACAATTCCATGCGGGGCTCAAGGTCGTTAAAGGCGTCCTTGTTGGCTCTGATGAAATCTTCTAATCGCTTGCTCATGATGTTATTCCTTTTTTATTCAATATCTCACTTAACTTTCTTTTTGCTCTTAAAAACTGGGTGCGCGATGTGTTTTCGCTGATGCCCAGTATCTGCCCGATCTCTTCATGATCATATCCCTCCAGCAGGTATAGGGACAGTACCACTCTGTAACCTTCCGACAGCTCGTTCATAGCAGCCTTTATACGTGCCACCTGGTAAGCAGTTTCTTCGGGATCCGCATCATCTGTTTCTTCCGGAATGCTGTGCAGACGCTCATCTTCGAGTTCTGTCCACTCCAGTTTGCGCTTGCGCAACAGGTTGATGGAACGTGACACCACAATTTGTTTCAGCCATAAACCAAAGGTTGTTTCCTGCCGAAAGTCCTGCACCTTGCTAAAGGCATGTAAAAAAGCCTCTTGCAGCACATCTTCCGCTTCTTCAATATTACCTACAATACGAAAGGCAACATTGAGCATCGCCTTCGAATAAAGACGATACAGTTCGTAGCAGGCCTTTTTGCTGCCCTGCTTACACTCAACCACCAGGTCGTAATGTTTATCTATAAATATGGCTTCCAAACTGTGATATCAAGCTTACTGAGTTATTAGACAGCAGGTTTTTACGGGTGTTGCATATCCGTTAAAAAAAGTTAAAATTTATGTATAGACATGCTGCGGCACAGCAAAACAAGATAAGCTTATTTGCTGGTAGTTAGGTGAGCGTTAATTGCATCAATGGCGCTGGCATACCTGTTATGGCCAAGCCCTGATATTACTTTATAGTTGGCGTTGATAGCTTTTAGTTCATCGTGCCAAACCTGCATAAAATGTTCGCGCAAATTGGGGAAATCACGCAGGGGATCATCCTGCCAGGGCATATCAATATCCAGCAGCAGGTAAAGGTCATAAGGGTGTTGTTTCAGCTTGTCCAGCACCTCTTGCGGGGCTTTGCCAAACATGTGCTCACTCCATATTTTAATGGTGATAAAGGTGGTATCACAAATAAGCAGCTTGTTAGCCTGGGAAATCAATTTTTCCTCTAGCGCTAACTGCCCGTGAAACATATTGATCTCATCTTGCCAGGTGCAGGGCTCTGTGAGGTTTTCGCAATACCCGCGTGCAAATTCAGGTACCCAGATGGTGTGATAATGAGCAGCCAAATGTGCCGACATGGTTGACTTCCCTGTAGACTCAGGCCCGACAACGGCTATTTTAATAATGTCTGCATTGCTCATCAATGTAAAAGTATAAACATTTGCGATGATAGGCGTAACGATAACGTCATTGTTTGGCGGCACTTACCTGGGCGCGGTATTGTTTGCGCCAATCTATATAGCCGTAGGCTGCGAGTACGAGGTATATGCCGTACATAATTGCGGTTAGATGAAGATCCTTGTATAAATAAACGCCCACATAAATCACATCTACAAACACCCATATCAACCAGTTTTGAACTACCTTACGCGCCATGAGCAGTTGTGCCACTATACTGCATGCAGCACAAAAGCTATCGAGGTACGGATAAGACGCTGCTGTATAATGCAGCGCAGAACCAAGGAAAACGGTGGTGACTGTAACAGCAGCAACGCTCATAATCACTTCCTTTCGCTTTATATTGATAACAGGCTGAATAGCGCCATCGGAGGGTTTATGGCTCCAGTAATACCAGCCATAAATATTCATGATTAAAAAAAACACTTGCAGGCCGGTATCAGCATACAGATGCGCCTGGTAAAATATGTATATGTAAAGGGTAACGCTTATAATCGCCAATGGCCAGTTAAGAATGTTCGCTCGTGCAGCAAGATAAACACAACCGATACCGGTAATTACAGCAATTATTTCCTGCCATGTTTGGCCAGCCCACCATGTGCTTAACCATTGTACTATGCCAGTATTTAAGTTATTGATTAAAAAAGTATGCATTATGGGGCAATTGTAGGTTAATTAATACAGAGCGTGTTTTAAATAACATACACTGTTCTATTTTATGTCCACATAATGAACAATCTTAACAAACTTGAAAAAACTTTTTTAAAATATAAGGTAAGTGTGATTTAGCTGTAATTATAGCCAATAGCGCCCAATGTAACCGACGTGTTACAGTAATTAATTAATTATGGCTCCGTGTTTGTTAATAACTAATCGACCTTGCGTTAATCTGTGAATGATAAAAACGACATCTACCTTTGAAAAACATTTGTTTTGAATTCTCAGACGCCCAGGCTGAGATGTTATGTTCTTTGTTTTGGGTTTAATCAATAGTTTAAATTAATTAGGGGAAAGGGAGCACTTAAAAATGCTCTCTTTTTTTTTGGTCGAATTTATATACCTGTAAACACAACTGCAAATATCTTATAAAAATTTTTTCTTCAATTGAGCGTCATTTCAGGCGATTACAGGCTGATGAGAAGGTACAATGTTTCTATATTTGACAAAGTATATAAAATTAGTAGATATTATGTTGAAGCACATAGGCCAACTCTTAGCAGTAACCTTTACCATATTAATTATATCATGCTCGCCATCGTCAAAGAAACTCACAGTCGGCACATGGCGAGGCGCTTTAAAAACATCTGAAGGGAAAGCGTTACCTTTTAACTTCAATCTAAGCGATAGCGCAGGCAAGTATCACCTTGATATCATCAACGGGTCAGAAACGTTCCCGGTTACTGATGTTAAAGAAAATGGAGATAGTGTGTTCATCAAAATGCCTTTATTCGATTCAGAATTTAAACTCTTAAAAACGCAGGACGGTCTGCAGGGCAAATGGATAAAACACCTGGCAACTGAAGATGTAGCCATGGACTTTACTGCAACGCCTGATACAAAATGGCGTTTCTTCGCTAATGACGTGCCAGCCAAATATAATGTGCAAGGCCGCTGGTCGGCAATATTTGGTGAAGGCGAACAGCGTGACACCACTGTAGGGGAGTTTAAGCACGACGGAAAAAAGCTTACGGGCACCTTTTTAACTACTACCGGCGATTACCGCTTTCTGGAGGGCACAGTAGCCGGCGACAGTTTGTACCTTTCATGCTTTGATGGAGGCCACGCTTACTTGTTTACTGCCAAAGTAACAGACGCTACACACATCACCGGTGGTCAGCTCTATTCCGGACTGTCTGGCAAGGATGTATGGCAGGCCGAAAAAAATGAAAAAGCAACCCTACCTGATGCCTATTCGCTCACTGCGCTGAAACCCGGCTTTAAAAAACTGGAGTTCAGCTTCCCCGGTTTAGATGGTAAAAAAGTATCATTAAGCGATGAACGCTTTAAAAATAAGGTGGTAATTGTGCAAATCATGGGCTCATGGTGCCCTAACTGTATGGATGAAACATCTTATTTAGTGAACTACTACAAAAAGTATCAGCCAAAGGGAGTGGAGATTGTTGGCTTGGCTTATGAGCGCAGTAAAGATTTTAACAAGGCATCTGCTACACTTACACAGCTAAAAAATCGCTTTAATATACCGTATCCATTGCTGATCACTGGTTATACGCCCGACAAAGAGGAAGCTGCTAAAAGTTTACCTGCACTTACCAAGGTAGTAAGCTTCCCTACAACAATCATCATCGACAAAAAAGGCGACGTGCGCAAGATACACACTGGCTTTAGTGGCCCTGCCACCGGGGAGCATTACATTGCTTTTATTAACGAATTTGAGAAACTGACCAACGATTTGGTGGTGGAGTAAAAATAAAAAAGAGCGTGCCTCAAGCACGCTCTTCCCATATCATGCATAAATGCAAAATCGTATCAACTGCCTTTTGCATGTCCTGTATCGATACCCATTCCTGTTTGCTGTGAAAGGCATGCTCCCCGGCAAAAATATTGGGGCACGGCAATCCCATAAACGACAGGCGCGAACCATCGGTACCGCCGCGAATGCTGCACAACTGTGGTTGCATACCTGCACGGCGAATGGCTTCTAAGCCATATTCAGTGATCTCCGGATGTTTATCCAGCACGGTTTTCATATTACGGTATTGCTCACTCACATCGAGCTTGTAAGATGAGTTTGGATATCGCTTAAGTACGCCTTCCGCTACTGACCTTATGACGTTAGCATGTTGTGCGAGCTTATCAGTATCGAAATCGCGGATAATAAAATCAATGCTGGCAGATTCTACATGCCCCTGTATACTAACCGGGTGCACAAACCCCTCCATTCCGCTGGTATGCTCCGGCGATAAGTTAGCCGGGAGCGCGGCAATAATTTCGCCAGCTATCTTTATGGCGCTTTCCATTTTGCCTTTGGCAAAACCCGGGTGGGCACTTACGCCATATACGGTGAGCTTAGCGCCGTCGGCAGAAAAGGTTTCGTTTTCCAGGTTGCCAGCACTTTCTCCATCCACGGTGTAAGCGGCGTAGGCGCCAAGCTTGGCTATGTCGGCCTTGTCTACGCCACGGCCAATCTCCTCATCTGGCGTAAACAATATCTTGATGGTGCCGTGCTTAATTTCAGGGTGCTGCATTAGTTGGTAGCAGGCATCCATAATCTCAGCCACGCCAGCTTTATTATCGGCACCAAGCAGGGTAGCGCCGCTGGCGGTTACAATATCATTGCCTAACTGGTTTTTCAGGTCAGGGTGGTACTCCAGGCGTATTACCTGCGATGGGTCGTCGGGCAAAATAATATCCTCGCCCGTATAATTTACATGCACTATTGGCCTCACATCAGTGCCGCTGCAATCGGGCGCGGTATCCATGTGCGAGCAAAAGCAGATTACAGGCACCTGTTTTTCCGTGTTAGCCGGTATAGTAGCATAAACATATCCGTACTCATCCAGATGAGCATCGTTTATACCTATTTCCAGAAGTTCGGCAACAAGGCGGCGGCCAAGGTCCTTTTGCTTTTCGGTTGATGGAATACTGGTAGATTCCGGGTCCGACTGTGTATCGATAGTTACATAGTGCAAAAAGCGCTCGGCAACGGTGTAGTGTAATGCAGGTAGCTCCATGTTGCAATTATACTTATATGCCTAACATTTGCGCATGAAAAAAGTATTTTTGTGTGATAACTGACAATTGTAATGAACGTTGAAGAATTGCGCGATTACTGCCTGACAAAACCTGCCGCTACCGAAGGTTTCCCTTTTGGGGAAGATACCCTGGTGTTTAAAGTGGGCGGAAAAGTGTTTATGCTGATGGGGCTGGATAGTACAAGCTTTAATGTAAAGTGCGATCCGGAGTGGGCAGTTGAATTACGTGAACAATTTACGGAAGTACAGCCAGGCTACCACATGAATAAAAAACACTGGAATACCGTTTATTTTGATGGAAGCCTTACCCGCAAGCAGCTCCAAGAAATGATAGACCACTCCTATTGCCTGATACTAAAAAGCCTACCGAAAAATCAGCAGGCCGAAATAAATGCTTCGAAAGAAAACGAATAATTAATCTTCCATTTTCGGGATACGGGTTGGCGCATCGGTACCGGCAACTATACTGCGAGAGCTTAGCGCTATGGCCTTTATAGTCGACGTGATGTTGCTTACATCCAACGACTCAAATTCGTCTTTTACGGTGTGATATAATTTATCGGTGTCTATCTGATCAGTAGAGATGGTGTGCGCAGGTACGCCTAAACGGGCAAGGGTGGCATTGTCGCTGCGGTAAAAAAGTTGCTGCTCCGGATATGGGTCTGGATGGAACTGGAAAGCCGTTCCCTTAAGATTCTTCTGCAATATCTTACCAAAGTCTGAGCGCTCATAGCCGGTAATAAACGCCGAGTTTTTACCGAATTTGGATGCTTTGCCAATCATCTCGATATTAAACATAGCCACCGTTTTTTCAGGGTCGACTTTTGATGAAAAGTATTGCGAGCCATATCCGCCAATCTCTTCGGCAGTAAAGGCTACAAATATGAGCGTGCGTGCATTGTTGTTAAGCGCTTTGTAGTACTTGGCCAGGCTGATAACAGCCGTGGTGCCCGATGCATCGTCATCAGCACCATTTGCAATACTGTCACCCTCAACGGTTGGGGCATGCCCAACGCCAAGATGGTCATAATGGCCGGAAAAAATCACAAATTCATTCGGCTTGGTTTTTCCGGGAATAACTCCGGCTACGTTAAAAAGCGGCAGCTTTTCTGTTGAAGCCTTAAAGCTTACTGTATAGCTTTCGGCTTTGCCAAAATTGCCTAAGATAAAGACAGCACCTGCACCTGTATTAGGTTTAATGCTTACGGCACCTTCCATTACACGTTTGCGCACGTTGTTAAACATCTTTGCGAATGAAGGATCAACCAAAATCACGGTTTTACTTTCACTCTGGATGTATTTGGAAAATGTAGGCCAAAAGTCTTCCCCGGCGGCAATGGTGGCTACTTCAGCATCGCCTGTTTTCCAGTCGAATGAATCCGAAGCACGGGCAAAAACGCTATCAGCAGGTACCGCTTTGCCATTGACGGTTGCAGCAATGCTTAAGGGCTTGCTTCGGGTAGCGGTAAAGCTTTGTAAGTAATTTGCTTCGCTGGGCAATGGTTTAAGCCCTATGGTTTTAAACTCGCCTGCTATAAACTGTGCTGCTTTTTGTATGCCCGGCGTAAAGGTGCCACGACCTTCCATGTCATCGGCCGAAAGCGTTTTTATCAGTCGCTCCACTTCGGGCTGCTTAATCAGCTTGTCAACATTTTGTGCATGTACCGCGCCTGCAAACAACAGGGCAACGGTGAACAACCTTTTTATCATACGTTAAGTCTTTTATTTTACTTTGGATTGTAACCAGTTATTGCGGAAAGTAAGTTGCTGTGAATTCGGCGTTTTTCCGGCTTTTTCAAAGGTAACAACTTCATAGTATGGATTCTCTTCTAAGGTGATATTAGCGGTATGCTCGCCGGTGCGGTTCTTATATTTAATTGCTACCGCATCGCCTGGTTTTTTAGCCGCTATTAGCTGCTGCAATGCCTCATATTCCTTAACGGGCTGACCGTTGGCAGTGAGGATGATATCGCCTGCATCAAGACCGGCTTTGTAGAACGGCGTACCTTCGGTGGTTGATGCTACAATGAGTAAGCCATCTTTTGCTGCCGATGAATGCGCCATGCCGGAGCGGCCTCTGCCACCCGGTACTGATAGTGAGCCCGCCCAGGCTTTACCCGGATTGGCCTTACGCATTTCAAAACCTGCATTGGCTAACAACGCAGCATAGTTATTTTTAGCAACGCCGTAAATGTACTGTTGAAAAAAGTCGGACGCAAAGGCCGGCTCTTTGGTCAACTGCGCCAGCGCCAATTGCAGTAAAGGTACGGTGTAGGGCTTCTCTCTTTTGCCGTACTTTTGCCATACAAAACGCATGTAATCATCCAGCGTGAGGTTGAATTCGCCACGCAGGCGCAAATCCAGCGCCAGTGCGGTAGCGCCGCCATAAGTATAATAAGAGGTGAAGATGTTATTGTTGTTGTTGGCATCGATAGATACGCCCGCATCAGCGAATACAGCGTAGCGGCTCATTTGTACCGGCGGATATTTCTTTGCCCCCGGAGTATTAAGCACCTGGTTCACCAGCGAGCCCAGTACATCGGCATACTCATCCAACGAATAAAAACCAGCGCGTGTAAGCAGCATTTCGCCATAATATTGGGTAAATCCTTCGGCAAACCATAGTTCGCTGCTTTGGTTGGAGTGCGTAAAATCAAACGGTTCTAATGATTTCGGGCGTATACGCTCAACATTCCAGCTATGGAAATACTCATGTGCAAAAGTGCCCAGTGCCTGTTTCTCGTTCCCGGCAATCATATCCAGCGGATCAGTTATTATAGTGGAGTTGCGGTGCTCCATACCATCGCCGTTTACGGTGGAGTGCGTATTGTTGATGAAGGTGTATTCGCCATAGTCGTAGTCCGGCAACTCTCCGTAAACTGCTTGCTCCTCCAGTACCAGGCGCTGCACCATTTTGCCAAAGGCATTAATGGTCTCCTGTGTATCATCAGAATATACGTGCAGGTTGACCGTTTGGCTTTTGCCGGATGGATTGGTAACCGCCCAGCTCGCCTGCTTAAAAGCCGATAGCTCGGTTGGGCTATCCATCATATATTGCAGGTTGGGTGCGCTGTAAATGTTATCGCCCTCGTTTTTCAATTGCGTTGATACTCGCCAGCCATGCTTGGCAACGTCTAAGAATTGGATACGCACCTTGCGGCGCTCAAAACCTATGGCCCATATAAAGCTGGCAGGCATATTCAGGTGCGCTTGCCCGGCATCAATACCGGCGTAGGTGCCATCAACCCAGTTGCCAAATAGTGTATAGCTTATGTTTACGGTTGATGAATGCAGGGGCACCTCATAAATATCGCCGTCGACCTGGTTTATCACCAGTTCTTCGCCATTAGTGCCGAATGCTTTTACATTGTAGATGTTCTTACCAAACTCATGTGTGGCATACCTGCCGGGAGAGGAGCGGCTCATGCGCACACGTAGCGGACCGCGCGGTACCTGGCTGAGTGCCATCACTATTTCAGCCTCGTGATGCACGGCATTAGGGAAAGTTACGGTATAGTTTACTGGACTTGTTGCAGTGGCTGCATATGATCTTCTTTTTTTGCGCTGGGCAAAAACAGCGGTTATGCACAGGCATAAAACCACCATCAAAAACAGTTTTTTCATGTAGGGGAACAGTTAAAAGGCTGAAAAATACAAGTTTCTACCCTAACAACCATGTAAATTATTAAATACGTGGTTGAGAAGTGTTAAGCTTTGCTCGAGTAGCCTTTAATAGGAAATTAAAATATCGATACATAGCAGCAGTGATATTTGAGGAAAGTAGCAGAGTATCTAATCGAATATGGATAATTATGAAAGATGGAAAGAAGCATTCTTTCTCTGCATCAACCTTGCGGACTAAGGATTGGCGGGATTTGACAGCCCGGCTAAGAAGCAGAAAAATAAAAGTTGAAAACCAGTTGTAGTATTAGCATAAACAAGTAAGCCCTGATTTTCAGGGCTTACTTGTTTATATATAATTATCTGTTAGTGCCGCGTGGCTCGGGTAGTGCTTTGCGCGGTATCATGTCCTTGCGCTGTGCGGTATGATACACAAATGATGCAACAATAGTTGCGGCTTGTTTCAGGTCATCCTCCACCAGGCGGTCATAAGTATCCTGGTTGCTATGGTGTGTGCGGGTGCCGTAGTCCATAGGGTCTTGTATAAACTGAAAGCCCGGTACTCCTACTGCATCAAACGATAGGTGATCCGTGCCACCTGTATTGCCAACAGTGATGGTGTTAGCACCAAGGTCGGTAAAAGGTGCCAGCCACGCCTTAAAAATTGGTCCGGCGGCTGAATCGCCCTGCAGGTATACGCCGCGTATCTTGCCCGTGCCGTTGTCCAGGTTGTAATAAGCGGATATCTTGCTTTGCTCCGGCAGCAGCTTCATGTCCTGCGGATTACCCACATGGTTCAATACATAGTTGCGCGAGCCAAACAAGCCCTGCTCCTCCGAACTCCATAAAGCAATGCGGATAGTGCGTTTAGGCTTAAATCCAACCGCTTTCAGGATGCGCATAGCCTCTATCATTACGGCGCTGCCGGCAGCGTTATCAGTTGCGCCTGTAGCTGCATGCCATGAATCAAGGTGACCACCTATCATCACCACCTGCTCTTTTAAATTCTTATCGGTGCCCGGTATCTCGGCAATTACATTGTAGCCTTGTAAGTCGTTAGTGATAAATTCCGTTTTTATGTCAGCCTCCATCTGCACCTTCTGCCCGGCCTTTAGCAAACGCAGTATGCGCAGGTAATCTTCGCCGCTTGTTTCCAGTTCCGGCGGTACGGCAGCTGCCGTATCAGCATATGATGCGCCATTGGTAGTGAAAACCGTACCATCAGTCCCACGGGCCATGCTCAGCACCAAGCCCACCTGTTCGCCTTTTAAAAAGTCAGTTATAGCAGCGCGTAATGCACGTGCTTTTAAAAGCGCTGCCATGCGCGGATTAGGCGCATTGTTATTACGGCCCTGGCGTGGCGGCTCAGGTTTTGCGGCGGCCATAGCATTAAGCGTGCTATCGTTATAACGCTCGGCATCGGCTTTATACCCCGGGCTGAGTGTGGTTGTAGCATCAAATATTATTATTTTGCCCTTTAGCGTGCCTTTATATTTTGCCAAGTCGGTGGTGGTGTCAGCTTTGACTAATACCACATCACCTTTTATCGGACCATTAGTGCCGGGAGTCCATGCCTTGGGTATGGCAATAATGGCATGGTAATAAGGCACAGTAATAGCCGCATAGTTTTTTTGCACTTCCCAGCCTTTGCCAAATTTTCCCCATGGTTCGCGCTTGGCGTTAACCATTCCCCATTTAGTCAATTGGTCAACTACCCAGTTCTGCGCACGGATAAGACCGGGTGAGTTGGCCAAACGTGGTCCGGATACGTCGGTAAGGTAAAATGCCGTCTCCATTACCTTTGAACGATTAAGTCCTTCGTCGCGGATTTTCTGCACCATAGCCGCATCCACACTCTCTTGTGCAAATGCGCCGGTGGCGCCTGCGAGCAGCAGGCCGGTAAGTAGTAAAGTTGTTTTCATGTTTCAGTCAGTTTTATCCAAATCTATTGAATTTAGGAGGTGCATGTATTAACAATGTTGTTACAGGTGATGTGATGTTTGCTGCTAACTTTTTTAGGATTTGGCATGGTAATTTCTGAATTTTACAATATGAACAATCTGCCACCATTGGCCGAACGAATGCGGCCCGCTACTCTTGATGATTATGCCGGCCAGAAACATCTGGTAGGCCCCGGGGCGGTACTGCGCAAGGCTATTGAGAGTGGTGCGCTACCCTCCATGATTTTTTGGGGGCCGCCGGGGGTAGGCAAGACTACGTTGGCATACATCATATCACAAACATTATATCGTCCGTTTTTTGCGCTAAGCGCCATCAACTCTGGTGTGAAGGACGTACGCGAGGTTATTGAGAAAGCATCATTGCTCAAGGCTGAAGGGCAAACGCTGCCGGTTTTATTTATTGATGAGATACACCGTTTCTCCAAATCGCAGCAAGACTCATTACTGGGCGCAGTAGAACGCGGCATTGTAACGCTGATAGGTGCCACTACGGAAAATCCGTCCTTCGAGGTAATATCGGCTTTGCTGTCGCGATGCCAGGTTTACATACTTCAGCACCTTGATGAAAGCGATTTGCTCGGCCTGCTTAATAAAGCCATGCAGGAGGATGAGGTGCTGCAGAAAAAACACATCGTTATAAAAGAACACGAGGCCCTGCTGCGTCTAAGCGGCGGCGACGCACGCAAGCTATTAAATGTATTTGAGCTGGTGGTTAATGCATTTGAAGGCGATGAGATTGTGCTGGATAACCAAACCGTGCTTGACCATGTGCAGCAAAACATGGCTCTTTATGATAAAGCCGGCGAGCAGCATTATGATATAATTTCGGCATTTATTAAATCCATGCGGGGCAGCGACCCTAACGGCGCGGTATACTGGCTTGCACGGATGATTGCAGGCGGGGAAGATCCGCTCTTTATAGCCCGGCGCATGCTCATCCTTGCCTCGGAGGATATTGGTAACGCCAACCCCAACGCGCTTTTGCTGGCACAAAGTTGTTTTGAGGCGGTAAACAAGATAGGCATGCCGGAGTCGCAACTGATATTGTCGCAAACCTGCATTTACCTGGCAACCTCGCCCAAAAGCAATTCGGCTACTACAGCAATAGGGGAGGCGATGGCGCTGGTAAGGCAAACCGGCGATTTGCCGGTACCGCTGCACCTGCGTAATGCACCCACCAAGCTGATGAAGAACATTGGTTACGGTAAGGATTATAAATATGCCCATAGCTATGAGGGCAATTTCACCGATCAGGACTTTTTACCTGATGCCATAAAAGGCAGACAGATTTACCAGCCAGGCAACAATGCAAGGGAAAATGAGGTGCGTGAGAAACTGAAAAAATTGTGGGGCGAACGCTATAAATATTAATTGCCTTTAATTTTTTGTGTTTATTTTACGTCTTAAGTTTTAGTATAAATTGCGTGGCTATTTCATTAACTGAATGTAACAATCTGACGCGTCAATTATCTAAAAAGCAAACCAGCATTATTTATTAACTATTGCCCATGACCTCAACTTTTATAAGCCACGAACTTAAATCCTTCTTGCGTGCCCGTAACACTGGTAAAAATATTGCAGTTAAGATAGTGATGGGTTTGCTGATCCTGTATTTGCTGGTATGTATATTGTTTGTCGGCTTTGCGCTTGATGAAATACTGGCTGAAATTTACAAGAATGAAGATATACTAAAACCCTTCTGTGGCATCCTGCTCATATATTTTCTTGTCGACTTGTTGATGCGGCTACAGTTGCAGGAACTGCCTACCTTAAAAGTGCAGCCCTATTTGCATTTGCCCGTTAAACGCAACACGCTGGTTAGGTATCTGTCGCTGGCCTCATTGCTATCCTTCTTTAATCTGTGGCCGTATTTGCTGTTTTCTTTCTTTATTATGAAAGTGATAGCAGTTGATAGCGGCATTGCTGCTACCGCGTTTTTTGTTTCCATCACCGGGCTTACCGTATTCAATAACTACCTGGCGCTTTACATTAAGCGTAAAGCCAACTTAAACGGATGGATATTTTTGGCGGTTATTGTGGCAGTAACACTGATTTATCTGGGCGATTTCACCTGGCATCTTTACTCTATCCGCGATTTATCTTATGCCTTTTTTGGGCGTTTGATTGCCATGCCCGCCTTGTGCCTTGCACCGGTAGTATTGGCAGTGGTTATGTTCTTTGTCAACTTTATGTTCTTGAAGGATAACCTTTATCTGGAAGACCTTAATGCCAACAAATCATCGGCTTATAAAAACAGCTCCGACTACCCGCTTCTAAGTCGCTTCGGTAGCATTGGCGATCTGGTAGCCAATGAAATTAAGCTGATACTGCGCAACAAACGCTCACGCTCCGCTTTGGTAATGGGCTTGCTGTTTATGTTTTATGGCCTGCTGTTTTACCCTAACCCGCAGTTTAAAAATAACGAAGGTTTCAAGGTGTTTGTAGGGATGTTTATGACCGGCATTTTCATCATCAATTACGGGCAATTTATGTTCGGCTGGCAGGCCAGCCATTTCGATGGGTTGCTGGTTAGTAAGGTAAAATTCAAGGACTTTATTAAAGCAAAATACCTATTGTTTACAATGGTTACCACCGTGGCCTTTCTGATAACCACACCCTACGTTTATTTTGGTGTACGTGTGCTTATCATCCACTTTGTGATGTACTTATGGAACCTCGGTGTAAATACTACCATCATCCTGTTCTTTGCCAACCGCAACTTCCGCCGTATTGATTTGACTAAAGGCGCTGCCTTTAACTGGGAAGGGGTTGGTGCTACGCAGCTGCTGGTGTCGCTGCCGCTGATCATCACGCCTTTTGTTATCTACGTGCCGTTTAAATTATTTGGCCATAGTGATATTGGCTTAGGCATTATAGGAGTGGCAGGCATAATATGCATTCTACTACGACCATATTTTATACAAAAACTCGAGCAAGACTTCCTGACCAAGAAATATAAAATGGCCGAAGGCTTCAGAAATAAATAATCATGATAGAAGTTAAAGACATTGTAAAGGCATATGCCGGTAAGGTAGTGGTAAATGTGCCAAACCTTCAAATTAATAAAGGCGAAAGCATTGGCCTGGTAGGTAACAACGGCGCGGGCAAAACCACACTTTTCCGCATGGTGCTTGACCTTATTCGCCCGGAGCGCGGCGAAATAATTTCAAAGGGTGAACCGGTGGCCGGCCACGAGCATTGGAAAAATTATACCGCCGCTTACCTTGACGAAGGCTTTTTGATAGATTACCTGACCCCGGAAGAGTATTTGTACTTTATAGGTGGTTTGCATGGCCAAAGCAAGGCTTCAGTAAATGAGTTCTTAGAAACTTTGAACGAATTTTTTAACGGTGAAATCCTGAAAAGGGGTAAGTACATCCGCGACCTGTCAAAAGGTAATCAGTGTAAAGTAGGTATCGCGGCTTGTTTGCTGCAAAGCCCCGAATTGTTAATGCTCGACGAGCCTTTTGCCAATATTGACCCAAGTACTCAGATCCGTTTAAAGAATATCCTTAAAGATCTGAACAAAAATAAAGGTGTAACAACTATTGTGTCCAGCCATGACCTTAATCATATTACTGATGTGAGCGACCGTATTATTCTCATGGAAAAAGGCGTTGTTATAAAAGATATTGCAACCAGTTCATCAACGCTGGCTGAGTTGGAAGATTATTTTGCCGTAGGCGAAAGCAAATAATATGTACCTGATACGCGAAGCCACCGTAGCAGATGTGGATACCATACACCGGCTTGCCGAAGCGATCTGGTGGCCTGCCTATTCACCTATTCTGCAAAAGGAGCAGATCAGCTATATGCTCTCTGTTATATATGACCCTTTGGTGCTTTATAAGCAAATAGACGAAAAGGCACAAACCTACCTTTTGCTGCTGGAAGATGAAGGGCCCGTTGGCTTTGCCGCGTATTCTCCACGAGATGAAAATCCCGAAGTTTACAAATTACATAAGCTGTATTGCCTGCCTGCCGTACAAGGAAAGGGTTACGGCAAGGCGCTGATCAATGAGGTTGCACAACGGGTGAAAAAGGCTGGCAGCAATGTATTGGAGCTGAACGTGAACCGTTACAACAAAGCCAAAGGCATGTATGAGCGCATGGGGTTTGAAGTAGCCTATGAAGAAGATATACCCATAGGCCCTTACTTTATGAACGATTATGTAATGCGCAAGCTGTTATAAATCTACTCGGCTATGCTGGGCGGGTATTTGCACATCGGTAAAGCCCTTTTCTTTTAACCTGTCGGCAAATGCCTGCTGCACATCATACTCGCCATGTACCAGAAATATGCTTTTTACTTTATCTGCTTCCTGGCAGGCGAGGAAATGCAATAGATCTTCATAATCACCATGGGCGCTCATGGAGGCAATCACCTCCACTTCGGCACGTACATCGTACATATCGCCAAAGATGTGCACTTGTTTTTCGCCTCTGCCGAGCTTACCACCAAGAGAGTTTGGCTCACAGTACCCTACCAGCAATATAGTGTTCCTGGAGTTGCCAATATTATTTTTGATATGGTGCTTTACTCTACCGGCTTCAGCCATGCCCGATGACGAGATGATAACGCATGGGCGTGGGTCATCATTTAAGGCTATGGACTCTTCGGTTGATTCAATGAAGCGAAGGCCCGGGAACCCGAACGGGTCGGCATCGTATTTCATTACCTCTTTTACGCCGTTGTTGTATACCTCGGGGTGGTCTTTCAGTACCTGTGTAGCTTGGATAGACAGGGGGCTATCTACATAAATAGGAACATCAGCCGGCAAGCGCCCATTCAGGCTCAAGCCGTTTAAGGCGAAAAGCAGTTCCTGCGTACGGCCCACACTGAAAGCGGGTATAATCACTTTGCCATTTTTACGAACGCACGTGGCTTCTATCACTTCAAGTAAGCGGTCTTCAATTGGGCCTATATCTTTATGCAGGGAATTACCATAGGTTGATTCAAGCAATATATAATCGGCTTGTTTGAAGCGCTGCGGGCTTTTCAATAGCAGGTCGCCGTACCGGCCAACGTCGCCGCTGAATGTGATTTGGGTCTCTTTGCCGTTTTCGTTTATAGTGAGATGTACAGCTGCACTTCCTACCACGTGGCCGGCATCTGTCAAAAACAGTTTAATGTCCGGCGTAATCTCAAAGTGTTCCTTGTAATCAACTACCTTAAATTGGCGCATAGCTTTCAGCACATCGTCCTCGGTATATAATGGTTCCAGCAGCTTTTGCCCGCGCGATTGCCGCTGCCTGTTGCTATAATCAGTATCGGCCATCTGGATGCGTGCCGAGTCGGCCAGTAGGATGCCTGCAAGCTGCATGGTAGGAGCGGTGCAATAAATGGGCCCTTCAAAACCTTCGGCAACCAGGCGGGGTATCAATCCGCAATGGTCTATATGCGCATGAGACAGCACCATGTAGTCAACCTTTTTAGGGTTGAAGCCAAAGTGGGCGTTCATATCTTCTGTATCCTCACCAAAGCCCTGGAACATGCCGCAATCGAGCAGAATGGTGGTACCGTTGTCGGTTTCTATAATATGTTTACTGCCGGTAACCTGCCTTGCAGCGCCATGAAAAACAATATGCATAGTAATATATAATGTGGCTTTACAACTCTCAAAAGCCAATAAAAGTTTTTTAAGGGAAAATAACTAAAAATATAGTTGTATTTCTCAGCCAAGACTAATAACTTAGTTTTTCATTTATGATTATTTAAAAGTAGTTATAAAAAGGTCAGTTAAATTGAGCGCATTACCGGTTGCCTTTGCGGCGGCCGGTAATATGCAGTACTAAAAATTAAAGATGGAAATTAAAGAACTAACACGCGCGGAAGAACAAATAATGCAGGTATTGTGGCAACTAAAAAAGGGTTTTGTGAAGGATGTGATTGAGCTGTTGCCTGAACCGAAGCCTGCTTACAACACCGTGTCAACTATTATACGCATCCTCGAAACAAAAGGCTTTGTTGGCCATACGGCGTATGGCAAAAGCCATGAATATCATCCGGTAATTAGCCGCGAACAATACCAGGACTTTGCATCAGACAAGTTGCTGAGCAGCTACTTTGACAATTCGGTGAATAGCATGCTGTCATTCTTCGTGAAAAAAGAAAAGATAGATCTTAAAGAAGCCGACGACATTATGAAACTGATTGAAAAACTGAAAAATAAATAACCTATGCTTTGGTGGCAATACTTACTGCTTGCTAATCTTTACCTGGCACTTTTTTTCGGCTTTTATGTCCTGTTGCTTCGTAAAGAAACATTTTTCCAGCTTAACAGATTGTACCTTACACTCTCTGCAATGCTGGCGTTTGTATTGCCGCTGATACAGGCCGATTGGGTGCAAAAGCTTTTTATAACGCAGCAGGTTAAGTACGCCATTTACAATTCGCCGGTTATTGTTTACGAAATCCAGGCAGCCGAAAAATCAACCGTCAGCCTGGGGCAGATGCTGAGCTACCTCTACCTGGCTGGTCTGGCGGTAGTAAGTTTGCGCTTCGTATGGCAAATAGTAATGCTGCGCCGGCTTATGCAACAGCAAACAGAAGGTGCCTATGCGTTCTTCAATAAGGTTAATGTACATGGCGAATTGTCTGAGCATGCTGTAGTATCGGCGCATGAGGAAGTACACGTACGCCAATGGCATTCGGCTGATGTATTGCTGATAGAGCTGATAAGTATTGTGGCCTGGTTTAACCCGGTCATCTATCTTTACCGTAAAGCCATTAAACATACACATGAGTTTATTGCCGATAAACTGGTAATAGATGCAGGCGCTGATAAAGCAGACTATGCGCTGCTTTTGCTTAACCAAACGTTAAACGTTCCGGCGCATAGCATGATCACGCCGTTCTTTAACCACAGTTTGCTCAAACAGCGCATACTCATGCTACAAAAAAGTCGCTCGGCAAGGGTTAAGCTTTTAAAATACGGCCTGTCGGCACCCTTGTTTGTTGTTATGCTTATCCTGTCTTCGGCCACAATTGATGATAGCCAAACTATAGAACGCTTAAATTTCAAGGCAAATGAAGTGCTGGGAACACCGCTAAAAACGGTAATTGCTACCACGTCAGACCAGATAGTCAGCATTGTTGATTCTGTACGGGAAGAGGGTATGCAGCCTGCAAATCGAGCTATAGTAAAGTTCCCGCCGCCGCCTCCGCCAACCGTAAAGGATACCGTGCCTGCAAAAGACAAACCTGTTTTTACAGCAGTTGAGAAGAATCCGGAGTTTCCCGGAGGATTAGAAGCATTTGGGAGGTACCTGTCGACAAATATTAAATATCCAAAAGCAGACAGGGACGCCAACAGGCAAGGGCGCGTATTTTTGCAATTTATAGTGGAAGAGGATGGTGGGCTTAGCGGCCTGAAGGTGTTGCGTGGCATAACGGCCACTATGGATGCAGAAGCAATGCGCGTTTTAAAAGCAAGCCCGAAGTGGATGCCTGGCTTACAAAATGGCAAACCGGTGCGTGTGCTATATACCGTGCCTATACAATTTTCGCTTGCCAATGCAAACGAGGATAAATCAAAGACGGTGAATGATACTATCAAATATGGTTACAGCCCTGCAAGCTCCAACTATAAAGGAACGGCGCCCACAATCACCTTTCGGGAGGCTAGACCGCAAACTTATCCGGCTCGGGTAGAGAAATTGGTTATAACCGGGCGCCCGGCGAACAGGCAGGATACGGCTAACACATTCAGTATAAGTTACCGCAAACCAGATACCATCAATCTGGCATCGCCCGCATTGATTTTGTTGGATGGGAAAGTTATAAGCAAAGCGCAAATGGCCATAGTTCCGCCGTCAAGCATAAAAAGTATTGATGTATTAAAGAGCGATGCAGCTACAGTTATTTATGGTGAAAAAGCGCGAAATGGCGTCATCCTTATAAAGAGCAAAAGCAAATAACAGCGGAGATCAATTTATTGTAACAAATGCTTAAACAACTTTGCAAAGTTTTAGGGATTTGTAAATTTGATACATGTTACTTACACCAATCGGCCGGGCGTCGAATTTAACTACTGCCGAATTCCTCAACAATTACTTAAACGCCAAAAAGCCGGTTGTGCTTACCGACTTTATTAAAGACAGCCCTGCGCTGCAAAAATGGGATTACCAATACTTTAAGCAGATTGCAGGCAACCATAAAGTAAACCTTTTTGGCCGGGAGGATGAGTTTAACGATCATGTCACCAGCCCGCCGGTACGTAAAGCCACATTTGCAGAGTATCTTGACATTATATCATCAGAGCCGGCAGAGTTGCGGCTGTTTCTTTTTAACCTGCTGCAACATAATCCTGAGCTGAAAAAGGACCTGGTTTATAATGACCCTACCGGCGGTAAAATAGTATCGTGGCTGCCCTATATGTTTTTTGGAGGCGCAGGTTCCAGTGTGCGCTACCATTACGATATTGATATGTCGCACATTTTCCTGACGCAGTTTAAAGGGGTTAAAAAGATATGGCTTTTTCCGCTCGATCAATCGCCGCTGCTGTATAAACTACCATATAACTTCCATGGAATGGCTAACCTTACCAAGCCTGATTACGAGCGTTACCCCGGCCTGCAGTATTTACAGGGCTGGGAGTGCGACCTGCAACCAGGCGAAACATTGTATATTCCGTCCGGCTTCTGGCATTACATTCAATACGTTACCGAAGGCTATTCGGTAAGCTTACGAATGCTTAACGAACGCCCGGTGGAGCGCCTGCGTGGCTTTCGCAATATTTTTGTAACACGCAAAATAGATAATGCCATGAGGAGAATATTTAAAGAGAAATGGCTCAACTATAAAATAAAAAAGGCGGAGCAAAATGCCAGCAGGGCTATTGCGGTTATCCGGGAAAAAAGCGTTGCCCGGCAATCCGCTTAAAAATACTTTAGATAAATACAGCACCCTCAAGACCTAAACAATATTTAAACTATGGGACTATTCAGCAGACTGCTTAATGAACTAATTGATGTAATTGAGTGGGTAGACACTACTACCGACACAATGGTTTGGAAGTTTCCGCGCCAGGACAACGCCATAAAAATGGGCGCCAAACTCACGGTTCGTGAGTCGCAGGTAGCGGTGTTTATGAATGAGGGACACATAGCCGATGTGTTTGGCCCCGGTTTGTATGAGCTGCAAACGCAGAATATGCCTATACTCACTACGCTTATGGGCTGGAAGTATGGTTTTCAAAGTCCGTTCAAGGCTGATGTTTATTTTGTAAGCACCCGCACCTTTGTCAACAATAAATGGGGTACTAAAAATCCTGTAATGATGCGCGATGCCGAGTTTGGTCCGATAAGGCTACGGGCATTCGGGACGTATGCTTTCCAGGTAAATGATGCCGCAAAATTTATTACGCAGGTATCGGCAACATCGCCGCAGTACACAACAGCGCAGGTTACTGATCAGCTTCGGGATATCATTGTATCACGAGGGATGGACGTAGTGGCCGAATCAAAAATAAGCGCGCTCGACCTCGCATCAAAATATGATGAGATGGCTTTGTTGCTGAAAAATAACATTGCAGTTGACTTTGCCGAACTTGGTCTTAACCTAAGCAGCGTATATGTAGAAAATATATCATTACCTGAAGAGGTGGAAGTTATGCTTGATAAGCGCAGCAGCATGGGCATAGTGGGTAACCTCGGTGCCTACGCACAGTTTCAGGCTGCTAATGCTATCGAGAAATCTGCCGAGAACACCGTCGGTGGTAATCTGGGTGCTGCAGGCTTGGGGCTTGGGGTTGCAGGTGCCATGATGGGCATGGCCGGCAATATCTTTCAACCCAATAGCGTAGATAATAACACGCCGCCGCCCATACCTGCCGAAACGCAATATTTTATCGCAGCAAACGGTCAGCAGGAAGGTCCATTTGGTTTAGTGCAAATAGCAGAAGCTATCAATAAAGGCCGTGTTACTACCAGCACGCTATTATGGAAAAAAGGTATGACAGGCTGGGCCGGCGCTGAAACGTTTGCCGAGTTAGCCAATTACTTCGATAATACGCCACCTCCGCTGCCGCAAGCGTAACAACGTTGCCTAACCTTATCTGCAAAAATTTAAATGGGTACCGATACCATTACTACCAATATAACCAGCGCGTACAAGTGTAAAGGCTGCGGCGCTGGCATGATATACCACACCGCGAGCGGCAACCTGCAATGCCAGTATTGTAACGAACAGGAAGTTATCGACTCGGGTGTATGCCTGGGCACGGCGGTTGACTATGAGAGATATATAATAGGCGAGAATACACAGCCAAACTCGCTGCTCACGACCGTGAAATGCCAGGGTTGCGGATCAACCACCGTACTCGACCCTAACATGCTTGCAGAGGAATGCCCCTTTTGTGCCGCGCCTTTGGTTGTGATACATACCGACGCTCAAAATGTAGTACGGCCGCATTACATCTTACCTTTTTTGGTTGACCAGCAAACAGCTGCGCAATATTTCAAAAAGTGGATAAAGAGTCGCTGGTTTACACCATTTGATCTTAATAAGCAGCTTAGCAATAATGTAAACCCACCCATGAAGGGCGTATATATGCCGCACTGGTCGTATGATGCGAATACAGTTACGCATTACACCGGTCGCAGGGGCGAATATTACTACGTAACGGAAACTTATACGGTGACTGTTGAGGGCAAAACTGAAACCCGCACGCGGCAGGTTCGGCACACCCGTTGGTATGATGTTCGGGGCCGTGTTGATGTAGATTTCAGGGATATAATGGTGTCCGCCACTCATTCCATTCATAAGGTGCGCATGGCAGAATTAGAGCCATGGGATCTTCCTAAACTGAAAAATTTTGATGAGCGCTATCTATGCGGGTTCCGGTCGGAGAATTTTCAGGTTACGCCACAGAGCGGCTTGGAATACGCTAAAACAGAGATGGAGCCGCGCATTCGCGAAGATGTGAAGCGGGATATTGGAGGAGACGAACAAGAGATAGATACTACAGATACTGAATATGACGATATAGGCATTAAATACCTGATGCTGCCTGTATGGATAAGCGCTTTTAAGTATAAAGACAAGGTTTACCAGTTTATGGTAAATGCCCGCACCGGCGAAGTAATTGGCGAGCGGCCTTACAGCGCTATCAAAATAACGTTGTTTGTATTGTTCATCCTGGCCATAATTGCTGCAGTGGTGTTATACTTTAACCACCAGTAGGCATCCAGTCGGCCACTATTTTTGCCGAAAGCAGGCACAGTGGTATACCTCCGCCGGGATGCACGCTACCGCCGCAAAAGTACAGGTTAGGTATTTTAGATGATTTATTGGGATGCCGCAGAAATGCTGCAAATTTGTTGTTGGAGCTGTTGCCATAAAGCGAGCCCTGGTATGAGCTGGTGTTCTGCTCTATACTTCGCGGATCAAGCACCTGCTCACACTGTATCAGTTCGCTGATGTCTTCGCCCAGCAGACGACCTAATTTTCTGATAATATTGTCTCTGGCTTCGGCTATAAGTTTATCCCAATCCTGGCCCTCATTGGCCGGAACGTTGATCATCACAAACCAGTTTTCGCAAGCGGGCTGCGCATCAGCAGCTTCATGTTTCGAGCTGATGTTGACATAAACTGTCGGGTCGCGCGAAATGGTTTTCTCTTTCCAAATGGCATTAAACTCCGTCTTGTAGTCGGCAGAGAAAAATATGTTATGCAGATCCAGCTGTGGAAAGTTGCGGTTTATTCCCCAGTAAAAAATCAGCGCTGAGCTGCTGCGTTCCTGCTTAAGAATCCGTTTTGGATGGATAGTGGTGTGTGCGGAAAGCAAGCGCTTGTAAGTAAACCAAACATCCATGTTAGAGATAACCTGGTTGGCCGCAATGAATTCATTTTTGATTTTGATGCCGGCAGCTTTATTGTTTTGTAGTACAATTTCGCTTACAGGGCTGTTGTAATTAAACTTTACACCCACTTCTTCTGCCAGCTTTACCAATGCTTTTACAATGCTATACATGCCACCCTCGGGAAAGTAGGCGCCAAAATGCTGCTCAAAATACGGAATTACATTCAGCGTAGCCGGTGCCAGGTAGGGGTTAGACCCATTATATGTAGCATAGCGATTGTAAAATTGTACTACTCGGTTGTCGTTGAAAAAGGCGTTATTGGCCTTGTCCATTGAGCGGTTAGCATCAATAGCGGGTAACCGCAATACAGATTTTAGCGTATCCCAACGCAAAAAAGTTTTAAGCCGGTGCAGTGATTTTTCTAGGAAAACATGGTGCGTAATCTCATATATCCTGCGGCTGTAATTAGCATGCGCCTTTAAATGGGCTGTTGCTTCACCCGTTTTTGCAGCGACTTCATTAACTAACTTTTCGGTATCTGCCCAGGCGTTTACATGGGTGCCATCCTCATAAAAGTAAGTGCAAATGTTTTGCAGCCGCTCGTAGTTAAAATAATCGCGTGGGTTTTTACCTGCCAGGTGGAACAGTTCGTCAACATATTGCGGCATGGTAAACAAGCTGGGGCCGGCATCAAACCTGAATCCATCCAGGTTAAATTCGCTTAGCTTACCACCGGGCGCAGCATTAGCTTCATATACCTCTACCTCATGACCTTTTAGTGCCATACGGATGGCCGCTGCAATACCGCCTATACCGGCGCCGATAATAACTGTTTTACTTACGGGCATCAAACAAAAATGAATAAAAAACTAAATTGTTTATTTGATTTGCGAATAAAACCTTGAGGAGATTGCCCGTAAGGCTATGCAAAAAGCATTATCTTAGCTGCGCACCATTAACTAATCGGCCGCAGCTCTCATTACCATGAAAGAATACCTTGAAATGGCCCCGGTGGCCTCCCTGATATTTGTAATAACTATCATTACCTCTTTATACGCTTTCTCTAACGAAACCATATACCGCAGGTTCATGCTGCACCCGTATAAGGTTTCCCGGAATATGGAGACTTATACTTTGTTTACCAGTGGGCTTATCCACCGCGATTATGTACACCTTATGTTTAACATGCTGTCGTACTATTTTTTCGCGTTTGGGTTGGAAACTATTTTAGGGCACTGGCAGTTTGGTCTCTTGTATGTTATCAGCTTAATTCTGAGTGATATCCCGACGGTTTTCCGGTACCGCAATCAATACCAGTACCATAGCCTTGGCGCTTCGGGCGCTATCAGCGCAGTAGTATTTAGCTTTATTATGTTTTCGCCTAAGAGCGGTATGGGGCTGTTGTTTTTGCCGGGGATCGATATTCCTGCTTATATATTCGGCTTGCTTTACCTGGCGTATTGTACTTACGCCTCTAAATACTCCCGTGATACTATTAACCACGATGCGCATTTGTATGGTGCCCTCTGCGGCATCGTGCTTACCATAATACTAAGCCCAAGCGTTGTGCCGCAGTTTCTGGCCTCTTTTGGTATATATATTTAGGCCGGTAGCTGTATTTCGGTAGCAGGTACAAAATTGCCTTCAGCATCAAATAGAAAACTCATGGGCTGCTCCGGGTTTTTGATGATCTCGAATAGCAGGAAACCCCAGTTTTTCCAAAAGTTTTCGAGCACCTGTCCATACGTTTTATTATTCCAATCATCAAACAGCGGCTTGCTGCTCATTCCCCGCAAAGGCATTGCCTCCAGGTAAATGGTATCGCCGGCAGGCAGCAGATTATATTCCGGCAAGCGGTTAAACAGGTATGCCGAGTAAAAGAAGCGTGCGCTCACTTCTTCAAACTGTATGGGGTGCAAAGTTTGCCCGGCAATTTTATCCAGTACTTCCTGGTGGTAACGTGCGTTGGCGCCGTTGTCCTGCAGGCAAAGTATCAGCCCGAAATCTTTAATGCGGAGCGTAAAGGTGAGTGTATTGATCTCATCGCGATAGCCAAAAAAATCATCGGTGTTATTCACTTTAAATAAAGCCATGCTAAAGGGCCTGAACTCATCAAACTCCAACGGCAAATTCAGGCTTTGGAGCATTAAATGCAGGTAAGAGAATTTATGAATAATAGCCTGCGACATGTTAAACTCTTCGCCCTGTGCATGCTGTTGTTTAATGCCTACCTGTATCTCGTTAAAGATGATACCATAAATGAGCTTACCAGCCCATTGAAAAAGCTTTTGCGGCTCCAAAGCGGCAACGCCTTCATAACCTTTATCAAAGGCTGCGCTTATTTCCTGCTCCAGCGGTTCCAGAAATTGCTCGTTTATAGCGGCAGAGCAGGGCAGGCGTAAGTCTTTGTAAGTCGCCATGCTTTCGTCCAGCAGTTTAAACGGCTTTTCCTGTAAACCATAGCGGCTCATGAGCCATTGCGGGAACACCTGTATTTTTTCTTCAGGACTGCTAAGTGGCGCTCCTGTAAGGAAACAGTTGCGGTTGCTAAAATTAAAGCGACTAAAAGGATCGTAAACTTGCTGAGACATACGCCGCAAAGATAAGCATGATTTTGGCAGCAAAATTTTAGCTTTGAATTTATAACATGCAACTGACTTACCGCCCATACCTGCTGCAACTTAAACACCCGTTCACTATATCGGGCTATAGCCGTACTGCCACTCCGCTGATGCTGGTGGAACTAAACATAGAAGGGTATACCGGCTACGGCGAGGCCTCTATGGTACCCTATATGGGCGAAAGCCACGAAAGTGCATCCGCCTTTTTGCAAAAGGTGGATGTTGCCCAACTTCAACCTCCGTTTGATTACGGGCACATAATGCAATACCTGGATAGCATTGCGCCGGGCAACCCTGCCATAAAGGCGGCTATTGACATTGCCCTGCACGATTTGGAAGGTAAACTGCTCGCGCAGCCCTGCTGGCAGTTGCTGGGAAGCGATCCTAACGATATGCCGCTGACGAGCTATACCATCGGTATTGATACGCCGGACGTTATACGCGCCAAAGTTGCTGAAGCGGCAGGGGTAAAGGTGATTAAAGTAAAATTAGGCAGCGCTAACGACCGCGAGTTGATTGAGACCATACGTTCGGTAACGGATCTGCCTTTGTATGTCGATGCCAACCAAGGCTGGCATGACCGCCACGCGGCGCTTGATCTATTACACTGGCTGCATGAGCAAAACGTACAGTTGGTAGAGCAGCCCATGAGTAAGACCGATATTGAGGGTAATGCCTGGCTAACCGAACGCAGTCCGCTGCCCATTATTGCTGATGAAGCGGTGCAGCGCCTGACCGATGTGGAACGTGCGGCAGGAGCATATCATGGCATCAATATTAAGCTGATGAAATCTGCTGGGATGCATGAGGCAATGCTTATGCTTAACAAAGCAAGGCAATCAGGGCTAAAAGTTTTGATTGGTTGTATGAGTGAGACAAGCTGTGCCACACTGGCAGCGGCAGCCATTGCACCACAATGCGACTGGGCCGATCTGGATGGGCCAATGCTTACGGTAAATAACCCATTTACTGCACCTATGCTTAGCAACGGCAAGTGGGTACTTAATACAATGCCCGGCCTTGGAATAAGCCGGGCATTGTAAATATCATCATGGTTTACGGTTACGGCTCAACTCACGTACCTGTTTCATGAGTCGTACTTTTAAGATGATGAGTATAACGGCAACAAAACCCGCACCCAGTATATAACTGTAATGCTGCGTTTGCACGCCCTCATACACTACAAACAGCGCTACAATAATACCGATATTGTAAAGCAAGTTAAGCGCTATTTTCTTCCCCATGTTAGTAAACCTGTAAACTCGGGTCTATCTCTGCCTGCCAGGCCAAAATACCACCCTTTAAGTTATAAAGATTGGTAAAACCTTGTGATTCCAACTGCATAATGGCGGCTGCACTGCGTTTGCCGCTGCGGCACATAACTACCACAGGTTTATCTTTGCTTATTTTGTCGCTTTCTATTAATACGCCTGCCAAAGGAATGTGTTGGCCACCAAGGTTTGATGTCTGGTATTCAAAATCCTCGCGTACATCAACCAATTGAAAATCCTCGCCGCGGTCAAGCTTTTCTTTAAGCTCTTTTACAGTGATTTCGTTCATAATAACTTTATGTTTTAGTGTTCAAATGTATCAATTTTAAATGAACACCGTGTTTCAAACGGTTGGAGCGGCCATTTAATTACATTATGCTGTTAACCAATTGTAAAAAAGCGGTACTGTGCATTGCAAAATAGTTAGGTAAAGCTGTAACAATCAGTCATGCCGGGCGTTTTATGTATGATTACGCTAACTTTGTATTCTGATGAAAAAAATTACCCGTTTCTTTTGGTTTTGTTCGGGTGCCCATATAGATACTTTAAAGAAATACCCCGTTGAGCATAACAAATATGTTGGCATCGGGGCTACCATTTTCTTTACCGCATTGTTTGCCGCACTATCGGGCGGTTATGCCATGTATTTTGTTTTCAGCGGCAGCGCATTTGCAGTTGGCTTTGCCATACTGTTTGGTTTGTTGTGGGGCACCGCCATATTTAATATGGACCGCTATATTGTATCGAGTATTAATAAAGATGGCTCTACCAATCAGCAGATATTGCAGGCATCGCCGCGTATACTACTGGCTATTATGATTGGTGTAGTAATATCCCGTCCACTGGAGCTGAAGATATTTGATAAGGAAATACGCCAGAAACTTAAAGCATCCTATATCCGCGGCCAGCAGAAACGCATAGATACCCTGCAGAAGACCTATAGCGAAAAGTATGCAATGGAGCTCGGTAAAAACACCGAGCTTAAAAAGGAAAAGGACTCGTTGGAGCGCGACATCAACCGCTCACGCTATCAGCTTAATCAAGAGGTGTTTGGCGATAAAACCAATCAGACTTCCGGTATCACAGGCTATGGCACTTATGCCAAGCAAAAGGAGGCTGTGTTAAAAGAGAAACAGGACCGGCTGAAACTGGTAACTGATAATATTGATAAGATGGACCAGTACCTGAGCGCCCGAAAAGATTTTGAAGGCCTCAACAGTACCAAACTATTTACCGATAAGCAACTGGATAGCCTGGTAAACGTAGCCGGTTTTGCAGACCGTAACTGGGCTTTGGGGCAGCTTTCATACAACGAAGCGGGACAGCGCGACCTGGATACTTACCTTGCTATTTCGTTTATAGGGTACCTGTTCATTCTATTTGAGTGCTTGCCTGTATTTGTAAAACTAATGGCGCCGAAGGGTCCTTATGATGTGGCGCTGAGTAAAACCGCAGAGGCCAACATTCATCTTGCCGAGCGTGATAAAGAGCGCGACATTGCCGTAACCGACGAAGTGTATGACCACCATCTTGAAGCTGACGTAAGTAAACGAAAGCAGATAATCACCGGACAGAGCGAGTACGACCTGGGCCGGCATAGCTATGATTAAAGAGGGGAAAGGTAAAAGGAGAAGAGGTAAAGGATAGTAGCTAAAGATACGAAGTGTACATACAAATTTGTTTTTGCTGTATCTTTAAGAAACGGCGAGAGTTTAGCCTGTTGCTATCAGATTAACCTTAGCGCAATATTCAGCGATTATGAGCTTCCCCTTCTCACATCAATTCAGCAAATCTTTACCTGTTGTGGTTACTGCTGAAAATGAAGGTGTCATCTTAAATTTTATAAAAGAATACATCACCCAAAAAAAGGCCGACAATGTAGCTGTGAACGGTAATGAAGTGCGATATAAAGGTACTAAATCTCATTACCGTGGAGCTTTGTTTGGAACGGTAGATGGTGGTGCATTTACATTAATACAAAAGGAAGATTGCTGGTATTTATATTATGAAATCAACCTCAAGGAGCTGGCTCAATTTGGATTTGGTATGATGTTTTTTTCTGCGATTTTGTTAACATTGGGTGCTATGCCCTGGTGGGTAGCCATAATGATGACTTTGTGGGGTTGGGGAATGAACTGGTTCACAGCCGTTGTTCGCCATCGTAGCTTAAATGTTGAAATAGCGGAACGGATTAATCTGCTTATAAACAGTAACACTCAACCATCTGAGCAGAAACTAACCGAAGATGAAATTCAGGAAAAAGAAAAACTCAAGAGCTGGTTTTAACGTGTTGTTGTACCGGTGTATTGAGTTGTTTTTAATCAGAATGAGTTTTTCTTACAGTTAGGTCATCTACTGTGAGCTTGCCAATATGAAGCTCATTTATGGTAGCTTTCTTTACTGATAAGCGCCCCAATGCAAAAGCACCTACAGCTATCGCGCCAATCGCCAGGCAGCCAAATGCCACTGCCCCAGTGGCTACCGCCCCAAGGGCTTGTGCACCTATGGCTAATGCGCCTTTTGCCTCCGCTGTTGTTTTGTCTATCATCAGCTTTACAGGTTGTTTAAATGATTTCATTGTAGGGGGGAGTCATTATGTTATAGAATATGGTGTAGTAGGGTATACACTTTCAGCCGGGTGTCAACTGCCTGCCTGTGTAGCCATGCTTTCTTCATAGGTAGGGCCATAAAGGCCAGGTACTTTGTTGCCAGTGGCTCGCAGGTACACAATCATTTCGCCACGGTGATGGTAAATATGGTTAAACAAAAACCCGCGAGATACTATTCCCCTCGGCAATGGGCCGAGCACTGTACGCTCGCCAGCCTTCATTGTCCACAGTTGCTGTAAAGTTTCTTCGGTGATATTTTGCAATGCTCTTCTTGCTTTTTCAACATTGCGTTCAAATAAATCTAACGTGGCAGTGATGTCGCCGGGGTCGCCACGCTCAAGTCTGTCGGCGGCTACGTCATAAACCTCTTTTGTTAACGTGCCCTCATACCAGTGGTAAATTGTGGCAATGTGCTGGGCAAGTTCGCCCATGGTCCACGATGTGGGGGATGGTTTGTACGACAAATCTTTTTGTGGCACTGCCTGCAAAAGCCTGCGGGTATTACTTACCTCGTGTTCAAATTCGCTGTTGAGGGCTTGTACTAACATGTTGATGTATAATTAGGTGTTTAATAGCTTAACAACTTGCTTGATAATGAGTTTGGTGCTTTTTAAATGTCTTTTTGCTGTTGTGCTGCAAAAAATTTGCTACAGGCAGATATATAATTCGCGTGCGGGTTGAAGGTTAATTAGTAATCTTCGGTGGTTGGTATTCAAACGGCAATTGGTCGCCTATGCGATAATTTGCCCAATCGCCCCTGATCAGAAAAGTTTGGTAGCCGGTAGCCACGCTGCCTCTCACATCAATTACAGCATTTTTTAAGTGTAACAATAGTTGCGAAGCACCTTTAGCGTTATTGGTCGTTAATGTATTTTCGTCACTTTGAGGCTCATTGCCATTAATCAGTTGCTTTTGCGAGGCTAGGGCCTTTTGCGGATCATAAGTGATATGCAGTGCAGTGAATTTGAAGTAAATGAAGGCACTGTCTAATCTGGTAACCATTGAGTCCAATGTTATAGGTTCTTGCTTTATATGTATACGCATATCAGACGGGTCGCTACTCTTATACATCTGCCGGGTGATAAAGCCTTCGCTTAATACAGTATTGGCAAATACAGATCGCAGAAAGTGCATCAGCGAACCCCTGTAAATTTCCAGCCTGTTTTTTTGCCATATTTGTTTCTGCTCATCTGTGCCGTCCATCTCTTCAAAATTATTGTCACCGTCGTAAAAAGTAGTGTGGGTTTGAGCGTTATATTCAAACGACTTGAGCAGATACCTTATCCTGTAACCTAACTGCCTGTTTTCTATAATAAGCAAATCATCGGCATCAGCCTTTAAGAGTATATAATTCGATCCTGATTTTACGAATATATTGTTTAAGCCTATTTTTTTACTGGTAAAATTGATGATATCCGGATTTATGATGACACAATTTTTTGCACTTGCTGATGTTCCTAAAAACTGCTCCTTAAATATGGCGTAAAGCTTTTCCCGATTTTTATCACTGCCTATTTTAACCTCACTTAATATTATGGGCTTAACTTTAAGCTGTATAACGATGCTTGCGGAATTATCGTGAATGGTAACCTGGCGCGAAGATGTTTCATATCCCAGCATTCTGACCGAGACCAGGTAATTACCCATTGCCATTTCACCGAATGTAAAACGGCCGGCTGTATCCGTTGACGTTATTTTTTGAGATCCGCTGATAAAAACGGTAGCGGCGGATAGTGGCTCATTTTTTTCGTTCCTGATTATTCCGGAAATCGAATAACTTCCTTGAGCGAGCGTTTCGGAATTTGTAAAAATGATTGTGCAAAAAAGCACCAGGCAGATAAGGTATCTCATTTAGGTTAAGTTTGATGTATAGGTTCAGCGTAAGCCTCGAACTTGTGCTTCTATAGCTAAATTACATCAAACTTTTAATAAACCATTATCTTTCGCCGTACCACTCTGCGTAAAATTGCTCCAGGTAGCTTTCCATAAATTCATGGCGCTGGCGGGCGATGCGCTTGCCGGTATCGGTATTCATGCGGTCGGTAAGGAGTAACAGCTTTTCGTAAAAGTGATTAATGGTAGGAGCTTGTGCGGTTTTGTATTCCTCTTTGCTTAAATTAAGATTGGGCGCTATCTCCGGATCGTAAAAAGGGCGATTCTTATAGCCGCCATAGCTAAAGGCCCGGGCTACGCCAATGGCGCCAATGGCATCCAGGCGGTCGGCATCCTGCACAATATGCATTTCGGGAGAACCGAAGGTAACCTGGCCGAAGCTTGATTTAAAGGACATGTGTCTGATAATCTGCTGCACATGGTTTACAACGTCCTCATCAACATTTAAGCTGCGAAGCCATTTGCCGGCAGTTTCGGGGCCTATCTCTTCATCTCCGCCATGGAATTTGGCGTCGGCAATATCATGCAGTAAAGCCGCGAGCTCGATTACGAAAAGATCGGCAGCCTCACCGGCAGCAATTAATTTGGCATTGTTCCATACGCGCAGAATGTGCCACCAGTCGTGGCCACCCTCGGCTTCGGTAAGCGTTTGCTTTACAAATACGGCAGTTTCGTTAATTATTTCTTGCTGATGAGAAGTTAACATGCAGCAAATATAGCATCCGCCGGGTAAACTTATGCCGCGGCCGAATTGCCATCAATAAGCTGCATAGGCGTGCTGCCTAATATATCTGCAATCTGAAAAAGACGTTCAAGAGTAATTTTTGTGTAGCCCAATTCGATCTTGCTGTAGGCATTTTGCGATATTTTAAGTTTTGCGGCCAGATACTCCTGGGTATAGTTTTTAGCTTCGCGCTGTTTCCTGATATTTGCCGCTACGGATCTGATCTTCATAGTAATTCCGTCCATTGTACTGTGAAAAAATATTATAAGCTTAGTGTCTCAACAGCAATAAACGAGAAAGAAAGGCCGACGGATTTTGAAGAATTAACTTTTAATGAATATAATTTCAATCGAGTAGTAAAATATCCAAATTCTAAGTAATTAATGCCAGGCTTACTCCTCTTTGCGGAAGTTTATGGTAACGGTGACGCGCTTTGTGGTGCTTGCAGGTACCCAGTTAGGGCCATCTTTAATCAAATCAATAGCAGCAGCGTTAAGCGTGGTATCAGTGCTTTTCAGGATTTTGAAATCTTTCAGTTCGCCCTTATTGTCCACTGCGAATGATAGTTTCACAGTACCTGTTTTGTCATCAGTTACGGCGTCTTCTTTCAGGTAATTGTTAAAAGCCTCCCAGCCGCCTACAGGGTACGGGTCTTTTACTTTTTTTCTGTTGCCATAAGTTACCACGACCACCTCATTTAAGCTGGCATGTGAGGGTTGCATCGCTATCAGCAACGTGTCCAACTTATTTAATTTTATCTTCTGATTCTCGTAACCGATAAAGCCCAGGCGCAATTGCTGAGTAGTGTCTGGCACTGTTACCTGGAAGTATCCGCTGCCATTTGTTTGTGTGAGTGGCTTATTATTGGGCGTCTGTACGGCTACTCCTGGCAAGGGAATGTTGCCTTCAGCATCAATAACGCGCCCGGTCACCGTTTTGTAGCCGCTGACTTTTACACCTGCTACGCGGCCGGCAAGGACTTTATCAACGTTGTTGGTGTCCGGCTTTTTGGCTGCCCTTTGCTCAAAGAACTCGTTAGCCACCATTTCCTGCAGGGAATCAGACTTGGCCTGGTCGTTTTTTTCTACCACTACCTTGTCGGCAAGTATGTCATCGGCGTCTATAGCGACGACAGAATTTATGCCGCTGGGTGCAGTGGCTTTTTCTCGCTTGGTCCCACGCGGCCCACTTGCTATCACCGGACTTTCGCCAATGACATTATACTCCCTACTGCCAATTGTATTTGTATCAGAAAATGCCGGTGCGGGTTTGGCTGGTGCGGGTTCCATTTCTACTTTATTAGCAACGAGTTGTTTGTCTGCAGGCCCGCGCAGCAGCCAAAAGCTCACCGCTGCCACAGCAATTAAAACACTTGCAGCTACTGCCAACATGGGCCATAAGCTCCGCTGTTTTGCACTGCCCCCCGTAGTAATACGCTGATTTAATCGCTGCTGCAGCTTTTGCAAAGACGCATCCTGCGGTTGTTGCACACGCCTATAACCCTCCAACGCTTCGGCCAGAAATGGGTCATTAAGCGCATCCCGTTCCAGCTCGTGCATGGCGCGCGCATCCAGCTCACCATTATGGTAGCGGGCAATCAGCTTTGCTATGTCGGCCGGGTTATTCACGGGTCTTCTCTATACAAATTTTTAAGTTGCGCTTGCCGTTTTGTATGTGGCTTTTTACCTCGTTAAGGCTAAGTCCTGTACTATCGGCAATCTCTTTATAACACTTTTGCTGCAGGTAAAACAGGTTTACGCTAAGCTGCTGGCCCTGCGGTAGTTTCTCCATGCACTTTTCCAACGCATTGTAATCTGTCTCGTTGTATTTATTACCAAGATGCACATCGTCGGTAAAATCCATAAACGAGTCATTGAGCGACACGGTTTGCCGGCTTTTTTGACTGCGCAGCTGCATCAGGCAATAATTGCGCGTTACCATGTACAGCCAGCCGCGTACCTGCTTTACTTCGTGCTGCCGGGCCTTGCTCACCAGCTCTTCGAAAATAGCCATCACCGCATCCTGTGCCCGTTCCTCCTCGTCAAAATACTTTAGGCAAACGCCATAAACCAGTGGCATGTATTTTTGGTAAAGGCTGCCAAGCGTATTCACATCACCCGTTTGCCGGTAGTTGCGCAGCAACGCTTCGTCATCAGCTTCGGTAGCAGGAATGGTACGTTTAAACGGGTTCATGAACTGGTAGGGCAAAATAAGCTAAATTTTGCCGTATGAGGAAATAACGCCTTGTCGCCTAATATTTTTGATAAACGTTGTAAAGCACGTTGAGATCCAGTTGAGAGAGGGTTGGTTTGGTATCCAGCTGTACAAAATGATTTTTGAACGCCACAATGGCAGCATTGAGGTTGCTGGTATCATAGCCAATGAGGCGCAGAGCAGTAGTTACATCAAAACCTTCCGGAGCCAGCTCCAACACATCATTGCTCCAGTACCCAAACCCTTTTTGAGCGAGTGCTTTCCAGGGAAAATATGGCCCAGGGTCTATTTTGCGGGTAGGGGCAAGGTCCTGGTGACCTATGAAGTTGGCCGTAGGGATGTTGTATGTTTTTTTAAGATGCGCCAGCAGTATAACCAAAGTGTTTATCTGCGCAGGTGCAAAAGGCTGCTTGCCGTTGTTGTCCAGCTCAATGCCTATCGACGAACTGTTGACATCCGTACCGTTACCCCATTTGCCCGAACCGCCATGCCAGGCGCGCAGGTAATCGTTCAGCATGTGGTAGATGCGGCCGTCGGCACCGATCACATAATGGGCGCTCACCTGTGTTTTAGGGTTAGTAAACGTTTTAAGGGTTTGCGTTGCTGAGTCCTGCGCGGTATAATGTATTACTACATAATTGGGCTTACGCAGGTTGAAGTTTACGGTGCCCACCCACTCACTCGGCAGCTTTTGGCCCAGGCTGTCAGTAAGCAGAACAGGCTCGGTAAGCTGTAGTGTTTTGGCAAAGTCCTCCGCCTCTTTTACATACACCTTATTAGTCGCTGCATACGGTCCTTTTTTAGGGGAGCAAGAAACCACCGCAAGCAATAAGGGCAGAAAGTAAAGAGGAAGAAGCTTTTTCATCAGGAGCTAAAGTAGCGAATAATTAAGAGATGATGATCGCACAACAAAAAGAACAGAACAAAAGTGTGTACGTCTTATTCATCACCTTCGTGCTAAAAATCAACAATTAAATAAATGACTCAGGTTATTATAGCCAGCAATTACAACAATATCTTTAGGGCTACGTTGTGCGTGATTTTTGTGATTCAAATCTGCGCCATAGTCTAAAAACAACTTAATGATTTCCCTTCTTTTATTCATGCCTTTATCATTAAAAGTGGCTGTCCAAAGAGGTTGATTGCCGTATATATCTTCTTTTGTTATATCTGCTCCTTTTTTCAATGTCATAATTGCTTCTTCAATTTGATTGTAAGTTGCCGCATAATGAAGAAAGGTCTGACCTTTTTTGTCCTGCATATCCAAATCTATATTGCATCTTATCAAAAGTTTAACTAATTCTAATAGTTGATTTGAGCTGGCAACGTGCAGTGCAGAATATCCAAATTTATCTTTAACGTTTATATTACATCCTGTCTTAATTAAATCCTCACCTTGCGAGGTCATTTTCACTAATTGCATAAAAAAAAATATTTCCCCGGTCTTGAATCATTTGAATTTATTCATGAAATATAGGGTGGCTTAAATGATAGTGTAATTATATACAACCAAAATGTATTTAATTATTTCCTTAATCTTATAAAGTCTGGACCTACAACCCCAACTCCTTAAACGTGTCGCCTTGGTTAACGTCGCCGGTTTTGTAGCCTTTGTTAAACCAATATTGGCGCTGTTCACTGGTGCCATGGGTAAAGCTATCGGGTTCAACGCGGCCGCTGCTTTCTTTTTGCAGGCGGTCATCGCCAATCTGGTTGGCGGCGTTCAATGCCTCTTCAATATCGCCCGCTTCCAAAACCCCCTTAGTGCTTTGCTCATAGTGCGCAAATACGCCTGCATAAAAGTCGGCCTGCAGCTCCAGCGCTACCGATAGCTTATTATACTCTTTCTCGCTTACCTGGCCGCGGGCTTGTTCCAATTTTTGGCTGGTGCCCAGCAATTGCTGCACGTGGTGACCCACTTCGTGCGCTACTACGTAGGCACGCGCAAAATCACCTGCTGCACCAAACCGGTTTTCCAATTCATCAAAAAATGTTACGTCAATATATACTTTGCGGTCGCCCGGGCAATAGAATGGTCCGGTTGCCGACTGCGCAAAGCCGCAGCCTTCGGTCTGTACGCCGCCTTCAAAAAAGTGCAGCGTTGGCTCCTCGTACTTACGGCCCATCTCGCTGAATAGCTTGTTCCAAATATCTTCGGTATCTGCCAGCACAACGCTCACAAATTTTTGCTGCGGATTGTTTTCATCATGTCCCTGTGTAGTCTGCTGTCCGCCGCCGCCGCTTTGGGTTTGATTAAGCAATGCCGACGGATCGATACCGGTAAAAAAATAAATTGCTGCCGCTATAATTCCAACTACGCCACCGCCAAGGGCGAGCCCCCGGCCTCCACTTCCCGTTTCAGTATTGCTGCTTTCGCGACGTCCGAGCCATTTCATATAGTGATGTTTTTAGATTTCAATTTAATTAACTGAAATGCTTAACAGCGATGAGCATAAAAAGGTTGGAGATCAGTAGCCAATCGTAAAAAAAAGTTAAAAAAATGTATGGGAATTTTGATATACGAAAATTATCGTATATAATTGTACGAAGAAATTCGTATTAACTAAGAGCATACAGATGAGCGATATAAAACCAACAGAAAGCGAAATGGAAATTCTGCAGATTATGTGGAGCAAAGGTGAATGTACCGTGCGCGAGGTACACGAGGAGTTGCTTCGTAATAAAGACGCAGGATATACTACGACGCTTAAACTCATGCAGATTATGTTTGAAAAGGGCCTTGTAGACCGTGATACATCTGCCAAAACGCATACTTACCGCCCGCTGATCACGCGTGAGCAGGCACAAAGCAGTGCATTAAGCAAATTTATTGCAACGGTTTTTAAAGGTTCTGCGTCTGATATGGTGATACAGGCGTTGGGTCAGCATTCTACATCGCAACAGGAAATTGATGCTATAAAACAGTTTCTTAACAAATTCGAAAACGACAAACAATAACCGGTTATGGAAACTCTGATGGGGAACATTGGCCAGGTGGTAGGCATTACTGTAATCCACTCGTTATGGCAGGGCTTGCTTATTTACTTATTGCTGCGCCTGGTGCTTGGAGCTATGCCTAAAGCAAGTTCGGCACGGCGTTATGCATTAAGCTTCGGCGCTTTGTCGGTAATGACGATATGGTTCACGGTAACACTTGTAACCGAGGTAAGTCGCATCAGTTGGGTAGTGCCGGATACACAGGCGCTGGCAGGAACCATCACCTACCTGCCCGCCCATATGGATATACCGGTAAATACTGCGCAGGTTTACCAGCATACCATTAACCAGTATCTGCCCTATGTAGCCGCAATGTACCTGTTTGGCTTGTTGTTCAATGTAATGCGCCTTTGCTTTGCGTGGCGCAGCATGTTGCAGGTAAGGCGCAGCACTCGCGAAGCTGCCGCTGAGTTTGCAGGTATGATGCAGCGCATGGCCGGACAACTCGGCATCAGACGGCCTATAGCTATAAGGTTTAGCCATTTGGTTGATGTGCCTGGCGTTATCGGCTATTTAAAGCCGGTGGTGCTGCTGCCAATCTCTATGGCCAGCAACCTGAGCATGGCCGAGGCCGAAGCCATTATATTGCATGAACTGGCCCACATCAGGTACAATCACTATTTGCATAACGTGCTGCAGCAGGTTATGCAGGTATTGCTCTTTTTTAATCCCTTTTCCCTTTTTATTAACCGCGCTATCCATGCCGAGCGTGAAAATTGCTGCGATGATGCGGTGGTAGCCATTACCGGCGAGCCGCTGACGTATGCCCGCGCCCTGCTTAAACTGGAACAGCAAAAACAACACGATCTGCAGCTGGCTCTTGCCGCCACAGGTAAAAAATTCGCATTACTTAACCGTATCGAACGTATCATGACAACAAAAACAATCACCATCAATATAAGGCATACACTGGCAGCCATTGTATTATTTGCCTTAAGTTTGGGCAGCATAGCCTGGTTTAACCCCGATGTAAAGAACAAAATTAACAAGGCGGTAAAGGGCAGCCATATGCAGGCGTTGCTAAGTGACACTGTGCCTGCAAAGCGTATACCGCCACCGCCTAAGCCACCCAAAGTAGTAAAAAGCAAAAAGATTGCTACGGCACCAGTGCCACCTCCGCCAGCTCCACCAAAAACCAAAACTTATTTAAATGCTTTCAATATGAAATTTGGTAAGGACTTTGATATTGACGACCCCGAGTTTAAGCGCCTGTTAAAAGAGGTAGAAAAACATGGCAATGCCGTTAGCGCTCATTACAGCAACGCTGATTTTAAACGCCTGAACGAGGAGCTAAGTAAAAGTGCAGCAAGTGTAGATGCGTTTTACAACAAGCCTGAATTAAAAGCACTGCTTGACCGGCAAAATAAAATTGCTGCTGATTTTGATAAGAACTTCAGCAATAACCCGCAGATGGAAAGCTTAAGTAAGCAGATGGATAAATTAGGCGAAGGAATAGATAAGTACTTCAACTCGCCTGAATTTAAGACGTTGAGCGATCAACTTGACAAGGAAGTCCAGAAACTGCAAGGGCTTGACTCGGGTACAGTAGCTTATAACCAGGAGCGAAAAAAATTGAATGAATTGAGCCATAAAATGGGCGCGCTTGCCTCGGCGCCTGCTATAAAACAGCAGCAACAGCAAATGAAAGCGCTGAGTAAACAAATGCATGATTATTACCAGGGTGATGCCTATAAAAAACAGCAACAGGCATTACGCGCCATTAGCGACAGTATCCGTACCGCTTTTTCAGATGTTAAAGTAAAGCAGCACGAGGAGCAGATGCGCCAGTTGACTGCTAAACTGCGCGAGTTTGATAATAGTTCGGATTTAAAAAAGGAGCAGCAGGCGCTTAAAGAAGCGTCAGAAAAACTGCGTGTGTACATGCAGAGCGATGCTTTTAAAAACAATCTTGAAGCGGCAAAAAAGCGTTACAAACAATCATTTACTGAGCACAGCGATACGGCGCATTCTGAAGAATAATCTGCCTGCCTGTATTCCTCAACAGAGTGGAGCAAACGTAAGTTTCTGAAACATAAACTATCATTTACCGTTATTAAAATTAACTATAAGTGATAAATTTTAAACCACCTGTTATGGAAACGATAGAAAAATCAGCAGAGGTATTAAATGATCTCATCCAGATAAATAACGATAGGATAGTAGGATTTGAGCGTGCCGCTAAAGAATTAAAGCCTGAAGATGATGGCTTGCGTAACCTGTTTACACTCTTTTCGCAGGACAGCAGATACATGGTGCAGCAGCTATCGGCAACGGTAGCCGAGCTTGGAGAGCAGCCTGAGACAGGGCACACCATAAGCGGAACCCTGCATCGCGGCTGGCTTGATGTTAAAGCTACGTTTAGCGGGCACGATCGTAAAAGCATTCTGGAAGAATGCGAACGCGGCGAAGACGCTATCAAAAAAGCTTATAAGGACGCTTTGCAAAGCGAGCATCTGCCGGAGGCGGTAACAACCTTGCTTACCGAGCAGTTGAACAAAGTGCAGGAGGGCCATGACCGCATTAAGGCCCTGCGCGATGAAGCTTAATCACATACCTGATTTAAAAACGTATCAAAAAGCCGTTCTGTGCTAAACAGAGCGGCTTTTATATATTTCTTTTTTTAGCGTGTCGCCCGGGTTTAAAATGTACCTTTGCGCGTGACTTTCAATTTCAGTAACAAATATTTTCTTAAGTGTATATATTAATTTTCTTCCTGGCGCATTGGTTCCTGTCGCTGTTTTTCCAGACATTTTATTTGCACCGCTACGCATCGCACCGCATGTTCAGTACTCATAAGGTAAACGAGCGTATATTTCATTTCCTCACTTTCGTTAGTCAGGGTTCATCATTCCTGAATCCGCGTGCTTATGCGCTGATGCATAGGGAGCACCATGCCTATAGTGATACGGAGAAGGATCCGCATTCGCCACACTTCTTTCGCGACGTATTTCAGATGATGTACTATACATCCAAATCATACGGAGAGCATGTGCGCAGACTAAAGCAGCCGGAGCACCGCTTCAACGGTTATTGCCCTGAATGGAACTTCCTGGACCGCTGGGGATCGAGCTTTGCATCAAGATTTGGCTTTATAGGGGGGTATACCTGGTATTACGTAGCCTTTGCTACCGAGTGGTGGATGTTTTTACTGCTGCCATTGCATTACCTGATGGGTCCGGTGCATGGTGCTATCGTAAACTGGTGTGGTCATAAATACGGTTACTCTAACTTTGATAACGGCGATAAATCAAAAAATACCACCCCGTTTGATTTTCTGATGCTGGGCGAACTGTTCCAGAATAACCATCACCGTTATCCAAATAAAGCTAATTTCGGCGTGCGTTGGTTTGAGCTTGACCCTGTATATCCGGTTATGAAAGCCATGCACTGGGCGCGCATCATAAAGCTACGAAAACCAGTGGCGGTTTAACTCATAAAAATGATGGTGCAATAACAGGGCAGGCTTTTATTTGCCCTATATTTGTGCACGTTATATAATTTATATCATGAGCGTATCCTTACTTGCGCAAAACCTGCGCGGATCAGAAATCATCAAGATTGCTGCAGAAATAAACGAACTTCGTCGGCAGGGCGAAAACATAGCCAATCTTACCATCGGCGATTTTGACGCGGAGATATATCCAATCCCTGCGCCGTTAAAGGCAGGTATTGTTGATGCTTATGCGCATAACCAAACCAACTACCCACCGGCTGATGGTGTATTAAGCCTGCGCGAAAGCGTATCGGGCTTTCTGGCAAGCCGCTATGGTCTGGAGTATAATGCCGCTACCGAAATCATCATTTCGGGTGGTTCCCGGCCGTTAATATACAGCATTTACCTTGCTGTGGTAAACCCTGGCGAAAAAGTAGTGTTCCCTACACCTTCATGGAACAATAACCATTACTGCGACCTGTTAGGGGCAGAGGGTGTGATGATAGAAACCCGGCCTGAAAATAACTTTATGCCTACGGCAGATGAGCTGCGCCCGCACTTGAAAGGCGCTGCGTTACTCGCGCTTTGCTCGCCGCTTAACCCAACCGGTACAATGTTCGGTAAAAAGGCATTGGAAGAGATTTGCGACCTTGTAATTGAAGAAAACAAGAACAGGGCAGAAGGCGAAAAGCCACTTTACCTGCTTTACGATCAAATATATTCGCAGCTTACTTTTGGTGAGCATGAACACTTTAACCCGGTAACTTTACGCCCGGAGCTGCGCGATTATACCATATTTGTGGATGGTGGCTCTAAATGCTTTGCTGCTACAGGTGTGCGTGTAGGCTGGGGCTTTGGTCCGGCGAAGATTGTAAACAACATGAAAGCCATAGTTGGCCACATGGGTGCATGGGCCCCTAAAGCTGAGCAGGTTGCAATGGCGCAATTCTTAAAAGACGACGCTGCGGTTGATGCATACCTTACCGACATTAAAGCCAAAGTTCAGGGTAGCTTAAACAGTCTTTACCAGGGCTTTCAACAACTAAAAGCCGATGGCTTGAGTGTTGATGCTATTGAACCAATGGGTGCCATTTACTTAACTGTTAAGGTGGATTGTATTGGTAAAACCACTCCTGATGGTAAGGAGCTTAGCAACTCGGCCGATATTAACTTTTATCTGATTAAAAATGCAGGTATCGCCCTGGTGCCTTTCTCTGCATTTGGTACCGGTGAAGAGGAGGTTTGGTTCCGTGCATCTGTTGGCACAATTACCGAGGAAGATATTAAACTAACTATTCCGCGTATAAAAGCCGCTTTAGAAAAGCTGGCATAATTTGCCGTATAATATAAAATTCAGAGGGCCGGCTTACATTAAGCTGGCCCTTTTTGTTTATTTCATATGTTTCTTTTCACCGGCATATTGTTTTTCGCCGGCAAGTACTTTGGTATTGAGGTAATTTTCTTGCGGTGGTACAGGGCATTGATAGCCGTCGCTGAAGGCACAGTAAGGGTTGTAGGCTTTGTTAAAATCCAGCTCTACTACTCCGCTTTGTATATCGCCCAGGCGCATATCTATATAGCGGCCGCCATGGTAGCTCTCCTGACCGTTGGTATCATCTGTAAATGGCAGAAAGAGGTAGTCCTGATATTCAGGGATGTTTGATAGCCTATCGCTCTTATACAGCACCAACTTCCGCTTTGAGCCGTTCAAAGTAAAAGTAAGTTGAGCAAAGCGTATGTATTTACTGCTTGAGCCATTAAAAGTAGCCATGTCAAAACTTGTCTGGTTGGTTAATATCTCTACATTGGCCTGCACTGAGTAAGTGCTGTCTGGTTTAAAGAAGCGCAGATTAGCGGTGTCAGCTGCTTTTAGCGGCGAATGCGCATCCTGCAAAAAGTCCTGTTTGTACTTCTCGCGGAAAGTATTGGTACGGGCGGCGAACGTTTGGGCAGATGTATTGTCAGTAGCGGCAACGGTTGCTGCAATCATCAATAGTGCGGAATATATGATACTTTTCATAGTTGTTTTATGGACGCGTATAAACAAACTCAGTGCTGGTAGACTCATGTTCGCCACCAGGCAAAGCTTTATAAATACTATAATAAACATATTTGTTATTGGTATTGAGGCCGGGCATGGCAGCACCAAGCGCTTTAATTACCTGTTTGTTTTCTGCTGCCAGGGCAAGTTTGTTATGCACATCGAGTTTGGTGGCATAACCAATAAGCGGAAAGTTACCATCCTTTGTCAGCTTATAGTACATGCTTATCACTGCCGGTTTGGTAGCTACACCGCTAAGCACGTATGGGAATTTATATTGATCATTGGCCTGATTACCGACAGTATAATAAAGCTCTTTCAATGCGCTCAGGTTAGTATATTCCCACATAAGACTAGGCTGAATGCACAATACTGCGTTTTGCAGGGTAAGATACGCGTCGGCAATTTCGCCTCGCTGATATTTCTGTTTGGCATCCTCGTACAACTGCGGTGCCGTTTTGCCGTTGATGATGTACGGAGCACCTTGCATATAACTTACCTTCCAGCCGTAATCGTACTTGGCACAGCGCAAGGTGATCATGTGCCTGTTTGCGCCGCTTTTAGCTACAAACAACGCAATGTACATTTCCTGTTCGTCGGGCGTATAAATGAGTGTATGGGCCGAGTAGTCTTTGCCTTCAGCCTTAATGGTATCACGGTCGGTATATTTATTAATGATGTAATATTCATCAAGTAACTCAAATTCGCTGGCTTTAAGTAGCATGCTTACTGCCTGGCCATTAGTGTTAATGAAGTTGCTTTCCATGAGATCGCGGGAAATCATGTTTTCAACCGTGTTTTTATCATCGTTTTTAAGCGCCTTCAGCAGGTTTTTAGAAAAATCATGCATTTCTTCCCGTATATCAGCTTCTATTTTATCGTTGTGATAGTAGCCGGGGTTGGCTTTTTGGCATCCGGCAACGCCGACCAATAATGCCATGCAGCACAGCAATTGTGTAAAGGTTTTAATTAGGGGTCTCATGGCGTAAAAGTAACCAAAATACAGATTTAAAAAGTTGCCGATAAAGCGTGTTGGTATTATGTCTTTTGCAAACTTTTTGGCTTGTAAATGAGTATAATATTGTATAAATTTATCTAACCAATTATAATTTTTAGCAGAAAGGAGGTGGCGATGAGAGTGGCTTGTTTGTTTGTTTTTTTATTATTTAGTACGGCAGGTTTTGCACGTCAAAGCACGGAATCTTTTTGTTTCGACTTTTATGGCCATACCTTTTGCGCAGAGACGGATGCCTCATTCACCAAAATTTCGGTTGGGCATGAACCTGTTGCAGCGGATGTAAAAGTATTCTACGACCATGCGGCTAATGCACCTTACCAGGCAGTGGTAGATTCCCTCATTGCCTTCAAAAATAAATATCAACTAAACGACTGGCTATATTACCAACTGATACGCAGAACCGCACAGCAGATAAGCCCCAAAACTGAAAATTATGGACGCTATACGCTGTACAAATGGTTTTTGCTTAGCCATTCCGGTTATGACGCGCGCCTCGCCATTACCCCCGAAAAGCGTATCATCTTTTACGTATACAATAATGAGGACATAAGCGATATTCCGTTTTTTATAGTCGACGGCCGCAAATATATGTGTTTAAACTATCACGACTACGCTAAAGCCGACCTGCATAGCGACCCGCCGTTTCCCGTTAATGTGAAGGTGCCTGGCGCATCAAACTCATTCTCATACCTTGTTACACGTATGCCCGATTTTACGCCCGATAGCTATGTGGAAAAGCAATTGGAGTTTACTTACGGGCGTAAGGTTTACCATTTTAACGTAAAGCTCAGTAATGATGTAAAGAAGATTTTTGCTAACTATCCGGTGGTGGATTTCTCTTATTACTTCAACATACCTATGAGTAAAGAGACCTACGCCTCGCTGATACCTACGTTGCGCAATAATATAAAGGGCATGAACCAGAAAAAGGGCGTAGATTACCTAATGCGTTTTACCCGGTATGCATTTTTGTATGAGGAGGATGAAGAGAGCTTTGGCAAGGAAAAACGGATGTCGCCGGAGGAAACATTGTCGTCATCATACAGCGATTGCGACGACAGGGCAGCATTGTTTTTTTACCTGGTAAAAGAGATATACAACCTGCCAATGATAGCGCTGCTTTATCCTACGCACATCACCATAGGCGTGGAGTTTGATAAGCCCGTAGGCACACCAATTATCTATGAGGGTCGTGCATATTCTGTCTGTGAGCCTACGCTGCAGCCAGAGGACCTGAAGATAGGCCAGCTGTCGTCAAAGTTGCGTAACACACCTTACCAGGTGGTATACAGTTACAATCCGCCTAAACCGGCATTATAAAGCATTGATGGTTTTGCGTAAACTTGCAAACTAATCAACAATGCTGGAGATACTTTATCAGGACGAATACTTAGTAGCCATCAATAAGCCGCATGGCCTGTTGGTACACCGCTCGGCCATTGCCGAAAATACCGATGTTTATGCGCTGCAATTGTTGAGGGATCAGTTGGGCCAAAGGGTTTATCCCGCGCACAGGCTCGATCGCAAAACAGGTGGAGTGTTGCTATTTGCACTTGATAAGGAAACAGAGATTTTAATGCAGCAGCAGTTTGCGGATAACAAAGTGAGCAAAACTTACCTGGCTATAGTACGCGGCTATACGCCAGATGCCGGCGAGATAGACTATCCGCTTCGCAAAGAAAACGGAACAATTCAGGAAGCATTTACCGCTTACAGCACTCTCAAGCGTGCGGAACTGAATGTGCCGCTGGGCAAGCATCCCACATCAAGATATTCGTTAATAGAAGTAAAGCCACAAACAGGCCGCATGCACCAGATACGCCGGCATATGAGCCACATCTTTCACCCAATTATAGGCGACAGAACGCACGGATGCAACAAACAAAACCGCATGTTTAAGGAGCGCTGGCAAATGGAAACTATGTTGCTGCATGCGTCTGCATTACAGTTTAATCATCCTGTAACCGGTACTCAAATTAGTATTGAAGCGGCTCTGCTGCCCGGCTTTAATGAAGCCATGCAACTTATGGGCTGGGTGTAACCAGTTACATAGTTTCCAGTACGTCCGGGTTGCGCGGTTGCCATATCATGTAATAATAGGCCAGGCACAATACCCCGCTTATAAAGGGCATAAGCGCAAGATGCTTAAAGGTGATCCAGCTGTAAACGGTAAGCTCATCAAAATGCATAAACTCGCTGATCATCCAGTAGGAGTTGGCTGATATCCAGAAAGTAATAGCCAGGTTATGGCACCACTCAGACATTAGCTGCCTGGTGCGCCAGGCAATAATAATGGATATGATCAGCGTCGGGAAAATCATAATTATTCCCAAGGGCTTCCATATCAGGCACCAGCCAATATCCTTAAACAGCCAGAACACAATATGGAGATTCTCCATTTTACGGTACTTAAGTGGAATGGTGTATTGAGCCATTGCTTGTTGTGGTGCCTGTTTAATTTAAATAGTGGCTATAATTTTATGATAAGGAAGAACGTCATTGCGATCGGTAGCAAACAAATTTCATAAAGCCTTCCCGAAAGGGAAGGACTTGTATCTTAAGCCCTCCCCTAAGGGGAGGGTATGGCTGGGAAATTGGCGATCAATGACGCGCTTTGTAATTAAACTTTTAACTATTTGATATACCTGAAATCGTGACCAGCCTCAATAGTAAGCAAGGTTTCGTAAATAAGGCGTATCACGTTGTCCACATCTTCTTTGTGTATCATCTCCACCGTAGTATGCATGTAGCGTAACGGTAAGGATATTAGAGCTGATGGCACACCATCATTTGAATAAGCGAAGGCATCTGTATCAGTACCGGTTGAGCGCGATGATGCTTGACGCTGGAAAGGTATGCTGTTCTTTTGAGCAGCCTCTATCAGCAGCTTATTCAGGTTGTTCTGTACAGCCGGTGCATATGATACAACCGGGCCACGACCGCAAGCCAGATCACCCTGAACAATTTTATTGATCATTGGCGTAGTGGTGTCATGCGTAACATCGGTAACAATAGCCACGTTAGGTTTAATATGATGGGCTATCATTTCGGCGCCGCGTAAACCTATTTCTTCCTGCACGGCATTTACAATGTACAAACCGAAAGGCAGCTTTACGTTATTCTGGTGCAGCAGGCGCGCAACTTCGGCAATCATGAAACCGCCGGCGCGGTTGTCCAACGCACGGCCAACATAATAGCGGTTGTTAAGCACCATAAACTCATCCTCATAGGTAATTACACAACCCACATGTATGCCCAGGTTTTCTACCTCTTCTTTTGAGGTGCAGCCACAGTCGATACTGATATTTTTAAGTGTTGGCGCTTCCTCTTTTTCGCCTCCGTGGCGTGTGTGTATGGCAGGCCATCCGAAAACACCTTTCACAATGCCATTGTCGGTATGGATGTTCACCCGTTTTGATGGTGCAATCTGATGGTCAGAGCCGCCGTTGCGTATTACGTAAATCAGACCGTCATTGGTGATGTAGTTCACAAACCACGATATTTCATCGGCATGTGCTTCAATCACTACTTTATAAGGAGCGTCTTTGTTGATGATGCCTACAGCGGTGCCGTAATTGTCAACGTAATAGTCATCAATAAAAGGCTTAATGTAATCAAGCCACAATTGCTGGCCTTTCCACTCAAAACCGGTAGGTGAGGGGTTGTTTATATAGTTCTCAAAAAATGTCAGTGATTCAGGAGTAACCACTGGTATGTGTGCGGTATCAGTTTTCTTTTTAGCCATTATAAAAATTATTTATAACCCTTGCCTTAAGGGTGTTTAGCAAATATAAAAAAGCCCATCATCAATAAAACCAATTTGCGCGGCTTATTGTAAAATCTGTGTTTTTGCGGGAAATGAAACAATTTTATTTTTGATTTTAAGTTTAGAGGTTAATTGTTTAATATTTGCAACTAATAATTTCGTTTTTGCAAATTAATTCCCTGATTAAGATATGCGTATTGATCTGAAATGGCCGGTTGCAGCGCTTGCTTTAGCACTTGCATCAACCGGCTCTATGGCCCAGGTAAAAAAGAAACCTGCGCCTTCTCCTCAAAGCAAACCGGTAAACAAAGCCGCGCAGCTAAGCACTGCCGCAATGCCGGTTGATAAAGATGTAATTATCGGCAAGCTTCCTAACGGACTTACCTATTACATCAGGCAAAACAGTTTCCCGCAAAAACGTGCGGAGCTATACCTGCTCAACAAGGCGGGTTCTATCCTCGAGACCGACCAGCAGCAGGGTTTGGCGCACTTTACTGAACACATGGCATTTAATGGCACGCGCGATTTCCCGAAAAATGCGCTTGTAAATTACCTGCAGAGCTCGGGTGTAAAGTTTGGAGCCGACTTAAATGCCTATACCTCTTTTGACGAGACCGTTTATCAACTGCCATTGCCAACAGATAGCGTTAAGGTTTTTGAAAAAGGCTTTGACATACTGGCCAACTGGGCAGGGTACGTAAGCTTTGACCCGGCCGAACTGGATAAAGAACGAGGCGTGGTGTTAGAAGAGTTACGCTTGCGCGGAAAGAACGCGCAGGAGCGCTTGCAGCAACAGATACTGCCTACACTGTTAAATAATTCGCGCTATGCAAGCCGCTTACCGAAAGGCAAAGAAGACGTAATTAAGAACGCAAGCCTGGAAACCATCAAGAGCTTCTTTACAGACTGGTACCGCCCGGATATGCAGGCGGTGGTAGCCGTAGGTGATTTTGATCCAAAAAGGGTAGAGCAATTAATTAAGGAGAAATTTTCGGCACTGAAGAATCCTGCTGCAGAAAAGAAACGCCCGGTTTACAGTGTACCGCCAAGCCCTGGCACTACGGTTAAGTTTGCAACAGACCCGGAGTTTCCTTACACGGTGGCACAAATTGTTATAAGGCACCCTGAAAGCAAGCTGCGTACTACCTCTGAGTACCTGCAAAACATCCGGACAAGTCTTTTCAACAGTATGCTTAATGAGCGTTTAAATGAGCTGATGCAAAAACCTACGCCGCCGTATTTGTATGCTAACGCAAGCTATGCGGGTTTTATAGGTAATGCCGATGCCTTTACCTCTACCGTAGTTTCACGCCCGGGCGAACTGGAAGGCGCATTGAAAACGCTTGTAGCCGAGACTGAGCGCGCCCGCAAATTTGGTTTTACGCTTACCGAGTTTGAACGTGCCAAGCAAAACGCCCTTGTACAAATGAGCAATGCTTACAAAGAGCGGGACAAAACCCGCTCGGTAAATTTTGTGCAGGAATATCAAAGTCACTTTTTAGATAGTACCGCTATTCCGGGTATTGCATGGGAATACCAGTTCTACCTCGAAAATATAAATAAGATTACGCTTGCCGAGATGAACGCCCTTGCAGGTAAATTCATTAGTGAAAAGAACCGCGTGGTGATTGTTGAAGCACCTGATAGTGAAAAGGACAAGCTGCCAACGGAACAAACGCTCCTTACCTGGATAGCTGATGGTGGCAAAACGGTTACCCCTTATGTCGACAATGTAAGCACTCGCCCGCTGATTGAGAATATCCCGGCGCCTGGAGAAATTGTAAGCCAAACGGCTGATGATTCTATAGGTGTGGTAACACTAACGTTTAAAAACGGCGCCAAAGCCATACTCAAACCAACCGACTTTAAAAACAACCAGGTGGTTATTACCGGGTACAGCTTTGGCGGTACATCATTGGTAAGTGATGCCGATTATTTGTCGGCCAATTTGGCGGCCAGCGTGGTAGGCAGCAGCGGCTTAAGTGATTTTAACCAGATACAACTGCAAAAACTGCTTACCGGCAAAACGGTATCTGTGCAACCTTACCTAAGCGATTATGCACAAGGTTTTAGCGGCAATTCTTCTACCGAGGATTTGGGTACCGCCATGCAGTTGATGTATCTGTACATGACACAGCCGCGTAAAGACAATGATATATGGCAATCCAACATTAACCAGATACAAAGCGTGTTGGCTAACCGCGGCCTCGACCCGACGAGCGTTTTCCAGGATACGGTAAGCGCGGTGTTGAACAGATATAACATTCGTGCCATGGTGCCAACAACCGAGCGCTTAAATGCAGCTTCGTTAGATAAAGCATATAACTTCTTTAAGAATGGCTACGCCGATGCTAACGGCTTTACGCTGATATTGGTGGGTAGTTTCAATGTTGATGCAGTTAAGCCTTTGCTGTCAACATACCTGGGTAGTTTGCCATCATCGGCAACGCCAAAAACTTATAAGGACTTAAAACTGTATCCGCCTGCCGGTGTAGTGACTAAGGTAGTGAACAAAGGTATCGGCGATAAAGCAAGTGTTGAACTGGTGTTTAGTGGTGACTACGATTACAATGAATTAAACAACATTCAGTTGGACGCCCTTGAAGAAGTTTTAAACATTAAGCTTGTGGAGCGCCTGCGTGAGCAGGAGAGTGGTGTTTATTCGCCGGGGGTGAATGCACGTTACCAGAATTTGCCAGCGCCACGTTACAGCATCACTGTAAGCTTTGGTTGTGCGCCGGAGAATGTAGATAAGTTGATTGCATCAACGATTGACGAGATCGCCAAGTTGAAAACCAGTGGCGCTTTGCCTGCCGATATACAAAAATTTAAAGCGGAAGATATGCGCTCTAAACAAGTGCAGGTGCGCGAAAACTATTTCTGGGCAGGTTACCTGGCCAGCGGCTCACAAAACGGGCTGGATCCGCACCGTATATTGGTTTACCCGCAAACGCTGGCAAAGGTTACGCCTGAAAGTACCAAGGAGGCAGCAAATAAATATCTGAGCGGTAAAAATTTTATCAAGCTCATTCATTTGCCTGAGAAAAAGGCAGCGCAATAATTAGCTGTCACATATAGAACGGCCGCGGTTAATCAACCGCGGCCGTTCTGTTTTAATACATATTGAGGTTGCGCGCAGTGCTATCACCGGGTACGTGCACAGTAATGGCAACGCATTTTCTGCTGCTGCTGTCAATGTCAAACGTAATCCCATTCTTCACATCATCAAAAACCAGTATGTCTTTCTGCATCGCTTTAAGGCTGTTTACCCTTTTAAGGTCGTAGGTTTCAGAAAGCTTATCCAGCGAAGCGCCGGTAGCCAGTCCTTCTTTAGTTTTAAAGAACGGCGATGTTACCAGTACACGTTTGGTACGGCTGGCTTCCTCGTCGGCACTGCCCATGTTGCGGTGCGCAAAAATGGTGGTGCGGTAGCCTTGTGGGTCATGCTTGGCAAACCAGGTCATGAGTGCGCTGCCCATAGCCGCATCAGACGAATCAGGCTTACCTAAAACCGCTACTACACTATCGGCAGGTTCCCCTAATTTAATATGGCCGATGCTTTCGCCGGGGGTAATTAACTGATCGGCAGGTACAGATTTAGCTTCGTCGCTTTTCGCAGCGCTTGTGTCGGCAGCTTTTTTATCGCCCGTTCCGGTGCACGCAGCAAGTGCTAAAGGAATCAGCAGAGTTAAAATTGTCTTTTTCATTGGTGGCAATCATATTGTATTGCGATATAACCATTTTAGGCTTATTTTGTTATTTGCAACGAATGAATACGGCCGGTCAACAAGTAATACAGCAATGGTACCAAAAGAAGAAGTGGACCCAATTTCCCTTTCAGCAGGAAATGGAAGCCGCGTACCTCGATGGCTATTCTGGTCTGCTTAATGCGCCCACCGGCAGCGGAAAAACCTATGCGCTGTTTTTGCCTTTTCTGGCAGATTATATTAACAGGCATCCCGACTGGCAGCAGCGTAAGGATATCGGTTTGCTTATGATGTGGATAACGCCATTGCGTGCGCTTACCAATGATATACGTAAGGCCATGCAGGAGGCTTGTGATGAGATAGGCTTGCCCTGGAAAATAGCTACACGTACCGGAGATACGTCAGCCGCGGAAAAGCAGGCGCTCCGGAAAAAGTTACCGGAGGTACTGCTCACCACGCCCGAAAGCCTGCACTTAATGCTGGCCCAAAAAGAGTATCCTAAAATATTCAAAGGCCTGCAGGTAGTGGTGGTCGACGAGTGGCACGAACTGCTGGGCACGAAGCGTGGCGTACAGGTTGAGCTCGGGCTAAGTAGATTAAAGGGTTTGCAAACTAACAACCCCACTCTAATCCTCCCCAATGGGGAGGGAGAGGCACCTGGTCATCCAAATCCACTCTCCTTTGGAGAGGGTCGGGGAGAGGTTATACCGGAGAACAAGCAATCAAGCAAATCAAACCCCCTCTTCTTAGGAGAGGGTCGGGGAGGGGTCTTAGCCCCAGCCCAAGTCACTCTTCGCATTTGGGGTATCAGCGCAACTATTGGCAACCTTGAACAGGCGGCCGAGGTACTGTTAGGTAATTTGTTTCCTAAAGATCGTATCCGCATGGTACGTGCGCATATTGAAAAGAAGCTGGATATAAGATCAGTCATTCCTGAAAATGTAGAGAATTACTCATGGACGGGGCATATAGGTGTTAAGCTGTTGCCGCAGGTGATGGAGATTGTTGCCCGAAGCAAAACAACGCTAATATTCTGCAATACACGTTCACAAAGCGAGATATGGTACCATGCTATTTTAGATAATTACCCGGAGTATGCAGGCATTATGGCCATGCACCATGGCTCGCTGGATAACGAGTTGCGCAATTGGGTGGAGCAGGCTTTGCATGCCGAGGCGTTAAAACTGGTAGTATGCACATCGAGTCTTGATCTTGGTGTCGATTTCAGACCCGTTGACACGGTGGTACAGGTAGGCAGTCCGAAAGGTGTTGCCCGTTTTATGCAGCGCGCAGGCCGTAGCGGGCACCATCCGGGTGCGGTGTCATTGGCTTATTTTGTCCCTACCCACTCGCTGGAATTATTGGAAGGTGCCGCGTTGAAAGAAGCTATCGGAAGGGGCATATTCGAGAGCCGCGACCCTATGCTGCTCACTATGGATGTGCTTATACAGTACATGGTTACACTGGGCGTGTCAGACGGGTTTAAGGCAGATGAACTTTTTGAGGAAGTGAAGGGCACCTACGCCTTTGCCGACATGACGCGGCAGGAGTATGCCCAATTGCTCGACTTTATTACCCGCGGTGGTAAAACCCTTGCCCAGTACGATGAATTTTTGAAAGTAGAATTCGAAGAAGGCATATATAAAGTGAAAAGTCGCAGGGTGGCGATGCGTCACCGCCTAAGCATTGGCACCATTACCAGCGAAGTAAGCATCCGCGTTAGCTGGTTGAGCGGCGGCTCTTTAGGTACAATAGAAGAAGGCTTTATCTCTAAACTTAAACCGGGCGATACCTTTTGGTTTGCCGGGCGCAGCCTTGAATTTGTGCGCATTAAAGACATGACGGCCTTTGTCAAGAAATCAAATGCAAAAAAAGGATTGATACCAAGTTGGGCAGGCGGGCGTATGCCATTGTCATCACAGCTATCGGCCGTATTCCGTGATAAGCTTGATGAGGTGTCGCATGGGCTTGAAAAGGACATAGAGGTAAAAGCCTTGAAGCCCTTGTTTAAGCTGCAGAATGAGCTTTCGCACCTGCCGCAAAGCAATGAGTTTTTGATAGAATCCTTTAAATCTAACGAAGGGCACCACCTTATTTTTTATCCTTTTGAGGGGCGGCTGGTACACGAGGGAATGGCATCCATTCTGGCATACCGTATTACGCGAGTTAAGCCCGCTTCATTTTCTATAGCCATGAACGATTACGGCTTTGAGCTGCTTGCCGATGAGGATATACCGATTGAAGAAGTACTTGCCGATGCTGACTTTTTCTCGCTGGATAATTTGCTGGAAGATATACACAGCAGCTTAAACTCTAATGAGATGGCACGGCGCAAGTTTCGTGATATAGCACATATAGGCGGTCTGGTTTTTACGGGTTATCCCGGCCAGCTAATGAAGAACAAGCACCTGCAGGCATCCACCTCATTACTTTTTGAAGTGTTTAGCGAGTACGAGCCCGATAATCTGTTAGTGAGGCAGGCCTATAATGAAGCGTTGGCTTTTCAGTTAGAGGAGTTCAGGCTGAGAGCGGCATTACAGCGTATTGCCAAGCAAAACATCATCCTGAAAAATATAGAAAGGCCCACACCATTTGCATTCCCTATCATGGTAGACAATCTAAGCCGCGACCGTCTTACCACCGAAAGTTTAGAAGAGCGAGTAGCTAAAATGGCGCGACGTTATCATTTAAATGATGACGAACAGGAGTCCAAACCCAAAGCGCCACGCAGAGCAGGTATACGGCGCAAACGAGGGTTTTAACAGCTAATCTTTCAAATAAATTGACTCTTTATGTCAACGGTGTAAGACATACGCTACTATTCAAAAGGTGTGGCCTTGGCGTTGATGCCAGCAAACAGCTTCGGGCGAAAACGGAAAGAACAATGCAGGCCTACGTGATGGAAGGGCATTGGGATTTTTTGCCGAAGTGGGAAGGAGCATGTCGCAGGCAAAATATCCCGGCCCAGGTTCTGTCCGTTTTGCAGCTTAAGATAATGTGCGGCGAAGAAGCCTTTTGCTGGCTTGATCTTTTTGTTACTTTTTTATCAAGAAAAAGGTAAGGTACAATTTGAGGTTGTTTCACTCCTCCGTTCGCTATGACGCAAAATTATTGCAATAAAACTTCCCTAAAGAACAAATAAGCAAACTATTCTAAGCCACTTAACTACTTAACGCTATAATTTACCTCAATAGCTGGTAACAGCGTAGCCATATCTAACGGCACCTGGTCGGTTGAGTAAATTGGGCGTCGCGACGTGTAATTGCTGTATACCGCTTTTTGCAGTTTGTCATCAGCTTTGGCAGGCGCTATAAAATTGATAGAGAAAGGAATGATGAAATCGTGCATTTTCTCTCCGTCAGGAATAATCCATTTGCGGTCAGATTTGCGTAGGGCCTCAATCACCGGCTTAATTAAAAATGAGTCATCAGCATAATACACAATAATCTTTTTGATGCTTCCCTGCTCATCCGCAGTAAATTTAAAGATTACCGTGCCCGTTGCCCTTTTGGCGGTAATTTCATCAGTTACCTTAAGGCTGTCCTTAAAAAACTGATCTAACACCTTTTTTCCTCCCTGAAACGGAAATGCGAGGTGCTGTTGCGCCATCGCGCTTACAGCTATAAACGTGGCTATAAATGATAAAAATATTCTTTTCATGTTTACTATTCGTCTTTAGGTTGGCGTTTGCTGCCTTCGTAAAGTTCGTATTCCAAAAGGCGGCAATCCAGTTTGCCATTATAAAATTCTATCCTGCGGTTGGCCTTCAAGCCAATTTTCTTCGCCAGATCTGGGTTGCCGGTAAATATGTACCCACGGTAACCAAGACATTGCTGTTTCATGTAATCGCCAATGCGACGGTACGTTGCTTCCAGCTTGGTGTGCACGCCTAACCTTTCGCCGTACTCCGGGTTAAACATCACAACGCCAGGTGCCGGTGGTACTTCAGTGTCTGCAAAATCACAAACGTCAAAATCAATTAAATGTTCTACACCTGCCGTTTTAGCGTTGCTGCGGGCAACCTGCACGGCATCGGCAGATATATCTGTAGCTATAATTTTAAAATCCAGCTGTTTAATCGCCTGATCCTTCAGCTTCCGCCTCTCGGTAAAAAACGTTTGCTCGTCATAGCCGATAATGTGCATAAAGGCATAATTCATCCGGAAGAAGCCGGGGCTTTTATTGGTTGCCAGCAAAGCAGCCTCTATAGCCAGCGTACCTGAGCCGCACATGGGGTTAATGAACGAACTTTTTTTGTCCCACCCGGTAGCCATAATGGTAGAGGCAGCCAGTGCCTCCAGCATGGGTGCCTTTCCTGGGATCTTCCGGTAGCTGTGTTTGGCAAGTGTCTCGCCTGAGGTATCTATAAATATTTCGGCACGGTCGTCCTGCCAGTACAGGTGTATCACCGTCTTATTCAGTTCGGCGCCTGAGTTTGGGCGTATGCCCTTCACCTTCTTTATACGGTCGGCGATGGCATCTTTCACTTTTACGTTGGCAAAAAGCGGTGTGCGTATATGCTCGTTATTTACGTTGGATGTAACCGAAAAATAGCCTGAGAAATCAATCAGCGTTTCCCATTCAATTTCTACCAGTTGGTTATAAAGCTGCTCCGGGTCAGCAGCGGTAAAGCTTTTTAGCGAATATAATACCTGGCTGGCGCAGCGCAGGTTAAGGTTGAGTGGAATGCAGTCTGTAACAGTGCCTTGCAGCTCAATTCCTGTTTGAAAAACGCGCGTAGGTTTAAAACCCAACGCCTCTACCTCAGCCTGCAGATAAGGCGATAGACGCTTATTGCAGGTGATAATGATCTTACTTTCAGTGTGGAAAACTTCCATAATATTTGGCGAAAATAAACAATAAATACGCCTGTATTTTAATTTGATACCATTAACTTTACATTTTTAAATAGAAGCTATGGATATCAAAGGCAAAGTACACGAGGTATCACCTGTACAACAGGTTACCGATACATTGAAGAAACGCGAACTTATTGTTGAATATATAGAGAATCCTCAATACCCTGAGTACATTAAGTTTGAGGCTATTCAGGATCGTTGCGCCCTGCTTGATAATGTTAAGGCGGGTGATGATGTAGAAGTATTCTTTAACCTGCGCGGTCGCCCATGGACGGACCGTAATGGTAAAAAAACTTACTTCAATACCTTACAGTTATGGCGCATAAACGTGCTGACCAATACCGGTGCAGCACCTGCTCCTCAATACGCTCCGCCGGTTGATTTGAATTCCGCACCGGATGATGACGATCTGCCATTCTAATTAGTGAGTAAATAAACTTTAAAATAAAAAGCGATGGGTAAAACCCATCGCTTTTGTTGTTTTGTGCGGGTGCATTTACCCATTATTATTATTAATCCTCTTTAACAATTCTTTTCACGGCTACAGCGCTGCTTTGCTTCACTGTTAAGTAGTAAACGCCATTTAAGGCCAGGAAGCTTTTGCTGAATGTGCCATTAGTGGCTTTCTCCGTCCAGAGGATTTTGCCTTTGCTATCTTTATAGCTTACCTCGGCAGGCGCTTTGTTTTCTAACGAGAAGCTTAAAGTGGTTTTGCCTGTTGAGAACTTTGGCGCTATGTTTATATTCTGCAATTCCAGCGCAGGTTTGTCTTTTGTGGTAGTGCGATTGCCTTCATCATTTGTTGCATTTGTAACAGTAAAGCTTACATGAGTAGCAATACCATCGTTGTCAACATTGTTATAATTAAAGCTTTGCGTATTGCGGCCCCAGGCAGCGGTACGGGTTAATTTTACAGGGCCGGTTGCTAAGCCAATCACCGCCGGCGGCGCAACCCCGAGCGATCGAAGCTCAATATTTCGGTTTTCTTTTAAAACGTCGCCATTAGCTACGGCAAGGCTGTCAACCATAATGCGTAAGTGGGCCATTGGAGCAGTCATGCTTTGCACGAGCACGTCACCAATACTATCATTGGTTCGGCGTTTAAGAGTAATACGGCCATTAACCGGGCGATCTAAATACACCAGGTAGTCTTCACGTTCTTTAGTAGTAAGCTCTTTAATGTTTTTTCCGTTGATAACCGTATCACCGTCCGTTATACGTATATCAACCTTTTTAGCCAGCCGCAGCGGCTTTTTATCCTCTGTTTTGTCTTGCCCAAATACGAGCGGCGGCAGGCCTATTATGGCAGCTATGCTTAATGCGAAAATGGTTTCAAAACCAGGGCGTGTTAAAAGCTTTTTCATGATCGTTGATTTTAAGCGGTTGTTTGTAGTAGAGCGAATTTACCAAATGGTTAAATACCAATATGTTAAATGTAAGGTAATATTTGTTAAAAATTGTTAAACCATGCCAATAGGCCGGCAATTACAATAATTTTGTAGCAAGGATGAAGAAGAGAAGTATAAGATTGATTATTGGCCTGATGAGTTTTGCGCTGTTGGGGGTGATGGCCATGCAGTTTTATTTTCTGCGGCAATCATATCTTATGCAGTCAGAGCTGTTTGACCGCTCGGTGAATGAGGCGCTAAATATGGTGGCTACCAAAGTAGCCAAGCAGGATGCCGTACGTTTTTTAAACGCAAAGGCGCAGGACAGGTATGGCGACAGCCTCGCCGATGGTTTTGTGCTGCATAAAAAGAAGGTAATTATTACACGCACCGAAGCACCCGAAGAGCCTGTTGTAAAAAAAAGTGTCCTTAATGCACGCCAGCGCAGTATCCTACGCGACAGCCTGCGTCGTTTAAGTCAGCGTAAGGTTGAGGAAGAGCTCGCCACTACAGATAACTATAACTTCCGCATACGCTTTGAAGAGTTTACCGATGAGTACGGCGACGTTTATGGCCGCATGGTCCCGGAGCTTGTAAAAAAAGATGCCCGCCCGCAGCACCGCAAGCTGGCAAAAGTTAATAAATATGATACGCTGCGTATTGTATACCTCGACCCGCAGTTTGGCCGGCAGGTGGTGTCTATGCCACGCATCAACCCACTGTGGCAGCGCGAGCAGGAACGTAAGCATAAAGAACGTGAAGTGGCCCGCATCAGGAAACTGCTGGAGGTAGATTCGCTGCAAAGCATACATAGGCCGCAGCAAAGGGTTGATAATAAAATTACCGTAATTGAGAACCTTGCGGAGGAATACCGTAAATCCGACGAGCCGCTCAACAAGCGTATAGATAAATTCTGGATTGATTCGCTGCTGCGTTTTGAATTGCATACCCGCGGCATCTATCTGCCTTTCAGTTACGAGGTGCTTACCGCCAGTAACGATTCCCTTTTGTTTGCAAAAGCCATGGATACACAGGGAACAAAGCCGGTGTTTATTGAAGCCGCCAATATGTATCAAACGGCTATCTTCGGAAACGAGGTAGTGAATGACCCCGGCAAAATACGCATCTCTTTCCCCGAGAAAAATTCTTTGATATTGGGCCGCATGGGTGCCAGCATGGGTACAACAGCAGGCCTGCTCATGGTGTTAACGGTTTGTTTCGGCTATACTATTTTTTCTATCATCAAGCAGAAAAAGGTGTCGGAAATGAAGCTGGATTTCATCAACAACATGACCCACGAGTTTAAGACACCTGTGTCAACCATCATGATAGCCAGTGAGGCGTTGAAGGATGATGAGATGACCGGCGATAAAAGCAGGGTATCACGCCTGGCGAACATCATTTATGAAGAAAACGTGCGCCTGGGCAGCCATATAGAAAGGGTGCTGAATATTGCGCGGTTAGAGAAGGACGACTTTAAGCTAGAAACTAAGCGCGTTGATGCTAACGAGATGATAAGTGTAGTGCTTGACAGCATGGAGCTGAAACTGCAAAAAAATAATGCACAGGTAACAACCTACCTGGATGCAGATCAACCGGTAATTATTGCTGATGAACTGCACTTCTCCAACGTTTTATACAACCTCATTGATAACGCCATTAAGTATAGTGCCGATGCGCCGGATATAACCATCAGTACATTAAACCGCAATGGCAGCCTGATAATACGTGTGGCTGATAGAGGTATTGGCATGAGCCGTGACCAGCAGACCAAGATTTTTGAACAATTTTATCGCATACCGACCGGCAATCTGCACGATGTTAAAGGCTTTGGCCTTGGGTTGAGTTACGTTAACTCCATTGTAAAAAAACTGAACGGCACCATCAGCGTTAAATCAGAAAAGGATAAAGGCTCGGAATTTGAACTGAAATTTCCGTTGGCCTGACTCGTATAACCTTACCATTTCATGAAGAAAATTTTGCTTGTTGAAGATGACCCCAATCTGGGCCTCCTGTTACAGGATTACCTGCAGCTTAAAGGAAAGTTTGATGTAGTGTTGTGCAAAGACGGCGACGAGGGGTTGCGCGCATTCGCTAAACAAACCTATGATATGGTAATACTGGATGTGATGATGCCTAAAAAGGATGGCTTCACCCTGGGTACCGACATCCGCAAGCTTAACGCTCATGTGCCGATTATTTTCGCTACGGCCAAGGGTATGATAGAGGATAAGATACAGGCATTTAACCTCGGCGGCGACGACTACATTACCAAACCGTTCCGTATAGAGGAATTGTTGCTGCGCATAAACGCGCTGTTAAAGCGAGCCGAAGCAGGCAACGCCAAAACGGAAGAGCAGCAAACACAATTTAAAATAGGTAAGTATGATTTTGATTACAAGCAGCAGGTTATAACCATTGGTGGGCAGCAGCAAAAACTATCAACCAAGGAAGCCGAATTGCTTAGATTGCTATGTATCCGCAAGAACGATGTGCTCACCCGCGAAGAAGCCTTACTGAATATATGGCATGATGATAATTACTTCAATGGCCGCAGTATGGATGTATTCCTGAGTAAAATACGCAAGTACCTGCGCGACGACCCTGCCGTGGAGATAATTAACGTACATGGCCGCGGCTACAAGCTGCTGGTAAATTAATACCTCGTGCCGATTATTTCTTAGCTTTGTAACGTGAGCGAGAAAACCATTTTAAAGCTGCAGTTACCTACAGACCCTGCGTGGGTTAAGAATGTGGTAGAAAGCAATATTGAAGAGATATTGACTGATCATGCTTTTTGCGAGCAAAAGGCCGCCAGCAATGCCATAACCCTTATTGTACAAAACCCCAATTTGAGCGATTTGGTGCAGGAAATGGCTGCACTGGTACAGGAGGAAATGGATCACTTTAAACGCGTGCATGATATCATCCTTCAGCGCGGATATATATTGGGCCGTGAGCGAAAAGACCATTACGTAAATGAGTTGGTCAAATTCATGAAAAAGGGTGGTGCACGTACCGAACAACTGATAGATCGGCTATTATTTGCAGCTATGGTAGAAGCGCGCAGTTGCGAGCGTTTCAAAGTATTATCCGAGAATATTAATGATGCCCAACTAGCCGAATTTTATCATGAACTGATGATAAGTGAGGCTACGCATTACGCCACCTTTATCCGCCTGGCAAAAAAATATGCAGGTGATATAGATGTAGATAAGCGCTGGAAAGAATTTTTAGACTACGAAGCCGAAGTAATTCAGAATTACGGTAAAGGCGAAACCATTCACGGTTAATCAGTGGATAATTACTTGCGCTACATTTTGCAAGTAATTATCCATCATATCAATATCCACCACATCGTTTATATAACCGATGTGCATGTCGGGCCTTATGATCAAGGCCTTTTTTTGTTCCGGGCCGATGCTGAAAAGCTGAAATACATGCGCATTTCTTTTTGACGGCGGCAGGTAATACAGGTTAATAAGACCGTTGTATTGCTGTGTTATCCACTTGGCGAGGGTAAAAATATCGATCTCTTTAAACTTGCCCAGCACCAACAAAGTAAAACCGGGTTTGCTGCACCAGGCGTGCAAGTCGGTGGTTTGCTGGCTGCGCTCATCATAAATTTCCACATAAGGCAGTCGGTCGCCGGCGCGAATTTTATCCTGCTGACTTAAATGCAGATTGATGTTGCTGTTGCGATAATTGATAGCCGTTTGAGAAACCGTTTGGAAAAAAAATTGCCTTACAGACTCTATTTTCCACAACCGCCTGAGCATGGCAGGCAGCAAAGTAGTTTTAAAAAGTACCGCAGCCCAGTTGGTAGAGGTAATCATTTTAAAAAGCCTGTCGGTGGTGTTTAGCAATTGCTTGGCAACAGGTAGCCGTTCGGCCTCGTAGCTGTCCAGTATTCGCTCGTCAAGGTGGCCGTTGATAACTCCGGCAAGTTTCCAAGCCAGGTTATAGGCATCCTGCAGCCCGGTATTCATGCCCTGTCCGCCTAGGGGCGAATGGATATGCGCAGCATCACCCACCAGAAAACAACGTTGCGCTCTCAACTTTGCAGCCATGCGGTGGTGCAGCTTGTAAACCGTGAACCAATGCGTTTCAACAATGTCGACAGGTTTGCCCATAAGTTGGCTGAGTGAGGGTAAAATATCGTCTACCTTAAGCTCTTCATGTTCGCCCACCGATGCTGGTATATTACCGATTATGCGGAAGCGCCCTGGCTGCGGAAGCGGAAAAAAGGCTGCCAAATCACGCTTGTTCATGAATATTTGTGCCTCATCCGCCGGTAGTTCGTCAGCGAGTACCGCGTCGGCCAGGTAAAAACTCTGCGCGTAGCTATCGCCGTTAAACGCTATGTCGCAAGCTTTGCGTATGGTGCTATGGGCGCTATCAGTACCCACTACCCACTGGCAGTTGAGCGTACGTTCGCCAGCGGGACCCTGCAGTGTTGCAGTAACCGAATCAGTATGCTGTTGTATGTCGATGAGCGAAGTTCCCCAATAAACGGCGCAGCATAGGCGCGTAAGCTCATCCAACAGCAGGCGTTCGTTTTTGCTTTGCGGGTAGAATAAGATATAGGGGTAGGGCGTTTGTCCCCGGCCGATTTCTGCAAACGGAAGATGTGCCAGTGCACGACCATTGTTATTAAATGTTAACCCGCCGGCGGGAATTCCATGCTGTAAGGCTTTTTCTGCAAGACCCATTTGCCGGTATATTTCCATAGTGCGCGCTTGCACTGCCAGCGCCTTTGTATGGTTGGTTGGCCCCTGGCGCTTATCAATAATTACCGGTTGTATGCCGTAGCGCAGCAGCTGTGCTGCCATCATCAAGCCCGAAGGCCCGGCGCCTACAATGAGTACGCTGGTTGATGGCTGGCTGCTTGTCATGGTATCATATTTAACGGTATAGCAGGAAAATAGTTGGCCGCTTATGCAGGTCGGGCGGTTGCTTCTTCCAATCTGCCAGGGTGCGGGTAGCGATCATTTCATCGGCAGCGGTTATGTCGCAGGCAATACAAAGCCGCGTTTGCGGGTTGCCGCTTTTCAGTACCTCTTCCAGCAATTGGTTGTTGCGAAAAGGCGTCTCTATAAAAATTTGTGTTTGGCGATTACGTTCGGCAAGCGTTTCCAGTTCTTTGATTTTCTTTGCACGCTGCACTTTATCAATTGGCAAATAACCATGAAAAGTAAAGCTTTGGCCGTTAAAGCCCGATGCCATTAGCGCCAATAAAATAGAGCTTGGTCCAACCAGCGGCACTACCTTTACTCCTCGCCGGTGCGCCTCTGCTACTACGTCCGCACCAGGGTCGGCAACGCCGGGGCAGCCCGCCTCGCTCATCAGGCCCACATCTTTGCCAGTCATTAATCCGCTAAAAAAGTCAGCGTCGGCTTTATCACGATTATGCTTGCCGTAATCATGAATAACCAGTTCGCTTTGTGGTGTTTTAAGGCCAGCTTGTTTAAGGAAACGCCTTGCGGTCTTTTCATTCTCTACAATATACTCGCTGATGCTGTTGATGGTATCAACCAAATATGGAGTGAATGATTTAGCTGCAGCATCATCTGCCAGCGGTACTGGTATAAGATAGAGTGTTCCGGGCGACATACTGCAAATGTGGCTTTTTTATTTTACAAAAGCCACCGGTGTCGTTCGCCAGCCGGGGCAGCTTATAAATCCAGCACCAGGTAAGGTGCATCGCCAGATACAGATTTAAGTTTGCCCGTCACAACATCATTTCCATTAAATCTGTCGAAATAAGTAAACTTTGCGTTGCCAACAGATTTAACCTTGCCAAGGTTGTCATTGCCATCAAACCTGTCGAAATAAGTGATGTTTTGGTCGCCGATGGATTTGATTTTACCAATGTTATCTTGCCCGTCAAAACGCGAATAGTACTTTATTTCTATTGAGCCGATAGCTTTAACGCGCCCCAGGAATTCATTGCCGTCAAACCGGTCGTAATACTTAATATTGATACCATTTACCGTTTTAAGTTGCCCGAGCAGGTCCGGGTTGTCAAATCGGTTATAATAGTCGAGTGATAAATTCCCGGTACGTGCCCTCAGGCAAACTTTACCATGCCCGTCTATGATAACGGCCACACCCTTTACCGAAACTTCTGCCGAGGTGACGGCAGACTCTTTTTCGGCAGTGTTTACATAAACAGCGGTAAGCGTTTGTGAATAAACTAAAGTGCCAGCTAAGCTGAGCAAGCAGGCAATGATGACGCTTTTAAGTAAGGCCACGGGTTGATTGTTTGCCTGTTTGATATGTAAAACGTGGTTTGGGTTTAAGCGGTGTGTAAATTTTATTTATCCGCAGGTTTCGGTAACGCGCGTTACAAACTCAGCCATGTGCAAGGCCCGGCCGGTGTTCAGTGGTTTTTTGCTGCCGATAACTAAGGTATGCGCGTTTATCTCAATCACAAAATCATCCGCACGAACATCCATCACCGCATTGCGGAAACCCCTGTCCATGCCCTCGTATGCTTTTGCCGGTTCATCTGCAATCACGTAAAACACGTCGCTAAACGGCTTGTCGTCCTTAAAGTCAATTTCTATGGGGTACACCAGTTCCACCAGTTTGTCCGTAAACGTTTCGGGTCTTATTTTAACCCGGCCCATATCATGTTTCAGATAGGCAAGCGCCCACACCTCGTAACGCCGCTCTTCCACAATCTTATCCCGTCCGTGCTGCGCATGGTCGGTTGTTTGCAGGAAAAGGATATAACAGTTGTCGTTATCAGTACGTATGGCATAAGAGGCGAGTACCTCGCAGGTGTGGCATTCTTTAAAAGCCGCAAACTGTGTAAGCTGAAAATCTATATACCCGGTTGGCTGCATGGCAAAGTTTTGCTTAAGCGCGGCATAAATCTCCTGGAAATGATGGGCGGCATCGTCATGTAAGCCCGCTATTGGCAAAGTATCGTTCATGATGAGGGTGAAATTCCGCATTTACCGTTAAAAATGCAACGGCAGCCTGCAACAACTTTTGCTGTACTTTTTAATGATGCTTTTTGAAACCGTCATTAACCATAAGCGCGCTACCAAAGTGTATTTTATACAATAAAAGGGATCATTCATTGCGATGTATTTCTCTGAAAAGTCAGGCTAATCATTAAAAGGAAATTAGCATTAAGGCATCATTAGCGAAGAATATCATCAAGAGCTGTAAAAAAAAGTCATATTTCATGTAACAAACCGAATGCATTTTCATTTTATGAAATCAATAATTAGATTTGCGCATCTTAAAAGGTTCTTTAAAACACATGAGTTCAATCGAAATAAATAAAGACACCTACCTGATGTGGTACGAGTCGATGCAGTTGATGCGCAAGTTCGAAGAGAAAACCGGACAACTTTATGGTCAGCAGAAAATCAGGGGCTTTTGCCACTTGTACATAGGTCAGGAAGCGGTGCTTGCGGGCGCCATGTCGGTAATCCGTCATGAGGATAGCTTAATCACTGCATATCGTGATCACGCACACGCCCTTGCAAAGGGTACCTCTCCAAGAGCCGTAATGGCCGAAATGTACGGAAAAGTTACCGGCTGCTCTAAGGGCAAAGGTGGCTCGATGCACATGTTCGACAAAGAGAACCATTTTTATGGCGGCCACGGTATCGTAGGCGGTCAGATCCCATTGGGTGCCGGTGTTGCCTTTGCTGAAAAGTATAAAGGTACCGACAACGTAAACATTTGCTATATGGGCGATGGTGCCGTACGTCAGGGTGCGCTTAATGAAACCTTCAATATGGCATCGTTGTGGAAGCTGCCTGTTATCTTCATCTGCGAGAACAATGGTTATGCCATGGGTACATCAGTAGCCCGTACTACCATTGAACCAGATATCTTTAAGTTAGGCTTGCCTTACGGTATCCCTTCATCAGCAGTTGATGGTATGGATCCGGTTGCAGTACATAACGCTATGGACGAGGCCGTGCAACGTGCCCGTGCAGGTGAAGGTCCAACCTTCCTTGAAATGCGTACATACCGCTACAAAGGTCACTCAATGTCTGACCCGCAGAAATACCGTACCAAAGAGGAGCTGGAAAGCTACAAAGCAAAAGATCCTATTGAGACGGTAAAACAAACCATCCTGAAAGAAGGTTATGCCGATGAGAAATGGATTGAGGAGATAGACGCCAAAATTAAAGGTATTGTTGATGACGCAGTTAAATTTGCTGAAGAGTCGCCATGGCCTGATGCATCAGAGCTTTATACTGATGTTTACGTGCAGAGTGATTATCCTTACATTTTAGACTAACCCTTTTATACACAATATTACATTATGGCCGAAGTAGTAAAGATGCCTAAGATGAGCGATACCATGACTGAAGGGGTATTGGCTAAGTGGCATAAAAAAGTTGGTGATCAGGTAAAATCAGGCGATGTATTGGCCGAGGTTGAAACTGATAAAGCCACTATGGATTTTGAATCGTTTCAGGACGGAACCCTGTTGTATATTGGTGTTGAAGAAGGTGCTGCCGTACCTGTTGACGCTGTGATTGCAGTATTGGGTAAAGAAGGAGAAGATTATAAAACTACATTGGAGGCCGAAGGCGGTTCTGCTAACGCAAGTAGCAGCAACACCGGCGGTAGCAGCGAAAAAAAGGATGAAAAAACTGAAGCTAAAGAAAGTGCGACTGCTTCTGCAACCGCTACTAAAGTAGATTTATCCAGCATACCGGCCGCAGTTATACGTATGCCGCTATTGAGCGATACCATGACTGAGGGCGTTATCCAGAAATGGAACTTTAAAGTAGGCGACAAAGTGAAGGCTGATGACTCATTAGCCGACGTTGAAACCGATAAAGCTACCATGGAAGTGGTAGGCTACGAAGAAGGTACCCTGCTTTACGTAGGTGTTAAAGAAGGCGAAGCCGCAAAGGTGAATGACATCATTGCCATTGTAGGTAAAGAAGGTACAGATATTCAGCCATTGTTGGATGCCGGCTCGTCAGCAGGTAGCAGCAGCACTGGTGGTAGCAGTGAAAATCAGGAAACCGCAGCTGCCCCCGCAACTGCCACTAAAGAAGATACTGCTTCTGCATCTGAGTCAGACGACAGTCGCGTAAAAGCATCGCCGCTGGCACGCAAAATTGCTAAAGACAAAGGCATCAACCTTAATGATGTAAAAGGCAGCGCAGAAGGCGGCCGCATTGTTAAGAAAGATATAGAAGGCTTTACGCCATCAACCAAAGAGGTACAAGAGGCTGCTGCTTCAACAAAAGAAGCTGCCGCACCTGCTAAAGCGGAGAAAACCATATCATTGCCAACCGTTATCGGCGAAGAGAAATTTACCGAGAAACCGGTTACGCAGATGCGTAAGGCTATCAGCCGTCGTCTGTCAGAAAGCTTGTTCACTGCACCGCATTTCTACGTAACCATGTCTATTGATATGGATGCAGCTATTGTGGCCCGCAACAAAATGAACGAGATTGCCCCGGTTAAAATATCATTTAACGACCTGGTGGTTAAAGCCTGCGCTGTTGCCCTTAAACAACACCCGGTTATCAACTCATCATGGCAGGGCGATAAGATCCGCTTTAATGAGCACGTGAATATTGGCGTAGCCGTAGCGGTTGACGAAGGCCTGCTGGTACCGGTTATAAAATATGCCGACGGTAAAACATTAAGCCACATCTCGGTTGAAGTGAAAGAGTTTGCTGGCAAGGCAAAATCTAAAAAGCTGCAACCAAACGAAATGGAAGGCTCAACCTTCACTATTTCTAACTTAGGTATGTTTGGTGTAGACGAATTTACAGCGATCATTAACACGCCTAACTCTGCGATCTTAGCCGTTAGCGGCATTCAAGCAGTGCCAGTAGTTAAAAATGGCGCGGTTGTTCCGGGTAACGTTATGAAAGTAACGCTGAGCGCAGACCACCGTACAGTGGATGGCGCTTCGGCAGCAGCGTTCCTGCAAACACTTAAATCATTATTAGAAGAGCCTGTAAGGCTGCTGATATAATTTGCTCCGCAAGCCAGTAACACGGCAAGTCGGGATTAGGAAAAGCGATGGGTTCAGGCCCATCGCTTTTTTTGTACATTTATAGAGAAAAACCTTATTACCAAATGAAAGCGCCGTTTTTCTTACCCATAATTGTTTTAATTGCATTTTCTGCTTGTGATAACTCCTCTAACAGCAAAGAAAATACGCCTAAGGTTGACAGTGCCATTTCTCCAACGATCAATCAATCAAAACTATCAGTTGATACTGCAAGAAAATTTGAAACTACCTTTCCTGACAGCTCTGTTACCATTAACTTTCCCGAACTGTCTCTCAATATCAATCGGTTTGTTTTATTTGAAGACAGTATATCCAACAAATACGTCGACTCTGACACGGCATATTTAACTGCCGATTTGGGCGAAATACTTGAAGGACAGATCATATCCGTTCATTCTGATAATTTGATTGATTTAAAATTAGAAGAGCGTTATGAAACAAGTGTAACAATACAAAATGAAGGCCCGCATTGCGATTTGACTGAATGGAAACATTATGATTCAGAATGGAAGCCTTTACCTAAAAACAAAAATGGCCAATTTACTTGCTTGTCATATACCGAGGATGAAAGACAAAAATTCCTGAATGTGAGTATTGAAGAATTAAAACAAGCCGTGGCAAAACATTGTGGAGTAGCGTGGAGCAATCGCATAGAAAATGTCAATTCACCAACAGACTATCCCAGCGCGGTGGGTGTTAGCCATTATTTTTTAAGGCTAACAGGCAAGCAAAAGAGTTCAAAAAAAGATATCGAAAAATTAATTGTTATAGAAATACTTATGGGTTGCTAATATACCTATAACCGAAGTTTTGAAAAGCGATGGTTTAGGCGGATCGCTTTTTTATTTTATGTTGATATTATAAATTTACCCCATGCTCTATATCGCCATCATCGCAGCCATTATTATCTCCTACACTTTATATCAGCGTAAGCGTAAACGCGTACTCACTCAGGTTATTCTTACCGATGCGCAAAAAATGCTCTTAACACAGCACATTGACTTTTATAATAACCTGTCCGATACGAATAAACTGTATTTTGAAGATAAGGTGGAAAAATTTTTAGATGCCGTGCATATAGAAGGAGTTGGACTGGAAGTAAATGATGTTGACTGCCTGATGGTGGCGTCCAGCGCGGTGATACCCATCTTTGCGTTTAAAGATTGGAGCTACCGTAACGTCACCAATGTGCTGCTTTATCCCGATACCTTTGATGAGGAATACCAGTTTGAGGGTGAAGGCCGTAACATTGAGGGTATGGTGGGCAGCGGTTACATGAATGGGCAAATGATTTTGTCCAGAAGCGCGCTGCAGAAGGGCTTCTCTAAAAACTCAGGTGCGCAAAATACCGGCATTCATGAGTTTGTACACTTGCTGGATAAGGTTGACGGTGCAACCGACGGCATCCCCGAGCTGATGTTACCGCATGATTCTGTTAAACCGTGGGTGCGCATGATGCACCAGGAGATACGTAAGATTGAGGACGGTAAATCAGACATTAACCCTTATGCCGCCACCAATGAGGCTGAATTCTTTGCCGTTGTATCTGAATACTTTTTTGAGAAGCCTGACAAACTACAAGCCCGCCACCCGGAATTGTATGAGTTGCTGAGTAAAGCTTTTGGGCAAGATCCGGCAAAGAATTAAACAAATAGTGAAATAGCTGGAACGTCTTGGATTTGCAAAGAAGCCAGGGTGCTTATCATCAGCAACCGGCTTCCTTGCTCCTTACTTATTGCAAAGGCGTTGGTTCTCTCGTACCGGCATCATTAACCACTATGCCTTCATCCATCAACACTAATTGATGGTTGGTGAAATAGAAGAATTTATCTGTAGTGTCTTTAAAAGTCATTGGCTTTTCGTGGTAAACGGTACGTATGCGCGACATTTCTACTACGCGGCTACGTGGGTGCTCCTTTTTAAATTGCTCCTCGCTCATGCCTAAGCTTACTTGCCTTATTGCGCAGGAGCTGACACTTATCAGCAGCGCTAAAATGATAATGGTCCTTTTCATTGAATTTGGTTGAGTTATAGGTAGGAGTGCCTGCAGCGATAATGGTTTAAGCGGAACAGGGCATTTACATAAAAAAAAGCCATCGCAGTAAGCGATGGCTTGTATGGCGTTGCTACAGCATTGCTTATTTTTTCTTCGCCCAGCCGTCTTTAAGCGTTACCGTGCGGTTAAACACCAGATTATCGGGTTTAGAGGTTTTATCCAGCGTGAAATACCCTTTACGTATAAACTGGTAGCCTTTACCTGGAATGGCTTGCGCCAAGTCTTGCTCGATAAAACCGTTAATTACGTGCAGACTTTCCGGGTTAATGTATTCTTTGAAGTCGCCTTCCTCGTTGGATGGATCTTCCACGCGGAATAAGCGGTCGTACAAGCGAATTTCAGCAGTCTTGGCATGGGGCACGCTTACCCAATGGATGGTGCCTTTTACGTTGAAGCCGCTGTTATCGCTACCCGATTTTGATTCGGGTAAGTAAGTGCAATGTATTTCAGTAATATTACCTTCTGCATCCTTAACAACGCTTTCGCCGGTAATAATGTAAGCATTCTTTAAGCGAACGCTGAGGCCCACACCCAAACGGAAGAACTTTTTAGGCGGTACTTCCATAAAATCTTCGCGCTCGATCCACAGCTCGCGGCTGAACGGAATCTCGCGGCTACCTTCGCCACCTTCAACTTCCGGGTTATTTTCGCCTACCATTATTTCCGTTTGTCCTTCAGGATAGTTGGTTATTACCAGCTTAACCGGGTCCAAAACGGCCATGCGGCGCCAGGCGGTTTTATTCAGGTCTTCGCGAATACAGAATTCCAGCAGGCTTACATCAATCATGTTTTCGCGTTTGGCAACGCCAATGCGGTCACAAAAATCGCGTATACTGGCAGGAGTGTAGCCACGGCGACGCAAACCGCTGATGGTAGGCATACGCGGGTCGTCCCAATCTTCTACAAACCCTTCGTTAACCAGTTGCAGCAGCTTGCGCTTGCTCATTACCGTATAATTAAGGTTAAGGCGGGCAAACTCGTACTGATGCGACGGGAAGAGCTCCAGCTTATCTATAAACCAGTCGTATAGAGGTCTGTGCGGTATAAATTCCAGCGTGCAAATAGAATGTGTAATTTGCTCAATAGCGTCGGACTGACCATGCGCAAAATCGTACATCGGGTATATGCACCATTTATCGCCTGTGCGGTGATGGTGGGCATGTTTAATGCGGTACATGAGCGGGTCGCGCATGTGCATGTTCGGATCTGCCAGGTCTACCTTTGCACGCAATACTTTGGCGCCGTTAGGATATTTGCCGTCGCGCATTTCTTCAAACAAGCGCAGGTTCTCCTCAATACTGCGGTTGCGGTATTCATTGCCGGTACCCGGCTCAGTAGGTGTGCCTTTTTGCGCTGCTATCTCTTCGGGCGTGCTGTCATCAACATAAGCAAGGCCCTTTTTGATCAAAACAACGGCAAACTCATACAACTTATCGAAATAGTCGGATGCGTATAGTTCATTGGCCCATTCAAAGCCGAGCCAGCGCACATCCTTTTTAATGCTTTCTACGTATTCTGTATCCTCGGTAACCGGGTTGGTGTCATCAAAACGAAGATTGGTTTGGCCGCCATATTTTTTTGCCAAACCGAAGTTAAGGCAGATAGATTTGGCATGGCCTATATGCAGGTAACCGTTAGGCTCGGGTGGGAAACGCGTGTGTACCCTGCCACCATGTTTGCCGCTGCTCAGGTCTTCCTCAACAATTTCTTCTAAAAAGTTTAACGATCTTTCTTCGCTCATGAGTAAAATTTAACTAATCGCAAATGTAACTAAAATTACGGCTCTATGCGCTTATGGCAGTGCATTGTTGCCGTTGTTATAGATTTTTGCAAGGGGCTTTTACTTGCCTTATTTGTATCTTGTTAAACAATTTCTTTTTTAGATTTGCAGCGTTCTAAATGTTGTAGTTACTTTAACTAATCGCGCTATATTTAATTTAGCCGAAATTGCAACAAACCAGTTATAGCTATCGTAAACGTGTGAAATGTGCGGCCAAGCTTGCGCAATGATATATTAAGACTGGCCCGGTAGGGGATCTTATATCGGCGTTGATGTTCCTAACAGATAAGGGCGGTGTTAAAAGAGTTTAATGGTTTATATTGCTATATTTAAACTTTTTTAGTGCCACGCTGCGGCTATAATAAGTTAGCCGTTTTTACTTGTGGTGTATAAATACTATTTTGCTGTATGAAAAAAATACTCATCATAGATGATGAAGTGAATGTGGCATTGTTACTGTCAAAATTCCTTTCACGTAATGGGTTTGATGTTGTAACTGCTGCCAATGGAGCAAGCGGGTTAGAAAAATTAAAGAACAGCGAATTTAACCTGGTGCTTTGCGATTACCGTTTGGAGGATACAGACGGGCGCGAAATGCTCCGTCATATCAAAACAAACTATCCAAAAACCGGGGTAATCATTATCACCGGTTACTCTGATATTAAGATGGCCGTAGAGCTCATTAAAATGGGGGCTTATGATTATATCACCAAACCTCTCTATCCGGATGAGATTTTGAATACCATCAATAAGGCTATTGAAACCCAGTATGCGCTCTTGCAGGATGATGAGGAAGAGCCTGTTATAGTCCCGGAAAAAACAAGCATCGCGAAAGCTAATAAAAAGCAGCTGATGGGTGGCGAGTTTGTGGTTGGTGCCAGCAGGGCTTCAAAAGAACTGGTTAGGCAGATCGAGCTGGTGTCGCCTACTAATTACAGCGTTATTATTTTGGGCGAAAGCGGTACCGGTAAAGAAGCCGTTGCCAAGAGCATACACATGAGCAGCCCACGCCAGAACAAGCCTTTTGTGGCGATGGATTGCGGCTCATTGACCAAGGAGCTGGCCGCAAGCGAATTCTTCGGGCATGAGAAAGGCTCTTTTACAGGGGCGCTCTACACTAAAATAGGCCACTTTGAAATGGCTAATGGCGGCACTTTGTTTTTGGATGAGGTGGGCAACTTGTCATATGACATTCAGGCGGCGCTGCTGCGTACTGTACAGGAGCGCAAGGTTAAGCGCATAGGAAGCACGAAAGAGATTGACCTTGACGTGCGTATAATTGTTGCAACCAATGAAAACCTGCAGGACGGCATCCAAAAAGGCCGTTTCAGGGAAGATTTGTACCACCGCTTTAACGAGTTTAGCATATACATGCCGCCTTTGCGCGAGCGTGGCAACGATATCATGTTGCTGGCAGAGCATTTTCTGCGTATTGCTAACGAAGAGCTGAGCCGCAATGTAAGCTCGTTTTCGCCGGAGGTGGTGGAGTGCTTTATGCATTACCGCTGGCCGGGTAACATCCGCGAACTGAAAAACATTGTACGCCGCGCTACCCTGCTTACCGAAGGCAGCGAGGTGCCGTTAAAGGCTCTGCCGCTGGAATTGTCTAACTACAAGTTGCAGGCTTTTGAAAGCAGTCATGCCACTAATAATCATACACAGGCTGAGCCTGCAGAAGCTAAAGACGGCAAGCATGATTTGAAGAACGCCGCCCTCGAAGCCGAATACGAAACCATTTTGCGGGTTTTGCGCGAGGTGAACTTTAACAAGACTAAGGCAGCAGAGATATTGAATATAGACCGTAAGACGCTTTATAACAAGATGAAGGCCATTAATATGGGCAAATAAGAGCTATGGAGCAAGACAAACAACAACTGCACCGGCTGCGCCACGATGTTAACAATCAGCTATCAAACATACAACTTTGTATATCCGAGCTTAAATATGAGGTGAAAGATCCATCGCCGGATTATACCTTTTACCTTGAAACAATAATGACCAGTTGCGGCAAGATACAGGAGTTGTTAACACAAGCTGTAGAATCTTAGATACAAGCACCCAAGATATTGCCTTGCGACCGAAACATTTTACTCCCATTTTGTTTTTAAGGTAATTCCCGATCCGCAATGTCAATATTTAGTTATAAGCAGCGCAATACTATCATATTGGTAGCTATTATAATGCTGGGCTGTTTCCTGGTTTATGCGCTTAGCGGTCTTTTCAGTTCTATACTGGGTGCCGTGGTATTGTACACCGTTTTCCGGCCAATGTATCTCTACATGGTTGAGAAAAAAGGATGGAACGGGCCTGTTATTGCCATACTCATTATCCTCATATCGCTTATCGTAATAGTAATACCTTTTTTACTGCTGAGCTTTATGGTTATAAGCAAGATATCCAGTCTTAACAAAAGTTCTTTTCAATTAGACAGGTGGCTGCAAAAGATAGACAACTTTGCTGGCTCCAACCTCAATCAGCCGCACCTCGGCGAAGACATTATGCTACGGTTAGGTAACTATGTAACAGAGCTATTCCCGTCAATAATAGGCAGCGCCGTCAATATCGTTATCATTCTGTTATTCATGTACTTCATATTGTACTTTATGTTTGTACAGATGCGTGGTTTTGAAGCTGGCTTACTTAGGTATGCCCCCTTCAGGGAGCAGCATGCACTTAAGTTCGCGTCAGAATTGCGTAATTCTACATATTCAAATGTGCTGGGGCAGGGAATTATTTCTGTGGTGCAGGGAGCTTTGCTGGCCAACGGCTTTTGGATATTCGGCGTACGTGATCCTATTTTCTGGGGTGTGATAGGTACCTTTATTTCCTTTTTACCGGTGGTAGGCGCGCCTACTTTGACAATTCCAGCGGGGCTAATCCAGATAGCCGACGGGCACACCTTGTCGGGTATCACGCTTATAGCTTATGGTGTTTTGTTTATTGGCAACGTAGATAATGTACTGCGCATGGTTATCAATAAGCGTATAGCCAATACGCACCCGCTTATTTCGGTAATTGGTGTATTTATAGGCTTACCGTTGTTTGGTATTTTGGGTTTGGTATTCGGGCCGCTACTGCTGTCATATTTCTTATTGCTGTTAGAGATCTATCAAACCAACCGCATGGCAGCCGACCGGCTGGAGCGTATCCGTACAGGTCCGGAAATGTAGGGGGGGGCTTTACTCTTTTTGATCTATTGCAACCAGCTCGTTTATTTTTTGCCGTATAAGCAACGTAGCAGCACCGGGCTTGCCTGTGCCTATAGGCTGTTTATCTACCCTGGTTACTGGGAAGGCAATGCGCGTAGTGCTGGTTACAAAGGCTTCATCGGCGGTGGCAAGATCATCCATGGTAAAATCCTTTTCTACAATCTCGTAGTTATCCAGCTTTAAACCTAATATCTTTTTCCGGGTGATGCCATGGAGTATATCGCCAGCGGGCGTGAGTACCTGATTTCCTTTTACCATAAAAAAGTTAGCACGCGGCGATTCACGCACTACGCCGTCATGATGGTAAAGCAAGTCATCTGCGCCTTGTGCTTTTATAAAGCTTTGTAGATAGATAGCATGCAAATAATCAATGGTTTTTACACCGGGTACCTGGCGCTGGTAGTTGTAGCTTGCCAGATGCAGGCCTTGTTCCAGGTTCTCCGACGAGCCGGTAAGTTCACTTTGTGTGATGACTAAATTAGGTATGCCCATGCTATAGCCGTCAGGCGAGTTACCTCCGGTTAGCAACAGCTTGATGCCTGAGTTTTTGATGCCGTTTCTTTCTATAAGCCCGGCAATTATTCCCTTCAATTCGTCACGGGTGTAGGGTATTTGCAGGTACAAGTTAGTTGCAGACCTGTAAAACCTGTCGAGATGGTCCTCAATAAATACCGGCTTAAAGTTTAATGCCCTCAAAAAATCGAAAATTCCATAACCGCGCTGTAACGCCAGGTCAGTAACAGGCAACGTCGCTTTTTCAGACGGTACAAAGTCGTTGTTAACAATGGTAAAACGAGCTGTTGTTGGAGTAGTATCAGGCATAGCGCAGCAGTGTTAAAAATATACAACAACGCGGTATGATATTGGTTAGCAGGCATCCCAAAAAAATATTACTTCTGACCGAGGATAAATTATGTCATAGGTTTTCAAACTATAATTGTTGTCGTAGATTACCAAGTCAGGTTTTTTTGTGGTATTTGAAAAAATAGTATGGTGATTTATATCACTTTGTTTAAATTTATGATGATCAAAGCGCATAGTAAAAGAGGGGTTTATGGTAGGCTCGGGTAGTATAAAGTGGAATCGCTTCCTTTTTTTATTCCACGGCATTTTAAATAGAAGTCTGCAACGATAACATATAGTATACTTTTCTTCATAAATTAAACTTTTAAACAAATTTTTATCGCTCAATTCAATTTCTAATCCTTTTGCCTTATTGTTATTAATAAATCTAATATCATAATTTAATGGAGTATCTATTTTAGAATTACTTTTGTCAAAGAAAGTAATGTCTATACCCATACATTTTTCAACAAAATCTTTAAAATCTTCTTGCGCATAATTATTAAGATCATTTTCCCAATCATCTATATCGATCACTTCTCTGAAAAAAACAAATTCTTCGTTCATCCAGTATGCGAGGCTTTCATCGTTGAATGCAAAAACTATTTTAAAACGAACATCTTTAGTTTTTTTTGAAAAGTGTTTTGTATAAACCAATTGCTGAGTCATAGCAAAATAGTTAATGGCTGATAACAATCTTTCGCCTTTAAAAGAAAAGTCTTTATTAGCTTCATTTAAGGTCACTTCATAGTCAAAATTTTCACGATACGCAATGTTGCTTTCCAAATAGTGAGTGGCAATATGGTTGTGAAACAAAGTTCCAAACTGTTCTCCAATGATAGAGTTTACGATATTTTTTAAAAAAAGTAACTTCTGGTTTGTAGAAAAGTATTTTAGACTATCTTCCTCAAGTTGTATGGCGTTTATAATATCCTTTATTGCAATATCTCGGTTCTCGCGCTCTGTATAAACCTGATAAATAAAATTAAATAATGCCAGAGTTAGGAAAGAGCCGAATACAATGTCTAATATCTTTATCTGTAAAAGATAATTGTTTTCATCAAGGCTAAAGCGAAGAATTCCGGTTATAAAGCAGATTATTACTATAAATAACCATGATAATAACCTTTTAGCACTCCAAAGTCTAAGTAAATAATTTTTTTGATCGGCACCCATGTTATAAGATTTAGAATGCCAATTTAATAAATTAAATAAAAACTAAACTATAAATTGCCTTATTATCAGTTAGTTTTCCCCAAAATTGATTGCCGTAATCAAAATGCCACCACTCGTGAGGGTAGTTTGAGAAGCCGGCGCTTACCATAGCGTTGTAAAGCAAGCGCCGATTATAAAGGATAATACTTTCTTCAGCGGTTAAACTATCTTTTAGTTCATAGAAATCAGTTTGCGCTTCAGGGCCAAAATGATCAAATGGGGTACCCATGTCCAATTGTTGCCCCTGATTATCAATGATAGTAAGGTCAATTGCGCCGCCGGTTAAATGAGGCGAAGGGCGTAATTCGTTTACAGATGGAACAGAAACGTATTTTTGTGTTGTCTCAATTAGCTCTTCTTCCGAAGCATTCTGCATTTGCTTTTTAAGCTGGGCTTTGTGGGCGTCAAATAAAGCCTGCTGAACTTCAACAGGGCGCCATGCATCCCACACTAAGAATTTATAACCAGTTGGCAGTTGTTGCGCAGCGTTAAGTAAACGAATTGCCACATCAGCCCGACAATATATTTCAACCTTAGCGCCGTCTATCTTCTGAGCAAAGTATTGGGAGTCGGCAACAATGTAATCCGGAGCATAGCTATTGAGTAATACCGCCGTCTCGCCGCATTCCTCAATAATCACATTTTTCCACCCTTCAATCTTGCGGTCAGATGGGATAGGGATGTTTAATGCGTGCTCCATAATGCTATATATTACTACGATTTACCAGACTTCATCAACCCGGCACCGCTCATATTGAAGATGTTTTCGCTGTAGCTAATTACAAGGTTATCGCGTTCGCGTTTACGCTTAAGGGCAAGGTCAACCATAGCGCGCAGCAGTTTTGCAAAATCTTTACCGGTTTGCTCCCATAGATAAAATGACAGCGACCCTGGAATGGTATTGATTTCGTTTACGAACACATCGCCCGTTTGAGTATCAGTCAAAAAATCGATGCGTGATACACCACCGCAATCCAGCACGCGGAAGGTTTCTTTGGCCAGGTGTTGTATTTTCTCCGCCATATCAGCTGGTATATCAGCCGGTATACGGCGCTTGGTGCTCGTCATACCCTTGGATGAGCCACCCTTAGAGTTATTTACATATTTGTCTTTATAGCTCAGGATGTCGCCTGAACCGATAGGCTCTTCACAAACAGAGGCTTGCTGCTCATCCGCATCGCCGAGTACAGAGCAGTTGATCTCTTTCAGGTTCACTACCATGCGCTCTACCAGGATGCGGCTTGCAAAACGGCCGGCAAGTTCTACGGCTTCAACCAGCTGTTTTTCATCTGCAGCTTTAGATACACCCACGCTCGAGCCAAGATTTGCCGGCTTAACTATCACCGGGAAGCCTATTTGTTTAACTTTCTCGATAACCTGCGCCTGGTTGGTATGCCAGCTACGCTCAGTAAACCAGGTGTAATCAACCACAGGCAGGCCACTCTCTTTAAGCGCCATCTTCATCATGATCTTATCCATACCCACCGCCGATGACAGGGTGTTGCAACCTGCAAACGGAATGCCCTTGAGCTCCAGCAGGCCTTGTACCGTACCATCTTCGCCATTAGTGCCGTGCAATATCGGGAAAGCTACGTCTATTTTTATTGGCTCTTTCTTTTTCCAGATAGAGGTGCTTACCGGGTACAGGCTATAATCACCATAGGTAGGAGTAAAATACACCTCGGTGCTTTTAGCAAGCAGGCTGTCTATATTCTTGTAGTTGTCTACATTCAGTAGTTCGGCGCCGGTGTACCATTTGCCGGTTTTGGTGATATATATTGGCGTAATATCATAACTGCCCTTATCAAAGGCGCTGATAGCCTGCATGGCAGATATAACAGAAATTTCGTGCTCTACCGAGCGTCCGCCAAATATAACTCCAAGCTTAATTTTCATGTATCTATAATGTTTTTAAGATTCTAAATTGTCGGGCAGGTCATTCTCGTACAACAACACATCGCCCGCTGCAACCATACCACTCAAATGCTGCGTTGCTTCTTTAAAGTTTTGGGCAATGAAGAGTTTGCTCTCGTCATACCCTTTATTCTTCAAGCCCTTGTGTATAGGTTCAGATATTTTTTTACCAACGAGGATAACGTAATCGCAGGTCTCTGCAATCTGCTCGCCCAGTAACATGTTGTAATACTCCTGCTTCTCGCCAAGCTCTATCATTCCGGGTGTGATAATGATCTTGCGGTTACCCTCAATAGCACCCAAAACCTCCAAGGCCATTTTGGAGCCTACCGGGTTGGAGTTAAAGGCATCATCAATAACGGTTACGCCGTTGCTATGGCTCTTTACTTCTAAGCGGTGCTCTACAGGCTCCAGCTTACGGATGCCATAACCGATGGCGCTTTCAGGTACATTTAAATGGCGCGCTACAATTACTGCAGCCAATATGTTCGACAGGTTGTAGCTGCCCAGCAAACGGGTTTGGAATTCACCGATCTGCTCCTGTCCACGAAACACAGAGAAAGCAGAACCGCGCGACGAGTAGCTGATGTTTTCAATGTGGTATTCCACATTGGCATCTTCCGATGAATAGTAGGCGACGTTACGGTCAGCAACCGGCCTGTTGGCTACAAACTCATAATCGGCATTCAGTACAGCTAAACCGCCTGATGGTAGTGCATCAATCAGCTCGAACTTAGTTTTTTGTACGTTCTGTATAGTTTTAAAAGTTTCGAGGTGCTGCTCGCCTACGGCAGTCAGTATGCCTATTTGCGGGTTCACCAAATCGCTTATCTCTTTAATATCATGTGGTTGCTTGGCGCCCATTTCCACAATGAAAACCTCGTGGGTAGCTTCTAATTTCTCCCTAATGGTGCGGATAACACCCATAGTAGTATTAAAGCTACCGGGCGTCATGAGTACATTGTATTTCTCAGACAGGATGCGGTACAAGAAATGCTTGGTACTGGTTTTACCATAGCTGCCCGTAATGCCTATGATGATCAGGTCCGGGCGCGCTGCAAGTATGCGCTTCGCATCTTTATAATACCAATCGTTTACTGATTTTTCTACCGGTGCCAGCAATACGTTGGCAATCATGATTACCACAAAGCTTAAAAACAGAGTAATAGTGGCCGCTAACAGTGCAGCTACAGGGCCGTTAAATGCAAAATGAGCAATAGCGCCTGCAATTACCGTGATGGCATAACACGCACCAAACAAACGTTGCGCACGTTTGGTAAATACAACCGGTTTCTTTTGTTTTTTGGCGAGCATCTGCCAGCCAAGCAATGCGTAAATAGCTATAAAAAGTATACCTGTAATTAAAGGGCTTGCCACAAAGGCAGCAATGCCTGTAACTATAATAGCCAACAGCTCGGTAATGCGGTTGCCGGTAATTAAGTTGCTGCTGAGCCATTTGCTATACCGCTCATTACGGTACGAGTTCAGCTGCATCATGTGCAGCTCATACCTGAGTTTTGCGAAGGCAAAAAACAATACAGCAAGGGCGGCTATCAGTAAAACAATGCTATCCATCAATATCTTTTAGTTCTTATCGTTTGCCAGGAAATTATCCAGAACAATTAAAAATTCGTACAGTTTTTCTACAAAGGCAAAGTGCCCTGCATTTTTAAATACTACCAACCCTGCATTAGGTATCAGCTTCTCCATTATCTTGGCATGGCTTAAAGGAGTGGCGGTGTCATTTTCGCCCCAAACCAATAGGGTAGGTGCTGTTATCTTAGGCATCAGGTGGCGCAAATCTTCATTCACTACCTTCACCATTACCTGCCGCATCATTGGCGACGCATTCTGGTAATCGGTAGAGCCGGATTTTTTGCGGTACTTGTCCAATATGGCGTTGGCCTTTTCGGCGGGCAGCAGCAGGTTAAGCGTTTTGCGCATCAACTTGTATGAGTATACTTTGATGTAATACTTGAGCGTACGCGTAGGTTTTATACCGGCAGCATCCAGCAATATGAGCTTATGTACGGGGTTGCGCGCTGCATAGCTTATAGAAATACGGCCCCCATGCGAGTGCCCCGCAAGTATAGGGTTGGTAACATTCTTCTCTTTTAAAAAAGCCTCTAAAAAAGTAGTGTGATCATTTACATCCCAAACGGCAGGCGGCTCCTGGCTTTTGCCGAAGCCCGGAAGATCGATAGCAATTACGCGAAAATGTTCCTGAAATTGTTGCTGGACCCTGGTGAATGCCTGGAGGTTTGATCCCCATCCGTGCAGCAATACCAAGGTGTATTTACCGCTTCCTGTTTCTTTGTAATTTATATTGAGCCCGTTAACTATCTGGGTGGATTCCATAAATACTATCGCTTTTGCAAATGTAGTAAATTACTGAGAGCAAATTTAATAAATGATGCCTTGCCAGGCAGTGGCTTAAGAGTGCAAATGTCAGAAGATCGGTTTGTACCCTCGCTCTTCTTTGTAGCAATTTTGCAACCATCCGCCTTTATCAAAACAATTTTAAGCGCTTTGGTTTATTCTTGCAGGCGAATTTATTATTAACGACTAAATTAAATCAGCAATGAAGTACAGAAAACTGGGTAACACTGATCTTACCTTATCTGAAGTGACCTTTGGCGCATGGGCTGCCGGTGGTTGGATGTGGGGCGGTACGGAGCGTAAGGGAGCGATTGATGCAATACGCCAGTCGTATGATTTAGGGGTAACCTCTATTGATACGGCGCCTATCTACGGGCAGGGCACCAGCGAGGAAATTGTGGGCGAAGCTATTAAAGATTTACAGCGCGATAAAGTACAGATATTAACCAAGTTTGGTATGCGCTGGGATTTGGCAAAAGGTGATTTTGCTTTCGCCAGTCAAAATAATTCAGGGCAGGACATTGACATTTACAAATATGCAGGCAAGGAAAGCATTATTAAAGAGTGTGAGGACAGTCTGCGCCGTTTAGGTACCGATTATATTGACCTGTACCAAATACATTGGCCGGACACTACCACGCCGATAAGCGAAAGCATGGAAGCTGTAGCCCGGCTGATTGAGCAGGGTAAAGTACGCTATGCCGGTGTGTGTAACTATGACGCCGCACAAATGGAAGAAGCAGAAAAAAGTGTAACCCTGGCATCAAACCAGGTGCCTTACAGCATGGTGAAACGAGAGATTGAGGCAGAGGTTGTGCCTTATTGCATTGAGCATGGCAAAGGTATATTGGCTTATAGTCCGCTGGAGCGAGGTTTGCTTACCGGTAAAATGAAACCCGGGCATCAGTTTGCACCGGGCGATCACCGCAAAGGCATATCATTCTATAAAGATGAAAACCTGCTGCGCATTAATGAGTTTCTCGATAAAATTAAGCCGATAGCCGATGAAAAACAGCTTACCATAGGGCAGTTGGTTATATTGTGGACTTTGCAGCAACCGGGCATTACTATTGCGCTGGTTGGCGCACGCGATGCAGCCCAGGCTGTTCAAAACGCTCAGGCTATTGACAAAGAGTTAACAGCCGATGAGGTAAGCCGGATAACCGCACACCTTGATGAATTACAGCTTGTAAAGTAATTCAAACCATATTGTTTAAAAAGGGATGGCCGGTAAGCCATCCCTTTTTTATCTATGCAGGCACCTCTGCAACTTGCTCACGCGCTAAGCGTACTGCAGCCACCATGTTTTCAAGAGCGGCTTTAGTTTCGGGCCATTTGCGTGTTTTTAAACCGCAATCAGGGTTTACCCACAGGTTTTGTGCCGGTAGTAGCGCCGCGGCCTTGTTTAAAAGGTCTGCCATTTCGCTGGTAGTAGGTACACGCGGCGAGTGAATATCATACACACCCGGGCCAATTTCATTCGGATATTTGAAGTCAGCAAATGCTTTCAATAGTTCCATCTGTGAGCGCGATGTTTCAATCGTAATCACGTCTGCATCCATGGCGGCAATGTGCTCAATAATATCATTAAATTCGCTGTAACACATGTGTGTATGGATCTGGGTATCGTCCTGTACACCGGCTGCCGCTATACGGAATGCACCCACGGCCCAGTTTAAGTAAGCCGCGCGTTGCGCCTTACGTAATGGTAACCCCTCGCGAATAGCTGGCTCATCTATCTGTATTATACCAATACCCGAGTTCTCTAAAGCTACAACCTCATCGCGGATCGCGAGCGCTATCTGTTCGGCAGTAACACGGCGCGGCTGGTCATCACGAACAAATGACCATTGCAGAATGGTTACCGGCCCGGTAAGCATGCCCTTCATCAAGCGGTTGGTTTGCGCTGCGGCAAAACTACTCCAGCGAACGGTCATGTCAGCCGAGCGACTTACATCACCGTAAATAACCGGTGGCTTTACACAACGGCTGCCATAGCTTTGCACCCAGCCATTTTTGGTGAATATGAAGCCTTCCAGCAATTCGCCGAAATATTCCACCATGTCGTTTCGTTCAAACTCACCATGAACTAAAACGTCCAGGCCAATCTCCTCCTGCCAGCGTATGGCTTCAACGGTAGCCTGCTCAATGGCGCTATCGTAGTCGGCAATAGTAATTTCTCCATTTTTCAGGCTGGCGCGGAGCTTGCGTATGTCTTCCGTTTGCGGGAATGACCCAATGGTAGTTGTAGGGTATAGTGGTAAGCCAAACCGCTTTTTCTGTATTTGCTGCCTGGTGGCAAAAGGACTGTTACGGTTGGTGTAACTTTCAGTAATTGCTGCAACGCGTGTTTTTACATCTGGCTTATGCACTTTCGTTGAGTTTTGTCTGCTTGCAATGGCCTGCCGGTTAGCTTGCAACGCTTCCTGCGCTCCGCCTGTTAGTATTGCATGCAGGTCGGCCACCTCATGCAATTTCTGCCTGGCAAAAGCCATCCAGTTTTTAATGCCGTAATCCAGTTCTGTTTCCAAATCAAGGTCGGCAGGAGTGTGCAGCAGCGAGCAGGAAGGCGCTATCATCACGCGGCTGCTGCCAAGTTTGGTCAGTGCCTTTTGCAAAAGATGAAGCGATGCATCATAATTGTTTTTCCAGATGTTGCGGCCATCCACTACGCCTAAAGAAATACTTAAACTCTCCGGCGCTGCAGTAAGTACTGCATCCAATTGCTCCGGCGCGCGTACCAGGTCGATATGCAGTGCAGCCACAGGTAGGTTTACCGCCAGCGAAGTGTTATCCGACAAACCTTCGAAATAGGTGGCCAATAACAATTTTACGCCCGAGGTGCGGTTGGCTATAGCACGGTACGCATACTCATAAGCTTGTTTTTCCTGTTCGGTTAAATCAAGTGCCAGGCAAGGCTCATCCAGCTGTATCCATTCGGCGCCAAGTGCTTTTAACCGGTTGATGATTTCCACATATACGGGGATGAGGTTTTTAATGAGCTCGATTCGATGAAAACCTTGTCCTTTCTCTTTGCCTAACAGCAAATAAGTTACCGGGCCAATAAGCACCGGCTTGGCAGTGTTGCCACACACCTGGCGGGCGTGCACATATTCAGCAAATACTTTCTCAGAGAAGAGCTTGAACTGCTGCCCTGCTGTAAATTCAGGCACGATGTAATGGTAATTGGTATCGAACCATTTGGTCATTTCCATGGCGGTAATGTCCAGCCCTTTTTGCTGATAGCCGCGTGCCATGGCAAAGTAAAGGTCCAGTTCGTCATTACCGGTCACCTGCGACAAAACAGGCGTGTAGCGGGATGGGATAGCGCCGAGGGTAAGACTCATATCCAGCATCTGGTCATAAAAGGTAAAGTCGTTGCACGGAATAAGGTCTATACCGGCATCCAGCTGTAACTGCCAGTTTTGCTCTTTAATGGTTCGGGCTGCGCTGTATAGTGCGGCACGGTCAATTTTACCGGCCCAAAATTGCTCACAGGCTTTTTTAAGCTGGCGTTGGCTGCCCATACGCGGGTAGCCGAGGTTGTTTTTTAGCATACGCATAAAACTTGGTTAAAACATTAATAATAAATTGATTAATGCTCTTTACGTTTTCGGTATGCTTTCGGGAATTTAACGGGTAGAAATACAAAGCGCTGCCATAACAAGGCTATGCATCTCCAAAAAAGGGTATATACAGGCTTGCCGGCTGCTACTCCATTGACTACTGCTTCAATCGCGAAAGCTTTTGTCTTTTACACAGCAAAGGCAAGTCTCCTGGCTTGTAACATTCAAGGTCGTCCTTCTCAATGCCGTAGGAGGCATTAATGGACGGTACAACATCTTGCCGATGTTTGACCCTGAACTGGTGTGTTACTTACAGTTGCGCGACAGCCCGTGATTTGCACACGGTTCCTTTTTAGTTTTCCGTTTCCGGAAAAACCTTCACTGCTGGAAGATTTCTTGAGGTAAAGAACGTTCGGCGGTAAAGATACGTTAAAGTAACTTATCTGCGCAAGCTGTTTTAAATGAGCTGCATTGTGCGCGTTTATTTTGTACGAAGCATGTAAGTATTTAGATTATGTCTATCGTAATTGTCAGAATTAGGTACATTTGAAGCGGTTGCAATAAACCGAATGGATATTGTATGAACGAAACTTTTTTACAAAAGATATTGAGCCGCCCGCGTTTCAGGCAAACTATACCTCCCAATAAAGCCATAGCCGATTGGGCCTGGCGGGTTATTACCACCTTATTTCCGGAGTGTGTAGATGGCGAACAATGTGCTGCTGCCGATCTCCGCAAAAAGTTTAACGTATTGGAGCAAGAACTGGCCCTTATTGTAAGCGCAAGCGCAGGAAGCAGCGATGCCGAAGGCTCACATACTGCCGCCGCTTTTTTTGAACGGCTGCCACAATTATATGATACGCTGAATACCGACATACTGGCGATTTATGATGGTGACCCGGCCGCGCAAAGTCATTTTGAGGTGGTGCGAACTTATCCGGGCTTTTACGCTATATGCTATTATCGTATTGCACATATATTAGGGTATTTGCAGGTGCCTTTTGTGCCGCGCATACTTACAGAGCATGCCCATTCTGTAACGGGTATTGATATACACCCCTCAGCGGTTATAGGTGATTATTTTCATATTGACCATGGCACAGGTATAGTGATAGGCGAAACCTGTTTAATAGGCAGTAATGTAAAGCTCTACCAAGGTGTTACTCTTGGAGCATTAAGCGTGAACAAGAACCTGGCTGGAATTAAAAGGCACCCGACAGTTGAAGATGGAGTAATCATTTACTCAGGGGCTACCATCCTTGGTGGCGAAACCGTAATAGGGCATGATAGCGTTATCGGAGGCAACGTCTGGCTCACCAAAAGTGTGGCTCCGCATTCAACCGTTTTTCATACCCCTACCATCCGCATACAAAAAGTTGAAGAAAAATAGATTGATACAGCCATGGCAGGTATAATTGATTTGATAGGCAATACGCCACAGGTAGAGTTAACCAAATTTAACCCCAACCCCAATGTGCGCATTTTTGCTAAGCTGGAAGGCAACAATCCCGGCGGTAGTGTTAAGGATAGAGCCGCATTAAATATGATACGCAGTGCCGTTGAGCGCGGCGATATTAAACCCGGCATGAAACTGGTAGAAGCTACCAGCGGCAATACCGGCATTGCCCTCGCCATGATAGCCCGTTTGTTCGACCTGGAAATAGAATTGGTGATGCCGGCTAACTCCACCCGCGAGCGTACGCTTACTATGGAAGCTTTCGGCGCGAAGGTTACTTTATTGGATAGTATAGAGATATGCCGTGATTATGCTGAGGAAAAAGGTGCAACAGAAGAATACTTTTTATTGAACCAGTTTGCCAACAGCGATAATTACATGGCCCATTATAAAACTACCGGGCCCGAATTATGGCGCGATACCAATGGCGGCATCACTCATTTTGTAAGTGCTATGGGCACCACCGGTACCATAATGGGTTGTTCAAGATATTTAAAAGAAAGAAATCCGGATATACAGATTGTCGGCTGCCAGCCAACAGAAAGTTCATCAATCCCCGGCATACGCCGCTGGCCGCAGGAGTACCTGCCTAAAATTTTTGAGGCAGAGCGTGTTGACAGGGTGATTGATATTGATGAAGCCGACGCGGTGGCCGCTACCCGCCAGCTTGCAAGGGTAGAAGGGGTGTTCGCCGGCATGAGTACCGGCGGCGCGTGCTGGGCAGCGCTAAAACTGGCCAGGGAACTGGAAAGCGGTACCATTGTGTTTATAGCATGTGATCGTGGCGACCGCTACCTGAGCAGCACCTTGTTTGGTTAATAAAGTTACTACAGAACGTTGAAGCAAAAATTAGCTACACTAGCGCTATCCGCTATGCTGGCAGTTACTGCCATGCAGGCATCGGCACAAAAAAAAGCTACCATACCCGTAGAGCAGGGAGTGAGCAAGCAGCTTGCAGAGTTCCGCGCTTCGGTACTTAATGACGTTACTTATGCGCTTGATTTTAATATTCCAGGCAATAAGTCGGAAGCAATAAAGGCGTCCGCTTTAATAAGTTTTAAACTTGATGTAGCTGCGCAACCGCTGCAGCTCGACTTTCAGCAACGGGCAGACCAGGTGCAATCGGTCACTATCAACAGCAAAAAAGCACCTGTTGAATTACTTAATGAGCACCTACTTTTACCTGGTAAATATCTGCAGAAAGGTATTAACCAGGTGCAGCTTGAGTTCGCCGTCGGTAGCCAGTCCCTCAACCGGAACGATGATTACCTTTATGCACTTTTTGTACCCGACCACGCCCGCACGGCATTCCCATGTTTTGATCAACCTGATATAAAAGCGCGTTACCAGCTTACGCTGCGGGTTCCGCAAGGCTGGCAAGTATTGGCAAATGGCTTAAAAAAGGATTCGGTTGCTACGGGTAACAAATCAATATACCGGTTTGCACAAACAGATAAGCTGAGTACTTATTTGTTCTCATTTACCGCTGGGAAGTACAGCCGAAAGGTTGCATCCTTAAACGGCCGAGAAGCTGAATTTTTGTACCGGGAGACGGATACGGCAAAAATCAGAATGAGTGTAGATTCTGTCTTTGAGATTCATAAAAATGCAATCAGCTTTTTGGAGGACTATACCGGCATAAAATATCCTTTTCAAAAGGTGGGATTTGTGGCCATACCTGATTTTCAGTTCGGAGGTATGGAGCATCCCGGCGAAGTACAGTACAAAGCGTCGGCTTTATTTTTAGATAGCGGCGCCACACGCGATCAATATATTTCGCGCATCAACCTCATCTCGCACGAAACGGCTCACATGTGGTTTGGCGACCTGGTGACCATGCGCTGGTTTAATGATGTGTGGATGAAAGAGGTATTCGCCAATTTTATGGCGGATAAAGTAACCGAAAGGCTAATGGGCCGTGAGACATTTGCGCTTAAGTTTTTGCAGGACCATTACCCGGCCGCTTATGGCATAGATCGCACGCAGGGGGCCAACCCCATCCGCCAGCAACTGGATAACATGAATGAGGCAGGCTCTATGTACGGTAACATTATTTATCATAAGGCGCCTATTATGATGCGCCAACTGGAGCAATTGATGGGGGCAGAGAATTTTAGGAAAGGTTTGCACGATTACCTGCAAAAGTATGCTTATGGCAACGCCACCTGGCCCGACCTCATTGCGGCGTTAAGTAAATACACTACTGCCGATTTGCAAAGCTGGAACAAAGTGTGGGTAAATCAGCCTGGCCGCCCGGTATTTACTTATGAAGTTCAGTATTCTGGCAATCGCATCAGCAACTTTTTTATTATTCAAAAGCCAGAGTTTGGCGATGTGCGCCTGTGGCCGCAGGTGTTCACGGTAGCCTTAGTGTATGCTGATAGCGTGCGCGAAGTGCCTGTCAACATGACCGGCGGCGAGGTAGCTGTTAACGCTTTTAAAGGTGCCGGAAAGCCTTTATACATCCTCTTCAATGCTGATGGAATGGGTTATGGCATGTTCCCGGTGGATGTGCAAATGAACGACCATTTGTTCAGGCTCCAAAGCCCTTTGCGCAGGGCATCCGCCTATATCACTTTGTACGAGAATATGCTTTCGGGTCGGTATGTAAAGCCTGATCAATTGCTCGCTATCTTCCAAAGTGTTTTACAATCCGAGCAAAACGAGATGAACCTGCGCCAGCTTACCGGATATATCAGCAGCATTTACTGGGAATTTATTAGTCCGGCTAAGCGCAATACATTTGCATCGGGGTTGGAAGCTGCAATATGGCAGGCCATGGAGCAGCAGTCATCGCCGAATAATAAAAAGGTTCTGTTTAAGGCATATCAGGATATTGCGCTTAATGCGTCAGCAAATGCCAACCTCTATAACGTTTGGGCCAGCCAGCAAGCGCCTGCTGGTGTTAAGCTTACCGAAGATGATTATACCTCGCTGGCGTTAACCATTGCTTTAAAAAGCGACACGGCAACGCAGGTGTTGCCACAGCAATTAACGCGCATTAAAAACGAAGACCGTAAAAAGCGATTGATATTTTTGGTGCCGGCCCTCTCCACCGATAAAGCTGTCCGCAATGAATTTTTCCAAAGCCTTAAGCTAAAGCAAAACCGTACTAAGGAAGCCTGGGTGCTAAGTGCTCTGTACTACCTGCACCACCCTTTGAGGCAACAAACGTCCGCTGCTTATTTGCCCGAGAGTTTGAATATGCTTGAAGAGATATGGCACACGGGCGATATCTTTTTCCCGCAATCGTGGTTGGCTGCCACATTTGGCAGCTACCAAACAGCTTACGCCGAGGGTGTAGTTGATGCTTTCCTAAAGGCGCATCCACAATATAATGCCAAACTCCGCGACAAGATTTTGCAGGCGACCGATAACTTAAAGCGTGCGCGTAAGCTCGCCGACTGATTTAAGGCTGAACACATAAAAAGCATTGTGATGGGCATCATTTTTAATTAAGACAAGGGCGCTTTTCTTTGCGGCTTCATATTGTCTTAAATAAATTATGCTCATTTATAAACACTTTACGTTTGATGCCGCTCATTATTTACCCAACGTGCCCGAAGGGCATAAATGTAAGCGCATGCACGGCCATACTTATCACCTGACTGTGTTTTTGCAAGGAGAGGTGCGCATGCCCGAAGGTTGGGTGATTGACTTTGGCGACGTAAAGGCGCAGGTGAAACCGCTTATTGATTTGCTTGACCACGCGGTGCTGAATGAGGTAGAAGGTCTGCAAAACCCGACGGCCGAAATGCTGGCAATATGGATTTGGCAAAAGTTGAAGCCTTTGTTGCCGTTGCTCAAACGGATTGAGTTAAAAGAAACACCCACCTCCGGAGCAATTTATGAGGGTGAATGATTCGATTTTGATGTCAAAACACTTGCAACCGAGGCGGGCTATCTTTACTGCGATTTCTTGTTAATGAAACTTGTAACTATTTCAATTGCCTCGCTGTTCTTACTTTCTTTAGCAGCGCTAAGTACAGAGTTGCCTTGTTTATCTTTAGCATTAACATCGGCTCCGTTGTTTATTAAATAGAGTATGATGTCTTTGTTGCCTAACGCCGCAGCATACATTAATGCTGTAGAGCTAAAGGCGTCCCTCCAATCAACTTTTGCACCATGACTAACCAACAGCTTCACATCGCTGATATCATTATTCTGAACAGCAAGAATCAGCATACTCATCTCAAAAAAACCTACCTTCTTTTTAAAGTCAGGGTTAGCTTTTTTATCTAAAAGGTTTTTAACCGTTATAGAGTCTTTATTATGAATTGCTTTATATAACTGTTCGTTTAAATTTTGGCAAAACGCTGTTGTTGTGAATACAAAAAGGATAAAAGCAGTGATGAGGGATCGCATTGTAATAATAGATTTGCGCTAAAGGTAGCCTTTACAATTTGTAATTTTGACAATATAGAGCAGCAAATTCTTAACTACTCTATCCATTTTTTCTCGTTATCATCCCTGCTCAAACGGATTGAGTTAAAGGAAACACCCACTTCCGGAGTATTTTATGAGGGCGATTGATGGCGTTGATGGACAGCATGATGTGTTACTCTCGGCTTACAAAACACGCCGGAATATATTTGTATCTTTGGCACCACAATGGTAAATATGGCGACGGAAACAGCAGAGGTAAAGCAAGGATTTAAGGGCTACAACAATTATGGCGCCTGGCTGCGCGAAAAATACAATGGGCAGCGGGTGTTTAAGGTGATTGTTGACGGTGGTTTTACTTGTCCTAATCGTGACGGTTCCAAAGGCTACGGCGGCTGTACCTATTGCAACGTAGATTCATTTACGCCGTCGGTTTCCAGGCAAACGCCATCCTTACGCGAGCAGGTAGAAAAAGGCATGGAGCGCGCCATAAAAGGCAATAAGGCCGATAAATTTATCATTTATTTTCAGCCTAACACTAACACCTACGCACCGGCCCATTACCTTAAAATGTTGTATGATGAAGCGCTGAGTGTTAACACGGAGAATATTGTTGGTCTGTCTGTTGGTACCCGGCCGGATTGTATCGACTTTGAGAAAATCGCCCTGCTGGAAAGCTATACCGACCGTTTTGATGTGGATCTGGAGATGGGCATGGAGTCTATCTATAATGATACGCTCGCCCAGATAAACCGCGGCTGCACTCATGATGACTTGCTGAATGCTTTGAAACTGGTAGAACATAGCAAGCTTGATATTTGCGTACATACCATATTCGGCTTCCCTTGGGAGACGCATGACATGATGCTGCGCTATGCCGACGAGATTAACCGCCATCCACAGATCAATTTTGTAAAGTTTCACCACCTGCATATTGTAGAAGGTTCTGTAATGGGTGTGAAATATAAGCGTGAGCCTTTCAAGCTTTTCTCCCTTCCCGAATATGCCGACTTTTTATGCGAATTGCTTCCACTGGTGCGCCCTGATGTAGTGGTGCAACGTCTTTTTGGCTTAAGTGATCGTGAGCTACTCATCGCACCAAACTGGCAATTAAAAAAGTCAGAGATACAGCACTATATAGATAAAACAATTCTTGATCGTGGCGTGATCCAAGGTTCGGCATTATCTTAAGCTTGATTTTCGATTTTAGGATTTAGGGATTTTAGCGTATGCCTAAAGGGTTTTTACAATAGTAACTATTCGCTAATCTCTCGTTCACAATTCACCATCCGCACTTGGTATTTTGTTTGCATTAATATTTGCCTTAAACTATTGATGTAAACCTAAAATTAAAGCGCATTGTCACAAAATACCCTTCCCAATTACGTTCCGGCGCTTACAGGCGTTCGGGCATTGGCGGCTTATTTAGTATTCATCTCCCATTACTCGTATGTGTTTGATGAAAAATTTCCCCAACTTGGGAAACGTTTCTTCGGAGAATTCCACATAGGGGTAACCATATTTTTTGTGCTTTCAGGCTTTTTAATTACCTACCGGTATTATAATAATTTTCACCTAACAAAAAACTGGTTCAGGCAGTATCTTAAAAACAGGGTAGCGCGTATATACCCGATGTATGCGTTGCTTACCATTGGGGCGTTTGCATATTACTTCATTACTAAGGATCAAAGTATTACCAAGGGCTACAATCCTTTTGCGATGCTTGCCATGAACATAACTTTTCTGCGTGGCTTTTTTTATAACTTTTGGGATACGGGTATCGCCCAGGGCTGGTCGCTTACGGTTGAAGAATGCTTTTATTTCTCGGCCCCATTTATATTTTTCGTAGCGCAGAAATACCGGAAGTTCTGGCTGCAGCCGGTTTTTATAACCGGGTTTGGGGCATTACTGGTCATCATATTTAGCAGGCTAGATTGGTATGGCTTCTTTGGCAACTTCACTTTCATGATGTTGTTTACCTTTTTAGGCAGATGCTTTGAGTTTTTTATAGGTGTGCAGCTGGCTTTATATGTACTTAATAAAGGCGGTTTGCGAACCAATAAAATACGCTACTCTTATCTTGGCTTTTTTCTGGTTTTTGCCTGTGTGCTGATAATGGCTATGCAGCCAATACCAAAGGGCTGGCCGACGGGTTTGCAAAGCCCGATAGGCATAATCACCAACAATTATTTACTGCCAATCTGTATAGCGCTGTTCTTTTACGGGTTGTTAACAGAGACTACTATCCTTAAAAAAATACTCTCCAATAAAACTGTCGAGCTGCTGGGCAAGAGCTCATACATTTTTTACTTGATTCATTTAGGCTGGATGTACAATTTGCTGCATGGCTGGTTCGACCGCGGCAACGACTATGCCTTTGAGCTATACGATAAGTGGGGTAAGGATTGGTACTCTCCGTTTGAGAATGATCAGCTTAACCTGGTGTACGCTTTCATTCTGCTTAATATCGTTTCGGTAATACTGTTTAAATGCATTGAAGAGCCTTTGAATCATTACATCCGCCGGTCCGATTTCCTTATTAAAAACCCAAAACGCAACCCGGAGAACGAGTCGGTAAAAATCAAGTAGGCATCTTGCCGAACATCTTTTCTATAGCCACTTCACGATAGCTGAAAATCTGGTTTACTTTTTTAGCTACCAGCGCACGATTGGCCAAAGTGCCTATAGCGCCGTAGGGTATGGCATAAGTAAGCTGATCTGTCATGTGTACACCGCCCGGTATTTCCCTGAAATGGTGCTCATGGTGCCACATGGCGTATGGTCCAAAACGCTGCTCATCAATAAAATATTCGCGGTTGGGATGTATGTGAGTGATCTCGGTAGTCCAGCGCATTTTAATGCCAAAAAGCGGCGTTATTTTGTAACTGATGAGCATTCCCTCATACATTTTGGTTTGCTCAGTAAAATCGGATGTGATGACGAAGCCCATGCCCGGCGGTGTTATTTTTGCCAGGTTAAGCGGCGACGAAAAGAAGGCCCATGCCTCATCAAGAGAGATAGGTATGGCTTGCTCCCATTTTAGCGTATATGTTTTCACAATGCTATAACATGGAAGGCAAACATTTAGTTTAATAAATTAAATGAGCAAGCGGCTTTCTTACTACTTTATCACCTACCGCTTCCCATTCACTACTCATCATTGCACCATCTTATTGGCGCAGTATGAGCTGGCAAATGCTTCAGGCTTGGCCTTAAACACAAAGCCCATGCTCAGGATGTAACCCATGGCCTCGTGCAGCGCCTGGTTGCTCTTAAACATCGGGTTGGTATTAATGTCGGCATGCACTTCCAGATCTACATCATACAGGTCCAGTAGGTCGCACAGGCGGTAGGCCGTATCGATAGATTTCTGCACCTCGCTAAGCATGCGTTCCTTGATGGTCATTTTCTGGCTGCTGCGCTCCTGATGGATGAACATAAAGCCACCACGCTGCTCCCGTAAAAATACGATAACGGTAGCAAAATCGGTTACATCGCCTTTTACCTGCGAGTCTGTACCGATGCAAACTTTAAGCTTATTGCCAAGCGAGGTTTCGCGTTCAATGGCATTCTCTACCTCTTCGAGGATGGGCGTTTGGATAATCTCGCCGCTAAATTTTCTCCAGGTCATTTAAAGATGTTTATAGGTTAAACGAATGTGACCCTGATCTTGGTCAATAAAAATAAGGTATAACATTTTTAAAAAGAGACGTTTACGTGTTATTTATTTGTTAACATTCGGGGATTATTAACAATGTTGCGAAGAATGGCAGACGGCTATGGTTCCTATCTTCTGAAGGGGCGGGGGGGGATGTACGATTAGCAAACGTCACGGCATTACAAAGAGAAACGACGAAGCAATCTTCCGTAGATCGCTTTCAATAACTAACCCCACCCAAGTCCTGCCCAATGGGGAGGATTTCCCAAAGGTTATAGATTAAAAGGCCGGTGACAGGTAAAAGAAAGGTTCCTAAGGACTTGTGCTTTTAATTACTCTTTGACCAAGGAAAAAGTAATTGGCCTCCGAGGCAAAGAGTTGAAGCTGTTGAATTGATTAATCTTATACTTCTTTTGTGCGGTCAAAAGAAGCAAAACCCGCCGGCTTTTTAGTTTTCTATGAGCGTCCAGTGCTTCCACCTGCTGTCCAAAAATTAAGAGGCCGGTCATTTAGCTTTATGAACGGTTGTGATTCAGCTTTTACTATGCAAACGTAGGGCTGCCAAAAAACCGGGGCCGAAGTGTAGCCTGTGTGGATAAATGTTTTTCTTGGGCTGTACCTGATTTCTTGAGGTATAACATTAATTATAAATAAAATAACTCCACACCAAACGCCACCCCGCTTGTTGAACAAGTATGAAAAAGGTAAGCAGTAGTATAATAGGCGGCATAGCGGGTGCAGCCGCATTGAACATTGTGCATCAGTCTGTAAAGCAATTCTGTCATGATGCGCCACGGGTAGATCTGATCGGTGAAGAAGCATTATCTAAAGGTTTAAAGAAAGCGGGCATTAACCCGCCATCAGGCAATGCTTTGTTCACGGCCACCCTAGCTGCCGACTTGCTAAGTAATGCGTTATACTACAGTTTGGCTGGGGCTGGTAAAAGAAAACACCTGCCACTGATTGGCGTAGCTGCCGGATTTGCCGCAGGTATTGGCGCCTTAACGCTTACAAAGCCTATGGGACTGAGCGATGCGCCGGTAACCAAGACCATTCAGACCAAAGTGATGACGGTTGCCTGGTATACGATCGGTGGATTAGTAGCTGGTATGGTTATGAAATCACTGCGGAAGTGATGGAGAACAATGTATCACTCAAGCGCTTTCTGGATGCGCAAGAACGAGATTATGCTACGGCCTTGCAGGAAATTAAGCAAGGGCGTAAACGTAGCCATTGGATGTGGTACATATTTCCGCAGATAAGAGGATTAGGCTTTAGCGAAATGAGTATGCGGTTCGGCATTAAGGATTTGCAGGAGGCCACTGCTTATTTGCAGCACCCGGTATTGGGCGCCAGGCTAAAAGAGATAAGCGAGGCGCTGTTAGCTTTACCTGGGCACAACGCAACGGCTATTATGGGCACGCCTGATGATATAAAGCTTCGCTCCTGTATGACACTATTTTCGATGGTTCCGGGAAGTGATGAGCTATTTAAAAATGTGCTTATTAAATTTTTTAACTGTGATAAAGACCCTGCTACTCTGGAACTGCTAAGATGAAATAAAAAAAACGCCCCGATTAACGGGGCGTTTTCCTATTAATATTAATCAACTTTTACTTTGACTCTTCCGTAGTACGATTCTCGTCGTGCTTAGCCAGAATTTTAATCTGGTCAGCTTCCTTATCGTAATCTACTTCCATGATGTCGCCATCGGTAAGTTCACCCTTCAGGATTTCCTCTGCAATTGGGTCTTCCAGGTATTTCTGGATGGCACGCTTAAGCGGGCGGGCTCCAAATTGCGAGTCGTAACCCCTTTCGGCAATAAACTCTTTAGCGTTATCAGTAAGGGCAATTTTGTAACCCAGGCTGTTAACACGCCCGAACAGTGAAGCCAACTCAATGTCAATGATCTTGAAGATTTCTTCTTTACCCAATGAGTTAAATACGATCACATCATCGATACGGTTTAAGAACTCTGGTGCAAAAGCGCGTTTCAGAGCATTTTCAATTACGCCTCTTGAATGTGCTTCCGCCTGTGTAGTTTTAGCAGTGGTAGTGAAACCTACACCCTGACCAAAATCTTTCAGCTGACGGGCACCTATGTTAGAGGTCATGATAATGATAGTATTCCTAAAGTCAACCTTACGGCCTAACGAGTCGGTTAGCTGACCTTCATCCAATACCTGTAACAGGATATTGAATACATCGGGGTGAGCTTTTTCAATCTCATCCAGCAGTACTACTGCGTATGGTTTACGGCGTACCTTTTCGGTAAGCTGTCCGCCTTCTTCGTAACCTACGTAGCCCGGAGGCGCACCAACTAAGCGTGACACGGCAAATTTTTCCATGTACTCGCTCATATCTATCTGTATCAGGGCATCCTCAGTGTCAAACATAAACCTTGCAAGCTCTTTAGCCAGCTCAGTTTTACCTACACCGGTAGGGCCTAAGAATATGAATGAGCCTATCGGCTTTTTAGGGTCTTTCAAACCTGCGCGTGTACGTTGTATAGCACGGGTAAGCTTTTTAATTGCTTCATCCTGACCGATGATTTTACCGGATATCTTGTCAGTCATGGCAAGCAGCTTCTGGCTGTCGGCCTGACCAACTTTCTGTACCGGAATACCTGTCATCATAGCTACTACTTCAGCAACGTTATCTTCGGTTACAGTGTAACGTTTAGATTTTGTTTCAGCCTCCCATACAGATTTAGCCTGATCGAGCTCTTCTAACAAGTGCTTCTCAGTGTCACGAAGCTTTGCAGCTTCTTCATACTTTTGGCTGCGCACCACTTTGTTTTTCTCAATCTTGATTTGCTCTATCTTCTGCTCAATATCCAATATGTTTTGCGGCACGTGGATATTGGTTAAGTGGACGCGTGAGCCAGCCTCGTCTAAAGCATCAATTGCCTTATCAGGTAAAAACCTGTCGGTAATGTAGCGATTGGTAAGGTTAACGCAGGCATCGATAGCTTCCGGAGTATAAGTTACACCATGGTGTTCCTCGTATTTCTCCTTAATGCGGTTCAGTATCTCTACAGTTTCATCAGGAGTGGCAGGTTCTACCATTACCTTTTGAAAACGACGGTCTAAAGCGCCATCTTTCTCGATGTACTGACGGTATTCATCTAACGTAGTTGCACCAATGCACTGGATTTCGCCACGAGCAAGGGCTGGTTTGAACATGTTAGAAGCATCAAGGGAGCCAGAAGCACCACCTGCACCAACAATGGTGTGGATCTCGTCGATAAATAGGATCACGTCAGGAGATTTTTCCAGCTCGTTCATTACGGCTTTCATACGCTCCTCAAACTGACCGCGGTATTTAGTACCGGCAACCAGCGATGCCAGGTCAAGCGTAACCACGCGTTTGTTAAACAACACGCGAGATACCTTGCGCTGTACAATGCGTAATGCCAAACCTTCCGCAATAGCAGATTTACCTACACCCGGTTCGCCTATCAGGATAGGGTTGTTCTTTTTGCGGCGAGACAGGATTTGTGATACACGCTCTATCTCCTTTTCACGGCCGACAATTGGGTCTAAACGACCTTCTTCGGCTGCTTTGGTTAAATCGCGACCAAAATTGTCAAGCACCGGTGTTTTTGATTTGATGTCTGACACCTTTTTAGGCTGGCTGAATGATTCTTCTTCTTTAAAGTCATCATCGCCACCGGTTGGTGAGCCAGGCATTTCATCTGTTATATCATTTTTGTGCGCTTCAACAGCGGCTTTGAATACTTCGTAGTTTACATTAAACTGCAGCAGTATCTGCGAGGCGATATTGTCCTCATCGCGCAGGATAGAGAGCAGCAGGTGCTCGGTGCCTATCACATCGCTTTTAAATATTTTTGCCTCCAGGTAAGTAATCTTTAATACCTTTTCGGCTTGTTTGGTCAGCGGTATGCTGCCAATGTTCACGTTAGTTCCAGTTGTTCCTTTTACTGCATCTTCAACGGCGCGGCGCAGCTTAGCGGTGTCAACGCTAAAGCCTTTCAATAACTTGATTGCCACCCCATCCCCGTCGCGGATCAATCCCAACAAAAGATGCTCTGTACCTATATAATCGTGCCCCAGGCGAATGGCTTCCTCACGGCTATATTGTATTACATCTTTAACGCGCGGCGAAAATTTAGCTTCCATATAATACCTTTCTTGTAAATGAACGTCTCTAATTTATCAATTCGCATCCAATAGTTAAAGACGTAATGTTTATACTTTTATCAACAACACTGCCAATATCCGGGACTGTTATAAAACAGACATTGTAATGATAATGCCAATCTAATTAATTTTAATTATCCCTAACAATTTTATAACAACAATTAGGGCGTTTTTCTTTTAATTTTTACAAATAGCTTGAATAACAATAGTATGATGCAATATCCGGTATAAAGTTTAACTCATAGTGTAGTTATTTTGCCACAAAGCATAGCAGCAAATTCGGCAGAAAAGGGTATGACATAACGGCATGCAATAGATAACCGACGATTTTTTCTGACTTGATATTCGCCCGGAAACATTTAACTTTAATAAATATAAACTTCCTGCCATGAAAAACCTTCTTTTAAGTTTTTGCATAAGTGCCACACTTCTTTTAACCGTCAATAGTGCTGATGCACAAATAGATCTTACCAAATCGTATCCTAAGCTTTACATTGATTCCGTAAAGGTTAATTATTTTCTGCTTGAAATCGTTGACCCCATGGACATAGATTCGCTGAATGTTACTAAAGCTGTGCCTAATGGCGCCTTACATATAAAATTAAAAGATCATAGTAAGCTAAAAGCAATACTGGCAGAGAAAATGCTGTCTTTAGGAGAAATAAGCAAAAAGTACGTAGCTACTGCCGACCTGCGCAAGCCGAGATTGTTTTTTATTGATAAAGACATTGTAACTGATACAGCAGGTTTTCGCATCCCGTCATCTAAAATAGTTTCTGTAACGGTTAAAAGTGCTTCAGATTCACCCTATTTGAAGGGCGTACTACCAAATGGCTTGCTGATCTACATCAGTAAACAAAAGCTTGACCAAGTACGCATTCGCGGCGGGATACCCAGTCGTTAAGCCATTTTCTATCTTATTTGGGCGTTACCTTTCATTAGCAGATATTTGCCCATCTAAATAGTAAGCATACTAATGGCAGACGAAAAAATAATATTCTCCATGGCGGGGGTGAATAAGATATTCCCTCCCCAGAAACAGGTACTCAAAAATATATACCTCTCCTTTTTTTATGGCGCTAAAATCGGCGTTATCGGTTTAAATGGTTCGGGTAAGTCATCGCTTTTAAAAATAATTGCAGGTATTGATAAATCCTACCAGGGCGAAGTGGTTTTCTCTCCGGGTTATACCGTGGGTCTGCTAAGCCAGGAGCCTGAGCTTGACCCTGAAAAAACTGTACGCGAGGTGGTAGAAGAAGGCGTTGCAGCCATCACTGCTATATTGAAAGAGTACGAAGAGATCAACGAAAAGTTTGGACTGGAAGAATACTACGGCGATCCTGACAAAATGGACAAGCTGATGGCACGCCAGGGCGAACTGCAGGACAAGATAGACGCCGTGAACGCCTGGGAACTGGATACCAAGCTGGAACGCGCCATGGATGCATTGCGCTGCCCGGAGCCGGATACCAAGATTGCCGTGCTTTCGGGTGGTGAGCGCCGCCGTGTGGCGCTTTGCCGGCTGTTGTTGCAGGAGCCGGATGTATTGTTGCTGGATGAGCCTACCAACCACCTGGATGCCGAGAGCATCGACTGGCTGGAGCAGCACCTTAAACAATATAAAGGTACCGTAATTGCCGTAACGCACGACCGCTACTTCCTGGACAATGTAGCCGGATGGATATTGGAGCTTGACCGCGGCGAGGGTATTCCGTGGAAAGGTAACTATTCATCATGGTTGGACCAGAAAGCCAAGCGCCTGGCGCAGGAAGAGAAAACCGAAAGCAAGCGTCAGAAAACACTGGAGCGCGAGCTGGAATGGGTGCGCATGGCGCCAAAAGCACGTCATGCTAAATCAAAAGCGCGTTTATCTAACTATGAGAAACTGGCGAGTGAAGAGACCAAGGACCGCGAAGAAAAATTGGAGCTGTTTATTCCGCCGGGCCCGCGTCTGGGTAATGTGGTAATAGAGGCCAATAACGTAACGAAAGCTTATGGCGACCGTGTGTTATTCGAGAACCTGAGCTTTTCATTACCTCCTGCCGGTATTGTGGGCATCATTGGCCCGAACGGTGCGGGTAAAACAACCTTGTTCCGTCTGATAACAGGGCAGGAGCAGCCTGATGCCGGGACCTTCCGCGTGGGTGAAACCGTTGCATTGGGTTATGTCGACCAGATGCACGACGACCTCGATGCCAACAAATCTGTTTGGGAAAACGTAACCGGCGGTACCGATAATATAGTGGTGGGCAACCGCACCATCAATTCGCGTGCTTATGTATCGCGTTTTAACTTTAACGGTGCCGACCAGCAAAAGAAAGTAGGTGTACTATCGGGCGGTGAACGTAACCGCGTTCACCTGGCCATAACCCTCAAAAAAGGCAGTAACGTGTTGCTGCTGGATGAGCCTACCAACGATATTGACGTAAATACGCTGCGCTCACTTGAAGAAGCCCTGGAAAACTTTGGCGGCTGCGCGGTGATCATCAGCCACGACCGCTGGTTCCTTGACCGTATATGTACGCACATCCTGGCCTTTGAAGGCGACTCACAGGTTTATTTCTTTGACGGCAACTACACCGAATACGAAGAAAACCGCAAAAAACGCTTAGGTGATACTGCGCCGCAGCGTATCAGGTACAAAAAGTTAGGATAGTTATAGATTTCGAATTTTGATATTGCCCCGTCTGGTTTCAGTCGGGGCTTTTCTATTTATGTACGGGTTAGTCCTTGGACTTCTTTTGAGCGATCAAAAAATCTAAATTTTCCCGCTCTTGGCCGCGGAGGCCAATTACTTTTTTCTTAGTCAAAAAAGTAATCAAAAAGACAAGCCAGAAAAAACCTTCATCCGCACAGGCAATACTCCCGGCTCGGTTTTCTGGCGGGCCAGCGCTCTTGATGATATTTAAGCAAAGAGCCGTTCATACACCCAATTACCGGCCTCTTAATTTTCGGGTAGCAAGTGTACGCACTAAACGCTCATAGAAAATTAAAAAGCCGGCGGGTTTTGCTTCTTTTGACCGCTCAAAAGAAGTAAAAGATCAAGCTAACCCGAAATACCAGCTCTTAGCTGCGTTTTGTCATGGACCATCGCTTACTGCATCTTGCAGTAGTTAATAAATTTAATGATAGTTTTTATTGGCAGATTTCCTTCTTTTCCAATAAACGGTTGGCACTTTGCGAGATGACTGTAGATTTTGAATGCATTCAATAATGCCGTCTATACGCGTAAGTAATTCTTCCCATACAAAGTTTTCTGAGAATATCTCCTGAAATGATGAGTTGGACGAGTAAGTGTCCTGATTTGTGATAATGTAAAACATTGCATTACCTGGTTCAAGTACTTTTTTTAGCCGACGTTTCATCCTGGCAAAATTATATTGAGCGCATTCAAATGCCGCTGCAACACTTTCCGCTATTGATTCGTCTTTGGGGTATTGAAATATATCTTGTCTAGCTTTTCCGGAGTTGAAAGCTTCTACTTGCCCATTTTTGAAAATAATTAAAAAGTAAAGTTGCGTGCCAAGATGCTCTTCTATAGCTATCGCAAAGGCTTTCTCAGTATCGCTAGTTAGTTCGATGCCTAATTTTTCGGGCCTGGTTGAAAGTGCATCGTTTCGCATGTGGAGATATTTGTCCCAGCTCGACTCGGCAATTTCAACATCAGCTTTTTTCATCAAGTAATTTTGATAAAAGAAATACCCTATTATAATTGAATGCAATAGGGCCGCTATGCCATAAGTTAGGTACTCTTCATTCATAAATAAAGCTTAAGCGTTTAAAGGTATATATAATATGAATTTCTTACTAACAGCGTTTGCTATCCTAGCTGCGCAAGTACGATAAGCTTTCGTCCATACAAGCTATACTGCCCCACTCAGTGTTCTGGTGCGCATTACAATTAATAATATCTAACCAAAGAACTGTTGATATAAGCAATTACCGGCCTCTTAATTTGTGGGTATATCAAGTCCTCTCCATTGGGGAGGATTTAGGTGGGGTCGAAAGCCGGCGGGTTTTTGATCTTCTATGAGCGTTAAGTGCCTCCACTGTGCTGCCGAAAATCAAGAGGCCGGTTATTAACAATATGAACGGTGGCTGCTATTGCCTTAGAAGCGTAGGCCTGCCAGAAAATCGGGCCGGGAGTATTGCCTGTGCGGATGAAGGTTTTTTCTGGCTTGTCTTTTTGGTTACTTTTTTGACTAAGAAAAAAGTAACTGGCCTCCGGGCCAAGAGCTAGAAAATAGAATGATAAATTAAGTCGACAATCTTATCAAGGCTTTTCAAGTGCCTCATATTAACAAGCCAAGCCGTCAGGGGCTTAAACCGCTTACAATTTATCCAATTTAAAATAACCTAAATGAATATTGTCCGGTAGCCTGTCGGATGCTTCGGTAAGGCGGATATCATATTGCGCTTTTATATCTTCTGATAGTACATCCTCTATGCGATAAACATCGTCTACATCTATCCCATATTTTTCATCAATATGAGCGCTTGCGCTTTTTACAGCGGCGATGCTTGCGTTTTTAAAAAACTCCGTGGTGGTAGATGTTTTAATAGCGCCTTTGCGGTCATCCTGCACCGTAAGCAAAGTGTAGTGCTGCTCTTCCAACTTGCCGCTTTGGTAGCCGCCTAAATTGATGAAGAAAAGCTGTTTAACGTCGCGGGTTTCAGTCGTGTCGGTTTTAGGAACCACATCAACGGCATAGCCCTCTACCAGCGTAACCTCCCGCCAGCCGTCAATATGCAGGCTGCTGCCTGCCTCTGGCCAGAATTCATGCATTTGCGGCACCAACTCCTGCAGTGATTCGGCAATACCGAAAAAATAATCATGCTGCTCTACCGTTCGCTTCAGCGGTTTGGAGCCTAACAGCACCATGAAGAGCTTAAGATGTTTTTCTGTTGATGCCACGGCAAGCTTGGTTTTATAATCAACAATTTTTAAGCTACAAGAGTTTTGACAATAGCTGCCGATGCTGCCTCCCCAAAATCCAGTCCCGAATAATCAGGGTTAAAACCGCCAATAAAAGGAACCGCCATAATGTAGATGCGCTCGTTCAAAGCATTGTATTCATCCACGGCCTGAAAGCTGTCGTTAATACTAATGCCCGGGACGGTTAAAAAATAACGGCCGTCGCGGTCTTTGCCAACCTGTTTAGTCTCATTTTGCTCCTCACGTGACCCTTGCTGCTGATCGCGGAAGTATAGTCTTGCCCTGCTTACGGTTTTATTGCTCACTAAGCTTTTAAACGGCAATTCATCGAACGACAAATGGGGCTGACCTATGCAATCAACAAAGGTTTTGTATCTGTCGTCATGCTGTTCTCCGTTTTCATTTGTAAAATGATAGATTATACCGCCATCCTCCAAAGGTTCCACTTCGCTATCGTCACCAACTGAAACAATATCTAAAACCCCGGCCCTGTGCATGGCCAGCATTTCTGCCGCCGAACTTTGCGGCACATAGGCAATTACTACTGAGATCAACGGCATCAGCTCGCGCTTAAGGCGCAGCATATCTTCAGCGGAAAAGTATTTAGCCGGATAATTCATGGCAAAACTCAACACGCCCAACATCTCTTTCCAGTAGATTGACATGCGGCGTTTGATAGACTTTTCGGCCTCTACGTACTCTGCCGCCAGCAATTGAAAAGCATCAACCTGCTCACGCAGTTCCATCACCTTTGCTACAAAACCTTCAACAGATAAGTCTTTTATCTGCTCATAATAATCCGGATCATTTTGCCGGATGCCTGCCTTGAAGTTTTTTTCGAATACATAATCCAACGGTAAAAAACCCTCGTTTAACGACCGGATGCTTGCAATCTCATCTCTGGAAAGTACTGTATTTTTGCCCAAGTGCGAATCTTCCAGGTGAAAGCGTAAGGCAGGCAGCAAACCATTTCGGGAGTGCATAACAATTCGAAAGTCCTGGCTTTCCGGCTTGACCTTATATAACAGCTTTCCGTTTGGGTCTTTGTCAAACGTGCCGTTATACCGGGCAAGTGTGCGGATAGCGTCAATTGCCGTAAGCGATGAACCGCGGATTGCTATCGCATGGTTGACTTTAAAAGTAAGTTTGGATGGAGGGTAGGGAGAATCATAATACCCGGCAATTTTGCCTTCATGCTTCTTTGGCCATAAGTGTCCGGTACAAATAATTACCCTGTCATATTCATCTATATGGTATTTGTTCGAGGTAACTTTCACTTTCTCGTTGCCTGCATCATCCTCAACATCTGTTACCGTACAGTTGAACCGCACGTTGGTAACAATACCTTGTTTTTTTGCCTGCTGTTGCAGCAACTTAAACTGGTCGTTCAAATATTGGCCAAACAACAGGCGCGGCAATGTTTTGTATTCGTTAAACTGCCGGGCGTCAATGCGATATTTATCGAGTGTGTCCTTCGGGACGGAGCAGATCCAGTCTGCCACAGGCGTTACAATGTCGGGAATTTCGTTACCGGAGACGTTCGTAATATGTTCGTCATTAGCCCCGTCTGCGCTGTATGGCATACCGGCACCAAGTCGGTCGCCTTTTTCCAGTATATCGATACTGAAATTGGTTTTCCCTGACTCAATCAGTCGTTTATATATAAACAGAGCGCTTGGGCCACCACCCAGGATCGCTATTTTTAGGCATTCAGTATCGGCAATCACAATAATTCAGTCGCCGGGTTAGCAGGCAACCGCTGCTTAACAACAGCGTCTAATACCATATGTTTAAACAAACATGTTGGTTACTCTATCTGGTGGTGAAATACAACTTTTAGTTGTTAATCTTATGTGTCTCGACAAGGAGGCGACTCTTATTTGTCTCAAACAATTAAGCGGTCGAGTTGGCCGAAATTTGACAAAATGTACTACCTGAGTCTTGTACGATTTGTCAAAAAATGGTAATTCAGATTTTAAAGCAGCTTATTAAGTGGCTAATAATCAAGATTTAAGTTGTGTTTGTGTGCCAGCCTGTGTGCATCCTGTCTTTTTTAATTTCTCTCAAAACAGGAGCCTCTCTTTAAAAGGCATTGCCTTGTTCTAAACTCCAAAATGAACACAGGGTTAAAAAATATGAATATTTGGATAACCCCTCTTCTGTTGTTTCCCGGCTTATTTGTACTGACTTAATAGTCTTAAATAACCAATACGCCAGGCAGGTATGAATGCTATGATACAGCCTGTTTTAAACCAATTTTTTACGAATAACCATTAACTCTTTAAAAATTATGGAGAAAACAACCGCATTTACCTATGCAAGCTCATTGATCATTTACCGCAACATTAAAACCCTATCATGAAAAAGGCTTTACTCAAAAAAAATCGTTTGCTTGATAATCCGAAGGTGTGCCTGCAGGCACTGGCCATTGCTATGTTAACAGGCCTTGCACAAATTGGTGAAGCAGCTGTTCCATTTATCAGCAAGCCGGCAATTTCAGCAACAAATGTTGCAGCTGCACCCATAAAAGGCAACGTGAAGGATGCAGCAAACGGGCAAACACTGCCTGGTGTTTCTGTTAAAATAAAAGGTACTACAGAAGGTACGGTGACTGATGTCAACGGTAATTTCACTATTAACGCAAACGCAACAGACGTACTCCAATTTTCTTACCTGGGATACGATCCGGTTGAGGTTCCTGTAAGCAGTAAAACCTATTTCGACGTAAAACTGCAGCCCTCCGTATCTAAAAGCCTTAATGAGGTAATAGTAGTGGGCTATGGTACTCAGAAAAAGACCTCCACTACAGCGGCAGTTTCTACCGTAAATACTAATGACATCACCCAGAAACCGGTGGTGAATGTTACCAACAGTTTAGTCGGCCGTGCCTCAGGTCTTATCGTGACCCAAAGTGGCGGTGAGCCAGGGTTTGACGGGTCAAACATTCAGATTCGCGGTACAAGTTCAATTGGACGAAGCAACCCGTTAACCATTGTGGATGGTGTTCCGCGCGACTTTAGCCGCATTGATCCGAACTCCATCGCCACTATATCTATCCTCAAGGATGCGGCGGCCGTAGCACCTTACGGCGTGGCAGGCGCAAATGGTGTTATCTTGATTACTACCAAGCAAGGTAAGCAAGGTAAAGCAACACTCACTTACAATGGTTACTTTGGGGTACAAAACCCCACAAAAGTGCCGGAGTTTGTAAACTCTTACCAATATGCTTTAATGCGCAACGAAGCAAATGCCAATGACGCACACGACCAGGGCAGCACCTACCAACCCTTTGCCACGCCCGAAGAGTTGCAGAAATACCAGGATCATTCCGATCCTGACGCTTATTCGGACGGGCATCCGTTAGATGACATCATCAAACGCAACAGGCCTATCACCAACCATAACCTTACGCTTTCTGGTGGCAATGAAGATGTAAAGTATTTTGCATCGCTCGCCTACACGCATCAATCAGGTATGTGGGATCCTACTTACCTCAAGAAGTACAACGGCGCTTTAAGCGTAACGGCCAAAGCAACATCTACCACTAACGTGGGTATTTCCGTAAATAGCTCAGTAGAGGATCAGCACTTCCCGGCATATGGCGCGGGTTCCATCATTGACCAGGCCATGCGGCAGGCCCCAACAACGCCTATCTATTATAGCAACGGTTTATGGACGGGTTACATAGGCCAGTCGCTCATTGGTGAAATTTACCATAGCGGTTACCAAACCAACCATAATACCGTCTTGTACAGCCAGCTTTTTGTCGAACAAAAATTACCTGTAGACGGCCTTAGTGTAAAAGGCGTTATCAGTTATGATAACGGTCCAGATCCCTTATTTGGAAACAGTACTACATTTACACGCAAGTACAGTACACCAATACCTTTTTACAACGTAAACACAAGCGTTAAACCTTACACCTATACTCAGAACATCCAGGGTAACTCAAAAGCATCTTTCTACGAGAGCTACTCGCAAAACATCAGCCTTACCTACCAGGGGCAATTAAATTACGCCCATAATTTTGGTAAGAGCGCAGTAACCGGTTTGGCCGTTGTGGAGTACCGCAACATCAATTACCAGACTTTTAATGCGCAGCGTATCAACTATAACCTGGATATTGATGAGCTCGACTTTGGTGGTCCGGCACCGTCTGATGCAACTAACGGCGGCGTGTCGAGCGGGCAAAAACAGATAGGCTATGTATACCGCTTAGGCTATACCTATGACAACCGTTATCTGTTTGAAGCGGCAGGCCGTTATGATGGCAGTTACCTGTTTGGCCCGGGCAACCGTTTTGGTTTCTTTCCTGCTTTTTCTGCAGGCTGGAGGTTATCCGAAGAAAAATTCATGAAAAATATCAACTGGATTGATAACCTGAAAATCCGCGCGTCATGGGGTCAGTCCGGCGCTTACCCAAGTGTAGGTGGCAGCATCCAAACCTATCAATATTTAAGTCCATACAATGTGTATGGCAACTCCGCAGTTATAGGCGGTTCTGCTACTCAGGGTATTTCTGAAGCACTTCAAGGTAACCCGAGCATTACCTGGGAAAAAGCCAATAAAACGGATATAGGCTTTGAAGCAACTTTGTGGAAAGGCGCTTTAGGCATTGAGGCCGACTACTTTTACGAAAAGCGGTCGAACATGCTGGTTAGCATTGGCAACTCACTTCCGGCAGAATACGGTATAGGCGTTGGCCTTGTAAATGGCGGGGTAATGCAGAACAAGGGCATAGACCTTACCCTGACTACTTTTAAGCAGTTTAACCGCGACCTGCGTTTGGATGTTAAAGGCACCTTTACTTATGCCAAAAACAAATTACTACAGGTATTTGAAAACAGTGCAACGTTTAGCAATCCAAACCGTCGCCAGACAGGAAGGTCGCTGGGTGAGCAATTTGGCCTGAAAGCTTTGGGTTATTTTAAACCTGAGGATTTTGTAGACGCCAACGCCGCAGCGCCGGTGTTAAAGCAGGGCATTGCGGTGCCAAGTTACGGGACAGTACGCCCCGGCGACATACAGTATGCCGACCTGAATAATGATGGTAAGATTGATGCCAATGACATCACCGATATTGGCCGCCCAAGCACTCCGGGTATTATTTACGGCCTGGAGCCTCGCCTTACCTATAAAAACTTTGATGTTGATCTGCTCTTTCAAGGTTCTGGCCTGAGCAGCACTTATTTCAACAACTACTTTGTATGGCCGTTCCAATCGTCCGGTTCTGCCACAACGCTGGTTTATGAGGATCACTGGACGCCAACAAACACCAATGCCTTATACCCACGGCTTACAGGCACCCCTACATCAAATAATACACAGCAGTCTACCTGGTGGATGCGCAATACCAGCTACCTGCGCCTGCGGAGTTTTGAAGTGGGTTACACCTTCTCTAACAAACTGCTGGGCAGCGCTATAAAGACGCTAAGAGTATATACCGCCGGCCAAAACGTGTTTACCTGGACACCTCATATCAAAGAAACTTTCGACCCGGAACAGGGTGGTAACAACCAGAATTACTTTCAGCAGCGAGTGATTTCCTTTGGTATAAACGCCACATTTTAAATCTATCAGAGCATGAAGAATAACTATTCAAATAAGATTTCGCTTATTATGCTGCTCTTGCTCGCCATGAGCTTTGCAGCCTGTAAAAAGGATGACTTCCTGAACGTGCCGCCAAAAGGCTCGCTTACAGATGCCACTACCTTCAGTTCAGAGTCTAACGCCGATTTGTTTGTAAACGATATTTACAATCAGTTGCCGGATATGAACAACGAATACCAGGTGCTTGACCAGTATACAGATAATGATTTCGTAGGTGCCGCATGGATGACCGGGCAGACCACGGTAAGATCTAACGGCATCAACCCTACAAATGTTCCGGGTGGGCCCGACGGGTCTTTTGACTGGACTAAACAGTTTAAGAACATCAGGAAATGTAATGTCTTTTTAAAGCTGGCTGAGCAGAACAAGAGCAACTTTTCTGACGACTGGTATAAACAGCGCGTAGCTGAAGTTACCTTTCTTCGTGCTTTCTTTTATTCAATCCTCTATACCAACTACGGGGGTGTGCCGATTATAAAAGAACCTTTGAATAACAGCGATGGCAGCGATGTATTTGTAGCACGCAGCACTGCGGACGAAACACTGGCATTTATTGAGGCTGATTGTGATGCGGCTGCAACGGTGCTGCCTGATAAACCAGCGCAAACCGGACGGGCAACAAAAGGTGCAGCACTTACCCTGAAAGGCTGGGTTGAACTGTTTGCTGCAAGCCCGCTTTCAAACCCATCAAACAGTACCGCTAAATGGGCAAAAGCTGCTGCTACAAATTTGCAGGTAATCAACGCTAAAACATATACGCTTTTTAATGATTACAGCGGTCAGTTTCTTGCAGCAAACAACTGGAATCCGGAAACGATATTTGCCCGGGGGTATGCCGCACCAAACAAGGGCCACAGGAGAGAGGGTATACTTGGCCCGGTAATAGTAAAAGGCGGCCAGCAGGCGTGGGGCAACCTGGCACCAACGCAAAACCTTGTAGACGACTATGAAATGGAAAACGGCAAGCCAATAACTGACCCTGCATCCGGCTATGATCCGCAAAATCCTTATGTTAACAGGGAAATGCGTTTTTATCAATCTATAGTGTATGATGGCTCAACATGGCAGGGCGATGTATGGCAATCGCGCGCGGGCGGAAATAATCAGATCGACTTGGGCTCGTCAAGCGATATATCAAACACGGGGTATAACGCCCGCAAAACGCTGGATGAATCCATCAACGGGCAAACCAGCTTGGGCATTTATCCGGGTACCTCTAACTATATTTTCTTTCGTTATGCTGAAGTACTGCTAAGCTATGCCGAAGCACAGAATGAAGCAGTTGGTCCTGACCAATCTGTTTATGATGCAGTTAAGCTGGTGAGAGCGAGAGTGTCATTGCCTCCGGTTCCGGCAGGCCTTTCGCAGACAGAAATGCGTGCCGTTATACGCCGTGAGCGCCGCGTAGAATTGGCTTTTGAAGATAAGCGTTGGTACGATATTCGTCGTTGGGAAATTACCACCAAAGGGCCTGCGGTACTTAACTCACCGGAGTATGGCATGAGAATCACCATCGACCCGTCAACCAAAAAGTTGATTTATACACCGGTGCAGATTTTCAAAAATTCATTTTCTGAGCACATGAACTGGTTGCCAATCCCTCAAGGAGTAATTGAGCAGAACAAAAAGCTACAGCAAAATCCTGGTTACTAATCCAAATGATCAAATATTGTGACAGGTCCCGGCTAATGCCGGGACCTTGTTATTTATTGAAGCTAATAAAAGCATCACTTTGACCGCTCAGTGCTCATAGTAAGACGCCAAATTTGCTCAAACGTGCTTATAATTCATCTTATTAAGTCTATACACCTTCGTATGAAAAGTTCTTACATTTAGCAGTAAATCAGATAACTGGGCATATGTTAGAAAAACAACAAGACGATATTAACGACGCTATAACAAGATTTATAAAAGTACCTTGGATTTCCGAAAAGGCCGAAAAATTGATTAAGCTGAACTATGGCGATATAACACTTGAAGAAATTGATCGCATTTGTGCTTATGCAGCAAACTCACATATTTGGTCATATGATAACCACACAGTTTCTTTTAAAGAAACGGTTGAAAGTCTACGAATTGAGTATCCATATCTAACTGATGAGGCTTTACTTAAAGTCACTAAAATTGCAGCTCACTTCTGGAAATAGTCAAACTTCTCATTTCCACGCCCCCCTGGCAAAAGCGTAAGCCGCTCTACGCCATAATCGAGTTTCCAGCGGTCTGTTAGTTCATATTCCAAAGCGGTTTGCCGGTATTCATCAGGTGCCATTATCGGTACACCATAAACAATCGGGTAATTGCGTTTACAGGTATCGCAGCTTAAAATGCCTTCAATTACGTTCTGTTCCAGGTCCTGGGCTAATATTTTTAAATGAAGGTCGTGCTTATCAAAAGGGCAGCAAAGTTTTGCTATTGTAGTTAATTTCATAGGTTTCAAATTAATTGTTGCAGGGCGTTATGGTATTCTATAATTTTCTGATAGGGGTCGTCGGCACTCATTACGCCGGAAATGACAGCTACACCATTAAAGGGTGTCAGCTTACGTAGTTCAATAATGTTTTCTGGAGTGATGCCACCCGATACAAAAATGGGTAGGTCTGTTATGGTCTTTGCCTGCTTTACCGTAGCCGGCATCACTATATCGCAGCTGCTGACAGACGGAGATGGATACATAGCGCAGAATGACACATATTGTAAACGATTCTCGTGCGCCCATTTAACCACTCCGAGGTCACCGGAGCAGGTGACACCGGCTAAAAATGGCCGGGCGACTTTGCTGATGATTCCTCGATAATCTTCCGGAACCGTGTCGAAATGCACGCCGGTCAACTCAGGCGTTCTTAATAATAGCTCCCAATCATCATTTATGAGCAGGGGTACGTTGTATGTTTTGCAAACGCTGGCTACTGCGTTTATAAACGCATGTTTATCTACGCCTGTCGGCCAGTTATTCCAAATCTGAACAACCTGTATGCCTGCCTGCAGGGCTGTTGCTAATCTGGTAAAAAGTAGGGATTGCTCCATGGCAGGGTCAATAACAAGGTACACTCCGCCGGTTATGGCCTGTTTATTTGTCATTTCCATCCTTGTTTGTAAGCATTAAAAAACGCTGCCCAGTAGGGGTCCTGTTCAAAATAAGGCATAGTTTGCTCTTCGCCGTCGGTTACCAGTAGGCAGCCGCCTTGTTTATCGGTAAACTCGCCTATAATGGTGGCTTTAATTTGATTTTCTGCCAGGCGGGACAGCACATCTTGCACTCCATCGGGCTTTACGGCCATAATCATAGCCCCGGCGCCTACACAAAAACGGGCATCAATGCCAAATAGTTCAGTTACTTGCTGTTGTGCGTAACCTAAGGGCAGATAGTCGTTTTGTACACGAACGCCTAAGCCGGATGCCGCAGCCATTTCATAAGCAGCACCTAACACACCGCCTTCCGTAACATCGTGCATGGCGGTGACGTGGCCCGTTTGCTTTACTATAAGCGCCTCAGGTAGTGAAGATGTTTTGTTGAACAGTGCGCATGCATCGTCATGCACCTGCTTGCCAAGCTTGTTTTTTACGGTTTCGGGAAAGCTCATTGCCAGTATAGCGGCTGATGAAATAGCGCATTCCTTCGTAACAATGATGATGTCGCCGCGCTGCGCCTTACTACTTAGCAGTACCTCATCAAATGGTGCGGTAAGCAGCATGGTGCCACCACCTGCAATGGTAGAGTTTTGCGCTTCTATTCTGCCGGTATGGCCGCCTGTAATTGCAACACCTATGGCAGCACAGTATTGATGAATGTAGTCCCAGTAACGCGTAAAGTCTTCCTGAGTTAAATTAACCGGCAGATTCAGCACCATTTGAGCATACATGGGTGAGAAGCCTGTTGTAGCCATATCATTAGCCATGAGGTGTACAGACAGCCATGCCGATTCTGCTAAGCCCAAAGATGGAATAAGCGAAAGTGGGTCGCTGGTTAAGGCGAGCCCTATGCCGCCGCCAATGTCAAGCAACGATACATCAACACCGAAGGCGGGGCCTTGCTTTACATTATTACGGACATAACCCAGTCGCGGCAGTATGACCTCGTCAAAGCCACCGCCCGAAATTTTTCCTGAATTTACAGACATAACGGTTGGCTTAGTCGGTAAATTTCACATACAGCCCAAAGAAATCGCCAACAGGTACGCTCCACTGTTGCACCGGGAACCACTCTGGCAAACCCGTACACGTCCATTCCAGGCTGTAGTTGCGTCCCTGCAAAGCTTCTTCAATCTTTTCTATCAGCAGCTTAGGGGTATAGAATGTTGCGGTAACGTAAAAAGGATTTTTACCGAACATCTGCTGCACCCGGCGGCGTAGAACTTTCGGCGAGTTGCGGTTCATCATGCCGAACGCTATGCCGTGACGTCCAACGCGGGCAGCTTCGCGTATTACTTTTACCGGGTCTTTGTAATACTCAAAAGTGGTAATAAAGGCAACGGCGTCAAAAGTATTATCTTTAAAAGGCATAAAATGAGAGTCGGCATTTACCAGATCTCCCTTAAACAGATGCACCGCCTGCCCAAGCATAAAGGGCGATATGTCGCCGCCTGTAGCCTCGATGCCAATCTCATGCCACCAGCGTGTAAATCGCGTTGTGCCACAGCCAAATTCCAGCAGTTCCTTTACCCGCGGGTCTTTGCCCAGCAGTTGGCTCATAACCTTCTTTTGCCATACCTCGGCACGCTTGTAACGCCCTTCGTACCATTGCTCATAAGTATCGGTGTGTTCGCGGTTAAAAAACCATTCTTTGCGTCCCTGCCAGTTAGTTAACTGCCGGGTCATGAGGCCAAAGTCTCCATTCTTTTTAATTTCCATTTCAATAGGTATTAAAGTAAAAGCCTTGCTTCCATGCTACGAAACGATAGCAGAAACAAGGCTTCCTATTGAAAAAACAGCGAGTGCTGCCTGTAGAAAACAATGCCCATGCATCCCTCCGCCGGTATTATCCGTATCAGGTTTATCGGGTATCATCTCAGCCTCGCTTTACAGCAAAGCACCCCGTGCAAGTACAGTGCAAGGTAAGTTTAAATTAAATACCGTCCAAACAGGAGGGGGTATTTTAACTATTGGGCCGGTATCTGTATACCAGGATACAAAAAGCTATTTCACTGAATCACAATAAAGGGTTTGACTGGCGCGCCTTTTGTAGATGTTGCAACATGATAATACAATTGAGTGCGGACACAGAAACCTTTAAGGCATTGTTAAGCTTGTTAAAAGGTAAATCTGAATTGGCAGAAGTTAGCGGGCAACTTCAGGCTGCTTTGTCACAAAGTGATGACAATCAATCAGATGAGGTGCCGCAGGAAGGCGACAATGCTAAAATTGCACGAATGGAATAATCAGTTATTATCATAAAATTTAAGCCGGATGAACGTCTGGCTCATAGTGTTACGGTCATTTTAGGGTGACCACTAAATCATTCACATAGTATAATTAAACAATCAGTTAGTCAATGGACGAAAATGACGATATTTTTTCCGGGATTACGCACCAAAGTTTAGAGCAAGACTTTAAATTATTGAAAGCTGCCCTTGATGCGAGTGTTACCGGGATAATTATAACCGATAATCGTCATCAGGATAATCCCATCATTTATTGCAACAAAGCTTTTGAGGATATGACAGGATTTATGCGCCCGGAGATTATAGGCCGCAACTGTCGTTTTTTGCAAAGAGATGACCGTGGCCAGTCAGCCCGCTTCCAATTGGCTGATGCAGTTGCGCAGGGTAAAAATGCCGTTGTTGAAATCAGGAACTATAGAAAGGACGGTACGCTGTTCTGGAACGAATTATACCTGTCGCCTATTGTAGATGAACAAGGGCACGTTACCTACTTTATTGGGGTACAGCACGACATAACCCGCCGTAAGCAGGCGGAAGAGGAACTAAGAACTAATCAGGCTAAAATGGAGCAGCGGATTGACGAACGCACCCGAAGCCTGAGGGAAAGTGAAGAGTACCTGACCAGTATTTTTCAAACCATCCGTGAAAGCTTGGTTGTGTTATCGCCGCAATTAAAAGTGCTGACCGTTAATGATGACTTTATAAAAACTTTCAAAGTGTCCCGCGAGGAGACTGAAGGGAAAAATTTGTACGATCTTGGGAACGGACAATGGAATATACCCGAACTACGACGCCTGCTTGAACAAATACTGCCGACTAACAACCCGGTGATTGACTTCGAGGTTTCGCATGATTTTCCGCATATCGGAAAAAAATTAATGCTGCTTAATGCACACCGTATTGAGTTGGAGGGAGAATACAAGGACCGTATATTGATTGCAATTGAAGATATAACCGACCGCCGAGCAATAGAACAGCGTAAAGACGATTTTCTTTCCATAGCCAGCCATGAGCTGAAAACACCGCTCACAACCGTTAAAGGCTACGTGCAGATAATGAGCAAGCTTGTAGCGAAAACCGGTGACGAAAAATTAACCAGTGCTATTTCTAAAACGTCCGTTTATATAGACCGTTTGAATGATCTGATTAGTGAATTGCTGGATGTATCACGCATACAATCGGGCAAGCTGAAGCTTCACAAAGAACCTTTTGAGTTTGATGTAATGGTTCGCGAAACAGTAGAGCAAATGCAACAGGCCAACGTTTCGCATCAGTTCAATATCATCGGCCGCACGGATCGCGTGGTAATAGGCGACGAACCTCATTTGTCGCAGGTTTTAGTTAACCTGCTTAGTAATGCGGTTAAATATTCGCCTGAGCAGATGGAAGTAAACATCAACATTGCTTTAGTCAGTGATTTTCTAAAACTAACGGTAAGCGATAAAGGGTTGGGCATTGCCCGGGATGAACAGAGCAAGATATTTGACCGTTTTTACCGGGTAGATACCATACAACAAAAATTTCCGGGTATGGGAATTGGCCTGTACATATGTACAGAAATCATTAAAAATCATGGCGGAAACCTGTGGGTGGAAAGTGAACCCGGAAAGGGATCAAGCTTTAGCTTTACCCTGCCCTTAAATGAAAAGAAAGGAGCATCAAATGCCTGACAAAATACTCATTTGTGATGATGATGAAGGAATTTTGGACTTGCTTGATCTTGTTCTGAGCGATGACTACTCGGTAATTCCTGAAATTAATAGCCTGAATGTTGGATCGATACTGCAGCGTGAGCAACCGGATCTGGTAATCCTTGATCTTTGGATGCCTGTACTTTCTGGCGATCAGGTACTGCAGGCCATCCGCAAGAATACGGCTACAGCCAACTTACCGGTTATTGTTATCTCTGCCAGTCATGACGGGCAACATATAGCAATGGATGCCGGTGCAGATGCTTTTATAGCCAAACCCTTTGACATTGATGTACTGTTAAATACGGTTAAAGATGTTCTTACTCGTGGGCACCAAGCTGTTTAAATGCATATAGTCAACTCAACCTGCAAACTAAGGCGCAACAACTTTAACTCAAGAATTTTTATCTTTGATACCCATCAATGTCATCAGCTCCATTTATAACCCAAGACGAACGAGAACGATTAAACGCGTTATATTCTTTAGAGATTCTTGATACCGCTACCGAACAGGATTTTGACGATATTACCGAACTGGCTGCAGCAATATGCGATATGCCTATTTCCTTGATAAGTTTTGTTGACCGTGACCGGCAGTGGTTTAAATCTGTAAAAGGATTAAACATCAGGGAAACGGATAAAGCTTACTCTTTTTGTCAGCACACTATAGCGGCAAAGGAGGTTATGGTTATTGAGGACGCCCGAAACGACCTTCGCTTTGCGGACAATCCTTTCGTTACCGGGTACCCAAATATCGTGTTTTATACTGGCGTGCCACTGATAGACCAGGAAGGGCATGCGCTCGGCTCGTTATGTATTATCGATCAGCAGCCAAGGCAATTGACTGAAATGCAACAGCGCTCCTTGCATACACTGGCAAGGCAGGTGATGGAAAAGCTGGAACTGCGTAAAAAGTTTATTGAATTAAAAGCCGCTAAGGATGAGATTGTACGGCTGCGCGATGAGCGCTTTATTAAAGAGAATGAAGCACGCGAGGTAATTGAGCATGCACCCATGGCTATGGCGCTGCATGTTGGCCGCGATATGCATATACGTTTTGCCAATTCCCGTATGTTGCGGGCATGGGATAAAACAGACGAAGTATTCGGTAAAACCTTTGCCGAAGCACTTCCCGAACTTAAAGGGCTGGATTTTCCGGCAACGATGCGCCTGGTTTATGACACGGGTGTACCATTCAGGCAGGAAGAAGCACATATGCGTTATGTGCATGAAGGCAAATTGCGTGAGTTTTATTATACCTACAGCTTTACACCGCTTAAAACACCGGATGGTACAGTATGGGGTTTACTGAATACTGCGCTTGATGTAACAGACATTGTGCAGGGCAGGCAAAAGGTAGAAATTGCCGAGGAGCAATTGCGAATGGCTGTTGACTCTGCTGAGCTCGGAACCTGGCATCTTGATTTGAAAAATAACGAATTGGTGCTGTCAGAACGATCAAGGCAATTTTTTGGCTACGAACCGGAGGAAGCCGTTACCCTTGAAGGCACTATGTTACGAATTGATGAGAACTACCGCGGACGCGTAGCCACTTCCATCCGGGAAGCTATAGATATGAAATCATCATATGATATAGAGTACCCAATCCTTAACCAGGCAGGCACCCGTTGCTGGGTGCGGGCAACCGGTAAAGTATTGATATCGGCAGAGCTTGGTACTGCCGTATTCTCCGGTACTTTGCTTGATATTACTCAACGTAAAGAGGAAGACCAGCGCAAAAACGACTTTATTGGCATTGTTAGCCATGAATTGCGTACACCTATTACCTCTATTAACGGGTATGCACAAGTGCTTCAGTTAAAAGCGCAGAAAATGGCAGAGCCTGTAATTTCAGATATAGCCAGAAAAACCAAGCAACAGGCGGACAGGATGATTAAACTCATCAACGGCTTTTTGGATATCGCACGCATCGGCGAAGGGCGAATAAGCCTTGAACAAACCAAGTTTGACATGGCCGACCTTGTGAAGGAAGCAGAGGAGGAATCGCTCGCTACTATTACCTCGCACGATGTAATATTTAAGCCGGTGGAGCATACGCCGGTTGAAGCTGATCAGGATAAAATACGGCAGGTGCTTATCAACATGATAAACAACGCGGTGAAATACTCACCTCCGGGATCGAAGATACAGGTGGCTTGCATCACTGAAGGTGCCTATGCAATGGTAAGTGTGAAAGATGAAGGCATGGGTATACCGTTAAAAGATCAGCAGCGTGTTTTTGAACGCTTTTACCGGGTAGAGAGCGAGCAGATGAAAACAGTAAAAGGCTTTGGCATTGGCTTATACATCTGTAAAGAAATAATTGAGCGCCATGGTGGCCGTATTGGTGTGGAAAGCGTACCAGGGCAAGGCAGTATCTTTTGGTTTACTATCCCTGTTTTCGCGGCAGTACATCCTTAGTTGTATACTGTCCTTACGCAATGGCTCGTCCGGACGCGATTGAAGTATTTACGAATCTGTCCGGACGATCATCTTGAATGTCTGAAAATATCGCCTTTACAGTAACCCTTCCTGCGCAGCCTGGTAAACTGTTCGCACAACAGGCTTAAAACCCAGCGAGCGGGCGAGTGAGGTATCCATAATCATGTGCCAGGGATCGCTAAGCGGTTCGGCGGAGGATGCTAAGGCCGTACCGGTTACAGCGAGTAATTCAAATATTGATAACGGTGCATCATCACTTACGTTGACCGTAAGGTCTTGGAACTTACCACTCAGAGCCAGTTCAATGGCTGTGAAAATATCCCGGTGATGTATAGTACTCATTCTTTTGGCAGGATGCCATTGCCCTACATATTTGGGTAGCTCATCCAAATGCCCATCACCGTCTCCATAAACAAAAGGAAATCTGATAATGGACCAGTTGAGGCCGCTATCTTTAAGTAGCTCCTCCGCGGCAACTTTACTGGCAGGGTAGGGGTGTTCGGGGGCTGTTATGTCGCTTTCTCTGCCCGGGTGAGGATTGTTTGAATTATAAACATGTGCGGTACTGGCCATGATAAAATGTGCATCAGGTGCCTGGCGCTTCACGGCGTCTATTAGGTTTTTAGTTCCTTCAAGATTGCTTTTCCAGATTAGGTCCGCATCAGGGGATCTGAATACCGCTGCGAGATGTATAACAGCGGCAATGTCGCTTACCGCGCTATCGAGCGTGTCAGCATCAAGAATGTCGCCTTTGGCAGTGTCAACCACCCCGGGTACCGTTTTGCCGGTACGGGAGAGTGCGCGGCAATCATAACCTGCTGCTACCAGTCGTGGTATCAGCCTTGAACCGACAAGGCCCGTGCCGCCGGTAATGAGTATTTTTCCTGTTATCGTTTTCATATTATTTGATCGTTGCGAGAGCAAATTTCCGGAAACGCTTTGAGCCCTAACCGGACGAAAGCAGGATAATTCAGGACATATTTATAAACTGCACGACCGTTTGACCTGTGAGTTTTTTGAAAACACGGCAGAAGTAATCCGGGTCATTAAACCCGAGTTCAAATGCGAGTTCTTTTACTGATATGCGGTCGCCATATCGCAAGCGTCGTTTTGCTTCCAGTATCAAGCGTTCGTTAATGAATTGTTTAGGGCTAAGCCCAGAGTGCTGTTTTACGAGATGGTTAAGGGTGCCGGTGCTTATAGCAAGCTCATCGGCAATGTTTTGAACAGATCTTTGCTCCGTAAGGTGGTCATCAACAAATACTTTAAAATTGGCAAATCTGCTGTGTTGGTCTTTTAAAGCGCCTTTCTCATTTGCAAGATAAGCGGTCTCCATTTCTGTCATGAGGCAATGCAGGTGGGCTACTATCAATGCTGGCGCTGTACCGGGTTCGGTCAACAATTCCTGAATAATGTTCAGGGTTATCTTCAAACGTTCAGCCGCCGCCGTTGTGAACTTTATTTTTTGCCCGTTCCGCTGATCATTTAAGAAAGAATAAGAATTGGGTAATTGCGACAAGCACTCCTCGTCAAAACCTAATTTAAAATAAGCTTCAGCATGTAGCGGGTGCGAGATATCTCTGATCTGATGAGGTAATAAAAAAATAGTTTCGTTATCTCCCACAGCAATGTCTGCTCCGTCAACGCTTACCACCGCACTGCCCTTTAATACGAAAAGAAAGAAGTAATACGACAGGCGCTCGAATGGAGCTGGTCGTAACCTTTCACCAACAGGCAAATGGCCAAATTCAGGAGAGACAATCCTGATCGGCAAATGCTTGTTCTGGCTCAAACCAGCAGGAAAAGTGTTTAATCTCTTCATCGCGGAAAACTAAATTTATAAACCATTTCCGTATTTGCCAAGTTTGAAGCTGATTATGGCAGTGCTCAGATAAATTTTAAGCTTAGTTATTTATTCGTGCTAATAATTTTTCGCGGAGTTGTTTAATGGTGCCTTCCTTATCCTTCTGCAACTTTTTGACAATGTCCTTTGTATCGTACGAATCATATTTTGATCCCCATATCATTAACTCAACAATTACCGGTATCAAATCAATTCCTTTTTCTGTAAGACTATAAATAAACTTGTTCTTCTTTTCGGGGGATACGGTAGACGTTATAAAGCCGTTTGCCTCCAGCAGCTTGAGCCGGTCGGCGAGAATATTTGTCGCGATTTTTTCATCCGAGGTGAGAAAATCACCATAACTCCTTTTATCGGTAAAAATCAGGTCTCTCAGGATCAGCAGCACCCATTTGTCGCCCAGGTAATCAAGAGAGAACGAAATTGGACAGTCTGATCTATGCTGAATTTCTTTCATGACATTTATATGTTAAATAATACTTGCAATTAGCAAGTAAATAAATTTACCTTTGTTTACTTGCAAGTAACAAGCAAATTTAAAACTAAATATAGAAAACAAAGTCATGGAAATCACAAAGAAAACAGTATTGGTAACAGGTGGTGGTTCAGGTATTGGTTATGCAACAGCAAAATTGTTAAATGAAAGAGGTAATAAGGTGATCATCTCGGGCCGTAATGAAGAGAAATTGCAAAAGGCAGCAAGAGAATTAGGCGTTGATTACATTGTTAGTGATGTGACTGATGCGGATTCGGTTAAGAGTCTTGTTGTGAAACTTGAAAGTAATTACAATGACTTGAGCGTTTTGATCAATAATGCCGGGGTAGGTTTTGTTTATAAACTGGGCGAAGGTGCAAATGCGGTAGAGAAAGCAAGACAGGAGTTTGAAACCAACTATTTTGCTCCTGTGCGCTTAATAGAGTCTTTACTACCGCTGCTGAAAAAACAACCCGAAGCAGCCATAGTAAATATCACATCTAACGTGGCGTTCCATCCACTGGTGGTGTTGCCAACCTATTCGGATGCTAAAACGGCCTTACATTCACACTCTGTAGCCCTTCGCTTAACACTGTCGACCGGTACCAATATCAAGGTATTCGAAGTAATGCCATCATTAATCAACACCGATGCCACAAAGGATATGGGTGGCGAACAGCACGGCCTGCCGCCGGAAGTAGCAGCAGCAGATATTTATAACGGCATCACGGCAGACCGTTATGAGATATTTGTTGGAGAGGCAGGGCAGCAATATGCCGATTACTTTGCCGACCCCAAAGCAGCCGTTGCCAAGTTTAATCAGGGACTTTACTGATTAATAGATCAAATTAACGCTGTTCGAAATATAAGAGCGGCGTTAGTTAATAAGACTATCGTTATGTCAGACAGAAGAGATTTTATTAAACAAACCGGCTTATTATCTATGGCTGGTCTGATTGGAGCAAATCAAATTGCAGCAGCAGAAAAGTTAAATAAGATATATGCTCCTACTCGATCAAAGTGGGCCGATGGCTCAAGAATCGTGGTATCCGCTACTATGCTTTTCGAGGCAGGCGGCCAGCCGGATAACGCGCCAAGCCCTTTCCCTCCCAACATGAAGCCCGGGTTCAAGGACCTACCTGCGGCCACGTGGTACGAATATGGTTATAAAGAGGGTATTCCTAGAATGCTAGATAACTGGGATAAATTAGGCATCAAGGTTACCACGCACATGGTGGGATCTGCCGTCTTGAAAAATCCGGCACTGGCTAAAGAGATTGTTGACCGTGGGCATGAGGCCTCGGGTCATGGTATGACGTGGAAAGATGAATACGACATGTCTTATGATGAGGAAAAGAAATTTATCAAAGATGGTTTAGATGCGATCAAAAAAGTAACCGGGCAAACAGCAGTTGGTTATAACGCCAATTTCCTTCGCCGGAGCGAAAACACGCTAAAAATATTACAGGAGCTGGATTGTATTTACCACATAGATGACCTGAGCCGGGATGAGCCATTCATCATTAAAGTTAACGGAAAAGACTTTGCCGTGGTGCCCTACACTGTACGCAATAACGACTTGGGTATGATCGAGCTAAAAAACTTTTCGCCCGATCAGTACATCACGCAGATCAAAATGGAGTTCGACCAGCTTTACGAAGAGTCGGCCACCAAACGCAGGCAACTTTCATTAACCTTTCATGACCGCGTGAGCGGTACACCACAGATGGTAAGAGCTGCAACAGAACTGATCAGGTATATGCAAAAACATCCGGGCGTATCATTCAAACGAAAGGATGAAATAGCAGAAATGACCCTTAAAGATTCTACCAGCATCCGCGAGTAAGTGCTGGCATTATCCAAACTTCCATATGTACAATCATGGCAAAAATATTGGTCAATAGGAGTAACAGGTAAAATTGGAAAAGCACAGTGGAACACCTGGTGAAAAAAAGCGCTTCCTTAATGGGAATCCTTTAAAATGAAACTATAGGGTGTTAAGCTATTTACATTTACGGCATTTGGACCTTTAGGGCTTTGCTCTAAGCCATAATTAACAACATTATTAACGGATGTTGTCCATCAGGCGGGTTGAATGAAAAAAGATTTCGCTGCCGCCATTGTCTGGCCTGTAATCCAAAATCTTTTTGTCTCATTTAAAAAACCCTATTTCCCCTGTTGCATTATATTGTTATCAGTAAGTCGGCAACATGCAAACAAATACTGTTATATTTTCTTGTAGGTAAACATATTTGATATTTCTATATTCAAACAATTCCGGCAATGGGGATTTTCTTTTTGCCCGGTTTTACCAAGTTGATATTAAGGGTAGATTTTTAAGCGCTGTGAACGGGCGTTTGATACAAGTGAGAAAGGCAAGCATTTTTATTTAGTATACCCAACACTTACCTTTACTTCCGTCAAGGATGAGCTCGGTCAGTGATTTGAAGTTCAATTAACAGCGAAGGCCAATAAGCAAATAAATTATATGTTGATAGTAAACAATTTCGAAGAATATCAATCGCATTCAGGTAAAGAGTTGGGTGTTTCAGAATGGCATCGGATCGATCAAGACCAGATTAACAAATTTGCTGACGCTACGTTAGACCACCAATGGATCCACACTGATGAGGAAAGGGCAAAGACAGAAGGGCCATTTAAGTCGACCATTGCGCATGGATATCTTACCCTGTCCTTAATCCCTTATTTATGGAAGCAGATAGCCGATATCCGGAACATTAAAATGGAAATAAATTATGGAATCGAGCGATTTAAATTCGGCCAGCCAGTGCTGGTAAATGATGAAGTGCAGCTTAAGGCAAAGCTCCTTTCCATAGCAAATCTGCGAGGAGTGACCAAGGTGGTTATTGAAGCTACGTTAAATATCAAGGGCCAATCCAAACCGGCCTATAATGGAGATGTGGTTTTTTTATATCACTTTATTTGATGCGTAGTAGCTATTTTTATCGGCGTAGTCAGGTACCCATGTAATGCATCCTTTGTTTACGGTTATTTAATGAATAGCGCATATCCCGACTATCTTTTTGGTTTGCTAACAACATTTTCTCAGGCAGCATTAGCTTTAATGCACTTTTGTAAAGCAATAGCCCTTTAACCAAAACGTTTGCTTTCGATATGTAATGAAAAGCTGATTTAAAGCAATGCTTAGTAAATAAAATGAAGCTGTTTAATTTATTGATGTTATTGACAATTGCACAGTTGTCATTTGCACAAATTAAGTTAGTCAAACTTGACAAAAAATCAATTCCGGCATCAATAAATTATGTTGGAAAAATCATCAATGCTGTACGTTATACGGATGATGAAGGTGAACATATAATTGTTACTACTGAGACTGGCGAAACGACAACAAAAGGCGCCGAAGATGGCTATAGAGATATGGCTCTCTATGCTTATAGTTACAAGATTATAGAAGGTCAACAAACTCTTTCATGGCTGGTTCATGATTTTGTTAAAGAATGCCCGGTTGACATTAAAGCAAATTATATCCCGAACACTTTTGCTGTTACAGATCTTAATAAGGATGGAAAAGCAGAGGTATGGCTTATGTATACAACTGTTTGCCATGGTGATGTAAGCCCAAGCAATATGAAAATAATTATGTCTGAGGGAATAAAAAATATGCTGTTAGGGGAACCAGCAAAGTGAAGATTTCAGATAAAGAATATGAAGGGGGCGTTTATACATTTGACCAAGCTTTTAAGAAAGGCCCAAAATCGTTCCGATCGTACGCTTTGCAACTCTGGAAGGAAAATGTTATAGAAACCTGGTAAAACGGGTCGTTACCACGATCACTTAAAGATTGCTCAAATCATTAATGGTGTTTGGAAATTGTACACCTGATGAGTCAGTATTTGTGATTAAATAAAGAAACCCAATCATAATTCGGGCCCCTTCATTTCGCGGAGAGGGAGAGTTCAGAACCTAAGGTCCTATCTCGTTGTTTTTCAATTTTTTATGAAGGTGGTCAATTTTGACTCACCGAGTGACTCACCAGTTTATCTTACCTTGAAAAGGCCTTAAAAATTATTTTGAAATTGCGAATTTTTTAAGAATCAAGTTTTTAAGTAGGGAAACTATAATACAAAATGAAGCCATCTTTTCTCGTTTGCCACTCACCTCCGTTAATAAGTAATTTGAAAATATTTAATTGTGGCGCATTTAGTTTTTGCGTTCTTATTATTGATTAATTAGAGCAGATGGAGGTTAAAGAAGCGCCATCAGTCTGCACTCCTAGCGATAGTCATTGCTGATCGGCGAATCGCACATTGCATTTTGTATTGGCGTACCTTTGATAAATGAACAACGCTAGGCCTTGGAGTGTATGAATAAATTTCAGTTCCATACCATGAACATTGCGCCATTTGCCTCTACCGTGAAATTTTTATGCGGGATGATACTCGGATCTTAGCTGGTAAGGAAACGTTAATTTGTACCGTACGGACCCGATTAAATGGCCATCATAAAAATCTTGAAGTCACGGAGCATTAAAGTGAATAACCTTTAAGCGGTTATAAAAGAGGTGCATTAAACCTTCCTACTTTAATACCTTAAAAAACATCGGTGCTTACCGTAAGTCCAATTCATATATTTTTAATTTATGAAATGTAAATTACTTGATACAAAGTTGCTATTTGTAAATATGTTTTTAACTTAGTATTAAATCATTAATTAACTAATGGTTTAATAAGTGCCTAAACCTATGATCCTGAGAAATATAAGACCTAATTCCGATGCCGTGCTTTTTAAATATTTACGGCTTGTAAATTCAAATATTACCTACCAGGAAGTGGCCGATGAATTAAGTCGTCATCCCGACTATCCAAATCTTTTAGCATTAAATGATGTTTCACGCCATTATGGTATGCCTGTCAATGCCTACAAAATAACCAAAGATGATTTAGTTCACGTTCCTTGTCCATTCATAGCTCATACCAGCATGCCAAGATCAGAGTTTTTATTGGTCACAAATATCAGCCGTAACGAGGTAATTTATAATGATCAAATATCTGACAATAAAAAAATACCACTTGCTAAGTTTTCGGAGCAATTTACAGGTGTGGTCTTAGCAGCGAATGAAGAACCTAAACTAATCAAAAGGAAAGGAACATCGTTTAAATTTTCATTCGAACCGTACCGGTATTCAATAGGACTAACATTGCTAATTCTTAGTTTGATAACAGGTATAATACTTTTGAGTTTTGCGGGAAGATGGCAGCCTTGGCAAACCGCTTTACTGATCATAATTAAAACAGTTGGATTAGCCACGACTACATTGTTACTCGTACAAAGCATCAATATGAACAACCCATTAATTCAAACGTTATGCGGAACGGGCAAAAACAATTGTAATGCCATATTGAGTTCGAACGCCGCTAATGTTTTTGATGGCCTTAGCTGGAGTGAGGTTGGATTTTTTTACTTTGCGAGCACCTGGCTCATGTTTTTTTTGACCAATAACTCACCATTGGCCCTGAAAATCATTTCGATTCTTAACTTGTTAAGCTTGCCGTACACTGTTTATTCTATTTATCACCAAGCGCGTGTGGCTAAGCAATGGTGTGTATTATGTTGCACTGTGCAAGCGTTGCTTGGGGTTGAATTTTTATTTTCCTTGGATTTTTTAACAGCGTCGTTTCCTATGGTAGATCCAAAATCACTAGCTACCATATTCATCAGTCTTATTATACCTGTAGCGATTTGGTTTTTGATAAAACCCATCTTGATGAAGCTTCAGCAGTTGGGACCTTTAAAACAACAATTGCGCAAGTTTAAATATAATACAGAGATATTTGACAAATTGCTACATGAGCAACCCAAGTTTGTGGTGCCAGATGAGACTTGGAGTATTGTATTAGGCAACGTGGAAGCAAGTCACATAGTAACAATGGTAAGTAACCCATACTGTCCGCCGTGCGCTCGGGCGCATCAAAAATTAGATGAGTGGTTGAGTTGTAACGACGATATACAGTTACGGATTGTTTTTAATGCAAAAAATAGTATTAATGATCGCAAGGCGCCCGTTGCAAGGCATTTGATGGCCTTAAACGGTGTTGATGATAAGCTGATTATAAAACAAGCCTTAAATGACTGGTATGCACAGAAGCAAAAAAATTACGAAGAGTGGGCCAAAGCTTATCCGGTAAAGAGTGTTGAGTCTACTGAAGAAATAATTGATAAACAACAAGCGTGGTGCGAAATTGCAGACATAAAAGCCACGCCCTCTCTGCTGATAAACGGATACCGTTTGCCAGAGGATTATCAGCTACAGGAGATAAAATACCTGCTGTAGGTGGTGAGCTAGCTGCAATTCGGAAGAACTTTTTGGCCAAAAGTGAAGGAGCATGCACTTAAAATACATGCCGCAAAATTGCCAGGGCGTGGTTATGGCAAAACTACTATTTTTTAACCTTTATAACTATGGAAAATTTCAAACAGCTGAGCAGAGCGGAAATGAAAAACGTACTTGGCGGATTAGTAAAAGAGTCAGATTGTGAAGAGACAAGTGAATGCTCATCAGATTCTGATTGCGACTCTGGCAAAGATTGTATTCAAGTAACCTGTATGGGGGGAAAGGGTACATACGGAGCTTGTTCATCTTAACAATTTTAAAATTAAAAAGAGAGGTTTAATATTCCTCTCTTTTTGAATTAATTGCTTTATTATCAGATTGTTATGAAGAAAGCGTCACTCGTGCTTATTTTCGCGCTATTGTGCTTTAATTTCTTTACAGCACATTCACAGGTAAATCGTAGGGACCTAGATGAGCTTAAACGACAAGTTGAGAAAGATCCTACTTCACTTCAAAAACATCATGCATACATTTATGCTACAGCATCTGATAGTGTATTGTTAATACAATATAACAGATGGATAAAAAAATTCCCACATGAGCCTGTCATCCCATTTGCAATTGGTGAAGCATTTATTACTCATGATGTGAATCTGGCCAATGCTTATTTATCTAAAGCTGTGCGATTAAATCCAAAATGGTTTAAGGCATGGCAATTGCTGGCTAAAACCGAGTTAAAAAAAGGGAATTTAGATTCAGCAAAGGCTTTCATGAAAAAAGCTCAACTCCTAGCCTTTAATAATGCAGAGTCATCATTTTTATATGCATCTCTTTTTGAACAAATTGACAGCTTGAAATATGATTCACTGATGCTGGATGTTGCCTATAGGCATCCCAAAAGTGAACTTGCAGCTAAAGCATTATATAAATTGGCAGTTGCACCACATAACACAGATCATTTTATACCATACTTTGAAGAGCTAAAAAGGATGTTTTCAGAAACACAGCCTGCATGGTTTGAAGAAGGAATGAAGGAGTATTACCGGCGACTATTTTTAAAATATCCTAAAAAGGCGTTTGAGCTTGCTGTTGAAATGGTGATCATAATGAAGACTAACCGCGATATCTGGAAAACTAACATATTGAATTCGAGGTATTTAATAGACGCAAAGAATTTCTATGACAAAAACAACTTTGAAGCCGCCTATAGTGTGTTAGAATCTATAAAACTTAATAAAAACCCCTGGTATAACCCTTTCGTTGAAGAGATAACTTTATTTAAAGCAAACATTTTAGAGAGGAGAGGCAGTATTAGTGCTGCGTATGATACACTTGTCTATTGCTACGCAAAATTACCTACTGACAGTCTACGATCGCGGATTGTAAATTATGGAGGAAAACTTAATTATACCAGAGCAAAAATTGACAGCGATATTTACAACATCAGACATCAAAAGGCATGGCAATTATCCAATTTCACTCTTACCAATTTCTTGACTAAGAAAGACATTTCTCTATCAGATTATAGAAATAAAGTAGTATTGTTGACTTTTTGGTTCCCAACGTGCGGTCCTTGCTTAAATGAGTTCAAGCATTTTGAAAAAGTTTTAAATAAAGTTGATCATGAAAAAGTAGTATATCTCGCTATTAACGGCGGTAATCAAGATGAAGATTTTATTAAACCATTGATGCAGCAGAATAATTATACGTTTGTCCCGCTTCGCGATAAAGGAACGCGTATAGGTAACCTGCCATTTGTATCTATTTACCCAACGACGTATTTAATAGATCGTAGAGGACAAGTAGTTTTTGGTGATTTTCAGATAGATAAAAATAGAGAACGAACATTGGAAATAATGTTAAACGAAGTATTATCATATTATGCGGAAGATAGTTTAAACAACAATGCGTCAAAGTAGTGTACTGTAAAATATTTAAGGAAGATTGGTTGTAGTTAACATATGAATGTAAGGCCTTTAACTTCATGTCCAAATCATAATAAAAACATTGTATACCTTGGTATTAATGTATATCCGGGACAAGATGCGCATGTTTTAGAATTTCTTAAAAATACAAAGTATTCCTTAATTCCGTTGCGTGGTTCAACAGACTTTGCGCTTAAGCACTATGGTGTAAAAGGAGAACCTGAAAGTTTCATTATTGATAAAGAGGGCAAGGTAATCTTCCAAAAATTTATGATCAACGCCCTTTATGATCAATCATAAAGAATTGACTAAGTAAGTCAGCAGACTTACTTAGATCCCCAAAGTTATATTTCAGAGTATGTGTCAAACAAGTTGTTTGGCTCTTTTGATCTACTTGCCATGATTCACTAATAAATAGCTAACAACTTTAGCGATCTCTTATGCCTTTTCCTTATTACAAGCAACCTGACCAGATGGATTGTGGCCCTACCTGTTTGCGCATGGTGGCCAAACATTATAAACGCAACTTCAAGCTGCAAACGTTGCGGCAATTGTGCGAGATTAACCGCGAAGGGGTATCGCTACTGGGCATCAGTGATGCCGCCGAAAAGATGGGCTTTCGGACGCTGGGTGCCAAACTTAGCCTCAGTGATTTAAAAGAAGCCGAGCTCCCCTGCATCCTTCACTGGCGGCAAAATCATTTTGTGGTGCTGTACAGGATCAGTAAAAGCAACTATTACATCGCCGATCCGGGCAGCAACCTTATTGTGTTAACAGAGACAGACTTTGCCCGCAACTGGCTGGCTGACACTACGGAGCAAGAGGGCATAACATTACTTTTAAGCCCAACACCCTCATTTTACGAACATGAGGATGAGATAGAAAATGGCGTGAGCTGGCGCTTTTTGCTGCATTATTTGTTTCGTTACCGACAACTGATTGTCCAATTGCTGTTCGGTTGGGGGATAGGAACTTTGCTGCAACTCATTGTACCCTTCCTCACCCAATCGGTGGTGGATATCGGCATCAACACCCGCAACCTTAATTTTTTGTATATTGTTATCGTTGCCCAGGCATTCCTCATTCTGGGTCGGGTGAGCGTGGAATTTATCCGCTCTTGGATATTGTTGCATATCAGCACTCGCATCAATATATCTATTATTACTGATTTTCTGATCAAGCTCATGAAGTTGCCAATCAGCTTCTTCGATACTAAGATGACGGGCGATATCATGCAGCGCATGAATGATCAGCGTAAGATCGAAAGCTTTTTAACTGGTTCGACCTTAAGCACCCTGTTCTCTATGGTGAACTTGCTGGTGTTTTCGGTCGTGTTAGCATATTATAACGCGACCATTTTTGGCGTGTATTTAACTAGCAGCGCGTTGTATGTATTGTGGATATTTGCCTTCCTTAAACGCAGACGCACACTAAATTATAAAAGCTTTGAAATAGCCTCGAAAAATCAGAGTAGCATTGTGCAATTGGTAAATGGTATGCAGGAGATCAAGCTCAATAATTGTGAACAGCAAAAACGCTGGGAATGGGAACATCTACAGGCAAGACTATTTAAATTTAGCATTAAAAGCCTGGCATTAAGCCAGTACCAGCAGGGCGGTTCTGCCTTCATAAATGAATCGACTAACTTGCTCATTACTTTTTTGGCCGCGACCGCCGTAATTAACGGGCAACTTTCTTTAGGCGGCATGATGGCCATGCAATACATCATCGGCCAGTTAAACAGCCCCGTACAGCAACTTTTAAGCTTTATACAAGGTCTTCAGGATGCCAAAATCAGTTTGGAACGGCTTAATGAAATTCACCAGATGCAAGATGAGGAACCGGCAGAAAAAGAATTTAATCATCTATTGCCCGAAAATAGAAGTCTGTCGCTTAATCAGATCACTTTCAGCTACCCCGGTGCGGGTAATGAGCCGGTGCTTAAAGAAATAGACTTGCAAATTCCACAAGGAAAAACTACTGCTATTGTGGGTATGAGCGGCAGCGGAAAAACCACTATTCTGAAACTTCTGCTCCGTTTTTACGAAGCACAAAAAGGCGAAATAAGAGTTGGCGAACAACTATTATCTAACATCGGCTTTAAAGTCTGGAGATCGGAGTGCGGCGTAGTGATGCAGGATGGCTTCATCTTTTCAGACACGATCGCCCGCAATATAGCCGTGGGTGACGAACGCCCCGATAAACTGAAGCTCAACCACGCTATTTACGTAGCTAACATTCAGGATTTTATAGACGGTTTACCTTTAGGTTTAGATACCAAGATAGGCGCTGAGGGAAATGGTATAAGTCAAGGCCAGCGGCAGCGTATCCTCATTGCGAGAGCAGTATATAAAGACCCCGAATTTATCTTTTTTGACGAAGCTACCAATGCCTTGGATGCAAATAATGAGCGAGTGATTATGAATAACCTGCAACAATTTTTTAATGGCAGAACAGTAGTGGTGGTAGCCCATCGCTTAAGTACGGTTAGCAATGCCGACAATATTATTGTGCTGGATCAAGGGCGAATTATTGAACAGGGAAACCACCAGTACCTTACCTCCATAAAAGGCGACTACTATAGTTTAGTAAAAAATCAGTTAGAATTAGGATTATAGATATGCCGGATTTAATTATAGATAGACAGGGAGAATTAAGGCACTCGGACGATGTGCAGGACATTATCACCGCTACTCCATCGTGCCTATTACGTTGGGGAATAACCGTTTTTTTTACCGTATTGGTGATGCTATTAAGCCTATGTGCCTGTGTAAAATATCCTGATGTGGTAAAGACTCCATTGCGTATAACCTCTACCGAAGCCTCCCGGCCGGTGGTTCCCAAAATGAGCGGACGTATTATCCGGATTTTAGCTAAAGATGGTGAACCTGTACAGGCCGGACAATCTTTAGCCTTCCTGGAAAGCACTGCCGATCATGTACAGGTATTGGCATTAAGTAGCAAGCTAAACACACTGCAACGTCAGGAACTATCTAGTATAAATCCAACCGTTTTGAATCAAATAAAAAGCAATAGGCTTGGCGAACTGCAAGGAGCCTATCAAACCTTTTTGCATGAAATGCTTAATTATCGCGCAGCAACTGATCAAGGCTCTTGGCAACAAAAGAAACAATACTTGAAACAGGAAATGCACGATTTGGATGCACAAATAACACAATTAAATAAACAGAAACGGATTCAGCAAGAAGACTTAGACCTGGCTACAGATGAGTATGCAATGCACAAACAGCTTGCCGTTAAGAAAGTAGAAACCACAGCCGAATTCCGGCAGCAGGAAAGCAGGTATTTGGCAAAAAAGGCAAGTCTTGTACAATTGGAAGGGTTACTAATTTCAGCTAATACCAACAAACTGACCAAGCAAAAAGAAATACTCGAACTTAATAATCAGATAAAGGATGAAAGTGCTAAGTTTAGTCAGGCGCTTAATAGCTTAATTAGTCAGGTGGATGACTGGGAAAGCAAATATGTGTTGACATCCCCGCAAATCGGAAAGCTTGCCTTCGCCGGCATTGTTCAACCCAACCAAGTGATGGAAGTTGGGAAAGCGGTATTCTACGTAAGTAGTGGCAACGGTAGCTATTTTGGTGAAATACATATTCCTCAAGATAATATGGGTAAAATACAAGCTGGGCAAAAGGTACTGGTAAAACTTAAAAGCTACCCTTTTGAGCAATACGGTATGTTGACGGGCAGTGTCAAGTATATTGCCGATGTGCCTTATAACGATAGCATATTTATGGCCAAGGTAGCGCTGAAAGACCATCAGCTTTCGTTCGAAAACAAGCAAATAATACTGAAAGAAGGTTTGCTTGCTGACGCTGAAATAATTACCGAGGATGCTACGTTGTTGCAACGCTTTACACGAAATATCACTAAAGCAATGAGCAACCGATAGGACCAACCAACTGTCAGCTCAAATTGGCGATTTTAGTTTAACTATTTTTTTTAGATGACTAACTAAACAAATACAAATATTCCTACGGCAGAACGTACCAGGTAATTCTTCCACCGTCCTTAAGTTACAGTTCATTTTTAGCTAACAGGTTTCTGTAAGATTTTTTCAAGTAATTTCGGCTATTCGCATTTAAAAGCCCGTACTTAAAATGGTCGCTATACGGCGTACAGCTGATAAACACCCATGCGCAAAATGTCCAAAGCACGCCAAGCGAATTTAAATTCACCAATTTGGCTGATAAGCGAAAGAATTTCAGAAGTGATATTAATTATAATTGTTTTGTGCATATCACAACTGCACCCTGATATACATCCATTATAAGAAGTAAGTCTCGCCTAAATGGATAGAATTTAGTTATGTCACAACAACAGCGATCAGTGTTTCCGAAGGTTCAGACTTATCGTAGGGGTAAGCGAAATAGGTGTGAAGACAGCTGTTTCCGCGATCTCAAATATAGCAATTCTCCAGTTTCCTAAGCCGATCTCAAGGTTAACACAAGATAGGGGGCAGTAAACTTAAAGGCAGAGCGTACAAAATAGCATTGCTGAATAATTTTTTGCCAATATCCCAGGTTCTGGGATGTAAACAGAAACATGCATAAAGTTTTCTATCTAGTTTCGGTAACTGCCGTAGGTAGGTAGGGATGCAATTTTTTATATCTGTGATAATGTTTCTGCGAAATGTCTAAATAAATATGAAATGGAGGTTGTAATCTTACAAAACGCACAATCTGGCTTATTATGAATACGGCTATGGCGCCGGCACATTATGTAGGAATAAGATCTTTATCTCCAAATTATTCTTTTCCTCATAAATCTTTAAAGATATCCGGCTTTTTATCATTACACCGACCTTTAACATCTCAACAAATTACATTTTAAAAACTTTAATTAAAACCCGAGATTGGATAGATTATTCGTCGCATTCAGGAAAATGTATATATCTGTTATATCTCAGGGATGATCGATAATGTTTAAGGTTGCCACATTTACGAGATCACCAAACCATTATGAAAAACATTGCTTTCCTTGCATTTTTTGCTTTAATAGGAGTGCTTGCCCTGAGTATGTCAGGCAATAATGCCTCTAAACTACAGAAGCCTGCTTTGTCACCACGCCCCAACATCGTTTTGATAATGGCTGGATTGGGATCGGGACTTTTATATGTGATTACATGCTCATTGAGCTGTCAGTCAATTGATTAACCCCTTTCTGGTGAGTTAGTCCAAAAATTGAAATGACTCACCGAATTACGCACCAAAATGATGCGATTTTTTGAATGAAATGGTTCGTAGCATAAAATAAAAAAAAACCTGCAAGTCAGCGACTTGCAGGTTTTTGGTTTTTTTTAACTTGAAAATCAGCGGAGAGGGAGGGATTCGAACCCTCGATACGCTTTTGACGTATACACACTTTCCAGGCGTGCTCTTTCGACCACTCAGACACCTCTCCGTTTTACAGGCTGCAAATGTATTATTATAATCACTAAAAGCATAAAAAAAAAGCGAAACCGCTAACAAGCAGTTCCGCTGCATTTAAACATAAACATAAACTTACCTACCTCCTAAAAAAGCTATTAATTAACTGCTCTTTGTTGTGTATTGTTGTTTTGATGCCATTAACTTTAAAAGGTTTAACGGTTGGCAAAAAAATAATGCAACTTGTGTATATAGCTTATTTTTACAGTATGTTTGCCAGTGCAATGCCACAGGCATTCTTTTAATTATATTTTTGCAGGTAATGCCCGGCATTAACGAGATAAAAAAACCCATAGCTGCTGACATCGACGCTTTTGAGGAGAGTTTCAAAAACTCTATGCAAAGCTCCGTTCCCTTGCTTGACCGCATTACACATTATATTGTAAAGCGCAAGGGAAAGCAGATAAGGCCGATGTTCGTGTTTTTTTCGGCCAGCATTTGCGGAGGTATTAATGATGCTACCCATCGCGGAGCAGCCTTGGTTGAACTGCTACATACAGCTACCCTGGTACATGACGATGTGGTGGATAATTCCTACCAGCGCCGCGGTTTTTTCTCCATCAACGCTTTGTGGAAGAATAAAATAGCCGTTCTCGTGGGCGACTTCCTGCTATCAAAAGGTCTATTGCTTTCCATCAATAACAATGACTTTGCACTGCTCAAAATAGTATCAGAAGCAGTTAAGCAAATGAGTGAGGGCGAATTGCTGCAGGTAGAAAAGGTGCGGCGTATGGATGTGGATGAGCCGGTGTATTACGAGGTGATACGCCAGAAGACCGCATCGCTTATAGCGGCCTGCTGTGCATGCGGCGCTGCATCTGCCGGGGCCGACGAAGTTACCGTAAAAAAGATGCATGATTTTGGTGAGAAAATTGGCATAGCTTTCCAGATCAAGGATGATATGTTTGATTTTGGCACAGATGATGTTGGAAAACCTTTGGGTATAGACATCAAGGAAAAAAAGGTTACGTTGCCACTCATTTACGCGCTTAAAAATGCACAGCCTGCAGAGAAGCGGCGCATGATGAGCCTGGTAAAGAACCATAATGATGAGCCGGAAAAAATTATGCAAATCATCAACTTTGTTAAACAGGCAGGCGGACTTCAATATGCGGAAAGCCAAATGAAAAAATATCAGGACGAAGCGTTCGAGATACTGCGCACCTTTCCTGTAGGGCCCGCCCGCGACGGCCTGGAGCAACTGGTATTGTTCACCACCGAACGCAATAAGTAATGGCTACCGAGGTATGGTTTCTGGGGGGCTTTGTCATTTTCATTGCCCTTATGCTTGCAATTGACTTGGGTATCTTCTCCAAAAAAGATAAGGAAGTCAGCATTCGGCAGGCCGCCATTATGAGTGGTGTATGGATAGCGTTGGCGCTCTTATTTTATTTTCTGCTCACCTGGTACGGTCACTTTTTGCACGGCATTGATAACATGGCCGAGCTAAAGCACAGAAATGCCGAGAGCTTGCACAACCTGGAGCTCACTGGCCGCAGCTTTGCTGAAAACCTCAGCATCTATCAAAAAAATCTCGGGCTTGAATTTATCACCGGGTACCTTGTAGAGTACGCATTATCTGTAGACAATATTTTTGTAATGCTGCTCATCTTTTCTGCCTTTAGTGTAGAAAAAAAATATTATCACAAGGTATTGGTATGGGGCATATTAGGTGCCATATTAATGCGTTTTGTTTTTATATTTTTAGGCGCCACGCTAATAGATCGATTTCATTGGATATTATACATTTTTGGCGCATTTCTGATTTATACAGGGATCAATCTTTTCATCAACCGGAATAAAAAGGCGGAGATTGATCCGCAGAAGCACCCTGTTGTTAAATTGGCCTCCAAGGTATTCGCTGTTTATCCGCACTTCAAAGGCGGCAATTTCTTTATAAGGCAGGAAGGGAAAAAATACATCACGCCGCTATTTTTGGTGTTACTTATCATTGAGTTTACTGACATTATGTTCGCGGTGGATTCCATCCCGGCTATATTCTCTGTAACGCACGATCCGTACCTGGTATTCTTTTCCAACATCTTTGCCATATTGGGTCTGCGATCCATGTTCTTCTTACTGGTAAACGTGATGGATAAGTTCCGCTACCTGCGTGTAGGGCTGTCGGCATTATTGGTATTTATAGGTATTAAGATGCTTGCTGATAAGTACCTTGATCAGATTGGCTTTACTAACTTGCATTCGTTGCTGGTTATAGCCGCTATACTTGCCATAAGCATTGTAGCATCGCTGGCATTTAAGCCCAAACACAAAACTACTACCACGTAAAAAAGGCCCCCTTATGGGAGCCTCTAAATATTAGTATTTTTTATGGAAGTGAATCAATAAGTATTACTTTAACTGTGGATGTCAACGGTCTTGGCACAGGAGGTGCATTAGGTCCAGCTACAGCATCATAATACTGAGCGTCAATCCTTAATGTACCAGGACTTGTGGAGTAGGAGTAAGTAATTTGATCATAAAGCATTGGTAATTGTTCATATTGACCACCATTGTTGCGGTCTAAATAGATCAAGACTCCACCATTATCATGAGCGTAATTATCAATTTCGGGCATGTCTATAGTAGCTGTCCATGTGTTGATTTGTGTATCATAAGTCCAATCAGAAGATTTTAAGGGAAATACTATCGTTTGATTAGGCTGTATAACCTGTGTTACTTCTTTTTTGCATGATGAGGCAAACAGTGCGATGCCTACCAATAGAGCGAGAGTTAATATTTTTTTCATAATTGTTAGTGTTATTATATAGGTAAGAACAAATTTGGCCGCAAAGGTTTAAGAGAACTTAAATTAATTGGATGTTTTAATAACTGAAGGATGCTTGTGTAATGAGCACTCCTCCTTTAGGGGCATGGCTTAGTTGTCAAGTTGATTATCAAGTACCCTTTTATTTCGTTGATAAGGAGTTGTCTGTCAGTTTAACAGAAGCACTTCCGACACCGCCTTTTAAGTCCGCACCCTGGATAATGATGGAATAATTCCAAGGCCTTGAAAAAGGATAAAATGTGATTTTTGCTTTCCCTTCTTCATCCGTTACAATGTTAGGTTTCCAGTACACTGTTGGCAAGGGCAAGGGAGCAGAGCCATCCTCATTCATTTTATATTGGGGATTATAGAATTGTTTAGGGGCAATAGTGCCCACGGGATTGTAAAGCGTATGGGTGAGCCGGCTATTTCCCAAATCATAATTGCCTGTTTTTAACCGCGTGGTAATGTGAATATAACCTATATCTCGGTTGTGTAGCGCGAATAATTTCGTTAACCAAAGAGTATATCGGTCGTCATACTCTTCACGATCGTATCCTCTTCCAAAAGTTTCTCTGGACATGATTAGCACTCTTTGCTGGGCTCCTTCAGGATTAAATGGCTTGGATGTTTGGGGTTTAAACCTCGTGTTTGTGTAATTATAGCTATACAATACTTCTATCCCTACATAAGCGCTTATTGGCATATCTTTTAAAGCCTGAATTACTTCCTGTACTGTGGGCGTTCTACTACTTATATTTAATCGGAGGTCGATTCCATCCATAATCAAATGCAAAAAGTAATTGTCAATCATTACAGAGGCATAGCCTTCTTTCTTGACCACTTTAAAACCTGGTAACGTCGTTCTGAGCAGGTCATAAAGATTACTGGTACTTGCCGCCTTTATGTCCTTAGCGTCCAGCACGATGTCGGCATTGCCAGACCCGTTAGGGTTATCAGAGTTGGGGATAATTTTCTTGCCCTTAATAACTACTTCATTTAATACATTGCCCTTTAGGTTTAGGTCATCTTTTTTATAGTGAGCCAGCGCAGCGTTCACGCGTTTATTCATTATACTATCGGTGGTAGCATACCAGGGTAATACGCCCGGTAAAATTTCGGTCGGTATATCAGGCGGTATAAACTTATCTACAAGGAGTTGTCCTGTATTCAGACTTTTTCCATCAGCCTTATTCGCTACAACAAAAAGTGAAGGCGTATCCAATAGGGGCAAACTATCAAACCGGAACCTGCCGTCTTTATCGGCCAAAGTTTCACGAATAAAATCAGGCTTATGTGATGTTAGCAGTATCTGCGCTCCTTCAACAGGTTTTTTAAAAGCGCTTACTACCCGCCCGGTTACTTCCAAGCCTTGTTCCGGTATAAACTTCGGCGGCGCCGTGTCAAATACCTTTCCCCAATCCATTCCTGCCCATCCCTGTGTAAGCAGCAGGGCATCCAATGCCGGCCAACGGTCGGGGTTGTTTTTGTTGAAATACCAGGAAGGCTCCTCCAGGTAGCCTTTGAGATCCGAGCGCAGTAACAACCAATAATTGATGCCATTGTTACCTGCTTTATCTGCACGTACCAGACCATCGTCAGTAACGGCTAAAGAGAAGCTGCCGTTTTTGGCTGGTCTTCCGTTACTATCTTTTACCTCTAAACTCATAGTTATACTATCACCTGCATATGGTGGCAGCGTTTCCGGTTGAATGTGTACACGCAGGTTTTCGTCACGATCAATAAATACAAGCCGTTCATTCAGTAACAAACTGTCTTTAAATAAAGAAATATGCGCAATGCCAGCGGGGAAAATACTTTTGCTGATTTTAATCAGGCTATCTTCGGGGTGGATGATGGCAGCGTAACAAACGAAGCCTCTTGATTCGCCTATCAGGTGATAAACATCCATCGCTGCGGCTCTGCCCGAATATTTAGGGAGTATTACGAGACTATCTTTATTCACCTCATTTACTATATTCAATACGGTCCCTTCCTGCTCTACTTCGGGCAATTTATAAATCTGCGTACTACCCAGCGGATTTTCTACACGAGCGGTATATTTTTCGCCGTTCACCGGCCTGAAAGAGAAGACGCCCATGCCTTTATCAAATGAGGTAAATTGCGCCACCTTATTATTCTGGCTGTCGTAAACAGCGCCGCTTACCATCGCACCCCGGCCATCCTCATTCAAGGCCTTAAAAGCTACTTTGCCAGTGATGCCTTCCACCAGCTTACCTCCTTCAGGAAAAAATTGTAAGTCTATCGCCTCAGGCCTGTTAAATATTAAAGGTACGCTTACAGGTATCTGCTTATTTTTATTCTGAAGGTCTGTAAGGGCAATTTGCAAATCACGGCTGCGCCACTTGTCTTTCACATCCAGCAATACATCAATGTTGCCGGTAGAGGAGCTGAGCCTTTTGAGCCGTAATAAAGAGCGGTCGGCGTTGCGTATGCTCACCTGTATTTGCCGCCCGGCAACAGGCTGTTGTTTCAAGTCTGTAATTTGGAGTTGAATGCGTAGTTTTTCTTCGCCTTTGTCATTTTTAACTAAACTGCCTTCAGAGCGTATCTTCCAGCGCCCATCGGACGGCTGGCCAATATAAAGCCGCTGTTTAAAAAAGCGCCCTTCGTCAAGGTTCTGCATCCAATTAGTATAAGCGCGAATAGTGTAATTGCCCTCGCGGAGTTGCTTGGCTGAAAGAGGTATCTGCCCCCAGCCAATACCATAGACTATCGGTATGGCAATGCGCTTACTGTGACTCAGGCTATCATCAAGCAGCTCAACATAAAGCCGCTGGCTCTTGGTCGCGGCTGATACGTTAAGGGCATCAAAAACATACGCTTTAAACCAAAGCGTATCACCCATAAAATAGCTGGATTTATCAATATGCAGGTATACCTTCTCCGGGGCGTAGCGCTCCTGAAAGTTAGCGGCGCGTGCTATAAAGCTTCGCGCCTCCATAGGCTCCTGGGCGCTTGCAAGCTGAAAAAATAGGCAAAAGCATGTGATGAGCAGGTAAGTTAGGTTCTTCATTGTTTAGGTATAATTGGTTAAAGGTAACAGTAGATATCTACTTTACTTCTTCATTAGACGCAATAATTAATTTTGGTTTAAAATACTTTTAAAATTGATAAGCCTGAAATTTTGTTCGACCGGCCACAGCATTGCCGCTTTTAGGGTAAATGGTTACCTTGCGGCATGCACAGTGCTATAGCCGAAGATAAAAATTTTGAGAGCATTGATACCGGAGCCTTTACGACAATGGCGTATGGCACTTACGAAAATTGTGTATTTAAAAATTGCGATTTGAGTGGTGCCAGGTTTGATGAAGTTACTTTTATTGATTGCCGGTTTGAGGGTTGCAATCTTCAGGGTGTATCGCTGTTCAAAACAGGCTTGCAAAATATTCTATATAAAGATTGCCAGGTCCAAGGCGTCGACCTTAGCCGCGCACTTGATTTTCTTTTTGCGGTAAACATGCACACTTGCAATGCTACCGGCGTAAATTGTTATAAAAAGAAAAATAAAGCAGCCCGCTTTACAGATTGTAACCTTTCCGAAGCTGACTTTACCGAGGCGGAGTTAAGCGATGCGGTTTTCGAAAACTGCAACTTTAACCGGGCGCAGTTTAGCTTCACCAACCTTAAAGGTGCGGATTTGCGAACGTCCTACAATTTTATAATCAATCCGGACGAGAACACACTAAAGAAAACGCGCATTTCTGTACAGGGGTTACCCGGCTTGTTAACCAAATATGATCTGCGTATAGAAGGCTAATATTTGCATACCAAACAATATGCTTTGTCGTTTAGGCAGTAATCACTTTATCATGTTTACAAAATTCCTCCGCATAATTACCTGTTTACTGTCTTTAACAATGACTGTCTCGGCACAGGATCGCCAGCTTGCTACTTGCATGAAGCTGAACAGCCTGAATCAACTGGTACTCAAACAAGTTATTGATCGTAAAACCGCCGCTGCACAGTTTACTAAGCTGATTGGTGGGTTGCGGGCACCGCATGTAAGTACAGATAAGCCCCAATGGGTATTTCCATTAAAGGGCTATAACAAATCGGCTATCGGTGGGGTAAATGGTAACGGTTACCAAGCCAAAGGATATAATTACCTGGACGGCAACAAGCATACCGCGCATCCTGCACATGATATTTTTATAAACGACAGAAACCAGGATGGATTGGATGACAAGAGCCACTTACCGGTGGAGGTTTTGAGTGTTGACGATGGAATTGTGATTGCCTGCGAACCAGAGTGGGAGCCGGGAAGCAGCATGCGCGGCGGTAAATTCATCTGGATTTATCATCCGGATTATAACATCATCACTTACTATGCACATAACCAGGTGATATTTGTACGACCGGGCGATAAGGTAAAAAAGGGGCAAAAAATAGCCGAGGTAGGCCGCACTGGTTACAGCGCTAATCAAAAGCGGTCGCCAACGCATTTGCATTTTTCTGCCTTTAGCTTAGCACATAACATCCCTGAGCCGTTTAATCCGTACTCCTTACTCATAAAAGCCAAATAAAAATGAAAGCCTGCCTTGCCTTACTCGCGTTAATGTTATTCACTATTTCATTGGGAAATACTGTCTCCACGCGATTCAAGCCGCCGGCAGGGTTTACACGGGTAAACAGCCCGGCGGGTTCTTTTGGTGCATGGCTGCAAAACCTGCCCTTAAAGCCGAGGGGTTCACACACGCTCACCTATAAGGGTGCTATTGCACAAACTGATGGCTTTACCGCTGCGGTTGTTGATTTTAGTATTGGCGACCAGGACTTGCAGCAATGTGCTGATGCTGTAATGCGTTTGCGCGCAGAATATCTTTATCAAAAGAAAGACTTTCAGCATATCGCCTTTAATTTCACCAGCGGTTTTAAGTGCGATTACATGCACTATGCCAGTGGCTATCGTTACGCTGACGGCAAATGGGTATTAAAGGGCAAAAAGGATTACGGTTATGATAACTTTCTGCATTACCTGAAACTCGTATTTAGTTACGCAGGTACGTTGTCTTTAGAGAAAGAACTGAAGCCGGTAAGTAATGCAACCGACCTTCGCATCGGCGATGTATTTATAAAAGGTGGTTCGCCCGGCCATTGCTTTATAATAATTGATATGGCCGTTAATACTCGTGGCGACAAACAGTTTATGCTTGCACAAAGCTTTATGCCGGCGCAAAGCATACAGGTGCTGCAGCAAAGTGGCAACCCCTGGTTTAGTCTTGGCCGGCCTGTAAATATCTGGTACGGCGAACTGATTAACAGCGCTTACCTAAAGCGTTTTTAGTTATTTTTTTGCCGAGTCGGTCTTCATAGCATCAGTACCACCTGATGATGAATTATCTAAACCGGTGCTACTGCTGTCGGTATGCATCATAGTGGTATCAGCGTTTGAAGTATCGCTATTATTCTGAGGACTATCAGTACCAGCCCCTTGTTGGTGTGTGCCAGAACATGATGCCGCTAATAATGACAACGACGCGAATGCTATATAGATGAACTTTTTCATAACACGATATATTTAACATAAACAACGCCCGTAAGCCAAAACGGTTTAGAAATTTTTCAGAAGCCTAATTCTGTAGCGGGATCCCAGAACACTTTTTTAAAATTCTGCACTTGGTCGTCAATTACAGTAACACCTTCAGAGGCAAGCATCTGCTCCATTACGTTTGAGCCGAAGTGAAATTTACCGGTGAGCAACCCCTGGCTGTTTACCACGCGGTGTGCAGGCACCGGTGGGTTGGCAGTACCGGCTGCACCCATGGCATAACCTACCACCCTGGCCGACCTCTTTGTGCCCAGGTAATTAGCTATAGCGCCGTAGGATGTTACCCGCCCTGCAGGTACAAGCCGTACAACCTCATATACCCGGTCATAAAAGTTATCGTCGGCCATTGATGTTAAAACGAGAACTGAATGTAGTTAATGTTCTTGTTATCCTGCAAGTACTTGCGCTCGTAGTAGGTTTTTATAGAAAGTACTTCGTTAGCGAATTCTGAATGATAAAGGTCGTCGGTACTAATGTGTATGTTCAATCCCAGCTCAGTTACCTTTTCTACGGTGTAAGCGTAAAGGCCGTCGTTATCCGTTTTAAGGTTTACCCTGCCACCCGGCTTTAATATTTGCCTGTATTTTTCCAGAAAGCGGTCAGAGGTTAATCGCTTTTTCTCACGACTCAACTGGGGCTGCGGGTCAGGGAAGGTTATCCAAATCTCGTCTACTTCGCCTGGTGCGAAGTAATCTAAAATGGTTTCTATTTGTATGCGCAGAAAGCCAACATTATTAATGCCTTCTTCAAGCGCGGTTTTAGCACCCCGCCATATACGGTTGCCTTTATAATCAACACCTAAAAAATCTTTTTCGGGAAATAGTTTGGCAAGATTTACAGTGTATTCGCCTTTGCCGCATGCCAACTCTAATACTACAGGGCTGTTGTTCTTAAAAAAGTCAGTTGCCCAGCGGCCCTGCATTACTTTGCCTTCATCTAATTGCAATACATTGCTAAAGGTTGCCACCTCGGCAAACCTGCGTAATTTATCTTTGCCCACTTAAAAATATTTAAGCCGCAAAAATAAATGTTTTCTGCAATAATGAAGGGAATGGAGTAGGAGCGACTTATTTAGGCACCTCGGTAACCACTACAACGGGCTGCACAACCGGTACTACAGCGGGCTCTGGTTTCTTTTTACCGATTCTGCCTACTACCGATTTTATTTTGCTCCATATACCGCCTACAGAATCTTCATTGATATAACTCGATGCCTTTTGCGATAATACGCTGATAAGCGCCTTGGTTATAAAGTTAGAGTTACGGAAGATGGTTTTATTAAGGGTAAAAGGAAGCAGGAAACGTGAGATAAGGCCTACAAAATCCTGGTTAAAGAACTTTGAACTTGCCGCGCCGTCAAGGGTTGCAGATTTAGGGAATATAGATAAAACTGCTGCAAACAGTGCCGACGGGCTGCTGATGCGCTGCCTTAAAGCTGCTGATTGCTGAGTTTCCGCAATTTCAAGCCGTGCTATTTCACTTTTCAGATCGTCGATATTGTTAATAGTTATGCCTGCCATTGCTTTATTTAAAGATTCGTTTAATAAATATGTTGATTATCGGCTTTTCAAACGCGCCTTTAGCTGCCAGAATTATGAATACGATAATAAGATATAGTCCTGCCACAGTACCAAAACCCTTCCAGTAAGAGGCAAATACATCTGCCAGATACATAGCAAGTGTAACACTCGCAAACAGGAAGGTAACGGTAGCTATAACAATAACTATAACATCAACTATAATGCTGGCTACCAATGATGAACCTTTCTCAATAGCTTTGTATTTGGCAAGCGTAACGCGTGTTTCCGCGTACTCTTTTAGCTGATCAATGATAGATTGTGTAGTTGTGTCTTTATTCTCGTCCATAAGGCGTGTTTATAGGCCCCGCCGCAAAGGCGGGGCCGGTTAATGATCTTTCTTCAATAAATTATGCGTGCTCGAGATCATCCTGATACTCGTCTTCCACGCCGTTAATTTTTGTTTTGATATTTTGTACTACTTTATCTTTCAAACCTACAAGGTTATCAATTTCGGCAGCTGCTGTATCTTTAATAGAGTCGCCAAGTTTTTTTAAAGATTCGCTGAGCTTATCACGTGTTTCAGTGCCTTTTTCAGGAGCAAATAGCAAACCTAATGCTGCGCCCGCTGCTAAACCTGCAAGCAGGGCTACTACTGTTTTTGTGTTGTCGTTCATATTGTTATAATTTTTAAGATGAGTATTTGTTTTAAAAATGATTAAATATCCTGCCAAACATCGGCTTTATGAAAAATTGCCATGATGTTTTTTTATAATTAACACATGCGGTTATTTTATAGTTTTAGCTTCATTAATTAACTTTATATTAAATATTTACAGGTCAATAGCACCGCTTTGCTGCCATACCGTCTGCTTCAGAGATTCTTTTTATAGATACCCGCAGGCATCTCACGCTGAAACAAGGTGCGCTCATGGCTGTAAAAATCCTTAAAGTCGTCTTCGCTTTTCTGGCCAGGGTAGGGAGCAAAAAAGTGGCTGTCTTTCCAGTTTCGCCATACCAGCAAGTAAGATAGATCATATTTATTCACTACCGGCAATATTGCCTTTGTCCACCACTGTGCATCAGGGATGTTTTCATAACCGGTTTCCGTAAGTGCAGCAATTTTATGATGACTTACTGCGGCCTGTTGGACAATGGCGCAGCGCTGGTCTATAGTTTTGGCAAAGTAGGCGCTGTCGGCATTGGCATAAAGGTCAAACCCCAGTACATCAACATAAGCATCTCCCGGATAGGTGGCCATGTAATTTGCCTCGCTGTCAAAGTCTGCAGGGGAGTAGGCGTATAGCAAATTGTGCAATTTCTTTTCATTGCGCAGGTAATCTACTGTCAAACGCCACAGGGCAATAAATTCCTCGCTGCTGCATGATTTAGTACCCCACCAGAACCAGGCACCTGTATTTTCATGAAATGGCCTGAAGATAACTGGTATAGCTTCCCCTTTTGCACCTTTGAATTTTGTGACCAGCACGGCTAACTTATCCAGGTAAGCTTTGTACAACGCCTGTTTCGCTGGATCAGTCAATATTTGAACCACGCTTCTGCTATCATTGCTCCAGGCAGTTTTGCCGGTAACCGGATCAATCATGTGCCAGCTGATGGTGCTGACGCCGCCGCGGCTATATATTTCTCTAACATAATTGACCATGCTGTTAAAGGGGACGCCATCAAAGTTTTTGGCGCTATCCAATTCCAGATGGCCCAGGTCCCAACCGTAAACGGCAGGATAGTCACCGGCTACGCTTTTAATGTCAGACCGGCCGTCCTCGTCCTTCCAGCCCACGCCATAGGCTAAGTCGTCCTGGTGACCAAACATCACGCCCTTGGTTTTAAGCTTAAACAGGTTTTGGTACAACCTTCTGGTTTCTTTGGTCGCTTTTGCGTCCGACGGTTTGGGCGCGACATCCGCCGGTGAGAAAGCATAAACCGCCCATACTACGGCAAGCGCCGGCACAGCCATTGCCGAAAGCAACCGCTTACCGCGCAGCGAGGAAAAAATATGACCAAAATGGTTAAGCATGGTGGTTTAAAATAATTTAATTTAGAATGTATTTCTTTTCATTTTTATGAGTTAATACTCATATATTTAGACGTTTAAATACATGAAACGTTTCATCAGATACATCTCTTACGTCGCTGTTGTTTTTGTTAGCTTTATGCTATGCGTTGTTTTTTATCGCGAACACCCCGACGTGCAAGCAGTATTCTACATTCCTGCTTTAAACGTACTTATTTATTCTATTATTACTGATAATCTCTTTCCACACCAGAGCATATCATCGCGCAGGCGAATGGTAGAGCGTAGCCACGGCAGCTTTACCCGCTAACAGTTTGATAATTTATCTGATCAATTACAGTATTTCCTGATGGCAATATAGGCATCTTTAAGGCCAAGTTCACCGGCTTTGCTCAGGTCAAGGCAGCCATTGTTTTTATCTTTCACGGTAATTTTTGCCATGCCTCGCAGGTAATAAACCTGCTTGTCGCGATTATTGATGTTGAGGGCTGTATTATAATCTTCAATGGCCTCCTCATAATTGCGCAGCATTCCTTTAGCTTCGCCGCGTTTTACATAAGCCTGTTTCAGGTTGTCCTGCAGGCGCAGAGCCTCATTACAATCCTGTATCGTTCCGCGCGCATCTTTCAATACAAACTTTGCCATGCCCCGGTAAAGGTAGGCTTGGGCGTTTGATGGGTTAAGCTCAATAGCGATGTTACAATCTTTTACCGCACCTAATGAGTCGCGCAGATTGAGCCTTGCGTTGGCCCGTTCCAGGTAGATATTTTCGTTATCTGGCTCAAGCTTAAATGCGGTATTAAAATCATCTTTTACACCTAAGCTATCGCCGAGCAGGCTTTTGGTGATGGCCCGTTGTGTATAGCCGCGCACCAGGTTTGGTTGCTTTTCAATAGCCAGGCTATAATAATCAAGTGCGCCCTGATATTCTTTCTGCTCCATTTTAGCCGTAGCCAGTAAAACGTAATTATCTGCAGACGGGTTAAGTTTGATGGCTTTGTTGAGGTCTTCCCAGCCGCCTTCAGCATCCTGGTCGCGCAGCTTTTCCAAACCCCGGTTACCATAAGCTTCGGCAAAGGCGGTATCAATTTCAATAGCCTTTTTAAAATCAAGCTGCGCAATACGTGAGCCATCCAGGTGACTTCGGGCTATGCCGCGCTGCAGATAAAAATTTTTGTTGCGCGGGTTTAAGGCAATGCCGGCAGTGTAAAGCTTAATGGCACCATTAAAGTCGTTCATCTTATCGCGCATTATACCCAGGTTGAGTATGGCTTCCTCGTTTTTGGGCTCTGCCTGCATGGCTGCCTCGTAATCTTGTATAGCGCCTTTGTTGTTGCCCATACCTAACCGGGCACTGCCGCGTTTTAAGTAAATACCTTCCTGCTTAGGGTTAATTTCCAATACCTTGGTGTAATCTGCTACGGCTTCGGCATATCTGCGCATTTCCACTTCCATGTCGGCGCGGGTATAGTAAGCAGTAGCACTCTTAGGATTAAACTCCAAAGCTTTGTTTATATCCTCCATAGCTGAGGTAGTATCATGCAGGTAGTAGTATTTTATCTTACCGCGCAGGGCATACATGGCATCGTTCTTCGGGTCGAGCGTAATAGCTGTATCAGCATCGGCCATGGCCTGCTCAAACCTATTGCTGTCTACATGCAGATTAGCCCGGTTAAAGTATGCCTCTACATTTTTCGGGTTAAGTTGTATCGACTTGTTAATATCAGTCAAGGCCGCGCTTTTGTTACCAAGATTGCTATAGGCAATACCACGATACAGATAAAGTTCGGCATTTACGGGGTTAAGCTCTATAGCTTTAGTGTAGTCAGCAACGGCACCGGCATTATCTGATGTATTACTGCGTGCATTACCAAGATAGTGGTAGAGATCAGACAGTTTAGGGTTGATTTTTATAGCCTGATTATAATCATCAATAGCTCCCTTATTGTCGTTGATGTTACTCTTAGCATTACCGCGATAATAAAACGCTTCGGCATTGTTGGGATTTAACTGCAGCGAGCGGTCAAAGTCTGAAATAGCAGCCCTGAAGTTGGCCATATTTGCACGGGCGTTGGCACGATAGTAATAGATATCGGCATTTTTTGGATTGATTTTTATTGCAGCTGTATAGTCGTCAACAGCGCCGGCATAGTCTTTAATATTACTTTTAGCCACGCCCCGGTACTCATACAGTTCATATTTTTTCGGGTTGATCTGTATAGCGCGCGTAAAATCTGCAATAGCGCCGGCATTATCGCCAATGTTCAATTTAGCGTTGGCGCGGTAATGGAAAATATCAGCGTTTTTACCGTTTAGTTGAACTGCGCGGTCAAAATCAGCAATGGCTTCTTTAAATTGCTTGAGGTTGCTTTTTGCGTTAGCGCGATAAAAGTAGGCATTGGGATAGTTGTCTTTGGCAGCAATTACTGCAGTAAAATCATTAATAGCTGCTTCAAAGTTATTGCTGTTGCCGTATGCGTTTGCGCGGTAAAAGCGGGCATCGATATTTTTGGCGTCTGCTTCTATCGCCTTTGTAAACTCTGCTATTGCACCCTCATTATCACCTGCCTTTGCCTTGGCGTTACCACGCTGTGTAAACACAGCCGATGTTTGTGCCGATGCCGTATAAAAGCCAAGGAGTAACAGAAGTATAAAGCAATATCTCATATCAAAAAGCAGCCTAAACAGGGTAGTACAATAGTCTTAAAAAATTCCGAATTCGTCCATCATCCATTTCACTAAATATGCCGAATGCGATGGCGGCACCTCATGCGCCAGCTCAGGGTAAACAAATAGTTTATAGTTTACGGGTATATTATTCAACATCGAGTACTCAAACTGTGGAGGCGCAAGATTGTCGAGCAAACTAACGCCTATTAATGATTTGCACTTCAAATTACTCGAAAAGTTTTTAAGGTCATAATAATCAAGATTACTCAGCAGCTTCTCCATAGGTATAAACCGATGTTTACTGTAGTCAATGATGGCGTTCATTGGCCAGCCGGCAGCTGCTTCCCTGTAAAGACCTCTGAAATCACAGAACACCGGGTTATTGGCAGAGCAAAGTTTTATACGATTATCCAGACTGCATGCCGCTATACTGAGGTAGGCACCCATACTACCGCCGGTACAGATAATATTCGCCGTGTCAAGTTCGGGCCTTGAAAACAGGAAATCAACTCCCCGGATGCAGTCCATTATGGCGCCACGATAAATATATTGGTTGCGGTGTTCAATGTTAGTGGTCAGGTAACCATCCCTTGTGGGGTGTAAAACGTCGCGGCTGTTGCCCTCGCCCCTGATGTTTAAGAAGAATACAGCCATGTCCGGATTACCGAAGGTAGGCTCCAAACCTTTGTCGCCATAGCCGGGTACCACCATCCAGACCGGCAGCTTTTGATTGGGCTTGCGGTTTTTGGGCATGGTAAGCCATCCGCGTATCAGCAGGTTATCCAGCGAACGCATTTCAACCAGGTATACGTTGGTATTGCCCTGTGCCATTTCCGGCTTTTCTGTAAATCTAAAATCAGGCTTTACTTTATTCAGATCCAAACGCGCCTGCGCCCAAAAATCATCAAAGTCAATAGGGCGGCTGTCTTCCTTTTTTATATTCTTTACGTCGATGCCGATTACACGTCGCAGGGTATCGTCATACTCAGTAACGTTTATCATGAAGTTTACCTTGTAAAAGCCTGGGTCGCTGTTTGATGGTAAATTCAGCGTGTATTTTTCCTTGGCGTGCTTGCCCAGTTTTACCGGAATCGACTTTGTGGCCACCTCTTCATTCTTTACCGTGCTGATCAGGTAGCTGATAGTACCCTCCTGCACTTCATCATAAGAGTTATAGATGTCGATACTGTATTCAATCTTTTCGCCCTTTTTATAAATAGCTTCCTTTTTTTTAGGGATGGCAACAAAGGTGAATTCTTCTTCGGGTGCGTCTGCTTCGTTGTGCTCCTGCGCAAACACAGCACTAACGTTGCATGTAATATACAAGGCAATTAGTGTGAATTTAAGCAGTTTTAGTTTATAAAAAGACATCAGACCCTTAACGTGCATTAAAAGTTGGTTAGTACGGCAAATGAAAATATGGTGCCTTTACCGGTAGAACGACCTGTTAAAGCCTGACTTACGGTGCCGCCAAACGATAAATTTTTGTTTACCACATGGGTATAGGTGAATGAGCCTTGTAAAAGCGAATAATTTTTGTTGAGCGCCAGGTTTTCGTCAAAGCTTTTATTGATACTGGTAGAATACACGCCTGAGCCGCCAATGGTAACCAGGTTGTGGCTATCGAGGTTTAAACCAGCCGCCGCGCTATAACGCAGCTGGAACGGACCGGCATCCTGAAAGTATTGCCTTGCACCAATATCAGCGCTGTAATATAAATTTTTAGAGCCGAGCTTGCCGCTTCCGGAGCCTATAAGCTTTACCTCGGTGCCGGGAGAGGAGTAACCTAAGCCTTTGTTGCTATAAAGCGGTGCAATGGCTGTGCCTTGCAAAGCGAAGTAATATTTAAAATCAACGTTAGCAAGATAATATCGCAAACCCACCTCCACATCTGTTAAGCCTTGTGAGTTGATTGCAGGGATGCCCGCTTCGCGGTATTCGTTGATGACAAATGGTAACGATACTACTCCGGTTAGCCTGCGGCTGATACCGTATTCACCGTAAAAAGACAAAGATTTGGATGAGAAGTAACCACCGTTTCCATATCTGCCCACTTTGCCACTGGCATCCCAAAGCTGGGTAGCCTTAAAATAGCTTGCCGATAAGGACATAATGTATTTGCCCTTTTTTACCGGTTGGCCGCCGGCATAACTTAGCAGCGGCAACGCAGCGGTGCATATCAGGCTAACGGCGAGTTTGTAAAGTATCTTCATAGTATCAATAGTTGTATAGGGTAATAGTTATTGTAAATTCCGCTCATGGCTTTTGCCAAAATAAGGCAGTTTCATGGAGGCAGTTAAGGCGGCGCCGTAACCCTGGCCGGTATTGCGGCCGGCTACAGTATAAAACCCGCTCAGGTTTAAATTGAATCTGCGGGAAAACGAATGACTGAATCCTGCCGACACGCGGCTGTACCAGAAATCTTTTGCGGCGTTGGTGTTAGCGTTAAAAGATTTATCGCTACTGCTGGAGTATACACCATCGGCACCAACGTTTATCTGGTTATAATTACCCACGTTAAAGCCTAAAAAGCCGCTTGCAGTGCCTTGTATAGGAGCAGCTACGCCGAAGTACTGGCCACCGCCCAGGTCTAAGTTATAAAATACGTTTTTGCTCATCATGCCCGAGCCGGATACCCGTGCTATAATACCTGCGTTACCCATGCCCAATATGCGTGTATCGGTATTTTTATATAATGGTGCCGATGCGCCGATGTAAAGCGTAAGGTAATTGGTGTATTTAAAATTCTTCAGCACGGTGCTAAAGCCTACCTGGAAATCGCCGGCACCTGATTGATGGTAAGTGCCAAATTTATTGTTGCTGAATGTTTGATAGGAGTAGGGTAGTGAAGCAACAACATCCAGCGTGCGGGTAAGGCCGTAATCAATATACAGGTTGCCCGACTGCGAAGTAAAATCTGCTTCCAGGCTACCTAAAGCGCCGTTCCTGTTCCAGCCTTTGCTGGCCTTGTAAAGCGTAAAGGTTGATGAAAGCAAATAATGTTTTTTGCCAATAGGCCAGCCGGCTTTGGTCTGCAAGGCATACATCATAAAAAGCAATAGCAGCGTACCTGTTTTGTATATATTGGTCTTCATGTTAATCGGTATTGATAGGTTTAAGGCAACATGTAGTACTCACGCAACCACTGGTTCTGGAAACGGTAATAAATCTGGCCAACTTCGTGCGCCTTATCCGGACTTACCCAGATTTCTTTTTTATCCGTGCCAAACTTGTTATACATGCCGTAGCTGCAGCTGGGTGGGCAAAGTTCATCCAGCAAACCAATACCCATCAAAACAGGGCAGCGTACCATCGGCGCAAAGTTTAGCGGATCAAAATAATCCCAGGTGCGGAAAAGCCTTTTTTCGCTGAAGCCAACATCCTGGCTAATGTAATTGTTAAAATACCAGATAGGTGTTTTGGCATTAGGGCGCATTATTTTGGTTATGCGCGTTGCGTTATGGATATCGCTATACAGCGGTTCTTCGGTAATCAGCAGGTTTACGCGCTTGTCTAAAGCGGCGGTTACTATTGCTAGTGCCCCGCCCTGGCTGCCTCCCTGCACACAAATTCTGGCAGTATCCAGGCCCATATCAGCATGCGAGCCTATAAAATCAACCCCACGCAGGCAATCCATATACACTGCCCGGTAGATGTAAGTGTTTTTATCGGCGATATTATAAAGGTTGTATTGTATGCCCTTTGTATCCACAGCATCCTTGCTGTTGCCGTTACCACGTACGTTGATGCAGAACGTTGCGAAGTCTTCATCGTAGGTGATAGGTTCCATAGGCACAAGGTAACCTGGCACCACATATCTTACCGGCAGCTTGGCAGGCCTGCGGCGAGGAATAGATAGCCAGCCACGAATAGTAGCATTACCCCATGATTGCATTTCTACCTGATAAACTCTAACCTTTTCGGTCGACATGTCCTTACGCTCAAGTACCTTGTATTTCGGCTGAACCTTTGCCAGTTCCTCCCGGCTTTTTTTCCAGAAATCTAAAAAGTCGGCCGGAATGTATTGCTTAGCTTTTATCTGGGTAGGTTTATAGCCAAATACCTGCCTTACAGTATCGTCGTAATAAGAAAGATTAAAACGAAAACTTAATTCGTAAAATCCGGCAACTTTCGCAGGCAGCTTAAATTGCAGTTTGCCGCTTCCGCCCGGGCCTATTTTTACTTTTACTGAATCGGTATGCACAGGTTGGCCGTCATCAGTAGTCAGTACATAGCTAACCTTGCCTTCCTGTGTTTTTTTATAAGTGCTTTTTATGCTTAGGTTATAAATAAGGTCTTCAGGGTTATTAAATATGGCGTCTTTTACCTTAGGTTTAACGCTCAAAATTACTTCGCCCTCTTCTTCCTCTTCTGCGGCGTCAGTAGCTTTCTCTGCATGAGGTTGCTGAAAAGCAAAGGCCTGGTTACCACTTAATGCAAAGGCCACGAAAAAAAGCAACGTTGCAACCCAAATTTTGCGCATAACAATTCGTAAAAATATTCGTCAAAAAATTATTTATGAACGGTTGTATAGTTAAGGTATAATTTCCCCGTTCGTGGGGAAAAAATTTCCCGTTAAAATACGGATAAGCTTAGCATTGGCTTACGTTGATTACGTAAAGTACAGCTACAGTGCACTTTTACGGCCTATAAGCCAAAATGTTGTTTAAGTAATAATTAACTCACAACTAACCTGTATTTATGAAAGGCAAATTCAATACCAAGCGCTAACGTAAAAAGGTTTATAAATAGCAATAACTGCAAGTTGCTAATTTAAATAATAGTTTAGATTGTTTTAACGCGATAGGTAAGGATATCCCTTATGCATGTAGCAGATAGTATTTGCTGTGAAATGCATAATTTTGATTTTTAATCGGCGCTCTCTGTTTGCCGCCTTACCAATTTCATATGCCTCTTTTAATACGATATATTTTTATAATATCACTGCTGTTTGCTCCACGCTTACTGACGGCGCAGATACGAAGTATAGGTGTGCCATATGTGCAAAACTATAACAAGAGCACTTATCAGGCGGGTAACCAAACCTGGGCGGAGGCACGGGCCGGGAACGGCATTATGTATTTTGCCAATTCTGATGGCTTGCTATCATTTGACGGGCATAACTGGCGCCTTGCCAAAATGCCTAACAATATAATTGTACGTGCCGTAGCGGTCGACAAGAAAGGAATGGTGTATACCGGTGGCTTTGGAGAGTTCGGGTATTGGACAACCGCTCCCAATGGCGAACTTAGGTATACTTCTCTCGTTCACCTTATACCTGCAAAGTATAAGCTCAATGAGGAGATATGGAAGATCTATGTAGATGATGATCGCATTCTTTTCCAATCGTTCCGAACCATCTACGTTTATCAAAACGGGCATATTACCGTAATGGAAGAGCCAAAGCCCTACCTGTTTCTTCACAGGGCGGGGAAAAAGTACATCGTCGAAAAGCTCAACAAAGGGTTGTTCGAGTTAAAGGGTAGTCAGTTAGCATTTATTCCCGGTAGCGACCAATTAAAAAGTGGTATTTTAAGTATACTGCCTTTTCCTGGTGGGAAGTACCTGATCGGTACTTCAAAAGAAGGATTGTTTTTATATGACGGCAAAGCCATTATACCATGGCAGGCGCCTGCTAATGATTTTTTAAAGCGCTATCAGCTTAACAACGGCGTAGTTATACCCGGCAACTACTTTGCCTTCGGTACTATATTGAACGGTGTGGTGATTATAGATGCAGCAGGTAACATTGTTCAGCACATCAACAAATCAAGCGGATTGCAGAATAATACCGTTCTCAGCCTGTTTCTGGACAGCGAACAAAATCTTTGGGCGGGCCTCGACAACGGTATTGACCGCATAGAAATCATTTCTCCGCTATATTTCTACTTTGATAAGAGCGGTAGCTTCGGAACGGTATATTCCAGCATAGTACATAACGGCAAAATCTACTTAGGCACTAACCAGGGATTATTTTACAGCAACTGGTCGCTAAATAAAGGCGAGGCTTATCAGCCCTATGATTTTAAACTGATACCGGGTACACAGGGGCAGGTTTGGGAACTGGCCCTGGTTGACGGTAAATTGTTATGCGGCCATAATGATGGTACTTTCCAGGTAGACGGTGCAAACATTAGGAAAATTTCATGGGAAAATGGTGGTTGGGTTTTAAAGAAGCTGCGCAACGGTCAACTAATACAGGGAACCTACACTGGTTTGGCGGTTTACCGTAAAGATGCAGCAGGCAATTGGGTGTTTGATTATAAAATAAAAGGCTTTGATGCCCCATCGCGCTACGTGGAGCAGGATAGCAAAGGCCAGATATGGGTCAGTCATGCTTATAAAGGTGTATATAAACTCACACTTAGCGCCGATGGCAAAAGTGCTGCACAGGTAAAATATTATGGTGAAGCTGAAGGCCTGCCCGGCAGTTACAATATAAATGTGTTTACTCTTGAAAACCGGCTGGTGTTTTCTACGCTTGCGGGCTTTTATGTGTACGATGATATTGCCGACCGCTTTTATAAATACAATCAGCTTAACAACAAGCTCGGGTCGTTTGCCACGGCCAACAAAGTTATACCTGCAAGCATTAATAAATATTGGTTTTTGGACAGGGGGTGGGTAGCGCTTGCCGATTTCTCCGTCAACGGGAATGTGCGGTTAGATTCATCGAGCTTTAGCATCCTTAACGGACGTATGGTGAAGTATTACGAGAACATCAGCCATATCAGCAATAATATTTTCCTGATAAGTATTGATGACGGCTTTGCCATATTTAATGATGCCAATCGCGCCACAGAGAAGTTGACTTTACCCAAGGTGCTTATACGGCAGGTTGAGCGTTTTGCCAATGAAGCAGTGCCCGTGCCTGACCTGAATAACATTTTGATACCCTATAAGCAGAACAACCTGCGTATACATTTTATACTGCCATACTACCGGCAGGCGCATATCGAATATCAATACAGGCTTAAAGGATATACCGGCAAGTGGTCCGCTTGGTCTTCGCAACTGCAGCGTGAGTTTACATCGTTAAGCTACGGCGATTATGTGTTTGAGGTGAGGGCGCGTATCAACAACCATATATCGCCTGTAACAACACTCTCGTTTACAGTGTCGCCGCCGTGGTACCTAACGGGCTTTGCTTTTTTGGGCTACGCATTGATGCTGGTTGTAGCCTATTACGGCGTTAAAAAATATTATCAGTATAAACTGCGTAAGCATCAAGTGCGGTTACAGAAGAAACTGCAGGCAGAGAAAGAAGAATTTGTGCGCCGCGAAGCTGTGGCAAATGAGCAGCGGTTGGTGCAGCTAAAGAATGAGCAGTTACAGGCAGATCTTGACCGTAAAGGACGGGAGTTGGCTAACTCCGCAATGAATATCGTTTATAAAAACGAACTGTTGCAGCGAATTCATGACGAGTTGGACGCACTGCGCGACTCTAACGGCAAAAAGCTGTCGGCCGAGCAATTGCGAAGAATACAAAAGGTGATTGATGAAGGCCGCAGCGATGACCGCGATTGGGTGCTGTTCGAAAACAGTTTTAACGAGACACACGAAAACTTCTTTAAAAAGCTAAAAGCAAACCACCCGGACCTTGTTCCGAATGACCTTAAATTGTGTGCTTATCTTCGAATGAATATGAGCAGTAAAGAAATGGCATCGTTATTGAACATATCGTTAAGAGGCATTGAAATACGCCGGTACAGACTGCGAAAAAAGCTAAATCTGGAGCACGACAAGAATCTCGTAGAGTTTTTAATGGAGCTTTAGCACTACATCATCACCTCTCATAAACCGTTTAAGCACTCCATTGTAAAAAATACACTATAAAACAAAATGTGCAAGTCGGTGAATTTTTTAATGCTCTGTAAATTAATGTTTTAACATGATGTAATTGGCGCTTGTGAGAAAGTATTTCTGCGCTGATGTAGTAATGTGAAGTGTGAATAGTTGAAACAAATTACTTCTCTTCTGAATTTTGCTGGTGTAATAAACGCAATTATTAACACCTAACTTAATTAACCATTTTATGAAGAGAATAATTACTATCTCATTGTATGGGGTATTATCTCTGCTGTTCATTTCGCATGCAATGGCACAAAACATCACTGTTAAAGGTGTTGTTACTGATGCCACCACCGGCGAGACACTTATTGGCGTAAGTGTGGCAGTAAAATCTACTCAGGCCGGTACTCAAACAGATGCCAATGGCGCCTTCACATTATCGGCACCGGCCAACGCCGAGCTTACCGTCAGCTACATTGGCTACACCACACAAACCGTAGCTATAAACGGTCGTACTACAATCAACATCCCGTTAGGGCAGTCTGCCACCCAATTAGAGCAGGTGGTAGTTGTGGGTTACGGTACGCAGCGCAAGCTGGATGTAACAGGATCTGTAAGCCAGCTTAAGGGCGAAGAAGTTTCTAAGCAAGCCTCAGTGAACCCAATAAGTTCATTGCAGGGCAAGTTACCCGGTGTACAAATCACTAACTCTGGCTCTCCGGGCGCGTCGCCACAGATTACTATCCGTGGCCGCGGTACATTATTTGGTGGAACAGGAGTACTATACGTAGTGGATGGGGTTTGGTATAAGGATGACGTAAGCTTCCTGAATCCTAATGACATTGAAAACATAAGCGTCCTTAAAGATGCATCTAGTACCGCTATTTATGGTATTGAAGCTGCAAATGGTGTTGTTTTGATTACCACTAAAAGAGGGAATAAAAGTAAAACGACAGTTAACTACAATGGCTATGCCGGCTGGCAATCAGTTACCAATGCCGTTCAAATGGCTGATGCTACTGAGTATGCCACTATCATTAATGAGCTTTATACCCAGAATGGACAGGCAGCGCTATTCAGCAATCCGACAAGCTTCGGTAAAGGTACAGACTGGTATGGCCAGGTATTGCGTGATGCATTTGTAACCAGTCATCAGATTTCTGTAAATGGCGGTTCCGAAAAATCTACCTACAACTTCTCGTTAGGCTATCTTAAGCAGGATGGTAACGTTAAAAATAACTCTTACGAGCGTTATACAGCCCGTTTGGTAAATGATTACGAGCCTGTAAAAAACCTGAAATTCGGTTACACCATTGCCGGAGCTTATGGAAAGTCAAATGACATTAACGGCGATATTTTTCACCAGATATACGCAGCCGCACCGGTAGTGCCTGTTTACTATCAGGACGGTTCTTATGGAGATCCGAGTGATTTTAAATTGGGTAATCCTGTTGCTTTTAACCCGCAGGTAACGTTAGACTATTTTGATCAGAACTCTCAAAATTATCGCTTCAACGGTAACGTTTACGGCGAACTCACCTTCCTTAAAAACTTCACCTTTAAAACCAGTGTTGGCGGTGATATAGGTGAGAATGAGGTACTGGGATACTCGCCAATTTATAAAGCTACGCTTACGCAACAGAATAACATAAGCACACTAACCCGGAGCCGTGCTGAAACCCGCAACTGGATTGTAGAAAACACGCTTACTTACAAAAATACTTTTGGCGATCATAATCTTACTGTTCTTTTAGGCCAGACCGCACAGCGCAGGAAATATTATATATTGACGGGTACCGCGCAGAATGTGCCGCGTAACACCGACGGAGATTTGTTTTTTAAATTAGGTGATCCTGATAGCCGAAACGTCCGGGATGACGGAAGTCTAATTACTTCAACATCATACTTTGGTAGGGTAAATTACTCATTTGCCGACAAGTATTTGCTGAACGCTTCGCTCCGTGCTGATGCTAATTCCAGCTTTTTTGGGCGAGATTTATGGGCTTATTTGCCGTCAATTGGTGCAGGTTGGGTTGTCTCTAATGAATCTTTTATGAAAGATCAAACTGTGTTTGATAACTTAAAGATTCGTGCCAGTTGGGGTAAAGTAGCAAATGCCAACTTGCCCCAAAATCCAACAATTGTCCCGGTAGCTACTACTCCTGGATTTGTTGCCATATTTAATGACCAGCCCCGAACCGGCGCGAGCATCAATACCATACCGCCACCCGGTATAAAAATGGAAAGGGGAGTGGGTACAGATTTTGGTATAGAAGGCGCTATGCTAAAAAACCGTCTGACTTTTGAGTTCGACTATTACAATCGTACTACGCAAAATGCAATATTCAGATTGCCTATCTTAGGTTCGATCGGATCAACCGGTGATATCATCGGTAATCAAGCTGAGCTGCGTAACCGTGGTTTTGAGGCCGTCGTAGGCTGGCGTAAAAATGATGGCGAGTTTAGTTACTCACTGAGCGGTAACTTTAGCATTAATACAAACAAAGTTTTAAGTGTAGTAACAGGTAACACTCCTATTTACGCAGGTGGAACCGGTATTACCAACGGGGCCGTTGCTACCCGTACAGTGCAGGGCCGTCCTATAGGTGAGTTTTTTGGTTACAAAGTTGCCGGCATATTCCAAAATGCAAGTCAAATTGCTAACTCTCTACAAACATCGGCCAAACCGGGCGACTTCATTTTTGAAGATACCAATGGCGATAATGTTCTGGACAGTAGGGACAGAGTACCGCTGGGTAATCCTAACCCTAAGTATACTTATGGCTTTAACAGCAGCTTTAATTACAAAAATTTCGACCTCGCGCTCGATTTTCAAGGCGTGGCAGATGTAAGCGTTTACAATGCTAACCTCGCTTACCGTTTTGGTAATGAGAATTTCACCAAAGACTTTTTTGATAACCGCTGGCATGGCGAGGGTACGTCAAATACCTATCCATCAGCAAGCATTGGCTCAACCGCTAACTCAGCGCCAAGCTCATTCTACGTAGAGAGTGGTGCCTACTTCCGCGTGCGTAACATACAACTGGGTTACTCGTTGCCAAACAGCATGTTGTCTAAATACAAAATTCAACGTGTGCGTTTCTTTGCCAATGCGCAGAATGCAATTAACGTATTCGGTTACAAAGGCTTCAGTCCGGAGATTGGTGGCTCGCCGCTGTTCTCAGGCATTGATGCTAACGTATATCCGTTATATGCGACCTACAATTTTGGTGTGAATGTTACATTCTAATAATCAAATACAGAAATGAATAACAGAAAATATTATATACAAAAAACAGTAGGCGCAACCTTTATGATAGTGGCGCTTTTACTGACACAAAGCTGTAAAAAGAGTTTCCTGGACGTGCCATTGCAAGGCCAGGAGCAGGGCGAGCAGTTCTTTGTGGATGCCCAGGATGCCGATCAGGCTGTTAATGCGATGTATGGCGATATGCGCTCATGGGATAACGTAGCCTTTGCGCCGATAGCAGTGGAAAGTGTAGGTTCTGATGAAGCTGAAAAAGGCAGTACCGCCACCGATGCTACCTATTTTAATGACTACGATGATTTTACAGTAACTGCTGGTCAGGGCCAGTTACTTGGTTTTTGGAATGGTAAATACAATTCTATAAACCTGGCCAACCGTGTGCTTGATAACGTGCCAAACATCAATATGGATGCTAACCTTAAAGCGCGTTACCTGGCCGAGGCTAAATTTGTAAGAGCTTATAACTATTTCAGGCTGGTGCGTGCATTTGGTGATGTGCCATTGCGCTTAAAAGCTCCTGTTGATGCATCGGAGTACAATATTCCGCGCTCGCCGAAGGCTGAAGTATATGCAGCTATTGAAAAAGACCTTACTGAAGCTGCGGCCGTGTTGCCACAGACCTATCCTGCTTCCGAAACTGGTCGCATTACTAAAGGTGCAGCACTTGCATTACATGCAAAGGTGGCTATGTATCAGAAAAAATGGGCCGATGTTCTGAATCTGACTAATCAGGTGAAAACATTGGGCTATTCATTGTTCCCTAACTTTTACCAGTTGTTCCGTATACCTAACGAGAATAATTCAGAGTCAATATTCGAGATCCAAGCGAAACGTATCGATGGTAATCCGGATGCGTCTAACTCTCAGTACTCACAGGTACAAGGCGCCCGCGGTATCACAGGAGGCGGTTGGGGCTTTAACGTGCCTACCCAGGCTTTAGTGAACGCCTTTGAGCCGGGCGACCCGCGCCTTGACGGTACAATATTGAAACGTGGTGTAGCAACTCCTGACGGTGATGTAGTACCGGCGGCTGCCGACAACCCGATGTATAACATGAAATCATATGTGCCCTTCAGGTATTTTGTGAGCGGTTATAACGAAGGTGCTGATCAGAACATACGCGTAATACGCTACGCTGATGTGTTGCTGATGAATGCCGAAGCAGCAAATGAGCTTGGTCAGACTGAAGTGGCTCTGGCTTCGTTGGAATTGGTTAGAGCACGTGCCCGCGGTGGCAATAACGCCATTTTGCCAAAGGTTACAACAACCAACCAGTCCGAACTGCGTAACGCTATCTGGCATGAGCGCCAGGTTGAATTGGCAATGGAGTTCGACCGCTATTTTGACGTTATCCGTCAGGGTCGCGGCAAGGAAGTATTTGGTCCTAAAGGCTGGAAAGAAGGCAAAAACGAAGTTTGGCCTATTCCTCAAAACGAAATAGACCTGAGTGCAGGCGTATTAACACAAAATCCGGGCTACTAATTATCACACAACATGAAAAATATTAATAAGTATATATTAGCCGCATCGGTATTGCTTGGTGTATCGGCATGTCAAAAAGATTTTGATCCGAAAAGCTATGCTCCGCCACTAAGCATAGGTGGCTTCACAGGCAGTAAGGAAATTGCCGCAAGCAACTTAATAGCGCATTGGTCTTTTAATGGCAACCTTACAGACAGTGTAAGCGGCACTGCCGGTACAGCAAAAAGTACCACTTTTAGCGAAGGTATAAAGGGCCAGGCAATGCAGGGTGCCCTTAATGGCTATGTGTTGGCAGATGCAGGCGCAAAGGTTGCAGGTTTAACAAGTTTTACTACCACTCTTTGGGTAAATACTCCACCTCCATCTACAGGAATTATTGATGTATTCAGCCTGGTGAAAACAAACAGTTTCTGGGGAAATATCGAGATCTTTTTTGAAAACGGAAGCACTAATGATGATGGCAAGCTACGTGTGCATTTGTTTAATGGCACTGACGATAAGACCATAGAATTAAACGGACAAAAGAACCTGTTTGATAAGTGGACCAATCTTGGTGTGTCATATAATCAAAACAGTGATACCTGCAAAGTGTATTTAAATGGCCTGCCAATTTTTGCAGGCAAAGTTGCGGGACAAACTGGTCCGCTTAAATTTAGCAACGTAGGTAAAATTGTGTTTGGTTGCCCGCAGTTTCAAACTACACCAAGCCAAACATCAGCATCTGATGCACAGAGCTGGGCAAGTTTCCTTACCGGACGTTTGGACGAAGTACGCATTTATGATAAAGCCCTTACTGATAATGAGGTAAATGCTTTAGTACTATTAGAAGGCCGGGGCAAGTAATTAGATAAAGTGTTTTAAGAGCGGTTACCCACCTCAAAAGGGTGGGTAACTTGTTTAAAGAAAGAGGATGATGATGACTAAAGCCAAAGTGCTTGTTTATTTTGCTGGACTAATCATGTTGATTACCGCCTGTAGCAAGAGTGATAGTAACAACGTGGACCCCGTTACGCCGCCACCAACCACGCCATCTTCGTTTAGTTTTGATGCGCTTAAGGTAAATGGAGTTTCTTCGGGATTTAGCTATAGCAACATCAATACAAAGCCCGTTATTAAAATATCTTTCGGTAAGGCACTCAACAAAACATCGGTATCCGGGAGCGTATCGTTTCGCAGTGCTGAGGGAGCCAACGTTCCTTTTGCCGCCACTTATGAAGATGGCGACAAAACGCTTGTTCTAAAACCAAATTCGGCGCTGCAAAACATTACCAAATACTCGGTCGATGTAAATACGTCGCTCAAGGCAACAGATAATGGCAGCCTGCAATCGGCGGTGAATGTACAGTTGCTCACTGCTATTGACTCTACCGACAAGTTTCCGCGCATCAGCGATGATGCCTTGCTCGACCTGGTACAAAAGCAAACTTTCAAATACTTCTTGGATTTTGCACATCCTGCAAGCGGCATGGCTCGTGAACGCAACACCTCCGGCGACGTAGTTACAACGGGAGGTTCCGGGTTTGGCATAATGGCATTGGTTACCGCGGTGAACCGTAACTTTATAAGCCGCGCCGATGGCTTAACAAGGATGCAGAAGATAGTTGGCTTTCTAAAATCTGCCGACAAATTTCACGGTGCATTCCCGCATTGGCTCAACGGCGCTACCGGCAAAGTGCAGCCCTTTAGCGAAAAAGACAATGGCGCTGATTTAGTAGAAACGGCTTTCCTGATGGAAGGCTTGCTCACCGCCCGGCAGTACTTTGATGGTACAGGCACAGCCGAGGTCAACCTGCGTGCAGATATAAATGAACTTTGGAACGGCGTGGAGTGGGATTGGTTCCGTCGCGGCGGGCAAAGTACCCTTTACTGGCATTGGAGCCCTAACTACGGCTGGGATATAAACATGCAGATACGCGGCTGGAATGAGGCGCTTGTTGTATATGTACTCGCTGCATCGTCAACCACGCATGGCATACCTAAAGCTGTTTATGATAATGGCTGGGCTAATAATGGTGGCCTTAAGAATGGCAATAGTTATTTTGGTGTACAGCTTCCGCTGGGCGAAGCACAGGGTGGCCCCTTGTTTTTTGAGCATTATTCATTTTTGGGTATCAACCCGAATGGCTTAAGTGATGCTTATGCAAATTATCAAACACAAACCAAAGCCCACACGCTGATTAATTACAACTATTGTGTAAATAACCCGCAAAAGCGCAACGGCTATAGCGCAGATTGCTGGGGACTGACCGCCAGTGATATAAAAGGCGGCTATACTGCCAGTTCACCTACTAATGATGTAGGCGTTATTGCACCGACCGCTGCACTGTCATCTTTGCCATACACCCCTGATGAGAGCATGAAAGCCCTCAAGTTCTACTATTATAAATTAGGAGATAAACTTTGGGGCGAATATGGCTTTTACGATGCCTTTAACCTGAGCGATCCATGGTTTGCCGACTCGTATCTGGCTATTGATCAGGGACCGATTGTAGGTATGATCGAAAATTACAGAAGCGGCTTGTTATGGCGGCTGTTTATGAGCGCCCCTGAGGTAAAAAAGGGTATGAAGGATTTGGGTTTTAGCAGCCCTAACTTATAAACGTGGTTTATAAAATATACTAATATGAAGAAATTACTACTTGCAGCGCTTATGCTGTCGGCAGCTTTAACAGGCTTTGCACAGGGCAAAAAAACTGCAATCAAATATACACCCATTAAACAGGTAGGCATTGTAAAAGGCCTTTCGGATAGTGCGTTGCTCGACGTAGTGCAGAAACAGACCTTTCGCTATTTCTGGGATTTTGCACACCCGGTAAGCGGCATGGCCCGCGAGCGCAGCAACGAATCATTTGATTATGGCGCTGAGGTAGTGACCACCGGCGGTACCGGTTTTGGCATTATGGCTATGATAGTGGCGGTTGATCGTAAGTGGATACCTCGTGAGCAGGCAGTCGACCGTATGCTTAACATGGTGAAGTTTTTGTCTAAAGCCGATTCCTATCACGGCGTATTTCCGCATTGGCTGAATGGCGAAACCGGTAAAATTATTCCGTTTGGCCGAAAGGATGATGGCGGTGACTTGGTTGAGACTTCCTTTTTGTTCGAAGGCTTGCTCACTGCCAAGCAGTACTATAATGCCAATAACCCAAAGGAAAGCGAACTGCGCAACCGCATCAGTTGGTTGTGGAATGATATCGAATGGGATTGGTACACACATGAGCGCGATAATTTGTACTGGCACTGGTCGCCCAATAATGGCTGGGCCATGAACTTTCCAATCCGTGGGTTTAACGAATGTCTTATTACTTATGTACTGGCATCCTGTGCCGAGCGCTACCCGGTAGATGCGCAGCGTTTATATAACCGTGGCTGGGCGCAAAGCGATTTCTTTAAAAATGGCAAAACCTTTTACGGCCACAAATTGCCTTTAGGCTTCGATTACGGCGGCCCGCTTTTCTTTACCCATTATTCTTTTTTGGGGCTTAACCCGAAAGGACTAAAAGATCAATACGCTGATTATTGGGAGCAGAATGTAAACCATACGCTTATCAACCATGATTACTGTGTAGATAACCCCAAGAAATTTAAAGGTTACGGCGAAAACTGCTGGGGGCTTACTGCGAGCGATAACCACGAGGGATACAATGCCCATTCGCCTACTAACGATCTGGGCGTGATAACGCCAACCGCTGCATTGTCTGCTTTCCCTTATACACCTGCTGAATCTATGAAGGCATTACGTCATTTCTACTATGACCTTGGCGGTAAAATATGGGGTGAATATGGCTTTGTTGACGCCTTTAATGAAAGTAAAAACTGGTATGCGAACTCCTACCTGGCTATTGACCAAGGGCCTATAGTAGTAATGATTGAAAATTATCGCAGCGGATTACTCTGGAATTTATTTATGAGCGCACCGGAGGTGCAAAACGGACTGAAAAGATTAGGCTTTGAAAGCCCGGCCTTGAAAAACTGATACCGCATGATTAAACGGATTACATACGGTTTAGCTGTTAGTATGCTGTTGCTGGCTGGTGTAAATGCATCTGCACAGAACAGCCAGCGTACTTATTGCAACCCGATCAATATAGATTACGGGTACACACCCATACCTAACTTCTCTGAAGCCGGGCGGCATCGCGCTACTGCGGACCCGGTTATAGTTACTTATAAAGGCGATTATTACCTGTTCAGCACTAATCAATGGGGCTACTGGTGGAGCAGCGATATGAGCAACTGGCACTTTGTACGCCGTCATTTTTTACGGCCCGAGCATAAAGTGTACGATGATTTGTGTGCACCCGCCGTCTGGGTACAGGGCGATACTTTGCTGGTATTCGGTTCTACTTATTCAGACAATTTCCCGATATGGATGAGTACCACCCCCAAGGCGAATGAATGGAAAGAAGCTATCCGCAAGTTTGAACCGGGCGGCTGGGATCCCGCTTTTTTCCGCGATGATGATGGTAAGCTGTACATGTACAATGGCAGTAGCAATGTGTATCCGCTGTATGGTGCCGAGGTTGATCCGGTTACCTTTCATTTAAAGGGTTATCGTAAGGAGATGTACCTATTGCAGCCTTACAAATATGGTTGGCAGCGCTTCGGCGAAAACCTGGATAACATCTTCCTAGACCCATTTATTGAGGGTGCCTGGATGACCAAACACAACAAAAAGTATTACCTGCAATATGGTGCGCCGGGCACCGAGTTTAGCGGTTATGCTGATGGGGTAATAGTAGGCGAGGGGCCACTGGGGCCATTTACGCCACAGCCTATGCCTATGAGTTACAAGCCAGGCGGCTTTGCAAGAGGAGCAGGGCATGGCGCTACTTATCAGGATAAGTGGAATAACTACTGGCATGTATCTACAATGATCATCTCCGTAAAAAACAACTTTGAAAGGCGCATAGGTATCTGGCCTGCCGGTTTTGATAAGGACGACGTCATGTACTGTAACACGGCTTTTGGCGACTACCCAACGTATTTGCCCGATGCTGCTGAGGACCATTTAAAAAGTCGCTTTACCGGATGGATGCTGCTTAATTATAACAAGCCGGTAACGGTATCATCAACCCTGGGTAATTACACGGCCAACAACGCGGTAGATGAGGATATAAAAACTTACTGGAGCGCAAAAAGCGCCAAAGCAGGCGAATGGATAACAACCGACCTTGGTACGGTTAGTACAGTCAATGCCGTACAAATTAATTACGCCGATCAGGATGCGGATGTATTGGGCAAGCCCGAAGGCGCATTTTATCATCAGTATAAATTGCATTACTCTACCGACGGTAAAGCCTGGAAAACGCTTATTGATAAAGGCGCCAACAAAACAGATGTACCGCACGATTATGTGGAGCTTGCAAAACCTGTAAAAGCGCGATACATCAAAATGGAAAACGGGCACATGCCTACCGGTAAATTTGCTATCAGCGGTTTGCGGGTCTTCGGTAATGGCGGCGGACCAAAGCCCGATGCTGTAAAAGATTTTATTGTATTGCGTACCGAGAAGGATAAGCGCGATGCATGGCTAAAATGGCGACCAGTTGATAATGCTTATGCCTATAATATTTACATAGGCACCGCGCCAGATAAGCTGTATAACTGCATTATGGTGCACAATGCCAGTCAGTACTTTTACAAGGGCATGGATAAGGACTTACCCTATTATTTCTGCATCGAAGCAATTAACGAGAACGGTGTTTCGCAACGTACCACCGTCTTAAAATCAGAATAACATATACTATAAAAGCATATATAAGATATGAAGTTATCAAAAATAGTTTTGGCATCGTGCCTGGTCTTGTCGGGCTATGGCGTATCTGCGCAGCAAAAACCTGCCGATGCAAAAATGGATGCCTATATTACTAACCTGATGTCCAAAATGACACTCGAAGAGAAGATTGGCCAGCTTAATCTGCCGTCTATCGGGTTTGATGTAACAGGGCCTATCCTGAGCGAAGGTGTGGAGGAGAAGATTGAAAAAGGCTTGGTGGGCGGTGTGTTCAATACCTACACGCCAAATGCGGTGCGCAAGTTGCAGGAGCTTGCCATCAAAAAATCGCGCTTAAAAATTCCGCTGCTTTTTGGTTACGATGTAATTCATGGTCACCGTACCATTTTCCCTATTCCGCTGGGGCTGTCTGCATCGTGGGATTTGCCTTTGATACAGCGCACCGCGCGTGCCGCCGCCGATGAGGCCAGTGCCGACGGTCTGAACTGGGTGTTCTCACCTATGGTTGATATTGCACGTGATCCTCGTTGGGGCCGCGTGTCCGAAGGCGCCGGTGAAGATACCTGGCTGGGTTCGCAAATAGCGCGCGCTATGGTAAAAGGTTACCAGGGCGAAACCAACGATCTGCGCCGCGCCGATGTGGTAATGGCTTGTGTGAAGCACTTTGCTCTTTATGGCGCTGTAGAAGCCGGTCGCGACTACAATACAGTTGATATGAGCGAGCGCCGCATGACCGAAGCTTACTTGCCTCCATATAAAGCGGCTGTAGACGCAGGTGTAGCGACGGTAATGAGCTCATTCAACGAGATAAACGGCGTTCCTGCTGCTGCAAACCATTGGCTGTTGACAGATTTGCTGCGCAAGCAGTGGGGCTTTAACGGGTTGGTTGCTACCGATTACACAGCAGTAATGGAGTTGATGAATCATGGTATGGGTGATGCCACGAAGGTTGCTGAACTGTCGTTATCTGCGGGTAATGATATGGATATGGTGAGCGAATTGTTCATTAATGAATTAAAGAAACAGGTTGATGCAGGTAAGTTTGATGTGAAGTATGTAGACCTGGCATGTCGCCGCGTGCTTGAATCAAAATACAGGTTAGGCTTGTTTACCGACCCGTACCGGGGCATTAGCGAAAGCCGCGCCAGGAAAAGCATCCTGAATGCTGAGAAACTGGCCCTGGCCAAAGAAGCTGCCGAGAAGAGTATGGTGCTGTTAAAGAACGACAACCAGACTTTACCCCTTAAGGCAAATCAAAAAATCGCCTTCGTTGGCCCGATGATAAAAGACCGGCGTGATTTGATTGGTAACTGGAGTGGTGCCGGTGACTGGAAAAAAGCAGTTACCTTATGGGATGCTTTGCAGGCGCAATATCCTAAAAATAGCTTTACTTATGCCAAGGGCTGCAACGTGTTGCAGGATACCGCGCTCATCAATAAATTAAATCCGCATGGTGCAGAAATTGTGCTTGATTCTAAATCTGCACAGCAATTAATAGAAGAGGCTGTTACCACGGCTAAAAATGCGGATGTTGTGGTAGCTTTTATGGGCGAGCCGTTCGGTATGAGCGGAGAGGCGGCCAGTCGAAGCGATATTGGATTGCCTGCTAATCAGGTAGAATTGTTGAAGGCCTTAAAGGCAACCGGCAAACCGGTAGTATTGGTGTTGATGAATGGCAGGCCGCTTACTTTACAGTGGGAGCACGATAACCTGGCGGCCATACTGGAGACATGGTACGGTGGCACAAAAGCCGGCGATGCAATTGCTGATGTGCTGTTTGGTAAATACAACCCTTCGGGCAAATTGAGCATGACCTTTCCGCGCAGCGTAGGCCAGATACCTATTTATTACAGTCACAAAAATACCGGCCGCCCTATAAGCGATCAGAAGTATACTTCTAAATACCTCGATATACCCAACACACCATTATATCCTTTTGGTCATGGGCTGAGCTATACCACTTTTGCATACAGCAAAGTTACGCTGAACAAAACCACGCTGAACGGTGCTGCCGATAGTCTGCAAGCTACCGTTAGTGTGCACAACACCGGCAAGTTTGATGGTGAGGAAACTGTACAGCTATATGTTCGTGATATGGTGGGTTCGGTTACACGCCCCGTTAAGGAATTAAAGGGATTCAAGAAGATCTATCTAAAAGCCGGTGAAAGCAAGGATGTAAACTTTACTATCAGCACCAACGACTTGAAGTTTTACGATATTGACATGAAGTACACCACCGAGCCGGGCGACTTCAAGGTATTTATTGGTTCGAGTTCTGAAGATGTGCAGGAAGCCGACTTTAAGTTGAATTAAATGCTCACTCTGCTATGCAGAGCTTTCTTTTAATTAAGTGTTGAATGCCCGGAGAGTGAGCCGGGCATTTTTTGTAGAGCAAAAAAAAAGAAAAGCGATGGGTTTTAACCCATCGCTTTTTTAAGTTATTCGTCATTTCGAACCAGGCCGTCATGCTAAACTTTTTTCAGCATCCCCCTTGAATAAGTCAGTCTGAATTAAGAGGGTTCCCGAAACAAGTTCGGGATTACATGCTCGCAAGCTTTCGCCGTTCAACTTTAACCTTTCGGCTTAATAACGGTAATATTCCGGTTTAAATGGACCTTCAACAGTTACGCCGATATATTCAGCTTGATCCTGATCCAAAACTTCCAGTTCTACACCAATTTTAGCTAAATGCAGGCGGGCAACTTTCTCGTCAAGGTGCTTAGGTAGGGTATATACCTGGTTCTCGTATTTGTCACCGTTAGTCCAAAGCTCAAGCTGTGCCAGTGTCTGGTTTGTGAATGAGTTACTCATTACAAAGCTTGGGTGGCCGGTAGCACAACCCAGGTTCACCAAACGGCCTTCAGCCAATACAATTACATCCTTACCGTCGATGGTGTATTTATCTACCTGAGGTTTAATTTCAATTTTGGTATTGCCATAAGCGCCATTCAGCCAGGCCATGTCAATCTCATTATCAAAGTGACCGATATTGCACACAATGGCTTTATCCTTTAACGCACGGAAGTGGCTTTCGCGAACGATGTTTTTGTTACCTGTTGCAGTTACTACAATATCAGCTTCAGTAATGGCAGTGCTCAGTTTTTTTACTTCAAAACCTTCCATAGCAGCCTGCAGGGCGCAGATTGGGTCAATCTCGGTAACAATTACACGTACACCAGCATTACGCAGCGAGTCGGCAGAGCCTTTACCCACGTCGCCATAACCGCAAACTACAGCTACTTTACCAGCCATCATTACGTCGGTAGCGCGGCGGATAGCGTCAACTAATGACTCGCGGCAACCGTATTTATTGTCAAATTTAGATTTAGTAACAGAGTCGTTTACGTTGATAGCCGGCATTGGCAACGTGCCATTTTTCATGCGCTCGTATAAACGGTGTACACCGGTGGTAGTCTCTTCAGATAGGCCTTTAATACCCGCAACAAGCTCAGGATATTTATCCAGTACCATGTTGGTTAAGTCACCGCCATCGTCCAGAATCATGTTCAACGGCTTGCGGTCTTCGCCAAAGAAAAGTGTTTGCTCTATACACCAGTCAAACTCTTCGGCGTTCATGCCTTTCCAAGCGTAAACAGAAGTACCTGCAGCAGCAATAGCAGCGGCAGCGTGGTCTTGCGTAGAGAAGATATTACATGATGACCAGGTAACTTCAGCACCCAGTTCAATCAAAGTTTCAATTAATACTGCGGTCTGGATGGTCATATGCAAACATCCTGCAATGCGTGCACCGGCTAATGGTTTAGACGGGCCATATTCAGCGCGCAAAGCCATAAGGCCCGGCATTTCGGCTTCAGCCAGCTCAATCTCCTTGCGACCCCACTCGGCCAGCGAAATATCTTTTACCTTGTTTTTAACGTAGGTAGTCTCTGCTATCGACATAGTTTTTTATTTTACGAATGCAAAATTACATAATAATGTTTTCTTATTGAAATAGTTGTAAAGCTTCGGTAGCTGCTGTGGCCGACTTTTTGCAATAGCAAGACATATGGCCGAGCGCGCACTTATTATTGCAATGATAGTTTTGTTTCTGCATGCCTGCAGTTGGCGCGGAATGATATTCAGTGGTATAAAGAAGATTATAGAACCCAAAGGGCATTTATACAAACCACTCTACGGTTGCCCTATTTGCATGACTCCGTGGTACGGCGCTATCATCTATCTGTTGTTTTTTCATATATCATTAGCCGACGGAGTAATCACCGTTGCAGCAGCAAGCGGTTTGAATGTGCTGTCAGTCCTTTTGATTGATATTAAAGATGCCATTTGCAAGCCGAAAGAATCGGGAGCGTAACGATTTATTTTAATTTTGCCCATATCGGCAAACGTAATCCATACATCACATAAAAATGAACCGCGAAAAGCAGTACAACAATATATTTTTCGACCTTGACCATACCATTTGGGATTTTGATAAGAATGCCGAAGAAACGCTGAATGAACTTTATACGCAGTATCAGCTCGATTCGCTTGGCCTGCCGTCAGCTGATTTGTTTATAGAAACCTATACCCGCAACAATCATCAGCTTTGGGCCGATTATCATTTAGGGCGCATAAGTAAGCAAGTACTTCGCGAAACGCGGTTTAAAAAAACGTTTATGGATCTCGGTGTAGAGCCGGAGGTAATGCCCGCCAGTTTTGAGGATGACTACGTAGATTTATGTCCAACTAAAACCAACCTGTTCCCTCACGCGCACGAAACATTGGAGTACCTGCAATCAAAATATAGCTTACACCTTATCACCAATGGCTTTAAAGAAGCAACAGAGCTTAAAGTTTCCGGAACGGGCATTGCAAAGTATTTCGATAACATCATCATATCAGAAACTATAGGCGTAAATAAACCTGATAAAGCCATTTTTGAGCATGCAGTAACCCTGGCCAACTGCACGGCGCATAGCTGCCTCATGATTGGTGATAGTATAGAAGCCGACGTTCGCGGGGCGCTTAATTATGGTATGGATGCCATTTATTTTAACCCGAATTTTGCCGAAAAACCTGCCGACGTTCCCTTCCAGATCAATAATTTGAGCGAGCTCATGCATCTGCTGTAGACAAGCTCCTGCGTATATTAACATCAATGTTCATTTGTGGAAAAATAAATTCCTGCAAAGGGCTTAACTTTTATGGTTTAACGAAGTCTTAACGATCAGATAACATTGATTTGCTGATATTTGTAGGAAATTTTACACTGATGAATTTTGAGATTGCTTACCTGGTTGTTGCGGCGCTATTGGCGCTCACCGGGCTGTTTTACATCAGTCCGTATGAGTTGAGCGTAAATGAGGACGAAGACTACGAATAGCTTTTTGGCCACCTTTACGATAATAAGATACACTGTTACCGCTTTCATCTTAGCCGGTATGAGAATCATTATCCTCAATAATTTTTAATGGCAAAACGCGAGGTTGAAATAGTTGTAATTTCTGATGTGCATTTAGGCACCTACGGCTGCCATGCTAAAGAATTGCTTAAATACCTGAAGAGTATAAAGCCGGGCATATTGGTGCTCAATGGCGACATTATTGATATATGGCAGTTCAGTAAATCGTACTGGCCGGAGGCCCACATGAAAGTGGTGCGCCGTATTCTAAAATTTGTTACGGAGGGTGTGCCCGTTTATTACCTTACCGGTAATCACGATGAAATGCTGCGTAAGTTTGCCGATTTTGATTTGGGTACCTTCCAATTGCTTAATAAAGTTGTATTAAATATTGATGGCAAAAAGGCCTGGATATTTCACGGCGACGTGTTTGACGTAACTATGCAATACTCCAAGTGGCTGGCCAAATTGGGTGCCATTGGTTATGATACCCTGATACTACTGAACAGCTTTACAAACTGGGTGTTAAAACTTTTTGGTCGCCCTAAAATGAGCTTTTCGCAAAAAGTGAAGGCAAAGTTTAAAGATGCCGTTAAGTTTATTAATCACTTTGAACAAACCGCGGCCGATTTGGCGGTTGCTAAGCAGTATGATTATGTTATCTGCGGGCATATCCATCATGCTGAAATAAGGCAGGTTGCGGCTACTGAAGGTACAGGTTCGGTATTATATTTAAACTCCGGCGACTGGGTAGAAAGCCTTAGCGCCCTGGAGTACAACAAAGGTCAATGGACTATTTTTGAGTATCATGCGGAGGATTTCTCTGATGAGTTGACGCCAGACGATGACGATAAAACAGACAGCGAAGACCTCTCGGCCAGGCTGGACGTGAATGTACTGCTGGAGAAGTTCCGCCAGGAGAACCATTAATTGTAAGCAACGAATATCTTTCTTACCTTTCAGCACTAAAGCTAAGCATGAAGATATTTTTCGGCATACAAGGTACAGGTAACGGTCATATAAGCCGTGCACGGGAGATAGTACCTTTATTGCAGCAATACGGCGACGTAGATCTGCTGGTAAGCGGCACCGAAGCTGAGGTGATGCTCAGCCAGCCGCTTAAATACCGGCATCATGGTTTTAGTTTTATCTTCGGTAAAAAAGGCGGGGTTGATAGATGGGCTACTTACAAGAATATGAACCTGCGCAGGCTTTGGGCCGATATACATAACCTGCCGCTTAAACAATATGATATTGTCATCAATGACTTTGAACCGGTAAGCGCCTGGGCGGCACGTCTGCAAAAAATCCCATCGGTATCACTTAGTCATCAATGCTCTTTCCTGTCTGATAACACACCGCGGCCACCCCGCTGGAACTATGCGGAGTTGTTGTTTAAATACTATTCGCCTACTACGCATCATATAGGTTTTCACTTTGACCGATATGATGATTTTATACACACGCCGGTTATCCGCAGCGAAATAAGGGCCATGGAGGTAAGCAATAAAGGCCATTATACGGTTTACTTGCCTGCTTATGACGACCGAACACTTATACAGCATTGCCAAAAGGTAAAGGATGTGGAATGGCATGTCTTTTCCAAGCGGCGAAAAGCAGCCTATCGCGAAGGCAATGTGGTAATTAATCCGGTAAGCAATGAGGCGTTCAACAATAGCCTCGCATCATGCGAGGGCCTGCTAACCGGAGGCGGTTTTGAAGGACCTGCCGAAGCGCTGTTCCTGCAAAAGAAGGTGATGATGATACCCATGCACGGGCAGTACGAACAGCAATGCAATGCCTTGGCCGCATCAAAGCTGGGGGTGCCCACTGTACCTGCTATCGGTGATGATTTTGCCGCGCACCTGCAGCAGTGGGTAAGCCATGGCAAGGTTATAAAAGTGGATTTTCCGAATGAGACAGCGCAAATTGTGGATGATATGATTAAGAAATTCGCACGTTCACCCGCCTGATGAGTAATTTCTTTGCATATTTAAAATCGCTAACTTCGTAACGCGGTTAGCTGTCAAAATAAAGCGGCTCACTTTTTAAATGATAAAAGTTTTCAGGGGATATAGCCCCTTAGTTATTGTATTGCTATTTGCTGTGCTCTTTGTAACCCGCCTGGGTTATTTGGCACACATGCCTGATAAGCTGGAGTTTGTTTTTGTTGAGCCTTTTGCGCGGTTGCTTGTCCCGGTATCATACGAGTACGCACTTACACCCGTAGTAAACGTAACGCTGGCATCAATACTGATATTTGTACAGGCGCTGCTGCTCAATATGCTTGTAACCAGGTATAACCTGCTCAGCAAAGCTTCGTACATACCGGCGCTCATGTATGTAACGGTCACGGCGCTCTTCATTCCTTTTTTAAACTTAAGTGCGCCGCTCATCTGTAATTTTTTGGTAATATGGATGCTGTTTAAAATGTTCAGCTTTTACAAAGGGGATGACGCCCGTGCAGCAGCTTTTGACCTTGGTCTTATTGTAGCATTAGGTTCGCTCATCTACCTGCCGTTTATCTACCTTTTTCTTGTGGTGTGGATAGCGCTCATTATTTATCGCCCTTTTCAGTGGCGCGAGTGGGTGGCTGTTATTATTGGTTATGCCACAGTGTTTTTCTTTTTGGCGGTAATTTATTATTACACAGGTCGTATACACCGTTTTTCGTCTATCTGGCTGCCGCTTGGTACGCAGTTTCCAACCAGTATTCATATCAGCGGGTACAACTACCTGCTGCTCATCCCGGTGGTGTTTATTTTCGCTTTATCGGCCTATAAACTGCAGCAGGGCTTCTTTAAAAGTTATGTGCACATCCGCAAATCTTTACAGTTGCTGTTGTTCTTCTTCTTTATTGCAGGGCTGGCATTTTATGTAAAAAAAGATTTTCAGCTCGACCACTTTTTGCTTTGCGCAGTGCCCGCGGCCATTGCATTTGCCTATTACTTTTTGTTCGCTACAAGCCGCTGGTTTTACGAAACGCTGTATATCATACTGCTTGCGGGCATAATTTACTTTCAGTTTAACACTTTTTAACTATAATATTCGTCGGTATTAAAGCGGTTATATTAGTTTTGTAAAATGAAATTCGGAGTTGTTATATTTCCCGGGTCCAATTGCGATGAGGACATTATCTATGTTTTAGACAAAATATTGGGCCAGCAGGTGGTTCGCCTTTGGCATAAAGACCATGACCTGCAGGGTTGCGATTTTATAGTACTGCCTGGCGGTTTTTCATTTGGTGATTACCTGCGCTCAGGCGCAATAGCGCGTTTTTCGCCTATTATGCAGGAGGTGATACAGTTTGCAGCCAAAGGAGGTTACGTAATGGGAATATGTAACGGCTTCCAGATACTAACAGAATCAGGCCTGTTACCCGGTGCTTTGCTTCACAACAAAAACCGCAAATTTATTTGCCGTAACACCTTTATGGTGCCTCAAACGCAAAACTCACTGCTTACTGCACAGATTGACCCGCAGCGCGTACTTAAAATACCGGTAGCGCATGGCGAGGGCAATTATTTTGCTGATGAAACTACACTTAAGCAACTTAACGACAACGAGCAGGTGCTTTTCCGTTATACAGACGAGTCTGGCAATATTACTGATGATGCTAACCCGAACGGTACCTTGCAGAACATTGCAGGCATTACCAATACCGGCCGTAATGTTTTTGGTTTTATGCCGCACCCTGAGCGTGCATCAGATCCTGTGTTAGGTAACGAAGACGGTCTGGCTATCTTTGAATCTATATTATCAATGGTGAAGGCCTAATGGCTAACCTGGTAATTGATATTGGCAATACTCAAACCAAAATAGGCGTTTTTGAGGGCGACCATTTTGTGGTAGCTACCCAACATCAAAAGCCGGGCGAAGTATTTTTTACGACGCTTGTTGAACGCTACGGAATAACCCAAGCCATCATATCATCTGTTTTACAAGAGCAACAGGCCTGGGAAACCATGCTGGCAGGTACAATTAAGGTAAGCTACTTTAACAACACAATGGCAACAGGGCTTACCAATCATTACCTTACCCCGCTAACGCTCGGTGCCGACAGAGTGGCAGCAGTGTACGGCGCCCTGAAGTTGTATCCTGCGCAAAACAGCCTGGTTATTGATGGAGGTACCGCCATTACCTATGATTTTGTTAATGCCGGCGGCAATTATTTTGGCGGCAGCATATCGCCGGGCCTCAAAACGCGTTATAAAGCTTTAAATTACTATACAGCAAGTTTACCGGAGGTAGAAGCCGATAAAAATTTTGCTGAACAGTATGGTAATAGTACCCTAACGGCCATACAATCGGGCGTACAAAACGGATTGAAATATGAACTGGAGGGCTTTATAAACGCTTATCAAGCGCAATACGAACAATTAAATATATTACTCACCGGCGGCGATGGTGAATTTTTTGATACTCTATTGAAAAATAGCATCTTTGCCCCCTATGTTAAAATTGAGCATAATTTAGTTTTGACGGGATTAAATGCAGCTTTACTACAAAATAATGATTAAACGTACCAGGATTTTTATAACGCTTTCGCTTACAACCCTTGCTGTTGCTGCAAATGCGCAAAATAGCGCCACTACCAGTTCCCCTTACTCAAAATTCGGAATAGGCGACTTGGATCCGATGCTAACGCCGCAGAATGCAGCAATGGGAGGCATATCTGCAGCAACCAACGTTATTGGCGGTTTCAGTACTATCAATACCAACAACCCGGCATCTTACGGTATGATCAATATCACAACTATTGACGCAGGTTTGTTCGGCAGCAGCGTTAAGTTAAGCCGCAGTGGTCAGGGCTCGCAAAAAAGTTCCGATTTCCGTATCAATCATATTCTGTTCGGGTTCCCTGTTACCAGCCGTTCGGCAGTCACCTTCGGCTTACAGCCTTACAGCCAAACCGGTTACCAGTATTCGCAAACGCTGCCTAATTTCGGTACCGGCGACCCAGCCGATACTAACAGCGTAAGGTATACTTACCGCGGCGAAGGCGGCTTAAGCAAAGCGCATATCGGTTATGGTTTTGGCATCGGCAAACACATTTTATTGGGAGCAAACGTTGCCTATATCTTCGGTAGCTTAAAAAATTACAGCACTGCTGCTGTGCCTGATCTGTACGGCACTTTTAACACACGTATTGAAGACAATACCAGCATACAAGGGCTTAACTATGATTACGGTGCGCAGTTGATGTTCAACGTAGGCTCAAAAGACCGCGTCACCTTTGGTTATTCAGGATCGTTAAATTCAAAGCTGAATATACAAACCAACCATTACGTATCGCACTTTACCAGTGATATTTACGGAGATGATAACCCACCGCTGGATAGTATCATTAACACAGAAGGGCCTAAAAACAAACTTAAATTACCTACTATTAACCGTTTTGGGTTCACTTATAAAAGCGGTGAGCGGTTTCTATTCGGTGCCGACTATGCTACAGGCTCCTGGTCTGACTTAACAGTCGACGGACAATCATACGATAACCTGAAAGATAGCAAAACCTATAGCGTTGGTATGCAGATTACACCAAATGTAAATGCGCTGCGTAGCTACTGGGCCTTGGTTGACTATCGTTTCGGTTTCAGGTATAACGAAACTTACCTGCACGTAAACAATACCGACATTAACCAGTATGCGGTTACCTTTGGTTTGGGGCTGCCATTACGCCCGAGTGAAAACAGCCAGGCTTATTATAAGATAAACATTGGTGCCGAAATTGGTAAACGCGGCGCGCTCACTAATAACCTTGTTAAAGAAAACTTTGTTAATATCCGCCTGGGCTTTACCATCAACGACCGTTGGTTCACCCGCTACAGATATCAATAATGCGCTCAAACGGTTTTAAAAATTGCGGAAGCTATTTGCTGGGCGGCTTTATTGCCACCTTAGTGCTATCGTCCTGCGAAACCGATTTAAAAAAGATTCAGGAAATACTGGATGGCAGTTCTGAAAAGGCCGGCCAGCGCACTAAAGACGTAGAAATCATCTACAGTGACTCCGCTACTGTGCGTGCCCGTATAACTGCACCGCTGCTCATTGACTACCAGGACAGCACCAAATCATACAAAGAAATGCCTAAGGGCGTGCATATTGAGTTTTATGATAAATTTATGCACGTAACCAACATCATTGATGCTAAGGAGGGCCGCATTAACGATGCTACCGACGTTTATGAACTTCATAAAAACGTAGTAGCAAAGAATGAGCAGGGCGATGTGTTTAAATCTGAAGAGCTGATACTCGATCACAAAACGCACAAATTATACTCCACCATGCCGGTGCAAATTGTTACTGTAAACGGCAACATCATAAACGGAACGGACTTTGAAAGCAACGAGGAGATGAGCCCGTACACCATGAAACAAACCACAGGTATTATACAAGTTGAGGAGAACCCGCTCGAACAATAATTTAATTTTATCGTCATTTTGGGTAGCAAAATTTCTTACTAAAAATTGTATCTTGCGCCCTCTTTTTAAATAGTTAATAATTACAGAGTTTATTATATGGGAGTAATGACTTTTTTGCGCGAACGACTTGGTAAGATCGTTGCAATTACCATCGGTGTCGCGCTTTTATTTTTCATCATAGGTGAGGTTGCGCATTTCGGCGGTGCATTTTTCAGAGGCGATGCCAACACTATAGGTGTTGTTGCCGGTAAAAAGATTTCTTATCAGGAGTTTAACGATCAAAACGAGCAAAGCCTGCAACAGTTCAGACAGCAGCAAGGCGAAGTTAATGACCAGATGCTGGCTTATGTACAGCAAAACACCTGGAACCAGATTGTAAGCCGTACGATCGTAGACAACCAGATAGAAAAGCTTAACCTTGTTGTAGGTGAAGACGAAATTGTTTCCATGACAAGCGGCAGCGATCCTGACCCGCAGGTAAAACAAGCATTTACCGATCCGCAAACACGCGAGTTTAACCGTGCACAACTGGACCAGGTACTTCGCAGCATAAAAACCGCAAGCGATAATGACCCTACCAAGCAACAATGGTTAAAATTTGTTGACCAGGTGGTAGAGCAAAAAAAGGCTCAGAAATATGTTACGCTTATTTCTAACGGTTTATATGTAAACTCATTAGAAGCTAAGGCTGATTACGAAGCAAAAAACAAGCTTGCTAACTTCAAATATGTTGCGTTGGATTATGCTTCAATTCCGGATGATAAGGTAACTATTACCGATGCGGATTATGAAGCGTACTATAACGATCACAAAGCAATGTTTGACAACAAACAAGAAGTAAGAAGCTTCAGCTATGTGTCATTTAATGGTGCACCTGCAAAGGATGATACCCTCGCTATAAAAGCCCACATGGAGAAAGTAGTTCAGGACTTTAAAGCTTCAAACAACGACTCATTGTTTGTTCAGGTAAATTCTGAAGCTAAAGAACCAATTGCTTACCGTACTAAAGCGCAGTTAGCACCACTTGGCCCAGAGATCGACTCAGCCATTTCAAAAGCCGCTAAAGGCGATGTGGTAGGTCCGTTTGTGGCTGACGGTGGTTTTAAAGTAGCTAAGCTGGTAGACGCTCGCGTTGGTCCGGATTCTGTAAAAGCAAGCCACATCCTTATCAGCCCTAACACAGCCGGCACTCCTGAAAAGGCAATGGCGCGTATAGATTCATTAAAGAAACTGATCGAGGGTGGCAAATCATTCGCTGACCTTGCAAAAACATACTCAGAAGATACACAGTCTGCAAAAGACGGCGGCAGCGTAGGTACGTTTGGCCGCGGTGCTATGGTTGGTCCGTTTGAGGAAGCTGCTTTCAATGGTAAAGTTGGCGATCTTAAAGTGGTTACCACCCAGTTTGGTGTTCACCTGATCCATATCGACAAACAAGTAGGTAGCTCAAAAGTATATAAGGTAGCGGTTGTAACTAAGCCTATTGTTCCGAGTGAGAAAACCCGTTCTGCAGCTTACGGTAAAGCACAAGCTTTCCTGTCAAACGTAAGCGGAAAAACTTTTGATGCTCAGGCAAAGAAAGAAAATCTGTCTGTAATGCCTGCCCAGGACGTAGATGCAATGACTTCTACTTTGCCTGGCTTACCAAGCGCTCGTGACCTTGTTAAATGGGCTTACGGTGCCGAGGTTGGCGATGTAAGCGACCGTGTATTCATCATCGGTAACAGCTATGTGGTAGCTAAGCTAACACAGGTAAAACCTGAAGGTGTGCTGCCTTTGGATCTGGTTAAGTCATCAATCACTCCGGCTGCAAGAGATTATGCCAAAGCGCGTATTTTGTTAGAGAAATTAAACAGCGCTACTAATGGTGCTTCATCAATAGAGCAGGTCGCATCTAAAGCAGGCAGCAAGGTTAACGCTGCCGAGAACGTGGTGATGGCTAACCCGGTGATCCCTGGTCTTGGTATCGAGTACAGTGTAGTAGGCTCTATCTTTGGTTCACAGCCTAATAAATTATCTAAACCGGTTAAAGGTACCATGGGCGTTTATGCCTTTGTGGTAACAGGTTTTGTAAACCCTGCGCCGTTAAGTAACGTTGTTAAACAAAAAGAACAACTAACTGAAGGTTTACAACGCAATACCTCATCTGCACTGTTTGTTGCTCTGAAAGATAAGGCGGATGTAAAAGATTACCGTGCTAAGTTCTTGTAAGCATAATTTAAAGTAATTTTGTATCCGGAATGGTTGCCATTCCGGATTTTTTATTTAGTGCTATTATGGAGATACAGGAAAACATCATAAATAAAGTAGCCCAGAGCGGCCTGGTAACGCTTGATCCGGCTAACTTTTATGCGCAGGGCGAACGTGTTGTATATGATATTAAAGACAACCTTTTCCACGGGTTGATATTGAAGGAAAAGGATTTTCGCGAGTTTGTTAAGGAGCACGATTGGAGCCAGTACCAGGATAAGTATGTAGCTGTAACCTGCACCGCAGATGCTATTGTGCCTGCATGGGCATATATGCTACTTGCCAACAGGATGGCACCATATGCAAAAGATGTGGTATTTGGTGATGCTGAGGTTCTAGAAACAGTATTATTCGCCAAAGCATTAGCGGCATTTGACGCCGAGCAGTACCGCGATCAGAGGGTAGTAATAAAGGGCTGCGGCGATGTGCCTGTTCCCGTATCGGCTTATGTTGCGCTTACGCAAAAACTTACACCAGTGGCTAAAAGTATCATGTACGGCGAGCCATGTTCAACCGTGCCTATCTTTAAGCGTAAAGCTTAAGCATGATTATTGTAATAAATAACACGCAGACAGGCCGCAAGTTGGCCAACGTTAAACTATTAAGGTGTGGCTTGGTCAAACCTTGACATGGCCGGAAAATGCCGCTGTGTTATTTATAAACAATAAAGAATAAATGAGAAGACTTATTATAACAATGCTGGCCATAGTGCTGGCAACCAACAGCTACAGCCAAAAGCTCGAGAAGGTTGACAAAGCCGTTTTCGGGGTAGGGGAGCAGTTGAGTTATAAATTGAAATACGGTATTTTTACTGCAGCCGAAGCGAATCTGCGCGTGGAAGAAAGCCCTCGTAAGTTTGATGGCAAACCCGCTTACCACATTGTTGCGGAAGGTAAAACAGCCGGTACGTTCAACGTATTTTATAAAGTGCGTAACCGTTACGAGAGCTTTGTAGATAAGAGCACGCTGATGCCTTACTTTTATACCGAAAACCGTAAAGAGGGTAGCTACAAACACACCGATAACGTAACCTTTGACCATGCCAACGGCAAAATAAAAGCGGATAAGGGCACATTTGATTTTAAAGGGCAGATGTTCGACTTTGTGTCGGCATACTACTTTGCCCGTTCAATAGATATATCTAACATCAAAGTAGGGCAAACGCTAAGCATGCCTTATTTTTTGGAAGATGGCATACAAAATCTTACCATTACCTATTTGGGTAAAGAGCAGGTAAAATGTTCAATGGGTACTTTTAACTGCTTGAAATTTAATCCTACTATCATTCCGGGTAAAATATTTAAAAAGAGCAGTAAGCTGTATCTTTGGATTACGGATGATAATAACCGTATTCCGGTTAAGGCCCATGTAGAGGTAATTGTAGGTAGCCTTACCATGGATCTTACCGAGGCCAAGGGGCTTAAGTACCCTTTAAATCCGGTAAAGAAATAATATTAGCAACGATTTAAGATGATTGAAGTTGGCAGTGTGCTGGTGCATGAAGATGTAATTAGGGAAAACTTTGTATGCAACCTTAACAAGTGTAAGGGTGCATGTTGTATAGAGGGCGATTCTGGTGCGCCATTAGCCCCGGAAGAACGCGCTATAATGGATGCTATATATCCTAAAGTAAAGCCTTACATGACGGAGAGGGGCATTGCGACAGTAGAGCAGGATGGAACCTATGTGACGGACTTTGAAGGTGACTATACCACACCTTGTGTTGATACCAATAAGGAATGTGCCTATGTGATATGGGAAAATGGCATTACTAAATGTGCCATTGAAAAGGCATACGAGGCTGGTGATATCGACTGGAAAAAGCCTATTTCATGCCATTTATACCCTATCAGGGTAACCACTTATCCCGAGTTTGATGTGTTGCATTATGACAGATGGAGCATTTGTAGCCCGGCTTGCTCCTTTGGCGATGAACTTAAAGTAAGGGTGCACGAGTTTTTAAAGGGGCCGCTTACACGTAAGTATGGTGCCGAATGGTACAGTGAATTAGAAGAAGCGGTGGAAGATTTAAAGTCATCGCTTTAAAATATACATAACAATAAAGGCGGCTAATGGCCGCCTTTATTGTTTTATTGCTTCTGATACCTGCTTAGCTTGGTATAAAGCGTTTTCGGGTCAAACGGCTTCAGCAGGTAGTCGTTCATGCCAGCGTCCGTAATCTGGTTAATCTCAGTATTCAGCATAGATGCTGTAAGCGCTATTATTGGTACGTGCTGAAAATATGGCTCGTTGCGTGAACGGATCAATTGGGTAGCCTCAATACCACCCATTTCAGGCATGTGTATGTCCATTAAAATAGCATCGTAATTGGCATTGGCCTCTACCTTGTCCACTGCTTCGCGCCCGTTCTCAGCAAAATCTGCCGACGCACCCCATTTTTTCAGCACCTTATTTACCAGCAGGCGGTTTATCTGATTATCATCAACCACCAGTACGTTCATATTCAAATCAGTCTCCACAATATTGTCTTTGCTTTGAGTATTGTTATCGGCCTTCTCAAAGGTTATGGTGAACCAGAATGTAGAACCCTGCCCCGGTACGCTATCTACATTGATGCGTGAGTCGTGGAGTTCAATTAATCTTTTGGTAATTGGTAAGCCCAAACCCGTACCGCCATATTTACGCGTGGTATCGGCTTCCGCTTGTTTAAACGACTCAAAGATGGTACCCAGCTTGTCGCCTGCAATGCCAATGCCGGTATCGGTTACGGCAAAGCGGATACGCACTTTTGCTGCGCTTTGTTCAATCACCTTCAAATCAATGGTAACACCGCCTTTTATAGTGAATTTTACAGCGTTGTTGATAAGGTTAATCAGTATTTGTGATATCCGTGTGCGGTCGCCTAAAATAAAATTAGGGCACTCAGTATCAACATTGGTTTTAAGATAGATTTGCCTTTCATTGGCCTTGAACTGAATGGACGATATCACGCTCTGTAATAGCTCGCGTATATCTATAGGCATTTTTTCAAGCTCTACATTGCCGGTCTCTATCTTGGTAAAGTCAAGGATATCATTTATCAGTCTCAGCAAGGTATCTGCAGAGAACTTAAGGATGTTCAGGTTCTCTTTCTGCGATTCTGACGGGTTATCCTCCAGTAAGAGGTGCGACATGCCTATTACCGCGTTTAATGGAGTACGCATCTCATGGCTAAGCACTGATATAAACATGTCTTTTGCACGGCTTAGCTGCAGTGCCTCTTCTTTGGCGGCAATCAGTTCCAGCTCCACTTTTTTCTTAACCGTAATGTCGATAATTACTTCAATGTACTTATCAACCATACCGATATCATCAACAATAACAGAATTGATGACAGATATCCAGAGGGGCTGCCCGTCCTTGCGGTAAATAAGTAAATCTACTTCAAACGACTGCTTGTTTTTGGATAGCTCGCGTGTGCGCTCAATAATGCCAATATCGGTAAGTTCTCCTTTGACTACATCGCCCAAGTGCCTGCCGCGTACATCATTAATATTATAGCCGGTAATTTTCTCAAACCCGCTATTTATCCACTCTACGTTACCATTACTGTCGTTAATGATAACACCGCCGGTGGTACTGCTGGCCACAAGTGACAACATTTTAAGCTGCTGCTCCGCTTTTTTACGCTCAGATATATCCACCATGATGCCTATCTGGCGCTCTACCTGGCCCGCATCATTAAATAGCGGGCTGTTTGATATCCATACCCATCGTGGCAGGCCATCCTTGCGGTATATCTTTATTTCAACCTCATAAGGCTTGTTCTCGGCGACGGCTTTGGCCGCCTTTTGAAATACCGTAAGGTCGGTCTCGGCGCCAAGCAGCATATTACCAAAAGTTTTGCCCTTCATTTCTTTAAGGCTGTAACCGGTAATATCCTCCATCTTTTCGTTCATCCACATGATGATGCCTGCAGCATCACGAACAAGTATGCCGCCTGGCAGCTTTTGCGAAGCGAAAGAAAGCGTTTCCAAATCCTGCTCAGCGCGCTTACGCTGATTAATGTTCACCAGTACGCGCACGTATTTGTCAATCTCGCCGTCAGCATTGGTGATGACCGAATTAAGCATTTTAACCCAGATATCTTCGCCTTCTTTAGTAGTGATGATGATATCGGCCTCAAACGATTCTTTTTTATCCAAAAGGTCTTTAAGGTTTTTAATGGCAGGATTGGTCTGATTTTTAATAATTATCTGGCATAGTTGCTCGCCTTTAACATCATCCAGGTCAAAACCCGTCATGCTTACAAAGGCATCATTTACCCACATCACCTCGTCATCAGCACTGCTGATAACTACGCCGTTACTTACCTTGCTGGCCACAAGGGACAATAGTTGCAGCTCCTGCTTTACAAGGTTCTGCTCGCTTACATCGCGACCGCTGGCATACCATTTATCACCCTTACTGGTCAATGTCCAGTTGATGCAATGCTCAGCGCTGTCTGTATCAAGAATGGTAGTCTCTATATCAAAATGCAGCTGTTGCTTTTGCAGTCCGCTTTTAAGCACAGCTAACGAATTCTTTTTGCTCTCTTCAGTAAAAAAATCCCAAATGGCGCGACCCTTAATTTCGTTTGGATCATAGCCGAACTTTTTTACCACCTGGTTGATGATCTGGATGCGGAAATCCCGATCCATGATGCAGTGCAGCTCTGAAGAGGTGTCAAAAAGTGTGTGGAATTCGCGGTAATTGTAAAGGCTTTCCTGCAGTTCTTTCTGCTGCTTGCGCAACTGCATGTTAGACATCACCTCATCAGCAAGTGTGCGCAGCGCCTCACGTTGCTCGTCGGTTAAGTGATGAGGCTTATGATCCATTACACAGAGCGAGCCTATACGATGGCCGCCTGGCGTGATCAGCGGGGCACCGGCATAAAACCTGATGTGAGGTACCCCTTTTACGAACACATTGTTTCTGAACTGCTCGTCTTCTTCAGTATCCGCAATCTCAAGAATTTCGTCGCTAAGAATTGTGGTGTTACAGAAAGCATCCTGACGATTGGTTTCGTCTGCGTCGATGCCTCTTTTAGATTTAAACCATTGCCGGTCGGCATCTATCAGTGAAACGAGCGATATAGGTGCCTGGCAGATATACGATGCCAGCTTAGTGATGGCATCGTACTCTTTTTCAGGTAAAGTATCTAAGATGTCGTACGATTGTAGTGCCGACAGTCGTTCGTTTTCTATCTCCGATAGTGCTTGCGGATTTGTCACTATATATTGTTAATCTTCCCCGTTGCCTTTGTACAATGGGAAATCTGCCATTAATTTATGAACTTTTTTACGGATTTTCTTGATAGAAGGTTCGTTTTCCGGGTCAATAATTACGGCATCAATCAATTCAACAATTTCTTCCATTTGCTTTTCCTTTAGCCCTCTGGTAGTTATAGCTGCTGTACCAACCCTTATACCCGAAGTAACAAATGGTGATTTATCATCAAACGGCACCATGTTTTTGTTTACGGTGATATCGGCATTCACTAAAGCGGCCTCTGCGGCCTTGCCTGTAATATTTTTATTGCGCAGGTCAATCAGCATTAAGTGGTTGTCTGTGCCACCCGAAATAATCTGGTAGCCGCGGTCAACAAACGCCTTAGCCATAGCTGCTGCATTCTTTTTAACCTGAAGAATGTACTTCATATAGCTGTCGCTTAAAGCCTCGCCAAACGCTACCGCTTTTGCAGCAATGATGTGCTCCAATGGACCACCCTGTGTGCCGGGGAATACGGCCATATCCAGCAGTGACGACATCATGCGTACTTCGCCTTTCGGTGTTTTAATCCCGAATGGATTTTCAAAATCTTTACCTAATATGATAAGACCGCCACGTGGGCCGCGCAGTGTTTTGTGTGTAGTAGTAGTTACGATGTGGCAATGCGGCATAGGATCGTTTAACAATCCGCGGGCGATGAAGCCTGACGGGTGAGAAATATCAGCCAACACAATTGCGCCAACCTGATCGGCTACTTTGCGGATAAATTCATAATCCCAATCACGTGAGTAGGCTGATGCACCGCAGATAATCATCTTTGGCTTTACTTCAAGCGCTGTTTTTTCGAGCTGTGCGTAGTCTATAAGGCCGGTTTCTTTGCTAACACCGTAAAAATGCGACTCATAAAGTTTGCCCGAGAAGTTAACCGGTGAGCCGTGGGTAAGGTGACCGCCGTGAGACAAATCAAAACCTAAAATCTTGTCGCCGGGTTGCAGGCATGCCAGCATAACGGCAGCATTAGCCTGTGCGCCGGAGTGCGGCTGCACGTTTACCCACTCAGCGTTGAAGAGTTGCTTGGCGCGTTCAATGGCAATGGTCTCAATCTCATCAACTATCTGGCAGCCGCCGTAATAGCGTTTGCCTGGTAATCCTTCGGCATATTTATTGGTTGCTACCGAGCCGGCAGCTTCCATCACCTGGCGGCTTACAAAGTTTTCTGATGCGATAAGTTCAATGCCCTCTTCCTGGCGTTGCTGCTCTTCATCAAGCAGTTTAAATATTAATTTGTCTCTTTTCATTTTCTTGTTAAAAAACGTTGCTAAGTTAGCTATTTAGATATGAGAAATAAGCTTTTGCGGGCACATAACCGCAATTGTTGTTCTGTTTAGACTGTATCTAAATTTGCCCGTTCATTATCTGTTCCTGTTTTTGTCGAAATCCAGAAATTATTGTATCCCAATCCTATTTGTATATCTATCAATTGCTGCTGCAGCATCTCCAGCATAGCCAGAAAGTTGTAAACGAAATGCACCTTGTTCTCTGAGTTTTTAGCCATGGAGCCAAAGTCCATACGTTTGTTAATTTCCAGCAGGTCGGCTATCGCCTTTTTTTGCTGCTCAATAGTATATGGGTATTGTACAATGGTATGTTTAACCTCCTCGGTGCGGTTGACAAAATTTTTCATTACCCTTTCGTAAACCATCATTAAACGGTAAAGGCTGAGGTCGGCAAGCTCTTCGCCGGGTACGGTTGTCTTCTCAATCTGAGCCAGGTCTGCAGCAATATTTCCACGCTTTTCCTGCTTAAAGCGCTCATCCTCCAAGGGGCGCAATAACTCACAAATATCTTTAAAGCGTTTGTACTCTATCAGCTTTTGTATCAGCGCTTCTTTACTGTCAATCTCGTTGCCGTTGTCGTCTGTCTCTATTCGGGGCAGCAGCATCTTTGCCTTGATGCGCATAAGCGTAGCTGCTACGAAAATAAACTCACTGGCCACCTCCATGTTGAGGGCTGCCATGTGGTGCAGGTATTGCAGAAAATCGTTGGTGATGCGGGCTATGGGAATGTCATGAATGTTCAGTTCATCGCGCTCGATGAAAAACAAAAGCAAATCAAAAGGGCCTTCAAACTGCGGCAGCTTAATCTCGAAACTTTCATCGGTCATAACCGCCTCAAAATTAAGCTTAATTGATGGTTTAAATAAATATTGCGTAAATAATTTGAAACAATTATTGTTTGTTCTTGTCCTGTTATTATCATATTAATTCACGTAATTTGCAGGTTAAAACAGTTGCAAAATAATGTCCATGCAGGTACCCGCCGGTGATTTATTAGAAAAAATAAACTACCCGTCTGATTTAAAGAAACTTAGTGAGGATGAGCTTGAAACTGTGTGCCAACAGCTTCGCCAGTACATAATAGACGTAGTGTCTGTTAATGGTGGCCATTTTGCTGCGAGCCTCGGTACAGTAGAGCTTACGGTAGCCTTGCATTATGTTTTAAATACCCCTTATGACCAACTGGTTTGGGATGTAGGTCACCAGGCTTACGGCCATAAGATACTTACCGGTCGTCGCGAAAACTTTCATACCAACCGTGTATATAAAGGCATCAGCGGTTTTCCTAAACGCAGCGAAAGCGAATACGATACTTTCGGCGTAGGCCACTCATCAACCTCCATTTCGGCAGCGCTGGGTATGGCGGTAGCATCGCATTACAAAGGTGAGAAGGACCGCCAGCACGTAGCTGTGATTGGTGATGGCGCCATGACTGCCGGTTTGGCGTTCGAGGCGCTTAACCATGCCGGTATAGAAAAATCGAACCTGCTGGTGATACTCAACGACAATAACATGTCTATTGACCCTAACGTAGGGGCTTTAAAAGAGTATCTAACCGATATAACTACCTCCCGCCACTACAACCGCTTTCGCGATGATGTGGCCCATGTGCTTGCCAAATTGTCGTCAATAGGTCCGGATGCATTTAAGGTGGCAAAAAAGCTGGAAAAGAGTATCAAAGGTACCTTACTTAAAAAAAGTAACTTTTTTGAGGCGCTTAAATTCAGATATTTTGGACCGATAGACGGCCATGATGTTAAGCATATGGCAAAGGTATTGCGTGACCTTCGCAACATACCAGGCCCTAAACTATTACATTGCATCACGGTAAAAGGTAAAGGATATGCCCTGGCGGAGAAAGACCAAACCAAGTGGCATGCCCCGGGTTTGTTTGATAAGATAACCGGCGAGATAAAGAAGACTTACTACGAAAAGCCGCAGCCGCCAAAATACCAGGACGTTTTCGGTCATACTATTATTGAGTTGGCTGAGCAGAATAAAAAGATCATGGGCATTACTCCGGCCATGCCTTCAGGTTGTTCACTTAACCTGATGATGAAGGCCATGCCTGATCGTGCTTTTGACGTAGGCATTGCCGAGCAGCATGCGGTTACATTTTCTGCAGGCTTAGCGACACAAGGCATGGTGCCGTTCTGTAATATCTATTCAAGCTTTATGCAGCGTGCTTACGATCAGGTAATACATGATGTGGCTATACAAAAGCTAAACGTAGTGTTCTGCCTGGATCGCGCAGGTATTGCCGGTGCGGACGGGCCTACCCACCACGGTGCGTATGACCTGGCTTATATGCGCAGCATTCCGAACATGGTAGTTTCGGCGCCGATGAACGAGGAAGAACTGCGTAACCTGATGTACACGGCACAACTGGATAACATGGGGCCGTTTGCAATACGCTATCCGAGAGGCAATGGTGTTATGGTTGACTGGCAACGCCCAATGAAAGCCCTGCCCGTTGGGAAAGGCCGCATGATTTGCGACGGCGAGGACGTAGCTATCCTGACCATAGGCACTATAGGCAACGAGGCCGTAAAAGCTGTTGCTGAATTAAATGCCGAAGGTTATTTCCCGGCACACTACGATTTACGTTTTGTAAAACCGCTTGATGAGGCGTTACTGCATGATGTTTTCAAGAAATTTACTAAAATAATTACCGTTGAGGATGGTTGCCTTGAAGGGGGTATGGGAAGCGCAGTGCTGGAGTTTATGGCCGATAATGGTTATATGGCAACAGTAAAACGTCTCGGTATGCCAGACGCGGTGATTGAACACGGCGAGCAGCCGGAGCTTTGGGCTGAGTGTGGTTACGATGCGAAATCAATCGCCACACAGGTACGATTGTTGGGCCTTGCCAGCAAAGCGCATACAATAGCATCATAAAACAGGGGGCCGTAACAGGTTTCTCGGAAATATGCCACCAGGTTGTTGATTCAGTGAAAACTAATCAATAGCCTGGTGGTTTTGTTTTTAACATGGCCCGGATAGTGGCCGTGTTAAAAAATGATTGATGTACAATTTATAGCAGATACCCCAACACGATTTGATGAATAAGGAAAAACAACGCTATCAACCTATAGAGAATTACGGTGTGATAGGCGATATGAAGACTATCGCGCTGGTGTCTCTCGAAGGGTCGATAGATTTTATGTCGTTCCCGCGCTTTGATTCTCCTACCATATTTGCCTCACTGCTGGATGCGGATAAAGGCGGCAGTTTTTCCATTACGCCGCAATTAGATGAGTTTAATTCAAGGCAGCTTTATATACCCGGTACGGCGGTCTTGCTTACCCGTTTTTTTGCTGAGGAAGGCATAGCCGAGATAATTGACTACATGCCGGTAACTGCCAAAAATGACGGGCAGATATCGGCCATTGTACGCTGCCTCAAAACTATCAGGGGCAACATCACTTTTCGTATTAACTTCTCTCCACGGTTTGATTACGCAATGGCGGAACATGAAGTGGAAAGGAAGAGCAACAGCGAGCTTAACTTCGTCAGCATAAACGACGGCAATACAAGGCTGAGGCTTATTGCCGGCTTTGATCTGGATATCAATGATAATGACGGCTATGCGGAGATAACTCTGCGTGAGTCTGAAGATGCTATGATTGTGATGGAATCTGTAAACGTAGGCGATGAGCAGGCGTTACGCAGCCTTGATTATTATACGCATTACAGTTACCAGGAGACTATTGCCGAGTGGCGCGGATGGCTCAATAAAACAACCTATAAAGGTAGGTATAGCGATATTGTTTACCGATCGGCAATTACATTACGGCTACTTACATCGGCACAATACGGATCGGTGATTGCGGCGGCAACATTCGGCCTACCAGAAACGCAGGGGGGCAACCGTAACTGGGATTACCGCTTTACGTGGATACGCGACGCGGCTTTTTCTATGTATGCATTTTTGCGCCTTGGGATGTTTGATGAGGCAACCCGCTTTCTGACGTGGATATTCAACCTTTGTCAGGAGAATGCGCTGCAGCTTTTATACGCGCTGGATGGTAATCACTCACCCGAAGAAACTGTGCTTGAGCATTTGGAAGGGTATAATCAATCAAAACCGGTGCGTATAGGCAACGCTGCCGCTTCGCAAACACAACTGGATATTTTTGGCGAGCTGATTGACACCGTTTACATCTACAATAAATCATACAAACCCATCACCTACGAGTTTTGGAATATGATTGAGCTGCAGATTGCTCACGTTGTAAAGCATTGGCGCGATGCCGACCACGGTATCTGGGAAATAAGGAACGAAAAAAAGGAATTTCTACATACCCGGCTAATGTGTTGGGTGGCGGTTGACAGGGGAATAAAGATTGCCGAATACCGTACCTTCCCTTATCCGGAACAGGAATGGAAAGCCGTGCGAGACGAGATATACCAGGATATTTACCACAACTTTTGGAACGAGGAGAAAAAAGCCTGGGTGCAATACAAAGGCAGTAGCGGTGTTGATGCGAGTGCTTTGCTAATGCCGCTCACGCATTTTATAGCGCCTACAGAACCTCGTTGGCTATCAACCATGAAAGTAATAGATGAGGATTTGCGTTTGGACGTACTCATTTACCGTTACCGCAATCATCTTGAAAAGGTGGATGGTCTTGATGGCGAGGAAGGTACATTTAATATGTGCTCATTCTGGTTTATTGAGGCACTGGCAAAAAGCGGCGAAGTTGATAGGGCCGTAGAGAATTTTGAAAAGATGATGGGATATGCCAATCATCTTGGCCTTTTCAGTGAGGAGTTAGGAAAAAAGGGTGAACACCTGGGCAATTTTCCGCAGGCATTCACCCATCTGGCATTAATCAGCGCTGCCTTAGAACTGGATAAACAACTGAGCAGGCAGCGAGGCTTTAATCTATAACAAGACCGTTATTACCCGGGCGGAAACCCGCTAGGTCTGTATACATATTGCGGAATGAACTGCGCAGGCCAATAGTGAACATGCCTGTGCGGCTCTTAAACTGGTCGTTGGTATCGTTCCTTACCATACCGCCCAGTTCAATGCGGAGGTTATATTTCGGATTGAGAAGGTAGCCGACTTTGCCTTCCACATAAATCATATTGGTGGTTAAGCCCTGGCCGATGTAGTTGCCCTTCTCGCGCGCTGGTTCGCGGTAATCTTTAAAGATGTTTTGACCATAGTTCAGGTCGTCTATGTCTAAGCCGTAATGGCCGTAATCAATCTCGCCCGACAGCATAAAGCGTTTGTATGAATAATTGAGCAAGCCAACTACTTCCCTGAAATTGGCGCCCCATGGGTGTGCCAGCGGTTCGTTATTGTTGGAGTAGTTAATTGCAGGATAGCGCTCTGAGTAGGTGTAAGGTAATACGCTGTTGGTTTCTATGAGGTAGTTAAGGCCTTGCACACCCAGCAAGTTTGGCCCGCGAAGACCAAGCTGCCAACCATATTTGTTGCGCGAGCTACCCTCGCCGCCAAAAAAGTCTTTCGCCTGAAACTCGTCCAATGAGAACTGCCCGTAAGCAGTGATGCCGTCGGTAATTTTGTATTTACCGGTAAAGCCTATCAAAGCATTGTCTGGCGAGCCGCTGGACGCCTCCAAAGGACGCAGGAAGATGATTGGGTTAATGTATGTAAAGTCGAAACCTCTCTTATGACCCATGTCGTCTTCACTTGCCCATATAACGGCGTCAAAGAAACCTAATGATAAGCGGTTGGTCACGTTCCAGTCGAGATAATGGAAAGCTCCCCATTTATTACGATCCTTGGTATAGCCCTTTAGGTTGAGGTTTACCGGGTCGTTATAACTTACCCACATGGCCGTATATTGCACGTTGCCGAGGTTTCCGGTAAGCCTGAAAAATGGAGCAGGAGATGAATAATCAGACAACAATAACGACCGGTATCCATCGCCTACAAAACTACGGTCGCGACCGGCGGATATGTTTAAATATTTAACCGGCGTATATGATACCGTAGCAGTGATGTATGACCAATCCTTTGTGTTATTCCCGGGGTTACGGTCATAAGCCTGACCGGGCACAATACCCGTATAGTTAATGTACTGCGTCAAATAGTCCGGGAATACGCCCCGGTTTAAATAGCCTGCAACGTTGTAGCTGAATTTGGTACCCACCGTTCCGCCGAGTTGCAAACCTACCGAAGTGAGCGACGTGGTTTTCTTTACTTGCCTTACGTCTCTGCCAATTACCAGATCCGGTAGCACGTCGGCATAAAAAGTGCTGTTGGCAGAGTTACTTTCTAGCTGGTGCTCCGTAAATAGTTTGCGATAGCCCCAGCTGTGTGCCGGTCCATCGTTACCGTAATTCATGAGAGAATCATAAGTGTTGCGCAACAAACTATCGTTCACAATAAACGGTTTAAAAGCACTGTGTACCCCTGTTTGGGTAGAGTACACTGTACCATCCATCTTTTGATAAAACTGGTAGGAGTATGGTTGATATTGCGACTGTGCTTGTGCCGTTACAGCGGCTGTAAGCATTAGGGCAAAGCCGGTGAGGGTTTTCTTCATTGGATTTGTTCAGGGTAGAAGGTTTGCTTTGTTATCTGCCTTTATTCAAAGTAATTTAAAGTTTTAAAGCCGCCTTTTTGCAAGTAATCATCTTTTTTGAATAATTGCAGGTCAGCGTGTATCATGTCTGATACCAGTTCATTCAACTGGTACTTTGGTTTCCATCCCAGCTTTTCGTTGGCTTTAGTGGCATCGCCAATCAGCAGGTCAACCTCCGTTGGGCGATAATAACGCGGATCAATCTTCACCACGGTTTGGCCAAATTTCAAAGCTTCGGTATTTAAACCCAAATCGGCAGCTTTTTGTTGGTCAATATCTATAATTACACCCTTCTCAAATTCATCCTTGCCGCTAAACTCAATGTCGATACCGATTTCGGCAAACGTCATGCGGATAAAATCGCGTACGGTAGTGGTAACACCGGTTGCAATTACAAAATCTTCGGCGGTATCCTGCTGCAGCATCAGCCACATGGCTTCTACATAATCCTTAGCGTGGCCCCAATCGCGCTGTGCAGAAAGGTTACCCATGTACAGGCAATCCTGCAAGCCCAAAGCAATTTTTGCAGCACCACGGGTAATTTTTCGGGTTACAAAGGTTTCGCCACGTACAGGGCTCTCATGGTTAAAAAGGATGCCGTTGCAGGCATACATGCCATAAGCTTCGCGATAGTTTACGGTGATCCAATAACCATATAGTTTCGCTACAGCATAAGGTGAACGCGGGTAAAACGGCGTCGCCTCGCTTTGTGGCACCGCCTGGACCAAGCCGTACAATTCTGATGTTGATGCCTGATAGATACGTGTTTTTTGAGTGAGATTAAGCAGACGGACTGCCTCTAAAATACGCAGCACACCGATGCCATCGGCATTGGCTGTATACTCTGGGGTATCAAAACTAACCTTAACGTGGCTTTGTGCGGCCAGGTTGTATATTTCATCGGGCTGAGTTTCCTGTATAATGCGTATAAGGTTGGTAGAATCAGTAAGGTCGCCGTAATGCATTTTAAACTTTACGCCCAGCTCGTGCGGGTCATGGTAAAGGTGATCTATACGGTCGGTATTAAATAACGATGTTCTTCTTTTTAAGCCGTGCACCATGTAGCCTTTTTTCAAAAGAAACTCGGCTAAATAAGCGCCATCCTGTCCTGTTATACCTGTTATTAAAGCAGTCTTCATTCAAAATAATATTACTTTACAATATTATCTATTTTAATTGTAAAAGAGGCTGCTATTTTGAGCTCGACTGGGCTGAGCGGGTTTGACCTCACCTAAATGCTCTCCGAGGGTGAAGACTAATACCTTTCGTCATTGCGAACGTAGTGAAGCAATCCCGAGAGCAAGATAAAAAAGAAGATTTGAGATTGCTTCGTCGTTCCTCCTCGCAAAGACGCGAATTGTTTTTTAAGCCTCGCCTAAATCGTCTTTCAAAGGAGAGGACTTTGTTTTGCATACTTACGCTTGTCATATCGACCGGAGGGAGATATTTGATAATAAAGCGTGTCGATTTAACCTCACCTAATACCTTTGGTCATTGCGAACGTAGTGAAGCAAACCCGAGAGCAAAAAAAGAAGAGGTTGGATTGCTTCGTCGTTCCTCCTCGCAAAGACGTAAACAATTTTTAAAACTTTACCTAAATTTCCAAAGGAGAGTACTTAACCATTTCGCTCTTGCCTTCCTGCTTTTACCTTTTTCCTTTCACCTAAAATCACACTGCATATGCAATAGCAGCAACGCTGATAGTTACACCGGGAATCTTTAGTAACTCATTGCAGCAGGCTTCCAGCGTGGAACCTGTGGTGACAATATCGTCAACCAAAAGAATGTGCTTGTTTTCAAGTTCGTGCGCGTTCCGGACGGTAAAAACACTGCGCATGTTCTCAAACCTTGCAAAGCGCGATTTCCTTGTTTGGGTACTGGTGGCGACCGTGCGAAGAAGGATGTTAGTGAATACCGGAATGTTCAGTTTGCTTGCTATTCCTTGGGCAAAGCATTCGCTTTGGTTAAAACCCCTTTTACGCAATTTGCTGCGATGTAACGGTACAGGTATAATACAGTCGGCGTTAGCAAATATGTGGTGCTGTTTTACCTGGTCGCCTGCCATTTCGCCTAATGTTATGCCTATGCGTTTTTCGCCACCATATTTAAAACGGTGCACCATATTCTGCACTTTGCCGCCTTTGTTAAAGTGCAGCATGGCGTAGGCATATTGCAGCTGTACCTTACCCCAAAACTGTGCGGCTACGGCGTTATCGGGCTGGTTGTGAAAGTGTGTAAAAGGTAAATCGAGCAGGCAGCCGGTGCATAGCACATGCTCGCCAGCAACAAGGTTGCTTTCGCATGCGGCACAAGCTTCCGGAAAAATGAGCGCAACAAAATCAGTAAGATAAGTATTGCGCCAGCTGATCATTACAAGGCTTTTTCGTTTTCCTTAATGGCGAGCTGTCCGCAGGCGGCATCAATGTCTTTACCGCGGCTTCGGCGTACGTTGGTGATTATGCCTTGCTTGCGCAGGTAGGCAGCAAAGGCTTCTACCTTGTCCTCACCGGCGTTTATATAGCTTGCAAAAGCAATTGGGTTGTATTCTATAATGTTAACTTTACATGGCAAATGACGACAAAAGCGGACCAGCTCCGTGGCATCTTCAATGTTATCATTCACGCCATCGAAAACAATGTACTCGTAAGTAACCGGGTTTTTGGTTTTGGCGTAGTAATATTTAAGTGCTTCTGCCAAAGCTTTCAGTGAATTTTGCTCATTTATAGGCATAATCTCATTACGCTTAACATCATTTGCCGCATGTAACGACAGGGCAAGATTAAACTTCACCTTATCATCGCCCAGCTTTTTTATCATTTTAGCTATACCCGCAGTTGATACCGTAATGCGTTTAGCCGCCATGTTTAGGCCGTCTTCGGCGGTGATGCGTTCAATGGATTTAAGTACATTGGCATAGTTAAGCAACGGCTCGCCCATGCCCATGTATACAATATTGGTTAAGGGCTGATTGTAATTTTCTCGTGCCTGCTGGTCTATAAGCACCACCTGGTCGTAGATTTCGTCGGCGTTAAGGTTGCGTTTACGCTCCATATAGCCCGTTGCACAAAACTTGCAGGTGAGGCTGCAGCCCACCTGAGATGATACACAAGCCGTAATTCTTTCAGGAGTAGGTATCAATACACCTTCAATTAAATGCTTGTCGTGTAAAATAAAGGAATTTTTTATAGTTTTATCTCCACTAAGTTGAGAGGAGTGTATTTTAACGTTGTTGATGACGAAATGCTCATTCAGCCTGGTGCGCAGTTCTTTTGAAATATTGCTCATTTCATCAAATGAAAAGCATGATTTTTTCCAAAGCCATTCGTAAACCTGTTTAGCCCTGAAGCTTTTCTCGCCAAGGCGTACGAAATGCTCCTGTAAACCGCTCAGATTCAGGCTTCGGATATCTATTTTGGTGCTCGTATTGTTCACGGTGCAAAGGTACTCAAATTAGAAAACTCTATTATTTATTTAAAATCATTTTCTTTTTATTTGCGAAAAAACAACAACTAAAGGTTAATTGTATTAATTAATGAGCATGTTTGCAAAAGGCTTTTTTAGAAGATGCTGAAAGATACCTGATGAAAAAATTTAGAGCCGATTACGTTTTACCTGTTTATGCCGATCCTGTAAAGAATGGTATCGTTACCGTAGATGATGACGGAAAAATAGTATCAATAACCGATAAGGAAACCGACCCGGACCAGGGTTTGGTTGAAACACTAAGTGGTATAATTTGCCCGGGCTTTGTAAATACACATTGCCATGTGGAACTATCGCACATGCGGGGGCAAATAGCCAACGGGGGCGGGCTGGTAAATTTCATAAAAGATATACTTACCCTGCGCCGTGCAAACGAAGTAATGCCGGAAGCCATTGCTGAAGCTGCTGCAGCAGCTGACGAGCTGATGTATGCAAACGGCATTGTAGCGGTTGGCGACATTGCAAATACCAACGCCACAGTTGAACTGAAAAAGAACAGCAAAATCTACTATCATACTTTTGTAGAGGTGCTTGGCTTTGTGCCGGAGCGTGCGCAAGTGTTGTTTGATGACGCTTTGCAGTTGATGGAACAGTTTAAACCTATGCCGGTTTCTATTACGCCGCACGCCCCATATTCTGTCTCCAAGGATTTATTTAAGCTGATAAAAAAATATAGCGACAGCGGTCATAACCTGCTAAGCATACATAACCAGGAGTGCGAAGATGAAAATAAATTTTACCGTTACAAACTGGGTGCATTTAATGATCTGTATGAGTTTTTAGGGGTTGATATTGCTTATTTTAAACCACAGGCTCGCAACTCCCTGCAATCTGTTGTGCCGCTTTTAAGCAGTAACCAGGATATATTGCTGGTGCATAACACTTGCACTAACCTCAAGGACATCTATTTTATCAAACGTTTTGATAAAAACATCAACTGGTGCTTTTGCCCTAACGCCAACCTTTACATAGAGGGCAGGCTGCCAAAGATAAACTTGTTTCTTGATCAGGGTTTTAACATTACGTTGGGTACTGATAGCCTTGCATCCAACAACGGCTTGAGTATTTTAGGTGAGATGCAAACCATACAGGAGCATTTCCCTTACATCGATCTGCCTACGATGGTAAAATGGGGAACACTTAACGGCGCAGAGTTTTTAGGCATAGATAAAACCTTTGGCTCTCTGTCCCCAGGCAAAACTCCCGGACTTAATTTGATTACCGGTGTTGATGATTTAAAACTTACGCCTGATAGTAAAGTGAAAAAATTAATTTAGTCAGTTGGTCGTTAGTGAGTGGCGAGCAACAGAGGATTAAAAACCGTATGGGAAAATCGCTACACTTTACAGTTCGACATTCTTTGATCGAAATTGATTGTTGAATATTAACAACTCACCGTCTCTTCTCACTATACGCCATTCTCCAATATATCCCTTATTTTTGCGTTGGCTTATTAATTTGCTGACGGAAAATGATTAAACATCTCGATATAAAGGTAACGGGTAAAGTGCAGGGCGTTTACTACCGCGCATCAACCAAAGCGGTAGCCGACCAATTAGGCGTTAAAGGTTACGTTAAAAACGAGGCTGATGGCGGAGTATTTATCGCGGCCGAGGGAGATGAAACGACTTTGGAGATGTTTTTGGACTGGTGTGGCGAAGGCCCGGAGAATGCATCCGTAACAGGTGTTGAAAGTAACCCCGGCGAATTAAAAAACTATACTAATTTTGAAGTCGTAAAAAAGAACCTGCTATGGTAGCAGGTTGTTAAACACTCCGCACAAAATTGTCGACCGCTAAAAAATTTGCCGGACAAACCGCTGTTTACGGTTTAAGCACCATCGTACAACGTTTGTTAAGCTCGTTGCTTACGCCTTTATACACCGGCGCTTATAATCCAAAAACGTACAGCATTTTTACAACCATGTTCAGCTATGCCTCTATACTGCAGGCAGTGCTGGCTTTTGGTATGGAAACCACTTTTTTCAGATACCTGAATAAATTGCCTGATAAACAAAAACAGGTTTATAATAATGGTTTTTGGGTGGTGTTTGCGGTATCAATTGCCTTTCTACTATTAACTATTCCTTTTACCAATACCATCGCGGCGCTGATCAAGATCGGCGAGGAAACACCTCAGCACGAGTTTGAACTGTACATAAAGTATTTTATAGCCATATTGGTACTTGATGCCTGGTGTGTAATCCCATTTGCCAAGCTGCGTGCCGATGGTCGGTCTATACGGTATGGAACGGTAAAACTGGTTAATATTTTGGTAATGATCAGTCTGAACCTTGTCTTTATCATTCTTATACCATATTGGATATCAGCCAAACTTTCGTGTTGGGAGTGGTTTAAACAGTGGTATCAATATGGTAACGTTGGGTATGTATTTATCTCAAATATTGTAGCCAGCTTTGTAACGCTGCTTTTGTTATTGCCTGAACTATTAAAGCTTGAGATAAAGTTTGATGCCGGAATGTTTAGGAACATGCTGGCTTACAGTTGGCCAATGCTAATTGCCAATATTTCATACATCATTAATGAAAATCTGGATAAGCTATTGTTAGGTAAACTGCTTCCTGCAGGTGTTAGCGAATTTGAGGTAGGTGTATATTCAGGCTGCGCGCGAATTTCTATATTTCTCAGTCTGTTTGTGCAGGCTTTTCGTATGGGTGCCGAGCCTTTCTTTTTTAGTCATGCGCAAAATAAGAACGCCGGGCAAACCTATGCCCGTATCATGAATTATTTTGTCATCATGATGTGCATTATTTTTATTGCAGTTGTTGCCAATATTCAAATTCTCAAGTATTATGTGAATAACCGGGCGTATTGGGTAGGTTTGGATGTGGTGCCTCCTTTGCTGTTGGGATATGTTTGCCTTGGTATTTATATGAACCTTTCGGTTTGGTATAAACTGTCTGACCAAACACAATACGGTTTGTACATTTCAGGCGCAGGTGCAATTGTCACTATCGTGCTGAACGTGTTGTTCATCCCCAAATACAGCTACATGGCATCTGCATGGACATCAATGATTGCCTACTCAAGTATGACCATTCTATCGTACCTATGGGGGCAAAAACATTATCCGATTCCATACAATGTAAAAAAGATATTGGTTTATATAATTTCTTCAATAGTGGTGGTATACATATCATTCGCCATATTTGAACGTAATATTTACATAGGCAATGCCTTGTTGCTGGCCTACGGCTTGGCGACCTTATATTTTGAACGTAAAGAATTATTGGCCATATTTAGAAAATGATCATCAAAATCATCAATAACTCAAATAATACATTACCTGCGTATGAGTCGCTTCATGCGGCGGGTATGGATTTAAGAGCATGGATTAACGAACCTATCGTGCTGAAACCGTTGGAGCGTAAGCTGATTGCTACGGGTTTGCACATAGAATTGCCTGAAGGCTACGAGGCGCAGATACGCCCGCGCAGCGGGCTGGCATTTAAGCACGGCATCAGTATAGTGAACTCACCGGGTACTATCGATGCTGATTACCGCGGCGAAATTAAGGTGCTGCTGGTTAATCTTTCTTCAGAAGATTTTATAGTAAACAGCGGCGACCGCATAGCGCAGATGGTAGTAGCAAAGCACGAGCGTGTAGAATGGGAAGCTGCCGGCGAACTGGGCGAAACTGTACGTGGAGCTGGTGGTTATGGCCACACAGGTATAGGATAATAGCACAAGTGCGTAAGATGAGAGTGAGGCTGTTCGCTATAGGGTTGTTGTTTCCGGTGATGACATTTGCACAAAATGGCAGCAAACCAACTGTGCCTGTAAAGCCGCTCTCCGCAGATGACAGCGTTGCCGTAAAACGGCTGTTCTTTTCTGCCCTTCGTGAAAAAACCATCGAGAACTATGATTTGGCGGGCGAGCTGTTTGGCCGCTGCATTCAGATAGACGCAGGTAATGATGCGGCGTTGTTTGAACTGGCCACCATCAAAAAAAATAAGAAAAAAGAAAGTGAAGCGGCGGAGCTGCTGGAGCGCGCCGTTACCATTAAGCCCGACAATGAGTGGTATTGGGTAGCCCTTGCCGACACTTACCAGAAAACAAACGATATAGATAAGCTGGACAATGTATATAACCAGCTGATTAAGCTAAGCCCTGACAAGCCCGACTATTACCTGGATAAAGCTAATGCCGATTTTTTACTGCAAAAGTATGCCGATGCCCTGGATGATTATCACCGCCTGGAGCTGATTACCGGAGTAACGGAGGAATTGGTGCTCAGCAGGCAAAAAGTTTATCTTAAGCAAAATAACACCGAGGCCGCCGCTGCAGATTTAAAAGCGTTAATTGCCGCGGAGCCGGATCAACTGCGATACTATTTGTTCCTTGCGGAGTTGTACAACTCCAACAACATGGCCGATAAGGCTTTTAAGGTGTTGGCTGATGCCGGTAAGCTAAAGCCAGAGAATGGCGACCTCCATCTTGCCCTTGCCGACATCTATCGCGAAAAGGAAGATTTTAAAAGCAGCTATCGCGAATTGCTTATCGCGTTTGAAAGTCCGCAGGTTGATGTGGGCCAAAAAATAAAGATTCTGCTGGGTTACATGCCCAAAATACAGGATCCTGCAGTAAAGGCAAATGCTCTTCAACTCAGTGCCGTGCTGGTAAAAGCGCATCCGGCGGACGCACGGGCGCAGGCGCTTTACGGCGATATGCTGATGCAAAACCAACAGTATGCCGAGGCAAAGCCCGTCTTTAAAAAATCGATTTCACTGAGTAAAGAAAACTATGCCACCTTTGAGCAATTGGTACGTATAGAGTTGTCGGAAAATAAGATTGACGAAGCTATAGCTGATGGCGAGGAAGCGCTCACTTACTTTCCTAATCAAGCTTGGATGCACTACCTGCTGGGTACAGCCTGGTTGCAGAAAAAGCAAACGGCAAAAGCTATTGAGTATTTAAAGAACGCGGCCGACCTGAATGCTGATGACGATACTTTAGGCGCCTATATTTACTCTATACTGGGCGATGCGTACCAGGAGCGTAAAGATTATGCAGCCTCTGACGCGGCATATCAGAAATCACTTACCTATAATCCGGAAAATGCCTTTACGCTGAACAATTATGCCTACTATTTATCGTTAAGAGGAGAGAGGCTTGACCAAGCTGCCCAAATGGCCGTTAAAGCCAACAAGATACAACCCGGCAACGCTTCATTTGAGGATACCTATGCGTGGATACTTTTCAGGCAAAAAAAGTATGCCGAAGCGAGGGTATGGATAGAAAAAGCAATTGCACACAGCGAAAAAAATACCGCTACACTGGCAGAACATTATGGCGATATTTTGTTTTACCTTGGTGATACCGCCGCGGCGGTTCAAAACTGGCAAAAGGCACAGCAGTTAGGTGGTAAAAGTGCGGCATTGCAGAAAAAGATTAGTGAAAAGAAATATGCGGAATAGGTTTTTAGTCATAATTTTTATATCGGCAGTGATTGCAGCCGCCGGCTGTAAATCAAAAAAGCAAGTGGTGGTAAACCGAAATGGTAACGCTACAAAAACATCCAGCGATGCCGAGGCAAGATTAGCTTCTATCCGCTCGCGCCAGCTATCGTTTAATACATTCTCTGCCAAGGCCAAAACTAATCTGGATATTAATGGTAAAGCAAATGATGTTACATTGAATATCCGCATTAACCGCGATAAAAAGATATGGGTATCTGTAACGGCTATTTTAGGGGTTGAAGTTGCCCGCGCTTTGATTACGCCAGACAGTTTGCTTATTGTAAATAAGTTTGATGGTGTTTACCTGCGCAAGCCTTTTAATTACATTCATAAGTTTGCCAGCCGGCAGGTTGATTATAATACTTTGCAGGCACTGCTTGTGGGTAATGCTATACCAAAACTGCTTAATGACAGTACTAAGTTTGTTGTAACAACACCGAACATGAATGCTTCTGGAGTGCTGGACGATTTGATTTACAAGTTGATACTTGGTCCGGACCTGCGTGTAACACAAACCAGTCTCTCCAATCAACAAGCGCAGCAGTCATTACAGGTAACTAACAATGAGTTTATAAAGGCAGACGAACGGGTAGTGCCTTCGCAGATTGATATAGCCTCCGTTGTGAAAAAACAAAAAATACAGGTTAATTTGCGCTATAATAAGGTGGAGTTTGATAAACAGATAGATTTTCCGTTCAGTATTCCGGAACGGTATAAACCAGCCGCCGATTGAGAAAAACAGACTTAATGAGATATCTAAAACTGATACTGATCGTTTTTTTTGCAGCAGTTACCTCTGGCGCTTTTGCCCAAAGCAGTGCCGAGCTTAAACGCCGTCGCGATAAGTTAAATGATGAGCTCGAAGAGCTTAACCGCGAATATCAAAAAACGGCAAGTAGCAAAAAAGTATCGTTAAAGCAGCTTACCTTACTAAAAGCTCAAATCAACCTGCGCGAGAAGAAAATCACTACTATCAACTCCGAAATTCGTAATCTGGATAGCCAGATATCAGAAAACACACATACTGTACACAACCTGCAGCAGCAGCTGGAGCAATTACGCAAAGATTATGCAGGCATGGTGATGTTTGCTTATCACAACAAAAGTGCGTACAACAAGCTGATGTTTATTTTTGCATCCAAAGATTTTAATCAGGCTTATAAACGTCTTAAGTACTTACAACAGTTTGGCAACTATCGCCAGCGCCAGGCCGAATCCATTCAGGGTACACAAAAAGATCTGAACCAAAAGATTGTGGTACTCGATCTGACAAAAAAAGAAAAAAGTTCGTTGCTTAATGATCAGGAAAAGGAGCGCGAAACGCTGGATAAGCAAAAGACCACGCAAACGCAGATCATCAGCAAGCTGTCTAAACAGCAGGGTTTCCTGAAGCAACAGCAACGCGAAAAGCAAAAACAAATAAGTGCGGTAACCAAGCAGATATCCGCAGCTATCCGTCGCGAAATTGCCGAGGCGCGCCGTAAGGCGGAGGAAGAGGCCCGTGCAAGGGAGGCAGCAGAAAGGGCACGAGCCGCAGCCAACAACCCGGCACCGTCATCACCGGCACCTACACGTACCATTACCAGAAGTTCCAGCACCAGCGATGTGCTTAACGCAACACCTGAGGCGGCCAAACTATCAAACGACTTTTTGGGCAACCGCGGTAGCCTGCCATGGCCGGTGGCCAATGGTGTGGTTACACAAGGCTTCGGTATCTATTATATAGACGGAATTAAGACGGAAAACCCGGGTATTGACATCCGTACGGGCGATGGCGCGGTAGTGCGTGCTGTATTTAACGGCGAGGTAAAACGTGTGGCGAACATCAGCGGTAGCTATGTGGTGATCATTCGTCATGGCGAGTACTTTACCGCTTACTCAAACCTGCGTTCGGCAAGCGTTGCTGCCGGCCAGAAGGTGACTACTAAGCAGGCAATAGGCGTTGCCGGCACTGATGTAAGTACCGGTGACCCGGCTGTACACTTTGATTTATACAAGGGAGATACCCCTGTAAATCCGAAGTCGTGGCTTGCACCTGATTAAATAAAAATCAATCTGGTTATATAATTGTATATATTTGTACGTTAATAAAGTATCATGCAACATTCTGTTTTTTTGTTCTTGAATATTGGTACCGGTGAATTGATGCTGATATTTTTAGTGGCGCTGATGCTCTTTGGAGGGGATAAATTACCCGGACTTGCACGCAGCTTAGGCAAAGGGATTCGTGAGTTTAAAGATGCATCTGATGATGTGAAGCGCGAGATAAACCGCCAGATCAACAACTTTGACGAGGTATCAAAAGAAGAAAAAAAAGCACTGCCTGAGCATACCGAAACCGCCGCCGAACCGGAAGCACCGGCACAGGAAAGCACAATAAATTTAGAAAAAGAAAACCCTGTAGCTGCCGAACACGTAAATGATACCGAAGTTGCGGAGGAAAACGATATTGTAGAAGAAACCACGCCCGCCGAACCAAGTAAACCGGTATTTACCAAACCGGCTAACACAATAGAATACAAAGGGTAACAAGAAAAGTAATTAATTATTCATTCATAAAAAATTAAGATCATGCCATTAGGAACTCCTGAAATAATTATAATCGTTGTGGTGATCTTGTTATTATTTGGGGGCAAAAAAATCCCTGAGTTAATGAGAGGTTTAGGTAGAGGTGTAAAGGAATTTAAAGATGCGAGCAATAATTCGTCATCTGATAATGTTACGACCGTACATACCGACGAAGGCCATACCAACAAAGCAAATTCGTAAGTGATTGCATTTGCCCCAAAGGCATTTCAAAAAACTTATCTGTTGATTATTTTTATTTTCAACAGATAAGTTTTTTATTTTAGCCGCATGGCTAAATTTTATTCCTCCTTAACTGAAATAAAAAGTAAGTTAACGAGCGGAGAGTTGACCGTTGCTAAATTGGTTACAGGTTATCTTGATCGTATAGAAGCATACAAACATCTTAATGCTTTTAACGAGGTATTTGCACCTGAAGCATTAGATCGGGCTGCGGTAATAGATGAGCGTATCAAAAACGGTAATGCCGGCATACTTGCCGGCATGGTTATAGCCATTAAAGATAACATCTGCTATAAAGACCACAAGGTTTCCGCTTCTTCAAAAATATTAGACGGTTTCACGTCAGTTTTTTCATCAACCATAGTTGAGCGTTTACTCGCTGCTGATGCCATAATTATTGGCCGTTGTAACTGCGACGAATTTGCCATGGGTGCATCCAATGAAAGCTCCTATTTTGGTCCGGTGCGCAATTTCGCCGATGAGACCCGTGTTTCGGGGGGATCTTCAGGCGGTTCTGCAGTAGCTGTGCAGGCAGATTTATGCCATGCCGCCATAGGCACCGATACCGGTGGTTCGGTGAGGCAGCCCGCTGCATTTTGTGGTGCTATAGGCTTTAAACCAACTTACGGGCGTATATCAAGGCATGGTATTATTGCGTACGCTTCATCATTTGACCAGGTTGGCCCTATAACACACAGCGTTGAAGACGCCGCCCTGCTTTACCAGGTGATGGCCGGGAAGGATGCTTACGACAGTACACTGTCGAGCCAGCCGGTGGTTAAAGAAGCAGTAATTGCCGACAATGGTAAAAAGCGGATCGCTTATATACAGGAAAGCATATCGAGCCCAGGCGTAGACAATGAAGTGAAAGCTTCCCTGGTAAATTATATAGACAAATTACGCGCCGAGGGGCATACAGTGGAACCCATTGCGTTTGAGTATCTCGACTACCTGGTACCTACTTACTATATTCTTGCTACGGCCGAAGCATCATCAAACCTTGCGCGATATGATGGTGTACATTACGGTTATCGCAGCCCTGCTGCTACAGACTTGGTGAGCACTTATAAAAAATCGCGGTCGGAAGGTTTTGGCAAAGAGGTAAAGCGCCGTATAATGCTCGGCACGTTTGTGCTTAGCTCCGGTTATTACGATGCTTATTATGCAAAAGCTCAAAAAATGCGCCGGCTGATACAGGACAAAACCAAGGAAATACTTTCGGCATATGACTTTTTGCTTGTCCCAGCATCTCCGGAACCTGCTTTTGAGATAGGTAAAGGTGAGACTGATCCGGTACGCTCATACCTTGCAGATATATTTACGGTGCAGGCATCTTTAGCAGGCGTGCCTGCAATTTCTTTACCCATAGGCAATAACAGTACTGGTTTGCCGTTAGGATTACAATTGTTAAGCAAACATTTTTCTGAGCAGGAACTATTTAATTTCGCTGAATATTTCCTCAAGCTATAAAAAATTTAATACTTTAGTAAAGTGCGAACTATTTGCATTAACTAACCGTATAAAAATCCCTGGTAATGAAGAGATTATTTACGTTTTTTATTTGCGTTTTATCGATACAGATTTCAAAGGCAAAAACTACTGATGTACACGCTTACGGTCCGCTTCCTGTGGGCGATGTAAAGCCAAAATTCCAACTTCCTGATTTGGATACTATTGTGCCGATAACCGGGCAGGCTGTTGCTCAGTTGGCACATGGCTTCAACTTGTTTGAACGCCGTCTGGACTCTATCGAGAAAGATGTACCACTGGATTACAACGAATATGTACAAAGCTACATAGACACTTATACCCGCCGCCGCGATGGCATTGCCGCTGTGCTGGGCAAATCAAAATATTACTTTCCCATTTACGAAAAGGCTTTTCGTGAAGCCGGCATCCCCGAGGAAATTAAATACTTATCTATAGTTGAATCGGAGTTGAACCCGCTGGCGGTATCGCGTGTAGGTGCAACCGGGCCGTGGCAGTTTATGTTTGCTACCGCGCGGCTTTATGGCCTCACTATGGATAATTATGTAGACGAGCGCCGCGACCCGATAGAGGCAAGTTATGCCGCCGCCGCCTATCTGCGCGATGCTTACCAGGAGTTTGGCGACTGGCTGCTGGCTATCGCATCATACAACTGTGGCAAGGGAAATGTTACCCGAGCTATTGAAAAAGCCGGCGCTACCGATTTTTGGTCGATCCGTCCTTACTTGCCCAACGAAACACGCAACTATGTGCCTGCCTTTATAGCCATGACCTATGTGATGAATTATTACAAATGTCATGACATACAGCCGATGGCTTGTAACTTCTCCGTAAACACTGATACTGTAATGGTGAACAAATTTGTTCCGCTCACAGGCATAGCCAAAGTGCTTGATGTAAGCATGGACGAATTATGCACGCTCAATCCCGCTTATAAAAAACGCATCATTAATGGCAGCACGGCCTCACCACGCCGCCTGGTAATACCTCAAACCGCCCGCGAAAATTATGCGGCTTTGTATGAAGCGTTGAATGGCCCTGGCGCTGGCAACCCACAATTCAGGCTGGCATCCAACCCTGTAGTTGAAGAGGGCGGTGAAGATGCCGAAGCTAAGCCCGCAGCAAGCACCCATAAAGTTCGCCGGGGCGAAACGCTTGCCGATATTGCTGATAAATATGGCATAGAGGTACAGGACATTAAAGCATGGAACCACCTTCGCAGTACCCGCGTTAAAACCGGTGTCGTGTTGAAAGTAAAGGCTTCCGAAACGGAAGAAACTCCTGTTGTAAAAAAAATAAGATCATTTACAACTTATAAAGTAAAGGCCGGCGATACCCTGAGCGAGATTGCCGCTAAGTTTGATGGCGTATCTGTTGAGAAGATACGCGACCTCAACGGCCTGCGGAAAAGAAAGATACAGCCGGGTATGCTGCTCAAAATACAAGGCGCTTAATTACAATGCGCTCATTTGCAGTGCTTAGCAAATAATGTGTTGCAGGCCTCGGCAAAAGTGTTGTAATTTTGAGTAATTGACCTTGAATTTGAGAAGATGAACAAACCAAACCGTAAACAGGACGCCCTTGACTATCATGCCAAGGGTCGCCCCGGTAAAATTCAGGTGGTGCCCACCAAGCCCACCAATTCCCAGCGCGATCTTACGTTAGCTTACTCACCTGGTGTTGCCGAACCATGTCTGCAAATAGCCGATAATAAAGAAGATGTATATAAATACACTGCCAAAGGTAATCTTGTGGCAGTTATCAGTAATGGTACGGCTGTATTAGGCCTGGGTAATATAGGTCCTGAAGCCAGCAAGCCGGTGATGGAGGGCAAGGGCCTTCTGTTTAAGATTTATGCCGATATTGATGTATTCGATCTGGAATTGAATGCCAAATCGGTTGACGACTTTGTAAATATCGTAAAGGCGCTTGAGCCAACCTTCGGTGGTGTAAACCTTGAGGATATATCTGCGCCCACTTGTTTCGAAATAGAGCGCCGCCTAAAGGCGGAGATGAATATCCCCGTAATGCACGACGACCAGCATGGCACGGCCATTATTTCTGGTGCTGCCTTGTTGAATGCATGCGAGATACAGGGAAAAAAGCTCGATAAAATAAAAATGGTAGTGAACGGCGCCGGCGCCGCTGCGGTATCATGCTCTAAAATGTACCTGGAACTCGGTGTGAAAAAGGAGAACCTGGTGATGTTTGACATTGACGGGCTACTCACCCCTGAGCGCACCGATCTTGATAGCATTCGCCTTGAATTCGCTACCAACCGTAAAGATATTAAAACCCTTGCCGATGCCATGAAGGGTGCCGACGTTTTCGTTGGTCTTTCTGCCGGCAACGTGGTTACGCCGGATATGCTCAAATCAATGGCTAAAAAGCCTATTGTGTTTGCCATGGCCAACCCGGTGCCCGAGATCAGTTATGATCTGGCCGTTGCTACTCGCGATGATATTATTATGGCCACCGGCCGGTCTGATTATCCTAATCAGGTAAATAATGTATTAGGCTTTCCTTACATTTTCCGCGGTGCGCTTGACGTTAGGGCGACAGCCATTAACGAAGCAATGAAGATTGCGGCGGTACACGCTATTGCCGAGATGGCCAAAAAGCCGGTACCGGAGGAGGTGAACCAGGCTTACGAGCTGACCAACCTTAAATTTGGGCGGGATTATATTATTCCCAAGCCGATGGACCAGCGCTTAATTACCGAGGTTTCGGCTGCGGTAGCCAAGGCTGCAATTGAGTCTGGTGTGGCAAGGAAAGTAATTACCGATTGGGACGCTTATGCAGAAGAGTTGCGTACACGCCTCGGCGGTACGGATAAATTGCTGAGAAGCCTTACCGGCAAAGCACGCCAAAATCCTAAACGTGTAGTTTTTGCAGAGGCCGATACTTATAAGATACTGCGCGCTGCTCAGATTGTAAAGGACGAGCGAATTGCCGAGCCTATCTTGTTGGGTAACATTGATAAAATTAAGCAAATCATCGCCGAAAATGACCTTGACCTGGATAACGTAAAGATGATTGACACACGCGGCGATTGCGAGCGCAAGGAAGAATATGCGCAATATCTTTACAAAAAGCGCCAGCGGCGGGGTGTTACCTTAATTGAGGCACGTAAGTTTATTACCGACCGTAACTATTACGGTGCCTGTATGGTAGAGTTTGGCGAAGCGGATGCACTGATATCCGGCCTTACCAAGAACTATGCAAGCACGGTAAAGCCTGCTTTACAGATTATAGGTATTGAAGATGGTGTAAACCGTGTAGCGGGTATGTACCTCATGATAACGCCTAAAGGTCCGGTGTTTTTTGGTGATACCACCGTTAATGTTGACCCAACGGTTGATGAACTGGTGGATATCACGGTAATGATAGAGCGCACGGTTCGTCAATTTAACGTAGAGCCACGGGTAGCGATTTTGTCTTACTCTAACTTTGGCTCTAACGAAGGCATTATTCCGGAAAAAACCCGTGAAACCGTTAAGCGCCTGCACCAAAAGTATCCGGGCATGCTGGTTGATGGTGAAGTGCAGGCTAACTTTGCGCTGAATACAGACTTGCTTACTGACAATTTTCCGTTTTCTACCTTATCCGGCAAGCCAGCCAATACCCTGATTTTCCCTAACCTTGAATCAGGTAATATTGCCTATAAATTGCTGCAGGAGTTAGGCGGTGCGGAAGCGGTAGGTCCTATTTTGTTGGGATTGAAAAAGCCTGTGCATGTGTTGCAATTAGGAAGTTCTGTGCGTGAAATTGTGAACATGGTTACCATAGCGGTTATAGATGCACAGGAAAAAGAAAAAGCAGCTAATATCAAAAAGAAGAAATAATGTACGCCTACATAAGCGGTAAATTAGTTTTTAAAAATCCGGCCTATGTAGTTGTGGAAACAGGCGGAGTTGGTTATCACATCAATATTTCTCTCAATACATTTTCATTATTAACGGATGAAAATGCAAAACTTTTCACCTGGCTCCACGTAAAAGAGGACGCGCACACCCTTTACGGGTTTGCGGAAGAAGGGGAAAGGCGTTTGTTTTTACATTTGATCTCTATTTCTGGTATCGGCCCTAACACTGCACGAATGATGCTTTCATCCATTACTCCGGATGAAATACAAACAGCTATTATCACAGGTAACGTGCCACTTATACAGCGTATAAAAGGTATTGGTCCTAAATCTGCACAGCGCATAGTGCTGGAGCTGCAGGACAAGCTGCGTAAAGAAGGGCCTGATACATTAATGCAGGTTGCTGTTAATAAAACCGTTCGTGATGAGGCGCTCACAGCCCTCGTTACGTTAGGGTTTGCACGCAATGCCGCCGAAAAAGTTGTAGACCTGGAGCTTAAGCGAAGCGCTGAAAGTTTAACGGTTGAGCAGCTCATCAAGGTGGCGCTTAAAAGCTTGTAACGTATTATTCGCTGGTTAAGCCGGGTAGTAATTGCAGCTCGGACACATCCCCTGGTTAAAGAATAAAATGAACATGCTAAAAGTTAGCATAATTATTTATGCGGCTAAAAAAGTAGTAAAATAGTACATAAATTACCCATTATTTAATTGCTGCGCCTTTGAAAGGGACTTTTACCGGAAATCTTGTGCTTGTTGTGCTCGCCCTCGGTTTACTGAGTGCGCCCTTCGGTGTTTTTGCCCAGCAGAAACCCGGAAGGAGTGATACCGGTAAGGTTACTATCCCTGTTAGGCTGCCCCGCAATAAAAATAAAGAACAGCGGCAGGGCTATTTCCTGCCCAATGCGCCAAATATCCAGCGCAGCATTGAGTACGACCCGGCGACCAATCAGTATATGCTTGTGGAGCGGGTTGGCAATTTGCTGGTTAAGCCACCGCAATACCTGAGCTTTGCCGAATACCTGAGGTTGAGCCAAAAGATAGGATTGCGTCAGAATTTCCGCTCATCTGCCGATGCTTATGCTTATGAATCGCAGCAGGAGGGATTTGTGCCCCGCATACAGGTGCGAAGCCGTACTTTCGAAAAAATATTTGGCAGCAATGAGATCAGTATAAAGCCGCAAGGTTCGGCTGAGATGATATTTGCCGGCCAGATAAATAAGAACCAAAACCCGCTTTTTAATTCAAGGCAGCGCAGTCAGTTCAACTTTAACTTTGATCAACGCATACAGCTTAATGTAACCGGTAACATCGGCGACAGGTTAAAGATCACCACCAATTATAATACTGACGCGCAGTTTCAGTTTGATAACCAGTTTAAGCTGGATTATACAGGCGGCGAGGATGATATTATACAAAAGGTAGAGGTTGGTAATGTGAGCATGCCTTTAACTACTTCGCTCATTACAGGCAGCCAGGCGCTGTTCGGCGTAAAAACAAAATTGCGTTTCGGGCGGCTTGATGTTACCAGTATATTCTCGCAGCAGCGCTCACAAACGCGTACTATCACCATTACCAACGGGCAGCAGCAGGGCGAATTCAGGGTAACCGCCGCTGATTACGAAGCAAACAAACACTACTTTTTGGCGCAGTACTTCCGCAATAATTATAACAATGCACTGCGCAACCTGCCGCTGATTAGCTCCAACATCAACATCACAAAAATTGAGGTTTGGACAACCAACCGTAATAATACTACTACTGATTCGCGGGATATTGTGGCGTTTTTGGACTTAGGCGAAAACAGGCCGTACAATACCACAGTGGTGCAGGCAGGATCGTCGGCTTTGCCGGCCGGCTTTACCGGGCCTGGCTTTCCGCAGCAATCCAACAACCTGCTCAGTCAGTTGCCGCCATCAGCAAGGCTCACTAACTCCAATGATGTAACCAATCTGTTTCGCAGCACGGGTAACACCGATAACTTTGCCAAGCTTACCTACGCACGTAAGCTTACTGATAAGGAATTTACGCTGCACCCGCAATTGGGTTACATCTCATTAAATTATCCTTTAAATAATGATGAAGTGCTGGCTGTGGCATACCAGTATACTTATAACGGGCAAACATTTCAGGTGGGGGAGTTTTCCAGCGATGTATCTGTCGACGCCAATCAGCCGAAAGTATTATATGTAAAGCTCCTGAAGAACGAGTTGCTGAAACCTAACTTGCCTACCTGGGACCTGATGATGAAAAACATCTATTCCATTGGAGCATTTCAGATTAACCCTTCTGATTTCCGCTTGAGGTTGGCACGTATTGATGATAAATCGAGCGTTGAAAAATATACGGCAGATGAAGGGCAGAATCTGAAAGAGAAACTGTGGTTGAGCATTACCGGCCTCGATAACCTGAATGTGCAGAATGACAGGCAGCCAGATGGTTACTTTGATTTTATTGAAGGAATAACAATAGACTCGCAGCAGGGGCGCGTTATGTTCCCGCAGGTAGAACCCTTTGGTAGCGACCTGGCGGCTAAGTTGCTCCCTACGGAGCAGGACATTGCTAAGCGTTACGTATATCAGCCTTTGTACGATTCAACAAAAACTATTGCACAGCAACTGTTCCCGCAGCTTAATCGCTATATCATCAAAGGTACTTATAGTTCTCAGGGTGGCTCGGAGTATATGCTCAATGCCGTAAATATACCTCAAGGCTCGGTGGTAGTAACGGCAGGTACACTGGTGCTCACTGAAGGGACTGATTATACGGTAGATTACACCGCTGGCCGGTTGCGCATCATTAATCAGGCTATTTTAAGTTCGGGACAGCCTATTAACGTTAAGCTCGAAAATAATGAGCTATTCGGCGTACAGCAGAAGACACTCTTTGGTACCCGGTTGGATTATCTTGCAAGCCCAAAACTGGCGCTCGGTGCTACGGTTATGCACCTGACCGAGCAGCCGATTTCCCAAAACGAAGCGATAGGCGCAGAATCAGTATCAAATACCATTTGGGGTTTTGATGGTAATTATGCCACAGAGTCGCGGTTACTTACAAGGCTTGTAGATAAGATACCTTTTATTGATACAAAAGCGACATCGAGCATCAATTTTAGTGGTGAATTTGCGCAGCTGATGCCGGGTACGCCGGGTGTGCTTACGTATGCAGGTTCGCAAAACGGGACATCTTACCTCGATGATTTTGAAAACAGCAAATCCGTTATCGATATAAAGAGTTATATCAACTGGCAAATATCAGGCACGCCGCAACTGTTTCCGGAATCGGAATTGACCGACGACCTGCGCTATGGCTATAACCGTGCAAGACTGGCCTTTTATAACATCGACCCTATATTTTATAACAACTCCAGTACGCTTAATGTATCGCGAGCCGATCTTTCTAACCACTACGTAAGGCAGGTGCTCGAAACAGAGGTATTCCCTTACAGGCAGTCGGTAACAGGGCAGCCACTTTTGTTGCCTACGCTCAACCTTGCATATTACCCAAGCCTGCGCGGGCCTTACAACTATACCCCTACGGGTATTAATAATGACGGTACCTTGCAAAATCCCCGCTCGCGTTGGGGCGGTATATTCCGAAAGTTGGAGACCAATGACTTTGAGTCGCTCAACGTAGGCTATATAGAATTTTGGCTGCTTGACCCATTTGTTTACAAGCCTAATGATGCCGGCGGCGATCTATACTTTAACCTAGGTAGCATCAGCGAAGATATATTGAAAGACGGCCGTAAGAGTTTAGAGAACGGTTTGCCTGTTGATGGCGATTTCAGTAATGTAGACGAAACCAATTGGGGAAGGGTAACACGCCTACAGCCGGTGATCAATGCGTTTGATAATGATCCTGCTGCGCGAGCAAGGCAGGACATTGGTCTTGACGGACTGAACGATGCAGACGAACGGAACAAGTTTGCCACGGTGGTACAGCAAATATCAGGGCAGCTTAGCCCGCAGGCGGCCGGGCAATTTTCCGCCGATCCATCGTCCGACGATTTTCAATATTACCAGGGACCCGATGTAAATCAGCAAAATGTTTCCATTATGGACCGCTACATTAAGTTTAACGGTACAGAGGGCAACTCCAAAACCACGGAGCAGTCGCAATCGGAGCTGGGCGTAAGCACGTCGGCATCTACATCGCTGCCTGACGGTGAAGACATCAACCGCGACAACAACATGAGCCTTACGGATGAATATTACCAGTACAAGGTATCCATACGGCCGCAGGACATGCTCGTTGGACAGAATTTTATTACCGACAAAGTAAGCTCGCAGGTTAAGCTGGCTGATGGCAGTACACAGGCCGTTACCTGGTACCAGTTCCGTGTACCTATTAACGAGTATGAGTCGGCAGTGGGTAATATCCGCGACTTTAAGGCCATTCGTTTTTTGCGAATGTTCCTGACCAACTTTGCCGATACTGCCGTGCTGCGGTTTGCCACCCTGCAATTGGTACGCGGCGAGTGGCGTGCATTTAACCGCGAGAATAATCCGCTCAATATTATCGCCGACCCCGGTGTGCTCAACCCTACGCTTGATAACCGCATTATTGATGTGCAGGCAGTAAACCTGGAAGAGAACGGTAACCGCACGCCCATACCTTATGTGGTACCGCCGGGTATTAACCGCCAGCGTAACTACAATAACCTTAAAACGAACACGCTGTTGAATGAGCAGTCGCTATCGTTACACGTGGATAATTTGCGCGACGGTTACTCAAAAGCGGCTTTTAAAACTTTTTACAATGACCTGCGCTCTTACAAGAAGATACAAGCCTTTGTGCATGCCGAAGGTGACCAGCTGAAGGATGGCGATATCAGCGCCTTTATTCGTTTGGGAGCAGACTACCAGGATAACTATTACGAGTACGAAATACCGCTGAAAATAACCTTGCCAGGTACGCGCGACCCGGGCGCTATATGGCCAGAGCAAAACGAGGTGGACTTAGAACTGCAAATTCTTGCCCGCGCCAAGCTAGCCCGCAATAACGCCAACGTGCCATTAAATAGTGTATTTATTTATACCGAGAATGGCAAAAAGGTATACATCAAAGGCCAGCCGGACCTGAGCAGGTTGCGCACTATTATGCTGGGTATACGCAATCCGCTGAAGGTAAACACTACAGATGACGGGCTGGATAAGACGGCCACGGTTTGGATTGATGAGCTGCGCCTTACCGATTTTGACCAGCGCGGCGGATGGGCGGCTGCCGCACGTTTTAACGCTAAGCTTGCAGATTTTGCAGACGTAACCGTATCGGGTAGTAAAAGCACTATCGGTTTTGGTACCATTGATTCGCGCGTGAGCGAGCGCAGCCGTATGGATAACCAGATTATTGATGTAGCTGCCAACGTAGAGTTAGGTAAGTTTTTCCCTGACAAAGCGGGCATCCATATCCCGGCTTATGTAAATGTTTCCAGCCAGAAGGGTACCCCGCAGTACGATCCTGCCTTAGGCGATGTGGAGTTGAAAGACCGCCTTGCCGCAGCAAAAAGTGAGCAGCAGCGCGACTCCATTATGAATGTTTCTGTTGATTATACCTCGCGCAAGAGCATCAACTTTACCAACGTGCATAAAGTGAAGACGGACCCATCGGCAACCAATCACTTATGGGATGTAGAGAACTGGAGCTTTAGCTACGCCTATACCGAGTTTCAGCACCATGACTATGTAACGGAGTTGGATTTGCAAAAGACTTATCGCCTGGGCCTGGCTTATAACTACAGTAACCAGCCTAAATACTACTCGCCTTTTGAGAAGGTGATTAAAAATAACATGCTGGCACTACTGCGCGATTTTAATTTCAGCTTGCTGCCATCCCGGTTAAATTTCAGCATCAACTTTGACCGCTTTTACGCCGAAAATACCCTTCGCCTCAACAACGATCCGAACAATTATATCGGCATACCGTCAACCACCGTACCCACCACCTTTAACAAGAACTTTAATATAACGAGGGTTTATGGCATCGGCTGGAACCTGTCCAAATCATTGCAGATGGACATTGATGCCACCAACTTATCCGTGGTAGATGAACCGGCGGGGCGCCTGAATGGCTTAAAACGCGATACTTTGTGGGAAAACCTAAAGAGCCTTGGTCGTACAACCAATTACAGCCACACCATCAACTTTAACTATACTACACCTATCAGCAAAATACCGGGCCTTAACTGGACGTCGGCAATACTGCGGTACAGTACGCACTTTAACTGGCAATCGCAGCCGGAGTTTTCGCTGCGCGACCCAAATTTAGAGGTGGGCAATAGCATACAAAACGCACGTACCATACAGGTAAACCCAACGCTTAATTTTGTGAGCCTGTATAACAAGTTTGCGTTTATAAGGCAGGCCAACAACCCCAACAGCAAGGGCGGCGGTAAATTCCTGATAGGGCTACTTACCAGCGTGAAAAACATCAGCGGAACTATCACGCGCACCGAGGGTACATTTTTACCGGGTTATCTGCCAAAGACTGATGTGTTCGGGCAGGATCTTGGTTATGGCGCGCCGGGTCTATCCTTTGTGCTGGGCAGCCAGGCCGATATACGTGCAAAAGCTGTTGCAAACGGCTGGCTCTCTACCGATTCATTGCAAAACCAGTTGTATGTAAAAACCTTTAACGAAGATTTGCGGCTGAAGGGTACCATAGAGCCGATTAAAGATTTGCGTATAGAGCTGATTGCCTTCCGCACGCAGGATCGTAACTATCAAACCAATTACAAATACCAGGAGGCAACCCGCTCTTTTGAAAGTTTAAGCCCGGTGACTACCGGCAGCTATAGCGTATCGTTCATTTCGCTGGCAACAGCGTTCAAAGGCTCTAAGGGCATTAACAACGAGTCAGATGTGTTCCGTGAGTTTCTGAACAACCGGCAAATAGTATCGCGCAGGTTGGGCGTGCAGAATCCAAACTCGTCCGGCACTAACGGTGGTTATGCGGATGGCTACGGACCAAACTCACAGGATGTATTGGTTACCTCTTTCCTTGCCGCCTACACTGGTAAAAATGCGAGTTCATATAGTCTTAACCAATTTCCTAAAATGCCAGTACCTAACTGGCAGATCAACTATAGCGGCTTAAGCAGGGTACCTTTGTTGAAGGAGTTGTTTGATTCATTCGACTTAAGACATGGCTACCGCTCATCATACAACGTAAATGGCTACACTACGCTGTTGCAGTATCAGGAGCAGGGCGGCGCGGTAAACACGCGTGACGTGGACTCGGATTTTCTGCCGTTCTACCAGTTTTCGCAGATCACCATTTTTGAACAGTTTGTGCCACTGCTGGGTATGGATGTGCGTTTTAAAAACAGCATGACGGCCAACTTTGAATACCGTAAAAGCCGTACACTGAGCTTGAGCCTCCTCAATAGTCAGCTGGCGCAGTTGAATGAAAATATTGTAGTGTTGGGCTTTGGTTACCGCACCAACAAATTCAGGTGGCCGTTTGGATTATTCGGCGGCGGACAGCTTAAGAATGATGTTAACTTTAAACTTGATGTAGCCATCAGGGATAACAAAACATTAATATACCGCCCGGATGTTGACGGTGCAGAGGTGTCATCGGGTGCGCAGAATATTACCATTCGCCCGGCTATAGACTATGTGATCAACCAACGCTTTAATCTTAATATCTTTTACGACTCCAACCTCACCAGGCCATATACTTCGCAAAGCTTTAATACCTCCTTTACTAACTTTGGCGTCAACCTTAAGCTTTTATTACAATAAGAAATTAAATTATTTATTTATACCACTGACCACTCACCACTAACTACTGACCATTCACTACTGACCATTCACCATTCACTACCCACCATTCACTTTTTACTTTTCGTATTTTTATACTTCTTAAGATCCTTTTCGCTGGTTTTGGTATTCTGTTTATGGTTATCCATTTCGCTTACGCCGGTGCACTCTTTAATACCTGCAAACAGGGTTTTCCAAACAAGTTTAAAGAAAGGATAATCAGGCGGGCGCACAAAGCGGATTGCCGCCGAGCGTGGCGTTTTGCCAGAATCGTCGGGGTTATTGCGTTCAATAACAAGGTGGTTGGCCAATATGGACATGAGGCCTTTCTTTTTTAGTTTGCCGTCATCTTCATCGCGCCTCAATAGTCCTATCTTAAGATCGTTATACAGCATGGTAATTTGGGCATTTGTGCCGCTGCTGCTGCCATGTATATTAAACGAAAGCTTTTTTAGCGTACCCGAGGTAATCTTTACCATGCTTAAGGGTATCACTCTACGGTTAAGGTCGGAAAGAGGCATTTTGCCCAAACTGCCCACGCAGGCAAAAGCCGCGTCTTTATCCGTCAGGTTAAAAGTAAAATCAACATTAAGCCAGCCGCTGTTCATGAATGAGCTGGTAAGGTGTACACGGCACTTATTGTTACGTGCCAAAACTGCCTTGTTGTTGGTGATATTAAGGAAGCGGCCGCTGGTATGCATAAATGATACGGAGCCGTTCTTTTTTGATTTCTGGCTGTATTCGCTGTATATGACATCCAGATTTTTCAATTTTAAAGTGTCAACGCTTACCGCCAGCTTAATTTTTTTTAAAGCTACGTGAGGAAAAGAGCTCAACTTATTGACGGTAGCTGGCTTGCCTGATTTATTAGGTGAATTGAAAATAGCCAGCCTGCCATTGCTCATGGTAATAGATGATGCCCTGAGCGAGCGGTAGCGGTAATAATTGATAAAGTTAAAATGCCGTAACTGCAACGAATCAAGCGTTAGGTTATAACGGTCGGCGGAGGTCTTACTAAAAAACAACAGGCTGTTCAATGGTTTTAAAGTGATGCCCTGTATGCACAATTGTGCTTTTTGTGAAGACAGGCTTATGCTTTTTACGTCGTAGGTATAAAGCCTGTCGGGAGTTGTACCATGATAGTTGTAAATGTTAGTAGCAATGTCGCGGCAGTAAAACAACCTCGAAGTGTCTGCCTGGGTAGTGGAGTCAACCAATAGGTCGGTGGCTTTCAGATGAATTTCTTTTACCTCAGTAACCAACGGGCGCTTACCCGATTTGTCGGTATGTTTAAAGGTCATGGCGTTCAGGGCGATCTTACCCACCCGCAGCGAATGAAGGTCTTTTTTCATGCGCTGCCAGATGCTGCGGTTATCGCGGGTAGGATGGTCTTCCGTATTATTTGCCTCGTATATAATTGCAATCTTAGGTTCATTCAATATTACCTCATCTGCTGATGCATCTTTATGCCAAAGCAAATTGAAAATATTTACACCAGTAACTTTTATTTCTGGCACCTGTAGCAGATACAAGTTGTTGGGCGCGGTGCCTTTTGCTTTTTTTTGCTGGTAAACAATTGTATCAACTGTAAGCGAGGCGTTCTTTACGGAAACATCCCCTGCAAGAGGATTAATATCGACGTCGTCAAAGTTTACGGCATAAAGACTGTCACTGCTTTCTTTAACGCTGCTGCGAAGCATCTTAAGCAGGTGTGGCTGCGCATACCAGTAAAAGATGGCTGCCAGCAATAGGGCAATAATAGCAACACCGGCAACCACATAAAAGGTCAGCCTTTGCCATCGGTGCTTTAAAAAAGTTATTGCCATATAATACCGTTAATATACTGATTTATTTGCCTTGATGCTGAATAAGAAGGCTTTTTAGTTAACATAGAAAAACCTATTTTGTTAATTAGCTGACAAACTGTCACCCGATATGTAAAAGATTATGTATTTTTGCAGCCACAAGAATTTAGCGCACGATGGAGTTGGAATTACCAAATAAAACGCACGACGAAACCCGGCAGGGAGAAGCGTTAATACTGGAGCCGAACGAAAAAAGTAACGGTCGCAAGCTTTATATAGAAAGTTATGGCTGCGCCATGAACTTTTCGGACAGCGAGATTGTAGCTTCCATATTAGCTGAGAAGGGTTTTGAAACCACAAAGGATTATAACGATGCCGATGTGGTTTTTATCAACACCTGTTCCATCCGTGAAAATGCTGAGCAGCGCGTTCGTAACCGTTTAAGGGATTTCACCATAGCTAAGGTTAAAAACCCTGATATGGTAGTAGGAGTGCTGGGCTGCATGGCCGAGCGTTTAAAATCCAAATTTCTGGAAGAAGAAAAACTGGTTGACGTAGTAGTAGGCCCCGACGCTTATCGTGATCTGCCTAACCTGATTGATAAGGTAGAAGGTGGGCAGAAGGCAGTGAACGTGTTACTGTCACGCGAGGAGACCTATGCAGATATCAGTCCCGTACGTTTAAATAGCAATGGCATTAATGCATTTGTATCTATTATGCGCGGGTGCGATAACATGTGCTCGTTTTGTGTAGTGCCGTTTACCCGCGGCCGCGAGCGTAGCCGCGACCCGCATTCTATTGTAGCTGAATGTACCGAACTGTTTAATAAAGGTTACAGGGAGGTTACTTTACTAGGTCAGAATGTGGACTCCTACAAATGGAATGCGAATAAAACTAATAAAGTAAAAGATGCCAACAGCAACGAAGAGTTGCAAGAGCAGTTTTTAAATAACACCCCACCCCAACTCGCCCCTGAAGGCAGGGCTTTAAGTGTAAACGATAACAGCATCGTTTTCTCTGATGTTGAGGATTTAGGTGGCGTAAGAGATGCGGAGATTGTAAATTTTGCCAACCTGTTAGAAATGGTAGCGCAGATTAGTCCTGATCTACGTGTACGTTTCTCCACCTCGCATCCAAAAGATATCACCGACGAGGTGCTGTATACCATGGCTAAGCACGATAATATTTGCAATTACATTCACTTGCCGGTACAATCGGGCAACAGCCGCATATTGGAGCTGATGAACCGTACTTATGACCGCGAATGGTATATGAAGCGTGTGGAGGCAATCCGTCGTATCATTCCTGGGTGTGGTATCTCAACCGACGTAATAACAGGCTTTTGTACAGAGACAGAAGAAGAGCATGCAGATACGCTAAGCATGATGGATTTTGTACAGTACGATTTTGCTTACATGTTTATGTACTCTGAGCGCCCGGGTACACTGGCGGCAAAGCGCTACAAGGATGATATTCCGGATGATGTAAAGAGCCGCCGCTTAAAAGAGGTGGTTGCCAAACAGCAGCAGTATTCGTACCAGCGTTTGCAGGAGCAGTTGGGCAAAGTTCAGCGCGTGCTGATCGAAGGTTTTTCGAAAAAATCAAACCTTGACTATTGCGGCCGTAACGACCAGAACGCTATGGTGGTATTCCCTGTGCATGACGATTACAAACCGGGTCAGTATGCCAACGTACTGGTAGAAAGAACTACCACGGCTACTTTGATAGGGAAAATAATTGACTAGAAGCAAGAAACCAGAAGCGAGAGACAAGATCAATTTGCACAGTTTGCCATATGCAAAAGCATAACTTAAAAAACCTTAAGATATGGCAAAAGTCAATGGAGTTGGTAGATAAAGTTTATGACTTTACTGAGGACCTTCCGTTAAATGAACGTTATAACCTGATAAGTCAAATAAATAGAAGTGCATGTTCAGTGCCGTCAAATATTGCAGAAGGCTCTGGAAAAAGAACAGGTATTCACTTTAGCGAGTTCTTAACAACCGCATTAACTTCTTCATACGAGTTAGAAACGCAGTTGCTAATTTGTGAGCGCAGAGCGTATGGTTCTGCAATAAAATTAAAAGGATGTATTGAGCTATTGGCCGAGGTACAGAAAATGATATTTACTTTCAGGGATTATGTTTCAAACCATAACGCTGGAGACTGAATTTCTCTATCTTGGCTCTTGACTCTTATATCTCGAGTCTGAATTATGGAAGTACAAGAAATTAAACAACGCTTTGGTATCATCGGCAATTCGCCTTTGCTTAACCGGGCTATAGATATTGCTAACCAGGTTGCTCCTACAGATATTTCTGTGCTGATAACCGGCGAAAGCGGTAGTGGTAAGGAGGTGTTTTCGCACATCATTCACCAACTAAGCGCACGCAAGCATGGGCCGTTCATAGCAGTAAACTGCGGTGCCATCCCTGAAGGTACCATTGATTCGGAACTTTTCGGCCACGAAAAAGGGGCATATACGGGTGCCGTTGGCGAGCGTAAAGGTTACTTTGAAACGGTTAACGGTGGTACCATCTTCCTGGATGAAATTGCCGAAATGCCGCTGGGTACGCAAGCCCGCTTGTTGCGGGTATTGGAGTCGGGGCAGTTTATTAAGGTCGGTTCATCAAAAGTAGAGAAAACCAATGTGCGCGTTATTGCCGCTACCAATGTGGATGTGTATGATGCCGTAAAGGCGGGTAAATTCCGTGAGGATTTGTACTACCGCCTCAATACAGTGCCTTTGCGAATACCTCCGCTGCGCGACCGTAAAGAAGATGTTTACCTGCTGTTTCGCAAGTTTACGGCTGACTTTACTGATAAATACCGTACGCCGCCTATTCAACTGGATGAAGAAGCACAGCAGATATTAGTTAATTACTCATGGCCGGGTAACGTGCGCCAGCTGAAGAACATGGCCGAACAACTGGCTGTTTTAGAGCGAGACCGTACCATTACTGCGCAAACGCTGCTTACTTACATACCACATGAGGCCGGTACGCGTAACCTGCCAATGCGTGTAGAGAACCAGCCGAAAGAAGATTTCTCGGAACGTGATATATTATATAAAGTGCTTTTTGATATGAAGCGCGATATGGTGGAGCTTAAAAAGCTGGTAGCATCTATTATTGAGCATGGAGGCATGCCGGTAAATTATGAGGATCACTCGCAAACCATCAATCGTCTGTATCATGACATTGATTTGCCTGCAACCACTACTGAGCCGCAATTTACCTTGCAGCCAAGCGTTAATAACGGTGCGGTAAATAATCATATTGATGACCAGTTTCATATCACCCATGAGGCTGAAGAAGTAGAAGAATCGCTATCACTGATAGAAAAGGAATCGGATCTGATACGCAAGGCGCTTAAAAAGCATAAAGGCAAACGTAAGCTTGCCGCCAATGAGCTGGGCATATCGGAGCGTACGCTTTACCGCAAAATAAAAGAGCTAAATTTATAACAGCTGTAAATGAGAAGAATTTTTTTGTTTTGTACCGCCGTGCTTGCGCTGGTACTGGTTTCGTCGGGCTGCAGCATAACGCTTAACGGCGCCTCTATCCCTCCGGAACTAAAAAATATCAATGTAGAATATTTTGAAAATAACGCGCCTCTGGTGGTTAATAACCTGAGCCAGGATTTTACCGAGGCTTTAAAAGCGCGTATCCGTTCACAATCGAAATTAGTTATTGTGCGCTCGCCAGACGCTGATGCAAGCATGACCGGCTCTATTGTAAATTATACCATTACACCGGTATCAGTAGAGGCAAGCAACCCTAACACGCCGCCTATCGCCAATGCGTCGCGCTTAAGTGTTACGGTAAGTGTAAAATATACCAACAAGGCCGATAAAAAGCTGGATTTTGAACAGCAGTTTACCAAATACCAGGATTTTCAGGGCGATATTTCTTCGCGCGAGCAGGATTTATTGCGTATCATCATCAGGCAGTTAACCGAAGATATTTTCAATAGGGCTTTTGCCAATTGGAATTAGTAGTTTCGATATCATGGACCAGTTCGCTAATAATCATAATACTCATCTGTTAAACAGCCTGCTCGAGAATCCGGCCGCCAACGGCGAGGCATACCTGGGCATGCTGCAGCAAATGGTTAAAAGTTATCCGCAAAGCGGTTTTTTACAGGCGCTGTTGTCACAGGCTGCGGGTGAAGGTAACCATACCGAAGCCGCCGTTTATTTTGATTCGGCAGCCCTATATAAGCTGATGCATGCTGCAGATAGTTTGCCAAGAGTTAGCGTGGAGGAGATATTCTTCCAGCAGGCAAACATTGGCACTAAGCAATACCCTGTTGCCGGGCAACTAGTATCGGAAGCCGCCATTTCAGCAACTGGTATCAGTGATCATATACCGGTGGAAGAACCCGTACTGAACGAGACCGAGTCATTAAATACAACAACTATCGAAGTACTGCAATCAGAAACGAAGGAAGAAGTGTTGACTGATGAGCCGTTTACTGAACAGGAGGTTACACAAGTAACAGCGTTTACAAGCAGCGAGATAGAAGACGAAATATTTGATGAGATAGTCGCCATTGATAACATAGCGTTACCGGTTACTGACCAGCAAGTTGCGCCCGCAGAAAGTGCAACACAGCTGGAATATGCCGATCCTTTTAGTGCGGAGGATACCGGCGAACTGATAGCTAACGTTGAAAGTAGTGATGTTGTTGAGCAAGAGAAAGCCAACGACTATAGCAATGATGAAAAAAGATTTTTCGCGCAAAGCATAGCGGCTACTGATTACTTTATGTTTGAAAGTACCTTTGGCAAAATATCGTCAGAGGCAGCACCCGAAGAGCCTGTGAAGGCGGAGGCTAAAACGGAGACAGTAAAAGATAAGCCTGTAGAAGTAAATGAGCAGCAAACCATATCGCCTTATCATGATGACAGCATGCCTTACACCTTTTTATGGTGGCTTGCTAAAACCAGGAGTGAGCATGCGGGCATTTACCAGCCATATATAAAAAGCGTGCCTCCGCCGGTTAAAGTTGCAAAGAAGGGCGATACACTGGAACAGCAGTATATAGAGAATATCTTCCATATCACCTCTGTAGAGAGTCTGGACAAAAGCACCGCTGCAAACAACGTTACAGACAAAAAACACAAGGGCGAAGAGATTATTGACCGCTTTATAGCCGAGGACCCGCAAATTAAACCACCAAGCAGCGAAAAGCTGGATACTGAAAATAAAGCCAAGAGCAGTTCGGAAGATACAGTGGAGCTGGTGAGCGAAACTTTAGCAAAAATTTATGCAGAGCAAATGCTTTTTCACAAAGCCATAGCTATTTACAAAAAATTGATGTTGAAATTCCCGGAAAAAAGCCGTTACTTTGCCGACCGTATTGAGAGTTTAGAAAAGAAAATAACCTGATAATAAGAAATGAGCATTTTTTTAACGATTTTAGCTATTCTGGTGTGCGTGCTACTGGGGCTTATAGTGTTAATTCAAAACCCTAAGGGTGGTGGCCTTGCCTCTAACTTTTCAAGCTCTTCGCAGCTGATGGGCGTACAAAAGACCGGCGATTTCCTTGAAAAAGGTACCTGGATACTGGCGATCGTATTAATGGTATTGTGTTTGGCTATTAACGTTGCTGTTAAAACCGGCGGTTCTGCTACCATAAGTGAGCAGCAGCAGCGTATAAACGAGGCATCAAAACGTGCAGCACCTGCAACCTCAACGGCACCTGCTACTACATTGCCTGCAGCAAAACCATCCGCCGACTCAAGTAAGAAATAAGTTATACAGACTATATATGAAAGGCCTGCCCCGTGCAGGCCTTTTTTGTTGGTGCTGACACTGACATCCTGGCACGCCATGTTAAATCAGGGTTAACGGCGGCGGTGCTTAAAAAAAGATTTGCTGACAAATTGAACGCAAAATATGTCATTACCGGCCTTGGCACAATTGATGTGTAAATGCAAGCAATACATTTAAACATATAATCTAATAAAGCATAATTATGTCATTGAACATTAAACCTATCGGAGACAGGGTAGTAGTAGAAGCCGCTCCGGCCGAAGAAAAAACTGCTTCAGGTATCATCATTCCTGACACTGCCAAAGAAAAGCCTCAACGTGGTACAGTAGTAGCCGTAGGCGAAGGTAAAAAAGACGAGCCGCTTACTGTTAAAGCAGGCGACCAAGTACTTTATGGCAAATATGCCGGTACAGAAATTACCTATGAAGGTAAGGAGTATTTAATTATGCGCGAATCTGATATATACGCGGTATTGTAATCATTTACTGATTTATTGAAGGACTGATTTATAGATTAGCTCTTCTGATAAAACACTAAAACATAATTATTGAGTGACTGAACAAATCTTAAATCAATAACTCACTAATTCAATCATTAAAGAAAAAATGGCAAAACAAGTTAAATACAATGTAGAAGCCCGCGATGCTCTGAAACGCGGTGTTGATATTTTAGCCAACGCGGTTAAAGTAACCTTAGGTCCTAAAGGCCGTAACGTAATTATCGATAAAAAATTCGGCTCACCAGCTATCACTAAAGACGGTGTTTCAGTAGCAAAAGAAATTGAACTGAAAGACGCTTTAGAAAACATGGGTGCGCAAATGGTAAAAGAAGTAGCCTCTAAAACTGCTGATATTGCAGGCGACGGTACTACTACTGCTACTGTGCTGGCTCAGGCTATTGTTACTGCAGGTGTTAAAAACGTAGCTGCAGGTGCAAACCCAATGGATTTGAAACGCGGTATAGACAAAGCTGTTGCTACAGTTGTTGAAAACCTGAAAGCACAATCACAAACCGTAGGCGAAGACAACAACAAAATTAAACAAGTTGCTGCTATTTCTGCCAATAACGATGAAATCATTGGTTCACTGATTGCTGAAGCAATGGGTAAAGTTGGTAAAGATGGTGTTATCACTGTTGAAGAAGCAAAAGGTACCGAAACTGAAGTTAAAACTGTAGAAGGTATGCAGTTTGACCGTGGTTACCTTTCTCCATACTTTGTAACCAACGCTGATAAAATGGAAGTGGAGTTGGATAACCCATTCATCCTTATCTACGACAAAAAAATCTCTTCAATGAAAGAGTTGCTGCCAGTTTTGGAAAAACAAGTACAAACCGGCAAGCCGCTACTGATTATTTCTGAAGATCTTGACGGCGAAGCTTTAGCTACTTTGGTAGTTAACAAGATCCGTGGTTCACTGAAAGTGGCTGCTGTTAAAGCTCCTGGTTTCGGCGACCGTCGTAAAGCTATGCTGGAAGACATTGCTATCCTTACAGGTGGTACCGTTATCTCTGAAGAAAGAGGCTTTAAATTAGAGAATGCTGACCTTTCTTACTTAGGTACTGCTGAAAAAATCGTTGTTGATAAAGATAACACTACCATCATCAATGGTTCAGGCGCTGCCGACGATATCAAAGCCCGCGTAAGCCAAATCAAATCTCAAATCGAAACCACTACATCTGATTACGATAAAGAGAAACTGCAAGAGCGTTTAGCTAAGCTTTCAGGCGGTGTGGCTGTACTTTACGTAGGTGCTGCTACCGAGGTTGAAATGAAAGAGAAGAAAGACCGTGTAGATGACGCTTTACATGCAACACGTGCCGCTGTTGAAGAAGGTATAGTTGCAGGTGGTGGCGTTGCCTTCATCCGCGCTGTTGAAGCCTTAGCTAACCTAAAAGGTGAAAACGAAGACGAGAACACTGGTATCCAGATTATCCGTCGTGCTATCGAGGAGCCTCTTCGTCAGATCTGCGAAAACGCCGGTATCGAAGGTTCTATCGTAGTACAAAAAGTTAAAGAAGGCACTGCTGACTATGGTTACAACGCCCGTACAGGTGCTTATGAGAACCTGATTGGCGCTGGTGTTATTGACCCAACTAAAGTAAGCCGTGTAGCTTTAGAAAACGCTGCTTCAATCGCATCAATGTTGTTAACTACCGAGTGTGTGTTGGCAGACGATCCGGATGATGATAAAGCAGGCGCAGGCATGCCTCCAATGGGCGGCGGCGGCATGGGCGGCATGATGTAATAGCACATCATTCGTACCCTTTATAATGAGGGGATCCCTATATAAAATCCCTGTATGTTTTAACATACAGGGATTTGTTTTTTATAACGCTGCTGTTGTCAGCAGTATACAGCACTTTGCTGACATTATGGTGTATTTTATACACTTTGTTGCGCCAATTATAAACCAATTGTAATTATTAGATGATATAATGCGTAACTGCCTGTAGCAGCGCCATAAAGGCACGGCATTTGATTATGTGACCGCATGAAACATTTAAAACGTAAAAGACGTCATCTGCAAACCCGTATATTTGAATGGGTGATACTGAAGTCGCCCGAATTTTTGGTTTCCCTTCTCTGATTTATTCTTAATTTCGTGGCTTCTTGCAACTGCATATGAAGCTACAGAAACTGTACGATACCGCCTACACGTGGTTACTCCTCCACGGCCCCAATATCATCTTTGGTTTATTTATACTGATAGCAGGTTTATGGTTCATCCGTCTGCTTAAAACGCGCATCCGCGAAAAAATGAGTACTCGCGAGGTGCACTCATCCCTGCAGCCATTTCTGCTGAGTTTAAGCATCACGGCCTTACATGTGCTGCTGGTGCTGTTGGTTATGACAATCCTCGGCATAGATGCAGCTATTTTTACTACTTTGGTGGGCGCCTTTGGTGTTGCGGCTGGTTTGGCCCTTTCAGGTACTTTACAAAACTTTGCAGGTGGTGTGCTCATATTGCTCTTAAAGCCCTTTGAACTGAACGATAATATCATCGCTCAGGGGCAGGATGGCAAGGTGATATCTATCCAGATATTTTATACGGTGTTACTTACGGTCGATAACAAGACCATAATTATTCCGAACGGAAAATTATTTAACGAGGTGATTGTAAACATCACCCGCGCCGGTACCCGCAGGCTCGATTTTGAGATTGAGCTGGGCTATGCAGCTAATATAGAAACTGTAAAGAGCATATTAACTGATGCCATAATGAACACGCCGGGTGTTATTAAAAACAAGCCGGTTAGGGTAGGGGTAGTAAAGGTTGGTTTTGACAGAGTGAACTATGTAGTGCATGTGTGGGTTAATCCATCTGAGTTTCTGGCTGTGAAGATTGCTTTGCAGGAAAAGCTTATCAACGCCGTTACCACTGCTGGTATTAAGTTGCCGGGTACCTGATTAGATTTAGGAAGCACTCCGTCTTGTTTTACTGTTCGAGCCAGGTAAAATAATTTGTAGGGGATCCTGAAAGAAGTTCAGCACGACATTACCCGGTCAATCCCTGCCAATCCGCCACGTCATTGCGAACGAAGTGAAGCAATCTCAGAGCATTTACGAGCAAAAAGTTTCTCCTCGTACCTCGTAGAAATGACATTTGATTTAACGAGATTGCTTCGTCGTCCCTACTCGCTAAGACGATGTGGTAGCCTGCTTGATTACTCGCACGAGCTGCAAATCGCGCCGGATACTTCGCAAGAGGTATGCTGAAACAAGTTCAGCACGACATTACCCGGTCAGTCACTGCCAATCCGCCACGTCATTGCGAACGAAGTGAAGCGATCTCAGAGCATTTACAAGCAAAAAGATTGCTAATCGTTCCTCTCTGAAATTACGCGAGGTGGGATTGCTTCGCTAACGCTCGTAATAATGATAGGAAAGAATATAAGTCCTCTCCTCTGAAGTGGATTTAGAAGAGGTCTACAGCAATTGTCTCGCCTTGATCTCCAGGTAGCGGTTTATGGCGTTGACCGTTAAATTTTCTGGCGCTGTAAGTATGGATTGAATACCATGACTGGCCAGTTCTTTTACTATTTGTTTCTTGTCGTTCACAAACTTGCCCGCCACTGTTTTTATATAGATCTCAGCCACATCGGCGGCAGGCGCTTTGGCAGCTTCAGAAAGCTCAGTATTGTCAAAAAACACCACTAGCAGCATATGGAACTTGGCAATACGCTTTAAAAACGGCAACTGCCTGCGCATGCCGTTAAGGCTTTCGTAGTTAGTGAAGAATACCAGCAGACTACGCTGCTTTACCACACCACGTACGCTGGCATATAATGCCTCCATATTGGTTTCCAGGTAGCGCGTTTTCTCTTTGTACAGGGCTTCCATAATGCGGTTCACCTGCACAGCCTTCCTATCGGCCGGTATAATGGTATTCACTTTTTCAGCGATGGTGATTAGTCCTGCCTTGTCTTCTTTCTTAATAGCTACGTTTGCAAGTGCCAGACTGGCGTTAATGGCATAATCGAGCAGGCTCAAGCCGTTAAAAGGCATCTTCATCGCCCGCGATTTATCTATGACACAGTATAAATGCTGCGATTTTTCTTCAGTATACGTGTTTACCATGAAGTTTCCATGGCGGGCGGTAGCTTTCCAATTGAGGGTACGGTAATCATCGCCCATCACATAGTTGCGTATCTGTTCAAACTCCATGCTGTGGCCGAGGCGGCGCATACGCTTAATACCCGCATCGCTCAGGCGTTTTGATATAGCCATCATCTCATATTGCTGCATCTGCAAAAATGATGGATAAACCGCCAACTGCTGTTGCTGTTCAAAATTAAATCGCCGGCTTACTAGTGCCAAGGGCGTTTTAACAAATACCCTTACCTGCCCAAATTCATATTCGCCGCGCTTGGTTGGCCGCAGCGAATAATTAATTGTTTTTTGCTGCCGCGGCAGTAAGATTGTTTTAAACCAAACATCACGGCGCTGAAACTGGTGCGGAATTTCATCGATAATGCCAACCTCAACTTTAAAAGCGTAAAAGCTTTCTATGTAGATGCCTAACTCATTTTCATCACTGTTGCTAAGGCGCTCCGGTGCATGGCGGCGTGCAAATATAGCTTTTGATTTACCGTATAGCATAACCAGATCTGCCAGTAGGAGAAACATCAACAGACAGAAAACCAGATCAGGGATGCTGCCAAGCCAACTGAACAAGAAGCGGAATACGTATAGTACCACACACAGGGCCAGCCCGGCAAACAAGCGATTGCCCAAAAACAAGTTAGTATAAAACAGGTTGAACAGTTTTTTCACTTAATTAACTATCGCGGAACTTCCAGTTTTTGAATAATCTGTTTGATGATATCGTCAGGAGTGAGGCCTTCCATCTCTTTATCCGGTGATAGCATAATGCGGTGCCTTAAAACAGCAGGCGCTACCCAGGTTACATCATCAGGCGTTACAAAATCGCGGCCGTTAATGGCAGCAAACGCCTTGGCTGCATTCACAATAGCCAGGGAAGCTCTTGGCGAGGCGCCAAGGTAAATAGACTTGCTGTTACGGGTTTCCACAACCAGGCGGGCAATAAATTCCAGTATCTTTTGCTCTACGTAAAAGCTGCGCACCTGCTGGCGAAGTGATACTACATCGGCTGCATTAAGAACAGGAGTGATATCGCTTAGTTGATTAACTGTACGCTGCTGGTGTTGCTGACTGATAATTTGTATCTCTTCTTCCAGCGACGGGTATTTAACTTCTATTTTAAATAAAAAGCGGTCGAGCTGCGCTTCGGGTAAGCGATAGGTGCCTTCCTGCTCAACAGGGTTTTGTGTTGCCAGCACTATAAACGGCTCGTCCATTGGGTAGGTAGTACCATCAACGGTCAACTGGCGTTCCTCCATCACCTCAAACAAAGCCGATTGCGTTTTGGCTGGGGCGCGGTTTATCTCATCAATAAGAATAATGTTGCCGAAGATTGGGCCGTGCTTAAATTCAAACTCGGTTGTTTTAGGATTAAAAACAGGCGTGCCCAAAATGTCAGAAGGCATAAGGTCCGGCGTAAACTGGATCCGTGAGAAGCTGGCGCCTATGCTTTTTGCCACCAGTTTGGCGGTCAGTGTTTTCGCCACCCCCGGTACTCCCTCTATCAATATATGACCATCGGCCAAAATGCCGGCGATAATAAGATCTATGCTTTGCTGCTGACCCACAATCACCTTACCTAAGGTTGCCTTTATACTGGCTACAGCCTCATTAAGTGCTGTAAGGTTGGTGCGTTGTTCAAAAATTCCTTCTTCCATGTTTATGCAGATAGGGTATTAAATTTTTCTATTAGTTTATTCAGTTCAATAAGCTCCTGGTCGGTTACGCTGGTTTGGGCAAAAATGTAGTTCATGTAATTAGCCATGCCGCGTATAAACGACTGTTCTATCCCAGACTTTTTTGCGAGCAGCTCAATAAATTCCTCATCAATGCGATTGGTCTTCATAAAATACCGTTCGCGCACGTCACTTAAAAAGTAATGTATTTTTTTAAAGGCGATGTCCAGATTGTCGTGCCGTTCAAAATAAACGTTACCTACTACGTTAACAAACTCCAGCGATGTGTTTGCAACAGGCGGTATAACCGGAATGATGCGTTGCCTGCGTTTCAGTTCATAAATAGCAAAAGCAATCACACCAAAAAGGGTGATGTACCAGGCATTGCGTAGCGGCTCATTTTCGAGCAAAAATCGTAACGGCGAATTAAGGGAGGCCGAACCTTGTGTATAAAACTCGTCCCAAATAATTTTTTTAGGGCTGCCGAGGTAAGAAAGCGCTGTTGATGAGTAGCTTGCTCCCTGACTTTTAAGCACACTGTAATTGGTAAACATTTTTGGGTTGGCCGACAAGTAAATATTGCCTTTGCCAACTTTTATGCGCACCAGGTTGGCTCGCCGGTTGCTATTAAGGCCAAGGGCAACGGTACGTGCAGTATCCAGCTCGGTAAAGTAATTGGTAATCGCGTCCTTATCAATATGGTATTGCCTTTCCGCATCGAGGTGCGGATTGGTGAAGTTTATATACTCTACTTTTGCGTCTTCGTCTTCGTACAGTTCGCATGCTGCACCAAGGCTATCCCTGAGGGTGTTGCCAAAACTTTCTGCAGCTATAAAAACGTTGTTGCCCGCGGCTGCAAAATCCTTAAGGCTGGTAATATCATCCTCGTTTGGCTGCATAAAGCCGCAGATGATGATGTACGCATTTCCGGTACTCTCTTCGTAAGGCAGTACATCGGCCATTTGTTGCCGGCGTGCCAATACACTTGCCTTCGGAAAAATGTCCTTTATGCGGTTGTAAGTAACATACGTACCGAATGGGGTGGTCTTGCTGTTGATGTAAGTAGCCGACCAGTTAGTAGCCTTTGGTGTATTAAATTGCAGTGCAATGTAAATCACTAAAAGCAGTGCGCCGCCAAAAAGATATAATCTTAAACTCTTCATGGCAATTGTTTTTCAAATTTGGTGAAGAGGACATTTATTTCGTTAAATACCTGCTCGTTGATATCAAAATTCCCGTACCACACATACTCAAAGCTTTGTGTAAGGGGGCCGAATGATTGTTGCAGCGGTTTGCCCGATAACTCATAGTAATAAGCAGTATTGGTTTTATCGGCTTTCCAGTCAATTAAATTGGCATCGCTTAATTGCTTTAAACAGCGCAGGTATAACAGCCTTACCGCCAGTCGGAAGTTGCGGCGGCTAAGGGCTTCGTTCAACTCATGGTCAAAACTGATTTCGTGGATGTTCTCCGTAAGCTCCGTATAGGGCAGGCCTACCTTTTTGGATTTTCTACGGAATATATTGCTTACGTTAACCCCTGCCATGCGCAGTATCACGAAGATGGCGCCTCCAAGTATAAGGGCGTAAACAAGGTACTTAATCAATACAAAAATCCACGGCGACTCGCCCAATTTGGCTCCTAAAATGCTAAAGATAAAAGCCATTATCATGGCCCAGATAGATGGGCTGGTATCAGGCTTCGTTTCCTTGTAATCAAAATCCGGGTTGTTTTGATAGGCCTTTAATTGTTCTTCGTCAAAAGTCCGGGTAACGATGCCAGTAGTATCATTGGCCAGTACGGCAGGTGGTCCGGTTTTCTTTTCCTTTTTTGCGCCCTTTTTCATTACGGACTTTATAGAGTCGATCACCACAGTATCGGCATGGGTTTGTGCCCACGCACCAGCCGGGACTAACAGCAGTGCAAAAAAGCCAAAGAGCAATAAGATTTTGATTTTCAGGAACATTTATAATTAGTATTCTTCAGCAGGCAAATTGTTATCATCGTTCTTTTGCTGTCCAAGGTTGTCAATACGGTTAAGCAGGCCGGTACCTTCTTTTTGCTCTTCGTAGCTAAAGTAGCACAGGCATGATGATATGGCCAGCAGGGACTGGGCCAGCATCAAAAAGCAATAGATAACGCCGGCAATTACAAAAAAGGGCATAAGGTTAAAATCGAGTTTCATAACCATTTTCAAAATGGTTAATATCACAACCGGCACACTGCCTACACCGCTGATAATACCCACTATAAGTGACATAATGAAAATAATACCAAATGTTGCCCACCAGTTGCCTTTTATAAGGTTGAATGCCTTGCTTATTGCGACACTGAAAGATGTGTTTTCTATCACCATAACCGGCAATACAAGGCTAAGCGCCACTGCTACGTAAATTCCCGGAAGAACACATAGCACCGTGCCTGCCCCTACCAGTAACAGAACAAGGATGCCTGCACCAACGCACCGCCAGAAATAATATTTGTAATAGCCCCATACTTCCAACATGGTTGGCTTTTCATCTGTTTCTTTGGTTTTGTAAACAGCAATGTAGCAATAAGTAGTAAGCGATATGCTGAAGGTAAGCAGCAAAAACGAAAGATAGTAAATGCCGAAACTTACCCAGTACCATGCTGTTCGTGTAGGCACATCATACAGGTTTTGCGGGTTTGACATTACCTGATTTTGAAACTCCAGTTGCTGGTTTTGGAATATGCCGTAGCTGATGCCACAAATAACTATAAAGAAGCCGCATATAGTCAGCAAGGGTCGCATCAGCGACTTAAAATTGTCTTTAAAAAAAGTAAAGCTGTCGCTGATGATTTCGCCAAAATCGCGCTGGCGCTGAAAATTAAATGGAACCATTATCAGGGGAGGTTATAGTTGTTTTATTTGCAAGTACGGCAGGATAAATAATAACGTACCAAACGATGAAAATGAATGATGCTACCAAAACACTTACGCTTGCCCAGGCGGGCATTTCGGTATGGCGCGTTATATAACTTTCTATAAAGGCTGCGACCAGTAAAACCGGAACAATACCTATCGACATTTTAATGCCGTCCTTGGCGCCGCGTTTTAGTGACTCCAGCCTGCTGTAAGTTTTTGGGAATAGTAAACTGTTACCTAAAACTAGGCCCGCAGCCCCGGCTACTATAAAGGCAGATATCTCCAGCGTGCCATGCAGCCATATCACCAGTACCGATTGCAGGCCCAGGCCCTTGCTGAAAAAGTAATACTGGAACGAACCCACCATGATGCCGTTTTGCAACAGATTAAATATAGTGCCTCCAGAAAATAAGATACCCATCACAAACATGCGCAAGGCTACGTAAATATTATTTACTGCGATGTAAAAGAACATTAAGCCGGATGATATTGATTTGTACACGCCAAAAGGGTCGCCTTTGGCAATGTTGTCATTAGTCATGTTCACATAATCGTTGCCCATAATAAGGCGTACAAAGCTGTCGTCATATTTGGCGGAGAGCAGCCCGATAAGGAAAAAGACAATAAAAAAAGTAAAGGAATAGAGCAACTGCCTGCGGTAACGGTAAAAAACCAGTGGTAATTCTTTTTGCCAGAAGCTAATTATGCGGCTGCCTTTTTCTTTTTTGTTACGATAAATAGATTGATGAAAGCCCGCTGCCAAGCCGTTGAGGTACTGCGTGGTTTTTGAATTTGGGTAAAAAGTTTTGGCATAAGCCAGGTCGTCCGTTATGCTTATAAAGCTGTCTGCCAGCTCATCCGGCTCCGCATTTTTGCGGTTCTCATAGGCCTTCCACCTTTCGGCGTTCTGTTTAACAAATAGGGCTTCGCGCATGTTATAAGCTTCAGGGAATTTTGTTGTTAAAATACCTATAAAAAGTTAATCTGCAAGAAAAAAACCCGCAACAATGTATATTTTAGGGCATGCAAACCGTAACCATTAACACCACACAAAACATAGGTATTGATTATGAAATGGCCAGCCTTGGCGAACGCATACTTGCCTTCCTTATTGATTACGGTGTGTTTATAGCTGTGCTGATAATAATGGCTATTACGGATAGTTTTAGGGTACTTGGCGGTACTGCGAGCGCTGTAGTTGGACTTTCCTTACTGGCATTATATGTATTGTACGACCTGATTTGCGAAGTGGCTTTTAACGGACAAAGCCTGGGCAAGCGGGTAATGAAAATACGTGTTATAAGCCTGAACGGTGGCCGGCCCACCTTTGGGCAGTATTTGCTAAGATGGCTGTTTCGCATAGTGGATACAGGTTTGAGCTTTTACCTTGCCGGTTTGTTATGCGCGGCCCTGACTAAGAAAACACAACGAATTGGCGACCTCGTGGCTAATACCGGCGTGATACGCACACAACCACGCGCCCGGTTTGAGCATATTGTTTTCAGGCCGGAGCATGATGGTTACCAGCCCATTTTTTCGCAGGTGGCCGAACTGAACGATAAGGACATCAGCCTGATAAATGATGTAATAATAGCCTTCAGCAGGACCGGGAATGCCACAATTGTTTATACTACCGCTGCTAAATTAAAGGAACTCTTAGCAGCTGCACCGCCCGCTGAAATGAACGACCTGCAATTTTTGCAGACGCTGATCAAAGACTACTCTCACATTGTGGCAGCTAATGGCCAGACGATAGGTAATTGAAAGGCGGCGTTGGCACGTTACGAAGAATCCAGAACAGAACTGTTACGGCAAAAATGACGACGGGTGTTTGCGGCTTATAGAGCAACTGCCATTGAATGTTTTTTTGTTTAACAGCAGACGCGGCTTTAAAACAAAAGTGAACGGCCAGAATTGGTAAGCTGAGGACCATCAGTAAATTATAATCACAAGCTTGCCTCAAGTCTCCGTTAAGTAAGGCATGTAATGCGCGTTGCGACCCGCAGCCGGGGCAGTCTAAGCCCGTGAGTTGATGAAAAGGGCATTTCGGAAAAAAACTCGAAGCCGTTGGATTAAACCGGAAGTATATGAATAAAACGGCCACAGTCACAATAGCAACTATGGCCGTTTTGAAGTATTTGAATAACACTATTTTAGTATCCTGAACGGCCAAGCATAGCTCCGCCAACGCCTAATAACACTACAAATATTATGTAAAGAATGCCAAGCACAAGGCCGATAAAAAAACCTATTTTGGTCCATTTTCCTGCTTCTTTAGAGGCTCTTTCCGCGCCGGCGTAGTCGCCCGCGTCGAAACGGCTATTTACGCTTGAAGCGTTTACAATGCCAACAATGCCTAAAGGCAAACAGCAAAATAGCGTTACAAGGATAGATTCAACTAACCAGTTTTTTGGTCTGATGCCTGTTGGCGGACCAAAGGGTGATGTAGGTTCCATAGAGTGGTGTCTTTATAGGTTTAATTTTTTCGTAAGATATAAATTGACCTTGATATTTAAAATATCAAAATAAAAAACATTCGGCTTCCCATTGCCTAAACTCCCGCTCAGGCGCAAGGAGGGCAGATTCCGATACCTGATATCTTTAATGAATTCTTGACGGTCACGCTCCCTACTGCAACAAACGAATTATAGACGCTGCTCAGATATTACTCACATATTGTGGCAGCTAATGGATGAAAAGGGCGTCAGGAAAAAGCCCGAAGCCTTCGAGTTAAACCAGATATATGTGAATAAACAGCCACAGTTTTCAATAACAACTATGGCCGTTATTGAATATTCACATAGCATTATTCAAGCGAGCTTAGCGGCTATACGCGGCTCCCAATGACAGATAATATAAACACAGCGAACCAAAGAAAGACACCTGCAAGGCCAATAAAAAAGCCTATTTTGGTCCATCGCCCTGCTTCTTTAGAAGCTCTTTCAGCACCAACGTAGTCGCCTCTGTCAAAACGGCTATTTACGCTTGATGCGTTTATAATACCAACAATGCCTAAGGGCAAGCAGCAAAATAGCGTCACAAGAATAGATTCAATTAGCCAGTTTTTTGGCCTGATAAAGTTTGGCGGCCCAAAGGGTGATGGAGGATACATAGAAGGACTTCGTTACGAGTTTTAATTTTCTTGAAAGATATAAATTGACCTTGATATTTAATATCAAAATAAAAAACATTCAGCTTTCATTGCGTAAATTCGCGCTCAGATGCAAAGAGAGCAGATTTCGGTATTCGATATTTTTAAAATTGGCATTGGGCCGTCAAGTTCGCACACCCTTGGCCCCTGGCGTGCAGCCCAGCAATTTGTACAGACATTAGGCAACGGCGGCTTACTGCCCTTGGTAACCGGCGTTAAGGTGCTGCTGTACGGTTCGCTGGCAAAAACCGGTAAGGGGCACGGTACCGATATTGCTATACTGCTCGGCCTTAGTGGTGATGACCCGGTTACATTTGAAGTTGACCGTGTAGAGCCAAAGGTTGATGAAATTACCCGTAGTTGCCGCATCACCTTAGCCGGAACGCATACAGTTGAATTTAATCGTAACGATGACTTGCTATTCCTGTTTAGCGAGAGTTTGCCTTTCCACCCCAATGCGGTTACCTTCCAGGCTTTTTTAAACAATGGTAAGGCTGTTTCAGAAACATATTACTCTATAGGCGGCGGTTTTGTGGTAAAGGAAGGAGAAAACGGTTCGTCGCGTCAAGAAGTTGATTTACCTTTTCCTATTGACACAGCCGGCGACCTGTTGCACTGGTGCATGAAAACGGGCCTCAAAATATCCGAAGTGGTAATGGAGAATGAGCTGGCCTGGCGCAGTGAGCAAGACACCCGCGACGGCGTTCTCAACATTTTCAGGGTTATAAAAGAATGCATTTATCGCGGATGCCATACCGGCGGCTTTTTACCAGGCGGCCTCAATGTAGCACGCCGTGCAGCTGCATTAAATAAACGGCTCACCAAAGATGCAGTTTACAATAACTATGAAGAATGGGTAGCTGCCGTGCGACAATGCGGCAATGGTTTTCAGCAAATATTGGATTGGGTTAGCTGCTTTGCATTAGCCGTAAATGAAGAAAATGCCTCATTTGGCCGTGTGGTTACCGCGCCAACCAACGGTGCAGCAGGTGTTATACCCGCAGTGCTGCAATATAACATCGCTTTTTGCGATGGTTTTAGCGACGAAAAGATCATCCAGTTTTTATTGACAGCCTCAGAGATCGGAAGCATCTTTAAAAAAGGGGCTACCATATCGGCAGCTATGGGTGGCTGCCAGGCAGAGATTGGCGTATCATCAGCAATGGCTGCTGCTGCCTTAACGGAGTGCCTTGGCGGTTCGCAAAGGCAGGTATTAATGGCTGCTGAGATTGCGATGGAGCATCACCTCGGTCTTACCTGCGACCCAATTGCAGGCCTTGTGCAGGTGCCTTGCATAGAGCGTAATACCATGGGCGCTATAAAAGCTATTACCGCATCGCAGTTGGCTTTACAAACCAACCCCGATAATGCAAAGGTGAGCCTTGACGCCGTTGTGCGCACCATGTGGCAAACTGCGCAGGACATGAATTCTAAATACAAGGAAACATCAGACGGCGGTTTGGCCATCAATATACCGCTCAGTTTGCCGGAGTGTTAATGATTAAGCTGGGATGCCACTTTTGGCGCCAGCAAATTAACCCATGCCGCATACATTTTTGCGGAAGGATGCAGTCCGTCGTCAGCAATCAGCGAAGCGTCGGTAACGGCCCCGCGTGATATAGGAGTGATATCAGTATAGCTGAAGCCTGCCTTTAAAGTCTCTTCACGGTTGATGGCATTGTACTGATCGATTTCGCGGGCTATCTTCCCTTTATCTGACGATGCTGCAAAAGGCGTAACGCTATAGTCGGGTATCGATAATATAAACACATGCTTCTTATCTCCTCCGGTATAATTTAACGCGGTATTCAATAGTTCCACAAATTCTTTACGGTAGGTATCAATGTTATAACCACGGTACTGGTTGTTAACGCCTATAAGCAGGGTAACTACATCATATTTACCTTGCAGATTGCGCTCCTTGATGGCTGCCTTAAGTTCGTCGGTGGTCCAGCCGGTGCGCGCAATAATTTCCGGTTTGGTAATTGCATGTCCGGGCGAGCTTAGCTTTACCGAAAGTTGGTTAGGGAAGTTGCTGCTTTCCTTTACATCTTCACCAATGGTATAGGAGTCGCCCAGCGCGAGGTAAGTGAAATCGCCCTTAACTGTAGTGTCAACAATAACAGGGTCGGCAGGTTTAATCATATCGGCTTCGTTATTTCGGCAGGCGGTTACTATGGCGAGGGTAATTATCATATTCAGCAGCTTCATATCAATTCCATACCGAAAAGTACGGAAATATGCTGCTTTAAGTTTTCTTTCACTTTGTTAATGTCCACCATTTCGCCTAACTCCTTTTGCATGGAGGTAACGGCTTTGTCATCAATACCGCAGGGTACTATGTTCTTGAAGTAATCGAGATCGGTATTCACATTAAAGGCGAGGCCATGCATGGTCACCCAGCGGCTGCACCTAACGCCCATTGCGCATATCTTACGTGCGTTCTCATTATCGGCATCCAGCCAAACGCCGGTATAGCCAGGGTAGCGTTCGCCTTTCAACCCATAGTCAGCCATGGTTAATATTACTGCCTCTTCAAGTGTGCGCAGGTAAAGGTGTATGTCGGTAAAAAAATTATCAAGGTCGAGTATAGGGTAGCACACAATCTGCCCAGGGCCATGGTAGGTAATATCGCCGCCACGGTTGATGGGATAATACACCGCATCCTTTTGCTTTAGCTGCTCCTCGTTAAGCAGCAAATGTTCAGGCTTGCCGCTTTTGCCAAGGGTATAAACGTGCGGGTGCTCACAAAACACCAGGAAATTCTGTGTAGGCGTATATTCTTCATCAGTTGTGCCTGCCGCAAGTTTGCGGTTGCGCAGCTCCGTTTTCAGGTCAACGGTTTCAGCAAAAAGTTTTTCCTGCCTGTCCCATGCCTTCTTGTAATCAGTAAGGCCCCAATCCTGTAAAATAACCTTTTTGTTTTTCATGCTTTGTCCTGTATAACGTAGCCTATCATGTAGTCCTCAAACTGCTGATAAACGAGGTCGTAATTTATGCTGATATCATTTTTTTGCAAGCTGGCTTGTATTAGCCCATGCCCTTCAAACTTAAATGGCTCCAGTGCTATGTCATCCAAAAATGAAACCTCCTTTTGCCCATAACATTTGTAAATAGCTTCCTTGGCGCACCAGCAGGCATAAAGCTGCTCAATCTTCGTATTGGGGCTTATGAATGCCAGTTCGTCCGGCTTCATAAACTTGTGGGCAATGCGCTCCACCTTTTCCTTTATCAGCTCTATATCAATGCCTACCTGGTGTTTGCGGCTTATCATTACGGCAGCATAATCAAACGAGTGGCTGAATGATATGTAGTAAGGATGATTCACCAGGTACGGTTTGCCGTGGTTATCAACCTGGCAATCAATATACTCGTTGGTGCTTAGCATGGTGCGCAGCAGCACCCGTGTACCCAGCCAGTGCAGGTGCCGTTTTCCGGATTTCAGGCGTTCTACTACCGCTTTTTCGCTCTCGCTAAGTTGCAGTTGTGCATATAGCTCGGCAGCAGGCTCTTCTATTCTCCAGAGAGCAAACTCGGTATCATCATCAATACGCTGCCTGTACGCTATTGCCATATAATAAAGTTGCGAAATGCTCGCCAAAATTATATCAAATATTTATCATTTAACAGCATTGCCACTTGTTAAAAAATATTGTCGTGAAATGTAACGTATGGCATGCAGGTTCCGTCATAGTATACAGAAACCCATCACAGTTTATAATGAAAAAGGTATATTCATCCGTACTGCTTTTACTTGCCCTTGCGGGAGTAGAGGCTTGCTGCAAACAAAAGTTGGTAACAGATAACGGTGCAGCTAAAGAAATCAAACAATCGCCGCATGCAAATGCCCATATCTCCAGGCCTTAAGCAAGGTAATGGTTTTGGTGTAGCTGTTTGCCGTTTGGTTAAATAATTATAATTTAGCCGGATAAGCCACCATACATGATTCTGTCTGACAAACGCATACTGGAAGAGATCGACAAAGGTCATATCATTATTGAGCCGTTTAAACGCGAATGCCTGGGTACCAACTCTTACGATGTGCATTTGGGTAAACACCTGGCCACGTATAAAGACAGGGTGCTCGATGCCAAGCAGCATAACGAAATAACTCATTTTGAGATCCCCAAGGCTGGCTTTGTATTGCAGCCGAATACACTTTACCTGGGCGTAACCATGGAGTATACAGAAACTCATCGCCATGTGCCTTTCCTGGAAGGTAAATCCAGTACCGGGCGTTTAGGTATTGATATACATGCCACCGCAGGCAAGGGCGATGTGGGTTTTTGCAATACCTGGACGCTGGAAATATCATGTGCGCAGCCTGTGCGCATTTACGCGGGCATGCCTATCGGGCAGTTAATTTATTTTGTGGTTGAAGGTGATATCGAAACGTTTTACAACGCCAAGGGTAACGCCAAGTATAATAAGCCTACTACGCGCCCGGTAGAAAGCATGATGTGGAAAAACACATTCTAATACAGCCGCAGGGCTTTCATGTAACTTTTTTAGTGAAAAAGCAGCCATTAAATAAGCTGTAACTATTTGGCGTATATTTACTAAGTATAAGCCTGTTTATCACTATGAAATTACGTATCGCCGGCCTTGGTGCGCTCTTTTTGTCATTACTTACCTTTAGCGCTTTTTACTATGATGATGACCTGGTAAAGAAAATTGCGCAGAGTCTGGACGCCTGGCTTAATGATCATCCGCAGGAGAAAGTACACTTACATTTAGACAGACCTTATTACGCTACCGGCGACACCATCTGGTTTAAGGCTTATGTTACCATTGGCGAGGAGCACAGGCTTTCGGCATTGAGCAATATTGTGAATGTTGAGCTCATTAATTCAAAGGATAGTCTTTCGCAGCGTATAAGAGTGCCCTTGGTAGCCGGCCTGGGCTGGGGTGAATTTGTGCTGCCCGATACCTTAACGCAGGGCAACTACCGCATTCGTGCCTACACCAACTGGATGCGCAACCAGGACGAAGCGTATTTTTTCGATAAGCGACTTACCATACAAAATGCTATCACTAATAAGGTTTACACCAACACCACATATTCATATGCCACAGTTGGGGGCGTGCCGCAAATTACAGCGGTAGTAAACTATACCGATATCACCGGAAGTGCTTATGCCGGTAAGCAAGCTACTTATGATGTGCAGCTTTCAGGGCGGCGGGTAACCAGTGGCAAAGGAGTAACTGATGCAGCAGGAAACCTGGTTTTTACCTTCACCAATAAAAATGTTATAAAACAAGGCAGGGGTACGCTGCTTACCAGCATTAAGTTGGATAATAAGGAGTGGGTGAGTAAAACGATGCCAATTGCAAGTTTTAAAAATGACATTGATGTTCAATTTTTCCCTGAGAGCGGCTATCTGGTCAATGGTGTAGCGTCTAAACTCGCATTCAAAGCTGTTGGTGCCGACGGGCTTGGTCGCCATATAAAGGGCGTGATTAAAGACGATACCGGCACTGAAGTTGCCAAACTGGAAAGCCAGCACCTTGGAATGGGCGTATGCGCTGTAACGCCGGTAGAAGGAAGAACCTACAAAGCTACTATTACTACAGATGAAGGAATGGAAAAGGTAGTAGATCTACCGGCAGCCAGACCCAACGGATATGTTTTAAACATAGATAACAGTAACCCGGAGTTTGTAACCTTGCGATTATTAGGTACCGCAAGCACAGCTATCGAGCCGCTTACGGTGGTTGGACAGGCCAATGGTAAATTGTTGTACGCCGCGATCACAAAAGAAGGTAGTAACGGCTTTAGAGCGAATATTCGTAAAAACCGTTTCCCTTCGGGCATTGTGCAGTTTACTTTGTTTTCGGCATCAGGTAAACCCTTAAATGAGCGGTTGGTATTTATTCAGCATCCGGACGATTTAAAGATTAATGTTAGTGCTGACAAAGATACTTATGCGCCTCGTGTCAAAGTTCAGCTCAACATCAGCAGTAAAAATGTCGCCGACAGTTTGGTTGAAGGAAGCTTTTCTGTAGCTGTGATTGATGAAGGGAAGATAAAGGTAGATGAGGAAGATGAAAATACCATCTTTACTGATTTGCTGCTCACATCAGATATTAAAGGCTACGTTGAAAAACCAAATTATTACTTCATTAACCCTTCTGATAAAACTCGTGCAGACCTTGATATATTGATGCTGACACAAGGTTATCGCCGGTTCGACTGGCAGCAACTACTCAACGGTGCTATTTCTAAGCCCACGTTTGAGGCCGAAAAGGGTTTAAGTATTTCAGGTACGATACTTGAGAAAGGCAAGCCTTTAGCAGGAGCAAAGGTAACGCTGATCAACGCGAAGGGAGGCTTATTCACCATTGATACGGTTGCGGATGCCAAAGGAAAGTTTCACTTTAACGACCTTTTGTTTGTTGATAGTGCAGGTGTAGTTATCCAGGCCACTAACGCCAAGGGAAAAAAGAACAATATAGAGGTGGTTATAGATAAGATAGCGCCTGTGTTGATTGCCGAAAATCCTAATCTCCCCGAGGGCTTAATTAATATAGGGAACGCGACCCGCCAGTATTTACAGCGCAGCAGGGAGTTATTTAACATGCAGATGAGGTATGGCGTTAATGACAGGGGCATAATGCTGAATGAGGTAGTCATCCGCGAAAAAAAGAAAAAAGAAAGTCACTCATCTAACCTGAATGGCGCAGGCAGCGCTGACCAGGTAATTACCGCAAAAGACATATCGCAAGGTTGTTCGTCATTGGCTATATGCCTGGCAGGGCGATTGTTCGGAGTTTCGTTTAAAAACGGCGTTGCTTATTCAACACGCAGTATGGGGTCACCAATGATGATAATGATAGATGGTGTACAGGTTGGAGAAGACCAATTAAGTTTTGTAAGCCCGGGAGATGTAGAGTCTGTGGAAGTACTTCGTACGATAGGTAGCCTTGCAATTTATGGCTCCAGAGGAGCCAATGGAATCATTTTGATTACTACAAAGAGAGGTGCAGGCACCTTCGACTATTCTAAAGAAACAGTGCCCGGTATAGCCGCTTACTCTACCATCGGTTACCATGTGAGCCGTAAGTTTTATTCTCTTGCTTACGATGTGCCTTCCGCAAAAAAGGACTTGCCCGATTTACGTACAACTATTTACTGGGACCCATTGGTATTTACTGAAAAAGGAAATACCTCGGTAAGTTATTTTAATGCCGATGGTAAGGGTACTTACCGCGTGGTGATAGAAGGTATTGATAATATGGGACACATAGGCCGGCAGGTTTACCGCTATAAAGTGGAGTAAACGTTTGCTTTAACGTATTTTTAAGTAAATTTGCGCTCATTATGCCAACAGAAGTACAGGAGCAAACGTTTACGCTCGAGGAGCTACTGGCCGGTTTGAAGGAGATACACCGGCTCATTTTGTGGAACGATGACGTGAACACTTTTGACCATGTTATCTATTGCATGATGAAGTACCTGGACTACTCCGAAGCCCAGGCAGAAAAAATTGCCTGGAAAGTGCATAACGAAGGCAAGTGCGCCGTGCTCGAAGGATCGTTTACCGAGATGGAGATCTACCGTAAAATATTACAACAGGAAGGCCTTACTGTTACCGTTGAATAAATTCATTACTGAGAAATGAATACAAGAAATCCCTTTGCTGACAGCAAAGGGATTTCTTGTATAATGGCCTTACTTCCCTCATATAAATTATTACTGCGTTGGAAATACAACTATAGTTCCCCCCATGAGGCGGGGAGATGTGTGTTATTAAATAAAAAAGCCTTATGCAGATTTTTGCATAAGGCTTTTGAGCTATTAAAACCATTATCCTAAAAATGGATAACGGTAATCCTTAGGTGGGTCGAATGTTTCTTTGATAGTGCGAGGTGATACCCAACGCAGCAGGTTGATCATTGAACCGGCTTTGTCGTTAGTGCCTGAACCGCGGGCGCCGCCAAATGGCTGCTGACCTACAACGGCACCGGTTGGTTTATCGTTAATATAAAAGTTGCCGGCAGCATTGCGCAGCTTATCGGTAGCTTTTGCTATGGCATAACGGTCCTGCGAAATGATAGATCCTGTAAGCGCGTAGATAGAGGTGCTGTCTACAATATCCAAAACCTCATCAAACTGCGCGTCTTCATAAACATATATGGTAAGTACCGGGCCAAACAGCTCTTCGCACATGGTAACATAATGCGGATCGTTTACACGTAGTACCGTAGGTTCAACGAACCAGCCTTTGCTCTTGTCGTAACCGCCGCCGGCTACCAGCTCTACGTTTTCGTCGGCCTTGGCAGCATCTATGTAACGTGCCAGCTTATCAAAAGAAACTTCGGTAATTACGGCATTCACAAAGTTGCTGAAATCCTCAACCGGACCTACCTTGAACGAAGCAATGTCGCGCTGCATGTTTTCTTTAACTGCAGGCCATAATGAAGCGGGAACGTATGCTCTTGAAGCAGCGGAACATTTTTGTCCCTGGTACTCAAACGCGCCACGAACCAATGCCGTGCTTACTACATCGGCATCAGCGCTTGGGTGGGCAAGTACAAAGTCTTTACCACCGGTTTCGCCAACAATGCGCGGGTAGGTTTTAAATTTATGAATGTTACTGCCGATGATTTTCCAGATGTTTTGGAACACTGCAGTTGAGCCTGTGAAATGGATGCCTGCAAAGTCAGGGTGACTGAAAATAATATCTCCAGCTACAGGGCCATCAACATAAATAAGGTTGATAACACCGGCCGGTAATCCCGCTTCGCGGAAAACCTGCATAATTACGTTGGCTGCGTATATCTGGGTATAAGCTGGTTTCCAAACCACAACGTTGCCCATCATGGCAGCGCTGGCAGGCAGGTTACCTGCAATAGCTGTAAAGTTGAATGGGGTAAGGGCAAACACGAAGCCTTCCAGCGGGCGTTGCTCTACACGGTTCCAGATACCTTTAGGTGATATTGGCGGCTGCTGGCTGTAGATCTCCGTCATGTAACTTACATTGAAGCGCAAAAAATCTATCAGTTCGCAGGCAGAATCGATCTCAGCCTGGTAAGCATTCTTTGATTGGCCTAACATGGTAGCTGCATTTATTCTTGCGCGGTACGGGCCGGCAATCAGTTCGGCAGCTTTTAAAAAGATAGAGGCACGGTGTTCCCATGGCAGGTTTTCCCACTCAGCCTTGGCAGCCAAAGCCGCATCAATAGCAGCATTAACATGGCGGGCATCACCTTCATGAAACGTGGCCAGCAGGTGCTGGTGGTCATGCGGTGGACGAATTTCGAGGGTATTACCAGTGCGCACTTCTTCGGCGCCTATGTACATGGGTATGTCCGCCACGTATGAACGGCCTTCCTGCAGGGCGGCCTGTAAAGCGGCGCGCTCAGCACTGCCCGGAGCATAGTTCAGCACGGGCTCGTTCTGCGGCTTAGGGACGTTGAAAAATCCTTTAAGCATAATTTTATGTGGTCAAAAATTAATAATGCGCAAAGATACGGGTAAATGTGCAGATATAGTATCCATTACTGTAAGCGGTGTGCAAAAAATGCCATATCAGGGTTAAATGTTGTTAAAATTGTTAAAGCATAAACCATTAACCAATAAAGCGGTTATTTTTACAGCTAACTCAATCGCCTTATGAAAAGATACTGCCTCATCCTGCTATATATGCTATTTGCCAGTGCTGCCGCTAATGCCCAGTTGCTTAAAGGTACAGTATACGAAGGCAATGGCAGCACGCGCCTGCCGGAGGTATTTGTGCATGACCTTACCAACAAGCAAATGACACTTACCGATAAGGACGGCAAGTTTGAAATTAAAGCCGCCCCGGGCCATCTCCTGGTTTTCAGTGCGCCCTCATTCGCTTCTGATACAGTATTACTTACTGATCTTACAGCCAAGAAAATTCGCCTGCAGCCGCAGGGTATCCGTTTAGGTACGGTAAACATATCTTCCACCCGCACCGCGTTTGACCCGCGTACCGAATATTCACAAATTTATGAGAAGGCAAAAGTGTATCCGCTGTCGCCATCCACCTGGTTTAGCAGGGAAGGGCGCAACGCGCGCCGACTAAAAAGGTATTTTGAGCGCGAAGTGAAAGAGCGCGAAATAGATGCCGCCTTTACACCGCAGCGGGTAACCAGCGTAGTGCCGTTAAAAGGCCAGGAGCTGGAAGATTTCATGACCTTATATCGCCCGAGCTATGAGTTTGTGAAAAGCAATAGTGATAACGCCTCTATGATTGTTTACATCAACGATTCATATAAAAAGTTTATGGCCCTACCGCCTGAGAAGCGAAAGGTTGCGCGATTGCAAGAGTAACCAGGTTTAACCGTCGGCTTTTGACCCCACCTCAATCCTCCCAACCGGGGAGGACTTCTAACCTCCTCTGGACGTAGTGAAGTAATCTGAATGAACAATCGTTAGTTAACTAGTTCCACTCTTAAAAGGGGGTAGGGGGGTGTTATACTTGCGCAACACAAAGTATTGCCTTTCAGACCTCTCCTAAATCCTCGCCTAAGGGGAGAACTTGTAATGCCCGAAAATTAAGAGGCCGGTGATTATGTTTATGAACGGTTCTTTGCTTAATACTATTAAGAGCGCTGGCCCGCCATAAAACCGGGCCGGGAGTATGGCTTGTGCGGATGAAGGTTTTTTCTGGCTTGAGTTATTCACTGTTAATTGTTGTAAAGGCGTTCATGAGAACGCTACGCTTAGTTTTGGTTACTTTGTGTTGAAGACAAAGTAACATTAACAAAGCAGAGAAAATTATAGAAACACGAGTTCTCCCTTCATGCTTTTAATATCTGCATCCTTGCCACGGTTCGGTAAGGTGTTAATCCGGCCTTTTAGATTTCTTCCGTGCCTCGTCGAACGATTCAATTTCCAAAGCCTTCAGAAGTGCCGTTTGCCAATATGCCTTGTTGTAAATTCTACACTATGAAGTAAGCTTTAAAAAGTGCACTTTTGCACTTTCTCCCAATTAAGAACCAATGAATTACTTCGTTATAGATTTTGATAGTACGTTTACCCAGGTAGAGGCGCTGGATGAGCTGGCGCGCATTTCTTTAAAAAATCATCCCGACAGGGAGATGATATACCAGCAGATTGAAGGGCTTACCAACCTGGCCATGGAGGGCAAGCTATCATTCAGCGAGAGTTTAGAGCGTCGGGTTAAATTGCTGCAGGCTAATAAAGAACATTTGAAGTTACTGGTTAGTCACCTTAAAAAGAAGGTTTCGCGTTCATTCTCACGTAATACGGTATTCTTTAAAGAACATGCCGATGCAGTGCTCATTGTTTCGGGCGGTTTTAAAGAATTTATCACCCCAGTGGTAACCGAATATCATATTAAGAAGGAAAATATCTATGCCAACACCTTCGTGTTTGATGACGAAGGCAACATTATTGGTTATGACGATGCAAACCCTTTATCAAAAGAAGGCGGTAAGGTCATCCTGCTGAAAGAGCTTAATTTGCCGGGCGACATTTATGGCATCGGCGACGGTTACTCGGATTTTCAGCTGAAAGAATCCGGCTTGATAAAGAAGTTTTTTGCCTTCACAGAAAATATTGAGCGTAAATCTGTAGCCGAAAAAGCAGATCACGTAACACCAAGCTTCGATGAATTCTTATATATCAACAAGCTGCCGAGGGCTATTTCATACCCTAAAAACCGTATAAAGTGCTTAGTAGCCGGTAACGTTGACGAGGAAGTACTGGTGCAGATGCGTAAGGAGGGTTACAACATCCGCCAGAAGGAAAGTATTGAGGATAAATACCTGGAAGAAGCGGGTGTTTTAATTTGTGCTGAAGATACCCAGCCTACCGCTGAGCAGTTACAGAATGCCGGGCGCCTGAAGGTAATTGGCATTTTAGGCAAGGTGCATAGCCGCAAGCTTGCCGAGGTGGCGTGTGATAATGGAATCATTGTTTTTGACGACCCTAAGCATAACCCGCGTAATGATGATTTTATCCCCAAGCGCATCATTGCTTTTATGAACGAAGGGAAAACGCATACCAGCTGCAACTTTCCCGACCTGCAGCCGCCGCGCGTAAACAATGCACACCGACTAATTCACATTCACAAGAACGTGCCGGGTATTCTTGCCAAGATCAATGACGTATTTGCCCGTCATAACATTAATATTGTAGGTGAGTTTCTGGTAACTAACGGACAGATAGGCTACGTAATTACCGACGTTGCCGCAGGGTACGGCACCCAGGTATTAAACGAATTAAAAGCTATTGAGCATACCATCAAATTCAGGTTGCTTTATTAATTGGTTCATAGTTGATGGTTCATAGTTCATAGTGCTTTTTGGTTCACGAGAATGTCTTGCCATGAACCATGAACCATCAACTATAAGCTACTCCCCACTTTCAAACGGTACCACTAACACAGGTATGGTAGTACGGTGTACTACGCCTTCAGCCACATCGCCCATTAAAAAGCGGTCGAAGCCGCTGCGTTTATGCGTGCCTATAACTATTAAGTCGGCGCCAAATTCAACAGCACTTTGCAGGATGCCATCGGCCGTTGAGCCATATTGACTTAGATACGTTACCTCAAGGCCTTCGCTCAAGTCGCTCACCATGCGTTTGATCAATTGGTCGGAATAATCGGTTTTAGCGTTGATGAGGTTTTGCTCTTCCGGGCCACCGATGTTAGCCATGGGAATGTTGAGCAAGCTATCTGAGGTATCAAGTGGTGTAACTACAGGTTCTATTACATGCACCACGCCAACGTGGGCGCCAAATTTACGGGCAAGCCCAAAGCCAGAAGCGGCTGCATTGCGGGCATATTTGCTGTCATCTATCCCGATAATGATTTTGCTGATCTGCATAATATCTTCAGGTTGTTAATCAAATTTAATAACAAACACAGCGGCTAAAGTTTGCTGTTCGGGATAAATAATTAGCCGTCAATTTTTGAGGACGGCCTTTTTTGAGCGCTGTAAATGCCGCTATCGCCGCTAAAATAATAAGCTACAAAGCAAGCCACGGCAAATAATACAGCATGCTCATGGCCAAACAACTCTATCCCCATAATGGTACAAGCAAGCGGAGTATTGGTGGCGCCGGCAAACACGGCAATAAAGCCCAACGCAGCAAAAAGGCTCACTGGGGCGTTCATCAGTTCGGCGAGGGTGTTGCCCAAAGTTGCACCTATGTAAAACAGGGGCGTAACCTCGCCGCCTTTAAAACCGGTACCTAAAGTTATAGCGGTGTAAATCAATTTCCATAACCAGCTAAAGGCATCTGCGCCGCCATGATTAAATGCCGATACAATAGTTACTGCACCAGGGTACTCTGCATCAACACCCAGGCTTAAATAGTCGGGCCTGGCTAATATAAGGGTAAGCAATATAATGATGATGCCACCAGTCGCGGGAACCAGCCAGTGTATTTTTATGAGTCGCAACGCGGTGGCCTTAACAAAATGCACTGCTTTGGCGAATGCATACGATGCCAAGCCGAACAGCGCTGCAGCTATGGTAACTTTTGCCAACAGCAGCAGGCTAAGGTGTATCTGGTGTCCATTGAAGCTTTGTCCGGCCTCGACGTAGCTTATATGATATAGCGTGTGGTGAACACCCCAAGCAGAAACGGTAAGGTCGCCGACGATGCCTGCAACCAGGCAGGGAAGAAGCGCATTGTATTTAACCCGGCCGATGGTCAACACCTCTAAGGCAAACACAGCTCCGGTAAGTGGTGTGCCGAATACAGCGCCAAAACCCGCAGCTATTCCCGCAGTAAGCAGCACTTGTTTATCCGCCGCGTTATGCTTGAATAACCCCGAAAACATATTGGCTATGCTGCCGCCAATCTGTACGGCTGTACCTTCGCGACCGGCCGAGCCACCGAACAAATGCGTAATAACAGTGGTGACTAATATTAGCGGTGCCATGCGCTTGGGCACCCCGGCGCCGGGCTCATGAATTTCATCAATAATGAGGTTGTTACCCCGCTCTGCCGATTGCCCGTACAACTTGTATAAAAAATGAATGCCCACCCCTGCAACAGGCAACAGGTACAGCAGCCATGTATGTGCAAAACGGTAATGTATTGCCCAGTTGAGTAGCCATAAAAATAAGGCGATCATGCTGCCAATGGCTATAGCAGCCGGTACAGTGATTACGCACCATCGCAAAATATATTTAAGGGTGGAAAGGTGTGCAGAGAGTGATTTTTTAAACATAAGCCTACATGCAAATAAAATGAATTATCTGGGTAGGCGTCATCAGCTTTGCAGCGGTTCAAATAGGCAGAACACCATTGCCTGTTCAGTATTTATACAAATATGTAATTAAAATAGCATGCCGCCAAACGCTCGTAGAAATTTCTATTTTTTACCTTTGCCTGCATGAGCATATCTCCGGAGATTGAACAGCGCTTAAACTTATTGCAGGAAAAGTATGAAGCCATGGGGCAGGACATGACCTCCTACCTTGATGGTTTACTGTATGCCGACTTTCTAACCTATTGGGATTACATACACCTGGATACCCTGTTGAGTTTACAAAGTCCGAAAACGCCTTTTCCTGATGAGGAAATCTTCATTATTTATCATCAGATTACCGAGCTGTATTTTAAACTGTCGTTGCACGAGTGTAAGCAGATAAGCACCCAGGCCGATCTGACGCCGGAATTTTTTACCGCACGACTTAAACGCATCAATAACTACTTTGAGGCGCTAACGCATTCCTTCATCATTATGGTGGAAGGTATGGAGAAGGAGCAATTCCTTAAATTCCGGATGTCGCTTTTGCCTGCCAGCGGTTTCCAGTCGGGACAATACCGCATGATAGAAATCTATGCTACCGATTTTCTGAACCTTGTAGCAAAAGATAAGCGCAATGAGCTGGCTCACGCACGTATTGAAGAACAGTTTGAATTTATTTACTGGAAATTTGGCGCTACGGAATTGGCCACAGGTAAGAAAACCCTCACGCTAAAGCAGTTTGAAAAGAAATATGCAAAACGGTTTATAGAGCTGGCGCATGATAACGTTACTTCTAACTTTAGTACGTTGGCGGCAAAAATGGCTAATGAAGGCAAGCTGACCGATGCGTTAAAGCATGAGTTACGCCGGCTGGATGTAAACGTAAATGTGAACTGGCCGCTATCGCACTACAAATCGGCGGTGCGTTACCTGCACCGTGAGCCGTTGGAGATAAGCGCCACCGGTGGCACCAACTGGCAAAAGTACCTGCCGCCGCGTTTCCAGAAGCGAATTTTTTATCCCTCACTTTGGTCGGTACAGGAAATAGATGAATGGGGTAAAGCCTGGGTGGAGCATGCCTTGCGTGGCGAATAGTGGTTGGTATGCTCAATCTTAATTTTTCACCTTTCCCAACAATCATAACTCAGCGCCTGGTGTTAAGGCAACTACGGGGTGATGATATTCATGAACTTTTCTCGCTTCGCACAAATGCAGAGATAAACCGGTTTTTGGACCGGGCTGTGCCAGGTTCTTTGGATGACGTAGAGAGCTTTATCAAAATAGTAAACCATATTATACTGAATAATGAAGGCCTTTATTGGGCAATTGCCATTAAGGATAAAATTATCGGGAGTATCAGCCTGCGCAATTTCGATGCGGAAGAATGCCGGGCCGAGATAGGTTACGAGTTACACCCGGATTATCAGGGTCAGGGCATCATGAACGAAGCTATCAATGATGTATTAACTTATGCTTTCGAGCAGATAGGGTTGCGCGAAATTACGGCTCAAACAGTACCTGAAAATGCACAATCCATTAACCTGCTGCAAAAACATGGCTTTGTTAAAAGCGTGGATTTTGAAGGAGCCTTCGTGCTGACTAAGGCGAGGGCATAATTCCGGTTGCCAAACGATCCCACACTTCACTCGTCATCAAAACCTGATATATACAATTAATTGGCCTGCTTTTAACTTTAAAATTGCTAACTTGCATTTCTGAATTAAATTACTGATGCCATGACCGACACGTTGGACATACAAATAACAAAAACCAGCCATTCGCGCCTTGCCGAAACAGATTTTGAAAATCTGCCTTTCGGTAAAATATTCGCCGACCATATGTTTATGGCCGATTATGCCGATGGCGAGTGGAAAAACTTCCAGATATTACCTTATGGCGAAATCAGCCTTAGTCCGGCTATTTCTTCACTACATTACGGCCAGGCCTTTTTTGAAGGCATTAAGGCTTACAAGCACGAGGATGGCAAGGTGGTGATTTTCCGCCCTGAAAAGAATGCCGAGCGTTTTAACAAATCTGCTTACCGCTTGTGCATGCCGCAGCTTCCGCAGGATATATTTTTACAAAGCCTTGCTGCTTTGGTTGATATTGACCGTGACTGGGTGCCAACTAAAGCCAACCATGCGCTTTATATCCGTCCGTTTATGTTTGCTACCGACCCTTTCTTGGGAGTACAACCATCGGCAACTTATAAATACATGGTGCTGATTAGTCCGGTAGGTCCATATTTTTCTAAGACGCTGCGCGTGAAAATCGAGAGCCACTATACCCGCGCTGCCGAAGGCGGTATGGGCTATGCCAAGGCTGCCGGTAACTATGCAGGCTCTATGTTGCCAGCTAAAAAAGCGGTAGAAGAAGGCTTTGACCAACTGATATGGACAGATGGTGTAAACCACGAATACATAGAAGAGATGGGCGCTGCCAATGCCATGTTTGTACTGGATGGTAAACTCATCACCCCGTTAACCCGCGATACTATTTTAGACGGCGTTACTCGTGACACCGTAATTAAACTGGCGCAATCGTGGGGTATGCCTGTAGAGGAGCGCCGCGTATCAGTAGCGGAGATTGTTGAAGGCGCAAAGAGTGGCAAGCTTACTGATGCTTTTGGTGCAGGTACCGCCGCTACTATAGCGCCTGTAGGTTCAATTGTTTATGAGGGCGAAGAGTATACATTGGTTGATCCGAAAGAGCGTGAATTTTCTCAAAAAGTATTAAAAACGCTTGATGATATACGTTACGGCCGGGTAGAAGATACCTTCGGCTGGAACTTTGCAGTATAAGCGGCATATCAGATAAAAAGAGAAGGGCCCCGGATATCCGGGACCCTTCTCTTTTTATGCGTCTTTACGTTGACGGTAATTATGCAAATTTGAATACCTCATCAAGCCCCGATGTGCTGTCGTGGCTAACCTGCAGGTCAGTGATCAAGCCAGTGTTCAGTGCGTAAACCCAACCGTGCACGCGCAGGTCCTGGCCATTTTTCCAGGCGTTTTGCACGATGGATGTTTTGCAAAGGTTGTTAACGTTCTCAATCACGTTAAGCTCCACCAGGCGGTTACCACGTGCGGCAGCGTCTTCAATCCCGTCAAGCTCTGCAGCATGCAAGCGGTATACGTCTTTAATATGACGCAACCAGTTATCAATAATACCTACCGAGCTATTACCCATAGCTGCCAGTACACCACCGCATCCGTAATGGCCGGTTACAATTACATGTTTTACTTTAAGCACATTCACGGCATAGTCCAACACGCTTAGCATGTTCATATCCGTATGTATAACCATGTTGGCGATGTTGCGGTGTACAAATATTTCGCCCGGAGCGGTGTTGGTAATCTGGTTGGCTGGTACGCGGCTGTCGGCACAACCTATCCATAGTACCGGCGGGTGCTGGCCCGCTGCAAGCTTGTTAAAATACTCTTCGTCAAGCTCAAGCGTTTTCGCTACAAACGTTTTGTTGCCTTCTAAAAGGCTTTCGTAAGTGATGTGTGAAGTGTCGTGTGTGTTGCTGCTCATTTTGGTTAATATTAAAATTCAATTTAGTATCGGCTGCAAATTAAGTTATATAACAAAAAAATGCAGCGCTGGTTGTAATCAGTTTTCTTCCTGGTACTTCAGTGCGTTAAACTTAGGCACCTCGTACCTATCTTGTATGTTTTCTAATCGTACAATTATACCTTTTGTAAAGGCATTGTGTTTAAAGTTGTGGATAGTTTCCAACACGTCCGGATCAATATACCGCGCGTTGCTGCCATCTATAATTACTTCGCTCTCTTTAGGCAGGCTGGTAAGCGTAACCTGTATGGCCGCTTTATTGAGGAACGATACCTCCTCAGCCAAAATAATATGGATAACCTTTTTGCCGTCGCCTTCGCTTATAATTTTGTAAAAGTAAGGGTTGCGCAGGTTGGTCCATAAAATATAAAATATACCTACCAGCATACCAATGCCTACCCCCTTCAATAAATCGGTAAATACCACCGCTACTATTGTCACCACAAATGGGATGAATTGCGACAGTCCCTTGCGCCATAAATGCACAAATAAGCCTATACGCGCCAGCTTGTATCCTGTCATGAGCAGGATTGCAGCAAGGCAAGACAAGGGAATAAGATTGATGATACCGGGTATGAACAATAGCGAGAGCAATAAAAGGCACCCGTGAATAATAGCACTCATTTTTGTGCGTGCCCCTGCAGCCACATTTGCTGATGAGCGCACAATAACGGCTGTCATGGGCAGGCCGCCTAAAAAACCGCTTACCATATTCCCTACGCCTTGTGCTATCAATTCGCGGTTGGTTGGCGATATCCTTTTAATGGGGTCAATCTTATCAACCGCCTCCAGGCTAAGCAGCGTTTCCAAACTGGCTACAATGGCAATGGTTGCTGCTGTTATCCATGCCTTGCTGTTAACAATATTGTCAAAAGCCGGCATCCTAAATAACGCGAAAAACTCTGCGCCCGACTTTACCTCCGGAATGTGTACAAATTGCTTATCCCGTAAGCCGAGCGACGTGCCGGTAAACGCAAGGCTGAGTAATACGCCGGTAATTACCACAAGCAGCGGCGCCGGAACGATGGCCACTTTCTTGAATCGTGGCCAGTAAATTAATATCAATAACGATATTGCCGCTATTATAACCGCCCCGTAGTTGATTTTTGACAGCGCAAGCGTTACCTCGGAGAAGGTGTTGTGCTCATCACTTTGCAAAAAGCTTTCGTCGCCTTCGAAGTCAGCATCATAACCTACGGCATGCGGGAACTGCTTCATGATAAGGATGATGCCGATAGCGGCAAGCATGCCCTCAATAACCGCTGATGGAAAGTAATTGGCAATGATGCCGGCCCTGATTATGCCAAGCGCAATTTGTATAAGTCCGGCCAGCATAACGCTGAGTAAGAATGTTTCGTAGGAGCCGAGGCCGTTGATGGCGTTCAGCACTATTACAGTTAGGCCTGCGGCGGGTCCGGCAACGCTAAGCTGCGAGCCGCTTAAAGCGCCCACTATAACGCCGCCCACAATACCCGTTAGTAAGCCTGCAAACAGGGGCGCGCCGGAGGCCAGCGCAATGCCGAGGCACAGCGGTAGTGCTACAAGGAATACAACAATGCTCGAAGGGATATCCTTCTTAAGGTTTTTGGCCAAAAAGTATTTTTTCATATAAAATGATCAGCCGACTACCTGAATGATAGCCGTGAATTTTCAGAATGTAAAGAGTGTGGTGTAATAAATATCATGCGAACAGGCGCAGCAATTGCCTGTAGACAGCGATGATGTGAAAGCGAAACGGAGATTATACGTTTGGCGGAGGCGTAGGTACTGCCGGGAAGTAAGCCGTAGTATTGTGGATGAATTGTTCCTGGTTGTGCAGAATATTTATTTCTGCTACATGCGGGTTAAACCTTACTAACTGGGTATAATACTCATCGCATGATTTTTTCTCTTTCAGAAAATCCTTTTCAGGCGAATCTTTTTCAGATTTCGACTCATTTTCTAATTGAGTAATGACAGCGTTTACCACCTTGTTGTCCAGCCGGAAAATTACAGGCGCAACTGATATCACCATCTTTGAGAAAAAGATAACGATGAACAGTACAGCGGTTAGCACCTTAAAGTCCCTTGCCTTCATTGTATACAAATATATAATACAAATACCAGCTTTAGCTAAGCAAGTGTAATTACAATCACCTTTTTTGCAGGTCGGTGTTTTTAAGCTGGCGAGCATTCATCTAGGAGGATCAACAGGTTGAGTTGCTCTCTGTCACTTTTGTTTATCTTTGCCCTATTCACATGAAATATCTGCGCTGGTTATTATTGCCTTTTTCACTTGTTTACGGCTTGGTTGTAAGCCTGCGCAACTGGCTGTATGATACGGGGATATTTAAAAGCCGGAGCTTTAATCTGCCGGTCATCAGCGTAGGCAACCTTGCTGTTGGAGGTGCAGGTAAAAGCCCTATGACAGAGTATATTGTTAGGCTACTAAAGCCCGACTATCGTGTAGCTACCCTGAGCAGGGGATACGGAAGGACAACTAAAGGCTACCTGGAAGCTGAGCGAAATACACCGGCAACACAGGTGGGTGATGAGCCGGCACAGTTTAAACAGAAATTTCCGGACATTACGGTAGCTGTATGCGAAAAAAGAGTTACCGGTATTGAGAAGCTTTCGGCCGGGCATGATGTAGTAATTATGGACGATGCCTATCAGCACCGTGCCGTAAAGCCAGGGTTGAGCATTTTGCTATATGATTATACCCGGTTGCACGAGCCGCAACTGGTACTGCCTGCCGGTAACCTGCGGGAGCCGGCTATAGGCCGTTGGCGTGCCGACTTATTGGTGGTGAGTAAATGCCCGGTTAACATCTCCCAAAATGAACGCCAGGCGGCCGCCGAACGCATAAAGCCAAATCCGTTTCAAAAATTATTTTTTACATCTATAGCCTACATGCCACTACGATTGTTAAACGGTTTGCCGGGTACGGCCGCTATTGATAATGATACGCAGGTTTTCCTGCTTACGGGTATTGCCAATCCTGCGCCAATGGTTGATTACATCAAAAGTAAAACGTTGGCGATTATACATCACAATTATCCCGACCATCATCAGTTCAGCTTAAAAAATATCAGTAAACTTGCTTATGAGTTTGCAGCAAGCACAACACAAAAAAAGCTGATTGTCACAACAGAAAAGGATGCGCAACGTTTAGGTGAGCAGCAACTGCTGCCAATAGTTTCGCAGCTGCCTTTTTGGATATTACCCATAGGCGTTACATTTATTGAGGGCGAACAGGAGTTTGCCGGTATTATACAAGATTATGTTAGAGAGCATACAACGCACCACCGCATACATTAAAAATCGTATAGGCGATTTTGAGCCTGAGGCGGGTATCATTTTAGGCACCGGTCTTGGTGGCCTGGTTAACGAAATACAAATAGAAAAGCAGCTGATGTATGCCAACATTCCTGACTTTCCTATCTCAACGCTTGAATTTCATTCGGGTAAGCTGATATTTGGTACCCTTGGCGGAGTAAAGGTAGTGGCCATGCAGGGCCGCCTGCATTATTATGAGGGGTACAGCATGCAGCAGATCACCTTTCCGGTGCGGGTATTAAAAATGCTGGGCATTAAAACGTTGTATGTGTCGAACGCAAGCGGCTCACTCAACCCTGAATTTAAAAAAGGCGACCTGATGGTAATTGAAGACCATATTAACCTGCAGCCGCAAAACCCGCTAATAGGTCGTAACGAGTTTGAGCTTGGCCCTCGTTTTCCGGATATGAGTCAACCCTACACACCGCACTTGATTGACAAGGCCTTACAGATTGCTGCGGCCAATAATATTACCTGCCATAAAGGCGTTTACGTTGCTGTAACGGGTCCTAACCTTGAAACAAAGGCGGAGTACCGCTACCTGCGTATAATTGGAGGCGATGCAGTAGGCATGAGCACCGTACCTGAAGTGATTGTAGCACGGCACATGGATTTACCGGTGTTTGCCATATCTGTACTTACCGACGAAGGTTTTAACGATGTGCTTACACCCGTATCGCTTGAAGAAATATTGGAGGTTGCCCAAAATGCCGAACCGAAACTTACGCTTATACTTAAGGAACTGATAGCCGCAAACTAATGCCAGCAAAGCTGAGATATATACTATTTTTATTGTTGAGCATTGCTGCGCAGGCTGCTTTTGCTCAGTTCCCTACCAACAACGGTAACACTAACCAGTACCCGGGGCAGCGTATGCCTAATTACATGCGCGATACAAGCACCCGGAAACCGCAGCAGGAGCTGACCGGCGACGCCTTGATGGATACACTACGCAAGCGTGAAGACGAGCGTAACGACTCCGTAGTATATGATGCCTCTTATATAAAGGTAAGTTCGGAACGCTTCATGACGGATAGTACGCAGATATTTGCCTTGGATACCGGTTTGGTCAACTTTGAAAACTACGGTCCGCTGCAGCAGCCCCGCAGCCCAAGAATAAGTTTAGGTGGATACACCGGTATCACACAACGCCCGCTGTTGTTTGAGCCAGCAAAAACAATAGGGTTTGATGTGGGCATGCATGCACTTGACCCGTATTTACTGCGCCCGGAAGATATTAACTACTATAAAGCCCGTGTGCAATATACCAACTTGTTTTATGTAGGATGGGGTAATAAAGAGCAGCTGGTAAGAATAACGCATACGCAAAATGTTAATTCCCGTTTTAACGTAGGTTTTAACCTCAATTTTAACGGATCTAAAGGGTTTTACAGCACCAGCAGTGTTTTATACCAGAATGTGAGCGATGTAAACGTGGCATTTTTTACCTGGTACGAATCAAAAAGCAAACGCTATAACTTACTTACCAACGTTATTTACAATAACCTGAAGACGCCGGAGACTGGCTCCATCCTGAAGAATGATACCATTTTTACCGGCGTTAACCCCACATTTGATAAAACACTGGAACAGGTGCGCTTGCCTAACAGTTATACTGCCTGGAAAACGGCAGGCATCCATCTTAAACAATGGTATTATATAGGGCATATTGATAGTTTGAAGGGTAAGCAAAGTGCAACCATCTTACCTACACAGCGCGTTACGCACACATTCAGTTACACCAGAAGCAAATACCAGTATCTGCAAAACGGCCTGGATACTTACCGCGTTTTTCCTGATTATTATTTCAGCGCGCGCGAATCAAATGACTCGCTGACAGTAAACAACCTGCATAACGATTTCTCTTACAGCTTTTACCTGCGCGGCAAATCAAAACAGGCGGTTAAGAACGAGGTGAAGCTGGATGTAGGCATTGCGCATGATTTGTATAACGTAGTACAGCATGTGCTTGATACTGCCGTTAATGAGTTTGGTAACCAATATATCCGCAAAAACAAGGTGCAGAACGAGCTTTTCCAGGATATAACTGTTAAAGGCAAAATTGCTTACCGCCTTAGCAACATGGTGTTACTTGAAGGCGACGTAAGGCAAATTGTAGCGGGCAGAAACTTTGGCAACTTTTTGTATGATGCCAAATTAACACTGGCCGGCAGGGGTAAGGCGGGTAAAATTATACTGGGAGCATACCAGCAAAACAGCTCGCCATCACTGGTGACTACCAAATGGATATCAAACCACTATATTTTTAACAACGATTTTAATAACGTAAAAACCACTAACCTATCGTTCAACTACATTAATACCCCTTTACAACTCGACCTGAAAGCGGAGTATTTTTTAATAAACGATTATATCTATTTCACTGCGCAGCCTGGGAGCACCGATGCCCATCCGGAGCAACTGAGCAGTCCTATCAATTTGCTTAAGGTGAGTTTAGGCAAAAACCTGGCGTGGCGTAAATGGCATTTTGATGCTTACGGCGTTTACCAGAAAACCGATTACCAAAGCACCCTCCGCACCCCCGAGATTTATGCTTATGGCAGTCTGTATTTTGCATCGCGCTGGTTTAAGGTGTTGTATAATAATGTGGGGCTTACTGTGCGTTACAACACCCGGTACGTTGCGCCGTCTTACGCAGTGGGCTTAGGGCAGTTTTATAACGGCGAGGATGTAACATTCAGTTCATACCCTGTGGCTACTGCCTTTTTTAAAGGTACCATTGGTCACGTTAATTTATTTGTACAGTATGATTACGTAAACCAGGGCTTATTTAGTAAAGGATTTTATACAGTTAACCGTTACCCTATGCAGGATGCCTTGCTCAAAATCGGCGTGAACTGGACCTTCTTCCAGTAGTAGGAGAAGCGAGGCTAGAAGCAGGAATCAAGAATCAAGAGTTAATGTAAGTGAAGCTGTTTTTTCCTTGATAAACTCAGGACATTGCTTCTCGTTTCTTGACTCTTGTCTCTGCATACTATGTTTTCTGCTTTTTCTTATTTGCTGCCGGGAACAGCACATTATTTAATATGAGCCTGTAGCCGGGCGAATTAGGGTGTAGCTTAAGATCCGTCGGCGGGTCGCCTACAGCGTGTTGGTAGTCTTCCGGATCATGGCCGCCGTAAAACGTCCACTGCCCTTTGCCATATTCTCCGTGTATATAGCGCGCCTCGTTGGCAGTTTTAGTTTCGCCCATAATGGTTACCCCCGGCTTGAGCACGCTTTTGTTAAAAGCGGTGGTTAAACCCATAAAGCCCTTTATCACCTTGTCATGATCCTGCGTGAGCATGGCCGGCACTACATCGTACTTAGCGGAAAAATCAAAGAGGGTAAAAAAGTCATGTTCACGGTCAACATTGCGTATAGGGCCAACATCAATATTGCTGAACTGATGCGATAGCGGGTTCATGTCCAGTGTAAAGTCTTTAAAGGCAAACGTCTGATTAAAATCGAGTTTGCTTTGTGCATTGCGGTCGGCACCATCTCCATCAAACATGCTCTCACAAATATCTGTATTGGCAGCGGAGAGGGCTATGTCGAACGTATCTGTACCGGCACACATGGCAAACAGAAAACCGCCCCCAGCGCAAAACGCCTGAATGTTTTGCGCTACCGCCAGCTTCATTTTTGATACTTTGCTAAAGCCAAGCTTTTTTGCGGTGGCTTGCTGGCTGTTTACATCGTCAATATACCATTGCGCAAATCGGTAGGCGCCGTAAAACTTACTAAACTGCCCGGTAAAGTCCTCGTGGTGCAGGTGCAGCCAGTCGTACTTGGGCAGCTCGCCCTTAATTACCTCCTCATCATAAATTACCGTATAGGGTATTTCGGCATACTTAAGCACCATGGTAACGGCATCGTCCCATGGCAGTTTGCTCTTAGGCGAGTACACGGCTATTTTAGGTGCTTTTTGTAACTTTACCACATCCATGTTTACCGAAGGATCGCTGACCTCGGAAACAATGTTGGCCGCTGCGGCATCAGCAATTACCTCGTAACTTACACCACGTATCTTGCATTCGCTCTCGGCCTGCGATGAATAGGCCATCATAAAGCTTCCGCCACGATAGTTGAGCAGCCAATTCACGTCTGCATTTTTTTGCAGTACCCAGAATGCCATGCCATACGCTTTTAAATGGTCTTTCTGTTCCTCATCCATTGGTATCAACAGCGATGAGGCTTTTGCCATTTGCAAGCCCAAGGCTAAAAGCAGGAAAGTGATTATAGCTGAAAGTTGTAAGCAAAAAGGCGAACGAAGGACACTGAAATTTGAAGGCTTTTTTGGGAGTGCATTCATACTCAAATGTAACGAATAATGGTGTAAGCTATTGCAGACAAGCAGAAATGGCTATATTTATACACGATGTATTCACTTCGCCTGAGCCTTTTTATTTTGTTATTATTTGTTATTTCCGGTTGTGGTGATATAACGAGGGAGCAAGCCATACTCAAGATGGCCAAAAAGTTCCCGGAAATCTACCCTAAAGAGGCAACCATACGTAAATTTAAAAAGGACACTGTTATTTATGATGATGTATCGTCTACCAAGTATCAGCTTTATTTAAGCTGGCATCACGAACACCAGTTTGTCGTGGTATCAAGGCAAGGACATGGTGCTTATGCTGTACCTTTTCCCGATTACAATCTTGCCTATTTTAATTACCGGGATATTGGTGGTAATACTGATGGAAAAACATTGGCGAGGGAATTTGAAAACGCAGGGAGGATGCTTTATGCAAAGGATACACAGTATACCGAAAGGTTTTTCAAGAATATTTTCTTAGGACTATTTAGGGCAAAGCAATTAACAGCAAGCGATAGCCTTTATTTAAAAAGTAATATTACGCGCTTTAAGAATGATACTGCCCGAAAGCTTATTGCCAAAAATTATAACAGGATATTTAATCACCTCGCTATTCATCCCCAGAACCACAAATTATACTACTGCATTGCGCGGGGCGAAATCTATGAAGTAACCTATAATCCCGAACATAAGCCTTTTCCTTACATGGTTATTGTTTACTGGAATCCGCTTACACGGGACTGAGATACACCTTTAACAAACCCCTTACCGCTCTAAAGAGCGGAATTCACCATTCACCATTCACCATTCACCATTCCACTACTCTCCATTTAGCTTTCCTGCTTTCACCATTATTGCTACCTTTGCAAACTATTTATAAAGAGATGAGTAAAGCAATTATAAAAACAGAAAAGGGCAACATGACCGTAGAATTCTACGATAACGATGCTCCAAATACAGTGGCTAACTTTAAAAAACTGGCCAAAGAGGGCTTTTACGATGGTATAGCCTTTCACCGCGTAATACCAAACTTTGTGGTACAAGGCGGCTGTCCGTTTTCTAAATCGCCAGAGACTGCTTACAAGGCTGGTTCCGGAGGTGCAGGCTATCATATTGATTGCGAATTAACCGGCGATAATCAGTACCATGACCGCGGTGTGCTGTCAATGGCTCATGCCGGCCGCAATACAGGCAGCTCACAATTTTTTATCTGCCATAGCCGTACTAATACTGCTCACCTTGACCGTAACCATACCTGCTTTGGTAAGGTAGTGGAGAATGTTGACATTGTTGACGACATCCGTCAGGGCGACAAAATTTTAGGTATTGAAGTAATTGACTAAGAGACCATAGATTTGAGATATGAGATGTGAGACGGTTGCAGCGAGAATTGCAATCTCATATCTCAGGTCTCAAATCTCATATCTGTAAACAAAAATGAATTTACAAGGAATAGTTGCTGTATCTGGCAAGCCTGGTTTATGGAAGGCGCTTGCTCAAAATAAAACCGGTTTTATACTGGAAAGCCTCGACGAAAAAAAGACAAAGCTTGTGGCTAATATTTCAACCGCCAAACTTGCTGCGTTAGAAGAAATAACCGTCTTTGGTTTATATGATGATATTAAGCTGAAGGATGTTTTTGAGCGCATGAAAACTGCTGGCGATGCTCCTGATGCAAAAGCCGACGGCAAAAAGCTGCGCGAGTATTTCAGAACGGTAGCCCCTGATCATGACGAGGAAAAGGTTTATTCATCGGACATGAAGAAGATTGTTGCCTGGTTTAATATTCTTAAAGAATTTCCGTTCTTTAACGAAGATGCACCGGCTGCTGAGGCTGCTGAAGAAACTGAAACTGCGGTAGTAGAGGCAGAGGCTGAAGAAGCACCGGCTGAAGAAAAACCAAAAGCTAAAGCAAAAAGCAAAGCCAAAAAAGCTGAGTAATATAATCTTGAGCAAAGGCGCCAATCTTTAATCAGTACCGTACGTCCGGGCGGGTTTTCTGCCAGTCCAATTTGCGTCGCGTATGCGCCTATAAAGCTGTAAAATTTTATGCATAAAAAAAGCCAGTGTTGTTGACACTGGCTTTTTTATTATTACACAGAATAACTGCTTAAACTACTATGTTAACGATGCGGCCCTTCACAACAATCAGTTTTTTAGGCGTTTTGCCGTCCAAATACTTTTGTACATCGGTATTAGCCAATACGTAAGCTTCCACATCTTTCTGCTCAAGGGCAAGCGAGATGCTCAGGTTCATCTTGGTTTTACCATTGATGGAAATTGGATAGGCAAACTCATCCTCTACCAGATATTCCGGGTTAAAGGTTGGGTATGCCGCGTATGACAATGAGCCAGCAGGATTGCCCAATAACGCCCAAAGTTCCTCGCAAATATGTGGTGCATAAGGCGCCAGAATGATCACCATGTCCTGCAATATAGCGCGCTTGCTGCACTTCAGGTCTGTAAGCTCGTTCACGGCAATCATAAAGCTGGAAACGGAAGTATTGAACGAGAAGCGCTCGATATCCTCTTCTACCTTGCGGATAATTTTGTGCAACGATTTTAGCTCAGCTTTGGTAGGCTGCTCATCGCTTACACGGAAATTCCACTGCTCATCATGAAACAAACGCCAGAATTTACGCAGAAATTTAAACACGCCTTCTATACCATTGGTATTCCATGGTTTGCTTTGTTCCAGCGGACCCAGGAACATCTCATACATGCGCAGGGTATCGGCACCATATTGGGATGCAATGTCATCCGGATTTACTACGTTGTAGTAACGTTTTGACATTTTTTCCACTTCATGGCCGCAGATATATTTGCCATTTTCCAGTATAAATTCTGCGTTCTCAAACTCAGGTCTCCAAGACTTGAACTTATCAATATCCAGGATGTCGTTCTTTACAATATTTACATCAACATGCAATGGAGATGTTTTGTACTCGTTAATTAATCCATGAGAAACGAAGGTGTTAGTACCGCGGCCGTCTGCATCAATTAAACGATATACAAAGTTGCTTCGGCCTTGTATCATGCCCTGGTTAATGAGCTTCTTAAACGGCTCTTCTTCAACCACCAGGTCCATGTCCTTTAAAAACTTATTCCAAAAACGACTGTACAACAGGTGGCCGGTAGCGTGTTCGCTGCCGCCAATGTACAGGTCTACATCTTTCCAATACTCAATAGCTTCTTTTGATGCGAATTCTTTATCATTATGCGCATCCATGTAGCGGTACCAGTACCAGCTTGAACCTGCCCAGCCAGGCATGGTGCTGAGTTCGTATTCACCCTCAGGGTGCTTCCAATTTGTTGCACGGCCCAACGGCGGCTCACCGGTTTCAGTCGGTAGATACTTGTCAATCTCCGGCAACAGCAACGGTAATTCCGCCTCGCTTATCAGGTATGGTAAGTTCTCTTTAAAGTAAACAGGTACAGGCTCACCCCAATAACGCTGTCTGCCAAAAATAGCATCGCGCATCCTGAAGTTTATTTTGGCCTTGCCTGCGCCTATTGCTTCTAACTTTGCCACAACGGCGGCAACAGCTTCCTTATACGTCAATCCGTTTATGAAATCGGAGTTGACGTAACGGCCCTCTTTAGTAGGATCGGCCTCCGTTTCAATATTCTGGATGTCAATGATAGGAACTATTGGCAAGTTGAAATGCTTGGCAAAAAGGTAATCGCGCTGATCTCCAGACGGCACTGCCATTACAGCACCGGTGCCATAACCGGCAAGCACATAATCGGCTATCCATACCGGTATTTTTTCACCATTCAGCGGATTGAGAACATAACTGCCGGTAAAAGCGCCTGATACGGTTTTGGTATCGGCCATACGGTCAAGCTCGCTTTTCTTTTTTGTTTGCGCGATGTAAGTACCGATATCGCCTTTTTGTTCAGGCGTAGTCAGTGCACCAACCAGCTCATGCTCAGGAGCAATCACCAAAAAGGTAACACCAAAAATGGTATCAACACGGGTTGTAAAGACCTCTATATAGTCAGCATCGATTGGTGACTGCAGCGTTGTTTTATCTATACCAAACTTAACACTCGCACCTGTACTCTTGCCAATCCAGTTACGTTGCATCTCTTTAAGTGGCTCTGGCCAGTCGATTGTATCCAGCCCTTGCAGTAAACGCTCAGCGTAGGCCGTAATGCGCATACTCCACTGCATCATCTTTTTTTGCTCAACAGGGTAGCCGCCGCGCTCGCTAAAGCCGTCTTTCACTTCGTCATTTGCCAATACCGTTCCCAAGGCAGCACACCAGTTTACAGTGCTTTCGCGCAGGTAGGTGAGGCGGTATTTCAATAACTCTTCCTGTTGTGTATGGTAAGGCATTGCTTTCCATTCATCTGCAGTAAAAGTAAGCGTATCTTCATCGCTCACGGCGTTTATGCCAGCCGAGCCTTTAGCTTCAAAATGCGCTACCAGCTTGGCAATGCTCTCTGCTTTCTCAGCGGATTTATCATACCAGGAGTTGAACAGCTGCATAAAGATCCACTGCGTCCATTTATAATAATCGGGCGAACTGGTACGTACTTCACGGCTCCAATCAAACGAGAATCCTATCTGGTCTAACTGGCGGCGGTAAGTATTTATGTTGTTTTCAGTAGTTACTGATGGGTGCTGACCGGTTTGTATGGCATACTGCTCGGCTGGCAAACCAAATGAGTCGTAACCCATAGGATGCAGCACGTTAAAGCCACGCAGGCGTTTATAGCGTGCAAAAATATCAGAGGCAATATAACCAAGCGGGTGCCCCACATGCAGGCCGGCGCCTGATGGGTAAGGGAACATATCCAGCACGTAATATTTAGGTTTACTGCTGTTGTTATCTGCCTTAAACGTTTGGTTGGCAGCCCAAAACCGCTGCCATTTTTGCTCTATATCTTTAAATTGATAATCCATAATGCCTGTAGTACGAAATGCGCTGCGAAAATAACAAAGTTTGACGAGAGTGCTTAGTAAATGCTTGATTAAGTTGACCTATGGAGTAGTATAAATATTAAAAATCACGTTAAATTTGAGTAATTCAGCTCCTGCAACATGTGTAATAATAAAATTATCCGGCCCGAATGGGTGCCCGCAGCCTACAAGCAAATCGAAGCTACGTTTACCCCGGTAGCAGTGATTAAAGCGGAGAAAAATGGTTTTGCGAAGCGGAAGTTAAGCGGATTTGATCGGTCGTTTGTTTTGCGGCGAAAAAAGTAAACGTTATTTTTCAGTTACTTTGTCTTGGACACAAAGTAACCAAAAGTCAAGCCAGAAGAAACCTTCAGCCGCACAGGCCATACTCCCGGCCCGGTTTTCTGGCGTGCCATCGCGCGTAAATGATCATTTACCAGGATAACTCACCCTTGTTGACAAATCATCTTGTAAGGACTTATTTACATAAACGTCATTGCTAGCGTTAGCGAAGCAATCTGATTGGACAGTCTTTCAGACCTCACCTAAATCCTCCCAAAGGAGAAAGATTGCAATTCAATATTTAGCCCCCTCTCGAGATGGGTTAGAGCTGTGTTATCTCGAGACGTGCGAAGTCTGAAGAGATTGCTTTGTCATTTCTCCTCGCAACGGCGGGGTGGTTTAGACCTCACCTAAATCCTCTTTTAAGGAGAGGACTTCTGCATTGGTATCAAATTTTCTCGTCGCTTAGTCTCTACCAACGTTAATCCCAATCTGCCTCAGCAGCATGGAAGCGTTAAAAGTTTTGCATTCGCCGTGTTTAAGTTTGTAGTCGAACAGCATTTCGCCGTTTAATACTTGTATGTCAAAGTAATAATTGCGCACATAATCGGTATAAGTATCTTCAAGGCGGGCAATCTGCAAATCGTGCGTAGCCACCATGCCTACACCTCTCTTTGCAATCAGCTGTTCTATCACCGCTTTTGAGCCAAGATACTTATCAACCGAGTTGGTGCCCCGCAGCATCTCATCTATCAAGAAGAAAACATCCGGCATGGTATCTACAGCGGCAAGCAGCATCTGTAAACGGTCAAGCTCAGCCTTAAACGTAGAAGTGCTTTCGTTCAACGAATCCTTAATACGCATATAACTGATGATGTGCATTACCGAAACGCTCAAGCTTTGGGCACAAACCGGTGCGCCGCTTAATGCCAAAACTGCGTTGATGCCAACAGTACGTAAAAATGTACTCTTGCCTGCCATGTTAGAGCCGGTTATGATGTCGATCTTCCGGGTATTTTGTAAGGCATAAGTATTGGCAACGCGCCTGTCTGCCGGGATAAGCGGATGCGCTATTTCATCGGCAGTTAACGTATATCCTTCACCTTCCTCAATAACAGGCATAGCCCAGTGCTCGTAGTTAGCCCGCAGGCTCGACAAACTTATCAGTGCTTCAAAGTTCGCCAGGGTATCTATCGCCGCGCCGAGTTTACTTTTGTTTTCGCGTTTCCATTCCTCAATAGCGATGATTTGCCTTATATCCCATAAAAAAAAGATATTGAGCAATGTGCCCACCAGTAAATTAAGCCTGCTGTTAAACCTGCTTATGAGTACTGCAAGCCGGTGTATCTGAGCCGAAGTTTGCTGCGTTTTTAGTTGCTGTGATAATTCCGTGCACATAGCCGACTCCCATTGCTTTTCTTCGGCCTTATTAAACACACGCGCATAGCTGGCCAGTACACCTCCTATCTTTCCGGTTATCAGGTCGGTCATTTTAATGAACCGGGCCTTTGAAAAAACTATTGCCAGATGTACCATGCCCAATAGCACCGGCACAGCTTTCAGCTCAGGCTTAAATATTGCCAACAGTATAGCCGCCAGCATTATTAAGGGGCAAAATGCTGCATATTTTTTGAGCCATGCCTCACCGGGCATGTCAACCGGAGTGCCCAGGTATTGTGTAAGCTTATTTAATGGCTGGGCATCTGCATTGCGTGCAAAAAGCAATAAAGCTTGCATTTCAAGGCACCATTGCCTGTTCATAGCAAGTTCATTGACAGCGGCCTGACGCTGTAAAATGGTTGGCCTGTTTGCAGGTGCCTGCAGCCACTGCGCAAGCAGGGTGTTGCCGGGTTGCGTAGCCGAGCGATTAATCAGGTTAAATAGTGATGCTTTGCCAAAAATGTCCAGATCGGCAGTGTAAAAGTGCTTGTCATCAGCAAAGCGGGCACCGTTATCATACAGGTTGCCGTAATGGCTGATGCTGTTTATCTCGTTTTCGTTTACTGTGGCAAGATCGTTATAATAGTTTCGTTCGCGCTCAAACTGCGATTGCCGGGCAACCAGCCATACAAATAGTACCGCTAAAATAATTGCACCAATGGCGATAACCGCAAAAGTGTTGTAGATAATGCCAATTGTAACCGCCAGGATCAGCAGCGCAAATACGCCCAGACGCATAAAAGAATAACTATTGGCTTTTTTACGAAAAAATTCGGCGCGGCTTTTGGCTGCGTTGAGATTAGCATTATACTGGTCGATGATGTTCTGTGATGACATAGGTGCTGTAAAACTAAGCTAAAGTAAAGGCTTATATTTTAAAATGCCGTTATTTGCAGTGTTTTTATGAAGATAACACTGCTCACCGTTGGCAAAACTGAAGATGCTTACATAAGGGAAGGCATCGAAAAATATGTGAAGCGCCTAAAGCATTACATCAAGCTGGAACTTGCCGATCTGCCCGAACTTAAGAACACCAAATCACTCTCACAGGACCAGCAAAAGGCCCGCGAAGCCGAAATGATTTTGAAGAAAGTAGCTGCAACAGATTACCTGATATTGCTTGATGAGAAAGGCAAAGAGTTTACCTCGGAGCAGTTCGCCACATACATCAACAAACACATGGTGGGCGCCGCCTCGAACCTGGTATTTGTAGTGGGTGGTCCATACGGTTTTGATGCCAGCGTGCATGCCCGCGCTAACGACAAGGTTTCGCTTTCGCGGATGACCTTTTCGCACCAGATGGTTCGTTTGTTCTTTATCGAGCAATTGTACCGAGCATTTACCATCATTAAAGGTGAGCCCTACCATCACTCATAACAGGGCAAATTGTATCGTCAAAAGCTTGTAAAATAACCGGCCATCGTCTGTAAAGCAGGGTAAGGCTATTTACTTTTATAGCCGACTAAACATTTACTCCACCATGCAGCAGGTACTTATTGAGCTTACTTCGGGCAAATTCATCTTTTTTTATGTGCTGATCCTCTCTACGGTTATTGTGCATTATCGCGGCCGGATACGTTATAAATTTTTCCGCCAGCTTACCGACCATTCTACATTCATGGCGCCTATTAACGTGCCCATGTATGCTTTGTCGGGCGTACCTAATCAGCCTTATATCAGCACGACTGCATTCCCAAACCTCACCTTGCTCAGAAGCCATTGGGAGACTATACGTGATGAAGCCATGCTGCTGGAAAGGGAAGAACTCATTAAGGGGTCTGATAAGTATAACGACGTTGGGTTTAACTCATTTTTCCGCCGTGGCTGGAAACGCTTTTACTTAAAATGGTATGATGACTTTCATCCTTCTGCAAAAAAGTATTGCCCGCAAACCGTGGAGCTTTTAAAACAGGTGCCGCAGATAAAGGCTGCCATGTTTGCTGTTTTGCCTGCAGGGAGCGAATTGCTGCAGCACCGCGACCCTTACGCCGGTTCGTTAAGATATCATTTGGGGTTGATTACTCCTAACTCCGAAGAATGCCACATCATTGTAGATGGGCAGGTTTACGCCTGGAAGGACGGCGAAGACGTAATGTTTGACGAGACTTACATTCACAATGCCCAGAATAAAACCGACATTGATCGCCTGATTCTTTTCTGCGATGTGGAACGCCCGGTAAAGACTATGTTCGGTCGCGCCTGGAATAAGTTTTTCGGATGGTTTATTATGGCTTCGGCGGCTTCGCCAAATATGGGCGATGATAAAACCGGAAACATCAATAAAGTGTTCCGTTACATATACTCTATACGCCTTGTGGGTAAAAAGCTGAAGGCATACAACCGCAACCTGTATTATGCGGTTAAATATGCATTGATGATACTTATCCTCTGGCTTATATTCAGATAATAGATTTAAAAACGCTACTTTGCCGGCATGTCAGCAGGTCATGACCATACGCATCACCACCACGATCATGCCGTAAAGCTTGACCATCTTAACCGTGCATTTATATGGGGCATCGGCCTTAATATAACCTTTGTGGTTGTAGAGGTTATTACGGGCTTGCTTAGTGGGTCGCTGGCGTTACTTACTGATGCCGGGCATAATTTAAGTGATGTTGCGAGCCTTGCACTGGCCCTGCTTGCGTATAAACTTACCAAAGTCAGCAGCAATAAAACCTACACTTACGGATACAAACGCTCAACCATATTGGTCTCGTTTTTTAACGCGATGATATTATTTGCTGCTGTTGGGGTAATTATTTATGAAGCCGTGCGGCGCCTGATGCACCCTGAGCCAGTGCCTGGAGACACTATTATATGGGTGGCGCTTACCGGCATTGCCATTAATGGCTTTACGGCATGGCTGTTTATGAAGGATAAGGAGAAAGACCTGAATGTAAAAGGCGCCTACTTACATATGGCGGTAGATGCACTCGTATCATTAGGAGTGGTGATATCAGGTGTCATCATTGCTTACACCCAATGGTACTGGCTGGATAGTGTAGTAAGTCTCGTTATAGGTATTGTAATTGTAATTGGTACCTGGAGTTTATTTAAGGACAGCCTGAGGTTGGAAATGGACGGTGTGCCGAAAACGTTAGATCTTAATGCTGTTAAAGCGGAGTTGCTAAAAGCCGATGGTGTGCTGGATGTGCACCATGTGCATGTATGGGCACTAAGCACTACCGAAAACGCACTTACCGCACACATTGTAGTAAAACCGGAAGCTGCGAATAAATTTGATGCCATTAAGCACGATTTGCGCCACCGCCTGGAACACCTCGAAATAAACCACAGCACCTTCGAGCCGGAATTTGGCGAAAAGAAGTGCGAACAGCCGGATTGTTAACACAGAATATTTAGTGAGCCGCTTATTAATTGCCGCTTTTTGCTGGTTGAAATGATATAATTATAAAGATTTGCTGAACAGAATACTGCAAAGACCTTTATACTGTAACGAATCAATGACATTGCAATTTTATTACATATAGCGTCATAAAAGGCTGTAACATTTTAATCAATTTCGCCTCAAATTACGAAACTGATTAAAATGAAACGTATTTACGTACTCTTACTATTTATTTGTGCAACCGTTGCTGCTCACGCACAGGTGGGTTTAGGCGGTGGCGGCGGCTCCACCATAGTCGGTCGCATCTCCGGCACAGTTACCGACTCTCTTAGCAAACAGCCGCTTGGCTACGCAACCGTGAGCATTTACCGCAGTGGAGGCAGCGCGCCCATCAACGGTGTGCTTACCGACGATAAGGGCCAATTTAAATTGGACAACGTTAAACCAGGAAGCTACAAAATAGGTGTATCCTTTATAGGTTATCCCACTAAATTTATCGACCCGGTGACCACTACTCTCAGCAAGCCGGATTTTAATATGGGTAATGTGATCGTATCTCCCGGTGCTAAAGCATTGGCCGAGGTACAGGTAACAGGCCAGGCTGCATTGATTGAAAATAAAATTGATAAAATTGTTTACAACGCCGAAAAGGATCTTACCTCTGCAGGCGGTAACGCTACTGACGTATTACAAAAAGTACCTTTAGTATCGGTGGATATGAATGGTAACGTTGCCGTGCGTGGCGACCAGAACGTGCGCGTTTTAATTAACGGCAAACCCTCAGGTGCAACCTCTGCCAGTTTAAGCGACGTGCTTAAAACCATCCCTGCCGATCAGATTAAGAGTGTTGAGGTGATCACCTCTCCCTCTGCCAAGTACGATGCGGAAGGTTCCGGCGGTATCATCAATATCGTTACTAAAACCAAAAACGCATCAGGTGTTAGTGGTTCGGTAAGTGGTGGCGTGGGTACCCGTCAAAACAACGGTAACCTTAACTTCAATTACAACAAAAACCGTTTCAACTTCGGTGCCAATATTGGTGGCAACTTCAGCTGGCCGCAAACATCATACACCGATTTTAATCAGACTCTTACTTCTGATGGTATTAACCAGCGCAATACCAACAACTCGTATAACGAAATTAAACGTCATGGTATACGTGGATCGTTAACTGCAGGATATGAATTCAATGCCTTCAACAGCATCAACAGTACCTTGGCTTTAAATGACGGTGGCTTTAATGCTGACGGTGGTGGCGATTATCGTTTCGAGGATTTACTTGACGCGTCCAAAAATCGGAGCTATACCGGTCGCACTATATCACACAATACCTTCAGAGGTTTTGACTGGAATATCGACTATACGCATAAATTCAAAAAACAAGGTCACGAGATCGTAGTGTCAGGCCAGTGGAGCCATAGCATCATTAAAACTGATTATACCAACTTGTTCTCTGCTCAATATCAAAGCCAATTAGCCAATAACAATGGTAAAAATAATGAGTACACCGGCCAACTGGATTATACCTTGCCAATTAATAAGGTGTTTAAGTTAGAAGCTGGTGGCAAAACCATCCAAAGGCGTATCAACAGTAACTACGATATTTTTACAGTGGATCCGGACGGTAGCGATCCTCAGCTTGATAGGCTGAATTCAAACCTTTATGACTATACGCAAAACGTATATGCCGGTTATGGCGTATTAACTATTACCCTGCCTAAGAGCTATGCTATATTGGTTGGCTCACGTTTAGAGAATACACGTATTGAGGGCGATCCTGAAGCACCGTATGCAGACGGAAGTAACTCGCAAACATTAGAACCTTTTAAGGCAAACTACAATACTTTTATACCAAGCTTAACAGTGCAAAAAGTGTTTGGTGCCAATACTTTAAAGTTATCATACAGCAAACGTATACAGCGTCCAAGTCTGCAGGTATTAAACCCGTTCATCAACCGTAGTAACCAGCAAAGCCAAAGCGTAGGTAACCCTAACCTGGCACCTGAAATTTCACAAACCGTGGAATTGAATTACAATGCCTTTGTTAAAACGTCGGTATTAAATTTCTCAGTTTACTACAAAAATACCAGCGACCTGATTGAAGGTATTGCCAGTCCGGTAGAAGATAACGGTGTCATAATTAACCGTACGGTGCAGAACAACGTTGCCGAGAACAACTCATTAGGCGGTAGCTTTTTCGGTTCTATCAATCCAATCAAACCGTTAACTATCCGTGCTAACATTAACGTGTTTACTTATAACCCAAGCGTTTACGCTGCTTATGCTGACTTTATAAATCCCGACGCTTTGAAAACCAGGCTGATGACTACTGTATTTGGTAGTGCAACGCTAAACCTGCCAAAGAATTTCATTTTCGAGGCATTTGCTTTCAACAACTCGGCTCGCCGTACCATTCAAGGTACAAGCCCAGCATTTGGTATATATGCATTTGGTATCAAGAAGCAGTTTATGGATAAAAAGGCTTCAATTGGTTTCAATACCATTCAGCCATTCGCGGTTAACAAGGCATTCAAGCAAAATATATCAAGCCCGGGTTTCACGCAAACTGTAAACTCACGTATTCCTTTCCAATCTTTCGGTGTTACATTTAGCTACAGCTTTGGTAAAATGAGCTTTAGCAATCCGCAGCAGAAGAAAAAAGGTGTTAACAATGACGACGTAAAACAAGGCGATCAAGGTGGTGGCATGGGCGGCGGCATGAATGGCGGCGGCACACGTTAATAATCAGCAATAAATCTTACTGTAGAAAGGGCTCCTTCAATCGGGAGCCCTTTTTGTTTTTACACGGAGCGAATGAGGGCAAATAAAATTGTATAATTGTTTTTGTCTCAAATGAAAAACCTGCTCAGTAATCTCACCTTCAGAGTTATTATCGCTATACTGTTAGGTATAGTGGTAGGCTTTTACTTTAAGGGTTTTGCCCCGACTGCACAGTTGATAAGCAAGCTTTTTATTAGTCTGATCACCATGCTGATTGCACCGATCATCTTTTTTACCATTGTGCTGGGCATAGCCAACATGGGCGACATGAAGAAAGTAGGCAGGGTGGGAGGAAAGGCACTGCTATATTTTGAGGTGATTACCACGTTTGCGCTCATCATTGGGCTGCTGGTTGCCAATATACTGCAGCCCGGCAAAGGCGTAATGGTACAAAAAGCTGCTGACGCTGGTAAAATCGCCGGGTACCAAAAGGCCGCTGAAGAAATGCAGTGGACTGATTTCTTTGCCCACATCATACCTCATAATATATTTGACGCTTTTACCCGCGGCGACATACTCCAAATTTTGTTCTTTGCTATACTATTCGGGTATGGTTTAAGTAAGCTTGGCGAGACGGGTAAGTCATTGTTGAACACCTTTGACAAACTCAGCAAAGTATTCTTCAATATAATGAAGGTAGTGATGGCTTTGGCACCTTTAGGTGCATTCGGGGGTATGGCTTATACCGTTGGTACTTACGGTGCGCAGGCACTTTTGCCAATGGCAAAGCTGATGGGCTCGGTTTATTTAACCATGTTTCTTTTTATTTTCGTGGTGCTTAACCTCATTTGCCGCATCTACAAATTCAGTTTATGGAAGTACCTGAAACACATACGGCAGGAAATACTGGTGGTGTTGGGTACTTCATCTTCGGAATCAGCCCTGCCGAGTATGATGGAAAAGATGGAAAGGTTTGGATGTTCACGGTCCGTAGTTGGTTTGGTTATACCCACAGGATATTCCTTTAACCTGGATGGTACCACTATTTACCTCAGCATGGCTGTCATTTTCCTGGCGCAGGTGTTTGATATACCGCTCTCTATAGAGCAGCAACTCACTATCATTGGTATCCTGATGGTCACATCCAAAGGCGCAGCAGCTGTAACCGGCGGAGGATTTATCGTTCTCACCTCTACGCTGGCCGCTATAAAAGTGATTCCGGTGGAGAGCGTAGCCATACTGCTTGGTGTGGACAGGTTTATGTCTGAAGCGCGGGCCATTACTAATCTGATAGGTAATGGGGTGGCTACAGTGGTAATAGCCAAAAGTGAGGGCGAGTTTAATGAGCCTGATGGTTTGTAAGCTGGCGCTTGTGTATGACCGGGTGTAATGGCCGCTTTTAGAGGGTATTTTAGTATACTTGCTTATACAGCCGTTAACCTATGATTGGCAGATACCTTTGCACATTGCTATTCCTGACGTTTTTTGCCATAACAGCAAATGCTCAACCCAACACAACTGATGCTACGTTACGTAGCATGATAATGAATGTGGATAGCTTTTTAAGGCGTGCTCCGGCAGAACACATTTATGTGCATACAGATAAGCCCTATTATACTAATACTGATACTATATGGATGAAGGCTTATGTGATGGATGGAGCGTTGCGTTACTCCAAACAAAGCGGAGTTATGTATGCCGAATTGGTGAATGATACCGGTCGGGTGGTTTTGCAGCAAAGTATGCCGATTTATCTTGGAGTAAACTGGGGGCAAATGGCTTTAGATAGCATATGGATAGCTGAAGGTAGTTACACGCTGCGGGCATATACCAACTGGATGCAAAATACAGGGCCGGCAAGCTTTTACACACAGCAATTATACATCAGCAGTACCCGGAGCAATATGTGGCAGATTAATGCAGGTGTCAGTTTGGTTGGCGATAGCGTTCGGGCTGGCTTACAGCTTTTTGAGGCTGATGGTAATCCGGTGCGATGGCGCCACATGCAGATATCCCTTACTGAGGGTAATAAAACCCGTTTCAGGGAGCGAATACAAACCGATTTGGAAGGTAAGATCAACCTGAAGTTTACATTACCCAAAAATGCGGATGCCAGCCGTCTTACCCTTATTGCCCGTGAGCGCGATAAAGCTACGGCACGCGGCCAGATGGTAATACCGCTAAAGGTTAGCCGGCCAACGTATACTGATGTGCAGTTTATGCCAGAGGGCGGGCAGTTAGTTGCTGGTATCCCCACAAAGGTAGGTGTAAAAGCAACGGGTGAGGATGGCCTGGGGGTAAATGTTCGCGGTGTAGTGCTTGACAAGAGCAAGAAGTTGGTTGCCGAGTTTGGCGCCACCGATAGAGGGATGGGTTCCTTTTTGTTCATGCCTGAGGCGGGTGAAATATACACTGCACAAGTAAGCCTCAAAGACGGGGCAAAAAAATTGTACCCGTTTCCGCAGGTGAAGGAAGCAGGTGTAGTGTTAAACATCCGAAATGTTTACCAGGATTCTGTTATTAATATAAATGCCCGGGCATCTAAAGGCTTGCTCGGGGCATATGCACTGATAGGGCAGGCAGGCGGTGTTTTGTGTTATGGATCTATAGTGCATTTTACAGATAATGCCATATTAGTTAAAACAGGCATTCCTAAAAGCAAGTTGCCGTCGGGTATTGTGCGCTTTACACTCCTTACTGCCGAGGGGCGGCCGGTAGCCGAGCGAATGGTGTTTATAGATCATAAAGATCAATTAAATATTTCCCTTACAACAGATAAAGGTGCAGCAACTACAAGTGATAGCCTATCCCTTAGCATTAAAGTTACCGATCACTTTAATAACCCGGTGCAGGGTAGCTTCTCCTTATCTGTAACGGATGACGGCTTAGTTAAAACTGATAGTCTCAACAGTTCCGACATACGCAGTCACTTGTTGCTCGCGGCTGGCTTACGCGGACATATTGAACAGCCGGCCTGGTATTTCAGGTCTCAAAGCGAGCAAACGCATAATGCGCTTGATAACCTGATGCTTACACAAGGCTGGGTGGGTTACGATTGGAAGATGATTTTTAATACGAAGTCGTCCATGCTTAAATACAGGGCCGAGCCGGAATTTGCCGTTACTGGTCAGATCAAACGGCTCAATAAACCGCAGGCCAATATGCCGGTTTTGTTAATCTCTACAAAAAAGCCCACGCTGTTTATGGATACGGTTACAGACCAGTATGGGCGCTTTACCTTTCATAATCTGCCGCAGTTTGATACGGCTGCCTTTGTAATAGAGGCGAAAGACAAGAAAGGAAAGTTTTTTAATGCGATTATAGAGCCTGATGAATTTGTAGCTCCGGATACGAAGGGTTTACCCGTGCCTGTATTACGTCCCTCATATGTGAATGCCGATAGTACGCTGCTCAATTTTTATAAAAACACGATCACTTATCAAAAAAAGCTTAATGATATTAAGATGCCGGTAACTGGCAATGTGTTGCAGGAAGTAAGAATAAGCGCCAAACGTACCATCAAAGATTCGCACAACCTTAATGGGAGCGGCAATGCCAATCAGATACTGGACGTAGAAGATATTCGTAAAGCAGGGAAAAAGTTGACTCTCCTTGACCTCTTGTATGCGAAAGTAAAAGGGTTTGTTCCATACAAAATGTACGGGCGTATCATCCGCTTTATCATTGATGGTGTTGAAGTAGCTTTTTTCTATAATCCGGAAGTTGATGGCGACTACAGGCGCTACCTGGATTTTGTATTGAATAATATTGAGGCAGATGATGTAAAAGGATTAGAGGTAATGTACACCGAGAGGTATATAAGCAGCTACACCAGTCGTTATGACGATGAATTTATGTTGCAGCCATCTTACAAGTGGCCTGCTTATATAGAAGTTACCACTTGGTCGGGCAACGGATTTTTTGCGCGTAAAAATTACTCGCTGGCTATAGTGCGGCCAGTTCCGGTAAGCTGGCCTGCGGAGTTTTATCGGCCGAAGTATCCTGTTAAAGACGATGTTTTGTACAATTTGCGCCCAACTATTAGTTGGATGCCAAATATAGTTACTAATGCGGAGGGCAGGGCAGAGGTCTCATTCTTCACCAAAAGCAAAAAAGCGTCATATACTATTATTGTACAAGGCGCCGACTTGGAAGGAGGAGTTGGAAGTGCGGTTAAGCACATCAAGGTGGAATAATTAGTCAACAAATTTTCATTTAATGGCAATTGCACTTGCATTACAAATTTAAATATGCATATTTGTACTGTAATAATAATTGTTACAGTTTATGAATAACGTACGTTTTGCAACAGCGCTGCACATTCTTACTCTTCATTACTATTTAAAGGATGAGCTGCTTACGTCTGAATATATTGCGGGCAGCATGAATGTAAATGCTGCGGTAGTACGCAAGGAATTGAGCAACCTGCGCAAATTTGGTTTGATAGCCAGCAAAGAAGGCAAAGGAGGCGGCAGCAAGCTGGCTAAGAAAGGGGCAGATATCCGTTTGTCTGACGTGTATAACGCCGTACGGCAAACATCGCCACTGGGAAAGAAGAATGTTCCTAACCCTGCTTGCCCTGTGGGTAAGCAAATCAATCATGAACTGGATGTACTGTATAACAAGGCAGAAGCGGCCATGATAAGCAAGCTTGCTCAAACCACTCTTGATGCTTTTTGTAAACCGATAAAGTAATTTTTTTAATCATAACTGTAGTAGAAATTATTACAGTATTAAATCATCATAATAAAAACAAAACACATGAAAGTCGCATTAATTGGAGCATCGGGCTTTGTTGGCTCAGCTATCCTTAACGAGCTAACTAAACGCGGACACGTGGTAACGGCTATTGTTCGTAATCCAGAAAAGGTAAAAACCGGAGATAATATAACAGCGGTTAAAGCTGACGTTTATGACGCAGCCCAGGTGGCCGACGCGGTTGCCGGGGCAGATGTGGTTGTTAACGCCTTTAATTCCGGCTGGACAAACCCTAATATTTACGACGATTTCCTTAAAGGCAGCAAAGCTGTGCAGGAAGGTACTAAGCAAGCTGGAGTAAAGCGCTTTTTCACTATTGGCGGTGCCGGTAGCTTGTATGTAGCGCCCGGGGTACAATTAGTGGATACGCCTAATTTCCCGGCCGATTACAAGGCTGGCGCAACGGCAGCGCGCGATTATCTAAATATATTAAAGGAGGAGACCGAATTGGACTGGACGTTCCTTAGTCCGGCTATTGAGATGCATCAGGGCACAGCAGGTATCATTAAAGGTACTTACCGCGTTGGGCTTGATGAGCCGGTTTTTGACGAAAATCACCGCAGTATTATTTCGGTTGAGGATATGGCCACAGCCATTGTGGATGAACTGGAAAACCCAAAGCATATTCGCCAGCGTTTTACAGTAGCCTATTAAGCTATACTTATATTACTCAGCACTATGCTTTATGCGGCGGCCGAAACAAAAAGTTTTGGCTGCCGTTTGTTTTTTAAATACATCTCCGTTATGAATAAGGCATTTAAAAGCTTAGCAATATTATTGTTTTTCCTCTCTGTAGCCGTTACTGCAGTGGCGCAGGATTATGTTTCGCCAACCAACCCCGCTACAACTGGTCGTTCCCCCGGTGTGAAAACAAAACTTATCAGCCAGAACGGAACGTCTAAAACCTATGTACTTGTTTTTGCTAAAGGCGATGAAATAGTATCCGGACTTACCGAATTTGCGCAAAAATACCAGGTAAAGAACGCCCGGTTCACCGCCATTGGCGATGCTACGTCGTCAAAGCTTGGCTGGTATGACAAGAGCAAAAAGATGTTTAAGGTGATACCTATTACAGAGCCGGCAGAGATTACCTCGCTCATTGGCGACATAGCTTTGTACAACGGCAAGCCAGTAGCCCATGCGCATATCAATGTAGCCACGTCTGACGGAATTGTACACGGTGGTCACCTGCTGGAGGCCTTTGTATTCCCTACATTGGAGGTGATGGTAACTACGGAAGAAACGCCGTTGCAGAAAAAGCTTTATGAAGAAGCAGGCGCTACAATTATTGATCTGTAACGCCTGCCATAGCACTTATTTAGAGTTGCAATTGGTAGTAAGCTTCTTGGTGTAATCCGGGTCGAATGGCTCATTAGTTTGTGCCAGCCTTTGCGCGCCAACATTTGCCGGGCAGGCAATACCATAAGGCGCATCATAAACAATTGGCTTACCGCCGGCTTTATCTATCAACTCCTGCGGTACGTATATCTGCACACGCGTACGCTGGTACCCTTGCGGATAATAGCGGATATAGTAACCGTCAGGGTGCAATGCCCAGGTGCCCGAAGGTACCTCGCTGCTGTTATCAGGAGCCAGGCCTGCAAGTACCGCATATTTTTCCATCTCTTCGTAGCTGGCGTTGCCCGATGCCGCTAAACGGCGGATGTTATTTTCCGCCTCAAATACCGCCTGAACCGCCGGTGGCAATTTGCTTTTGGCGCTTTCCACCACATTGTTAGGTAATATGCCTAATGCGCCACCTTCAAGCATCAGTAATTGGTCTGGTGTTAATAATATGGCTGCAGTTGCCTTGATGTCTGTACTGAAATCAGCCAGTTTAGTACGTGCTATTATGGCCCACAGCAATACCTGTATGTTGCGCTGCTTTACTTCGGGGTGCTTTTCTGCACTTTTTAATATGGCTACCACCACATCTTTTTTCGGGCCAACTACTGGCGCAAGTATATAGCCATCGCCGCTGCTTGGTCCGCGCGTGCCGGCATGCAGGCAATAGCTTTTGTTGTCCATTTCATATAAACCGGCGCACAACACATAGCCACCGTCCGCGGCTTTTGGCAGCAGGTACAGCGGCTGCGCCTTTGTACCCTCCTGAAAAGAGGGCGGTTTAGAGCCTTGTATAATGGCATCGTCCTTAAAGTTGGTGGTAATGGCAGCATGCTGTTTAATCAGTTTGTTAATGCCGCCGCTGCCCAGCATGTCGGCGCCTTTCTTTAAAAAGCCACCCAGTTGGGCATGCCCGGCCTGACTGATGGCAACGCAGGCAAGCATTGCCAAGAGTAATTTTTTCATGGTAAGGTGTGTTTTTGTGCCCGAAAGATATTAACTGTATTTTACAGTAGCAATAATTTGTTGCCCTTTACTTAAAAGCACGCCTTGTTCCCGATTAAGTTTATCGGAAATAACCATGAAAAGCTTACATCATAACAGTGCCAGATTGTAAAAAAAAGCTGGCATTGGCGGCTTGGCGTATCTTAGTTAATAAAATAATTTTAGCTTTGCGTTGATTAAAAAAAAAGCCAATGAGTGTTCTTGTAAATAAAGATTCCAAAGTAATAGTTCAGGGTTTTACCGGTAACGAAGGCACTTACCATGCTTCGCAAATGATTGAGTACGGTACGCAGGTTGTTGGCGGTGTAACACCAGGCAAAGGCGGCCAAACGCATCTGGACAGACCGGTGTTTAATACAGTGAAAGATGCTGTTGACACTACTGGTGCAGATGTATCTATCATTTTTGTACCCCCGGCTTTTGCTGCGGATGCCATTATGGAAGCTGCCGAGGCCGGCGTTAAGGTAATTGTTTGTATCACCGAGGGTATTCCTACTAAGGACATGATCCAGGTGAAGGAATATTTAACTGATAAAGACGCTCGTTTAATTGGCCCTAATTGCCCGGGTATCATTACTGCTGATGAAGCTAAAATTGGTATTATGCCAGGCTTTATCTTCAAAAAAGGTAACGTTGGTGTAGTATCTAAATCAGGTACCTTAACTTATGAGGCGGTTGACCAGGTGGTTAAAGCGGGTTTGGGTATCACTACAGCTATCGGTATCGGTGGCGACCCAATCATAGGTACACCAACTAAAGAAGCTGTTGAACTGCTGATGAATGATCCGGAAACTCATGGCATCATCATGATAGGTGAGATTGGTGGCGGAATGGAAGCAGAAGCTGCCCGTTGGATTAAAGAACATGGTACTAAACCTGTGGTAGGATTTATCGCTGGTCAAACAGCTCCTGCAGGTCGCCGTATGGGTCACGCGGGTGCAATTGTAGGTGGTGCTGATGATACCGCTGCAGCCAAAATGAAAATCATGGCCGAGTGTGGTATCCGTGTGGTAGAATCACCAGCTGAGATAGGTGCTGCAATGGCTGAAGAACTGGCTAAATTAGCATAAAGCTCAGAGCTAAAAGCGAAAGCAAATCTTTACAAAATATAAAATCCTGGTTGAAAGACCGGGATTTTTTGTTTCGTGCCGGCTTGTCAACCGTAGGTAAACATGAAACCATTGAAAACTACTCACGCAAAAATTTGGTATATTTATGTTGAATGGTTGAAGGGATTATCCTGTCGCGCTGAAGATACACACCCCTAACCCTACTCAAAGGGGATTCACTTTGAGATGTATTTTGGAAAGATGTGTTATTTAGCACCCATCTGTGCAATCCAAATTAAAATCAGTGTAATCAAGTTATCAATAAAACCACCAATCAATAAGTCAATAAATAAAGAACATGAAATATAACGAATTAACACCCGACGAAGAAAGGGTAATATTATACAAAGGTACTGAGCGGCCTTTCACCGGCTCGCTATTAAATAATAAAGCAAAGGGCTTGTACGTATGCAAGCGTTGCGATGCGCCGCTTTACCGTTCGGAAGACAAATTTGAAAGTTTTTGCGGCTGGCCAAGTTTTGACGATGAGATACCCGGAGCGGTACACCGCGAGGTTGATGCTGACGGTCGCCGTGTAGAAATACTTTGTGCTAACTGTGGAGCACACTTAGGTCACGTATTTGAAGGTGAACGTTTTACCGCCAAAAATACCCGCCATTGCGTCAACTCTATTTCTATGAAATTTGTGCCCTTGGAGGATTAAGCGCAGTGCTGTGTAAACGGCGTTTGTGGCAAGGCTTTATAGCTTAAAATTGTATCATTTTTAGCGTGATTGCGGGATGTTTTATTAATTTTAAGCCTTAAAGCCTTGTCATTTTTTATGTCTTTAAATTTTTACTCTCCCCGAAATTTCTTTGAAGTTATTTGCTCTTTAGTTATAATTTCCTTAACGGTTTTACATAGCAATGTTGCCAATGCGCAACGCCGGCATACAAGTGGTGTTAATTACGACGGTAACAGTTGGTACAGCGGCAACGGTGGTGGTGGTGGAACCAGTGACTGGGGACTTACTATAGGTTTAGGTTATGATATTCCGGGTAAAACCATAACCGAGGTTTATAAAGCCGCACCGGTATTTGAGATAGGTGTGCTACGTAACTATAACGATTTTACCTTCGGTTTAAATGTAGGGTATCATTCAAACAAGCCGAAGCAAAAAGTTATTACATATGCATATGAAGGCGAGGTATTAGGAGAGTTTAAGTACGACCCTTTTAAAATTGTGAGCCTTTATGCAAGTGGTGCTTACAACCTGCCTATGGGCAATGCAGCAAAGTTTTATGGAGGGCTCAATTTCGGCATCAATTATATAAGCCAGGGATTTGAGTATAACGACGAAACCACTGAAGTGTTCACCAAAATAGAAAATGAACAACACTTTTATCTAGCGCCAAAGCTGGGGTTGAAGTTTTTTACCGGATCGGCCTTAGGTTTAGGTGTCGAGGCGAGGTATAACTATATCCTGCAACCGGGCGAAGTTAGTTCGCGTGAAGGCACTACAGGCTTCAATAGCTACAGCTCCTATTCAGGCCATTTAATGCTCACGTATAATTTTTAATTCAAAGCGTTTACTGCCAATTACTTGATAGGCGAAATTGTTAACAACTCCGGCAGTTGTTTAAAAGTCGCATTAACACCCACACCCTTTCATGCCTTATCTTTGAAGGTACAAGATAGTTCTTTCGCATACACCGCTTGGGTTGCCTGGCTTTTTGGCCGGCATTAAAAGGGAACCATGTTAAATTCATGGGCTGACGTTGCAACTGTATAGTTGGTGAATAGTGAATTGTGAGTAGTGAATAGTACTAAGATTAGCATACCATTCACCATTCATTGCTCACTGCTTACTAACGAAGCCAGATACCTGCCTTTTTGGTTTGTCAAGACTTTCACGCATAGGGTTTTGGCAAAAGAAGTTATCACCCTGTTTGCGCCTTTGCGCCTGCCTGCTGTGCTTTCGTCTTTTGTCGGTACCGTTTTGCAACCGATAAATATTTTAACTGACGAGGCTTATGAAACAGGAAAACGAAGAAGTATTGCTCCGGGAAAACAAAGACCGCTTTGTTATTCTCCCCATTAATTACCCCAAGATCTGGGAAATGTATAAAAAGCATGAGGCAAGCTTTTGGACGGCTGAGGAAATTGACCTTAGCGATGACCTGAAGCATTGGGAAAACCTTAATGCCGGCGAAAAGCATTTTATTTCGCACATACTTGCCTTTTTTGCGGCCAGTGATGGTATTGTGAACGAAAATCTTGCTATCAACTTCATGAGCGAGGTACAGATTCCCGAAGCGCGATGTTTTTACGGTTTTCAGATCATGATGGAAAACATCCATTCTGAAACATACGCCTTGTTAATTGATACTTATGTAAAAGATCCTGTAGAAAAGGATCGCCTGTTTCATGCAATTGATACGGTGCCTTGTGTGGGCAAAAAAGCGGAATGGGCATTGCGCTGGATTGAGAACGGAACCTTTGCGCAACGCCTGGTGGCTTTTGCTGCGGTTGAGGGCATATTTTTCTCAGGTAGTTTTTGCTCCCTGTTCTGGCTTAAAAAGCGTGGCCTGATGCCGGGTCTTACTTTCAGCAATGAATTGATCTCCCGTGACGAGGGTATGCACTGCGAATTTGCCTGTCTGCTTTACAGCATGTTAAAGAACAAGTTGAGCAAAGAAGAAGCTACCAAGATCATCACCGACGCAGTTGCTATTGAAAAGGAATTTGTGAGCGATGCTTTGCCGGTTAACCTGATTGGCATGAACGCAAAACTAATGACCCAATACATTGAGTTCGTTGCCGACCGTTGGTTGCAGGAGTTGGGTTATGATAAATACTACAACGCCACCAATCCGTTCGACTTTATGGAGATGATAAGCTTGCAGGGCAAAACCAACTTTTTTGAAAAGCGCGTAGGCGACTATCAAAAGAGTGGGGTGTTGAATGCTCAGCCCGAAAGCAAATCATTCTCGCTGGATGAGGACTTTTGATTGGTAAGTGGTCAGTTGTGAATAGTGAGTGCCGTTAAGAATTAAAGAAGAATCTAGAAAGTAACAAATTCACAACGCCAAAAACCATGTTTTTACAATTAGGGCATACAAAGTTAGATGTATATAGCATTGCACAGAGATTGGTAACAGAGAGCTATGCAGTCACAAATATATTTCCGTCCGACGAGAAGTTTGTCCTAACACAACAAATAAAACGAGCTGCCCTTTCTGTACAATTGAACATTGCAGAAGGTAGCTCAAGAAAATCTGACGCTGAACGGAAGAGGTTCTATGAGATTGCAAGAGGTTCGGTTATCGAAATAGATGCTGCTTTAGATGCGGCCATAGCATTGAAATATTGTTCAGTTGAAGACTTAGAATCGTTAGGAAATGTGTTGGTACAATGCTTTAAATATTTAAGCGGACTTATCAACTCTATAAAAATTGATAATAGTTAATTCACCATTCACTATTCACAACTCACCATTATGTTTGTAATAAAAAGAGACGGCCGCAGAGAGTCGGTAAAATTTGATAAGATAACAGCACGTATCGAGAAACTGTGCTATGGGTTTAAACTGGTTGACCCTATTGATGTGGCAAAAAAGGTAATTGAAGGTTTGTATGATGGTGTTACCACCTCTGAGCTGGATAACCTGGCAGCAGAAACTGCTGCATCATTGACTACCAAGCACCCTGATTATGCGCTGCTGGCATCGCGCATTGCGGTATCAAACCTGCATAAAAACACTGTAAAATCATTCAGTGAAACCATGCGCATGCTGTACGAGTATGTTGACGGAAAGAATGGTAAGAGCGCATCGCTCATAGCCGAAGATGTTTGGCAGATTATAAAAGAGAATTCAGAGGTATTAGACAGTACCATCATTTACGACCGTGACTTCGGTTTTGATTACTTCGGTTTTAAAACGCTTGAAAAATCATACCTGTTAAAGATCGACGGTAAAATAGTAGAGCGTCCGCAGCACCTGTTTATGCGTGTATCGGTAGGAATCCATAAACACGATATTGATAGCGTAATCAAAACTTATAACCTGATGAGTGAGCGCTGGTTCACTCATGCTACGCCAACACTGTTCAATGCAGGTACGCCTAAACCGCAAATGTCGTCATGCTTCTTGTTAACTATGAAGGATGACAGCATTGATGGCATTTACGATACACTTAAGCAAACAGCTAAAATATCGCAAAGCGCCGGTGGTATCGGTCTAAGCATCCACAATGTAAGGGCAACAGGTTCATACATCAGCGGTACAAACGGTACCAGTAATGGTATCATTCCTATGCTGCGTGTGTTTAACGATACCGCTCGTTATGTAGACCAGGGCGGCGGCAAGCGTAAAGGTGCCTTTGCTATTTACCTTGAGCCATGGCATGCGGACGTATTTGAATTCCTTGATCTGCGTAAGAACCATGGTAAAGAAGAGATGCGCGCACGCGATTTATTCTACGCCCTGTGGATATCAGACTTGTTTATGCAACGCGTTGAGGCTAATGAAGACTGGAGCTTGTTTTGTCCGCACGAAGCACCGGGCCTTTCAGAGTGCTGGGGAGCAGAATTTGAGGCACTGTACACTCAATACGAAAATGAAGGTCGCGCACGTAAAACAGTGAAAGCGCAGGAGCTATGGTTCGCCATACTGGATGCACAAGTAGAAACCGGTACGCCATACTTGTTGTATAAAGATGCTGCCAACAGCAAATCAAACCAGCAAAACCTGGGTACTATAAAAAGCTCTAACCTGTGTACAGAAATTATGGAGTACACCTCTGCTGATGAGGTAGCCGTATGTAACCTGGCATCGCTGGCTTTACCACGATACATTAACAACGGAGTGTTTGATCATCAAAAGTTATACGAGGTAACTTACCAGGTAACGCTGAATCTTAACCGCATCATCGACTATAATTATTACCCGGTTGACGAAGCGCGCAACTCCAACCTGCGCCACCGCCCAATTGGTTTAGGTGTGCAAGGCTTAGCCGACGCGTTTATTCAGTTGCGTTTACCGTTTGAAAGCGAGGCAGCCAAACAACTGAATAAAGAAATATTTGAGACCATCTACTTTGCTGCCATGACGGCATCAAAAGACTTGGCTATTAAAGAAGGTGCTTACGAAACGTTTGTTGGCTCACCGCTATCAAAAGGTAAGTTCCAGTTTGATTTATGGGGAGTATCTCCGGAAAGTGGCCGCTGGGATTGGGAAAACCTTCGCCTGGATGTAATGAACCACGGTGTCCGTAACTCGTTGCTGGTAGCGCCAATGCCAACGGCGTCAACATCACAAATACTGGGTAACAATGAGTGCTTTGAGCCTTATACATCAAATATCTACACCCGCCGCGTACTAAGCGGAGAGTTTATTGTTGTGAACAAACACCTTTTGCGTGATTTGGTAGAGCTTGGCTTGTGGAACAACACCATGAAGGATAAGATCATCAGTGCCAACGGTTCTATACAGGACATTCCTGAAATACCTGCAGACATTAAAGAGCTGTACAAAACTGTTTGGGAGATAAAGATGCGTAACATCATAGACATGGCTGCCGACAGGGGCGCTTATGTATGCCAGTCGCAATCGCTTAACCTGTTTATCAATCAACCTAATGCGTCCAAGCTCACTTCAATGCATTTCTATGCTTGGAAGAAAGGCCTTAAAACCGGTATGTATTACCTGCGTACACAGGCGGCATCGCAAGCGGTCAAGTTTACCGTAGAAAATCAGGGAGGCAAAAACATGGAGCCTGTTATACCAGACCATGTAAACCAGGTAGCCGACGAAATACCTGCAGGCCCAAGCTGCTCAATGGAAGAGGGCTGTGTAACCTGCTCTGCATAATACTCAAGAGCCATAGCTGTTATATGTCAGGTAACAGTGGTCAGTAAGCATGGGGCGTTTTGGAATGCGCCCCTGCTTCTTTTCTAATCCTTTTCTCTTCGTTTTTGTAAGTGATGAACATCATGCTTTGCTATGTTTATCGTCACCTGCCGCCGCGTTAGTTCGCTATACATTTGAGCCGTTAATCAACTTAAATGTATATGAAAACTTCACGATTACTTTTATCAGCAACATTAATATTTAGCGCCTTAGGTGCTTTTGCACAACAAAAAGGCCAATGGAATGCCCGCCTGCGTGCCGTGGCTGTACTGCCCGATGAAAGCGCCACCATTGGCGTAATAGGCGGCGATGCCAATATCAGCAACAGTGTTATCCCTGAATTAGATTTTACTTACTATTTCGCGAAAGACTTTTCGGCGGAACTGATATTGGGTACCACCCGCCATAAAGTGAAAACGGCAGGATCTAACCTCACTGCAATTGGTGGCCCCGCCGCTGCAGATGTTGATTTGGGTAAGGTGTGGTTGTTGCCACCAACGCTAACCCTGCAATACCACCTGCCAACGGGCGAGTTAATACGGCCTTATCTGGGTGTTGGCGTAAACTATACCATATTCTACAGTGCCGACCATGGGCCAGTTGTTAAGGACATTGATTATAAAAATAAATTTGCATTTGCTGCACAGGCAGGCATTGATATCAACCTCAGCAAAAAGTATTTTTTGAACGTGGATGTTAAAAAGCTATTCCTGTCTACCGATGTTACAGTAGATGCATCAAACCTAACGCCTGCTGGTAAGCCCGAATTGGAGCCGACATTACGTAAGATTGCCGCCGATGTAAAGATAAATCCATGGCTTATAGGGGTGGGTGTAGGGTGCCGTTTTTAATCGCCCCAAAATAAATCTGCATATATGGCCTGCACCCATTAAACGGTGCGGGCTTTTTTGCGTCATACGCTTAAATGGAGTAAACAAATAAACTCCTGTTTTAACCTGATGTTGCTTTACACATGAATATTATCCTATACCTTATCAATAAATACCTATACCTAACCAGAATGGCTGTGCCGTTAATGTGCACAGTGCTGTTTGTTTGCACCGGGGCCCGTGCACAAGACCGGGCCGAGGGGAATGAAGCCTCGGCGCAACCCTACAGTCAGTCGGCCAGTTTTGAAGACGGCTCCGGCTGGGCGGTTGCGGGGCAGTTCGGGTATGATATTCCTTTAGGCAAACTCAGCCTTAATTACAGACAAACGCCCACTTACGGTATATCCGTAATTAAATCGTTCGACGGCTTCTCGGCGAGCTTTTCTATTAATCACCATGCCTACCCAATAAAAAATATAGCTTACGGACAGGATAAGGATAAATTTGTAGTGCTCGGCGCATATTTTGGTGTAACCAAGGATTTTTTAATAAGTCCTGCATTTAAAGCCTATGGCGGCCTTAATTTGGGTGGCTGGATAAAGCATTATGAATCGCTTTGGGAGTATCAGGATGACGGCGACGGATATGATTACAGCGAGAGCAATTTCTACACCGCGCCCAAAGTGGGCTTTACTTATTTAACTAACAGCCGTATTGGTTTTGGTCTGGAGGCAAAATACAATATTTTTGTAACCGGTTACGATTACATCGACGGTACCGATGGCGGGCAACTGTATAACTCCTTTGCCGCTACGGTTATACTGTCTTATCATTTTTAGCATTGCAATATACCAAGCACGAGATAGTAGGTTGCGAGCGCTGCGGCGCCGCATTTGAATGTAAAGCCAATGCTTATACCAAATGCCAGTGCAGTGCTGTGACACTTACCATTAACCAAACCCAATATATTAGTGAATTATTTGATGGTTGCCTGTGTGCTAAATGCCTTACCGAACTGCGGCAACAGTATGACAACGAATTGCAATAACGCTATTCATTACGTTAAAAGAATCCGTAAGAATCATTTGGTTAAGTAGCTGTACGTTCTTGGCTGGCCTTTGGCATGAATACTAATGGCACTTGCATGCTTCATTCCTAATGTTGAGCCGGGTATTACGTTTAGATTTTTGCTTAAATATTTTTCTAATACCGCCTTTGATTGTGCAATGTAACGTCGCTCGAAACCTTCTTCAGTAAATGGTATTAAAGGCTTTTCATAATGGAGCTTTCCCTGAGTATCTACAATAACTGAGAAAAAATAATTGAAAGTGGTGTCGGCATCTTTTATAGCAATATCATAGGTAGGATACATGTAATCGTCAGAGGTGTCAAAGTTATTGAAGATATCGCCCTTGGCATGACGAGGGCTAACTTTTATAAAGTTCCTTGCACTTTGTACCGATGCCGGCTGGCGCGCTGCAAAAGCCTTGGAAATATCTTTTTCTGATAACTCTACAAGCGATCTTACAAACACGGTATCGTTCTTACTTGGCACCTGCAATGCCGCAGCGGTTTTATGAAGTTTGTTTTTTACATAATTTTCTGCATAGAAGGTCATGAACACTCTTGACCCTCTCGTATCAATCGAATCTGAACGGGCTTCCAGGAGTTGCAGCAATAGGCTGTCACGGGTGAGCTTTTTTACTTTCAACCAGGTTCTTGCTGTGTTGAAAATTGAATCATAACCACGGGTTAACGGGAAATTGATGAATCTCTTTTTTTCAGGACTGAATATCGAGACAGAATCGTTTGAAACGAATTTCATTTGCCATTCGGGTTCCAATTGGTAACCAATTTCATTAAACGACAAGCCGTTATCCAATCGTCTTGCAACCTCTACGTAGCTTATACCGAGCACAGGTTTAAAAGAAAACAAATCTTTTTCGCCACCATGCTTTTGCACGTTTTTGGGTTTGCAGCCAATTAAGCAGCTGATGAATATGATTGTTATACAAGGTTTTAAGGTTATGTTTTTCATAGTGGTATTAAATTTACGACTTACTACCCATATTATCTTGAATATTTTATCGCGGTGGTTTTTGCCGGGCAGCCCAGAACAGGCTATTTATTACAAGCCTGTTTTGTGTTTCATTAGCAAATGTGTGGGATAGGGTGGCATTGGTACCGCCCTCATAATCCATATCATTATGGCCCATGTTAAAGTACACCATGCGATAGTGCACGTTTGTCCACACTACAGGGTAATAACCGCTGTGCCATATCTCATGAGCTTTTGGGCCGGTACCTAAAGGAAAGCTGCTGCTGTCAATAGCAGCTATGATACGGATATCTTTATTCTTGCGCAGGTCGTTTTCCCATCGGTACCACTCGTTTGGCGATGCCTTAAAGAGATGGGGGATGCCTTTTGTTACAGGATGTTCATTCTCGATGCGAAGCATTGCTGAAGTTGGTCGCCAGGTGTTGCTGCCATAACTCCCTGAACCCAGAAAATCGTTATGGTACCAATCCCAGTTTTGAGCGTAAGCAGATGGGGTAAGTGCAAATGCGGAAAAGTGGAACCCGAGCCAGCCACCGCCCTTGCGCATATACTGTTCAAACGCCTGGCGCTGTTGGGGGGCTTCGGGCCGGGTATCTAAAAGAAGCACTACCTGGTACTGTTTCAGGTAATCGGTACGCAGGTTGTTCCAGTTGCTGGTGGTATCATAAGTAAAGTTGTAACGCTTGGCCGCTGAGGCAAACCAATCGTTTGCTTCATGCACAAAGCTGATGTGTGCCAGGTCCTCTTTGGCCATAAAGAATGCGATTGCCTTAAAGAGCGGTTTGCGTTGAGCATTAACATTGCCAGTAAATACCATTACGGCAGTTGCAAAGCAGTAAAGGAATAGTCTTTTCATCAGTTTACTTGTTAACGGTTGTATCAGCAAGAGCAGTAACCGCCTGCATAAACCAGGCCGCATGCGGTATCCATTGTTCAGTCCAGCGCCATTCGTTACCCTCAGCTTCGGTTTTATAGTCGATGCCGCTGCCGTCAGCGACGCCATCCTTACCTGTTATACCATTGGAGATACCGCCCCGCTCAGAGCCATGGCCAAAGTTTGAATGCATGTAAGGCACGTTATTTTTACCAAACTGATACATAAAACAAACCTGGTAGGGATTGTAGCCTAATATCCAGTTTAGCTGCTGTACGGCAAATCTCCGCAGCGAATCAGTCATCGCTTTATCGCCATTATAAACAGTTTTGGCTCCTGTAAGTGCGGCAGCCGCCAGCGAGGCGAGCCTCGCATTTTCGCCCTGCCACCACCAGCCTGTTTCGTTTTCATGAGGAATGAAAAAGCTGTCTTTAATTACATTTTTAACACGTATGGTTTGCCTTGCATACCCAAAAGGATTTACAGTATTACCGGTTACTCTAAGTAAATAACGTAAATGTGATTTTACAGTCGCAACAGCAGCTGCGCGCAGTGTATTGTCTTTCTCCAGGCCGATGTAGTTACAGAGCGCTATTACAGGTAAACCAGCGTCGGATGCATGCCAGTAAGGGCGATTGCCGTTATCTGCTACGAAGTAGCCAGCTTTTGTAATTCGTTTACTCAAGTTGCCTGCCCGTTTACGGGCTTCGTCGCGGTAGCCAACCTCATGGGTGGTTTGCCATAATTCGGTTGCAGCCATCAGGGCACAATAGTCATCAATAATGTTTTCCTTGCCATCGTCACAGTACTTTTTGTTGTTGATGAGTAGATGCGTAAATGCCCGTTTGGCCGCTTCGAGGTATTGTGCTGATGTGTACTCGCCATGTTGTTTTAATCTCGCCGCTTTAGCCAGCGCTGCAATAGCCATGCCCCCGCCTTCGCGAAATGCTGCCTGATAATCGTTGGTAGTAACACTATTGGCCAACAGGCCGACCACCCTGCGGGCACCAGGATCTTTATTAAAGTAACTGAAGACTATCATATAAAAATAGCCATTCTTCGATAGGGATCGTATGAGGTAATCAGCGCCGTACAGGCCTTCTTGCATCAGTGAGTCTGTAAGATTGTTGCCCGGTGCGGAAATACCCGGTAACTGCTCTGCGGTATTCAACAGCGACCATGTAACCAGCGGTATCTGCTGGGGCGACATGAAATTGGCATAAGCCAGGTGAGAGAAGTATTTGCTTACATCGCCGGAGGCATCGCACCAGCCCCCGCGAAGGTCAACACGCTTATTGCCGCCATAAAGCAGCACCTGCTTATCAGCATTAAGCTCTTCGGGTGTATTGGCGCGCTGCTTATGGTAGTAATTGAGTATGGCGGGCAGCGTAGTATCGGCAAGCAGTTGTTTGGCTATGGCAAAAGTGTCAGACGTATCGCCATTGGCCACCAAACGGTATTTTCCCGGAGTATTTAATCCGCTAAAATCTGCCCTGCAAAAGCTCTTGCCTGGTTGCCACTCGTTTATAGGCTCTGGTTTATTTAAGTTTCCTTTTAAAACCGTTTGACCAGTGCTTGCATTAACAACCGAAAAGCCGCCCTTTGCATTTCCGTTTACTGCCACGAGGGCCGTCTTAGGCATGGTTGCATCATAACCTACCTGGTTAATGTATATAGTATTTTGTGCGTAACCATTAAATGCAAGCAGCAGCAAGGCGATCAGGAGGATTTTATTCATTGGTCAGTTATGTTTGGCGGTCCAAAAAATGGCATTACGGAAGAGGGTAGTATAGGCCTCGTTGCTGAACAACTTAGGTGAGTGCCCCATAAAGATGTATAAGTTGGGCGCTTTGTACTTGGAGTTGCTCCATATCACCGGGTGATCGCCCATTTTCATATCCGATGCCGGGCGGTAAGATTTTTCATCAACGCTTGCCAGTACATCCACATCAGCACGCGGACTCCTATCATAGGTGTACCACTCATCACCCTCTATAGTAAATAAAGCAGGCACTCCTTTAAATACCGGGTGCGCCGGTTGTTCTACCTTAACTGTTGCATCAGCAAAACCGGCTATATAATTTTTAAAACGAATTTTGCCAATAAAGTCATAATACCAGGTCCACATCTTAAAACCGTCAAAATCGCCAACCAGACTTGCATGATGAAAACCAAGCCAGCCGCCCCTGCCTTCAGTAATATATTTGATGAACGCCTTTTCTGCTTTTTCGCCCCAGCCATAAGGTGGGTAATCTAACTGAATGAACAGGTTATAATTATTCAGCAACGAATCCGTGATAACATGTGCATCCTGAATATAATCAATAGTGAAGCCACTGTCGGCGGCCAGCTGATTAAGCCACTTTTTTGCTGCAGCGGAGTAAGCAACATGGTGCCCGCCGTTCTCATAAATGGCAAGTACTCTCATTTTGGCTGCCGGTTGTGCGCTTAACAGCAAAGGAATAAGAGCTGTAAGCAGGAGTAAAACTATTTTTTTGCGGGTAGATGGTGCTTTCATTTATAACGAATATAGTGAAAGGCAAGCATCGTTACAGATGTAAAATAATCTATATCAAGCTTTAACGGTTTAGCTGCGTCATGTCCATAAAAGTTTTTGGCTGGCGCTATAAGCAAACAGGCCCGCAGCATCTGCGGGCCTGTTTGCTTAGTTTTAAGAGTGATTTATATATGATGGAGTTAATTAAGCGCCTTTTTAATTTCGGTAGCAGCTTGCAGCATTGCTGAGCGGGTACCCGGGATGGTAGCCAGTGGGTTAAGCAGGCCCCAATCGTGTATCATGCCGTTATATCTTGTAGCGGTTACTCTTACACCTGCTTCGTCCAGTTTACGTGCGTAAGCTTCACCTTCATCGCGCAGCACATCATTTTCGGCAGTTTGTACCAATGCCGGAGGCAGGCCTTTTAACTGTTCAGTAGTAGCTTGCAGCGGTGAGGCATATATTTGTTTGCGTGCATCCAGGTCGGTAGCGTAACTATCCCAAAACCATTTCATCATGTTTTTAGTGAGGAAGCGGCCTGTAGCAAATTTGTTGTATGATTCAGTTTCAAAATTGGCATCAGTAACGGGCCACAACAATACCTGTAACTTAATGGCAGGGCCGTTCTCCAATTTAGCTTTAAGCGCTACCACCGCAGCCATGTTGCCGCCAACGCTGTTGCCTGCAACTGCCAGGCGCTTGCCGTCGACACTAATTTCATTGCCGTGTGCGGCTACCCATTTTGTTGCAGCATAAGCCTGGTTAATAGCTACCGGATAATGCGCTTCAGGTGATGGTGTATAATTTACAAATACTGCTGCCGCGCCTGATTCAACCACCAGGTCGCGCACAAGGCGCTGGTGAGTAGGGAAATCGCCTAGTACCCAGCCGCCACCATGAAAGAACATAAACACAGGCAAGGTACCTTTTGCATTAGCCGGCTTCACAATATCAAGCTTGATGGCTTGGCCATCGGCAGTAATGGTTTTTTCAGTTACGGTTATTCCGGAGATGTCAACTTTTACAGATTGTTGTGCGCCGGTAAGTACAGCGCGTGCATCAACCGGACTTAGCTGTTCAAGCGGTTTGCCGTTGCCGGAGTTAAGTACATTTAAAAAAGCTTTGGTATTGCTTTCAATGTGCGGGTCAGTTGCAGGGTCGGCTACTTGTGCTACTGCGGTGTTACCTACGGCAAGGGTTAAAATAATTGCTGAAGCTAAGATTGATGGAGTTTTCATGGTGTTTTATATTGTAATGTTGTTATGTTTAATTGAACAATACAAAAGTATGGCGCCATGCAAAGCCACTCAATGCACCATTGTGCACATGTGTAGCACAATTTTCCCTCACATAAACGAAGAAGTAAATAATTACACCGCCCGCTGATATTGCACCCTGAAATTTTGGGGAGAACTTTGCGTTTGAGCGTTAAAAAGACGTGTAAAATAATTGGGATCATCATAGCCCAGCTTATAACCAATTTCTTTTACGCTTAGTGAAGTATGTGCAAGCAGCCGTTTTGCTTCCAATATTATCCGGTTTTTAATGATATCATTAGGCGTGGTACTGCTATGCCGTGTTATGCGTTTATTAAGGGCTTTCGGGGTGATGTTAAGAAGGTCGGCATATTCCGACACGGTATGGCGAGTGGTATAATGCTGGTCAACCATTTGGCTGAAGCGGCGCAGAAACTCTACTTCCTGCCGCACCTCTTCAGAGCTTAGCTGATGCTCGTTTTTCCAGATGCGCGTAGCTTTAATAATAATACGTTTCAGCAGAATGCGCAGCATCTCTTCCATGCCAGACTCATCGGCTTGTATCTCTTCCTTTATTTCATCAATCAGGACGGCTATCTTAACGGACTGTTCCGGTTTCAGGTATACTACCGGTATCTCGTAAACATTGCGGAAAAGAATGCCGTCACAAGCCACTTCGTGGTCATGTATCTCCACGCAGTAAAAGTCGCGGTTGTAATAAATGATGGTACCGGTGCTGTCAGCGCCAAAATTAAAGTGTTGTGCTTCGCTTACAAAGAATAGCGCATCGTGTTCAAGGTTATATTCTTTAAAATCTATCACCACAGTGCCACCGGCCTTAATGTAAGCCACTTTAACGGCTTCGTTATAGCGTGCTTCCGGGGCCGGGCGGCCCTCATCTGCACCAAGATCAAAATAACCGAAATGTTTTACTGCAAATTCTTTAAAGCCCTGTGCCATGATGTGCAAACTTAATACTAATTTACGACAGGACATTAAGCGTGTTTTGTAATGGAAATCATACCCGCACGAGCGTACTATAACGAAGTTGTTGAATTGCTTAGTGAAAGCGGCTTGCCCTACCAGGACCTGCCCGTTGACCTCAGTGATTTTGTGGTAGCAGTTGAGGATAACGCGCTGGTTGGCGTGGCGGGTATAGAGATTTATGATGAAAATGCTTTGCTGCGCTCCGTAGCGGTTAAACAACAACGGAGAAGCCAGGGTATAGCAAATGCGCTGATTAATTGTATTGAGCAAAACGCCCGTGTTAAGAATGTTTCGGCACTGTACTTACTTACAGAGACTGCCGAAGGTTATTTCGCAGAAAAGGGTTTTGAGAAAATAGACCGTAACAATGTGCCTGCGGCTGTAAAACGTTCCTCGGAGTTTAGCCATGTATGCCCGCAAAGTGCAATAGCAATGGTTAAATATCTTTAATTAAATAAAAGCAGGCCGTAAATTACGCCTGCTTTGGTTTTCCTGCATGGGCTCGAACCACGATCTTCAGAGCCAGAATCTGACATGTTACCATTACACCACAGGAAAAAGAATTGCCTCTAAAATTCGGCCTGCAAATATGCTCATAACTTTTAAAATCAGGAAGAGAAACTACCCTAAAGCAGCTTTTGCAGATGTAACTTTTATGAATTATTACTTTACGTAAACTTATTATTCCATAATTTAGCCAGGTAACAATCGATACCAAGTAAACGTTGCCGCAGCAACTCTCAATTCTGTTTTTAATTTTATGCTTGTAGTACTTAACATCATTTTTTTGATCGCCTTTCTGGTATTTGCGTATCTTAACTTTAATGATATCGACTGGTACCTCTGGGTGCCAATTTATTTGAGTGCAGCCATTTGCTGCGGGCTTGCAGCATTTGACAGAACTTACCCTATAGTTTATATGGCGCTGGTTGCATTTTACCTTATTTATGCCATAAAGCTGTTTTTTGATAAGGACGGTGTGCTGGATTGGATTACAAAGTACAAAAAGCCCAGCCTGGTAGAAACCATGCAGGCCGAGAAGCCTTACATAGAAAAAGCCCGTGAGTTTTTTGGCTTGCTTATTATTTCGGGCGCATTGTTAATCAACTACTTTGCAGTGCAATAAGCTATGTATAATTACGATATAGATGGGTTTAGAGAAGTAGCCAGCGGCCTGATAGGCGATGTATTAACTGCTGATGTACTCTCGTGGCTTAGCGATAAAAGTGATATAACCAACACTGCGGCTTTTAATGCCGCCTTTGCCATGATGCCGCGTAAAACGGGTAAGGCGATAATTGCACCTACTGAACAACAGGCACAAGCACTCACGCAAATTATTCCGGCGTTTGACGTAAGCGGATGGACTATAGACCGCCTTTGCCGTGTTTGGCTGCTTGTTGAGGCCGACGCCAGCGACAAGGAGCAATACTTTAAGACGGTGGAAAACCTGTTTCTGGCAGGGGAGATGAATGAGTTGGTGGCCTTGTATTCGGCTTTGCCTTTGCTGCCTTATCCGGAGTTATGGGTGCACCGCTGTACTGAGGGTATCCGTAGCAACATTGGCAGTGTATTGGAGGCGGTGATGTATCATAATGTATATCCGTCGCAGTATTTGTCGGAGTCAGCATGGAATCAATTGGTGATGAAAGCAATTTTCACTGAGAAAGACCTTAATAAGATAGTGGGCCTCGCTACACGAAACAACCCTGAACTGGCCCGTATCTTGTTTGATTTTGCTAACGAACGCGGAGCCGCAGGTCGTACGGTTGACCCGATGCTTTGGCAACTGGCGTCTGCCTTTATTGATGATAACGTGCTTAACGCTGTAAAACAGCAGTATAGCACTCTTTAATATATTTAAAATTTTTGACTGATTATGTGCTGCAGCCATTCATTTGAAGATAAACCGCAACCGGGTACCAAGCCCGAAGCTTTTGATATAAGTGCAGTTAAGGGGATGGAATTTTTTGACCCGCACGTGCACATGACCTCGCGTACTACCGACGATTACCAGGCCATGGCTGATGCCGGTGTGGTAGCGCTGATTGAGCCTGCTTTTTGGCTGGGCCAGCCGCGTACAGGTATTGATAGTTTCCGCGATTACTATAGCAGCCTGTTGGGCTGGGAGCGTTTTCGCTCGTCGCAGTTTGGGATTAAACATTACTGCACCATCGGCCTCAACTCGCGCGAAGCCAATAACGAGGCACTTGCCGAGCAGGTTATGGAGCTGTTGCCGCTGTTTATTTATAAAGATGGCGTAGTAGGCGTGGGCGAAATTGGATTTGATGACCAAACCGCTGCCGAGGAAAAATATTATCGGTTGCAGCTGGAGCTGGCTAAAGAGGCCGGCTTGCCTGTGCAGGTGCACACCCCGCACCGCGATAAAAAACATGGCACGCAACGCAGTATGGATATTGCGCTGGAGCATGGCATTGACCCTAAAATGGTCATCATTGACCATAATAACGAGGAAACCGTAAAAGAGGTGCTCGATCGCGGTTTCTGGGCGGCATTTACTATTTATCCGTTCACAAAAATGGGTAACCAGCGTATGGTAGAAATTGTGAAGCAATATGGCCCCGAGCGCATCATGGTAAACTCTGCTGCCGATTGGGGCATCAGCGACCCGCTGGCTGTGCCTAAAACTGCTGCGCTAATGAAACTCAACGGCATCAGCGCCGCCGATATTGAACTGGTGACTTATCGTAATGCCATCACTGCCTTTGCGCAAAGCGGGCAGATAGACGAGGCTGACTTTGTAGCTACGATAGATCAAAGCGCAAGATTTGAGGGCAATAGCATTCTACGTGGGGGCCAGCAGCCGCGGGTTGATAAATCCTCTATCATTATTAGTTAAGCAGTTTTGAGCAAAACCATTAGTTATCTTCGCATGATGCGCCCGGCAAACGTGGTTACCTCGGTAGCCGATGTACTGGCTGGTATTGCTATTGCCGGGGCATTCACATCTGCCTATATGCAGTTGGGTTTATCATCTGCAACGGTTTTGCTTTGCTTTTCAACGGCCTGCCTTTACGCGGGGGGTATTGTTTTTAACGATGTTTTTGATGCTGATCTTGATAAAATAGAACGGCCTGAACGGGCAATTTCAAGCGGTATCATCAGTGTAAAGCAGGCGGCCACTTTAGGTGCTGTTTTGTTAATCGCCGGTATTGCGGCTGCATTTTACTTCGATAGTACATCGGGCCTGATAGCGCTCGGTATCGCTTTTTTTGCTTTGTTGTACAATAAGGTAGGTAAGCATCACCCATTCTTCGGGCCGCTTAATATGGGGCTTTGCAGGGGATTAAATTTACTTTTGGGTATCAGCATTTTACCCGGCGTTATTTCAGATTGGTACGGCATTGCCATAGTGCCAGTAATATACATTTTCTGCATCACCATGATAAGCAGGGGCGAGGTACACGGCGGCAATAAAGGAAACTTATACATTGCATCCGGCCTTTACGGCTTGGTTACCGGCATAATAGCTTATTTTGCCTGGCGCAACAATTCGCTATTGCTGGCCGTTTTGTTTTTGGTGCCTTTTTTATGGATGATATTTCGCCCTTTGTTAAAGGCTATACAGGAGCCTATCGGCAAAAATATTGGTGGCGCTGTTAAGGCGGGCGTAATATCGTTAATACTGATGGATGCAGCATGGGCAGCAACCTTCAGCACTATATGGGTGGCGTTACTGATAGCTTGCCTGTTACCACTCTCGTTGTGGTTGTCAAAGCTGTTTGCAGTTACCTGATTTGTTTTAAGTATTAATTTCTAAGGAGCTTCAATGGAGCATTTACAACAGTCGTTTACAGTAAAATTCGAATATAAAGTATTTTTTACGGCGGGAATCTTCAACCCTGAAAATCCGCTTTTTGCTGATTTCATTGCGTCAGTTAAAAGTGATGCGATACGCAAAATATTCTTTGTGATAGATAAGGGCGTAGCCGACGCTCATCCTGATTTACAGGCGCAGATTGCTGCATATTTTTCACAGCATGAGCACATACAACTCATCAGCAATTTACTGATTGTGCCGGGCGGCGAGGAAGTAAAAAATAATCCTGTTTATTTTGACCAGGTAGTTGAAGCGGTAAATACTTACGGCATCGACAGGCACTCCTACATTGTCGCTATCGGCGGCGGGGCCGTGCTCGATATGGTCGGCTATGCGGCTGCCGTATCACACCGTGGCGTTAAGCATATCCGCATACCAACTACCGTATTATCTCAAAACGACTCGGGCGTTGGTGTGAAGAATGGCATCAATTACTTCAATAAGAAAAACTTCCTGGGCACTTTCGTTCCGCCTGTTGCAGTTTTCAATGACGAAGTATTCCTGACCACCTTAACAGACCGCGATTGGCGTTCAGGGATATCTGAAGCTATAAAGGTTGCCCTTATAAAGGATGCAGTTTTTTTTGAGTGGATCGAGGCTAATGCAGCAGCGTTGGTTAAACGCGATAAAGAGGTAATGAACTATCTGGTTTGGCGTTGTGCGCAAATGCACCTGGAGCATATTGCCGGTGCTGATCCGTTTGAAAGCGGGTCGTCGCGCCCACTGGACTTTGGTCATTGGAGTGCCCACAAGCTGGAATACCTCAGCAATTTTGAGGTGCGGCATGGCGAGGCCGTAGCTATGGGCATAGCGTTGGATACGGTGTACTCTAACCTGGCGGGATATTTAACCGCGGGAGAAAGTCAGCGGGTGATTGATTTGCTGTTGGCGCTCGGGTTTGAAATAACTCACCCACTGCTGCAAGTCACCGAAGGTAACAGCCCTATCCTTGTTGGTTTGCAGGAGTTTCGCGAGCACTTAGGTGGTCGCCTTACGATTATGTTACTGTCGGCTATTGGTAAGGGCATAGAGGTGCATGAAATGGATTCAGAATTACTGGAAAAAGCCGGCGAAATGTTAAACAACGCAAGGCAGCACCAGTTACAATAAAAGCTTTTGTTGATGAAAGTAAATCAGGCTCATCTTACATACTGTACCAATATACACCCCGGCGAAGATTGGGAGACTCATTTTGCCGCGCTAAAACAAAACTTTCCGGAAATTAAAAAAAGCGTATCACCGGATGCACCAATGGGTATTGGGCTGCGCCTGTCAAACCAGGCCAGCATCGAAATACTAATGGGCGACAATATGCAGCAGTTTAAACAATGGCTGTTTGAGCAGGATGCCTATGTATTTACCATGAACGGATTTCCGTATGGGGGCTTTCATCATACCGTAGTGAAAGACCAGGTGCACGCACCTGATTGGACAACCACGGAGCGCCTGGCTTATATGTTGCGTTTATTCCATATTTTAACGGCATTGGTGCCTGATGGTATGGATGGAGGCATCTCTACATCACCATTAAGCTATAAGCATTGGTTTGATACCGGTAACGAGATGCACCAGGCAGTTGTAGCTGCTACGCACAATATACTGGCCGTGGCCGGGGAGTTAAATAATATTTATGAACAGACCGGTACGCTGCTGCACCTGGATATAGAGCCTGAGCCCGATGGCGTGCTGGAAACGGGGCGTGAGTTTATTGACTGGTATCAGCATATCCTGCTGCCAGAAGGCATAGCCTATTTCGCCCAAAAGCATGCCATGAATGCTGCGGATGCTGAGGCTTTAATAAAGCGGCATATAGCACTTTGTTACGATGTTTGCCACTTTGCCATAGGTTACGAGGCTCATGCGGAGGTAGTAAGCGAGCTGACTTCGTTAGGCATCAATACAGGTAAGATACAAATAAGTGCGGCATTAAAAGCGTCGTTCAAAGAAGCCGACCCCCAACCTGTTTATGATGAGTTTTCTAAGTTTGATGAGCCTACCTACCTGCACCAGGTGATAGCCTGCTTGCCAAACGGTGAACTGGCGCGCTACCCTGACCTCACCGACGCTTTACTGCTAAAAGACGATGCCCGGGAGTGGCGCGCTCATTTTCATGTGCCGGTGTTCACAGCCGATTTTGGACTGCTACAGTCAACCCGCGAGGATATAGAAGACGTGCTGGCTTTATGGAAAAATAACCCTTTCACCAACCATCTTGAGGTAGAAACCTATACTTGGACGGTATTACCCGAAGGCCTTAAACTGCCAATGGCACAAAGCATCAGCCGTGAGTTGAACTGGGTAAAAGGGATCTTAAACTAAAAGCATCATCACCATGAAAAAAACGGTTGTTATTGATATTGTAGGATTATCTACCTCTGTGATTGGCGAGCATACGCCTTTCCTGAAAGAATATATAGCAAAAAGAAATATCACCACCATTGAGCCGCTTTTGCCGGCAGTTACCACATCGGTACAATCCGCCTATGTAACCGGCCAATGGCCAACGCAAAATGGTATAGTAGGCAACGGCTGGTACGACCGTATAGACTGTGAAGTAAAGTTCTGGAAGCAATCCAATAAACTGGTAAATGGCGAAAAGATTTGGGATAAAGCCAAACGACTGGATCCATCCTTCACCTCGTCCATGATGTTTTGGTGGTACAATATGTATTCATCTAACGATTATTCCGTAACCCCTCGCCCTAATTACCTTGCCGATGGGCGCAAAATGCCTGATTGCTATTCGCATCCTGCAGAACTGCGTGATACCTTGCAGCAAAAGCTGGGGCAGTTCCCGCTGTTTCAGTTTTGGGGGCCGGGAGCAAACATTAAATCAAGCAAGTGGATAGCGGACGCGTCTATGCTTACCGATGATCTGCATGACCCCACACTTACACTGATATACCTGCCGCACCTGGATTACTGCCTGCAAAAATTTGGGCCGGATGTAAATAAAATAGCGAAGGAGCTGCGCGAGATTGACGACCTGGTAAAGGAAGTAGTTACTTTTTACGAGCGTAAGCAAGCGCGTATCATCCTGCTGTCGGAGTACGGCATAGCGCCGGTAAGCAACCCTGTGCATTTGAACCGCTTACTGCGTCAGCATGACTTATTAGGTATTAGAGTGGAGCGCGGCTTAGAGCTTCTGGATGCAGGCGTCTCCAAAGCATTTGCTGTTGCCGACCACCAGATTGCTCATATCTACATTAACGATCCTTCTGTTACAGAGAAAGTAAAGAACCTGCTAAGGAACGTGAAGGGAGTAGAACTTGTGCTCGACCGTGAAGAACAGGCAAAACACCACATAGACCATGAACGTGCAGGCGATTTGGTAGTAATGGCTGATAAGGATAGCTGGTTTACCTACTATTTTTGGCTGGATGATGCTGTAGCGCCGGATTATGCCCGGGTGGTAGACATACACAAAAAGCCAGGCTATGATCCTGTTGAAATGTTCATGACGTCGAAGGGCCGGGCGGCCTACAAATTGCTTCGCAAAAAAGCCGGCTTCCGCTACGTAATGGACGTTATACCGTTGGATGCCACCCTTATTAAAGGCTCACATGGCCGTGTAAATTTGGAGGATAAATATAAAGCGGTATTGATAACCAATTCAGCCGTGGCAGGGACTGTTTCTGCACCTGATGTGCATGACATCATCTGGCAACACTTAAACGGGTAGACCTCACCTAAATCCTCTCCAAGGGAGAGTACTTTGACTCCCATTCGGTTCTCCTCTCTGAGAGGGGTAGGGGTGTGTTATTAAGTACGGCATTCGTTCAGACCTCACCTAAATTCTCTCCAAAGGTAAGGACTTTGACTGCGCTTTAGATACTCTCTCTCTGAGAGGTGTTAGGGATGTGTTCTATTCTCCAAACCTCATTATGGAATACGTTTTGCATGTTCAAAGCATTCAAACTTACAATCCGTAATATAATATGCCCAAATGGTTAAAAATATCTCTCAAAGTATTGGGGAGTATTGTCTTGTTAGTGCTGATCCTTTTTATTGCTGCAGGTATCTATGTAGCTTATAACAAAAAGAAGGTGTTAACGCTTATCAGCAATAACATTAACAAAAGTATAGACGGGCACCTGTCCATCGGTGATATAGATCCAACATTCTTTTCAGGCTTTCCGGATGTATCGGTGTCCCTGAAAAACGTATCGCTGCAGGACCGCCAGTGGGAAAAACATAAACACACTTTACTCAACGCTAAAGATGTAGAAGTGGCCATAAACCCTTTTATGTTGATTGGAGGCAGTATTGACATTAAAAAGATAAGCATCAACAACGCGGGTATTGACCTTTTTACCGATAGCACTGGCTACAGCAATTTATCAGTATTCAAAAAGAAAAAACCTAAGCCTAAACCCGCGCCCGAAGACGGTGATGGGAGCGATGCTATGATTAAACGGATTGACCTTAACAACGTCACTTTCCGCATGGATAACCAGAAGAACAATAAGCTTTTTACTTTTCACATCAATAAAATAAAGGGTAATGTAGATTATCCAACGTCGGGTTGGAACGCCCGGGCAGACGTGGATATACTGGTGAAGAGCATGGCGTTTAATACCGATCGCGGTAGCTTTTTAAAGGACAAAACCCTGCGCGGGCCGTTCAGTATTCAGTACACCGAGGATACCGGCATTATTGATTTGGCCCCGGCCAATGTAAAAATCGGCGATGACGACTTTACACTAAGCGCAAATTTTAAAACCGGTGCCGGGCCGGATGGCTTCGCCATACATGTTAAAGCTGATAACCTGCTCTGGAAACATGCATCTGCGCTACTGGCTGATAACATTCAAAAGAAACTGAACATGTTTGCCCTGCAAAAACCTGTAGCCGTGAATGCACTTATACAAGGTCAGTTCAAAGGCGGCGGCGGGCCATTAATTCAAGTGGAATGCCGGGCAAAGGATAATGTGCTTATAGGTAACGTCGGCCGCATCGATAATTGCAATTTTACAGGTAAGTTTACCAATAACTACGTAAATGGCAAGGGCACTACAGATGAGAATTCGGCCATAATGTTGTATAACCTAACAGGTACTTACAAAGAGATGCCGTTTAAAACCGATACCCTGGTAATTTTGAACTTTAAACAGCCTATTGCTCAGGGATCGTTTAAATCCACTTTTCCGCTTGCAAAGCTCAACAATACCATGGAGGATGGTACGCTTAAATTCGGGGGAGGCACTGCGGATTTAGACCTGCATTATAAAGCCCCTGTTGACGATTATAAGTTGATAAAACCACTTTTTAAAGGAAGTATTAAAATCAAGGGTGCCAATATCACTTATGTGCCTCGTGGGTTAAAGCTGCAAAATACTTCGCTTTCGATGTTTTTTACGGGTGATGATCTGCTATTTAAAAACATTCGCCTGCAAAGTGGCCATAGCGTAGTATTAATGGATGGCAAGATCAAAAACTTCCTCAATTTTTATTATGATGCGCCGGAAAAGTTGCTGCTCACCTGGTATATCCGCAGTCCGCAAATGTATTTAAACGAATTTTTAGGTTTCCTCAATCATAGTCAATACACACCTAAACGCCGTACAGGCAACAGTACCAACTTTACAGAACAAATGGGTGTAGTATTTGAAAAAGGCAATGCCGAGTTGCACATGTTGGTTGAAAAGGTGTACTATAAGAAGTTTGTGGCTACAGATGCTATTGCAAGCGTGCTGCTGGCCGATAATAAGGTAAACATTAAGAGCATCAGCGTAAAGCATGCGGGCGGATCATTAAATATAACCGGCAACGTTTTGCAAAATGGCAACAATAACAGCTTTGATATACATAGCAAGATCAACAAGGTGAACATCAGCAAGTTCTTTTATTCGTTTGATAACTTTGGTATGAAGAGCCTTACCAGCGAGAACCTGCACGGTTTTCTATCAGCCAATGCGAATATAAAAGGGCGTATTTCAAATGAGGGAACACTTGTTTCGCGTTCTATCTTCGGCGACTTATCCTTTACATTAAATAATGGTGTGCTCAAGTCATTCGAGCCGATAAAAAAAGTAGGGAAGTTTGTTTTCCCTTTCCGCGACCTGGATAACATCACTTTCTCTGAATTGAATGGTAAGTTTGACCTCCGGGGCGAGAAGATCAACATTCAACCGCTGATGATTAGCTCAAGCGTGCTCAACATTGATGTGGCCGGTATTTATTCACTCGGTAGCGGAACGCATATTACCATGGAGGTGCCATTACGTAACCCTAAAGACGATTACAAGATTGCCGACAAAGAAGAGCGTATGAAAAAGCGTATGAAAGGTATTGTGGTACACCTGATGGCTGTGGATGGTGATGACGGCGGCATCAAAATAAAGCTGAACCGGGACTATAAGAAGAAAAAGGATAAAGACGACGATGATGACGATAAGGCTGATGAAAAGCAGTCGCGTTAAGCTTACTTATAAAAAGAAAAGCGGCACCGGGTAATGGTGCCGCTTTTCTTTTGTATTACATATTCAGGTTATTCTTCTACCACCTCGCTGTTAACGCTGATGGGTTCTGGTTCCTGATGTTTAAAATACTTCTTTTGAAAAATTAAGATTGCGATAACACCCACTGAAATGGCTGCATCTGCGAAGTTGAAAATTGGCCTAAAGAAAACGAATTCTTCGCCCGCCCAAATCGGGAACCATTGCGGAAAATGCCCTTGTATAAGCGGAAAGTAAAACATATCAACCACCTGGCCATGAAATAACGGAGCATATTTAAATATTACACCGTAAAACACTGAGTCGATAATATTGCCCATTGCGCCTGCCAGAATAAGCGCCACGTTCATTATAAGTCCGCGATGATACTTGTGCTTTATTAAATAAACCAGGCCATAACCTATACCCAGCACCGCCAGTATGCGAAAAAGCGTAAGTGCTAGTTTGCCGGCTTCGCCGCCAAACTCCATACCGAACGCCATACCATTATTCTCGATGTAGCGCAGCATTCCACGGTCGCCCAAAATTTTAATATCCTGATACATCTGCATATGGGTACGTACCCATATTTTAATGATCTGATCTATCAGTACAATAAAAGTAGCAACAAGGAACGGCTTTACGTAAGATGCCTTCATTCCTTAGTTCTGGCGCAGTTTAGCTTCCATACTTAGCGTAGTGTGCGGTACTGCGCGCAAACGCTCTTTTTGTATCAGCTTGCCTGTTTCGCGGCAAACACCGTAGGTTTTGTTTTCTATACGAACCAGGGCTGCGTCCAGTTGCTCAATAAACTTTTTCTGGCGTGCTGCCAGTTGGTTTATCTGCTCTTTCTCTAACGTAGCCGAACCATCTTCAAGAGTTTTGTAAGTACCGGCGGTATCATCTGTACCGTTGGCATTTGGCGAGCTCAAAGATGAAGCAAGGGCATTAAGCTCTTCTTTGGCTGTACGCATCTTTTCAAGGATGATTTCCTTAAACTCTTGCAATTCTGCGTCAGAATATCTTGTTTTTCCGCTTTCGTTTGCCATTATATCTTATTTATAACTATCAATAGTTTGTTGTCGTCAATCTCTGTTTCTTCACCTGCAGTTAGCCCGTTATCAAACAAGATGCTTTCAGCCAAAATTTCGGCGCAAATATATGACATATTATTGTTAACTGCCTGAATTATAGCATCACTGGCGGTATTAACAGTTACATTGATTTTGTCTGTAACTTCAAACCCGCTGTTTTTGCGAAGGTTTTGCACGCGGTTAATTAACTCGCGCGATAGGCCTTCCTGTTTAAGCTCTTCAGTTACTGTAACGTCCAGGGCAACGGTTAGTTTGCCCAAGTTAGCAACCTGCCAGCCCGGTACATCCTCAGCTATAATTTCTACATCACTGGTTAATAGTGAGTAGTTCTCACTGCCAATCCCGCCAATCGCTTCATATTGCAGCTCGTAAGTGCCGTTTGCTTCCAGTTCTGCTATTGCCTGCTGATCCATCTTGTTAACGGCATCGGCAATTGCCTTCATGTTTTTACCTACCTTTTGACCTAAAGCCTTAAAGTTTGGTTTAACCTTCTTTTTAATAAAACCGGCAGCGTCCGTAATATATTCAATATTTTTGATATTGGTTTCGGAAAGAATCAATTCTTTAACCTCTTCTACCTGGTGCTCAAAGTTTTTATTGAGTATTGGCAACAATATCTTACTTAGCGGCTGGCGTACGTTAATGCTTACTTTTTTGCGTAACGATAATACCAGTGATGATATATCCTGCGCTAATTGCATGCGTTCTTCCAGTTCCTTATCAACCAAATCAGTATTATATTCCGGGTAATAGGCCAGGTGTACCGATTCAAATTCCTCTTTGCGGGTTACCTGGTTCAAATCGTTATACAAACGCTCGGCAAAGAAAGGCGCTACCGGCGATATCAATTTAGAAATGGTAACCAAACAAGTATAAAGGGTTTGGTAGGCCGAAAGCTTATCTGCAGAGTTTTCTGATTTCCAGAAACGGCGGCGGCTAAGGCGTATATACCAGTTGCTAAAGTGTGCATCTACAAAATCCTGTATAGCGCGGGTAGCGCGTGTAGGCTCAAAATCTGCATAGAACTCGTCCACCTCTTTGGTAAGTGTATTTAGCAAGGATATGATCCAACGGTCTATCTCAGGGCGCTCATTAAGCGCTATTTCAGGCTCACTGTAAGTGAAACCGTCAATATTAGCATATAATGCAAAGAACGAGTAGGTGTTGTAAAGTGTGCCGAAGAACTTACGGCGTACTTCATCAAGTCCTTCCAGATTAAACTTGAGGTTATCCCATGGAGAGGCATTGCTGATCATGTACCAGCGGGTAGCATCGGCGCTATACTGGTTAATGGTTTCAAACGGATCAACAGTATTGCCTAAGCGTTTAGACATTTTGTTGCCGTTCTTATCAAGCACCAGCCCGTTTGATACCACGTTTTTAAAAGCGATACCACGGTTGCCTACCTGCTCATTAATGGCTTTTATCTCATCACTGCTTTCACTTAGCATTACGGCTATGGCGTGCAGGGTGAAAAACCAGCCACGGGTTTGGTCAACACCTTCGGCAATGAAATCTGCCGGATAGGCATTCTTAAACTCATCTTTATTTTCAAACGGGAAATGCCATTGTGCGTATGGCATAGCACCGCTGTCAAACCAAACGTCTATCAAATCAGGCTCGCGGAACATTTTGTTACCTGCTGATGAGGTGAGCACTACATCATCCACATAAGGGCGGTGCATATCATCCAACTTAAAGCCTTCAGGCATATGGCCGGCAGCGATAGATTTTGCAATTTCTGCGTTCAACTCCTCTACAGAGCCAATGCATTTTTCTTCAGCGCCATTTTCTTCTCGCCATATAGGCAAAGGCGTACCCCAGTAGCGTGAGCGCGACAGGTTCCAGTCAACCAAATTTTCCAGCCAGTTACCAAAACGGCCGGTACCGGTTGATTCGGGCTTCCAGTTGATGGTTTTATTCAGTTCAACCAATTTATCTTTTACCGCAGTGGTTTTGATGAACCAGCTATCGAGTGGGTAGTATAAAATAGGTTCATCCGTACGCCATGAGTGCGGATAGCTGTGCTCGTATTTTTGTACGTTAAATGCCTTGTTATCCTCTTTAAGCTTGATGGAGATAAGCACGTCGGTAGGCTTAAATCCCGGCTCTTCGCGCTCTTCCTTGCTGTAATATTCTTCTTTTACATAACGACCGGCAAAATCGGTTACTTCATCAACGAAGCGGCCTTGTTTGTTTACCAGTGGTACTTCCTTGCCTGTTTCATCCAGCACCATTACTGATGGTACGTTATTTTCTTTACAGGCCCTGAAGTCGTCAGCACCAAAAACTGATGCCGTATGCACAATCCCGGTACCGTCACCAGTGGTCACAAAATCAGCAGGGATAACGCGGAAGGCATTTTGCTCCAGGTCGGCATTGGTTACATAGGGCATCAATTGATGGTAGCGCAAGCCCACCAGGTCCGAACCCTTAAACGAGGTTTCTACACTCCAAGGAATGATTTTGTCGCCTTCTTTGTAATCTTCAAAAGATGCATTTTCGCCTTCGGGCTTAAAATATTTACCTACCAAAGCCTTTGCCAGCACAACACTTACCGGCTTGAATGTATAAGGGTTTAAAGTGGCAATTTTTACGTATTCAATATCCTCACCAACAGCCAGGGCGCAGTTTGATGGTAGCGTCCACGGTGTTGTGGTCCAGGCTAAAATAGCGGTCTCTTCGCCCTGCTTGCTGAACAGTAACGGCATCAATGGGTGCTGCTGATCATTCTTCAGGAAAAACTGGGCAGTTATGGTGGTGTCTTTCACCATTTTATACGTACCCGGCTGGTTCAGCTCATGCGAGCTTAAGCCGGTACCTGATTTTGGCGAATAAGGTTGTACGGTATAGCCTTTATACAGCCAGCCTTTGTTGTACAACTGTTTCAGTATCCACCACAACGACTCAATGTACTCATTTTTATAGGTGATGTACGGATCATCCAGGTCAACCCAATAACCCATTTTAAGGGTTAGGTCATTCCAGATGTCGGTATAGCGCATTACCTCTTTGCGGCAGGCCTGGTTATAATCGTCTACAGAGATACTTTTGCCAATATCGTCTTTGGTAATACCAAGCGATTTTTCAACGGCCAGCTCTATGGGCAAGCCATGAGTATCCCAGCCGCCTTTACGCTCTACACGGTAGCCTTTAAGGGTTTTGTAGCGGCAAAAAATGTCTTTGATGCTGCGGGCCATCACGTGGTGAATACCCGGCATGCCATTAGCAGAAGGCGGACCTTCGTAAAACGTATACGGATTATCGGCCGGACGGCTGCTTATGCTTTTTTCAAATATGTTATTAGCTTTCCAAAACTCAAGTATTTCTTTTCCGGTTTCAGATAAGTTTAACTGCTTATATTCGTTGTACATCAATGTGTTCTACCTCAGATTTTAGAGGTTGCAAAAATACGGATTTTTTAGTTGAGAAAGTTATATATTGTTAGTAAAATAGGCAACATCGCCTCCGATTTTTAATGAAAAAGGTAGTACGCAGTTTCGGTTATGCATTTAAAGGGGTGCGGTATGCCTATAGCACTCAGCTCAACTTTCGCATACATTCGGTTGCGACGGTATTGGCTGTAATACTGGGGTTTATCCTTAAAATTAATGAGGTGGAATGGCTATGGATAGCGCTTGCAATCACGCTGGTTATCATTACCGAAATGATAAATACGGCTTTAGAAATACTTACCGACATGGTATCACCGGAGTATAACCCCAAAGCAGGACACGTAAAGGACATCAGCGCAGGGTGCGTGGTTATTGCGGCAGCGTTTGCACTCTTAACAGGCGCTGTTATATTTTTGCCTAAATTGTATTTATTGTTATTTAATGCTGCATAAAACCCGCGGAATAATTTTTAAGGCTACCGATTACAGCGAGAGTAGTGTGATTGTGCAGGTTTTTACCGAAAAATTCGGGATGCAGTCATACATCATCAACGGAGTAAAGAAGGCACGAGCCAAGATACCCCGTAACATGCTGCAGCCCCTGCATTTGTTGGAGATGGTGGTATACCATAAAAACACAGGCGGTGTGCAGCGCATTGCCGAACTTAAGGCTTCGCCCACGCTGCAAAGCATCCCTTATGACGTGATCAAAAGTTGCCTCGCCATTTTTTTGAACGAGGTTTTATACAAGGCCGTAAGGCAGCAATCTGCCGATGAGCAGTTGTTTGATTTTGTATTTAATGCGATATCATGGTTGGATCACGAGCAAACCGCGCTGGCTAACTTCCACCTGGCGTTTATGTTGCAGCTCAGCCGTTTTTTAGGTTTTTATCCCGATGGCGAGAGTGCAGGTGCAGGCACTTACTTTGATATGAAGAATGGTGTTTTTACCCGTAACAAGCCAGAAGGTCTGTTATATATGCCGCCACCCCACGCGCAGGATTTTTACAGGCTTATGCAGCTAAAATTCGGCATGCTTAGCCAATTTAAGCTATCACCGGATGATCGTCGTTATTTATTGGACCGTTTGTTGGAATATTATGCCTTGCACGTAGAGGGCTTCGGCAATATTAAATCGCACGAAATACTGGAGGAGGTTTTAAGTTAAAAGCCCCGTTTATTGCGGGGCTCTACCGGGCATTATTCAATAACGCGTTTGCGTATATAATCTATTGTAGAGGCCGGAATTGGTGATCCTTCTATTTGCTCAACAGAACCGTCACTATTAATTTTCAGTTTTGCATGTAAGGTTTTGTCGATAGTTACATGCAAAATGTTTTGTTCCTTTTCAACACGGCACAACAACTCGCGCTCTGAATAAGAGATAGTAAATTCATATCTGCCGTCTTTTTCGGCTGGAGTGATGTCAGTCATAATATTAGTTTTTTATTAGAATAACATGCAGATTGAAAAAGTTGTTTATGCTATAATGTAAAATAAAAGGCGTTTAAACATTAAATTGCTTAAGGCATAAAAAAAGAGAAAGCGACAACTTTCTCTTTTCTATATTAACTGACCTCATAAAATTTACCATAAAGAACGATTTATTTAGGACGATAAATTATACGGTGACAAATATAGTAGTCTGTATTTAATTTGCTAACTTTTTAACGGGTTTTTAGCCATTTTTTCCAAAAAGATGTCAACATTGCTTGTTTGTTGTTAAAAACTCAAACATAATGTCTTATTAGGGCTTTAATTTGTCATTTTTGTAATGTATTTGGGTGAATAAGCCTAAAAAGTAGTACAAATTTCGATAATCCTATCAAACATCAGAGTTTTAGGATAGCGTTGCATTTAATGGTTAATGAACAATTAGGTGATTGAAGCATTCATTGGCCGGTATAAAAAGACGGTCATTATTCCAACTAAAAAGAAGGATAAATGAGGTTCCCAAAAAATAATCCGCTATAAATGAGTGCTTAGTATAAATTTTCAAAAAAATATTTGCGGTGAATCAATATGTCCCTATATTTGCATCCACAAACGCAAAGGGAGCATAGCTCAGCTGGTTCAGAGCATCTGCCTTACAAGCAGAGGGTCACAGGTTCGAATCCTGTTGCTCCCACCAAGTGGACCACCAGAAACCACCAAAACCCTGTAAATCAGCTGATTTACAGGGTTTTTTGTTTAAGTCCATATCAATTCAATTCAAAGTTTCTCAATGTTTATGACACCAAAGTGAGTACCAAGTCAGGTTGCTTACATTTGTGGTACTCAGTTAGCATATAATTAATTGATTTATAGTTACTTAAATCAATTTATTTAGTACTTTTTGGTTCTGTTTGATACGGTATTTTAAGGCTGGTTTCGATGCCTGATACCAACTGAATGTAAAACGTATCAAAACAAATTAGGATGAAAACCACAAACAGACTTAGCATTCACTTTAAAGTGCGTGTAGAAAGAGAAAAAAACGGCAAGGCGCCGGTTTATTTAGGATTGACAGTAAATGGCTCAAAATGCTATTTGGCGCTTAAAAGTCTTCTTGTAGATCTTGCACATTGGGACATTTCGAAAGGGTGCGGCAAGAAAATGACGAGGCAAGGCAAGAAGATTAACGAATATCTGGATGACGTCCGGCTAATCATCAGGGAGCATTACCGGCAATTGGAGGTTAGAGGCCATATGATAACTACGGAAGTATTACGGGATGCTTTTTTGGGAAATGTTAAAGAAGAAAAACCAATTTCATTTAAAGATTTGATTCACTATCATAACGAGCAAGCGAACACTTTGCTTAGTGAGGGTACGATGAAGCACTACTACGTAACCCAGCGCTACCTTGTCAAATTCCTCAATCAAAAATTCAACAGAGATAACATCAATCTAAGCGATCTCGATTACAAATTTATCGCCGACTTCGAGCTGTTTTTGTACAACCATAAACCGAAGGATCATCAGAAACCAATGGATACTAACGGTGTGCTCAAGCACCTGATCCGGCTCAAAAAGATGGTTAATCTTGCAGTGAATCTAAAATGGCTTCCTGGCAATCCTTTCACAGGTTTCAAAATGAGCCGTAAAAAAGTAGACAAAGAATTCCTGAACGAATGGGAACTTAATGCCATCGAATCAAAGGAATTCGAAATAGAACGATTAAATCTGGTTAAAGACATCTTTATTTTTGCATGTTATACCGGACTGGCATACGTCGACATGGTCAATTTGACACCTGAAAACATTGTCATAGGATTAGACGGAGAGCGATGGATCAGAACATTTCGCCAAAAGACCTTAGTTCCGGTAAACACTCCGATTTTGCCAAAAGCCATGCGAATTATCGAGCGATACAAAAGCAATATCCGGGCACAAGCGAATGGAACAGTCTTTCCGGTAATTTCCAATCAAAAGCTCAATAGCTATTTAAAGGAAATTGCAGACCATGCGGGTATTCAAAAGAACCTTACTTTCCATGTCGCGCGTCATACTTTTGCCACGACTATTACGCTGTCTAATGGTGTACCAATTGAAACGGTCAGTAAAATTCTTGGCCATACCAAGCTTGCCACTACACAAATTTATGCGAGGGTGTTAGATAAAAAAATAAGCGAAGATATGATGCGACTTAGAGGCAAACTAAAGCAAGTTGAATAAATGTATTAAGAACTAAAATAAGCCTCTTGCTTATTTTAGTTCTTCCCTTAAGATTAAAACGACGACGCGTATCCCATGAATGTTAAAGCCTATTACAGCGACATATCTGACGATCAAAATTTTCTGTCATAAACAGAACCAGCCGATTTGCACAATTTCTCTACGTTACGAAACTAACGCCCACGCCTCCTACGTGGAGGCTCAATCGCAGCGGCTATGTCCTCTTTGATAAAAGCCCATTCATTATTAGTTAAAGCGATAGGGTCGAAGTCATTATCTGCCATTGAAAAGTCAATGAAATTTCGTTTTATCAACTCTTTGTTGTGCGTCCATTCATAGCGCTGTTGGTGCAGGCTTATCATTTGGTCAATCGTATAAATCCGCATTGCCTGATGTAAATCCCAAAAGTCTTTCTTTCTTCCCCCTCGTTGAACAACATCCACTTTCATCGCAATTATCTCCTCCATTGTTGCCATTCGTACCCCTTCCACCTTATTGGATGGCCATAAAAAAGGATCCATTGAATAATAAACATCCAACTTAATGAGCTCATTTTCTTTGTCCCCGATCAGGTAGGATTTACCTATAGCCGGATTGGCACCGAAATCACCCTGAACGAAGCGAAAAGTCTGCCTCAGATAATCTTCAATTAAAGCAAAGTCAACGCTGCCGTATTGCGCATCAGTAAATAAGTCTATATCAATTGACATCCGATGTCCCCAATATAAACTTAACGCAGTGCCTCCAACCAATCGAAACTCTGCGAATGGCTGTCCCTGCATGATAGTAAGGAGATTATTTTTTAAAGCCGGCGACACCGTATTCCAGTGGAGCATATTAATCAGGTTTTGTGTGAGTCATAATTTTTAAAGCATTGCCCTCTATATTGTCACTTCCAGTCACTTCTAAAATTTTATCCTTACCATAATAATCAAACGCGGCTTTTTTTTCGTCTTCATTACCTCTCTCGAACACCCGTTGTATGACCGCTTTATACTGTTTGGACCAGTCGATTTTTGCCATGTCAGTATCCCAAAACAACTCCTTCCGAAATGCAGGCACATCCTGTTTATTTAATTCTTTCCGGGCCTGGTCAATATCATAATGTGCCTGCAACAGATAAAATGCACCGTTTTCCAAACCGAGCGCCTGATCGATCTTAAGCGAAAGCATCGGCGATAGACCGCGCCTGGCTTTAGTGACCTCGTTGATCACCTGAGGATATTCACCAATAGATATAGCAAATGGGCCTTTTTTTAAGTGCCTTTTCTTCAACTCCCTTTCCAGTACTCTTCCCGGATGTATCCCGTAATAAATTTCCAAAGCGTTACTCATACTCTAAAATAAACAATTTTGTTTATCTAAAAAAGTTTATTTCAACGAATCTATCTCTTTCATTAACGTCAATTCCTGGCTCGCAAACTTCCTCTTTAGTGGCTTCATATCCTTGCTAACCTTCGTATCCGTTACACGTGCATAAATTTGCGTCGAGCGGATATTCTTGTGGCCCAGCATCTGTCCGACCGTTTCAATCGGAACGCCGTTAGTAAGCGTGACGGTGGTCGCGAAGGTGTGCCTCGCGCAATGGAAGGTGAGCCATTTCACCCAGCCCATTTCTTTCATGATTTCCTTCAGATAGTAGTTGGCCCTTGCGTTACTGATCTTTGGCAGCAGGAAATCTTCATCCAGTATGCGCGGATAATTTTTGTAGTGCTCAATCAGGCGAAGAGCCGGGGATAGCAGCGGAACACGCACCCTGTTGTTGTTCTTGATCCGTTGGGTTTCCAGCCAGATGCCGCCGTCCTCACCTTTGCGGATATCTGCCGCTTTCAACCTGACGATGTCGGCATAGGACAGGCCTGTGTAGCAGCTGAAAAGAAAGAGATCACGCGTTAGCACCAAGCGCTTTTTCAGTTTTTTTACAGCCAGGTCATGCAGCTCCACGCTCGTCAAGAACTCGCGGTGTACTTCTTCCTTTTTTGCCCGGTAGGCAGCAAAGGGGTTGCGTTTGGCCCAGCCGATCTCGTTGGCAAGCTTCATCACCGTACGCAGCTTTTTTACCATTTGAACGGCGGTGTTGATTTTTACCTTATGTTCCGTCTTCAGGTAATAATCAAAATCCCTGACTAACTGGAAGTCGATATCATCCAGTTTGATATCGTCCTGCTTGTTTCGAATCAAAAGGAATTTTCTCAAAATCCGGAAAACCGACCTGTACTTTTGCAACGTGGCCGGCGTGTAGCCTTTACCCAGCAGGCCGGCGATCTGGTTAGTATGGTAGTTCCAGACGTCCGACAGCATTTTTGCCGGTTCCAGATCTTCGCCCTGCATCATCTTGCGGATGTGCTGCGGGGTGAAACGCTTACCTGCCAGATATAATTCCTGCCTGCAGGCGTGCGCCCTGGAGTATAGTACGTCCAGCCAGCTGTTGACGGAACGGGCCTGTTCCCTGGTGCCTTTCACCCGCTTGGTATGCTTGTCCCATTCTGCCGGATCGCAATGGCGACCGGTCGACCATTCTGTACGCTGGCCGTCTACGGTAATACGCATGTAAATAGGACGCTGCGGCTTAACCTGCCCGGGCCTTGACTTTGGATAAAAAAGAACACTAAAGGGGACACCTCTCTTAACCTCGATCAGCTCTTCGGGCTTTTTTTTTCAGCCTTGTTCAATTCCTTGTCAATGTCTTCTGCGCTATAGAAATAAATACTGCCCATTTTGCGGGCAGTCAATGCGCCTGTGACGCGAAGATGGTGTAGCGTTCCGTTAGATATGTTGAGCAGCTCACGAACGTCCTTGCTGCGCAGCCATCTTTGCGTGCTGATTTGTCTGGATTCTATTAAGGGCTTAAGCAGGTCGAACAGTTCCTTCTTGAATTTTTCTAAATCCTGTTTGGTGAGCAGATCGTTTGGTGTCACTATATTTTTTTTCGCTAACCTAAACACCAAACGCAGGATAAAAAAAGCATTAACGGTATAACTTATTCCAACAAAGAGAGCTTTCCTCTTTTCCGTACTACCGAACAACTACCGAAAAAATTCCTCTGAAGCCGCTGAAACAATAAGTTTTGGCGCCATTTACCTGTAAAAAGCCCGGTTTGAACTGTTTTGTGGTCAAAAAATAAATCGTTCGGTAGTACGAAGAACTACTGAATAAATCATTCTAGGCCCCTGTAGCTTTGAAATAAATAAGAAGCTATGGCAACAGAAATCATCACCAAAGACGATCTGGAGGCATTCGAACAGCGCTTGCTCCATAAAATAGAACAGCTGCTTGGCAACACGACTCCCGAGCCGAAGAAATGGCTCAAGAGCTACCAGGTTAAGAATATGCTGCGGATATCACCCGGGACCCTGCAAACGCTGCGGGTAAACGGCACCTTATCTTATACAAAGATCGGCGGTATTCTTTACTACAAACACGAAGACATTTTAAAACTACTGGAGGGAAAGCAAAAAGGGAAGCACTAGTAGAGCATCAGTACCCGTAGTGTGCTTGCATACAAGTCAGCCGATACACTTAAGTGCAACACATACACGACGGCATTACTACGCTTAAACAGCCGGAAGCGTAAGCAGGGAATTTGTCAAGGGTGGCGCAGTAAAGGCTGAAACCGGACTGCGCCATTTATATACCCTTTACTAATTCCATGTGATGCTAATTTTGTGCATGCGATGTCATGCAGGTCACATCAAATTTTTTGCGCAAAAATAGACAGGAGCGACAAGAGCCTTGCAACACCTTGATCAGTTACTTTTGCTAGGAGCAGGTCTTTAAGCGTCTTAATTTATAACTCCTATTTATAAGATAAGTCACCATGCTTGTAAGAAGCGTTACATAAAGGTTTTGAACGGAACGAATCAAATCCTGTGGGACTACGAGGATAGCTGCATTAGGTTTACGCAGCAAAAAACCGATGCAGCTTACCGCAGGAGCGTGGGTAAGGGCTACAAACCTTTACTCAACAAGTGTTTTGCATATACCGATTGGCATACCTCAACAAGTCGTCTCACCCGCTCTTCCAACTCTTCTACCGTTTGCGCATCAGCTTCATAATGGTCACGGTAACGAACGTTGACATAGGCGTTCTTCAGCACATCGAACAGCTCTTTATCGCTTGCATCATCAAGGTCAAATAAGGCTGAAAGGTCAGCAGTAAACATCTTGCTTATCGACAGCAACCTTGATAGGTTGTGGTTATTTACCCGGTAGTCCAGCACACCTCTTACCAGGGCTATCAGGAAACACTCGGCACATTGGTGCAGGCAGAACAAGGCCGCGTTATAGGCCCTGTTTATCATATGATGCGATGCGCCGGAAAGGAAGTCATCACCCTGTTTCTTCCACCTGTCCCAATTAAAAGCTACGGCACCTTCCGAGCGTAATGAACTATCTGGTTTCTGCGCTGGCGGCAACAGTTCACCCGAAAGGTAAACGACCGGGCAGCTCAACACGTGATTGAAGAAATGATCCTGACGCTTGATAGCCGTAAACAACATGGACGCGTGGTGAACCAGCATGGTTACTTTTGCAACCGGCCTGCAACTTTCCTCCACCTGGTTCGCGATCTCGAAGGCCTGCCGGTCTTCCTTGTCGGATGTCAGCAGGAACAGGAAAAGGCTGTCTGCTATATCCGGCCTGACGCCAAGATAAAATACGCATTGGACCAAAGGCACTTTTTGAACGATGATCTTTACCAGCTCTTTGAGTATTTCGTTATAAACAGACGGAATTACATTGTTCAGCCGGTACAACGATACATCGCTACGCTGCTCTACAGTTATAGGGATATCCGGTTCAATAGTTGTATTGTTATTTAAGTGCGGCGTATCGCTGGAGCGCTGGTAAATGATCCATGCGGCGGAATAAAGCTTTTGCAGGTTCTCATACACCCTGACAATGTCGCCTGCGTTGATCCAGCCGTCGGCACTGAGCCTGTTGAGACCATGCTCCAACCACTCGCGCAGCTGCTTGCGGTAATCGTCTACGGAATAGTCTTTAAAAAAGAACGTGATCACTAACAGCGGGTCGATCAGTTCCTGCTCACTGAGATTCTTTGGGTAATCACGCCAATTCACTTGTTCGGTGGCAATGGTATTGCTGTCATAAAAGTCGATGGGTTGTGCGTGTTTAAATAGCTCCCACATTGCTTCGATCAGCGATACGTTAAGCTCATAAAAGGTTAATAGGCCACCGGGATTGCCTTTTGCGTCGACGTAATAGTCATTTTTGAGGATATAGTCCCGCCAGCGTTCCAACTGCGCCAGTTGTTCCGGCAGCCAGTCGTCATTGAAGAAATCGGAAAGCGCCTGCATCAGGCCATCTGCTTTATAGTACGTAGTGGTTTGAAGGATATCTGCTTGCATAATAGATTGAATTATGCCTGTCGGTATTGGCAAGCTTATCAAATTTCAGCAAGGCATTATTTCTAAACTATTCCTGCAATTTCTATCGAAGAATGGCACCGGGATAACTTAGCTTTGCATTTGTCTCTACCACTACAGGGTGCCAGAAGGGCATTTTTTGTTATATTTGTTTAAGACCTTACATTTACATCGATGAGTACAACAGCAGACAGACCCAACCAAATCCACCATGGCCGTAACGTGAAGCGTTTCCGTGAAATGCTGGGCATTAAGCAAGAAGCATTGGCTTTTGAGCTGGGAGGAGACTGGAGTCAGAAAAGGGTATCGCTGCTGGAAGGTAAAGAAGTAATTGAGGAAGACATTCTGGCGCAAGTTGCAGCGATATTAAAAGTTCCCGTTGAGGCGATCAAAAACTTTGATGAACAAGCTGCGGTCACTTATTTTAATACATTTAATGACACAAGCGTAAACCATGGAGCTTTCATGGGTAACAATAGCACTTACAACTTTAATCCAATTGATAAATGGTTAGAAGTTATTGAGGAAAACAAGAAGCTTTATGAGCGTCTCCTTGCCAGCGAAAGGGAAAAAGTTGAACTGTTAAAAAGCGCAATCAAACCGTAACTCATTAACCCGATTAGAATCACACCCTGCACCAACCATGGGTATTTTTGATATCTTGCAAGGATTCACGATCCGGCTTCTGGTATTGATCCGCATTATATTGTCGGCCTTGACTTGCAGAGGCCCGATGAGTCTGTCACCAAAGAAGCAAGGTTCCTGGCTCAAAGCCACCTGGGCCCTGGCGAAATCATAGATTTCATCAGAGTTACGAATGACGAAGGCATATCGTCTTATTTCCGTACCACGGAACCTTTTTATAAAAAGTAATCTGTCTATTAACGCCTGTTTTTTCTTGGCTTTTCCTGCCTGCGTCGTTCTATCCCGTTAATGGCTTCATCATCCACATCATCCGCGATCTGAATATTCAAAGGAGTATCCAGCCTATCATATTCAGTATAGCGCTCATCGCGATGAAGAAGATTAGCACTTTTTGATAAGTCCTGTTCCGTTTCAGAGTTTGATGCATAGCCTCCTGCTGCTGTATGATCTGCTTCAATAGCGGCTGGTTGATGCTCGCTTTTTCCGATAGCACGCGAACCGCCGTCAGGAACTCCTGTAACGATCTGTCCACCTCGTCCGGCTGTTGATTGTTCGGTGCTGCTCGATTGTTGCCAGTCATATTTTGCTCTTGTGCTATCGTTCGCTGCGCGAATTGCCGCGCTGTCTCTGCCTTGTTCATAATCTATGTGTCTGATGATTTCGCCCCACTTAAAACGGTTGCCTAACGCCTGACCCCGTATCTTGAAGCCGTTGTGGAAGTAAGTAATACCACTTACCCTGCCGGTCGACGCCTGGTTGAAAAGCAGGTCTATGCCTTCCTTTTTACAGGCGACTATAAATTGCTGGATCGTTACGTTGTGCAGCGGTACCAGCATCGTGAGCTTTTCCTGTAGCAAGAGCTTTTCAGAGACATGGCCGGTACGGCTCATCATTTCCAGCTCGTCCTTTGTCGGCGCCCGTTTGGCTGTAGGATTGCTCCGCTCGACAGCTATATCGTTACCCAAATATATGGTACCAACGTTATATGGCCTTTTTGCTCTATTGCTACCAGACTCAGCGGATATATAGTTATCCGGATAGCTTGTTCTATTGTTACGTTGATCGTTGATTGCTTTGCTATTCAGTTCGCTGGATTCGCCGCTACGCCGCTCGTTTGTTACCTGGTGCGCTGATGCTACAGTTACCAGGTTATAGCGCTCTTCGAGCTTTCGGAGTATGGCTTCACTTTGCCGGTAATTGTTGCTATCTGATACCACGCTTCCATCATAGCGTATGCGGTTCACTAATAAGTGTAGGTGGGGATGATCGGCATCGTGATGTCGAAAGATCATGTACTGGTTATCGTCAAAGCCATTAGCCAACAGGTAATCATGCGCTATCGCCAATAGCGTCTTGTCATCAAGCCGGTCATCTTTATGGAAATTCAGGCTGGTATGGTAAACATAGCGATTAAGTGACGGCCGCAGGCTACGGACCATTTCCACTTCCCTTTGGATGCCCCAATGGTCAATAGTGGTAAAGTTGCTGTCCAACAGTACTGCCCGTTTGTCCTTATCCGGGTGAAGCGTTTTCTTTTCGTTGTACCGAAACGCTCCCATAAAACTCTTACCGATCTTTTGAACCGCTATCATAAAGTAAAAGCTTTAAGATGAGTTGCTGCTGCTCACGCAGTTGCGACAGTGTGGAGCGTATATCTGGCGGAAACTTACCTGTATTGGCGTGTTTCGCCAGTTGATTGATGTTGTTACCAATTCGCTTCAGCTCGATATACACGCCGATGTCGGTCTTGGCTATTTTCGGTTCAGGGAATTTGCCTTTCAACAGTTTATCGCGAACAAGCCGGTAAGTTGACACGCCGGTAGTTTTAGCGGCCTCTTCAATGCGAAGCCGTTCCCTGCTGTTCAGCCGGACGGTTATTTTATATGTTCGCTTTGCTTCTTCCGATACTTTTGGTCGCGCCATGTTCAATTAATGTTCTGCGGCTTTAAACTGCCGTTTAGCATTAAGCGTAACAAGGCGCCTGTTTGTTACAAGTCGTCAACCCCTTTAAGCTGCATTAGTTAGTTTTGGTATGCGGAACGAAGTGAGGTATATCGGGTCCGGGTATCCCGGCAAGACGTTTTGGGCAGCCCAAAACATGGCTTGCTTTGTTCTTTCGTTCAATTCTTGAAATAAGCCTTAAAGCGAAGTTTGATAGCGGACTTTCAATTTTTAAACTGTACGCTTTTAGTGGAGAAATCAGGGAATGATATATATTTCATAACATTGCTAAAAAATTTGATTTCACTATTTAATGAATAAACAACAATTAGCCGCAAAAATCTGGGAGTCTGCTAACCAAATGCGCTCCAAGATAGAAGCGAATGAATATAAGGATTACATATTAGGCTTTATTTTCTACAAATACCTTTCGGAATATGAGATAAAGTTTGCTTACAAGGAAGGGTTTACAGAAGAAGACATAAAGCAACTTTCTGAGGGGGACACAGAAGTTGTTAATCACTTTAAGGAAAACATCGGCTATTTTATTGGGTACAAAGATCTGTTCTCTACTTGGATAACCAAAGGGAGCGACTTTGAGGTATCAAACGTTCGTGATGCTTTGTCGGCCTTTAGTCGTTTATTTAATCCCACTTATAAGAAGCTATTCGAGGGAATATTTGACACCTTGCAAACCGGACTGAGCAAGTTGGGTGAGACTGCTCCATTACAAACAAAGGCTATCAGCGAATTGATACAGTTGATCAAAGATATTCCGATGGACGGAAGGCAGGATTATGATGTGCTTGGCTTTATCTATGAATACCTTATTGAAAAATTCGCAGCCAATGCAGGTAAGAAAGCCGGAGAGTTTTATACGCCGCACGAGGTGTCGGTTTTAATGTCTGAGATAATTGCACACCACCTTAGAGACCGCACGGAAATACAAATCTACGATCCTACAAGTGGTTCCGGCTCTTTGCTAATTAATATTGGTCGGAGTGTTGCCAAACACATGGACGGCGCAAACAAAATTAAATATTACGCACAGGAGCTTAAGCAAAACACCTATAACCTCACCCGCATGAACTTAATTATGCGCGGTATCAGCATAGGTAACATTGAAGTTAGAAATGGCGATACATTAGAGGAAGACTGGCCGTATTTTGATGAAAATGATCCAGTCAACTCTTATAATCCTTTGTATCTTGATGCCGTAGTTTCCAATCCGCCGTATTCTCAGAAATGGGAGCCTGGGGATAAAGAAGCTGATCCTCGTTATGCACGCTTTGGTTTGGCACCGAAATCAAAAGCAGACTTTGCCTTTTTATTGCATGATTTATACCACTTAAAACCCGACGGTATCATGACCATTGTATTGCCGCATGGTGTATTGTTTAGAGGTGGCGAAGAAGGAGCTATTCGTAAAAATCTCATTGAACAAAATCATATTGATGCTATAATTGGTTTACCTGCCAATATATTCTTTGGTACCGGTATTCCGACCATTGTAATGGTACTGAAGCAAAAGCGTAACGAAACGGATGTGCTGATTATTGACGCCTCAAAAGGTTTTATTAAGGAAGGAAAAAACAACAAACTGCGTGCATCAGATATTAGAAGAATCGTAGACGCAGTGATTGATCGCCAAAGCATTCCAAAATATGCTGAGTTGGTAAGCCGCGACGACATCAGAAAAAATGAGTATAACCTCAACATCCCCCGATATGTTGATAGTGGTGAAGCTGCCGAAAGCTGGGATATTTATGCCACGATGTTCGGCGGTATCCCGGTCAAAGAAATTAACGAGCTTTCTATCTATTGGGAGGCCTTCCCAAGGCTGAAAGAAAACTTATTTAACAAAGTCTCCAATGAAATTGCGGCTTTGAAAGCCGACGATGTAACAACCGCCATTGAAACACATGTGGCTGTAAAAGCATTTACCACAGCCTTTGACAGTGCATTTGCCGATTATGATACAGCTCTTAAAAGCAGGCTGATTGACAACATGCTGACTTTAAGTGTTGCAAAAGAAAAAAGCATATTAAGTGCCGAGATTTTTCGACGCCTGGAGCCCATAGCACTTGTAGATAAATACGAGGCGTACCAATTACTGGATAATGCATGGCAAGGTATATCGGGCGATTTGGAGATGCTGCAAACCGAAGGCTTCAATGCAGCGAAACAGGTAGATGCCAACATGGTGACCAAAAAAGTAAAAGGCAAGGATACCGATGTACAGGAAGGTTGGAAAGGACACATTTTGCCCTTTGACCTGGTACAGCGAGTACATTTAACCACCGAACTGCAAAGCCTTACAGCTAAAGAGAATCGCCTTGCCGAAATTACTGCCGAGTATGAAGAACTGTTGGAGAGCTTATCAGAAGAAATAAAAGACAGCGGCCTAACGAACGAAGCTAAAGACGCATTTGTGAATGCCGAAATAATTAAGGTTGCTAAGGAAATAGCTGCTGATATGAAGAAAGGGACGAAATATGCCCAAGATGACGATGAAACTAAAATATTGAATGTAAGCAAACTTATAACTGAGGAGAAAACGCTTAAAAAGGACATTAAAGAAGAAGCGGATGCCTTGCATATGCTCACCAAAAAGACTATTGAAACGCTGACGGACGAGCAGGTAAAAGAATTGCTGCAACACAAGTGGATAAGCCCCTTGGTAAGTTCATTGCACAATTTGCCAACCAACATGATTGCTATCCTTATACAAAAGGTAAATTATTTGGCCGGTAAATACAGCACTACCTTACAACAGGTAAGTAATCAACTACGGGACACGGAGCAGACGCTGGCAAAAATGATTGGCGAACTAACAGGCAGCGGGCATGATATGCAGGGGCTGAACGAGTTGCAGAAACTTTTAACAAGCGAAGATGGCAGCAAATAAAAATTTACCAGCTATACGCTTTAAAGGTTTTGATGAGGAATGGGAGGAGAAGAAATTAGAAGAACTATCTACAGTTAAAACGGGCTTCCCGTTTGATAGCAAAACATTTGAGTCAGATGGAGAATACCTTGTTATTACAAATAAGAATATCCAACATGAATCCTTTTCTGTTGACAACACAGTGGGAAACAAGGTAAATCTCTATAATTCCAACCTTAAAGAATATATCTTGAATATCGATGATATTCTTGTTACAATGGACGGTACAGTAGGCAGAACGGCGAAAGTTATTAAGGATAAACAGATACTCGCACAGCGAGTGGGAAGGTTAGTACCTAAGACTAATGCTGACTTTTTATATCAGTATTTAAATACAGGGGACTTTTTTAGGAAAATGACTATAGTTTCGCACGGAGGGACTATTAAACACATTTCATTGTCAGAAATTTCCGTTTATGAATCTTATGCTCCTAACAATGTTCTCGAACAAACACGAATAGGTAATTATTTCAATGCTCTGGATGGCTTAATACTATTACAAGAGCAGAAGCTGGAAAAGGTAACAAACCTAAAAAAGGCGATGCTCGAAAAAATGTTTCCTAAAGAAGGGAATGATGTTCCTGAAATTCGATTTAAAGGGTTCACAGAAGTATGGGAGAAGAAAAAATTAGGACAGATTGGAGATATTGTGGGCGGCGGTACTCCCAGCACTTCGAATAAAGAATTTTGGGATGGCTCCATTGATTGGTATTCACCTACAGAAATAGGAGATAAAGTTTACGCAACTGGAAGTCAAAGACGAATAACACAATTAGGATTACAAATGAGTTCCGCCACTATTTTACCAGCCAATCGCACAGTTTTATTTACCAGTCGTGCGGGAATCGGAGATATGGCAATTTTAAAAAGACCTGGCGCAACGAATCAAGGATTTCAATCAATAGTATTGAACGATGAGTGCGATACATATTTTGTATATTCAATGGGATTTCTCATAAAGAAGTATGCAATAAAGTATTCATCGGGATCAACATTTTTAGAGGTTTCCGGAAAAATTCTTAGAAAGATGCCCATAACTATTCCTAAGCCTAGTGAACAAGCTTTAATCGGAAACTATTTCAAAAGTTTAGATGATTTAATACAATTATCTCAGCAAAAAATCGAACGATTAAGGCACCTCAAGCAAGGCTTGCTGCAAAAAATGTTTATTTAATACACTGCCCATGACCACCTTTACCAGCGAAGCCTTATTTGAACAAGCAGTAATACAACTCCTTTCTACTAAAGGATGGGAAACCGAGGTACTTAGAAACCCAACGGAGGAAAATCTTCTAAAAAATTGGGCTGATATTCTTTATCAGAACAATCGAGATATTGACCGCCTGAATGATACCCCACTTACCTCAGGTGAGATGCAGCAGATATTAGAGCAGATCACCGCCCTTCGTACACCACTTAAATTAAATGGTTTCATCAACGGTAAAAGTGTAGCCATAACTCGCGATAACCCTGACGACAAGCTGCACTTTGGTAAGGAAGTAAGCTTGAAAATTTATGACAAATTGGAGATTGCAGCCGGACAAAGCCGCTACCAGATTGTGCAGCAGCCACGGTACAAAAGCAAATCCAAAATCTTGAACGATCGCCGCGGCGATCTGGTTTTGCTAATCAACGGCATGCCCGTTATTCACCTGGAATTGAAAAGATCAGGTGTACACGTCAGTCAGGCCACTAATCAGATCAAAAAATATGCTTACGAAGGCATTTTCTCAGGTATATTCTCTTTGATACAAATCTTTATAGCCATAACACCTGACGAAACCGTATACTTTGCTAATCCTGGTCCGGAAGGAAAGTTTAACAAAGACTACTTCTTTCATTGGGCCGATTTCAACAACGAACCAGTAAACGAATGGCGTCAGATCTGTAGCTCGCTGATCTCTATTCCGATGGCTCATCAGTTGATCGGTTTTTATACCGTAGCAGACAATACAGATGGTGTCTTGAAAGTAATGCGCAGCTATCAGTACTACGCCGCCAATGCCATTTCTGATCGGGTGGCAAAGACCGAGTGGAAAAATCCGAACGTTCGCGGCGGTTATATATGGCATACTACGGGTTCGGGCAAAACCATGACTAGCTTTAAATCAGCACAACTCATTGCCAACTCCAAAGATGCAGATAAGGTAGTATTTCTGATGGACAGGATCGAACTGGGCACGCAATCGTTACGGGAGTATCGGGGCTTTGCAGACGATGGCCAATCGGTGCAAGCTACAGAAGATACTTATGTATTGGTAAGTAAGCTCAAGAGCAGCGATCCTGCTGATACGTTGATCGTAACCTCAATCCAAAAAATGAGCAACATTGGAGGGGAGGATGATGGCCTTAATGCTAATGATCTGGAACAGATGCGTAGCAAAAGAATGGTCATCATTGTAGATGAAGCACATCGAACTGTTTTCGGCGAAAATATGTTGCCTGCCATTCGCAGAACGTTCCCTCGGGCCGTATTCTTTGGCTTTACTGGCACACCCATCCAAGAAGAAAACCAACGGAAAGAAGCCACTACCTCAACCATATTTGGTAACGAGCTGCACCGTTACAGTTTAGCAGATGGCATTCGTGACGAAAATGTGCTGGGTTTTGATCCTTATAAAGTACTTACCTATAGGGATCGGGACATCAGGAAGGCCGTAGCCCTGCAAGAAGCCAAAGCCACATCTGAGGAAGAAGCTATCGCCGATCCGAATAAAAGTGAGGTCTATTATCACTTTATGGATTCGGCCAAGGTATTTATGGCTGGCGGATTAAACGGAGCTAGCCAATACCAAAAAGGAATAGAAGATTACTTGAATCGTTCTCAGTACGAGCGTATAGAACATCAACAAACAGTTGTTGATGATATTAAAAACAATTGGTTGCGTTTAAGCCGTAATGGAAAGTTCCATGCCATACTTGCTACCAGCAGCATTACAGAAGCTATAGAATATTATCGACTGTTAAAAGCTGATTTTCCGGCGTTAAAAACCACTGCATTATTTGACCCAAACATTGACAATAATGCAGGGTTCGTGTTTAAAGAAGAGGGTTTACTGGAATTAATCGAAGACTATAATGAACGTTACAAGCAAGATTTCACTTTTGCTTCACATTTCAAATTTAAAAAAGATATTTCTAACCGTTTAGCCCATAAGAGGCCTTATGAGAGAATAGAAAAATCACCCGAAAAGCAAATTGACCTGTTGATTGTAGTAGATCAAATGCTTACAGGCTTCGATTCAAAATGGGTAAATACCCTATATCTCGACAAAGTATTACGATATGAAAATATCATTCAGGCTTTCTCTCGTACAAACCGTTTGTTTGGCAATGAAAAGCCCTTCGGCATAATAAAGTACTATCGCTTTCCTCATACGATGCACCAGAATATCGATAAAGCCGTAAAGCTATATTCTGGAGATAGGCCTTACGGTTTGTTTGTCGAACGTTTAGATAAGCAGTTGGAGAACATGAATACTACCTATCAGCAGATAGCAGATTTGTTTATAAATGCAAGGATTGAAAATTTTGAGAAATTACCCGACGATTTGGCCGTTCGCGGGCAATTTGCCAAGCTATTCAAAGTCTTTAACCAATACCTTGAAGCTGCAAAAGTGCAGGGTTTTCAGTGGGGAAAATCTGATTATGAGTTTAAAGAACGGAAACCAAAGCTAGTAATAAAAATGCTGGTTGATGAAACCAACTATAATAGCCTTCTGGCCCGTTACAAGGAGATGTTCACTGAGGGCACAGGCGGCGGAGGCCTGCCTGATGTTCCGTTTGAAATAGAACCCTATATTGTAGAGATAGACACGGGTAAAATTGATGCCGATTACATGAACTCCCGTTTTGTAAAGTATATAAAATCTTTAGATCAGACTGACATTACAGAAGACCAGCGTAAAGTGATTTTAGATGAACTCCACAAATCCTTTGCCACGTTGACACAAGAAGAACAAAAATTTGCCAATATATTTCTGAACGATGTAATGAGCGGCAACGCAAAGCTGAAGGCGGACAAAACTTTCAAAGATTATATCACCGAGTATTTATATCAAGCTAAATATGGCCAAATCTTAAAGCTTATGAGGCTTTTAGGAGTGGATAAATTTAAACTGCAAAATATAATGCAAAGCAATGTTACTGAGCACAATATTAACGAATATGGCCGATTTGATGAATTGAAAGGTACAGTAGATAGAGATAAAGCAAAAGCCTATTTTGAAAAGATCGAAGGCAAATTGTTGCCGGATTATAGGATCAGCATCAAAGTAGATCAATTATTAAAGGATTTTATCGTGAAAGATGGATTTGAAATATCGGAGTAGGGCTTGTAAGGCTGTGTTAATAGGATTCGTTTTTCGATTTTACTAAACCAATGTTAAGATTTAAGGCTTTCAAATTCCTTGTCTTAACACTTAATCAACATCTAATAATTGGCATCGAATTCGCTTTGTGGACGATTTTTAAATAAATAAAAAAATCCGCTCGGGAAAATGTTGCCGGATTTAACATAAAAAAACGGGAGATTTATACAGAAGTTATTAAAACTCTCTTTTACTTGCCTGAGCACATAAGAAATCAAATTTTTTACAAAAGCTATAAAATCAATCTTCATAAGTTACCAGTATGATAGTACCGGCTGCTTTCAATTGATATAAGTTATATATATAAAATTTTCCTATTTTTATTTTCATAAACTTACTCACATTTAACCAATGGTCCAGGTTTTTGGAAACGACGAAAACGACGCACAAACCCACGTCTTTATCATTGGCATAGGGCATTATCCATATTTGACCAACGGTACCCTGGCCGTAGCACAGGTTAAAGTTGGGTTAAGTTCGCTAGGACAACTCACCTGCCCGCAGCGTTCCGCCGTGGAAATGTACCGCACTTTTGAATCGCTTCATCAAAATAATAACCTGGCGTTACCGCTGGGCAGTATAACTCTACTGATCTCAGATTTTCCAGACAGCAACACCGTTCCCCCGGAACTTCAGACAGAGCCGGCTACGCGTGATAACATCCGGACAGCTTATCGTTCTTGGAGAGAGCTTTGCTTAAAAAATAAGAATAACACTGCCATCTTCTATTTCTGCGGCCATGGCATTGAGGATGACTACCATTACTTACTGACCGAAGAATTCGGAGCGGAGCCGGACGAACCTTATGAAGGCGCGTTCAACTTTGACCGCACGATGCAGGCCTTTAGCCAATTGGACATCAAAACACAACTATTCTTTGTGGATGCCTGCCGAGATACCACGCTCGGGCTCATTGAAGATAATGTGACCATTAAGGCTCTAGAAACTTCCAATAAGCTCAAAAAAGAATGCGCGCATAAGTTGGTAATCAGGGCCGCGGCTAAAAATGATGGCTCTTATGGCGAACCCGACCAGGCCACTTATTTTGCCAAAGCGTTGATCAACGCTTTGACAGGTGCGGTATCGCTATCACGGCCCGTCAACAACCAAATGCGATGGACGGTAGAGACAGCCGACCTCTGTACCCACATAGAAACGATGATGGAACTCCAAAAATCCGGGCAGGGTTTTCCAGGCCGTTGCCCTTACGAAAATAACCAATCCGCGCGAATCGCTATTTTTACGACACCACCTGTCATGACACTGGAAGTTGCTTGCGATCCCGACCCAGCTCTGGAACACGCCGATCTATCTTGTATCAATGTTAATAAAGGCTTCAACAAGACTCGGGGGCCGTTGGCTGAAAAATGGAAAGTGCCGGTACCTGCCGGGGTATATCATGTCAAAGCACAGTTTGCACAAGCTACTTATCGGGATGCCGAAAACATAGAGGTCATTGTCAACAAACCATTTACCCAAGAGATCCTTAGCTGCTTATGAAAACAACGTCCAAGCGTCTTACTGGACATATTTACGTGGAATTTTGGGTTGATTCTGCCGAGTCGGAATTGATGCCGAAACACCTGCAGGTTTTCAATTTGAACAATGAGCTCATCGCTGAAACTTGGCTGACGATGGCCGCTACTGGTCTGAAACAAAGGTTCAAGACCGGCACTTATCTTGTTCAGCTGACTTTAACTTCCGGCCAAAGCCAAAGCAAAGTTACCGAAGTACGACCCGGCGAGCGGTCTAACGTCCGGTTCGATCTCACCGCGCTTAGTCCACACGAGGATATGGAATGGGCTTATTTCGCGAATGCCAATTTGTCCAAATATCCCCAAAAAGATCAGACCCTGGAAAGATTTCCATTTTATTTGAGTTATCGTTTCCTGAGTTTGCAAAACGGTCACTGGACAAAAGATTATGACTTGCAAGTTGACAAACGCAGTCCGTTGGAAATACGGGATTTGAAAGGTACTGTTTTTCAAACGATTACCCTTAGCCGTGCTACCGTCATTGAGATCAGTTATGAAAATTATCCTAAGAAAACGATAAGTTTGCCACCCGATAGCCCGGTGATGATACTCATCCGGCCGGTCCTCAATCCCGCACAAAGACAAATCAGTCCCTTGGAAGTAGTCGTCACGACCAACAACTGGAAAGCAGAAGCATTGCTGTCCCTGCTTAAAACAGGGGCCATAACGGAAGCCCGCTCGCTCATGACGCTAAAACAGGCGGAACAATTATTGCTGCAAAAACGCCAAGACCCCGCCGCCGCAACCATCGGCGGCTATTACCTGTTGAGGGCCAATGCTTTGGCACGGCTACATAATTGGCCAAAGAACTTAGCGGATTGGTTTCCTTATTTACCTGATGGTGCGATCATCTACGCCACACAATTGATCAATAGCAAACGGCCAAAAAAGGAAAAGATCAAAGAGAGCCGAGATTATTTTGTAAAGGCCTTTTCAAGGGGGACGCCAATTTACACTGAAGGTTTCCGTCTGCTGCTGAATGGAATCACTCAACATTTCGAGCATTCCGACCGGCAGGATACCACGCTCGGATTGATAATTAACGACCTGCAGCAAAAAAAAAGACAACTGGACTGGAGCCAGAATGTTACCGTATTTAATGGCATTAACCCAGATATCAGTCCGGATGGGGAAGAGCATCAAACCAATTTCGCGCCTGCTGAAGGAGATTATCGAGATATCACTCAGCCGCTTGCCTTAAGTTATTGAACATGGAAAATCCCATTGAAAAGATTTTCAAAGTAACCGCGCTCCCGGCTTTTTACGGGGATGCATTTTGGGTAAGCTATGGAACCAAAGAACACTGCCGCCACCTAATCATTGACGGGGGTACAGCGACCGTGTCCGCCATAATTGATCAGATTGCTAACAACTTACCGAAAGAAGAAAAGGTGATCGAATTATTGGTAGTTACCCATGTCGACAGCGACCATATTGGGGGTATCCTCAAATTTCTGCAGCAGGAAAAATTACCGGCAAAAATCAAACAAATCTGGTTCAATGCCTACAAACACCTGGCAAGCGCCGAGGAACTGAAAGACGAACGATTAGGTGGTAAAATGGGCGAAAAATTATCTATCGCAATCGGCAAGCATAAGATTCCTTGGAATACGAGTTTTAATGAAGGGCCGGTGGTATTACCAAATGGTCTAAAAGAGACCTTACCTGAAATTATATTGGACGGCGACTTAAAACTTATCCTTTTATCGCCCAGTGCGGAGAAACTGGCCGCTTACAAACCCTTTTGGGAAGCTGAAGTAAAAAAGGCAGGACTAATACCGGGTTATGGAGGAAAGGAACAAGCCGTAGAATCGACTTTAGAAGGGTTAGAACGGATGGGGGCCACAAATGAGTCCATTGAAGAACTTGCGGCACAGGGTTATATGCCGGACAAATCTAAAGGTAATGGATCCAGCATCGCTTTTATGGCAGAATTCGAAGGGCGAAGGGTGCTTTTTTCAGGTGACGCGCACCCAGATGTGATACTGTCATCTCTACGTCGCTATGGAACAGAAAAGGTCAAGATCGATCTGGTAAAAGTTTCCCATCATGGCAGCACCGGCAACACTGGTTTTGAGATCATCGAAGCCATAGATTGTAAAAATTACCTGCTTTCCACTAACCATAGCCATCACCCTACAATGAAAACGATCGCCTATCTGGTAACCAAAGGTACGAGAGACTGCACTCTGCACTTTAATTATCCATCTCAATGTTCAAAACCTTGGGAGTCGGCGTTGAACAAATCCCGACATAAATACAGCACCAATTACGGGGACGCGAATGGCTTAACCATCGATATCTTAGCTTTAATCTAAAACACCATTTCAAAAGCATTCAAAGCGATCCATCGGCCGTACCACCTTATGGGTTGTATGGATCCGGATTTGAAGCGTGATGGCGATAATTGAAAGTACTCTCATGTACTGAACAGCAAGGAGTCTAAAGATTGTTGTGAAAGCAAACATACTACCCTGCAGTTCAGCCAACCGGGCAAGCCTATGCTGAACGGCCATATCGAATGGGTGAATAGAACCTGCCGGGAAACATATTGGGTACTCACTTATTCGAAAACCTCAATGCAGTACAGGTTTCAGCTGATGAATGGAGGGAAGATTACAATTGTAGCAGGCCGAATGAAGCGTTTGGAAGGCATAACTTCAAAGCAATTCAAGCAGATAAAGAATGAACTAACACAATGATTTCTAATGAATAGTAGCTTTTATAACATTTTAACCGCCATCTTGGGATTTGGAGACTTTATGTTTAATACTCAATTATAATGTGGGAAATCTAAGCAACAATTGCAATTAGTATGATCATCTATTTACTAAAAAAAACGTAAATAACATTTAACTTATTCTCTTAAACTACTGTCCGAAATAAGGGAGGATTACAAATTCAGTTAACTTTGTACCACGGCCTGGCGCTTGCAAATTTTACCCCCTTTTAAAGACCACCTGCTGCTACTTTTTACCGACCAAACCAGTGGTAACACCATTCACAGCGGCCGGCGCTACATAGAATTGCGCGAACGTGAATTTAATAATGGCGATGTAATATTCGATTTTAAAAGGCCTATAACCATTAATGACAGAACAACTAGGCAATGCTCGAACTCTTATAGGTTGTACGAGTTCGAATTTCATTCCAGGTACTTTGCATACAGTACACAAACGGGACGCTACGGGAGCGCTAAAAATCTATCCTTTCTTCTATTTTCTGAATAACTAATTTCATTTCTTCATCTATTTCTAAATCTGTCATTTCCCTTGCAATTGCGAATTTGCTAATTGATACCTGAAATTCTTCTGAAGACCATTTACTGATAGCTGCAATCAAGGCTTTTCCTGAAACAATCGAGAATTTATCCGACTTCCATTTAGAATTAACATATGCTCTCGCTTCTTGATTTGATGTCTTGACAGATTTGGTTGAATCTTTGCTTTTAATTTCCGTCGCAAATGAATCAAATACATCATCTTTTAATTCTTCGGCCATTAAACTAACCTTTTCAAATATCTGTTTTTCAGTTAATAAGTTAGCTTTTCCTTTTTTCTTGATTAGTCTAAAGATTGCAGGTACGCAAATGGTATAATTTTCGATTTCCTTTTTTTTCCAAATATGAAGATTGATTCCTTGAGTTTTTGCTTCTTTTAGTCTTTCTTCTTTTTCTTCAGAGGTATGATAATCAGAATCAAAGATACAATACGTCTTTAATTCTGAACTACTATCCCTAAGTACTTTATGAGAACCAATTACCCGTTGCCAGCCACCCCACCCCTCAACAAACACTTTAGGTAGTATATCAAATTGCTCGAAAGTGTTTGGGTAAAATTTTGATTGGAAAATAGTTAATAGCTTCACATCGTCTCGTTCCCCTTCGACAATAAGATACTTGTTGTAAGAGAACATTCTAGCGATCTCAATATTATGAACACTGCCAATATCATTGATTATCTTTTGCACAAAAGGAGCATTATTTGCATAGCTTTGCCTTCTTTTCAGACTACTTATTGGTAGTATATTTTCTGCTTCAACTTCAGCCATTATTTCAACGGAATGCGTTGCAACAATAACTTGTTTAAAATCCCTTTTAATCAATTTGATTAGACGCCTTTGAAGATCAGCGTGCATATAAACGTCCGGCTCATCCAAAATAACCGTAGTATCACTTGAGCATCTTGACAAGAACCAGATGGTTTGTAACCACATTTGCAAGCCGTGACCCATCCATGCTATTTCTGCGTCAAATTGATTATCTCTAACAAAAAGAAAAAGATCTCCTTGCGTTCGAATATTGCCGTTAGTATTATCTATTCCTAAACCCTGCCAAGTTTGTTCTGCCAGTTCTTTGAATTTAGCGAAATCTTTAGGAAAATAGTTTATCTGATTTCGAAAATGTCGAGAACTCAAATTAGTTAACAAATTGCGTTGGACCGTCTCATATTTTATTACTGACTCATTTTTCAACAATGGAGAAATCTGTGGTAAAATTTTTATATCGTCCAGTTGTTGCGCCTTTGCAAATTTTTTCGATTCAATATATGCACCCGTTGGACTCTGAAATGTAGCAAATAGCTCTACGTCTTCTCCGATATATATATTGACCTTTGCTCCGTTCTCAAATTCAGCAACTATTTTACTAGGTGGCGTACCATATTGATAAAATATATTTTGTGTGGATATATCAAGTCCTTGCAAATTAGGTCTAATACCTAATATGTCATCATCCGAAAAATTCAGCCATTGAGGAGCAGTTACGAAATGAGAGTTTTTGACTCTATTAACCGTAAGAGATAATATTCTTAAGGTTTCGATCAATGTAGATTTGCCAGCATTATTCTTTCCAACAACAATTGTTAGATCTTTAAAGTACATTTCAGTTTTGGCAAAACATCTATAATTTTCTATATAGATTTTTTTTAGCATTCAGATGACAGATAAGGTATGTTACTTTATATCAAATATAATCATTGCATCAATAATATTTGTGAATTTTAAGTCAGTTCAGCCAATATATAATATGGTAATAATCAGAGCCATGCTGCTCACTAATCTTTGAACTTAACCGTCAATTAGTGCCAAAGTAGGTCTGATAAATTTCAACTTTATTGCACTAATAATCCTTATTTATTCAACTTTCATTAATAGATTAAAGACACAATATTTCAAATTACACTACTTAAAAATACGACGATTCTATCTTTGTATAAATTATTAACATTTTCATTATCTTTGAGTGTCAAGCAAAACTAAGTACCGAACTGAGTACCAAGTTTTTTTCGAAAAGTGAATTGTATTGATAATTAGCTATATACAGCGGACGGTTCGAATCCTGTTGCTCCCACTAAAAGAAAGCCCTTCAGAGAAATCTGAGGGGCTTTTTGTTTAGTTCAAGTTTTTACAATTTCCCAATTTTAGGCGTATAACATCGTGCATCATACATCACAATTATAAATTTCATCTATTGCTTACTTAAAAGTTGCATCAGACAAAAGAAAGATCAAAGCAAATGGTGATATTATTTAATAGTAGTAAGGTTTACTTACGACCTCATAATCACAATATTGAACATGATTGTAAGAGCTCAAATAAATGGAGTGAAACTCCCATTATCCAGCGTCGATATATAAAGTTTACGATTAGAATATCATTTAATATGCGGAAAGCTTGTTTGTGAAACATTTTCCAAAAGACCAAAAAAGCCCTTCAAAAACGATAAATTTGTCATCCCTCCGAGGTTTTAAATTCAAAGTATGGCGTGGTCAGATAAATTCAAGCTAAAAAAAGGATTAGTGCAATCGTTAAACGAAGCCGGTTTTGCAGCTCCTAAAGAAATTCAGCAAAAAACATTGGCGCGTATTAACGGCGGTCAGGACGTGATAGCCGTGGGCCCCGAAGGTTGCGGCAAAACCACCACTTACATATTAGCCACGCTAAATAAATTTAACTACACGCCTGATGGTGTGCCGAAGGTTTTAATTCTGGCACCTGACAGGGAAAGGGTAGAAGAGGTTGTTGCTAAAATTGCCCAGCTCAATAAGAACAAAACCCTGTCTATAGTATCGCTATTTGCTACCCCAGGGATAGAAGCGCAGATGGATGCCATGGCAGATGGTGCCGATATTGTAGTTGCTACACCCGATAGGGCGCGTGCCATATACCTCAAACTTGGCCTTGACGTAAATAAGATAGAGCTGTTTATTGTTGACGATGCAGAACTGATTGTGAAACAAGGGCTACAATTACCCGTTGCAGAACTGGCAGCCAGTATACCTAAATGCCAGCATCTTGTTTTTACAGAAGTGCTGCACGAGCGTTTAAACAAAATGATAGCGCCTTTTATGAAGCAGCCGGCTGTTATAGAGGTTGAAGAGATAGGAGAGCCGCAGTTTAACACCCATCCGCAGTTGTTATACCTGCTGCCTAATTTTGGCACAAAAGTTAACCTGCTGAACTTATTTATGCAGGATGACGACGTGTTTACCAAAGCAGTACTGTTTGTAAATACCCGCCCAACAGCCGAAAAACTATATAAGAGCTTAAACGACCGGGGTACCACAGCTGCTTTGCTAAATTCCTGGTTTTTCGAGATGGATGGCTTTGCATCGATACAAGAATTTAAAAATGCCGATACCAGGGTGTTAATTGTGGTTAATGATGGCGAACAAAAGCTTGATCTGGATGACATACCGTTCCTTATTCATTTTGAATTGCCGATTGAAAAAGAAACATATATCCAACGAATGATAAATGATTCGGCAGATGCCGAAGATGAAACGATGGCTATAACCTTCGCCACTGATCTGGAGCTGACGGAGGTAAAAAAGATTGAGCAGGCTACCGGGCAAAAAATTCCTTTGGGTGATTTACCCGAGGAACTGGTTATTGAAAAACGCCCGTCTACCGATAAACCTGAGAAGAAAGCTGCCAAAGCAAAAGCAGATGATGATGCTCCGGGGGCCGCGTTTCATGAAAAGAAAGCCAGCAATGCCAAAACTTACAATTACAGGGCGGGGTTAAAAGCTAAAATGAATAAAAAGAAGAAGCATTAATGGCTCGTGCTTCAGAAGAAAAGAGCAGTGATTAACTATTATTTATTTGATATCAAAAGAGGTGGAGATATATAAGTCTTCCACCTTTTTTCTTGCCCAGTCGGTTTTACGAAGAAATTTCAGGCTTGATTTGATGCTCGGGTTATCGTTAAAACAATTGATACGTATGCGGGCACCAAGCTCGGGCCAGCCATAATAAGCTACCAGCTGGTTTAAAATGGTCTCTAAAGTTTTACCGTGGAGTGGGTTATTAGCTTGCTGTTGCATACCTTACAAAAGTACTGTATTAAAACGTGCTGATGTAATTTGAGTTAAACAACCTCCCGCTCCTTCGGGAGGTTGTTTTATAATTAACTAATTAATCTTAATGATCAACGAAAAGAACGAAGAGCTTTATTGGTTAAGATTTTACTTACTTACCGTCAGGTAGTAACACAAATTTGATGTAGTTTTTGCCGTTCAGGTATTCGGCAGCAGCGGCTTTAACATCAGCCGGTGTTATAGCATTTACACGCTCATTGTAAGTGTCTATCTGGTCGAGCGGTTCGCCGTTTTGCAGTTGGCCATAGATATATCCCAACCAGAATCCGTTGGTTTTTGTTGCTGTTTCTATAGTGCGTAATGTTTCTGCCTTAAACTTGTCAACATTCACTTGTGGTGGACCAACTGTCCTTATCTTTTCTACCTCATCTAAAACGGAGCTGATTAGCTTGTCAACATTTTGTGGCGCGCAACCAAAGATAATAGTGGTTGCAAACCTGCCCTTTGGCAACTTAGTAGTAGATAAACGCACACTCGGCGAGTAAACGCCGCTTTCCTCTTCACGCAGTCTTTCAGTCATTCTGATCTGCAGGGTCTCTTTCAGCGCGTCCATTTTTATCTTGTTTTCGAAATTGTAATCAAATGGGCCGGAAAAGACAAGATTTACTGTTGCTTTCGGCTCGGATCCCTTGTATACCAATTTTTCTATTTTTCCCGCAGGTATGTTAATGTTGAGGTCTTTCGCTGGCGATGATTTGCCTGTTGCGGGTAAACTGGCTACGTATTTTATAAGTAATGGCTTTAATGATTCTATATCAATACTGCCAACAAACACAAATGTGAAATCGTGCGCGTTTGCAAAACGCTCTTTGAATATAGTATATGCTTTGTTTAGGTCGATCTGATTTAACTTATCTATTGACGGCGCCGTGCGGCGTACGTTGTGATCGCCCAATACCGCGCTGATAGTATCCTGAAAAACAGTGTTTGGATCATTCCCTCTGTTAGCAAGCCCAGCCTTGGAGCGCGACATCATCCCCCGGAAAAGTACAGTGTCCTTTCGTGGTTCTGTGATGTAGGCATACATCAGTTGCAGGGCCGATTCAAGGTCTTTGTTAGCGGCGCCGCCATTGATATTTTGTGTCCGCTCACCAATACTTAACTGTACGCTCAGCCGCTTGCCTGCCAGGTATTTGCTCAGCGCATTGGCATCATAGCTTCCGGCTCCAAAAGAAGGTATAATATTGGCAGCAGATGCCGACTGGTATTCCGCGTCGCTATACAGCGACGTGCCACCCGGCGAGAAAGCAGTGAACGAAATTTCGTCGTTCTTAAAGGTGGTGGGCTTCACCAATACTTTTACACCATTGCTTAAAGATAAGGTAGTAATTCCCGAACGCTCATCTGTTTTTTGGCTGACAATGCTTCCTGGTTTCGGTTCTGTTGCCAGAAGTTTGGCAGTATTTGTTTCGTCTTTGTAAGCGCTGATGCTGCCGGTTTCAACTTGTTTTATCCACGCATCAAAAACTGATTCGGTAGGTAAGGCTGCTTTATCTTTCTCTGGAGCCAATATTAAAATATCACGGTCAGTGTTTTTGTTGATAGTTTTGGCTATAGCGTTCAGCTCTTGCAGGCTAATGCCCGGCAACTGTTTTTTTACAAGGTCATATTCATAGGCAATACCCGGCGCTGCAGTGCCTTTCAGAAAATATTGTAAATATTCTTTAACATAATTGTTAGACTGAACTTTGTTTTTCTCATTAAATAGAGATTCAAACTGGTTGAGATAGTCGGCTTTGGCACGTTCCAGTTCCGTTGCGGTAAAGCCGAATTGTTTAACGCGTACATTTTCCTGCCATGCTGCCTTGAAACCTTTTTCCAGTTCGCCGGGCTTAGCTGTTACTGACACGGTATAAGCATCCAGTCCGCCCATGAACCCATCAATACTTGCGTTTGCACTTAAAAATGCAGGATCGTTCTGCCGGGCGAGTTCGCGGTACCGGCTGCTCATCATGGCGTTAAACAGCGCGCGAATAATGCTTAAGCGGTATTGCTGTACCGATTTTAGCGGAAGCTCCGGCTGTTTCATAATAATTTGTACAGATGTGCTGGGCATTTCACGGTCAGTTACTGCAACGAAATTATTTTTGCCCGTTAGTGGTACCACGTATTGCGTACGCGTTTTTTCGTTAACAGGGTTTTTCAGGTCGGCGAACTTTGCTTTGATGGCTTTTTCCATCTGGTCAACGTCTATGTCACCCACTACTATGAGTGCCTGCAGATTGGGGCGGTACCAATCTTTGTAGAACTGCATAATAGTAGCCGGCTTAAAGTTTTGCAACACTTCTTCAGTACCTATCGGGATTCGGTTAGCATACCGCGAATTGTTTAAGATGACAGGGAAATATTTAGTTCTCATTCTGTCGCCAGCGCCCTTTCCAAGCCGTTTTTCTTCTAACACCACGCCGCGCTCTTTATCTATTTCAGTTACATCAAGCGTTGCGCCGTGTGCCCAGTCGTGCATTATCTCAATGCCATTCTTCACTATTTCCGGATCAGTTGGCAATGGTAACTGGTATACGGTTTCATCAAAACTGGTATAAGCGTTAATGTCAGCGCCGAAGCGTACGCCCGCCTTTTGGAGATAATTTATCAGCTCATTTTTAGGGAAGTGCGCTGTGCCGTTAAAACTCATATGCTCCATAAAATGCGCCAATCCGCGCTGGTCATCATTCTCCAATACGGAGCCTACTTTGTTAGCCAGGTAAAAAACCACACGATTTTTTTGTTCTTCGTTATGCCTGATATAATAAGTGAAGCCATTGGGCAATTTGCCTGTGCGCACAGCACTGTCAAAAGGAATATCCTGAGCCCTGGATACGCCGTAGGTAAAGGCGGTTAAACCCAGAGCCATTAATAGTTTTATTTTCATTGCTTAGTTTCGTTGTTAAATTTGAAAGGATTTGATGCTGATGTGAATCAGCCTTTAATAATGTCCAAGATGCCTTCATTTTCAATGATCATCATTCCATGCCTGTCGGCTGTGATTCCGTCCTGCAGCCGGTAGGTATAGCGTGGTACATTCCCCTCCATAACAGTAGGCAGGTAAACGAACCTGAAATTTGAGCATTGCTTGCGCAGGCTCTCGCCAACTTCAATAATATGGGTTGAGATGATAAAGAAACAGTTACGATTTTCAGAAAAGGCTTCCGTTATGGCAAAGGTGGCATCGTATGCGTCCTTAACGTTGGTGCCTTTAAACAGTTCATCGAAAATTACCACCAGGTCTTTATCATCGGCAACTTGCTGTGCAACAGTTTTTACCCGCAAAACTTCGGCATAAAAGTGACTATAGCCAGAACGCAGGTTATCAGGCACATTGATGGAGGTGTAAATACCGTCCTTAACTGAAAACTCCATATGGGAAGCTGCTACCGGAAAACCCATGTGTGCCAGGTAAACCGCAATGCCGAACGACCTCATGAGGGTAGATTTACCCGCCATGTTTGCCCCGGTCAAGAAGAGTACATTCGTGGCCTGATCTAATTGCAGAGAGTTGCCAACTGCATTAGTCACTGCAAGGTGATAAAGGCCGTTAACAGTTAAAACATTAGCTCCGCGGGGTAAGGCTTTTGCAAAGGATAGGCCTTTATGTTTTGCAATACCGGCAACAGCAAGGTAAACATCCAGTCTGAATATAATCTCCATAAGCTGCCCCATTTCCTGGTGAAGGCTGGTGCGCAGTAAATAATCATACCTTATCAGCTTGCTCAAAGGCAGTTGCTGCGTGCCGCGCTCTTTAAGCAACCAGTTAAGGCGCTGGTCTGTTATCAGGTTTTTAGCATGGCGCAGTTCGTCACTGTAAGGGCCGGTTGTTGCAGGTAGCTGATTTAAAAATTCATAAAATTCGTTTAAAAGCTCAATGGTATGGCAAACCTCTGTATTGAGCAGCTCGTAATCTTTATCCTGTGCCGCTATTTGCAAAAACCGTTTGCTTATAATACTGAGGCCGGTTGATACCAGGCCGCCGCCACCCGAACTTAAGTAATTCTCCATTACAGCGAACTTTTCCGCAGTAAACGGAAACCTGGTTGGTTGACTGCAGAAATGTTGGAAAATGCTGCTGCGTTTATTGATCTTATCAGCGTCGTTCAAAGGCTCCTGAAACATCTTATCCATAAGCTTTTTGCCTCCCGCGGTAACCGCCCCGTCAAAGAGGCGTGCAATGGAGTTGTTCTTGTGCCTGCCTAGTATGTTCAGGTCTTCAAGTGTTTGTTTATCTGCAAAAAAGCTCATGACGTTAAGTTTTTACCTTTCCGGCTCCTGAGAATATCAAGAATACCTTCGTTGTTAATGATGATCATGCCATGCCGGTCGGCTGTGATGCCCTGTTCCAGTTTATAGGTGTATACCGGAACGTTATGCTCCATTTTAGTGGGCAGGTACAGGAAGTTGATGTTGTTGCACCGGTCACGCAAAACATCGCCCGCCTCAATGATGTGAGTAGAAACGATGAACATGCAGTTTTGCTTATGGGCAAAGGCTTCGGTAAGTGCGATAGTGCCCTCGTAGGCATCTTTTACATTGGTGCCCCTGAACAGCTCATCAAAAATGATAAACAGATTTTTAGCTACGCCAAGCTCTTTAGCAATCTTTTTAACCCGTAATACTTCCGCATAAAAATGGCTGTTACCGGATCCTAAGTCGTCCGGAAGATTGATGGTGGTGTACAGGCCATCGCGTACTGAAAATTCCATATGGGATGCCGCTACCGGGAAGCCCATATGAGCAAGGTACAGCGCTATACCAAGGGATTTCATGAAGGTTGATTTGCCTGCCATATTTGCGCCTGTAAGAAAAACGATGTTACTGTTTGGCGTTATGGATATATTGTTAGCGACGGCGTTCTTCACCAGTGGATGGTACAATCCTGCTATTTGTACCGTATGCTCATCCGCGTTAAGGGCCTTCGGAAAAACGTAAGTGCGGCTTAACGCTACCTCGGCAACCGATAAATACACATCGATGTTGTAAATAAAACTCAACAGCCTTTTTATTTTGTAGAGTGACCGGAATCTTATCAGATCATCGCAATCAACTGCTTCCTCATGTGTTAGCTTGTTCTGTATTCCGAGTTTTAGTAATGAACGCAGCTCTCCATCTTCCAAAATTGTTAACAGCTCTTTAAGCTCCGCCCCAAAAGCAGTTTGATCAAAAGACGACCTTGTAGTATCAAGGAAAGATTTGAGAGCATTTAAAATGCCTATGACCGCGGCTATCCCATTACGAATCAATTTATAGTCGCCATCTGTTGATAAAAAATCATCAAACTTGCGGCTTAGTCCGTTATCCCTGTGCGCCAGCTTTGTTCGTCTGTCGGTCATCGCCATATAAATCTCGGCGCTGTCCAATTGGTCGGTTCTGAACGGGAACGTTACTTTAAGGTCGCAAAATTGCTGTATCGTCTGGCTACGATCGTTTATTTCGTCCTGGCTTGAGAGGGGGTACAAAAACATCTTTTCCAACAGCTCTGCACCGCCGCGTGTATACGTACGATTGTAGATGCTGAACACGCCATCTGCGCCGGCTTTGCCGAAGATGCTCAGGTCATCGAGCGTTTGTTTATCGGTAGTAAAACTCATATGTAGATTACATTAATTTGTGCAGCAGGGGGGCAGGTATTCCTGCACCCCGTGACTGCGCTATTGAACTACTAACCAAACTATTTTTTAATTTCTTCTTCTTTTGAACAGGAGTATGGCGCCAAAAATGGCTATGAAAGCCGGTATAATACCTTTACACAACCACATTAATGCGGTTATCTGGCCGCGGCTGATCTTCAAATCCTTGTCTCTTGCTTCCGGACGTGTAACATCCACAGGGAATTTGCCGTTGCTGAACCACCTGAAAAGACCCTGAGCATAGTACTCGTTAAATTTGCTTCGCGGGCGGGGCAGTTCACCATTGCTTATAAAATCCGCATCACCAGAGACTACTATCCGTTGCTGTTTGCCGTTAATATTACGTGTTAGAGCTACCGAAATAGGGAAGGTGCCTTTCTGGTCTCCGTTGGCCTTGTTATAGGTCAGATCGGCTGTTGCCAAATCAAAAGAGCCAATTTTTGGTGCATCGCCGGCACCGTTAGGGTTAGGTGGCCTGTTTGCCTGAACCATAACAACAACGCCGCTGGCCGGTGCATTATTTACGGACATAGTACTGGCATCTTGAACTGCCGGCACCGGTTCTGCAGTGGCTTGGTCTGAAAGATGTTTGTTCCATCCGCCATTGGCGCTTAACAGCAAAGGAGTAACAGTGAAATTGCTAACCCCAAGGCTTTGAACAGAAGCTGCACCAAGCACTCCTACAGGGGCTTTAAACGCTTGTAGTCTTGCCAGGTTTGAGTCTACAGATAGTGCTTGCTTGGCAAGCAGGGCGTTGGTAAGTCCAGGCGTTAAGCTTTGGTCTGGGTTAACCAATACACCGGAAGTTAGTTGTACCCCGAGTTGTTTAAGTACCGGGTTAAGAATTTGCTGTCTGCCGGGCTCACCGGTTATCAGCATATTGCCACCCTTACTTATATAATCGGCTATTTTGCTTTGTGCCTGTAACGAGTATGGAAGCGAAGGGTCGCCTATCACCACTACATCTGCATCTGATGGTATACCCTCAACGTTGATGTTAACCGTATCCACATCAAACCCCTGGTTAACTAAAGCTCCGGACCTTGTTTTAAGTGCACTTATCTGGCTATAATCCCTGTCGGCAGGTTTGGTTGTGCTTCTTTCGTTATTACCTGTCAGGAATATGATTTTAGATGGCGTGGTCAACAACCGTTTCAGCGCTGCGTCTACTTCCGCTTCGCCCGCATAAGGGTCCATAGAACCCATAAAAAACCTGAGGAAGGTACTTCTGCCATTGTATTCCAGTTTTCGTACTGTTAAATTACCTTCCGGCTCCAGGTTAATTTGTTTGTCTATCTCTTTTGCTGATATAAACAGGTCTCTGTCAATACCCATTACGGAGCCCATCTTATCCGCAATCTGGTCAATATCGGTAATGCCGCGCAAATTGGGATTGTACTTATAATCGCGGTAGTTGCTATCAACAGGGCTTTTATAATAGTACACATAATCTACATCCATACCCGGTATAAATCGCTTAAAATTTTCCAGGCGGCTTAAGTCGCGGTTGCGTGATTCAGGCAACACATTCCATAGGTGCGGTGCCAGCATATTTGCATATGTAGTAACTTTTAACGGGCCCTTGATTTGTGCGGCAATGGCCTGGCTGTTTTCTGTAATAGTGAGCGACTCCTGAGCGGTAGCATCTAAATAACCTGTAAACATCGGCCGGGATGTAATATAGCCCATTGCAAGGGCGATGCAGACAAGCGCTACGTAGCGGCCAGCCTTTGCAGACCATGATTTTATTTCGCGCTCGCCTTTTAGTTTTAAAACACACAGCGACAGGAATAAGGCTATGATGATTAGGTAGTAAAATATATCGCGCGTGGTGATTAATCCGCTTACCATTTTTTCGGCACGGCCGGAGATGGATAAAAAGTAAGTAAGATCACGTACAAAGTCTATTGACTGGCCGATCTGACCAACGTAACGTAATACAGCGAATACTGCCATGGTGCTGATGGCTGCTACAACCTGATAGGTGGTAAGGCATGACATGAATAAACCTATAGCAGAATAGGTGCATATAAGCAAATAAAGCCCTAACAAGCCCGAAAGGATCAATCCGGCATCCGCATGAGCCACAAACAGGCAGCCAATCAGCGCAAATACTGCCAGTACGCCAATTATGGCCAACCCGTAGGTTATCATGGCCAGATACTTGCCCAGTATAATTTGCCTGAGTTTTACCGGCGATGAAAGCAAAAGTTTTATGGAGCCACTGCTTGTTTCGCGGCTCATGAGGCTCATGGTTAAAATGGGCAGGTACAGGTAAATGTAGCCTTGCATTGATGTAAATAAACCACCGGTGCCGGCAAACAAGCTTTGCGTAATGGGTTTGGTGCCAAAGCCAAGTGATAAGCCCGTTCTTACACTTTGTAATATATCTAAAAAGGTAATACCACTCTGAATCATGAATATTACGAGTACCAACCAGGCAACAGGCGAATAGAATAAGATGCTCAGTTCTAACCCGGCTATTTTTAATATTTTTCTCATCTGCTTACCTGCTTTGTGTTTTATTGGATAGTTGTGCAAATACTTCATCAAGCGAGCTTTTTTCCAGCATGATCTCTTTTAGTTCCCAGCCTTGTTGTATGCTCATGGCTATAATGGTTTTTGTTATGTCGGGCGATGTTTTGAAACGAAGGCGGATGCTTCTGTCATTAAGCTGCTCTACGTCGGTTATTCCAGATATGGCTTTTAAAATTTCAGTGGATGGTGGGTTGTCCATGAAAACCAGCATGGAGTCGGGCAGGATGTAATTGTTAAAGGCATCCATGGTATCAGCGAACACCATGCGGCCATTTTCAATCATTTTTACATCCCTGCAAATGGCTTGTACTTCAGATAAAATGTGCGTGGAGAATATTACTGCACGTTCTTCGGCAATCTCTTTAATAATTTTACGGACCTCTATGATTTGATTAGGGTCCAGTCCGTTGGTAGGCTCATCCAGTACCACCAACTTTGGTTTGTGGATGATGGCTTGCGCAATGCCTACGCGTTGCCTGTACCCGCCAGAGAGGTTACGCAGCAATCTTTTTGCAAAGTGAGTAAGCCCGCACTTCTCCATTACCTCGCCAACGGCTTGTTTAATATTGTGCTTATTTACATCACGTATTTCGGCGCAGTAAATAAGATATTCTTCAACAGTGAGCTCCAGATGCAAAGGGGCATTCTGTGGCAAAAACCCTAAATACCTCTTCGCTTCCTCAGGTTCTTTCCTGATATCTATACCGTTGATGAAAACTTCTCCTTCGGTTGGCTTAAGGACGCCGCACAGGATATTCATAGTGGTGGACTTGCCAGCGCCATTTGATCCCAGCAGACCCAGTATACCAACTTTCTCAATCTCGAAATTGATATCGCGGATTGCCCAGTCACGGGTATACCTGTGCGAAAGGTTGCTAATAGTTACAATACTTTGATTCACTTTTAGATTTGTTTATTTTTTAAGATGTAGCATCCCAATGCGGGATGGTTTTTAAACCACCCCGCCAGGCTTTTTTTACAATTGTGAATATGATTATGGGTTATTGGAAAACTGTGGATTTGCGATCATGATAGATGGCGGTATGCGCATGGTTAACCGTACATGATCAAGCGTGTATTCAACTGTATTGCTGTTGGTTTCATCCTTATAAAGTATATGTTTATAAGTTGGATGCGTTAACAGTGGGTCAACAGAGATGCGCCTCATATCAAACCAGCGGTAACCCTGTGTGGCAAACTCTCGCTCGCGTTCATCAAACACGAATTGCAGAAGTGCACCCTTGTCAGCCGCTATTGCAGCAGGCACGGGGGCATCAGCCACAGGCATTCTGTTCTTGCGTAAAGTTTCCAGATCAGATTTTGCACCTGCCAGATCATTTAACCTCACCTTACATTCAGCCCTTAATAAATACAGTTCAGATATCTGCAAGCCATATTTTACATATGGGCCCGAATAAGAGTTGTATTTGGCGAGACGGCCGGATGGATTAGATGTTCCGTAAGAAAAGTTCGGCGTGTAAAAGTTAAGCCTTAGATCCGAAGGCTTAAACAAGGCTTCAGCAGATGGGGACAGTACTACAAAATCGGCTCCGAACCCGTTGCCGCTATAAACGCCATTGTAATACGATCTGGCTAATAATGACTCTGTAAAATCATCATAGTTTACCTCCGGCGAGTTTGATGGTCCGTCAATGGTAACAGGAGAGAACTTTCCACCGTCGGCAAATTCTTTGTTATAGTCGTACAGTTGCGCTGGTTGTTTGGCAGATGCGTTATCTGCAAAAGCTGCATTGAGCATAGCAAGTGCGGCTGCGTTATCGCCCATAAACAGGTAAACTTTACCCAGCAACCCTTCTGCCGAGGCTTTAGCAAAACGGATAGGTCCGCCGGCATTTGCAAGGGGCAAATTTGGTATAGCAGTCTTGAGGTCGTTTACTATGGCAGCATAAACATCCTGAACGGAAGCACGGGTAAAATTAGACACGTTGATGTCCGCCGTGGTTATCAGCGGGAAAGCCGGATCGTTTGTTGCAGTAGCCGCAACGTAAGGCTTGCCATAAAAGTTAACAAACTGAAAGTTTACAAAAGCACGTTGTGCAAAGGCTTCGGCCTGTATGGCTTTCTTTTCCTGTTCGGTGCCGCCTGCAGATTCCATCACCTCGTTGATAACTTTGTTAACGGTATATATCTGTGACAGCCAGTCCCTGATGTCAAACAAAATATCATCGCGCTGATAAATGTCATTAGCCCAGCTGAATGCCGCCTGGCTTCGGGGTTGCGCTGAGCTGTAATAGCTATCCTCGGCCGATACGTCGTCGCCCATAATGCCCGGTGCCTGCCAGCCGCCGCCGGCAGTATTTAAATACATGCTTGGCGCGTGCATCAGCAGCCCGTAATCATTAGTGGTAATAGCTACCTGTTTACCTTTGGGTATTACATTTAAAAAGTCCTTTTTGCAGGATACCATGGCGCAGCATAGTATTACTGACAGTATATGTATTAAGAAGATTCTTTTCATTTTTTAAAGTTTGAAGCAGTTTAAAATGAAGCGTTAAGACCAATGCTGTAAGTATGACCATAAGGCGGTAATCCACTATTATATTCAGGATCGATACCATACTTGTTGGCCTTCCAAAGCAAGTAATTGCCAGATTGCGCAAACACCCGGAGTGATTGTATCCGTATGGCCTGAAGCATCTTGCCAGCCATATCATAGGATAGCGTAATATCTCTCAGTTTGATGTACGAAGCACTGATCACGTTAATGTCGGCAAAAGTGTAATAGCTGGTATTTCTCCGGTAGTTGTCGCCCATGCTTGATACATATGAAGGAATATTTGTTTTGGCTTCATCACCCGGAACCTTCCAGCGATTGAGGAATTCAGCATTGATATTGCCGGTTGAAAAGCTGCCGGCCGTGCCTGTTAATCTGCCGGCAAAGAAATTACCTACATCTCTGCGCATCACAGCACCCAGGTTATAGATCATGTTTACGGCCAGGGAAACGCCCTTGTATCTGAAGTTGTTGGAAAAGCCTCCGTTAAACTTAGGCAGAGTGGTTCCCATATACACCAGGTCTTCGGCTTTTGCTGCGCCCTGCTCTTTAGTGATAGTGCCATTTGCTAATTTAATCTGCGGGTCGCCGAGGTTGTCAAGGCCGGCATATCTGTAAGCGAACAACGAGGGTGAATTGAATCCGGCTACATAAGTTGCGTTGATGCGGTAAGAGTCCGTTAATGTGTTAGGCGATTCTTCTACGTAAGAAACGAGCTTGTTATGATTGTAGCTAAAGATAAAATTGGTAGACCAGTTAAAATCGCTTGTCTGGATATTTGACGAATGCAAGTTCAGCTCAATACCCTTGTTACGCAGGTTGCCAAGATTACCCAGGGTTGTTTCAAAGCCGGTTAACGGGTTTAATGGAATGCGGCCTAACAGATCGGTGGTCTTTTTTAAATAAGCATCAATACTACCGCTTAAACGGTAATTCAAAAGGCTGAAGTCTATACCAATATTGTAATTCTGAGTTTTCTCAAAGCTCAACCTGCGGTTAGGAGGGGTTACAACCGAGAGGCCGTTGCCATTGTTAGAGTTGGTTTCTACGCCTAATATATCTACCGTAGCGCCTGCACCAACATACGGAGAGTTACCGGTTATACCATACGTTGCCCGTAAGCCCAGATTGCGAACCCAGGTTACATCCTTCATAAAATCCTCTTTTGAAATCTGCCATTTACCACCCAAGCTATAGGTTGGCTTTTTCTGGCCGGATACATCAACCGCAAACAGGTTGCTATGATCGGTGCGAATGCTGGCATCAAAATCGTATTTCTGATCAAACGAGTAGTTTAGCAAACCAAAGTAGGAGGTAAAGCGCTTAATTTCTTCAAATACGGCGTAAGGTAGTTCTGTTAATTGGGCTCTTCCGGTTGATACACCTCCGAAGACACCACTCCTTAACTGTGCGTAATTTAAAAACGCATAGGTTTGAAGGTTAAGATCATAACCTCTTACCACAGTGGTGGTACTTGACGATAGTTGCTCCTGCGCCTCATGGCCAACCTGCACATTTAAACGGTCTTTTCCGTTGCGTACATTAGTAGTATAAACCAATTGGTTACGCACTGTCCAGTTACGCTGATCATTGTTACCTGTTTGGTATCTGCCGCCAGTTACAGGCAAGTAATACACCGGTACAGAGCTTGGCGTAGGTGCTACTGTGAATCCGAGAGCCATACTTCTTTCGGAGTATAAGTTATGGTCGTCATAAGCAGTGTTATTGCCCGGAGCTTTTTGGTAGCCGTATGTACCTTCAAAACTTATACCTTTCCACAACTTTATACCCACGTTTGCACTTGTGTTGATGTTAAAGTTATTGGCTTTTCTAAAGCCATTGTACATGTCATCAAGCGGAGAATAATCTAAGTTAATGCGGCTCCTGGCCTGGAAGTTGGCCCTTGTCTCTGCCGAGTAGCCTTGTGCATAGTTTAATAATAAATTGTTCCCGTTGGCGTCCTTAAATAACTGGTAAGGTAAAAAGCCTGCACCTATAGTAATAGGCCTTAAGCCTTTTGTAATAGTATTATTTACAGCGGTATTTAAAGTGATTTTTAGCCACCTGTTCGGCATGTAATTTTGGGTAAGGTTGATTGCGTATGATCTGTTTGCCGAACCTATCTCATTGCTGTGATTATCAATATATGATATGGAGCTGTAAAAGTTATAAGCATTATTACCACCCGCTGCAGAGAGGGTATGGTTCATGGTATAGGCATTGCGGTACCACAGGTCTTTTATCTGCCCGGCATTGCTGATACTTGCCAGGCTGTCCAGACTGGCTTTGGCCTGTGCTGCGGTAATTTTACCTGCATACTCATCATACAAAATTTGCTCATGAGGCGCTATATAAGAATATGAAAGCGTCGAGTATGGGTAAACGGTAGGGTTAAAAGTCTCTTTTGCAGCTTCAATAAATTGGCTGCTGGTTAGCAGATTACGGTATGCGTAATCAAAATTTGGCTTGCCCTGGAAATTGATGTATCCGCTGTAATCAATCTTAAGGCGATTATTATTTCCAGATTTGGTTGTTACTACAATTACACCGTTCGCCGCGTTTGCACCGTAGATAGCCAACGCAGATGCATCTTTCAAAACAGTAACATCGGCAATGTCATTTGGGTTTATGGAACTGAAATCGGTTACACGTACACCGTTTACCACATATACAGGCTGTTGCAGCAAGCTTATGGTTGTGGTACCTCTTATCAAACTTTTTCGTTGCGAGCTGCCATTTCCGTTACGGTTGCCGGTTACACTGCCTGGGCTTGACAAAACGGTAAGGCCTGGTACCAAACCATCAAGCCGGCTAACAATGTCATTGCTTCCGGTACGTTCACCAAAAGTTTTCATATCGGGCTTGCCGAACGAACCAGTAGCACGCTCTTTACTCAAGGTTTGGTAACCTGTGGCCACAGTAGCCACACTCACCTCCTGTAAACGGGAAACGGCCAGTTTAAGCACAAAGTCTATTTCGGTACGCGAATCAACAAATACGATTTGCGTAGCATAACCTACGTAAGTTACTTCTACAGAATCGCTTAGGTCAATAAAGGGTAAAGCATAACTGCCGTCTTCCTGGCTAAATGTGACTACGCCCGAGTTCTTTTTCCGTACAGATGCCCCAGCAAGCGGGTGCCCGGCCTCATCACTGACCTTACCGCGAAGAACAAAGGCAACAGAGGGATCCCTGCCTTTTTCAGTGCTTTTTTTGGGTGATACAATGATGGTTTTTTCGGTTATGCTAAACGTTGCCGGCTGATTTTTAAAAATTTCTTTTAAAACATCATTCAATTCCGCGTTAACCACGTTAATAGTTACCGGCTTTGTAGTTTTAAGCAGTGTTCCGGTTACGAAAAAATCATAACCACTTTGCTGACTTATTTTTTTAAATACATTGGCAAGGGGAGCATTATTCTCTTTTAAGGATATCTTTTGCGCAAAGGAAGTTGCATTTACCTGCATTACAACAGCTATCAACAAAAAGGTGGTTATACGCATAGAAAGAGGGATCTTTTTTAAGTACCGAAAAAGCAAAAAGAGTTTCTTAGTATAAATTCTATACATTTGTTTAATCTGGTTTAAAGTGAATAAGAGGGGAATTTTTATTTGCCTGATCCGGATTTCGGCCAGTTGTGTTGCAGCACACCTGGCTTTTTATTTATTGGATCACGGTTACAGAAGACGTAAATTATTCTTTCACTATGACCCTCCTTCCTTGAATTTCGATTTTAACAGCATTAGACAATTTTACTATATTGAGCACCTGGTTGATGTTTTTACTACGTGCGATTCTGGCTGTAAAAGTTTCTTTGGTAATTGATCCCTGAAATTCCACATCGACATCATACCAGCGTGATATTTGGCGCATAACTGTTTGTATGTCCGCTTCAGAGAATTCAAAATAGCCGTTTTTCCAGGCTACAGCTTCATCTGCATCCACATCAGCAACATGCAGTCGCTCACCTTTGATAGCCGATTGCTGGCCCACCTTTAATACCGCTTTACTGTTGCCTGCAGCAACACGCACCGAACCTTCAAGTAATGTAGTTTTTATGCCGGGTTCGTTATCATAAGCGTTTACGTCGAAATGAGTACCCAACACCTCGGTAGTTTGGTTGCCCGATGTTACCCTGAATGGTTTAGCAGCGTTATGAGCAACTTCGAAGTAAGCCTCGCCTGTTATTTTAACGCTGCGGGTTTTGCCCGTGAATGCTACAGGATAAGTAATTGACGATGCAGCATTCAGCCAAACATTGGTACCGTCTGCCAAGGTTAAATGGTACTGTCCGCCCCTGGGTGTGGTTAGTGTGTTATAGGCTATATTATTTGCGGCAGTTGCATCACCGCTGAGAGAGTTGTATACAATTTGGCCTTCCGCGGTTTTATTTACTGCGGTACTGTTCTGTTCAGCCAGTTTGCCATCCTTCGTTCCGGTCAAGTTAATTTGCTGGCCGTTGGCTAACGTCAGTACTGCCTTGTTGCCTCCGGGTGCAATTACCTGAGCGGGCTGATGTGCTATAGTCTGGTTTGTGCTCTTGTTTTTCCACAAGTAATAACTACCGGCAGTAAGGAACAAGAGTAGGGATGCTGCAACCGCAACACGGGGCCATAATTTGCGCTTAGCCGGTGTGGCTTGAGTAGATGCGAATATGTGTGCTAATATTTCTTCTTTTTCAACAGTAGTCAAACCATCATTTACCGATGATTTCCCCATCTCTGATTGTACTAAACTTTCCAGTTCGGGCAGGTATTCTGGCTGCTCCACCAACGTAAAGAATGCTTGCCTTTCAGCAGGTGTGGCACTGCCATCAACATACTTTTTAAATAATACTGCAAATGATTGTGGTTGTTGCATATACCTACTTGACGATGGCCGCAACAATATCGGGGTAGTGTAATTTGTTATTTATTTTAAATTGAGTTAACAAAAAGATGTAAGCGGGTTGAATATATAAACTTGCCGTCTGTAATCAGCAGATGAAAGGATAAAACAACCTGGTAGCAGGCTTACTTATTTATGTGTAATATAAAGGAGTAAAAGTACTGCCTCGAGATGGTTAAGGTACTTGCGAATATTACGCAAGGCAAGTTTCATGTGGGTTTGCACGGTGCCGGGGCTGATACCCATTTCAGTAGCAGCTTCCTCATATTTTAGCCCCATTTCATGGCAAAGCTGGTAAGCTCTGCGTTGCTGAGGCGTTAAGGAAGCCAGTGCTTCTTTAATAAGCGCTGTGGTTTCCTGAAATTCTAAAGTCTTTTCGGTTTGGGTATCGCCGGTTTCTAAGTGCGCTTCCTGCAATTCAACCGTGCGGAGCGCTTCTCTGGCTATTACACGTAACGCATCTATACTTTTATTGCGGGCTACACGATTAATATAGGCACCAAAGTTGTCAATGTCTAATAACTCGGTACGCTTGTTCCAGATTTTTAAAAAAACATCCTGTACAACTTCTTTAGACCTGCTGCGGGACCGCGTCAACTTAAGGGCAATATTAAAAATCAGTTGTTGGTGTTCTTCAAACAGTATTCCGAAGGCACGCTGATCTCCATCCGCTATTTTTAATAACAGTTCGCGTTCGTTAAATAGGGGTTTAACAGACATACACGTTTCGCAACGTTAAACTTACGAATTTTACTGGTATATAATTGCGTCATTTAAAAAAAAACTGTACTTAAATTATCAATTTCGTATAAATTGGTAACTTAATTATAAGTATATCGCCCATCATTGAAATATGATGAGTGTAAAAAGCAGATATCGATCTGTGTGGATAAAAGGATATAAAACTAGAATTCGAACCAAAGCGTGCCGCTTATTGCTTTGCCGTTAAGCTTGTGCTTTTGGCTTTGCGGGCCAAGGTCTATAGCTTCCTGAAACTTGGTACCTATAGCGCTGATGCCCTGCAGAAAGCTGATGTCGCCTGCCGGCATAGGCGGCTCCACACGGTCGAGCGTAGCGTTGGCCCTACCTTGTTTATATAGCTGCACAAAGGTGTTTTTACTGTCACTGTAAACGGTAAACGGTGCTTCCTTGTTCTCAATGGTTATCCAGTTAACATCCTGGTGATAGCCTTTAAACTCAGGATATTTCCAGCTTTCGCCCGTAATGCCATTGTTATAGTCTTTATGCCATACACCAAACTGTTGCCCGCGCAAACGGTTCTTCCATACTTTATAAGGACCGCGGCCCAGCCATTTTATGCCAGTAACTTTATCTTCCGGGTAATTAAAGCTGATGCCATGAAAGTCTGCATCGCCATTTTGCTTGTAGGTATATTGCAGTTGCACTGGCTTACCCCATGCAAATGTCCAACGTACATGCATGGTAGCTTCCCCGTCATAATCGGCTTCTACAATGTAACGACCATCTTCTTGTTTGTGGCTGAATGACTTAAGCTGGGTTTTAACACCTGCCAAAGCCGGTCCGTTTGATAAGGAAACCGTTGCGTTGGGCTTAACTACCTTGTTAAGATAGCCGGTTGCTTTACTGAAATGGTACTTGATGCGATTAGCGGCAACGATAACCTCATCAGCATTTTCACTGCTGGTAACCGGAATTTTCACCCAAGCGGTTGCTGGCTTAATAATATTAGCTGGTGCAGTAATAGCCCAGCTCCAGGTAACTATCTCTTTCTTTTTCCTGTCGTAAGCGGTTAAATACAGGGCATCGTTTTTAGCCCAACCTGCTGGTAGTTTCAGGCTGAGTGTGCCTTTCGCTCCCGGCGCTAATGATAAAGGTGCCAAGGTGCCACTGACTGTGGTGGTAGCTGCCGTAGTTTTTGCCGTTGCGGATGGGAACTTCACAAGCTTCCATTTAAAGTTACACACATTAAGATTAGTGAACGAGTAACGGTTTTCCACTGCTATCTTGCCATCAAACGTAGCATCAATAGGTTGCGGGTTGATGTATACGGGCGACCATATCTCTTTAATGGTGTAATAACTCGCCTCCTTTTCCCGGTGCGGGCCCACTATGCCGTCTGGCGCATGGTTTCCGTCCGAGTCGTAAGCGTTGTTCTTATCGGTGCGCATAAGTGATTCGTCACCCAGCACCCAAATAAAGCCGCCTCCGAGTGCTTTGTATTGCAGCATGGCATTCCAGAAATCGTCTAAGCCGGCTCCTGCACCGCCATCATAAAGGCCATGCATAAATTCAGTAGGGAAAAATATCCCGCCGTCTTTGTCCTTAGGTAGGGTGTTGGCTACATAATTGTAGTCAGGGTAATGCCTGGTGTTAGTGTTGTTAAATTTTTCCCAGGGATGCAAAACGGTTCGGTCCTGGGGGTCATACAAACGGTAGTCGTTGTCCAGCCCACGGTTAAAGCCGCCCTCGTTGCCGTTATCCCAAAATAGTACCGATGGATGGTTAACATCGCGTACCACCAACTCCTTAACTAATTTGCGCCCAACAATAGTGTCGTAACTGGCCTGCCAGCCGGTAAGTTCGTCTAACACATACACACCTACAGAATCACAAATATCCAGGAACTCCTGGTCGGGAGGGTAGTGAGACATGCGCACAGCATTCATGTTCATGCCCTTAATGGCCTCTATATCCATCATATGGACGGCGCGGCTGAGCGTACGCCCGCTCTCCGGCCAAAAGCTATGGCGGTTAACGCCTTTCAGTATAATCCTGCTGCCGTTCAGGTATAGGCCGTCATTCTTACGTACTTCAATTGTGCGGAAGCCGAATTTCTGTGTCATCCTGTGTAAGGTTGCGCCGTTTTTACTTTTAATGCTGATAACAGCCTGGTATAAATTGGGATACTCGGCGCTCCACTTTAACGGGTTGTTAAACTTTGCGGTCAACTGCTGAACTTCTGCATTGTTATCAGCAGTTACACTGAATGTTTTGCCGACTTTTTGTCCCTTCAGCGTTTGCACTTCGCCTTCAAGTGTTTCGCCTCCTTTCAGGTTGGCAGTGTATACGTCCATGGTGAAAGCGCCGTCTGCCGCCGCATTAACAGCCAGCCGGTCAATATGGGTATCAGGCACAATTTCAAGGTACACAGGGCGAAATATGCCACCGAATATCCAGAAGTCGCCGTTCTCGGCCCTGTTTACAGACGGGTTTGCAGATTGCTTATTTACTATTACATCCAATTGGTTTTGTCCGGATGGTTTGAGCAAGTTGGTTATATCATACTTGAAGCGGTAAAATCCGCCCTGATGAATATCGCCGGCCTGCTTCCCGTTAATCAACACTTTAGTATCCGTCATCGACCCTTCAAATACGATGAAGATGCGTTTGTTTTTCCAGTCAGCTTGTGTTGCAAAGCTGGTTTTGTATTGCCCCTGTTCTTTATATTTTACCTTATCGTGCCCGTAATTGTAGTTGCCAAAACCGTGTGTTTCCCATTGGGATGGCACAGGAATTTTTGTCCAAACGCCGCTTTTGCGGCCCTCGGTACAATAAAAATCCCACAGAACGGTACGGTCTTTATCAGTACCTGAAAGGTATTTTTTGATGGTTCCCTGCGAAAAAACATTTACGGAAGCAAGTAAGCATAAGCACAAAAGGTAGAGCTTTCTCATTATCTATATATTTATTTTGAAACTAATGATTACATGCATGCGCCGCAAACGCGTTCTACGATAACGTTTGCGTTGACGCTGCATTTAAGAAAGCCTTGGACGGTATGTGTGCCCCGTTAAAACTTACTTCAATTGCTTCTCATGCGCTGCTATTTCCTTTAGTAATAGTGGGAAAGCCGGTACCGGCATGTTGCCGTGGTCAAATCCCTGCAACTGAAAAAGCCTGGTGTTTTTATGCCCAGTCAGTTTCATCATCCTAAGCATATAGGCGTTCTCTTCATAACGGCCAAGCAGCTCCAGCTCTGCATCACCTGTGATCAGCAGCATTGGCGGCGCATCATTTCGTACCCAATAAAGCGGTGCATATTTATCTATCACAGGCTGTGTATCCTTAATACCGCGTTCCTGGCGGATGGTAAAGTGCGTGATGCATTGCCCGCTGAAGGGAATCAGTTCTGCAATCTGGTTGGCATCAATGCCATATTTTTTTAAGTATGATTTATTAAGGGTTACCATCATGGCAAGATAACCTCCTGCAGAGTGACCGCTGAGGTAAATCTTATTTGGATCGCCGCCGTATTGGCTGACGTGCTTAAATGCCCACGCCACAGCTGCCGCCGCGTCCTCTATGTAAGCTGGCGCTTTCGCCTTAGGGGACAAGCGATAACCAACGCCTATTACTGCATAGCCTTTGTTCATAAGGGCTTGGGGTATTTCTTTGGAGCCGGAGGTAATGCCGCCGCCATGAAACCAGATAATGGTTGCAAACCTCTTTTCATTTTTAGGATAGTATATATCCAGCAAACATTGCGAATTCCTGTAAGCGTCACCGTTTTTTTTGGTATCGCTGTAATAGGAGATGTTTTTTTCGGTGTTATAATTCTCTTGTGCATAAACGTTGCCTACGCACAAGAGCAGTAGCAGGATTAAAATATTTTTCATGATATAAATGTACCTAAACAAGCCTGCTTTCGTCAATCCCAAAATAATCGATGTAAATAAGCTAATTATTTCATGCTTAAAATTGACGGCAAGTACATATTAATTGTCGTAGGGTTTTTCGGCGCTGTTTTATTGATATAAAAGAGGAGTGATATCTAAAGATTAAGAAATTCCGCTTTGTATTCCGACGGTTTTTTCAGAGTCATGGCGCGGAATTGTTTGTTGAAGTTGGAGAGTGTTTTAAAGCCGCAGCGCTCTGCTATGGCGGCAATGGTAAGGTCGCCTTCGGTTAATAGTTTACAGGCTTGCTTTACCCTCAATTCGCTTATAAAGCGTGCAAAGCCTTTATTATTAACCGCGCTGAAGTACCTGCTGAAAGATGTAGGCGTCATGCAAACCAGTTCTGCAACATCATTCAAATGGATTTTATTGCAATAGTTTTTAAATACATACTCATAAACCAGGCTCATGCGGTCGGTTTCGTTTTTTTTAAACGGCTCCATATACGCCTGACTAGATATATAACTGTATTCCTTAGCGGAGGCCAGCAGATTCAGTATCTGTAATAAATGGATGACAGATGCAAGTCCACTGAGTTCAGTCAGCTTATGCATAAGCCCTATAACCTCGTTTTTTTGTTTGCCATGAAATTCAAGGCCGCGCTGTGATTTAATAAAGAGTTTTCGCAAGGCCGCCAGTTCATCTTTTTGCATAAGATGGGCGCCAAATAACTCCTCATGCAAATACACCACAATGCCGCGTACCTTTAAGTCTTTTTTCTTCTCAAAATAAGACTCATCGCTACGCCAAAGATGCGGCAGGTTGGAGCCGGTCAATATCAGTTCATTAGGTCCGAAAGTTTTAATGCTATCGCCAATAAAGCGAGTGCCCCGGCCCTCCAGCGTAACAAAAAGCTGGTACTCCGAATGCGAATGCCATACAGGGTCAAAATACTGGTCGTTCAGATATTCTACTGTAAAAACCTGCGTATCAGGTATGGTAGACTTGTGTACGGCGGCTCGCATAACTTATTCTTGGCTTAAAAGAATCAAAACTAAATAGATAATGATAAAAAACAGTCATAATTAGACAAAAAAGGAAAAGATTTACTGACCATATTTGTTTTAACTTGGTCTTTCGGCCAATACAAACCTGTTAGCTCATTTCTTTATGAAAAAATACCTGTTACTGGCTGTGGTATGTATAATTGCCGCAGTAAATTTCAAAGCCGTTATCTTTAAAAGCGATCCACCCCACCGGTTAGAAATTCTTTTTCTGGGTCATACTTCCAATCATCACGAGTCAGGTAAACTGGCTGAGATTGTTCAGCAGGCATTTTTCAAGGATGGTATTAACATCACCTATACTACTAATCTGGATGATCTTAACCAGGCAACGCTTTCTAAATACGATGGCTTAATGTTGTATGCCAACTATGATACCATCTCCAAATCGCAGGAGCAGGCTTTATTGCAGTTTGTAAAAGAGGGCAAGGGTTTTATCCCGGTGCATTGCGCATCATGGTGTTTCCGCAACTCAGACGAATATGTTAAGATGGTGGGAGGCCAGTTTAGCACGCACAAAACGGACACTTTTAAAATGGTTGTGGTTGATAAAAAGCACCCGGTAATGAAAGGTGTTAATGCTTTTACCACCTGGGATGAAACGTATGTGCACAGCAACATTAATAAAGACATTCATGTAATAACAGAGCGCGTTGAAGGCGAACATCACGAACCTTATACCTGGACAAATGACTACGGCAAGGGCCGTGTGTTTTATACCGCTTATGGCCATGATGAGCGCACCTGGAAACAGCCTGACTTTTTAAAACTGCTGGAAAACGGCGTGATATGGGCAGTAGGAAAAAAGGCCGAAAAGCAATTGGCTAAACTGCCTAAGCCTAACCCGGCCTATACTGTTGCTGACATCCCGAATTATGAGAATCGTAATCCCGCTCCTAAATTACAGGCTCCGTTATCACCTGCTGAATCTCAATTGCTGACGCAAATTCCAGTTGGTTTTAAGATGGAGTTATTTGCTGCAGAACCGGATGTTGAAAAGCCAATTGCTATGGCATGGGACGAGCGCGGCCGTCTTTGGATTTTGGAAACAATCGATTACCCAAATACCGTAAGGGATAATAAAGGCGAGGGATTGGACCGTATAAAAATTTGTGAAGACACCAACGGTGACGGCAAGGCAGATAAGTTTACCATATTTGCAGACAAGCTGAACATCCCTACCAGTATTGTTTTTGCACGCGGCGGCGTAATAGTTTCGCAGGCGCCCGACCTGTTATTTTTAAAAGACACCAATGGTGATGACAAGGCCGATATAAGGGAAACCTTAGTAAGCGGCTGGGGAACTTTTGATACCCACGCAGGGCCATCAAATCTTAAATATGGCTTCGATAATAAAATTTGGGGAACGGTAGGTTACTCCGGTTTCAACGGAACTGTAGGCAACCAGAAATTCAATTTCAACCAAGCTGTTTATCGCTTTACTCCTGATGGTAAGCAAATCGAGCATTTGGGCTCTACCAGCAACAACACATGGGGTTTGGGCTTTTCAGAGAACTTTGATGTTTTTATTTCTACAGCTAACAACTCACATAGCGACTACCTGGGCATACCGCTCCCTTACCTGCAAAGGTTAGACATGCCGGGCATGGAATCTGTAAAAAAGATTGACGGCCACTACGGCATGCATGTGGTAACCAAAAACCTGCGCCAGGTGGATGTATTTAACGGCTTTACAGCAGCTGCTGGACATAATTTATATACCGCACGAAACTTTCCGCAGGAGTACTGGAACCGGATAGCCTTTGTTAACGAGCCAACCGGACGGGTTATTCACAAGGCTATACTGGAGCCGGATGGCTCAGGCTTTAGGGAGCAGGACGGCTGGAACTTTTTAGCCAGTGCCGACGAGTGGATGGGCCCGGTACAATCCGAGGTGGGTCCGGATGGCGCTCTGTGGGTATGCGATTGGTATAACTTCATTATTCAGCACAACCCAACGCCAAAGGGATTTGAGAACGGCAAAGGCAACGCCTACATCAACCCACTGCGCGATCGTACCCACGGCCGCATTTACCGCATAGTTTATGAGGATGCAAAACCGTCGGCAATAACAAAGCTTGATAAAAACAATGCAGAGGGCCTTATAGCCGGCTTAAAAAGCGACAATATGTTTTGGCGCACAACCGCCCAGCGGCTTATTGTAGAAGGCGGCTACAAACAACTGGCTCCGCAATTATTGGCTTTGGTGCGTGATAAATCAGTAGATGCCATCGGCGTCAATGCACCGGCTGTTCATGCCTTATGGACGCTGCATGGCCTGGGACTGGTGAACGAGTCGAACGCGGAAGTATTGAGTGTTGCCGCAGAGGCTCTAACCCATCCATCGGCTGGCGTACGTAAGGCTGCATTGCAGGTGCTGCCGCTTACGGCGCGGTCGCTACAGGCCATACAAAAAGCGGGTTTGTTAAATGATGCCAACCTGAACACGCGTTTAGCGGCAATTTTAACCATTGCTGATATGCCAGCTTCGGACGAAGAAGGCAAGGCTTTAGCGGCGGCGCAAAAGGTACCGCAAAATGCAAATGACTACTGGATAAGCAGGGCAATACCTATTGCCATGGCAACGCACATAAAAAACTATGCCGCCGACACCAAGGCCGCAAATGCGGCTGCAATAGAAAAGGCAACAATATCACAAGCTAAAGCAGACCAAAAGGTAAAGATAGCAGTGGTGAAAAATGCCATGAAATATGATACCAAAACCTTTACCGTAAAAGCAGGCAGTATTGTAGAAGTGGAGTTTACCAATCCTGATTTTATGCAGCATAACCTGCTTATATTACAAAAAGGCAGTCTCGACAAAGTTGGCGCTGCGGCAGATAAACTCGCACAGGATCCAAAAGGTATTGAACAGAACTATGTGCCTAAAATGGCCGAGGTGCTGTTTGCTACCAAGCTAATCAACCCGGAAGAGAGCGTTAAACTGAAGTTCAGGGTACCGGCTGATGCTGGCGACTATCCATTTATCTGCTCGTTCCCCGGCCACTGGCGCATCATGAATGGAATTATGAAAGTTGTAAAATAAACCTAACCAAAAACCTGAATTATGACAACTGATCCAAACACCCGGCCCGATATGAAGCTGTTTTATGCCTGTTTCATATCATTAGTTACAACGGCTTTCGGCTTTATATTGCGGGCATTAATGCTGCCGCAATGGGGGCACGATTTTAACCTCACGCAAACGCAGTTAGGCGAAATTGCCGGCGTGGGTTTATGGCCTTTTGCCATAAGCATTGTGCTGTTTAGTTTGGTGATAGATAAGATAGGCTATAAAACGGCCATGATGTTTGCGGTGGTATGTCACCTTACATCGGCTGTGCTCACCATTTTTGCCAGCGGTTACTGGATGCTATATGTGGGTTCGTTCATCTGCGCAATTGGTAACGGCACAGTTGAGGCCGTAGCCAACCCGGTAGTGGCAACCATGTTCCCTAAAGAGAAGGTAAAATGGCTTAGTAGGTTACATGCAGGCTGGGCGGGCGGCCTGGTGCTGGGCGGCATTATGGCATTGCTGCTGGGGGTTAATACACCATGGCAATACAAAATAGGCTTAATTCTGATACCTACAATCACTTATGCCTTAATGATGATATCGCGCAAGTTCCCTTTGAATGAACGGGTACAGGCAGGTATATCGTACAAAGAAATGTTGCAGGAAGTTGGAGCCGGCGGCGCGCTCATTATTGTTGCCCTCATAGTGTTTCAATTGGGTGCCGTGTTTGGCTGGTCTACCACTGTAAACGTGATCATCACATTATTAATAACGGCTGGCTTTGGCTTGTACACCCGCAGTGTCGGACAGCCGCTCTACATTGTGCTGCTGTTAATCATGATCCCGCTGGCAACAACCGAGTTGGGCACCGATAGCTGGATAACCGACCTGATGACACCTGAAATGAATAAGATAGGTTTCCAGGCGGGTTGGGTATTGGTGTATACATCAGCCATTATGTTTGTGTTGCGGTTTTTTGCCGGACCAATTTCACACAAGTTCTCATCGCCGGGGCTTCTGGCCATTTGCTCAGGCGTTGCTGCCATTGGCTTGTACATGATGTCTTATTCATCAGGTTCATTGATATTACTGGCCGCTACCATTTACGGTTTGGGCAAATCATTCTTTTGGCCGGCCATGCTAGGTATGGTGTCGGAGCTTTTTCCAAAAGGCGGGGCATTAACGCTGAATATTACCGGCGGCTTGGGCATGATAGCCGCGGGCGTTATTGGCGCAGGAATTTTAGGGTTTATCCAGGATAAATCAGTCGACAATAAGATAGCTGATTATGATACCGCCAATCGCACTGCCATACACAGTACTTATGTAACCGAACAAAAAACGAGTTTGTTTGGTGATTATAAAGCGCTGGATCAGGCCAAGCTTTCCACGGCAGATGCCGGCGAGCAGCAACTGGTCACTACCATCCGCGATGCGGCAAAGAAAGAAGCATTGCGCTACATAGTAGTATTTCCATTGATTATGCTGGCCAGCTTTGTGTTCCTCATTACCTATTTCAAAACAAGGGGCGGCTATAAAGTGGTGTTGTTACATAAACCCATAGAAACGGAATCCACGCCCTATTAAAAGCCGAAAGCATGTCGTTACAAGTAAAATTTGGTGTTAGTACCTGGCTGTTCACCTCGCCGTTTCAAACATCATCAGTGGAAGAGCTTTTTCCAAAAATTGCCGCCATGGGGTTTGATGCAGTCGAAATCGCTGTTGAAGACCCTGCGCTGATAGATGGCGAAGTGGTAAAAGCAGCGTTGGCAAAATATAACCTTAAAGCTATAGTATGCGGCGCCTTTGGCCCGGCCCGTGATCTCACGAATGACGATCCGGCCGTTCATGAAGTAAGCTTTAAATATATAGCCGACTGTCTTGATCTGTGCGCATTATGGGATACTCAATTTTTTGCCGGGCCAATGTATTCGGCCGTTGGTAAAGCACGTATGCTGCCACCAGAAAAACGCCAGGCGGAGTGGAACCTTGCCATTAACAACCTGCGTAAGGTTTGCGAAATGGCACAGCAACGCGGTCTGGAAATAGCGCTTGAGCCCTTAAACCGCTTTGAATCTGACCTGGTAAATACAGCAAGTGACGTGGTACGCATGGTAAATGAAATTAACGACCCGGCCGCCAAGGTTATTCTGGACGGCTTTCACATGAATATTGAGGAGCCTGACATTGAAGCGGCTATAAAGCTGGCGGGTGACAAGCTGATACATGTACAGGTGGCCGAAAATTACCGCGGTACACCCGGTACCGGCCAAACCAACTGGGCGGCGTATCGCCGTGGTTTGGAAGCTATAAATTACAAGGGTGCCATATCAATTGAAAGCTTTACGCCTGACAATAAAGAACTGGCACAGGCGGTGTGCATTTGGCATCCGCTGGCAACAAGTCAGGACAAGTTTGCATCAGAAGGATTAGCATTTTTAAAATCGTGGGCTGAGTAGTCCGCAGCAATATATCAGAATATGGAGAACAAGAAAATTAATATTGCCATTGTAGGTTTAGGTTTCGGTGCGGAGTTTATCCCCATTTACCAGCATCACCCCAATGCTAATATGTACGCCATTTGCCAGCGCGACCACACCAAACTGCATCAGGTGGGCGACGCCTTTGGCATTGAAAAACGATTTACAGATTATGATGAGCTGTTGCGCGACCCTGATGTGGATGCCGTGCACATCAACACTCCTATACAAAGCCATGCAGAACAATCAATAAAAGCATTGCGTGCGGGCAAGCATGTTGCTTGTACGGTGCCCATGGCGACTACAGTAGAGGAATGCCGTCAGATTGTAGAAGCCGTGAAAGAAACCGGACTGACCTATATGATGATGGAGACGGTGATCTACAGCCGCGAGTTTTTATTTGTGAAAGAGTTGTATGAGAATGGCGAGCTGGGCAGATTGCAGTTTTTGCGCGCGTCGCACCAGCAAGAAATGGCAGGTTGGCCTGGCTATTGGGAAGGCTTGCCGCCTATGCACTATGCTACGCACTGCGTGGGCCCTGTACTGGCTTTGGCTAAGGCAGATGCTGAGTATGTATCCTGTTTCGGCTCCGGCCGGATTGACGAAAACCTTATTAGCAAATACGGCTCGCCTTTCGCTATCGAGAGCTGCCACATCAAGTTTAAGAATTCAGACCTGGCCGCGGAAGTTACCCGCTCGCTGTTTAATACCGCCCGTCAGTACCGTGAAAGCTTTGATGTTTATGGATCAAAAAAGACATTTGAATGGACGCTGATAGAGCACGAACAATCGGTTATACATACCGGTGAGGTGCCAGAAAAAGTGACTATACCAGACTATGCACATCTTTTGCCTGAGGAGATACAGGCCTTTACCACAGGTGGTGTATACGATGCCAACAGTAACCAGCATTTATCATTTATTCAGGGCTCCGGGCATGGCGGCTCGCATCCGCACCTCGCTAATGAGTTTTTATTGGCACTGGTAAATAACCGGCAGCCATTCCCCAACGCAAGGCAATCAGCCAATATCACATGCGTAGGCATACTGGCGCATGAGTCGGCCATGGCTGGCGGCAAAATAATTAACCTGCCTGATTTTACTTTAGCTGATTAATGCAGATGGAAAGAAGAACGCTGATAAAAGGTATTGCCCTGAGCTTATCATCCTTATATTTCTCAAAAGGTTATGCAGGCAAAATATTAAAAGCCCCCTATCGTGCCGATACCTTTAAGCCCACATGGGACTCGCTGGCACAATACCAGGTACCGGATTGGTTCCGCGACGCTAAATTTGGTATGTGGGCACACTGGGGGCCGCAATGCCAGCCGGAGTCGGGCGATTGGTACGCCCGCGGCATGTACCAGGAAGGTAGCTGGCAATATCAATATCATGTGAAAAAATACGGGCATCCCTCAAAATTTGGTTTTAAGGATGTTATTAACGAATGGAAAGCCGAGAACTGGAACCCCGATGAGTTGGTGGGCTTGTACAAAAAGGCAGGGGCCAAATATTTCATGGCGCTCGCTAATCATCACGACAACTTCGACTTATATAACAGCAAGCATCAGCGGTGGAACTCCACCCGCATGGGGCCTAAAAAAGACATTATTGGGGGATGGGCTAAAGCTGCGAAGAAACATGATGTGAGGTTTGGCGTGAGCGTGCATGCTGCCCATGCCTGGAGCTGGCTGGAAACTGCGCAACGGGCAGATAAGAACGGGCCGATGGCGGGCGTCCCGTATGATGGCAAGGTAACCAAGGCTGACGGCGCAGGCAAATGGTGGGAGGGTGAAGACCCGCAGGAACTGTATGCGCAAAATCATCCGCTGAGCAAAAACAGCACAGATGATGGCAGCATACATGGCCAATGGAATTGGGGTAATGGCGTTACACCTCCCTCAAAAGAGTATTGCGAAAAGTTTTATAACCGGACCATAGACCTCATAGACAAATACGGACCGGAGATAATTTATTTTGATGACACCGCTTTACCGCTGTGGCCTGTAAGCGATGCCGGCCTGCGCATAGCCGCGCATTTATACAACAAAAGCATCAAGAAACATGGCAAGTTAGAGGCGGTAATCTTCGGTAAGATATTAGATGAGCAACAGCGTAAATGCATGGTTTGGGATATCGAGCGCGGGCAAAGCAACCAAATAGAACCGCAGCCCTGGCAAACGGATACCTGCATAGGCAGCTGGCATTATGACCGTGGTATCTACAATCGTAACGAGTATAAAACTTCTACCACCGTAATACACACCCTTATAGATGTGGTGAGCAAAAACGGCAACCTTATGTTGAACGTCCCTGTGCGTGGAGATGGTACTATAGATGACAAAGAGCGCGCCGTTGTAGAAGAAATTGCCGCCTGGATGCAGATAAACAGTGAAAGCATTTACGGCACCCGCCCCTGGAAAACCTTCGGCGAAGGCCCGGCATTACAATCGGCAGCGCCTTTAAGCGCTCAGGGTTTTAATGAAGGCAAAGGCAAGCCTTTCGGCGCGCAGGATATACGCTTTGTTACTAAAGGGAATACGCTTTACGCCACCTTGTTGGGCTGGCCGGCAGACAGCACTTCGGTAATAAGCGCTATAAAAGGGGGGGTGCAAAAAGTAAGCCTGTTGGGCCATAACGACGCGCTGAGTTTTGAGCAGTCGTCATCAGGCTTAAAAGTTAAACTGCCTGGGCAAGCTCCTGGCAAGAGCGCGTTTGTGTTGAAGATTGAAGGCGCTGTAGTTTAATGAAAGTATAACAACTTGAAATATCGCTCATCCAGAAATTAAAAGATGAAAACATTGGTATGTATGAGTCCGGGCGAACTTGCTTATCAGGAACGAGCGATGCCCGAATTGTGGGATGGCCACACCCTGCTGCAAATAAAAAGGGTAGGCATTTGCGGTACCGACCTGCACGCTTTTGAAGGCACGCAACCGTACTTTTCATATCCGCGGGTATTGGGCCATGAGCTTGCTGCTTGTGTAGTAGCTACCAGCGGAACCGGAGATTTTAAGCCCGGCGACCTGGTAACAGTGATTCCATACGTTAATTGTGAAACCTGCCTGGCCTGCCGCGCAGGAAAAACCAATTGCTGTAGCCAGATAAAGGTATTGGGCGTGCATATTGATGGCGGGATGGCCGAATATATACAGGTGCCTACGCGGCTGTTATTGCCAGCTGATGGATTGAGCTTAGATGAATTGGCGTTGGTAGAGCCGCTGGCCATCGGAGCGCATGGCGTAAGGCGCGCGGCAGTAGTTAAGAATGAGTTTGTGCTGGTTATTGGTGCAGGGCCTATAGGTTTGGGTGCTATGGAATTTGCCCGTATTGCCGGTGGCAAGGTTATCGCGCTGGACATTAATGAACAGCGTTTGACATTTTGTGAGGAAGCCTTGGATGTTGAGTACACCATCAACGCTAACTCTGACGACGTTACCAAAGCGTTGCTGGAGATTACCGGCGGCAACATGCCTGAAGTTGTTATTGATGCCACAGGCAGCCTTAAGGCCATCAATGGTGCTTTTCAGTACATGGCACATGGAGGGCGGTTTGTGCTGATAGGGTTACAGAAGGGTGAGATCAGCTTTAGTCACCCGGAGTTTCACAAAAGGGAAGGTACGTTAATGAGCAGCCGCAACGCTACCAAAGCAGATTTTGACCACGTGTTGTATGCCCTAAAAAATAAATTGATAGAGCCATCTAAATACATTACGCACAGGTTAAACTTCAGCGACTTGCAGCGGGATTTTGCTACATTAGCTAACCCGGCCACGGGTGTCATTAAAGCGCTTGTTGAACTATGAAAATCCGAAATGTACTTTTCTCTGTTGTGCTTATCGCTGTAAACTTTTACAGTGCCATTGCCCAAAATACAAAAGGACTAAAAGACTATTATAAAAATTATTTTCCTATCGGCGTAGCTGTTACACCCCGCGACCTGCAGGACTCTGCCACGCGTGAACTAATACTTAAGGAATTCAACAGTATCACTGCAGAGAACGCCATGAAGATGGGGCCGATTCATCCACGCGAAGACTTCTACAACTGGCGTGATGCCGATGCGATAGTAGATTTTGCCCAAGCGCATCATTTAAAGGTACGTGGCCATAACCTGTGCTGGCATTCGCAAGCACCGGATTGGTTTTTTTATGACGACAATAAGAAACTGGTTACCAAAGAGGTGTTGCTGCAAAGATTAAAAGAGCATATTTACGCGGTAGTAGGCCGGTATAAAGGCAAGATTTACGCCTGGGATGTGGTGAATGAAGCCGTATCAGACGGGCCAGGGCAGCCGCTCAGGAACTCGTTATGGTACCAGATATGCGGCGACGAATTTATTGCCAGGGCATTTCAATATGCACATGAGGCCGACCCGGATGCGGTATTGTTTTACAACGATTACGGAACCGAAAGCCCGGGCAAAAGGCAGCGCATTTACGACATACTTAAAAAGCTGGTAGATGCTAAAGTACCCGTTCATGCTGTGGGCCTGCAAGCGCACTGGTCTTTCAATAATCCGTCGGAAGCAGATATCATTACCTCTATCAAGCAGTTCAGTTCGTTAGGATTGAAGGTCCAGATCACCGAACTTGACGTAACCATGTTTGCTAATGATGATGAAAAAGCAGACGTAGCCACTACGCCCGAACGTATCAGCAAGCAGGCCGGGCAGTACGCCATGGCCTTCAATGTCTTCCGTACCATGAAGAAAAACATCACCGGTGTTACCTTCTGGAACGTTTCTGATAAATACACCTGGCTGGATAATTTCCCTGTACGTGGACGCAAAAATTACCCGCTGCTGTTTGATGAAAACCTAAAACCTAAAGCCGCCTACTGGCAAGTAGTGAAGTTTTAACGTAGCGGGGACCTTGTGTATTTTATTTTCATTGCTCATCCAGTTAATCACAATAACGTTTTTAGACTATACGCCACCAGCATGAACCCGCGCTTTTCATAATTGATCTTCATTTTAGCTACAACTCTCCTTGGTTTGGTTACAGGGAGATTATTCCGGATGCAGACCTTTGTTATATAACAAAGGATAAAACATCTTATGGAAAATCAAATCAGTTCAACAAACAATAACCAACCCATAGCACTTGTTACGGGCGCTAACCAGGGAGTTGGCAATGAAATTGCCAAGGCACTTGCTGCTAACGGCTATATCGTGTATGTAGGGTCGCGCAACCTGAGCAACGAAGAAAAAGCTGCTGCAGAAATTGGTGAAAATGCAAAAGCCATTGAGTTGGATGTTACGCAGCAATCAACCATCAATGCAGCGGTTGAGCGTATTGAAAAAGAATACGGCCGTTTGGATTTGCTGGTGAACAATGCAGGCATATCACATGCAGGTAAACCCGGCCGCTCGCTCGAAGAAGTGATAGAAGCGGGCCGCGCTACCACCGCCTCGTTAGATGAAGTGCGGGCTGTGTGGGAAACCAACGTTTTCGGTGTTGTTGCCGTTACACAGGCTACCCTTCCTTTGCTGCGTAAATCAGCGGCAGCACGTATTGTAAATGTATCCAGCGGGCTTGGTTCACTCACCTGGATTTCCGATCCAACATCCTGGGCAAGGCAACATTTCGGCTTGGTATATGCTGCCTCTAAATCAGCACTTAACGCCGTGACGGTAGCCTTTGCTATTGAATTAGAAAAAGAAAACATCAAAGTAAACGCAACCAGTCCGGGTTTTACAGCAACAGCGCTTAATAATTTTCAGGGCACTGATAGCCTTGAGGTAGGATCGCGCGAACCTATACGTGTTGCATTGGAGACTGATGGACCAACCGGTACCTTTACAGGCCCTGAAGGGCCACTTCCTTGGTAAGGAAGTAAAACCTAACTTTAAACAGTAAGCCCCGCAATTGAATAGCTGCGGGGCTTACTGTTTAATTACCTGCTTAGATACTTCCATTAAAAAGTATACAATCTTCCGGGATTTGTTTTATCACGACGAGGGTTTTCTTGCTGACCTTTACACATCATTTAAAACATAAAACAATGAACAACACAATTTTAATTACAGGCGCAAGCAGCGGTATAGGTAAAGCTACCGCTATATTTTTTCAGGAAAAAGGTTGGAATGTGATTGCCACTATGCGCAACCCCGAGAAAGAAACAGAACTGAACAGCCTTGAAAGGGTTTATTTGAGCAAACTGGACGTTCTCGACAGGGATACTATAGAACTAACAATAAAAGAAGGTATAGCCAAATTTGGTAAGATAGATGTTTTGGTCAACAATGCAGGATATGGCGCGTTCGGCGCTTTGGAAGCATTTTCAAGAGAGAGCATCGTTCGCCAGTTTGATACCAACGTCATCGGCTTATTGGATGTTACCCGTGCCATACTGCCACATTTCAGGAGCAACAAAAGCGGCGTCATCATAAATATTTCGTCCATAGGTGGTAAAATGGCATTTCCCCTGGGTACTTTGTACCACGGTACTAAATTCGCTGTTGAAGGTATATCTGAAGCGCTAAGCTATGAACTGCCTGAGTTCGGCGCCAAAATTAAGATAGTAGAACCCGGTGCAATTGCTACCGACTTTGCCGGTCGCTCGCTCGACTTTAGCAATGATGAATCACTTACCGAATACAAGGATATTGTGGCTAAAGTGGAAGAGGGCATGCCTGCATTTTTTCAGAATGCATCTCCTGCCAGCGTTGTTGCCGGGGTTATTTACGAAGCGGCTACAGATGGTACCAACAAGCTGCGGTATACTGCCGGCGAGGATGCGAAAGCTATAGTAGCACAACGTAAGCAGGCTGACGATGATTCATTCACCAGCGGAATAAGGTCAATGTTTAAACTGGATTGAAACTATTATTACAGGGCAGCTACCTGATATTAACTGCCCTGTTTTATTATTAACTTTAGATGATCTAAACACTTTTATTATGAGCGCATTCCTGCATATGAAATCTATCGCGGATTTATATCCGTTCTTCCGGATGGACGAGCCACAAAGGCATCCGCTTGTGGCTGTGATTGATTTTAGCCGCGTTAATGAAAACGTGACGGAAGAAATTCGAGTATCGACTGATTTTTACTGCCTGCTTTTTAAAAACTATAACCGTAACAATGTGAGGTACGGCCGCAAGGTTGTCGACTTTAATAATGGCAGCCTGATATGCATGGCTCCAAACCAGATCATCGAGATGGAAAACGAAATGGATCAGGCTATAGTTCTAGAGGGATGGGGCGTATTCTTTCATCCGGACCTGATAAGGGGCACCTCGCTGAATGATAAGATGAAGGATTATAGTTTTTTTTCGTACGAGATCACCGAATCCCTGCACCTTTCAGAAAAGGAAAAGCAGGTGTTGAATGATTGTGTAGCAAAAATTTCGGCGGAGCTGCAGGAAAATATTGATGTGCATAGCCAGGCCATTATCGTTTCTAATATTGAGCTACTGCTTAATTATTGTGCGCGTTTTTACGGTAGGCAGTTCATCACCCGTAAATCATCTAATCACGACGTTGTAAGTCAGGTTGAAAAATTACTGAGTGCTTATTTCGCTAATGGCAAGATACATGAGCAGGGTTTGCCCACAGTTAAAAGTCTGGCAAACAAGGTAAACTTATCACCCGGGTATTTAAGCGATCTGCTAAAAAAGGAAACCGGTAAAAATGCACAGGACCATATCCACTTTTACCTGATAGAGGAAGCGAAGAATATACTTTTAAGTACCAACCACTCTGTAAGTGAAATAGCTTATACCTTAGGCTTTGAGTATCCGCAATACTTTAACAAGCTGTTTAAGCAAAAGACCGGTAAAACGCCGGTAGAATTCAGGAACTTAAATTAATCAGGTTTTATGAACGGTTGTCTGCAGCCGGCAGGCTTAAATAGAATGTGGTACCTACGCCAATTTCGGTTTCAAACCAAACCTTGCCACCTGCATTTTCAATAGAGTTTTTGATAAACGCAAGCCCAAGACCAGTGCCGGAGCTTTTGGTCGTGAAGTTAGGCTCGAATATTTTTTCGCGCATATGCTCCGGAATGCCGGCGCCGTTGTCCTTAATGCTCAGCAGTATGTTTTTGCTGGTAATCAAATAATTAATTTCGATAATGCCACTTTTGTCGGCAGGAGTAGCTTCAATGGCATTCTTTAAAAGGTTATTAAAACAACGCAGCAGCTGATCGCGGTCGGCATTGATGATAAACGGATGCTCCGGCTGATTATAAATAATCTGCAGGTTATCCATCTGCTTAAAGATGATAACTGCTTGGTTTAATACCTCAAATATGTTGAGGTTTTCCATCTTGGTGTCAGGCATCTTGGCAAATGCCGAGAACTCCGACGCTATAGATGAAAGGCTTTCAATCTGTTCCACAAATGATTTGCTAAAGCGCTCAAATTTTTGGTCAAAGCGTGGATCTTTATCTTTCCATGCCTTGTCAAGCAACTGCAAGCCTAATTTTAACGGCGTAAGCGGATTTTTAATTTCATGAGCCACTTGTTTGGCCATTTCGCGCCAGGCGCTTTCCCTTTCAGACTGGGCCAGCTTTTGTGCGCTGTTTTCCAACGCGGCAATCATTTTATTGTATTCCTTAATTAACGCGCCAATTTCGTCATCACGTTCCCATTTAATAGGCTCGTTCTTTTTGCCGTAAATAATGCGGCTAAGGCTATTTTGTATAAAGTTGAGCGGTGCAGTTATCTGGCGTGCAATAACTACTGCAAACAGCCCTATGGTAATAAATATAAGGGCGTATACATTAATCATGGCATTGAGGAGCGAGCCTACCCGCTCTTTGTAATCTGCCTCGTTGCTGAAGTAGGGGAGTTGTAAGTATGCTACCGTTTTTCCGGAAGCGTCATTTAGCGGAGCGTACACAGATTTATAACGCAACTCGCCTATGGCTTCTTCACTTATCAGTTCAGACTTCTGCATCCTGTCCATCTGTATATAGGCGCGAGCATTCATGCGTGGCTCCAGCAAATGGTAAGCGTAAATTTTAGGCTGAGTGGTTACCGTTAACTGCCCGACGGTGTCATACAAAGTAAGGTCGGCGTTGTAGGTGTTCGCAAGTTCCTCAAAGTTCTGGTAATTCTCATTCTGAATATTGTTAAGGTACCTGTTGAATTGGCCCGCCTCAAAGGCTGTGGTTATACGTGTAATCTTGTCACGTATCATTTCCTCCTGCTGGGTGTTGTATTGAGTGCTGATGAACAGGAAGGTAATAAAGCCAACCAGCACAAGCGTAACCACTACGGCCAGTATCATGGATAACTGGATACGAGTTTTGTATAGTAGCTTGTCGAAGTTAAAGCGTATGCCCCATTTAATACGGTTGTCGCTAATGGTGAGTATGCGCATGCGCAGCCATAGCCACCTTATAAGCACAATCAGCATGGCAAAAAGCAGCAGCATTACAAAAAAGAACGTTAAGGATGTAATGCCGTAGAATAATATGTTCTGGCTTTGCGATACTACAATAAGGTGCCTTTTTGAAGGGCGGTATATGAGGTGACTATATGTAGAAAAACGGCGATACCATTGTGTATAGCTGCTTTCGGTATTTACATACTTGTACTCGCCAACTTTGGTGTCAAATGTTTTGTTAGTGAGGTCATAAACATAGCTGCCGTTTTGATTAATGAGCTTTCCATCTGTGTAAAAGGCATAAGAGTAGTCTTTAGCGTCCTGTTCACGCGAATCGCTGCTTTCGGCAAGCAATTCTGGAAAAGCGCGCGATACCCGCACGTTGCGGGAGCGAAGCTCAATAACCATAGTGCCGGAATGTTTACCCCCGGTGGTTATGGGTATCAGTGCAAAGTAGTTCTGGAAGCCGAAAGATTCATTCTCCCGGTAAAAATAGCGCGATACCTTTAGCGAACTGTATAAAACAAGGTCTTTAAATATGCTTAACGAGTAGGTGCTATCAGGGTTAACGGGCTCGTCTTGTGCATTAAACCGGTAAACTTCAATGTTATATCTTGTTAGGTAGCCGTCAAAGTAAAATTTTTCGAGGCGATTTTTAAGCGCGTTGTTGTCACTGCTGTTGGTAAACAGCGAAGTGACGGTTTTATCGGTAGTAAGGCGCTGCTCAATACGGTGCAAGGCAGCATTTACTTTCGCATTGTTTGGTTTAAGTAATTGTCCTAATAATTCCCTGCGGTGTACATGCTCTCTGACCTGCTCAAAATGGTTGAGTTGTATGGATGATATAAGAGCGCTTATCAGTACAAACAGCATAAAGGATGTACCGTTGAGCTTAGCCGAATTGTACCTGAAACTATATGCCCGCAAAAACACGAGCATGGCCATACACAGGTAAAACGACGTAAAGTTTTGATAATGGCTAAACAGCGTGGTAGCGGCAATTATGATGACTAAAAACACAAATGCCTTGTGCGCATTTGATATAGGCAAACGGGCACAAATAGCAATAAAGGAATCGTTTAAAAAGTAAAATGCGAGGAAGGAAATACATAAGGTGAATAAGCCAATAACGCTTAAGTGCGACAGGTTAAGCACATTGGTAACATCAAAGTTAATGCTTGAATTTACTACCAGACCGTGGAATAAATTCAATACCATGGTAATTGCACCTATGAAGATGATTGCGCAACCCAACAAAACGGCATAACTCGCAATTCTCGACTTTACATTTGTTAAAATGCGGTTGCGGTTGAGATAGACAAAGAAAGCCAGCCAGCACAAACAGATAACATTAATGCAAAAATCGCCAAGCGATGGTACAAGCCACCCTTCATGATAATGCTTTGGATCGAATATATCTACCTTGCGGGTAAAATCCGGCCAGTGATACTGGAGGTTGACAAACCGCATAAGCACTATAAAACCCAGCAGGCAGGCGGTAGCAAGTATAGGATAACCCTTTTTCGCAAGCTGTTGGCATAGGTCATACACAAGTGTGCAAAGCACTAAAAATGCAAGTATCCACAGCGTAAGTTCCGAATAGAAAAAGCGGGTATTTAACACATCCGGTTTAAGGCGCACAGAAAACAGGTAGGCGCCACTTACACTATGAACCGGGTGAAACTCTTTATCGGTAAAATCAGCCAGTTGTATAATGTTATCATTTGCATCAATAAGCCCTTTATCAATACCGTTGATAATATATTTATTCTGCAAGCCGTACTGAAAGCTTACAGGTATCATGGCAATGGCGGTAAAATCGCCGGAGTCTTTACGGATGGCCTCATAATAGCCGTTTGACTGCCTGATGAATGAGTAGCCCTTTTTTACTGAGTTAATGCTGCGTGGGATGGTTTTTACGCCAGTCCAGGAGGCAAGCCGTCCCTTTTTATACGTAAAAAGCCAGATACGTTCATTTATAGTAAGGTCGTTAATTACGTTTAAGCTATAATCGCTGTTTACCCCAAGCTGCTTTAATTTATTAAATTTAGCAGGGTCAGAAAATATCTCTTGTACCAGGTGCTCTTTTGCCTGTAGGTTGCCCTGTAGTTTGCGGGCTGTTTTGGCAAGGGTGTTTTCCGGCGTGTATGACAAGGGGAGAAACAACGCTGTAGTAAATAAGCAAACGGTAAGTAAGCTTAACAACAAACGTATTTTTACCCTGTAGCTCAAATTATGTATGGTTGTTACTATAAAGGTATATAAAACAGCGCTGCCCTTACAGGCAGCGCGCTGATTTTGTAATAGTTATGCGATGGCTGCGCTTGCAGTAGCAACGCTGCGGTCAACCTTTTTTACCAAGCCTTGAAGCACGTTGCCCGGACCAACCTCAGTAAATGAAGTTGCGCCATCTTCGAGCATGTGTTTTACGGTTTGTGTCCACCTTACGGCACCGGTAAGCTGGGCGATAAGGTTTTCTTTAATCTTAGCCGGGTCTGTATATGGTTTGGCATCAATGTTCTGGTATATAGGGCAAACAGGTGCCTGTATATCAGTAGCAACAATAGCTGCTTCCAACTCTACACGGGCTGATTCCATTAACGGCGAATGAAAGGCGCCTCCTACGTTAAGTTTGAGCGCGCGCTTAGCACCGGCCGCAGTCAGCTTTTCGCAGGCCGCATCAACACCGGCAATAGTGCCCGAAATTACCAATTGACCAGGGCAATTATAATTAGCAGGAACTACAACATCACTTACCTGCTGGCAAATATCCTCCACAGTAAAATCATCCAAACCTAAAATTGCCGCCATGGTTGAGGGTTGCAGTTCGCAGGCTTTTTGCATAGCGTTGGCACGCGCAGCAACCAGTCTTAAGCCATCTTCAAAGCTTAAAGCTCCGGCAGCAACCAGTGCAGAAAATTCGCCTAGGGAGTGTCCGGCTACCATATCAGGTTTAAAATCCCCTAATACTTTAGCCAAAATTACTGAATGTAAAAATATAGCTGGCTGCGTTACACGGGTTTGTTTAAGGTCTTCATCAATACCGTTAAACATAATATCAGTAATGCTGAAGCCTAAAATGTCATTAGCTTTTTCAAAAAGTGCACGGGCTTCATCAGAGTTATCGTACAGGTCCTTACCCATACCAACAAATTGAGCGCCCTGTCCGGGAAAAATATATGCGTTCATGCGTAAAATTGTATCAGTGATCGGATAATCAGTGATTGGTTATAAACTGTTAAATTGAGATTTGGTTTTATAGTGAATTATGAATAGTGAGTAATGAGTTGTAAATAGTGAGTTGAACAATGCATTTAACTGGCGAAGTGTATTCTTACACACTATCTATTCACCACTTACCGTTCACCAACTAGCTTAACCTCGAAGATATCAGGTTTAAAAACTCCGTCCGGGTTTTCTCCTTTAAAAATTCGCCTGTAAATGCCGAAGTCGTTGTAACGGAGTTTTGCTTTTGCACACCACGCATGCTCATACACATGTGTCGGCACTCAATTACAACCCCTACGCCAATAGGGTTAAGTGTTTTTTGTATGCAATCCCTTATCTCGTTGGTAAGGCGCTCCTGCACCTGCAGGCGGCGGGCGAATACATCAACTATCCGCGGTATTTTGCTAAGGCCTACTACATAGCCATTGGGTATATAGGCTACATGCGCTTTGCCCAAAAATGGCAGCATGTGGTGCTCACACATGGAGTAAACTTCAATATCCTTTACTACCACCATCTGGCTGTATTCTTCCTTAAACATAGCCGACTGTAGTATTTCCTGTGCATCAAGGTCATACCCATGTGTAAGGTAGAGCATTGCTTTAGCCATACGTTCAGGGGTTTTTAGCAAACCCTCTCTGTTCGGATGTTCGCCTATCAGTTTCAACACTTCATGGTAGTGGCCTTTAAGACTATCTATCAGTTCAGGGTTGTAACGGTCTATTTTTTCGTAACCGCCGATGTCGTCATCGCGGTCCGGGATGTGCTGATCTGTATTCATTGTAAGTTTATTCGCCGAAGTATTCAGCGTAGTTGTTTTCGGTTTCGTGTAAACGTACCGAATGCAGGAAAACGCCCTGGTTGGCTTCTATAGGGGATTTTAGCTGTTTAAATATTTCTATGCAAAGTAACTCGGTAGAGGCCATCTTACCCTGCATAAAATCAACATCCTTGTTGAGGTTTTTATGGTCAAGCTTTTCAACGATATACTCATTTATAATCGCTTTCAAATCCTTCAAGTCCATCAGGTACCCGGTCTCGTAACTTATTTCACCCTTAATGGTTACAAACAGGTTGTAATTGTGGCCGTGCCAGTTAGGGTTTGCGCATTTGCCAAATACCTCAGCATTTTTTTCTTCGCTCCACTCATCGCGATACATGCGGTGGGCGGCGTTAAAATGTTCTCTGCGCGTTATATAAATCATCATAATAATTGTGGGTGCAAATATACAAAACAAAAACAGGTGAGTTGTTTTATATTAGCCGTCATTATTTATGCCACTATGCGGGTACTTATTGTAGCAGCCACACAGCCTGAAGCAGGTCCTCTGATAGCGGAACTGGGATTTGAACGCCTGGATTTGAATAATGGTCAAACCGTAATGCGTTCCGGAGACTTTACGTTGCTCGTAACCGGCGCTGGCATGGTTGCTACAGCCTTCGCGCTGGGCAGGCATTTAGCCACGCACCGGTATGACCTGGCCGTTAATATGGGTATTGCCGGCAGTTTTGACCGCAGCATTGCCTTGGGGCAGGTTTGTGAGATTACACAAGATACCTTTATAGAGCTCGGTGCGGAAGACGATGAGGCCTTTATTACCATTGATGAATTAGGTTTCGGCGAAAGCAGCTTTGCAGCCACTCATAATTTGCCATCCGGACAGTTGAAAAAGGTGAGCGCAGCTACCGTAAATACGGTGCATGGCAACGAGGCGTCTATAGAAAAACTTGCCAACCGTACCAATGCGCAGTTGGAAAGTATGGAAGGCGCGGCTTTCTTCTACGCTTGTAAGCAATTCAATTTGCCTTGTGCGCAAATCAGGGCTGTGTCAAATTACGTAGAAAAGCGTAACCGGGCGGCCTGGCAGATTGGGCCGGCCATTAAAAATCTGAATACCTTTGTTGCAAATTTGTTGAACACCTTGTTGTAAGGATAGAATGTTGCGACGTTTACAAATAAAAGAATCTTGCAGCATTTCAACTTTACAGCTTTTAAACGACATCCTAACATGAAACTTACGCTCGGCTTTTCGCCATGCCCTAATGATACCTTTATTTTTGATGCGCTTATTCACCATAAAATTGATACCGAAGGCTTGGAGTTTGAGGTGTTTTATGACGATGTGGAAACGCTGAACCAAAAAGCATTGCGCGGTGAATTGGATATAACTAAGCTGAGTTACCATGCTTTTGCATACGTTGCTGATAAATACATTTTGCTGGATAGCGGCAGCGCCCTCGGTTTTGGTGTAGGGCCGATGTTGATATCTAAAAAGGATTTTCTGTCATCGGGTGCAGCGGATAATACTTCCATTGATTCGATCCTCTCTAATCTCAGATCTCAAATCTCTGATTTAAAGATAGGTATCCCCGGCAGGTACACCACAGCTAATTTTTTGTTAGGACTGGCTTTCCCGGAAGCAACCAATAAACAGGAACTGGTATTTAATGAAATTGAGGATGCGCTATTAACAGAAAAGATAGATGTAGGACTTATCATTCATGAAAACCGTTTCACCTACCAGGACAAGGGTTTAAAAAAGATTATCGATTTGGGCGATTATTGGGAAAAAACCACCGGTTGTCCTATTCCCTTAGGAGGCATTGTGGCTAACCGTAACCTACCGGTAGATGTGCAGCATAAAGTGAACCGCGTGTTGCGCAAGTCGGTAGAGTTCGCCTTTGAGAACCCCAAATCCGGACTTGAGTTTATACGCTCGCACGCCCAGGAAATGGACGAGGCCGTAATGTATAAACACATTGAGCTGTATGTAAACAAGTATTCGGTTGACTTAGGCGAAGAAGGCAAGAAAGCCGTGAAATTGCTGTTTGACACCGCACATGAAAAGAACATCATCCCGGTAATTGAGCAGGAGTTGTTTTTAAATCCGTTGGGGTAACTCACCCTAAGTAGGATAGGTTGGGCTATAGATAATTGTCATTTCGAACGCAAGTGAGAAATCTATTAGATATACTTCTCCTAATCCCATCCAACGGAGAAGGTGCTCTATGTGCAACCTAACAACACACCCCTAACCCCTCTAAAGAGGGGAGTTGAAACGGTTAAGAAGTAGTTGAAGTCCTCTCCATTAGAGAGGATTTAGGTGAGGTTTGCAGGAAGTGAGTGCTTGCAATAAATAGATTTCGTCATTGCGAGGCGGAACGACGAAGCAATCTCAAATAATATATTTGTATATTTCAACGAAAGATGAGATGAGCGTAGCGCTAAACTATGGGGTATTTACCTGATAAGTTTTTCAAGTTCAGTGCAGTCTAAAAGACCGCTGTAAGAATTTGTTAGCACCATCCGTTTTTTTAAATATTCAGGCAACCCTTGTAAGGATTTGTCGTCATCTATGATCACAACGTCATTCGGCGCTATGTTATTTGCACTAATCCAATCAGCAATTTCCTCACAACGCGTTCTTTTAAAATTTAACGGTGTGTCAATTATGCTGACGTGATTTATATTTAATCCTCTGGAGCGAAATATTTTTAACCATTCATCTTCTGAAAAACGAAAGCGGTGAGAGGTAGAGAGTACTACTTCATCGTTTATTTTGATTGTTGAATTGAGTGCCTGTATTGCTGGTGGATTAAACTTATAAAATCCATCATTCTCCAGCGGTACCTGCCGGGCAGGGTTTGCATGAACCAAAACACCGTCAATATCAAGGATAAACTTCATTAAAATTAAATAAGTTTACGCTAATCGCCCGATAGCCTTAAACCGCTCAAATACGGCTTGGGTATGCGGGGCGTCAGCCAGTTCTTCGGTGAGGTCTTGCCCGGCCCAGTGCTCGTAATGTTTACCGTTGCGCCAAAGGCGGCTTTCAGTTACATCATAAATCAGCCCCAGGTAAGCTACCCATATTTGCGGTTTGTCCTGCCCGTTGCGCAGCGCTAGTTGCGAGCGGGTGTAGGTAGGCAGTTCGCTCATGCTTTTCTCCGCTTAAAATATTCAAAAAAAGCAACGTTCATTACCAGCAAAGCCATGGAGTAAAAATGGTCCTCAAATGGTATGGTGCCAACCCTAAAGCCTAAGTTCTCATTGTCGTTATACAACACCACCGGAATAGAAGTCAATAAGCCATTCACTATATAAAACGGAATCAGTGATACTGCGTAGGCCAAATAAAAACGGCCAAGCCATTCGGCCTTTAATTTAAATTGCAGCCAGGTAATAAGCACGAGCAGCAAGCCGAAGGTAACGGCGGTATACAGTTTATCATAATGCAGCAGGAGCAAAACGGCCGATAGAATGAGCAACAGGTTAGATATAGCCCGCGTAAATCTTAGTTCTACATAAAGCTTTACATAATAATTGAGGCAAGAGTAAATGAAGGTACAGGCAAAAGGCACGGTGATAAAAAACAATATCTCCTCCAACGGCAGGCCCATTAAATTTACGCCGATGATGCGCTCGCTATTAAATGACCATACACCTTTAATGGTGAAAAGCACATCCCAAAACAAGAACACAAGCCCTGTTATAAGCATACCGGGCCATATATGGCGCCAGCTTTTGTAAAACTGTACCCGCTTATCAAATGATAAAGCCACCGGAAAGAGTACTGTAAGGAAATTGATGAGCAGGTAAGTATATTTCACGCCAATTGCTGTAATTGCTTGTTAAGATACGAATTCTCATCGGTGGTACAGCGTTTGGAATCGAGCAGAAATTGAACAACGGTTTTGATGAATACTTTATCGTTACTGTGGTAGTTGCCCTTCTTTAGTTGGGCAATGATGGCTTTGCGGTCGGTATCCAGGTTTTTGTTGTAACCTAAAAAGCCCGGTACATGGTGCTCCACTGAGAAACGCATAAACCTTATCTCTATATTATGCGGGTCGGCATCAACGGCGCTCTTATATGTTTTTTCAGCGGCGTTCAGGTATTTTATTTTGGTGAAAGGATTCCAGGCGTGCATAGCTTTGAGCGCCTGTACAGTGCCGAGGTAGCCTAACATCAGTGCCGATTTATGCTGTGTGTTATTCAGTTCGTTGTACAACGAATCGGTAACCTTGCTGTTCTTCAGCGCCACGATCAGTTGCTGCCGCATCATGTTCGGGTCGCGATCGTCCATTTTTGCAGCTACGCTGCTGCAAAATATTGCAGAAAAAATTATTGTCAAAAAGGAGAAAAGCAGGCGTGGCATCAGATTGCTTTGAGTTTTTGTTGCATAACTGCTTTAACGTATAAGGCCACTTTTTTTGTATCAGACACGCGGATGCGTTTTTGCATTATGGCCGATACCGGCAGATTAATTATTTTATGAAAGAGCTGCTTATAATAAACATAAGCAATGTATACGCCGAGTTTGCATCCTGCTGGCAGTAGCTTAATTCCCTCAAAAGCATCTTCAAAATCCAGGCTAATGTCCTGCTCTATCGCTTTTTTGTCCTTTTCTGTAAAATTGCTGAAATCTACACCAGGGAAGTATGTGCGTCCGCGCTCTTCATTATCTGCCTTTACATCACGCAAAAAGTTGATTTTCTGAAAAGCCGAGCCAAGGCTGCAGGCCTTTGGTAGTAGCAATCGGTACAACTGCTCATCGCCCTGGCAAAATACGCGCAGGCACATGAGGCCTACTACTTCTGCAGAGCCGTAAATGTATGCACGGTAGGTCTCCTCATCATAACTGGTAGCATAAAGATCCATTTCCATTGATGTTAAAAAGGCATCAATCAGCGGCGTATCAATACCATATTTGTTTACCACTATTTGAAATGCATGCAGCACGGGATTCATGCTGATGCGCTGTTCTATCGCCTCAAAGGTTTTCTGTTTAAAATCGGTGATCAGCCGTTGCTTGTCGTAATCATGAAAAGTGTCTACAATTTCATCAGCATACCTTACAAAACCGTAAATAGCATAAATGGGATCCCTGAATTTTTTATCGAATGCCTTTATACCCAGACTGAATGACGTACTATACTTTTGGGTAATAATCCGGCTGCAATCAAAGCAGGTATCGTCATAAAGCTGCATCATATATTTAAGGGAAGTGAGTAGTCAAATGTAACAAAATCAAGCTCTCTTTGTTTGTCTGTATCGGGTTTGTGATTTACTCCTATCCGGAATAATTGGTGCTTTGTAGATAGCGCTTCGGGATAAATCCATTTAATTTGAACTATTATAATTTCCATGCAAAAAAACAATATTATCGTTATAGGAGCAGGCTTTGCAGGACTCACAGCAGCTTGCGTATTGGCGAGTAAAGGGCATAAAGTAACAATTTTAGAAAAGAACGACCAGCCCGGTGGCCGGGCCAGAGTTTGGGAGCAGGACGGTTTCCGGTTTGACATGGGGCCGAGTTGGTATTGGATGCCCGATGTGTTTAACGATTTTTTTGCACTGTTTGGTAAAAAGGCGGCTGACTTTTACGACCTTAAAAGGCTTGACCCCGGCTATCGTATTTACTTTGGTAAAGATGATGTAATGAATGTGCCTGCTGCCATGCCTGCGCTCGAAAAGCTGTTTGAGGATATGGAACCGGGCAGCAGCGCCGGTTTGCGGGCATTTTTAAAACAAGCCGAATATAAATATAGGGTAGGGCTGGGCGAGTATATTTTTAAGCCATCACATTCTATCACGGAATATATGAGCCTGTCGCTGCTTAAAAAAAGCTTAGGTATTCAACTGCTCACCAGCATGAGCAAGCACGTGCGTAAGTATTTTAAAAATCCCCAACTCATTAAAATGCTGGAGTTCCCGGTGCTGTTTTTGGGAGCAACGCCTCAAAATACACCAGCCATGTACAGTATGATGAACTACGCTGACTTGGTTTTGGGTACCTGGTATCCTATGGGCGGCATGAACGAGATTGTAAAAGCGATGGTAAGCATAGCCTGCGAGCAGGGGGTAGAGATTAAGCTGAACACAGAAGTTAAAGATATTACAGTAACTAACGGAAAAGTAGAAAAGTTGGCAACCACCCAGGGCGATTTCAATGCCGATGTAGTGATTGCAGGAGCAGACTATGCACATGTTGACCAGGACCTGCTGAGTGATAATGACCGAAATTATTCGCCTGAATACTGGGACAACCGCACTATGTCGCCGTCGAGTTTGTTGTTTTATATAGGTGTAAGCAAAAAGTTGAAAGGTATCGAACATCATAACCTTTTTTTTGATGAGGACTTTGACCGCCATGCAAACGAAATTTATACAGACCCACAGTGGCCAAGCAAGCCGTTGTTTTATGCGTCGTGCCCATCCAAAACCGATAGCAGTGTTGCCCCTGAAGGTTGCGAGAACCTGTTTTTTCTGATGCCGCTTGCTCCCGGCTTGCAAGACAGTGAAGAAATGCGCGAGAAGTACTATAACATCATGGCCGACCGCTTTGAAAAAGTGACCGGGCAAACTTTCCGCGACGCTATGGTAGTAAAGCGTAGCTATGCTATGAATGATTTTGTTGCCGACTACCACTCTTACAAGGGCAATGCATACGGCTTGGCCAACACGCTTAAGCAAACAGCCTTTTTAAAGCCTGCCATGCGAGCTAAACACATCAAGAATTTGTTGTTTACCGGCCAGCTTACCGTACCGGGGCCTGGGGTGCCACCGGCGATTATATCGGGCAGGGTGGTCGCCGCCGAGGTGGAAAAGCTATGATTGATATTGCTGATGATGGAAAGTATAGTCATAAGACGTGTCACCCCTGATGAGCTTAACCAATTACAAGCTATTGGCAGGCAAACTTTTTATGAATCCTTTGCAGCTGTGAATAATGAAGATGATATAGCTGCTTATATTACACAAAGTTTTTCCACCGAATCGTTAAGAACAGAGCTAAATGATGAAAATTCAGTGTTCTACTTTTCTTTAGCAGGCGATGATGTTATCGGTTACTTAAAATTGAATTTCGGGCAGTCGCAAACAGAATTAAAAGATGATAAGGGTCTTGAAATTCAACGGATTTATGTTTTGCGGGAGTATCATGGTAAGAACGTAGGTCAGCTATTTTATGAAAAAGCGCTACAAGTAGCCAATAGCAAAGGTGTGCACTATATATGGCTTGGCGTGTGGGAGAAAAATGCACGTGCTATCAGCTTCTATAAAAAGCACGGCTTTATTGCATTTTATAAACACCTCTTTAAACTGGGTAATGACGTGCAAACAGATATCATGATGAAACTGGAATTAAATCATCTACCTTAATGTTACTTAAGGCTGATATTCAAATGGCAACTGATCCGCTACGCGGTTTTTGGCCATAGCTCCCTGCACCAAAAAATTATGCGGACCAGATGAATTGCCTTTTTTATCTATAACGGCTCCATTAGTGAGCAGGTACAGCAACGTGCATTTGTCGCCAACCACAACTTGTTTCTTGCCGGCGTTAGGTATTACCTTTGCTTCCTTTCCGGCTGATTTTGGGTCGTAAGTAATTAAGAGTTTTACAAATTGCAACTTCATAAGCCCGTTATCTGCTGGTTTGGTAATTACATCCATATCCATTTCATTCGGGTCTATGAATACAATCTCCTGATCGAAGCCCCATCCGCCCATGTTAACCACCCGTTCATAAGCCTGGTTAACTTTAAAACCTTGCCCATGGGTATCTTTGCTATACATCGCGCGGAACAATTGCATCAGTGAACCACTATAAGCTTTGCGCCGTGCCTCCGTCCATTGCTTTTTCTGCTTTTCCGTACCAGCTATTTCATCAAAATTTGTATCGCCGTTATATAGCGCATGGTCCTGCTGTACATTGTATGAGAATTCCTTAAGCAGGTAACGCACTTTATAACCCAGCGCTTCATTCTCTATAATCAGGAATTCATCGGCTGATGCTTTTAAAATGGTTGTTTTTTTATCAAATTTCAGGGTTAGCACTTCAGGGTTTACAATGCGGCATTTTTTTGCATTGTCTGATGTTCCCAAGAAAACTTTTTTGAACAATTTATAGTCCGCATTCCAGGTGTCCTTGCCTCCTATCACCACTTCTTTAAGCGCAATAGGTGCCGCATGCAAAATCATCCTCAGGTTTACCGACGAGTCCGTTATAAACACGGTCTCTGTTTGTTTGGCATAACCTAATATAGAAACCGAAACCTGGTAGGTACCCGGCTGAAAGCCTGAGAACCTGAAAGTGCCGTTGTTGTCGGTACTGGTAATCTTGGTCATGCCCACTATGAAAACCGTCGCCGCTGGTATCGGCCGGCCTATAGTGTCAGTAAGTTCGCCGGCAATACCATAGCCATTTTGAGCATAAGCACTGTTGATAGCTACTACATTAAAAGCTAGTATAACGATGAACCACTTAAGGTAAGCGAAGCGGTTTTTGAAGAGATTAGAAGATGTCATAGGTTCAAGTTGATTAGGAACACCCGACAGCCTGTCTTGATTGAATGGGCCGAGGTTTAATACGGGCGTTTGCTAACCAAATATAAAAGCGGGAGGATATATGTGCAAATGGCAAGGATATAAATAAAGAAGTTTTATGTTAAGAATATGCTAACGGTAGCACGTTATTCATTAAAATGTACATTTGTAACCTGCAGAAGTTAATCAGTTGACGCTATCATATGCCATAGAAATATCGGGCACCGTTGCCTTTGCCATGTCGGGTGCATTTGCCGGCATGAAAAAGCGGCTCGACTGGTTTGGCGTACTTAGCATAGCATTTGTAACGGCAGTTGGCGGCGGTACCATCCGCGATGTGCTTATCGGCAATACACCTGTAAGCTGGATGCGTAACATCACTGTTCCGGCGCTGATAGTAGCATCGGCATTAATAGCCATTGCATTTAAGCGCTACCTTATTAAGCTTACTAATACACTGTTTCTATTTGATACGCTTGGCCTGGGTTTGTTTACCATGATAGGTATTAACAAAGGTGTGGTGGCAGGGTTAAACCCGTTGATATGTGTGATACTGGGCACTATTACCGGTTGCTTTGGCGGCGTACTGCGAGACATGCTGCTCAATCAAATCCCGATTCTCTTTCGTAAGGAGATTTATGCCACGGCCTGTATTGCGGGCGGCATCGTTTATTTTTTGAGTGCGCACCTGCTTCCTGATGCAGCCGCACAGCTTACGGCCATTATCATCATTTGTGTGATACGATTGCTGGCAGTAATACTTAACTGGCAATTGCCGCCACTCAGGAAATAAAGGTTGCCAATTAAAGCTTGCCTTTAACGATTCAAAAAATCAGTATAATAGCTTATGCTTAGAAAATACTGTCTCCTGCAAATTCTTCTGTTCCTTATAGTGCTTAATGCTGTCGGACAGAAATTGACCGACACCATACCTATAGGCGGCAACACATGGGTAAAAGCTCCCGCACTAATTACCGATACCGGCCTCGTGTGTTGGACATCAGCGCAAAACATACCTAAAGTATATTTCAGGTGTGATACTGCCGCTACCCTTACATTGGCTATGCGCATACGTGTACCCCAAGGCCGGAGTACCATTAAAGTGAGTATCGGCAATAAAACATTCCTCAAGCACATAAGTAATCATAACTATGCAGTGGTGCCGATTGGGAAAGTGGCCATCAGATCATCGGGTTACCAAACAATAAGTTTTACCGGCATCAGCAAAACCGGTAGCACCTTTGCAGAGATCAGCGACGTTTTTGTAAGCGGCCGTAACGGAAAACTTACTTACGTTAAAAGCAATAGCTCGCTTTATTTTGGTCGCAGGGGGCCATCAGTACACCTTGCCTACCAGTTGCCGCCCGCCTATAAGGATGGTGCAAGCTGGTTTTACAGTGAGATAACCGTACCTAAAGGTAATGATAAAAAAGGATCATACTTTATGGCTGATGGTTTTGGTGAGGGCTATTTCGGCATGCAGGTGAATAGCAACACGGAGCGGCGGGTGCTTTTTTCTGTATGGAGTCCTTTCCAGACGGATGATCCTAAATCGATACCGGACAGCATGCGGGTAAGCCTTGTTAAAAAAGGAGCGCAGGTTCATGTGGGAGAGTTTGGTGACGAAGGTTCCGGTGGGCAAAGCTATATGCGCTTTAACTGGTCGGCCGATAAAACTTACGGGTTTCTGTTACATGCGGAGCCGGACAGCGCCAGGCATGCCACCGTTTACACAGCATGGTTTAAAGATGAGGCAGCCAATGAATGGTATCTTATAGCCAGTTTTAGCCGCCCCAAAACGGTTACCAAACTGAATCATCTGCATTCGTTTTTGGAAAACTTTATGCCGGAAACAGGCGATCAAAGCCGGATGGCACTTTATCATAACCAGTGGTCAGCTAATGGCAAAGGCGAATGGACTGTAGTAACCAGCGCTCTGTTCACGGCTGATGCTACGGCGCATGGCGGTTACCGCGATGATTATGCCGGCGGTGCATACCAGGGCGCATTCTTTCTGCGTAACTGCGGTTTCTTTAATGGAAAAGTGCCATATGGCGCTACTTTTAAGCGGGAAGTTATTGGCCCGGCACCAAAGATAGATTTGGAAAAGTTGCCATAGCGACGAAAGATATTGAAAACGCCAAATATGTCATGCTGAACTTGTTTCAGCATCCCTATTACCTAAGTTATATTATTCAAGAAACACCCAGGCTTATAAAAATGTCTTTTGTATAGAAAAGGAGGACATTTATGAAACAATAGAACGGCGTAGACGTAAACATCGTTCCGCAATTGGACAAGGCCTGTTGTCTGGATATGCACAAAGAAAAAATTGTCGGCTTTATACCTGCAAAGGACGGTAGCGGCCAAGACCTAAAAGAGTTTGGCACCTTCATCTGTGAACTTCGGCAAGTCAGCGAATGGCTTAAGGATGAATAATGTTTAGAATAAAAAGTCTGTTACCTAAGTTGCCCAACTATTAGATAGCATCCAGGCTTGTTCCACGAGAACGCAGAGGAAACTTATTTTATGATATAGTGTGAGACTAAATACTCGTCTGGTTTGAAGCAGTTTCAAAAACTTTAATTATACGTTCACCTATCTCTTTTTTATTGGTAGGAGCAGATGTAATTTTTGATGTGATAAACAGGCCTTCGTGATTAGTAAATGGCGCTTCAATAGTTAAGATAAGGTTACTTTCATTGTTTCCAGAAACATCTAACAAAAGGTAGGATTCTTCGAATGACTTTACTGTCTTTAGTGTACTGAACTTGAATGCTGGCCAATCAGTTTTTTTTTGGTCTCTTAGATTTTTATCTCTAAGCGAAAACGAATGGAAATTACGTAAAACTTCATCACCAAGAGTCAAAGGCTCTACCGGTAATTCGAGCAATGAACATGAATCTTGTTCATATTTGATGCCTGCATTGTTTTGATGTCTCGGACATATAATGATTTTTCCGTGCAAATAAGAAATGTAAACTGCAACAGACTTTTTTAGTTGAGGATTTTTAGATCTTTTGAAAATCATTATTGAATATTAGGTAACGGCGTTGTAGCAAAAATGGCTTAATCTTTCGGTGAAATTAACAGATTAAGCCACTATTTGCAATTGATCAAGATGTTACGCGCCTATAACACTGCTATTTATTTTTAGAGGAAACCATAGATAACTTTCCAGTGATATGCTGAAACAAGTTCAGCATTATCTTTTCTATAATAGTGAATTACTCTAAAACACAAACAGCGATGAGTTTCAAACTCATCGCTGTTTCTATAAAACGGTATAAGGGCCGCTTATTTGCTTTTTGAAACTTGCATAGGGTTAACACCGGTTGACTGGCCGCGTACCGAGCCACCTGCCTTAAGCTTGAATACTTGCAGTTTTGACGGCTGAGGCATGGTGCCAAAAACGTTATTAGTTTCGTCGATGTCGGCAGTTTCGCGCATTGGGTCAAGCTTAATAGATGCTACTTGCTTATCCAATACATAAAACTTGCTTGCCTTCTTCTCGTTATGACGCCAGATTTGTACCGGTATACGGTCTGTAAACTTGGTGCCATCAGAATAAGTAAACTCAACAATAACCGGCATTACTAAACCACCCTTATTGCTAAAGTTCACCTCGTAAAAATACTTGCTTTCGTATTTCTTGGTGTCTTCGCTTGATGGCTTGTCAATCATGTCCTTAAATTCCTGAGACGGTTGCTCTTTGATGAGCTTCTGGAAACGGTTGGTATCAACAGTAACCATGTTACGGTCATACTGCCAGTAAAAATCACGTGCCTCTTTATCTACATCAGTATAGAATTGGATGCTCTTGTCCTCACGGTTCAGTATTTTTGAAATATCCTCAAAGCTGTTCACTGCTGGTGGGTCAACCTTTGCCGGAGGCGTTGGGCGACGGCCGCCCGGAAGCTCTTTTGCTGTAAGGTCTGCCTTAGCAAATTTCACAGAGTCGATTGAAATATCTACCGGGTCTGTACCGTAGAACCAGCCTCTCCAAAACCAATCCAGATCTTCGCCGCTGGCATCTTCCATAGTGCGGAACAGATCGGCAGGCGTTGGGTGTTTAAAGGCCCAGCGTTTTGCATAAGTTTTAAATGCATAGTCGAACAGCTCGCGGCCCATGATAGTTTCGCGAAGGATGTTAAGGCCGGTAGCCGGTTTTGAGTAAGCATTCGGGCCGAAGCGTACAATGTTTTCAGAGTTGGTCATTATAGGTTCCAGCTCATCTTTAGGCAGCTTCATGTAGTCAATAATGTTGTAAGCTGCACCTTTTTTGGTAGGGAATTTATTGTCCCAAAGCTCTTCGGTCAAGTACTCAACAAAAGAGTTTAAGCCTTCGTCCATCCAAGTCCACTGGCGTTCGTCGCTGTTTACAATCATTGGGAAAAAGTTGTGGCCAACCTCGTGGATAACCACACCTAACATGCCGTTTTTAGTGCTTTCGCTATACGTACCATCTTTATTGGTACGGCCATAGTTAAAGCAAATCATTGGGTATTCCATACCATTTGCCGCTTCCACGCTTTGTGCAACCGGGTAAGGGAACGGAATAGTAAAGTGAGAATAGGTTTTTACAGTGTGGGCAACAGCACGGGTAGAGAACTTGCTATATAAGCCATAAGCTTCTTTGCCATAGTAGCTCATACACATTACATCGGCACCGCCTTCAATTTTCTGGCCCATGGCATCCCAAACAAATTTGCGTGATGAAGTCCATGCAAAATCGCGCACGTTGTTGGCTTCAAATACCCATGTCTTTTTAGCGGTTGCGTGGCTTTTTTCAGCTTTTTGTGCTTCGGCAAGCGTTACAATCTCTACCGGCGCAGTTGCGGTTTTAGCTTTGTTGTAACGGGCCAACTGTCCCGGGCTAAGCACAGCACTGTAGTTAACGCACGCACCTGTTGAACCTACAACGTGGTCTGCCGGAACGGTCATCTGCACTTTAAAGTTGCCGAAGGTAAGCGCAAACTCGCCACGACCGGTAAACTGGTGGTTCTGCCATCCCTGGAAATCACTGTATACGCACAGGCGCGGATACCATTGTGCCATGGTGAACAGGTAGTTTTTATCTTCAGGGAAAAACTCATAGCCACCGCGGCCGCCGTATACCATACGGTCTGATATATTGTAGTTCCAGCTTACATTAAATACGTATTGAGCACCCGGTTTCAAGGCAACAGGCAAGTCAACACGCATCATGGTTTTATTAACGGTATATTTTAACGCTTTGCCTGTAGCATCGGTAATGCTCACAATGTTAAAGCCATAACCATTGTCTTTAGCGCTTATCTGTGCGCGGTCGACAGACTCGGTGGTAGCAGCACGCGGCATGCGGCTGCTTTCCTGGTAGTTGGCATTCTTTAAGTTGTTATGCTCGTTCTCATCCAACTGCAGCCAAATGTAATCGAGCGGGTCGGGCGAGTTGTTGAAATAAGTAACGGTTTCGGTACCGGTTAATTTTTGGTGCTCCTCGTCAAGTTCGCATTTGATGTTGTAGTCGGCCCGTTGCTGCCAGTATTTTGTGCCCGGCGCTCCGCTCGCGGTACGCTGCTCGTTAGGCGTAGGCAAAATAGTGCCCAACTGCTCAAATTTGTTGCCGTGGTTGCTGCCAGGATTGTTCTGGATATCCTGAGCTATTGCAATTCCCGCAGCAGACGAGATGACAAGTAGTGTGGTAAATAGTTTTTTCATGTTTAATTGATGGTCAGAAAAAATATAAAGTCCTAAGTTTTTTAAATTCTATATTGGCAAGCGTTCTACCGCCATTTTTAAAGCCAAAGCAAACACACCGGCCGATAGGAAAAATATCCAGTCGCGGCGCTTAACACTGGTGTACTGCAACAGCAGATAAGTAATTGCCAGTATAACGGCTACCACCACTATCTGTCCTACTTCGAGCCCTACGTTGAAGCCGAAGAGTCCCCAGCCCAACGCCTGATCCTTAGCGAGCATCACCCTGATTGCATTGGCGAAACCCATACCGTGTATAAGGCCGAAACCCAACGCGAAAAAGTAGTTGGAGCGCATATTTTGCCTGAGCATACGCAAGTTGCTCAAGTTATTTATGGCTGTGATGAATATGGTGCAGGGTATTAAAAACTCCACCCATTTGCTATCCATCCTGAAAACGTCCAACACACTGAGTGCTAAAGTGAGTGAGTGCCCAATGGTAAACGCCGTTACCAGCACCAGCACCTTCTTTAAATCGTCAAACGTATATACAGCTGCCAGTGCCAATATAAATAACTGATGATCAAGCGCATCAGTACTTATAATGTGCTCCCAACCCAATGCAAAGTAAAAATAAAAATCCTGCAAAGAAATTACGGCTTAAATGAAATAATAAACGCTAAATTTAGCTGTTTTTATTAAAAAAATAATAGCTAAGTGTTTATGAGGGGTCTGCTGGCTTATTGTATAGTATATTGTTACACTTTAATTTCTCTGCCGGTAAAGGCTGACAACCCGGCCAAAAACTACCACCCGCTGCATGTAAGTACTACAGATATCAGCCTGAACAAGCAAACTCATCACCTCGAAGTAGTATGCACTATTTTCACTGACGACTTTGAGTTGGCCCTGGCAAAAAAGTATAAAACAAAGACGGACCTATCAGCAGCTAACATGCATACGGCAATGGATAAGCTGGTGGCTGATTACATTAACCAAAACGTGCATATAAAGGCTAATACCCCGGTAAAGCTTAATTATGTGGGCTTTGAAAAGGTAAAAGAGTCTGTTAACGTTTACTTTGAGTCGGACGATATGCCTGCCATTAGGAAAATAGCTGCCGATGTAAGCTTGCTGTATAATTTGTATGATGACCAAATGAACATTGTGCACATAACAGTAAACGGCACCCGCAAAAGCACCCGTTTAGATTGCCCGGATACGCATGTAGAGCAGGTGTTTTAAAGCCGTACCTACAAGTAAAGAGCCCATTTGCGGTAAAGCCGTTGGCAAACTTCTATGGTATTTCCTGTAGGTTTTGTTATAAAAGCATTACCGGCTGAGGTCTTACTTGTCCATGCCCAATCAAACTTTGCCCTTATCTTGTCAAACGCTTTCATGTCGGGCTCGGCACCGGTTTTAATGGTCTTTCTAAGCTCATCAAAGAACAGCATCCAGCGTTGCTTATAATAAGAGCCAAACATGCCCGACCAATCTTTTTGAGCGTAGTCCGAGTTTGTATTGTCCTCGCCGCCCCACGTGGTTATCAGCACCCGTGCGCTTTTCTCATAAAAATCTTTTTGTTGAGAAGTATTGCCAAAAGCTCTTGCATCTTCCAGCCATTTGCCCAAAAGCAACTCGTTTTGGGTGGCAGTAAGCGTATCCAAATCATCGCACAGGCTTAAGAACAGCTTAGTGAATCTTTCAAAGTTCTTATCATCCTTAGCATAGTATGCCTTTGCAATTGAGTCTCTTAAGTTTGATCCAAGGTTAACCAACACTTGTTTTTCTACCACCGCCAAGTCTCTCTGAAAATGTGGTGCGGATTTGGACCTGTCATCTGCTAACAGGAGCGATGGCAGAAGGTTGGCTAATGTTGCATAGTCGTACTTACTTAGCGATGAATAATCTCCGTGACCCTTCAGCATTGGTTTTGATTGGATGATATTGCCCAGCCCAACTCCCGACACCTGGTTGTTATATACTAAGGGAAGTAACTTGCGCCAAACCGATGCCACTACCGGATCTTCATGTCCGGTGCGACTGTTTGCGTATTGAGCTATCCATTCATCTGTTTTTATGGCATCAACGTTCCAGGCATAATCAAACAGCCATTCAAACATAAAATCATTCACTCCAAACCCTTCCAAAGTTGAACCAATGCCTTGCATCTGCCGCTTGTTGGGATCATTTTCGGCAGCGGGCAGTATCTTGGCTACTTTTAATAGCGGAGCCGCCATTTGCGTGTTGCCGCCAAAGTTGCCTAAATAGCACCATAAGTAAGGAGCATTGAAAAAGCCGTCAGTAATACGCCAAATTTCGGAGTACTCTGTAAAATAATCGAGGAGCAGCATACGGTTAGGCGGCACCGCTTTTATCATTGCTTCCAGGCGCGGGTTTGTCCAATGTTTACGGTCGTAATAAAACGTCCATCCCATTTGTACCCATACCGCATCTTTATCCACAGCTTTCATGCCGTCATATATCGTACGGGCAACAGATGCCAGGTAAGCAGGCTCCCAGCTTGGCGGATTCATTTCGTTAAAAGGGTCGGCGCCGTAATAATTATCAGTACCGATAAGTTTTTCCTGCTCGGTAATTTAAGCCTTCTGGATATTTACAAATAGAGGATCCATCGGATCGAGAAAAAAAGCGTCGTTTTCCGTGCCTGTTTCATAAGATCCAAGGCCGGTAACCTTCATGTTGGGAAAGCGCTTTATAAGATCTTTAGGTACATGGCCAGCAAAAGCCGGTAGCACAGGCCTCATTCCCAGGCTTCTCTCACGCTGTAAAATCCGTTTTTGTGATGCGAATTGCTGATCAATAAAAGATTGCGGTAGCGGGCCTAACCAGCGGTCCAGGTTGCCCATGCGTTGCCAAGGTAAATGCGAAGGGCCGGTGAAGAAAGCCCTGATCTGTTCGTCCGTCATGCCGTATTTGCGCCAAACCCTTTGCCAGATGTATTCCTGCCCCGTAATGGCCAAAGGCATATTGATTCCGTTAAGGGCCATCCAATCTATCAGTCGTTCCCAATCATGCCATTGCCACCACAACATAGTGTACCCAAATGTGCAGTAATTTAAAAAGAAGCGTTTCTGAAAGCGGCAAGCCTGCCCCGTGGATATGCTAACTGGCGGCAAGGAAGCAGGGATAATTATACTGTCGGCAGCATACCAGCTTATGGAGGTGTGGCAGTAGTTTTTAAGATAGTAGTTAAATCCCTTAGCCATAGCCAGGGCATTGGTGCCTTTAATCAGTATTTTACCATTTTGGTTATCTACATAAAAGCTGTCTCGTCCATTGTATGCTTTAATGCGCTCTAGTAAGAAATCGTTAGCATGTGCCGGCGCAATCCTTTTTATGAGTGCCTGAGTTTCAGTAACGGGATCATTGGCAACCTGCTCTTTGGCTGCTTGGGCAAATAAATTGCTGTTACTTAATAAGAGTATAATTAAAAGATAAAATATGCGGCTTGTCGGCTTCGATAAATTCATTGATTGAACAAATTATGCTATTAAGATAGCAATATTTGTAAATCAATAATCAAATGCCCGCCTTATGCCTAACTCCAGGCCGCGCAGTTCGGCCAAGCCACGTAACCGACCGATTGCCGAATAACCAGGATTCGTTTTTTTATGCAGATCATCCAGCATTTTATGCCCATGGTCAGGCCTGAACGGCATCCGCAGATCTGTTCTTCCTGAAGCTTTACGTTTCTCTTGTTCTGTTACCAGCGCCTTCATTACCGCATACATGTCCACATCGCCATCAAGGTGGTCGGCCTCATGAAAATTGCCCAGTTCATCCCTCAGTGTGCTGCGCAGATGGATGAAATGCACACGGTGCCCCAGCCTTTCAGCCATGCCAGGTAAGTCGTTTTCGGCGATTACGCCGAATGAGCCTGTACAAAAGGTAAGGCCATTGTTAGAACTGTCCACCGCTGCGTATAAGTCCATGATATCCTGTTCCGTGCTTACAACCCTTGGCAACCCCAAAATAGGGTAGGGTGGGTCGTCCGGATGAACACACATCAGCACACCGGCCTCTTCAGCCGCCGGGATCACCTGTTGTAGAAAGTAGTAAAGATTAGCTTTCAGTTGCGCTGCATCGATGTCTTTATAGGTTTGCAATGCGTCGGTGAACTGCGCGAGCGTATAGCCTTCTTCGGCTCCAGGTAATCCCGCTATGATGTTGCGCGTTAGTTTTTTGTGCTCAACCTCGCTGGTACTTTCATAATAATCACGCGCCATGCGGGATATTACTGGCGGATAGCTTTGCTCCGCTCCGGAGCGTTTAAGCAGGTGTATATCAAAAGCCGCAAAGGCCACCGTATCAAACCGCAGGGCGGTAGAGCCATCGGGCATAAGGTAGTCAAGATCGGTACGCGTCCAATCGAGTACCGGCATAAAGTTGTAGCAAACAATGTCTATCCCGCATTGGCCAAGGTTACGGATGGTTTGGCGATAGTTTTCGAGATACTGCTCTGCTTTACCTGTGCGGCGCTTTATATCCTCATGTACCGGCACACTCTCCACTACCGACCATGTTAAGCCAGCCGACTCGACTTGTCGCTTGCGCTCAAGTATAGCCTCAACCGGCCATACTTCGCCGTTGGGAATATGATGAAGTGCTGTCACCACGCCCGTGGCACCGGCCTGCCTTATATCGGCCAGAGATACAGGATCAGCAGGGCCATACCAGCGCCATGTTTGTTCTAAACTCATCTCTAATAAGTAATAACGCGCAGATACCGCCCAGTTTCGTCAATCACAGGTCGATTAAGCGCAAGTCGTTTTTGCCGCAGTAGTGCTTCAAGGTAATAATAATCAGCATAAATAATAGGCACATCTACTTCGCTGTTTGCCGGGTGATGCCCTGTGCTGTGCAGTAATAAAAAGCCCTTAGCATGACCCGGGGCTGGCTGATAGGCTGTATGCAGATTATGAACAATCTTATCGGCCAACTGCCTGTACTTTTTGCCGCTTTTGCTGTAAGTGCTTAGCTCATATAGTGCTGAAGCCGTAATGGCCGCGGCTGATGCATCGCGCGATTGCGTCTTCAGGTCCGGCGCATTGTAGTCCCAATAGGGTATAAGATCTTCGGGAAGATTCGGGTTGTTGAAAATGAATTCTGCAATCTTTTCCGCCTGGGTAAGGTAAGCAGGGTTATGCGTTTCGCGATAGCACATGGTAAAACCATACAGTCCCCAGGCCTGTCCGCGTGCCCAGGCAGAGCTGTCTGCATATCCCTGGTGCGTCTGTCGGTGCAAAACCGCCCCGGTGGCCGGGTCGTAATCTATCACATGGAAAGAACTGTTATCCTTACGGAAATGATTTTTGAGCGTAGTGTTGGCGTGGATAACCGCCGTTTTATAAAATGATGAGTCGCCTGATAGCTTGGTTGCCTCAAAAAGCATTTCAAGATTCATCATGTTATCAATAATTACCGGGTATTGCCATTCTTTGCGCCCATCCCACGATTTGATGACACCGGCTTTCGGGTTGAACCTTGTCATCAAGGTGCGTGCTGCCTCTATAATTACATCTTTATAATGCTCCTTGTGGGTTAGGCGGTAGGCGTTGCCCACGCTGTTATACACCATAAAGCCCAGATCGTGCGTGCCGCCATTGGTACGTTCTGCTTCCATTGCAGTAGTAAAGGGTAAAGCAACGTCACGCCAGTGCTTATAGCCGGTAAACTCATATAAAAGCCAAAGGTTGCCCGGAAAAAAGCCGCTGCACCAGTCGCGTGTGTTTACCAATACAAGGTTGCCTGTATTGTCAACTGTGCGTGGTGATGCCAGTCCGGGATGATTGGCGGCGGACTTTGCTGTTTCGCTAAGTAGTAAGTTAGTCTGGCTTTCAGCAAAAGCAAGTGCCTGCTTATAATCGTTTTGAGCTGATGCTGTTCTCACAACGAGCGCCAGCGCCAGGGAAAACAAACATTTCCTGTACATAGGGCAACTCCTTATTTACTCACTTTAATTTTAATCACCATCTTCTTAACGGTGTCATAGCCGTTAACCAGTATATTCGGCCGGTGCACATCCTCCGGGAAAAACAGAAAGAAGGTACCGGGTTCGGCAAGGTAGGTGGTTCCTTTAGCTGAATACTTGGCTACGTCTTTGGCAGCGTCATAAGGCACGGTCTCCGTAGCCGATGCAATGTTTATTACCTCGATGTTCTCTTTGCCACGGATTACGTATTGCAGGTCAATATATTTTTGGTGCGCCTCCCATTTGGCCGCTTCATCAGTTTTTGATGGGGCATCGGTTATCATGGCGTAGGCATTATCGCCGTCAATTACATATTTGCCCGGTTCAAGTTTTTCCAGATCATGCGTTTTAATGAATTCGAATACCTTATCCCAAAGCGGTTTTGCTGCGTGATACTGCTGATAGAATGAAATCGCATTTACAGAAGCATGAGGTTTCAGCGTGACACCATGCGACCATGAAGCCTCTTTTAACCATGCTTTAGCCTGTTGCGGACTTGCGTCAGTTTGTGCCCGTGCTATGTCAGCCGTAAGGATGATGCAGCCGCTCAGTATTGTGCAAGCGGTGATGATGCCGTTAGATAGGTTTGTCTTCATAATTGGTAAAGATGCAGGGTTAGCAGTCTGTATCTATATTCAATATTACGAGCAAAAGTGTTAACCAAGCACTTTTATTTGCATTTTCTACGACAACGTTTTAGTTATGCCCAGAGGCTTTAAAAAGCTACATCGTTTTCGTAGAAAAAAAACTGTAATCACTTTACATTCATTATAAGTAATGCTACACTTGTTTACCATTTACATCAACCCTAAAAATCTGCCTTTTGAAAGTATTACACAGTGTACACCCGGAAGATTTTAAATCATATCAGACCGATACTATACGTGAGCGCTTTTTAATTGATAACCTGGTTGAGCCCGGAAGAATCAATTGTGTTTATACCCATTATGACCGTATGATCGTCGGCGCCATTACTCCGGCCGATGAGTCGTTAAAACTGCAAACTTACCCCAACCTGCGCTCCGGTTATTTTTTAGAGCGGCGCGAAATGGCGGTTATCAATGTAGGCGGTGCAGGAAGCGTTAAGGTTAATGGTGAGGAATTTTCCCTGCAAAAGCAGGATTGCCTTTACATAGGGCGTGGTAATGCAGAGGTATCTTTCACAAGTGATGATAGCAACAACCCTGCTATTTATTACATGCTCTCTTGCCCGGCACATGCCAATTATCCTACAGTACTTTTAAAGAGCGAAGACGCAGTTAAGGTAAATGCAGGCGATTCATCCACAGCAAACAAACGTACCATTTGTAAATATGTGCATACCGAGGGCATTAAAAGCTGCCAACTGGTGATGGGGCTAACTACCCTTCACGACGGTAGTGTTTGGAATACCATGCCGCCGCACGTGCACGACCGCCGCATGGAAGCGTACTTTTACTTTGACGTTCCGGAGGGGCAGCGGATTTTTCATTATATGGGTGAAGCGCAACAAACCCGGCACATATTGGTTAGTAATTACGATGCAGTGGTATCGCCGCCCTGGAGCATACACTCAGGCGTAGGCACAGCGTCCTACAGCTTTATATGGGGAATGGCAGGCGAAAACTTAGATTATACCGATATGGATGCCATAGCGGTAGGTGATATATTATAAGCATAATGGAAAATATGTATTCATTAAAAGGCAAAGCCATTATAGTAACCGGTGGTACCGGCATTTTAGGCGGCGCCTTTGTAAAAGGTATTGCAGATGCAGGTGGCATGGTAGGCATTCTGGGCCGTAACCAGCAAATGGCTGAGGAGCGTGCCGCCACCATAAATGCCTCAGGCGGACAAGCAGTAGCTCTTACAGCCGACGTGCTGGACGAAAGTGCCCTGCAAGCGGCTAAGGATACCATGCTGCAGAAATTTGGAAAGATAGATGGTTTGGTAAACGCTGCAGGTGGCAACATGCCAGAAGGCGTTATACAACCCGATCAGGATATATTCAGCATGAATTTAGATGGTATGCGAAAGGTGATGGACCTTAACCTTTGGGGTACTTTGCTACCAACGCAGGTTTTTGGTCCGGCTATAGCGCAAACAGGGCGCGGCAGCATCGTCAATATCTCATCCATGAACTCTAAACGTGCTATAACAAAGGTATTGGGTTACAACATGGGTAAAGCGGCGGTTGATTGTTATACCCAATGGTTTGCTGTTGAGCTGGCTAATCGTTATGGCGATGCCATACGGATGAATGCCCTTGCACCAGGCTTTTTCCTGACGGAGCAAAACAGGAATTTACTCACCACGCCTGATGGCGGGTATACCGACAGGGGTGCGTCAGTGATCAGGAACACGCCATTTAAACGCTTTGGCCATCCTGATGAGTTGATAGGCGCACTGGTTTGGCTGCTTAGCGATGCTTCGGCATTTGTTACTGGCTCTATGGTTTCTGTCGACGGTGGGTTCTCTATTTTCGCGGGGGTATAAAAACTAAAAAATGACACTTTCAGCCGGTACTGGTAAGGTATTAACATTTGGTGAAATGCTGCTCAGGTTCTCGCCAGATGCCAACCTAAATTGGCTTGCCAATAACCAGGTGCCTGTTTTTATAGGTGGTGCCGAGCTTAACGTGGCTACCGCATTGGCAAAATGGGGAGTGCCTGCAAAATATTTTACAGCCCTGCCCGCCAACGATGTCGGCGACCAGCTAACACAGTACATAGCAGATCGGGACATAGATGCCTCGGATGTTTACCGGAATGATGGCCGAATGGGGGTGCTGTACCTTACCCAGGGTACAGACCTGAAACAAAACAGCGTGATTTACGACAGGGGCAATTCCGCCTTTGCTACCGTAGCACCCGGACAGGTAGACTGGGATGAGGTTTTAAAAGATGTAAGCTGGTTTCACTTCAGCGCCATTTGTCCGGCCTTAAGTAAAAATACTGCCAACCTGTGTGAGGAAGCGCTCACGGAAGCCGCAAAACGCAACATCACTATATCGCTCGACCTTAATTACCGCGCCAAGCTTTGGCAATATGGCGAGCATCCTCACCAAGTAATGAAATCGCTTGCACGGCACTGTACACTTATCATGGGTAACGTTTGGGCTGCAGAAACACTGCTTGGCATACCTGTTACACCTGATATTCATGAGTCTGGCCAGCGCAGTATTTACCTGAAAGAAGCTTTGCATGCTTCGGAGCGTATCATAGAAGCTTTCCCGTCCTGTAAAGTAGTAGCTAATACATTCCGTTTTAATGAAGGGCAAGGAATTGTTTATTATACATCGGTATTTGCTGATGGTGAATTTTATTCTTCGCCGGAGTACAATGCCGAAAAGGTAGTGGATAAGGTAGGCAGCGGCGATTGCTTTATGGCCGGCCTAATCTATGGCTGCTATAATCAATTCTACTGGCAGCAAACGCTTGATTTTGCTACAGCAGCGGCATTTAAGAAGTTGTTCATTGCCGGTGATGCCACAACCAATACGGTTGAAGAGATTGAGGAGGCAATAAAGCTATGAAAAGCAGGGCCGACATTACACAAGCAATCATAGACCAGGGCGTACTGCCTTTGTTCTTTCACCCCGATGTGAATACTTGCGTTGATGTAGTGCGTACGCTGTACCGTGCTGGTGTGCGGGTAATTGAATTCACCAACCGTGGCGAGGCGGCGCTTGAAAACTTTAAAGCGCTGAAGCAATTACAGCAGAACGAACTGCCGGGTCTGTTGCTGGCTATCGGCACCATTAAAACGGGTGACCAAGCCATACAATATATCGATGCCGGAGCCGATTTCCTGATATCACCAATGGTGGATGATGAAGTGGCAGCAACAGTGGCAAAGCATAATATAATGTGGATACCCGGCTGCATGACACCAACAGAGATTAACCTGGCGAACCGCGCGGGTGCAGATTTTGTGAAGATATTCCCTGCAAATGTGGTAGGGCCGGGTTTTATATCCGCGGTTAAAGAAGTATTTCCGGGTGTGAAGATGATGCCAACAGGCGGCGTAGAGTTAGAAGAAGGAAACCTGCGCGGCTGGTTCGATGCAGGTGTAGCCGCTGTGGGCCTGGGCAGCAAGCTCATTTCAAAAAAGATTCTCGAAGAGAAAAATTATAGCCAACTATATAACGATACTGTACGCGCTTTAGAGTTGATAAAAGAGGTACGGTAACGCTAACCATTTTATTATGAACCAACCCCTGAGAACCAACTACCGCTGGGTGGTGGTGGTATTGCTGTTTTTTGCCACCACCGTAAACTACCTCGACCGGCAAGTAATCGGCCTGCTTAAACCTGTATTGGAAAAGCAGTTCGACTGGACTGAAAGCGACTACGCCGATATGGTAACGGCTTTTCAGGCGGCCTATGCCATTGGTTTACTCATTTTTGGAGGATTGATCGACAGGCTGGGTACTAAAATGGGCTATACGGTAGCCCTTGTAGTTTGGAGCGTTGCAGCCATGCTACATGCGGCGGTACGGGGCACCTTTGGTTTTATGGCGGCGAGGGCAGGCTTAGGTTTTGGTGAAGCGGGAAATTTTCCGGCAGCTATAAAAACGGTAGCCGAGTGGTTCCCTAAGCGCGAACGTGCATTAGCTACAGGCATATTCAATTCAGGCGCCAATATTGGTCCGGTAGCTGCGCCATTGCTGGTTCCACTGATCGGTAGCATGTATGGCTGGCAAATGGCATTTATTATTACCGGTGGTATTGGCTTTATCTGGTTGATCTTTTGGTGGATATACTATGGTCATCCGGCAAGCCACAAAAAGGTAAACGCTGTCGAGCTTGAATATATTAACAGTGATAACGAAGAAGAAACGGATAGCACAGCGGGGCAAAAAGTAAAATGGACGCGCTTATTTGGCATAAGGGCTACCTGGGCATTTGTGTTAGGCAAGTTCCTCACCGATCCCATCTGGTGGTTCTTCCTGTTCTGGCTGCCCTCTTACTTTTCAAACACTTTCGCCCTCGACCTTAAAAAGCCGAGTTTGCCACTTGCGTTGGTCTACACCGCAGCTACGCTTGGCAGCATTGGCGGGGGATATCTGTCGTCATGGTTTATCAAGCGCGGCATGCCGGTATTTAAAGCACGTAAAACAGCCTTGCTGATATTTGCGCTTTGCGTATTGCCAGTGTTTGCAGCCCGTTTTGCCACCAATATATGGGAGGCCGTGGCACTGATCAGTTTGGCAACCGGGGCCCACCAGGCCTGGAGTGCTAATATATTCACCACCGCGTCAGACATGTTCCCTAAAAAGGCAGTGAGTTCCATAGTAGGCATCGGCGGTATGGCCGGCTCTATAGGAGGTATGTTGTTCCCCATTTTCGTAGGCTTTATACTGGATACATATAAGGAGTTGGGCGACATAACGGCCGGCTATAATATTATATTTATTATATGTGCCTGTGGGTATGTAGCAGCCTGGCTGGCTATGCACCTGCTTGTTCCGCGTAAGGTTACCGTTGCTTTGTAGTTAAGCTTATAGCACATTATTTAAAATTCTTTTTTATCTTGGTGAAACCAATTCCCGCTTTCGCGGCGGTTTACAGTAAGCCAGATGAATTTTAATGCACTAACCATACGAGATATTGCCAAGGCGCTGGACCTTTCGGTTTCAACCGTGTCCAAGGCTTTGCGGGATAGTTATGAAATCAGTGCAAAAACCAAAAAGCTGGTTACAGATTATGCTGCAAAACATAATTACAGGCCTAATCCCATTGCGCAAACCCTTAAGAAAGGGCATAGCAAATCAATAGGGGTGGTGGTTTCCACTATCGACAACCAGTTTTTTTCGCAGGTGATCAATGGTATCGAGTCTGTTACTTATGAGGCCGGGTACAATGTCATCATCACCCAAACCAACGAATCGTACCAGATGGAGGCAAAGAGCGTGGAGCAGTTGGCTTATCACTCGCTGGATGGACTTCTTATCTCCCTCGCTACTGAAACGTCTGATGTAAAACACCTTAAAGATTTGCATTGCAAAGGCCTGCCGATGGTGTTTTTTGACCGGGTTACGGATGAGATTGACACGCACAAAGTAATTGCCGATAACTTTAAAGGTGGTTACGATGCAACGCGCCAGCTCATTGATGCCGGGTACCGGAAGATTGCCCATATCACCAGTCCGGCAAATATATCTATTACCAGGGAGCGGCTTGCAGGTTACACTAAAGCGCTTGAGGATGCTGGCATTAAGGTACCCCCAAGCTATATTAAACATTGTGCACATGGCGGGCGCGACCTTAGCGAGATAGAACGTGCTTTGTATGACCTGCTATCTATGGACGACCGGCCCGATGCTATCTTCACCACATCAGACCGTATTACCACATCTACTTTATTGCTGCTTAACAGGCTGGGTATAGCGGTTCCGGATGAGATGGCGCTATCCGGTTACACCAATACCATGTTGGCTGATATACTTAACCCACCGCTGACTTCGGTTTACCAGCCTGCGTTTGAAATGGGGCGAAAAGCGGCTCAAATGTTATTAAGTATCATATTGGCAAAGTATCCCGTTACTGAATTTGAAACCGTGATATTGCCAACCCAGCTAAACGTGCGCCAGTCGAGCGCCGCCAAAGTGAACGCATAATGCGGTTAAAGCCGAAAACGATTTCGTAAATAAAAAGGCTCAATTGTCAAAGCTGGTGTTCTCTGTAAAATACCTTTGAACGATAGATCTGAGAAAATCAACACTTATGAATACTACGCGCTTTAATTGCTTACCTATACTGACCACGATATTGAGCATTATTGCCAACATGGCAACTGCACAAACCGTGGCACTCGATTACTATTTTAACCACGAAACCCGGTTAAATAAAAGTAAGCAGCCGGAGCGTTTTCATTATACATGGGAGGATACCACAAGTTCCGGATTTTCTAAATGGGGAGAGACATTTAAAGTTAATGGAGCAAAACTTATCAGCCTGAATAAACCGACACTCCAAAACTTAAAGACAGCAGATGTTTATATCATTGTAGACCCTGATAACAATAAAGAAAATCCTGCTCCGGTATTTATCACGCCGGAAGACGTTAAAGCGATAACAGATTGGGTGAAGGCAGGCGGTGTATTGGTTATAATGGCCAACGATAGTGCAAATACGGAATTACGGCATTATAACCTGCTGGCTGGCAGTTTTGGGTTACATTTTAATAACGATATGCAGAGCCACGTTACGGACGATGCTCATTTTGAAGACGGCACTGTTACGCCTCCGGATACTACTGTCTTTAAAACTGCCTCGAAAATATTCATAAAGGATGCCTGTAGCATCAGTACACCTACCAACGCAAAGGCCTTACTCCGCGCTAAAAGCGGAGCAGTTATAGCGGCTGCAATAAAAAAAGGAAAGGGCCATGTAATTGCCATTGGCGACCCGTGGCTGTATAACGAATATGTAAATGGCCGCTTGCCTGCCAGCTTTGAAAACGACAAAGCCATGAGCGACCTAAGCAAATACCTATTAGCCTTAAGCAACAAAAAGTAAGCTTATTCCTTAGCTGAGGTTATACTACTGATAACGTCGCACAGCTTGTCTATCTCCTGCGTGGTATTATAGTAATGTAGCGATGCTCTTACCACCTGCGACAGATAATGCTTCTCCATAAAGATGAGCGTTGATTTGTCCAATCCTACCGAAACATTCACACCGTTCCCGGCCAGCGTGGCCTTAACCTCTGGAGCATCAATGCCCTCAACGGTAAACGTAACAATGCCGCATAGCTCACTCCCCAAGTCGTGCAAGGTAACGCCCGGTATTTGTTGCAGCTCATTGCGCAGCACCTCGGCGAGGTAACTGATCTGTTGCCATATACGGTCTATTCCTAAGGTTAAAGTATATTTTACCGCCTGGGCTAAGCCAAGCGTAAGTGCCCGGTTCTTCTCATACAACTCAAACCGGCGGGCATCATTGCGCAGCTCAAAATCAGTATGCGTTAGCCAGTTTACGGAGTGCCCGTCAATAAAAAGCGATTTGAGTTTGTCCTGCACGGATTTTTTTACATACAAAAATCCGGTGCCTCGTGGCGCTCGCAGGTATTTACGTCCGGTAACCAACAGGAAATCGCAGCCTATTGCCTTAACATTTACAGGAATGTGCCCCACGCTTTGGCAGGCATCGAGCAGATATAGAATGCCATGTTTCTGGGCAATCCTACCAATTTCCTGTACAGGCAGCACACCGCCAGTAGCCGATGCCACATGTGTTACAGCAATAAGTTTAGTGCGGGGCGTTATGGTTTTTTCAAGTTCATCCAACGAAAAGTTACCTGCCTCGTCATGAGGTACCACTTTCAATTCAATGCCATACAATTTTTGCGCATTAATGATGCCTAACAAGTTGGTAACATACTCCAACTCCGACACAATCACCTCGTCGCCGGGTTTAAAATGCAAACCGTGGAAAGCGATGCACCAGCCCACACTCGCATTTTCTACCAAAGCAATTTCATCACTCTCTGCACCAATAAGTTCAGCTATCATCGAATAAGTTTCTTCAAGCTCATGGCGGTACTTAAATTCAGTTTCGTACCCACCGGTTATAGCTTCTTCCTGTAGATAGCTGGTTACTGTCTTAACAACCTGTGTAACGGGTAATGATGAGCCGGCATTGTTAAAATGTGTAACATGAGCAGTACCCGGCGTATCGGCGCGTAATTGCTGTAATTCCTGGTCAGTGAAAGCTGGTGACATAAAATTCCCTTTTTTGCAAAGTAAATGTTCTGTGCAAATTGTACCACATCTTACTTAACAAATGACTTATGCCTGTTTTTATAAGTTCTACACTCGAAACGCCGACGGCGAATAGGCTGTATGTTTTTTAAAGAAGGTGGAAAAGTGTGCCTGGTCGTCAAAGCCTAAAGTAAAAGCTATTTCAGCTATGGTGCTGTCGGTTTGTTTTAATAAGATTTTCGCTTCCTGCAGCAGGCGTTTACCTATCAGTTGCGATGTGGTTTGGCCTGTGATTTCCTTCAGCGCTTTGTTCAGATGGTTTACATGTACTGCCAGCCGGTCTGCAAAATCCTTTGCCGAGCGCAGGCCTATACGACTATGTTGCGGCTCTAACGGAAATTGCCTTTCCAGCAACTCGGTAAACAGGGAGGCAATACGCTCTGATGCGTTCTGCGCAGAGCTGATGGCTGATAAAGGTTGCAACTTCTGTCCGAAATGGATGAGCTCCATCACTAGGGATCTAAGCAGGTCATATTTGAACTTGTAATCTGCATTAAGCTCCCGGAGCATTTTCCTGAAAATATATGCTACCTCTTGCTGCTCGGCCTCGTTTAATTGAAAAACAGGATATTGCCCTGGCTGAAAAATAGGCAGTGTATCAAGCTTAACCTTGCTGTTTTGCGCAGCCAAAAAGTCCTCCGTAAAAATGCAGAACATACCCGTTTGGTTGCCGTCTTCCGGTACCCAATGGTAGGGTATTTTTGGCGTAGCAAAAAGCAGGGCATTAGCTTTAATGTCGATCACTTTGTCGGCATATTCTGCCCTGCTTTTTCCATTAAGCCAGCTTATTTTGTAATAGGCGCGCCGGTTATATGGCATTATGCGGCTACCGCTAACTTTATCAAACAGCTTTTCTGCTTCAAAAACATTAAAATGCCCCACCTCTTTACTGATGCCTGCGGGTAATTCAGCACCGTTTTTTTGGTAAAAATCGTCAAGGGAAGCAGGGAAGGTGGTCATAGCAGTTTGCGTTTTTATAAAGATAAGCTACTTGCGGCAATTAAACATACATGCCGCCTGATGCCTCAATACGCTGCCCGGTAACCCAGCGGGCATCTTCTGTACATAAAAAGGCCACAATACCACCAATGTCCTCAGCTACGCCGGGCCTGCCCAGGGCAGTAAGCCCGCTGATTACGTTTTGCAGCTGCTCGTTGTTGCGTACATGGGCGCCGTTAAAATCAGTCATGATAGCACCCGGAGCAACCACATTTGCACGAATACCTCTTGCACCTAACTCCCGAGCCAGGTAACGGGTAAATACTTCAACTGCACCTTTCATGGATGCGTATGCCGATGAGCCTGGCATGGCGAAACGTGCCAGTCCGCTGGATATGTTTACAATACCGCCGCCGTTGTTAAATAAAGGCAGCATTTTTTGCGTCAGGAAATAAACGCCTTTATAATGAATGTTGTACAGTTCGTCAAAAGCTTCTTCGGTTACCTCGGCAAATGGAGCAATAGCGCCTATACCAGCATTATTCACCAGGAAGTCGAGCTTATCGGTGTCGAACTTTTGTATGAGCGTTTCCTTTACAATTTCAATAAATGCATCAAAGCTTTTTATGGCGCCGGTATTAAGCTGCAAAGCTGCGGCGCGGCCACCGTTTTGCTCAATCAAATCAACCACTTTTGCAGCTTCGTCTTCCCGGGAATTGTAAGTGATAATTAAGCCGATGCCTTTTTCTGCAAGCCTTAGAGCCATATCTCTGCCCAAACCGCGGCTGCCGCCGGTTACAAGGGCAATTTTGTTGTATGTATTCATCTTTGTTTTTTTAACAAAGTTGCATACAAAACAATGCCAATAGTTTGGATGCATCAATCCATTATTTGCGAAAATCAAATAATGGATTGATTTATACTTAAAGAGGTTGGGATATTGATGTTTTTAAATACTTGGCAGTAAAGGCCTTTTTATCATCGCGGTAACTGCTTACAGCTCCTAAGCGGTGCATCAAACGGATGTACATCCAGGCTAAATCAAACTGATACTTTTTAAAGCCGCTGCGCGCGCTTTTAGGGTACAGGTGATGGTTATTATGCCATTCGCCGGCTACAAGGCCTGGCCATAACTGATTGATGGATTTGTCCTCCTTGTTATAATCAATACCGTCTCGCTGTTTATCCTTCCCGTGTCCATGCCCATCGTAATTAAAAGTACGTACGCCAACCGCCCAGATGCCAGCTGCAGCAAATAGAGAGCAAGCAATAGCATGCCCCCCGGCAAGATAAAATATCAGGTACCAGAATGCCCAGTTAAGCAGCCAAACCGCAACAGAACGCAAAGGGTTGGCAAACGAGCCCCATTTTTGATATTCACGGTAGGTATTACCCTTTAAACCGGTATGTGCCATTAAGCGGGTAACTCTTTTATAATCGGGTTCGCTCAGGTCTTTAGCTATGGGTTGGTGGTTAACATCTGCTAAAAAGCAATACCAGAAACCACCCTGAGCATTATAAGGATCGCCCGGTTGGTCTGACTTGGCATGATGCACATGATGCGATATTACGTAGATTTCCTCGGGGATGATATTCAGCGTTAAATGCTGAGTAAAAAAGCGCCAAAACCCGTTCTTAAAGCGGTAGGCGCCATGAGTACAATATCTATGATGCCATATAGTACCATGCGTACCCATTATTACCATACCGTATATAAATACACAGGCCACAGTTAATGGACTAAGATGTACAAATAAGAATAGCAACACGAACGGAATGAGGCATAGTATTTTGAACCAGCTAAAAAAGGGTAGCCAGTTTTTTTTGTCGCGGGCTAAATTTAGCCGGCTAAAAAACTCCCTAAGGATATCACTTTTGCGAGGTTGCGAGAATTTACCCTGTTCGTTTTTCCAGCCGTAAGATGGCGGCTGTAAAACATAATCTAAGAAAGCCATATGTTGTATCTGCTTTTTATTTACGTGTGTTGTTGCCCTGAGGATAAGCCACGAGGTGTTGTTTCTCGTTTGCGGCCAGATCAACGGCGGTAAGCGCAGTATCTGCTTTATCAAGGGATTGCTTTAAGCCACTTTTTACCTGTTGGTAAACCGGAAGCAACACATGTGGTTGCAGTCGTAAAGAAATAACCGGGTGATGGGTTCTTTTTAGCAGCCTGATTTCCCGGTCGGTAACCAATTCTATGGTCCACGACTCGCCTGTTTTGAAGCCATGCTCTGTCGCTTCGTTTCGCAGATCGAATAAAAAAAGGTTTGCTTGTTCTTTTAAAGAATTTTGGTGCGCAGTAGCGCTTTCGCCATTTAAGGCTTGTTGGTTACTCATTAATTTTTTGGGCTGACTCTGGTTTGAAAATTAATCTTAAAGATCACCTGAATCAGTTGGGGGGCAAAATCTAAGTTGACTAAGGATTAGTATTTAAACAATATACGATATAAGTTTTGATTTATTGCATAATGGTAAAAATTATTTCACCAATAATATAGATTGTTAATCCTTTTGTAATCATTTTACTAAAAGTAAAAGTAACTTAATAATTATTAGTACCTTTAACTATTATTAGATTCTATATTCAAGCAGAGACCATAGTCTTAAAGACTTTCAATTTGTCTTAAAAGATGATGCGAAAACCGATGTTTTTGTATTACTAATCTGACTGGCAGATCAGTTCTCCTACCACTTTTAAGTAATAGGTGTAAAAAAGAGCCGTAAGCGGTAAGCGTTTAAATAGTATTTTATTATAATTCTTCCGCTCAATACTTGCCTGAACCGGGCAGGTGTTTATTTTTTCATTATAACTCTAACACATATACATGGCGAAATCAAGCGAAACATTCAACAAAAAAGAAAAAGAAAAAAACAGGGCTAAAAAGCAACAATCAAAAAGGGAAAAGGCAGAGGCCCGCAAAGCAAGTTCAAGTAAAGGTAAAGGGCTTGAAGATATGATGGCCTACATTGATGAGGATGGCAACATAACCTCAACCCCGCCTGTAGCGCAAGGAAAAAGGTCAGTAGAGGCAGGCGGCATTGCAATTTCTACTCCTAAGCAAGTTAATGAGCCTCAAAGCGAAAAGCAGGGCATAATTACATTTTTTAATGCTGCCAAAGGATTTGGTTTTATAAAGGAATCCCGTAATCAGGAAAACGTTTTCTTTCACATAAACAACCTTACTTATCCGGCAAAAGAAAATGATAAAGTGTCATTTCTTACCGAAAAAGGTCCTCGTGGCTTAAATGCCATAAATATCTCCAAGGCTAAATAGCCAGCTTCGGGCTGCCGATATTGGCCCTAAGATTCGCGTTAGTAATTAACACCTTAATTTGGATAAGTTGGCAGTCTGCCCAGCTTATAAAAAAGCCCCGCCGGGGAGGCGGGGCAGGGTTAATTAACTATTATGAGGGTTGAAAGTAGCGAGCCGTTGCCGCACATTTCTCTTCCACTAAACTCCTTTAATTAAGAACAACCCATAGAGTTGCCGCAGTTTAAGCATTTATAGCAAGTGCCAGAGCGCACGGTAGTGTGCCCGCACACATTACAAGCCGGCGCATCGCTTTGTACACCCATGCTCAGGTCAACAGAAAGCTGGCGTTGTGAGCCGCTAACATTATCGGAGCCGGTATTTACAGCGCTTGCTGAAGGCTGGTAAACGTTGGTTTCGTCACTATTGTAGTCGTCATCATCAAAACCATTGCCTACTACGGCTTTATCTTCAGTAATAACGTGTACAAGGTCGGTACGGTTAAGGTATTCGTAACCCAGCATACGGAAAATATAGTCGATGATTGACGTAGCGCTCTTGATGTTAGCGTGGCCCATTACCATACCGGCAGGTTCAAAGCGGGTAAAGGTAAATTTCTCTACATACTCCTCCAGCGGCACACCGTATTGCAAGCCTACTGATACCGCAATGGCAAAGCAGTTCATCAATGAACGGAAGGTAGCGCCCTCTTTGTGCATGTCCACAAAGATCTCGCCTAGCGTTCCGTCTTCGTATTCGCCGGTGCGTACAAATATCGTTTGCCCGTCAACACTGGCTTTTTGTGTATAGCCGCGGCGTTTGTATGGCAGGTTCTTCTTTTGTATTACACGCGAAAGCTGGCGCATAAAGCGGGTGTCTTTCGATTTTTCGATGATGGCTTTAGCGGCTTCCAACACCTGGTCGGCAGTAAGGTCGCTCAGTTTAACGTTTGCAGCCTGTCCTAATACTTCCTCAACCGAGTCAAGTTGTTCTTCGGCTTCTTCTTTAACGTCAGACTTGGTTGAAAGCGGCTGAGACAGTTTGCAACCATCGCGGTAAAGCGCATTGGCTTTAAGGCCTAATTTCCATGACAGTTCATAGCAATCTTTTATTTCATCGACCTTAGCTTCGTTTGGCAGGTTAATGGTTTTTGAGATAGCGCCTGAAAGGAAAGGCTGTGCTGCCGCCATCATTTTTATGTGGCCATGTGCATGTATGTAACGCTCGCCTTTAGCGCCGCATTTGTTAGCGCAATCAAATATCGGGTAATGCTCTTGTTTAAGGAACGGTGCTCCCTCAATAGTCATGGTACCACATACATATTCGTTAGCTTCTGCAATTTGCTTTTTAGTGAAACCTAAAGCACGCAGCAGGTTGAAGTCGGGAGCGTTATACTGCTCAGCAGTAAAACCAAGGCGTTTAATGGTATCCTCGCCCAGTGTCCAGATGTTGAAAGCAAACGAAATTTCAAAAGCCGATACAACTGCTTTGTCCAGTTTCTCAATTTCGGTATCGGTAAGGCCTTTTGCTTTTAAGCTTTCAGGATTGATATGCGGAGCGCCTTGCAGTGATGCCGCACCTTTTGCATAGTTTACTATGGCAGTAATTTCATGCTCCTTGTAATCAAGGTTGGCCAAAGCTTCAGGTACAGCCTGATTGATGATTTTAAAGTAACCGCCGCCTGATAGTTTTTTAAACTTAACCAGCGCAAAGTCAGGCTCAATACCGGTGGTATCGCAGTCCATTACCAAACCGATAGTGCCGGTAGGGGCAATAACCGTGGTTTGTGCGTTACGATAGCCGTGTTTCTCGCCCATTTCAACCGCTTTATCCCAGGCGTTGCATGCTGCTGACAACAAGTAGTCAGGACATACTTTCTGGTCAATTCCCGGAGGCAGTATTTCCAACCCTTCGTAATTTTCGGTTGAATTGTAGGCTGCATAGCGGTGGTTGCGCATTACGCGGAGCATATGCTCTTTATTATCCGCATAACGGCGGAATGTGCCTAACTCGCGGGCTAGCTCGGCAGAGGTAGCATAAGCAGTACCGGTCATGATGGCGGTAATAGCGCCGCCTATTGCACGGGCTTTGTCGCTATCATAAGGAATGCCGTTAACCATTAATGCTGAACCTAAGTTAGCGTAGCCTAAGCCTAGTGTGCGGTAATCGTATGATAGTTCTGCTACTTCTTTTGACGGGAATTGCGCCATCAGTACAGATATTTCCAATACTACTGTCCATATACGGCAGGCATGCTCAAAGCCTTTTACATCAAATACGCGGGTTTCTTTGTTAAAGAAGTGCGCTAAGTTGATGGATGCCAGGTTACATGCGGTGTTATCCAGGAACATGTACTCAGAACAAGGGTTTGATGCATTGATGCGACCCCCTTCAGGGCAGGTATGCCACTCGTTGATGGTGGTATCAAACTGTACACCAGGGTCGGCACAAGCCCATGCTGCAAATGCAATGTCATCCCATAATTTTTGTGATGAAATGGATTTAACGGTTTTACCATTCATACGGCCTACCAAATCCCATGCTTTACCTTCGTTAAGGGCATTAAAGAAACTGTTTGGTATGCGTACTGAATTGTTGGAGTTTTGACCGGATACAGTGCGGTAAGCCTCACCTTCGTAATCTGATGAATAACCTGCGGCTATCAGTGCAGCTACTTTTTTTTCTTCTTCAACTTTCCAGTTTACAAAGCCTTCTATCTCCGGGTGGTCAAGGTCAAGGCACACCATTTTAGCCGCACGGCGGGTGGTACCTCCTGATTTGATAGCGCCCGCGGCGCGATCACCAATTTTCAGGAATGACATCAGGCCGGATGAATAACCACCGCCTGAAAGTTTTTCGTTCTCGCCACGGATTTTTGAGAAGTTGGTACCTACGCCAGAACCGTATTTGAAAATGCGTGCCTCACGAACCCAAAGATCCATAATGCCACCTTCGTTCACCAGGTCATCATCAACAGAAAGGATGAAGCAGGCGTGAGGCTGAGGGCGCTCATATGCTGAAGTTGATTTGCTCAATGTTTCGGTAACCGGATCCACATAATAATGGCCTTGCGGTTTGCCGGTAATGCCATATGAGGTGTGCAAGCCTGTATTGAACCATTGCGGAGAGTTTGGCGCTGCCAGCTGGCCAACAATGGTATAAACAATCTCTTCGTAAAATACCTCGGCATCCTGCGCAGTAGCGAAATAACCGTAGCGGCTACCCCACTCTTTCCAGCAGTTAGCCATACGATGGGCTACCTGTTTAATGCTTTTTTCTGATCCGGTAGTTCCATCAGGCTGCGGAACGCCGGCCTTGCGGAAATACTTTTGCGCCAAAATATCAGTAGCCACCTGCGACCATGATGCAGGCACCTCAACGTCGTTCATCTCGAAAACGGCGTCGCCTGAGGGGTTACGGATTACTGATGAGCGTTTCTCGTATTTAAATAAATCAAATACCGGCGCTGTACCAGTAGTAAAGTAACGATCAAATTTCAGCCCCTTGCCCCCGGAGGCTGCTGATTTTTTTGGAATGTTTTTGCCCATAGCTGTGCTTATTATATTTTATGTCAGTGTCTTATAATTTTATTTCGTCAGTAAAAAAACTATAAGAGTTTTTAATCAAATTTACCATGCTGTACCATAGGTCCCAATCGTAGTTTTCCACAGTATTTTGGTGGCATGCGGCATACAGTGTGCGATTTCGCTTAAATAGCTTATTTTTAATTGCTTACAGATGTGGAAAACTTAAATTTTACCTTTTTTTAAGGTAGTTTTAACAAATTTGATTATATAGTACAATGAACGATTTGTTTTTAAATTTTTAAATTAACTATTAAATAAAATTATACCCCATGAAGAAGTTGATAATGGTACTTACAATGGCTTTTTCTGTGTCGTTTGCTTTTGCTCAAACTACCGAAAAGCTCTATGACCCGGAGGCTAATGCACGTGTACAGATAAGTACGGCAGTTAAGCAGGCTGCAAAAGAACATAAAAATGTATTGCTGCAGATAGGCGGTAACTGGTGCAGCTGGTGCCTTAAATTTAATCACCTGGTAACAACCGACCTTGACCTGAAAAACTATCTCGAAAAGAATTATGTAACCGTACACCTTAATTACAGCAAAGAGAATAAGAACGAGGACGTGCTCGCCACATTAGGCTATCCTCAGCGTTTTGGTTTCCCGGTTTTTGTGGTGCTTGATGGCAAAGGCAACAGGCTGCATACACAAAACTCCTCGTACCTGGAAGAGGGCGACGGGCACAGTAAAGCCAAAGTAATGGAGTTTTTGCAAAGCTGGGCTCCTGCAGCGCTTGACCCGGCTACCTATAAGTTAGGTAAGTAATATCAGCGAGTCAATAAAAAAAAGCGATGGGTGTTTAACTCATCGCTTTTTTTTATTCAGATAAACGGAAGCGTTATTCAATAACACTCACCTTTAACATATTGGTTTTGCCTTTAGTGTAAATTGGCACTGATGCGGTGTTGATAACTACATCTCCTGTTTGTATCAGGTTTTCAGCCTGCAAAATGCTGTTTACTTCGGCGATGGTGTTGTCAGTGCTGTCCATTTTATCATAATAAAATGCTTTAACACCCCAAACCAGGCTAAGCGCGTTTAACAATTGCTTGTTAGCAGTAAATATGTAAGTGCTTGCTTTTGGGCGATGGCTTGATATCTCAAAAGCAGTATAGCCAGAAGTAGTCATTGATACGATACCTACTGCTCCAGTTTGTTCTGCCAGGTAAACGGCAGAGCCACAAACGGCATTGCTCAAGTAGTTAGCAGCTTCCGGGTGGGCAACAACTTTCTTGTTGTTGTAAGGATAACCCAGCTCTTCAACATTACGAACTATTTTGGCCATAGTTTCTATTACGATAATCGGGAACTCGCCAACTGATGTTTCGCCGCTAAGCATAACCGCATCAGCGCCGTCAAGTACAGAGTTAGCTACGTCATTCACCTCGGCGCGGGTTGGGCGAGGAGTGGTGATCATTGACTCCAGCATCTGCGTAGCAACAATTACAGGTTTAGATGCTTCGCGGCATTTGCGTGCAATCATTTTCTGCAGCAATGGCACTTCTTCCATAGGCATTTCAACACCCAGGTCGCCACGGGCTACCATTACACCATCGGTTACGGCAATAATGGCGTCAATATTATCAATAGCCTCCGGCTTTTCAATTTTAGCAATAATGCGGGCAGGGCTGTTACGGTCATTAATTACACGGCGTGCATCAACAATGTCATTAGCCTCGCGTACAAATGAAAGCGCAATCCAGTCAGCGTCATTATCCAATGCGAAATGAAGGTTTACCAAATCTTCCTCGGTAAGGCTTGGTATAGAAACCTTAGTGTTAGGCAGGTTTACACCCTTGCGTGAGGTCAGGATACCGCCATGTACCACTTCGCATATTACAGTATCTACACGGTTTGTTTCCAAAACACGTAATTGCAGTTTGCCGTCGTCCAGCAATATAATTTCCTGCGGTCTTACATCCTGCGGGAAAGTTTCATAAGTAATATATATCTGGTTATCATCGCCGATGCACTCTTTGGTAGTAATTTTAATCTGTGTGCCGTTTACCAGATGTATGCCGCCGTCTTTTACCAGTCCGATACGAATTTTCGGGCCTTGCAAATCGGCCAGAATAGCTACGTTAGTTTTATATTGAGTGTTGATCTCGCGAATCAGGTTGATAGTTTTCTGATGATCCTCAAGTTTCCCGTGCGAAAAATTGAGCCTGCAAACGTTAACACCGGCTTTTATCATGGCCAGCAAAACATCTTTTTGCGTCGATGCAGGTCCCATCGTGGCTACTATCTTAGTTCTGTTGTAGTGCAATTTCATATTTGACTGTTTATAATTTATCTATAGTGCTATTGTACTATTGACACTAAAAAATTCCGGCGCTAAAATAGAAGATTTTCACGGGATTTTAACTTTTTAGGGTCAATCTTTGCAGCAGCAACAATTTCTGGTATGCGGTTAAGTCCTGTTAAAATATTATCCAGTTCTTCGTCGTCAATAAAGTACTTGATCATTAAAAAATAATCGGTACGGCTCATTTCAGGTATCAGGTAGCCGCCGGTGCCTTTATTGGCAATTAAATAATAAGAGGTATCGCCGGCTTCATGATAATCATGGTATAAAGAAAAGTAAGCCGGTTCGGCATTGGGGCTAATATCTATAGCCAGGTCAGCCTGCCTCGAAAAATTAAAATGAAGATGCTTATTAATAAAGTAGCAAACGCGGTAATCCTTTAAAGAGATGGTTACAGCTATCAGAATAAAATCAAGATCGATCTCAAACTTTAATACCTTCCTGTTCAAAATCATTATTTTTGCCGGGTAAAATTACTAATTCAAACCCTTAGGCTAAAATTTTGTTAGCCATATTGTGCAAAAGTTTTACATTTGAAAATTAATAGAATTTAGTTTTCTTTGCATCGAAAAAATTATTAATCATTAAATTAAATTAAGACTATGTCTGATATCGCTTCAAGAGTAAAGGCAATTATTGTAGAGAAACTTGGTGTTGACGAAAGTGAAGTAACACCTGAGGCAAGCTTCACCAACGACCTTGGCGCCGACTCTTTAGATACCGTAGAACTGATCATGGAGTTTGAAAAAGAATTTAACGTGGCTATTCCTGACGATCAGGCAGAAACTATCGGCACTGTAGGTCAGGCTATCGCATATCTTGAAAAAAACGTTAAATAACAAGCGCTCCCAAATCTGTTAAATGGAGTTTAAAAGAGTTGTAGTAACCGGGCTCGGAGCACTTACTCCAATTGGTAATTCTGTTGCAGAATACTGGAACGGCCTCATCAATGGAGTGAGTGGCGCAGCCTTGATAAAGGGTTTTGATGCCACGCATTTTAAAACCAAATTCGCGTGCGAAGTCAAAGGTTTTGACGCAGACGCGTTTTTAGGGCGCAAAGATGCGCGCAAACTTGACCCGTTTGTGCAGTATGCCCTGTTCTCTACCGAAGAAGCTATAAAAGACGCCGGTATTGATTTTGAAAAATTAGATACCGAGCGTATTGGTGTTATTTGGGGTTCGGGAATAGGTGGTTTAAAAACATTTTTGGATGAAGTAGTAAACTTTGCCAAAGGTGATGGTACGCCACGCTTTAATCCTTTCTTTATACCTAAAATGATTGCCGATATTGCCCCTGGCCATATCTCTATCAAATACGGTTTAAGAGGCCCTAACTTTACCACGGTATCAGCATGTGCCTCATCAAATAATTCGCTTATTGATGCCTTTAACTATATACGCCTGGGCAAAGCCAATATGTTTATTACTGGCGGCTCTGAGGCTATTATAAACGAGGCTGGTATAGGCGGTTTTAATGCTATGCACGCCCTGTCAACCCGTAACGATGACCCGGCAACGGCTTCACGCCCGTTTGATCTGGACCGCGACGGTTTTGTTGCAGGTGAAGGTGCAGGCACTATCATACTTGAGGAACTGGAGCATGCACTTGCTCGCGGTGCAAAAATTTATGCCGAAATGATAGGTGGAGGCATGAGTGCCGATGCTTACCACATGACGGCTCCTCACCCTGAGGGTCTTGGTGCAGCAAAAGTAATGCGCGCAGCGTTAGAAGATGCAGGCTTAACTCCCGCTGATATTGATTACGTGAACGTGCATGGTACTTCTACACCAATAGGAGACCCGCAGGAAATAAAAGCAATACAGGATGTATATGGTGAAGATGTTTACCGCATAAACATCAGCTCTACCAAATCTATGACGGGGCACCTTTTAGGCGCTGCCGGCGCGGTTGAGGCCATTGCTTCTATACTTGCTTTGCAAACAGGTATTATACCGCCAACTATTAACCACTTTACTGACGATCCGGCGTTTGATCCGAAAATAAACTTTACGTTTAATACGGCGCAGAAACGCGAGGTGAGGGCAGTTCAAAGCAATGGTTTTGGTTTTGGTGGGCATAATGCTTCAGTAATTTTCAAAAAGTACGAAGATTAAAGTATTTGAATGCCTATAAGTCGGTTATACAAACTTTATCTATCACCCAACAGAAAATACGTAAAGGTTTTAAAGAATTTGCTCGGCTTTGTGCCGGGCAATTTATCTTTATACAGGTTGGCATTCCGGCACAAGTCTGTTGCGCAGAATGTTAAGAACGGTATAAAGAACAGTAACGAGCGTCTGGAGTTTCTGGGTGATGCTGTTTTGGGTAGTGTAGTGGCGGAACTGCTGTTTAAGCTATACCCTTACAAGGATGAAGGCTTTTTAACCGAGCTGCGTTCAAAAATTGTTAGCCGCGTAAATCTAAATCAGTTAGGCCGCAAGCTTGGGTTTGAGCAACTGATAGAATATGATAGCCGCATCCTTAATTCGGGGCGGCAGGGCTCGCTGCTCGGCGATGCCTTTGAAGCGCTTATCGGCGCAGTGTATCTTGATAAGGGTTATGAGTTCACCAAGAATTTCCTGATCAATCACATCATCAAGTCGCACATCGACATCCATACGCTTGAGAAAACGGAAACCAACTTTAAAAGCAAGCTGATAGAGTGGTGCCAGCGCCATGGGAAAGATATCAGCTTTGATTTAGTTGCCAACGAAGAGGGGGAGAGCACTAAGCTCTTCACTATACAAACCAGTGTTGATGGCGAAGTATTAGGCTTGGGTAAGGAGTTCAGTAAAAAGAACGCTGAAAAGCTGTCTGCCGAAAAGGCTTGCGAAGCATTGGGCATATAAATACGACCCATACCTTCGGTATAGTTATTACATTTGCGTCGCTTATAATCAACTTAAAGTGCCGCCCTGCCAGACAACCGGGCCAGGGTGTATGGCCCGCAGCAGGGAAAGTTTTTTCTGGCTTGATCTTTTTGTATCAAGACAAAAAGTAAAGATAAAAGGACAGTTGCACCCTAACATTAATTGCTAATCAAACGGATTATCATTTCTGATAGCATCCTTATTTTTCTGGTAATATTCAAACTGGCGCTTGGTTTTCAAAACCAGGTCGTAATCATTCCACTTTATGATGTCCTCGTAACTGGGCCTATAGTAGTCCATAAACTTTTGCGCCTCCTCCTCAGTTTTAATACCGGTAATACGCATCACGAATGATTTATTATAACGTTTATCTACTTCACTGGCTTCCAGTTCTCGCTTTTGAAATCGTACAAACCGTTTAAGATTTTTTGCATCTGTTCCAAAAAGCTCATATAAGCCAGTTAATGGTGAACCGCCGAAAGGCAAAAAGGTAGTAATAGGCGGCTTGCCATCAAAATACAAGCCTTTGCTCCGGTAGGTGTTCAATACATCGTTCATCTCCTGTTTTTTGCTTTTGCCATATACCCTAACTTCGTTGAGTTGCACACCGTCAACCGGCCAAAGGTAAACAGTAAATTCCTGCGAAAGGGGGGTAACCATTCTGTACAATTCAAATCCTGTTTTAGAAAACACCAAGGTATCGCCCGGCGCAGCATCAATATTGAAAGCCCCAAGGCCATTACTCATTCTTGCCGTTTTAGTGGCTTGGTTAGTGATTAAAACCTGTGCAAGCCGTTCAGCCGAATTAGATTTAAGCACAGTGCCCTTTACCGCTGCCCGTTGTGCTATTGCCGAAAAAGGCAGCAGTACAACAATGGCCAAATAAAGTAAATGGCGAAGTTTTTTTGGATTGAACATCACAGTAAAAGTATACAGTATAACGGTGCGCAGATGTAAAAAAGTGTTAAATAAGCACATGGCACTATAAAGGGCAAAAACACTATCTTTGCGCATGATAAAATCTATGACCGGGTACGGCGTTGCCAGTGTTGATACAGGCAGCACCAAATATACCGTCGAAATTAAATCTCTTAACAGCAAGTTTCTGGAACTTAGCTTGCGGTTGCCCAAAATGTTTACCGAAAAGGAGTTTCAGCTGCGTAACGAATGCAGCAAAAGCATTGAGCGTGGCAAGGTAAATTTTACCATAACGGCTGAGCAAACCGGTTCTGCGGTGAAGGCTGCGGGTATTGATACCGAATTATTAAAGCATTATTACGCACAGCTGAAAGCAGTTGGCGAACAGCTTAACGAGAACACCGGTAACCTGCTTCAACTTGCTTTGAGTTTGCCAGAAGTAGTAAAGTACAATGAAGATACTATAAGTGAAGAAGAGTGGAAGGCGGTTGAAGGCGTGATTAAACAGGCGCTGGCTGGTTTTCAGCAGTTCCGTACTGATGAAGGCGCCGTGCTGGAGAAGGATGTTAAACAACGCATAGGCATTATATTAGAAAATCTTGCGGCCGTTGAAGTTGAGGAACCTCGCCGCATACCTTTAATAAGAGAGCGCCTGAACCAATATCTGGCCGACGCGGCAGGTGTAGAGGTGATTGACCATAACCGTTTTGAGCAGGAGCTGATTTATTACATTGATAAGCTGGATATTACTGAGGAGAAAATAAGACTCCGGAGCCATTGTAATTACTTTCTGGAAACTATTTCCCTTCCCGATGCAAGTGGTAAAAAGTTAGGCTTTATTACACAAGAGATAGGTCGCGAAATAAATACCCTCGGGTCAAAAGCCAATGATGCCGCCATACAAAAACTGGTAGTGGGCATGAAAGAGGAACTTGAGAAAATCAAAGAACAATTATTGAACGTATTGTAGCGTAGGTCACAGTTCATGGATGATAGTTCGTAGTGGATTATTGGCATGAACGACGGCTATGAACCATGAACCATTAACAATGGACCCACAAGGTAAACTCATAATATTTTCGGCGCCGTCCGGTGCTGGCAAAACAACTATAGTACATCACCTTTTAGGTAAGATGCCGGAGCTGGAATTCTCTATTTCGGCCACTACACGTGCTGCCCGCGGTACAGAGGTAGATGGTAAGGATTACTATTTCATTAGCAAAGAGGAGTTTTTGCACCTCATCGCCAAAAAACATTTCGTAGAGTTTGAGGAAGTTTACACCGGCACTTTTTACGGCACTTTGCGCACCGAGATAGAGCGAATATGGCAACAAGGAAAAACAGTGATTTTTGATATCGATGTAGAAGGTGGACTACATCTAAAAAAGAAGTATGGTGAGCAGGCCCTTGCTATTTTTGTACAACCACCATCATTAGAGGTTTTAAAAGAAAGGCTGAGCGGCAGGGGTACCGATAGCCCTGAAAAATTGCTGGAGCGTTTTGCTAAAGCTGAAAAGGAACTTAACTACGCGCCCAAGTTTGATATAATCCTTAAAAATTACGATCTTAACACTGCCTGCGAAGAAGCGGAGCAATTGGTGCGCAACTTTATTGCCAGCTAAGCTTAAAGGCAACTAACTGACTTCTTATTTAAGAACGCGATAAAACTGATGAAGATAGGTTTATTGTTCGGTTCGTTTAACCCGGTACACATCGGGCACTTAATTATTGCCAACTACATGGCCAACCACACCTCACTCGATAAGGTGTGGCTGGTGGTGTCGCCACAAAATCCCCTGAAAAAATACGGCGATCTTATCAATACTTACGATCGTTTGGAGATGGCTAAGCTGGCTACGGACAATGCCCAGAACATAGAGGTGAGCGATGTAGAGTTGAAACTACCTCAGCCATCTTATACTATAGATACACTCACGCATCTTAAAGAGAAATATCCGCAGCATGACTTTGCCATCATCATGGGATCTGATAACCTGATCTCATTGCCCAAATGGAAAAATTACAAGCTTATCCTGCGCGATTATAAAGTATACGTTTACCCGCGCCCCGGGTATGAGAATGCCGAACTGGCCTCGCATCCATCTGTGACCATCACCATGACGCCTTTAATGGAGTTATCGGCAACCTTTATCCGCAAATCGCTGGCACAGAATAAAAATGTACAGTTTTTTGTGCCCGATGCGGTGCTGAATTTTATCGAAAGTAAAAAGCTATACCGTTAGTGCCTCAGCCAGCTACATTTAACAAAGATAATTTTGAGGCGCTTTGCAACGAGGTGGCCGGTAAAGATGCCGACCTTTCTACTGTGATCGCAGCATACGGCTATCCGCCGATGTGGACACGGCCCAACACCTTCGAAACATTAGTACACATCATCCTAGAGCAACAGGTATCGCTGGCTTCAGCTTTATCAGCATTAAATAAACTGCGTGAGCGCGTGCAGGAGATAACCCCTGCGCGGGTGCTTTTACTAACCGACGAGGAAATGAAAGCCTGCTACCTGAGCCGCCAGAAAATGACTTATGTGCGTTACCTAGCTGAGGAAATATTGTCTGGTAATCTAAATCTGAAAGCTTTTGAACATTTACCTGATGACGAAGTGCGTACTAAGCTCACAAGCATAAAAGGCATAGGCAACTGGACGGCCGATGTATACCTGATGTTTGCTTTGCGGCGTACCGACATCTTTCCTATTGGTGATTTGGCTATAGTAAATGCGCTAAAAAGATTGAAGAATCTACCAGCACACATTACCCGCGAAGAAATGCTGGAGCTTGCCGTTGCGTGGCAGCCAAACCGTAGCGTAGCGGCCATGACGTTGTGGCACTGGTACCTGTCTGTCAAATAATATCGTCCGTATTATACGCTCATCCATTTTTGTAAATGCTTATATTTGAGTAAACCGCGCCGGGTGCTGCAATAGTTGCCGGATTATTTCGTTACAAAAGTTAACTATAAGAGCGGCTGCCAAATAATAAACCATTACGAATATGAAACTGATTATTCATGGCGGTTTTTTTAGCGAATCGCAAACCAACCAGGAAGTAAAGCAGGCCAAGCAAATTGCATTGGAGCAAATAGTGCAAGCAGGATACAAATATCTGGAAGGTCATACGGCGTTAGAAACGGTGGTTTACACGGTAAGCCTTCTGGAAGATTGCGATCTTTTTAACGCCGGTACCGGTTCGCAGATACAAAGCGATGGTAAGATTCGCCTTAGCGCATCCGTAATGGATGGTAAAACGCAGCGTTTTGCAGCAGTAATTAATATAGAGGAAGTAAAGAACCCGGTTTGTATAGCTGAGAAATTATTAAGCTATGACGACCGTGTATTGAGCGGCATAGGGGCACAGGATTTTGCCCGCAGTCATGGGTTTAAGTACTATAATCCCGAAACGCCGGTGCGTCGGCGCGAGTATGAGAAAAAGCTCAGCGACTCTATACGTTTGGGCACCGTTGGTTGTGTAGCGCTTGATGTATGCGGTCACATAGCGGCAGCTACATCAACAGGAGGAAAGGGTTTTGAAATACCCGGCCGGGTGAGCGATTCTCCTACCGTTGCAGGTACTTACGCTAACAGATTCGCTGGTGTATCGTGCACCGGTATTGGTGAAGATGTAATGAGCGGGGCTGTGGCTACAAAGATTGTTACCCGTGTTACCGACGGCTTCTCGCTGCATGCTGCAACGGATAAAACCCTGAGCGAATTGCAAACGTATAAAGGCTTAGCTGGTGTAATTGCTATTGCCGCCAATGGCGATATTTACCACGATGATACCCACCCTTACATGGTTTGGGCCTCACATGATGGGGACGTTATTGATGTGTTTGATTAAAAGAAAAGAGGCGCAAGCTATTGCTTGTCTGCAATTTAGTTTTATATTTGATTTATCTATACATGCAGCCTAAGGCGTTAATGAAGTATTTTTTCCTGTTGTTTTTATGTTTCACATGCTTAACCGCCTCGGCGCAATGGTGGCGTGTTGGCCCGCTTAAGAAGAAGCGCCGCGAACATATAGCCAACGTAAAAACCTATTCTTTTCAACAAAAAAATCTGGGTAGCCTTGCCCCCGTAATGGGAAGGCCGCTTAAGGCATTCACTATAGATAGTTATTATAACCTGTATAGGGCCGAAGCGAGCATCATGAAAAAGGCACAACGTAACATGCGCTTTCGTGTGTATGACCAGGCCAGTTATGATTTTAGCGAACTTGCAAAGGTATATGTAAAACTGCATCGCCTGTCCGAGGCAAAATGGTACCTGCTGCAAAGCAACCTGCTGGCACGCCGGCAAAACGATCAATGGCATGTTTACTTCAACTTGCTTAAGCTTGCTGAAGTTAAGGTGGACATGGGCGATATATCACTGGCACGGCGCGACCTTACCGAGGCGCGTGAATTGGCTGGAAGCCGTGGATGGCGGGCCGAGACCCTCGAGGTAGAAAAACGCTTGCAAAACATTCCCAACGCCGACCGTGTTGAACCCAAACAGGCACTTAAATACGCTGAGGTAGAACCAGAGGATACCAAATCCAAATAATCTCCGTCAAAAATGTAACAACTCGGTAAAATGAGGTGTCTATCATAATAGAAACCAAACAATATCGTATAATTGTTATTCAATAAATTATGTATTGACAGCTGCTATCGGCTGTCTTTTTTACATTAGCACACAACAAAAGGCATAAGTATTGATGTTGATTAAAAATCCCGATTTAAAAACGGCTAAAAATATGTTAAGAAACCTATATGCGGCGTTGGTGGTTAGTGCGGCTCTGGCTTGCCACGCATCTACATCCGAGCCGGTAAAAGTGTCAGGCTCTAATGATTTAAAGCCCGATGCACAGCAGTCAGTAGTACTGCAAAAAGTAGCACAGTTGATTACCAGTTATAACTATAAGCGTGTAGAACTTAACGATTCTATTTCGGGCGTTGTATTTGACCGTTATATAGAAGCTTTAGATGGTAACCGCAATTATCTTTTAAAAAGTGATATTGACGATTTTCAAAAGTATCGTACCGTGCTAGACGATGATATGAAAGAGGGTAACCTGAATGCTGTATTCTACATTTTTAATGTGTATCAGAAACGCTACAACGAGCGTATCCAATACTCATTAGCTCAGCTCAATAGTAAATTTGACTACACTAAAAATGACAATTTTACTTTTGAGCGTGATAGCCTGCCATGGGTTGCCTCAACTGATGAGATGAACCAGATATGGACTAAGCGTGTGAAATATGACATGCTTAACCTTAAAATGGCTAATTCCGATGTGGCAAAAAACAAGGAAACGCTTAAAAAGCGTTATGACAACCTGTTGGCACAATCCAACAAACTATCTAACCAAGATGTGTTTCAGCTGTTTATGAATTCATTCACAGAGGCTGTTGACCCGCATACTAATTATTTTACCCCGTCAAACGCGGCTAACTTTAACATTGAAATGTCGCGCTCAGTTACAGGTATCGGTGCAACTCTCGCTACCGAAAATGAGTATGTAACCATCAAGTCGGTAGTGCCGGGCGGGCCTGCTGATAAGAGCAAGCAGATTAGTGTTGATGACCGTATTGTGGGCGTGTCTCAGGGTAAAAGCGGCGAGTTTCAGAATGTGATAGGCTGGCGTATTGACAACGCCATTGCGCTTATCCGCGGCCAAAAAGGAACTACCGTTCGCCTGGAAATTTTGCCAGCCGGTGTTGCTGCAAGTGCAAAACCTAAGGTGGTGGTAATGGTGCGCGAGAAAATTATACTTCAGGACCAATCGGCCAAGAAGGAGATTAAAACTTACGAACAGAACGGTAAGACCTTTAAAATAGGCGTTATTTCTATCCCTGCGTTCTATATGGATTTTGACGACTACCGCTCCGGTAACCCTAATTATAAGAGTACCACACGCGACGTTAGGTTGATATTAGATACACTTAAACAGCAAAAGGTTGACGGTGTAGTTATAGACCTTCGTCAGAATGGTGGCGGTTCGCTTACAGAAGCGATTGATTTGACCGGCTTATTTATTAAAGACGGTCCGGTAGTTCAGGTTAAAGATGCCCGCGGACAAATAGAGGTGGATAAAGACGAAGACCCTGCAATTACTTACTCTGGTCCGTTACTGATAGCGGTTGACCGTTTCAGCGCTTCGGCCTCCGAGATTTTTGCCGGTGCTATACAGGATTATGGCCGTGGTATAATAGTAGGTACACAAACATATGGCAAAGGTACCGTGCAGAGCGCCATTAATTTGGATAAAGTTATTTCTACGTCAATAAGTGATAAAATAGCTCAGCTCACAGGTAAGGATACCAAAATTACAGGCAATCAGAACAAGTTTGGGCAGCTTAATCTTACCGTTGCAAAGTTCTACCGCATCAGCGGCGGGTCTACGCAACATAAAGGTGTAATGCCGGATATTTCGTTCCCGTCAATCATTCCATTAGATAAATATGGTGAGGACACCGAACCTTCAGCTTTGCCTTATGACATCATTCCGAAAAGCACCTATGCTAAGGTAGGTGATTTTGGTACCGTATTACCTCAGCTTAAAAAACAGCATGATGAACGTATGCAAAAGAGCGCAAGCTACAAATATCTGCTTGAGGATATTGCAGAGTTCAAAAAACGCGAAGCAGAAACAACCGTGAGCCTGAATGAGCAGGTAGTTAAAAAGGAACGCGATGAAGACGAAAAGCAATCATTTGATCGTAATAACGCTCGTAGGGTAGCTATGGGCTTACCGCCTTTGAAAAAAGGACAGTCGCGCCCACGCAATGAAGATCTTGACTTTATTAAGGTTGAGGCCGGACAGATATTGATTGACTATATCAATATGGATAATAAATTGACCAGCGTTTTGCAATAACGAACGTTGATAATATAATGAAAAGGCCTTGTGGTAATACCGCAAGGCCTTTCGTTTTATGCCGGAAAGCTGAATTTTCCCATTAATACTGCCGGGTTATTGCCTATATGCAAAGGTTCGCCAACAATGGCCTCGTTACCTAACAACGCAAATAAAATAGCTTCTTTAGCGTCAGCAGGAATACCCAAAGCATCAGTGCTGTTGATGCTGATCTCGGGTAATAACTTGGCTAAGGTTTGCATTATAAACGGATTACTTGCCCCACCACCACTGGCATAAAGCTTAAGTTTGATGGTGTTGACATGTTTCTTTATAAACCGCGCTATAGCTTCAGCAGTGAATGCCGCAAGGGTTGCGATTAAATCTGTTGGCAAGATCTCGACGGTGTCTGACTTCTGTTGTGCCGCGTTCACGTAATCGAGATTGAAAACTTCGGGGCCTGTGGTTTTGGGCAGCGGCGCATCAAAGAACGGATGATCTAAGAGGGCTGTCAACAACTGCGTGTTTACAGTACCAGAAAAAGCTATTCGCCCGTCCTCATCATACGGAATATTATAATAATGCTTGCAAGCTGCATCAATTAAGGTATTGCCCGGCCCGATATCTGTACAGAGTATTGCGTTGTTCTCCAGTTGACCGGGCAACCAGGTGAGGTTTGCTATGCCGCCCATATTAAGCAGTACGCGGTTTTCACCTGCTTTGCTCCCGAGCAATACATCTCCGTATAATGCAAGAGGGGCGCCTTCGCCTCCGGCCGCTATGTGCTTTTGCCGGAAATCGCTTATGGTAAGTATTCCTGTTAGCATGGCTATATGATCGCCGTCGCCAATCTGTAGCGTAGCGTTGGGGTAGCCGCTGCGTTTATGCTGAGCAACAGGCGCATGATAAATGGTTTGCCCGTGGCTGGCAATAAAGTCTACCGAAGCGGGCGCAATGTTCCACTGCTTTAGTGCATCCAAAATCAACGCTGCATGGTAACGGCCTATGTGTGCATTAAGCAGACAAACTTCTTCCATATCTGCTTGCCGTTGAGCAAACACACGGCGTATCGCGTTGCGAAACTCCTCAGGGTAAGGTATCGTGGTAAAATTAACCAGCTTAAAGGTGGTACTCTGGCCGCTGCCTTTAAAACGGCAAAGGGCGATATCTAATCCATCCAGCGACGTGCCCGACATCAGGCCGACGCACAGCCGTTCTTCTTTTTCAGCAATGGCAAAAAGGCGGCGTATATTTTTATTTGCAGGCATATCCAAAGTTATCATAAACTGATAAAAACTTTTATTTTAGAGTTTCCAATCCAATAAACTTCCATGTCTCAGCTGGTTAAAAAACGTCTTTTATCGCTTGATGTATTGCGTGGCGCAACAGTTGCAGCCATGATATTGGTTAACAATCCGGGCGACTGGGGGCACATTTACCCGCCGCTGGAGCATTCTGTATGGAACGGCTGCACACCTACCGACCTCATTTTTCCGTTATTTTTATTTATGGTAGGCGTATCAATAGTGTATGCCATGGAAAGCAAGAAAGCTGATACCGCTAATCATACTAAGATGCTACTTACTGCTGCCCGCCGTGCAGTGATATTAATTGCCATAAGTTTGATAACCCAATTGCTTTTTCACCCCGGGCTTGCAACGCTGCGATTCCCTGGTGTGTTGCAACGCATTGCCTTGGTGTTCTTTGTATGTACTGTACTTTATATCAAAACATCGCAACGCACACGCGACTGGATATTTGCGCTATGCTTGATAGGCTATTATGTGTTGATGTGTTTTGTGCCCGTTCCTGGTCATGGTCCCGCCAACTTAGAACCGGAAACCAACCTTGGCGCATGGGTAGACCGGGTGGTATTCACTGAGAACCATTTGTGGAGCCAGTCGCGCACATGGGACCCTGAGGGTTTATTAGGCACTATCCCAGCCATAGCCACAGGGCTTTTTGGTATTAGGGCAGGCAGCTGGATTAAGCGAGCTGATGTTAATGACGGTAATAAAGTAAGCTGGCTTTTCGCTTGGGGATTTATAGCTTTCGTGGCAGGCATGGCCTGGGGCTTGTTTTTCCCAATCAATAAGGCTTTATGGACAAGCTCATTTGTGTTATACGCCGGTGGGCTGGCTACTATTTGCCTGGCGTTTTGTTATTGGATGATTGATGTAAACGGCCGTCAACGCTTTACCAGCTTCTTCATTCCATTCGGCGTTAACGCCATTACGGCTTATGTACTATCTAATTACATACCCCATTACCTGGGTATGCTTAAGTTTAAAAGCAATGACGGACTTTACCAAGTATTGTTTACCCGGTGGCTTTCTCCTATTAATGCCTCACTTGCCATGGGTTTATTCTGGGTAATACTAATCTGGTTTGTAATGTGGATATTATGGCGCAGGCGGATTTTGATTAAAATATAAAACGCCTTTATTGGTAATTAAAATGATAATAATTAGGGTGAAAATAAATCGTTATACCCTATAATCTTACAGGATGTCTGCATTGACGCCTAATTCATCTAACAGTATGAGTAACCAATTACATTTCTTAATCATGTTTTTATCTATTGTTATTTGAGAAGTAGCTTTAATATTTACGTTATCACGAAAGATCCTATTGAAATCAAGTTCGAGAAACCTTAAGTAAAATTTAATGAATTCGTCAGTTGTAATATATTGATTATGCAGTGACTTACCTTCATCATTCCGGAAGAAAAGATTTCCAGTTGCTTCATCGATTAAAATATCTCCCTTATCAGTAATGTGTCCTGCTATGTTCAGATCGCTGTTCCACGAACGACATAACTGAATGGGAGAGAAGTTTAAGTGTGAGATGTTTGTGTTTTCTACCAAATCAACCAAGCTGTCATTAAAACGTTTGTCAGATATTACTCGCAAATTGTACTTGTCAAAAATCATTTCAACAACGTCAGAGGATAAGGATGGTCAGTAGCCTCAATCTCTGTTCTTGTTGGTTTTATAAGATTGAAATAATTTACAAATTCAGTACTATTCATAACCTCAAATCGAACATATTAATCTTGTTTAAGCCTCAGCTAAGTCATTGTAATATAAAACAAAAAACGCCTCAATAAGAGGCGTTCATTATATAATAACAATGTTTTTTATTTAAGTGTAAAACTTCCTTTGCCCATGGTAAAGCCGTCGCTGTATAGCATAACCGTATAAGTGCCTTTTTGGAAAGCTACCGGGTTAAACCAATCAATAGTATAAGCGCTGCCATCATCGCGGAAGTCGATAGAGGTTTTATAGCTGTATTGCAATTCCTGGTCATCGGCTGTAAAGGTGCCGCTATCTGCAGGAGTGATTAAGTTACCTGTAGGGTCTATCACACGCACATAAACATCATGTAATTGTTTTGCGGCTACGGCATTTTGTACAAGCGTAAAATTAATTTTTATCTTCTTAGCCGATTTCGCTTTAGTTACATCATCTTCCTTACCGTTATCCTTCACCTTATAGGCAACAATTTCAACCACGTTAGTTTTAAGTGCTGCTGCTTGCTGTACTTTAGCGTTCAGATCCTGGTTTTGTTTTTCCAGGCTGGTAGCTTTTTCTGTAGCAGCGGCAAGGTTATTTTTGAGGGTGTCGCGCTCTACGATCAGCGATGAGTTTTGTTTCTTTAACTCCTCGATATCAGCGGTATACTTGGTAACAAAGTAGCGCAGTTGTTTTATGTCTTCACGGGTTTTTTCCAGTTCAGCGGCAGACAGTTTGCCTTTGGCAAGTTCGGCGCGCAACACCTTTATTTTAGCGCGTAACGAATCGTTCTGTGCCTGCATTTCAGATGAAAGCTTGGTTTTGGCGCTGCTAACCATCTCAATCTGTGCCTCAAGGCTATCCAGTTCCGTTTTAAGCCGGTTACGCTCGTCGTTTATGTAAACATAGCGAGTATCCGTAGTGCGCTTTTGCAAATACAGATAAACGTCAGTGCCCAATAACGCAATCACTACTATTATAAGAAAGTAGATTACGTTAGAATTCTTTTTTGCAGGCTGTTCTGAATGGTTTTCCATATAAATAAGTTTAAAATAGTATGGCCGGGTAATGTGCAATTACATCAAAACCGCAGAGGCAATAATCAATTGGTTATGTATTAAAAATACATTTGCCGCTGTAAAAAGGCCTTATGCACCCCCGCTAAAATAACTACAATAAGCATAAAACACAAAAACAGTACAATTATTATACATATAATAAAACTGCTGTATCATGAGTTTATATCTTTGCAGCTTTATAATCAAACTGTTATTTAATGCGCCAATATACCACCGCTCTCATTATTCTGATTATCGTTTTAGCTTTCCCTAAGGTTTATGCGCAGCCTGCTATGCTTGCTGCTGATATGACTGACAGCATTAATCTTACACCGAATGCTTTTAGTGCGCCTAAACGGGAGTTTAGAGGAGTGTGGGTAGCCACCGTGGTAAATATTGACTGGCCAAGCAGCACCAGGCTTACACCGCAGCAACAACGCGATGAATTGATTAAACTGTTGGATATACATCAGCGTAATGGGATAAATGCTATAGTATTGCAGGTAAGGCCTGCTGCTGATGCATTTTATGCAAAAAGTTTGGAACCATGGTCTAAGTACTTAAGTGGGCAGCAGGGCAAAGGCCCTTACCCGGAATACGATCCCTTGGAGTTTGCTATACAGGAAGCGCATAAGCGAGGCATGGAATTGCACGCCTGGTTTAACCCGTACCGTGCCACGTTCGACCGTAACTTTAATTCATTGGCTACAGACCATATTACCCGCCTTAAACCGGAGTGGTTTTTTACTTATGGCGGTATCAAATTGTTCAATCCCGGTTTGCCGGAGGTGAGGGAGTATATAACACGCGTAATACTTAACGTGGTTGATAATTACGATGTGGACGGTATTCACATGGATGATTATTTTTACCCGTACCCCATAGCCGGCCAGCGCATAAATGACGATGCAGCTTTCAAACAATACGGAACCGACTTTGAGGATATTAAAGACTGGCGACGAAATAACGTTGACTTGCTGATAAAAATGCTGGGCGATAGCATCCATCATCATAAAGCTTATGTTAAATTTGGTATTAGTCCGTTTGGTATATGGGCAAATAAATATCAAAATCCGGAAGGTTCTGAAACCGGTGGCGGCTCCTCATATTACGAGCAATTTGCAGATAGCCGTAAATGGGTACGCGAAGGTTGGCTGGATTACATTAATCCGCAATTGTACTGGCCAATTGGCAGCCGGGCTGCGGCATTTGATAAACTGACCGAGTGGTGGAGCAACAATACCAATAACAGGCACTTGTATTTAGGTCAGGCGGCTTACCGCTTGCTCGAGCGTAAAACGGCAGCCTTCAGAGATCCGGCAGAACTGCCACGGCAAATACAACTTATAAGGAGCAATGCACGTGTACAGGGCAGTGTATTTTTTAGTAGTAATTCGTTGATAAGTAATCCGCTGGGTATTGCCGATTCGTTAAAGCAGCACTATTATCGTTATCCGGCTTTGCCGCCGCCTATGTTATGGTTAGATTCGGTAGCGCCGAATGCGCCTCAGAACTTAAATGTAAAACCATCTGTAAACGGCATACGCCTTACCTGGACAGCGCCTGTACCTGCGCGCGATAACGAACCGGTTTACGGCTATGTAATTTACCGTTTTGAGGATGGAGACAAAATTGACATCAACAATGCCGAAAAGATATTACAGATAAAATACAACGCCGAAGCATTCTTTGAAGACAAGACGGCCCTGCATGGCAAGAAATATTTTTATGTGATTACTGCGATTGACAGGCTGAAGAACGAAAGCACTCGCTCGCAGGTTTTGTCGGTAAGTAATTAGATATTGATAGCGCCTGCAGATTGTAACTTATCGATGTAGAGATTCAACTCTGTATCGCCCATGCCATATATTTTATCGGTAGCCCAAAAGCCCTGGTATAATGTCTCGCGGGTGCCAGCGCCACCCTTGTACAAATCGATCAAGCGTTGTTCAATGTAATTGAAGCCCTCGGCGTTAATGGTAATGCGGTTGATGTGCGCTTCTAATGCGGGCTTAAGCAAGTGCATGTTGGCCCAAAACGTAGTGCCGTCAATAAAATTATTTATCGCCTCGACTGTGCCGGTCACATAAGCAGCCCATGCTTCGGCGGCGAGGGAAAAATCGTATGGTGTTAGCTGCACACGGATATTATCATACAGCGAAGCTAATTCGCGGCCGCTGAGTTCGCCCATTCCCTTAAAGTCCGTTTTGCCGGGAAATTCAGCAGGGCTGATGAGGTAGAACGCCGGTTCGTCCATATCCACCTTTTGCTGCAACAGGTTCATGGCACCTATGAGATTAATCTGGCAGTGCAAATCAAACTCAAACCACAAATTATACTCATTGTAGGGGCAATTTAACTTCCCAATTTCAGCAAGCACCATTTCCTGGTAATTGGCTTCTCCATCACTCATGTTCTGATTGATCCAACTGCAACGGGCGTCCCAAAACTCGGCTGCGGCTATGTCTGAGCTTACTGGCCCTTCCGACAGCACCTCGCGCCACACCATCACATCCCCATCAAGACCAGACTTGTTGAAGCTGTGTAAAGTAGCGTCGCCGTTTAAAATGTGAAGTTGGTTTTCCATAAGGGGCGTTTTTTAGGTGTTAAAGCGGGCAGTCGGAATATAGTTATTTTAATTACTTACCACATTCCGTTTCACCATCCGCTCCAAAGCATCAATAAAGGTTGGCGAGTTGTTCAAGCTTTCTACCAGTTGCACTTCCTCACCGCCCAGGTGCTTAAATTCCGCGCCATACTCTTCCGTAACTTCGTAAACAGTCTCCAGGCAGTCGGCCACAAATGCAGGGCAAAACACCAGCAGGCGTTTCTTTCCTTCTTTCGCCATTTGGGCAATTACATCACTGGTGTAAGGTTGTACCCAGGGGTCGTTACCCAGGCGCGATTGAAAGCAAACAGTATAATTTTCCTGCGGGATGTTCAATTCAGCGGCAATAAGTTTAGCCGTATGGTATGATTGTGCCGAATAGCAGAATTTATTGGTGTCATTGAGCGTTTGGCAGCAATCCTTCACTTTTAAGCAGTAGCTGTGTGTGTGATCGGCTTTTATAAGTTGGCGCTGCGGCAGCCCGTGAAAGCTGAACAGCACATGGTCGTAACTCGCCGGATCGTACTTGCGACCGTTATCAGCAAATGTTTTAATCATCAGGTCGTCATCATGGAATGAATTGATGAACGACACATGGGGTGGGGTAGGCCAGTCTTTTAGAATGCGCATCACCAGTTCATATACAGAACCTGTACTTGCCGAAGCATATTGCGGAAAAAGCGGAATAACGAGAATACTTTCTACCAAAGCGCCTTTTAGCTTTTCGAGCGCTGAAGCGATAGAAGGATTTTGATAGCGCATGGCAAGCTCTACCATATATTCATCACCCAGGCGTGCCTGCAGGCTGTCGCGCTGCAACTCGCTGTAGTATTTAAGCGGCGAACCCGTTTTAGGATCCCATATTTCACGGTATAACTTGGCTGATTTTGCCGCCCTGAACGGAACAATAACCCCTTTCACTAAAAACGTACGCAAGGCAGCGTTTATGTCAATAACGCGTGGGTCCATCAAAAATTCATCAAGATAACGGCGCACATCTGCGGTCGACGGGCTATCAGGCGTGCCAAGATTTACCAGTAAAATTCCCTTTTTTGCCATAATATAAATGAGTGCAAAAGTAAGATAAATATTGCTACGCTGGGTGTGCCTGCTTACATATTACACAGTAATGATTGCCATTGCCTGCTTTACAACTTACACAACTAAAAGGTAGCTATTATAAAAGGGTAATAATTGCCGTTTGATTTGTTAAATTTGCCAACTGAAACAGGAAAGTATGAAGATTTCGTTTGATTTCGAGAAACCATTGGCCGAGCTGCAGCAGCAGATTGACAAGGTTGTACAGATAGAAGAAAAGAACAAGCTGGATATGTCGGCCACGGTTAGTGAGCTGCAAGCCAAGCTTGACGACGCCCGCAAGGAAATATACGGTAACTTAAATGGTTGGCAAAAGGTGCAGATATCGCGCCACCCCGAAAGACCTTATACATTACAGTATATAGAGCTGATGTGCGAAGACTTTATTGAGCTGCACGGTGACCGTACCGTAGGCGATGATAAAGCTATTGTTGGCGGCTTTGCCACTATCGCCGGCCAAACAGTAATGATTATCGGTCATCAGAAAGGCCGCAACACTAAAGAGCGCCAGTACCGTAATTTTGGTATGGCTAACCCTGAGGGCTATCGCAAGGCTTTGCGCTTGATGAAGCTTGCAGAAAAATTCAATAAACCTGTTATTACGCTGATTGATACTCCGGGAGCTTATCCTGGCCTTGAGGCTGAGGAGCGTGGACAAGGCGAAGCAATTGCCCGCAATTTGCTGGAAATGGCTGTACTTAAAGTTCCTGTTATCTGCGTAATCATTGGCGAAGGTGCGTCGGGTGGTGCACTGGGTATTGGTATTGGCGATAAAGTGCTGATGTTGGAGAACTCTTGGTACTCCGTTATATCGCCGGAAAACTGCTCTACCATTTTATGGAAAACCTGGGACCACAAGGAGCGCGCCGCAGAAGTGCTTAAGCTTACTTCTACCGAGATGCTTAAAAACAAGCTGATTGATGGCGTAATTAAGGAGCCACTTGGCGGTGCTCATCAGGATCCGATTGCTATGGCTGGTATACTGAAAAAGCAATTGCTTAAAGATATTAAATCGCTTAAAGAGCGCAATATAGATCAACTTGTTGCAGAGCGTATTGATAAATTCTGCTCGATGGGTGTGGTGAATGAACCTGCAGAAACCAATCAGGACCAATAATCACAAATGAAAGTTATCAGAAAAAGGGGGCGATAAAATCGCCCCCTTTTTGGTTTGAAACGTTTGCCTGTCAAAATCTTCTTCGACTACTGTAAAAAGCAAAGGCCCGGCTGATTCAGCAGGGCCTTTGCTTTTATGAATAATACAGGCTATTGTTGCTGCATTGTTCCGAATTTGGCTTGAAAGCCTTTGAATTTATCGCTTAAGCTTTTATTTAATGTAGTTTGGTGATAAGTGTCAGTCATGCCTACAAGGCCATTGAATAACGACATTGACAATTGGACATCACGGTCATTAGCCGACACTTTACCGTCCTGCAATTGTGTATAGTTAAAGTTGAGCAGGTCGGTCAGGTAATCCTCAATCTGGCCGGCAAGCTTGTTGCCCAACTGCGTTTCACCAACGCGGTAGGCGCTTTCTACCAGGTAATATTTACGAATGGCCACTTCCTGTACCGGAATGTTGTCAGGCATTTCGGCATCAAACTTTTTAACCAGCTTACGTGCTTCCTCTTTCTTGCCCTCATTGATCAGGTTTTCTGCCAGGTTCATGTACAAGCGCGCGATAAGCGGGAAAAACATGGTGTTTGATTCGTGGTCAAGATATTTAGCAGTTTTAAAGTTGCCGTACTTAAACTTGTTTACCAGGTTGTCATACATTTTCATGCTGTTGGTAGCCTCCAGCGGCGCAACCGTAGTATCTGGTTTAAGCGGCACCAAACGGTAAGCAAAGCCTTCGTTATATAAGTATTTATCAAGACCAATCATGTTCTCGGTACCAACTGTAACTGCGAAATAAATAGGACGTTTCCAGTTGTTGTGCGCCAAAATATCCATCAGGGCGAGGTTATCTTTGGTAACATAATTACCCGGATAGGTCCACTCAATAGTTGGTATGATCTGGCCTGCCTGGTTAGCAGGTACCGTTCCGGATTTAATAACATCCTGCGGATTAACGGTTATTTTAAAATTCTTGGTTGGCAGGTAATTTGTTTTGTCGCCGCTCTGCAATTCAGCCATAGCACGTTCATCGTCAGAGGTGATGAAATCAAAGATGTCCTTCAGTTCCACATGCTCTTTTACGCCGCCGTCGCTGTAATAAATTACATCGCGGATACCGGCTTTGAATTTATCATCAGCCATAGTAATAGGCAACGGTGCTGACTCATTCATCTTGTTTTTCATCTGGCGTATATACCAGTCTGTACCTAATAAGCTCAGGTTAACAATGCGTACGTCAGGCCTAACATTCTCCACCTCCTGTAAATACCACAGCGGGTAAGTGTCATTATCACCATATACAAACAATATGGCATTTGGCGCGCATGAGTTAAGGTAGTTATAAGCCATATCATGCGGTGTAAGCTTGGTGGAGCGGTCATGGTCGTCCCATTCCTGGCTGGCCATCAGCACAGGCGCAGCCAGCAAGCAGGCTACTGTGGCAATGGTGGCTGCTGTTTTAGCGTTAAGCTTGTTAAGCAAGTCGGCTACAAACAATACACCCAAACCAATCCATATAGCAAAGGCATAAAATGAGCCTGCATAAGCGTAATCACGTTCGCGGGGCTGCAGTGGGTCCTGATTCAGGTAGAGCACAATTGCCAAACCAGTAAAGAAGAACAGGATAGCCACTATGGCTGCGTCTCTTTGCTTACGGCGGAAATGATATACGCCACCCATTAAACCGATGATCAACGGCAACGCAAACAAGCGGTTGTGTGCCTTGCTTTTAGTAACCGCGTATGGGAAAGGTTGGTTAACCTTGTAGCCCGAAGTCCAGTCACCATCAACGCCGGTATTGGTTTGGCCGTCCTCGTCATTTGTACGTCCTACAAAATTCCACAAAAAATAACGGGTATACATTTGCGTTACCTGCCAGCTAAAAAAGAAGCCAAAGTTGGTGCCGAAGCCCGGGCGCTCCTCAGGGCCAAGCTGCGACCATTGACGGTAGAACTGCACGTGGTTTGGCCTGTCGCTAAACATGCGCGGGAAGATGGTGTTGTGGTCATATACGTTTTCTACCTTATGACCTGCCACTTCATATTTGTCTTTACCACGGCGGTATATAGGTGCACCTTCTTTTTGGTCGGTTACCTGTGCATCAAAAAACTGACCGTATAATAAAGGTGTTTGTCCGTACTGGTCACGGTTAAGGTAGCCATTTAAGGTAAAGGCATCCTCCGGGTCGCTATTGTTGAGGTTAGTATCAGCTTTTGCGCGAATTACAATCATCACAAAAGAGCTGTAACCAAACAGGATAAACGCCAGGCATACCAAAATGCTATTAAGTGCAAAGCGCTTCTCGCGTATTTTAACTACATACTCTAGCAGCGCTGCTATTGCAATAGTTGCTACCAACCCTAAAATACCGCCGCTAACACCACCTAATAAAACAAAGCTTACACCTGTCGCTATAATAGCTGGTTTGGTAGGTTTTATAGTGTAATAAATGCCGCTTACAATCAGGATCAGCAACAGTGCAAAAAAGAAAATAGCGCCGCTGCCGAAGCCTAAACCTAAGGTGTTCACAAAAAATAAATCGGCAAAGGCAGCGCCTTTGACTGTAAACTGTATTACTCCCCAAAGTACCAAACCCAGCACCACGATACTGCCTATAAACCATGATAAAACACCCTTTGTGGTAGTTTGGGTAGCTTTACGGAAATATATTACCAGCGCAATAGCCGGTATTACGAGCAAGTTAAGCAAGTGAATACCGATAGATAGGCCCATTACATAGGCTATAAAAACTATCCAGCGGTTGGCGTGTGGTTCATCTGCATGGGCATCCCATTTCAATATAGCCCAGAACACTACTGCCGTACATAATGATGATTGTGCATAAACCTCTGATTCTACAGCGGAGAACCAGAATGTATCTGAAAAAGTATAGGCGAGCGCACCCACAAGGCCGGCACCCATAATCAATATCATATTGGCTGATGTAATTGCTTCATCGCGTTTTATCAGCAACTTTTTAGCTAAAGCGGTTATTGACCAGAAAAGGAACAGGATGGTAGCGCTGCTGGCCAGTGCCGATGCCATATTGGTAAAATAGGCCACTTTGGTGTTATCTCCCAATGATAGTAATGATACTACTTTGCCTATCATGGTAAACAACGGTGCACCTGGCTGGTGGGCAACCTGCAGGCGGTAAATACAAGCTATAAACTCGCCGCAATCCCAAAAACTGGCCGAGGGCTCAAGTGTAAGTACGTAAGTTATGGTGGCTATCAGGAATGCGAGCCAGCCAAAAAGATTATTGATCTTGTTGTAATTCATCGTTACGAATGAAATGTTGATTTTGCAGATTTTCTAACGCTGCCGAAATTAGTAAACTATTACGACCTTTTATATTAAAAACATTTCTATTAACATAATTTAACGCCTCGGATTTAGCCCGATAAAACTTTTTTTAAAATAGTTTTTGAGAATTAAAAAATCGCCTTATTTTTGCAGTCCGTAAAAAAAGGGAACTTGTTTGCGGGGCATTGTCCGATAGTATAAGGGTAGTACAACTGATTTTGGTTCAGTTTGTCTTGGTTCGAATCCAGGTCGGACAACAAAAATTTCGGATTTCGAATTTTCGATGCGGATGATATCCGGGGAGGAATTTGAAATCCGATTGTTTTTTATAAGGATCGATATATCAAGAATACACGTTTCGGATGGCAGCATTCGGGATTGATAGTTCTACATTCGAAATCATTAGAAGATGCCTTTACAATTTAACCCGGTTAAATTATTTGCAGGATCAGGCTCAAAACAGCTTGCTGCCGGTATTTCGGCAAGTCATGGCCATGAGCTTGGCGAAGTAGTGCTGTCCCGTTTCAGCGATGGCGAGTTCCAACCTCACTTTAATGAGTCTGTACGTGGTTGCGATGTATTTCTGATACAATCCACCCATCAGCCTACTGATAATTTGATGGAACTGCTGATGATGATTGATGCCGCACGCCGTGCATCAGCACATTATGTAACGGCGGTTATACCGTATTTCGGGTTGGCGCGTCAGGATCGTAAAGATAAACCGCGTGTAGCTATCGGTGCCAAGCTGGTTGCTAATCTTTTGGTGGCGGCGGGCATTAACCGCATCATGACCATGGATTTGCACGCTGCGCAGATACAAGGTTTTTTTGATGTACCGGTTGATCATTTGGACGCTTCGGTAATATTTGTTCCTTATATACAAAGTCTTGGGCTGGGTAATTTAACCATTGCCTCGCCGGACATGGGTGGCTCGTACAGAGCGCGCACTTTCGCGAAATTTTTTAACGCAGAAGTAGTTATATGCGATAAACGCCGTAAGCGTGCCAATGAGATTGAATCAATGACTGTGATAGGTGATGTAACCGACCAGGATATTGTATTGATTGATGACATCTGTGATACAGCAGGCACACTTTCAAAAGCAGCCGGCTTAATTATGGAGCGTGGCGCGCGTAGTGTAAGAGCGGTTTGTACGCACCCGGTATTGTCTGGCAAGGCGTATGAAACCATCGAAAACTCGGCTTTGACGGAATTGATCGTAACAGACACTATTCCGTTAAAACAACAAAGCAGTAAGATCAGGGTGCTTTCAACAGCCGATCTGTTTGCCAAGGCTATACAGAATGTAAGCGAGCACGGCTCTATCAGCCAGTTGTTCCGGGTGGAGTAAGACAGTTACACCTCTCCTAAATCCTCTCCAAAGGAGAGGACTTTACATGGAAGGTTAAATAGAATTAAGAAATCCTTATCAAAGCCCGTCTCCTGTAGGAGAGGGGTTGGGGTGAGGTTTAATAACAATAACAAATAAATAAAAAATGAAATCAATTGCTATTAGCGGTTCTCCAAGAGAGAACGTAGGGAAACGTGATGCTAAAGAGCTGCGCTACCAGAGCCTGGTACCTGCAGTGCTTTACGGCGGTGCAGAACAAACGCACTTCTCAGTATCCGCAGCTGATTTGAAAGCCGTAGTTTACACACCGGTTGTTCATTTCATCGACCTTGAAATTGCCGGTAAAACTACCCAGGCTATCATTAAAGACATTCAGTTTCACCCGCTTACTGAGCAACTTTTACACGTTGACTTTTTACAGCTGGACGAAAACAAGCCTATCGCTATTGAGATCCCTGTAAAACTTACCGGTACTTCTCCTGGTGTAAAAGTAGGTGGTAAACTGGTGCAAAAACTGCGTAAACTACGCGTAAAAGGTTTGCCTAAAGATCACCTTGATAACGTAGAAGTAAGCATCGAAGAATTAGAAGTAGGTAAATCAGTTCGCGTTCGCGATATTAAACTGGAGAACCTTCAGATACTGAACACTCCCGAAGATACTATCGTATCTGTAACTACCTCACGTGCATTACGTCAGGCAGAGCAGGAAGCTGCTGCTACTAAAGGTAAAAAGTAATCATACTTTAAGCGGTAATAAAAAAAGCGATGAGTTTAATTTCTCATCGCTTTTTTTATTAAATAACTTTTTCTCGCAAATATTTATTTAAAAATGTATACTACACCTGTCTATAAAATCTTCAACTCCATTTCCAATGTATTTATAAGTTTTCATAAACACAATTTCGTCATCTAACCCTGACGTTGTAGCGGCTTTAAACGTCAATTTCAAAACAAATTCATCTGGGTATTGAGGCGCTCCATTACCATAAATAAAAAACGGGATATCGTTATCGATCAGCTGATAAGATACGTTGTTTGGAGCTGATTTATCGACAATCCCTATTTCTTTTTTAATTAAAGTTAAACCTGAATTTGGATTTATCAGTAGCTCAAGTTGATTTTTAAAATTTGCTTCGTAAGTATAATAATAATCACAACCAGGAATACCTTCTCCTATTTGTTCAGAAACGTAAGTTCCTGTGTAAGTAGGTTTTGGTGATTTATTTAAGTTGAATATACCAAAAGTAATGTTCGTTATTGGTTGATAAAATGCAGCCGACAACGGCTGTTGATTTTTTAGTGAAAAAACGATAGAATGAGTGGGTATGGTATTAGTTAAGTTTCCATTAAGTTTAAGCGTTCCTTTTAAATCAATCAGTTGGGTAGGGAGTACTGAATTTTGCCCTCCGCTAAATGCATCTATAAGGCCCATAAATTTGCCAATTACTCCTACAGTAGCAAAGATAGAGGTAGCTGAATTCACTGCGGTAAATAAGCTATTAAGCCCAGCGTCTTTGATGATCTTTTTCGTATCGTTTATTGTACCCACCATCTTGTAGCCTGGATCATTCGGGTCAAATAGCTTGCCATCAGCGCCCGGTTGCAATTTTGTAAGATAATCAGATTTAAGTGTAAATTCAGTGGAGTTTAGGGTTAATTCGGATTCATTAACTTGATACATGTTAAATTTTAACCAGTCATTGTTAGATATACTAGGATCATAGTTTATTAGGACAAAGTCAAAATTAATCCATGCATCAAAAGTATTAGCATAGGCCAACGCTGATTGGGCTACATTGGGATCATAACTGTCTTTTAATGCTTTGTCTTTATTTGCAGTAAAACTTAAACATGAATTAGTATAAGATGTCGAATTAAATTGCAATTCACCTTTAAAATAATTAGCAGCGACACGTTGAGCATTATAAACTAAAATCCTTAATATACCGCGATATTTATTATAAAGCATGTAGAAAGGAAAGTCAACACCACGACTTGATGTGCCCACATCCCTCATAACCATCACCCATCCATTGGCAGTTTTTATATCAGGATCAGGTACATTTAATTTATTGCCTTGCGTTTTCCATGGGACAGTTATTTGTCTTTGTATGATGTTCCCCGATCCATTAAGACAATAAGCAGTAATATAATTTGTCGCGGGGTTATTCCAATCTAAATTGGGGTTCAGATTAGGGTCATTAGGGTCAACAATCCTAGACAACCTTTTAGACGGGTTATTTAGTTGTGTCGGGTTTGTTATCGCCTGCTCATTTTTGCATGAAAAAGTCAATAACAGAACAATTAAAGTCAAAATTTTTTTTTGATATTTCATAAGATTTTGGTTTTTTCTGTCTTACGTAATATCGAATTAATATGTTTCGTAAAAATTAAATGTTTCAGCAAGGGAAATTTATTAGTATTTGTAATAAAAAGGCATAGCGGTCATCAATTCGTCTTCATGGCCTTAAACCTATAGGTATAGGTAAGTAAAAAATAACGTTGCAAGGTGTTGGTTTGCTGATCAAAAATGGAGTTGCTGCCTGTATACCTGTAAACACTTATATTCTGGTCAAAAAGATCATACACCGTTAGTTTCACCTCGCCCATATCCTTTTTAAATAACCTGCGGGCTATTGATGCGCTCACTATATTATTAATTTTACGGAAGCCTGCTGCAGTCTGGCTGTTGTAAACAAAATCCTGCTTCACCTCAGTTACCCATTTTTCCGGCCATTCAATTGTGAGATTATTGTTCATGTTAAGGTTATTAAAGTTTTGGTTGCGCCCGTTTTCATAGGTGTAGCGAGTATAATTTTGTCTGAAGTCTATATGTGTTTCAAAATCAATATATTCTTTCCATGAAACGCTTGCTCCCGGCCCTATATTCCATGAGGTGCTATGTTGTAAGCCTTCGTTATCATTTATATAATTAAGGCGCTGAGTATAATACCCGCCGAAGCGAGAGTTAACAGAGAAATTCCAGGTTTTGCTTTTATTAAAACTTTTGCTCACCTGTCCTGAAAAGTCAGCCGATATGGCACGGTTTGCGTTAATAGGTGTGCTAATGGTTGGGCCATCAGCATTTATAATTGATTTATATACCACCTGATTTTTTGTTACACGCACGCTCGACCATAAATAATAGCTGATATTCCTGTCATGATTATAATTGTTAAAGCTTAATCCATACCTGTCTGTCTCGCTCGGTTTAAGATTGGGGTTGCCGATAAATGTGCTCTGCGGGCTGTAAACAATTGTTACCGGTCGTAAAGAAGATATATCGGGCTGGTTTACAGAGCGGCTGTAGGTTATTGTCCATTTAGCCAGATTTAACCTTATAATAGGCAGCCAAAAAAAATTGCTGCGGCTTTGCTTCAACGTATCAAAATCATCTGTAAAGCTTTGCCATTGCGCATTGACGGAAGCTGTAAGCTTTATTTTCTTAGTTAAGTCCCACGTAATGCCCGGGCGAATGGTATGGTTCCACTGGGTACGCCTCAAATTGGTAGTCTGGTCGGCTACAATGATGTCATAACGCTGCTGTACGGTATCATAATCCAGTACTAATTGGCGTTGCTTATTATCGGTATAGTTGGCATCGTCGTTTATGTCTACAACAAATTTCTTGCTCAGCGGGTAACGATAACTCACGCTCAGGGTACCACTTACAGCCCTGTTATCACCACTACTAATTCTGTTTTGCATAAAGCTTGGTACGGTATTTACAAAAGAGGTTACCGTATTGTAGCTTAGGTTATTGCTTTTGTTGGGACTAATACTAATGTTATTATTAATGGTTATAGACTCCTGATTACGCGTTTTGCCCCTCCTGTAAAACATAAAATTATGGTTGAAAGATGTGTTGTTGCTGCCACCTTTATTCTGAAATGAAGACTCATTTACCTTAGGGTTAAACTGGTTGTAACGCTTGCCAGAACCGCTGTTGTTATTATTGTCGTTTCCGAAATTCAAGGTAGGCCGGTAAGTAAGGCGCACAAGTGTATCGGGCACCCATTCTACCAGCCCGCTGATGTTGTGTGAGAAACGGTTGTTGGTAAAAGAGGAGCTGGACGAGTTGTAAACCGTGGTGTCATTTAAGAAAGTTTGCGTTAACCCGTCAGTTTGTTGCAATTTGCGACCCTCGCTGTAAAAGTACATGAGGTTCAATTTTAGCTTTTTGCCATAATTGTTATTTATGTTCACTCCTCCGGTTGCCACCTTTTCAATACCTCCACCCCAGTTTTGCCCACCGGTGTTGATTGTTCCGTTCCACAAAGCGTCGCCGCCGCTGCGGTTAAAGCCGCCATCGGAGTAAAGCTCATCGGTAGAAAAACCTGTGCGGTTAAGGTTATTGGTCAAAGCCAGTACGCTTACCTGCAATGTATCTCTGAACATATTGAACAGTCCTCCCGCCTCATACCTGTCGCGCGTGCCGCCGCCAGTATATACCTTGCCGAATATGCTGCGCTTAATAGCTTTTTTAAGTTTAATGTTGATGATCTTATTCACATCAATATCATCCTTGAGGTGATTAGGGTCATCTTCCCTGTCATCATATACCTGTATTTTGGCCACGTACTCGGCATCAAGGTTTTTAGTAGCAATTTTAGGATCGGTACCAAAAAATTCCTTCCCATCAATCATTAATTTACTTACACTTTTACCATTTACCAAAATGCTGCCGTCGCGGTTTACCTGTACGCCGGGCAACTTTTTCAACAACTCCTCTAATACCGCATTCGGCTTAGTTTTAAAAGCATCAGCATTAAATTCTATCGTATCTTTTTTTATGACTACTGGCGGTGCGTCGGCATTTATAATTACCTCATCCAAAATTTTTACGTTAAGGCCAATATCCCCTAAGTTTATACTGCCACCTTTAGTAAAGTTGAGTGGCTTACGGTAAGTATCATACGCCGCATATGATATAGACAACCTAAGAGGCTTGTTTAACGCCAGTCCATATAACGTAAACTCGCCATTCTCTTTACTCAGTGTGTAAGTAATTAATGTAGAATCCTTAGCATCAACAACAGCTACGGTAGCCCTTTCCAAAGGCACATGGCTTACCGAATCAATTACCTTACCGGTAAGCGTGACTTTGCTTTGTGCCGACGCGATTAATGAGTATAAAGAAAGACAGATAATAAGTGCGAGTTTTTTCATCAGTTGATGGATTGTGTTTAGGTTATGGCTGTATCATCACCTTTTGCATCATGAAGCAGATTGCATCAGGCACAATTCATCAATCCGTTTTCATGGCGTTGAATTTAAAGGTATAAGTTAGCAGGAAGTAACGGCGCAGCGTATTGCCCTGCATGTCGTAAATGGAGTTATTGCCCTGGAAGCGGTAAACGCTTATGTTCTGATCAAAAATATCATACACAGTAAGCTTTATCTCGCCGCGGTCTTTCTTTAGCATCTGCCGCGCTATGGACGCGCTGATGATGTTGTTGCTTTTACGGAAGCCCGCTGCTACCTGTGAGTTGTAAACAAAGTTCTGCTTAATTTCTGTTATCCACTTCTGCGGCCAATGCAGGCTCAGGTTATTCTCCATATCAAGGTTGCTGAGGTTCTGGTTGCGCCCTTGGGCATAGTTATACCTTGCAAACGACTGGCTGAAGTTGGTTTGATTGTTAAAATCCAGTTTCTCTGCCCAGGAGATATTAAATCCAGGCCCTGCGGTGATGGTATAGTTTTTTTCTTTTCCTTCAATATCATTTCTGTTATTTATCTGCTGGCGATAGCGTAAGCCCGTTGAGATGTTAACGCCGTAATTAACTACCTTACCGCTGTTAAAATTCTTTCCGATACGGAAATCACCATAGGCAGAATAGTTTCCGTTTACGTTGATAGGCATAGTGGTAGTAGAGCCATTGTTACTGATCATCTGCTTATAAATAACGTCGTTACGAGACTTGTTCATGCTCAGCCAGGCTTGCAGGTTTATCCCTTTCTCGTGTATATACTTGTAAAAATTAATACCGAAGTTGATGTTTTCAGAAGGTTTAAGATCTGGATTACCTATAAACTTATACTGCGGGTTATAGACAATGGTAACCGGACGCATGGAGTTGATATCCGGCTGGTTTACGTTGCGGTCAAAGTTGATGGAGAAATTCTCGAACATATCAACCCGTACACTTGGCAGCAAAAAGAAATTGCGCCGGTTTTGTACCGTGGTTACAAAATCATCGTTTACGCGCTGCCATTGATTGGTAAGCCCTGCGGTTAAATTTATTTTTTTGGTTATCTGCCATGTAATGCCCGGCCTTACATTATAAGTCCACAGCTTACGTTGCAGGTCGGTAGTCTGGTCGGCTACTATAAGCGTATAAGTTTTAGTAAGCGTATCCAAGTCATATACATACTGCTTATTGTTGCTGTTGTTATAAGATGCTGACGTCACTATATCAGCTGTAAATTTTTTACTGAACGGATAGCGGTAGCTGGCGCTCAAACTCCCCGATATATTTTTATTATCACGAGTGTTTTGCCTGTTAATTTTATACGACGGAATAGTGTCTATATATGATATAACATTGCTTATGCCATAGCCCACAGCTTTGTTAGGGCTGATATTTAGATCGTGGTTAACTGTGAACGACTCGCCCTGGTGCGAACGGCTGCGTTTGTTAAACATAAAGCTATGGTTAAAGCTCTTGTTATCGCCCCCGTCACGTTCGCTATTTGCTGACGTGGTTAACAACGGTTTAAAATTATTGTAACTATTGCCATTGTCGGTACTGCCGCTGTTATTTGTTGAGTAATTAAACGATGGACGATAGTGCAGCGTTGTTACCGTATCAGGCACCCACTCCACGAAGCCGCTCAAGTTATGCGAAAATGAATTGCGGATTTCATTAGCGATGGATGAGGTGAATAAGGTGGTGTCTTTGTTTAAAAAGGTTTGAGTTTTTGATTGCCTGTCCAGCTTATAGCGGCGCTCGCCATAGAAGTACATGAGGTTAATTTTGAGCCATTTGCCATAATTGTTGTTTATGTTAAAGCCGCCCGAAGCTACCTTTTCTATACCACCGCCCCATACTCTACCGCCCGTTTGCACAGAACCGTTCCATAACGCATCGCCGCCACTGCGGTTAAAACCACCAGACTCATATAGTTCATTAGTTGAGAAAGCCGTACGGTTCAAGTTATTGCTCAAGCCAAGCACGCTTACCTGCAAAGTGTCACGAAACATGTTGAAAAGCCCGCCGGTTTCGTACCTGTCGCGCGTGCCGCCGCCGGCGTACACTTTACCAAATATGCTGCGCTTTATGGCCTTTTTTAATTTGATGTTAATGATTTTAGGAACATTAATTTCGCTCACCAGGTGGTCGGGATCGTTCTCGCGGTCGTCATACACCTGAATTTTTGCCACGATGGCTGCATCCAGGTTTTTGGTAGCAATCTTAGGGTCTTTACCGAAAAACTCGCGCCCGTCAATCATCAGCTTGCTTACCGCTTTGCCGTTCATCATTATAGATCCGTCGCGGTTTACCTGCAAGCCCGGCAGTTTCTTCAGCAACTCTTCCAGCACGGCATTAGGCCTTGTTTTAAAGGCATCGGCATTAAACTCTATCGTATCCTTTTTCATTACAATAGGTGGAGCCTCCCCCTGGATAACCACCTCATCCATCATCTTGACATCAAGGCGTATATCGCCTAAATCAATATCACCACCCTTATCAAAATTAAACGTTTTACTATAGGGCTTGTAAGATACGAAGGAGATAATGAGCCGCATAGGCTTGTTTAAAGCTAAACCATACAAGGCAAATTCGCCGGTAGACTTACTCAACGTGTAGGTTATCAAGGTAGAATCCTTGCTGTCAGTAAGCGACACGGTAGCTCTTTCGAGCGGAGCATTACTTACAGAATCGATGACTTTACCTTTAAGAGAAACTTTGTTTTGAGCGTAAGCAGTTGATAAAATGCCGATTAACAGCAAGAGCAGCGATAGGTTTTTTTTCATTAGGGGGTATAATTGCAATAAGGTTGCGTTGCACTTGTAACGTTGACAGCAATGTTATGGTATTTGTTACAATTAAAATAAATTTTGAACCGTAACAACGGCGTTACAACTGCAATCGGGTTTTAGAGTGCTAAATGCGCTTAAGGTTTAATTGAAGTGTTTATCTTTGTCACGAAGTTGTTTCAATAAAAAAAGCAACCGGCTGTAACGTTCATAAATTATAACCGTCTTTTCTCTGGAATGAAATATCTTATAGTGGGGTTGGGTAACATAGGCCCTGAGTATGCCGATACACGACATAACATTGGCTTTATGGTACTGGATGAGCTGGCACGGCAGGACGAGGTAAAATTCAGCATTGGGCGGCATGCCTATACTGCCGAAACCTCGTTTAAAGGACGCAAGCTACACCTGATTAAGCCCACCACCTATATGAATTTGAGCGGGAAGGCACTGTCTTACTGGATGAATGAATGGAAAATTCCGGTGGAGAATGTATTGGTTATTGTGGATGACCTTGCATTGCCATTGGGTACTTTACGTTTAAAACCAAAAGGCAGTGCGGCGGGGCATAACGGTTTGCGGCATATTGAGGCAACCCTCGGACACAATAATTACGCGCGCCTGCGTTTTGGCATTGGTAATAATTACCCCAAAGGCCAGCAGGTTGATTTTGTGCTGAGCAGTTTTGATAAAGACGAAATACCAGAACTGCCAGCCCTTGTTGATCGCTCGATTGACATGATTAAAAGTTTTACAACCATCGGCACAGAGCTCACCATGACACGTTATAACCATTGAGTGTTAAATTTAACTAAAAACATAGTTAAATTTTGTTAAACACCCGCCGGCAGTGATTTGCCTTGGCTATTTTGCGCCATATTTTCACCACCAACACAACTACATGAAAAAATTTTTCCTGGCCTTAGTGTGCTGCCTGCTCAGCATAAGCCTTTTTGCACAACAACAAAGCATCTCCATAAAAGGCGCTGTGATAGACTCGGCCACCAATAAGCCCATGGATTTTGTTACCGTAGCTTTACAGGACGCTGCCACCAAGCTGCCGGTAAAAAGTGCCCTTTCAAAAACCGACGGTGCTTTTGAGTTGAGCGCGCCTTCAGGTAAAAGTTATCAGCTTGTACTTGCCTTTGTTGGCTATGCCAGCAAGGTGATTGCCCTTCCTGCCGATAAGCCGCAGGTTGACCTTGGGCGCATCATGTTTTCGGCCACATCCAAACAGCTTAATGAGGTTGCCATAACCGCTGTAAAGCCGGTAATGAAACAGGAAGTGGACCGTTTGAGCTACGATGTGCAAGCCGACCCTGAGAGCAAAGCGTATACGGCGCTTGACATGATACGCAAAGTACCAATGCTGAGCGTAGATGCATCAGACGCTATAAAACTCAAAGGAAGCGGAAACTATAAGATACTGGTAAATGGCAAAGAATCGGCATTGATGGCTAAAAACCCGTCGGATGTACTTAAGGCCATGCCTGCTACTAACATTCTCAAGATAGAGGTAATTACCACACCCCCGGCTAAATATGATGCCGAAGGCCTGGCGGGTATAATCAATATCATCACTAAAACCAATGCAGACGAAGGCTATAATATAGGAGTGAACGTTCGGCATAACACCGTATGGGGGCAAGGCATAAACCTAAATGGAACTGTTAAGAAAGGTAAGTTCGGTTTTTCAGGTTATGCCGGTGCGGGCCGTCAGCCAAAAAACCAAAATACTTTAAGCAATAGTCAGCTACGTACTGCTGATAAATCATTGTTATTGCAGGATGGACTTAACGAGTTCGACGGCAATTACCAATATGGCAACGGCGAACTGAGCTTTGAGATTGATACGCTTAACCTGCTCACTGGATCTTTTGAGGTTTACGGCGATAGCTTCGACCAAACCAGCAACCAGTTTTCTCAACTGTTCAACAGCAGTAACGCGCTTACACAAAAGTACCGTTTAGGCAGTGCCTCTGAAGCGCGTTTTAAAGGCTTTGACGCCGCCCTTAATTACCAGAAAGGTTTTAAACGCAGCAAAGATCAATTACTTACGCTCTCCTATAAATACAGCTATTCGCCAAGTAAAACTACGAGCGAAAACATGTTCAGTGAACGCTTGTCATATACTCAGCCCAATTATAATCAGTATAACGAGCAGGGGTCTAAGGAGCACACTATTCAGTTGGATTATGTGCATCCGCTTACCAAGTTTAATATTGAGGCGGGTGGCAAGGCTATATTACGTAATAACTTTAGTGATTTTACCACTGACACTGTTGACAATAGCGGGGCATACATTCGCAGTGCTTCGCAATCAAACACATTTGATTATCAGCAAAACGTTTACAGCCTTTACAACACTTACCAGCTCAAAGGCGAAAAGTGGTCGGCAAAGGGTGGTGCACGGCTTGAGTATACAACAGTTGATGCTACCTTTGCAGCCGGGCAGCCAAAATTAAATACTAACTACAGCAACCTAATCCCATCCATATCCATACAACGTAAGTTAAAGAGCAGCAGCGTAAACCTTGGTTATACGCAGCGCATACGCAGGCCGGGCATTTACCAGCTTAATCCGTTTACAGACCGTTCTAATCCATTATTCATCAATACCGGTAATCCAAACCTCCGGCCCGAGCTGAGCAATACCTTTGAGCTGAGCTATAGCAACTATGCTAAAGGCTCTATCAACGTAGGTTTAAGCTATGCATTCTCTAATAACTCTATACAAAATGTGACCAACTTTAGGGATACAGTGATAGACAATAATAATCAAAAGATCACTACAACCACTTACCAAAACCTCGGCAGCAACCGTACGCTCGGCCTCAACGTGAACACCAATTATGATATCACCAAAAAGCTGTCGCTTAGCCTGAATGGCCAGGTATCACGAGTGTGGTTGGAGGGTACTTATAACGGGCAGTTGTATAACAACAGCGGCTATATAGGTAACGCTTTTGCCAATATTGGTTACAAATTTGGCAAGGACTGGCGCGCGGGTTTCAACGCCGGTTACTTTAGCGGCGACGTGACGCTGCAAGGGAAGTCAAGATACTTCATTTATAACTCTTATGTATTGAGCAAGGATTTCTGGAGCAAAGCAGCCTCCATTTCACTGGTGGCTAACAACCCCTACAGCAAAACCTGGAAAAACACATCCAATACCGTTACGCCAGACTTTGTGCAGAACTACACCTTTAATCAGATTTACAGGCAGTTTGCCATACGGGTAAGCTATAAATTTGGCAAGCTAAGCGGCGATATTAAAAAGAACCAGCGCGGTATAAATAACGATGATACCAGCGGTGGTAAAAGTAGCGGAGGTAATGGTTAATTTTACTGCATGAAAGTTTACGGAATTACCAATTGCAATACAGTAAAAAAGGCGCTCGACTGGTTAAAAGCCAATAATGTGCCTTATGAATTTCATGATTTTAAGAAGCTTGGCGTAAGCACCGAAAAACTTGCCGAGTGGAACAAAAAGGCAGGTTACGAAAAGTTCTTAAACAAGCAAGGTCTTACTTGGAAACAACTTGATCCGGAAGTAAAGGAGAGTGTAAAAACTGATGCCGAAGCTTTGCCTTTGCTACAACAAAAAACCAGCATGATAAAGCGCCCGGTGATTGAAGATGACGATTTTTTGTTTTTTGGTTTTGATGAAACTGTTTACCAAAAGCATTTTAGCAAATAAAAACTAAATTGGCTTATTATGCGCTTTGTGGTAGTATTTTTGGTTTGCTTTATAGCCCTAATGGTGGTCCCGGTACTATGGCATGGTTTGTCTTTTAACCAATTGGGGTTTCCTTTTGTATATTATGAGAGAACAATAGCCACATCTGCTGATGGATGGATGACACATATTTCAATTTCTCCGCATAAATTGTTTTATGATCTTATCATAACGGGCTTAATCAGTGGATTATACGTTTTTATAAAAAAGAAACTTAAAGCATCACACGCAGAGTAAATCATTCAATATAAAACATTTACAAAGGCAACCAACGGGTTGCCTTTGTTGTTTTTACAGATTTTGTTTTAACGCATAATTATATCTGTAAAAAAGTAACAATCGCTTTACTACGTTTATGATTTACAGCTTTTAATGTTATAATTGCTGTTAAATTATTACTAAAATATATTAACATGACCTTTAAGTATGTAGCCGGTGCTATGCTGGCTTTCCTCACTGTTGCTAATACAGGCTTAGCACAGCAAACTTCTTCTTCGTCTGGTCAACCCGTATCAAAGTACGACTATCATGATGCCTTTGGTCCGAATTTTTACACCAAAAATGGTAACGAATACCGTGCAGCAGATGGCCAGCCCGGCTCACGTTACTGGCAAAACCGGGCCGATTACCAACTTACCGCCCGTTTAAACGATCAAACCAATGAAATTTTTGGTACCGAAGTTTTAACTTATACCAATAATAGTCCGCAAAAGTTAAACTTCTTATGGATGCAGCTCGATCAGAACCTGTTCCGTAAGGATTCAAGAGGCTCTGCCATCGTGCCTACTACCGGTAGCCGCAACGGCGGCCATGGACAGGTGTTTGATGCAGGTCAGAAAATAAAATCAGTAAAACTGGTAGGCAGCGAAACTGAATTAAAATATGTGATTAATGATACCCGCATGCAGGTGTTTTTGCCGAAAGAACTGGCTCCTGAAGGTGGTCAGATCAAGCTGCGTATCGAATTTTCATTCATAAGCCCTGAATACGGATCAGACCGTATGGGCATCCTCAACACTAAAAACGGAAAAATCTTCAGCGTTGCGCAGTGGTATCCACGTGTGTGTGTTTACGATGACGTTACCGGATGGAACGTAGTGCCATATACAGGCCCTGCAGAGTTCTACCTTGAATACGGCGATTTTGACTTGAGTATTACCGCTCCGGCTAATCATATTGTAGTTTCTTCGGGCGAGTTGCTTAATCCTGCCGAAGTGTACACTGCTGAACAGCAAAAGCGCTGGGCCGAAGCTGCACAGAGCGACAAAACTGTTATCATCCGCTCTGCGAAAGAAGTAACAGAGGCTTCTTCTCGTCCGCAGGGCAAGCAGGAACTTACCTGGAAGTTCCGCATTAAAAGCGCTCGCGACGCTTCATGGTCTTCGTCGGCAGCATTTATTGTTGACGCAGCTAAGATGAACCTGCCAAGCGGAAAAAAATCAATTGCAATTTCTGCTTATCCTGTTGAAAGCGATGGCAACGATGGCTGGGGTCGCTCAACCGAGTATGTGAAAAAGTCAATTGAGCACTACTCTTCAAAATGGTATGAGTATCCTTACCCCGCTGCAACTGCGGCGGCAAGCGTTGCTGGCGGTATGGAGTATCCAGGTATTGTGTTCTGCGGTTACAAATCAAAAAAAGGTAGTCTTTGGGGTGTAAATGACCATGAATTTGGCCATACCTGGTTCCCGATGATTGTGGGCTCAAACGAGCGCCTTTACGGTTGGATGGACGAGGGTTTTAACACCTTCATTAATACATTGAGTACGGATGCATTTAATAACGGTGAGTACGCGCCTAAAGGCAAAACCGATATGCAACGTGCAGGTGAATTTATCACCCGCCCTGATATCGAATCTGTAATGAGTCCGGCTGCTAACATGCAGGAAAAAAACATTGGCATATTGTTATACTTTAAGCCGGGCTTTGGCCTTACCATGCTACGCGAGCAGATCTTAGGCCCTGAGCGTTTTGACCGCGCATTCAGAACATATATAGAGCGCTGGGCCTTTAAGCACCCAACTCCGGATGATTTCTTCCGCACGATGGAAAACGTATCAGGCGAAAGCTTGCAATGGTTCTGGAGAGGATGGTTCGTAAACAACTGGAGGCTGGATGTAGGCGTTCGCAACGTTGCTTATGTAGACAATGATCCTAAAAAGGGTGCGCTGATTACTTTAGACAACCTCGACAAAATGGCCATGCCTGTGCCGCTTGAAATTAAGTTTACTAATGGCAAAACTGCCCGTGTAAACATTCCGGTAGAGATATGGGAGCGTAACCAAAGCTTCACATATAGCTATGACTCAACGGACGAGATTGAGTCGGTAACCTACGATCCGGATAAGGCACTTCCTGATTACAATCCTGCAAACAACGTTTGGAAAAAATAAAAAAAAGTATAAAGGGCTCGCTTTAGCGGGCCCTTCTTTTTAACCAAACGGAATATTTTTTAAATAATTCGCAATGTTGTACAATAATGTTCAAGAATGAGAGTTATATCTCGAACTATTGATTTTTAATAAAAGTGTATTCTTTTGTATCCAAAACATTCCTCATTTGTTTTTTTGACAAAAAATTGTATCATTTATTTGCAATTTTAAAATGATTGGATAGATTTGTATCTAACAATAGACACATTGTATAATTTAATAAACAATTTGTTGAACCCCTTGCAACAAAAAGCAATTAAATGAAGAAAATTACTATTGGCATTGCCCTATTTTTCAGCGTATTATGCGCACAAGCACAAACAAAAAGTGTACCAGTTGCGCAGGCTGATAACTCAGGCGATGATCAGGAAAGCTTAGCAAAAACTTACCTTTCTCAAATCATGGGCGTGGCTTTATCGGCTACTTCAAATCTCAAGCTTTTTGAATTTGTTCATGATTGGATAGGTACTCCATACCGTTTCGGCGGAAATACCAAAAGAGGCATTGACTGCTCTGCATTTACAAAAGAAATGTATGCCAAGGTTTTTAACCTTACTATAAAACGCAGCTCACGCGACATCTTCACAATGGTTAATCCTGTTGCCAAGGATGAGTTAAAAGAAGGCGATTTGGTATTCTTTAAGATACGTAGCCGTCGTATATCGCACGTAGGTGTGTATCTGGGTAACGGCAGATTTGTTCATGCATCTAACAGGGGTGTTGCTATATCTAATTTGAGCGAATCTTACTATAAGCGCTATTTCTTCAAGGGCGGTCGTTTAATGGATAGATATACCGAACAGTTGAATGAGGATGGCGAGATAGCTAACCTTGAGGAAGAGACCAACTAAGTACTAACTAATTATATTCAGATACTTTTAACCTTTCATCTAACCGGTGAAAGGTTTTTTTTCGCCATGCGCTTTTACCTTACCCTTATCATATCGGTTGTTTTGCTGGCTTCATGTCATCAAACGGAAAAAAACAAATCGCCGGACGTTGGCACGCAGATGCCTGAACGTGACTCCACTTATATTTCGAAAGATACCATTGCACACGCTGATACCATATCAATAGCAGCCGTTGGGGATATTATGCTGGGTACCACTTACCCTGATAGTTCCGTACGCCCACCACATGATGGTAAGCGAAGCTTTGATGCCGTTTTAAACGAACTGCAACAGGCCGACATCGCTTTTGGCAACCTGGAAGGGGTGTTGTTAGATACCGGCAAGGCAGCCAGTTTCAAACTGCACCAAAAGAGCGCTGCATATCTTTTTAAAATGCCACGCAGATACGCAACAATATTAAAAGATGCAGGCTTTGATATACTCAGCATCGGTAACAATCACACCAATGATTTTGGCCCGGCGGGACGCAAGAGCACTATGCAAATGCTGGATTCGATGGGAATCAAGTACGCCGGCTTAAAAAGTAACCCATCAGTTGTTTTTGAGAAGGGGGGCGTCAAATATGGTTTTTGTGGTTTCTCGCCAAACAGCCAGACGGTATCATTACTCGACTACGATAACGCAGCGAAAATTATAAGTAACCTCAAACAGCAGGCTGATATCGTTATTGTGTCTTTTCATGGGGGAGGGGAAGGAACCGGATTTGAGCATGTGACGCGCAAGTACGAATCTTTTAAGGGAGAGAACCGTGGCAATGTATATGAGTTTGCACACAACGCCATTGATGCCGGGGCAGATGTAGTGTTAGGGCATGGTCCGCATTTAACCAGAGCTGTCGAGTGCTATAAAAACAGGTTCATTACGTATAGTATGGGTAACTTTTGTACCTATAATAAAGTTAGCATAAGCGGTGTTTGCGGTATTGCGCCGTTGTTAAAATTAACGCTTAATAAAAAAGGCGAGTTTCTGGGTGGCCATATTATCGCCACCCGTCAAACCCGCCAAAATGGTGTTGAAAGGGATACTGCTAACCGCGTAATTAAACGTATGCAAATGCTTACACGTGCCGATTTCGCAGATTCTGCCGGCCTTGTCATTAACAACGATGGCCGATTAGTGCCTTTAAATTAAGCAGCTTTATCCTGCGTATTGCGTACCAGGCCAACGCCGGTAAAAAAGAAAATGATTGCAATTATGCCCACTACAATCATGGTAGTGACTGCACCGCTTTTCTGTATTACAGAAGCGCCGGTATAAATAAGGCCGATAATACCTAAGATAGTAAGTACTGCGCCAAAGGTTCGTTTCTGATTCATAGGTGTACTATTTTATTTACAAGTTGTTGATGGTTGAGAAACAAACAAATTGTACACCAAATATTATAGCTTATATTTATATTAAATATTATTTGTGTTATGATAGTAGTTCCAGTAACTTTTATAGTAGCCGCCATTGTGCTGCTTGTGCTTTTTAGTGGTTTTGTGACTGTAAAACAGGGCACCATTGCGGTAATTACTGTATTCGGCAAATACCGGCGCTTAATGCTGCCCGGCTTAAATTTTAAGATTCCTTTTATTGAGTCGGTATATACGCGCATCTCTATACAAAACCGCTCAGTAGAACTGGAGTTTCAGGCTGTAACGTATGATCAGGCCAATGTATATTTTAAAGCGATGCTGCTTTACTCGGTGCTTGACCAGCGCGAAGAGACCATCAAGAACGTTGCATTTAAGTTTGTGGATGAGCGTAACCTGATGCAGGCATTGGTACGCACTGTAGAAGGCTCTATACGTGCCTTCGTAGCTACCAAAAGGCAGGCTGATGTATTAATATTGCGTCGCGATATTGTGGAGCATGTAAAAGAGCAGTTGGATAACATTCTCGAGAGCTGGGGCTATCACCTGCAGGACCTGCAGCTGAACGATATTACGTTTGATGACATCATCATGAAATCAATGAGCCAGGTGGTGGCATCAAACAACCTGAAAGCGGCTGCAGAGAACGAGGGGCAAGCTTTACTCATCACTAAGACAAAGGCTGCAGAGGCAGAGGGTAACGCCATTAAGATATCCGCCGAAGCCGAACGTGAGGCCGCTCAACTGCGTGGGCAGGGTATAGCGCTGTTCAGGGAAGAGGTGGCCAAAGGTATGACGGTTGCTGCAAAAGAGATGCAGCAGGCTAATATGGATACTTCTGTTATCCTGTTCACCATGTGGACGGAGTCTATCAAACACTTCTCAGAGAACTCTAAAGGGAACGTAATCTTCCTGGATGGTTCAGTTGAAGGTATGGCGAAAACCATGAAAGAAACAATGGCCTTAAACCTTTTAAACCCCGACGACGTCAAAAAGTAAAAATTAACTTTTTGGCTGATGATTTTAAAGTTTCTGAAACTAACGGCGGCATTGTTGTTTTGTGGGATGGTAGCCGCCGCCCAATCCTATCATACATTAACCCCGGCAGATTTTCAGGGCTCACCGAGAAAGATGAATTTTGCCGCTGTGGCTTACACCAATTGCAGCATCAGCTACAATTATAGCGTAAAGCGCGTTCGCGGCATTTACCGTATAGATTTTGATGTATCAATGGTGATGAACCGTAACCTCTCCTGGCTGGACAGGGACCGTATCAAATCAGCCGATATGATGGCTGAAGTATTACGGCATGAGCAAGGGCATTATCTTATTGCTTACCTGCAACAGCAGGAAGTGATCCGTGCATTTAATCAAACCAATTTCGGGCGTGACTACGCTATTGTGATTCCGCAGATATTTAATCGCATTGATGCCAAATACCAGCGTATGAATGAGGATTACGAACACCAGACCAACCACATGCAAAATCGTAATCAGCAGCTGAGGTGGAATAGTTACCTGGCAAGCTGCCTGCAATCTTCCGGAAGATTAATGGCCAGCTATTAGCTTAATCAATAACACGGCAAAGTAAGCCTTTCAGGTATTCACCTTCGGGGAATGAAGAACGTACAGGATGGTCTTCGGGCTGGCAAAACTGGTATATAAACTGTACTTGCTTGCCTGCATCCAAAGCTGCCCAGGCTAACACCTGTTTAAAGGTTTCCAGGTCCATAGCCCCGGAGCAGGAGAAAGTAGCCAGGAGGCCGCCCTTGTTGAGCAAGAGCATAGCTATGCGGTTAAGGTCCTTGTAAGCGCGGGATGCCCGCGTTAACGCAGAGCGGGATGGGGCATACTTAGGCGGATCAAGCACAATCACATCAAATTTTTGGCCTTCTTCCTTTAATCTCCTTAGCTGACTATTTACGTCAGCTTTAACAGCCGTATGCTTGTTCGAGTCAAATTGATTAAGTTGTATGTTGGCTCTCAATGTTTCAATAGCCAGGGCCGAACTATCCACGCTTGTTACTTCAGCAGCACCGGCCTTTAGGGAATTGAGCGTAAAACCACCGGTGTATGAAAAGCAATCCAGTACCCTTTTACCTTCGGCATATGATGCCAATATGCGGCGATTATCGCGTTGGTCGCAGTAAAAGCCTGATTTTTGTCCTTCAGCGATGTTGATGCCATAAGTGATGCCATTTTCGCTCACCTCAACCAGTTCCGGCGGATTAGTTCCCCATAGTAATTTATTGTCAGTTGCAAGGCCTTCATGCTCGCGAGACGAAGCATCGCTTTTATCAAAAATACTGACAGGTTTTAACAACTGCTGCAATTCGTCTATGATCACAGGCATTGCCCTTTCAATGCCTGCGGTAAGCACTTGTACAGATAAATGATCGGCGTATTTATCTACAATTAGGCCGGGCAGGTAATCAGCTTCGCTGAATATTAGTCGGCAGGTATTGGTTAAGCCATCAGCCAGTAAATGCTCGCGAGCGGCAACAGCAGTAGCTACCTTATTGCGGAACCATGCGTCATTTATCTCGGTATCCTTATTCCAATCAAGGAGGCGTAAAGCCACGCGTGATTGATGGTTGTAAAAGCCATAAGCCAGAAATTCGGCCTGGGCGCCCATTATACGAACAGTATCACCGTCGGCAGGTTTGCCTTTAACACGTTCAATAGCTCCCGAAAACACCCATGGATGCCTTTGCAGCACCGCTTTTTCTTTGCCCTTTTTAAGGATAACATCAACCATAATGCAAAGGTAGCAATAATAGGCTTGTGTTGAGGTAGCCAGTGAATGAGAATGGTGGGTGGTGAGACTGTCGAAATTCCTTGGAAAGAAATTAGCTTGTTCCTTCCGTGTGATTTACCGAAGAGATTATAAACTTATCGTCATTGCGAGCGCAGCAAAGCAATCTCATCTTAATTAACTCGTTTTGTCATTTCGACGAAGCATGAGGAGGAATCTATTTTTGCTGTACGGATTTCTCTCTATGGCTCGAAATGACAGGCAGAAGGGCTATAGTTACTGGTTAAAATAATCTTAACTGCTCAACAACGCTATCTGCCCGGTTTCCTTTAGCAGGTTGCTCACCAAAGTTAGATAGTGATATACCCAGCAGTCTTATCTTTTTACCAATGGTGCCGCTGTTAAATAATAGTTGTTTGGCGGTGGCGGCGATGGTTTCGAGGTCGCCAACCGGTAGGGGGAAACTTTGGTTGCGGGTGATCTGCTTAAAATCGTGATATTTTACTTTGAGGGTGACAGTGCGGCCTTTCAGATTATAGCGCTGCAGCCGGTCGTATACGGTGCGTGCAATTTTATCCAGCTCGGCATACATTTCGTCGAGTCCGGTTAAGTCATGCGCAAAGGTGTCTTCAGCGCCCATGGACTTTGTTTCGCGGTGAGGCTGAACCGGTCGTTCATCAATACCACGCACTATACGGTAATAGAAACGCCCCGGCTTACCAAAGGCCGCCGCCATTTCCTCCTCGGTTAGCTGCTTCAGGTCGGCACCAGTATGCAAACCCATGCTTTTCATTTTATTAGCAGTCACCTTACCCACGCCATGAAATTTCTCTACGGGCAGTTTTTCCATAAATGCTTCCACCTGCGAGGGTCCAATAAAGGTGAGCCCATCAGGCTTGTTAATGTCTGACGCTATTTTAGCCACAAATTTATTGATAGAAACCCCAGCAGATGCTGTAAGCTGCAGTTCGGTTTTTATAGCTTCTTTTATTAATCGCGCTATATCTAAAGCCGAGCCTATGTGCTGTTTATCATTTGTAACATCAAGATAGGCCTCATCCAATGAAAGAGGTTCAATTAGATCGGTATAGCGGCTGAATATTTCGCGTATCTTTTGAGAAACCTCTTTGTAAACGGCAAATCTTGGACGGACGAATATGGCGTGCGGACAAAGCTGTTGAGCTTGTTTGGAAGGCATAGCCGAGCGTACACCAAATTTACGGGCCTCATAACTGGCAGTGGCCACTACGCCGCCCCGGCCTTCGGGCAGGCCACCAACCACGATTGGCCGGCCTCGGTAATCGGGATTGTCGCGCTGCTCTACCGAAGCATAAAAAGCATCCATATCAATATGAATGATCTTACGGCGTATGGCTTGCTCCTCCCTTTCCATAAAGTAAAGTTAATACAAAAGCCGTTAAGAACGCCGCGTGTATACCATCCAAACGTAAAACGGAATGCCTGCCGCCAGCATCAGGAAACCATAATATACAGTCTTTTCTCCGGAACCGGCTATAGCCCATAAACAATAACCAAACGCCAATGCAGCTAACAATAGCGCCCCAACCAGTTTTACAACATTTTGTTTTATAGCGATGATGCCATACGCCGCCGCGGAAAGCAGGTATGGCACAAAAACGGTGAACACGGAGAGTAACAGCAAGAAGCGGAATTGCTCAACCAATCCCTTGGTATAGTTCATCGCCATAAAAACAGACACAAGTATGCTGTTAACGATCATGCCGGTGTAAGGCACGCCGCGCTTATTTTGGCGGGCGAACAATTGCGGAAACATGCCATCTTTTGCAATGGCTAAGGGCACCTGTCCTTGTATCAGTATCCAGCCGTTAAGTGCGCCAAACGCTGCTATGGCAATACCGGCACTTACCCAGTAACGGGCGCTTTTACCGAAGATGATCTCTGCCGCATCTGCATAAGGTGTGGGCGAACTGCTAATTTGAGACGGCGGCAAAATGCCCATAATACTGATGCTGCCCAGCAGGTAAACTATGGTAGCCACGGCAAGGCCGAGCAAGGTTGCCCTGGTTACATTTTTCTCGGCGTTGGCAACGTTGGCCGCAGGTATGGCTGCGCTTTCTATACCTACAAAGGCAAACATAGCGAGTGTTGCTGTAGCATTTATGGCGGCCGCTACGCTTGTCCCGCTTTTGTTAAATGGCAAAAAGTAATCAGGGTTAATAAAGAAGAGCCCGCCAATGGCTACCAGCGCCAATGGCAATAACTTTAAAATAGTTGTAGCCAGTTGCACTTTACCAGATGCTTTTATGCCAAGCGTATTAATCCATGTAAGGAGCCAGATAGCGATTAAGCCCGTAGCTACCGACGTAACCGGACTGGCAGCAATAGCCGGAATGAAGGTACTCAATGCACTCACCAACGAAATAGTGATGGCGGCGTTGGCGCATGATACTGCTATCCAGTAACCCCATGCCACCAGAAATGCAGGCAGATCTCCAAAACCGGCGCGTGCGTAAGCGTAAGGCCCACCCGTTACCTGGGGCAGCATACGGCTTAACCGACTGAAAACCCTCGCTAAAAAGTAGGCGCCGACTGCTGCAAAAAGCCAACCCAATAAACTGATGCTGCCAAATGGCGCCATGGCCGATGGCATCAGGAATACGCCCGCACCTATCATATTACCCACCACCAGCGATGTGCTGGTAAGCAAACCCAGTTTATTATTATTTGATGATGATGATGCCGGCATGCTGCTATATTTACCAGGCAAGATAATTTATTTGCCTAACACCGCCTAAGCATGTTGGCTTAAATGCTGAAATATATACCTTTACCCTGTTATGATCATCGTAATTCAATGTGCCGACCGTGTTGGACTGGTAGCCGATATATCAGCGCTGATGGCGCGGCATCAATATAATATCATCTCCTTAGGCGAGTATGTTGATGAAGCGGAAAACCGCTTCTTTATGCGTTTGGAAGTAGCCGGAGAGACTGAAACATCGGCGCCACTACAGCAGGAGCTTGAAGCATTATTACCCGATGGCGCATCAGTTAAGATCAATCCATCACCCGTAAAAAAGATTGTGGTGCTGGTTACCAAGGAATACCATTGCCTTGCGGATATACTGGTGAGGAATTATTTCGGCACGCTGGGCGCACAGGTGCAATGCGTTATAGGCAACCATTCGGTTCTGGCAGATATCTGTAATCGCTTTGATGTGCCTTTTTATAATGTAAATTATGAAGAACTGGGTAAGGTATCAGCCGAGCAACGCATTATAAAATTGATTGATGGTCATGATCCCGACTACATCGTATTAGCCAAGTTCATGCGAATACTGTCTCCGGACTTTAACAGCCGCTATCCAATGCAGATCATCAATATACATCACTCATTTTTACCGGCATTTGTGGGCGCAAATCCGTACAGGCAGGCATTTGAGCGGGGCGTTAAGCTGATAGGAGCTACGGCGCATTTTGTATCAAACGAGCTGGATGAAGGGCCTATCATTGCTCAGCAAATCATCCCTGTGAATCATGGTTATACCGCTGCCGATATGATGAGCGCCGGAAAAGAAGTGGAAACTTCTGTATTAGCCAAAGCGCTTAAGCTTGTATTTGACGACCGCGTGTTTGTATATAACAACAAAACTGTTGTTATTGAAGGTTAATAAATAGCCGCGCCCGAAAATTTATCGTACAGGCTCTGCTTGCCATTGCTTAGTATAATGCTGAACAAATAAATCAGCAAAAAAGCCTGGGGCATCAGTAGCATTATCCATACCACTGCGCCCGGCGCCATATGGTGGTCCATGTTATAGATGAATACGCGTATGCCCACATGGGCAATATGCCATGGCAAAAATTTGATGATGTTGCGGGCCAATATAGTATTGGCCGGAGCTTTACCGCCGTTAACAGAACCCACCCGCAATTCAAACAGCTGTTTGCCTATGGTGCCGCCTTTTTTATTTTCCATGATAATGAAATAGAGCATCACAGGTAAAGAAAATAGTATAAAGTCGAGCACGATAGACGGACCTGGCGGCAACTTGCCCGGATTGATGCCTGCAAATGTGCGCAACAGAAACATAACACCTACCAGCAACCCGCCATATACGGCAATGAATAAGTAATCGGCAAAGAATGCCATAATGCGTTTAATAGCTATTGAATTCATGCTGCGAGATGAGCTTGTTTTTTTGAGTACATTTTAATTAGAAAGTATCCGGCTAAGGCCGAAAAAACCGACGCGCTTAATATGGCAAACTTAGCATTGCTTTGCAGTTGCGCCTCGTTAAATGAAAGTAAGGATATAAATATGGACATAGTGAAGCCGATGCCCGCAAGCAATCCCATGCCTGCTATGTGCATCCAGTTGATGCCTTTGGGCAAAACACTTAGCCGGCTTTTAACGGCGGCAAACGCCATTAACAGGATGCCGGCAGGCTTTCCTATAAACAAGCCTAGTACTATTCCGAGCCCTAACGGCCTTGCCAAGGCCTGTAGCATACCTGCCTCATAACTGATGTTCGTATTCACCAGCGCAAATATAGGCAGTATCAGAAAGTTTACCGGGTTTGATAATTGGTGTTCCAGTTCGCAAACAGGCGAATAGCCCGACTTTACACGCACAGGTATGGCGAATGCAGTGAGTACCCCTGCAACGGTGGCATGTATGCCTGAGTGATGTATAAAGTACCACAAAGCAACGCCGGGTACGAGGTAGAACCAGGTGCTTTTAAGGTTGAGCCGATTAAAAATAAGCATCAGTACAAAAACTGCCAATGCGTAATACAGGTATTGTGTGTGCAGCTCTGCCGTGTAAAACAATGCAATCACTACAATAGCGCCCAAATCATCCACAATGGCCAGGGCGGTAAGCAACACCTTAAGTGCAGGCGGCACCAGCCTGCGTAAAACGTTCAGGATAGCTACGGCAAAGGCAATATCAGTAGCCATTGGTATGCCCCAGCCGGATGCAGTGTAGGTACCGTGATTAAAAAGATAGAAAATGAGAGCCGGAAGTAACATACCACCAAGTGCACAAAGCACGGGTAGGGTAGCTTTTTTAGTTGCTGAAAGTTCACCTTCAACAATCTCGCGTTTAATTTCGAGACCCGCCATAAGGAAGAATACCGCCATCAACCCATCGTTCACAATGGCGGTTACCGAGAACTCACCAACAACCCTTGATTTAAGCAAGTTGTTAAAAGCAATGCGTAACGGCGAATTAGCCAGCATTAAGGACAATATCACGCAGCTTAGTAACAACAGTCCGCCTGCTGCCGGGTGCTCTATAAACTCTACCGCTTTCTTAATCCGCCTGAACCTGGCCATGGTGGCGAATATACAAAATTGCCCTTTGTTAAGGCTTATAACAGGTTAGACTTGAATTACTGACAGCACGTTACCCGCTGGGTCTTTAAACCAGGCTATCAGCGGACCGCCTCCGCGAAAGATGTGGTCGTCATCCGTTTTGAAATTGGGCAGATCATAGTCCTCAAATATCACGCCCTTGGCCTCTAACTGTTTCACCGCCTCAGCAACATTGGGTACCGGGAAGTTGAGTATGGTAAAAGTGGCCGGCTCATGATTAGTCTTTGGGTAGATGATAATATGGCCGCCTTCCCGTATATAAACGGTCAATATCCCCGGCATATCTGCATCTTCCCTTACATCAAGCCCGAGCACTTCACCATAAAATGCTTTGGCTTTTTCAGTATCATTAACTGAAAATCCGCTGAACGCTTTTGTGTTGCTGAACATGGTATCGATAATTGATTGTTTAATAGTGAGCAATTTACCTGCCATTGGCAATAATATGGATGGTGCAGACAAGACCGAATAAGGGGGGCTTTGAGACAAAACACCTATCAACACCAAAAAATAAAATCGAAACAACATTTGGAGCACGTATTGTTTTATGGATGAAGCAAGCTAACTTGCGATTAAACACAAACATAAGCGCCGAGCATTATGCAAACCATCATATTAGGCAATTGCGGGCAGGTAAGCCGCCACGAAGATTTTTTATGGATAAGCGCCCCAGAGGCGACAGTTAAGATATGGGTTTACGGCCCTGCAATAATCCGGGTGAATGTTACCCGCGAGCCTCACCGTGTCGATCAATCTTTTGCGGTGATACAAGAGCCACAGAGCAATTTGTCATTTACGGAGAATGAAGACGAAATAGTTGTGGATGCCGGCGCACTAAAACTGCGTATCAATAAAACACCGCTTCGCTTTAGTTTTTATACGCCGGATGGACAGCTCCTCAGCCAGGATGACGAACGCTTTGGCATTAACTGGCAGGCCGACAGGGTGATCAGTTACCGGAAAATACAGGATGGGGAACGCTTTATCGGTTTAGGCGAAAAGGCTGGCGGACTTGATCGCCGTGGCTGGAGCTACGTAAACTGGAACACAGATGCATCTAAGCACACGGTTATCACCGACCCGCTCTATAAAACCTTTCCATTTTTTATAGGCTTGCATAACGGACTAACCTACGGCTTGTTTTTTGACAATACGCATAAAAGCTATTTCGACTTTGGCGCATCAACCGATGATGAAATGAGCTGGTTTGGCGCCGATGGTGGCGACATGAATTTTTACTTTTTTGGTGCACAGGGTGTTGCCGGGATTTTAAAGGATTATACCTGGCTTACCGGTCGCATGGAAATGCCGCCACTGTGGAGTTTGGGTTATCAGCAATGTCGCTACAGTTACATGAGCGCAGAGGAGGTACTGCAAATTGCCCGGAAATTCAGGGAAAACAATATTCCGGCCGATGTGATCTATTGCGATATAGATTACATGGACGGCTACAAGATATTTACCTGGAACCCCGAAACATTCCCTGACCCGGAAGGCATGATAGACGAGCTGAAGGACATGAACTTTAGCACCGTTTGTATTGTTGACCCGGGAATTCGTGTGGAAGAAGGGTATAAACAGTATGACGAAGGCGTAGCCAATGGTTATTTTGCTACTTATATTAATGGCGAAAATTATGTAGGCAGTGTTTGGCCGGGCCGTTGTCATTTTCCGGACTTTTTTAAAGAGGAAGTAAGGGATTGGTGGGGCGCATCGTTTACCGCGCTTACCGAACCGGGGGTAGAAGGTTTCTGGAATGACATGAATGAGCCTGCCGCGTGGGGGCAAAATATACCTTACCTGGTAAAGTTTGGCGAGCATTACATGCATGAGGTACGCAACGCATACGGCATGCAAATGACGATAGGCACCTACAATGGTACGCGCAAAATTTTAGGTAACAAACGGCCGTTTATGCTAACACGTGCGGCATATAGTGGTACCCAGCGTTATGCCGCCGTTTGGACCGGAGATAACACTGCGCTGGACAGCCATATGCTATATGGTGCACGGCAGCTAAGCAGCCTGGGCCTGGTGGGCATGGCATTTACCGGAGTAGATGTTGGGGGCTATACCGGTAACCCTTCGCCAGAATTGATGCTGCGCTGGAACTCGCTAGGGGTGTATGTACCGATGTTCCGCAACCATGCGGAGATTGGCACGATGATGCGTGAGCCGTGGGAGTGGGGTGAGGAAAACATGCAGATCATCAAAAAAGATATTGAGCTGCGCTACCAGTTGCTGCCATATATTTATTCGCTGTTTTACGAGGCTACGCAATCGGGCATGCCGCTCGTCCGTGCTTTAGCGATAAACTATGCAACTGATGATAACATTTACGACAGACTGTTTGACAATCAATTTCTCTTCGGTCCGGCATTGATGGTGGCACCGGTTGAGAGTACGGTAACTGAGGCTGAGGTTTACTTACCCGATGGTGAATGGTACAGGTTTAGCAGCGGGGAGGCATTCACAGGCAAAGCCGCTTACAACGTACCTGCTCCTTTAAATGATTTGCCGGTATTTGTGAAAGCCGGAGCCATCATACCGATGCAAAGCATAGTTCAAAGCACAAAGGATGACCATGACGGCATACTATACCTCAACATCTGGAATGGTGAAGAAGCAAGTGAATTTGTTTACTACGAAGATGATGGCAATACTTATGATTATGAAGGTGGAAGCTCTTACAAACGTACAATCGTATTTAATCCGCAGGATAAATACATAACCTTATCGGCAGCAGAAGGTAATTATGCATCGAAGTTCAGGCAGATAAAATTAGTGCTGCATGGTTTTAGAGGTGATGTAGATGTGCCTGATTTAATAGAAAATACAGTAGCACCAATAAACCTGAATTATTAACGATCGTGATTTGACGGAGGCAGTGGCGATTGCCATAGCCTCCACCATGGCGTGCCGGGCGAGTCATGGTGCTCATAATGATAGCCGAAAAAGTAGCAGGTCATGAAAGCCCACACGTGGTTGCGGCGTTGGCTGCGCGCGTGGTGCTTGTTGCTGTGCTCACCCTTATGCGGTAAATAAGTGCCGAAGTAAAATAATTGCAACGTACTTAGCAACGATGGTATCACCCAATACATAATCAGGTTAGGCTGAGGAATCCATATTTTGAGTAGATTAAATACCACTGCCATGAAAACTACTTGCCAGATGGAAAGATAATTCCTGATAAAACGAATGTACCACGAAACAAAGCTGCCCTCATGGTAATCCGGGTCGTCATGCGAGTGCACGTGCCGGTGGTGCATGTGGTGCTTTTTATATAAGTGCGGATACCAGAACGCCGCATACAAAAAGGTACTTAAGTATCCGGCGCCATCATTTAAAGTTTTATTTGATGACACCGTGCCATGCATGGCATCATGCGCGGTAATAAACAGGCCGGTGTATAAATGCATCTGCGTAAGCACAAACACATAAGTGAGCGGATTAGCAAAATCAATCTGCCACCGCATAAGTAAGATGGTGCAAACAAGCCAGCTCCCTATCATGATAAGAGCTATGAAAACGCCGGTATGTTTTTTTAGAGTTTGCATGCAAATGGTTTAATGCAAACGGCCTCTGGTTAAAATTGTTCGAGGGCGGTTTTTACGTCCTGCATTAACCACATTGGGGTAGAAGTTGCTCCTGCAATGCCCACGGTGTCATTCGGGTTAAACATTGCTTTGTCCAGTTCGTCAACGGCAGATACAAAGTAGGTGTTGGGATTGTATTTGCGGCAAACTTCAAACAACACCTTTCCGTTTGATGACTTTTTACCGGATACAAAAACGATCTTATCAAATTTCACGGCGAAATCTGGCAGGTCTTTATCGCGGTTTGATACCTGCCGGCAGATGGTGTCGTTAGCTTTTACTTCCAATCCGCGGCTTTGCAGCTCGTTATTAATGGCGTAGAATTTCTCGGTGCTTTTGGTGGTTTGGCTATACAGGGTAAAGCTCGATGGCAGCTCGGCGCTGTCCAGTTCTGCCAGATCCTGAAAAACTACCGCTTCATTATTGGTTTGTCCTTGCAGGCCAATCACCTCGGCATGGCCGTGTTTGCCGAAAATGTATATCTTCTCGTTATTGTCGTATGATGTTTTGATGCGGTTCTGCAACTTAAGCACCACCGGGCACGAGGCATCAATCAAGGTAATATTATTTTCCAGCGCTACCCGGTAAGTTTCCGGAGCTTCGCCATGGGCCCGTATCAGCACCTTCTCGTTCCGGAGCGTTTGCAGTTGCTCATGGTCGATGATGCGCAAACCCTTTGCGGTTAAGCGGGCTACTTCCTCATCATTGTGTACAATATCGCCAAGGCAATACAAATAGCCGTCCTGTTCCAGTATTTCTTCGGCCATATCTATCGCAAAAACGACCCCGAAGCAAAATCCGGAATCCTGGTCAATAGTCACTTTCAAATTATATTCGCCCATGATGATACAAAGTTACGGTAAAATATATTTAGCTAACGTATATAATAAGGTGTGGTTTTAAATCACTTACCTGCCGACTGAAGCTATAAGCCAGACATTTAAAATTGCGAAGAACACGAATTGGCTTATCAGTAAAATAGTAGCAGTTTTATTCTGCTTTTGAAACTTAAACAGCTCAAAAATAACCAACAGTATAAAACTCACTATATACCAGCAAACGTAGTTTTGCAATGGTATTACGCCTGCCGCCCAGTGCCAGTAATCAAACCTAACAGCAACGGGCTCTATCAATATATCCAGCAACACCAACAGTGCTGCGCCAATGGCAATACGTATAACCGGTTTATTAAATGGCAGGCGACGCATGGTGATACCGGCTGAGTATATCAGTAGAAACCAGTTAACGCCGATCATAGGCGGAATATCAACCACCCGGAAGCCAAGTGTACTGCCATAGGCGTAATAACCGAACAAATCGCCCGTGCGCACCCCCAGCCATTCTATACAAAAACCGGCAAAAAACATAATCCAGAAAAAGGTGTTCAGGTTATCTTGTCCCTGATGATTACGCAGAATCACACCCAGCATAAGCAACAGGTGTAATGGTACAATGTCGGTAAATAAGTCGCGTGTAGCAGGTATAATAAAGCCTGCGACACCTACCGCGTGAAAAAGAATAATAATGATAATACTCCAGCGTGTTTGTTTGCTGATGGTATCCGTCATACTCTTCGCCCTTTCCAGGTTGTAGTGCCCGTAAGATGTTGTTGTATGGCCAGGAAACCAATTACAGCCATATTCACCATTTGTATAGGGTGCAACAAGGTGTTTATCCAGGGGTTTTGGCCCGATTCAAGCGATATCATTATCCTGGTAAGTACAATAAGTGCCACCATAAAAGAAATAAGCGGGACATTCAAGGTCATGATAACAAGCAATGGCCCGGCTATCAGTACAATGATATAGGTAAGAAACGCTGTAATGCTGTAATTAAATATCGCCAGGAAGTTTTTGCTAAAACCCTTAATGGCCTCGTTGTACCCGGTATACATACGGCAGTAAATTAACCCGTTGGCGAGCAGGCTTTCTCCTCGATAACGCGCTTTCTTTACAATCTTCATAATCTCCACATCCTCGGTCACTTTGTCGCGCACTTTTTTGTGCCACTGGTGTTCGCGGTAAACATCAGCATCAAAACACATAAATTGCCCGCTGGCTGCAGCCACGGCGTAATGCTTGGTAAGATAAATAAGCCTTACAGGTAACAGATTTAATAAAAGATAATGCATCAAAGGTACTACCAATTGCTCACCTGCACTTTGCATGCGCTGGTTGGTAAACAAGCTGAGCAACGCCAGCCTGTGCTGCTGCATGCGGTGTACTGCGCTATTTATCAGGTCGGGCGCTACTTCCTCGTCGGCATCTAAAAATATAAAGTAACTCCCGGTGGCATGTTTGGCCAATTGGTGACAGGCGTAATTTTTACCCAGCCATCCATCGGGCAATGGTTTACCTTTTATTACCTTAAATTGAGGGTGTTTGGCGGCAAATTCAGCGCAAAGTGCATAAGTATCGTCAGTGGAATCATCATCCAGTACAATGACTTCCATGTTAGCGTAGTTTTGCCTTAAAAGGGAATTTAGCAAACGCAGGATATTCTTTTCTTCATTGCGCGCCGGTATCAGCACCGAAACTTTATGCTCGTAATGGTATGCTGTACGCAGCAACTTCGGGTTGGAGATGAAGTTGAAAAGCGTGACTGCAAAACGCATCACAATAAACATTAAGGTAGCTGATAATGCAAATATCACGTTAAACTACAATTTGGGTTTGCTGCTGAATACATTGCAAATAATGCTGCTGGTACTCGGCTGTCAATGCACCTATGTTTGAATACTTATTAGTTATGGATGTTTTTAAATAAACGTTCGCGCTTGGTTTTTTATGTTCAAGATGCTCAATAAAAGCAGCAGCGAAAACTATTTCAACCGGTGTATTGCACTTTTCTAATATACGCAACACCCCTTTTTCAAAGTGAATTTCATTTATAAAATTGGAATAGAGCTTTCCCTGCGGAAATATTACCACCATGTTTTGCGGGTCGCTGAGTAATTCAGCGGCGTAGCCGATGGTTTCCACAGCCCCACGCGAGCCTTTGCTTACAGAAAATGCGCCCAAATATTTCATGAAGAAAAATCGCTTTACGGTTTCTTCCATTATCATAATGTGAAACTTCTTTTTTAGCGCCAGGTGGTTTACATAATAAAGGAGAAAGCCATCCCACCAACTGAAGTGATTAGCGATTAAAAGTACCGGCTTGCTGCTATAAAGCTCATCCGGTAAAATCTTAACTGCATGAAAGTTCTTCTTCACCAGGTTTATAATATACCGGCTAAAAAACCATTCAACTAAGGAATTCTTTTTTGCGGTGATCATACCTTGAATTTTGCCAGGTACTCGTCCAACTCTTTGATTACCAACCAATGTCCAAGGTCTACCTCATGCACTTCGGCGTCCTTCAATGTTTGCAAAAACGGTACTGCTTGTATTTTCGGGAACAGATTGTCGCGTTTGCCAAATATCAGTCTGCAAGGTATGTTATGCTGATTGATGAGTGCCGCAACTTTTTCGGTATCAGGCTTGAGCGGCCTGAGCAGGTTGAGGGTGTAGTAAACATCGAGCCTTTTCTTTTCGGTATCCATCTCACTCCAGGCAATTTTGTACAGGTTCTCATCAATAAAGCGAATGCGTTTCAAGGTTTTGAGCAACAAAGGCGCAATCCACTGGCTTTTAGTTACCGTGCCGAAAAAAAGCTTGCCTATGTTGTTGTGCATCAAAAAATGAAAACCTTTATAAATGAATAAACCGTCGGGTGCCATTAATATCACCTCATCTATTAAATGCGGGTATTCTTCCACCAAAATAAGGGCGAGGTTTGCACCGATTGAATAACCAAGCACCGAAAAGCGCTGCATACCATGCTGGGCAAACCATTCTTCGGCGTAGCTGCGCACCAATTGTTTAGGCATTCCTGCCAAAATCTGCTTTTCGCTCCAGCCTTTTAACCTGCTTTCACCATGAAAAAAGTGATCGAAACCATAAACCCGGTACTCCGGCAAAATGGACTTTTCCAGTACATGAAACTGCCTTCCCGTCATGCCATAACCGTGAAAAGCGAGTAATGGTTTGCTACCGGTGCCGTATTCATGGTAATGAACCTGCCCCAGCTGCGGTATATCTAAAAAGCCCATGGGAACAATAATAGCAAAATAGCGCCGATAACAGAACGCCGACTTGTATCAGGCGCGGTCAATGAGGGTTACAATTTTGTCAGTAGCACCTTTTTTGTCGTCAACATATGCCTTAGCATTTGCACTACTTTGCTTGTAAAATTCCGCGTCGGTAAAGAGGGTTTCAGCAACGGCTTGCAATTCGTCTACATTTTTTATGCTGAATCCTGCATCCATCTGGATAAGGTCATGCGCTTCTTTAAATTTTAGATAATTGGGTCCGAAGATTACCGGCAAGCCAAAAGCAGCTGCTTCCAGCGTATTGTGTATACCTGCGCCAAAGCCGCCGCCTATGTAAGCGATATACCCAAACTGATATAGCGACGATAGCATGCCTATATTGTCTATAACCAGTGTTTGTTTACTTTCACCATTATGACCATCAGCCAACATGGAGTGCAGTATGGTACTGTCCGGCGGGAGCAATGTAATCAACCGGTTTATTTTTTCGTCGCTTATTTCGTGCGGTGCGATGATGAATTTGACCTCAGGATGCGCGCTTGTTAATTGCGCCAGCAACCGCTCATCGTCAGGCCATGTACTGCCGCAGATGAATGCCCGGTGGTCATTTAAAAACTTGGCTATTTCGGGCAGTTCTTTTGGGAATAGTGCATTTTCCCATACACGGTCAAAACGTGTATCGCCGCTTACTGTTACATTATTAATGCCGATACTGCTGAGCAACTCTTTTGAGCGATCGTCCTGTACAAAAAAGTGCGTTACAAAACGCAGAATGCTGCGGTTGAAACCGCCATACCATTTAAAATATATTTGCTCAGGCCTGAAAATGCCCGACACAAGGTAAACAGGTATTTTATGAGTATGTAACTCATCATAAAAGTGGTACCAGTACTCATACTTGGTAAAAACCGCCATGGCCGGTTGCACGGCATTAATAAAAGTGCGGGCATTATAGGCTGTATCTAATGGCAGGTAATACACCGCATCGGCGAGCGGGGTGTTTTTACGTATTTCGTAGCCTGACGGTGAAAAAAAAGTAATCACAATCCTACGTTCAGGGTGACGGATGCGCAATTTTTCTAAAACCGGCCGGCCCTGTTCAAACTCACCCAGCGAAGCAAAGTGAAACCAAAAGGAGCCGGGCATGCGTATAAAGGATTGGTTTTTGCGCCCGCGTATCCATAATTTTGCCTTGGCGTTAAAGAACGAAGCAATATATATTAATAAATAATATAACCTTATGCCGATGTTGTATAGCCAAAACATTTTTAGGTAATGAATTATTATATTCGTCGGGGCAAAAGTACTAAAACAATCAAATCATAACCACATATTGGCATGTCAAGAAAGCGTATACTCATCACCGGCGCGGCCGGCTTTTTAGGCTCTCACCTTTGCGACCGGTTTATTAAAGAGGATTACCATGTAATTGGCATGGACAACCTTATAACCGGCGACCTGCGCAACATAGCGCATCTGTTTAAGCTGGAAAACTTTGAGTTTTACCATCATGATGTATCAAACTTTGTTTTTGTACCCGGCGAGCTTCATTACATATTGCACTTTGCGTCGCCTGCCAGCCCGATAGATTATCTGAAAATTCCTATACAAACACTTAAAGTAGGTTCGTTAGGTACACATAACCTTTTAGGACTTGCCCGAGTTAAAAACGCACGCATGCTTATAGCCTCTACCTCAGAGGTGTACGGCGATCCGAATGTAAACCCCCAGCCCGAAGAATACTGGGGCAACGTAAACCCTGTAGGTCCGCGAGGTGTGTATGACGAGGCTAAGCGTTTCCAGGAAGCCATGACTATGGCTTACCACACCTTTCACGGACTGGAAACACGCATTGTTCGTATATTTAATACCTATGGCCCTCGCATGAGGCTGAATGATGGCCGTGTATTGCCGGCCTTCATAGGTCAGGCATTAAGGGGCGAATCGCTTACTATGTTTGGCGATGGTTCGCAAACTCGTTCCTTCTGTTATGTCGATGACCTGATTGAAGGCATCTACCGCCTGCTGTTCAGTGATTATGCTCACCCTGTAAACATAGGTAACCCCGACGAGATCACCATCCGTGAGTTTGGTGAGGAGATTATCAAATTAACAGGTACAGACCAGAAGCTGATCAGCCTCCCGCTGCCGGTGGATGACCCGAAACAACGCCGCCCAGATATTACCAAGGCTAAAGAAATACTTGGCTGGCAGCCGAAGGTTTCGCGTAGTGAAGGACTTAAAATCACTTATGACTATTTTAAATCATTACCTGAGCACGAAATTCAACATAAAGACTTCACTAACTATAACAAATAAATAAATGGCAAAAATACTGGTAACGGGCGGCCTGGGCTATATAGGCTCGCATACAGTAGTAGAGCTGGTAAATTCCGGCTACGAACCTTTAATTGTTGATGACCTTTCTAACTCGAACCCTAAAATTCTTGAGCAGTTAACCCGCATTATTGGTTATAAGCCGGTATTTCATCAGTTAGATCTTTGCGACGAGAAAGCAGTGCTTAATTTAGCTGCCACCGAGAGCGATATTAAAGGCATCATTCACTTTGCTGCCTTTAAAGCAGTTGGCGAATCGGTACAATATCCGCTGAAATATTACCGCAACAACATCTTCTCATTAATAAATCTGCTTAACGCTTATTACGGCAGGGCGGTGAATTTCGTGTTTTCTTCAAGCTGTACCGTATACGGCCAGCCAGAGCAATTGCCGGTTACTGAAGATGCACCGGTGCAGCCTGCGCAATCGCCTTATGGTAATACCAAGCAGGTTGCCGAGGAAGTATTGAGAGATATGATGGCTTCTGGTGCTAACTATAAGGTAATATCATTAAGGTACTTTAATCCGGTGGGCGCTCATGAAAGTGCCCTGATAGGGGAGCTGCCAATTGGTGTGCCGCAAAACCTGGTGCCTTTTATCACCCAAACCGCTATTGGTAAACGCGAAAAATTAACCGTTTTTGGTGATACATATAATACACCGGATGGTAGCTGCATACGCGATTATATACATGTGGTGGATCTGGCTAAGGCACACGTTTCGGCGCTGAAGCTTATGGAGCAAGAAAGCTTCAGCGGTTATGATGTATTTAACCTTGGTACAGGTAAAGGAAGCTCGGTGCTAGAAGTTATAGCTGCATTTGAGCAAACTACCGGTGTAAAATTGAATTACCAGGTAGGTCCTCCGCGCCCTGGTGACGTAGAACAGGTTTGGGGTGATGTAACCAAATCATCCAGCAAACTTGGTTGGAAAACAGAACTTGGCCTGGATGTAATGATGTCATCAGCCTGGGCATGGGAAAAATACATCAACCAAAACCCATTGTAAATACTACGCTTAATATATAAGAAGAAAGCCGCTACATCATAGCGGCTTTCGTGTTTTATAAAGTGGTGTCTAAATAATTTCACTTTGATTTACTCATATCTTAAGGCACTTACCGGATCAAGCTTTGAGGCTTTGCGTGCCGGGTAATAACCCGAAAGCAGGCCAACACCGGTACATATAATAAGGGATACTATCAGCCAGAACCATGGCACAGCAAAACTTCCGCTGATGCCTATAGCGATGACGTTGCCAATGATGATACCGAAGATAATACCGCCAAGTCCGCCGATGATGCAGATTACTATCGCTTCAATAAGGAATTGCTTGCGGATAACAGTAGGAGTAGCACCAAGCGACTTACGTAAGCCTATTTCGCGGGTGCGCTCAGTTACCGATACCAGCATAATATTCATTAAGCCGATGGATGCGCCCAGTAATGTAATAATACTTACTACTAAACCTGCAATGGTTAATGCTGCAATCTGACCGTTAAGTTGTTCCTGTATGGCATCGCTACGGGAGATAGTAAAGTTATCCGGTTGGGCAACATTCAACCCGCGGATGTTACGGAAGAGGGCAGTTGCCTCGTCTACGGTAGCGTTTAGCGCAGCGCCATCTTTTATAATCACCGTAATTTCAAAAGACGGATTGTTATCCGTGGTAATTTGCTTAGCCTTAAAAACGGGGATGAGGCATATTTTGTCGCCCCCGCCTTGCGAGCTTGAACCACGTGATTCCAGCACACCTATAACCCTGAACTGATTGTTGCCGATAAATAATTGTTTATTAATAGGATCGCCGTTATTAAATAAATTTGCTTTCAGCTCATTCCCTATAATCACTACGTTATCGCCATGTTCCAGCTCGGTTTGCGAAAAGTTGCGCCCTGATGCAATTTTGTAACCTGATGAAATAATGTAATTTTCGTTTGTGCCTTTAACCGTTATGTTCGGGTTAGTTTTTTTACCGCCGTACTTAGCTACTGCACTCTGGCTTACACTCAAGTTAACAGATACCGAGGCCGGCAGCTTAAACGTCTTTTTGAAACGGTCGGCCTGGTCATAGCGTACAGCAGGGAAAGGCTTTGCGCGCCCACCCGGTCCGAAGGTTACCTGGTTGGCCCGGTTTTGTATAGTGAATGAGTTTGCCCCAAGGCCCATAAAGGCATTGTTGGCATATTGTTTAATACCCTCGATGGCGGTTAAGATGCCCACCAGCGCCATTATACCTATAGATATAATGATAGCAGTAAGAAAAGCCCGCAATTTGTTGCCGCTGATGGATTGCAAAGCAATAGCTATATTTTCGCGAAGAGTAGTTTTTACTGCCATATATTAACACTTGCCATGTAAGACTTAAAGGTAGTGTGGTTTGTTACACCCGGATGTCTTTTTAATCGCAAACTGATAACAAAATAGCAAAAAGAAACGGCCCGCATATTTGCGGGCCGTTTGATGTATTTTATTTCGCGTAGAATTACACAGAGAAAGAGGTGCCGCAACCGCAAGTGCTTGCAGCATTAGGGTTATTAAAGGTAAAGCCACGTGCGTTAAGACCATCCTGAAAGTCTATCTGCATGCCGGCAAGGTACAGGCCATGTGCCTTGTGCATAAATACCTTAATACCGTCAATGTAATATTCGGTATCTCCATCTTTTTTCTGGTCAAAACCTAAAACGTAATTCATGCCAGAACAGCCTCCGCCTTCAACACCTACTCTCAGGCCAAATTCATCGGCTATTTCCTGTTGCTCCTTAAGTTTCAAAAGTTCTTTTACAGCCCCGGCAGTAAAGCTTACAGGTGCAGTTTCAACAGCTATGCTCATGTTTTATCAAAATTAACTTACACAAATATAATGTAAAATGCGCATGTTTGTTTAACCTGACAGGTTTATGACCTGTTGCTAACATTTACTTTATGACAATGTATCCGTTTATATTAGACATCGTTAAATATACCCTATCTGGTATAGGTATTGTTTGGGTTGCCTTTTATTTGTTAAAGCCTTATCTGGACCGCCCCTCTGTAATTGCAGCTTCTGCAACGGGCGCAAGCAGCCAGGCTTTAACGCTTAAGCTGCAGGCTTACGAACGGGTACTGCTTTTTATTGATCGTATAAGCCCCGCGAACATGCTGGTTAGGGTAGGGCCATCCTCATACCAGGCTGCAGAGTTGCAATCTATTTTATTGAGTGAGGTACGCAACGAGTTTCAGCATAACGTTACCCAACAATTATATGTGAGCCAGCAAGCCTGGGAGGTAATGAATAAGGTAAAGAACGATACGCTGGGTTTGATATCATCAGCTGCCCGCAGTCTCCCACCCGAGGCATCAGGCCTTGATCTGGCAAAAAGCATCCTTGGCCGTTTAGCCGAAGTAGAGCAGGATCCGTATGAGATGGCAGCTGCTTTGGTGAAAAACGACGTGCGCCACCTGTTTTAATTTCAACTCCCGGCATCACTATACTATATAACATAGCGGTAAAAGTAAGTGGTGTTTTAACATTCCAGCGGCGTCAAAATAATCACCCTTATTTATAAGCAGTTATTTAAAAATGAGGTGAGAAGTGTACTTTTTATGAAACAAAATCACCCCTGAAAACTTATAAGGATTAACGTGAAAATGCTTTTGTGCATTCCTGGCCTTCAAAAGTGAAGGAATAATAAGAAATTAGATTTGTAGTTAAAATTGTTTCTTAAAAAGGCTTAATTATTAGGCTTTTACGGAAATGCTATGGTTTTTTTTGCGACGCTTTTTCGGTCAAAATTTTTTTCTGAAAAAGTTAAAATTTTAATTTTTTAATCAGCTTTTTTTTTGAATATTCGATGTTCCGTACTAGTCTCATCGGAGATTTTGGTGGGATTTGTAAATCAACGTATTACTAAATCTATATATGGAAAAAACTTGTATCAATGTTTGGAATAGCTGCCTCCAAATTATTAAGGACAACATACCGGCTCAAAGTTTCAAGACCTGGTTCGAGCCAATCAAGGCCTTGAGACTGGAAGGAAGCGTCCTGACGATACAGGTACCGAGCTTGTTTTTTTATGAGTGGCTTGAAGAACATTATGTAGGGCTTTTGCGCAAAACAATAAAAAAGCAATTAGGAGATGAAGGCCGCCTTGAATACAATATTGTAGTAGAGCAGTCGTCGTCAAGCAAGCCTTATACTACTAACATGCCCTCAAACGGTAACGGTGCTGAAGCAAAAAATCAGTCAATGCCTATCCCTATCGCAATTAATAAGGACATTAAAAATCCTTTTGTGATACCCGGACTTAAAAAACTAAATGTTGACCCGCAGCTTAACCGCAACTACACCTTTGAAAGTTTTGTAGAAGGCGATTGCAACCGCCTTGCCCGTTCTGCAGGCTATGCTGTTGCCGCAAAACCTGGTGGTACCTCTTTTAACCCGCTTATGCTGTATGGTGGCGTAGGTTTAGGTAAAACCCACCTGGCGCAGGCCATTGGCAACGAAATTAAAAAGACGTTACCCGATAAGCTGGTACTATATGTATCGTGCGAAAAATTCACCCAACAGTTTGTTGATGCTTTAAAGCATAACAACATTAACGACTTTGTGAATTTTTACCAGGCTATTGACGTGCTGATTATGGATGATGTTCACAACTTTGCCGGTAAGGAGAAAACACAGGATTTCTTCTTCCACATCTTTAACCATTTACATCAGTCTGGCAAGCAGTTAATTATCACATCAGACAAAGCCCCAAAAGACCTTGCCGGTTTGGAGGAGCGCTTACTGTCCCGTTTTAAATGGGGCCTTTCTGCAGATCTTACCGTGCCTGACCTGGAAACACGTATGGCCATCCTGAAAAATAAAATTTATCAGGACGGTATAGACATTTCTAACGATGTACTGGAATACGTGGCGCATAATATTGATAACAACGTGCGTGAGCTGGAAGGTGCAATGGTATCATTACTTGCACAGTCAACCCTTAACCGTAAGGAGATTGACCTGGCACTTGCTAAGCAAATGCTGAAGAACTTTGTAAAGAATTCATCAAAAGAGATTTCGATGGAATACATACAAAGCCTGGTATGCGAGTATTTTGAAGTGCCTATCGAGATGGTAAAATCACAGACCCGTAAACGCGAAATTGTGCAGGCTCGTCAGATATCCATGTACCTGGCCAAAGCACATACCAAGAGTTCGTTAAAGTCAATCGGGCATTTCTTTGGTGGCCGCGACCATTCAACAGTGATATATGCCTGCCAAACGGTGGAGGATTTAATTGATACCGATAAGAAGTTTAAAGGTTACGTATCAGACATCCAGAAAAAGCTGAAAATGAGTTAGGATTTACTTGAAATTATTCATTTAAAAATAGGAGCCGCAGGTATTAAACCTGCGGCTTTTTTTATTGTCTCACAGTGAAATAGTAAATGTATTTCGTACGTTTACAAAGTACTCAATTGTCAACCTTATTATAATGAAACAAACCTTTTCACTTGCGCTGTTCATAACAGCTCTTAGCCTCAGCTTTAATGCCTATTCTCAAAAGCTAAAGTCTTTTGCCCTTACTATGAAAACCGAATATACCGGTACTTTTACGGGCGGTTCATCATATACCTATCTTTTTTCTCCGCAAAAGAAAAACTCCGATGGCAGTACCACTTATAAATGCCAGATGACGGCTGTTGAGGTAAGGGATATGGACTATTCCTCAAAGAAAGTAGTGCCCCTGATCAATACAGCCAGGCTTGGCGAAACTAACTTTAGTCATTCGGATATGGTGAACAAGCTGGCAATGCTAAATAAACCATTCAGTGTAAGAGTAAGCAGCAGGGGCGAGGTATTATCTGTTGATGGCGTTGAAGCCATAGTTGAAGCAGCAGGAACGAAATGGCAGCTGCAGCCGGATATAGTGCAACAATTTAAAGGGAACATACCGGCTTTTAAAAGCGAACTGCAGCGCTGTTTCTTAAGATTACCAGCTAAAGGCAAGATCGGTTTTGGGAGTACCTGGGTGGCAAGCGGGGCTAAATATGATGTAAAGGCTATAAAGGGCAGTTTGCTTGAGATAGACATGGCGCTTGATTCCTCAAACAATTCGATAAGCGGTCGTTATACTTATAATGATGTGGTTGATTTGGTGGAGCGCGCCAATATTAATTTAAAAATAAATAATGCTAAAGCGCAACCAGCCTTCACGCGCAACGAAACTTCTACGATACAAATAGCCTATAATGCCAAGCCTTCTGTAATAGACACTGCATGGATCAATATGGCAGTGAAGGCCAGCTATTGGAGCAACGCATTAAAAAAAGGTCCTAATACAGATTCGGCCAAGGTGTTTAAATTTTTTGCCGAGAACGATAAGCGTTTTGGTAAAGACAATTATTACCTGGTAGCTAAGCTCGGCCTTATGCAAGGTTTAAATTATAAAAACAGTCATCTTGCGTATGATAGCGTACTGGTGCTCACGCCTAATAAGGCTTTAAAAGGCCATAGCAGCCATATGTTTAATAAGATGCGGGGCGCCCTGGCTATGTCTGTTGATACTACGCTTGATCTGATTAATTATTTTTATGAAACTGATTCGTTCGGCGGTTGGCTGCACGATACCTATGCCCAGCAGTTTTTAAATACGGGCTGGGATTTAAAGAACGATGAAGGTTGGAAAAATAACCTTCGTAAAGAACGTTTTACGGAAAAACAAATCAATAAAATAATTGACGATCATGAAAAGAGCAAAGTAAATGGTGAAGTTGTATTGAACAGGCTGTCTAACTCAAAGGTTGCCAAGCTAAAGCAATCTGCTAAGGCGCTGGCTTTATGGGTTAAGGCTAAAAACGACGCTGGTAACACTGCTTATTTAGTAAAAGCGGCAGATACCCTTAGGCAAATGAACGACGATTATATGAAGCGCGGCGACGGCGGTCGTTATGCTATGCTCATATACAAGTTGTTGTTAAAAGCAGGTAAAGCCAAAGAAGCCAATAACCTGCTCGATCATACGCTTAGTAAGCTGGAAAAATACACTAATGATACCTTGAATAATGACCGTTATGCCGACCAAAATTTGCTGGCCTACGCGTATTATCTTAAATATGAAGCGGCCAAGCCAGCGGATTCTGTAAAAGCACTTGCTTACCTGGCTAAGGCTGCGCAATATTCTCCGCTAAATAACAGGCAAAAAGCATATAGCAGTTTTTACGATCGCGTTTTTCTTGAATCAAAAGAAAGCTATCGTGAAGAATTTATTGACCGCTTATTCAACTCAGGCAACCAGGAGCAGGCGCTGGTACTATTTGCTGAGCACATCAATGCACAGCCCGAGCGTATGGACGAAATGCAGAAAATTTTTGAAGAAAAGGTAAAAGGCAAAACGTTCAAAGATTTCGTATCAGCCTCGGTTATGACCTCTTGGCTGCCTGCGCCGGACTTTAAACTTACCGGTGTTGACGGCAAAGAGCGCTCACTTGCCGACTATAAAAACAAGTGGCTGGTGCTCGATTTTTGGGGAACCTGGTGCGGGCCATGCCGCGAGGAATTGCCACATGTAAATCAGTTCAATGAGGACGTATTAAAAGGCCAATATGCAGGCGTTAATTTTATGAGCGTTTCCTGTTATGACACGCCCGAAAAAGTGAAAGAGTTTTTGGCTGATAACAAATACGGTATTCCGGTGCTGATGTCGGACAACCAGGTACAGAAGAATTATAAGATATCGGGCTACCCGTCAAAAATCCTGATTTCGCCGGACGGGAAGATGCTATCTATCAACTTCGGCTCTGATTGGGTATCTATCGTAAAAAAATTCTCCGAGCTGTATGCAGCGAATTAATAAATGATCTTATCCATGCCTAAACCTTATCACATCATGAAAGCAACCTTCTCAGCATTTTTAATGTTGCTTATATGCATATTCAGTTATGACCGTGCTTTCTCACAAAATGCAAAATCATTTGCCATTACATTAAAGCTCGACTACCGGAACCCTTATCCGGGCAGTTATTCATCTACTTATTTTTTTTCTCCGTTAAAGAACGAGGCCAATGGCGCCATAACATATAAGTGCCAGCTTACGGGTGTTAACATTGTTAATACAGATCGCAGGTCGAAAAGTCTCGTCAATTACCTCAACACTGAGCAAATTAAAGATGTCGATTTTTCCTCATCGGAAGTTTTAGAAAAGCTGGTACTTTTAAATAAGCCGTTCAAGGTAACCGTTAGTCGCCGTGGCGAAGTAACCAATGTGGATGGGTTAGAAGCTATAGTAAATACAGCGATCAGTAAGTTGCAGATTGAAACCGAACTTGCCGGGATGTTTAAGGAAAACACGGCATTTGTGAAAAGCGAATTACAAAAGCTTTTCTTGACGTTGCCGGCCAAACCTAACATTGGTTACGGAAGTAAATGGAGCGATGGCGTTTCAAAGTATGAAGTGAAAGCTATAAAAGGCAGTTTGCTGGAGATTGATGCAAAGCTTGATTCGGCAGACCTCTCATTAAATGGTCATTATACTTATAATGATGTAACCCGTGTGGTTGAGCGTGCCGAATTAGCGTTGGCGATGAAATTTATAGACAGCCAGACGAATACGCCCGCTACTGTTAACGAAAAATATATTATTCAAACTGTTTATAACGCCAAGCCCCCGGTTATCGATTCAGCCTGGATTAACATGGCTATATCATCAACTAATTATAGCAACTTACTCAAGAAGAATAACGAGCAGTATGATTCGGCCAAGGTTTACAATTTTATCAAATACTATAACAAGAAATTTGCAACCGATGCTTACTATCAGCAGCAGCGGCTCAGTTTAATACAGAAAATAGACGGCGACTGGGCGGATAAAATGTATGATAGCGTACTGGTTAAAACACCGGTGAATGCTTTAAAAAGCACCCCGAGCCATATGTTTAATATGATGCAAAGGTCGTCATTATTACCCGCAGATACGGTTATGGAGCTGTTAAAGTATTTTAGTAAAACCAATTCATTTAAAGAATGGGTACAATATGCATTTGCACAAAACTTTCACGGTATAATGCAGGGCTTGGATAAGAACCAGGAATGGAAAGAAAGCATGCGTAAAGAAGGGTACAGTAAAAGTAAAATTCAAGGTTTTATTGAGGAAAGTAAAAAGGCACTGGCTAACAGCAATACGCTTTTAAAGAAAATGTCTAAATCGCGCATTGCCGAAGTACGGGAAGGTGTTAAGCCATTGGATTTTTGGGTAAGAGCCCAATACGCCGCCGGCGACAAGAAGATGCTTGCTGCTTTATCAGATTCAATACAGCAGCTAAATGATAATTATTGGAAAAAAGGCAATGGAGGGCGTTATGCAATCTTGATCTATAAGCAATTGCTCAACGCGAAAGAACTCAAAAAAGCGAATACGTTGTTGGAACGCACGCTTTCCAGGCTGGAAAAATTTACAAACGATACGCTAAACAATGATCGCTACAGCCACCAACACTTGCTGGCCTATGCTTACTATTTAAAATACGAGGCAGCTAAACCTTTAGACTCTGTAAAGGCACTTGCTTACATGGCAAAAGCCGCACAATATTCGCCATTGAACGACTGGCAAAAAACAATTAGCAGCGCTTACGACCGGAACGAATTACATTCTAAAGAGAGCTATCGTGAAGAATTTGTAGATAAATTATTCAGTTTAGGGAAGAATGACGAGGCGCTTGCCATATTTGCGGAGCACATTAATGCACAGCCCGAGATTATAGATCAGTTGCAGACCGTGTACGAAGCTCACATTAAAGACAGACCGTTTAAGGATTTTGTGAACAAAAGCGTACTGACCACATGGGCTCCGGCGCCGGATTTTAAACTTACCGGGGTCGACGGGAAGGAGCGGAGTCTGGCCGATTACAAAAACCAGTGGCTGGTGCTCGATTTCTGGGGAACCTGGTGCGGGCCTTGTCGTGCGGAGTTACCAAAGGTTAACCAATTTAACGAGGATGTGTTGCAAGGCAAGTATGCTGGCGTAAACTTTATAAGCATCTCTTGTCATGACACGCGTGAGAAAGTAACATCATTTTTGGCCGAAAATAAGTACGGCATTCCCGTATTGATGTCAGACAATCAGGTGCAAAAAAATTACAAAATAGCAGGCTACCCGCAAAAGGTATTGATATCTCCGGAAGGGAAAATGCTCCCTGTTAGGTTTGGATCTGACTGGATAGGAATTATCAGGAAATTCTCGCAGTTGTATGCAGCCAATTAATGTTTGAATGCAATAAGCTACTTAGAGCAATGAACAACTATTTTTTCAAAGGCTGTTTGGCACTTGTTACTGCTGTAATATGCTGCGGTAATGTTTTCGCGCAAAATGTAAAGCCGTTTGCCATAACTTACCGGTCAGATGTATCGGGTAAATTTCCGAAGAGTATTGTGGAGACTTATTCATTTAAACCTTTAAAACAGTCGACGGATAATAGTATCACTTATGAATGCCGGTTATTAGATGCTGCTATCGCAGAGGAAAGTGTAGAAATTTTTAATACCAACGCCATTAAAAGTTGCGAATTCCGGAGCACCGAAGGAATTGAAAAATTAGCCATGCTAAATAAAGCTTTCACGATCACCTTGAATGGCCGTAATTTAATTACTAAAGTGGAGGGCTTAGATGCATTGTTTAATGATGTAAAAGCTAAATGGCAGCTAAAGCCAATAGTATTTGAGAGACTTAATACAATCAAAGACGAGATAAAAGCCGATCTGCAGCGCCTTTTTTTAAAGCTGCCGCCTAAGCCAATAGCCTATGGCAGTAAATGGAACGATGCCTCTACCCGATATAATGTATTTGCCATTAAGGGCGCCATTTTAGAAATGAATGTTAAAGCTGATTCGGTGTCGAACACTTTTAAAAGGACTGAAAATGGCAAGATCACTTACAACGATGTAACCCGTGTTACGGAGGCAGCCACAGCGTTTATAGAGTGTTCAGACCCTCCTGCCGATTATTATTATCGTAATGACTTTTCACAACAACTGGTAAAGGATGCCAAAGCACCTGTGATAGATTCCGCTTGGGTAAATATGGCCATACGCGCAAGTTTTTGGAGCGAAGCACTGATGACTAACGAACGTTACGATTCCACCAAGGTGTTCAGTTTTTTTAATGAAAATGAAAAGCGCTTCGGTAAGGACAAATATTTTCAATTGGCGCGATTGGATATTGTACAGCAATTGGATTTGAAGAACGGCTATCTCGCTTACGATAGTTTACTTATTCAAACCCCAAATAGGCATGTTGCAAAATCACGAACGCATATGTTCAACAAGATGCAGGAGGTTTTTAGGACATCGGTTGATTCTACGCTTGATCTAATGGGTTATTACTCAAAAACGGGGGCGTTTGAAAACTGGTTTCACTATAACTATGCAGTCAATTTTTTATTTGGTACTGTAGACTATGCTAAATGGGAGGCGGATTTGAAAAGCAACGGGCTGACCGACTATCAAATAAAAAAGATTATAGATGGAGATAAACGTCAGGTTATTAACCGATCAATCGTGCTTGATAGTCTTGTTAAATCTAAAAATGATAGTTACCGTCAAATTGCTACCCCACTATCAATTTGGCTGGATGCTGATAAGCATAAAAGTGATGCCGCATATTTAAAAAATGTTGCATTGAAGTACAGGCGGATGGATGATAACGTTATGAAAAAAGGCTTTGCGCCGCGCTATGCAATCAGGTTGTACGGCGCTTTGCTCGCTGTTGTTGAAAAGAACGCAGCCGAAACACTGCTTGACCACATTCAACACAAGCTGATTAGTTATGAAGCCGACAGTGCTGATGATAGCAGAAATACATACCGTATGTTGTTGGCACATACTTATTATTTAAAAGCTAATGCTGAAAGGAAAAAGGACTCGGTAAAGTCGTTCAAATACCTGTCCAGCGCTGCGTATTATTCGCCTAAAACAGATGCAGAAAAATCGGGACTAAAGAGCGCTGACCGTTACTTTTTAGACATGAAGGAAAGTTATGAACAAGATTTTATAGAAGTGCTGTTCAATGGCGGCAAGGAGGATGTGGCATTAGCAAACATTGCCAAACACATCGACAGATATCCCGAAACTATTGACCAGATGCGAATACTGGTCGGCAAGCATTTCAAGGATAAAGACTTCAGTCAGTTTATAATCGACAATGTAGTATCGGGATGGGAAGCAGCTCCTGAATTCACCATTGTCGACGTAAACGGAAAAGAACAATCGCTTGCTGCTTATAAGGGCAAATGGCTACTGCTCGATTTTTGGGGAACCTGGTGCGGGCCTTGCCAGGTGGAAATGCCGGAGGTTAATGCTTTCAACAAAGATTTGGTTGCCGGTAAATATAGTGGCGTGAAGTTTTTGAGTATAGCTTGTAACGACACCCCCGAAAAAGTAAGGGCTTATTTTAAGCGTACAGGATACAACTTTCCCGTTATTGTGGGTAACTATGAGATCAGTAAAAGCTATAAGATAAATGCAGTGCCGCGTAAAATATTGATTTCGCCGGATGGCAAAATGAAAATGCTGACACACGGTGCAGACTGGGTTGACATTGTCAAGAAATTCTCGCAGCTTTATGCAGCCAATTAACTAATGATGAAAAAGCTTTTCGTTGTATTTTTGTTCGTAATTGCGGTTTCGCAATGCTTCGCTCAACAAACTGAAACCGATGCTTTGAAGCAAGCGGTTAATACGCTGTTTGACGGTATGCGCAAAGGCGACAGTGCTATGCTTGCCGCCGTTTTTCATAAGGATATGGTGCTGCAAACTGCCGCTAACAAAAAGGACGGCAGTGTAGTGTTGATGACGGAAAAGGCGACTGACTTTTTGAAATCCGTTGGCACTCCGCATAAAGAGAAATGGGATGAGCGTATCACTTTTGGCGACATAAAAATAGACGGTGTGTTAGCCAGCGTATGGACACCGTACAAATTTTATGTAGACGATAAATTTAGCCATTGCGGTGTTAATTTCTTCCAGCTCATGAAAACAAGCACAGGGTGGAAGATCATTTACATCGTTGACACCCGCCGCCGCGATAATTGCCCGGAATAACTCAAGGTTATGTAAGTTCGCCTAACTTCATTAAAGCATAAAACAATGCGGTGCAGTGCAAAGCCTGCGCTATCTTGTTATCAGCAAGCAATTGCTTTACTTCTTCTATGGTATGTTCGCTAACTACCAGTTCTTCATGCTCATCAAGCGCCTGACCCTGTACCTTTTTACCGCCACGGGCCAGGTAACAGAAAGTTCGGTTGTTGGCGGTTGAAGGGTTGGCATATACTATCGAAATAAGTTCTATATCATCAAACTGATAACCGGTTTCTTCAAGCAGTTCACGGCGCATAGCTTTTTCCGGAGCTTCGTCGCCGTCGATAACACCGCCGGGTATCTCAAGCGAAACTATGCCCGCTGCATGCCGGTATTGTGTTACCATCAATACCTTGTTGTCTTCGGTGATGGCTACAGCGTTAACCCAGTTGGGGTACTCTAACACATAGTACTGTTCAACGATGCGGCCATCAGGCATCTCGCATTCATCAGTCCGTAGTGTAGCCCAGGGGCCTTTATGTAAATATTCAGAGTGGCGTACTGTCCACTTTAGTTGATCCATAATTAGTTTTAAAGAAACGATATATAGTATTTCTCTTGTCTAAATTTTCAAACGATTCGTAATGATGCTCTTCTTGCAATAAGTCGAATATGGTAATAACCTTGTTTAAGATTTCGACAGTTTCGTTGTTTGGAGTGAATGGCTCGGCATACATAAATAGTAAGCCAGCCAGCGCATTGAGCTTTTCAGTGCTGAAGTTACCCTGCTTAATGTATTCTATAAGCTCCTCTGTGTTTAAGGTCATAAGCTTTTCAGCATCTGCATTATAATCCTGGCGAAGAACCTCATCAAATTCCTGATTAAACTCTTCCAGCTTACCATCAGCCTTTAGGCCAAGAAGGCGGGCAAGCATCAGCGCGAACTTGCGCGCTTCATTGAGCATATAATCACGTTGAAACATAACCTTTCTGTTTTTACCAGCTGCCGCTGCTGCCGCCACCACCGAAACTACCACCACCAAATCCGCCGAAGCCACCACCTCCGCTGCCGCCGCCACCGCCGGAGAAACCTCCCCAGCCGCCACCGCCGCTGCTGCGGCCCATCATATCACCGGCCAAAAACCACCACAACGGGCTGGCGCTGCCCCTGCGACCGATGATACGGCCACCGCCGCCACTACCACCGCTGTTTTTGCTGATAATCACTATAATGATGATAATCACGATAACAAAAAAACCTATTGGTGCGGCGCTTCTGCCTTTTTTAGTCTTCTTTTCGGCTTTGTACTCGCCTTTGGTGTATTTAATGATGGCATCAATACCCGCGTTAAGGCCTTCGTAATACTGTCCTTTTTTAAAGTACGGATTAATTTCGTTCTGCCTGATGCTATATGCTGCTGCATCGGGCAGAGCACCTTCAACTCCATAGCCGGTTTTAATGGCCAGCTTACGGTCTTCAAGCGCTACCAGTATAAGGATGCCATTGTTTTTTTCTTTCTGCCCAATACCCCAGCGGCGGCCAAGCTCCACGCCGTAATCATCAATATCATAACCGCCCAGGGAGCGTAGCATTACTACTGAAATCTGTGTAGAGGTAGAGTCGTCAAAAGCTACTACCTTTTGTTCAAGCTGCTGCTTTTCGCTGGCAGATAGCGTATTGGTATAATCGTTTACCAGCGTGTTAGGCTTAGGCGGATAATCCTGCCCGAAAGCCAATGCACTGATAAAGAAGCAAGTAAGCAGTAAATATTTTTTTAACATGGATAGTAGTTTAATCCCCTTCCATTTGTACAATGTCATCAGGCAATTCGTTGATGTCATCAGTAGTGTTAGGGAAGTATTTTTTTAGCTGTTCGCCGGCCATTTCCACGCCGGTTACAATGCCGCTTGCCAGGTTGCCGTACTTAAATTCGGCCAGCATTTTTTCCTTGGTCTCGTCCCAAAAATTTTCAGGCACTACGCTGTTTATGCCTTTGTCGCCAATTATGGCAAACTTACGGTCAACGGTAGCAAGATAAATCAGCACCCCATTACGGAGGCGGGTTTTATCCATACCTAACCGGTAAAAGTAAGTAGCAGCACGATCCAGTACCTCTTCACTGCATTTTTTTTCGATACAAATGCGTATCTCGCCCGATGTTGCCTTTTCAGCATTTTCAATGGCCTGGCGTATGCGAGATTGTTCTTCCTCGTCGAATATATTCATGGTAAAGATTGCACTGATTAGTAACGATTACACTGATTGATTAATTTGATCTATTGAATTATAGAGGCAAAGATCAATCAGTGTGAATCAATCGCTTGTATTAGAATTTTACTTTTGGCGCTTTTTCTGCACCTGCTTCGGCCGTAAAGTATCCTTTTTCGCTAAAGCCAAACATTTTGGCAGTAAGGTTAGCCGGGAACGAGCGAATTTTGCTGTTATACTCCTGCACAGCTGTATTGAAATCCTTACGAGATACGCTGATGCGGTTTTCAGTACCTTCTATCTGCTCCTGTAACGTTTGGAAATTAGCATTTGCTTTCAGTTCAGGATAGCTTTCACTCACAGCCAGTAACCTGCCCAAGGCAGAGCTCAACTGACCTTGCGCTGCCTGGAAATTCTGAATTGTCTCCGGCGTAAGCTTGGTAGGGTCAACCTGTACGGATGTTGCTTTGGCACGTGCCTCAATCACTGCGGTTAGTGTTTCCTTCTCAAAATTGGCGGCACCTTTTACCGTTTCAACCAGGTTATTTATAAGATCGGCGCGGCGCTGGTAATCACTTTCTACCGCTCCCCATTTGCTTTTCACGTTTTCATCAAGCTTTACCATGCTGTTATAGCTACATGAGCTTAGTGACATGGCCGCAACGAGTATTAGTATTGCCGAGAATAGCTTTTTCATATGAATGTATTTTTAAGTGAATTTACAATTTTGACTGCAAACTGCATACCGTTGTTACAAAAAGCACTTTTAATGACAGTTTGGCAAATACACGCGGCAAACTGACCGGAATTTTATACTATTTGCAATAAATTCTTACATTAGCAAACAATTAGCTGTCAATAACTAAATAAATGAAAAAACGTTTTACCACCTTGTTGGTTTTAGCCAGCCTTGCGGCATCGGCACAAACAAAAAACAACTCATCGTTGGTACAGTATGTTAAGCCTATTATAGGTACTCAGCGCATGGGTCATACTTATCCTGGTGCTACGGTACCTTTCGGTATGGTGCAGCTTAGCCCGGAGACCGATACTGCGAGCTATGAGTTGGATGGACATTATAATCCTGACGTGTATAAATACTGCGCCGGTTATCAGTACGATGATAAAACCATTGTAGGTTTCAGTCATACCCACTTTAGCGGTACCGGTCACTCCGATTTGGGCGACTTTACCGTTATGCCTACTGTAGGCGAATTAAAGCTTAACCCAGGTACTGCTGATAAACCAGGAAGCGGTTACCGTTCGGCTTTCTCGCATGCCAATGAAACTGCCGAGGCTAATTATTACAAAGTAAAGTTAGATGCAAGCAACATCACAGCTGAGTTAACCACTACCACAAGGGTTGGTTTCCACCAGTATACCTTTCCCAAATCAGATCAGTCGCACATCATCCTCGATCTGATGTCGGGCATTTATAACTATCCTGACAAGCCAGTTTGGACATATATTAAAGTTATTAATGACAGCCTGATAGTAGGTTACCGCCAAACCAATGGTTGGGCCCGAACACGTACGTTGTACTTTGCAATGGCTTTTTCAAAGCCGTTTACCCAGCATGGATTTAAAAAATACGATAAACGCCAGGTGTACGGTGGTTTCTGGGGCAAATTCAATCAATCGAAAAATTTCCCGGAGATAGCCGGCAAGCAAATACGTGCCTATTTCGACTTCAAAACTCAAGAGGGAGAAAAAATCAAAATCAAATTTGCCCTGTCGCCTGTAAGCATGGATGGCGCTTTAGCCAACATGAAGGCAGAAGCACCGGGCTGGGATTTTGAAAAGGTTAAAGCCGACGGACAAAAAACCTGGGAGGAAGAACTGAGCCGCATTAAGATAGAAGGTGACCTGACTACAAAGCAAAACTTCTATACCTCTATGTACCACACCATGATCAACCCTACCATTTATATGGACGTTGACGGGCAGTACAAAGGTTTAGATCAGAATGTACATAAGGCTGAAGGTTTTACCAATTATACTACCTTCTCTTTATGGGATACCTACCGTGCTTTGCACCCGCTGTTTAATATCATTCATCCGGAACGTAATGCTGACATGGTAAAATCCATGCTGGCACACTTTGACCAAAGCCCTGAGCATATGCTGCCGGTATGGTCAAACTCAGCTAATGAGAACTGGTGTATGAGCGGTTACCATTCGGTGGCAGTAATTGCTGATGCCGTTGTTAAAGGAAACGCACCGTTTGATGCCAACAAGGCACTTGAGGCTTGCGTAACTACCGCCCGCAAACGCGATTATGAAGGTATTGGCGAGTACATAGACAAAGGTTACATCCCTAATGAGCGTTCTGGCGTATCGGTATCTTCAACGGTGGAGTATGCTTATGACGATTGGGCTATTGCGCAAATGGCGAAAAAGCTTGGTCGTAACGATATTTATGAGGAGTTCATCAAACGTGCGCAAAACTATAAGAATGTATATGATCCTTCAATTGGATTTATGCGCCCGAGAAACAACGACGGCACCTTCCGCAAGGAGTTTGACCCATTGAGTACACACAACGCAGGCTTTATCGAAGGTAACTCATGGAACTACAGCCTGTTTGCGCCGCAGGATCCGGAAGGCTTAATTAAATTGATGGGTGGTGAAAAACGTTTTGTACGTTACCTCGACTCTTTGTTTACAATGCACCTGCCGGATAAATACTTTGCAGAGACAGAAGACATTACCCGCGACGGTATCATAGGTAACTATGTGCACGGTAACGAGCCATCGCACCACGTAGCGTACCTGTATAACTGGACAAGCTCACCATGGAAAACCCAGGAGCGTGTGCGCATGATATTGCCGCTAATGTATAAACCAACACCCGATGGTTTGGGTGGTAATGACGATACCGGCCAGATGAGTGCATGGTACATTTTCACTACTTTGGGCTTTTATCCTGTAGCTCCTGGCAGCGACCAATTCTCTATAGGCAGCCCGGCAGTTAACGGCGCAGTGGTGAAGGTTGGCAACGGCAAAACATTTAAGATCAACGTTAAAAACCAAGGCCCTAAAAATGTTTACGTAAGCAAGATTGTGCTTAACGGCAAACCGCTTAACGGTTACTCATTATCAAATGCCGACATCATGAACGGTGGCGAGATCACCTTTTTCATGAGCAATAAGCATAAGTAGTTATTAGTTAGTGACGAATAAGTGAATTGGAATAGTGGACGGTGAATAGCAAAGGTTTTAATCTGCAAGTCACTTGTATATTCAAAAGTGCGGAGGCCTGCCAGAAAACCGGGCCGGGAGTATGGCCTGTGTTGATGAAGGTTTTTTCTGGCTTGAGTTATTCACTATTTAATTAACCTTTATAGGTGTTCATGAGAACGCTACGCTTAGTCTGGTTACTTTGTGTCTAAGACAAAGTAACATAAATAAAAATCGTTATTTGAATAGAGAACAGCATTGCTTATGCGGATTACCCCGCAAGGCAATGCTGTTCTGTTTTATACAGGCGCGTTACGCGGTCCTTTAATATTGTACGGGCACGGTGCAAGGTAGTGCGTGATAGCAGCTCGCTCATGCCTAAAGTATTACCAATCTCCTGATGTGAATAACCTTCAATGGCATACATATTAAATACAGAGCGGTAGGTGGTAGGCAATTGCTGTATCATGTCCATCAGCTCGGCTGCTTCAAGCCTGTTGCCGTTTCTGTCGCCGCCAGCGTAGGCAATTTCGGTTGCGGCAAAATCATCAACCAATACTATAGGTTTCAACTTACGGTAGCGCGATATAGCCGAATGCACCATAATGCGGCGTATCCATCCTTCAAGGCTACCTTCACCGCGGTAATTGTGCATGTTCCTGAACAATTTTATGAATCCTTCCTGCAAAATATCCTGTGCTTCATCCTTATCTTTAGCGTAGCGCAGGCAAACGGCCAGCATTTTTGGCGCCATTACTTTATATAACAGTTCTTGTTCGCGGCGGTTGTTGTTCAGGCATCCTTCCCAAATTTGGTTTAACCTGTTCTCGGCGGTTTTCATCGTGATAATTATTTGATGGCATTATGCCAAAACAGGTGCCTTTAAATTAACTAATTGATTTTCAATTATGTAAATTTATATTGATAGTGTGCACTGTACGATAGCGAACAACATCTGTACACCTACGGACGATTTTTTATTTAACTTTGCGCCATTCGGGATAAATACCCGGCACAATGTTGTTATGACTAAAGAAGTAGAGATTGTTTGTCCGCCCGGACAGCATGAAGATGAGGCCATCATAAAGCAGCTTGCCGCTGACGCGCTTAAGATTCCTGCAAAGCGTATAGCCGGAATAAAAATCTTAAAAAGATCTATTGATGCACGCGGCCGCAAGGTAGTGTATCGTATGCAGGTAGCTGCATTTATTGACGAGCCAAAGCCTGCCGAACATTACACGGTAGAATATCCTAACGTTGCATCAGCAAAGCCGGTCATTATAGTTGGTGCCGGCCCGGCAGGTTTGTTCGCGGCATTAAAATGCATAGCCCTTGGCTTTAAGCCCATTGTAATAGAGCGCGGCAAGGATGTTAAACAACGCCGGCGCGACCTGGCCAATATCAATAAACTTGGCTTAGTAAATACTGAATCGAACTACTGTTTTGGTGAAGGTGGGGCAGGCACATATTCTGACGGTAAGCTGTATACACGCTCAACTAAGCGTGGCAATGTTAACGAAGTTTTAAAGGTTTTTGTAGCGCATGGCGCAACTGAAGATATATTGGTAGATGCGCGGCCTCACATTGGTACCAATAAATTACCGCATATCATTACTGCTATGCGTGATACTATCTTGAACGCCGGCGGTGAGGTGCTGTTTGATAAAAAGGTTACCGGCCTGGAGGTGGCCTTTGATAAGATAAAAGGCGTACAACTGGCTGATGGCGAAAAACTGTATGCTGATGCCGTGATATTGGCCACCGGGCACTCGGCGAGGGATGTGTTTGAAATGCTGCACCGGCAGAACATATTTATAGAGGCTAAGCCTTTCGCCCTTGGGGTACGGATTGAGCATCCGCAGGAAATTATAGACCGTGCACAATACCATTGCGATGTGCGCGGACCTTATTTACCACCATCTTACTACAGTCTGGTTGAACAGGTGGACGACAGGGGCGTGTTCTCATTTTGTATGTGCCCGGGCGGTATCATAGCCCCATGCGCAACTGGGGAAGATGAAATCGTAGTAAATGGGTGGAGCCCCTCGAAACGTAACAATCCGTACGCAAACTCGGGTACTGTTGTACAAATAAACCTGGAAGACGTAAAAGGAAGCGATACTGACCCTTTCAAAATGCTGCGCTTTCAGCAAGAAGTAGAGCAGGCAGCCTTTAGGGCTGGAGGGGGGAATTTGGTTGCACCTGCGCAACGCATGATTGACTTTGTAGAAAAGCGCTTATCAGCCGGTTTGCCACGTAACTCCTACCTGCCGGGTACGCGGAGCGTACAGTTAAGTGAGGTGTTGCCTGCTAAGGTAGACGAGCGCTTGAGAAAAGCTCTGCCGGTTTTTGGAAAAAAAATGAAGGGTTATTACACCAATGAAGCCATACTGGTAGGGGTGGAGTCGCGTACCTCATCGCCTGTGAAAATACCACGCGATAAAGAAACGCTGCAACATCCGCAAATAGCAGGCTTGTTTCCATGCGGTGAAGGTGCCGGCTACGCAGGGGGGATTATATCTGCCGCTATTGATGGAATTAACTGCGCAGTTGCCGCAGTGGGTATTTTATAGCGATTCAAGGTAGGCTACGAGCGCATCCCGATCAGCCTTAGAAATACTCTTCACTTTCAACATAGCATTTCGTGCTTCGCCGTCGTGCCACATAATTGCTTCCAGCAGGTTACGGGCGCGGCCATCGTGCAAAAAATTGGTATGGTTGTTTACTTTTTGAGTAAGCCCTATGCCCCATAAAGGCGCAGTACGCCACTCACTGCCGGTGGCAGCAAAGTCTGGTCGGTTATCGGCAAGGCCTGGCCCCATGTCGTGCAGTAACAGATCAGTAAAAGGGTGTATCAGTTGATTGCTCAATTGAGGAAGACTCACATTCACGGCCGTTCTCACATCCGCCCTATGGCATTTATTGCAGCCGGCAGCGATAAACACTGCTTTGCCTTGCTTCACAACAGGTGCGTTTACATTTCTGCGAACCGGTACCGCCAATGTGCGCACATAAAATTCTACGCTGTGAATAAGGCTATCGGTCAATTCATATTTTCCGCCTGGATTACTATCGAATTGTGTTTGTCCTTCGCTGCTTTCTTTCGGAAAGAGGTAGTTAGTGATGCCTATATCCCCATTATAAGCGGCAGCTACCTGCTGCAATAACGAGGGTTGATTAGCCTTCCACCCGAAACGGCCGAGAACTTTTTGCTCTTTCAGAACATCCCAAACATAATTAGGCTTACCGCTTATCCCGTCGTTGTCTTTGTCGTCGGGGTCAGCATTGGCAATAATGTCTGCCTCGCTCACACCTTCAAGTAAACCCAAGCCAAATACCGGTGCTGCTACACGTGGCGATAGCAACACGCTTGATGGTAATGCGGCGTATGGATTTACGATAGTATATTGCGGTTTGCGCAACTTGTAGGCTGTACCATCAGCAAAGTAATTGGTTTCTTCAGTATAAGTAATGGTAACATCGCCCTCTTTCTGTTTACCAAGCAAGACGCGGTTTTGCAGCTGATCGCCAAAGCCGGGTACCGGAACAGGGTTGCCGTGTTCGCCTTCGCCGGGCAAGCTTAACCTGAAAAGCATGTTTGCAGCCGATTCTCCAGTGCCCGGTACTTTACCACGCCCGTCATTCACGTGGCATGAGGAGCAGGACACGTTATTAAATATTGGCCCGAGACCGGGATTTAATGGTGCCGGCGCTGATACAAATGTAGCCTCAAACTGAATATCGCCTACTTCATGAACCCTTTCCAGGTACTCAGGCATGCCCGAAAAGATATGAGAAAAAGCACCGCTGCCGCCGTCGAATGCAGTTTGCGAACCACCGTTCAGCCACTCGCTGTCGGGATTGCTATCGTTGGCATTAACATCTGCCTTTCGGCAGGCTACCTGCACTGCAGTTAAACCGGAAATTAAAATAAGAACGGCTTTAGTAGTTTTTCTCATATCAAATAAGCGGGCGAAATATTATTTTACGTACTGCTGCACAAACGGCTTCAGTTTGCTATCAAGCGTAGTGGCCAGGTCGTTGATCTTGTCCATCGCGTTCTGAACCTTTGATTGTTCGGTAGTGATGGCCTCTCCAAAAGGTTTGGTAATTGCTTTAAGCGAAGCCACGGCAGCGGCGTGTTTAGATTTTATTTCGGCATCCAGCGCAAGATTGTTCTGGCGTACCAAATCTTCCAAACCTTTACCATCGGCAATAAAACGGCCCTGGTAAATATCAAGAATACCGTTGATGTTGTTAGTGAAGTCGGTTACTGAGTTTTTTGCAAAAGGACTTTCCTCCAGTTTTGCATCCTGCGCATCAAAAGGTTCTTTGATTTTGCCATTAGCCACCTCGTCACAAATTCCGGACATGGCATCAACAATTTGTACGTATGCCGATTGCATGGTGGTAAATTCTGTTGAGCCGCTGCCAGCCGTTGCCAGTTGCTTATCATAGCCGCCGGTGCTCCATGTGTCGCGAACTTCTTTGCATAGCTTTACCAGGTTTTGGGTAAGGGCAAGCAAGTATTCCTTTTCGCGGGTAGTAAATTGGGCAGCTGTTTTGTCGCCGTTTTTGCCCCATAACAAGTACTCGATAGGGTGAAAGCCTTTTAGTGATTCTTCCAGATCATCCACATAGGCCTCAGTAAGCGCGTCATTATTACCAAGGATACCATCAAGGGCATTGAAGTCTACAGGCCAGGTATCAATACGAGGGTCAATTTCATTGGCAGATATAGGGCCGAACAACCATGCTTCAGTCTGCTCCCAGGTGGTGCGGATGGCGCGCCATTTGGTACGGCTTGTAGCCAGGTTATCAGTGTTGGTAGTAGCAATCAGTGTTTGTACAGAGCTTAATAACTCCTGAGATTTAGTATACATATCCTCGTACGAGCTACGGCAAACGGTTGATGCCGTTTCGGTAAGGATGTCTTTTTTCAGCGTGTCTGTATTGGTATCGGGGTTGTCTTTTTTGCTGCACGATACGGTGCCCAGCAGCATTAGCGGCAGTGCTACCGCAGCTTTTTTCATAAGGTTGGTGTTCATGATAATTAACTTATATGGATGATAATTTGATTGTTTGCCACTTGAGTAGTGAATTTTTTGAGTGGGCGCAGCGCAGGTTCTTTCAATACATTGCCTTCCAGATCGAAAGAGCTGCCATGTGAGTTACAGTAAATGCGGTTGTTAGTTGCGTTTAAATTTACGCCCTCATGCGTGCATTTGAGGTAAAGCGCCCGGTAATCGGTATCGCTGTGTTTAATAAGCAGGATGTCGTTCTCTAACTGTTTGGAGCGGATGACCAGCTTATCAACCTTGCCCGGTATGAAGTTAGATGCATCCACCTTAACCTGCTTGTCTGCCGTATCCGGCACTTTTACCATGGGTAGGGCAGATGCACAGCCCTCCAGTAGCGATGCGCCGCTGGCTACCAGCAGGCAGGCAGTGCATCCCGATTTTAAAAAATCTCTCCGCGTACTCATTTGTCTCGGTTTAAAAGTTATAGGCAATGCCCAGGTTTACAAAACCATTGTTTTTGTAATAAGGTATCTGTTGCGGGAAAGGCGTTACAATAAGCGCCTGGTTAAAATCGCCGGTTACGCGTTCTACATAATCGGCTTTTATGGCAATTCCTCGTATAGGCTTATAAGTGATGCCCGCTATAAAGTATTGCTTGCGGTTAGCATCGTTTTCAATACCATTGGTTGGAATGCTTGCACCAAGATTAAGGTACTCGTATCGTCCAAAAACAGTGAACGACTTTTGCCCATGATGTGCCGGGTAAAACAGGTCATACCCTAACTCTGCATAACCTCCGTACATGGTTTCGGGTGTGTTATTAGCGAAAGCCCGGTTTATATCAGCGGCATTTTTAATATGCACTACTGTTGCTATGGTACGCACGCTTATGCCATTGTTGTTGTATTGAGCGTTTATTTCGCCCAGCATAACCGGGTTGCCAAATGGTCCGCCGTTTAAAGCAAGACTATCCGCAACGCGTTTTTCTTTAGCTGTAGAACCGCCATAATAACCGGATGCCTGGAAACGGAAATTATCTACATAGTACAGTAATGAGCCACTTAAGCCAAGGTTGGTGCCGCCATTTGCCTGCCCCAACTGCCGGCCTCCGCGAATGCCGGTGCTGCCGCTAAATCCTTCAGAATTTAAGCCATTAGTAAGCGCCAGGCTATAGTTTAAGCCGGGTACACGTGTAAATTGTCCGTATAAACCAACGCCTACTTCTCTCCAGGTAGACGGAATAATTTGTTCCTCAAGAAAAGGTCTGTCAACACCGTTAAAGGTAGTTGGTAAGTGATTTTCGTTTATGTAACCAATACGCGGAATGAACAAACCGGCTACCAGATAGGTAGATGGATTAAGGTTGAACTTAAGGAAGGCCTGCTCCATAGAAATATTACCGCGGCCGGTTACGCCCTCGTCACTGTTTGATGAGGATGTGAAAGCGTCCTCCACTTCAAGTTCGGTAAATAGTGAAATTTTATTGTTGAATTTATGGCCGAGGAAAAGTACTACCCTTTTTAAATTGGCTTCGGAACTCTTGCGTTTAGTGTCCATACTATAACGCGCTTCGCCGTATCCGGAAATTACAGTAGCCTGGGGCTGGTATATTAAACCTGCGGCAAGCGAGTCCTCCTGTGTGAGCACTTGTGCTGCACTGTTTAAGCAGGCTATTAAACTGATAATGAAAGTGAAAAAAGTAAAAGTTTTTAATTGCATATCAATAGTTTTCGGTGGCAAATATATGTTTATTTGGATTTAGTATAAATAACTTATTAGAAAATTATTAGAAAGTTGTAAGAATTATTAATGGCACTTGAATTGTTAACTAATTGAATATGACAACTGCTGAAAAACTTGGTGCAGAACTCTCGGAGGTTTTGAGTGGCGATGCGTGGTATGGTTCGCCGGTTTATGAGATTATCGATGCAACAACCTTTGATGTGGCATACGAACGACCGCCTGGAGGAGCACATAGCGTGGTAGAGATAGTACTGCACATGATAGGCTGGACAGAAGAGGTAAACTTGCGCATGCAAGGAAAGGAAGCAGGCATGCCGCCCGGTGGCGATTGGCCGGATGCAGGTGAACCCGATGAAGAGCGCTGGCAAAAATTAAAGGACAGTTTTAAGCTTGTAAACGTAGCATTAATAGATGCTATCAGCCAGGTTGAAGATGATAAGTGGCAGCAGCCTACCAATGACAAAAGGAACGCCGCTTTGGGAACAGGTGTAACTTACGAAGCGTTAATAAGAGGGCTGATACAGCATCACGTGTATCATGCAGGTCAGGTTGCTATTTTAAATAAGATGCTTGGCGGGCTATAACTTAATCGGCCAGTTCATTGCAGTGTAGTCCCTCGGCTTGCAGCAAGATCTCAATATCTCGCGGAGAAACATTGCGAGATACTACGCGCAAAATATGATCGCAGTCGTCAAGGTCAAAATTCCAATCGGTAACGGCGGGCAAATTGGTTAGCAAGGCCCGTACCTTGCTAACCTGCCTTTCGCTGGTAACATTTGTTGCAAATACAAGTACATCCATAATAAAGAACGGTGTTAAATTTAAACTATGGGTGTTTCACCTTGCGAAGTCTTTTCTGTGTTAATTGTTTCGGTATTGCGGGGTGTCGACCTTTTTTGCCAGCGGCACATACGATTTTCCATTTCCTGACGAAAAATCTCGCGCTCATCTTCACTCATGTTTTTAAACTTGCGGGCCATGCGGCTGCGCGACCACGGCGCGCCCTGTGGACCGCCCTTACCAAACCCGAACAATATTTTGCATAAAACGAATATGCCCATAGCCTGCCAGAAATTTATAGGCCGGGTATTCAGAATTTCGGGCAGGAGGCTATTCCAAAGTTCCATCACCACCAGGCTGATGAGCGACAGGAACGCCGCCACAGCCAGCGGGATGAATATGAACCTGCCTTTATAAAATGTATTTCTCATGGTTATATCTTCTAATACTGTGTTATCTCTTTATATAATTGTGTAAGCCGTTTGCGCAGATGCACCACAGCATAGCGCTTGCGCGATACCAGCGTTTGGACATTTTCACCCGTGCGCTCAGCAATTTCTGCAAATGGCATTCCCTCCATCTCGTGCCACATAAATACCTGGCGTTGTTCCGGAGGCAACTCATCGAGCGCTACAAAAAGTTGCTCCCAGAACATGTTGCGCAGGTATTCGCTTTCGGGTGTTCGGGTTTCCGTGAGTAAAAGGGTGTCCAGGCCGGGCATGTCATCATCATCGTCGGGCATATTGGTTTGCATGTCATCAAGTAAGCTTTCCGACCGCTTTTTGTGCTTGTCAATAATTTTGTTGCGTGCCACCCTGAACAGCCATGCCCCTGTTTGCTCAATCGGTTCCGAATTCACAACCGCGCTCAACTGGTACCAAACATCCTGCAGAATGTCTTCGGCATCAGCCTCGCTTTTTACACGCCGGCGGATAAAACGCAGCAGGTTTTTACCATACGATGCCATTGTTTGTATGATGCTGTTGTGTTTGTCTCCCGGCATGGCGGTTGTTAACAGTGTATCCATTGCTTATTGTTGATGACGAGCCTGTCATCAAAACATTTTAAAGTATTTTCACTTTTTTTAATAAGATAATAAAAACCCCGATTTGTTAACGGCATGTAACAATAAACTGCTCTTAAACAAAACCCGAAGCGCTCTCGTTATTATTGTATTATGGCTGGAAAAAAGACATTAATACTTGGCGCCACGCCTGACAGTAGCAGGTATGCATATTTAGCCGCCAACCGCCTTAAGGGGCATGGGCATGACATTGTGAACGTGGGTTTAAAAAACGGTGAGGTAGCTGGTGTGCCTATTGAGCGTCCGGAGAGTATTCACCACGATATTGATACTGTTACCTTATATGTAGGCACTAATAACTTACCTCCGTTATATGACTATATTTTAGAAACGCATCCACGGCGAATCATTTTTAACCCTGGTACGGAAAATGGGGAATTGCGCCGCAAAGCAGAAGAGCAAGGAATAGAAACCATTTATGCCTGTACGCTGGTGATGCTGGCTACGGGTGAATATTGATTACTTCATTTAAGTAGTGGTAAAGTTATATCAACGGGTGTTTTCGTTTTGCGGAAACACCCGTATTACTTTAACAAACCTGGTAATATAAGCCGGTTGCAGTGGTGATATAGTAACACCCTTTGCTTTGCCTGAGGTAGAATGAATAAATTCCAAGCTATCATCCGGGTTAGTAATCACAATACCCATGTGGCCCACAGTACGGTCGGTACTATCTGTTCCTGTAAATAATATCAGGTCGCCCGGCAATGCTTCTTCAAGTGGTACTTCATGCTCTACATCGGTAAAGTCAACAGACGTACGGGGCACCGCAATGCCAAAGTGGTTAAAGGTATAAGTGATAAAGCCAGAACAGTCAAAACCCTCTTTTGGGTCAGACGATGCGTATTTGTAAGGCACACCTATAGCGGTCTGCGCGAAATTGATAAGCTGCTGCGGAGTAGTTCGTCCGGTATTGATATGGTTCATATCGGGCGTGCCGTCAGTAGGAGCGAGAATCACCGTTGTTTCGCCACTGGTACTTTTTACGGTATCTACAGCTTTTACAACCGTTGGTTTTTCCGGTTCTCCGCAGGCGGACAGGAAAAGGTAAATAATACAAATACAACTATTTATACGCATGTAGCATAAAGTCGGGCAAGCCAAAAAAGGTTTGGTTCAGGCAAAATTATTCACCCTGCATGGCCTCTATCAATAATTCCGCTACGCAGTTAACTGTTTGGTGGATGATTTCTTCCTGATCGCCACTGAAGACCTCGCAATGTGGTATAGACTGTTCTTTTAGTTGAATGTGTACAAACATGGTACCCACAGGTTTGTCCTCGGTCTCGCTGCCGCCCGGGGTTGTAAGCCCGGTTATGCCAACGTGTATGTCCGCATCAATTACACCTTTCAATTTTTTAGCAAGTGCCTCGGTAACCTCGGCAGATTCCGGGGTGTACTGTTCTATAAAATCTTTCGATATATTTAATAACGATTGCTTTATCTCTGCATCATAGCACACAATACCGCCTTTAAGCGTTTTTCCTGATGTTGGCGCCAGGGCGAACTCCGAGCATAGCCATCCGGCAGTGGCACTTTCTGCAAATGCTATGGTAAGGCCTTTGTCAGCCATTAACTTACTGCATTCCGTAATTTTAGGTTCTGCCATATAGATTTAAATAAGTTATTTGCCTGTTTCCATGTGAGGGGCGTCCACCGGTTTTGATTCCGGTGAGCCTTTCTGCCTCAAAAAGATGGTGAGTATTACAATAGATGCTACCGACAAAAACTCACTTTGCCAGTTCTGGAAGGTCTCAAACCAAAATGTTGGCTCTCCAATAAACTTCAAAAGCGATTCCGTAGGGAGCTTTTTTAATAACTGCTGGTCGTTATGGTCCTGCCAACTCCCGTACAGGTGCATGGCCCAACTGAAGAAGAACAAAATACCAAAGGCTATTGACAGCGAATGCTCATACAATTTAAGAATGAACCCACCGCGCTTTACTGGTCCGGGGGCATCGGGGCTTGCTTCCGGCTCGCGGTCTACATCTTCAGGTTCATCCAGCTTCTTAGATTCAGCCGAGCCGCGCTGACGCAAACCAATGGTGAGCACTACATATAGTGCCATCTGTAAAAACTCACTCTGAAAATTCTCAAAGGTGGCCGATATAAAATGCCCCGAATGCAGGTAAGTGCTGAATTGTTCAGGCCGACCGCCCTCTTGTATGATTTCTTCGTTATTTTCTTTCCACCCTGTAAATGCCTGAGCAATTAAGGTTATTATAAATAGGGTTACAAAAACAATACTTAAGCCGTTACGATAAAAAAAACTATGCTTTTTCATAGGTCTCTTGGTTGTGTTTAGTACAACCGCGCAGACCGAAAAATGTTCTAATGTTTATTTCTTAGAACGAAATAATTATCTTTTTAATTTATTGGCTTAGTGGTCAAAATTCTTAATTCTTTAGGGTAATAGTTATTGATTCTGTTAGGGAGCAATTTCGCCCATCCCAAAGCCAATCCGTCGTAAGTCATCAGGCTCCAGCCCTTTCCGGTGACATTTAATGTGAGGTTATCTTTTCTAAGGTATGCTATTGCGTTATCATGGCTCAACTCTGTATCCAGAACAGCTTCTTTATTTATAATAGTACTAAGGGCAAGTTCATGGTCGGGTATTAGGTCTTTACCGGCAAGTTGCCCAATGCGCACACCCGATTTTTTCAGGTAAAGGTGTTTATGTAATATATTCAAGCTTTCGTGATGATGCTTCTCCATAGCCAGCCAATCATCAGCAACCTTAAAATAATAAAACCTGTCCGCCTCCTGCACATAACTTTTTACAATATCCAACTCACGCGCCGCTAACTTTTGCTGTCCGGCGCTTTTACTATTGATACGGCCCGTGTTTTCAGTCATCTTTTTCAGGCATGCGGCAAACAGCCCTTCGCCCAAAACCTTACCCGGATAAAAACGGTAGCCGTAAGCGCCTTTCTCCGGGGAGCGGGTTTCGACTATATTCCAATCTTGCTGTATGGGTATTTGTACGGGTTGCATTTCAAACTCATCGCACAGCCAATCTGCTATTTCTTCGTTCTCCTGGTGCGAGTAAGAGCAGGTAGAATATATTAAATATCCGTCTTCCTTAAGCGCAGGCAGTATGTCGGCCAAAATACGTTGCTGACGCTGATGACAAAGTTGCACGTTGGTCTCGCTCCATTCCTCCATGGCTTCAGCATCCTTGCGGAACATACCCGACCCGGAGCAAGGCGCGTCTACTAATATAATGTCGAAGAAATTCTGCAAACGGCCGATGTCGCGAGGGTCGTTATTACATACTATACTATTGGCCGTACCCCAACGGGTCAGGTTATCGGCCAATACAGGTACGCGTGTTTTAATAATCTCATTGGCAACGAGCAAATCGTCGGGCTGCAAGAGAGAGTTAAGTAAAGTGCTTTTTCCGCCAGGCGCAGCACAAAGGTCGAGCACCTTTATAGGTGTGCCATCAGGTTTTATATGATTAAAAATATGCCCGATGAACATCGATGACGCTTCCTGCACATAATAAGCGCCCGCATGGAATAACGGATCAAAGGTGAAAGACGGTCTTTTTTCGAGATAAATGCCTTCTTTGCACCACGGCACGCCGTCGCCGGTAGGTAGATTTGCACTTTTAAAAGGATTGATGCGTATAGATACAGGTGCATTTTCACTATGCGCCGCGATAAAGGAAGGCTTATCAAAACCGGGCTCTTTCTCTATAAGTGCAATAAAGTGGTCGGGAAACTGGGCGTCGTTCATATAATACAAAGATAATAAAAGGTGCTTGGTCTATTGTTTTTGTAATAACTGCCTTGAATTGCGGTTGTATTGCCACTAACTTTCAGTGAGTTGCAAATTGTTTTAAATTTTTTGAAAAAATGTTTGGACTGTAGGCAAAAAACATCCTACATTTGTGACCGCTTTGGAAGAAAGGCGATCGTTATTTGAATCATCCGGGAGTATTAGGGAAGGGGGTAAAAGGAGTAGGATTTAGGAGGTTTTAAGGAGCCAAAAAAAATTTGAAAAAAGTGCTTGACAGAAAGAAAAAAAATGCTCACCTTTGCAGCCCGCAACGGCGGAAACGAAGGAGCTGAGAAATCAGCGAAACGGATACTGAGAGACTGAAAAAGGGCAGACAAAAAAAATAAAAAAAAGTTTGCAGAAAAGAAAAACCTTCTTACCTTTGCAGTCCCAAAACGAAGGGAGCTCGAATGAGCGAAACATCACCAGCGAATGGTGATGATAAAAATAAGAAAAAGTCACACTGTCGCAATGATAGTGAGAAAATAAAAGTTCCGAACCGCGAGGCGAGGAGATAAAGTTCTTTAAGGAAAAGATAATCATGTAGCGTAGCGGGCTACTTTGATAGAAGCGGAAAGCAGGAAGCGAAAGCGGAGAGCAGGAAACTTGAAAAAGCAAAGTAGTACTGTCAATAACTAACCAAATCAGGTTAGAGAAAACCAAATAAGTTTTTCGGGGGATACTGTAAAAGATACAAATAATTACAGATTCTATTGATTGAGTTAATAGGGTCAGGTAATTCAAACAAAACATTATACAATGGAGAGTTTGATCCTGGCTCAGGATGAACGCTAGCGGCAGGCCTAATACATGCAAGTCGGACGGGATTGAGGAGCTTGCTCTTCATGAGAGTGGCGCACGGGTGCGTAACACGTATGCAATCTACCTTTACCTGGGGGATAGCCTCTCGAAAGAGAGATTAACACCGCATAACATTATGATATGGCATCATATTATAATCAAATATTTATAGGGTAAAGATGAGCATGCGCAACATTAGCTAGTTGGTGTGGTAACGGCATACCAAGGCGACGATGTTTAGGGGATCTGAGAGGATGACCCCCCACACTGGTACTGAGACACGGACCAGACTCCTACGGGAGGCAGCAGTAAGGAATATTGGTCAATGGGCGCAAGCCTGAACCAGCCATGCCGCGTGCAGGAAGACGGCCCTACGGGTTGTAAACTGCTTTTGTACGGGAATAAACCTCTCTACGTGTAGGGAGCTGAATGTACTGTAAGAATAAGGATCGGCTAACTCCGTGCCAGCAGCCGCGGTAATACGGAGGATCCAAGCGTTATCCGGATTTATTGGGTTTAAAGGGTGCGTAGGCGGCTTTTTAAGTCAGGGGTGAAAGACGGCAGCTCAACTGTCGCAGTGCCTTTGATACTGAAGAGCTTGAATGTACTTGAAGTAGGCGGAATGTGACAAGTAGCGGTGAAATGCATAGATATGTCACAGAACACCGATTGCGAAGGCAGCTTACTAAAGTATGATTGACGCTGAGGCACGAAAGCGTGGGGATCAAACAGGATTAGATACCCTGGTAGTCCACGCCCTAAACGATGAACACTCGATGTTGGCGATATACGGTCAGCGTCTAAGCGAAAGCGTTAAGTGTTCCACCTGGGGAGTACGCCCGCAAGGGTGAAACTCAAAGGAATTGACGGGGGCCCGCACAAGCGGAGGAGCATGTGGTTTAATTCGATGATACGCGAGGAACCTTACCCGGGCTTGAAAGTTAGTGAATGAGGCAGAGACGCCTCAGTCCTTCGGGACACGAAACTAGGTGCTGCATGGCTGTCGTCAGCTCGTGCCGTGAGGTGTTGGGTTAAGTCCCGCAACGAGCGCAACCCCTATGTTTAGTTGCCAGCATTTAAGGTGGGGACTCTAAACAGACTGCCTATGCAAATAGAGAGGAAGGAGGGGACGACGTCAAGTCATCATGGCCCTTACGTCCGGGGCTACACACGTGCTACAATGGATGGTACAGAGGGCAGCTACCTGGCAACAGGATGCCAATCTCGGAAAGCCATTCACAGTTCGGATCGGGGTCTGCAACTCGACCCCGTGAAGTTGGATTCGCTAGTAATCGCGTATCAGCAATGACGCGGTGAATACGTTCCCGGGCCTTGTACACACCGCCCGTCAAGCCATGGAAGTTGGGGGTGCCTGAAGCCGGTAACCGCAAGGAGCCGTCTAGGGTAAAACCGATAACTGGGGCTAAGTCGTAACAAGGTAGCCGTACCGGAAGGTGTGGCTGGAATACCTCCTTTCTGGAGCAGTATCCCAAAACAAGAGGCAGTAACTGCTATGCACATGATTTATTTTCTTTATAAAAAAACAAAAAGAAACCCGGAAGATGAAGCCATCAGGGTGCCGGCCGAGAGGGCGGGGGCTTAAGTGGCAGTAGCGGTAGCGGTAGCAGCAGTAATATATTATATATACTGCAACTGCAACTGGCAACTGCGACAAAAAAGATAGTCCCGTAGCTCAGTTTGGTTAGAGCACTACACTGATAATGTAGGGGTCAGCAGTTCAAATCTGCTCGGGACTACAGAGCAGCGAAGCTGCTGGTGAATAGTGAAAAGGTAATAGAGAGTAGTTATAATGACTATTGACTATTGACCATTCACTACAAAAGCATCACACGGGGAATTAGCTCAGCTGGCTAGAGCACCTGCCTTGCACGCAGGGGGTCAACGGTTCGAATCCGTTATTCTCCACAGGTTAGACGAGAGATATAAGATATGGGATATGA